>NZ_AP027341.1:0-2370000 GCF_055393875.1 Sphingobium sp. TomTYG74 | reverse complement strand
GGCATCATGCTGCTGCTGAACGGCGGACTGGCGCTGGCGCAGTTGCTGATCGCGCCCTGGGCGGCGGACTATTATGACCAACCCATGGTCGGGGATCTGCTGCGGGTACAGGCGCTGCTCTATCTATCGACGCCGTTCATATCGATTCCCGAAGCGCTGATGGGGCGGGCACTGGATTTCAGGCGACCAGCGCTGGTCAATCTGGTGGCGGCGATAGCGTCGGCAGCCGTGGCGCTGGCGGGCGCGCTATCGGGATGGGGCGTGTGGACGTTGGTATTTGCACCGATGGCGGGATTTTGGGTGAAGGCGGTGGGCTATATATTCGCCACCGGCTTCCGGCCGATTCCCAGCTTCGATTTTAGGGGCACAGGGGCAATGGTCGCTTATGGCGCATCTCTGCTGGGCGGCCAGCTCTTCTGGATCGTGCAGAGCCAGGCGGACATTTTCATCGGAGGCCGCGTGCTCAACGCGCACCGGCTTGGCCTCTATGCCGAAGCCCTGTTCCTGACGCAGATTTTCGTGTCGAAATTCATTCCACCCCTCAATGACGTCGCCTTTCCCGCCTATGCGCGCATGCAGAAAGATCCGGGGCGAATCGCCTGGTCCTTCTGCAAGGCGGTACGGCTGCTGCTGCTCATTTCCTGCCCGGTTTATCTGGGGATGGCGGTCACTGCCGAGCCCCTGGTGGAAACGCTTTTCGGAACGAAGTGGCTGGAGATGGCGCCCTTCGTTTCGGTCTTGGCGCTCGCCATGCCGTTCATGACGTTGCAAGTCATGTTCGCGCCGGTCAGCAATGCGTTGGGACGGCCCGGCACGACCGCGCGAATCGCTGCGGTGGGCGCGGTTCTGATGCCTGCGGCGTTTCTGATCGGCATTCAGTTCGGAGCAATTGGCCTGGCGTGGGCGTGGCTGGGCGCCTTCCCCATCCTGACGATCGTTACAGCGCGCCTCGCCGGGGGGCCGATGGGGCTCCGACTGTCCGACCTGATTCGGGCGGCGGCTCCGGGGCTGGGTTGTTCTATCCTGATGGCGGGCGCGGTCATGGCTATCGATTCGCAACTGCCCCCTATGGCGGCGCTGGCGCGGCTGAGCTTACTGGTCCCGGCGGGCGGCCTCGCTTTTCTGGCCGCGCTGATGCTGTGTGCACGCGGGACGCTGATGGAGCTGGTCAGCCTGGTGATTCGGCGAGCGCCACCCCTGCCCGCTGCCGAATGAATCAGGCCGACTGGATATAGTCGCGCAAAGCCGCCGCTTCCGATTCGATGCTGTCGATCCGGAACTTGACCAGGTCGCCTATGGAAACGAGTCCGATAAGGGCTCCATCAACGACGACAGGCAGGTGTCGCACCCGCTTCTTCGTCATCAGCGACAGACAGTGAATCACCGGCGTCTTGTCGTCCGTGGTGATGGCAGGCGCCGTCATCACCTCACTCACTTTGCGTTGCAGCACGGCCGCCCCGTCCCGCGCGATTTGATGGACGAGGTCGCGTTCCGAAAATATGCCCAGCACTTCCCCGTCACCAACAACAGGGACGCAGCCGATCCGCCGTTCGGACAATAATTGAACCACGGAAAGAACGCTGTCGTCGGGCCGGACCTGAGTGACTTCGCGTCCCTTTCCCTGCAGAATCGCGGTGATCGTCATGCCCCGTCTCCTTGCCGTTCAGACATTATGCCTCAGTCCCTTGATGATCCCACTTTCGCTCCCCAAAGAAAAGAGATGAGAAACAAACAGGGCCTCGATGATCCTCTGATTGCCGCGACCGCATGGGGACGGTTCCGCCGCATCATGTTATGGATGGCGGTTGGTGGCGCGCTGTGCGTCGGCGTTGCACTTGTCTGCTTGCGGATATGGGCTGGACCTATGCCCTTCCACATGATCCTTGCCACCATCATCGGGGTTTGGTTGACCTTCATGCTGGGGACCGGATTGATGGCGCTCGTGTTCCTGTCGAGCGGGACAGGACACGACGATCAGGTCATGGACCCGCTGATGGACGAGGTATCGATCGATGACTGAAAAAAGGGGCGAACTGGTTCTGCGGGTGGTTCCCGGCATCACCCAGATCAATACCAACGGCCATATCTTTGGTGGATGGATATTAAGCCAGATGGATATCGCGGGCGGCATCGTGGCGGGCCGACTGGCCGAAGGAGCGGTGGCGACGGTCGCGATCGATGGAATGAAATTCATATCGCCGATGCTGCTGGGCGATATCGTGACGGTCTATGCGCATGAGGAACGCCGCGGGCGGACCTCGATGGGCATTCGTGTCGATGTGGTGGCGACGCGCGGCGCGGATCAGCAGCAGATCGACCTTACCAGCGGCCTCTTCACCTTCGTCGCGCTGGACGACCAGCATCGGCCCCGCGTTTTGCCCACGCGCTGAATTGCCGCTGGTCGAATATGAAAAAGGGAGCGGCGCTAACGCCACTCCCTTTAATTCTATCCCGCCGCTTGTCCGAGGCAGAACGCTAGATCATTCCGCCGCTTCGGCAGCCGGGCGCGCGCGACGAGTGCGCTTGCGCGGCGCTTCCTCTGCGGCTGGCTCGCTGTCATTGTCGGCACGAGCAATCGATGGCGGCAGGACGGAGAGATCCAGTCCTTCGCTGCCCTCCGACTTCGCCGTATCGGCCTTGCGGGGACGGCCCCGGCGGGCGCGGGGCGCTTCGGGCGCTGCCGCAACTTCCGCTTCGGGCTGAGGCTCGGGCGAGCGTTCCGCCACAGGCGCGGGAGCTTCCGGCGCTTCCATTTCCTGTCGCTCGGCGGCTTCATAGGCAGGGCGGTCCCGGCGAGGCCGATCCCGACGATTCCGGTCGCGATTATCCTGCTGGTCGCGCGGCTGATCCCGGCGACGATCGCCTTCATAGCCACGTTCGAAATGCTGCTGCTGCGGCTCGCCACGATTATCATCGCCCGCATATTCCGGAGCGTCGAAATCATCGCCTTCATAATCGCCATTATCTTCCGGACGGCGGTAGCGCTGCTGCTGCTCCTCCTGCCGGGCGCGATTGTCGGCCAGCACGCGGAAATAATGATCCGCGAACTGCAGATAATATTCCGCATTCACCCGGTCGCCCGCCATCTGGGCGTCACGAGCCATATTCTTGTATTTTTCCAGAAGCTGGACCGCGTTGCCGCGTGCGCGGCTATCAATCCGGTTGCCGCTATCGCCACCGCCCCGGTTACCGCCGCTGGGACGTCCGTTATTGTTGTTCCGGCCGCGATTCCGGCGACCGGCCTGCCTGTTGTTGATCAAGACCTGGTCCTTGCGTTCACTTTGCCATCATTCACTGAAATCATCGGTCAGTCGCTATCCTAAAGCACGGCCTGCTTATCAGGCCGGGTAGGGCTCCGCCGGACAGGGACTGCGCGACAGCCCTTGCCCTTACGCTGCCAGAGGCGCCTGCGCAGCAGCGCCATCGTGACTTTGAAGGAGCGGGAAAACGGCCTTTTCTCAGCTAAGCCCCACAGGGCAGATCCTCAGGATAATGCCGTCCCTGCACCTCATGTAGTGTCTTTGGCGGGATAAACCAAGCGAATTTCACTTGCGCCCGAGCAATTCCGGCGCGTTCGGTTCGTAGGCTGATCAGCACGGGGATCGGCGGCGCTCAAAGCTGCGAAGGAGGAGTAGCGACAAGGCAACGATCATGCCCCGCCATGTCCTTGCGCACGGCCACGCCAAGTCCCTGTTCCTGAAGCAGGGCGGAGACGCTTTCTCTCTGGTCATAACCAATCTCGATCGCCGCCATGCCGCACTCGGCCAACAGCCGCGCGATCATGGGCGCGATACGCCGATAGTCGTCCAGGCCGTCGGCACCGGCGAAGAGGGCGCTTGCCGGTTCATGCAACACGTCGCCCGCAAGGTCGGCATCGCTTTCAATATAAGGCGGGTTAGCCAGGATGAGATCGAACCGTTCAGCTATCCCCTCAGCCCAGTCGCCCAGTTGAAAGGTTGCGCGCCCGGCAAGCCCAAGATGTTCGGCATTGGCCCGGGCAACGGCGAGCGCAGCGGCGGAGCTGTCCACACCGATGCCGGTCGCCTGCGGCCAATGATCCAAGGCCGCGAGCAGCAGCGCGCCCGATCCGGTGCCTAGGTCCAGAATTCGTGCCGGTGCGCGCCCCTGGAGATGGTCAATCGCGGCCTCGATCAGCGTTTCGGTGTCCGGACGCGGGATCAGGACATCGGGCGTCACCCGCAGGCTGATCGTCCAGAAATCGCGCACGCCGGTGATGTAGGCGATGGGTTCGCCTTCGACCCGTCGGTCAACCAGCGCGCTAAAGCCGGAAGGCACCGTGAGGTCTTGCTGGCGAAGCAGCAACTCATTGCGACTGATGCCCAGCGCGTGGGCGAGCAACAGTTCCGCGTCGAGACGCGCTGTATCACTGACATTTTGAAGCAAGGCAGCCGCATCGCGAAGCGCCTGGGCGATGCTCACCCGATGCCGTCCAGTTGAGCGAGGCGCGCGGCCTCATCCTCGGCGATCAACGCGTCGATGATTTCAGCGAGCCCCGGCCCTTCCAATATTTCAGGCAGCCGGTGCAAGGTCAGGTTGATGCGGTGATCCGTCACGCGGCCCTGCGGGAAATTATAGGTGCGAATGCGTTCGGACCTGTCGCCCGACCCGACCATCGCCTTGCGCGCGCCCGCCTGCTCGCTTTGCGTGCGTTCCCGCTCCGCTTCGTAAAGCCGGGCGCGCAGCACCTGCATGGCCTTGGCCTTGTTCTTGTGCTGCGATCGTTCGTCCTGCTGCGTCACCACGATGCCGCTCGGCAAGTGCGTGATGCGCACGGCGCTGTCGGTCGTGTTCACATGCTGTCCGCCTGCGCCCGATGCCCGGTAGATGTCGATCTTGAGGTCGCCGTCGGCGATCTGCACATCGACCTCCTCGGGCTCGGGCAACACCGCCACGGTCGCGGCAGAGGTATGGATACGCCCACCGCTTTCGGTGACAGGCACGCGCTGCACACGATGGACGCCGCTTTCGAACTTGAGCTTGGCAAAGACGCCGATGCCGGTGATGCTGGCGACGACTTCCTTGAAGCCGCCAACTTCGGCAGCATTGGCGGAGATCATCTCCATCTTCCAACCCTGTGCGTCGGCATAGCGCTGATACATGCGGAAAAGGTCACCGGCGAAGAGCGCGGCTTCATCCCCACCTGTCCCGGCACGGATTTCCAGCATGGCCGGACGCGCATCGGCCGCATCGCGCGGCAGCAATTGCAGGGCGAGCGCCCGTTCGGCGCCCGGCAGCTGGCTCTTGATCAGCTGCATTTCCTCCTGCGCCATCTCGCGCATCCCGGCGTCAGCATCGGCATTGTCGCCGCCCGCCATATATTCGAGTGCCTGAAGCTCCTGCCGAAGACGCCGCACCTCATGCGCGGCGCGGGCCACCGGCTCAATCTCGGCATATTCCTTCGACAGCCGCACGAACTCCTCGGGCGCGAGGTCCGCGCGCGTCATCGACGCCTGCACCTCGTCCCGGCGCGCCTCGATCTGCGCGATGCGTTCGGCGGAGATTTGCATTAGAGAGGACGATCAGCCCAAAGAGTCACTGGTTTGCGCTCTATCTGCAAATCGTAGCATGCTCCAAAGAGAGATCTAAGCGCTTCGTCCGATGGCATCTCTATTTGAGGATACTTCGCATAATAGCGTACTCGGAGACTAGGCCGACCTTCCATTCCCGGAGACAAGGAAAGCGCAAGATCGGGATTTTTGAACTTGGTTGCCTTTTCCCAACGCTTCTTTGGCGAACCGGTCGAAGTTATCTCGCAGGACAATCCTGATCGCCAAATCTTGCTAGCCACGTCAAAGCTACATGAGATCAAATCGTCTGATTCCACGATAACTGCTACGTTGATCTTGGCCTGCTCCGGCGCATCCACCAGCATCGCCAGCCGCTCTATCCCCGCGGCCCAGCCGACGGCCGGGGTCGAGGGACCACCGAGATTTTCGATCAGCCCATCATAGCGCCCACCGCCCAACACTGTGCCCTGCGCACCCAGCCGATCGGTGATGAATTCGAAAGCGGTGTGACGGTAATAATCAAGGCCGCGCACCAGACGCGCATCGCGTTCCCACGCCACACCTGCCGCATCAAGGCCCGCCGTCACCTTGCCGAAGAAGTCGCGCGCTTCATCGGTCAGATAGGCGTCGATATCCGGCGCGCTGTCCGCCACCGGGCGGTCGCGCGGGTCCTTGCTGTCGAGGATACGCAGCGGATTGCGATGCAGACGGTCGAGACTGTCCTCCGACAGCTGATCGCGATGCGCTTCGAAATGGGCGACCAGTGCGGCGCGCCACGCGTCACGGCTGGCCGCGTCCCCCAGCGTATTGAGGTTCAGCGTGACGCCTTCAGATACGCCAAGCTCGCGCAGCAACTGGTCGGCAAAGACCAGCAGTTCAATATCCGCCCCCGGCTCGCCCGCGCCGATGATCTCGGCGTCCAGCTGGTGGAACTGGCGGAAACGGCCCTTCTGGGGGCGCTCATAGCGGAAAAGCGGACCGTGGGTCGCGACCTTCAGCGGCGAATATTGTTGCCAGCCTTCAGTGATATAGGCGCGCGCGATCCCAGCGGTGAACTCGGGACGCAGGGTTATACTGTCGCCGCCACGATCATCGAACGTGTACATTTCCTTGGAAACGACGTCGGTGCTTTCGCCAAGCGACCGGGCGAACACCGCCGTTGCTTCGAAGACCGGCACTTCAACGCGATGAAAGCCATAGAGCCTGCGGACCCGGTCAAAGGTCGCGACCACATGCGCGAAACGTTCCTGGAACGCCTCCGCCGTACCCCCCAGCATGTCTTGCGTGCCGCGCACCGGGCGCGGGGTTTCAATTTTCGCCATGGGGATGCGCCTTTAACGGCAAAGAAGGCTCAAGGAAACGCGCTTTTTTTGTCAGATAATTTCGTCGCTGTTCTTCGCGGTGGACGCATAGATTTTGGTTCGTCATGCTGAGTTCATGAGGCAATTCCTGCCACGTCTTTCACGGAGACAGCCATGATCCGCAGCCTTGCTGCCGCCTTCCTGCTTTCCACAGCCATCATCAGCCCGCTCGCCGCTCAGGATGCCGTAAGGTCAAGGCCGACCGCCCTGCGGGTGAATGACGCCAGCCCCGCGCCGCGCGACATCCCCTACCCCGGCGGGACAATCCGGCTGGAGGTGGACGCGACCGACACGACTCAGCGAATCCTCCGGGTGAAGGAGCATATCCCCGTCGCGTCGAGCGGGCCAATGACGCTGCTGGTGCCCGAATGGCTGCCGGGCAACCATGCGCCGCGTGGCCAGATCGAGAAGATCAGCGGCCTCACCTTCACCGCCGATGGCAAGCCGATCGGCTGGAAGCGCGATCCGCTCAACGTCTACGGATTCGTCGTCGACGTTCCGCAGGGCACGCGGGAAATCACCGCTTCCTTCCAGTTCCTGTCGGCAACGCAGTCCAGTCAGGGGCGCGTCGTCGTCACGCCCAAGATGCTGAACATCCAGTGGGAGTCGGTCTCGCTCTATCCCGCAGGCTATTATACTCGGCAGATTCCGGTTCAGGCCACGGTGACCTATCCCGATGGCTGGCAGGCGGCCACCGCGCTGCGTGGGCAGAAGACCGGATCGACCGTCGCTTATGAGACGATCGACTATGAAGCTTTGCAGGATTCGCCGGTATTCGCCGGACGCTATTTCAGGCCGGTGGACCTGGGCCATAATGTCACGCTGAATATCATCGCCGACGATGCCGACGAGTTGGAGGCCAAGCCCGACCAGATCGCCAAGCACAAGAAGCTGGTGGATGAAGCTGGCGCGCTCTTCGGCACTTATCATTTCGATCATTATGACTTCCTGTTCGCCATCACCGACGAGATGGGTGGCATCGGCCTCGAACATCATCGCTCGTCCGAGAATCAGGTCGAGCCGGGCTATTTCAAGAAGTGGGGCGATGGCGAGGCGCTGTTGGACCGCAACCTGCTGCCGCATGAGTTCACCCATAGCTGGGACGGCAAGTTCCGCCGCCCGGACCTGCTCTGGACGCCCGACTTCAACGTGCCGATGCAAGACAATCTGCTGTGGGTCTATGAAGGGCAGACGCAATTTTGGGGCTATGTGCTGGGCGCGCGGTCTGGCCTGTTCAGCAAGCAGGAGACGCTGGACGCCTACGCCCATATCGCGGCCAAGCTGGACACGACGCGCGGCCGCGAGTGGCGGCCGATGGAAGATACCACCCACGACCCGATCATTTCCGCTCGCCGTCCCAAGGGGTGGACAAGCTGGCAGCGGTCGGAGGACTATTATAATGAAGGGCTGATGATCTGGCTGGAAGCAGACGCGATCATCCGCAAGCAGACACGCGGGGCAAAGGGCCTCGACGATTTCGCCAAGGCTTTCTTTGGTATCAATCCCGGCGATTGGGGTCAGGTCGTCTATAATCGCGACGATGTCATCAAGACGCTGAACGGAGTTGCGCCCTATGACTGGGCCGGATTCTTCGCGCGATATGTCGATAGCACGACGCGCGAGACGCCCAAGGGCGGCTTTGCCATGGGTGGCTACAGGCTGGTCTATGGCGACACGCCCAACGCCTTCACCAAGGCGGCCGAGGGCAAGAATATCGACCAGAGCTTCGGCGTTGGCCTGATCGTGAAGGGGGACGGCGAAATCTCCAACGTCGTCTGGGACAGTGCCGCTTTCAAGGCAGGGCTGGCAGTCGGCACGAAGATCGTCGCGATCAACGGAGACGAATATTCCGGCGAAGTGTTCAAGGCTGCGCTGAAGGCTGCCAAGCCGATGCAGATCATCGTCAAGCAGGACCGATATTACCGCACTTTGACGCTCGCTTATTCCGGCGGCCTGCGCTATCCGCGCCTCGAAAAATCAGGAGAGGGTGAAGGCAGCCTCGATCGGCTGCTCAAACCAAGGACATAATCACCCGCAACGCCAATTTGCATCAAAAGGCTTAGTCCCATGAATATCGAACTGATCCCGGTCGGCGACGATCCGCCCAACAGCCTGAACGTCATCATCGAAGTGCCGATTGGCGGCGAGCCTGTGAAATATGAATTCGACAAGGCGTCGGGCGCGCTGTTCGTCGATCGCATCCTGCACACGCCAATGCGTTATCCGGCCAATTACGGCTTCGTGCCGCACACCCTGTCGCCCGATGGCGATCCGCTAGACGCGCTGGTCATCGCCCGTTCGCCCTTCGTGCCGGGATCGGTCGTGCGCGCTCGTCCGATCGCCGTGCTCAACCTGGAAGATGAAGCGGGTGGCGACGAAAAGCTGGTCTGCGTTCCCGACAACAAGACCTTTCCCTATTATAGCGACGTCGATGAAAAGGACGATCTGCCCGGCATCGTGATGGAGCAGATCGAACATTTCTTCACCCACTATAAGGATCTGGAAAAGCAGAAGTGGGTGCGCATCGGCACTTGGGGCGGCGCGGAAGACGCCCGCCGCATCACGCTGGAAGCGATCGAGCGCTATCAGGCTGACAAGAAGGCCGCGTAAGCGCCGTAGAGAGAGATAAGGGGTCGCGCGGGAGATGTCCTGCGCGGCCTTTTTTTTGTTCATCCCTCAACAGCAAAGCCGTCATGCCAGCGAACGCTGGCATCTCAGGAGGGGCGGGCGAGCTGGTCTGAGATCCAGCTTCCGCTGGGATGACGTTTCGAGCAGAGGGAGTCTGCCCCCCCCCCCCTTAAATCAGCCGATCCGCCTCCAGCGCCGCCGCCAGCGAATCGCGCCCGCGCGGCAGACGGGCGTGGAGCCGTGCATCCGCTTCCGCCAGCCGCTCCACCCCCACAGTCAGCTGCTCCTCAGGCAATGTGAAGGGCAGACGCAGGAAGCGCTCGAACGCGCCGCTCACGCCAAAACGCGGACCCGGCGCAACCCGCACGCCATGGCTTTCGGCAATCGCGGCTAGGGCAGTCGCTTCGGCGCGCGGTAGCTCGGCCCAGAGCGACAAACCTCCCGCAGGCGATTCGATACGCCAGTGCGGCAGATGCCTGTCGATCTCGCTGATCAGATGGTCCCGGCGGGCGCGCAGCAAGTCTGCCCGCGGCCCCAATCCCTCATCACTGTCGATCAACTGTGCGACGGCAAGCTGCTCCACCACCGGACTGGCCATATCCATTGTCGTGCGCAGGCGGCCGAGCGCCGCGATCGTCTGCGGATCGGCGCGAATCCAGCCGACGCGCAGTCCGCCCCAGAAGATCTTGCTCGCGGATCCCATGGTGATGACCTGACGCCCCGACGGATCATGAATCGCCACAGGGGGTGGGGCGAGAAAATCGAGCCCCATCGCCACCATGGTTTCATCGATAATCAATGGCGTGTGCGTACGCGTGGCCGCTGCGACCAAGGCGCGCCGGGTCGCCGGGTCCATGCTGCGGCCGGTCGGGTTGTGAAAATCCGCGATAACATAAGCAAAGCGCGGGCTGGTCTGGCGGAACGCCGCCTCCATGGCGTCAATGTCCCACCCTTGCGCGGGCAGGCCGACCGGCACGGGCACGACATGCGCGCGCTGCAACGCCTGAATGACATTATGATAGGTCGGATGGTCGATCACGGCCCGGTCCCCCGGCCCCGTCAGCCACTGCAGCAACAAGGCAAAGCCCTGCTGTGCGCCGTTGGTGACGATGATCTGGTCAGGGCTGGTGGGGCAGCCGCGCCGTTCGAACTGCGCGGCGATTGCGCGGCGCAGCGGCGGCAGGCCGAGCGGATCATAGCCAAGTTCGCCCAGAAAGGCCGGCAGGGCTTCGACCGCCGCCTGGCAGGCGCGCCCTACCCCCGGCGCGGCGGGCAGCGCGGCATGAGTCCAGTTGAGGATGTTCCCGCCAATGGGCAGGTCCAATTCAGGCGGTTCGGGATGTATCCGGCCGGGCGGCAGGCGCGTGACGCTGCCCGAACCCTGACGGCTTTCCAGATAGCCTTCATCACGCAACCGGTCGAACGCAGCCGCGATCGTCGTCCGGCTAAGGCTCAGCGCGGCGGCCAGTTCCCGTTCGCCCGGCAGGCGCACGTTCAGCCCTACCCGTCCATCCAGCACCAGCATCCGGAGCGCGTCGGCCAGTTGGCGATAGGCAGGTTCGGCACTCTCCGCGACCCGCCAAGCGCCCAGCAGTCGAAGCAGCGAGGGCGGACGAAGAGCAGAATTGGACATGGAACCGACTCTTTCTGATCAGAAACAGAAGTCCACTTAGAAACCACAGGCCACTTTGTAAAAGGCCAATGCAGCTTCAGTGCGTCAACCGGCCACCAACCGGATCGACGCGCTCGACACCCAGCCGCTAAGGCACGGCCCGGCATAGGCTTGCTTCCGATCGACCGGCTCGGACAGACCGCAGTCGGCCGACGGCTGCGGCACGACGACCACCCCAAGCCACTTTTGGTCCAGACTGCGGGTGCACACGAAGGCTCTCGCTCCTTCCGCCAGACGTCCGATTTCCTGCGCCTCGGCAAAAGGCGCGGCACGGATAGCCAGCCCTTGGGCGCCGACGCGAACCGCCTGCCCCATCGCGCCACAGGCATCCAGTCGCGGGCCATCCTCGCCAATGATCACGGGGCGCGTGATCTTCGCTTCCAGCCGGGTTTCAGGCATGTCGTCGCGCGGCGCTCCGGCGATGGAACTGTTGGGCAACTGCTCCAGCACGTCGCTGCTGTCGGAACAGGCGCCAAGCATCAGAAACAGGGGGACGATAGCGCGCATGCGTCCCTGATAGACCGGCCCATCCTCAAGCGGAAGCAGGCATGTTTCGCTTTAGTTTCTTTGGGGCTTTCCCTATATGCTCGGGCATGAGCGAGGAAAGTCAAAACAGCCCCAACAGCAACGCCTATGGCGCCGACAGCATCAAGGTCCTGAAAGGCCTGGACGCCGTACGCAAGCGGCCCGGCATGTATATCGGCGACACCGATGATGGCTCGGGCCTGCACCATATGGTGTTCGAGGTCAGCGACAATGCGATCGACGAGGCCCTGGCCGGACATTGCGACCGCATCCTGATCACGCTCAATCCCGATGGGTCGGTCAGCGTCGAGGATAATGGCCGGGGCATACCAACCGGCATCCACAAGGAAGAGGGCGTGTCGGCGGCCGAGGTCATCATGACCCAGCTGCACGCGGGCGGTAAGTTCGAAAATACCTCGGACGACAATGCCTACAAGGTATCGGGCGGTCTGCACGGCGTGGGCGTGTCGGTTGTGAACGCGCTCAGCGAATTTCTGGACCTCAACATCTGGCGGGACGGCAAGGAGCATTATATGCGCTTTGCCTATGGCGATGCCGTCGCGCCGCTCAAGGTCATCGGCGACGCGCCTGAAGGCAAGAAGGGCACGCGGGTCACTTTCCTCCCCTCGACCGAGAAGGTGCCCGGCGACGGTGGCACCTTCAAGAACCATACCGAGTTCGACTTTGAAAAGCTGGAACATCGCTACCGCGAACTGGCCTTCCTGAACTCCGGCGTGCGGCTGTTCCTGGTCGATGCCCGGCATGAGGAGAAGAAGGAAGTCGAACTATTTTATGAGGGCGGGATCGCGGCCTTCGTCAAATATCTTGATCGCAACAAGACGCCGCTGATGCCCGATCCGATCGCGATTTCGGGCAGCCGCGACGACGTGACCATCGACGTCGCGCTGGAGTGGAACGATTCTTATTATGAGAACGTCCTCTGCTTCACGAACAACATCCCGCAGCGGGATGGCGGCACGCACCTCGCCGCCTTCCGCGCGGCGCTGACCCGTACCCTCAACAATTATGCCGACAAGTCAGGCATGTTGAAGAAGGAGAAGGTGTCCCTGACCGGCGAGGACATGCGCGAAGGCTTGACCGCTATCGTGTCGGTCAAGCTGCCCGATCCCAAATTCTCATCGCAGACGAAGGACAAGCTGGTCTCCTCCGAAGTGCGTCAGCCCCTGGAAAGCCTGATGGCGGACAAGATGGCGGAATGGCTGGAAGAGAATCCGGGCCATGGCAAGATGATCATCCAGAAGGTGATCGACGCCGCCGCCGCCCGTGAAGCCGCGAAGAAGGCACGCGAACTCACCCGGCGCAAGGGGGTGATGGACATCGCCTCCCTTCCCGGCAAACTGGCCGATTGTCAGGAACGCGACCCCGCCAAGTCCGAACTCTTCCTGGTCGAGGGTGATTCGGCAGGTGGTTCGGCCAAGCAGGGGCGCAATCGGCACAATCAGGCGATCCTGCCTTTGAAGGGCAAGATCCTGAACGTCGAGCGCGCGCGTTTCGACCGGATGCTGTCGTCCAAGGAAGTCGGCACGCTCATCCAGGCCATGGGCACCGGCATCCGCGACGATTTCAATCTGGAAAAGCTGCGCTACCACAAGATCGTCATCATGACCGACGCCGACGTCGACGGCGCTCATATCCGCACGCTGTTGCTGACCTTCTTCTACCGCCAGATGCCGCAGATCATCGAGGCGGGGCACCTCTACATCGCCCAGCCGCCGCTCTATAAGGCGACACGCGGCAGGTCGGAGGTCTATCTCAAGAACGAAGCCGCGCTGGAGCAATATCTGGTCGACAATGGCGTCGATTCCATGGCGCTGGAAACGACCGGCGGCATGCGTTCGGGCGAAGACCTGCGTTCGCTGATCGAGCACGGCCGCCGGATGCGCGCGGTGATGCGCTATGTGCCGCGCCGCTACAATCCCGCCATCATCGAGGCGCTGGCCATCAACGGCGCGCTCGATCCTGAACTCGGCCATGAGCGCCAAGCGGAACGGCTGACGGCCACCGTCAAGTGGATGGACGCGCAGGATGACGAGGGCCGCTGGAGCGGCCGCATCGCCGAAGAAGGCGGCTTCCATTTCGAGCGGCTCTGGCGCGGCGTGACCGATCACCACATGATCGAACATGGCTTCATCGGCTCCGCCGAAGCGCGCAAGCTCCACTCCATCGCCGCCGAAGAAGCCGACAGCTATCGCACCACCAGCCGCCTTGTCACCGCAAAGGCTGCGGCCGCTGCCGAAGAGGCGGGGGAAGACGATCTGCCGGTGGTATCCAAGGGCGCGGTCGTCGTCACCCGGCCCAGCGAATTGCTGGAAGCGGTGCTGACGGCAGGTCGCAAGGGCCTCGCCATTCAGCGTTATAAGGGTCTGGGCGAGATGAATGCCGAGCAGTTGTGGGAAACCACGCTGGACCCCGACAACCGCTCAATGCTGCGCGTCGAGGTCGAGCAGGCGGACGTCGCCGACGAAATCTTCACCCGCCTGATGGGCGATGTCGTCGAACCCCGGCGCGAGTTCATTCAGGATAATGCCCTGAACGTCGCCAATCTGGACGTTTGATTCTGATAAGTTGAAGCGGCTCTTACAGCCGCTTCAACTTATCAGCCGGACAGCGGTCAACGACCATTTGGACGCTCCGCCCGGAGGGTCGCAGGTGTTCGTGATCGTCGCGTTTCCGCTGAAGGACAGCCGCAGCGCGACCATCTGAAAGCAGGTGAGCGACATGCCCGATGTGCCGTTGAAGGTCAGCGTATCGTTCGGGAAATAGAAGGCGCCACTGAGGGTCGAATTGGAATTGCCGTTGACTTGGCAGCACTGATTGCTCGCTGCCGCCCTGCTGTCCCGATAGATGGTGATGCCGCTATAGGTGCCGCTGGTGGATTGAGAAAGATCAACCTCCGCCCCACCGTTGATGTCCATCGTCGCGAAACTGTTCGCATTGTTGGGCGTGGTGCTGGTCAGCACGAACGTGCAGCCCGCACAGCTAAGATGCCCCTGAGCGCCGACCTGCAGGCCCGCATTGTTCGCCCCATTGGCCAGATAGTAGACGCCCGGCTTCAGCGTCAGGGTGCCTTGGACATTGATCGTTCCGTAGCAGCCCGGGGCGTAAGGACTTCCGCTGCTGCTATCGACTGTCGTCCCCGATGAAACATCAATGACGTTCCAGTTGCTGCCGTTCTTGCATTTCCCATTGGAAACGTCGTTGGTGCTAGGATCTAAGCTCATACCGGCAAACGGATCGGTCAGCGCCGCATGGTTGGGCATCAGCACGGTGCCGGGGGCGAAGGCGGTGGACGAGGGAATGCCGCCCATCGCGACGAGCGGCGAAACCTTGACCGTCGGCTGACCGTTCACGTTTATTGCATTATTGCTGGTCGAGTTGGTGCCCGCGCCACATCCCAGATCAAGTGTCGAGTTGCCTGCAAAGGTTATCCCGGTGTTGTTCCCATTCTCCTTGGCAAAGAAGCAGACCTTGCCATCGGAGACGACTGCCGCCCGGGCTTCGGCGGCCACGGTGGACGTGGACTTTCCAAACAATGCCATCAAGGCGGTAGGCTGGGTACTGACCAAGCGCACATACATTGCGGAGGTATAGGTAGTGCCACCGCTGGTCGTATAGGATCCCGGCGTGATCGTAGCGGTCGCGCCAGGGACGAGAGCGTTCTGCGTCAACGCCTTGTTCGCCTGGGCGGTGGCGGTGCTGTTCCCCTGACTCTGGTAAAGCGAATAGGCGCCTGCCATCGCCGCGGAGTCGGCCTCCCGTTGCAATTCCCGCTTCACATGCGAAAGCTGCATGGTGTGGACGCCAAGCCCCGCCGCTCCGATCATGACGGGAAGCGCCAGCGCCGTCAGCATGAGCGCATTGCCCCGCGCGTCGGACCAAAGCGTGCGAAGACGGGACAAGCAATTGAGGAATGGCATCGTCAGCTCCTCGGCTCTAGCTCGTGACATAGGCTCTGCGCGTTTCGGACAGCGCGATCGTCTTGCTGCCGAGCAGGAAGTTCACGGTGACATTGTAGCCCATCGTTATGGTGACATAGTTGGGCTTCGAGCTGGTCGTGAACGTGACGGTCGGCGTAACGATGTTGGCCGGGTTCATCCCAAACTGGTTCGACGCTATTCTCGCCTGTATGTCGGCCTCACTCGGCTTGGGCCAAGTGGTCGCATAACGCGCAGCATCCTCGACGGTGCTTCTGAGCCCAGCCTGCGCATAGAAGAGTATCCCCAGCGCCGGGATCCCGACCAGCATGCCCAACAGGACAGGCGCTACCAGCGCGAATTCGAGTACACCTGCGCCACGGCAATCGCACGCAAGCTGATGGAGAAGGCGAAAAAACCGTGTCATTGGATTCTCAGAACCCCCGTCGCGGAAATCGGCACGACGCCATTCGAGTTGGCCAGCATCTTCGCCAGCGACCCGAGCGCAAAGGATGGCGTGAAGGTTGTTGAAATCTGAATCTGCGTGTAGCGAGCTGTTTCGCCGGAGGCGCAGGGATTGGCATTGGCGGTCCAGGTAGTCGCCGTGCCCCCGCACTCAAGTGTCTGAGTGACTGTTACGGCACTGGTCGGCACATCCGCCTGCGCTGCCGCCTGCGCCTGAATGTCGGTTGCGACGACGTCCGTGCCGCCCATCCATGACATCTCCAGACCGCGATTGACGGCTTGTTGGATTTTCATCTTGGCCGCGCCGTAACGGGCCGCATCGACCGTGCCCATGAGGATGATGGCCAAGAATGGCGCAACCAGCGCCGTTTCAACAAGGGCGATGCCTGATGTCTCGGCCCCGAGTCCGGTCAACAACGCCCGGAGAGGCGCCCGATCGGCGGCAGACGTGAGACAACGCGGCGAATCGGCGCTCGCCTCGCTGCGCAACAATCGGCCAAACATAGAAGGACGCATTGAAAATCCCCTTCGCTCGGGGATTTTCTACTCAACACATGCTGTTCATTTGCCTAAACAACATGGTTAATCATCTGCTAAGATGCTGTTTATGCTTTGGTATATATCCGAGGGTATATTAATTAACGGTAAAGAGGCGAGGGACATATGAAGGCATGGCTGTTCGTTGCAGGCGCCCTTCTGCTCGCGGGTTGCGGCCGGAAGGAAGACATGGGTGAACATCGTGCGAAAGATACGCCAGTCGCGGAAACGCCCATTTTGAATCAGCAGGCGGGTCATGACGAACCCGTAACTTTCTCCGATGCGCCAGCTCCGCAACTTCCCCCAGAAAGAGTGAGCACCGAACCTCTCAGCGACCAGACACGCTATCGCGCTCTGGGGACCGAACCCTTTTGGGCGGTAACGGTCAAAGGATCGGTTGCCACGCTGGAGCGCCCGGACAAGGCGCCCGTTCATGTCTCGGTCAACCGGACGGATGACGGCCGCGCCGTACGGTATCTGGCGGACGGATTTTCGATGACGGTGACCGACGGACCATGCAACGACGGCATGAGCGACGCACATTGGGCCGACCGCGTCGCGCTGTCTTTTGGTGAAGGAACGTTGAAGGGCTGCGGCGGAGTGCGCGAGGACTTCTAGTCCGTCCGCATCGCCTCTGCCACAAGTGCCTCCGCTTCCATCAGCAAGGCATCCTCCGCCGCCGCCTGCGCCACCTGTTCTCGGCCGATCAAGATCAGCACCGGCACCGCCAGCGGGCTTACCCGATCCAGATCGATATGCAGCATGGTTGCCGATGCGCGATCGATCAGGTCGCCCAGCCGCCCGACATCGGTCATACGCGCGCGGGCGTCGGCCCAGGCCGCCTTCAACAGCAAATGATCCGGCTGATATTTGCGCAGCACGTCATAGATGAGGTCGGTTGAGAAAGTGACCTGTCGCCCGGTCTTTCGCTTGCCGGGATGCTGGCGTTCGATCAGGCCCGCGATAACGGCGACGTCCCGGAAGGCGCGTTTCAACAGGCTCGATTGTTCGACCCATTCGACAAATTCATGATCCAGAATGTCGGCGGAAAACAGGCTCTGCGGGTCCGTCACGGGTTTCAGCCCATAGACGGCGAGCGCGTAATCATTGGATACGAAACCCAGCGGCATCAAACCCTGCGCATCCATGCGGCGAGTGAGCAGCATGCCGAGCGATTGGTGCGCATTCCACCCCTCAAAACTGTAGCAGATCAGATAATGCCGCCCCTCATGCGGGAAGGTTTCGATCAGCAGCTGTCCCGGCTCAGGCAGGGCTGAGCGATATTTCTGCACCTCCAGCCACTCCCGCACATCGTCGGGGAAGCGGTGCCATTCTTCCGGCTCGGCCAGAAAGTGCCGCACCCGGTCGGCAAGCCGCGTGGACATCGCCATGCGCGTGCCGCCCCAAGCGGGCACCCGCGCCTGCTTCGACGTCGCGCGCACGACCAGGTCGGTGACATCCATACGCACCACTTCCAGCGCCATGCCGGAAAAGAAGAAGCTGTCACCGGGCCGCAGCGTCGCGGCGAAACCCTCCTCCACCGTCCCGAGCTTGCGGCCATTGGCAAACCGGACATCCAGCACCGGCTGGTCGACGATGATCCCGGCATTCATGCGGTGCTGCTGAATGAAGCGCGGGTGAGACACGCGCCATATCCCGTCCGCATCATGGGTCAGTCGCTTGAACCGGTCATACGCCCGCAGCGCATAGCCGCCCCCTTCGATAAAATGCAGGACGTTGGCGAACCCCTCATCGGTGAGCGCACTATAGGGGGTGGCTGATCGGATTTCCTCCAGCAACTCTTGTTCCGCGAACGGCGCGGCGCAGGCGAGCGCCATCACATGCTGCGCCAAAACGTCGAGGCTGCCGGTACGAAAGTCATCGGCATCCCGCTCCCCCGCCTCCACCGCGTCCAGGGCCGCGCGCGCCTCAAGATATTCAAAACGGTTGCCCGGAATGATGATGGCTTCGCTTGGCTGGTCCAGCCGGTGATTGGCTCGGCCGATGCGCTGGAGCAGGCGGGACGATCCCTTGGGCGCGCCCATCTGGATCACGCAATCGACATTGCCCCAATCGACGCCCAGGTCGAGGCTCGCCGTCGCGACGAGCGCGCGCAGCCTGCCATCGGCCATCGCATTTTCCACCTTGCGCCGGGCCTCCACCGACAGGCTGCCATGATGGATGCCGATCGGCAGGTTCGCCTCATTCGCGGTCCAAAGCTCCTGGAAGATGAGTTCCGCAAGTCCACGCGTGTTGCAGAAGACCAAAGTCGTCTGCCGCCGCTCGATTTCGGCCATGACTTGCTTTGCGGCATATTTGCCGGAATGCCCCGACCAAGGGATGCGCCCTTCCGGAATCAGAATCGCGACATCGGGATCAGCACCCTGCTCCCCCATGACCGGCGTCACGCTGTTGATGTCGCCATCGGGCGCGAGCCATGCGCGATACGCATCGACATCCGCCACCGTCGCGGACAGCGCGACACGGCGCAGCTCGGGATTGATCCTCTGCAACCGCGCAAGCGACAGGCTGAGCAGATCGCCGCGTTTTTGGGTGGCGAAGGCGTGGACCTCATCGATGATCACCGTCTTCAACTGCGCGAACATCAGGAAACTGTCGGGGTAGCTGAGCAGCAGCGAGAGCGATTCGGGCGTGGTCAGCAGTATCTGAGGCGGCCGCGCCCGCTGCCGCGCCTTGCGATCCGAAGGGGTGTCGCCCGTGCGCGTCTCGACCCGGATCGGAAGCTCCATCTCCTCGATCGGGGTGAGCAAATTGCGCCGCACATCGACCGCCAACGCCTTCAGCGGCGACACATAGAGGGTATGAAGACCCTCGGCCGGTTCTTCGATCAGGTCGGCAAGCGTCGGCAGGAACCCCGCCAATGTCTTCCCCGCCCCCGTGGGCGCAACGAGCAGGGCATGATCCCCTGCCCTTGCGGCTGCCAGCATATCGATCTGATGGCTGCGCGGCGACCATCCGCGCGCGGTGAACCATTGCTCCAGGGGTTCGGGAAGGCGTTGGTTCATATCGATGAATGTAGGAACGCGCGCCGCCCCTGTCACGATCCCGGCGCGATGTCATGACGATAACATAATTGCCGGAATGGCTGGTCTCTTTCCCTCCGAAAGGCGTTACACTCGAGGCATCATAAAAGGGCGGCAAAGGCCGCAAACGCAGGAGAAGCAGCGATGACCGGCGAGACAGAGGCCGACCTTTCAGGCGCCGAGCCCCCGCGCAAGCGCCGCCGTGCCAAGCCAGCCATCATGGAGATCAGCGGACGCAAGCTGAAGCCCGCGACGCTGATGATGGGCCATGGCTACGACCCGATGCTGTCGGAAGGATCGCTGAAGCCGCCCATCTTCCTCACCTCCACCTTCGCCTTTGAAAGCGCCGCCGCAGGCAAACGGCATTTTGAAGGCGTCACCGGGATCAGACCCGGCGGTGCGGAAGGGTTGGTCTATTCCCGCTTCAACGGCCCCAATCAGGAAATTGCCGAAGACCGGCTGGCGGTGTGGGAGGAAGCGGAAGACGCCCTGCTGTTTTCCAGTGGCATGTCGGCCATCGCGACCACGCTGCTCGCCCTCGTCCAGCCCGGCGATGTGATCGTCCATTCCGCGCCGCTTTATGCTGCCACCGAATCTCTGATCGGCCGCATCCTCGGCAAGTTCGGCGTGCAATGGCTCGATTTCCCCGCCGGTTCGACGGAGGAGGAAATCAGCGCGGTTATCGAACGGGCAAAGTCGCTCGGCCGCGTCGCGCTCATCTATCTGGAAAGCCCGGCCAACCCCACCAATGTGCTCGTGGATGTAGAGGCGGTCGTGGCTCGCCGCGACCATCTCTTCGCCGGAGAGGCGCATTTGCCCCCGGTCGCGATCGACAACACCTTCCTCGGCCCGCTCTGGCATCATCCGCTTGCCCATGGCGCGGACCTCGTCATCTACAGCCTCACCAAATATGCGGGCGGCCATAGCGACCTTGTAGCTGGAGGCGTGCTGGGACCAAAGGACCTCATCAACACGATCCGGCTGATGCGCAACACGATCGGCACGATCCTAGACCCGCACAGCGCCTGGATGCTGCTCCGCAGTCTCGAAACCCTCGAACTGCGGATGAGCCGGGCTGGGGAAAATGCGGCAAAGGTCTGCGCCTGGCTGAAAGACCAGCCGCAGGTGGAAAAGGTCGTCTATCTTGGCTTCCCCGAAACGGAACGACAAGCCGATATCTACCACCGCCACTGCACTGGCGCGGGATCGACCTTCTCGCTTTATCTGAAGGGTGGCGAGGCTGAGGCTTTCGCCTTCCTCGATGCGCTGAAGATCGCCAAGCTGGCCGTCAGCCTTGGCGGCACGGAGACGCTCGCAAGCCACCCGGCGGCGATGACGCACCTGTCCGTGCCCGCCGAGCGCAAGAAGGCTCTGGCGATAACCGACAATATGGTGCGCATCTCGATCGGCTGCGAGGATGCCGACGATCTGATCGCAGACTTCGCGCAGGCGCTGCGGGCCGTGGGATGAGCGGCAGTCGGCCTATCGTCCTGGTGGGACAGCCACTGCTGGGGCCGTTGCTGAAAATCCTTTCACCCTTCTATGACGCCCAACCGTTGTGGGAGGATGAAGGTACCCAGCGGCGAGCCGATGCCAAGGCCATAGTCTGGGCTGGCGAATTCCCGCTTTCCGTTGCTCTGCTCGACGCCATGCCACAGTTGGGGCTCATCGCCTGCTTCACCGTCGGCTATGACGGCATCGATCTGGAGGAAGCGGAAAGGCGCGGCATAGCCGTCACGCATGGCGCGGACGCCAATGCCGAGGACGTCGCCGACCATGCGATCGGCCTGATGCTCGCGCATCGCCGCGCGATCGTCGAAGGCGACCGGCAACTGCGCGCGGGCCTTTGGACAGCCGAATCGGACAGGCTTACCCGTTCCATGAATCAGACAAGACTTGGCATCGTGGGCATGGGCCATATCGGGCAAGCGGTCGCCCGGCGAGCGGAAGCGATGCGGATGCAGATCGGATGGTGGGGTCCACGCGACAAGCCGGGCTCGCCCTGGCAGCGATCCGAAAGTCTGAAGGCTCTGGCCCAGGACAGCGACATATTGCTGGTCGCCGCCCGCGCCGACAACAGCAATCGCGGGTTGATAGATGCTGACGTCATGGACGCGCTCGGTCCCGATGGACTGCTCGTCAATGTCGCGCGCGGGCAACTGGTGGATGAAGAGGCGTTGAGGCGGGCCTTGCGTCAGGGAAGACTGGGCGGAGTGGCGCTGGACGTGTTCCAGCAGGAACCTACCCCCGCCAACCTCTGGAAGGACGTCCCAAACTGCGTCCTGACGCCGCACATCGGCGGCGCCACGCGGGAAGCGGTGGCCCGCATGGCTGCGATGGTGTTGGCGAATCTGGAAGCCTTCTTCGGCGGAAAAGCTCTGCCGAACCGGGTCACTTCTCGCTGAACCGGGCCTACGCCCAGTCCACCCGCGTCCACCCGCGCTTCGCCGCCAGTCTGGCCAGCGGCTTATGCGGATTGGAAGCGAAAGGCATGTCGGCGAATTCCAGCATTGGCGCATCGGACACATGGTCGGAATAGGCGCGAATCTGGGCATGGTCGCGGTCGATCGCTTCCGCCGCCATCCACGCCTTGATCATCCGCAGCTTGCCGGTGTCGTAGCAATTCTCGCCCGCAATCTTGGCGCGCACATACCGCAGGTCCTGGCTCAGATGGTCGGTCGCGATCACCGCGTCGAACCCCAGCCTGCGGGCGATCGGTTCCACATAGAGGCGGTAGGATGCGGTGGCGAGCACCAGCCGGTATCCATCGGCCCTGTCCCGTGCGATCTGCTCAAGCGCCCCGGCGCGAACATTGGTCGCAACAACCTTGGCCGCATAGCTTTCGACGTGCGGCATCAGCCTGGCGCGCTCGACATTATAGCCGATCATCAGCGCCTGATTCAGCTCCTTAAGCCGCTGCCGACTGATGAGCCTCATCACATAGGCGAGCATCAGCAGGACGACGCAGGGCAGCAGCACCAGCCGCCATGGCGCCAAGCCTTTTGAAACATGTATCAGGAAGCCAGTATAGGTGCCCGAAAAGGTCACCGTGCGGTCCATATCGTATATTGCCAGACGGTGCGTCATGCCGTTTCCGAAACTTTTGCGCCTTGCTATCGTTCTACCGTGCGGATGGGCCGTTTCGGCTTGCCGTGCAACCGATAATGGACCACTAAACCGCCTTGATGAATAAAGCCGCCGATCTTGTCGAAGAAACGCGCGATGGCGGTGCTGTCATTCGGCTTCTGGGGCATCTTTCCATTGCATGCCTGCATGATCTGCCCGCCCGCCTTGATGCGGTGACAGGGCCGATCACTGCCATCGACCTGTCCGGCGTTGACCATATGGACACGATCGGCGCCTGGACCGTGTACCGCACCGTCAAAAGGCTGGGCTGCGACGTTAGCGGCGGCAACGAAGACGCCCGGCGCCTGATCGAGGCCGTGGGCAAGCTCGACGAACCGGTCAGCATCAGGCCCGATTATGTGCCTCCGCTACAGCGCGTGATCGGCCAGATCGGCGAAGCGGTGGTCAACGCCTTCACCACGCTTCTCGGACTCCTCGGCTTTTTCGGCGCGACCTTGGTGGCGAGCTGGAACGTGATCCGGCATCCCAGCAAGTTCCGCGTCAACGCCGTCGTGCAGCGGTTCGAGGTTGTCGGCGTCTCCGCGCTCGGCATCATCGGCCTCATGAGCTTCCTGATCGGCATCGTCATCGCCCAGCAGGGATCGGTGCAGCTGCGTCAGTTCGGCATGGAGATGCTGACGATCAACCTCGTCGGCCGCCTGACCTTCCGCGAACTCGGTGTGCTGATGACGGCGATCATGGTCGCGGGCCGATCCGGCTCAGCTTTCGCCGCGCAGCTCGGCACCATGAAGCTGACCGAGGAAGTGGACGCGATGCGCACCATCGGCGTGTCGCCCATGGAGGCGCTGGTCCTGCCCCGGACGCTGGCGGTTGTCATCATGATGCCGCTGCTTGGCTTCTATTCCTCCATCGTCGCGGTGATCGGCGGAGGGTTCCTCTGCGCCGTCTCACTAGACATCCCGCCGATCACCTTCATCCAGCGATTGCGAGAGGTGGTGCCGATCACAGACCTTTGGGTTGGCTTGCTCAAAGCCCCCGTATTCGGCATCATCATCGCGCTTTCCGGCTGCTTCCAGGGCATGCAGGTAAAGGGCAACGCCGAGGAAGTCGGGCTGCGGACCACCGCTGCCGTGGTCCAGGCGATCTTCCTGGTAATAGTGATCGACGCCTTTTTCGCGGTCTTTTTCACCTGGCTGGGGTGGAACTAATGGCCGAGGAAGAAGAAGCCGCTGCCGAAGAGGCGCGCGTCAACAAGGCTGTCGAGAAGAGCGACATCGCCATCTCAGTGCGCAACCTGAAGAACAGCTTCGGCGATCAGGTCGTGCATGAAAATCTCGACCTCGACGTGCGCAAGGGCGAGATATTGGGCGTCGTCGGCGGCTCGGGCACCGGCAAATCGGTATTGATGCGCTCGATCATCGGCCTCCAGACACCCGATGAAGGCGAAATCCACGTATTCGGCGAATCGATGATCGGGCGTCTGGATGACGAGGCGCTGGCCATCCGCAAGCGCTGGGGCGTTCTGTTCCAGGGTGGCGCCCTCTTCTCCACCCTTACGGTGGCCGAAAATGTCGAGGTGCCGATCCGCGAATATTATCCCAATATCGGGCCGCAACTGCGGGACGAGATTGCCGCCTACAAGATCCGGCTGACGGGTCTCCCCGCCGAAGCTGGTCCCAAATATCCCGCCGAACTTTCAGGCGGCATGAAGAAACGGGCGGGCCTGGCCCGCGCGCTGGCGCTCGACCCCGATCTGCTGTTTCTTGACGAACCGACTGCCGGGCTCGATCCGATCGGCGCAGCAGCTTTCGACGATCAAACGCGCAAGCTTCAACAGACGCTTGGCCTCACCGTCTTCCTCATTACCCATGACCTCGACACGCTATATTCCATCTGCGACCGCGTAGCGGTGCTGGCGGACAGAAAGGTCATCGCGGTCGGCACCATTGATGAGCTATTGGCGACCGATCACCCCTGGATTCAGGAATATTTCAACGGTCCTCGCGGCCGCGCCGCAACGGCGGCCGTGACCCGCGAACGGGAAAAGACGGCGGCACAGCCATCGGACGGAAGGCGATAATATAATGGAAACCCGCTCCAACCATGTGCTGGTGGGCACGGTCACATTGCTGCTGCTGGCGGCGATCATGGTCGCCGCCTTCTGGTTCTCGCGCCTCTCCGAAGGCGACAACATGGAATATGACATCTTCTTCAAACAGTCGGTGAATGGCCTCGCCAAAGGGTCGAGCGTCAATTATTCCGGCGTTCCGTCTGGTCAGGTCGAAAAGATCGAGCTTTGGAAACGCGACCCCAGCTTTGTAAAGGTGCGCATCTCCGTAAAGGAAGGCACGCCGGTACTTCAGGGCACGACGGCGACGATCGCGGGCGTCGGATTCACCGGCGTCAGCGAAATCGTGCTGGACGGTGCTGTAAAGGGTGCTCCACCCATCACCTGCCCCGAGGAAAATCCCCTGTCCGCCTGCCCCGACGGTATCCCGGTCATTCCGACCAAGCCAGGGGCGCTTGGTGAACTATTGAACAACGCGCCGCAACTGCTGGAGCGACTCTCGACGCTGACGGAGCGTTTGACCGAACTGCTGAACGACAAGAATCAGCAATCGATCGCGGGCATCCTCGCCAATGTCGAGCGCGTGTCGGGCGCCCTCGCCGATCGCAGCCCCGAAATTGCTGCCACCCTTGCGGAAGCACGCATCGCGGTCCAGCGCACGGGCATAGCGGCGGAACAGATCGGCAAGCTCGCCGCGACCACGGACTCGATGCTGACCGAAGAAGGCAAGCCGCTGATGGCCGACTTGCGCAAGAGCGTGCAGTCCGCCACCCGCAGCATCGAGACGCTCGACAAGACGATCGCCGAAGCACAGCCAGGCGTGCGCGCGTTCAGCAACCAGACCATGCCTGAAGTCAATCAACTGGTGCGTGATCTGCGCGAAATGTCGCGCGCCTTCCGCGGCGTTGCCGAAAAACTCGATCAACAGGGCGCGGGGTCGATCGTTGGATCGCCCAAACTGCCCGATTACAAGCGATGAGAGGGACCGCGATGACGTTCCACAAGAAACCTGCCGCCCTTCCCATCATGCTCGCGCTAGCCGCAGCGCTGTCAGGTTGCGTTTCCTTCGGCGGGAAGCCGCCCGAACGGCTGCTGTCACTCGACGCGGCGCAAAAGGTCGCTCCCGGTACGCTCCGCAGCGCCACCGCAGGGACAACCATCACGGTCGCCGATCCGGAGGCGCCCAAGCTCCTCGACACCGTACGCGTTCCGGTGCGCACATCGCCCACATCGCTCGCCTATGTCACGAAGGTGCAGTGGGCCGATACGCCGCGTCATCTGTTCCAGAAGCTGCTGTCCGAAACGATCGCCGCCAGCAGCAACCGCATCGTGCTCGATCCCGGTCAATATTCGGCCGATGCGGGCCAGCGCCTGATGGGTGAGCTGGTCGATTTCGGCGTAGATGAAGCAAGCAACAGCGCCGTGGTCACTTATGATGCTATCCTTGCGGGACCCGGCGGCACCGCGATCGCGCGGCAGCGGTTCACCTCCAGCACCCCCATAGGCGGCAAGATCGATGCGACCACCATCGGCGCTCCGCTTAACAGCGCCGCGAACAAGGTGGCGGCCGACGTCGCGACATGGCTGGCGGCCAGCGGGCGCTAAGGGACGATCCGCCATGCTGAGCCTGCATCAGCATGGCGCATTCCGCCTCAATTGAGGCTCTTGCTCACCTGCTCGGTGACATCCTTTGACAGGCCCGGCTGACCCAAGATTCGCTGCAATTCGCCGCGCATCAGGGCGGCCCTTCCCTCATCGAAGCGCCGCCACCGCCCCAGCGGCGGCACCAGCCGCGCGGCGGTCTGCGGATTGAGCTTGTCGAGCGCGATGATGCAGTCGGCAACAAGCCGATAGCCCTTGCCCGACCTATGATGGAACGCCCATTGGTTGCCAGCGAAGGCACCAAAAAGCGAACGGACCCGGTTGGGATTGGCCAGAGTGAAGTCCGGGTGCCGCCCCAGCTCCTCCACCAGATCGACGGTATCCGGGTGGGAAGCAAAAGCCTGCGTCTGGAACCATTTGTCCAGCGTCAGCGGATCATCCCGGTAGCGGTTATAGAAGATGTCAAGCGCCGCCTCCCGCTCGTCACTGCGGCCGTTGGCAAGGGTCGCAAGAGCCGATTGCCGCTCCGTCATGTTATCGGCTTCGTCAAATTGGGAGAAGGCCAGCGCCGCAGCGTCCGCCGCGCCTGAAGTGACCAGATAGACCAAGGCGCCGTTGCGCAGCTTGCGCGCGCCCTTCGCCGCCGAGGAAAGTGAAAAGCCGTTCGCCCTGTTTCGCGCATGCACGTCGCGCCAAAGGGGTTCCAACTCGCGGCCGATCCGGCGCTGCAACGCATCGCGAGCCTCATGGATGGCATCCGGATCGACCTGCGCCATCTGATCGCCCAGATAGGCTTCGCTCGGCAAGCGAATGGCTTCCGCGATGAACGCCCCATCAAGATTCGGGTCGGTGACGGTATCCCGGATCGCCGTGATGATTGCCGCCGCATCCAACGCCTGCCCGGCCACATGGCCGACCAGGGCATTGACCATCAACTGCTGCATCGCTTCATAGCGGGCGAACGGGTCGTCATCATGCGCGGACAGGAAAGCCAGATCGGCCTGACTCCTGTCTGTTTCGACGATCACCGGTGCTGAGAAGCCACGATTGATGGACAGAATCGGCGCAGCAGCAAAGCCCTTGAAGGTGAAGCGCTGCTGCTTCTCGGTCACCATCAACAGTGTCTCGCCCGCACTTCCGCCACTACCGCGATCGAACAAGGCTGTACGAAGCGGGAGGGCGAACGGAAGCTTTTCCGCCTGGCCCGGTGTCGGCGGCGTGTTCTGCTCCAACAACAGCTCAGCGGTCTGGGTGACGGGATCATGCGTCAGGCTGGCCCGGACATGGGGCGTCCCGGCCTGCTCATACCAGCGGCGGAACTGGGTAAGGTCCACCCCGCCCCCCTCTTCCATCGCCCGGACGAAATCCTCGCAAGTCGCCGCCTCGCCATCATGCCGCTCGAAATAAAGGTCGGTCGCGGCGCGGAAGCGGTCCGGCCCCAGCATCAGCGCGATCATCCTGATCAGTTCAGCGCCCTTGTTATAAATGGTCGCCGTATAGAAGTTGCTGATTTCCATGTAGGATTCTGGCCTGACCGGATGGGCGAGCGGGCCTGCGTCTTCCTGAAACTGCGCCGCGCGTAGCACCCGCACATCCTCAATGCGCTTGACCGCTTCGCTGCCCATGTCCGCCGAGAAGTTCTGATCGCGAAAGACGGTGAAACCCTCCTTCAATGAAAGCTGGAACCAGTCCCGGCAAGTGACGCGATTTCCCGACCAGTTGTGGAAATATTCATGCGCCACCACGCCTTCCACGCCGTCATAATCGGCATCCGTCGCGGTCTCAGGATCGGCGAGAATGTAGCGCGAATTGAAGATGTTAAGCCCCTTATTCTCCATCGCGCCAAAGTTGAAATCCGCCACGGCGACGATGTTGAAGACGTCCAAGTCATATTCGCGGCCATAGACGCGCTCGTCCCAAGCCATGCTGTTCTTCAACGCCTGCATGGCATGCCCCGTCCGCGGCAAGTCGGCTTCCTTCACCCAGATGCCCAGCTTCACCTCGCGCCCACTCATCGTCACGAAGCTGTCGCTGTTGCAGGCAAGGTCGCCCGCCACGAGCGCGAAGAGATAGCAGGGTTTGGGATATGGATCGGTCCATCGTGCCCAATGCCGCCCACCGGAAAGTTCGCCCTGCGCGACCGGATCACCATTGGAAAGCAGGATCGGATAGCGCGCCTTGTCCGCCTCCATTCGAACGGAATAGCGGGAGAGGATGTCCGGCCGATCCGGGAAGAAGGTGATCCGGCGGAATCCCTCCGCCTCACACTGGGTGCAAAGCAGCCCGCCGCTGGCATAAAGGCCCATCAGCTTGCTGTTATGCTCAGGAGCAAGCTCCACCAGCGTTTCCACCTGATGAACGCCGCCGGAAAGCGGGATGACCAAGGCGCCGCCATCCATCTTCCAATCACCCGAGCCAAGGGTACGGCCGTCCACCTTCACTTCGACGGGCGTCAATTCATCTCCGTCCAACCTCAGCCCGCGATCATGCTTACCATTGCGACTGACGCTCAGCCTTGCCCTTACCGTCGTACGCGCGGGGTCCAAAAGGAATTCCAGCTCGATCTCGGGGACGAGCCAGTCGGGCGGCCTATAGTCCTGACGTCGAACGACAATAGGCGCGGAAGCATTTGCGGATTGAATGTCAGCCATTCCGGCAATCTAGAGCATTTTCCGGGCAGGTGGTATCACCCGCTCGCCCGGAAAATGCGAAAAACAAGAGTTAAACCGAGCTTTTCCGGGCAGAGCGGCGGCGCCTGCTGACTTAGACAGCGCGCTAATGAAATGACGCACGATCCAAGGCAGCCTTTACCGGATCATATCCGGGCAAGGCTCCGTCAGATGCCAGCGGTGCGCGGCTGATCATGCCGCGCTTGATTTTTCAGATGCGCTCGCCGGACAGGCGCTGACACAGCATGTCAAGCTGGTCGAGGGTCGAATAACGCAACGACAGCGTGCCGCCCGCGCCCTCCCCATGTCCAATGTCGACTTTAACGCCCAATATATCCGCAAGATGCTGTTCAAGCGCCGCGATATCGGGGTCTTTGCTGACCGTTCCCGACGAGGCCCGGCCTCGGGGTGCCGCCCCTTCCCCCTTTTTTGAGCGGCGCACCAAGTCCTCGGTATCGCGCACCGACAAGCCCTTGGCCTCAACGGTCTTCGCCAGCGTCTCACAGTCCGGCGCGCCGATCAGTGCCCGGGCATGACCCATGGACAGCTTCTGCTCAACGACCTGTTGCTGCACAGAGGCCGGAAGATCGAGCAGCCGGATAAGATTGGCGATGTGGCTGCGCGACTTGCCAACGATACGCCCCAGCGCTTCCTGGCTGTGATTGAAGTCCGCGATCAGCTTGCGATAGGCTTCCGCTTCTTCGATCGGGTTCAGGTCTTCACGCTGGATATTCTCGACCAGCGCGATTTCCAGCGTTTCGGCTTCGTCAAAATCGCGGACAATCGCCGGAATACGGTGCAATTGCGCGCGCTGCGCCGCTCGCCACCGTCGCTCCCCCGCAACGATTTGAAATCCGCCACCATGGGGGCGCACGATGATCGGCTGAATAACGCCGCGCTTGCCGATGCTATCCGCCAGCTCCGCCAAGGCACCTTCGTCAAAATGACGGCGGGGCTGCTCCGGATGCGGCTGGATCAACGCGACTTCGATGCTCTGAATAGCCTTGGTCGAAGCGGAAACGGCCAGTGGTGCGACCGGCTCTTCTCTCGTTACGTCGCCCAGCAACGCTGAAAGGCCCCGTCCCAGTCCATGAGGACGCTTGATAACCTTCAGCTTTTCATCATTCTCGTTGCTCAAGCCGCAACCTCCTGTGGGGGCAGACGCGAAATCAATTCACGGGCGAGGCGCATATAGGCCTCCGATCCGGAACAGCGGAAGTCGTAGATGAGCGCCGGAACGCCATGGCTTGGCGCTTCCGAAAGCCGGACATTCCGGGGGATGACCGTTGAGAACACCAAGTCGCCCAGACAGGCGCGGACGTCATCCGCAACCTGATCTGTGAGGCGATTACGTCGGTCATACATGGTGAGCGCCACACCCATGATCGAAAGACCCGGGTTGAAACGGCCGCGAATGCGCTCCACCGTCTGCAATAGCTGGGACAGGCCTTCCAGCGCGAAGAATTCACACTGAAGCGGAACGAGCAAGGATTGGGCAGCCACCATGGCATTGATAGTCAGAAGGCCGAGCGAAGGTGGACAATCGATGAGGCAGATATCCCACCTGCCTGCCTGTGCTTCGCTAAGCACCCGCTCAAGTCGGTGGGTCCGTTCCTCATATTCGATCAGTTCGATCTCGGCCCCCGACAAATCTTGCGTCGCCGCAATGATGTCGAGTTTAGGCACGCGGGTCGGCAGGATCGCATCTTCGATCCCGCAATTCCCGACGAGCAGATCGTAACTGGACCAGGTGCGATCGGATTGATGAACCCCCAATCCTGTTGAAGCATTCCCTTGGGGATCGAGGTCGATCAACAACACCCTCAGGCCAGTAGCAGCAAGCCCGGTTGCCAAGTTGATCGCAGTCGTGGTCTTCCCCACCCCACCCTTTTGATTCGCAATGGCGATACGGATCATTTGCGACCTTTCTTGCCCCTTGGCGCTACCGACTGCGCTATGATGATTGCGCTTTCCGGGTCGGTGATGCTGCGTTCCACGTGAAACACACCTTGCCACGAGGATCGCGCCGCCTCCAGTTCATTCTGCGCATTACGCCCCTTTGGCAACACCCAAAGGGTTCGATTATCGGACAAATGGAGCGCCGAGGGGAAGAGGCGCTCCAACGGCGCATAAGCGCGCGCACTGATTACCGCCGCCGCCTTTGAGGAAGCACCTTCCACCCGCCCGCCGTAAACTTGAGCATTCCTAATGCCAACCCTGTCGACCACCTCATTTAGGAAATCTATTCTTTTACGCCGCGATTCTATCATCAGCACAGGTCGGTCGCTCAAGATGGCAACCACGATAGCCGGCAAACCCGCTCCCGATCCAAGGTCGATCCAAAGACCATCACTCGCGCTATCGGCCAATGTCAAAAGCTGAGCCGAATCCGCAATATGCCTCGCCCAGACATGATCACGCGTGGACTCCGCGATCAAATTCTGCTGATCCATCTCGGACAGCAACATTTGCACATAGTCGTCCAACTTCCCCCATGTTTCACGTGAAACGGGGAAGCGCTGCTCCAGCCATGCCTTCGCTTCATCCTCCGTCATGCGGCTTGACGCCGAACATGCACTAGCAACGCCGCCAACGCCGCCGGAGTGATCCCTCGAATCCTCCCCGCCGCCGCAAGCGTATCGGGGCGAGCCTTATCAAGCCTCTCGATCATCTCGCTCGACAGCCCGCCGATTGCCCGGAAATTAAAGTCGGCCGGGATCGATACCCGCTCGTCGCGTCGCAAGGCCGCAATCTCTGCCGCCTGGCGTTCGAGATAGGGAGCGTAATGGGCGTCCTCCAGAATTTCCTCCCGGAGGCTCTCGTCTACTGATGTAAGCGACGGCGCCAAGCCGAACAGCAATTCCCGCTGGACTTCCGGAAACCGCGCCCATTCAAACAAGGTTCTTCGCGAGCCGTCCTGTCGGACATTCGCACCGGAGCGTGCAAGCTGGGTAGCGCTCAGCTGCTGCCCCAACTCCTCATCCACGCTGGCGCGCTGCAAAGCCCGCCGATCATAATGCGCAAGCCGCTCCTCGCCCAATATACCATGCACCCGGCCAACCTCTTCCAGCCTGCTTCCGGCATTGTCCGCCCGAAGCCGCAACCGATATTCCGCCCGCGCGGTCAGCATGCGGTAAGGCTCAGTCACGCCTTGCAGCACCAGGTCATCGACCATGACGCCGATATAGCTGCTCGCCCGATCGAGGATCATCGGCGCATCGCCCTTGGCACGCGCAGCCGCATTCACACCGGCTACCAGCCCTTGGGCCGCCGCCTCCTCATATCCCGTCGTGCCATTTATCTGCCCCGCACAGAACAGGCCGGGCACGTCTCGCATCTCCAGACTGTGGTCCAACGCGCGCGGATCGATATGGTCATACTCCACCGCATAACCGGGCACCACAATCTCGGCGCGCTCCAGCCCAGCCATCGACCTCACCATCTGCTCCTGCACATCGGCAGGCAGGGAGGTGCTGATCCCATTGGGATAAACCAGATGGCTTCCCAGCCCTTCCGGTTCCAGAAAGATTTGATGCCCGTCACGATCGCCGAAGCGGATCACCTTGTCCTCGATGGAAGGGCAGTATCGAGGACCGCGCCCTTCGATCGCCCCGCTGAACAATGGCGAGCGCCCCAGCCCCCCACGGATGATCGCATGGGTCGCATCATTGGTACGCGTGATCGCGCAGCTCAACTGCGGCAGCTGCCGCCCTGCGGAGAGGGCAGACATCGTCCAATCCCCCGCATCAGATGGCTGCTCCTCCAGAACTCCCCAATTGATAGAGCGCCCATCCAGCCTTGGCGGCGTCCCGGTCTTCAGCCGCGCGATTGGCAGACCCAGCCCGCGAAGCTGAACACCCAATACCGTTGCCGCCCGCTCCCCGGTTCGACCGCCCGTCAGCGTCTCCTCGCCCCGGAACAATTTGCCGCCCAGAAACGTGCCCGTTGCCAACACAATGGCGGGCGCGGACAAGTGGCGTCCGTCTGCCAGCTCCAGCCCTTCGACCTCGCCATTCTCCAACAGCAGCGCGGCGGCCTCACCCTCGATGATTTCGATCCCGCGCTGGGCATCGATCATGCGGTGAATGGCGGCCCGATAATGGGATCGATCGGCCTGCACGCGCGGCCCCTGAACGGCCGCCCCCTTGCTGCTGTTCAACATCCGATAATGTATGGCAGCGGCATCGGCGGCACGCGCTATCAAGCCATCCAGCGCATCAACCTCCCGCACCAAATGACCTTTGCCTAAACCCCCGATCGCCGGGTTGCATGACATTGCTCCCACCGTTGCCTTTTCGAAGGTGAGGAGTGCGACCCGCGCACCTTTCCGAGCAGCCGCAGCCGCAGCCTCGCACCCGGCATGGCCACCGCCAACCACTATCACGTTAAATGTCTGCATGCCCGCGCCCATATCAGAGTTGTGGGCTTGCGGTCAAAACTGTTCCACGTGGAACAGTGCTCATTTTCCGATGCAAAATCCTGCAAAGAGCCGGTCGAGCATATGCTCAGTACTTGCCCGCCCCGTCAGCGCATCGATCGCCGCACGTGCATGACGAAGTTCTTCCGCGACAATGAGAAGGTCTGCTTGCGGCAAAGCATTTTCCAAATGACCGAGCAGCAGCGCAACGCCCTCCCGCTGCCTTTCATGCAAAGCATATTCGCTTGCGCCCGGCAGCAATGCAGCCGCTCGCTCCAGAAGCAAGGCGATGAGGGTATCCATTCCCTCGCCCGTCACCGCCGATATGGGCAAGCCATTTGTTACCGCATGCCGGTCACATTGGGCGCCCACAATTATTGCGTCGGCGCGCGGCGCTTCGTCCGGATCGCCAAGCCACAATATGATGTCGGCACTGTCCAGAGCCGCCCGAGCCCGGTCTATGCCGATCGCCTCAATAACGTCCGATGTCGCCTCTCTCAAGCCCGCAGTATCAGTGAACAGAAAAGCAGTGCCACCTAGCGCCGCGGGCACTTCGATGCGGTCGCGCGTCGTACCCGCGACATCGGACACGATCGCCGCCTCCCGCCCCACCAGCGCATTCAACAAAGTGGACTTCCCCGCATTGGGTGGCCCGGCCAGCACCACCCGGATGCCATCCCGCAAACGCTCGGCCGACGGCGCACTTAGCGCAGACCGCACCTCCTCGATGAGCGTAGCGATGCCGGAGCCGATGCGTTCCTCGGCCCCATGTTCAGGCACGTCATCCTCATCGGAAAAATCGAGCGCTGCCTCCGCCATGGCGGAAAGATCAAGCAAGCTCCTTTGCCACTGCTCAAGCCGATGGGAAAAATGCCCCTCGGACATGAGCAAAGCCGCGCGCCGTTGCTGCTGAGTTTCGGCGGCGAGAAGGTCGGCCAGCCCCTCGACCTCATTGAGATCCATGCGCCCATTCATAAAGGCCCGGCGGGTAAACTCACCCGGCTGGGCCTGCCGCACGCCTTCAAAGGACCTGAGCGCATCCTCCAGCCCCGCAACCACAGCCCGCCCGCCATGGCAATGCAGCTCCGCCAGGTCTTCGCCGGTCGCAGTGCCGGGGCCAGGAAACCAGAGGACAAGCGCGCGATCGAGAGGAGCCCCGTTGCGCGGGTCTTTCAGCAAAGCCAGCTGCGCCCGCCGAGGTTCGGGAAGATGCCCCGCAAGACCCTGCAGGGCGGCGGCGGCGGCGGAGCCACTTATCCGAATGACCCCGATCCCTGCCGGTGGCGCACCACTCGACAGGGCGAAAATCGTGTCCGCCATTAACGGCTCAGGACTTGTCGCCATTCTTCCCGGCAACGCCAGAAAGGCCGATGTCCATCATCTGCCGGAACAGACGCATCCCCGCATCCCCTAAGGGAGAGAAGCTTTTGAACATCGTTTCCATCTGTTCGGCGCTGGCGATGCCGTCAAAGCTGTCCAGCATCGTTTTCACATATTTGTCGTGAATGGGCGTGACATCGGGCAGGCCCAGAAAAGCCCGCGCCTCGGTTGGGGTGCAATCTACGTCGACCGTTACTTTCATCTTGCGCACCTTCAGTTGCGAGCCATCGTCGTCATGCCGCAACATGGCCCTCAAACGCAAATAATTTGGTCATAGTAGCGTTGGCGGTTCTTCAAAACCCGCTTATCCTTCAAACATAGTGCAGCGAACGAGAGGACATCAGCCATGGGATCATTTACGCCAATTTCGACCCTTGAGGGCGATGCGCAATTCGACACCTATGTCGCTCGACCCGGCGGCACGCCGCGCGGGGCGATTATCGTCATTCAGGAAATCTTCGGCGTAAATGAAGGCATTCGCCGCAAATGCGATAATTGGGCGAGCCAAGGCTATCTGGCCCTCGCGCCCGACCTGTTCTGGCGTGACACTCCGCACGTCGAACTGGACGCCGATGTTCCAGAGCAATTTCAGGCGGCAATCGGCCACATGCAAAAGCTGGATCAGGACCTCGCCATCTATGACATTGAATCGGCAATCAAATTCGCTCGGGCGGAACTGGGTGGCACCGGCAAGGTCGGCGTGGTCGGCTACTGCCTTGGCGGGCGGCTGACCTTCATGGCCGCCTGCCGGACGGATGGCGACGCCTTTGTCGGCTATTATGGCGTGGGCATCGACAATCTTCTGGGCGAGCAGCATGCTATCGGCAAACCCGTCTTGCTGCACATTCCCACCGCTGACGGCTTCGTGCCGCCGGAAGTGCAGAAGACCATGCATGACGGCCTGAAGGACAATCGCCACGTGACCCTTCACGATTATGAAGGGCTGGACCATGGCTTTGCCGCTGAAATGGGCGCGCGCCGGGTCGAGGATGCCGCGCAACTCGCCGATCAGCGCACAGCCGATTTCTTCGCCACGCATCTCTGATCGACGCGCCGCCCATGACACAAGCCTGGCGCATGATCGTCCGCGCGACCGGTGGTCCGGAGGTGATCGAGCGGGAGTATTTCGATCCCGCCCCTCCGGCCGAGGGTGAGGTGCTGATCGCTCAGGATGCAATCGGCCTGAACTTTATCGACACCTATCATCGGTCGGGCCTCTACGCAGCGTCGCTCCCCCTCACCCTCGGCGTTGAAGGAGCAGGCTATGTCGCGGCCTTGGGAGCGGGTGTCAGCGGGCTGGCGATCGGTGACAAGGTAGGCTCGGCGGGCGGCATGGGCGCCTATGCCACCCATCGCACGGTCGCCGCCGATCGCGTCATAAGGATCCCGGACGAGATCGGCACGGATGAAGCAGCCGCGATGATGTTGAAGGGCATGACCGCCTGCTTCCTTGCGGAGGATATACTGCCACTACGTCCCGGTCAGGTCGCTCTGGTCCATGCCGCCGCCGGTGGCGTAGGCTCCGTGCTCGTGCCCTGGCTTCGGGACAAGGGCGTCGTGGTCATCGCCCATAGCGGGTCGGCGGAAAAGGCTGCAACGGTGCAGGCCGACCACAGCCTGCACTGCCCGTTAGCCGACCTTTCCGATCAAGTGCGCGCCCTTACGCACGGACAGGGTGTAGACATCGTCTATGATGGCGTGGGGAAGGATAGCTGGAGCGCGTCGCTTGGCTCGCTCAGGCGCCGTGGCATGATGGTGAGCTATGGCAATGCGTCTGGCCCCGTACCGCCGGTCAGCCTGCTGGAACTCAGTCGCGCTGGGTCCCTCTATGTGACCCGTCCCACCCTGTTCGACTATATCGTGACGCAGGAGGAGCTGAAGCATGTCAGTGACCGCCTGTTCGATCGCATGCTGAGGGGCGTCGTTCGCGCCCATATCGGCCAGCGTTTCGCCCTTTCGCAGGCTGCGGACGCACATCGGGCGCTGGAAGGGCGGCAGACCGTCGGTAGCACCATCCTGGTGCCATAGACGCGCTGAAGAAGTCTGAAAACGGGTCGAGCAGGCGGCGGGCATCCAAGCCCGCCACCTGCTCGCCTCAATCACACAAAGAGGGTCAGAATGCCGACCTGATGGTCGATAACGCCCTCATAGATCATCTTGACGGCGACATAGATGATGACCGCCAGACCCAGATAAGCGATCCACCGGAAACGCTCGATATATTTGGCGATGATATTCGCCGCGATACCCATCAGGGCGACCGACAGGACAAGGCCGATGATCAGGATGCCAGGGTGATCACGCGCCGCACCCGCGACGGCCAGCACATTGTCCAGGCTCATCGATACGTCGGCTACCGCGACGGCCCAAGCGGCGGCTGCGAAGCTCTTCGCCGGGCGCAACCCGGATATGTCATCGTCGCTGGGGTCATCGGGCGTGTCCGCGCCCCGCTTCGGGTGCAGTTCACGCCACATCTTCCAGCTGACCCAAAGCAACAGCAAACCGCCTGCCAGGATCAGGCCAACGATCTGCATCAACTGCGTCACGACCAGAGCAAAACCAATACGCAGCACCAGTGCGGCGATGATGCCGATCATGATGACGCGCTGGCGCTGCTGCGGCGGCAAGCCTGCCGCAAGCGCGCCCACGACGATCGCATTGTCGCCTGCCAGCAGGATGTCGATCATCAACACCTGGCCAAAGGCTGCCAAGGCAGCCGGAGAACCAATATTGCTGAAATCGTTGACGATGTGCCCCCAAATATCGGCGGGCGAACCCAGTCCCTGCGCGGCGGCGGCGGCAGTTGTAAGAAGGTCGATCATAACGGCCTGATATAACTCCGCTTATTGGTTCATCGAATCGAAGAAATCTTCGTTGGTCTTGGAATCCTTCATCTTGTCGAGCAGGAATTCCATCGCATCGACCGTGCCCATCTGCATCAGGATACGGCGCAGCACCCACATCTTGGACAGCTTGGCCTTATCGACCAGCAATTCTTCCTTGCGGGTGCCCGATTTGCCAACGTCCAGCGCCGGGAAGATGCGCTTGTCCGCGACCTTGCGGTCCAGCACGATTTCCGAGTTGCCGGTGCCTTTGAACTCTTCGAAGATGACTTCGTCCATGCGGCTGCCGGTATCGATCAGCGCGGTGGCAATGATCGAGAGCGAACCACCTTCCTCGATATTACGCGCGGCGCCGAAGAAGCGCTTGGGACGCTGGAGCGCATTGGCGTCAACGCCGCCCGTCAGCACCTTGCCCGACGAAGGCACGACGGTGTTGTAGGCACGACCGAGGCGGGTGATCGAATCGAGCAGGATCACCACATCCTTCTTATGTTCCACGAGGCGCTTGGCCTTTTCGATCACCATTTCGGCGACCTGCACATGGCGCTGCGCCGGTTCGTCGAAGGTCGAAGACACAACCTCGCCCTTCACGCTGCGCTGCATGTCGGTGACTTCTTCCGGACGCTCATCGATCAGCAGGACGATCAAGAAGACCTCAGGGTGATTGTCGGTGATCGCCTTGGCGATGTTCTGCAGCAGAACCGTCTTACCCGTACGCGGCGGCGCGACGATCAGCGCGCGCTGCCCCTTGCCCTGTGGCGAAACGATGTCGATGACGCGGGCCGATTTGTCCTTGACCGTGGGGTCGAGCGTGTCGAGCACCAGCTTTTGCGTCGGATAGAGCGGCGTCAGGTTGTCGAAGTTGACGCGATGCCGGACGACATCCGGGTCATCGAAGTTGACGGAGATAAGCTTCGTCAGCGCGAAATAGCGCTCGCCATCCTTGGGCGCGCGGATTTCGCCTTCCACCGTATCGCCGGTGCGCAAGCCGAATTTGCGGACCTGGTTGGGCGACACATAGATATCGTCGGGACCGGCAAGGAAGTTCGCTTCAGGCGAGCGCAGGAAGCCAAAGCCGTCGGGCAGCACTTCGATCGTGCCCTCACCCATGATCTGCTCGCCATTTTCCGCCTCAGCCTTGAGGATCGCGAACATCAGGTCCTGTTTGCGCAGGGTCGATGCGCCTTCGACGCCCAGTTCTTCCGCCGTGGTGACCAGATCGGCGGGTGATTTCTTCTTGAGGTCTTTAAGGTGCATTCGACTTGAGTCCGATGACGAGAGATGAAGATTGGAAATACGAAAAAGGAGAGTCGCCCGGTATGGAAAACACGGGACTCCGGCGCTGGACGGCCGGGATAGACCGTCCGCGTTTAGCGATCAGCGCCCCCCAAAGTCAAGGTGTCGCTTGGCCCCGCCTAGCTGGAAATGCTGGCCCCCGCCGCCTTCATCGGCAAATGGTGCAGCAGTTGCGGCAATGGACCGGCCTTGGCGATCCATGCTATGACTTGGCGCTCTAGCTGAAGAGGCGAAGGGCGTGAAAAAGCCTTATCTCGTCCCTGCAATGGCCATGCTGCTGATCTGCCCGCCTGCCACCGGTCAGCCGGTCCCTGCGGCCGATCCGCCCGCCGTGGTCCGCACCCTCTCCACCAGTGACGACCGCGTATCCATCCCCATCCACATCGATGGACGCGGCCCCTGGAACTTCATCGTCGATACCGGATCGCAGCGCACGGTCATCTCCCGTGATCTGGCCGATCGCCTCGCCCTGCCCGCCCGCCGCCACGTTACTATCGTCAGCATGGCGGGTCGCCAGGAAACGCGCACCGTCGCCGTTCCGCGGCTCGGCTATGGCGCGGAAACGGTTGATGGCATCGAAGCGCCCGTGCTGGAGGGTGACCATCTCGGCGCGGCTGGGCTGCTCGGGCTCGACAGCCTGCATGCCAAGCGCCTCCTGCTCAATTTCCGCACCGGCCGAATGGAAATCGGCGCCAGCCGTCCCTCATGGCGTGACCCCAATGCCATCATCGTCGAGGCACGGCGCCGCAAGGGGCAACTGATCCTGCTGCATTCCGACGCCAATGGGTTGAAGGTCAACATCATCCTCGACACCGGCACCCATCTGAGCGTCGGCAATCTTGCCCTGCGCGACAAGCTGATCCGCAAGAAACGCGCCCCGGCGATGAGCCAGATCAGCCTGATAAGTGTGACGGGCGAGACTTTGACCGGTCAGCTTGGGCAGATCGGCAGGATTCGCATGGGATCCATCGTTCTTACCAATCTGCCCGTCATGTTCGCCGATGCTCAGCCATTCAGCGAACTTGGCCTGCAGGACAAGCCCACTTTGCTGCTCGGCATACAGGCTCTCAGGATGTTCGATCGTGTCGCCATCGACTTTGGCCGGGGCAAGGTCGATTTCATGATGCCGGATGTCGGCGCGTCTGATCCACGGCGCCTGGCCGCCGCACTTCGCCAGGCCGGTTAACGCGGCGGGGGCCGCTGCCGTTCACGGCCCAGCACCTGATCGATCCACTGCTGATCCAGCCGAGGTGGCGTCGTGCGGGCAGGAGGCGCCTGATCAACGGACTGATCGTCCTGTTCGCCTTCATCCTCTCGCTGCTGCGGGTCCTGGCCGATCGGCAATCCATTTTCATCGACCATCATGCCCCCGCCCGTTCCATTATCGGGCGCGCCATAATAGGCCTCGTCGTCGGGCTCCAACTGCCATTCCGGCAGCGTCACCTGCGTCTCGAACTGCTCGACCGGGCGGCGCGACACGGCGACCTTCATATAGTCGGCAAAGGCATGAGCGGGTGCGCGGCCGCCCTGCAAAACACTCACCGGCCGCGCATCGTCCCTGCCCATCCAGACGCCCGTAGTGATGCCGCTGGAAAAGCCCAGGAACCAGCCATCCTTGTTGCTGCTTGTGGTGCCGGTCTTGCCCGCAACCGGTCGGCCGATCTGCGCCGCCTTGCCCGTGCCCGTACTCACCGCCGTCTGCATCAGGTCCGTCATCCCCGCCGCTACCCAGGGCGCGACAAGCACGCGGCTGGTATCATCCTGATGCTGGTAGAGCAGCCGCCCGTCCGCCGTCGTCACCTTGGTAATGCCATAGGGCGTCACCGCCACTCCCTTGCGCGCGATGGAGGCGAAGGCGCGCGTCATGTCGATCAGGCGCACGTCTGACGTGCCCAAGACCATCGAGGGATGCGTATTGATCGGCGTCGTCACGCCAAAGCGCCGCGCCATGTCCGCCACAGTCGGAAAGCCCACCTCGACGCCCAACTGCGCGGCAACCGTGTTGATGGAGTAAGCGAAGGCCGTACGGACATCGATGTCGCCGGAAAAGCGCCCGGAACTGTTGCGCGGGCTCCAACCGTTGATCGTCACCGGCTTGTCCGTGACGCCGGTATCAGGCGTATAGCCCGCCTCCAGCGCCGCCATATAGACGAAAATCTTCCAGGCCGAGCCCGGCTGTCGCGTGGCGGTCGTCGCCCGATTATAGTTGGACGTCACATAGTCGAGCCCGCCGACCATCGCCCGCACCGCGCCATCGCGATCGAGCGAGACCAGCGCGCCCTGCGCACCCCCCGGCACATTGGCCTGGATCGCCGCCGTCGCCGCCTTCTGCATGCCCAGATCGATGGTCGTATAGACTTCCAGCGGCTCATTGGGCTCGTCCACCAGCACATCAAGTTGCGGCAGTGCCCAGTCGGTGAAGTAGCGCACGCTGTTTTGCGGAGGCTCGGGCGCCATCTTGACGTCGTTCAAGTCGATGCTCGCCCGCTGCGCCGCGCTGATCGCACCATTTTCCTGCATCAGTTCCAGCACGACGCCCGCACGGCCGATCGCCGCTTCGGCATCGGCGGTGGGCGAATAGCTCGACGGCGCCTTCACCAGCCCCGCGATGATCGCCGCTTCCGGCAGGCTGAGCGCAGCGGCGGGGTGGCCAAAGAATTTGCGGCTGGCAGCGTCGATGCCATAGGCTCCGCCGCCGAAATATACCTTGTTGAGGTACAGCTCCAAAATCTGCCGCTTGGAGAATTTCCGCTCTAGCGCCAGCGCCAGGATCATTTCCCGTACCTTGCGGCCCCAGCTATAGCTGTTGTTGAGGAAGATGTTGCGCGTCACCTGCTGGGTGATGGTCGACGCGCCCTGCCAGCGGCGGCCCTTGCCACGATTCTCCAGCGCGACCCAGGTCGCGCGCGCCATGCCTATCGGATCGACGCCGGGATGCAGATAATAGCGCTTGTCCTCGGTCGAAATCATCGCATCGACCATCACCGTCGGGATCTGGTCATAGGCCATCCACCGGCCAAAGCTCGGCCCCAACGACACGATCACGCTGCCGTCGGCGGCATGGACGCGGATCATCTGTCCGTTGGGCGATGATTTCAGCGATTCATAATCGGGCAGCGACTGGTAGGCGATCACCACCGCCACGACGATCGCGAACAAAGCGCCCACCGTCGCGACCAGCCCGAACTTGATGCCCCGGATCAGCCACCGCTTCGCGCCTCCGGGCGTGTCCTTGCTCTTGCCTGCTCGTGCCATCTACATCGCCCGGATACGCGCTAAGGGATCAAGCCACCAGCGCAAAAGGGGCGCTGACAACCTTGTGATCTTGGTTCTCAAGAGAAGCGACGCTTTACCGGCGATGAATGATTATTCAACCTCGTCGCGCGGCTTGAAGTCCAGCGACGCACTGTTCATGCAATAGCGCAGGCCGTTGACGCCCGGACCATCGGGAAAGACATGGCCCAAATGTCCGTCGCACTTGGCGCAACGCACTTCAGTGCGGATCATGCCGTGGCTGCTGTCGCGAATCTCCTCCACCGCGTCGATATCGACCGGCGCGGTAAAGCTCGGCCAGCCAGAGCCGCTGTCATATTTTTCCTCGGCATCGAACAGTTCAGCTCCACAACCGGCGCAAAAATAGACGCCGTCGGCCTTGTTACTGTTATATTTGCCGGTAAAGGCCCGCTCCGTCCCCGCCTCTCGCAACACATGAAATTGTTCGGCAGAAAGGCGCTCGCGCCATTCGGCGTCAGTCAGGTTGAGCTTGTCCATGGCCGCAATATGGCGACGGCACTTCCTGCGATCAAGCGCTTAGGACGCGCTACTAGAGAGCCACGTTATTGGCGTTCGTACATCTTATAGTTTTTTCTACGATCATCCGCGACAGTGAGCAACGGGTATCGTTCAACCCAACGCTTGGAGGAGATACGCTCTTGATAGACTAACAATCTCTGCGTGGCGAAAACAGGTGTCGGTCTTAATTTCAGACCAAATAGGTCGCTCAGTCCGAATGGCGAGTTAACTTCAATCTCGTCATCTCCGCCGAAGCGAGCCGCGACGGCGGTGGCGGTTTCGGGCCAATGCCCCATAGCATCAGCTACCGATCGGTAAGGACCATCTCCGTTGCGAAGATGCATTCGCGCCTGATTTTTCACTGACCACGTCAAGCAAGGCATATGAGAGCGAAGCGCATGCTCGATGCAATGGTCGGTTTCCTCATCGGACGGGTCGGAGGCAAACCACACAACATCGACGTCTCCACAGGGCGGACGTATCCCATAACCGTGAAGATAATCCCATATGGCATCACGGACAAGGCCTGCCCCGATCCAACAGTCAGGAAGCCTCAAGGCAGCAACCGCCTTCAATGCTTGCCGCCTCAGCCTATCGCTATTCAAAACTGTCTTGAAAACAGCGATCTGATCCATAGCGGCCATTTTTGACGGTGGATGCAGGCTTTGCAAGCTGTCCGCCCTACCGCTCCCGCGCCGCCTGTCGCGCGATGGCGAGCAATTCGTGCCGTACCATCAGGTCGCCAAGGCCCCTGCCCGACCGGCTCGCTCGCTCTGCCTGCGCCAGCCGCTGGATCACGCGGGCGATGCCATGCGCATCCCACAGCCGCACCTGCCGGGTGACGACGCCCTTTTCCTTCCAGAACACCTGCTTGCCCGCCGCTTCGACGGCTCCTTCCAGCCGTCCGCTATCATCGAAGGAGGCGCGGATATTGGCGAGCAGCATCGCGCGGGTCAGTAGTGGCCGCAGCACCGCCGCCATCGCGGTCCCTGCCTCAGCCAGACGCCCCAGTTCCCGATGCATGGCGCGCAAATCGCCTCCCAGCACGGCGTTGACCAGTGGCGCCGCGTCCGAATCGGGATTGTCGGCCGACAGGGCGTCCAGCGCTTCCGCCGTCGCCTCGGCTGGCCGATCCGGCGCGGCGTCCAGATAGAGGATCAGCTTCTCAATCTCGCCGCCCATCAACGCGCGGTCGCCATTGGTCAGGTCCACGATCCGCTTCGCCAGCTCGGCAGGCAGGCGCAGTCCGCCGTCCCGCGCGATCGCGACGGCAATCTGCTCTGCCTCCCGCGCATCGGGCTGATAAGAGGCGAACGCCATGGCCAGCGGACTGTCGAGCGCCAGCTTCAACAGCTTGGACGTACCCTTCAGCGCCCCTGCGGTTGCGATCACCGGGTTGCCTGCCGCCAGCGCTTCGAACAACGCCGTCACTGCGGGCAGCGACTCCTCGCCCATGCCGTTGACGCGTATCCAGCGCCGGCCACCGAACATGGAAAAGGACGCCGCCTCGTCCGCCAGCCGGGCGGGATCGTCCCGCAAAGTCGGCCCATCCAGATCGACGCGCTCAGCCTCCGGCCCCATCGCCCGCTCAAGCCGCTTGCCCAGCGCCGCGCTGCCCGCCTCATCGGGTCCGTAGAGCAGGAAGAAACGGATATCGGCCGGGGGTGCGTCCAGCGCCTTTTCAATCTGGCCGCGATTGGCCTTCAACGCTTCTGGTCCCTCGCTGCAAACAGCGCCAGCCGGGAGACGATCTGGTCCGCAATCGTCTGCGACAGCCGTTCCAGCGCGGTATCTTCCGCCGCGATGGTCGCATATTCGCTGGACGTGACGTCGATGCCCGCGTCCGATCCCGCCGTATCGTCGATCACCTGCGCGCCGGTGGCGGCATCGATCAGCTGATAGCGCGCCCGCAGCGTCCGCCGTTCGCGCGTAATCGCCTGGTCAGCGCGCAAGCCAAAGCCGCTGATCTGGTCATCCAGCTTCACCACCAGCCTGTAACTTGGACCGGCGCCACTCATCGGGGACAGGCGGTCATTGAGCGCATTGCGGACCAGCCAGCCGCCCTTGCCCTCGATCGGCGCGACCTCGACATTGCCCAGCTTCTGCGCGACCGCGCCATGACTGCCGCCACTATAGACGGGACGCAGACCACAAGCGGAGAGGATGACGGTGGCAGCGAGCAGGGGCAAAATGCGCTTCATGGGACACTCTCTACCCGTTCGGGCTGAGCCTGTCGAAGCCCTGTTCTTCTTTTGAAGAAAAGAGAGCCCTTCGACAAGCTCAGGGCGAACGGTTCGTTGTTAAATGACTAGGTTGACCAGCCTGTCAGGCACCACGATCACCTTCTTCGGGGTCGCCCCGTCCAGCGTCCGCGCCACATTGGGCGCTGCCAGGGCGAGCCGTTCCAGCTCATCCTTGCTCGTCCCCTTGGGCACGGTGATGGTGTCGCGCAGCTTGCCCATAACCTGGCAGGCAATCGTCACCTCATCCTCGACCAGCAGCGCCGGATCGACCTGCGGCCAGGCTGCGTCGGCAATCAAGCCTTCCTCGCCCATATCGGCCCATGCTTCCTCGGCCAGATGCGGCGTCATCGGCGCGACCAGCAGGGCCAGCGCCCGGATTGCTGCGCCACGGCTGGCCGAAGGCTTTGCCTTTTCGACCGCATTGGTCAGCTCGTAAATCTTCGCCACCGCCTTGTTGAAGGACAGCGCCTCGATATCCTTGGCGATGCCGTCGATCGTCTGGTGCAGCTTACGGTCCAGCGCCTTGTCCTCACCCTCGGCCGCCTTGTCCGCCTCTCCAAACAGCCTCCACAGCCGGTTGATGAAGCGCCACGACCCTTCGATGCCGCTCTCCGTCCACGGCAGGTCGCGCTCAGGCGGACTGTCGGACAGCATGAACCAGCGCACCGCGTCCGCGCCATATTGGGCGATGATGTCATCGGGATCGACGACATTCTTCTTGGACTTGGACATTTTGATCACACGGCCAACTTCGACCGGCGATCCGTCCGTTACCAACGTAGCCCCATCGGCCGTTCTGCGAACTTCGTTAGGCGAATAAAACTCGTCGATCGTCAGCATTTCAGCCGCGTTACCAGCAGCATTCGTAACGTCTACAAGCTTGGTGCGGTAATAAGTCTCGTGCGTCACCATCCCCTGCGTGAACAGGCCCGTGAACGGCTCGGCAAAGCCCAGCTGCCCCATATGCTGAAGCGCCCGCGTCCAGAACCGCGCATAGAGCAGGTGCAGGATCGCATGCTCCACGCCGCCAATATATTGTCCCACCGGCAGCCACTTCTCGACCGTCTCACGATCGAAGGGCTTGTCCTTGGGCTGGCTGGCGAAGCGGATGAAATACCAGCTGGAGTCCGCAAAAGTATCCAGCGTGTCCGTTTCACGCCGCGCCGCCTTGCCGCATTTCGGGCAATCGACATGCTTCCATGTCGGGTGACGATCCAGCGGATTGCCCGGAATGTCGAAGCTGACATCCTCCGGCAGCACCACAGGCAGCTGGTCCTTGGGCACGCCCACGACCCCGCAATCCTCGCAATGGATCACCGGAATCGGCGTCCCCCAATAACGCTGGCGCGACACGCCCCAGTCGCGCAGGCGGAACACGGTGGTGCCGTTGCCCCAACCCTCACCCTCGGCGCGGCGGATGACTTCAGCCTTCGCGTCCTCGACGCTCATGCCGTTGAGGAAATCGGAGTTCACCATGCGACCCGGCCCGGCATAGGCTTCCTCGCCAATGCCCTTGTCCTCATCCCCCTCGGCCGCGACCACGCGTTCCACGGGCAGCATATATTTGCGCGCGAAGTCGAGGTCGCGCTGGTCATGCCCCGGCACGGCCATGACGGCGCCCGTGCCATATTCCATCAGCACGAAATTCGCGACGAACAGCGGCAGCTTGGCACCAGTAAAGGGATGGATCACCGACAGGCCGGTGTCATACCCCTTCTTTTCCTGCGTCTCGATCTCGGCGGCGGCGGTGCCGCTATGACGGCATTCTTCGGCAAAGGCAGCGAGCCCGGCGTCCTTCGCCTCCAGCGCCAGCGCCAGCGGATGGTCCGCCGCGATCGCCGCAAAGCTCGCACCGAAGATCGTGTCCGGCCGGGTGGAGAAAACGTCCAGATCGCTGATCCCGTTCACCGCCTGATCCAGCTTAAAGCTGAACTGCAAACCGACTGACTTGCCGATCCAGTTCTCCTGCATCAACCGGACCTTTTCGGGCCACTGATCCAGCGTCTTGAGGCCGCTCAGCAGATCGTCCGCAAATTGCGTGATCTTCAAAAACCACTGGCTGAGTTTTCGCTTCTCAACCGGCGCACCGGAGCGCCAGCCCTTGCCATCGATCACCTGCTCATTGGCCAGCACGGTCATATCGACCGGGTCCCAATTGACCGCCGATTCCTTGCGATAGACGAGCCCCGCCTCCATCATGTCCAAGAACAGCGCCTGCTCCTGCCCATAATAGTCCGGCTCGCAGGTCGCCAGCTCGCGGCTCCAATCCAGCGCGAAGCCCAGCTTTTTCAGCTGCGCCCGCATCGTCGCGATATTGGACCGCGTCCAGTCGCCCGGATGCACCTTCTTTTCCATCGCCGCATTTTCGGCGGGCATGCCGAACGCGTCCCAACCCATCGGATGCAGCACCTCATGCCCCGTCATCCGGCGGAACCGCGCCAGCACGTCACCCATCGAATAGTTGCGCACATGGCCGATATGAATGCGCCCGGATGGATAGGGGAACATCTCCAGCACGTAGCTACGCGGCTTGTCGCTGGTATCCGACGCCTTGAACGTCTGCTTCTCGTCCCAAACGGCCTGCCAGCGGGCATCGGCCTCAAGCGGGTTGAAGCGCCTTTGCATTTACTCACGTCCCCAAAATGCATGCGGGCTGAGCTCTTCCAAGCCCAGCCCCCGGTTGCTTAAGAAATTGGATGAAAGGAAGGGCTTAGCCTGCGATCGCCATGCGGCGCAGGTCACGCGCCTTGGTCAGGATGATCTCTTCCAGCTTCTGGACCGTGGCAGCCTGCACCGGCGCATCGACCCACTGTCCGCCCTGATTGACCTGACGGCTGGCCGCAACGCGCAGCGCATCGGCGCGCAGATCCTGGTCCAGGATCGACACCGTCAGCTTCATCCGTTCATTGGGCGAATTCGGATTGGCGTACCAGTCCGTCACGATCACGCCGCCGTTGGAATCCGTCTGCACCATCGGCATGAAGGACAGCGTGTCCAGCGTCGCCCGCCACAGATAGCTGTTGACGCCGATCGTCGTCACCTTGGACGCGGCCAGATCGGCCTTGGGACGTTCCTTGGCCCCGCCGCCGCATGCAGCGAGCGGCAAAAGCGCGGCCAGCAGCAGACCGGCGGAAACAGAAACGGGTAGGCGGCGGACCATCAGGGCATGTCCCATATTGAAGAAAAACGCCCCGCTTCTATAGAGAAGCCGTGGCAATGGGCAAGGGGGCCGTGGCAGCAGTTGCAACGCTTGGCCGCCAGCCGCGTTTTGGACTCTGTGTGTTCCGTGCAACAGCCCGGACAAAAAGGTCATGACGTACTACCCATCGCGGCCCGACGGGTGTACAAGTTTTGAAAATAAGTCGGTGGGGAAGAGATTCGCGTTATGCGCATGAATAGGGGATATTTGGCATTGGCAAGCGCGGCAGTTGCCGTCGCTGGCTTTATGCTGTCTCCCGCTATTGGCGCCGCGACCGATCTCGCCCGGCTACGCGCCGACGTGCCCGTGTCCCTTGGCGCTCTGGGCAGCATTTCCTCCTTCACGCCGACGACCAAGGACCCGCGCCTGGCTGCTGCCTATGCCCGGATCGCAGCGTCGGCTGGCCGTCAGAATTTCCGCTTCACACCCACCAGCGGCTCGCTCAGCGGGCAGCGGTCGGTGACGGTGATGGTCCGCGCCGCCGATCTCAACGATCGCGTTACGGTCAGCCGCACGATCGACCCGGTCGGCATCGCCCCCGTCGCCTTCAGCCTGAACAATGCGCATAACTGGCGCAAATTCGCCCTGCCCGAAGCTGTGGGCCGCAAGGAGCTGGACCCGGTTTCGATCGAGCAGATGGCTGGCGCAAAGAATTTCTCGCTGGATCAGGGAGCCAAGAACCGCTTCAGCACCAAGGTGATGATCGAAAGCCGCCGCGATCCGGGCACGGCTGTGCGCCCCAATGCGGACAAGGATTATTCGCTGGATCTCGCCAGCTCCTACTCGCTGACGCGCAACCTGAACGTTACTGCGGGCCTCCGCTACAACAACAGCGTGATCGGTCGGCTGACCCCCATGACCGACGAGCGGCAGGATAATCAGGCCGTCTATCTGGGCACCGTGTTCAAGTTCTGATCTTGAGAGCTGATACGCAGCTTCTGTAAATCGCTATCCGGGTTAAGGCCATTTGGTCCTTCGACCGTGACTGCTTCCACAGATAGCTATTGCCACTCCTTCGTCATCCCAGCGGACGCTGGGATCTTGTGAGGCTGGGCCGAGCGCCCGCACCATTTGCAGGATAATCTTTTGTGCCTGATTGCGGCCTGTCCGCTTCGCTGGCACGTTTGCTCAAATGACGTGGTGATGGGAGGTACAGCTTTGAGTGATATTGATCCTTATGCTGCTGGACGCTCTCTCCTTGGTGAAATGCACCGTTTGTCTATGCCCACCGCAATCGACCTCAAGGTCAATTTCGAGTTGGGTGGCGCCCGGCAGTTTGTCGCCATCCGGGGCACTGATACCGCTAACCCGCTGATTCTGTTCATTCATGGCGGCCCGGCATCAACTGAGCTTCCAATTGCCTGGACATACCAACGGCCGTGGGAGGATTTTTTCACGGTAGCCCAATGGGATCAGCGGGGCGCCGGTCTTTCCTTTCCGCTCAATGAGCCGGAGACGCTCGGCCCGACATTGACGTTTGAACGTTACTGCGACGATGCAATTGAACTCATCGAGCTACTCTGTGCTCGCTATGAGAAGCAGAAGGTCATCATCGTTGGCCACAGTTGGGGGTCTGCCGTCGGACTTGCCGTTTCAATAAAGCGACCAGATCTCGTCCACGCTTATGTCGGCGTGGCACAGGTGATAGATTTCCTGAAAAACGAGCGGGAAGGATACGCTTGGACTTTGTCCGAAGCGGCCAGAACCAAAAACGCCGACGCGTTATCAGAATTGAATGCAATTTCACCATATCCACAAGAACATGCCCTTGATCTCGAAAAAACCAGGGTCGAGCGGAAGTGGGTCCGCAGCTTTGGCGGCTTCGCTGCATACAGAGATGACACCAACTTTCACTCGCATTCCTTCCTGCTTTCGCCAGCGCACAGCATTGCTGACGGCCAAGCCATCGGGGCAGGCTTTTCGTTCACCATGCCTCGCATGTGGCCGCAATTAGCAACGATTAGCTTTTCGGGCGTGAAGCATATTAAGGTTCCCATCCTGCTCTTCCTCGGACGCCACGATCGGGTGAGTTTTCCCCACATCGCGGAACAATGGCTTGCAGACTTGGATGCCCCATTCAAGGAATTGGTGTGGTTCGAGCGGTCTGCTCATCTTCCAATGTTCGAAGAACCCGGCAAATTCTTGGCCGCGCTGGTGGAGCGCGTAGGCCCGCTAACCACGTAAGCTCGCGGTAGGGCACTCGCGAATGCATTCAGCCGACATCATCCCAGCACGCATCCCCCCCCCCCCGTCAAACCATCAATCGCCGCCCACCCCGAAGCACCCAGTCCTTTCAATATCCGCCGATGCCCCGCGCAAACGCCTCCCAAGGCAACGACCGGCATCCCCGCCCTATGCGCCAACGCCGCGAATCCCACCCGTCCCAGCACCCTTCCCCCCGGATGCGACCGCGTGGCAAAGAGCGGCGACAGGAAGATAAGATCCGCCCCCGCCCGCTCGGCTACCCGCAACTCCCGCGCATTGTGAACGGCCAAGCTGCGCAACAAAGGCCGTGCAGCCCACCCGGCGCCTCGCCCATGCCAGCCATCAGCACCCCAGGCCGCCGCCTCCCGCGCCGGTCCCGCCAACAGCAGCTTCAAGCGCCGCCGCCGTGCGATCTCCGCCACCCGATCAAACAGCGCCCGCCGTTCACGCGGCCCCGTGCGATAGTGCCGGAACAGGATTCCCCCCCGCCCCTTCGGCAACCGGGCGGCACTTGCCAGCAGCACCTCGGACGAAACGCGCTCGTCCGTCACCAGCCAGACAGAGGGCATATTTTTAGCGTAGCGGGCTCTCATCGCCCTCGCCTATAGCAGCGCCCATGACGACCGACAGCATCGAAGCCGCGAACCGCCTGAACGCCGTGCGTGAAACCATGGGCCGCGCCGCTCGCCTCACTGGCCGCACCGCCGATGACATCACCCTCATCGCTGTTTCCAAGACACAGGATGCTGCCGCCATTCAGCCGCTGATCGCTGCCGGGCAACGCGTCTTTGGCGAGAACCGAGTTCAGGAAGCGCAAACCAAATGGCCTGCCCTCCGTGCGGAAACGCCGGACATCGCCCTGCACCTCGTCGGCCAGCTTCAATCCAACAAGGCCGCCGACGCCGTCGCCCTGTTCGATGCCATCCATTCGCTGGACCGCCCTTCCCTGCTAACCGCGCTCGCCAAGGCGATGGACGCAGCGGGCAAGCAAGTCCCCTGTTTCATTCAGGTCAATATAGGCGCGGAAGAGCAGAAGGGCGGCTGCCCGATCCCGGAAACTCCGTCCCTGATCCGCGCCGCGCGCGATGCCGATGTTCCGGTCGCAGGCCTGATGTGCGTGCCCCCCGCCGATGTGGAGCCCGCCCCCTATTTCGCACTCCTCGCAAAGATCGCCCGCGATGAAGGTATCGATCAGCTGTCCATGGGCATGTCAGGCGATTTCGAAACGGCGATCATGCTGGGCGCGACCCACATCCGCGTGGGCACCGCCTTGTTCGGCGAAAGGCCCTCCCCCGCCCGCCCTGTTCCGGCGAGCGGGAGAGGCATGATCAGAAACTCCCGCGAAGCGTGATGCCGTAGGTGCGGGGTTCAGCCAGATAGGCCGAGATCAGCTGGTTCGCCATCGGCGCGCCAAGGGCGAACTGCCCAGTCGTTGAAGTCGCCGGGCTGCTCGATTGCAGCGGGCTGCTGAACGCCACTTGGGTATAGTCCTGGTTGAAGATATTCTGGCCCCAGAATTCCACCGCCCAGCGCTGCTGCGGCCCACGGATACCAACACGCGCGTTGAACACCGCATAGCCATCCTGCCGCTTTTCCGGAAACAGGTCCGACCCTGTGTTGAAGTCGCTCGTCATGCGCCCATCGACGTAGAATAGCGCCGACAGACCCGTAGAGCCGATCTCCGGCGTCCAGGACGCGCTGACGGTCGTCACTATTTCGGGCGCCTGACTGTTGATCGATCCGGGCAACAGGAACAGCGCCGGATCAAGCGGCACTGATCCATCGCCGCTGCCGACCAGCCGGTTCGCAAACTTCGCCCGCGCATAGGTCAACCCACCCGCCAGACGCACATTGCGCACCGGCGATGCCGCCAGTTCCAGCTCGACGCCCTGGCTGATCAACCCCGGCCCCACATCGCCGCTGTCGCAGGCGCCCGCTGACAGCGAACCGTCGCAGCCATTGATAGTCTGGACCACAAAGCTGGTGCCGTTGAAGGTGTTCAGCTGGAAATTCTTGAACTCCTGCCGGAACGCCGCGATGTTCACGCTCCACTTGGGCTGGGTATATTTCAGGCCCACTTCGAACGCGTCGACCTTCTCCGCGGCAAAGCGAAGGCTCGTCACATCGGCATTGCTGCGCGGTGAGAAGACGGCGGGAACCGGGTTGAGCCCGGTCGATCCCAACTGGAACCGATCAAGGTTGTAGCCCCCGGCCTTATAGCCCTTCGAATAGCTGCCATAGACCAGCATCTCGTCTACCGGCTTCCACGACAGCACCGCCGTCCCGGAAAATTCACCATCGCTGATCCGATCATTCAGGTTCAGCGCGTTGAGCCCGGTCGAACCGTTGCCAAGGCAACCCAGCGTCAGGATGCCGCCTGCCAGCGCCGCTGCCTGGCCAAGGGCTGGTGTGGTCGCCAGCGTGGGCAGGCTCGTCCCCTGCAATGCCGCGCAAATTGCGTTGTTATTGTCGAAATCGGCCGAAAAACGCTTGCTTTCATGCGTGTAACGCAGGCCCAGCGTCAGATCGATCTGCTTGGTGATGTGGATGATATTATGCGTGAAGAGCGCCCAATTCTCGCTCTTCTGACGGTAGACCGAAGCAACATCGCCGGTCCCTGCCGGAATGGCCGCGAGCGCGCGTAGCCCATTGCCCAACCCGGTGGAAATCGCCCCGGCCTGCCCTGCTCCGACCGCTGGTGTCAGCGCCGCATTCAGCTGCGCCTGCGTACCGGTGATCAGCGCCTGCGTCGCAAGGCCACTGCCGCACGCCGCCAATTGCTGCGCCGTCAGGTTGCTGTTGACCCCCGCCCCCGCCATCAGGCGGCACGCGGCAAAGCGGCCATAGTCCGCGCCGAAGACAATATTGTCCTCCAGCGTCAGCTTCTCATGCGCATAATAGCCGCCAACCAGCCAGTCGAGCACCTCGCCAAAGGAAGAACCCTGCGCCCGCAATTCCTGCGTGAAGGTGCGGAACTGACGATAGGTATTGGGATCGCGGTACAGCAGGTCCGCCCCGCTATAATCATAATCGCCATAATCCTGGCTCTTATAATTGCGATAGGCGGTGATGCTGGTCAGCTTCGTGCCGCCCAGATCATAATTGACCTCACCCGACAGCCCCCAATCCTTGACCTTGCTGACATAGTCGCGCCCGGGCGTGATCGTCAGTTCGCGGTCATAGGGATCGGCCGCGAACACGCTGCCCTGCCCCGCCAGGATCGCCGCGATGCGGTTGAACGGCGCGGTGCTGTATCCGCCCCCCGCGACCGGCTGCCGCTCACGCGTTTCGATATAGGCCGCGCCGCAGCAGCTCTCGTCGCGGTTGGTATAATCGCCGATCAAGCGGATCGACAGCGCGTCATTGGGCTCGAACAGCGCCTGTCCGCGCAGAAAATAGCGATCGCGATCGTTCGTATCGCCGACCTTGTCGCCGCTTGCATCCACAAGGTCATAAAAGCCATCGCGCTTCGACCACACGCCATCCAGGCTTAGCGCCAGCTTGTCGCTGACCGGCCCGGTGATGCGCCCAGCAAGCCGCCAATAATCATAATTGCCGTATGTGACCTCGGCCTTGCCACCCAGTTTGAATTCGGGCGACTTGCTGATGACATTGATCATACCCGCCGAAGCGTTGCGCCCGAACAGCGTACCCTGCGGCCCGCGCAGCACTTCAACCCGCTCGATCTCGCCAAGCTCGTTAAGCCCCGCACCCGTGCGGGAACGGTAGACGCCATCGATGAACAGCGCGACCGAGCTTTCAAGGCCCGGATTGTCACCGACCGTACCGATGCCGCGAATACGGGCGGACGCATTGGCTTCCGACCCCGTCGATGACACCAGCAGCGATGGCGCAAGTTGGTTGAGCGCGCGGATGTCGCTCGCGCCGCTATTCTGCATCGCCTGCGCTGATACGGCAGATACCGCGATGGGCACGTCGGACAAGGGGCTGGGGCGGCGCGTCGCGGTGACGATGATGATGCCTTCATCCTCTACCGCAGTGCCCTGTGGAGGAGCATCCTGCGCCTGCGCATGAGACATCGATCCGGCCAGCGCGATCATGCCAGCGGACAACAGCCAGAGATTCTTCTTGTTCATGAGACCCTTTCCTCTCCTGCGGCGCATGATTTTCCCATGTCGACTTCAGGAGTGCGATTATGCGGACACAGCAGGCCGAAGGCAAGGCAAGCCAGCCTTTCCAACCTTTTGCGCCCGGCGTTTGACCTTATTACAGGCCACTGTGGTTTAGCAGCAACAGCTTAACACCGCGTTTCCGTAGCGTGACTAGCCAAGCGGAAAGCGCAGCATTCTGTCCGCGACCGGCACCATCGCCATGGCGCCCGGACCCACCGCGCGGCGGATTTCACCATGGCTCGCATCCAGTCCCCCGGTCAGCGCACCCAGCGCTGGCAGGATCAACTTTGACGATGATCCCACGAAGCAGCGCCGCGATACCCTTCGGCCGCGCACCGACAGCCGCAATTTGGGGTGGAAATGCCCTGAAATCTCAGGTCGCGGATCAACCGGATCAGCCTCATGCCGAAGCCAGATGCCATCGACCTCGGCCTCCACCAGGCGCCGCCCGCCCGGCGTCGCATCCATGCCCGCATCGTGATTCCCGGTGATCCACAACCAGTCGAGCCGCGCCGTCAGCGCCTCCAGCCGCTCACGCGCCCTGGACGGCAGCCGCGTCGCCCCATCGGCATCGTGAAAGCTGTCACCCAGCGACCAGATGGCCTTTGCCCCCGTCCGCGCCACCAGCGCCTCGATCACGTCCAGCGTCGCCTGACTATCATGCGGCGGCAGGAACTGGCCGAACCGGCTGAACCAGCTCGCTTTCTCAAAATGCAGGTCCGCGACCAGCAACGCCGATCGCGCGGGCCAGAACAGCGCCGCTTCAGGCAAAGCCAGAAACTCGTGACCCGCGAACGAAAAGGGAACCATCGCCCGCCTATGCGCGCTCGCGCCCGCCCTTTCAAGAGGGCCGCGAAGTGGCTATGGCGCCCGCCATGGCTCCGCCCTTCACCATCGCCGCGCTCTACCGCTTCGCCAGCTTCGCCGATCCGCAAGCACTGGGGGCACAGCTGCGCGACCTCTGCGCGCAGCTTGGCACATGCGGCACGCTGATCCTCGCCCGCGAAGGTATCAACGGCACCGTCGCGGGCAGCGAGCAGGCAATCGATGCCCTCCTCTCCCATATCCGCACCCTTCCGGGCTGCGCCGATCTGGACGTCAAATTCGCGACGGCGGACGAACCGCCCTTCGCCCGCATGAAGGTGAAAGTGAAGGCGGAGATCGTGACTCTGGGCGCAGGCGATCTCGACCCCGCCTCACAAGCCGGGCGCTATCTTGACCCCGCCGAATGGAACGCTTTGATCGCTGACCCCGACACGATCGTCATCGACACCCGCAACGCCTATGAGGTGGCGGTCGGCAGCTTCGAGAGCGCGATCGATCCCGGCACGCGATCCTTCCGCGAATTCCCCGCCTGGTTCGACCGCTTCGCAGAGCAGCTCCGGGAAGAAGGTCGCGAACCCCGCATCGCCATGTTCTGCACCGGCGGCATCCGCTGCGAAAAGTCCACGGCGCTTGTCCGCTCACGCGGCTTTGAGGATGTCTATCATCTGCGCGGCGGCATCCTGCGTTATCTGGAAGAAATGCCGGAAGAACAAAGCCGCTGGCAGGGCGACTGCTACGTCTTTGACGAGCGAGTGTCGGTCGGCCACGGCCTCACCCCCGGCAATCATATCATCTGCCGCGACTGCGGCCTCGCCCATCAACCTGATGCCGCGCATATATGCCCGGCGGGTGACGCCGCACCCTAAACCGTATAGCGGTGCAGCCCCGCCCCATGCTCCCGTAACCACGCACGGGCAGGCTTGGGGTCCTCCCCCAATATCCGCGCATGGGCGGCATGGAACGCCGGGCTGTGATTCATGTGCAGCAGATGCGCGAGTTCATGCGCCACCGTCGCGCGCCGAACATGCGGCGGACACAGGATCAGCCGCCAGCTATAGCGGATCGCCCCGCTCGACGCGCAACTCGCCCAGCGGCTGCGCGGATCGCCAATGCCGACCGAAGCCACGATCAACCCGTGATCGCCCGCCATCGCATGGCTCTCCTCTTCCAGCACCGCCTTCGCCCGCGCCTTCAGCCAGCGGAGCACACGCGGCCCGACCGACTCGCGCACGCCCCCCAGCATCAGCCGATCACCCTCAATGCGCACGGTACGCGAAGCCTCCGCCATCCAGCAGATCCGCACCTCCCGCCCTTCCAGCGGAAAGCATGTCCCATCCTCCAACCGCACCGTTGCAGGCAGCGCCGCCATCTGCGACCGGACCCAGCCCTCATGCCCCTGCGCCCATCCCAGCGCCCGGTTGAGATTGGCCCGCATCGGCAGTGACAGCCGCAATTCCCCGCGCGCATGATCCAGCGACAGGCGGTAGGCCTTCGCCCGCGCTGAACGGCGGATTCTAACCGGAACGGCAATGCCATCGACAGTGATGCTGCTGTCAGAGTTCCCGGTCGACAAGATGATTTTCCCAGTCGCCCGCATCCGCCTCAGCGATCGTCCAGCCGCGCACGGACTCCTTGGCGCGGTGCACCGCCTCCCGGTCGCCGCTGATCAGATAGTGCCAGGACGGCAACGGCTTGCCCTCACCCCGCAGCCGATAGGCACAAGTGCGCGGAAGCCAGCTGATCGTCTTCACCTTTTGCGGGGTCAGCCGAACGCAATCAGGCACGAAGCGCCGCCGTTCGCTATAATTGCTGCACTGTCCGCTATGCCGGTCGAGCAGGCGACAGGCGACGTTGGTCGGATAGACGCGCCCGGTATCCTCATCCTCCGCCTTGTGCAGGCAGCATTTGCCGCAGCCATCGCACAGCGCTTCCCACTCCGCGCGGTCCAGCTTGTCGAGGGGCTTTTCCCAGAAGTTCAAACCGTCACTTGACCCATTTTTCCAGGAAGGCGCGCACATTGTCTCGCCCTCCCTCATCTTGGTCCGGGGTCCCCGGATCGTCCACCGGAACCAGCGCCACCGGCTGGCCGTCCGGCCCAAACAAATAGGGCGTGCGAGTGTGACTGACCAGATACTCGCTGTCGCCCTTCACTTGTTCCTTATTAGCGATGACGACGAAATCCTTCGCCACCTTCGCGATCTCCTCCGGCGTCCCGGTGAGGCCGATCAGCTTGGGGGGAAAGGCCGCGACATAGGTCTTCAGAACGGCGGGCGTGTCACGCTCCGGATCGACGCTGATGAAGATCGGCTGCACTTTCGCCGCCCGCTCTGCATCCGCCTTCTCGAACTGCGAAAAGCCCTGCGTGATATGCTGCAGGTCCAGCGGGCAGACGTCGGGGCAATAGCTGTAGCCGAAATAGACCAGCCGGTACTTGCCCTTGAAATCGTCCCAGCGCACCTTCTTCCCGTCCTGGTCGGTCAGGGTAAAAGGCGCGCCGATACGTGCCCCGGCCAGATCGCCGCGCGTGCTCTCGGCCTCGCTTGATGCATTGCCGCCCGCACCCATATTACAGGCGGCCAGCAGGGCGGTGAGCGGCAGGATGAAGGATCGGATCGCTTTGTTCATGGCGCCGCCAGCCATGCCCTGCTATGGGCGCTATTGCAAATGCCAACGGGGCTTAATGACGATGATGAAGGCTTTTCCGGCTTGGATCGGCGCGGCGCGCGCAGCAGCTCTGGCGCTGACATTGCTCTCGCCAGTCGCGGCCCAGGCGCAATTTTCGGACAGCTATAATTTCCTGAAGGCAGTCAAGGACGCCGACGGGCAAAAGGTCACCGACCTTATCCAGAAGCCGGGATCGACCGTCATCAACAGCCGCGATGTGACCAGCGGCGAAACCGCGCTGCACCTCGTCATCGCCCGTCGCGACAATACCTGGCTGTCCTTCCTGCTCGCCAAGGGTGCCAATCCCAACCTTGCCGACAATCGTGGCAATACCCCGCTCATGAACGCGGTGCAGGCGCGGTTCGAGGATGGGGTCCGCACCCTGCTCGCGGGCGGTGCGCAAATCGACAAGACGAATGGCAGCGGCGAAACCCCACTGATCCGCGCCGTCCAGCTGCGTGACGTAGGGCTCGTCCGCCTGCTCGTCGCGCAGGGAGCGAATGCGGACAAGCGTGACACGATCGCAGGCATGTCCGCGCGCGACTATGCGGAACGGGACGCGCGCACCTCCGGGATTGTCGAAGTGTTGGCGGCATCAAAGCCAAAGGCCGCGCCTTCGGGGCCGGTGCAGGGTCCGACTTTTTAAGAGCATATCTCTCCCAGCCCCATTCAATTGAGCCGGTTTTAGAGAATCGTGCCCTGTAACAGGCTTACCTAACCCCGTTCGCCCTGAGCCTGTCGAGCCGAAGGCCGGCGAAGCCAACGGCTCTACTTCTTTTTAGGAAGAGTCAGCCCGAACGGGGTGGGGTGCTTCAGATAAAGGCACGATGCTCCACCCCCCTCGCCCGACACACCTTGTCTCACGCCCTCCACCTTCCCATCTCCTCTCCATCATCCTGAGCCCGGAGAGGCGACCATGGAGCGCAAGAACGACATCGAGAAAGCCTGGGAACAGGCCCTCGGCAATATCTTCCAGCCCTATACGCATGCGCCGCATGAAACGAAGAAGGCGCTGGAGTCATTCCATAGCGGCCTCACCAACAGCAGCTATGACATACGCCGCCACATGGCGCGGACAGCAGCGCGGCAGGGATCGACGGCGCTCCACCGCTTCCTGGCCGATGAATATTGGGGCACGCACCCACGCTGACGCCTATGATGGACGACCTTACGTCACCATCCCAGTTCGGCGGCATGATCGGGATCAGCCAGTGCGGTCAGCCGCCGCGCCGCCCGCCTTGCAAAACGCAGAGTCTCCGCTTTCCGCCGCGCCGCCGCCAGCGGTTCCACCGGCGCAGGCCGCAGCAGTTCGGCATCATATTGATCCGCGACGATCAGGCCCGTGCGCGCTGGCCATAAAGCCTCGCTATCAAACAGCGACAGGTCAAAGCCGGAAGGCACCGCCCAGAAAAAGCGATCGCAATAGTCGAGATAATCCGGCCATTTCATGTCACCCAGCAGGTCGGCACGGCTGCACTTGATCTCGACGATGCTGATCCGCCCCGCGCTGTCCAGCGCCATGATGTCGGCGCGGCGGCCATTGGGCAACGGCACTTCCAATATCCCGCTCATGTCGTGGCGGAAGAACAGCCGCAACGTGCCACGCGCCACGGCCAGCGCCGTGCCATCGGTCAGGGGAGAGCAGTCCCGATCAGGGGCGGGCATGGAAGAAACCGGACTCATGTCCATATCTTAGAACAAGAAGGGAACAAAAGAAAAGGCCGATTCAGTTTCCTGAACCGGCCCGCTGTCCTTGTGATGTGCGACCCGAGGATCAGCGATAAAAAATATGATTGTCGATCGAGGCCAGCTGGCGCTTGCCCCAGCCTGGGGAAACACGGCGGGCATGGAAAAACAGGGCGCCTTCGGCCTTGCTGTTCCAGCTGTCCTGCATCGCGATCTGCGCGATCGCGACAGCAGCACGCCAGCTTTCGCTGGCCATCGGGATGGTCGGCATGCCACGGCCACGGACGAAGCTGAACTGGCCTGGCTGATAGACGACGCCACACATGCTGTTGGCGAAACGCCCCGACTTCACGCGGTTGATGATGACACGGGCAACGGCCAACTGGCCTTCCAGGCTCTCGCCCTTCGCTTCGAAATAGACAGCGCCGGCGAGGCACTTCATGTCGCTATCCAGCTCCTCGGCTTCGCCATGCGCATCGACCAATGCGGCCAAATTGTCGGCGCGCACATCGGCGCTATCGGAAAGATTGGCCAGCGGCTGGGCGACTTCGCGCGGCGCGGCGAAAATAACAGCGGGCTTGGAAGCCGCCGGAGCTGTATTCAGCTCTTCATTCCCCGGAAGGGATACGACCGACGGAGCGACTTCACTAGCGCTCGACATATCGGCCGCTGTAACCGCGACGGTGGCGGTCAGGGCAAATGCCGCGGCAGTCGCGGCCTTCAAACGAAAACTCATTACAACTCAGAAACATGCGGTTCTTGGCCAGGGACGTCGGGAAAAACCCCATCACATAATCGACGTCAGGCCGCCCCCCGTCTGCGTGTTTACCTCCCCCGCCCCCCACGGGCGAATTTGGCAACCTGCGCGTTAAGCGTTGGGTGGGGCCAGTGCCTTTGCACCCGTTCAGAGTCAATGATTAACAGATCGTTTCAGCGGCGAACCGTTCCGCATCCGCGATATCGAGTTCCACGACCCACAGATCGGGGTCTGATCTCCGACGTCTCGCTATATATTGATTGAGGGAATCACTTCCCTCCTCCGGCGCGGGTCCGCAACGCTCCAGCCTATATCCACCGGCAAAGTCGGAAACCCGTTCGAACAGGCCCATAGCCTGCCCTCTTTCAGCGGTTTCGATAAGGATTGCGCCGCTAATCTCATCGCCCTTGACCAGCACCGTGGCAAAGCCCCCCAACCCGGCCGCGCGCCTTACCAGCACGCCGACCAGCATCGCGCTGGTCAGCCGGTCAGCCTGCATAGCCCGGCAGCGAAGACAGTGGAAATTGCGACCGCATGAAGGTGCCCGTTCCCCGGCCCACCTCTTCGCCGTCCATATCGATCAGGCTCGCTTCGGCGACGAACACCCGCCGCTTGCCGCTGATCCACCGCCCTTCGGCACGGATCCGGCCCGGCCCGATCGGGCGGGTGAACAGCAGGTTGAAGGCGGTCGTCAGCAGGAATCGATCGCTGACGAGGCTGTTCGCCGCATAAAAGGCGGCATCGTCCATCATCTTGAAATAGACGGTGCCATGAACCGCGCCCGCCGCGTGGAATTGTTCTTCATCGACATCGAACTCGATGATCGACCGGCCCGCCTCGGGAATCGTCAGCTCCGACCGGAACATCCGGTTGATCGGCGCGGAACGGTAGAGATTTTCCAGCGCACGGAAATGCGCCGCCTCGCCGCTCGGCGCGCCGTCCACCTCAGGCGGCGTCACGCGCTTCGCCACCGGCTAGCAACGCGTGCAGCGCCTCGGCCGACTTCGCCCCGCGCAGCCGCGCAACATGCCCCTCATCGCGCAGGTAGCGCGACACGCGGGCCAGCGTCTTCAGATGTTCCGCGCCGCTGTCGACCGGTGAAAGCAGGGCGAAAACGACGTCGACCGGCGCCTCATCGACCGCGTCAAAGCCAATTGGCGGATCGAGCAGCACGACGACGCCTCTCATCCGGTCCAGGCCAGGAATCTTGGCATGCGGGATGGCGACTCCGCCGCCAAAGCCGGTCGATCCCAGTCGTTCGCGCTCGAACAGCGCTTCCGATACGGCGTTCGCGTCTAGACCATAGGCGGACGCCGCCAGTTGTGCGATTTTCTGGAACAGCGGCTTCTTGCCGTTTGTCGAGACGTCCGTTGCAAGTGCATGCGGCGCGACGATGTCGTTGAAATGAACCATGACCAACCTGGAACAGCCGGAAGCGCGCTGCCCCTTAAAAACCGCGCTTGTCCGGGGATATAAAGCCCGGCCCCATAGGCTGCCTGCCGCTCTGGGTCAATGGCAGCCCGGGGCCGGACCCCTGTGTCAGGCACCTGTCAGGCGCGCGCTTCCAACCGCGGTTCCACCCATCCGATCGTTCCATCATGACGGCGATAGACCATGTTATAGGCGGATGTTCCGGCATTCAGGAACAGCAGCGCGTTGGTATTGCGCAGATCCAGCATCATCACCGCGTCAGATACGCTGGCTTCAGGAATATCGACCCGCGTTTCCGCCACGATCAGCGGCGCGTCGGCCGGTTCCTCCTCCTCCGGCGACGAAGCAAAGATGGTATAGCCCGCGCCGTCCAGCCCATTCAGCTCATATCCATTGGCCCGCTGAGCCTCTGCCGCCGCGGCTTGGGGGTGACGGTCCTTCAGACGGCGCATATACCGCCGCAGCTGCCGTTCGATCTTTTCCGCAGCCTGGTCGAACGCCGGATGCGCTTCCTGCGCTTCACCGGACCCTTTCAGGATCAGGCCGGTCATCACATGGCAGACGATATCGCAATGGAAGGCGCCGTGCGGCGCGGGCCGGAACGTGACATGAGCGGAAATCGTGCGCGAAAAATATTTCTCGGCCATGGCCTCCAGCCGGGTCGCAACATGCTCCTTAAGAGCGTCGCCCGTATCGACCTGATGCCCGGAAACACGAATATCCATATGCCTTCTCCTTGTTCTTGCCGGGCTGCAGGAGGCAGTCCGGGTGGGCGAAGCGTGAAGGGCAGTATGTCAGCCAGCCTTCAAGCCTCCTCCAGCCAGAGCGGCTTTTCCAGCGTCGCGACAAACGCTGCATGCCTCTCCAGCTCCATCGCGCTGGCCGCAAAGACCCGCGCGGGACGAACAGGGCGAACCGCGATACCGCTCGCAAGTTCCACCCGAATGGCGTCTTTATCCTCCTCTTGTGCAAGACCGAGGCCGATCTGACGGCCGCCGGTCAGTTCGATATACAGCTGCGCCAGCAATTCGGCGTCCAGCAAAGCGCCATGCTTTATGCGATGACTGCGATCGATGCCGTACCGGGTGCACAGCGCGTCCAGGCTATGCTTGGCGCCCGGATGCATCTGCCGCGCGATCGCGACCGTATCGATCATCCGGTGCATGCCGACTTCGGGCAGGCCGCACAGCTTCAGCTCATGGTTGAGGAAGCCGAAGTCGAACCGCGCATTGTGCGCGACCAGATGGCTGTCCTCCAGAAAATCCAGCAGCTCCTCCACCCCATGGGCGAAAAGCGGCTTGTCCTTCAGGAATATGTCCGACAGCCCATGAATCGCCTCGGCGGCGGCGGGCATCGCCCGCTGGGGATTATAATAAGCATGGAAGGTGCGGCCGGAAGGCACCCGGTTCACGAGTTCGATGCAACCGATTTCCACGAGCCGGTCGCCCGATACAGGGTCAAATCCGGTCGTTTCGGTGTCGAAAATAATCTCGCGCATGGACCTCTTCACACCGACTCTGCCGGGTTTTTCCTTATCGGCCTGTCTTTGATCCAAGGCAAGCCGCCAAGCGCCTCACCTGTGCCCGTGTGGCGGCAAATGTGGTGCCTGTATGGACGATATAGTCAGCCCGCCGCCGTTTTTCAGCATCGGGAGTCTGCAAGTGCAGGATTCTGCGAAATTTCGCCACCGTCATGCCCTTGCGCGCCAACACACGCTTGCGCTGCTTCCAGGCAGGCGCCGTCACGACGATGACTCCTGCCAAAGTCCGCTCCATATGGCTTTCGAACAGCAGCGGAATATCCAGCACGACAAAGGCGCGCGAGCGGTGGCGGCGCAGGAAAGCCATCCGCTCTTCCTTGACCGCCGGATGGACGATCGCTTCCAACGCCTTCAATTCTTGCGGATGTCCGAACACCGCCGCGCCCAGCTTCCCGCGATCCACACCCTCCGGCCCCGTCGTTCCGGGAAAACGCGCCTCGATGGCGGGCAACAGCCTTCCGCCAGGTCCCTGCAAACGATGCACCTCGGCGTCCGCATCGAACAGTGGCACCCCTTCCCGCCGCAGCATGGCGGCGACGGTCGACTTCCCCATGCCGATCGATCCGGTCAGCCCATAGATCTTCATGGCCTTCAGGCTGCCAGCAGCAGCGCGCGCAATTCATCGTCCCGGTCGCGTGGCGCCTGCGCATCGAAGAAAATATCGAACGCCAGCGCGGCCTGCCCGATCAGCATCTCCAGCCCATCCAACGCTTTCAAACCTTGCGCCCGCGCCGCCTTGAGCAGCTCGGTCTCCAGTGGCGCATAGACGATGTCATAAACCGTCGCATCGCGGGCCAGCGGCGACAGATCAAGATCAAGCACCGGTTGCCCCACCATGCCGAGCGAACTGGTGTTGACCAGCAGATCGGCCGCCGGAAGCGGATCGCCCATGCCGATCACCCGTCCCTTGACCTTCGCCCGGTCCAGCAACGCCTGCCCCTTGGCCGCATCACGCACCATGACGCTGATGTCCTCCACCCCCAGACTCGTCAGCGCAAACAGGATCGCCCGCGCCGCACCGCCCGCGCCGACCAGCACGGCGCTTGTCCCCGTCCACTTGTCGCGCAGCAGCGGCTGAAGGAATCCGCCCGCATCAGTATTGGTGCCGATCAACGGCCCGCCGGTCTCGCTGGCGATCGTGTTCATCGCCCCGATCCGCTCCCGAACGCCGCCCGGATCGTCGGTATAATCCATCACCGCGATCTTGTGCGGGATGGTGACATTGCACCCCAGCCAGTCCGGATCAGCCCGCCGCTCCAGGAAATAAGCGGACAGCCCCTCCGCCGTCACATGGGTCTTGCGATATTCCGCCTCAATCCCCAGGCAATCGAGCCAGAAATTATGGATGAGCGGCGATTTGCTGTGCGCGATCGGATCGCCGATCACTTCTGCATAGGGGAGATTGTCGGTCATGCTGGCAGAACGCCCCGCACACGCAGAAAGTCAAGCAGCGGCAGCAAGGGAAGCCCCTGAATCGCAAACTGGCTACCCTCAACCTTGCTGAACAGTTGGACGCCAGGCCCTTCGATCCGGTAATTGCCGACACACCAGCGGCAATGCTCCCATTCCTCGTCTAAATACTTAGCTATGAAACTATCTGACAACGTCCTTACCGTCATCCGCACCCGCTCGACGTGCCGCCAGATCGGTTCGCCATTCAATGCGATCACCGCCGCGCTATGCAAATGATGCACCCGCCCCGACAAGGACCGCAAGATTTGCTCCGCATCAGCGCGATCCACCGCCTTGTCGATCATGCTGCCATCATCCAGGCTCAACGTCTGGTCGCAGCCTAATATCAACCCGCCCGGCACCCGGCGCGACACCCGCAACGCCTTCAATTCCGCCAACGCATCAGCCAGAGCGCGCGCATCCAGTCCATCACCGCGCAGCGCTTCCTTCGCCGCCTCTTCATCGACACCGGGCGACATGGCCTCGAACGGCACACCCGCCGCCTGCAACAACGCCCGACGGCTCGCGCTTTGCGACGCCAGCACGATCATAGGTCACTCCCCTCCGCCAATACGCGGTCGTTGAACAGGTTGATGATCGCCGCCGCCGCTTCCTCGATCGATCGCCGCGTCATGTCGATGACCGGCCAGCCATTGTCCGCGAACATCCGCCGGGCAAAAGCCAATTCCTCCTGCACCTTATCCAGATCGACATAGCTGGTTTCCGGCGCCTGATTCAGCGACAGCAGCCGATTACGGCGTATCTGCACCAACCGCTCGGGACTGACCGTCAGCCCCACAACCATCGGATGCTTCAACCCATAAAGGCTACGCGGTGGCGGCGACTGCACCACCAGCGGAATGTTGGCCGTTTTGTACCCGCGATTGGCCAGATAGATGGAGGTCGGCGTCTTGGACGCGCGCGACACGCCCGCCAGAACGATGTCGGCCTCCTCCCAATTTTCATGCCCCACGCCATCGTCATGGGCGATGGTGAACTGGATCGCCTCGATCCGCGCGAAATAGGCTTCGTCTAGGATATGCTTACGCCCCGGCCGATTGCGCGTTTCCTGTCCCAAAATGTTGGAAAGCGCGTCCGTCACGCTGTCCAGCGCCGCAACATGCGGCAGGCCCAGCGCCCGGCAACGCGTCTCCAGCCGCCGCCGCAGCTGATGATTGGACAATGTGAAAAGCACCAACCCCGGATTAGCGGAAATCTCCTCCATGATCCGGTCGAGATGGACATCCGACCGCACCATCGGCCAGAAATGGCGCACCGCTTCCACATTTTCGAACGCGCCGATCGCGGCCTTGGCGATATTTTCCAGCGTCTCGCCGGTGGAGTCAGACAACAAATGCAGATGGATACGGGACATGACGCATATCTCTGTGGGGAGCCTGTGGATAAAGCAAGGGATAGGTTGCGGGCAAAACTACCCCTTTTGGGTAGTACCCATTGGCCGGAATCTTATCCACATGCCCTCAACAGGCCCTCATTTTCATCCACAGCCTGTGGATAGCGTGGATGACCCACACTGACTCGGTCCCGAATCCTTAGCGCTGGAGAGTCAAGCTGTTGGCAAATCCGGGCGCTGCGCATAAACCCCGCTACCAACTGCCCTACTATCTCCATCATCCTTTTAAGAATCTAAATAAGAGAGTTTATGACGGGACCAGATATCGGCCTTTCCGCTGGGCCTTCCAAGCCGCTGCTTTCCGTCCTTAAGGGGGAATGCCTTAGCCCACCGCCCATGTGGCTGATGCGCCAGGCGGGCCGCTACCTGCCCGAATATCGCGCCTTGCGGGCTGAAAAGGGTGGATTCCTCGAACTGGTCTATGACAGCCCCACCGCCGCCGAAGTCACGCTTCAGCCGCTGCACCGTTTCGGATTCGACGGCGCGATCCTCTTTTCCGACATTCTGATCGTGCCCTATGCCATGGGCCAGGATCTCTGGTTCGAGACGGGAGAGGGGCCACGCCTCGCCCCGATCCTCAGCGAAACCGATCTCCCATCACTCAAACCTGCTCTGAACCGCTACGAGGCCATCTATGAGACCGTCCGGCAGGTAAAGGCGGCGCTGGACCCGTCTGTCACTTTCCTCGGCTTTGCGGGCAGCCCCTGGACCATCTCGACCTATATGGTCGCCGGGCAGGGCAGTAAGGATCAGGGCGCGGCTCGACGCCTCGCCTATCAGGACCCTGAACGCTTCGGTGCGATCATCGACGCGATCATTGAATCTACCGTCACCTATCTCTCCGGCCAGATCGAGGCAGGGGTAGAGGCGGTGCAACTGTTCGACAGCTGGGCAGGCAGCCTCGCGCCGCTCCAGTTCGAACGCTGGGTGATCGAACCCAACCGGCGGATCGTGGAAAAGCTCAAAAGCCTTCATCCCAATATCCCCGTCATCGGCTTTCCCAAGGGCGCGGGCGCCAAACTCGCCGATTATGCGGCGGGTACGGGCGTCGATGCGATCGGCGTTGATGAAACCATCGATCCGCACTGGGCCAATCGCGTCCTGCCACAGGGCTTGCCGGTACAGGGCAATCTCGATCCGCTGGCGCTGATCGCCGGGGGCAGGGCGGTCGAACAATCGATCGACAATATCCGCGCGGCTTTTGCAGACCGTCCGCATATCCTCAACCTTGGCCATGGGATTCTTCCCGACACGCCCATCGCCCATGTCGAAGCGTTGATCGCCTATGTCCGGCAAGGAAAGAGAAGCTGATGCCCTATCTCGGAGCCGCCTATCTGTGGGTGAAGGCTGCCCATGTCATCTTCGTCATCTTCCTGATGGCCGGATTGTTCATGATGCCGCGCTTCTTCGTCTACCATCACCAATGCCCGGTGGGATCGGACGAGGACCGCAAATGGATCGATCGCGAGCGGCGCCTGCTCAAGATCATCCTCAACCCCTCGCTGATCCTCGTCTGGATCTTCGGCCTCATGCTGATGGTCGAAATCGGCGCTTGGCATTTTGGCTGGTTCCACCTGAAACTGCTCTTCGTCCTTGGGCTTTCCGCCTATCATGGTTGGATCGCAGGCTATGCGAAGAAGCTCGCCAGGGGTGAGCGCCCCTTGCCGGAGGGGAAGCTCCGTCTCATCAACGAAGTCCCCGGCATCGCCGCCGCGGTGATCGTCGTCGCGGTGATCGTCAAACCCTTCTGACACAAACTCCAACGCCGTCATGCCAGCGCAGCCCTGATCACGGGCAATCACCCCGCCCGTTCGGGCTGAGCTTGTCGAAGCCCTTTTCTTCTCTTGAAAGCAGGCCCAACGCGCACCGCATCTAACTAATTTCGCATGTCTACCGACATATTGTCCTGACGAAAGCCGCCGCTTATTTCCCTCGCCAAAGAATAAGGAGAGAGGGTCGTGACCAGCTTCGTTTTGCGGGCTTTTGGCGTGTTCAGCCGCCGCCGCTATATTCGCCAGCGCCTTGAAGAGATCAGACGGGAAAATGCAGGCTCAGGCGCCAGCAGCTTCACCGTGACCATGTAGGGAAGGGGACGGACGTCCCTACCGTTCAGGCCGGATCGACCGCGATATTGTCGATCAGCCGCGTCCGCCCCAATTTCGCCGCGCCCAACAGCCGCGCCGGACGATCCAGCACATTCATTGGCTCCAGCGTCACCGCATCGCACAGCGTCACATAATCAATGGGATCAAAGCCATGTGCGGCCAGCATCGTGATCGCCTTGGCAATCGCCGCCTCGACGCTCGCGCCCTTCTCCATCTGCCGCGCCGCTTCACCCAGCGCGCGGGGCAGGGCGAGCGCGTCCTTGCGTTCATCCTCGGTCAGATAGGCGTTGCGCGATGACAGAGCGAGGCCGTCCTCGGCCCGCTGCGTCGGTACGCCGATGATCTCGATCCGCATATCAAGGTCGCGCACCATCTGCCGGATCGTCGCGAGCTGCTGATAATCCTTCTCGCCGAACAGCGCGACATCGGGCTGCACCTGATTGAACAGCTTGGTGACCACCGTCGCCACCCCGTCAAAATGCCCCGGCCGAGCCGCGCCATCGAGTCCCTCGGTGACACCCGAGACAGAAATATTGGTCGCATAGCCCGCCGGATACATGACCTCGGCCGTCGGCGCCCACAGCGCATCGACTCCTGCCGCCTGGCACATCTGCGCATCCTTGGCTTCCCGGCGCGGATAAGCGTCCAGATCCTCATTGATCCCGAACTGCCGCGGGTTGACGAAGATCGACACCACCACATGCCCCGCATGCCGACGCGCTTCCTCGACCAGCGCCATATGGCCTTCATGCAGCGCGCCCATGGTCGGCACCAGAGCAACAGGCCGCCCATCGCTTTTCATCGCATCAATCGCGGATCGCAGGGAAGGAAGGTCACGCAGGGTTTGCACGGGACGAGGGGCTCCGATATGGCAGGGGTACGGGGACTATCCTGCTAAAGGCACGGCCCGGCAAGTGGGTCAAGAATCGTTGCGGCAATAAACGGGGTTATCAATGGGTCCGAACACCCAAACGCATCATATCGTCTTCGCCAATGAAAAGGGTGGGACCGGCAAATCGACCACCGCCGTGCATACCGCGATCGCCTTGACCGCGCTCGGCTACAAGGTCGGTATGATCGACCTCGATCCGCGCCAGCGCACTGTCACGCGCTACATGGAAAACCGCGCGGAAACGGCCCGCCGCCGCAACATCGACCTGCCCGCGCCTGACTTCGCGGTGTTGAAGGGCGACACGGTCGAGGCGCTGGAGGAAGAATCCGCCGCCGTCGCCGAGGGCAAGGATTTCCTCGTCGTCGACACCCCCGGCCGCGATGACCTGTTCGCCCGCCACATGGCCGCCCGCGCGAATACGCTGGTGACGCCGATGAACGACAGCTTCGTCGATTTCGACCTGATCGGCCAGGTTGACGCGGAAACCTTCAAGGTCCGCCGCCTGTCCTTCTATTCCGAACTCATCTTCGAAGCGCGCAAGACCCGCGCGAAGGCGGATGGCGTATCGATCGACTGGGTCGTGCTGCGCAATCGTGTCCAGCATCATGACGCCCGCAACAAGAAGCGCGTGGGCGACGCCCTCATGGAACTGTCCCGCCGCGTCGGATTCCGCGTGATCCCCGGCCTGTCGGAACGCGTCATCTTCCGCGAACTCTTCCCCTCCGGCCTTACCCTGCTCGACAAGGGCCATCTCGGCGACCTCGGCGTCAGCCACATCGCCGCCCGCCAGGAATTGCGCGAGATGGTGTCCGGCCTCGCCCTCCCCGCCCGTGAGGAAAATTCGCCGGTCGATCTTCTCGGCGCGGCCTGATGGGCCTTTTCGCCTTTCTTCTTCTCGGGCTGGCCGCCTGGCTCATCTGGACGGGACGTTTGCAGCGCATGAGTGTGAAGGATGGCATGGTTTTGGGCGGCGCGCTCGTCGGCGCGGTCATGGCGGCCAAAGGCAAGCCGCTCGCCGGAGCGCCCCTGCTCCTCGGCGCGGCGCTTTTCTTCCTGAACCAGTCGCAGCAGAAGAAAAAGCGATCCGCCGCTCCCAAAACAGCCCCCGACGCCCCCAGCATAGCAAGAGCGCGCGCCCTGCTCGGCGTGCCCGAAGATGCCGATGAGACCATGATCCGTACAGCCCACCGGCGTCTGATCGCCTCGGTCCATCCCGATCGCGGCGGCACCGAAGCCCTTGCGGCGGAAATCAACGCAGCCCGCGACCTGCTACTCGCCGAGCCCGAGAAAAAAGAAGCCGCCCGCCGCCGCTAAGGCTGTAGAACAGAACCCATGGCCCACCGCTTCCATCCCTCGCTGCTGCGCGAATATGACATGCGCGGCATCGTCGGCAAAACCATGGGAGTGGAAGACGCCTACGCGCTGGGCCGCAGCTTCGGCACGATCGTCAGGCGCAAAGGGGGATCATCGGTCGCGGTCGGCTATGACGGCCGCCTCAGCTCACCGATGCTGGAATCGGCCGTGGTCGATGGCCTTACCGACAGCGGGATCGACGCGCTGCGTATCGGCCTCGGCCCCACGCCAATGCTCTATTATGCCGAAGCGACGCTCGATGTTGATGGCGGCATCCAGATAACCGGCAGCCATAATCCCGCCGATCACAATGGCTTCAAGCTGGTACTTGCGCATGAAGCCTTTTTTGGTGCGGACATCACCAAAGTTGGCGCCATCGCGGCTGCGGGCGATTGGGAACAGGGCAGCGGCAGCCGCTCCACCATCGACATCATGGACCGCTATGTCGCCCGCCTGATGGAAGGGTTCGACGGCGGCGCGCTCCGCATCGGCTGGGACGCAGGCAATGGCGCCGCAGGCCCCGTCGTGGACAAGCTCGTCCAGCTGCTCCCGGGTGAGCATCACACGCTTTTCACCGAAATAGACGGCAATTTTCCCCATCATCACCCCGACCCGACAATCGAGGCGAATCTGGACGATCTGCGCGCCCTTGTCCTTGCCAACAACCTCCATTTCGGACTGGCATTCGACGGGGACGGCGACCGGATCGGCGTGGTCGATGGGCAGGGGCGCACAATCTGGGGCGACCAGCTGCTCTCCTTGTTCGCCGAACCCGTGCTGCTGGACAGGCCCGGCGCCACCATCGTCGCCGATGTGAAATCAAGCCAGGCTCTGTTCGATCGCGTGGCGGCGCTGGGCGGCACGCCGCTGATGTGGAAGACCGGCCACAGCCTCATCAAATCGAAGATGAAGGAAATCGGCAGCCCGCTGGGTGGCGAGATGACCGGCCATATCTTCTTCGCCGACGATTATTATGGCTTCGACGATGGCCTTTACGCGGCCGTGCGCCTGATCCGGCTGGTGAGTCGCCTTGGCAAGAGCGTGACCGCTCTTCATGACGCGCTGCCGCCGCTGGTAAACACACCCGAATTGCGGTTCCCGGTCGATGAAGACCAAAAATTCGCGATAGTCGCAGAGATCGTCTCGCACTTGCGGGCGGAAGGTGCGAGCGTCAACGCCATTGATGGTGCCCGGGTCACGACCGAAGATGGCTGGTGGCTGCTGCGCGCATCCAACACGCAGTCGGAACTGGTGGCGAGAATCGAATCGACGAATCAGCAAGGGCTCGATCGTCTGCGAGCCGATCTTTTCAGCCACTTGTCCAAATCAGTGCCAGATTTTCCGGGTTGAACCGCGGCGCCAAATGCGACCATTCCCGAATATCCGCCCAATCGGCTTTCAGCTTTCCGCTACGGATTCTACCCAAATTTTAACAGTTGCAATAAACGCAACCGTATACTTGTTTTTCGCAGTTGCGAAAGAAATCGTCGCACCGCAAAAGGAACGGGCCTTTCAGGCATCCTCTCCTAAAACTTTCCAAGCCGTCCTTCGGGGCGGCTTTTTTTTTCGTCAGACATGCCAGAGTGCTTGGCGAACGGGAAATTAACCATATTGCTGCCATAGAGCGCGATGATATTGCGTGCCCGGCGCCGCAACGGGGTTAAAAAAAGGGGGAATTGCATGTTTTCAGGCCGCCGCACTGCTGCCACCACTTTATTGTTTGCGGGGTTTCTGGCTCTTCCCATGCCCGCACTCGCCGGCGGCTTCTACCTTCAGGAACAATCGCCCAAGGAAACGGGCCGGGCCTTGTCCGGGGCTGGCGCGGCGGCGGACGATCCGTCCGCACTCTATTTCAATCCCGCCGCGATCACCGAACTTCCGGGCGTGCAATTATCGACAGGTGTGATCGCGCTATTCCCTACCGCACAGCAATCAAACCAGGGGAGCGACCGCACCGTGCCGGGCCAGTCCGGCGTAAACGTTCCGGTAACGGGCAATTCGGGCGGCAATCCGTTTCATAAGGTGATTCCGGTGCCCAGCTTCTATGTCACGGGTCAGGTAACGGACCGGCTGTGGCTCGGTGTCGGCGTCAACGCCCCGTTCGGGCTGAAGCTCGATTATGATGACGGCTTTTTCGGCCGCTATGACTCGCTGCACACCGACCTTAAGACTTACAATCTTCAAACGTCTGCCGCCTACAAGCTCGATGATCACTTCTCGATCGGCGGCGGGGTGGACGTCCAATATGTGAAGGTCACACTGACTAACGCCCTGCCGCAGCTTTCCCCGTTGATCCCCACGGACGGCTTGGCCACCGCCAAGGGCAATGACTGGAGCATTGGTTGGAATGCGGGGCTTTTCTACACCGATGGCAGGACCAATTTAGGGCTCTCCTATCATTCGGGTATCGGCCACGATATCACGGGCACGCAGACCCTTTCAGGCCTTCAGAGCCTGTTGGCATCCCAGAATGGCAGCAGCGACCTCACCGCGCCGCTTGAACTTCCCGATATCGTGACGGTCGGCTTCATGCATCGGCTGACGCCCAGCCTTCGCGCCATGATCAGCGCGCGCTGGTATAATTGGTCGGTCTTCAAATCGATCGCGATCACGGCGGCTGGCCGCACCTCCGTCAAGGAACTGGATTACAAGGACAGCTATAGCGTCAGCCTGGGCGGCGAATATGACATCAGCCCGGCCCTTACCCTGCGCGCGGGCACGATGTTCGATCGCTCGCCCACCAATCCTCAGCATTTGACGACGCGGGTCCCCGATGGCGATCGGACCTGGTTGTCGGCTGGTGCGACCTATAATATCTCGCCCGCCCTTTCGCTGAACCTCAGCTATGCGCATAATTTCGTGGAAGAGGCGACGGTCAATCGTCCCGACGTCTATTATGCCGGGACTGCGGCGGCGACCACCGTCACCACCCGGTCTCGTACCAGCGGCAATGCCGACCAGATCGCCGCATCGGTGACGGCGCGCTTCTAACTTGGCTCGTGAATCACTATAGGGGCTCCATCAGCACGGAGCCCCTAATTCATGTCCGACCATAATCCCGGCCTGCGTCCCTGGCGCGACATCGCCCGTCGCCCATGCCGCCAGATCATGGTGGGCAATGTGCCCGTCGGCGGTGGCGCGCCCGTCAGTGTGCAGACGATGACCAACACGCTGACGCATGACGTCAAGGCGACGATCGACCAGATCCGCCGCTGCGAGGATGCAGGCGTGGACATCATCCGCGTATCCTGCCCGGACGAGGAATCCACCGCAGCGCTCAAGCAGATCGTGCGTGCCGCCCGCGTACCGATCGTCGCCGACATCCATTTCCACTATAAGCGCGCGCTCGAAGCCGCTGACGCAGGCGCGGCTTGCCTCCGCATCAATCCCGGCAACATCGGGTCGGAAGCGCGCGTCAAGGAAGTGGTCGATGCCGCCAAGTCCAATGGCTGCGCGATCCGCATCGGCGTCAATGCGGGCAGCCTCGAAAAGGACCTGCTCGAAAAATATGGCGAACCCTGCCCGGAAGCACTGGTCGAAAGCGCGCTCGATCATATCAAGCTGCTCCAGGACCAGGACTTCCACGAATATAAGGTGGCGGTAAAGGCGAGCGACGTCTTCCTCGCCGTCGCCGCCTATATGCAGCTCGCCGACGCCGTCGACTGCCCGCTCCATCTTGGCATCACCGAAGCGGGCGGCCTGATCGGCGGCACGGTCAAAAGCGCGATCGGCATCGGCAATCTCCTCTGGGCCGGGATCGGTGACACGATCCGCGTCTCCCTCTCCGCAGAACCGGAAGAGGAAGTGCGCGTCGGCTATGAAATCCTCAAATCCCTTGGCATCCGCACGCGCGGGGTCAAGGTCATCTCCTGCCCCAGCTGCGCGCGTCAGGGTTTCGACGTCATCCGCACCGTGCAGGCGCTGGAGGAACGGCTCCAGCATATCCACACGCCACTATCGCTCTCGGTGCTGGGCTGCGTCGTCAACGGCCCCGGCGAAGCGCGTGAAACCGACATCGGCCTCACCGGCGGCGGCGCGGGCAAGCATATGGTCTATCTCTCTGGCCTCACCGACCACACCATTCAGGACGAAGGCATGATCGACCATATCGTTGGGCTGGTCGAAGCCAAGGCGGCGGAGATCGAAGCGGCCAAGCTCGAGGCGGAAGCGACCGACGCAGGCCGGGCAGAAGCGGCGGAATAGGGCAGGGGGCATCCCGCCGCACCTAGCCCACTCGCCGCCGTCACCTTTATGGGTAAGGCACGGTCCTTCAAGCCACCCCACCCTCCCGTTCGGGCTGAGCCTGTCGAAGCCCTTTCCTTCTTCTCTTTCCCCCGCTCGAAAGTGCCGAGCGCCATGACCGTCACCCCCATGCCATGAACCCATGACCCAACCCCGCTCCCTCGCCATCCCCTTCGCGGTCTGCTGTGTCGCCGTCCTGCTTTTCGCCATCATGGACGCGGCGATGAAGGGATTGAGCCTCTCCATCGGCCTCTTCAACGCCCTGTTCTGGCGCGCGCTAGCCGGAACGCTGCTCGGCCTTGCGATCATGCTGCCGGGCCGCCACCGTTGGCCAACCAAGCCGGTCCTGCGCCTGCATATCCTGCGCGGCTGTGTCGTAACGCTGATGGCCAGCCTCTTTTTCTTCGCGCTGATGCGCATGCCGCTCGCCGAAGCCATCGCGCTGTCCTTCATCGCGCCGCTCATCGCCCTTTATCTTGCCGCGCTGCTGCTGGGCGAACGGATCGGTAAGCGCGCCATCAGCGCCTCTCTCCTCGGGCTCGTCGGCGTCGCGGTGATCCTGTCGGGCCGAATGCAAGACAGCTATAACTGGGACGCCCTGCTTGGCGCCGCCGCCGTGCTGATTTCGGCGGTCCTTTTCGCCTGGAACCTCATCATCCAGCGGCAGCAGGCGCAGCTTTCCTCCCCCGTCGAAGTCGCCTTCTTCCAGCATTGCGTCATGCTCATCCTCTTTGGCCTGTGCGCGGCAGCCGCATGGGCCGCGCCGACTCTCGTGCCGCTGCAACTTGACCTGCCCCGGCCGGGTTCCTCTTTGCTGATCGTCGCCTGCGCGGGTTTCGCCTTCACCTCGCTCGCCGCCTTCGCCTGGGCCTATGCGCGGGCAGAGGCGCAGCACCTCATCCCGGTCGAATATACCGCCTTCATCTGGGCAGCGATCATCGGCTGGCTCGCCTTCGGCGAACGGCTGACCCTCACCACCCTCGCGGGCGCGGCGCTGATCGTCGCAGGCTGCCTCCTCGCCCTGCGCGCATCTCCGCCAGCGCAAATGCATGAAGGAATCACATGATTCGTGTTTCGGCGGGAATCGCGTTTTTGTCGCCACTTCATTCATGACTTTCCCACGACCAGCCGAAACGCCGGACTCTTGACGCGGACTCCCCGCTCGGCGCATTGTGCCGGAACGGAACATTTGGGGGACATTCAAAAGCCATGGCTGTCAGCCGCGGAGCCAAGCGCACGCCGGAATGGCGCGAAATGCTGAAACGCAGCCTCATCCGCAGCGGCGCGCTGATCAGCGCGATCGCGCTGATGCTGGCGACCCTGTTCCTTGCGCTCGCGCTGCTCAGCTTCCGCCTGAGCGACCCGTCGATGATGACCGTCGCCGACAATCAGGTGCAGAATATCATGGGTTGGCCCGGCGCCTGGGTCTCCGCCTTTCTCTTCACCCTGCTCGGCGTACCCGTTGCGCTCGTCCTGCCGCTGCTCGCAATCACTGCCCGCCGCCTTTGGGGTGATCAGGACATGACCGGCTGGAAAGGGCAGTTCGGCAAATGCTTCCTCGGGATCATCCTCATCGGCATCGCGCTCGCGATGTTCCAACCTGACTCGCTCATCGATCTCCCGTCGGGCTGGGGCGGGCTCATCGGCCTCGCGACCGCCAACGGAGTCCGCAGCCTGACGTCCGCCGCGCCCGCCGCACAAGGTTGGATCACCGGCATCCTCGTCGTCCTGATGCTGCTTGCGGGCTTCTTCACCTGGTATCGCAGCCTTGCGCTGGAAAAGCCGATCCTCGCCTTGCGTCGCCCAACCCTACCGCGTCTCAACCTTCCCAAACCGGCGCTCGCTTTCGCGGGCGGCGGGAGCGTTACTGCCGACGCGCAAGATGACGATGACGAAGCGGGAGAACGCGTCATCGCTCCCCGTCGCGCGGTGTCGAACGAGCCCAAGCCGCCAATCACCATCCAGACTCCCAAACCCGCGCCCGCCCAAAGGCAAATGGCGCCCGTTTCTCAGGATGACCTGTTCGGCAATAGCTCGCTGCCCTCGCCCGACCTGCTTAATCCGATACCCGCAAGCCAGTCGCAGAAGATCGACAAGGCTGCTCTGGAGCGCAATGCCCGCTTGCTCGAATCCGTCCTCGACGACTTCCATGTGAAGGGCAACATCGTCGAGGTGCGCCCCGGCCCGGTCGTCACCATGTACGAACTGGAGCCCGCGCCCGGCATCAAGGCGAGCCGCGTCATTGCTCTTGCCGACGATATCGCCCGCAACATGTCCGCGCTCTCGGCCCGCGTCGCGACCATCCCGGGCCGCACCGTCATCGGCATCGAACTGCCCAACGCCAATCGCGAGGGCGTGTCTTTCCGCGAGCTTATCACCTCCGAACAGTTCGTGCAGGACGCGACTCTGCCGATCATTCTCGGCAAGAATATCTCCGGCGAACCGATCATCGCGGATTTGGCCCCCATGCCCCACCTGCTGATCGCGGGCACCACCGGCTCGGGTAAATCGGTGGGCCTCAATGCCATGATCCTGTCGCTGCTCTACCGCATGACGCCGGACCAGCTGCGCCTGATCATGATCGATCCCAAGATGCTGGAACTGTCGACCTATGACGACATCCCGCATCTGCTGTCCCCGGTCGTGACCGAGCCTGCCAAGGCGATCCGCGCCCTCAAATGGGCGGTGGAGCAGATGGAAGACCGCTATCGCATGATGGCCTCCATTTCTGTCCGCAACCTCGCCAATTATAATGAGAAGGTCCGGGCCGCGAAAGCCAAGGGCAAGCCGCTCGGCCGCCGGGTGCAGACGGGTTACGATCCCGAAACCGGCAAGCCGATTTATGAGGAAGAACAGCTCGACTTCCAGCCGCTGCCGCAGATCGTGGTGGTGGTCGACGAACTCGCAGACCTGATGATGACGGCGGGCAAGGAAGTCGAATTCCTGATCCAGCGCCTGGCGCAAAAGGCGCGCGCGGCTGGTATCCACCTGATCCTCGCGACGCAGCGCCCATCCGTTGATGTCATCACCGGCGTCATCAAGGCGAACCTTCCGACCCGGATCAGCTTCTTCGTGACGTCAAAAATCGACAGCCGTACGATCCTGGGCGAACAGGGTGCCGAACAGCTGTTGGGTAAGGGCGACATGCTCTACATGCACGGCGGCAAGGGCCTGATGCGTGTCCATGGCCCCTTCGTGTCCGACGACGAGGTGCGCGTGGTGGCTGACCATTGGCGCGCGCAAGGACAGCCGGATTATATCTCGGCCGTGACCGAAGAACCGGAAGAAGGCAGCTTCGCGCTCGACGGCGTGGATCTGGGCGATGACAGCCCCGACGCGCAGCTGTTCCGCAAGGCATGCCAGCTGGTGTTTGAAAATCAGAAGGCTTCGACGAGTTGGCTGCAGCGTCAGCTCCGCGTCGGCTATAATTCGGCTGCGCGCCTCATTGAGCGGATGGAAGAAGAAGGGCTGGTCGGCCCTCCGAACCATGTCGGCCGACGTGAGGTGCTGCGCGATGAAAATGGCAATCCGCTATGACGATTGCGTCAAACGCAATCGAACTGGCCGTCTATGCATTTGCGAAAAAGACCAGCGCCGTTCAATAAGATCGGGCCTTTCAGGCATCCTCTCCTAAAAACTTTCCGGCTGGTCTTCGGACCAGCCTTTTTTTTGTTCGCCGGGCGAGCTACCCCACGACTGCAAGTGGCCCTGCAGGGTTCGGAGATCAGGAACGCATCAGTTCACAATGGGTTCAACGCCTGATCGCTACTCCTTGACCTCTCAACAAAGCGGAGAAGAATGCATGAAGCGCTTGTTTGCGCCACTCGCCCTGGCCCTGGCCGCCGCACCGTTGTTCGTTCCAGCCGCGCCCAGTGCCGCGCAGCAGTCGCCGGACGGCATGGACCGGGTGAATGCCTATATTCGCGGCGTCACCACGATGACCGCCGATTTCGTGCAGACCGACCGCGCCGGTCAAACCCTGACGGGCAAACTGACAATCAAGCAGCCCGGCAAGGTGCGGTTCCAGTATCAAAAGGGTGTACCCTTGCTGATCGTCGGCGACGGCAAGGCCTTGACCATGATCGACTATGAAGTCCGTCAGGTACAGCGCTGGCCCATCGGCAGCTCGCCTTTGGGCGCCTTGCTCGATCCGAAAAAAGACCTGTCACGTTATGGCAAGCTGATCCAGACCGGCGATCCGAAGGTGATCAGCGTTCAGGCACGCGATCCCAAGCGGCCGGAATTCGGGACTATCACGATGATCTTCGAACGGGATTCGGCCGGGCCTGCGGGTCTTCAGCTTTACGGATGGGTAGCGCTCGATTCCCAGAATAACCGCACTAGCGTGCGCTTGTCGAACCAGCGTTATGGCGTCCCGGTTGCGAATTCCGCCTTTCGTTGGACAGACCCGCGCCCGAAGGGTCGCGTAGCCGGGGGGTGAAACGGGCCTGGCATGAGATGGATCGTGCTCACCTGAATCTTGTTCATCTTCGGCTCATATCCGGAACCCTAATAAGAACTCCACGGCGCGAGACGAAGTCCGGGATTTCCCCCCTGTTACTCGGAACGCAGCTCTCGCCGCAAAGCGCTTCAAGGGCGCGATCGAGACCCCCGTTCCATGCCCCCGGAGCGGGGGTCTTACTTTGCCAGCGGCAGGTCGGCGCAGAGCCAAGCTTGCGAAGCCGTTCGCAGGCCCTTAGGGGATCAGCATGCCGAAAACACTGAGCATTGCATCCTGGAACATCAACAGCGTCCGCGCCCGGATCGACATCGTCGAACGTTTCCTGACCGAAGAAGCACCAGACCTTCTTTGCCTTCAGGAAACGAAGGTGGTGAATGAGATATTTCCCACCGACATGTTCAGGCGTCTGGGCTATGTTCATCAGGTGCTGAATGGCCAGCGCATGCATCATGGCGTGGCGATCATGAGTAAGGTGCCCATTCATGAGGATGACCGGCTCGATTGGCAGGCCAATGGCGAAGCGCGTCATGTCGGCGTCCGCCTGGACAACGGCGTTCGCATCGAAAATGTCTATGTTCCCGCCGGAGGCGATATTCCCGACCGAACAGTCAATCCGAAGTTCGGTCAGAAACTCGATTTCATTGAGCGCATGATTCAATGGTCCTCCCAACTTGAGGACAAGCCGACGATCCTCACCGGTGACTTCAACATCGCGCCCATGGAATGCGATGTGTGGAGCCATAAGCAACTGCTCAATGTCGTCAGCCATACGGCGATCGAATGCGAACTGTTGGCCCGGTTGCAGGAATCGAACAATTGGATCGATATCGGCCGCCAATTCTTTCCCGCTCCGGAGCGGCTTTATACCTGGTGGAGCTATCGCGCGCGGGATTGGGCGGAATCGGATCGTGGGCGCCGACTGGATCATATGTGGATGACGCAGGATGTTGCCGCAAAGGCGATCGGGCACCGTGTTGTCGAACCGGCGCGCAGTTGGACCAAGCCATCGGATCATGTCCCGATCATCACGGAGTTCGCGTTCTGATGGACCGTCTGCCATGAACGGGCGCGCCGCTGCCCGCGCGATTGACGCTCTGCGCCGTGGTTGGGCGGTTACCGTTCGTGCGACTGACGGCGCCATACGCGTCATGGCGGTCGAGGGCGCGGATTCGGTGACGCTGAAGACTTTCGATCCTGCGGGCAAAGCGGACATATTGATAGCAGCTGCCCGGGGCGAGACATTGAAGCTCGCCAACCAGCTGGCAGCGGCTGATCCCGACATGCCCGTGCTGATCGCCCGCGCGCCATGGATCGATGGCGATGTTGCTACCGCGATCGCTGACCCGGTACTCGACCTCGCATCACCTTTGAAGGGACCTTTTGCGGCCAAGCCCCTTGCCGCGCCGCTGGCGGCTAAGGCGACGCTCAAGCTCGCCCGGCTGGCGGGTATCCTGCCTGCCTTCTTTTTGGGACAGGAAGGAGAGACCGAGGCCGAGGTCAGTGCCGATGACATAGACGCTTATGATGACGCTGCTCATCTTGCCATAGCGACGCGCGCGCGGCTGCCGGTGTCAGCCAGCGAGACCGCCGAGATCATTGCCTTTCGCAGTCCGGACGAGCCACGAGAGCATGTCGCCCTGATCGTTGGGACGCGCGACTCCTCGCCGCCGGTCATCAGGCTGCACAGCGAATGTCTGACGGGGGACGTGCTGGGCAGCCTCAAATGCGACTGCGGGCCTCAATTGCATGAGGCGCTACACCGGATCGCCGACTCCCGCTGGGGCGTGCTGCTCTATCTGCGGCAGGAAGGGCGCGGGATCGGCCTCATCAACAAGTTGCGCGCTTATGCCTTGCAGGATCAGGGGTTCGATACCGTCGATGCCAATGTCCGCCTTGGCTTTGCCATCGACGCGCGTGATTTCTCGGTCGCGGCGCGCATGCTCAAGCTGCTGGGCATCGAAGAGGTGCGGCTGCTCACCAACAATCCCAAGAAGGTCGAGGGGCTGGAAGGCGCGGGCATCAAGGTGGCCGAACGCCTGCCCATCATCTTGCCCGCCAACCCGCACAATGAACAATATCTGGCGACCAAGCGCGATCGTACCGGGCATCAACTGTGACCACGATCCATGTGAACAGCGCCGCCGGGCGGTTTCGGTTCGGCACGCTGGACATCCCATGCACGCTGGGCCGGAGCGGCGTGTGCCCGGCGACCACTAAGCGGGAGGGGGACGGCTACACGCCGCTGGGTGTCTGGCCGCTGCGAGGCGTTCTGCTGCGGCCGGGAAAGGCGGAGCCTGCCGCAATCCGGCTTCCCTGGCGCTGGGTGAGGGAAGGTGATGGCTGGTCTGACGATCCTGCTGATCCCGCCTACAATCGGCCAGTGCATCTGCCACGAGCATTTTCGGCGGAATCGCTCCTCCGCGGCGATGATGCCTATGATGTGATCGTGGTGCTGGGGCATAATGACGCGCCGCCGGTGCCGGGGCAGGGCAGTGCGATCTTTCTTCACCTGTCCGAAGGGCGTCCTACGGCGGGCTGCATCGCCATTGATCGCGACGATATGCTGAAACTGCTGCCGTTGCTGGCTCCGGGCGACGTTATGGAGATCATCTAAGGCAGGTCAGGCCTGCTCCAGAGCCTCGCCAATCTCACCGCCAGCCGATTCGAGCAACCGCCGCTCCAGGGTCTGGATACGTGCCTTGCTCTCGATCTTGCCACCCAGAAGGTCGGTCACATAAAATGTATCGACCGCGCGTTCGCCATAGGTGGCGACATGGGCGCTATGCACAGTGACCTTCGACTGGAACAATGCGTTGGCAAGGCTGAACAGCAGGGCCGGGCGATCGCGGGCATTGACCTCGATCACCGTAAAGCGGTTGGACGCCTTGTTGTCGATCAGCACATTGGGTTCGATCCGGAATGCTTCGGCGCGGGTGCGGGGCAGGGGGCGCGCTTCCAGCTTCGTGATCATGCGGTGGCGGTTCGCCAGCGAATCCTCGATCGCATTGCGGATGCGGGTCAGCTGTTCCGGGCTATGGAAAGCGCCGCCCAACGGGTCTTGCACAAGGAAGTTGTCGATGGCGACGCCGTCACGCGTGGTATGGATGCGCGCGTCGATGATATTGCCGCCCGCCAAATGGATCGCGCCGGCGACCCGGTAGAATAGGCCCGGATGGTCAGCGGCATATACGGTGACCAGCGTGGCGCCGCGCTGCGGATAATATTGCGCGGCAATCGACAAGGGCGAATCCCCGGACGCCAGGATATGCTGCGCATTGTGGATCAGTATGTCGTCAGGCTCGGCAATCCAATAGGATTCGGGCAGGCGCTTGCTCAGCTTCTGGAAGTCGGCCTTCGACATGCCGAGCGCTTGGCGCAGCGATTCCTGCTTGGCGGTGACGCGTTCGCCGCGACCCTTTTGCTTGTGGCCAAGCCGCAGCACTTCCTCGGCGGCTTCATAAAGGTCGCCCAGCAGCTGGCGTTTCCAGCTATTCCATACGCCGGGACCCACGGCGCGGATGTCCACGACAGTGAGGCAGAGCAGCAGGCGCAGGCGCTCTGGGCTTTGCACCACCTCGACGAAATCGAGGATCGTCTTGTAATCGGCCAGATCACGCTTGAAGGCCGTTGCCGACATCAGCAGGTGATGGCGCACCAGCCAGGCGACGGTTTCCGTTTCGGCCGGCGTCAGGCCAAGGCGCGGGCAGAGATGGTCGGCTACTTCAGCGCCGAGCACGCTATGGTCGCCGCCACGGCCCTTCGCGATGTCATGCAGCAGAACCGCAACATAGAGCACCCGGCGCGACACCAATTTGCCCATGATCTCGGTGGACAGCGGGTGGTCTTCCACCAGATCGCCCTTCTCCACGCGGGCCAGAAGCCCAACTGCGCGGATGGTATGCTCGTCGACCGTGTAATGGTGATACATATCGAACTGCATCTGCGCCACGACGCGGCGAAAATCGGGAATGAACCGGCCAAACACCGTCGATTCATTCATCCAGCGCAGCACCGTTTCCGGATCGCGGGTCGATGTCAGCACGTCCATGAAAGCGGCGTTGGCGCGAGCATCGCGGCGGATTTTTGCCGTGATCAGACCTGCGTCCCGGCTGGCGGTGCGCATGGCGCTTGGGTGGATGCCCAGCTCATGGCGATCAGCCACCGCGAAGATTTCGAGCAACCGCGCCGGGTCCTGCTGGAAAAAGTCGTCGCTTGGCAGCGCGAGCCGACCACGGTCCAGCACGAAACCATCCAGCTTCTTGGGACGACGGAATATGGACGGAATATAGCGCCGCCCCTTCGCCGCCAACTGGTCGTCCAGATGCGCAAGGAACACGGCCGTAAGGTCGCCCACGATTTTTGCATTCAGGAAATAATAGCGCATGAAGCGCTCCACGCCAGAGCGGCCCTGCCGCCCCGTGAAGTGCATCCGCGTGGCGGTTTCCAGCTGCAGATCGAACGTCAGGCGATCTTCGGCCCGCCCCGTGATCATGTGCAGATGGCATCGGACAGCCCAGAGAAAATCCTCGGCCTTCTGGAATTGCCGCAGTTCCAGATCGGTCAGCAGGCCCACATCCACCAGTTCGGCGACGGACTTCACCCGATTCACATATTTGCCAATCCAGAACAGGGTGTGGAGGTCGCGCAGCCCTCCCTTGCCTTCCTTGACATTGGGTTCAACGACATACCGGCTATCGCCCATGCGTTTGTGCCGCTCGTCCCGCTCTTCCAGCTTTTCGGTGACGAAGGCGCGTGCCGTCCCCTGCATCACCTCAGCGTCGAACCGCTTGGCGGTGTCCTCGTACAGCGCCCGGTCGCCCCAGACATAACGCGCTTCGAGCAGTGCCGTGCGCACGGTCAGATCTGCCTTGGCCATGCGCATCGTCTCATCGATCGACCGGCTCGAATGCCCGACCTTTAGGCCCAAGTCCCAGAGCGAATAGAGCATGGACTCGATAACCTGCTCGGTCCAGCCGGTGGGCTTCCAGGGTGTGATGAAGGCGATATCGACGTCGCTATGCGGCGCCATCTCGCCACGGCCATAGCCGCCGACGGCCATCAGGGTAATGCGCTCGCCCGTGCTGCGATTGCTGGCGGGATAAAGATGATGCGTCGTTGCATCGTAGAGCAGGCGCAGAATCTGGTCGATCAGGAACGCAAAGGCGGTCACGGCCTCGCGTCCGCGCGTGGGTTTTGCCTCCAACCGCTTCGCGACATCGACGCGTCCGGCGTCCAGCGCGGTCTTCAGTTCGCGGACCACCAACCCCCGCAGTTTCGCGGGATCGCCCCGATGCTCTTGCGCCAGCGTGTTAATGCTGTCGGAAATCGCGCGCCGGTCGATGATGGAACGGCGAGAGCCAAGGGAGGGGAACTGCATGACCATGGGCTCAATCTAGTGTCCGCTGCTGGCGGCGGCCAGTTGTTTCAGTCGATAAAGCTGCTCCAGCGCCTCACGGGGAGAAAGAGCATCGGCATCGATTAGGTCGAGCGCGGCGCGCAGGGCATCGACCGCTTCCTCTTCCTGCGCCGCAGCGGCGGCGAAGAGGGGAAGGTCGTCCAGGCCCGCTGCGATGCCGCCGGTCTTCGCCCGGCCCGCTTCCAGCCGGGTCAGCACATCCTTGGCCCGCTTGAGAACAGCGGGCGGAAGTCCCGCAAGCCGCGCGACGGCGAGGCCATAGCTGCGGTCGGCTGGTCCCTCCGCGACCTCATGAAGCAGAATGAGATCGCCTTTCCACTCGCGGGCACGCACATGATGAAGCGATAGCGACGAGAGAGTCTCGGCCAGCCGTGTCAGTTCATGATAGTGCGTCGCGAACAGGCACCGGCAGCGGTTGACCTCATGCACCGCCTCGACGACCGCCCAGGCGAGGGCCAGCCCATCATAGGTGGATGTGCCGCGCCCAACTTCATCCAGAATGACGAAGCTGCGTTCGGTCGCCTGCGAAAGGATAGCGGCGGTTTCCACCATCTCGACCATGAAGGTCGATCGCCCGCGTGCAAGGTTGTCCGATGCCCCTACGCGACTGAACAACCGATCGACCAATGTCAGCGTCGCCGACTGAGCAGGCACATAGCTGCCAGCCTGCGCAAGAATCACGATCAGCGCATTCTGCCGCAGGAAGGTGGATTTGCCGCCCATATTGGGGCCAGTCACCAGCCAGAGCCGGTCTTCGGCCCCTAGACAGCAATCGTTGGCGACGAAGGGCTGCCCTTCCTTCCGCAGCGCGTCCTCGACCACCGGATGTCGGCCGCCAATGATCTCAAGGCACGGTTCGCCGCCCTCCTGGGGTAGAAAATGCGGCCGCTGCCAGCCCCCTTCGGCGGCGCGCTCCGCCAGCGCTGCGGCAACGTCGAGCCGGGCAAGCGCATCAGCGGCCAGCGCGATCTCCGCCTTGCGAGCCAGGGCGGTCTCGACAAGATCCTCCAGATGCGCGGCCTCGGCCACCAGCGCATGGGCACCCGCCTGCGCGACCCGCCCGGCCTGTTCATGCAGGTCGACCGAATTGAAACGCACCACGCCCGCCAGCGTCTGGCGATGCGTGAAGCCGCTGTCCGGCTGCATCAGTGGATCGGCGGCGCGTGCGGGCACTTCGACATGATAGCCAAGCACGCCATTGTGCCGAATTTTCAGCGATGCGATGCCGGTGCGCTCGCGATAGCTTGCCTCCAGAGCAGCGATCGCCCGCCGTCCGTCGCCTGCCATCCGCCGCAGTTCGTCCAGAGCCGGATCGTAGCCGTCAGCAATATATCCGCCGTTGGCCGTCTCGGTCGGCGGGCTGGGGACCAGTGCCCGCGAGAGGCTGTCCACCAGTGCTCCGTGGCCATCGAGGGCTGGCAACAGTTGCTGGAGCAGCGGCGGTTGATCCGGCAATCGCCCAAGTCTTTCGCGCAGCATGCGCGCTTCATTGAGCCCGTCGCGCAGCTGTCCCAGATCGCGTGGACTGCCCCGGCCCACGGCGATGCGCCCCAGCGCACGCCCTACGTCGGGAAGCGCTCTTAGCGCGACACGCAGCTGGTCGCGCAGCAGCGGGTCGTCATGGAGGAGCTGTACCAGACCCAGCCTCGCCTCGATCAGGCCTTGATCCATCAACGGCGCCGACAGGTCCTGCGCCAGCAGCCGGGCGCCTGCGCCCGTGACCGTTCGATCCACCGCGCCCAACAGGCTGCCCGCGCGCGCGCCGCTCATCGTCGCGCTGATCTCCAGGCTTTCCCGGGTGGCCGCGTCGATCGCCACATGGGCGCCGCTCGCCTTGCGCACGGGGGGCGCCAGAAAGGGCAGGGTGCCCTTGCCCGCATGATCGAGATAGGAGACAAGCCCGCCCATCGCGGCCAGCTCCGCCCGGCTGAACTGGCCGAATCCGTCGAGGGTAGCCACACCGAACAGCCGCTTGAGTGCTGACTCCGCCCGATTGCTGGAAAAGGCCGCACGATCGAACGGGTGAGCTTCGGGTAGATCGAGGGCGAGGCCGTCGGGCACGACGATCTCGCTCGGCCGCAGCCGCGCCAGTTCGGCGGACAGATCGCTGGTCCGCAGCGTCAACGTTTCAAAACGCCCGGTGGAAATGTCGGCTGCGGCTATCCCGATCTCGCCTGCGCCATCGCCGCCCGTCTGGGCCAGCGCCACCAGCATATTGTCGCGCCTGGAATCGAGCAGCGTTTCCTCGGTCAGCGTTCCCGCCGTGACGTAGCGCACGATGGCGCGGGTCACGAGAGCCTTACTGCCCCGCGCCTTGGCCTCTGCTGGCGTTTCGGTTTGTTCGGCGATGGCCACCCGATGCCCCGCCTTGATCAGCCGGGCCAGATAATTTTCGGCGCTGTGCACGGGCACGCCGCACATGGGGATCGGCGCGCCGCCATGTTCGCCCCGGCTGGTGAGCGCGATGTCCAGCGTCGCCGCGGCGGCCTTTGCGTCGTCGAAGAACAGCTCGAAGAAGTCGCCCATGCGGTAGAAGAGCAGGCAATCCTGCGCCTCAGCCTTCAGCGCCAGATATTGCGCCATCATCGGCGTCGGCTGGGTCGCGGCGTTTTCCTTGGGGCTGTGCATGACCGTCAGGCGATAGCCGCAAGCGGCAGTTCAGGAAAGGGCGTGAAAAAACGTGCCGCTCGCGCTTGCCGACAGGTCGGGCTTGCCGCTAGGGCCTGTTTACTGGGTAAAGAGGGGCGGATGCGTCATGGCTGATAAGTCGAGTGTGGAATTTTCCGAGCGCGAGGCGCTGTTCTTCCATTCGACTGGCAGGCCCGGCAAGATCGAGATCATCGCGTCGAAGCCGATGGCGACGCAGCGTGACCTCAGCCTTGCCTATTCTCCCGGCGTCGCCGTGCCGGTACGCGCCATCGCCGCCGATCCGCAGACCGCCTATGACTATACGGCAAAGGGCAATCTGGTCGCGGTCATTTCCAATGGCACGGCTATCCTCGGCCTTGGCAATCTGGGCGCGTTGGCATCAAAGCCGGTGATGGAAGGTAAGGCGGTCCTGTTCAAGCGTTTTGCCGACGTGGATTCGATCGATATCGAACTCAAGACCGAGGACGTCGACAAGTTCATCGATGCGGTGGAGCTGATGGAGCCGAGCTTCGGCGGCATCAACCTTGAGGATATCAAGGCGCCTGAATGCTTCATCATCGAACAGACTCTGAAAGAGCGGATGAACATCCCGGTCTTCCACGACGACCAGCATGGCACCGCCATTATCGCCGCCGCTGGCGTCATCAATGCCGCGATGCTGACCGGGCGCGACCTTAAGGACATGAAGGTCGTGGTGAATGGCGCGGGCGCGGCCTCCATTTCATGCACCGAACTGATCAAGGCGATCGGAGTTTCGCACGACAATGTCATCATGTGCGATAGCAAGGGCGTGATCTACCAGGGCCGTACCGAAGGCATGAACCAGTGGAAGTCGGCGCATGCGGTGAAGACCGACGCTCGCACGCTGGGGGAAGCGATCAAGGGCGCTGACGTGTTCCTCGGCCTGTCCGTCGCGGGCGCGGTATCGCAGGAGATGGTGAAGGCAATGGCGGAAAAGCCGATCATCTTCGCCATGGCCAATCCCGATCCGGAAATCGCGCCTCCCGAGGTTCTGGAAGTTCGCCCGGACGCGATCGTCGCTACCGGCCGGTCGGATTATCCGAACCAGGTCAACAATGTGCTGGGCTTCCCTTTCATTTTCCGGGGCGCTCTGGACGTGCGCGCGACGGGCATCAACGAACCGATGAAGGTAGCAGCGGCGCATGCCATTGCCGAGCTGGCTCGCGAACAGGTGCCGGAGGAAGTCGCCAAGGCTTACGGCCGTTCGCACAGCTTCGGTCCCGATTATATCATCCCGGCGCCCTTCGACCCGCGTCTGATGGAGGTTGTTCCGGTAGCGGTCGCGCAGGCGGCGATGGAAAGCGGCGTCGCGCAAAAGCCAATTTCCGACATGGCCGCCTATCGCCAGTCGCTCAAAGGCCGATTGAATCCGACCACTTCGGTCCTCACCACGGCCTATGAGGTCGCCAAGGCCAATCCCAAGCGCGTCGTGTTTGCCGAAGCGGAAGAGGAAGTGGTGCTGCGCGCCGCCATCCAGTTCCGTGACCTTGGCTATGGCATCCCCGTTCTGGTCGGCCGGAACGAAGTCTATGACAAGCTGAAGGCGCTCGGCGTCCGCGATCCTGAGAGTTTTGAACTGCATAACAGCGTTAATTCGCCTCTGGTGCCCGAGATGGTGGATACGCTCTACAGCCGGTTGCAGCGGCGCGGCCATCTTCGGCGCGACTGCGAACGTATGGTCAATCGTGATCGCAACATCTTCGGCACCTTGCTTGTCAGCATGGGTCATGCCGATGCGATGATCACGGGCGTGACTCGGCCCTTCGCCCAGACTCTGCGCGAGGTGAAGCGCGTCATGGACCCGGTGGTGGGGCGCACCGCTTTCGGCATCCATATCATGGTGTCGAAAGACAAGACGGTGTTCCTGGCCGATACGACCGTTAATGAGCGGCCATCCGCCAGCGAACTGGCCGACATCGCGGAGGGCACTGTCGCGGTCGCACGGCGCATGGGTCATGACCCGCGTGTCGCCTTCCTCTCCTACTCCAATTTCGGCAACCCACCGGGCGGCCATCTGGAAAATGTCCGCGATGCGCTGACGGTTCTCGACGGCCGAAATGTCGACTTCGAATATGAAGGCGAAATGACCGCTGATGCGGCGCTTAATCCCGCGGTCATGAAAAATTATCCCTTCAGCCGTTTGTCTGGCCCAGCCAATATCCTTGTCATGCCCGGCCTGCAGTCAGCCAACATCTCCGCGAAACTGTTGCGCGAACTGGGCGGCACGACGATGATCGGCCCGATGCTCGTGGGCATGGAGAAATCCGTGCAGATCGCGACCATGGCGTCCAACGCATCCGAACTGCTGACGCTGGCGGTACTGGCTTCGGCAGGGGTGGCTCTCTAAAAGTGGGTCAGGGGGGGCTCAGCCCTGCCGCCAGGGGCTAGTGTGCTGGCGCGACTGCCCCTCCCCAAGTGGATAGCCGCTCTATCGCCATAGCCAGGGGGCTTACGGCTCCTTAACATGGGTGGGGTAGGGGATTGGCGATGACTGTCCTGCTGATCACCGTCGATACAGAATTATCCTCACTGTTCCATGAGCGGGGCATGAGCCTGGACGACAATATCCGCTTGTCCATCCAGGCGGAGTCGCAGGGGCGGGCCTATGGCATCGGCTGGCAGATGGCCGAACTGGAAAGGCATGGCCTCAAAGGCGTGTTCTTCGTCGATCCGATGCCCGCGCTGGTTTATGGAACCGAGTTTTTGAAGCCCATCGTCAACTCGATTGTGGATCGGGGGCATGAGGTGCAACTGCACGTTCACAGTGAATGGCTCCGCTGGGCGCGCCACTCCCCTGTCGAAGGGAGGGTTGGTCGCAATATCGGTGACTTTTCGATGGCAGATCAGGTCACATTGCTACGCTTGGGCAGGCAATGGCTGGAGCAAGCCGGAGCGCCTTGCGTCACCGCGTTTCGGGCGGGCAATTTTGGGGCCAATGACGATACGCTGCGCGCCCTCGCTCAGGCTGGCATGCTATGGGACAGCAGCGTGAATCCTGCCTATCATCGCTATGGCTGCCGCATCAGCGGCGCTCGCGACCAGATCGCTCCCACACGCAGCTTCGGCGTCAATGAACTTCCCGTTTCGGGCATCACCGACCGGCCCGGCAGCTTTCGCCCCGCGCAAATCTGCGCGATGTCGGCGACAGAGATGCGTACAGGGATGCGTCACGCATTGCGCGAGCAACATGCGGCTTTCGTCGTCGTGACCCACAGCTTCGAAATGCTGACACGCGACCGCCAACGTCCCAATCACGCGGTGATGCGCCGTTTCACCGCTCTCTGCGCCGAGGCCGCCAAACTGACCAGCCTACACGTTTCCGGCTTCCGTGGTCTGTCGCTCAGCCTGGCAACAGAAACGAACTCTTCGCACAATCTTGCTCCATCCGATCGTCTTCGTACCACGAGCCGGATGGTGCAGCAGTTGTGGGCCAGCTGGCGCTACGAACGCCGCTTCATACCGGCCTGAATCCTGCTCGGATTAATGGATTATATGGCCGACAGTTATGGCGGAGACGGAGTCCGCAGTCCGCCATACTCTACCATTCTCAAACATTATCAAAGTCGCTATTTAATAATGACTTATCTAAATTCTGTTCTCGGGCATTCTCTTTCCAGATCGCCCATTCCCAAAAAATATGTGGGGCGTTATGTAGGGCGCAAATGTTGGACGGAATGTTGGTTTTATGAGCGGATTCAAACCTGCGGGGATGCATCGAGAAAAGCGGCTTACCGCCGCCACCGTTCGGACTGTTACAAAGGCTGGCCTTCATGCGGACGGCAACGGGCTCTACCTTAAAGTTGACCCCGGTGGTTCGAAGCGTTGGATCCAGCGCCTCGTCATAAACGGGAAGCGCCGCGATATAGGGCTAGGCTCTGCTGCCCTTGTAAGCCTATCAGAGGCCCGAGAGGCAGCCATTGAGAATAGAAAGAGCGCTAGGGCAGGAGAAGACCCTCTAGCGGCTAAAAGGCTCTCACAGGCCATCTTAACGTTCAAGGAAGCTGCCGAACAGGTCCACGCGCTTAACAAGCCCACTTGGCGCAATGACAAACACGGCGACCAGTGGATCAATACCTTGGAGAAGTTCGTCTATCCCTTCATTGGCGGCAAGCGTATCAGCGCGATCACCAGCGCCGATGTATTATCTGCGCTGTCTCCTATCTGGAACACCCATCCAGAGACAGCGAGGCGCGTAAAACAGCGTATCGGAACCGTGATGAAGTGGGCCATGGCAAAAGGCTGGCGCAGCGACAATCCCGCCGATGCGGTATCGCAGGGGCTATCTAAACATGATCGCTCCAAGGTTCAGCATCGCAAGGCTTTGCCCTACGATAAGGTAGCAGACGCGATTGATATCGTCCGCGCCAGTGATGCCGGGGTAACCACGAAACTAGCCTTTGAGTTTTTGGTCCTGACAGCGACCCGGTCGGTCGAAACCCGCGAAGCCCGGTGGAGCGAAGTCGATCTTGAAAAGAAGCTCTGGACGATACCGGGCAACCGTATGAAGGCGAAGAAGGAGCATCGCGTCCCCCTCACTGATCGCTGCCTTACGATATTGAAGCAAGCGAAGTCCCTGAAACAGTCCAATTCCGACCTGATATTTCCGGGAACGAGAGAAGATAAGCCACTTTCCGATATGACCCTGTCGAAGCTGATGAAGGAGCTGGCGATACCCGCCGTACCACATGGCTTCCGTTCATCGTTCCGGGATTGGGCCGGTGAAACGACCGCCCACCCGAGAGAGGTTATCGAACTAGCTATGGCCCACCGTATTAAAGACAAAGCCGAGGCTGCCTATGCCCGATCCGACCTGTTGGAAAAGCGCCGTGCACTGATGGATGACTGGTCAACGTACGTTTCGACGTCTTCAAAGCACACCAATTAATTCCATTTCTAAAAGCCGCGTTTTTAGATTTGACATTAAGTAACGCATTGATATTAGACAATTTTCCTCGTTGACGCGACGCGATTCGCGATGCATAGACGCGCTCATCAAAGATGATGAGGCAAACGATGGATGATGATCGATATATAAGGCGACCAGAGGTTGAAGCCCTTACCGGGCTATCGCGGGCGTCCATTTACAGGATGATGGCCGAAGGGGCGTTTGTGCGGCCCTACCGCATTGGAAAGCAGGCTGTGCGATGGCGCTATTCCGAAGTTCGAACGTGGCTAGCACAACGTCCGCAAACCGGCGGTGGTTGGCTTTTAGGCTAACGCCCTCTTCACTGGTGCCAATATGCAGGACAGAAATTACTTTGGCGAACGCATTAAACGTGACCGCTATGCCAAGTAGGTTAAACTTAGAAATGTGCTGGCAGAGCGACTGATTGATATATCCCGGCCTCCTTCAAGGCCGTCAGGGCGATGTATACCTTCATTTTAAATGAACAGCATTTGCTTAGTTCGGCTAACGATCGCATTAGAACAGTAATAGATTCTCTGACGCCGTAAAGTTATTTGAGATTTAAAGCCTATTCTAGCATTTATTGGATATTTTGGCTACTTGGGTAGCCAAGTCCTTCAAATCGCGCTCTAAGGGCCTTCTACGGGCAAAATAGAGCATGTTTGTCCGGTAGGCTGGCGTCCGCGAAGGGCGGTTAGTGAACGGTCGGTTTAGGTGCTGGATAACCCGCATCCGGTTCACCGGGCCTGCGCTAACTTATTTCGATGCTTCGCTTCCACGCGAACTCCGCGAATGCCCAAGCGTCCTGAACACCGAAGAATAGAGCTAATGCAATGACGGCTAGCATAGCAAACGCAAATGGAGTTAAAAAGACCAAGTAGGCCGTCATAGACCACCATGCGTGACGCTTCACCTGCCTAGGGTTGCGGCGCACCATTTTCTTAGTCTTTTCATTTTTATAGGGGCGCTTGGCAACGCTTAAGAGAAATCTAAGTGTTCGCTGGTTAGATTTCATGGGTAGCATTGCACTACCTTGAAATGTTGCCTCTACAAAGTTCCAAAAGTGATAAAGGAACACTAAGGAAATTCCGCCTCGTATTACAGCGACGTCTTTTATCACCACTTTCAGCCCCCCGGCATCAAATTCCGAAGGCTTGATTTCCAATAAATGCGAAAGAAGCAAAACTAGTCCAAAGAAGAGAGCTCTCGTTTGAAGACGTATTGATTCTTTCCTGTATTCGGCCCCTACGGTAGAATAATGATCGACTGCCATGTATTCACGCTCCCCCAGCGCCCGATGTTGTGCTAATTTTTTTGATGAAATTCAATCGCTATATAGCCCTAGGTGAGCTTCGGAATTCCTTCCTCGAATTGCTGATCCACCAGCCGTACCAACCTTCCTAATTGGTTTTGTAATGGCTGTTTTGCGTGAGTTCTCAATCCGGCCCTTGTTAAGTTTTAACTTAGCCACACATTCATTTTCGGAATTTTAACCCGGATATTAATTCTGCGCCTAAATATAGGTGTAACTTACCTAAACAAAATCCCTCCTTACCCGGCCTGCCGAGGCACCGGACTTACAGCGGGGAATGGTTTCGATCTTAAAGGCAACGCCTTCGGCACTTCGTTCACCGGAGATTTCATTTGGAGAGGTATAACGTAGGAAAAATGGCATAAAATGATAATTACTTTACCCATCCCATAATATATTTAAATAAATATTGTAAAAAAATGCAATAAAAATTTGCACTAATCCTTTACTGAAAATCAGATTCCTTTAATTTCCGATCATCTAAGGAAATTTAGGTGTTTTTCCATTATATATATGGATTTTCACCTAGATTTTGATTTTGAAAAGGAAATTTATGGTTCTTAATGATTTTTGTTCTGGTTTAAGTATTTCTGATTCTGAAAGTTCTTCTTCATGGCTTTCCCTATCTCCAAAACCATTCCCGGCTAAGCCTTTTTCAAAGGCATTCGCTGCCCTGCAAGAGGTCATGGAAGAGTGTCTTCATTCCCGGTGTAAGACCGGCTTCCATGTGTTCTCCGGTGATCCCGGCAGCGGGAAAACGACAGCCGTTCATGGCTTTGTTAGCCGATGGAAACAGGCAGGCTTTCCCGGCGGTGGCAGTATCATCGTCATGCTTGGCACCTTCGATGAAATAGACAGCTACCGGCGCGGGTGTGGCCTGGGCGATTTCGATTTTGCCTGTGTGTCGGCGGATGCAAAATATAACGCCTTTGGGCTTGGTCGGGATCGTGCTGGCGAGGCGCGGGTGTTGTTCACCACGCATGAACAGGTCCGGCGGCGCATGTTCGAATTTGATGGTTTTGAAGGGATTGATCTATTTCATTATCAGGGCAGGCCCAGAAGTCTACGGTTCTGGGATGAAGGCTTGAACGCTGCGCTTCCTGTGTCTTTTAGCCTTGAAGCTGTCGATGCTCTTCCTGCCTTCTTAAAGGGGGTAAAGGGTAGCGCGGACCTGATCGATGCCGTGCGTCTGTTCAGGTTAAACGCTGCACTGCGGAAGGCAGGTGATATCATTTCCATACATGCCGATGTGGGCGACCTTGCCCGGAATATGGTATTGGCATTGAAGGACGTGAACGTTCCCGCCGATATTCTTAGAGCCTTGGAAGGGCTGTCCCATTTAGCAGGGCAACAGGCTGTGTTGCGGCGCGCGAACTTTCATAAGAACGGTGACCTTGATGGGCTGGTGATCGTCGGCGCAGGCCAGCGGCTGCCCGATGATCTGGCACCCCTGATAATTTTGGACGGTTCTGCACGGCTTCGTCCATCCTATCGACATTGGGCTGACCGATGCAGCAGCGTCACCTTCCTCCCCAAGGCGCTGGCTGACTATTCTTCCATGCAACTGCACTGGTGGAACAAGGGCGCGGGTAAGACCTTGCTGGCTGATCCGGTGGAACGGGAAAAAATCGTAAATGTTGCCGTCGATCTGTTGAACGGTAGCGGCGAGGAATGGTTGGTCGTCCACCAGAAGAAGGTTGATCCCTATCTGACCAATCCCGGATTCGGTGTCGCGGACGAAATCAGGGCCAAGCTGGACGATGAAGTTAAGGTGCGCTTTGTCCATTGGGGTAAGCATCTGGCTAGCAATGCCTACCAGCATATCAGGAATGTCCTGATCATCGGCGGCAACGATTATGCACATGAAAGCTACGAGGCCATCTACATAGCGGCGACCGGCAAGCTGACGGACATAGATAACGGCTCGGTGCGGACCATTGGTGCCCATGAGTTCGCCCACCATGTCTATCAGGCTGCTTGCCGGTCAAACCTGCGCAATATGGATCATGAGACTGCTGGTGCAGCAAAGGTCTATCTGATCGCCGCGAACAGGAGTGCACGCCAAGAAGCCCTTGAAGAAGCCTTTAAAGGCTGCGCCATGCATGACTGGCTTCCGGTCACGAAGAAGCCGACCAAGAAGGACAAGGCCGTTATCGATGCCATATTGGCGCTGTTCGAAGATGGACGCGACCATATCAGCACCAAAGAAATCTGGATGGCCTGCGGGGCTAAGGATGCCAGCTATCTAACGGGCATTTGGAAGAAGCCTGTCGTCGTCCAGTTCATGGCTAACAATGATATTAGCAAGATCGGTAACAGGTTGAAGAAGGCAGCCAAACTGGAACACACCCTTCATTGAAGGAGAGGTGTGAGGACAGGTTTTTCGGGTTCCCGACTGTGAATCGATAGGGAAAAGGGGTGTGTTGGTCCAGTAGGACATCACCCCTTTTCATTCTTAGTGATCTATACCTTCGCGCTTTGAATGCGATACCACCAATCATCAGCAAAGCGCGGCGGATCGAATTGGATCTTGAGGCGAGGCATGTTGATATCCTTCAACCCTAGGACGAGCAGAGGATCACCCTTCACGACCACTGTTTCTTGTCGCTCCACCCTTCGATACTCGATCTTGTCCTTGCCGTTGAGGCCGCTCGCTGCGCCAACTGCTGCACCAACTGGTCCTAGTAGGACTCCGCCAACAACAGCACGGCCAACGGTGGAACGTTTCTGTTTGGTGGCTACGGGCACCTTATCATGATGGGTGATTGTCTTGGTCGTATCCGGCGTCACGATATCGAACGACAGGATCGAACTAACCTCAAAGTTCTTTTCAAGTAGGGGAGATATACCGTTCTCCTCACGCTTGTACGTCGCGTAACGTATGGAGAGGCCGTCATCTGACATAGCGATGAACCCATGGTCGCCGTTAAGCTTGGCTGGCGTATAATCCCATCCCCTCATGTGCGTAGCGGCGAAGGCTTTAATCTGTTCGTCCTGCTCTTGCTGTTTTCGTTCTTCCTCTTCGCGCGCTCGCCTTTCCCTTGGGGCTGCCCATAAATAAAGCGAGAAGCTAATCGCTGCCACGAACAAGCCCGCTTTGATAATAAATAGAAGGATAGCTTCCATGTCGCCTTACCCCCTGACCATAAAGGTGGCGCTATCATCGGAGCCATCGGAGTAGCGCTGGTGGATGGTTACGTTGTCGCCGTCGAGGTTGTAGGTGATCACTTCATCATCAGGATGATTGCGCCAGCGTCCCGGACCTGAACCGGCGAAAGCATCGACCGCCCTCCACATGACCCGTTGCCCTTCCAATCGGCAATCGTCCTTCCAGATGGTTCCATCGTCGGGGCGCTTGTACTGAATGCGAACCATACCACCATTGTTGCTCTTCACCTTCATGATAGCAGGGTCTTTACCCATCATGTGGGCCACGGCGGCACGACAGATACGGGCAAGATCGGAAGAGGAAACCGCTTGTGATGCAGGTTGTCCGTCCGTCATTGCTAAAGTTGCATCAGCGTCTGCTAAGGTTGCCTGTGCATTGGTATTGGCTGCTTCGGCGGCGGCTATAGCCGCATCGACCGAGTTGTCCGTGCTGGTATCGGAGCAGCCAGTCGCGGTCATCGTGATGGCAATGCTCAAGCAATGTAGGATTCTCATCTATGCCCCCGTTCGATCTTGGAGGCGTTAACCCGACCGCAGCCGGGTGTTGGAATCCCTGTAGGTCACAAGGCCCTGCGCTTTTAGGCAGAACCTTGGACAGCACGCAGGCACCCGGCCAAGAATGCTTGACCGGTTGACCTAACGAGGGGATTCCACGCCCCACAGTCGGGACTCACCGACTGCGCTATCCTGATGACGTAACAAGCCGTTGGCGTAAATACCTGTTCTTTCTGCTTACCGCTTCCAAACCCTGGCAGCCCTAACCAACGCCGCGACGCTGGTGATGATCGCGCCTATGCAAGTTGAGCTTAACCTTAGCAAGCAATAGAAGTTACAGCTTACAGAGCATGCACAAAGCCAAGCCAAGTGAGCCGAGCTACAATCACTAAAATATAAATCGCACACAATATAGCTAGTAGAATGAATCTATTATGAGCAATTGCTACAAAATTTATGCTTTCTACGTTAAACGAGCCGCGACGCGTCACCCTTTGAATAACAGACGTCTTATTAATTCTGTTACAAGACATTGCTGAAAGTATGTCCTGATGCTTTGTCTCAAGCGCGATCGTAATCTTTGACCTAGCAGGCATTCTTTTTATATCAACTTGGCAGTGGCTAATCTCATCGATGCGAGCGGATGAGGCAACGCCTCCATCGTAATGTATAATTTGCAGCGAAGTTATCTCGTTGCTCGATTTTAGGGGGTAGATGTGGAGGCGCAATTCTTCATAGACATCGCGCCTCGCCGATAAATTAATGAGCCACCGTTTGGATCGCCCGCTGGCGCTGGATGACCGCGTCATGAACTGTACGTCGAGAATGGACCTCGGATCAGGTATCGCGGAAAGGCCTACAAACGAGAAAATAACAGCTAAGACGCTGGCGAGCGCCTGAATCCAGTCGGGAATGCCTACGAATGAAGAAGGACCGGGAATTAACGCCGAGAGCGCCTGATTAAGCGTATCGGTTATCTCTGGGTACCGGTTGTTTATGAGCGCGAGTGCCACTACCAGCAAAACCGCGCAGCCTACCGCTTTGAATAACGTTCGTCCCCGCATCCAAGCACTTAATTCTAGTCAGCCGAGAATGGCAATTCCTTCCTCGGAGAATAGATGGCTCACAAGCTCTAACCTGTCGGCCCCATCCGTAAACCTGTCCTTCCTAAGCTTACAACATACCCTCTTGCTATCTGCGCCATAGCTCATAATGTAACGGTATCTTATGAGCGAGTCGAAGAGGGCGCAATGAGCAAGCTGGCATATTATCGGGTATCCACCGGCGACCAGTCGATTGAAGGCCAGCGGAATTCCCTTGCCGGTCCTTTCGACAAAGAATTTTCTGATGAAGGTGTGTCAGGTGCTATCCCTGCCGCTGATCGTCCGGGGTTTGCTGCGCTGCTTAATTATATCCGGGAAGGCGATACCCTTCATATTGCTGCTATTGACCGTTTAGGTCGCGACGCGCTCGATATCCAAGCCACTATAAGGAAGCTGATCGAAAAGGGTGTAACGGTTGAAGTGCTTGGCCTTGGACCCATTGCTAAGGGCGTTGGGGAATTGGTGGTGGCAGTTCTGGCGCAAATTGCAGATATGGAGCGCAACAGGATCAAGGAACGCTGTGACGCCGGTAGAGAGGCTGCAAGGGCTGCTCTAGCAGCTACAGGGCGCACTCATAGGGGCAAGATCAGCCTTGGGCGTCCTTTTTCTGCGGATGCTGCCCATGTGGTGCAGTGGCGCAAAGACAACAGCGCCAGCATCAAAGGAACCGCAAAGCATTTTAGTTTGTCGGAGGCAACGGTGAAGCGTTACTGCGCAGCCGCCACATAAATGATCATGCGGATGCAATCTTAGCCGATCTATTGACCTTTTCTTGCAATCTACAAAAATGAACAGAAAGCTTCAACACTAACATATAAAAGCCAGTGTTATTTAAAGTAAATAACTTTTCTCTGCCTTCGCTTTCATTATGCGTATTCCAAGGTATTGAATGCGCTTCATCAAATCTCGCTATGTAATCGTCCGTGAGCGGTCCACCAGACGGCAAGAAGAAAATAGTAGTTATCTTCTGCGCCCTAATCGCTGACATTTTTTCCTTAATGATATTATCTTTAAGACCGTTCTTTCTTAAAACGCTCTCAAACGTCGATAATTTCACTAAAGGAACAAAAGTTATTCTAGTTGGTGTGTCTCGCCTGTTATTAGGGTCTATATCGCATGAGTTCGAGAGGACCAATCCTGAGATAGATTGCAGATCATTTTTATCGAAACGATATATTTTAAATCCGCGCCATCCATCCCCTTGAAGCATGTCAGCAGCGAATTCATTATTGTGATCACTCAAAAAGTAGTTTGCTTCACCGCCCTTAGAAATGATCCTAAGTTCTTCGACGAGAATCTTCTGATCCTCAGCCGTGAGATAGTGAGGTATTTGTTGTTTAAGGCTGTCTATATCGAAGCTCATGCCGGGCTTTAGGACTCATAAAGCTCGTCAATGTTGGCATCCCAGATCGCCTCTATATCGCTTCCCAACGCCTGCTGTCCTAGGAGCAATTCTGCATATATAGAAGCGATCTCTTTCGAGAATATATTGCGACTGGCCTCTATTCTGTTCTTAATGTCGCCCATGAATGGACTATAGGAGGGCATGTTCTGCACCATAGTGTAAGGCGCATTATGATGCTCCGGCCAAGCTACGTGACCAATTGCGAGTGCCGCACTAACCGCTAAGATTCTAGTGACGGTTTCCGTTGGCGAGGTGCCAGAGCTAACAATATTATTCATAGATCGGCCCCATAGCGTTCACTGCTTCATCTGTAAGGCAATCGAAGAACTGAATTTTGTTCGCTTTTCTGAGTTCGTCTACACTTTGTTCAACGATATCAGCAAAAGCACCAAAATCCGGGAAGCTAACATTCCTTATCGAGTCAACATCGACAACAACGCCAAACAATGACTTTCCATCTGCTAGAACAGCCTGCGCGCCAGTCGCAATAGAAATTAAATGAAGAAGTCCATTTTCTTCATTTCTCTCTATTCTAAGATTTATATTGTCATCCAGCTTTTCGGACGACCCGAGTTGCAAAGAGATATTAATCTTAGAAAGCTGCTCAGAAAGCGTGGGAGCTTCAATAATATTGACGTATTTAATGGAGTAACGCTCTACACCTCCCGGTATAGCAAATGATGCTACCTGCTTCGTGATCTCAACAATCTTGTCTTTAAAGGCAGGCCATTTAGGATAGGGCAGCTTGCAGCTAATAGTGAAGCTGCGATCACTGACGGAGATAAGATACTGCCCCAGGTCCAAGCGGGACACTGGCATGAATTGAAGGTTCGGATCAGCAGCGCGCATCGGATGCGGGAATTCTGCGGCAGGTAGCCGCTGAATCACTGGCTTGGGATCAATCACGCCGAACAGCGCACCCGGCAGAATGTCTGCGAGGGGAGGCGTTCCGTTAAGGCGAACCTCAAAGATAGCATCGACTAACGGTTCGCGTTCCAGAACCTTTGGTAGCCGTAGCATTAGGGGGGCCTTCTCCGCTTTGCATCGCAACTCTAACGAGACAACGAATCGACCGCAAGAGTCTTGCGAGAATCGGAATCGCTAGAGAGTCAATATCCCTGAGATTATTGAAAACAGGTTTATGAGCGCGGCCTCTATCATGGAGGAGAATCCGTGTCACCTGTCATCCCGATACAAAAACTACGGGGACTAACGCTTGGACTCCCCTGTCCTTGATTCGGAAAAAGGCAGTTAAACGCAATTTGTTGGGCGCTATGTGGGGTGAGTTTTCAGCGAGGCACAAAAATCCATTAAAAACAACACTTTAATGGAAAAGGTGGCGGAGACGGAGGGATTCGAACCCTCGGTACCGTATTCACAGTACGACGGTTTAGCAAACCGTTGGTTTCAGCCACTCACCCACGTCTCCAAACATGGCCTGAACACCCGCTTGGGGCGGGACAGCGGCTAGGCGAGAAGCGCTATAACGGCGGCTTTCACGCAAGGCAACGGGTGTATGCCAGGAAATTCTACAAACTTGTCCGCAGGATTCGTTCCAGCCCGGAATCGACTCGGGTCGCCGTTCGTTCATTGTCGTTTCAGCTTGCTTTCCGATAATCTGATAGTTGGTCGAAGAGCGGAAAATTCGGGGAGTAGCGGGCATGATCGGGATTTTAAGGCGTGCGGCGGCTCGCAATGTGCGGCGCGGTGCGATGGCATTCGCCGCTGCGGGTATGGTGTTCAGTCCCATTGTTGCGTCGGCGCAGGTGCGCACGGTCGATCCCAACACTGCGATCGACGCGGACCTCGCGCCCGTTCCGCCCGCGAACAGCACCCCGACCGACCCCGGCGTCGATCACAGCGTTCCGCCCCCCAGCAATACGGCGCCGGATTATGCCCCGCCTGCGGCGAACAGCACCGCCACCGGCGCGCCGGTAACGTCCAACTCGCCCCCTGCCGCCTTGAGCCCGAGCGAATCCTATCAGGAAGATGACCTGATCGGAGCGGCCGAGGGCGTCTTTGGCAAGGGGGCCGAAGGGCTTGCCGGCATGATCGAGAAGATCCTGAAGGATCAGGGCCGTCCCAACGCCTATATTGCCGGGCGGGAAGCATCCGGCGCCTTTGTTGTTGGCCTGCGCTATGGATCCGGCACGCTCAACCATAAGGTGGAAGGCAAGCGGGAGGTCTATTGGACGGGGCCGTCGATAGGCTTCGACGTGGGCGGCAACGCAGCCAACACGTTCGTCCTGGTCTATAATCTCTACGACACGCAGGACCTTTACCACCGCTTCCCCGCAGCCGAAGGCACGGCCTATCTCGTCGGCGGCTTCACAGCCAGCTACCTGCGTTGGGGCAGCGTCGTGCTGATCCCGATCCGCCTGGGCGTGGGTTATCGGCTGGGCATCAACGCTGGCTACATGAAGTTCACGGAAAAGCGGAACTGGCTCCCCTTCTGATTGGGTTCAAAGAACAAAGCTGAGCTGCTGGCCTCCCTCGACCGGCTCTTCGGCGTCGAGATTATGCACGCCAAGACCCAGCAGCCGAGCCCCCATGGGTAGCGGCAGCTGGGCAAGCAGCAGGGCACGCGCTGTTTCCGCAAGGAGGTCAGGCGACCGAACTGGGGCGCTCATGCTTTTCGACCGTGTGATGATCCGGAAATCGGCGAATTTGATCTTCAGGACGATGGTGCGGCCATAGGCGCCGCTCTTCTCGATCCTGCCCCATAGGCTTTGCGAGATACGGTCTATTTCGACGACCAGCGCGTCCTGCGTTATCAGGTCGTCGAAAAATGTATCCTCGACACTGACGGATTTTCTTTCCTGCCGTTCATGGACCGGCCGGTCGTCCTCTCCCCGCGCGGCACGATAATAGAAGGACGCAGCGCTGCCGAAATGCTGCTGCAGGAAAGGCAGGTCCCGCGCGCGAAGGTCGGCGCCGGTCTCAATCCCCAACGCCTGCATCCGCCGCGCCGTCACCGGCCCCACGCCATGGATGCGCCGAACAGGCATCTCCGCCATGAAGCCTGCTCCTTCGCCGGGCCGAACGACGCAAATGCCATCGGGTTTGTTCTGATCTGAAGCGAGTTTGGCTATCAACTTGTTGTAGGAGACGCCCGCCGAGGCGGTAAGACCCGTTTCTTCTCGGATCATGCGCCGGATTTCCTGGGCGATGACGGTTGCAGAGGCCAGGCCCGGCTTGTTCACCGTCACATCCAGATAGGCCTCATCAAGCGAAAGCGGCTGAATGATGTCGGTGAAGCGGATAAAAATCTCCCGCACCTGAGCCGAGACGGCGCGATACACCTCGAACCGGGGCTTCACGAACAGAAGGTCCGGACAGAGCCGCCGCGCCCGCGCGCCGGGCATGGCCGATTTCACGCCAAATGTGCGAGCCTCGTAGCTGGCGGTGGCAACGACCCCTCGGGGGCCGCCCCCACCCACGGCGATCGGCTTGCCCCGCAACGCCGGGTCATCCCGCTGTTCAACCGACGCATAAAAGGCATCCATGTCGATATGGATGATCTTGCGCGGCTCGGAATCCATGGCAGGGGTTTATGCCACAGCAGGAACGAAAGCGAAACGCGGAAGGCGTCGTCAGGTCAGGACTTCTTGTCCTTCAGGGACTGGAGGACAGCGAAAGGACTGGCCTGTTCTTCCGACAGGACGCCCGCTTCCCGCAGATAGGAGTCCGCGTCGGCAGAACGGGGATAGGGCGTCATGGCCAAGGCCATGGTTTCGGCGACCGCTTCCCCCATGTCGATCGTTTGCCCATCAAAGCCGATGACGTCGCAATCCTCCGAATCTATCTCCAGCTCTTCGTCATCGCCTTCATCGCCGCGCTCCGCGACGAAGCGCAGCAGGAATTCGGTGTCGATCTTCTCGGGCACGGCGACGCCGGTAGCGACACAGGGCTGGGCCAGCTCCGCCCGCACGCGCCCGCGTGCCTCGATGCCGCTATCCTTTTCGCTCAGTGCATAATCGGCTTCAAGGCGGCTGAGCGATAGCAGATTGAATCGCTTCGCCAGTGCCTCTCGCTCGTGGGCGTCGGCGGTGATGGTAACCCCTTGCGCATGTCGCGCGATCTGATCGGCGCGCACTGGGCGAGAGAATTCGGGTGCCGGGTTGCTCATCCAAGATCTCCGGTCAGCAAAGCGTCCAGCGGCAACGCGGAAAGCCGAACCCAGCGCGATCGCAAGCGAGATTCGACATGGGTCAAAGCGTCACCACCCGGCGTCGCGCCACGATACAGGTTGCGCTCCAGCGCTTCCCGCAACTCCGCCTCGCCCAGTAGTGCCGCCTTATAGGCTGACAGCCTGCCGCCCAGCGCGCTCACCATCCGGCCGATATGCTTGCCCACCACGACGTCGCCCACGCCTTCCTGACGCAGCTGGCCATCCATGTCGTCGACGAACAATTCGGTCAGCCAGACGCTTTCCTGCGCCGCGCCGAGTGCTTCCATCCGCATCAGCACCTCGGCGAGGATGGCAACGATCATGTCGAACCGCCCGTCCATCGTGTCGGGCACCTGGCCTTCCATGTACCAGTGCGGCTGACGGCCCTCATTGACGATCGCCTGATAGAGCGGCTGTATCGCGTCCTTGGGATCGGTTCGCGCGAACAGGCGCTGAAAGAGGTTTGGCATGTCGAAGCAGTTTCCTGGCTGAGCTGAGCGGAGGCCCCCTTGCCGGGGGTCGCGCATTTCCATATTGATCGGCGGGCCGCGCGATGCAATGGCGGCTTTGGTTTTCGCGTTTTCCCGGGACCTGTCCCGGCAGGAGAAGTTCATGCGTCAGTTCAGCCGACATCTGTTGCTCGCCGTCGGCCTTGGCGCGCTTGTCCTCGGTACGTCCGCCTGCACCCGCATCCGGACGCACCAGGGTTATCAGGTGGACAAGCTGCTGGTCGATTCGATCCAGCCGGGCATCGACAACCGCGCCTCCGTGGAAGGAATGCTGGGCCGACCCAGCTTCACCGCGCAATTCGGTGATCAGGATTGGTATTATGTGTCGCGCGACATGCGGGCACTGGCCTTCTCCAATCCAAAGCCGGTGGCCCAGACCGTATTGCATGTCCGTTTCGACCCCGCAGGCAACGTGATCGCCGTGGATCGCATGGGTCTTGAGCAGGTCGCCAAAATATCGCCTGCGGGCGACAAGACGCCGACCCTTGGCCGTCATCGCAGCCTGTTCGATGAGATTTTCGGGAACATCGGCGCGGTGGGCGCCGGTGGCATGGGCGGCGGCGGCGGTGGCAGCAATACCGGCGGCGGTCCTAACGGTTCCTAAGGACAGGATAGCAAGGCTGTCCGGGGGCAACGCTCCCTTTTAGCGAAGCCTTATTACCGGATTCCCCCTAACGGCAGTGGCAAGAAAGCCTCGCCTTCGCGAGTCTCGAGCAGGCTTGCGTGCCAGTGTCGGTGACATCGGAAAATTCCGGCGATCCAAGTCATTGGACTCGTTTGAAAACATGGTTAATTTTTCGCGTTAACAAATAGAGACTCGCAACGGCGACGGCTCAGGCATATGCTCGATTAGTATCGTCCGCCGTAAGACTAAAGTAGTATATCTCGCGCTGCACGTACGGCATACTACATAAGGTTAAAGTCAGAATATAACGCATTAACAGTTTGTTAGCGAATTCTGGCACTAACCCCAAATTTCCGCGAGCAGTTCAGGACTCTGGCCGCGCAAATATGCTAGTCATAACTCGTTGAAACGAAAAGAAAGGGTCGCACTGCAGGCATTTGGAAACTGGTCTTTCACGCTTCGTTTGGGGCCTGCTAACGAAGGTGGAAGGGATCATGAGGGGAATACCCAATGGCTTACCCAGTCAATGTGCGTCTGTTGTGCGGTAATGCAATTGTTAGAGAAGGGCTTAGCCGGATTCTCACTGAACGAGATTTCCGGGTTAACCAATATCCCAATATTGCCGCTGCACTCCAGAAGGCGGAGGTGCCGGAAGAAGATACCGGGCCGTCGCTGCTCCTGGTCGATAATGGAACCGAAGAACTTGATGCGGACAGCGTTGCCGTCCTTCAACGGCGATTCCCCTCTTCCTATCTGGTGGTTCTGTCCGACCGGTTCGATTTTCAGACGATGCTGAAGGCCTTCCGGCTTGGTGCAATGGGCTATATCATCAAGGAAATCAGCTGCGACCGCCTGGTGGCGACGCTGCATCTGGTGGCGATGGGCGAACGGGTGCTCCCACCGCAACTCGCCGATGAATTACAGTCGCGGCCGACACTCACGGACGCGTTGGAGGTTGAACGGCCAGTCGATGCCGCCAGCCTGTCGGATCGCGAGCTGGAAATCCTGCGCTGGCTGATCATGGGATGCCCCAACAAGGTGATCTCCAAGAGAATGGAGATCAGCGAGGCGACGGTGAAGGTCCATGTGAAGGCGGTGCTGCGCAAGCTGCGCGTGAAGAATCGCACGCAGGCTGCGATCTGGGCAGCCAATCATGGAATGCGTGGACGGGTGCCGGAGGTAGAGCCGGTAGTGCCAGTGGAGGTGACGATCCCCCATCCCGCACAGCTGCCGCCGCTTGAATTGGCTGCCATGCCGCTCAGCCGTGCCTGAACTGGACCGTGGCCCGAAAAGGGCTGCGGTCAACCCCCTCATGAATTCTGATGAGGCTCCTGCGCGCAAACGCAGGAGCCCTCAGAAGCCCGAGGCAGGGCAGGGCTTCGGCCTGTTGAACAATAGCAAAAGCTGCTATGCTGACCCCGTCCAAGACTCAAGGCGGGAGAGGCCCCATGGCTACGCGCTGGACCATCATGGGCAAGGAATTTGTCCACTGCAATTGCGCCTATGGTTGTCCCTGCCAGTTCAATGCGCTGCCGACGCATGGACATTGTCAGGCCGTTGCCGCGATCGACATCGAACAGGGTCATCATGACGACACCGACCTGTCCGGCCTGCGCATCGGCTTGATCGTCGCCTGGCCGGGACCGATCCATGAAGGTCGGGGCGAAGCCGTCCCGATCGTCGATGAACGGGCGGACGCCGCCCAGAGGGAAGCGTTGCTGCGCATCATGAGCGGGCTGGACACGGTGCCCGGCGCCACCTTCTTCCAGGTTTTTGCCACGACCTACACCAAGGTGCACGATCCCGTATACGCGCCCATCGACCTGCGGGTGGACATTGACGGCCGATCCGCCCGGCTGGCTGTTCCGGGCTGGATCGATGCCCGTGGCGAGCCGATCGTCAACCCAGTGACGGGAGAAGCCCATCGCGCGCGCATCAACCTGCCGCAGGGTTTTGAATATGATGTGTGCGAGGTCGGTCGCGGTTGGGCGCAAACCCAGGGGCCGGTCGATGTGCAGCTCAGCGATTCCCATGCGCAGTTCGCCGAGCTTCACCTGACCGAGAGTGGCGTTGTCCATTAGGTCGGTGCCTCCATCAGATGGCGGCCCTTCCGTTGTCCATCAACTATTGTCGCGAAATAGCCTGATCGTCGGAGCGGCGCTGTTGCTGCTGGTGGTGATGGCCTGGATGTGGCTGCTCTCCACGCCGGACGCCTCCATGGCGGACATGGCGGGGGCAGGGATGGCGGACATGCCGATGGGCGCGATGCCCATGGCCATTCAGCCCTTGTCGCCCAGCTATTTTCTCGCCGCCTTCGCCATGTGGTCGATCATGATGGTCGCCATGATGCTTCCTTCCGCCGCGCCCATGATATTGCTGCATGCGCGGATCGATCGAGCGACCAGTCACCATGCGCGTTTGCTGCACAGCCTTATGGTCATGGGCTCTTATCTGCTCATATGGATAAGTTTTTCAGCGATCGCGGCTGGTGCACAGGCCCTGCTGCTGCATGGTGGCTATTTGTCCGCCGCGACCTTGTCTCTGGGTGGTCGCCTAGGCGCTGCTGGCCTGTTGCTGGTGGCGGCTCTCTATGAATTGACGCCCGCCAAGCATCGCTGCCTGGAAAACTGTCAGTCGCCGCTCATCTTCATTCATCGCTACTGGTGCCCCGGTGCAGGCGGCGCGTTCCGGATCGGCATGCGGCATGGACTTTATTGTCTGGGCTGCTGCTGGGCGCTGATGCTGCTGCTGTTTGTGGGTGGCGTCATGAATCTCGCCTGGATCGCATTTTTCACATGCCTGGTCGCAGCCCAGAAGATGGCGCCGCCGCGCTGGCGGTTGGATCGGTGGACCGCTGCATTCCTGTTTTTCGCGGCACTGTTTGTCGCGCTTCGCTGACGACGGGTGAGCCGCGCGGCAACGGGGCCGGACCGGAGCAACCGCTGCGTCGCGCAGCAGTTGCTCCGATGCGGGACTGTCAGCCGATGGTTTCTTCGAAAATAGCCATCGTGCGTTCGAACCGGGCGAACAACTCGTCAAGCTCTTCGGCGGTGATGATAAGCGGCGGGCAGAAGACGATCGTATCGCCCAGCGCCCGTACGATCAGGCCCTGCGTCAGCCCGATTTCGACCAAGCGCGCCCCGGCCTTTACTGCGGGATCGAAGCTGGTCCCGTTTTCAGGATCGGCATAAAGCTCGATCGCGGCAACGAGGCCTACGCCACGCACTTCACCGACATATTTACGGCCTTCATAACTGCGCAGCGCCTTCCAGAATTGCGGCATCAATGACTGCACATGGCCGACGACATTATCTTCTTCGTAGATTTTGAGCGTTTCCAGCGCGATGGCGCAACTCACCGGATGGCCCGAATAGGTGAAGCCGTGGCCGAAGGTGCCGATGGTGCCGCTGTTCCGGGCGATGGGCGCATAGACCTTCTCATTCACCATCACGGCGGAGATCGGTGCATAGCCGGATGACAGTCCTTTCGCCGTGGTGAGGATATCGGGCTTCATGCCGAAAGTGGTCGAACCGAACATCTCACCCGTCCGGCCATAGCCGCACACCACTTCGTCCGCGACGAGCAGCACGTCATACTTCGCCAGTACCTTCTGGACCTTTTCGAAATAGGTCGCTGGCGGAACGAGCACCCCGCCCGCGCCCATGACCGGTTCGGCGAAGAAGGCGGCGACCGTCTCCGGCCCTTCCTCCAGGATCAGCTTTTCAAGATTGTCGGCGAGGCGGGTCGCGAAATCTTCCTCGCTTTCGCCAGGTTCGGCATAGCGGAAGTAATGCGGGCAATCGGTATGCAGAATATTATGGATGGGCAGGTCGAAATCGCGATGATTGGTGACAAGCCCGCTCAGGCTGGCCGACGCCACGGTAACGCCGTGATAGGCGTTGCGTCGGGCGATGATCTTCTTCTTCTCCGGCTTGCCGATGGCATTATGATAATACCAGATCAGCTTCACAGCAGAATCGTTTGCTTCAGATCCGCTGTTGGCAAAAAACACCTTCGACATCGGCACGGGCGCGATCGACAGCAGCTTGTTGGCCAGCGCGATCACGGCCGGATTGGAACGTCCGGTGAAGGTGTGGTAATAGGGTAATCCACGCAGCGCTTCGCAGCCCGCCTTGGCCAGACGCTCGTTGCTGAAGCCCAGGGAGGCGCACCACAGCGCTGATACAGCTTCAAGATAGCGGTTCCCCCGATCGTCTTCCACGAAGACGCCATCGCCCTTGGTTATAACGAGGGGGCCGACCTCGGGATGGGTCGCCAAGTTCGTGAAGGAGTGGAAGTGAGCTGCAATATCAGCTGCAGCATTTTCGCTGGGATCGTACATTATCTTCGTGCTTCCGATCGTTTAGAAACTGACATTTCGGCCGTCTCCGAGATGGATATGCGCCCGACGACCATTACGCGCAGAATGTGGGGATCGACTTACCCTCATCCATGCAGGGAAGTAGCGTGCCCGTCGGATGCATAAGAATTTTGTGGACACTTATCAACACATGATCAGGGGACGGGGCGGTTTGTCTGCGATTTCCGTCGATTGAAGGCAGCGAACAAGTCCAGATAGAGCGATTTTCCAGCTTTTCGCCGACCGGGATGCTGAATTGGGTCGATCCATCCATATATGCGATTCTCAGGCCCAATGATGGAGGGTAGTTGGAGTTGCCATGACCCGACGCGTGCCCTTCCAAGGCTTTGCGCCGCCCATACGCCCTCAGGCACCGCTTCGGCGAGCGATCACCGCCGCCTACCGGCGGGAAGAACCCGCGTGCATCGCGCCGCTGCTGGAAGCCGCGACTCTTGAGCCATCGGATCGCGAAGCGATCAGAAAAGTCGCCCGTCAGCTCGTGACCATGCTCCGCGCCAACCACAGGGGTAATGGCGTGGAAGGGCTGATCCAGGAATATTCACTTTCCAGTGAAGAGGGCGTGGCGCTGATGTGCCTCGCCGAAGCGTTGCTGCGTATCCCCGATCAGACGACACGCGACGCATTGATCCGCGACAAGCTTTCTAATGGCGATTGGGGATCGCATCTGGGCGGCGGCAAATCACTGTTCGTCAACGCAGCGACATGGGGCCTGGTCGTGACCGGCAAGCTGGTCGGCAGCGTCGATGATGATGGGCTGGGCGCCGCGCTGACGCGGCTGGTGGCGCGCGCGGGGGAGCCGGTGATCCGTCGCGGCGTCGATCTCGCCATGCGGATGATGGGCGAACAGTTCGTCACGGGCGAGACGATCGAGCAGGCACTGAAGCGCGCCCGGAGTATGGAAGCGAAGGGCTTCCGCTACAGCTACGACATGCTGGGTGAGGCGGCGACGACCGGGGCCGATGCCGACCGTTATCACGCCGATTATGAGCGTGCCATTCACGCGATCGGAAAGGCGGCGCGCGGACGCGGCGTGTATGAAGGCCCCAGCATCTCGATCAAGCTTTCGGCGCTACATCCCCGCTATGCCCGCTCTCAGGCGGGTCGGGTGATGGGGGAATTGCTGCCCCGCGTGCGGCAATTGGCCCTGCTCGCCAAAAGCTATGATATCGGCCTCAACATAGATGCCGAGGAGATGGACCGGCTCGAACTCTCTCTCGACCTTCTCGAAAGTCTGGCGACAGACGCGGAATTGGCAGGATGGGATGGCCTGGGGTTCGTCATTCAAGCCTATGGCAAGCGCTGCCCCTTCGTCATCGACTGGATCATCGATCTTGCCCGGCGTTCAGGACGCCGCATGATGGTCCGTCTGGTGAAGGGCGCCTATTGGGACGCGGAGATCAAGCGCGCTCAGGTGGACGGCCTTGCCGACTTCCCGGTCTACACGCGCAAGGTGCACACCGATGTCGCCTATATCGCCTGCGCAAAAAAGCTGCTTGCGGCGCCCGATGCGATCTTTCCGCAATTTGCGACCCATAATGCGCAGACCCTCGCGACCATCTACCACATTGCCGGGCCTGATTTCAGCGTCGGCCAATATGAGTTTCAGTGCCTGCATGGCATGGGAGAGCCGCTTTACGAACAGGTCGTGGGGAAGGAAAATCTCGATCGCCCGTGCCGCATATATGCGCCGGTTGGCACGCATGAGACGCTGCTCGCCTATCTGGTCCGCCGCTTGCTTGAGAATGGCGCCAACTCTTCCTTCGTCCATCGTATCGCGGACCCGGCGGTTTCGGTCGAGAATCTGATCGCTGACCCGGCCGAGGTGGTCCGTGCCATGCCCAATTCCGGCGCGAAGCATGACCAGATTGCCCTGCCTGCCGATCTGTATCCCGATCGCCGCAATTCAACCGGCTTCGACCTTAGCGATGAAGCCACACTCGACGCCCTGTCGCAGGCCCTTCGCGATAGCGCCGCGATCGAATGGAGAGCGGCCCCGACCTTCGGTTCGGGCGAAAAGCGCGCTATACTCAATCCGGCCGATCATCGGGACATGGTTGGCACGGTGGTGGAACTGGCGGCCGGGGACGCCTCTGCCCTCGTGTCTCGTGCCGCGACATCCGATTGGGGCGGCAGGTCCGTGGAGGAGCGCGCAGCTATTCTGGAACGCGCTGCCGACGCGATGCAGGCGCGTATGCCGATCCTGCTTGGCCTATTGATCCGCGAAGCCGGAAAATCTCTTCCCAACGCGATCGGGGAGGTTCGCGAGGCGGTCGATTTCCTCCGCTATTATGCGGCGCAGGCACGGGCCAATCTCGGCGCCGGGCAGGAGCCTCTGGGGCCGATCCTGTGCATCAGTCCGTGGAATTTTCCCCTCGCAATCTTCACTGGTCAGGTCGCTGCCGCTTTGGTTGCAGGTAATCCGGTGCTGGCAAAACCTGCGGTCCAGACGCCACTGATCGCGGCAGAGGCCGTGCGCTTGCTGCACGAGGCGGGCGTTCCCCCGCATGCTCTTCAGCTGGCGCCGGGCGATGGCGCCTTGGGCAGCGCTCTGGTAGCGGCGCCGGAAACCGCAGGCGTGATGTTCACGGGATCGACCGCCGTCGCGCGACTGATCCAGGGCCAGCTTGCCAAAAGGCTTTCACCCGCAGGCCACCCTATTCCGTTTATCGCCGAAACGGGCGGACAGAACGCGATGATCGTGGACTCGTCTGCTCTCGCCGAACAGGTGGTGGCGGACGTGCTGGTCTCCGCATTCGACAGTGCGGGCCAGCGCTGCTCCGCGCTGCGCATACTCTGCCTGCAGGAAGAGGTCGCGGATCGCATTCTCCTGATGCTCAAGGGCGCGTTACGGGAAATGCGCGTTGGCAGCACAGATGCGCTGAGGACGGATATCGGGCCGGTGATCACGTCGGCAGCGAAGATGGCGATCGATCAGCACATTGCCAGAATGCGCGAGCGCGGAAAAGGGGTTGATCAACTCACCCTGCCTGCCGAGGCGGCGCTCGGCACCTTCGTTGCGCCGACGATTATCGAGATCGACGATATAGCCGAACTGGAGCGGGAGGTTTTCGGCCCGGTCCTGCATGTCGTGCGTTTCCGGCGGGAGCGGTTGGGCGCGCTGATCGATTCGATCAACGCCACTGGCTATGGGCTGACCTTCGGCCTTCACACCCGGCTCGATGAAACCATCTCCTATGTCACATCGCGGGTGAGGGCGGGCAACCTTTACGTGAACCGCAACATGATCGGTGCGGTTGTCGGTGTCCAGCCGTTCGGGGGCTGTGGGCTTTCTGGAACGGGACCCAAGGCTGGCGGGCCGCTTTATCTTAACCGGCTGGTGACGCGGCCATTCGCGTGTGGATGGAAGTCGCGGCATCCGGCTTCACCCATCCATGATTTCGCGAACTGGCTGGAAGCAAAGGGAGAAATGGGCAGCGCGTCGAAAGCCCACGACTATGCCGCCGCTCCTGCCTTGGGAGTGGAACGCGCGCTCGCCGGACCAGTAGGGGAACGTAATCTTTACAGCCTGCATCCCCGTGGTCAGGTGCTGATGAAGCCGCAGAGCCGGGATGGCTTGTTCGAACAGATGGCCGCCATCCTTGCGACCGGAAACCGGGGCGTGGCTGCGGAGGCGCTTCCCGACGATCTGCCCTCCAATGTCGCCGCTGCATTTGCGGCCCTGCCTGACGGGCCTTATGCAGTTGCGCTGGTGGAAGGAGACGAGGCAGCCGTTGCCCGAGCCGTGGCGGAAGTCGCGGCTATGCCGGGGCCGATCATTTCCGTTCACGCAGCCGAGCAGGACCAACCCCTTGCCTATCATTGCGATTGGTTGCTTGAAGAAGTGTCGATTTCCATCAACACGACCGCTGCCGGAGGTAATGCCAGCCTGATGATGATCGGATAAGCGCTTACGCCGACGCTTCCATAGCCGATCCCTTCACAAATTGCGCTACAGCAGCTTCAACCGGATGTTGCGGAATTCCACCTTCATTGGCGGACCTACGTGCGCCTGCATCCCGATCTCGCCCTTGCGCCGAGGATCCGCCGACTCATCCATCGCCGCCGCCATCAATTGGCCGTTCAACAGATGATAGATGGCCGGACCCTTGGCGATGATATGGGCTTCGTTCCATTCAGCTTTGATCGCTGCTTTCAGAGGGCCGGGCTCACCAATGGAACTGATTATTTGCGACGGCGGTGACGTTGTTCGCGCAAACTGACCACGGCGCGCGATAAAGCCGCGCCCCCGCTCCTCGTAGACCATGGCCGTGAAGAGATTCCGGCCATCGATATCGAACTGTAGTCCTGACATGGCGAAGCGATTGGTAGGCGTGATCTCGTCTTTGACAACGGTGCTGCGGTAGTTGACCCCGCTATTGCCTTCAGGGTTGATCCGATATTCCGCCTTCAATTCGAAATCCTCAGGCTTTCCGCCTTCCCAGATCAGGAAAGTGTTGCTCCGAAGCAGGGTGTCCGGCGTCACTTCGCCAACTATGCAGTTATCTTCCACGCGCCAGTATCGCGGATCACCGCGCCAGCCCGCCAGGGTGTGGCCGTCAAACAAGGATTTGAACCCTGGCCCGTCGCCGTCAACCGGCCGGGGCATCAGGGGCATGGCTTTTGGCGCAAGTGCCTCTGACCGTTGCGCCGCCACGGCCAAGCGAGGGAACAGCGTCAATGTGGTCGCTGCGGCGATGAATGTCCGACGTCCGGTCCTTTGATCCATGTTGCTCTCCAGTGTCGACACGCTGGTTCGACGATTAACAGCATGGTCGCGAAAAGTCCTGTACCGCCCACACCGCCGGAAGGATCATCCAGAGCGATATATTGCTGGCGACGGTAATTGGGTCTCGTAGGACAGCGTCCGGCGATTTTCTGTCGAAAGCGCTGTAAAATCAGTCGCTCGCTTGGCGCCTTTAGCGTCCAAAAATGGTGCCCAGAAGAGGACTCGAACCTCCACGACCTTGCGATCGCCAGCACCTGAAGCTGGTGCGTCTACCAATTCCGCCATCTGGGCACGGGGTAGGACGGCGCGATTAGCCGTTGGTCTGCGCACTGTCAATTCCGTGGCGGGCATTATTTTTCTTCCTTTCTGGTTTTCTGCGCGTCAGCGTCTATTGCATCAGGCAGGACGCATTGATCGCCAGTGGAGACAGCCGATAGCCCCCTTCCAAGCCGCGCCGCTGGCGCTGTTCGCCCGTCCCGATGGGGTCCGGCTCGCATACCGGCATCGTGCGGGTGCCGGGCCGACGATCGTCTTTCTGCCGGGCTACATGTCCGACATGGAGGGCGGCAAGGCGGTGGCGATCGATGCCTGGGCGGCGGAGACGGGACGGGCGATGCTGCGGCTGGACTATGGCGGTAACGGCGCCAGCGAAGGCCGTTTTGAGGATGGCACGCTCGCCAGCTGGCGCGACGATGCGCTGTTGCTGATCGATGCCCTGACGGAAGGACCGCTGCTGTTGGTGGGGTCGTCCATGGGCGGCTGGATTGCCCTGCTGATCGCGCTGGCTCGCCCTGACCGCGTTGTCGGGCTGGTCGGCATCGCGGCCGCGCCGGATTTCACCGAATGGGGCTTTAGCGACGCGGACAAGGCCTTGCTGGCCACCCAGGGGCGCCTGACCGAACCCACGCCCTATGGCGATCAACCGCTGGTGACGACGCTTGCCTTCTGGCAGTCGGGCCAAGCGCTACGCCTGTTGAACGGTCCTGTCGCCATTGATTGCCCCGTCCGGCTGCTTCAAGGGCAGGAGGACCGCGACGTTCCGTGGCAGACCGCGCTGCGGCTGGCCCAGCGCCTGCATTCATATGACGTGCAGACGCTGCTGATTAAGGATGGCGACCACCGCCTGTCGCGCGATGGCGACATTGCATTGCTGATCCACACTCTCGGCAGTCTTTTGGACAATCTTTGATGAGCTTTTTTCTCCCGCTTCTGCTTTTGACGCCGCAAGCCTATGATCCGGAAATAGAGGCCGTGATGAACCGGCCCAAGAAGGAGGAGCAGGCGCCCGTACCAAGCCCCGCTGCTGACGGCCGCATTCCCGTTCCGGAAAAATATGCCAAGCCCTTCCAGGCATGTCTCGACGAGGCGATTCAGTCGCCCGAGCAGGGCGTCGCATTCGCGCAGAAATGGCGCTTGGAAGGGGGCAGCTTCTACGCCCGCCATTGCATGGGTTTCGCCTATGCCCGTGCGGAGCGGTGGGCGCCTGCGATCGTGTCTTTCGAACAGGCCGCTGATGAGGCCGAGCGCGGCGGTGAAATGGCGCAGAGCGCGCGCTTATGGGCGCAGGCCGGTAATGCCGCGCTGGCGGCGGGCGATCCCGCCAAGGCGCGCACCAGTTTCGATGCGGCACTGGCGCGCGGCCTGCCCGACGGCGTGGAAAAGGGGGAAACGCATCTGGATCGCGCCCGCGCCCTCGTCGCGCTGGCCGAAGTCAAGGAAGCACGCGATTCGCTCGATGTGGCGCTTGCCCAAGTGCCGCAGGACCCGCTGGCGTGGCTGCTCTCGGCCACGCTCGCCCGCCGCGCGGGGGAGTTGAAGCTGGCGCAGGCGCATATCGCGCGGGCGGTGCAGCTCTCTCCCGATGACGCATCGGTGGCTTTGGAAGAGGGCAATATCGCTGTCCTGACCGACCATGCCGACATCGCCCGCGCGGCTTGGCAAAGAGCAGTCAAGCTCGCGCCGCAATCGCCCGCGGGCAAGGCGGCCGCCGATAACCTGACCCGGCTGCCGCCCGCCTGAACCCGCCTATTTAAGGTAGAAGTCGACCGTCGTGACCACGCGGACCTTCTTATAGGGCGTGTCGCTCGATCCGTCCGCCTCGCCATCGCGCGGATCGATAGAAAAATAGCCTTGGGTGGCGCTCTTAATCCCGCCGACGCTCGCGCCGCTGTCACGCGCGAACTGTTCGGCCGCCGCGCGTGCATCCCGGGTCGCGGCAGCCACCATCGGCGGCTTGACGTCGTTGAGCTTTGTGAAGCTGTAGCGCATGCCGGAACCTTCCTGCAACGTGACGCCCCGGCGGACCAGATCGAACTGCTGCGCGACCGCGCGCTGCGCACGTGCGATGTCGGTCGTGCGCAACAACATGCGCTGCGTGATGGTGATCGTGTTGACGCCATTGTTGATATATTGGTTCACGCCTGCGCCCGTGGGGGTCAGCGCCTCCGGCTTGAAGCCGAGGCTTGCGAAATAGGCCTTCAGCTCTCGCGTATTATTGTCGATCTCGGCTCGCACGGCGGGCAGGTCGAAGCCGGTTGCGGCATAGCTGATCGACCATGTCGCAAGGTCGGCCGTGACATTGCGCTCCGCCAGGCCCCTCACTGTGACTGACCGATCCGCTGCCTTTGCGCGCTTCAGCCCGTCACCCAACAGATAGCCGCCACTGACCAACCCAAGCGCGAGCAACCCAGCACAGCCCAGCAGCACTTTTTCGCGATACTCGATTGCCATTCGCGTCTCCTCTTCCATCGGTGCCTGCGCCGCCCTATCTTGGGATCATTCCTGCCATTGCCGAGATGAACCGTTGCTTGCTGGCGACGAACGGAGCGACCGCTTGACCAAATATCTGCATACGATGATCCGCGTAACTGACGTTGACCGCACGGTCGCCTTTTTCAAGCTGTTGGGGCTTGAGGAGCAGAAACGCTTCGACAATGAAAATGGGCGCTACACGCTCGTCTTTCTCGCCGCGCCGGGGGATGAGGATGCTCAGGTGGAGTTGACCTACAACTGGCCGTCAGAAGATGGCAAGCCGACGGAAAGCTATGGCGAGGGCCGGAATTTCGGCCATCTCGCCTATCGCGTCGATAATATCTACGCGGTGTGCCAGCGGCTGATGGATGCAGGCATCACCATCAACCGCCCCCCGCGCGACGGGCATATGGCCTTTGTCCGCACGCCCGACAATATCTCGATAGAATTGTTGCAGGACGGCTATCTCGATCCGGCTGAACCCTGGGTCTCCATGCCCAACACGGGCGTCTGGTAAGGTCATGTTGAGCGTGGTCCGAATCCCGGTGCTGTCCGATAATTATGTCTGGCTGTTGCACGATGATGCCAGTGGCGAGACCGTGGTGGTCGATCCGGCGGTGGGGGACCCCGTGCTGACGGCGGCGGCCGAGCGGGGCTGGACCATCACCCAGATCTGGAACACGCATTGGCATGGCGATCATGTGGGCGGCAATGCGGCGATAAAGGCGGCGACTGGCTGTCTGATCACCGGGCCGACCGCAGAGGCAGCCAAGATTGGCTCGCTCGACCGCCAAGTGGGGGAAGGGGACAAGGTGCGCATCGGCGAGCATGTCGCCACCGTGATGGAGGTGCCCGCCCATACGGCGGGTCATATCGCCTATCATCTGGCTGACGATCACATCATTTTCGTGGGCGATACGTTGTTCGCCATGGGCTGCGGGCGGCTGTTCGAAGGGACGGCGGATCAGATGTTCGCCAACATGGCCCGCCTCGCGGCGCTGCCGGACGACACGATGGTCTATTGCGCCCACGAATATACGCAGGGCAATGGCCGTTTTGGCCTGACGATCGAGCCGGACAATGAAGCGCTCGCCGACCGCATGGCGCAGGTCGATGCGGCCCGCGCACGCGGCGAAGCCACCGTGCCCACGACTATAGGGCTGGAGCGCGCGACCAATATCTTTATGCGCGCGAGCGATGCGGATGAGCTGGCTCGCCGCCGCAAGGCCAAGGATACCGCCTGACGGTTCGGGCGTTACGCCGCCGTCTCCATTTATGGAGAGATATGCAGGAGGATTGCCATGCGTGCATTGATATGTCTGGCGCCACTGATGCTGGCAGCGTGCGCAGGCGGCAGCGAGCCGCCGCGCCTTACGGAGAAACAAGCGGCCCGGCTTGAGACAGCACTGGACGGCAAAATCGTGGGCGAGCCAGTCAACTGCGTGACCCGCTATCCCGGCGCCAGCCTGACCGCTATCAGCGAAAGCGTGTTGTTGTACCGGGTGAGCGGCCGACTGATCTATCGCAACGACCTGATCGGCGGTTGCACTGGGCTGGGCCGGGGCGACACACTCATCATCAAGCCGACGGGTTCGCAATATTGCCGGGGCGACATCGCGCGGAGCGCTGATCTCGCCATCGGGTCGATCACCGGCGGTTGCGCGCTTGGGTCGTTCACGCCCTATCGCACCCCCGGCCGTTGACCGTCAGCCCTTGTAGAGTGCGTCCAGCCGTTCCTGATAGCGCGCCTTGATGACGTGGCGGCGGATTTTCATCGATGGCGTCATCTCGCCATTTTCGATGGTGAAGGGTTCGTCCGCCAGGATGATGCGCCGGACCCGTTCGGTGACGGACAATTCCTCGTTCACCCGATCGACCGCCGCCCTTAATGCTGCCTGATAGGCGGCGTTGGATGCGGTGTCGTTCGCGTCAAGGCCGTGCGCCCCCGCCCATTCACGCGTCCACTCGGCATCGGGTACCAGCAGCCCGACCAGATGTGGTCGCCGGTCGCCATAGACCATGGCCTGACCGATCTCTGGCTGTAGCGTCAACATGCCCTCGACCTTCTGCGGCGACACATTGTCGCCCTTATCATTGACGATCAGGTCCTTCTTGCGGTCGGTGATGCGAATACGCCCCTTGGCGTCGATCTCGCCAATGTCTCCGGTATGCAGCCAGCCCTCTTTCAGCGCCTTTTCGGTTTCGGCGGCATTGCGCCAATAGCCCTGCATCACCAATTCGCCGCGTACCAATATCTCGCCATCCTCGGCGATCTTGACCTCCACCCCATCAAGCGGCGGGCCGACCGTGTCCATGGCGATGCCCGCGCTCGGTCGGTTGCAGCTGACCACCGGCCCCGCCTCCGTCTGGCCATAGCCCTGCAGCAGCGTCAGCCCCATGGCGTCGAAGAACAGGCCGACATCCGGATTGAGCGGCGCGCCACCCGACACCAGCGCCTTCATCCGCCCGCCAAAGCGCTTGGCGATCTTGGGCTTCAGCGTCCGGTTCAGCAGCAGCTTCATCGGCAGGTCGGCGATCGATATGTTGCCGTTCTGCTCCTTCGCGGCGATCCGCAAAGCTTGCGTCAGCAGCCAGGTGGGGAACTTGCCCTGCTTCTCGATCGACTTGATGATCCGGGCGCGCAGCACCTCGAACAGGCGAGGCACGACGACCATGATCGTCGGGCGCGCTTCCTCTATGTTGCTGGCGAGCTTTTCCAGCCCTTCGGCATAATAGATTTGCCCACCCAGCATGATCGGCAGGAATTGCCCGCCGCTATGCTCATAAGCGTGGCTGAGCGGCAGGAAGGACAGGAACACCTCATCCCCCCAGCCGAAATCCTCCGCCACCAGCCTGCCCGCGCCTTCGATATTGCACAGGATCGCGCCGTGATGCTGCATGACGCCGCGCGGCGCACCACCCGTGCCGCTGGTGTAGATGATGCAGGCCAGGTCATCCCGCCCGGCGGTCTGTTCAGCGGCGCAGGCGTCGGGATCGGCGATGCGGGACGCGACCATGTCGGCCCACAGATGGCAGGACAGATCGCCCTGCGCGCCCCGTAGCGGTTCCATGCCGATGATGAAACTCGCCTGCGATCGCAACACGGCGGGCATCAGCGTCTGTGCGAGCTTAGCCGTCGATACGATCACCGCACGGGCGCCGCTGTCCGTCAGGATATGCTGATGATCGCGGGTGGTGTTGGTGGTGTAGGTCGGCACCGTCACGCATCCCGCCGCCATGATGGCAAGGTCGGCGATGCAGAATTCGGGGCGGTTCTCACTCACCAGCATGACCGGGTCGCCGGGCTTCAGCCCTTGCGCCTTGAGCGCGGCGGCTAGGCCCGCGACCTGCAACGCCACCTCGGTCCAACTGAGCGATTGCCAGCCGCCGACCGTCTTGCGCCACAGGAAGGGAAGGTCGCCCATTTCCTTCGCCCGCGCGAAGAACATGGTCACCAGATTGGGATACTGTTCGATCGCCCGCAAAGCAGCGCAACTCCTTGATTCTAGAGCGCGTCTGATGCGCGCATCCGCTCCTTGCCGACGCTATAGCCGCGCCTTGCCGTAGCGGTCACGCATTTTTCAGTCGAACAGCCCGTCCTGCAACCCGGCGGGCGGATTGAGCCCCAGATGCTTCCAGCCCGGCCCGTTCAGGCAGCGGCCCCGCGCGGTGCGAGCGATCAGGCCAAGCTGGATAAGATAGGGTTCGATCACCTCTTCGATCGTGTCGCGCGGCTCCGACAAGCCTGCCGCCAGCGTCTCCACGCCCACCGGCCCGCCGCGATAGATGTCGGCGATCATCATCAGGTAGCGCCGGTCCATCAGGTCGAGACCCAGCTGATCGACCTCCAGTCGGCTCAGCGCCGCATCCGCCGCCTTGGCGTCCACTGCTTTGACCCCCGCGACATTGGCGAAATCGCGCACCCGCCGCAGCAGCCGTCCGGCGATGCGGGGCGTTCCGCGTGACCGCCGGGCAATCTCGATCGCCCCGTCCGAAGTGATGCCTAGGTCGAGCAACCGCGCCGCGCGCCGCACCACCAGTTCCAGTTCCTCGACCGTGTAGAATTGCAGCCGCACCGGAATGCCGAAGCGGTCGCGCAGCGGCGTCGTCAGCAACCCCTGCCGTGTCGTCGCGCCCACCAGCGTAAAGCGCGGCAGATCAATCCGCACCGACCGGGCCGACGGACCCTCGCCGATCATCAGGTCGAGCGCGCGGTCCTCCATCGCCGGATAAAGTACTTCTTCGACCGCCGGGTTGAGCCTGTGGATCTCATCCACGAACAGGACGTCGCCCTCATCCAGATTGGTGAGCAGCGCCGCCAGATCCCCGGACTTCGCGATCACCGGTCCCGACGTCGCGCGGAAGCCGACGCCCATCTCCTTCGCCACGATCTGCGCCAGCGTCGTCTTGCCGAGGCCCGGCGGGCCAAAGAACAGCACATGGTCCAGCGCGTCGCCACGCTGTTTCGCCGCCTCGATAAAAACCCGCAAATTGCCGCGCGCTGCCTCTTGCCCGATAAACTCGGTCAGGGATTTGGGCCGCAGGGCAGCATCCACATCCTCCGCCCGGCGCGTGGAGGCTATCAACCGTTCCTCGCTCACTTGGCCGCCTTCCGCAGCGCCAGCCGCACCAGCGCATCCAGGGTCGCGCTATCGCCCAACTCTTCCTCCGCAGCAGCGACGGCGCTGCTCGCCTCGGCAGGCTTGAAGCCGAGATTCTGCAGGGCGGAAATCGCATCCGCTCCCAATCCTCCGGCCATGACGGGCGCGATGCCCGCGCCCAGCACGCCGCCAGCGCCCGGCGCCGCGCCGATCTTGTCCTTCAATTCGTTGACGATCCGCAGCGCCAGCTTCGGCCCCACGCCATTGGCGCGCGCCACCATCGCCTTGTCCCCGGTCGCCACCGCGCGATGCAGTTCGGCCGGTTCGAGCGCCGACAATATCGCGAGCGCCACGCGCGATCCCACGCCCTGCACGCCGATCAGCAGGCGGAACCAGTCGCGTTCCTCGCCGCGTGCAAAGCCGACCAGCCGGATCGAATCCTCCGACACCAGCATTTCGGTATGCACCGTCACCGCTTCGCCTACCGGCCCCAGCGCCGACAAGGTGCGCGACGATGCGCCAACGAGATAGCCCACGCCCCCCACATCGATGATCGCATGGTCAGTGCCCGTGCTGTCCAGCCGCCCTTTGAGTTTCGCGATCATGCCCCGCACCCTTTGGTCATGATCTGTTCTTTACAGGCTCCCAAGGATAGCGCCAGTCAAAAGCGCGCCTGCCGTGGCACCAATTCCCGCGCCGGACGTAGTGCAGCCCATCCCTAGTCTATCAGGAACCCATTGATGTCGATGCAAGCGCCCTTGCTCTCACCCCAGGACTTCGCCTGTCCCGCCATCCGCCTGTCCGGTCCCGTCGACCAGTCCATGTATCTGTACTTCAAGGAGGCGCTGGCGGCGGCGCCCTCCGACGGGCTGGTGGTGACAGAAATTTCTACGCTTGGCGGCGACCCGGAAATCGCGCGGATGATGGGGGAGGATATCCGTTTCCATTCGGAACTCAGCGCCGCGCGGCGGCTGGTGTTTCTGGGAAAGACCGCCGTCTATTCGGCGGGCGCGACCTTCATGGGCTTTTTCGCCAAGGAAAACCGCTACCTCACGCGTGGCACGCGGGTGATGATCCATGAACGGCTGATCACCAAGGACATCCACCTTCAAGGCCCGCTGTCCACCTGCATCGCACCGCTAAGGGCCGCCCTGAACGAGATCGAGGCATCGATCGCCATCCAGAATGAAGGCTTTTCCAACCTGATCCTGGGCTCCAGCATCTCGCTCGACGAAGTGCTGAAGCGGGCACCGGAAAACTGGTATCTCGAAGCGAATGACGCCGCGACGCTGGGTCTGGTGGCGGCGGTGCTCTGACGGCCGCTTGCCAGCATCGTCCTTTTGCGGCTTTCTGGGCGGATGAAGCCTTCTTCCGCCCGCTCCCTGGTTTTTCCCTGGCGCTACGGCATGTTCCTGGCGTTGCTGGCGACCACCTTGCCATTCGGCTGGTTGATGCCCTGGCATCAGGCGGTGATGGCCGGGTTCGATTGTGCCTCTCTTGCCTTCATCGCTGTGGCCGCACCGCTTCTGCGAGCCGACCCCGACCGCATGCGTCGCACCGCCCAGGAAAATGATGCCAATCGCCGCCTGATGCTGCTCCTGACCGGCATCGTGTCGCTGGTGGTGCTGGTCGCGGTGGGTGCAGCCGTCAGCCAGCATGGCGGCCCCAATGCAGCCGCCATCGCGCTGTTGCTTGTGACGCTGGCGCTTGCCTGGCTCTTTTCCAACCTCGTCTATGCGATGCATTATGCGCATCTCTTCTATCTGGCCGATCGGCATGGGAAGGATCAGCAGGGCCTCGACTTCCCCGGTACGAAGGAGCCCGGTTACAGCGATTTTCTCTATTTTGCCTTTACCCTCGGCATGACCTTCCAGACGTCCGATGTCAGGGTGACCGGCACATCCATGCGTCAGGTGGTGACCGCGCATTGCCTCGCGGCATTCCTGTTCAACCTTGGCATCCTGGCCTTTACCATCAATGTGCTGGGCGGCGTCTGAGGTAGCTTCACGGCTTGCTTACCATTTCCCGGCATAAGCCGGGCATGTCTTCCGCTACCGATCCTTGTCCGCCCTCTGCCGTCAGCCATGGCGTAGGCTTCGCAGGACTGGCCGGTCTCGCGCTTTGGGCGGTGGTGGCGCGGCATTATGGGATGAACGGCCCCAATGCGGGCTTCGCGGCGGTGATCGCCTGCGGGCTGCCGATGATCTTGTGGTCGCTGCTGGTCGACAAGGTTCATCGCAACCCATCGACCGGTATCGACTGGCAAGCGCCCCCTCGACCGTTGCGTGCCGTCCTCGACGTCAGTCTCGTCAAGATCGCTGGCCTCTGGGCGACATGGCTGGCGATCGCGATCTTCTACTGTTTGGCCCGCTGGTACTGGAGCGGGAATTATCATTATTCCATGAACCTGTTCATGGACGCGGCCCCTTGGCTTGTGCTGTTCTCCGTTCCCTATGTCGTCTGGCTGGACCGGCGATTGGTCGAACCCTGCGACGCCACCCATGCCTTCGGGCAATGGGTCATCGGCGGAGCAGCGGGCGCGCCGGACATGGCGCAGGTCGCCAATCATGCCCGCGCATGGGCGGTCAAAGGCTTTTTCCTAGCCTTCATGCTCTCCATCGTGCCGGGCAATTTCGCCAGCGTGGTGGACTGGCGGTTGGATCATGCCTTCGCCAATCCGGTGAACCTTGCCGCCTTCCTGATCGCGGTCATGTTCATGATCGACGTCTGCATGGCAACGGTTGGCTATCTGCTGACGATGAAACCGCTCGATTCCCACATACGATCGGCTAATCCGTTGCTGACCGGTTGGGTGGCGGCGCTGATCTGCTACCCGCCCTTCGTGCTGATGGGGTCAGGGGGACCGCTCGACTATCATGCAGGCGGCGCGGAATGGGACGTCTGGACGCAGGGGCATACGACCTTGCAATGGATTTTAGGCGGTTGGCTCGTCCTGCTCACCGCCATCTATGCCTGGGCGACGGTGGTGTTCGGCATCCGCTTTTCCAACCTCACCCATCGCGGCATCCTGACCCATGGGCCTTATCGCTGGACCCGCCATCCGGCTTATTTGTCGAAGAATCTCTTCTGGTGGTTTTCGGCGCTGCCCTTCCTCACGGTATCGGGAAGCCTCACTGACATGGTGCGCAACTGCGCGATGCTGGCGGCGACCAACGCCGTCTATTATTGGCGCGCCCGGACGGAAGAAGCGCATCTTTCCACGGATCCCGCCTATCGCGCCTATAGCGAATGGATGGAGCGCAATGCGCTCGTTCCCCGCTTCTTCGCCTGGGCCATGGGTAGCCGACGCAAGGGTCAAACAGCCCTGACGCCAGCGGAATAGTTCAGAAGCTTTCCTCATCATAGACGCGGGAAAGGTCGCCCGCCCATTCGCCATGATAACGGTCGAGCAGTTCTTCGGCATGCGTCCGCCCAGCCGCCACGATCTCGTCCAGCGGTGCCAGATAGGCGGTTTCATTGTCGCCGATATCGTTCAACCGTGCCCGCGCTCTGAGCCCGCTACGGCTGATGTCCAGCACCTGCGCCGCGATGTCGCGCAGCTTGCGCCCGCCCGGTAACGGAGCATCCAGCGCCAGCTTCGGTGCCGCATCGCGTAGCGTCTGCCGGTCCTCCATGGTCCAGTCCTTTACCAGATCCCAGGCCGCATCGAGCGCGTCCTGATCATAGAGCAGGCCAACCCAGAAAGCGGGCAGGGCGGTGATGCGATCCGCTCGTCCGCCATCGGCCCCGCGCATTTCAAGGAAGCTCTTCAACCGCACTTCCGGGAAGGCGGTGGACAGATGATCCTCCCAATCCTTCTCGGTCGGCTTCTCACCGGGCAGAATGGAAAGCTTGCCGTCCAAGAAGTCGCGGAAACTCAGCCCCGCCGCATCGATATAGCGACCGTCGCGATAGACGAAGTACATCGGCACATCGAGCGCATAGTCGGCGTATCGCTCATAGCCAAAGCCGTCCTCGAACACAAAGGGCAGCATGCCCGTGCGGTGCGGGTCGGTGTCCGACCAGATATGGCTGCGATAGGACAGGAAGCCGTTGGGCTTGCCTTCGGTGAAGGGCGAATTGGCGAACAGCGCGGTTGCGAGAGGTTGCAGGGCGAGGCCAACGCGGAACTTCTGCACCATGTCCGCCTCGCTGCCATAGTCGAGGTTCGTCTGGATGGTGCAGGTCCGCAGCATCATGTCGAGGCCCATCGTCCCCACGCGGGGCATGTGCCGCAGCATGATGTCATAGCGCCCCTTGGGCATCACGGGCAGTTCGTCGCGTGTCTTGTCGGGCCACATGCCCAGGCTCAGGAACCCCAGGCCCAGCATGTCGCCAACATATTTGACCTGTTCCAGATGCCGCTGCGTCTCCGCGCAGGTCTGGTGAAGATTTTCCAGCGGCGCACCGGACAGTTCCAGCTGACCCGCCGGTTCCAGGCTCACCGTTCCATCGGCGCCGGACAGGGCGATGATGTTGTCACCCTCGAACACCGGGCTCCAGCCATAGCGCGTCAGGCCGATCAGCAGCGTGTGGATGCCGCCCTGCTCGCTGTAGGACGGCGCATGATGATCCGCCCTGGAATAGACGAACTTCTCATGCTCGGTGCCGATACGCCAGCGATCCTTGGGCTTTGCGCCCTTGGAAAAGGCCACGATCAGCTGGTCGCGGCTTTCGATGACGGGATCGATGCCCCCTGAGTCGGTTCTCGTGCTCATGCCCCGCCTTAGCCTGTCCCCCTTGCGCGTCAATTGACAGCGCGCGGGGGACAAATAGGTTGCGTCCACCGGGGCTGCAATCCCATTTCGGATTGCAACTGGAACAGCAATCCTATCGCCAGTCGCCGTTCAGCGTCATCCACGCCGACGTCGCGGCGATCGCCGCCGTCTCCGCGCGCAGGATGCGAGGGCCAAGGGACACGGGCACGGCCTTTGCCACGGCACGGATCGCCTCCCGCTCTGCCGGGTCGAAGCCGCCCTCCGGCCCGATCAGGAACGCCGCTGGCCCCTGATGCGCGCGCAGCGTCTCGTGCAGCGGCTCGCCGCCGCTTTCATCGGCAAAAAACAGCCAGCGATCCTCCGGCCAGTCGCGCAGCAACGCGTCCAGCTTCACCATGCCGCTGAGGTCAGGCAGCGCGGTGCGGCCGCATTGTTCGGCCGCCTCGACCAGATGCGCATGAAGCCGGTCGAGGTTGAGCTTGTCCACCACCGCGCGCCGCGTCAGTACCGGTTGCAGCTTCGCAACGCCCAGTTCGCACGCTTTTTCCGCGATCAGGTCGATGCGGCCTTTCTTGATCGGCGCGCAGCATAGCCAGAGATCGGGCACCTCCTCCGGTGCCTTGGTCTGGCTGACGCATTCCAGCACCAGATCGCGCTTGCGTATGTCCCGCACCCGCGCGGCCCATTCGCCGGACCTGCCGTCGAACAGCAGGACGATGTCGTCCGGCTTCACCCGCATGACGCTGATCAGATAATGGGCCGGGTTGCCATCGACCGGCACGGCCACGCCGTCGCCTAACTGCGTCTCGACATGCAGGCGCGGCGCGCTCTGCGGCGGCCATGCAGGGGTTGCGGTCATATTCCAATGCTCCGTTCGGGCTGAGCCCTTCGACAGGCTCAGGACAGGCTTGTTGAAGCCCTTTACTTCTCTAAAGAGGAAGAACGGCCCTTCGACAAGCGAGCGTGACGTTGAGTGACACCATAGTCCCAGACAGCGAGGCCCGCGGCCTGCTCGCCCGCCTGCCCGCGACGCCCCGCGCGCTCGCGCTACTGGCTCGGCTCGATCGTCCGATCGGCTGGTGGCTGCTCTTCTGGCCGGGGGCCTGGGCCGTGGTTCTGGCGGGCGGGGCAGGGGAGCGCTGGCCGCTGATCCTCTGGCTGTTGCTCGGCAGCATCGCCATGCGCGGCGCGGGCTGCGTGTTCAACGACATCGTCGATCGCGATCTCGATCGGAAAGTCGCTCGCACCGCAGCCCGCCCGCTCGCCAGTGGCGCGGTTGGACTGAAGACAGCATGGGCGTGGCTCATCCTTCTCTGTCTCGTCGGGCTGCTGGTCCTGCTGCAACTGCGCCCTTATGCACAGCTCGTCTCGCTCGGCAGTCTCGCGTTGGTCGCTGCCTATCCCTTCATGAAGCGGATCACCGGCTGGCCGCAGCTTTGGCTTGGCCTTGTTTTTTCCTGGGCAGCGCTGGTCGGCTGGAGCGAGGTCGCAGGGGCGCTTACCTTGCCCGGGCTGTTGCTTTACGCAGGCACCATCTGCTGGGTCGTGGGTTATGACACCATCTATGCGTTGCAGGACCGGGAGGATGATGCGTTGATCGGTATCGGGTCGAGCGCCTTGTCGATGGGCCGCTATGTGCGCGGCGGCGTAATGCTCTGCTACCTGCTCGCGCTTTCCCTTTGGGCGGCGGCCCTTTGGCAGGTGCGGCCGCAATGGCTTGTTCTCGCTGCCTTGCTGCCGATGGCGGTTCATCTTTTCTGGCAGGTAGGAACGCTCAAGGAGGATGGAGCCGATCCCCTCACCAAGTTCCGCTCCAACCGTTTCGCGGGGTTCCTGATGTTCCTTGGCTGCCTCGTCGTGGGGAGTGCATGAACATGCCGCAAGAGGGTGAGGATTGCTGGCGCATCGCCCGCGCCGCCAAGGCCAGCGTGATTATTGATGCGGAAGCCTATTTCCGCCACGCCCGCGCCGCCATGCTGAAGGCGAAACGCCGGATCATGCTCATCGGTTGGGATTTCGACGCCGCGATCAGCCTGATCCGCGAGGACGAAGCCAAGGATGAAGCGCCCGTCATCATCGGTGAGTTCATTAGCTGGCTCGTCGCGGAGAAGCCGGAGCTGGAAATCTTCCTGTTGCGCTGGGACGTTGGCGCGATGAAGTCGATGGTGCAGCCCGCCAACCTCTTTACCACCGTCAAATGGATGGCGCACAAGCGCATACAGGTGAAGCTGGACAGCCATCATCCCCCTGGGGCTTCGCACCATCAGAAGATCGTCGTGATCGATGATTGTTTTGCCTTTTGCGGCGGCATCGACATGACCAGCGACCGGTGGGACACACGCCATCATCGCGACGAGGACCCCGGCCGTCACCACCCGGACGGTTCCGCCTATGGGCCTTGGCATGATGCGACCACCGCCTTGCAGGGCGATGTCGCGATGGTGTTGGGGGATCATGCCCGCGCCCGTTGGAAGGGGACCGGCGGCGGCGATCTGGAACCGATCTTCGGCGAACATGATTGCTGGCCCGACGCACTGCCGGTGCAGTTCGAAAATGTCGATATCGCCATTTCCCGTTCCGCGCCGGAAATGGAAGATCAGCAGCCACTTCAGGAAATTGAGAAGCTCTATCTGAACCAGATCGCGTCTGCGAAGCGATCCATCTACGCCGAAAGCCAGTACTTCGCATCCCGCCGCATCGCCGAGGCGATCGCCGCGCGGCTGGGTGATCCCGATGGGCCGGAAATCGTCATCATCAATCCGGAACAAGCCGATGGCTGGTTGGAACAGCAGGCCATGGACACTGCCCGCGCTCGCTTGGTCGAAGCCCTGCGCGCCCGTGACGCCTATGGCAAGCTGCGCATCTACCATCCTTTCACGGTGCGTGGTGAGCCGATCTACGTCCATGCCAAGATCTTGATCGTCGATGACCGGACCTTGCGCGTGGGCTCGTCCAATATGAACAACCGCTCGATGCGGCTCGATACCGAATGTGATGTCACGATCGACGGGACCCTTCCCGCCAATGCCGGGCATGAAGCGACCGTGCTCGGCATTCGTGATGACCTGATCGCCGAACATCTGGATCTGCCCGTCGAACGGGTATCCGCCGTCATTGCAGAGCGCGGGCTGATTGCCGGGATCGAGGAACTGCGTGACAAGCTTGGCCGAACCCTGCGCCCTTATGTGACGCCCAACCTCAACGATGTGCAGGCCTGGCTGGCCGAAAATGAGGTGCTCGATCCGGAAGGGCCTGAAGAGATGTTCGAACCGGTCACCGACCGCAGCCTGTTCCGTCGCATGCGCAAGCCGCGCTGAAGCCTCGCCGCTTTTCTATTCCGCCGCTAGCAGCGCTTCCGCGCCGCCCAGATTGACGGAAACGAGGCGGCTCACTCCGCGCTCCACCATCGTCACGCCGAACAGCCGGTGCATGCGCGCCATGGTCACCGCGTTATGGCTGACGATCAGGTAGCGCGTGTCGGTCTGCCCGACCATGACATCGAGCAGGTCGCAGAAACGCTCGACGTTGGCATCGTCCAATGGTGCATCGACCTCATCCAACACGCAGATCGGCGCCGGATTGGTCAGGAACAGGCCGAAGATCAGAGCGACGGCCGTCAGCGCCTGCTCTCCGCCAGATAACAGCGTCAGCGCAGCGAGCTTCTTGCCAGGTGGCTGCGCCATGATTTCCAGCCCCGCCTCCAGCGGATCGTCGCTGTCGATGAGTTCCAGATGCGCCTGTCCGCCATTGAACAGCGTCGTGAACAGCCGCCGGAAATGCCCATCGACCGCCTCGAACGCCGCCAGCAGCCGCTGCCGACCTTCGCGATTGAGACTGCCGATTGACCCGCGCAGCCGGTTGATCGCCTGGGCAAGTTCCTCGCTCTCGGCCCGGCTCGCCGCCTGCGTTGCCTCCAGCTCCTCCAATTCCTGTGCAGCCACCAGATTGACCGGCCCGATCCGCTCGCGTTCGGCGGAAAGGCGGTCATGTTCACCTTGTTCGGTCTGCGCGATCCGGATGTCGGCACTGGCAAAGCCCAGCTTCTCGGGCAGCACCGGCGGCGGACATTCAAAGCGTTCGCCCGAAAGACGGTTGGTTTCCACCCGCTTCTCTTCCGCTGCCTCCGCTCGCGCGGCAGCAGTCGCCCGCCGTTCGCGCGCCTGAGCCAGCGCTTCACCCGTCTGCGCGGCCCGTTCCTCGGCAACCCGCAGCGCCGCTTCGGCCTCGCTCTCCGCCCGCCGCGCCGCTTCCGCCGCGTCCGCCAGCCCCGCGCCCTGCTCAGACAAGGCGGCGATCGCCGTCGCCAGCCTGTCGGGCTGCTGTGCCAGCCCATCGCGCTCGGATGCAATCGCCTCGCCGCGCTCTACCATGGCGGCGATCCGCTTCGCCGCCTCGCCTGCCCGTGCGCGCCAGCCCTTGGCTTCCGCGTCAGCCGCAGCCATGCGTTCACGATCGCTCGCCAAAGCCCGGTCGGCCAGGGCCTGATCCGCCTGCAACTGGCTGACAGTCATGCGCGCCTTCTCGCTCGCTTGCGAAAGCGATGCCACCAGCGTCCGCGTCCCGGCCCCGTCCGGCACCGCCGCGCGCGCAGCGTCCATCTTGTCATATTCGGCCCGGGCTGCGCCCAGATCAGCGCGCGCTTCGGCCAGTCGCTCCTCGACTGCTTCCCGCCGCCCGGACAGCCGTTCCAGCGCCGTAGCCGCTTCATCGGCAGCACGAAGCGCCGCGCGCAACCCCTGGTCGGCCGCGCCAAGCTGCGTCCGCGCAGCCCCCAGCGCCTCGGCCGCCGCCCGTTCTTCACCAGCAGCGCTATCCTGCGCCGCGCGTGCCGCCTCGACCTCAGCATCCGCCGCCGGTCGCGCCGCAGCAATCGCCTCCAGCCGATTGAGCCGGATCAGCCGCTCGGCCGCCGCCGCGCCGCCCTCGGCCGCGACATAGCCGTCCCAGCGCCGCAGCTGACCATCCTTGGTCACCAGCCGCTGTCCCACCGCCAGCGCCTGTCCATCATCCGTCTCGGCGACCGCGACCTGCGCCAACCGCCGCGCCAGTTCCGCAGGCGCGCGCACATGATCTGCCAGGGAAGCGCATCCAGCGGGCAGGGCCGGATCGCTCTCCAGCGCCGCCGCCCCAGTCCAACGCCGCGTGCCCTGCGCGCCGACCGGCGCCTCCAGGTCATCGCCCAGCGCGGCGGCCAGCGCCCGCTCAAAGCCCGGTGCGGCCTTCAACTGATCCAGCGCCCGTTCGCGCCCGCTTCCGCTCTCGATCGCTCGCTTGAGCGCCGCCGCCTCGCTATCCAGCGCCGCCAGTCCCGCCCGTGCGGATGATAGCGCCGCTTCGGCCGCCGCGCGCGCCTCGGCCGCCGCCTGCCGCGCCGTTTCAGCTTGCCCGATCGCCGCCTCGGCCGCATCGCGATCCGATCCAGCCGTTGCCTGTGCCGCCAGCGCCTCGCTTCGCTTCGCCTCTAGCGGCGCCGCATCGGGCAGGGCGCCCGTTTCCGCCTCCAGGCGCGCCGCCTCGCGCTCCGCCCGCTCCAGACGGCTGCGCGCCGCCGCCAACGCCGCCTCGGCTACGCGCAGTTCGGCCTGCTCGCCCGCCTGTCGCGCCATCGCCTTGGCGAGGTCCAACTCGGCATCGCGCGCAGCATCCTCCGCCCGCGCGATCCGCCCGGCGAAATCGGGCCGCATCGTCTCGGTGTCGGCGATCCGTCTCTTCAATACGGAAATCTCGGCCGTAAGCCGGGCAATCGCCTCGGCCGCATCGTTGGCCAGCGTCCCCTCGCGCGCCCGGTCCTCTTCCAGCCGCTCGGCCTGCTGCGCCAGATCATGCAGCCGCCGCACCACCCCATCGCGCTCAGTCCTGAGCGCCGCGAGCCGATGCCCCGCCTCGTTCGCCTCGTCTCGCGCCGCCTGTGACGCCACCCGCCGCCGGGCGAGCGCATCCACTGCCGCATTGGCATGAACCGCCGCCGCCGCCTGAGCCTCCTGCGCGGCGGTGACGGCGCTTTCGGCCTCCACCGCCTCCTTCCGCGCGGCATCCGCGCTCGCCGCAGCTTCGCGCCAACGGGCGAAGATCACGCGTCCTTCGGCGACCCTGATCTGCTCGGACAGCTTGATATAGCGCTCGGCCGCCTTGGCCTGCCGCCGCAGGCTGCTGGCCCGCGCTTCCATGTCGGTCAGTATCTCGTCCAGCCGCACCAGATTGGCCTCGGCTGCGCGCAGCTTCTGCTCGGCATCCTTGCGCCGGACATGCAGCCCGGAAATGCCTGCCGCTTCCTCCAGCATCGCGCGCCGTTCCTGCGGCCGCGCGGCGATGACCGCGGCGATCCGCCCCTGGCTCACCAGTGCCGGGCTGTGCGGCCCCGTCGCGGCGTCGGCGAAGACCAGCGCGACATCCTTCGCCCGCACGTCGCGGCCATTGGCCCTGTAGGCGCTGCCCGCCCCGCGCTCGATGCGGCGAGTAACTTCCAGTTCGCCGTCCGCGCCCACTTCGACCGCGTTGAACAGCTCACCCTGTTCCTGCACCGTTTGCAGCGACACTTCGGCAAAGTCCCGTTGCGGCCGGGTGGATGTGCCCGCGAAGATCACATCTTCCATGCCGCCGCCGCGCATCGACTTGGCGCTGGATTCGCCCATCACCCAGCGGATCGCTTCCAGCAGGTTGGACTTGCCGCAGCCATTTGGCCCGACAATCCCGGTCAGGCCGGGTTCGATGCGCAGCTCCGTCGGATCGACGAAGCTTTTGAAACCGGAAAGCTTGAGGCGCTTTATCTGCATGGCCACCCGCCGGGCCAATTGCCGGGGCAGCGTGATGCTGCCCCGCCTTCAGCGGGCAAACTCATCGCAAATGTCTGCCCCCCTTGAGCCAATCAGATACCCGCTTCCTTGAGCTTGGGCTGCAATGTCGCCCAGGTTGCGACATTGTCGATCTTCACATCATTCAGGATGAAGGTCGGCGTGCCCTCAATCTTATATTGATTGTTTGCCGCCTCGACGCCCTTGGCCAGCTTTTCGGCGGCGGCGGTATCGGCCAGGCACTGCTTAGCCTTATCCTCGGCAATCCCACGCTGCTTGGCGAAATCGACCAATCCGACAGCCTCGGCCAAATTACCGAAACGCTGCGCAGGCGGCGCGCTCATCAGTTGCTGATATTTGGCGTCGCCCAAGGCCTGCGCCTTTTCGAACATCGCATTCTGATTGGCGAAGAACTGATCGCTCAGCGGATAGAAAACATCCTTGCCGCCGCAGCGGGCCAGCAGGGATGTCGAGATATCGATCGGGTCGCGCACGAAATTGCGCAGCTCGTAGCTCATCTTGCCGCTATCGACGATCTTCCGGATTTCCTCCGATGCTTCGGCCGCAAAATCGCGGCAATGGCTGCAGGTGTAGCTCGCATATTCGATCAACTTCACCTTCGCCTGGGGATTGCCCATGACGAAATTGCCATCGGTGGTCTGGGTGACCGTGTTTGACCAGCTCGTGCCTGCGGGCGCGGCGACGGGGGCGATTGGTTCGGCGGACGTCGTGCTGGTGGCGTCCTTGTCTCCGCAGGCGGAAACGGTCATCGACAGGGCGATAAGGGCAAGTCCGGTAATGGCTTTCACTGCGTGCAGGCTCCGTTGCTCGGGCGTCAGGATCAAGGGTTTAGTTTACTGTGCGGCGGCGGGCAATGCATCGCGCAAGCTGGTCCAGCTTGACCCGCCAACCAGCCTGCCGTTGATGGTGAAGGCAGGCGTGCCGCCAATCTTCACCTTGTTCCACGCCTCGTCGGTCATCGCCAATATCTGCTTCATCGCCGCTGGATTGGCGATGCAGGCGTCAAGCTGAGCAGGCGTGAAGCCGCGTTTGCCCATCAATGTGTAAAGGCCCGTATTACGCCCGATGTCGCGCAACAAGGCGATCTGCTCGGATGGCTTGGCCGCGCCACGGTCATAGGCCTGCAACTGTTCCATCCAGGCGTCCTGATTGGCAAACAGCGCCTCATGATTGCCAAAGAAGCGTTTAGGCCCGCCGCATCGCGCCAGCAGCGCCGCCGTCAGGTCATATTTGTCCCGCACCGCATTGCGCGCTTCCACGCTGACCTTTCCGCCCTTCACATAGTCGGCTTTCAGCGGCGCGCTCGCCTCACCCACGAAATGGGCGCAGTGCGAGCAGGTATAGCTCACATATTCGACCAGCTTCGTCGGAGCGGCCGGATTGCCCATCACATGTCCCCCAATGGGCGACAGCGCGACCCGTGTCGTCCAGTTGATGGCGGGCGCGGCGATCAGCGCGCCGGGGAGGGTGATCAATGCGAGGAGGCCAAGGATTAGCAAGCGCGATTTCGTCATGCGTTCTTCCAATGAAGGGCCGCCCCTGTACGGCAATTGAATGATTCAGCTGATTTTCGGCAAACCATTGGAATTGACAAGCCCCTGCGCGAGAGACTCCAGAACGGCGCGCAATTCGGGGTCGCCAATGTCGCGCAGCGAATCGCCAAGTTCCACCGGCACCGGCCTTAAATTACGCGGCGGCGGGCGTCGTTCGGGCGTGGAACCGCGCACCTCCCCCTGCTTCATTGCGACCTTCGCCACGGCGGCATAGCCAAAGAAGCGGTTCACCCGATCGATGATGTCGGGCAGCACATGCTGGATCATCGGCGCATGACCGCTCATCACCGTCAGTTGCAGCGTCCCGCCTGCCTTCTTCCCCACCGGAAAGCGGATCGATTCGGGGGCGGAAATCTCCGCATAATGCTGCCCCACAATCTCGGCCCAGCGCGTGACGATGCTCGACTGGACAAAGCCGAACTTGCGGAAAGCGGCAGCGCCGATCTGCGGCATCAGATCGGCAATCTGGCGCGGGCCGCCGACGCGAGGTCGCTCGGCCGCTGCCTGGGCACGGCTTTTCAATTTGGGTGTCGCGGGCCGTTCCGTCATGCTCCGCTTAATGGCATAGGGCGGCCATGGACGTCGAGCGGAACCTCATGAAAATCGCAGCGGATCTGCTCGGACATTATGATGTCCATGCCCGTCGCCTGCCCTGGCGAGCGCCACCGGGTGCCAATGCGGCAGACCCCTATCGCGTCTGGCTGTCCGAAGTCATGCTCCAGCAGACGACGGTCGCCGCCGTCGGCCCCTATTTCGCGAAGTTCACCGATCGCTGGCCGACCGTGGAGGCGCTTGCCGGGGCGGAGGATGCCGACGTCATGGCTGCATGGGCGGGCCTTGGCTATTATGCCCGCGCCCGCAACCTGCTCGCCTGCGCCCGCGCAGTGACGGACCGGCATGGCGGCACTTTCCCCGACAATGAAGACGGCCTGCGCGCCCTGCCCGGCGTCGGTGCCTATACCGCCGCCGCCGTCGCCGCCATCGCCTTCGGCCGCCGCGCGGTGGTGGTGGATGCCAATGTGGAGCGCGTCGTCGCGCGCCTGTTCGCCATCGACACGCCGCTGCCCGCTGCCCGTCCCGCCATCCGCGCCGCTGCGGACAGCATCACCCCCGATGCCCGCGCTGGCGATTTCGCGCAGGCGATGATGGACCTTGGCGCGACCATCTGCACATCTCGCAACCCCCTCTGCGGCATCTGCCCACTGCGGCAGGATTGCGCGGCCTTTCGCACGGCCGATCCCGCCGCCTTCCCGGTCAAGGCCGCGAAGAAGGCGAAGCCGCACCGTCTCGGCCATAGCTGGTGGATCGAGCGGGCGGACGGTCATGTCTGGTTGATCCGCCGCCCGGCCAAGGGCCTGCTCGGCGGCATGCGCGCGCTTCCCTCTTCGGACTGGAGCGCTGCTCCTGACGCGACGCCGCCGCTCGCGGCGTCTTGGGAAACGCTATCGGAACCCGTTGCCCATGTGTTCACCCATTTCTCACTGGCCCTGACCGTTCATGTCGCTCAAGTGGCAAAGGAAAGCCTGCCTGTCGAAGACGGCGAATGGTGGCCGCTCTCTCGAATAGACGAGGCGGGTCTGCCCACCCTGTTCCGCCGCGCGGCGCAAGCGGCGATGAAAGGAGAATGAAGCCTATGTCCCTTGACCAGCTCGGTTACGCAGGCGGTCGTCTGGACCGCGCCGATCAAATCCGCGCCAACCCTGGCCTTGCGGCGCAGGCGTTCGCCAATCCCGATGCCCGCTGCATTGTCCTCGACGGGCTCGATCCGGTCACGCAGGACGGTCATCTGCGGATGGAGCCGCTGGCTTCCGACGCTCGAGCCGAAGATTACCTCCTCCTTGGCCTCGACGAAGCGCAACGCCCGGTGTTCGTCCACCTCGCCGAGGAAAAGGGCGACAATTTCGTCCCCAGCGCCCGCAGCCGCTCCATCGTCACCGAAGTACCCGCCGACGAAGTCGCCCTCTACGGCGCAGCGCGCAGCCTCGTCCACTGGCACGGCCGCCATCCCTTCTGCTCTGTCTGTGGATCGCGTACCCGTCCGGAAAAGGCGGGCTGGGCGCGCCGCTGCGGCGCCTGCGATGCGGAACATTTTCCCCGCGTCGATCCGGTCGTCATCATGCTCGCTGAGCATGACGGGCGGGTGCTGGTCGGTCGGCAGCATAGCTGGCCGCAGGGCTTCTATTCCGCGCTTGCCGGTTTCGTGGAGCCGGGGGAAACCATCGAGGAAGCTGTCGTGCGCGAAATCAAGGAGGAGGCAGGCGTCACCGTCCACTCCGTCCGCTATGTGATGAGCCAGCCGTGGCCCTTCCCATCATCGCTCATGATCGCCTGTGTCGCCCAAGCCGACGACGATGCGCTGACGCTGGACGAGACCGAGATTCAGCATGCATTCTGGTGCGACGCAACCGGAGTCCGCGCCGCATTGGCAGGGGATTCAGACGCGCCTTTCACCTCGCCTCCGCCAATGGCTGTCGCTTACCATCTCCTCAAATATTGGGCCGATGCGCAGGTTGCTCAGCCGGGTCCAAGCGCGTAAGGCCCATGACCTGACGCCTCACCCTTCAGCAGGAATGCCCCGCACCCATGCTCAGCCTCGAAGAAGCCCAGTCCCGCGCGCAGGATCTGGTGACGGCGGCACGCAGGGCCGGGGCTGACGCGGCCGACGCCATCTACGCCTGCAATGCCTCGACCACGGTCGCGGTGCGCCTTGGCGCGCTGGAGGATATGGAGCGATCGGAGGGCGAAGAAATCGGCCTGCGTGTCTTCGTCGGCCAGCGCTCCGCCAGCATCGCCGCGTCGGACATGAATCCCGCGACCTTGAGCACATTGGTCGATCGTTCCATCGCCATGGCGCGGGAGGCGCCGGAAGATCCCTATGCGGGCCTCGCGCCTGAAGACAGGCTGCTGCGTGGCGCCTTGCCCGCACTGGACCTTGCCGATCCGAGCGAGCCCGAACCCGCGAAACTGCGCGAGCGCGCCCTCGCTGTCGAGGAAGCCGCCCGCGCCGTCAGCGGCGTCACCAATAGCGAAGGGGGCGGCGCATCCAACGGCCGCAGCCAGGTCGCGCTCGCCACCAGCCACGGCTTTGCCGGTGCCTATGCGGGCACCAGCCATTCGACCTGGGCCAGCGTCCTTGCGGGCACCGGCGCGGACATGCAGCGGGACCATGCCAGCCACAGCGTCCGCCATCTGGTTGATCTGGATGATGCCGCGACGATCGGCGCCCGCGCGGGGGAGCGCGCCGTCGCCCGCCTCAACCCCGCCAAACTCGAAAGCGGCGTCCTTCCCATCCTGTTCGACCCGCGCATTGGCTCCAGCCTGCTCGGCCATCTGATCGGCGGCATCGTCGGCCCCGCCATCGCCCGTCGGTCGAGCTTCCTGCTCGATTCCCTCGGGGAGAAGCTGTTCGACAGCGCCATCACCATCATCGACGATCCGCTCCGCCTGCGCGGAATGCGCTCGCGCCCCTTCGACGGTGAGGGACTGCCGGTCGCCCGTCGTGCCCTGATTGATGCAGGCGTGCTGACCGGCTGGCTGATGGAAAGCGCCTCCGCCCGCCAGCTTGGCCTCCAACCCACCGGCCATGCCAGCCGGGGCGGCAGCGGTGCGCCCGGCGCAGGCGTCACCAATGTGCATATGGAACCGGGCGACATCTCTCCCGCCGCCCTGATGGCGGACATCAAGCGCGGCCTCTATGTCACCGAACTAATCGGCATGGGCGTGAACGGGGTCACTGGCGATTATAGCCGTGGCGCTGCGGGCTTCCTGATCGAGGATGGCGTGATCACCCGTCCGGTCTCGGAAATCACGATCGCCAGCCATCTTAAAGACATGTTCCGCGCCCTCGTCCCCGCGAACGACCTTGTATTCCGCTACGGCATGAACGTGCCCACTATCCGCATCGACGGGATGACCGTTGCCGGGGGCTGAAATCGATCTGCGCGCGCTTGTCGGCGCGGTATCGGACGCGGCCGACCGGGCGCTCACCCTCTGGGCGGGCGGCCAGACGCAGGTGCGCCAGTGGGAGAAAGTCCCTGGCCATCCTGTGTGCGAGGCGGACCTCGAAATTGACGAGATGCTCCGCCAGAGCCTCAGCATCATCGACCCCACCGCTGGATGGCTGTCCGAAGAAACCGCCGACACCGTCCATCGCCTCGACCTTGCCCGCGTATGGGTGGTCGATCCCATCGACGGCACCCGCGACTATCTGCGCGGTCGTCCGGGCTGGTCCGTGTCGGTTGCGCTGGTCGAACATGGCGCGGTGCGCATCGGCATCCTCGCCGCGCCCGCCCGCAACGAATTGTGGATCGCGCGGGCTGGGGAGGGCGCCACCCGCAACGGCCGCATCCTTTCCGCAGGGTCCCGCATGATCCTGCCCGGCGCTCGCGTCCCCGCCGACCAACTTCCCCGCTACGACCGCGACCTCGTTACTGTCCACAAGCCCAACAGCATAGCCCTGCGCATGGCTATGGTCGCCGCCGATGAGGCCGACCTTGTCGCCACTGTCCGCTGGGGCAATGAATGGGATGTCGCCGCCGCCGCGCTGATCGCGCAGGAAGCGGGGGCAACCGTCACCGACGCGCTCGGCGTCCCCCTGTCCTTTAACCGCCCGGATCCCACCGCCTTCGGCCTCCTCTGCACAGCCCCCGGCATCCATGAAGCCGCAACCCAGCGCCTAGCCCCCCGTGCCCGCGAACTGCTAGGGCAAGGCTGAAAGAGCGCGTTACGTGGTCCGATCGCCTCTCGTTTTTTCCTGAGCCGAAGCTAACACCGGCGCTCGCTACGCCCTAAAGCTTGCCGTATTTCGCTTCGAACCCGGCAGTATCGCCAGCCGCCAGATATTTCGCCTGATCAACCCATTGGTCTCGCACCGGCCGACCCTTGAAACTACCAAGCTTCGTATCGATCGCCGCAATGTCGGCGTCGCTCCAACTGGCGATCTGCGCATAGCGGGTCACGCCCAGTTCGATCAGCAACTGGTTGAGCTTGGGGCCGACCCCCTTCAACGTCAGCAGATTGTCATGCGCATCCGACGCTGGCGCTACTGCCGGAGCAGCCGCAACCGGCGACGCAGGCGCAATTACAGGCTGAGGCTCAGCCGCGATCGTCGTGGGCGGAACGATCGCCGGCTCTGCGGCGGCGGGCGCTACCGGCGGCTCTTGCCGTTCCACCACCGGGGCACGCTCGGCCGGGGCGTTGTCGACGGGCGTCTTGCGCCCCGACAGCAGGAACACGACGCCGATCAGGACCAGCAAGCCGATCAGCAGCCACAGGCCAAAGTCCATGAAAAATTCCTGCATCACGCTCCCTCTTGTTTTCAGGCCCTTATCTAAGGGCGCTGGCGCACAATCGGCAAGAGCCCGTATTGAACGGTCTCAGCGCCCCTCGCGCTCCACTTCGCGCCAGCCAATGTCGCGACGGCAAAATCCGGTCGGAAAGTCGATGGCATCCACCGCCCGATAGGCTGCTGCCTGCGCCTCGCCCACGCTGCCGCCGCTCGCCGTGACGTTCAGGACCCGCCCGCCATTGGCGACCAGCACGCCATCCTTGTCCGCCGTTCCTGCATGGAAAACCCGCGCGCCGCCCGCTTCGGACGCGTCTATGCCGCCGATCGCGCCGCCCTTTTCCGGCGTGCCCGGATAGCCATTCGCCGCCATCACCACCGTCAAAGCAGTGCGATCCGCCAACGTAACCGGCCCCTGTTCCGCCAGCCGTTCCTGCGCCACCGCCAGCAACAGTTCGACCAGATCGCCGTCGAAGCGCATCATCAGCACCTGGCATTCCGGGTCGCCGAAACGCGCATTATATTCGATCAGCTTAGGCCCCTCATCGGTCAGCATCAGCCCCGCATAAAGCACGCCCGAATAAGGCGTCCCCTCTGCGGCCAACGTTTCAACGGTGGGCCGGATGATCTTCTCGATCACTTCGGCTTCCAGCTCGGACGTCAGCACCCGTGCCGGGCTATAAGCCCCCATGCCGCCGGTATTGGGTCCGGTATCGCCGTCGCCCACCCGCTTATGGTCCTGCGCGGAGCCGAAGGGCAGGATGGCGCTGCCGTCGGTGAGTGCGAAGAAGCTCGCCTCCTCGCCCGTCATAAATTCTTCCAAGACTACTTCCGCGCCAGCCGCGCCGAACGCGCCGGAGAACATGTCCTCGATCGCTTCGACAGCCTGATCGCGCGTCTCCGCAATAATCACGCCCTTGCCCGCCGCCAGGCCATCGGCCTTGATCACCACCGGCAGGCCGAAATCGCCAAGCGCCGCGATCGCGCCATCCTTGCTGTGGGTGCGCTCATAGGCGGCAGTCGGAATGTTCGCGCGCTTGCACAGATCCTTGGTGAAGCCCTTGGACCCTTCCAGCTGCGCCGCCTTCTTGCCCGGCCCGAACACCGGATAGCCCTTGACCCGCAGATTGTCGGCCAGCCCATCGACCAGCGGCGCTTCCGGTCCGATCACCACCAGCCCGATCGCATGGCGCAGGCAGAAATCGACCACCGCGCGATGATCCGTGGCATCCAGGTCGACCAACGTCGCATGCTGGGCTATGCCGGGGTTGCCGGGCGCTGCATAAAGGGTCGTGAGGCTGGGCGATTGCGCCAGCTTCCAGGCCAAAGCATGTTCGCGGCCGCCGCTGCCCAACAGAAGGATGTTCATTTCGCCCATGTCCCCGGAATATGAAGCTGGTTTGGATGCATCGGGCCGCCTGTTAGCCGAGGAACGGGCGGGGGACAACGCACCGCCGCTTTCGGTGAGCGAATTGTCGGCGATCTTGAAGCGCACGGTTGAGGATCGCTTCGGCCATGTCCGCCTGCGCGGCGAGATTTCCGGATTCAAGCGCGCCGCGTCGGGGCACCTCTATCTGTGCCTCAAGGATGACAATGCGGTCATCGACGGCGTGATGTGGAAGGGCGGGGCGCAACGGCTGCCCTTCGCGCCACAGGACGGGGTGGAGGTGATCGCCACCGGCAAGCTCACTACCTATCCCGGCCGCTCCAAATATCAGATCGTGATCGAGCGGATGGAGCTGGCGGGCGAGGGCGCGCTGATGGCCCTACTCGAAAAGTTGAAGCAGAAGCTCGCGGCCGAGGGCCTGTTCGACCGCTCCGCCAAACGCCCGCTCCCCTTCATGCCGCGCACCATCGGCGTCGTCACCTCGCCCACCGGCGCCGTGATCCGCGACATTCTCCACCGCCTCGAAGATCGCTGCCCGACCAATGTCCTGCTCTGGCCGGTGCTGGTGCAGGGACAGGGCGCGGCCGAGCAGGTGGCCCGCGCCGTACGCGGCTTTTCGGCCATGCAGCCCGGCGGGTCGGTTCCCCGTCCCGACCTCGTCATCGTCGCGCGCGGCGGTGGATCGGTTGAGGATCTATGGAGCTTCAACGAGGAAATCGTCGTCCGTGCCGTGGCCGAATGTTCGATCCCGATCATCTCCGCCGTCGGACATGAAACCGACACGACGCTTTGCGACTATGCCGCCGACATGCGCGCGCCCACGCCGACCGCAGCTGCCGAAATGGCGGTGCCGGTACGCGCCGACCTCATGGCGATGCTGACCGAACAGGGCCTGCGCATGAACCGTGCGGTGCGTCGCGGTGCTGCGCAGGCGCGCGAGCGGCTGGAGGTGCAGGCCCGGCTCATGCCCACGCCCGACATGCTGCTTGCGCCTCAGCGTCAGCGGCTCGACCAGCTGTCGGGTGATCTTGGCAATGGCCTGCGCCACCGGGTCGCGGACGCGCGCGCGCATCTGGGGCAAGCTGGCGGTGCGCTCCGTCCCGCGCTCCTGCACCAGCATCTGAGCCGCGCGAAGGAACGGCTCGATCGTCAGCGCCTGCGCCCTGACTATCTCACCCGCGTTTTTAACGACCGCGCCACCGCCTTCGACCGCCTGTCGCGCCTGTTCCTCTCGGTCAATCCCGACCTGCCGCTCAAGCGCGGCTTCGCCCGCGTCATGGCGGGGGACCGGCTCGTCAAAACAGTCGATGAAGCCCGTGCGGCAGGTACGGTGTCGCTCCATTTCGACGATGGTGCGGTCGCGGCGACGGTGGAAGGCGGCCCGTCATCGCCAGCCCTTGAGAAGGCGCCGCCGCAAGCTATATCCCCTTCATCCCGCCCTTCCCGCAAATCGCAGGAAGGCGGCGAAACCCGCCAGCAGGACCTGTTCTCCTGATGTGCATGAATGTGAAGAAGGCCGCCTGATCCCATGCTGATGTCCAACCGCGATCGTCCGGCCCGCCTCCATTATATGGCCTACAGCTTCCGTGTGCTTCAGGCAGGTGACCATGTTGTTTGCGCCGTCACCGGCCAGCAGATACCTCTCGACGACCTGCGCTATTGGAGCATCGCCCGGCAGGAGCCCTATGCCAGCGCCGAAGCCTCGGCCCAGGCCGAGTTGAAGGCGCGCCGCCTGCGATGAAATGCTGGGCAGCCGCGCTTCTGCTGATGACCGGCAGTGTGGGCGCAGCGAGTAATCCGGCTCCCATCCCCGCCGCTGGCATCACCCTTCAAGGCACCGCGCAGCAGGGCGGCACGCTCACCGGCATAGCGCCACCCGCGACGGCGGAATTGCGCCTCGACAATCAACTCGTCCGCGTCGATCCCGATGGCCGTTTCCTCATCGCTTTCGACCGTGACGCCGGGCCGCAGGCACAGCTCACCGCCCGCCTCTCCGACGGTCGCATCATCAACCAGCCCATCAGCATCGCCCCACGCGCCTGGCGGATCGAGCGCGTCAACACGCCCCTCCGCCCAGTGCGCGACAATGAAGCCTTCCTCGCGCTGCGCCGCCCGGAACTGGCGCAAATCGCCGCCGCCCGCGCGCAGGAAACCGGCGCCCAAGGCTGGCGCCAGCGCTTCCTCTGGCCGCGCGTCGGCCGTATCTCCGGCCTGTTCGGATCGCAGCGCGTCTATCAGGGCATCCCCGGCGCCTATCATGGCGGCATCGATATCGCTGCGGTCACCGGCGATCCCGTTCTGGCGCCTGCTGACGGAGTGGTGACGCTGGCGGCCGATCATCCCTTCACGCTGGAGGGCAATCTGCTGATCATCGACCACGGCCAAGGCCTCAGCAGCGCTTTCCTCCATCTGTCGCGCATCGACGTGCAGCTTGGCCAAGCCGTCCGCCAAGGTCAGCGCATCGGCGCGGTTGGTGCGACTGGCCGCGCGACAGGCCCGCATCTTCACTGGGGTTTGCGCTGGAATGAAGCGCGGATCGACCCGCTTCTGCTCACCGGACCAATGCCAGCCAACTGATCTGAGATGCATTTGCGCAACTTAGTGTAACCTGTGGCAATGGCAGAGCATCAAAGTTCCGTCTGCCATGAATGACGCCAAATAAGTTGTTAAACGAACGTAAAACCGCGCTTATCGCCTATGTGGCAAATTTACGACAGTGAAACAGCAAAGTGCGCTAATGCCAGCAGCATTGCTTTACACGCATAAAACGACTGCGCAGACTATCCCGAGCACGGATGAAGAGGGGTTTGCTGTCGGGCTCCAAGGCCCCCCTTCATGCGTCAAAATCAAGGGCGCAGGTTTGCTTGCGTCGCTCCAGAGCAAGGGACTGGACTGTGAAGAAAATCTCGAACAATGCGTGGCTGCGCAATAGCGCAGCGCTGCAGGCGCTCGCATGCGCGGGCGCCGGTTTCGCGGCGCTCGCCGCTCCTGCCTTTGCGCAGGATACTCCGGCTGGCACCGTGGCCGAAGAACCTCAAGCGACCATCGTGGTCACCGGCTCCATCCTGCGGCAGGACGTGAACAACACGCCTTCGCCGATCTCGGTCCTGACGTCCGAGTCGCTTGACCAGCGCGGCATCCAGAGCACGCAGGAAGCGCTTCAGCGCATATCGTCCAACAATGGTGCCGCGCTCACCAACAGCTTTTCGGCAAACGGAGCCTTCGCGGCGGGTGCGTCGGCCGTGTCTCTGCGTGGCCTCACCACCAGTTCGACCCTGGTCCTGTTCGATGGCCAGCGCGCGGCTTATTATCCGCTGGCGGATGACGCGACGCGCAACTTCGTCGATCTGAACACCATTCCAGACGACATCGTCGATCGCGTCGAAGTGCTGCGCGACGGCGCTTCCTCCACCTATGGCGCGGATGCAATCGCGGGCGTCATCAACGTCATCACGAAAAAGCAGTTCAAGGGCGTAGGCGGCCGCATTGAAGGCGGCCTCACCGAGCGCGGCGATGGTGAAAACTACCGCATCACATTGACGGCGGGCACCGGCGACCTCAACCGCGATGGCTACAATATCTACGCCAGCGGCTTCTGGTATCGTCAGAACGCCCTCTATAACCGTGACCGCCCCTATCCCTACAACTCGCAGGATTTGTCGGGCATTTGCCGCGACGGCGTGTGTGGCCCTCAGGTCGGCCCCAATGGCGGCTCGATCAACCCGTCCAGCACCGGCTATGTGGGCTGGGACGATGCTACGTCCTCAAGCGATCGCCGCTCCTTCGCCACCACATTCTTCGTCGCACCCACGGATTCGTTGAGCGCGCTGGATGATCCGCTCGGCCGCTACCAGTTCCTCAACCCGGCAGCAGGCTGTATCGCGGGCGAAACGCCATATACGCTCACTCCGGGGGAACTGGCCGACACCAGTCAAAACGCCTTTGCTCCCACCACAGTCTGCCAGGGCGATCTGGTGCGCCAATATGGCGTCATTTCGCCCCGGATCGAGCGTTTCGGCGGTGCCCTCAAGGCCACCGTTGCCGTCACAGACGATATCGAAGCGTCCTTCACAGCCAACTATCTGCAAAGCAAGGTCAGCTATACCGGTGAACCGGCGACCATCCGCGCCAATGGCCCGGCAGGCATCGCGTTCCCCCGCTTCAGCACCTATAATAGCGGCCTACCCAACGCTCCGGGCTCGTTCGCCCTGGCGTTGCCGGTCTATATCTGCCCCCTGGTCAACGGCGTCCCCCAGGCTACTTGCGATGCCAGCAACGGCACGCTCAATCCGAACAATCCCTTCGCGGCACAGGGCCAACTGGCGCGCATCCTTGGCCGCATTCCCAACCTGCAGGAATATAATGAGACGCTGAGCCGCACCTATCGCGGCGCCTTCTCCATTTCGGGTCCGATTACCGACAATTGGAACTTCGCGGCGGACATCGTCGGCATGCGCACAGACCTTACGCGCACGTCAAAGGGCTATGTCTACATCCAGCGTCTGCTCAACGTCGTGGCCGATGGCAGCTATAATTTCGTCAATCCGCTGTCCAACAGTCAATCAGTGCTCGATTATCTGTCGCCGGACAATGTTACCAAGTCAACATCCGAACTCTACGCCGCGCAGGTGAGCTTCAATGGCACGCTGTTCGAACTGCCAGCAGGTCCGGTGCAACTCGGCTTTGGCGGCCAGATCCGGCTTGAGGCAATCAATGCTCCCAGCGCCAACGACGACTTTGCCGGTCCCACGGAACGCTATTTCGTTCTGAATGCTTTCGGCACCAAGGGTGAGCGCGTGGTCCGATCGGGCTTCGTCGAACTGAGCGTGCCCGCTTTCGAAGGCTTCGAAGTCAACGCGTCGGGCCGCTATGACAATTACAACAGCGGCCAGGACGCCTTCTCTCCGAAGGTGGGATTCCGCTACAAGCCGATCGACGCCCTGACGCTGCGTGGCACCTGGTCGAAGGGGTTCCGTATCCCAAGCTTTGCTGAAGCAAATGCGCTGCCGACGACGGGTTTCGTCAACAACACCGCATCAACCTTCCCAGAATCCTACCTGGCGCAATTTGGTTGTACGAGGGCGACCTTCACCAGCTGCCCGACCTATCTCAGTTCCAGCAGCTACGGTCAGACCCAGCTTGCCAGCCCCGATCTGAAACCCGAAAAATCGACCAGCTGGACGGCGGGCGTGATCTTCGAACCGATGCGGAACGTCCGCCTCAGCGTCGACTATTACAATATCAAGAAGAAGGGCGCGATCATCCCGGCCCCGTTCGGCCCCGCACTTGCGGCCTATTATTCAGGCCAGGCGATCCCGGCGGGCTATAACATCATCCAGGATTCGCCCGATCCACAAAATCCAACGGCGCTGCCGCGCGTCGCCTATGTCCAGGCGCCGCTGATCAACGCCACCACGATCCGTTCGGAAGGTCTGGATTTTGCCGCAACGGGGCGTTTCGACCTCGGCGATGTTCGTTTCACCAGCTCGATAGAGGCGACCTACATTATCAATCTTGATACGACCTTCGCCGACGGCAGCCGTGAAAGCTATGAAGGCACCATCGGCAATTACAGCCTGACTGCCGGTTCGGGTACGCCCGAATGGCACGGCAGCTGGACCAACACGCTGGAATGGAAGCGGCTCACCCTCTCTGCCACGGCTGAATTCTTCGGCGGTTATAATCTGTCGGCCGAAGATGTCGAAGGGCCAGGCGCTTCGGGCGGTTGCGGCATGCTTTCTCCGAAGTTCGTGCCGTGCAATGTCGACGATTATATCACCGTCGATCTCACCACCAGCTATAAGCTCAACGACAATTTCACGGTCTATCTGAACGTGCTCAATGTCTTTGACGATCTGCCGCCGATCGATCCGGTCACCTATGGCGCCAACAACTACAACCCGGTCCAGGGTGGTACCGGCATCTACGGTCGCGCCTACCGACTTGGCGTGAAGGCCAACTTCTAAGGCCTGATCGAACTAAAAAGGGGAGGGGGCGCCAGCGATGGCGCTCCCTTTTTATGCCTCTCGATCGTAGATGGAGAGGGGGACCATGCGAAGCATGGTGGAGGGGAATGAGCGCGACTTGAGCCTTCTTCCCCTACCATCGTTACGCGGCAATCCCTCCCAATGCGGCACGGGGAGGATTAAGCCATCCTCAACTGCAACGCCCCATCCCCCTCATCGACCTTCACCGTGGAGCCATCCGGCACCTCGCCGCGCAGGATCAGGTCCGCCAGCGGATCCTGCAAATATCTCTGCACCGCCCGCTTCAACGGCCGCGCGCCATAGACCGGATCATAACCGACCCGGCCCAGCCACGCCCGCGCACCGTCGGTCAGGTCCAGCACCACCTTGCGGTCCTTCAGCAGCTTGCCGATCCGCGCGACCTGAATGTCCACGATCGGCGCCATATGGCTCGCGCCCAGCCGGTGGAACAGGATCACCTCGTCCAGCCGATTGAGGAACTCCGGCCGGAAGTGACCCCGGACGATTTCCATCACCTGATCCTCGACCTTTTCGACAGGCTCGTCATCGGCCAGCGAAGCGATGAACTGGCTGCCCAGGTTCGACGTCAGCACGATGATCGTGTTGGTGAAGTCCACCGTGCGTCCCTGCCCATCGGTCAGGCGGCCATCGTCCAGCACTTGCAGCAGCACGTTGAACACATCGCTGTGCGCCTTCTCGACCTCGTCGAACAGCACGACCTGATAGGGCCGCCGCCGCACCGCTTCGGTCAGCACGCCGCCTTCCTCATAGCCGACATAGCCCGGAGGTGCGCCGATCAGCCGGGCGACCGAATGCTTCTCCATGAACTCGCTCATGTCGATCCGCACCATTGCGCTGTCGTCGTCGAACAGGAATCCGGCGAGCGCCTTGGTCAGCTCGGTCTTGCCGACGCCCGTGGGGCCGAGGAACAGGAACGAGCCAAGCGGCCTGTTCGGGTCCTGCAAGCCCGCGCGCGACCGGCGTACGGCGGTCGATACGGCCTTGACCGCATCGGCCTGTCCGATGACGCGCTTGCCAAGCTCTTCCTCCATGGCGAGCAGCTTTTCCCGCTCGCCCTCCATCATCTTGTCGACAGGAATGCCGGTCCAGCGCGACACGACAGAGGCGATGTCCTCCGGCGTCACTTCCTCGCGCAGCATCGCGCCTTCGGTCGCGCCCTCGGCCTCGGCGATCTTGCGCTCAAGCTCCGGAATGCGCCCATAGGCCAGCTCGCCCGCCTTCGCGAGGTCACCCGCCCGCTGCGCCTGCTCCAGCTCGACGCGCGCGGCCTCCAGCTGTTCCTTCAGCTTGCTGTCGCCCGCAATCTTGTCCTTCTCCGCCTGCCAGCGCTGCGTCAGCGCCGCCGACTGTTCCTCAAGATTAGCGAGGTCCTCTTCCAGCGCGTCGAGCCGGTCCTTGGATGCCTTGTCCGTCTCCTTCTTCAGCGCCTCGCGCTCGATCTTGAGCTGGATGATCCGCCGATCGAGATTTTCGATCTCCTCCGGCTTGCTCTCCACCTCCATGCGCAGGCGAGAAGCTGCCTCGTCCATCAGGTCGATGGCCTTGTCGGGTAGGAAGCGGTCGGTGATGTAGCGGTTAGAGAGCGTCGCAGCCGAAACCAGCGCGCCATCGGTGATCCGCACGCCATGGTGCAGCTCATATTTTTCCTTCAGGCCGCGCAGGATGGAGATGGTGTCCTCCACCGTCGGTTCGCCCACGAACACCGGCTGGAAGCGCCGCTGGAGCGCCGGGTCCTTCTCAACATATTTGCGATACTCATCGAGCGTCGTCGCGCCGATGCAGTGCAGTTCGCCGCGTGCGAGCGCAGGCTTCAACAGATTGCCCGCGTCCATCGCGCCTTCCGACTTGCCCGCGCCGATCAGCGTGTGCATCTCGTCGATGAACAGCACGATCTGGCCTTCCGCGCCCTTCACTTCGTCCAGAACACCCTTCAGCCGTTCCTCGAACTCGCCGCGATATTTCGCGCCCGCGATCAGGCTGCCCATGTCGAGCGCCATCAGCGTGCGGTCTTTGAGCGTGTCGGGCACGTCGCCATTGGCGATGCGGAGTGCCAGTCCCTCCGCAATCGCAGTCTTGCCCACGCCCGGGTCGCCGATCAGCACGGGATTATTCTTGGTCCGCCGCGCCAAAATCTGGATTGTCCGTCGGATTTCCTCGTCCCGCCCGATGACAGGGTCCAACTTGCCCTCGCGCGCCGCTTCGGTCAGGTCGCGCGCGAACTTCTTCAGCGCATCATAGCGATCTTCCGCGCCCGCTGTGTCCGCCGTGCGGCCGCCGCGCAGATTGTTGATCGCGGCGTTCAATCCTTCCGCCTTCACGCCCGCTGCCGCCAGCGCCTTGCCCGCCGCCGAGGTGGTCGCGAGGGTAAGCGCAAGCAGCAGCCGCTCGACCGTAACAAAGCTATCGCCCGCCTTGGCCGCGACCTGCTCGGCGCTGTCCAGCACCCGTACCGCGTCATTATCAAGCCCCGGCGTCTGCTGCGCACCGCTACCCGACACCGCAGGCACCTTGGCCAACGCCGCGTCGGTCTCGCGCAGCGCCACGCCCGCGTCGCCGCCCGCCGCCTTGATCAGGCCGGACGCCATGCCCTGATTGTCTTCCAGCAGCGCTTTCAGCAGATGCTCAGGACTGATCCGCTGATGGCTCATGCGGATCGCGACAGTCTGCGCCGATTGCAGGAAGCCCTTGGCGCGGTCAGTGAATTTTTCGAGGTTCATAGGAAGCCCTTCGTGAAACTTGCCACGATGTAATGTTGCATAAATGACACACAAGAGGCGCTACGCAATTATCCTTAGCATCGCTCGGCCTCTCGGCGCAAACCTGCCCATATTAGAGGAAGATAGCCCCCGATCCCGACGTGCCGTCCATCCAATGCATATTGCGCCGTCCCCATGCGCCGCTATGCTGCGGCCACCCATTGCCGCCTCCCCGGCGATGATCTCCAGCTTCGATGAGGGCGCCCATGATTTTTTCCTCCACCTCGCGTCGTCTGGCTCTGTCGCTTGGCCTGTCTTCATTGAGCCTGTCGATCATCGCCTTTCCAGTCCCGGTCGCCCTCGCTGCACCAGCGGCTCAGACGGCTCCAGCCCCGCTCGCCAGCCTCGTTTCCGCCGTCGATATTCCCTATGAGCAGTTCACGCTGAAAAACGGCCTGCGCGTCATCGTCCATACCGATCGCAAGGCTCCCGTGGTGGCGGTGTCGGTTTGGTATCATGTCGGCTCCCGCTTCGAGCCTGCGGGCAAGACCGGCTTTGCTCATCTGTTCGAACATCTGATGTTCTACGGTTCTGAAAATGCCGATGGGCCTTTCTTCGGACGGCTGGAGGATATCGGCGCGACCGACTGGAACGGCACGACCTGGTTCGATCGCACCAATTATTTCGAAACGGTGCCGACCGGTGCGCTAGACCGGGCATTGTTCCTGGAATCCGATCGCATGGGTCACCTGCTCGGCGCGGTGACGCAAACCAAGCTCGATGCCCAGCGCAGCGTCGTGCAGAATGAAAAGCGGATGGGCGAGAATGAGCCCTATGGTCTGGTCGAATATGCCCAGCTCGCCGCCATGCTGCCCGAAGGCCACCCCTATCGCCACTCGACCATCGGATCGATGGCGGACCTGAATGCCGCCAGCCTTGCCGATGTGCAGAACTGGTTCAAGACCCACTACGGCCCGAACAATGCCGTGTTGGTGCTGGCAGGGGATATCGACGTACCCACCGCCAGGGCGAAGGTCGAAAAATGGTTCGGCAACATCCCGGCCGGTCCTGCGCCAAAGGATGTGGACGCCACCGTGCCAACGCTCGACAGGCCAGTCGAAAAGCTGATGCACGACAATGTCGCTGCGACCCGGCTCTACCGCAACTGGATCGTGCCGGGCGTCAATTCGGCTGACCTCCCACAACTCGACCTCGCGATGGCGGTATTCGGCGGCCTCAAATCCTCTCGCCTCGACAATATATTGGTGCGCGACGAGAAAGTGGCCGTCGGCGTCAAGGCCAGCATCCAGGCGTTCGAAAAGCTGTCGATCGCGGAAATCACCGTCGATGTGAAGCCGGGACAGGACGCCGTCGCCGTCGGCAGACGCCTCGACCAATTGTTGGCCGATTACTTGGCCAAGGGTCCCACCGCCGACGAGGTCCAACGCGCGGCGACACGTCAGCTTTCCGGCACGATCGGCGGGCTGGAAAAGGTCGGCGGCTTCAGCGGCAAGGCGGTGACCCTGGCCGAAGGCGCAGTTTATTCCAATGACCCCGGCAAATATAAGAAGGACCTTGCCCTCTATGCCGCCGCCACGCCGCAGTCGGTGGGCGACACCGTCCGCAAATGGCTGGGGCGGCCGATATTCCGGTTGACCGTGGCGCCCGGTGAACGGACGGCCGAGGATAATGCGCTCGCGGGCAACGCCACGCACCACCCCGCCTATTTCCGCGATCCCAAAAAGCCCGCGCCGGTAGCCGCCACGCCGCCGCCACCCACTCGGGTCGCGGAACCGCCAATCGAGCCGGTCAAGGATCTGGATTTCCCCGCTGTGGAAGAGGGGAAGCTCAAGAACGGGATTCCCGTTGTCTTCGCCCGGCGCGCAACCGTTCCCGTCGTGCGGGTGTCGGTATCCTTCGACGCGGGCAATGCCGCCGATGACAAGACAAAACTGGGCACGGCGGCGTTGACGACGGCCCTGTTGGATGAGGGCACGAAAACGCGCAGTTCAGTGCAGATCGCGGAAGAACAGGAACGGCTGGGCGCGTCGATCGGCGCGAGCAACGGCATGGATAGCACAAATGTCGGCCTCTATGCGCTCAAGCCCAATCTCGACGCGTCGCTCGGACTGCTCGTCGACGTGATCCGCAATCCGGCTTTCGCTCCGACCGAGGTCGAACGCATCCGGGGCCAATTACTGACCCGCATCGCTGCCGAGAAAACCGCGCCGATGCCGATCGCCCAGCGCCTTTTGCCGCCCTTGCTCTATGGCGCTGCGCATCCCTACGGCATCCCCTTTACCGGGTCGGGCACGGAAAGCGGCGTCAAGGCGGCCACCCGCGCCGATCTTGTTGCCTTCCACGACAAATGGATGCGGCCTGACAATGCCACCATCTTCGTCACCGGCGACACCAGTCTGGCCGAAATCATGCCGCTGCTCGAAAGACGCTTCGGCGACTGGAAAGCGCCTGCGGTGGCTAAGGGTAAAAAGCTCTTCCGCATGGACCGGATGGCGCGCCCGGCGCGGATCATCCTGGTCGACAAGCCGCAAAGCCCCCAATCGATGATCCTGGCGGGCCTGCTGACGGGCAAGCAAGGCACCGACAATCCGCTGACGCTGCAGACCGCCAACGAAGTTCTGGGTGGCAGCTCTACCTCGCGGCTGATCATGGACCTGCGCGAAACGAAGGGTTGGGCCTATTCCGCTGGCACGAGCCTGCCCGGCGTCAAGGAAACCATCCCCCTGCTGGTCTACGCCCCTGTCCAGACCGACAAGACCGGCGCGTCCATCGCGGCTGCGCGCCAGGACATAGCCGACTTTCTGACTGCCAAGGGCACGACGGAGGCTGAACGTAACCAGACCATCAACAGCCAGATCCTGTCGCTGCCGGGCAGTTTCGAAACATCGTCAGACCTGATGGGGGCGATGATGCGCAACCGTCTGCTGGGCCGACCGGACGATTTTTATGAAACGCTGCCGGGACTCTACCGCGCCATGACCGCCGCCGACCTGGACAAGGCCGCGCGCGAGGCGATCGATCCCGCGCGGCTGATCTGGGTCGTCGTGGGCGATGCAAAACTCGTCCGGCCGCAGCTTGACGCGCTGGGCCTGCCCGTCGAAATGGGAACCCTTGCCGATTGAGGCTGCTTTGAGGAGATGAAGTGATGGCGAATGTCGATGGCGCTTATGACTGCGTGGCAAAGACGCCGCTGGGCGATCAGAAGGGCGTATTCACCGTCATCAGCAACGGCACCAGCTTCCACGGCACCTTCGCTGGCATGATGGGGTCGCTGGACGTCGCCGAGGGCAAGGTCGACGGCGACAAGCTCAACTGGAAGATGAACATGACGATGCCCATGCCCATCACGATGGAATGCGAAGCGGTCGTGGAAGGCGATGCGATCAACGGCACCATGCAACTGGGCGCGTTCGGGGCGGCGGGCTTTTCCGGTACGCGGCGCGTTTAAGCGGGCGTTTCCGCCAATGATCGGCCGCGCCACCGTGGGATTATCCTGATGTCTAGTTCCGGTCTGACGGAGGGGTTGGTGCAACAGTTCCCGCTGGTCGCGCGCGGCTGGCGGCATCTGGCCGACGAAGCGCTGGCGGAATTGCGCGTGTCCTCCAGCGCGGGCTGGTGCCTGGTGCATCTCGCCCGACTGGGACCCGACGTAAGGCAGGCCGACCTTGCCGATCAGCTGGGCATTACCCAGCCGTCACTGGTGCGGACGCTGGATGGGCTGGCGGCGATGGGATTGATCGAGCGCCTGCCGCATCCGGAAGACAAGCGATCGAACCGGGTGGAGTTCACCGATGCAGGTCGCGACCTTGCCGCCCGGATCGAAGCACGACTGGATGACCTGTCGCAACAGCTGTTCGAGGGCGTTCCCGAAGCCGCGGTCGAGATCACCGTCAACATGATGCAACTCCTCACTCGTCGCATCGCTGAACGGCGCAAGCAGGCTTAGGACGCGCCGCCATTCGTGAGCGCTCCCCAAGCGGAGCCGCTCACCCTCAGCGCTTGCTGCCAACATTCTCATATAGAAAAGTCCGCCGGTTGGGACCGGCGGACTTCCTGAAAGCCTGGTGCGACCCGAAGGCTTTTTAATATTGAACAGTCACCGTCACCGCGCGGCGGTTCTGTGCCCAGGCGGATTCATCCGAACCCAGCGCCGCCGGGCGTTCCTTGCCATAGCTGACCGTGTTGATGCGGCTGGGGTCGATGCCCAGCGACGCGAGATAGTTTTTCGCGGCGTTGGCCCGGCGTTCACCCAGCGCGATATTGTAGTCGCGGGTGCCGCGCTCGTCCGCATGGCCTTCGATCGTGACGCGAACATTGGGATTCTGCTGCAACCATGCCGCCTGGCTCTGCAAAGTCTGCTGGTCCTGCACATCGACATCATATTGATCGGTGTCGAAGAAGATGCGGTCGGATGAGACCGATGCGACGAAATCTTCCTGGCTGCCCTTGACCGGGCCAGTGGTCGTGCCGGTCCCGGTGCCAGTCTGGGCGCTGTTGTCGGTCGCGGGCGGAGGCGGCAAGTCCTTGGGCGCCTTCTTGCCGCAAGCAGCGAGAGCCAGGACCGAGACGGCGATAAGCAGGGGGCGGTTGAGTTTCATGGGAGGCTCCTCAAAAAGTCCATGTGGTCGTTACGCTTGCGCGATGATGTGGTTCCCTATCAGGGCAGCAGCGGACCCCATGCAGGGTCAGAGCCGCTGAGCGGCGTGGGAATGCGGCGTTCGTTGACGCCGGTCAGGTCGACCTGCCAGACTTGGCTGGCGCCGTCGCGACCGGGGCTCGTGCGGAAATATTGCAGCACGCGGCCGTTGGGCGACCAGGTCGGCTGCTCATCCTGCCAGCCGTTGGTGAGGATGCGTTCATTGCCACCCTCCGGCGTCATGACGGCGATCTTAATGTCGCCGCTGATCTTGGTGAAGGCGATCAGGTCGCCGCGAGGGCTCCATTCGGGCGTCGCATAGCGGCCGCCGCCATGGCTTATGCGGCGCTGGGCCGAGCCATCGGCGTTCATGACATAGACCTGCTGACTGCCCGAACGATCGCTTTCGAACACGATCCGGGTGCCATCGGGGGAATAGCTGCCGCCGACATCGATACCGGGCGCGGTGGTGAGGCGAACCGGCTGACCGCCCTGCGCCGACACGCGATAGATGTCGGTGTTACCCGCAACCGCCATCGAAAAGAGGATGTTGCGGCCATCGGGCGACCAGCGCGGCGCGAAGGTCGCATTGTTGCTTTCGGTGACGAGGCGCTGGCGGCCGGTGCCGATGTCATAGACATAGATGCGTACCCGGCTGCCCAGATAGCTCACATAGACGATCGACTTGTAGTCTGGCGAAAAGCGCGGGGTGAGGGCGATCGACTGGCCATTGGTGATGAAGCGGTGGTTCGCGCCATCGCTATCCATGATGGCGAGGCGCTTGGTGCGGTTCCCCTTCGGCCCGCTTTCCGCGATATAGGCAATGCGGCTGTCGAAGAAGGGGCTCTCGCCGGAAAGGCGCGCATAGATGGCGTCGGCGCATTTATGCGCGGCGCGGCGCCAATCGCGCGGGGCGACGACATAGCCCTGGCGCGTCAGTTCCTGCTTGAGCGCCACGTCATAGAGATAGCAGCCAACCGTGATGTCCGCCTCTCCACCTGTGGTGCGGACGAAGCCTTGCACCAGCGCCTGATAGGCGCCCCACTTGTCATAGGCGGGGTTGGTGACTTCGGGGAAACCGATGGCAGGGATGCCGCCCGGACCGGACGGATCAAACAAGCCCGAGCCCTTGAGGTCGGAGGCGATTACCTCGGCGATCTTGCGGCCAAGTTCGCTGGACGAACCGGCAGGCGTGGAAACTTCGGCCTGCGGGGGCAGGGCGGGCACGACGATCTTGAGGTTGCTGTCGATGTCGCCGGTCACATCGACCGACAACTGGGCCATCGCAGGGCTGGTAAAGGCTGCGCAAAGGGCGAGCAGTGCGGTTATTCCAAAGCTTCTCATCGCGCTTTCCTTGCGTAGACTCTCAAGGGTTTGAGCCATTTCCACTGTTCATAATATTCGTCGGGCAGCCCTTGAAAAGGGGAAGCCTGCATGACCGCCTGCACGGCGCGTTCCTTGTAGATCGAGACTTGCGGCTTGTTGCTGGCGGTCTGACCCTGCACATCGATCACCTCGGGCCTGCCGATCACCCGGCCGTTGCGGTCGATCTTCACCTCCAGAAAGGCCACCAACTGCTCGACATCCGCGCCGGAGGGAAGCTTCAAATGCCGGTAGATCTGATCGCCGATCAGACGGTCGAGCGCAGCCTTCTGCGCGGGACCCATGGTCGCAGCGGGCGGCGGTGCGGCCTTGCGCGGGGCGTCGGCTTCGGTGTTGATGCCCTTCAGGAAATCCTTGCCGAGCAGCGAGCCGCGCGGCTTTTCGGCCTTGCCCTGGCCGGACGCCCGGGCAGGAGCGTTTGGCTTGGGCTTTGCGGCAGGCTTTTGGGTAGCCTTGGTCGCCGCAGGGGCAGGTTTCGCCTTTGAGGGCGTCTGCTTCGCTGCGGGCTTTTCAGGTGCGGGCTTGGGTTTTGGCTGAACCTTCGCCACGTCCCTTTTGGCCGGAGCAGGCTTTGGCGGCGGCGGCGCCGGTGTTGGTTGGGGCTCAGGAATGGGGGCCGGTTCCGGCACAGGCGCGGGCGCCGCATCCTCGGTCGGGCCTTCTTCCGGCGCGACGCTGGGCGGGGGCGGCTGGGTCGAGATCTGCGGCGCGGCGGATTGCAGCGCCGCTTCGTCCACCAAGCTGACGTCCATGGGCGGCGAGTTCAGCTTGAGCGGATTGGGCGTTGCCAGGAATCCGACCGACAGCAAGCCGAACAGCAGGACATGTCCCGCCGTCGCAACGCCAAGGCCGATCTTCTCCGCACGTTCCATGCCCGAGTCCTATGGCCCCTATTCTGAACCGCCGGTGACGGCGCCGTCTTCACCGCCGGTGCTGACCAGCGCCACCTTGTTGAGACCCGCCCGATTGAGTTCGCCCATGACACGCATCACCCGGCCATAGTCTAGTCCTGTATCTGCGCGCAGGAATATCTGCGGCGGCTCGGCTTTGCCTGCGTTGGCCGAGACGATCTCGGCCAGGCGATCGGCCAAATCGGCGTCGCTGATCTGCGTCTCGTCGATGTAGAGGCCCCCGTCGCGATCGATCGAGACCACGGTCGGCTTGTCGTCCTGATCAAGACCCTTGGCGCGCGTTTCGGGCAGGTTAACAGGCACGCCGGTGACGAGCAGCGGGGCGGTCACCATGAAGATGATGAGCAGCACCAGCATGACATCGACCAGCGGCGTGACGTTGATGTCCGCCATCGGCGCGCGACCCCGGCCACGGCGGTGGGAGGGTGGGCCGGACATGGCCATTAGCGGCGACCTCCGGCCAAGTGGGTTGCTCTATCCTCCGTTCGCCCTGAGCTTGTCGAAGGGCTTTTCTTCTCTTCAAGTGAAGTGAAGGGCTTCGACAGGCTCAGCCCGAACGGGGGGAGGAGGCTGTGAATAAGGCACGAGATCCCAGCGTTCGCTGGGATGACGGGGTGGAGGAGGAGCGGGCACACGCTCACCGCTGCGCCTCCAGCTCCCGGCTCAGTGTCGAATAGAAGCCGTCGGCGAAGCGGGTGAGCTTGGATTCCATGCGGTTGATGCCGTGGCTGAAGCGGTTGTAGGCGATGACCGCCGGGATCGCCGCGAACAGGCCGATGGCGGTGGCGAAGAGCGCCTCTGCGATACCCGGCGCAACGACGGCGAGCGAGCTGTTCTGCTCCTTCGCGATCGCGGTGAAGGCGCGCATGATGCCCCAGACGGTGCCGAACAGGCCGACAAAAGGCGCGACCGAGCCGATGGTGGCGAGGATGTTCAGGCGGTCCGAGAGGCGATCGACTTCTGACGCGATCATGCTGGACATGGCGGTCGAGAGGCGGTCGCGGGTGCCGTCGCGGTCGATGACCTTCTGCGCGGTCGAGCGGCGCCATTCGGTGACGCCTGCGGCCATCACCTTGGCAGCGGGGAAGTCGGACGACTTGCCGCGCGCTTCATAGAAGCGGTCGATATCCTCTGCCTTCCAGAAATCATCTTCGAACGCGCTGCTCTGGCGGCTGGCCTTGCGCAGGGTGAAGCTGAAGCCGATGATCATCGCCCAGGTCCAGATGCTGGCGAGCACGAGGCCCAGCATCACCACCTTCACGACAATGTCGGCCTGCAGGAACAGGGCGAGCGGCGAAATGGTCGCAGCTTGGGTGGCGGCGCCGACAGCGGCGCCAACGTCGGGCATCGAAAGGCTCATGGGTTGATGTCTTCCCCTCTCATCAAACGGCTGAAAATGTCGATCCAGGGCTTTGGCTGCCGCGTGGGGCGGCCCTGGTTTGTCAGGAAGGCGACAGAGACCTCGCCGTCCGTCAGTATTTCATCGCCGCACCTGACTCTTTGATGAATGGTGCAGGCAACGGGGCGAATGGCGGTCACGCGGCTTTCGACGAGCAGGGCGTCGTCGAGCCGTGCGGGGCGCTTATAGGCGATCTGGAGATTCGTCACGGCATAGACGCCGGTGCCATCTTCCTGCGCGGCGCGCTGATCGATCCCGGCGACGCGCAGCATGTCGGATCGCGCGCGCTCCATGTAACGCAGGTAATTGGCGTGGTAGACGAGCCCGGACAGGTCCGTATCCTCAAAATAGACGCGCAGGGGAAAGTGATGCACGGCGGCAATGAACCTTCCGGTCGCCGGCTCGGGCATGGACGCTGAAACGGACATGCGCGGCCTTTTAACCATCAAGCAGGCAGCAGGCAAAGGCGGAAATGAACAGGGTCGACGCGGCCTGCCGGGCAGCAGGGGCTATCCGTCCCATAAATAAGGCGCGCTCAGCCCCGATTAACACAGCGTCCGTTGTGATTGATGTTCGAAAGCGCTGGCCCCCCGCTTGCCATATCGCTACTGGGCGGCAAATTGATTTTGCGAGGACATTAGCATGACCGACATTCAGACCGTGGGCGTCATCGGCGCTGGTCAGATGGGCGCGGGGATTGCGCAGGTCAGCGCGCAGGCTGGCTATGATGTGATCCTGTGCGACGTCGATCTGGCACGCGCGCAAAAGGGGCTTCAGGGCATTTCAAAGCAGCTTGCCCGTGCGGTCGAAAAGGGCAAGCTGAGCCAGGAAGATTCCGAGGCCGCCTTTGCCCGCATCCGCCCGAGCGGTGATCTGGCTCCGCTGGCCGAAGCGCAACTGGTGATCGAGGCCGCGACCGAGCGGGAGGAGATCAAGCGCAGCATCTTCGCCAATGTGAGCGCGGTGATCACGCCCGGCACGATCCTGGCGACCAATACCTCGTCCATCCCCATCACCCGGCTGGCGCAGGTGGTGCCCGATCCGGCGCTGTTCGTGGGCATCCACTTCTTCAACCCCGTACAGGTCATGGCGTTGATCGAGTTGATCCGTGGGCTGGCAACATCGGACGAAACGGTCGCGACGATCGAAGCCTATACCAAGCGGCTGGGCAAGCACGTCGTGCAGGCGTTCGATTCCCCCGGTTTCGTCGTCAATCGTATCCTGCTGCCGATGATCAACGAATCCATCTTCGCGTTGGGCGAAGGGGTTTCCCACATTCGCGACATCGACACGGGCGTACGACTGGGGCTGAACCATCCCATGGGTCCGCTGACGCTGGCGGACTTCGTTGGGCTCGACACCTGCCTTGAGATTTTGAACGTGCTGCGGTCCACGACCGGCGATTCCAAATATCGCCCGGCGCCGCTGCTGGTGAAATATGTCGAGGCGGGCTGGCTGGGGCGCAAGACCGGCAAGGGCTTTTATGATTATTCGGGGCCGGAGCCTGTGCCTACGCGATAAGCGGGGCGCGGGTCAGCCTGATCCAAGGCGATGCTTTTTCAGGCAATGGCGCAGCTGGTCATAGCTTAGGCCGAGAGCCTTGGCGGTTGCCCGCTGATTGTAGCGGTGGCATTCCAGCGTTGACTGCACGATCGCGGCTTCATGGGCGTCCACGGCGGCGCGCAGGTCGCTGACGGGGGTGAGACTGGTGGCGGGAGCGGGCCGCGACTCCTCTTCAGTGGCCACTTGTGCTTGCGGCTTCCAAGGGGAAGCGAAGGGATCGAAGACGATTCGTGCGATCGCGCGGGCAGGCTCGGCCCAGCGATAGACGGCGCGCTCCACCACATTGCGCAGTTCGCGCACATTGCCGGGCCAGGGATGGGCGTCCAGATCGGCCATGCAGGCGGGGGAAAAGCCCGGCCATTCGGGCCAGCCCAGTTCAGCGGCCATGCGGCGTCCGAAATGATCGGCCAGCACCGCCACATCGCCTTCGCGTGCGCGCAGTGGCGGAAGGGTGATGACTTCAAAGCTCAGGCGATCCAGCAGGTCGGCGCGGAAGCGGCCTGAATCGGCAAGGGCGGGCAGGTCTTCGTTGGTCGCGGCTATGATGCGGACGTCTACCGTCATGGCGCGCGAGGCGCCGATGCGGGTGACTTCGCCATATTCGATGACCCGCAGCAGCCGTTCCTGCGCGGCCATGGAGAGTGTCGCCAATTCGTCAAGGAAGAGCGTGCCGCCATCGGCTTCCTCGAACCGCCCGGCGCGGGCGCGGGTGGCGCCGGTGAAAGCGCCCTGTTCATGGCCGAACAGCTCGGCCTCGATCAAAGTTTCGGGTAGCGCGGCGCAGTTCATGACGATGAGCGGCTCGCCCCAGCGCGGGGAGAGGCGATGGAGGCGTTCGGCGACGAGTTCCTTACCGGTGCCGCGTTCGCCGACGACAAGGACCGGGCGATCAAGTTCGGCCGCGCGCCCGGCCTGCTCGACTGCATCGAGGAAGGGTAGCGACTGGCCGATGAACTGGCTGTTTCGTTCCATAACCAGATTATGGTGAAAATTACCACTTATTGGCAAGATACATTGGAACCAGCGGGGATAAACCCAGAAAATCCGTCTTTTCACGAATTGGCACGGCTCCTGCAAAGCAGGCGGTCAAACCGTCAGACGGAAGGATTGCAGTTCCGATGGGTATTTTTTCTCGCACGCGCGACATCATCGCCGCCAATGTCACCGACCTGCTCGACCGGGCGGAAGACCCCGCGAAGATGATCCGCATGATCATCCTGGAAATGGAGGAAACGCTGGTCGAGGTGCGTGCGTCCGCAGCGCGGACCATCGCTGATCAGAAGGAGATGCGCCGCCATATCGGCAAGCTGCAGGGCCTGCAGGACAGCTGGACCGAAAAGGCGCAACTGGCGCTGAGCAAGGATCGCGAGGACCTGGCCAAGGCGGCGCTGGTCGAAAAGCAGAAGGCGGCCGACATGGCGGAGAAGCTCTCCCATGAAATTGAAGTGCTGGACGAGGCGCTGAAGGCTTCGGAGGAGGACATCGCCAAGCTGCAAGGGAAGCTGCGCGAGGCGCGGACCCGGCAGAACAGTCTGGTCACGCGGATGGAAAGCGCGCAAAATCGTGTGCGCATGCGCGAAGCCTATGCTGGGGAAAAGGTGAATGAGGCCTTCGCCCGCTTCGAGATATTGGAGCGCCGGGTCGACATGGCCGAGGGGCGCGCGGATGCGCTGAATCTCGGTCAGGGTCAGAAGACTCTGGAGGAAGAAATCGCAGAGTTGCAGTCGACTGATAAGGTGGACGCCGAACTCGCGGCGCTCAAGGCAAGAATGAACCGGCCCGTCTGAACAGGCCGTTTGAACAGGGAGCGTGACGCATGGAGGATGTGTTTTTACCGATCATGATCTGCGGCATGCTGTTCATCGGCATGCCCTGGCTAATCCTGCACTATACGACCAAGTGGAAGCAGGCGCCCAAGATCACCGATGAGGATGAGCGGTTGCTGGACGAATTGCACCTGCTCGCGCGGCGGCTGGAAGACCGGCTGCAGACGGTCGAGCGGATCGTCGCCGCCGACAATCCCGATTTCCGTCCGTCTCGCCCCACGCCTGACGACGCTTATGATCTCGACCGCCAAGATTTCGGCAGGAGGAACTGACATGGCTGCGCGCCGTACGAAATTCTACCTCGACAAGCAGAATGGCAAATGGATGGGCGTATGCGCGGGCATCGCCGACTATACCGGGATCGACGTGACCTGGGTGCGCGTGGGCGCCGTGCTGGTGACTCTGATGGGGGCCTTTCCCTGGTCGCTGATCGCCTATTTCGCTGTGGCCTATTTTGGCGAGAACAAGCCGCTGGGCCTCTATGCCGACCGCGATGACGAGAAATTCTGGCAGGGCGTGCGGACCAATCCGGCCCGATCCGCGCGGGACGTGCGGTCGAAGTTCCGCGACATCGACCGGCGGCTGGCGGACATCGAGACCTTTTATACGAGCCGCAACACGCGTCTGGCGGACGAGATCGACAGCCTGCGTTGAGCAAGGCGTTCGGAGGACGGCATGCAGGACATGGCTTTTACCCTGACCGTCGCGGCGAGCTGCATTACCGCACTGTTGATCGTCGCGGCGACCACTTTGCACGGCTGGAACGGCTGGTTGGCACTGAAGCGTGCGGAACTGGCTCGGCCCGTTCCGGATGCTTCTCCCTTCGCGAGCGCGCGGATCGAACTCGCCGACCTCAAGGAACGCGTCCGCAAGCTGGAGGCGATCGCGGCGGGCGTCGATCTGTAAGGAAAAGCGGCTTTCGCGGGCCGCTTTTCCCCCTATATGCAGGGTATGACCGATGTGCCTGCCCTTGCCGATCTTCAGGAAGAATATGAGTTTCTGGACGCCGATGACCGTTATCGGCTGCTGATCGACCTTGGGCGCGCTTTGGAGGCGATGCCCGACGCGCTCAAAACCGATGCGACGCTGGTGCGCGGCTGTTCAGCGGCGGTCTGGGTCTACCCGACGGTGCGCGACGATGGGCGGCTGCATTTCCTGGCGGACAGCAATGCGGCGATCACCAAGGGGATCATCGCGCTGGTCTTGCTGACGGTGCAGGACCAGATGCCCGCGCAGATCGGGGCGGCCGACATCGAAGGCGCACTGGCGCCGTTCGACCTCAAGAATCAGCTCAGCTCCAACCGGACACAGGGCATCCCTAACATGATCGCGCTTATCCGGCAGACTGCGGAGCGCTACAGCTAGGGCGGGAAACCTGCGGACGCCCGGGCGTTCTCCTTGCGTGATCGAAACGGAAGTTGAGGAGATGCGCGATGCGAAGCCTGTGGGCATTGGCGGCAATCGGCCTGCTGGCGGGTTGCTCTGACGGCGAAAAAGAAGGCCCGACGCAACGCGAGCAGATCGGCCAAACGTGGAAATATGAAGGCGGCGAGGCGGGTAAACCCAAGGTCGCTTATATCGGTAGCGCCAACAGCGTGCAGACCATGACCGCTGAAGACACATTTTCGGTGCTGCTGGTGCAGCCAATACCCGAAGGCGGCGCGGACGTGACGGTGAAGCTGGTGGGCGCACCCTTCAGCTGCGACCTATCCGACTGCCGCGTCACGGCGGTGACAGATGATGGCAAGAGCCACGACTGGCGCGGGCGGATGACGGAAAACAAGGACGGGATAGAGGTGCTGCCCGCCGCCAAGGCCGATGAGGCGATCAAGGAAACGAAGGTGCTGAAGGTTAATTTGGTTGTGGGGCCGAAGGACAAGACCTTCCCGTTTGAGTTTAAGGTCGCGGGGCTAGATTTGAAGAAGTGAGGGTCGCCGCAGACGTTCGTCATCCCAGCTTTCGCTGGGATGACGGGTTTTGGACGCTTATTCCTGAAGCGAAACGCCGGGGCTTCTGGGATCGGCCACACCCCGCCAGTGCCCATCGGGCGCGCGCTCCGCCGCATTCGCTTTTAAACCCATCGGAGCGATCGTGACCTTGTGGCCCCAGGCTTCGAGCGGGGCTTTCATGGCTTCGAGCGAGGTGCCCTGTTCCAGGACGAGGCCGTTGGCGTCGAAAAATTCCAGCCCCAGCGCGATGGAATCCTGCGCGGACAGGCCCCAGTCGAAATGGGCGATCAGCGCCTTCGTAACCTGCATGATGATGGTCCGGCCGCCAGCCGCGCCGACGGTGAAGACAGGCGTTCCCCGGCCGTCATAGACGATCGTGGGCGACATGGAGGACAGAGGCCGCTTGCCGGGTTCCACACGGTTGGCCACAGGCGCGCCGCTCTTTGCGGGCGTAAAGCTGAAATCGGTCAGTTCATTGTTGAGGATGACGCCATCGGCGATCAGCTGACTGCCGAAGAAGCTTTCGATGGTCGACGTCCATGCCGCGATATCGCCATCCCGGTCGATTGCGACGAAATGGCTGGTGCCGCTTTCCGGCTGTGGCAGGGCTGCGGTCCGTGCCTCGGCCCCCGGCGGGCTGCCCGGGCGATAGTCGTTGAGGGTGCGGCCAAGCGCGATGAGCGCCGAACGCTTCTTGAGATAGGCCGGGTCGATCAGTCCCGCGATCGGCACGGACACGAATTCGGGATCACCCAGCCATGTGTCCCGATCGGCATAGGCGAGGCGCATGGCTTCGCCGATGACATGCCAGGAACGGGGATCATCCTTCCCCCATTGGGCTAGCGGGAAACGTTCGACCATGCCCAGGATTTGCAGGACGGTGATGCCGCCTGACGAAGCCGGACCCATCCCGCAGATGCTGTAGCCGCGATACGGGCCGCAGACCGGCTTGCGCGCCTTCACCTGATAGGCGGCGATGTCGGCCTCCGTCATCGGCACGGGATTTTTGGGCGCGTTGGTGACCGTTCTGGCGATCGCCCGTGCGGTCTCGCCCTTGTAAAAGGCGTCTGGCCCTTCCGCCGCAATCCGCCGGAACAGCGCAGCGAGCGGAGGGTTTATCAGGGTCGTGCCGATGGGCGCGGGGGCGCCGTCTATCCAGAAGAATTTCTGTATCTCGGGAAAGTCGGCCCATATGGGGGCGACTGCCTTCATCGCGGCGTCGAGCCGCTGGCGGACCTCAAAGCCATCCTCAGCCAATCGGATCGCAGGCGCAAATAATGCCGCCCATGGAAGCTTCCCCCATTTGCGATGCGCTTCCCCGGCGAGGCGGAGATTGCCCGGCACGCCGACCGAATAGCCACCGGGCCAGGCGGAGCGGAAGGAAAGGGGCTGCCCGTCCACTCCCATGAAGCGATCCGGCCGGGCAGCCGCAGGCGCGGTTTCGCGCCCGTCGATCGACTCTAGCACCCCTGTTTCGCCATCATGATGCATCAGGAAGCCGCCGCCGCCGATGCCGCTATTATGCGGTTCGACGACGTTGAGGGTCAGCATCATGGCGATCGCGGCGTCGGTCGCGCTGCCGCCCTGGCGAAGCATCTCCTGCCCCGCCGCCGCCGCGCGCGGATCGGCGGCGGAAACCGTGGCATTGAGCGAGACAGGCTCGCGCGCCGCGACAGGGGCGGCATATAGGAAAGCGAGGGCAACAGGGGCCAACAGGCTGGCGAGGCGAGGCGTCATGCCCCGCACCCTATCGTCCGGCTGGCCCGCCGCAAGTCCCTGAGATCAGCCGTCAAGATCAGCTGTCGATGCCGATGACCTCGCTGATATGGGTGAAGCCATCCCGTGCCATCAGCTTTTTCAGCCCCGCATTGATGCGCCGGGCGAGATACGGCCCTTCATAGACAAGAGCACTATACAGCTGGATCAGGCTGGCCCCCGCGCGGAGCCGGGCATAGGCCTGTTCCGCATTGCCGATGCCCCCAACGCCGATCAAGGGCAGGCGCGCACCCAATATCCGGCGGAAATCGCGCAGCCGCTGAAGTGACAGATCGGTGAGCGGCGCGCCCGACAAGCCGCCGCTTTCATTGGCATGGACCGACTGGAGCGGGGGCCGCGAAATGGTGGTGTTGGACACGATCAACGCGTCCACCGCATGGTCCAGGCAAGCGGCGGCGATATCCTCGACATCCTCGGGCTCCAGATCGGGCGCGACCTTCAAGAAGACGGGCGGTAGGTGCCCCCCGTCTTGGCCCCCGGTAACGCGGCGCGCGGCCATGACGGCGCCCAGCAACTGGTCCAGCGCTGCCCTGTCCTGCAAGGCGCGCAATCCCGGCGTGTTGGGGGATGAGATGTTGACCGTCAGATAATCGGCAAGCGGCGCCATGCAGGTGACGCCGGTGACATAATCGGCGATGCGGTCGGTCGCGTCCTTGTTCGCGCCGATATTGATGCCGACGATCGGTGCGGACCCCTCGCCTACAGGACGGCGGCGCTTGGCAACGCGCTCTGCCGCCGCCGCTAGCCCGCCATTGTTGAAACCCATGCGGTTGATGACCGCGCGATCTTCGACCAGGCGGAACAGTCGAGGCTTGGGATTACCCGCCTGCGGCATCGGGGTGAGCGTTCCGAGTTCGGTAAACCCAAAGCCCAATCCATGCATCTTGTGCGCCACCAGCCCTTCCTTGTCATAGCCGGCAGCCAGTCCGACCGGATTGGGAAAGCGGATGCCCGCCACCGTTTGGGCCAGCGCGGCGTCCGGTGCGGGTGGAGGGGAAGCGGGCATCAAGCGGAGCAGCATGACCGAAAGATGATGCGCGCGTTCTGCATCGAGCGCGAAGAAAAGCGGGCGGACAAGGCGGTAGGACATGGGGCGCCTATGCCATTGCCGCAGGCCGCCGTCGAGTCGCTGTGACAATAGCGCAACAGTTGATCGATAACGATAATTTCTGCTGCAAAATCATTCATATTAGTCCCGATTCAAGTCGCGAGATGTCCGATCCATCCAATCAACCGAGTCCGATTCGGACTTATGAAAGTGCTGCGACCCGAAGGCTCTTGGCCATTATTGGCTGACGAGACCTTTTACTGACCCGGCGGGTAAAACCGCCGGGTCATTTTTTTCGAAGCGGTTCGAAAAAAATGACCCGGGCCTCAGTATCTCTCTTGCGCGGGAACAAAGAAGCTTCATAGTACACCTACGGGGTGATTATGGGGCCGCATCGCGACAGTGCGTCCGGGGGGATGCCGGATGGAAGGGAAAAGGTCGGAGACCTGCCGCTTTCCTATATGGTGGAAGCGGCTCAAGGCCCGGTTCGGCTAAGCTATTTCGCGCCGCCCGAACATCTGCGGGCCTATTTCGGGTCGGTTTACCTCTTCACCGAAAGCGCGGAGCGCTATCTGGACGTTACGCGTGCCGATGTTCCCCAGTTACGGTTCATGTTGCAGGGGGCGGGCAGCTATCATTTCCATGACGGAACAGTGGCCCCCACGCCGGAGATATGTCTGTTAGGCCCGACGCTGGGCGCGACACGGTTCGAACTGGATGGACCGTCTTGCGTCGTGGGCGTGTCGCTGCTCCCGGCCGGTTGGGTCAGCCTGGATGGCGGCGATGCCAGTGCGCTTGCCGACGGCGTGCGGGACATGACCCCTGAGAAAAAGGGAGCAATGGCCGCGCTTCATGCCAGCCTGGCCGACATGCACGACCCGGAAACCATAGCTGCCCATTGCTGGTCGGTTCTGGAACAATGGGTAAAACCCCTGCCGGTTACGACCTGGCAATTGCTGGAGGCAGTGGACACGTGGCTGATGGGGGAAGGATCGCCCCGGATCGAAGCGCTGGTGGAGCGAACCGGATTGTCACCGCGCCAACTCGCCCGGTTGACCAATCGTTATTATGGCTGCCCGCCCAAGCTGCTGGCGCGAAAATATCGGGCGCTGCGATGCAGTGCGCGCATCGCGCTGGACCAGCATAGCTGGCAGGAATTGTGCGAGGATGGCCGCTTCTACGACCAGTCGCACTTCATCCGCGAGATCAAGCATTTCATCGGCTTGACCCCGCACCAGTTGCAAACGGAACCTACGGCCGTGGCGCAGCTTACCCTGCTGCGGCGCTCGCTGGGTGGGGACGTGGCGGTGCTGAACCGTTTCAGCTGAGACGAGCAGACTCATAGAAATGGCTTGATTCCACGCGCCCGCGCGACCACATGCGCAATCGGATTGATTCGATCCGATTTGAGAATGGTTCGCAACCGGGACGCTTGGCAAGAATGAGGCTTTCTAGTTTCGCAGATTATGCCGTGGTGCTGATGTCGGCCGCTGCGCGTCATTGCGGAGCGGGAGCTGGGCTTGACCCTGCGACCAACAAAAATGTGAAGATGAATGCCACGACGCTTGCCAGCGAAACCGGCATCCCGCTGCCCACCGCGCAAAAACTGGTGAGCCGTCTCTCGGCTGCGGGGCTGCTGGAATCGAGTCGCGGAACGGGCGGCGGCGTGCGGCTTGCGCGCCCTGCGGCGGCAATCACCTTGGTGGATGTCGTGGAAGCGGTGGAAGGTCCGATCGCCATGACCGCCTGTGCCGAACAGGGCGCCCATGATTGCACGCTGGAACATGGCTGCCGCGTGCGACCGCACATGAATGTCGCGAACAATGCGATACGATCGGCCTTGGCCGGGGTGACGATCGCCAGTTTGACCCGAGAAATGGCATGACTGAAGAAGCTACGACCATCCGCAACCTTGAAGCACATGAGGCCGCCGAGCGCGCCTCTGCCTACGAGCATGGCTGGTCATCCGCCATCGAGCAGGACTTCGCGCCCAAGGGGCTTAACGAAGATACTGTCCGCTTCATTTCCGCCAAGAAGAAGGAGCCGGAATGGCTGCTGGAATGGCGGCTGAAGGCCTTTGCCATGTGGCAGAAGATGGAATCCCCGGATTGGGCCAAGCTCAATATCCCGCCGATCGACTATCAGGACGCCTATTATTACGCCGAGCCGAAAAAGAAGGCGGAGCTGGACTCGCTGGACCAGGTCGATCCGGAGATCCTCGCCACTTATGAAAAGCTGGGCATCCCCATCGCCGAGCAGGAGATGCTGGCTGGAGTAAAGGGTAGCCGCAAGGTCGCGGTCGACGCCGTGTTCGACTCCGTGTCCGTCGCCACCACCTTCCGCAAGGAACTGGAGGAAGCGGGCGTCATCTTCCGCTCGATCAGCGAAGCGGTGCGCGAATATCCCGACCTCGTGAAGAAGTGGCTCGGCAAGGTCGTGCCGATGCACGATAATTATTTCTCGACGCTCAACTGTGCGGTCTTCTCCGACGGCACCTTCGTCTACATCCCCAAGGGGGTGCGCTGCCCGATGGAGCTTTCCACCTATTTCCGCATCAACGCGGAGAATACAGGGCAGTTCGAACGCACGCTGATCGTCGCGGACGAGGGCAGTTATGTGAGCTATCTCGAAGGCTGCACCGCGCCGATGCGGGACGAGAATCAGCTTCACGCCGCTGTGGTCGAGTTGGTCGCGTTGGACGATGCGGAGATCAAGTACAGCACCGTCCAGAACTGGTATCCCGGTGACGAGAATGGCAAGGGCGGCATCTATAATTTCGTGACCAAGCGGGCGCTCTGTCAGGGGCGGAATTCGAAAGTCAGCTGGACGCAGGTGGAAACCGGCTCCGCCATCACCTGGAAATATCCCAGCTGCGTGCTGAATGGTGAGAATAGCGTCGGTGAGTTCTACTCGGTGGCGCTGACCAACAACATGCAGCAGGCCGATACCGGCACCAAGATGATCCATAATGGCAAGGGGTCGCGCTCGACCATCGTGTCGAAGGGGATTTCGGCGGGTCGCTCGAACAATACCTATCGTGGACTGGTGCGCGTCGCGCCGGGCGCGGAGGGCGTGCGCAACTTCACCCAGTGCGACAGCCTGCTGCTCGGCGACCAGTGCGGCGCGCATACCGTGCCCTATATCGAGGTGCGCAATCCCTCGGCACAGATCGAGCATGAGGCTACGACCAGCAAGATCAGCGACGACCAGCTATTCTACGCAATGCAGCGCGGACTGGATCAGGAAAGCGCCGTGTCGTTGATCGTGAACGGCTTCGCTAAAGAGGTGCTGCAACAGCTGCCGATGGAGTTTGCGGTTGAGGCGCAGAAGTTGCTGGGGATCAGCCTGGAAGGCAGCGTGGGGTGATTGATCGCGTGGCGCTCTCCCTCGCTTCGTTGGGGTTGGTTACCGGCTGTGCCTCCGGTGCTGACCGTTGGCGAGCTTTATCGACGAAGGGGCTGCTCACAGATTGGGCCGCCTGTATGGCAGGTCCGGGATATGACGCTTGGTCGCATGCTGGCATGGAAGCTGCTGTTGCTCGTCAGGAGGGCGCTACCCCGTACAGCGACGGCACGCTCCTGAACATGGCCATGGCGACATGCGAGCCGCATGGCGGGACTGCGCTGGCGGCACTTTCCGCTGCCGATCGCAAGAAATTAAATGAGGACACGGAGCAATATCTGGGCAGCCGTCTAACGGCGGAAAGTCGGGCGCGCTGATACAGCTGCCCTGCCACGCTACTTATTAGAGGACTGAAACTTGAGCGACGAAGACGATATTCAGGATGCCCTCGCCGATTTCGCGGAGGATGTCGGCAATGGTCAGGCATGGACCGCAGCGATCCGGATCCTGACTGAAGATTATGAGCTGGAAGAGGGCGAGCTTCAGACCCGCGCCGCCAAGGATTTCGGCGACCTTGACGCCTATCAGGCCGAATGCCGCGCCGCGCTGGAGAAGGGCGACGTCGCCTTCACCGAGAAGCTGAGGACCGACAAGGCATTTCACAAAGCGAAGGCCCCCAACCTCGCCCGCATGGGTCCGGTGACAGAGTTCGTGACCGGACTGTTGGAAAAGGGTTCGCCCGAGCCGGGCGCCGACTGGTGGCCCTATATGCCGATCAAGCGCCATATCGACACGCTGTTTCCCGCGCCGGGCGATGTGCGCGACATGGCCTTCTGGACCGCGCGGACGCTTCAGCGCACGCACAAGGGATAACCAATGCTGACGATTGAGAATCTGACCAACGAAATCGACGGCAAAGCGATCTTGAAGGGCCTCTCGCTTTCCATCAAGGCGGGCGAAATCCATGCGATCATGGGGCCGAACGGCGCGGGCAAATCCACGCTGGCCTACACGCTCGGCGGCCGTCCGAACTATGAAGTGACCGGCGGCACGGCCTCTCTGGACGGTGTGAACTTGTTCAGCATGGACCCGCATGAGCGCGCCGCTGCTGGCCTGTTCCTGGGCTTCCAGTACCCCGTCGAAATTCCCGGCGTGTCCAACCTCCAGTTCCTGCGCGAAAGCCTCAATTCGCAGCGCCGCGCGCGCGGGGAGAAGGAATTGAACGGCGGCGAGTTCATCAAGCTCGCCAAGGAAAAGGCGGCGCTGCTCGGCCTTGATATGGAGATGCTGAAGCGTCCGGTGAATGTCGGCTTTTCGGGCGGCGAGAAGAAGCGCGCGGAAATGGTGCAGATGGGTATCCTCGATCCCAAGCTGGCGATCCTCGACGAAACGGACTCCGGCCTCGACATCGACGCACTCAAGATCGTGGGCGCGGGCATCAACGCCATCATGCGCAAGCCTGACAAGGCGGTGCTGCTGATCACCCACTATCAGCGCCTGCTCGATTATGTGAAGCCGGACTATGTCCATGTGTTGGCTGGCGGCCGGATCGTAAAGTCGGGCGGCCCCGAACTCGCGCTGGAACTGGAGCGCGAAGGCTATGCGGAGGTGGTTGCGGCGTGACGACGCTCACCCTTCCCACGCGCAAGGCGGAAGAATGGCGCTACAGCGATCTGGAAGCTGTGGCCACCATCTGGCCGACGCCCGCGCCGACGCGGATCGATGTCGCGACCGGACAAACGTCGCGCCACCATCTGTTGCAGGATGCGGGCGAGGGCGCGGCGGCCGTGCATGATTTTGTCATCACCATCGCGGACGGCGCGCGCTGCGATTTCCATGTGCTCAACATCGGCGGGAAGCTCGGCCGCGTGACCTTCGCGGTGACGCTGGGCAAGGGGAGCCATTTCGAACTGAACGGCGCGATCATCGGCGGCGGGGATCAGGTGCTGGAGATCATCACCAAGGTCACTCATGCAGAGCCGGACGCGACCAGCGGGCAGACGATCCGCTCGATCCTCGGCCAACGCGCAACGGGCAGCTATCTCGGCTCCATCAACGTCGCGCGTGATGCACAGCGGACGGACGCTTTCCAGTCGGTAAAGGCCATGTTGCTCGACCGCACCGCCACGGCCAATGCCAAGCCGGAACTCGAAATCTACGCCGACGACGTGAAATGCGCCCATGGCGCGACCGTGGGCGAGTTGGATCGCCAGGCGCTGTTCTATATGGCGAGTCGCGGCATGGACCCGGCAACGGCCAAAACGCTGCTGTTGAAGGCGTTCGTCGCTGGCGTGTTCGACGACGTGGCTGATGAGGCGGTCAAGGACAGCCTCGAAGCCGCTGCGCTCGCCAAGCTGGAGACGCTGGTATGACCGACCAGACCCAACAGCCGAACGGCGTTTTGCGGTTGCGGGATGACTTCCCCGGTGTCGGCAACTGGCACTATCTGGACAGCGCCGCCACCGCGCAGAAGCCCAACGCCGTAATCGACGCCATCGCGCGTGCCTATGGCCCCGACTATGCGACTGTCCATCGCGGCGTCTATGAGCGCTCCGCCAACATGACGCTCGCCTATGAAGCCGCCCGCCGCAAGGTCGCTCAGTTCATCGGCGCCGCGTCCGACAGCGAGATCATCTACGTTCGTGGCGCGACCGAGGGCATCAATCTTGTCGCGCATAGCTGGGCAGGCACGCAGCTGAAGGCGGGCGACCGCATCCTGCTCTCCATGCTGGAGCATCACAGCAACATCGTGCCTTGGCAGATCGTCGCCGAACGCGTCGGTGCGCAGATCGACGTCGTGCCGCTCACCGCCGACGGCCAGATCGACCTCGACGCCATGCAGGCGATGATCACGCCCGCGCACAAGATGGTCGCGCTCGCCCATGTGTCGAACGTCCTGGGCAGCGTCCTCGACGTCCGCCGTGCGGTTGACATCGCGCACAGCGTTGGCGCCAAAATCCTGATCGACGGCTGCCAGGCCGTGCCGCGCCTTGCCGTGGATGTGCAGGCGCTCGGTTGTGATTTCTACGTCTTTTCCGCGCACAAGCTCTACGGCCCGACCGGCATCGGCGTGCTGTGGGGCCGCAAGGAATTGCTCGACGCCATGCCGCCCTATCAGGGTGGCGGGTCGATGATCGACAAGGTGACGTTCGAGAAGACCACCTACGCCCCTGCGCCAACCCGGTTCGAAGCGGGGACGCCGCATATCACCGGCGTGGTCGGACTGTCCGCCGCAATCGACTATGTGCAGGCGATCGGGCTCGACGCGATCCACGCCCATGAATGCATGCTGGTGGCCAAGGCGCGGGCGGCGCTGGAGAGCCTGAACAGCGTGCGCGTTTTTGGCCCGGAGGACAGCGCGGGCATCCTCTCCTTCGAAGTCGAGGGGGTGCATCCGCATGATGTCGGCACCATATTGGACGAAACGGGTGTTGCGATCCGCGCCGGGCATCATTGTGCTCAGCCGCTGATGCGCCATTTGGGCGTCGAAGCGACGGCGCGGGCCAGCTTCGGCATCTATAGCGACGAAGGCGACGTGGACGCGCTGGTCAAAGGCATTGAGCGAGTGAGGAAGATCTTCGGATGAGCGAAGAGCGGAAGATATTGGTGGAAGAAGTCGAAGCGGTGGATACGCCGCCCAAGGCGCGCGTGGATGATGAGCCTCGCCAGCGCGACTATCTCGACGGCTTCCTCGCACAGAAGCCCGCCCAAACGCCTGTCGGTGAGCCGGGCGGCAGCCTCTATGACGGCGTCATCGATGCGCTGAAGGAAATTTACGACCCGGAAATTCCGGTGAACATCTATGACCTCGGCCTGATCTACGGCGTCGATGTCACCGAGGACGGCCATGTCGTCGTCACGATGACGCTCACCACGCCGCATTGTCCGGTGGCCGAATCCATGCCGGGTGAAGTCGAACTGCGCGTCGGCGCGGTGCCGGGCGTGGGTGATGCGCAGGTCAATCTGGTCTGGGACCCGCCATGGGACCCGCAGAAGATGAGCGACGAGGCCAAGCTCGAACTAGGGATGCTCTAACCATCTCCCCTCCCGCAGGCGGGAGGAGAGAAGAGGAACAACATGACCGAGACGACCACCAAGACCCGCGCTCGTCCCGTCGCCGTCATCCTGACGCCGAACGCGGAAGCGCGCATCGCCGATTTGATGCATCAGGCGCCCGAGGGAGCGATCGGCGTCAAGCTTTCGACCCCGCGCCGGGGCTGCTCGGGCCTCGCCTATTCGGTCGATTATGTGACCGAGGAAGCCAAGTTCGACGAAAAGATCGAGACGCCGGGCGGCACCTTCTACATCGATGGCGCGTCGGTTCTGTATCTCGTCGGATCGACGATGGATTGGGTGGAGGACGACTTCACCGCCGGGTTCGTCTTCAACAATCCTAACGCCAAGGGTAGCTGCGGCTGCGGCGAAAGCTTCACGGTCTAGTTCCGGAGGGTCCCCGCCATCCCCCACATGCTGATCCTTGGCATGGGCTACACCGCCTCCCGCCTCGCCGCTCGCCTGCGCCACGAGGGCTGGGAGGTGACAGGCGTCCGCCGGGCCGCCGATGCCGATTCACTCGCCTTCGATGACGACGATGCCGTGCGCGCCAGCATCGGCAACGCGACCCACATTCTCTCCTCTGTCCCGCCGGAAGGGGAGGCCGACCCGGTCCTCACCCGCTACGGCACGGCCATCGTCGGCGCCCCGGCCCTCTGGAGCGGTTATTTATCCTCGACCGGTGTCTATGGCGACGCTGCGGGCGCTTGGGTGGACGAAGCGAGCCCCATCGGCTCGGGCCGCCGCGCGGCGCGAGTGCAAGCGGACAGCGACTGGCGCGCCCTTCGCGAGGACATGCGCTGTTTCCGCCTGCCCGGCATCTATGGTCCCGGCCGTTCCGCGATCGAGCGCGTGCGCGAAGGCAAGGCGCACCGCATAGACCTGCCCGATCAGATTTTCAGCCGCGCCCATGTCGATGACATTGTGAGCGGCATCATCGCTTCGTTCGACGGACCGCCGGGCACCTATAATCTGGCCGACGACCTGCCGTGCGCGCAGAATCGGCTGATCGAAGCGGCCTGCGCCATGCTGGACGCACCGCTGCCGCCGCTGCTGACGCTGGAGGAAGCGCGGCTGTCCCCCATGGCACTATCCTTCTATGCGGAAAATCGGCGGGTGGCGAACGGTCGGGCCAAGCGGCTGCTGAGCTGGGCGCCGCGCTACCCCACCTATCGCGAAGGCCTTGCCGCCTGCCTTGCCGGGGCGGAATGACTCGGGTCGCCGCATCGCTTACGCGGCGTTAACCAAAGAGCCCCATGGATGGTCCCACAGCTTACGCCAAGGACTTCTCGCCATGGAACGGATCGACCGCAACTTCGCCGCACTCAGCCAGCGCATGAGCCGCCTGGCGATGCCCGAAGTCACAACGCCCGCGCCCCAATCGCTCGCCAGCCTGATCGACCGGGTAAATGCGGCGAAGCGTCATTATGAACCGGGGTTTCGCCGTTAAGGAGACGATCGGGAAGCAAGCATCGCTTCCCTCCCATTCCCGTTCACCCTGAGCCTGTCGAAGGGTTCAACTTGTTCTTGGGGAAGGGAAGGGCTTGGACAGGCTCAGCCCAAACGGTTGGGGTGGTAAAAACGGCCCTACGCCGTCTTCGCCCGCAGCGCGATGACCATGCCAGCCACCGCCAGCACTGCGCCTGCGACACTCAGCGTAGACCAGCGATAATCCTCGAACAGCGTGGAAATCAGCATCGCGATGACAGGGATAAGCACGCTGCTATAAGCGGCCCGCCCTGGCCCCACCCGCTGGATAAGCTGGAAATAGAGCGGGAAGGTCACAACCGACCCCGCAATGCCCAGCCAAGCTATGCCGAACAGATAGCCCGCGCGCCACTCGATCACAGGCGGCCCCACGGTTGCCCACGCATAGGCCGCATCGACCACGCTGCCGATCAGCATCCCCCAGGTGAGCACCGCCGCCATCGGCAGGCGTCGGGCGATCTGCATTCCCTGCATGACATTCGCCGTGGACGCGCTGAGCAATCCAGCGACGCTGAGCGCGATGCCGGCCAGTACAGCTTCAGCAGACACCGGCGCCGCGCGATATTCGCGCAGCAGCAGCAACATGATCCCCGCAATCGCCACCAGCGACCCCAGGACGAAGGCGCGGCTGACCGGCTGGCGAAAGGCGAACCACGCAAGGATGCTGTTGGGGATCAGCAGCAGCGCATAAACCGTCGCCACGACGCCGGAGGTCAGATAATGTTCTGCCCGATAGACGAAATTAAAGTTTAGCACGAACTGCGCGACGCCCAATGCGCCCGCAAAGGCGATCCCCGCCGGTGGCAGACGCAATGGCACTCGGCGGATCATCGCGAACAACGCCATGCCCGCCGCGCCCAGCAGAAATCGGTAGCAGACCGACCAACTCGGCGGCACCGCGCCCAGCTGATCGCGGATGACGATCCAGGTGGAACTCCAGATCAGCGTGACGAGCAGGAAGGGCAGGATGACGCCGCCCCGCGCCTCCCACGATCCGCTCATGCGAGAGCCTTAAGAGCGTTGGCAAGTGGCTGGACCGCCGCAGCATCCTGCGCCCAGTTGGTAACGAGGCGCGCGGCCCCTTCGTCCCAGTCGTAAAAATCGAAGCCTTCCGCGCGCAAGCTTGTAGCCTCGGCAGGGGAGAGGCGGATGAACAGCTCATTGGCCTCCACGGGATGGAGCAGCCGGTCGGGCGCAGCCTGCGCCAGCGCGATGGCGGTGGCATTGGCGGCGCGGGCGTTGGTCAGCCACAGGTCATTTTCCAGCATCGCCAATATCTGCGCGGCAAGGTAGCGGCCTTTGGACAGCAGATGACCGCCCCGCTTGCGCCAGCGCGCCGCTTCGGTCGCGCGCGTATCCGCCTGCGGACCAAAGAAGAGCAGCGCTTCACCCACCATACCGCCATTCTTGACGCAGCCGAATGTCAGGACATCGACGCCCGCGCGCCAGGACACATCGCCCGGATGGCAACCCAAGTGCGCCACGGCATTGGCAAAGCGGGCGCCGTCCATGTGCAGGCCAAGATCATGGCCCCGCGCCACATCCCCGATCGCGGCGACCTCCTCCGGCGTATAGACGCGGCCATATTCGCTCGCCTGAGTGATGCTGATCGCCCGGGCGGGGATTTGGTGCACATCTGGCCGGATCGACTGCAACCGTTCGATCAGCATTTGGGGGGAGAGCTTCGCGCCGTCTCCGGGCAAGCTCATCAGGCTGGCGCCATGGGTGTAAAAGCCCGGCGCCCCGCATTCATCGACCATGATATGCGATTCTTCATGACACAGGATGCCGCCATAGGGTGGGCAGAGGCAGGCAAGCGCGATGCTGTTTGCCGCCGTCCCTGTTGCCACCCACAGCGCGCGGACAGGCGTACCGAACAGGTCCGAAAAGGCGCCATCCATCCGCGCGCTCAACGCGTCGCCATCATAGCCGTGGTCAGCCAGATCCGCCGCCGCCATTGCAGCCATCACCTGTGGGCAGACCGGTGTCGCATTGTCCGAAAAGAAGTGCATGCTTGAGGGCATAAGCGCGCCGCAGCCCGCCGCCAAGATGCCAGCAGGTGGCGAGCGGCCCTTTCGAAACCGGAACAAATTGGTCAGTAATCATGACCCATTGTTTCGGCCAGCCGTTTGTGACATAGGCGGCCGGTCCTACTAGAGGAGCATTGATCATGGACGTCCAGCAGAAGTCGCGCTTTACCGTCAACCCCAGCAGCAAGGCTGTGGCGGCTGACCAGCGCGCGGTATTGCTGGAGGATCCGGGTTTCGGCCGCTTGTTCACCGATCATATGGTGACAATCCGCTACACCGAAGGGCATGGGTGGCACAGCCATACGGTCGGCCCGCGTGAGCCGTTTCAGCTCGATCCTGCCTGCGCCGTGCTGCATTATGCGCAGGAAATCTTCGAAGGCATGAAGGCTTACCGGCTTGAGGATGGCAGCATCGCCATGTTCCGGCCGGAGGAAAATGCCCGCCGCTTCGCCGAGTCGGCCGAACGCATGGCGATGCCCGTGCTGCCCGAAGACATTTTCATGGAGGCTGTCGAGGCACTGGTGAAGATCGACGCCGCGTGGATACCCGGCGGCGAAGGCAGCCTCTATCTGCGCCCCTTCATGTTCGCGAGCGAAAGCTTCTTGGGCGTTCGTCCGGCGGCGGAATATATCTTCTGCGTCATTGCCTCGCCCGCAGGCGCCTATTTCAAGGGCGGCAAGAAAGCGGTCACGCTCTGGGTGTCGGAACATTATACCCGCGCGGCGAAGGGCGGCACGGGCGCGGCCAAGTGCGGCGGCAATTATGCCGCGAGCCTGGTCGCCCAGTCCGAGGCGACCAGGCATGGCTGCGATCAGGTCGTTTTCCTTGACGCCGCCGAGCATAAGTGGGTCGAGGAACTGGGCGGCATGAACGTCTTTTTCGTGATGGATGACGGATCGATCGTCACCCCCCCGCTGTCGGGCACGATCCTGCCCGGCATCACTCGCAACAGCATCATCACCCTGGCCCGCGCCAAGGGGCATGATGTGCGCGAGGAACCCTATAGCTTTGCACAGTGGCGCGACGATGCGGCCAGCGGCAAGCTGCGCGAGGCCTTCGCCTGCGGCACGGCGGCGGTCGTGACGGCGATCGGCACGGTGAAGAGCGTCGATGGCGACTTCACGATCGGCAATGGCGATGGCGGCATCGTTACCGAAGCCCTGCGCGCCGAGCTGACCGGCATCCAGCGCGGAACGGTTGCGGATCCCGCTGGTTGGGTGCGCAAGCTCTAAGGCGGCGAACCTCTCACTGCCGACCGGGGATGTGGAAAGATTATTCGCGCAGAGGCGCAGAGATCGCAGAGAAAGATCTTCTGCGTCCTCTGCGCCTCTGCGCGAACCAAAATAATCGGCACTCTTGGTGCGGTTCGTCACGCTTCCCATTCCCCCGCCAAGCGCCTAGATAGCTTGCATGCAACGTTTTGACGTCGTCATCTTGGGTGGGGGCCTTGTCGGGCTGACCCTGGGCATCGCGCTTTCCGGTCATGGGGTGCGCTGCGCCGTCATCGACCCTGCTGATCCGGTCGAAACCAGCGCCGTCGGTTTCGACGGGCGCGTGTCCGCCATTTCCTCGACCAGCTATGCGATGCTGTCCGCGATCGGTGTGGCGGCATTGCTGGAAGGGAAGGGCTGCCCCATCGACCGCATCTGGGTCAGCGATGGACTGGAGCCCGGCGCGCTCGACTTCGCGCCTGATGCTGACGATGGGGTCATGGGGATCATGTTCCCCAATCGCGACCTGCGCATCGCTCTGGCGCAGGCGGCGGAGAAGGCGGAGAATCTCACCCGCTTCCAGCCAGACCGCGCCATCCATGTCGATCGCAATGCCGATGGCGTCAGCCTGACGCTCGCCAGTGGGCAGGTTCTGCACGGCGCGCTTCTGGTGGCCGCCGAGGGCCGGAGCAGCCCGACGCGTGAAGCAGCGGGCATTCGCACCACGCGCTGGCAATATAAGCATACCGCCATGGTGACGGCGATCGATCATGAGGTGCCGCACGCCAACACGGCGTACGAGATTTTCTATCCCGGCGGCCCCTTCGCGCTGCTGCCGATGCTGCCGGGCACGCGATCGGCAATCGTGTGGACCGTGCCGACCGAACAGGCGCCGGTAATGCTGAAACTATCCGAGCGGGCGTGGCTCGCCGAAGCGCAGAAGCGCATGGGCGGCTTCCTGGGCGAGATATCGCTCGCCGGGCCGCGTTCCAGCTATCCGCTTGGCTTCCACCACGCCGCGCGCATCACCGACACCCGGCTGGCGCTGGTCGGCGACAGTGCCCATGCGATACACCCGATCGCCGGGCAGGGCCTCAACCTCGGCTTCCGCGATGTCGCTGCGCTGGTGGAAGTTCTGGTCGATGGCATGCGCCTCGGCCTTGATCCGGGCGACGCGCAGCTGATGGCGCGCTACCAGCGCTGGCGCGGGCTGGACGCGATGTCCGTCAGCGTCGCCATGGACGGACTTGTCCGGTTGTTCGACGTTCCCGGCCGCATCCCGTCCGCCGTCCGCCGCTTCGGGCTCGCCGCCGTCCAGCGCACGCCGATGCTCAAGAACCGCTTCATGGCGGAGGCACGCGGCGAATCCGGCGCGCTACCCAAGCTGCTGATTGGGGAATTGGTCTAGGTTCTCCCGTCATGCCAGCGAAAGCTGGCATGTAGACCCCGGCTTTGGCTGGGGTCACGCCTGGGTGGCCGCTACCCCAACATCCGCCGCATCACTTCATCCTTCAGGATGAAGTGATGGCGCAGCGTCGCCGCGACATGCAGGGCGAGGAGCGCGATCCAGGCAAAGGCGAGTATCTCATGCGCCTCCGCAGAAAAGCCAACGATCGCGTCATCCTTCGTCACCGCAAATTTCGGCACATCGAACAGGAAGAACCAGTTGAGCGGCCATTTTCCGGCCGAACTCATGATCCAGCCGGTCAGCGGCACCAGCAGCATGAAGGCATAGAAGATGTAGTGTGTGACCTTCGCGGCCAGCCTTTCCCAAGCGGGCAGTCCCTCGGGCAAGGGTGTCTGCCGGTGGATCAGGCGCCAGAACAGCCGAAGGATCGCCAGCGCCAACACGGTCAGTCCAACCGATTTATGCACTGGCATGACCTGCCAATCGCGCGGCAGGGACTCGTGCGCCAGCCCCAGCCACAGGTTGAACAGGATCAGGATCGCCATGATCCAGTGCAACGCTCGGGCAACCAAACTGTATCGTTCCACCGGCGTCTCCTGATCCTTGGGCGTTTTATCCGTGACGGTTGGCGACCAGATTATCCACCACCGAGGGATCGGCAAGGGTGCTGGTGTCGCCCAGAGCCTGTGTCGATACTTCGCCCTCCGCGATCTTGCGGAGGATTCGGCGCATGATCTTGCCCGACCGGGTCTTGGGCAGGCCGGGGGCGAACTGGATCACGTCGGGCGTAGCGATCGGACCGATCTCGGTGCGGACCCAGGCGACCAGCGTCTTGCGCAATTCCTCGCTCGGCTCTTCGCCGCTGTTCAGCGTGACATAGGCATAGATGCCTTGCCCCTTGATGTCATGAGGCATGCCCACCACCGCCGCTTCCGCGACTGCTTCGTGCAGGACCAGCGCGCTTTCGACCTCGGCCGTGCCCATGCGGTGGCCCGACACATTGATCACGTCATCGACGCGGCCGGTGATCCAATAATAGCCGTCGGCATCGCGGCGGGCGCCATCGCCGGTCGTATATTTGCCGGGGAAGGTGGTGAAATAGGTCTGGAAAAAGCGCTCATGATCGCCCCAAACGGTGCGCATCTGTCCCGGCCAGCTTCCGGCGATGACCAGATTGCCCTCCGCCGCGCCATCCTGAACCTTGCCTTCGCTATCGACGATCTGGGGGATCACGCCCGGCATCGGCAGCGTCGCCGAACCCGGCTTCAGGTCCGTCGCACCCGGCATCGGCGCGATCATCGCCGAGCCGGTTTCCGTCTGCCACCAGGTGTCGATGATCGGGCAGCGATCCTCGCCCACGACATGATGATACCAGCGCCACGCTTCGGGATTGATCGGCTCGCCCACGGTACCGAGCAGGCGCAGCGACTTGCGGCTGGTCGAGTGGACGAATGCATCACCTTCCTTCATCAGCGCGCGGAGAGCTGTGGGTGCGGTGAAGATCGTCTGCACCTGATGCCGATCCACCACTTCCCAGATGCGGCTGGGGGTCGGATAGTTGGGCACGCCCTCATACATCAGCGTCGTCGCGCCGTTCGCCAGTGGGCCATAGACGATATAGCTATGCCCCGTGACCCAGCCGATGTCTGCCGCGCACCAGTAGATGTCACCGGGGCGATAATCGAAGCACAGCTCATGGGTAAGGCTCGCCCACAGCAGATAGCCGCCCGTCGTGTGCAGCACGCCCTTGGGCTTGCCGGTCGAACCCGACGTATAGAGGATGAACAGCGGGTCTTCCGCGTTCATCGGCTCAGGGGCGCACTCGGCTGACACCTTCCCGGCTTCCTCATGCAGCCACAGGTCGCGGCCTTCCTGCATGGCGATGGCGCCGCCGGTCGCTTGCACCACGACGACCTTTTTGACGCTCGGGCAATCCTTGAGCGCGGCATCAACATTGGCCTTGAGCGGCACCTTTTTGCCCGCGCGGCAGCCTTCGTCGGCGGTGATGACGATGTTGGAATCGCAATCGATGATCCGCCCCGCCAGCGCCTCGGGCGAGAAGCCGCCAAAGACAACCGAATGGATCGCCCCGATCCGCGCACAGGCGAGCAGGGCAAACGCCGCCTCCGGGATCATCGGCAGATAGACGGTAACGCGGTCACCCTTCCTCGTGCCAGCGGCTTTCAGCACATTGGCGAAGCGGCAGACTTCCTCATGCACCTGGGCATAGGTGTAGCGGCGCGGCTCGGCATCCGGCGAGTCCGGCTCCCAGATGATCGCGGTCTGGTCGCCCCGTTCGGCAAGATGCCGGTCGATGCAGTTGGCGCTGACGTTGAGCACACCGTCGGCAAACCATTTCACGCCGAAATCCGCTTCGTTGAAGCTGCTTTCGTCCGTCTTGCTGGGGAAAGTCAGCCAATCCAGGCGCTTTGCGCGCTCCAGCCAGTAGGATTCCGGCTCGTTGATCGACCGCTGATAATCTGCCTCACGCCCATCCCGGTCGAGCAGCGCCGAAGCGGCCCATTCCTTAGATACCGGGAAAAAATCGTCAGACATCGAGTATCCTTTCCTGTGCGTTGCCTGCCCCTCTAGAGGGTAGAGGCGATCATCGGAAGCCCGGATCGTTCCGTTGCCGCCAAAGTTCTACCATTACCCCTCACATTAAAGCAGGAGCCACCCATTTTGCCGCTTTTCGCAGGCGCCGCCTCCGCTTAACAGGAAGCCATGTGGCAGCTCTTCCAATTCCCGCTTTGTCCCTTCTCCCGCAAGGTGCGCCTGCTGCTTGGCGAAAAGGGGATAGGCTATGACCTTGTGCGCGAATCGCCCTGGGAAGCGCGCGACGAGTTTCTCGATCTCAACCCCGCCGGAACGACGCCCGTCATGGTCGATCAGGAAAAGGGATCGACGCTGATCGACAGCCAGGCGATCTGCGAATATTTTGAGGAAACGGTCGAGAAATTCCCGCTAATCTCCGGCACGGCTGCGGGCAGGGCGGAGGTGCGGCGGCTCGTCGCCTTCTTCGACCAGAATTTCTATGGCGACGTCGTCGGCCCACTGCTGCATGAGCGGATGAAGAAGCGGCTGATCGAACGCGCCCCTCCCGATGCGCGGGTGCTGCGCGAGGCGATGAAGCGCGCCAATGTCCACATGGATTATATGGATTATCTGCTCGATCACCGTAGCTGGATGGCGGGCGGCACGATGAGCCTTGCGGACATTGCGGCGGCAGCGCATCTATCGGTTGCCGATTATCTGGGCGGCATAGACTGGGCCGGGCATGAGACGGTGAAGCGCTGGTATGCAGGCTTCAAGTCGCGCCCGTCGTTCCGGCCTTTGCTGTCGGAGCGGATGGAGGTCATCACCCCCCCGCCCCATTATGAAAAGCCGGATTTTTGAGCTGAGGTCAGGAAAATTCCGGGGCGGCCATAGGAAGGCGAGATGCCGTGGACGTTCATTCGCCTTCGACCGCCAGATAAACGCGGTTCCGGCCATGCTCCTTGGCCAGATATAAGGCCCGGTCGGCCGCCTTCAGCGCCGCGCGCGGATCGTCATGGGCCAGCACATTGGCGACGCCCGCCGAAAAGCTCACCCGTTCCATGCGCTCGCCATTGGTGCGGTTAACCAGGCTGCGCGTGGCAAGGTCCCGCCGGACATCGTCCACCGCCTCGCACGCTTCCGCCGCCGTCTTGCCGCGGAACAACATGACGAATTCCTCGCCGCCGTGACGCGCGACATGGCACTGGTCGTTGCTTGCCTTGGCCAGCAGCCCCGCGACGAATTTCAGGACGCGGTCGCCCGTGTCATGGCCGTGCGTATCGTTGATCACCTTGAAATGATCGATGTCGCAGAATGCGACGGCCAGCGGCTGGCCTTCCTTCTGGGCCATTGCCACCTCTTCGCGCAATGTGCCTTCAAAAGCGCGCCGGTTGGGCAGGCCCGTCAGATGGTCATGCTCGGCCGCTCGCCGCGCATTGGCGAGGCTGGAGCGCAGCGCATGGTTCTGCTTCTGGTTCTGGCGTAGTTGGCCTTCGACCTGTCTGGTCTTTTCGACCATGGACCGCGTAAGGGCCACCAGCCGCGCAAGGACGGGCTCATTTTTCGCGCCAGCGGTAAGGCCCTTCACCTCTTCCTGCAGCGCCGCGCCATAATCCTTCGCGGAATTGCGTGATTCGGTCATCAAGCCGGTAAATTCGGACAGATTCTCTTCGACTTTCGCCAGCATCATGGACAGCGCCTCGGGCGTCACCTCATCTCCACGCTGCTCCGCCACGATTTCTTCGACCCAGCTGTTGCTGATCTTGCCACGCTCCGCCAGCACCGCCCTGATCGCCTTTTCCACGCCGATCTGCGACCCGGTCAGATAATCATGCGCGACGCCGAAATTCAGCGGCGTCAGGTCAAGGTCGTGCGCGAACAGGAAATTGCCGATCTCGTCATACAGCTTGCGCCGCCGATTGATCTCGCGATGCGCGGTGCTGCCAGAACGGGCGCGCTGGGGTTCAGCTTCGCCCGCCTCTTCCTCTGCGTCGGGCTTGCCGGACAGGCCGCGAGCCCATCGAGTCAGACGATCGGCCAGGCCGTGCTGCGCGTTTGCGGATGATGATGCCCCAGTCATGCCGGTAATAACGGATCGAACTGACTAAGGTTAAGAGCGCGGGAATCAAAAAAAGCCCAGCCCCCGATTCACCGACAATATTGGCGTCGATCAGATATCCGCCGCGATCAGCCAGTCACGGAAAATGCGCACCGCGCGTGTCTGCAAGGCGCGGGGCCGACAGACGAAATAATAGCGATAGGGGCTCTCCACCCGCGTTTCGGGGAACAGACGAACGAGCCGTGCGTCGTCCGCTTCCTTGAAGTGGCTCGCATGCATGACCGCAACGCCCAAGCCCTGTGCCGCCGCCTCCAGCATCAACTGGCCCGAATCATAATTGTCGATCGCCAGCGGCTGCAGGTCCGGCAATCCCACCGCTTCCTTCCACGCATCGAAGGACAGGTTCATGTCGCGGTGAAGCAGGATGGTGTGCTCCGCCAGGTCCGCGGGAGTCGCGATCTTCTGCGGCGATTCGAGCAGCGCCTTGCGACCGATCAGATAAACTTCGTCATGGTCCAGCTCATGGGCATAAAGCGCCGGGTCGATATCCTTCGCAAGCACGATCGCCGCGTCCAGCCCTTCGCCCAGCCGCGCCACGGCATGCGGCGTCGTTTCGATGTCGATGTGCAATTGCGGATGCTTCTGCCGCAACGCGCCCAGATGGGGGAACAGCCGCTGCGTCGCGAACAGCGGCATCACCGCTAGGCGCAGGCGAAGCTGGTTGCCGCCGCTCTGAATATTCTCCAGCGCCTGGCTCAGCGAATCCAGCGCGGGCGCGATGTCGTCGAGCAGCTTCTGGCCATCGGCATTGATTTCCAACGCCTGATGCTTGCGGTCGAACAGCGGGCGACCGATGAATCGTTCCAACGCCTGAACCCGGCGGCTGAGCGCGGGCGTGGACAGCGCCAGTTCTTCAGCCGCAGCCTTGACCGAGCCAAGACGGGCTACCTGAACAAAGGCCTCTAGGGCGGTAAGGGGCGGCAGTCTGCGCATAATCGATCTGTAGTTAAGCCATAACTCTGTTGCGACGCGACATCGATGCGCGTCGAAGGGTGATCGGCCTATCCCAAGTCATCCTCTTTTCACCAGCATGAAAAAGCGTCAACCGGTAAGATGCAAATTTTGCAACTGTCTCGTTCTTTTCGCAATTGCAAAATGTCATGCTGCACCGCACATAGGAAAGGCCTTTCAGGCATCCTCTCCTAAAACTTTTCGGGCTGGCCTTCGGGTCGGCCCTTTTTTTGTTCCGGCCCGTCATGAACGCTGGCCCCTTTCCTTGGCGACCGGCGTTTCCTATCTCGTTACGCAGTGACAAGAATGGGGATGGCAATGGCCGAACAGGAAAGCGCGGAACGCCGAATTCAGGTAGCGAATGCGCGACCCGAAGACGCAGGACGCGGGCTTGCGCGCATTCCGCTGGCGGTAATGGCGGAACTTCATCTGGCCGAGGGCGACGTGATCGAGATCGCGGGGAAGCGGTCGACGCCTGCCCGCGTGGTCCGGCCCTATAAGGAAGATGAAGGGCTTGACGTTCTTCGGCTCGATGGGTTGCAGCGCGCCAATGCCGGCGTCGGGTCCGGCGATTTCGTGCATATAACCAAGATCGAGCCTCGCCCGGCGCAACGGGTCGTTTTCGCACCTGCACAAAATAACCTGCGGCTCCAGGGCAATCCGGACGCGTTGAAACGGGTCTTCTTTCAGCGCCCGCTCGGCGCTGGCGACGTCGTTGCAACGGCAGGCCAACAACAGGTTCCACCAAGCGACATGCCCCCGCAGCTGCGCCAGATGCTCGCGGCACCCGCCTATGCGCTGCAGGAAATCCGGCTGATCGTGGTATCGACCATGCCCAAGGGCTTCGTGCAGATCGACGCTGATACCGAAATCGACCTGCGCGCCGAATATGAGGAGCCAAAGGAGTCCCGGCGTGCCGATGTCACTTATGATGATGTCGGCGGCATGGCCGAAGCGATCGACCAGCTGCGCGAAATGGTGGAGCTGCCGCTACGCTACCCCGAATTGTTCGAACGGCTGGGCGTCGATCCGCCCAAGGGCGTGCTGCTCCATGGCCCGCCGGGCACGGGCAAGACGCGCCTCGCCCGCGCCGTCGCCAATGAATCGGAGGCTGAGTTCTTCCTGATCAACGGGCCGGAGATCATGGGCTCGGCCTATGGCGAATCGGAAAAGCAGCTGCGCGAGATATTCGAGGCAGCGGCCAAGTCCTCGCCATCGATCCTGTTCATAGACGAGATCGATTCGATCGCGCCCAAGCGCGGCAGCGTGACGGGCGAGACCGAAAAGCGGCTTGTCGCGCAGTTGCTAACGCTGATGGACGGGCTGGAGCCGCGCACCAATCTGGTCGTCATCGCCGCCACCAACAGGCCCGAGGCGATTGACGAGGCACTGCGCCGCCCCGGCCGCTTCGACCGCGAGATCATCGTCGGCGTTCCCGACGAGCGCGGGCGTCGTGAGATCATGGGCATCCACACCCGCGGCATGCCGCTGGCCGAGGGCGTTGATCTGGGCGAACTCGCGCGTATGACCTATGGCTTTGTCGGCGCGGACCTGGCGGCGCTCACGCGGGAGGCGGCGATCGAGACGGTCCGCCGTTTCATGCCGCGCCTCAATCTGGAGGAAGGGATCATCCCGCCCGACGTGCTGGAGGAATTGTCCGTCACGCGCGAAGACTTCATGGCGGCGATCAAGCGGGTGCAGCCTTCGGCGATGCGCGAAGTGATGGTGCAGGCGCCCAATATCGGCTGGTCCGATATCGGCGGTCTGGACGAAGCGCAGATGCGCTTGAAGGAAGGGGTCGAGCTGCCGCTGAAAGACCCTGACGCCTTCCGCCGTATCGGCATCCGTCCGGCCAAGGGCTTCCTGCTCTACGGTCCTCCGGGTACGGGCAAGACGCTGCTGGCCAAGGCGGTCGCACGGGAGGCGCAGGCGAACTTCATCGCAACCAAGTCCAGCGATCTGCTGTCCAAATGGTATGGCGAAAGCGAGCAGCAGATCGCGCGCCTGTTCGCCCGCGCGCGGCAGGTGGCGCCTACGGTTATCTTCATCGATGAGCTGGACAGCCTTGTCCCCGCGCGTGGCGGTGGCCTTGGCGAACCAGCGGTGACGGAGCGGGTGGTGAACACAATCCTCTCCGAGATGGATGGGCTGGAAGAACTGCAATCGGTCGTCGTCATCGGCGCAACCAACCGGCCGACGCTGATCGACCCGGCGCTGCTGCGCCCGGGCCGTTTCGACGAGCTCATCTATGTTCCCGTGCCCGACAAGGCAGGGCGCAGGCGCATCCTGGCGATCCATACCGGCAAGATGCCGCTGGGCGAGGATGTCGATCTGGATGATCTGGCGGAACGAACCGAGCGGTTCACCGGCGCGGACCTGGAAGATCTGGTCCGCCGCGCCGGTCTGATCGCACTGCGCCAATCCCTCTCGGTGGAGCGGGTCGAGCAGGCGCATTTCAATGAGGCGCTTGAGGAAACCCGCGCGTCGGTGACGCCAGAAATGGAGCATGAATATGAAAAGATTCAGTCCCAGCTGAAGCAGAGCGCCATGCGGGTCGATCCCATCGGCTTTGTGACGCCGGGGATGCTCCGATCCCGCGAATCGCAGTCTTAACAAGGGCTAGCGGATTGCGGATTGAACCCATCCGCAGTCCGCGCGTTCGCTTACCCATGGCCGGGCATTATGCCCGACAGCATGCAAAGCGGCTTGCCAGGCTTGCCGATATTTGCAAGGCCCAGACGTGAAGGCAAACAGGCGAGTATTGATGGCCTCCATTCCCTTGAAGAAAAAAGCAGATCCGGCGTCATTTCTGGGTCAGTGGAGCATGTTTTTCCGCCAGTTCATGAAGCATCCCGGGATGATCGGTTCCGTGATCCCCTCTTCGGCTGCGCTGGTGGACAGCATGCTGGATCGGGTGGATTGGCAGCGCACGCGCCTGTTCGTGGAATATGGGCCGGGCGTCGGCACCTTCACCCGGCCGATCCTGGAACGCATGCACCCAGACGCGAAACTGGTGGCGATCGATCTTAACCTGGATTTCGTCGCCTGGCTGGAGGCGCAGATCGATGATCCCCGCCTGCGGGTCGTACACGGGTCGGCTGCGGACGTGCGTCGCTTCATTGTTGAAGCCGGGCATCGGCAGGCTGATTATATCCTCTCGGGCATTCCCTTCTCCACGTTGCCGGATGGCGTCGGCGAGTTGATCTGCGCGGAAACGCAGCGCGCGCTGCGGCCGGGCGGCGAATTTCTGGTCTATCAATATTCGGCATATGTCCGTCGGCTGCTTGCTGGGCAATTCAACGAGATCGCCGAGCGGGTCGAATGGCGCAACATTCCGCCATGCCGCACCTTCCGCGCGCTGAAGGCGGAAAGTCTGGCGCAGGCCGCCTGAAATATAACCCCATCCCGTTCGCCCTGAGCCTGTCGAAGGGCCTTTCTTCTCTTCAAGTAGGTGGAGGGCTTCGGCAAGTTCAGCCCGGCATATTGGTTGGATCGAGATGCGCTCCGTAATGCTATAGCGGAGCCAAAACCCGTCCAGCGCCTTTCGCCCCGCGACGCTTTCATGCTAAGGGCGCGGGCGAAAGGCTCGACCAGATGAATGACCTGACCCAGACTCCCGAAATGCTGATTGCCGCGATGGGCGCGCGCGCCCGTGCCGCTGCCGCGACGCTGGCCAGCGCAAGTGACGCGCAGAAGATCGACGCACTGCGCCGTGCCGCGCAGGCGCTTCGGGATCAGGCGCCGCAAATCCTTGCCGCAAACGCGCGCGACGTGGAAAACGCCGCCGCCAATGGTCTCTCGCCAGCTATGCTCGACCGTCTGCGCCTTGACGAAGCCCGCGTGGCGGCAACGGCTGCTGGCGTCGATCAGGTCGCGAGCCTCGACAATCCGCTCGGCAGCGTCATCGACAAGCAGGTCCGGCCCAACGGCATGGAGCTTTCGCGCGTCCGCGTACCCCTGGGCGTCATCGGCATCATCTATGAAAGCCGCCCCAATGTGACCGCCGACGCCGCTGCGCTCTGCCTGCGCGCGGGCAACGCCGTCATCCTGCGCGGCGGCAGCGAAGCGAAGGAGAGCAATCGCGCCATCCACGCCGCGATGGCCGAAGGCATAGCCGCTGCGGGCCTCCCCGCCGACGCGGTACAATTGGTGCCGACGACGGATCGCGCCGTCGTGGGCGCATTGCTCAAGGCTTCGGACTTCATCGACCTCATCGTCCCGCGCGGGGGCAAGAGCCTGGTCGCGCGCGTGCAGGAGGAAGCGCGCGTGCCCGTGCTCGCGCATCTCGACGGCATCAACCACAGCTATGTCGATGGCGCGGCCGATCCGGACATGGCCGCCAAGTTGATCGTCAACGCCAAGATGCGCCGGACGGGCATCTGCGGCGCGACCGAGACGGTGCTGATCGACAAGGCTTTCGGTGCCGCGCCCGCCATCGTGAAAGCGCTGCTCGATGCCAGGTGCGAAGTGCGCGGCGATGCAGCGGTGCAGGCGATGGACGCGCGCGTGATCCCTGCATCGGACGAGGATTGGGATACCGAATATCTCGACGCGATCGTTTCCGTGCGGCTGGTCGACGGGCTGAACGAAGCGCTCGCTCATATCGCCGCCCACGCCAGCCATCACACCGACGCGATCATCACCGAAGATGCGGAGAAAGCCGAGCGCTTCCTAAACGCGGTCGACAGCGCCATCGTGATGTGGAACGCGTCCACCCAGTTTGCCGACGGCGGCGAGTTCGGCCTTGGCGCGGAGATCGGCATCTCAACCGGCCGCCTCCACGCGCGCGGCCCGGTGGCACTGGAAGGCCTCACCACCTACAAATGGCTGGTGCGCGGAACGGGTCAAACGCGGCCGTAAGTTCAATTTGCGTCTATCGCAATTACTCCACCCCGTTCGCCCTGAGCCTGTCGAAGGGCTTTACTTCTTTAAGAAGGAAGAGGCTTCGACAAGCTCAGCCTGAACGGGGTAGATTTTAATGTACGGGATCGGCTTCTTTAGCCCTTCACCGCCTCATCGATAGCCTTCAACTTCGCCAGCAGCGGCCCCATCCACTCCAACGGCAGCATGACAGGCCCATCCGAAGGCGCCCGATCCGGATCATCATGCGCCTCGGCAAACACCGCCGCGACGCCCGTCGCCACCGCACTGCGCGCCAGCACCGGCGCAAATTCCCGCTGACCACCCGAAGCTGACCCCAGCCCACCCGGCTGCTGCACCGAATGGGTGGCATCGAACACCACCGGATAGCCGGTCTCTCCCATCACCGGCAGCGACCGCATATCGCTGACCAGCGTATTGTAGCCAAAGCTCGCCCCGCGCTCCGTCAGCAATATGCGCTCATTGCCGGTGGAGGCGACCTTCTGCGCCACCGCCGCCATGTCCCAGGGAGCAAGGAACTGCCCCTTCTTCACATTCACCACAGCGCCCGTCCGCCCGGCCGCCAGCAGCAGGTCCGTCTGGCGACATAAAAAGGCCGGGATTTGCAAAATATCGACCGCCTGCGCCGCCGCCTCCACTTGCCCCGCCTCATGCACGTCGGTCAGTACCGGACAGCCCAACTGCGTCTTCACCTCAGCCAGGACCGCCAGCCCCGCATCGATCCCCACACCACGCTGACCCGACACCGAAGTCCGGTTCGCCTTGTCGAAGGAGGATTTGAAGATGAACGGCACGCCCGACTTGCGCGCGACCCCCGCCAGCCGCTCGGCCATCATCATCGCATGATCGCGGCTCTCAATCTGGCAGGGGCCGGAAATCAGGACGAAGGGCAGATCGTTGCCGATCGTCACCGGCCCGATCGAAACATGGCGTTGCTGTGTCATGCCGCTCACTTCGGCGCTTTCGTAAAACGGCGCAAGAGCTGTCCCCGCCACAGCCCCTTGCCCGGATGATAGTTCCAGCAGAACCAGCCGAACATCAGGCAGGCGAGCAGCGCAGGCAGTGCCATCGGATCGCCATTGCCGCGCATATGCCGGTAAAAGACGAAATCCGCCCGCCACCGGTCCCGCTCGCTGCCGCCGCCATTGATGCCATAGGCATTGTCATGGCGACGACAGCCGATGTTTCGGTTGTATTTGCGGTGATCTATGAAATAGCAGTAATCGCGTTCGGGTGTCGTCATGGCCCGATGTGGAACAGGGCCGTGCAAAAGTTCAAGCGTAAAGTCTTCTACCTTGGCGGTTTCGATCCGCGCGGGGTACGTTTTTATCACCAACTCTATCGTGAGCAGGTGGAGCGCTATGCGCGCCTCTCGGGCGAGCAGGTGGAGGTAAGCGCGCGCCGCTCTGGCCCGGCCTCCTCCGCGATCTGGACCGTTAGCAACCACAGCGCCGGGGTCGAAACCGATTATGAATTCCTCCGGTGGGAGGATCTGGTCGGCAAGGTGTGGATCCGCAATCCGCTGCTTCTCGCATGGCGATCGATCGCCACCTACTTCGCCCATGCACGGCACATGCAGTTCCTGCGCATGCGCAAGCTGCGGCCCGGCCCCGTCATCACCATCCTCTACCCGCCGCTGCTCGCTATCCTGATCCCGCTCGTGTTGGCGCTGGTCCCGGCGTTACTGCTGTCGCTGTTCATGCCTTTCTGGGCGGCAGCTTTGATCGGCATCGGCGCCAGCACCCTGCTTTCGGGCCGATTGCTTAACAAACTAATCGTACCCTGGCTGCTGCGCTTCATGTATTACAACCACAGCGTCGCCGCGCGTGGTCCCGGCGAGGAAATGGACGCCCGCCTCGACCAGTTCGCCGCCCGCATCGTGCAGGAAATCGACGGCCCATGGGACGAAGTCATCTTCGCCTCCCACAGCAACGGCACCATCTACGCGATGAGCGTCCTTCGCCGCATACTGGAACTGCGCGAGGGCAGACCGCTACCGGACAACTTCACCGCCTTGACGCTCGGCCAAGTCGTCCCCGTCATCGCGCTGCGCAAGGACGCGCGCTGGTATCATGCCGACCTGAAGGCGCTGGACGAGGGGCAGTTCCGCCTCGTCGATTTCTCCGCGCCCCCGGATGGCGCCGCCTATCATGACGTCCACCCGATCCGCCTCGTGTCGGATCGCTGCGCCGCGAGCGTTGATCTGCTCTCGCCGCGCTTCCACCTCTTCTACGATCCAGAAAATTATCACAGCGGCTGGTCGAACAAATATGAAGCGCATTTCGACTATCTGCGCGTCGGCGACCGCCTCTCGCCGGTCGACTATGTCAGCCTGACCGCAGGCCGCCGCACCATCAACGAAGCCATCGCCGCATTCAGGGCCATCCCGTGACCGAACCCTTCACGCCTCCCTATCCGCAGCCACCCCGGACCAAGCGCGGCCTGATGAAGCGCTTCCTGCGCGGTTGGCACAGCTGGATTCATGTGCTGTTCGAAAAAAGCTACACGATGAAGCTGGGCGAAATCCGCATGCCCGGCCAGATCATGTATATCGCGAACGAACTGCCGCTGGTGGACAAGATCCTGCGCGGCGGCACCGCCTTCCCCAAGCACCGCGAACTGGTGCGCAACCTTTCGCCCCTGATCGGCAACAGCGTCTTTTCCGCCAATGGCGAGGATTGGGAAAGCCAGCGCGCCATGGTGAACCCGGCCTTCGCCCATACCGCGCTGCACCGATCCATGCCGCTGATGGTCGCCGCCGCCGACGATCTGCTCGCCCGCATCGATGCCGCTGATCGGACGAAGCCCGTCGATATCGACCCGATGATGACCCATGTCGCCGCCGACATCATCTTCCGCACGCTCTTTTCCGAAGCGCTGGACGAGCATCGTTCCAACATCATCCACAACGCATTCGGCAAGTTCCAGCGCTACGCCCACAGCGCATCGATGCTGCGTCTCTACGGCTTCCCCGCGCGCTGGTTCGAGCAGCGGTCGCTAAAGCCCGCCAAAGCGATCCACGATGTGTTCCGCCCGATCGTAGAAGCCCGCTATCAGGGCTTCCATGGGCGCGGCGAGTCACCGCACAAGGATATCCTCCAGTCGCTGATCGAAGCGAAGCATCCCGAAACCGGCGATCCCTTCACCCTGCAACAGGTGATGGATCAGGTATCCACCGTCTTCCTCGCGGGCCATGAAACATCTGCCAGCACCATGACCTGGGCGCTCTACATGCTGGCGGAATGCGCGCATATCCAGGACGCCGCGCGTGCCGAAGTGGTGGCGCTGGCTGGCGATGCCCCACTCACCGCCGCGATGCTCAAGGACATGGGCCACGTCCGCAACATCTTCCGCGAAACGCTGCGCCTCTATCCCCCCGTCGCCTTCTTCCCGCGCGAAGTGCCTTGCCCGATGCCCATGCGCGACAAGAATCTTGAGGAAGGCGCGATGCTGGTCGTCGCGCCATGGCTCACCCAGCGCAACAAGGATAATTGGGGCTGCCCGCACAGCTTTGATCCCGATCGCTTCGACGATCCCGCCAATGCGGAGATGGTGAAACAGGCCTGGTTCCCCTTCGGCCGCGGCCCCCGCGTCTGTGTCGGCGCGGGTTTCGCCCAGCAGGAGGTGATGACCGTGATCGCCAGCGTCCTGCGCCGCTATCGGTTATCCGTGCCGGAAGGGTTCAAGCCCGAACCGATCAGCCGCCTGACGATAAGGCCGAGAACCGGCATGAAGCTGATGTTCGAAGCCTAACTCATTCCCCCTCCCGCAAACGGGAGGGGAGAACAGGTCTGTTAACCCCTAACCCGCTCCACCATCACCTGTCCCGCCGCACGCTCCCGCACATAGCGCCGCTTCAGCACCACGCTCGCCACCAGCAACGGCACGCCGACAATCACGCAAATCGCCCCCAACATCGGCGGCCACAGCCCGAACAGGCTATGCACATTCAGCGCGGATGGAGTCAGCACCAGCAGGAACCCAGCCGTCAGCAGCCACAATCCCCACCGCCTCGGCCGCACGGCCACCATACGCAGTTCATGCCGGTGCGCCTTGCGCCCTTCTTTCGTGGACAGATCATGATGCTTCATCGCCTGCCATAAAAGCGGCAAAGCCCGTCCCATGTCCAGCGCAATGGGCTGGCGTCGCCTGCACATTTCGGCTATCGCCACCCAATCCCCGGGGGACCGCTCACAAGCGGTTGAGAGGCGGCTGATGTGGCTGCGACCCGCTGAACCTGATCCGGATAAGACCGGCGTAGGGAGGGACGGCTTGTCACCGGCATGTCCGCCCTCCTTCCGCCCAGTGAAGAAGAGGAGGATGGAACTGCCATGGACACAATCTCCATCCTCACCCTGCGTCTTTCCGAGGCGATCGGATTATACATGATCGTCGTCGGCATCGGCGGCTTTGCCGCGCCGTCTCGCTGGCGCGCGATGATGGACGATCTGGAACGCTCGCCCGGCCTTGTCATGGCGCTCGGCTTCCCCGTCTTCGCGGTCGGCGCTGCCCTCGTCCTCATCCACAGCATCTGGACCGATCCGCTTGCCGTCATCGTCAGCCTGATCGGCTATGTCGCGCTGGTTGAAGGTGCGCTGCTGCTAGCCACGCCCGCGCCGCTTCTCCGCATCGGCCGCTCAGCGGTCCAATTTACCCGCGCCTGGGCAGTGATCTCGATCCTGCTCGGCATCTTGCTCTTCCTCGCTGGCCTGACGGGCCGCGCCACTATCACCGCCTGAAAGGACGAAACCTATGGCAGATGTTCCCGCCCGCACCGAAATGCGCGTCACCACCGGCCCCATTCGCGGCAGCCGCAAGATCCATGTCGGTCCGCTGAAGGTCGCCATGCGCGAGATCGACCTCGAACCCGGCAGTGGCGAGCCGCCCGTCCGGGTCTACGACACCTCCGGTCCCTACACCGATCCCAATGCCCGCATTGACATCATGGCGGGCCTGCCCACGCTGCGCCGCGACTGGATCATCGGCCGGGGCGATGTGGAAGAATATGACGCCCGCGCCATCCAGCCGGAAGACAATGGCCTCAAAGGCCCCGACCGCAGCGGCGGCGTCCAGCCCTTCCCCCATGTCGTCAAGCGCCCCTTGCGCGCCAAGCCGGGCATGAACGTCTCCCAGATGCACTATGCCCGTCGCGGCATCATCACGCCAGAGATGGAATATGTCGCCGAGCGCGAGAATCTCGGTCGTGCCCGCCTCGCCGAATATGTCCGCGACGGTCAGGATTGGGGCGCAGAAATCCCCGACTATGTGACGCCGGAATTTGTGCGCGATGAGGTCGCCCGTGGTCGCGCCATCATCCCGTCGAACATCAATCACGCGGAAAGCGAGCCGATGGCGATCGGCCGCAACTTCCTGGTGAAGATCAACGCCAATATCGGCAATTCGGCCGTCGCCTCCGACGTGGCAAGTGAGGTCGATAAGCTGGTCTGGTCGATCCGCTGGGGCGCGGACACGGTGATGGACCTGTCGACCGGCCGCAACATCCACGACACCCGCGAATGGATCATGCGCAACTCGCCCGTGCCCATCGGCACCGTGCCCATCTATCAGGCGCTGGAAAAGGTCGGCGGCATCGCCGAGGAACTGACCTGGGACATTTTCCGCGACACGCTGATCGAGCAGGCCGAACAGGGCGTCGACTATTTCACCATCCATGCGGGCGTGCGCCTGCCCTATATCCCGATGACCGCCAAGCGCGTCACCGGCATCGTCTCGCGCGGCGGGTCGATCATGGCGAAATGGTGCCTTGCCCATCACAAGGAAAGCTTCCTCTACGAGCATTTCGATGAGATCACGCAGATCATGAAGGCCTACGACATCGCCTATTCGCTGGGCGACGGCCTGCGCCCAGGTTCGATCGCCGACGCCAATGACGAAGCGCAGTTCGCCGAGCTGTACACGCTGGGTGAGCTGACGAAGCGCGCCTGGGAACAGGATGTGCAGGTGATGATCGAAGGGCCGGGCCATGTGCCCATGCACAAGATCAAGCAGAATATGGAAAAGCAGCTCGAAGCCTGCGGCGAGGCGCCCTTCTACACATTGGGGCCGCTAACCACCGACATCGCACCGGGCTATGACCATATCACCAGCGGCATCGGCGCGGCGATGATCGGCTGGTACGGCACCGCGATGCTCTGCTACGTCACGCCCAAGGAGCATCTGGGCCTGCCCGACCGCGATGACGTCAAGGTCGGCGTCGTCACCTACAAACTCGCCGCCCATGCGGCTGACCTTGCTAAGGGCCACCCCGCCGCAAAGGTCCGCGACGACGCGCTCTCCCGCGCGCGCTTCGAATTCCGCTGGCGCGACCAGTTCAACCTGTCGCTCGATCCCGACACGGCCGAGAAATATCATGACCAGACCCTGCCCGCCGAAGGCGCGAAGACCGCGCATTTCTGCTCCATGTGCGGGCCAAAGTTCTGCTCGATGAAGATCACGCAGGAGGTCAGGGACTTCGCAGCGAAGCAAAACCAACCCGCCGACTCATTCATCGCGGCCGAAGATGCGGAAAAAGGCATGGCCGAAATGAGCGAGACTTTTAAGACCAAGGGGGGCGAGATTTACCTGCCAGCTCCGGACTGATCCAACCAAGCCTATGAAATATCATAGGCTGTAGAGAGCGGGCGGGGTTATACCTTCTGATATACCCCGCCATAGCAGTGCGGTCGGCCCGACCCAGGTGGTAGCTTGCCTCAACCCTGAAAAAGAGGAGGCTACCTTGGCTGAGGAACCCACCATTCTGGCTGCGGCCGAAGATCGCCGCCGCTTTCTGAAAACCTGTGGTCGCTTCGCGGCGACCGTTCCCCCAGCGATGACGATCATGTTATCGACCTCCCTGTCGTCACAGGCGATTGCGGCATCGGGCGGCGGCGGCGGCGGCGGCCCCAAGGGCAATAATGGTGTCGGCAACGGCCCCGATCCCCAGCCCCCGGGCAACCCACCGATCAATGACGGCCCCGGCACCGGCCCCGGCAATCCGGGCAACAGGCCCTGAACGCCAAGGTTCAGCTGATTGATGGCGAACGGGCGGAGCGCCCTGACGGGGCGGAACTGATGCTGCGCCTTACACCCGGGACTTCGATGACCTTTATCGGCAATCAGCCGGTGATCGTTTCGCAGTCCCGGCACGCCATTTATGAACTGAACCAGATAGCAGGCTATATCGGATGCCGCCTTGAGGACGGCGTGTCCTTGTCGCAACTCTCGCAGGAAGTTGCCGACCGGGGCGTCGATCATGCCGCATCCATGCTCGACACCGTGCTGGCGGAATGGTCCCACTCCGGGCTGGTCCAGGCCACTGTCCGACCGCCCGCATCCGCCCCCATCCTGACGCAATCCATATCGCTTGGCGGTCGCGCGCTCATGCTGCGCTATCATGACGAGGCGCTGGTACGGCACGTGGCACCGCTTTTCGTCCATCTCCAAACGGAAGCCGCCCCAGCGCCGTCCTGCACCCTCTATCATCTCTGGCAAAGTAACGGGCTTTGCCTCTTCAGCCGTGATGCGGGCAATGCCTCCGTCCTTCAACGCCATCAGGCGGCGACCCTGGTCAAGGCGCAGATCATCCAGGACATCATCGATGATCCCTGCTGGAACCTGGCGCTGCATGCGGGCTGCGTCAGCCGCAATGGAAAGGCGCTCCTGCTGACCGGGCCTCCGGGGGCGGGGAAGACGACCCTGACCTCGTGGCTGATCGGCAGCGGCTTTGCCTATCATGGCGACGACATCAGCATGCTGGGATCCGACGGTCACGTGCTCGGCCTTCCCTTTCTGCCAACCGTCAAATCGGGCGCCTGGCCGATGATGGCCGCGCGTTACCCGGGGCAGCTTCAGCCGCTGATCCATTGGCGGCCCGATGGGCGGCGGGTGCGTTACCTCGCCTTGTCACCGCCATCCGGGCAAGCGCCCCTGCCGGTGGGCTGGATATTGAAGCTGCGGCGGACGAAGGGCGCGCCCGCGCGCCTGATCCCGCAACATCCCACGGCACTGGTCAAGCATCTGCTCTCCGAAGCCGCCTCTTGCAGTGGAGAGGCCAGCCGCCCCGCGATCGACAGCCTGATCCGCGCCGTCGGCGGCGCCCAGACCTGCGAACTGGAATATGACGATTTGGATGAAGCGGCCGCGCTGCTGGGGGTGTTTTGTGATCCGGCTTGATCATCTCAATGGCCTGTTGTCCTGCCTGCGCGGCCAAACACCCTCGCATGCCGATTGGCCCCGCATCATTGCCCTCGCCAACAAGACCTTGTGCAGCCCCGCCGTGGCCGCGCGGCTTAGAAAAGCCGGACGCTTTCCCGCACTGCCATCGGATGTCGCGACATTTTTCGCCGAGATGGAAAGGCGCAATGGCGACCGTAACGATCGCATCATGGCGCAACTGGACGAAGCCGCCGCGACGATGAACGCGGCCGGTGTGTCGCCGATCCTGCTGAAGGGCACGGCATGGCTGGCCCATGCGCCACCGGAGGAGCGTGCCGCCCGGATGCTGGCGGACATCGACCTGATGGTGCCCGCCGATCGTTTCCTGCCCATGATCGATCAGCTGCGCGGCATCGGTTACTGCCCCGACACGTCCGATCCCCAACCCGGAGTGCCCGCTGTCCTCTCGCGCCCGCAGGATACGGCGACGATCGATCTTCACCCCGATTATGGCAGTATCAACTCGCTCTCCTATAGCTTTGACGATCTCGCGCAGAATGCCGCCCTGCTGGAACTGGCGGGCGGGATCGTCCTGCTGCCATCGCCGGTTGCATGCACCGCGATATTGCTGCTGCATGACCAGTTGAAGGGGAGGGACTATTTGCGCGGCCGGATCGACCTGCGCCACTTGCTCGACATGCAGTCCTTCGCCAGCCGTTTCCAGCAGGATGATTGGGATGAGCTGAACCGGCATTTCCAGTCCGGCTATGCCCGCAACGCGATGCGCACCCAATTGCTCACGGCGCGCAAATTGCTCGGCATGGAAGTGCCACGCGCCCTGACGTGGGGCATCCGTGCGCGGCTCCAATATATACGACGCCTCGCCCAGTTACGCTGGCCCGGCCTGGCGCCCTTTCTGACTTTCCTGTCGCTCCTCGATCCCAGTTATATCCTCGCCCGCCGCGCCGCCCGGAGGACGCTGCTCGACGGCGAGCTGATCGCGGCCTCTGGAATGCCCCGCCGCGAAAGTCTGGAACGGCTGTTTATCCGCAACGAACTGGGGAAAATATAGGAAAGGCCCTGCTGCGCGGGCGCCGCGCCGCTTCAGCCAAAGGCACTTTCCGATCAACGACCGGGCGTTCCGCTTCTCTTGAGAGAAGAATGGTGCGCGACGCAGTCCCGAGCGAACCTGCGTCTGGCGGCTGCCATTTTCGAGGCGAAAATGCGATTCAGGGCGAAGTGGAAATCTACAACATGCTCGCCCGACACCATTTATATTGCGATGGCGGCGTGCACGATTTACGCCCCCTTAGTCACCGTTGGCATCAACCATGAAAACCGTGGGCTTGCCACGGGACGCAGGATCCCATCCTGCCGATAATGCTGCCCGCACCCCTCGCGAAGCAATCGCATCGTTGATATGCAAGCGCCCTTTCGGCAATCCTCTCATCAGCCGCTTGGGTGCCGGAAATTCCAACACGGCTTCGCGCGGCATGTCTCTCTGACGTAGGGAGACAGTCATTCCCTTCCAGCCATCGGAAGAAGACAACTGAGGTTCGCTCAGGAGTTCCCAATCATATTTGAAACCGTCGATCTCTACAGTGCCGCTGCGGCCGGGTGCTTGAAACATCTCATACCCCTAGCATGTCAACAGCGGTACTTCACCCCTGGTGTCGCAGGGTTTTCTCGACGCCCTCCGTCGCCACTCTGATCGAACAGGATCACATGATCGAGTCCATCGCTAACTGGCGCATAGGCACAATCGTCTGGAGCACGGCCACCGAACGTGAAACCGTGTTGCAAAAATCCACGTGATACAATTTGTTTGCACACTGAAGCGCGGCAATTCTCTCCTCCGGAAGGAGAGGGGACGAGGGTTTATTTTAATCGCCCAACCAACCGGATATAATCTCGCCCCTATGCCCTTCGGGCGCCAGCGCGGCGCGCAAAGCCTCCAACAGTGGCGGCAGCGTCTGTGTGAAGGCGTAGGGCGGATTGACGATATAGAGGCCCGCGCCGTTATAGATTCCGGGTTGCTCGCTATCGTATAGCCAATGCTCCACCAGCAGCAATTTCGGGATGCCGAGCTTGCGTAACTGCTGCTTCCACCGCCAATGCGTGGCGCTGTCTTTCAGCGGATACCAGATCACCGTCACGCCATGCGCCCATTTGCGGTAAGCGGCGGCGAGGGTGGCGGTGATACGCGCGCGTTCGTCCGGCTGCTCGTAGGGCGGGTCGATCGCCACTACGCCGCGCGCGGTGCGGGGCGGAACCATAGCCAGCCAAAGTTCGTAGGCGTCGCGTTCATGCACGGCTGCGCTGGTGCCCCGCATCGCGCCGCGCAGGGCGTAAGCGTCTTCCGGGTGCTTTTCGTTGAGGATCAGGAAATCCTGCGGGCGCAAAAGCTGGGCCAGAAATCGCGGTGAGCCGGGGTAAAGCTGCGGTTCGTCACCCACATTCACCGCCCGTACGGCGGCACGGTAGTCGTCCAGCAACGGGTTCGGATCGGCAAAGGCCCGCAGCACGCCCTGCGTGGCTTCGCCGGTGCGTTGGGCTTCGTCGCCGCCAAGGTCGTACAGCCCGCAGCCGGCATGGGTGTCGATCAGGGTCAGCGGGCCAGGCTTGTGCTGCAAGGCCCGCACCAGGGCGATCAGCAGGCTGTGCTTTACGACATCGGCGCTATTGCCAGCATGGAAGGAATGGCGATAATTCATTGTGATGCAAAATCCTGACGGCCTGCCTTTAGACGAGCTGCCGGACCTTCTGCAAAGCGAAGTTATGGCCGTGCCGCTATTGTTGGGCGCACAAACCGAGCGCGAGGCGATTGAAGCAACCAATCCGGTGCTCGCATAGGGTCGGGCGGAAACCTCCAAAGCGCTTTAGCACAAGGCTCCAAGCCCACGTTAGTGATCGTCACCGGAGGCGGAGACCGACCTTTGTGGCCGTACAGCCGCCCCTTTTTCCGTGCCGAAATACGGTCCGTCTGCCTCGCTCGGCTGCTCGATCGGTCCTAGCCCGACCATGTCCATCCCGAGGTGCGGCAGACATTTGAAGCCGTAAGTCCCGGCGCGTTGAAGCGCACGACCACTTCTTCGTTGATCTTGCCCTTGAATGTAGATTAAACGTACTATACCGTTCAATTAACTTGCCAAGGCTGTTCGCCGATGGCATTAAGCAATCTCGACGTGGCCAAAGGTCGCGCAAATGGGAAGAGGAGTGCAATGGAGCGCGTACGCTATGGCATGATCGGCGGCGGCATCGGTGCGTTCATTGGTGGCGTCCATAGGACTGCTGCGGCGATTGCTGGCAACTGGGAGCTTGTCGCTGGTGCGTTTTCGTCGAACGCGAGCGTCTCACGCGCATCCGGTCAGGAGATCGGTGTCGATCCGGCGCGGACCTATGATTCATGGGAGCAGATGCTCGCTGCCGAGGCTGCGCTGCCCCCGGCCGAGCGGATCGAAGCCGTGGCGATAGTGACCCCCAATCACATGCATGCTGAGCCGGCAATTGCCGCGCTGAAGGCAGGGTTCGACGTCATCATCGACAAGCCGTTGGCGGACAGTCTGGAAGCGGCGCAGGCGATCGCGGACACGGCGCAGCGTACCGGGCGCCGGATCGCGGTGACCCACACATATACCGGATATCCGCTCGTCAAGCAGGCACGCCGGATGGTTGCCTCCGGCACATTAGGCAAAGTTCGCCGGGTATCTGTCAAATATATGCAGGATTGGCTGTCGCGCCCGGAAGACCTGATCGGCAACAAGCAGGCCGAGTGGCGGGTCGATCCCGCGCGATCGGGGCAGGCGGGCGCGTTCGGAGATATCGGCACCCACGCCGCGAACCTTGTTGAATTTATTACCGGGGAACGGATTTCAGCGATTTGCGCCGATCTCACAATGCTGCCCGGTCGACGCATTGACGACGACGGGGCCGCGCTGTTCCGACTGGCCGGGGGAGGGCGTGGCACCTTGACCGCGAGCCAGGTTTGCGTGGGCGACATCAACGACCTAGCCATCGATATTTACTGCGACGAGGCCGGGCTGCACTGGCGTCAGGAAGAGCCGAATACGCTGCGCATCGGCTACCGCGACAAGCCAACCGAAATCTGGAATGCGGGGGCGAACCGTACCTATCTCGCCCCAGATATCCTCGCCATTCAACGCACGCCCGCGGGGCATCCCGAGGGTTATCTGGAAGCCTTTGCGAATATCTACGCCGCATTCGGCCGAGCGATCCGCGGCGAGCCCAGCCCTGACGACGAACCCGGTTTCGCGACGATGGCGGACGCGCTTTCCGGCATGAAGTTCATCGACGCCAGCTTGAAGTCCAGCCGCGCAGGCGCGGTCTGGACCGACCTTTGACAGGACATGACATGAAGGGTCCCGCAATCTTCCTCGCCCAATTCGCAGGGGATGAAGCGCCGTTCAACTCACTGGACGCGATCACCCGCTATATGGGTGGCCTCGGCTATAAGGGCGTGCAAATCCCGACCTGGGATCGCAGGTTGTTCGATCTGGAAAAAGCCGCTGATAGCCAGGATTATGTCGATGAAGTCAAAGGCATCTGTGCAGCGAACGGGGTCGAAGTCACTGAATTATCGACCCATCTTCAAGGCCAGTTGATCGCCACTAACCCCGCTTATGACCGCCTGTTCGATGTTTTCGCGCCCGCGCACCTGCATGGCAATGCGGCAGCTCGTTCGGAGTGGGCGGTCGAGCAGTTGAAGCTCGGCGCGAAAGCGAGTCAGCGCTTTGGTTGCACTGCGCATGCAACCTTCTCGGGGGCGCTCCTTTGGCATACCATTTATCCCTGGCCACAGCGTCCTGCCGGACTTGTCGAAGAGGGGTTTGCCGAACTGGCGCGTCGCTGGTCGCCGCTTCTCGACGTCTTTGAAGATCATGGCGTCGATGTGTGTTTCGAACTTCATCCCGGTGAGGACCTGCATGATGGGGTGACATTCGAACGATTTCTGGACGCAGTCGGCAATCATTCGCGCGCCAACATCCTGTACGATCCAAGTCATTTCCTGCTTCAGCAGATGGATTACTTGGCCTTCATCGACATCTATCATGAACGGATTAAGGCGTTCCATGTCAAGGACGCCGAATTTCGTCCTAATGGGCGCGCCGGGGTCTATGGTTCCTACTCAGGATGGGCGGAACGTCCGGGGCGGTTCCGGTCGCTGGGCGATGGGCAGATCGATTTCACCGGCATATTCAGCAAGCTGACGCACTATGGCTATCAGGGTTGGGCGGTGCTGGAATGGGAATGCGCGTACAAGCATCCCGAACAGGGTGCGGTCGAGGGCGCGCCGTTCATCGCTCGCCACATGATCCGCAAAGCCGACAGGGCATTTGATGACTTCGCCGGGGGAACGGCGGACAAGGCGCTGCTCAACGCGGTTCTGGGGATTGGGCAAGACATATAAAGACAAGGCAGGGGATGACCATGGAAGAACGGCTTTACGATCGGCGCGCGTTATTCTGGATCTGTGTTCTTTCGCTGTTCGTCGCGGCAATGTCCAATTCGATCCGGGCGGGCGCGGCGGGCGCCATCAAGACTGCCTTGCTCGATCCCATCGATGCGCAGCATTCGGGCGAGATGATCGGCACTGTGCTCGGAAGCTCGTTCCTCGGCTTCGCGCTGAGCCTTTTGGTGATCAGCCCATTGCTGGATCGGATCGGGGCCAAGCGGTGCATCCTGTTGGCATCGGCCTGCTTTGTCGTTGGGCCGTTGCTTGTCCTGTCGTGTCCGCTCTTGGGCACTTCGTCCTATGTGATGCTCAACGTGGCGATGGTCGTCTGGGGCCTGGGATGGGGCGCCAGCGAGGCGACTATCAACCCCGTTACGACGACGCTCTACGCCGATGACAAGACGGGGAAGCTGAACCATCTGCATGCCTGGTGGCCCGCCGGGATTGTAGTGGGCGGCCTTCTGAGCGTCCTTTTCTTCAAGATACTCGACCTCCCCTGGCAAGCATTGATCGCCCTGCCGATCGTGCCCGGGGCGCTACTGGGCATTTGGGCGGCACGGCACCGCTTTCCCCAAACCGAGAGCACCGCGCAGGGTGTCCCCTTCCGTGACATGATGATGGAGCCGTTCCGTCGCCCGACATTCTGGATTTTCTTCGCGATCATGTTCCTGACCGCCTCGGCCGAGCTCGCGCCCGGCGCGTGGGTCGATATTGCCCTGACGCAGACCGTCAAGATGCCGGGCATCCTGGTTCTGGCCTATGTGTCCGCGATCATGTTCGTCATGCGGCACTTTGCGGGGCCGCTCGACAAGCGATTTTCCGACATGGGCCTGCTTCTCATGTCGACCATTCCTGCCGCGGCTGGCCTTTACCTGCTCAGCACGGCCAATTCTCCGTTCACCGCTATCGTCGCTGCGACGCTTTGGGCCATCGGCGTCTGCTTCATGTGGCCGACGATGATGGCTGCGGTTTCGCGGCGCTATTTCCGCAGCGGCGCCTGGGGTATCGGCCTGATCGGCTTTGCGGGAGCCATGGCGATCTATTTCGTATTGCCCGAACTTGGCGCCATTTACGATCGGGCCAAGCTGTCCAAAGCGGGCGGGGCCGAAGCCTTTGCCGCATTGCAGCCGAGCTCGCCGGAATATGGTCAGGTCATGGCCTATGCCGCCGAGACTTCGTTCAAAACCATCGCCATTATCCCAGTCGTGCTTTTCTTCATCTTCGCTGGCGTGTGGCTGGTGGAGCGCCGCAAACGCGCGGCCGGATTGAAGGCAAGTGAGATGAGCGCGGTATGAAGATCGGCATGAATCTGCTGCTCTGGACCGGGCATGTGACCGATCAGCATGTCCCGGTGCTGGAGGCACTAAAGGCGACCGGATACGATGGCGTCGAGGTCCCCGTGTTCGATCCATCCGATCCGGGTCACTATCGCGCGCTTGGCCGTCGGCTCGACGATATGGGGCTTCAACGCACAGCTGTCACCATAATCCCCAATGCCGCGCATTCGCCGATCTCCCCGGATGCGGCAGCACGCCAGGCGGGCATCGATCACCTGATGAAGGTCATCGATTGTTGCGCGGAGCTTGGCGCAGAGCTTCTGGCAGGTCCCTGGTTCCAGGCGCTTGGCGATTTCACCGGGCAGGGACCCACGGAAGCGGAACTCGACCATTGCGCCGAAGTCCATCGCCGGATCGCCAAGTCCGCGCGGGATGCTGGCTTGATCTGTTCGTTAGAGCCGCTGAACCGTTTCGAATGCCATTTGCTCAACACTTGCGAACAAACCAGCGCCTATCTCGCGCGACTGAGCGAAGATGGCTTTGGGATGCTTTTTGACACTTTTCACGCGAATATCGAGGAAAAGGATCCGGTTGCTGCGCTCCTCAAGGCTTATGACCGGGGTGACGTCAACCACGTCCATATTAGCGAGAATGACCGCGGGACGCCCGGCAGCGGCCACGCTCCGATTGCCGAAACCATCGCTGCGCTGAAGACGCGCGGTTATCAGGGCTGGTTGACGATCGAAGCCTTTGGAAAAGGCTTGCCGGAGCTTGCTGCTGCGACCCGCGTCTGGCGCGACTTCTTTCCCGATCCGCGAGACGTTTATGAAAATGGCTATCGTTACATCCAGCATTGCTGGGCGCAGGCTTGAGAGGAGCCTGACTGATGCAGTCAGACATTTTCGATATCAATCGCCGAGATATGCTCGGCCGGGCCATGTTTCTTCTTGGTGCCGCCACCTTGCCGCTGGACGGTCTTTTTGCCGCGACAGCTGAGGGAAGCACTCTGTTTCTGTCAGCGCCGCGTTTCGCCTTGCTGGGCGCGGCGGCCGACACGATCGTCCCGCGGACGGACACTCCGGGTGCAACGGATGTGGGCGTACCGGCACTTTTCGACGGCATGCTGCGGGATTGGGCCGGTCCTGACCACAGAAACGCGCTGATCGAAGCGCTTGATAGGATCGATGCGCTTGCCCGTACGCAACATGGTCGGCCTTTCGTCGCTCTCGATCCTCAAAACCGCACCACATTGTTGGCGGCGCACGACATAGCCGCTCTCAAGCCCGCCGCCGCAACTGCCGCGCCACCGGCCGCCGCCAGCCCACCTGTCGTGGTCGATCCCAATCATGGACGTCCGCGCCAGGAGCCTGTGCAAACTCCGGTTCAGGGCCAAGCTCCAGCAAAAGCCGAAAAAACGGGCGAGAGTGCAGCATCCATTCTTGGGCCAGTCGTTGTCGATCCAGGATACCGCGCGATGATCGAGGCCGCCGGCGGCTATGTGGTAGCGAAGATGGATGAGCTCGGCCCTCCGGGTCTCGGAATTCACGAGATGGGGACTGCTTGCATGGGCAAGGATCCGAAGAAATCCGTGCTGAACCGCTACAATCAGGCACATGACGTCCCCAACCTGTTTATCACCGACGGGTCGGCCATGGCGTCGAGCGGCTGCCAGAACCCATCGCTCACATATATGGCCTTGTCTGCGCGCGCGGCCCACCATGCGGCGCAGTTCCTCAAAGAAGGCAAAATCTAGAGCATGTTCGCGGCAGATGGCATCACCTGCCGACTCGGAAAATGCGGAAAACTAAGAATAAATAGAGCGTAATCCGATCTTACTGGATCTGATCATGATCTAGCCTCCGGCCCCAATCCAGGATGATTACCCGATGAAGATGATCTCGACATTATTGGCTTCGGTGCTTGCCGTCATGGCTACGCAGGCGGCGGCTCAGGGATCCAAGCCGGTGACCGATTGCATGCCATTTTCGGCTGCGACGCCCATGATCGATATCCTGCTCAGCAACCAGGCGAAAGCTGCGGTGGAGCAAGTCGTCCCCGGTCGCATATCCAAATTGCCTGCGGAATTCATGGGGACACGTGCGCCAACCTTCGCCGCGATCATGGATCTGAACGCTGCTGCAAGCCTGCTCCGTTTCACCCCGGAGCAAGTGGCTGAAATGGACCGTCGCCTACGTCAGGTCCCCGTCACGGCGGCTGACAAGGTTGCCCGCTGCGCCCGGTACGACAATGAGCGCGCGGCTTTGCCCTTCACCAAAGGCAAGACCAACATCCTGGTATTCGACAAGGTCAATGGCTTCTACCACAAAGAAGCCATTCCAGCCGCGCGCAAAGCCATGCAGGCATTGGCCGACAGCAAAGGCTGGTCGGTTGCCTTCACCGACAAGGGCGGGTCGATCAATCCGGCGACCTTGCGCCAATTCGACGCAATTGTCTGGAGCAACGTCAGCGGCGATGTGCTCACCCTCTCGCAACGGCGCGCGCTTGAGCAATATGTCAAAAGGGGCGGCGGCTTCGTTGCGCTCCATGGCTCGGGTGGCGACAGCACATATTTCTGGAAGTGGTACGCGGATGAGTTGATTGGGGCTTATTTCACCGGCCATCCGACAACCCAGCAGTTCCAGGATGCGCGCCTGGTCGTCACCAACTATCAACATCCTGTGGCCGCGGGGCTCCCTAGCGAGTGGAACATGAAGGATGAGTGGTATTCGTTCCGCGAAAGCCCCCGCAAGACCGGTGCGAATGTCGTCGTCACAATCGACGAATCGACTTACAAACCGATCGGACTGGGCAACCAGGATTTGAGGATGGGTTCCGATCATCCGATCGCCTGGTCAAAGTGCGTGGGTCGCGGTCGTGCATTCTACTCCGCCCTCGGCCATCGTGCGGAGTCTTATATGCAGCCCCAGGTCGTTCAGATGCTGGGATCGGTAGTTTCCTGGGCAGCTGATCGTAAAGCCGTCTGCGCGCAGCGGTAGGACGGTCTCCTATCGCCAGGATGAGTTTGTCTCACAAGCATAGCCTTCGGAAGAACGGCCTTCGATTCCGGTGAAGCTTTTGTGCAGGATGAGGGGGCCGCCACCGCAGAGCTGCCCGGTGCTTCACAGCGATAGTGGAGAGCTTTTCCATGTCACCAAATCTCGGGCATTCTTTATTTCTGAACTGCCCGGCAAACCTGATCTTGTGTTCCGTCGGCGGAAGCGCGTGATCTTCGTTCACGGCTGCTTTTGGCATCGACATCCCGACCCCTCCTGCAAAATCGCGCGCCTGCCGAAATCACGGGAGGAATTCTGGCTCGTGAAGCTTACCCGCAATCGGGAACGCGACGACGCCCAGATCGAAGCTCTGGAAAACATGGGATGGAGGGTCTTGACGATCTGGGAATGTCAGTTGAAAGAGGCTTCGGAACTAAAAGAGAACATTCGGCGGTTCTTGGAGGCGGGCTAACATGCGGTCGATTGAGCTTTTTGCGGGTGCCGGTGGACTGGGCATGGGCCTTTGCCAATCGGGTTTTCAGCCCGCGAAGGTCGTCGAATGGGATCGGTGGTGCTGCGATACCATTCGCGAGAACAAGCGTGCCAAGGTCGCGCCCGTGAATCGATGGCCGGAGCCTATTGAAGGCGATGTCCGCCACGTCGATTTCCGTCAATTTGAAGGTAAGGTCGAACTCGTTAGCGGTGGTCCGCCCTGCCAGCCCTTCTCGCTAGGTGGCAAGCATCGGGCACAGGCCGATCATCGCGACATGTGGGGAGAAGCGGTGCGGGTGGTGCGGGAAACCAAGCCGCCAGCGTTTGTGTTCGAGAACGTCAAGGGCCTGACTCGTGCCACCTTCGCCACCTACCTCGCATACATCGTCCATCAACTCACGTACCCGGAACTGGTGCGGAAGCGGGACGAGGAATGGCAGTCGCACCTGATGCGCCTAGAAGCGCACCATACTTCGGGACGGGAAACCGGCCTCAAATACAATGTAGTGTATAGGGTGCTGAATGCCGCCGACTATGGCGTGCCACAGCGCCGGGAGCGCGTGGTGTTTGTCGGCTTCCGTGACGATCTCGGCATCGAATGGTCATTCCCGAAGGAAACCCACTCGCTGGATGCGCTCCTGTGGGAGCAGTTCCGCAGCGAGGAATATGGCGGTCGCCACAAGGTGCGTCTGGCCGAGCTCACCGATCCCAAGTTGCGCGCCCGAGCACTGCGTCTTTATGGGCGGCCCGAGACAAATGCCTGGCGCACAGTCCGGGATGCGATCGGCGATCTTCCCGATCCCGAGCACCGGGCAACGGAAGCCCGCCGCGTCCACAACCACCGCTTCCAGCCCGGCGCTCGCAGCTATCCGGGTCATACCGGCAGTCCACTCGATCTACCCGCGAAGACGCTTAAGGCTGGCGTTCATGGCGTACCCGGTGGCGAGAATATGCTGCTCCGGCCCGATGGCTCAGTACGGTATTTTACCGTGCGGGAAAGTGCTCGCTTGCAGACCTTCCCAGACAGCTACCGCTTACATGGCTCCTGGACAGAATCCATGCGCCAGCTTGGCAATGCCGTGCCAGTTGAATTAGCTCGCGTGATTGGGGACGGTGTTGCGTCCCGACTTGCGGAGAATGCATGAATAATTCCGATACAGTTGGCGTACTGCGCGCAAGCCTCGAACGACTCACTGCCGAAGCCAGCCAACCGTCCTTGTCTGGCCACAAGCGGCGTAAGCTTGAAGCGCAAATCAAGGAAGCCATCGACGATCTTATGACGTTGCTGGCGCGGCTCGATCCCATCGCGCAGCCGACCTCGGTATTCGATCCGAGCAACCCCAAGGTTGTGGGGCGCTTTGTAGCTTTGGCGCTCGTGGCGCAAGAGCGCCATCCGCTCTCGGAGATTCCGAGGTTCTATGGCTCCGGCGTTTACGCCATCTACTACAAAGGTGCCTTTCCGGCCTATCAAGCGATCAGCGGCACCGAGACCCCTATCTACGTTGGTCAGGCCGCGCCCGGCGTGAGCAACGCTCGCACACCGCTGGAGCAAGGCGCGAGGCTCTGTGGTCGCCTTAGCGATCACCGCAAGAACATTGGCAAGGCGTCGAGCACCTTGGAACTATCGGATTTCGAGTTCCGCTCGCTCGTGGTGCAAAGCGGCTGGGAGACAGCCGCCGAGGACTATCTCATCCAGCTGTTCCGGCCAATCTGGAACAGCGAAACCAGCATCCTTTACGGCCTCGGCAAGCATGGCGATTCCGCCACGACCCGAGCGAACAAGCGTTCGCCGTGGGACACGCTGCATCCTGGGCGCGCGTGGGCCGTCGCAACCACTGAAGACGCCAAGTCGGTCCAACAGATCGATGCCGAATTGGCGGCCCATTTCCGAGAGCACCCCGCCTATCCCGATTTGGAAGCCGTGCTGGCCAGCTTTATCGACGAACTGCGTCAAGGGTGAGGGCCAAACGGGCTGCACATAGGTGCGCATAACAGCCCGCCACAACGCATGATTTGAGGTGGCCTGGAGGGTGGGCTGGTTTTGGAACCTGCCACTAATACCTTGAATTTCTTCGATGAATTCAAGGGAATGGTGCGGTCGAGAAGACTCGAACTTCCACGGCCTTTCGGCCACAACGACCTCAACGTTGCGCGTCTACCAATTCCGCCACGACCGCACATCTGAAGGGAAACCGGCGGTGCCGGTGCCTTGGTAGGAGGCGGCCCTTAGCAAAGGCCTTGGACCCATGCAACAACCGATCTTCATGTGCGTTTCTTTTACCGGGTGCTGGCGATGACGCAGGCGAGCGCGGAAGAGGAGAAGGTCGCATGTCCCCCCGTTTCTGGTTGTTCAGCCTGGCGAGCGCGGGGGCCGCGTTGGTCAGCGGGCTAGGCCTTGGCCTCTACGCGACGACTCCGCCACGGCTATCCTTCAGCGACGCACAATCCTCTTCTTACTCCGCATCGCCTATCTCGATCGCGCAATCAGAAGGCAGCCCCGATCTGACGGGGCCGGATGAGATTAATTGCAAGGGCTGCGGCCCGACCCTCGCGGACCGGCAAATGGCAAGCATGACGGCGGGCTGGAGCGGCTATGACGATCCGGTTGTGCAGCATTATGAAGCGCAGGATGAGCAAGCCGACAATTGGCAACCGCTTGAGGACGCCCCGCCATCGCCGATGCACCGCCTACCAGCCAACATAGACCGGTTCGCGAACGGCGACGATGCACAGCTGCAGCCGACGCAACTGGCGCAGGGCAACGGCGCGAAATTCGATTCTGCGCCTGCCGTTTCACCCGTCTCCTACTAGCCAAAGCCGCGCAGCAGCCCCAGGCACGGACTGTCCCAAGAAAAAGGGGGAGGAAAGCCCTCAGCCTTCCCCCCTCATCCTATTCCGCAGCCACCACCTCGGCGCTTGCATCGCTCAACGGATGGGTCAACCGATGCACCATCTCCTTGGGACACACCTGCCAGAAGTGACGCCGCCAACGGTCCCAATCATCCAGGATCGTGTTCGACCATTTGCTGTCCGTCGTCACCGCATGCTCCGCGATCAGCGCTTTGAGCTGCGCTTCCCAATGGGCGCTTTCCAGCCGCTGCCACACGATATTTTCCGGGTTGGCGCGCCGTTCGAAGCTGCCATCCTCGTCCAGGATGAAGGCCATGCCGCCGGTCATCCCAGCGCCGAAGTTCGCGCCCGTGCGCCCCAGGATCACCGCCGTGCCGCCGGTCATATATTCGCAGCCATTGGCGCCACAGCCCTCGACCACCACCTGCGCGCCCGAGTTGCGGACGGCAAAGCGCTCGCCTGCCTGTCCCGCCGCGAACAGCTTGCCCGCCGTCGCGCCGTACAGGACGGTATTGCCGATGATCGTGTTGTCCTTGCTCGTCAACGGCGAGGAAACTGTCGTGCGGACGACGATCGTGCCGCCCGACAGACCCTTGCCCACATAGTCGTTCGCATCGCCAAAGACTTCCAGCGTGATGCCCTTGCACAGGAACGCGCCCAGCGACTGACCCGCGCTCCCCCGCAGCCGCACGGTCAGATGCCCGTCCGCTAGGGCAGACATGCCGAACCGCTCGGTCACCGCCGCCGACAATCGGGTGCCGACCGCGCGATGCGTGTTGCGCACCGTATAGGTCAGCTGCATCTTCTCGCCGCGCTCGAACACCGCCTTGGCATCGCGCATCATCTGCGCGTCCAGACTATCGGGCACCTCATTGCGCCAAGCCGTCAGGCTGAAACGACGCTGGTCATCAGGCGCGTCCACCTTGGCGAGGATGGGGTTCAAATCGAGGTCGTCCAGATGCTCGGCACCACGATTGACCTGCTTCAGCAGCTCCGTGCGCCCGATCACCTCATCCAGGCTGCGATAGCCCAGACGCGCCAGCACCTCGCGCACTTCCTCGGCGATGAAGGTCATGAGGTTGATGACCTTCTCCGGCGTGCCGGTGAACTTCTCGCGCAGCTTCTCATCCTGCACGCACACGCCGACGGGGCAGGTGTTGCTGTGGCACTGCCGCACCATGATGCAGCCCATCGCGACGAGGCTCAGCGTACCGATGCCGAACTCTTCCGCGCCCAGGATCGCCGCGATCACGATGTCGCGCCCGGTCTTGAGGCCCCCGTCGGTGCGCAGCTTCACCCGATGGCGCAGGCCATTGAGCGTCAGCACCTGATTGGCTTCAGACAGCCCCATTTCCCATGGCGTGCCCGCATATTTGATCGACGTCTGGGGTGAAGCACCGGTGCCGCCGACATGGCCCGCGATCAGGATGACGTCCGCATGCGCCTTCGCCACGCCCGCCGCCACCGTGCCGATACCCGCCTGACTGACCAGCTTAACGCACACCCGCGCGCGCGGGTTGATCTGCTTGCAGTCGTAGATAAGCTGCGCCAGATCCTCGATTGAGTATATGTCATGGTGCGGCGGCGGAGAGATGAGCGTCACGCCGGGCGTCGAATGGCGCAGCTTCGCGATGAACTCGGTCACCTTGAAACCGGGCAGCTGGCCGCCTTCGCCGGGCTTGGCGCCCTGCGCGACCTTGATCTCGATCTCCTCGGCGGACCCTAAATATTCGGCATGAACGCCAAAGCGGCCAGACGCGATCTGCTTGATCACGCTGTTCGCATTGTCGCCATTCTCATAGGGCTTGAACCGGGCCGCATCCTCGCCGCCTTCGCCCGACACGGCCTTGGCGCCGATGCGGTTCATCGCGATCGCCAGCGTCTCATGCGCTTCGGGCGACAGCGCCCCCAGCGACATGCCCGGCGTCACGAAGCGCTTGCGGATTTCCGTAGTCGCCTCGACCTCGTCGATCGGCACCGCCTCCCGCGCGAAGTTGAACTCCAACAGGTCGCGCAGATAGACCGGCGGCAAATCCCGCACCCCGCGCGAAAATTGCAGATAGGTCGAATAGCTGTCCGTCCCCACCGCCGTCTGCAACAGATGCATCAACTGCGCCGAATAGGCATGGCTCTCCCCACCGTTACGCTGACGGTAGAAGCCGCCGACCGGCAGGCGCACCACCGCGCTGTCATAGGCCGCCTCATGCCGCAGCACGGCATTATGATGCAGCGACGCATAGCCTTCGCCTGAAATCTTTGCAGGCATGCCGGGGAACAAGTCGTTGACCAGCGCGCGGGACAGGCCCACGGCTTCGAAATTATAGCCGCCGCGATAGCTGCTGATGACCGCAATGCCCATCTTGGACATGATCTTCAGCAGGCCTTCGTTGATCGCGGTGCGGAACCGTTCGAAGCATTCTTCCAGCGCCAGGTCGCCGAACAGGCCGCGCGCATGGCGATCGGCAATGCTGGCTTCGGCAAGATAAGCGTTCACCGTGGTCGCACCGACGCCGATCAGCACCGCGAAATAATGGGTGTCGAGCGCTTCGGCGCAACGAACGTTGATCGACGCGTAGCTGCGCAGCCCCTTGCGGACCAGATGCGTATGCACCGCCGCCGCCGCGAGTACGCCCGCAATAGCGACCTTCTCCGCGTTAACATGCTCGTCGGTTAGGAAGATTTCGGTGCGGCCTTCCCGAACGGCCTGCTCCGCTTCCTCCCGGATGCGGGCGATCGCGGAGCGCAGCTGCTCCTGCCCGCCTTCCGCTGGGAAGGTGCAGTCGATTTCCGCCACAGCCGGGCCGAAATGCGCCTTCAACCGCGCCCATTCGGACGAGACCAGAACCGGCGATTCCAGCACCAGCACATGGCTGTTCTGCGTATCCTGCTCCAGGATATTGTGCAGGTTGGAAAAGCGCGTGCGCAGGCTCATCACATGCCGTTCGCGCAGGGAATCGATCGGCGGGTTCGTGACCTGACTGAAATTCTGGCGGAAGAAGTGACTGACGGTGCGCGGCTTGTCGGAAATGACGGCGAGCGGCGTGTCATCACCCATTGAGCCAACGGCTTCCTTCGCATCCTCGACCATCGGGGCCAGGATCAGCTCCATGTCCTCCAGCGTCAGGTTGGCGGCCACCTGACGGCGTGTCAGCTCCGCCTTGTCCCATGCGGGCAGGGCGCTTTGCGCCTCGGGCAGATCGCCGACCTTCATGAAGTCCTTGATCAGCTCGGCATAGGGCCGCTCGCCCGCAATCTGGTCCTTGATCGCGCGGTCGTCGTAGATTGCGCCTTCCTGCAGATCGACGGCAATCATCTGTCCGGGACCCATGCGGCCCTTCTTGACGATGGTGGTTTCAGGCACGACGACCATGCCGGTTTCCGACCCCACGATCAGCAGATTATCACCCGTCAGCGTGTAGCGCAGCGGACGCAGCGCGTTGCGATCCACACCCGCGACGACCCAGCGCCCATCCGTCATCGCCAGCGCGGCCGGACCATCCCACGGCTCCATGACGGAGGCGAGATATTCATACATATCGACATGCGCCTGCGGCGTTTCCCCCGCAGCCGCCTGCCACGCCTCGGGCACCAGCATCAGCTTCGCCGTCGGCGCATCGCGGCCAGACCGGCAGATCGCCTCGAACACGGCATCGAGCGCGGCGGTGTCCGACGCACCAGCCGGGATCACCGGCTTGATGTCCTCCGAATGATCCCCGAACGCCAGCGAGGCCATCTTGATCTCGTGGCTCTTCATCCAGTTCTTGTTGCCGCGGATCGTATTGATCTCACCATTATGCGCGAGCGTGCGGAACGGCTGGGCCAGCCACCATTGCGGGAAGGTGTTGGTCGAATAGCGCTGGTGGAATATCGCGACACGGCTCTCAAACCGCTCATCGCGCAGGTCCGGGTAAAAGACCGACAGCGATTCCGCGAGAAACAGGCCCTTGTAGATGATCGAGCGGCACGACAGGCTACAGATGTAGAAATCCTGTATCTGCGCCGCGATCACCTTCTTCTCGATCCGGCGGCGGATGAGGTAGAGGTCCTTTTCAAACTCGACCTGATCGCGCTCCTCCGGCATCGGCCCGGCGATCATGATCTGCTCGATCTCCGGACGGGTGCGCTGCGCCTTCTCGCCGATGACGGACACGTCAACGGGCACCTGACGCCAGCCATAGATGGTGTAGCCCGCTTCGATGATCTCGGATTCAACGATCGTGCGGCAAGTTTCCTGCGCGCTCAAATCCGTGCGCGGCAGGAAGATCATGCCCACGGCCAACCGGTTGGGCAGCGGCTTGTGCCCCGAATCCGCGATCGCATCGTCAAAGAAGCGCACTGGCAGATCGACATGGATGCCCGCGCCGTCGCCGGTCTTGCCATCCGCATCGACCGCGCCACGGTGCCAAACCGCCTTCAGCGCGTCGATCGCCGAAGCAACGACGCGGCGGCTCGCCCGGCCGTCCGTCGCGGCGACAAGGCCGACACCGCAGGCATCGCCCTCCATCTCCGGGTGATACATGCCCTCGGCGGCAAGGCGCGCGCGCTCTTCGGGGCTCGCCATATATGGGGTCTGGTCGGTCATCACTTCGTTCCTTCGTCACTCATGGCGCCGCCGTCCTTCAGGTCGCTCGCCTTGACACCCAACAGCTTCGCCAGTCTGCCGCGCTCCTCCTGCGACAGGTCGGCGATCTTGCGCGGCGGCGGCAGGCTCTTGGTCGCCGCCTCCGCCTTCGCGGCCATTTCGGGCATCTTCTTCATCATTTCAGGCATCAAAGCCTGCATCTCGCCCATGATCTCCGGGTTCATGAACATCATCATGGACTCGCGGGCATAAAGGTCGCCGGTCGGCGTCTTGAAGAATCTCTCCAGCTCGCCCAGCTGCTTGCCATCGAACTTGCGGGCATAGGCGCGGGTCAGCGCCCCGCGCACCTTGGGCTCGAAGCCATCCATCATGTCGATCATCGATCCCATCATCGCATCCATGCCCAGCTTCGTGCGCTGACGAAAATGGGGATCGACGATCGCGCTGATCTGCTCCATCGAGCTTTGGTCCAGCCCCGCGAGCTTCTCCTCTGGCACGCCGCCAATGCGGGCGAGCTGCGCGATCGGCATCTTCATGACGCCGTCCATCATGCTGTCCATCATCTTGGGCAGGGTTCCGTCCATCATCCGGCGATAGGTGCCAACAGGGAAAATCTTGTCCACGACAGGCCGCGCCGCCGTCACCCGCGCGGCGTCAGGCACGCTCTGCGCATGCGCAACCGGAGCGGCCAGCAGGGCCAGCCCGATCAAGGAAGAGCGGAAAGCCTGCCTCATGCCACTTGCCTCTCGGCCGCCGCAGCCTTGGCCTTCGCCTTCAGGTAACGGTGCATATGCTCGGTCACATCGCGCCCGTCGCGGATCGCCCAGACCACCAGCGAAGCGCCGCGCACGATGTCGCCAGCGGCAAACACGCCGTCCATGCTGGTCATCATCGTCTTGTGATCGACGCGCAGCGTGCCCCAGCGGGTGACCGACAGATCCTCCGCGCCGAACAGCTTGGGCAGCTCTTCGGGGTCATAGCCCAAAGCCTTGATGACCAGATCGGCTTCCAGCGTGTGCTCGGTGCCCGGATCAGCCTCCGGCGCGCGACGGCCCGAAGCGTCAGGCTGGCCAAGGCGCATCTTCGTCACCTTGACGCCAGTCACATGTTCCGTGCCCTCGAACGCGATCGGCGCGGACAGCCACACGAACTCGACGCCTTCTTCTTCCGCATTCTGCACCTCGCGCTGCGATCCCGGCATATTCTCCCGGTCGCGGCGATAGAGGCACTTCACCGAAGTCGCACCCTGACGCACAGCGGTGCGGACGCAGTCCATCGCCGTGTCGCCACCGCCGATGACGACGACCTTCTTGCCATTGGCATGCAGCGAGCCGTCCTCATGTTCCGGCACTGCGTCACCGAACCCGGCCCTGTTGGAGGCGATCAGGAAGTCGAGCGCCTTGACCACGCCCGGCGCGCCCACGCCCGGCGCCTTGATGTCGCGCGGCTTGTAGACGCCGGTCGCGATCAGGATGGCGTCATGGCGGCTGCGCAATTCTTCCATCGACGCATCGCGGCCGACCTCAAACCCTTCATGGAAGACGATGCCGCCATCCTTCAGGCGCTGGACCCGGCGCATGACGACATCCTTCTCCAGCTTGAAGCCGGGAATGCCATAGGTCAGCAATCCGCCCGCGCGGTCGTGCCGGTCATAGACATGCACTTCATAGCCCGCGACGCGCAGATATTCCGCCGTAGTAAGCCCCGCCGGACCCGCGCCAATGACGCCCACCGACTGGCCGATCGGCTTGCCGGGCGCCAGCGGCTCGACCCAGCCTTCCTTCCAAGCCGTGTCAGTGATGAACTTTTCGACAGAGCCAATCGTGACCGCGCCGTGGCCCGAAAATTCGATGACGCAATTGCCTTCGCACAGCCGGTCCTGCGGGCAGATGCGGCCGCAAATCTCCGGCATCGTGCTGGTGAGATTGCTCAGCTCATAGGCCTCGCGCAACCGCCCTTCCGCCGTCAGGCGCAGCCAATCGGGGATATGGTTGTGCAAAGGACAATGGGTCGAGCAATAAGGCACACCGCATTGCGAGCAACGCGCCGCCTGCTCTTCCGCACGCTCCAGCAGGAAACTGCTGCTGATCTCCAGAAAATCGTCGGCACGATCATCGGCCGACCGCTTCTCGGGATAGGCTTGGCCTGTTCCCACGAATTTCAGCATCGGATTGTCAGCCATGATGAGTCCCTAAAATCTGTTCAGGGCTCACATAGCAGAAAAACCGCCAAAGTCACGCGGATTCGACCATAAAGGTCATATTAACTGACCTAAACTGAGACTATTTCCAACACGCTTGATCGAACGGGCGATCGATAAGGCTAAATCAAGGACCGACTCGGACCTACCTTAACCACAACCATATGAGCGCGCCCGTCCCGGCGAGGATCCGATACCAGGCAAAGGGGACAAAACCCTGCCGAGAAACCAGGCCGACGAACCACCGAATAACCAGCAGCGCGACGATGAACGACACGACAAAACCGAGAGCGATGCTGCCCCAGCCGACCGTGGCGGAGGTGACGTCGCTACCCTTTTTCAGCAGCTCCAGCGTCGAAGCACCCAACATGGTCGGCACGGCCAGAAAGAAGCTGAACTCCGCCGCCGTCCGTCGCTCGACCCCCAGCGCCAGCGCGCCCATGATCGTCGCGCCCGACCGGCTGACCCCCGGGATCATGGAGATGCACTGGATAAACCCGATGCCGATCACCCGCGCCAGCGGGATGTCGGCAATGCCGTGAAACCGGTTATCCTTCGCCATCCGCTCGATCGCCAATATGGCAATGCCACCGATGATCAGCGCCCAGGCAACGACCTGCGGCGCGCCCAGCAGCACCTCGATATAATCATGCATGGCGAGGCCGATCACGACGGACGGCAGGAATGCGACCAGCAGGTTGCGCACAAAGCGCCAGCTCATGGGTTCCTTGCGCAGCAGCCCCGTCGCCACCGCCCAGAATGTCCGCCAGTAGAGCACGACCACCGCCAGGATCGCGCCCAGCTGGATGACGACGTTGAACATTGCCCAGGTCGCCGCGTCATAACCCAGCAACTCGCTCGCCAATATCAGGTGCCCGGTGGAGGACACCGGCAGGAATTCGGTCAGCCCCTCGACGATGCCAAGCAGGATGACCGTCAGATAATGGAGGTCCATGGGCGGCTCTGGTCCTTGAACTGGAAGGGGAAATCCGCACGGAATTCGGCGGAGGAAAGATCGCGCTTATTGTGCAGATGCGTGGCGCGCGCGCAATGCACGGCGATGCTCATCGCCGCGCCATCCCGTCATTCCATCGACAGTTGGACAGGCGGCGATGGCTCGCGCGCTCAGGTCAGGCTTTGACGCGCCCGGCAAAGCGCCCGTGGCGGCGGTAGCGGACCAGCCATGTGTCGGCGATCGCCTGCATCGGCGTCGGTGCAACGCCCAGGTCAGCAAGCCCCGGCATGCCAGGCGACACGATATTGTCCTTCTGCAACATCGCATATTGATCCCGCGTGATCGGCGCGCCCGGCAGCCAGCCAAAGCTCGCAATGGTCGATGCGATCGGCGCAGGCACTGCGATCAGGCTGCGATTGCGGCCAATCGCCTTGGCGATCCAGCTGTTCAGTTCCATCATGCTGAGCTGTCGCGGCCCGCCCAGTTCGAATGTCTTGCCGCCATGAAGCCCGGGGTCCGCCGCCGCATTGACGATCGCCTGCGCAACGTCGGCGACATAGACCGGCTGGAACTTTGTATCGGCGCCGATCACCGGAACCACCGGCAGGCGGCTGATCAGGTCGGCGAAACGGTTGAGGAACTGATCTTCCGGCCCGAAGATGATCGACGGACGAATGATGGTCGCGGCAGGGAAAGCTGCCCGAACCGCCGCCTCGCCCGCAGCCTTGGACCGGCCATAGGCCGACGGGCTCTCTGCATCCGCGCCGATGGCCGACACATGGACCAGCGCCTTGGCCCCGGCCTCCGCCGCAGCCTTCGCCACATTGGCCGCGCCGTCATGATGCGATCCTTCCAGGTCGCCGCTCAGCACGCCGACCAGATTGATGACAATATCGCTCCCCGCGATCGCCCGTGCGACGCTCTGCGCATTCCGGATATCGGCCGCGACGAGCTGCTTCTGCCCCAGCGCACCCAGAGGCTGGATGCGAAAGGCGCTCGCCAGGTCGCGCTGGGCTATGCGCACCCGGGCTCCACGCTCCATCAGGGCCTGCGCGACCTGACGGCCAAGGAAGCCGCCGCCGCCGAACACCGTAACCAGACTGTCCTTCATCACGCGTTCCATGCCTGTCCTGCTTGGGGAAAATGACTTAACTCCCCTTGCAACAGCCGCCGCTCGCTGACAACAGCCGGGCGGCGGTCCCTGTTCCTTTTTTAACCGATCCAGCCCTGCAAGTCGGCGATCATCCACAACCCAAGGGCGAGGAACAGCAGCGCCGCGCCGATCTGCAACGCGCGCATCGGCACCTTCTTCGCCAGCGCTTCGCCAAACAGCACGGCAGGCACATTGGCGATCATCATGCCCAGCGTCGTGCCCGCCGTCACCGCCAGCACATTGTCGAACTGCGCGCCCAGCACCACTGTCGCGACCTGCGTCTTGTCGCCCATCTCCACCAGGAAGAAAGCGATCAGCGTCGTCACGAACACGCCTGCCTTCGACGGCGCCTTCAGCGGCTCATCGTCATCGAACGTGTCGGGGATCAGCGTCCATGCCGCCATCGCGATGAAGCTTGCCGCCACGGCATAGCGGAACCAGGGCTGCGTCAGCACGCCCGCGATGGAATGGCCGACCAGCGCCGCGAGAAAATGATTGGCCATCGTAGCAAACAGGATGCCAAAAATAATCGGCACCGGCTTTCGAAAGCGGGTGGCGAGCAGCATCGCCAGCAACTGCGTCTTGTCGCCCATCTCGGCGAGCGCGACCAATGCGGTAGAGGTGAAGAGAGCGTCCATCGACAATATATCCGGGGCCGGGCGAAGGGTTGAAGACGCAATGCCACCGCCTCTTCCCGCCCGGCCGGACAGGGAAGAACCGATGCCATTGGTCTCGCCCGATACGGCCCGCTCAAGGCGCTCGCCTTGGCTTCCCATATCCCGCATGCCACGGCCTCTCGGCCAAATATGTTGACATACGGCCCGTCCGACCAAGCGAACGGCTGGCTACTCCCCAGATGACGGCCTGCCTTTAGGAGAGATTGGTGGTGTATGCAATGGAGCGAAGGGCAGGGGAGGGCTTCACATCATCGCCGCTCTCAAAAGGCCGCCCAGCCCAGCGAGCGCGGCGACGGTCAGGGCGACCACCCATGCCGTAACAGTCCGGGGCTTGTCCTGATATTCCTGCGTTTCCGCGAGGCTGGAGCCCGCCAGCACCTGACGATGCGCATAATCCAGAAACTCGTCGAGATTGCTCCACCCGTCGCGGTTCGCATCTTCCCAGGCGTCGTTTCTGGTCGCGTCGGTGCCGTTCGCCTTTTCCCATTGGTCGGACATGCCGTCTCCGTCGGAATCCGCATAAGGCGTTCCATCGGCTATCTCGGGGAGGATGCCGGGCTCATGGCGGATCTTGCCAGTGCCCTGTCTCACCTCCTTCACGATCCGTGTGTCCACAGTATCGCGGGGAAAGGCCCCGGCCGTCGTCAGCGCGCGATGATAGGCCTGCCTGGCGTCGATGACCGGGGCGCCGATGGGACATGACGGCGTCTGCACCATCGCCTCGCGCACATAGGGCGGCGGCTCCCGGACGATCCTGCCATCAATATAGTTGCCCGCCTCATATATCTGCGCGCGGCCGGTCGAATTCACCGACTGGCGAGCGATAATGTATCGTCCGGGCACCATATTGGGTCCGGCCTTGAAATAGTTTCCCACGATATTGACGGGACTTCCGCCATGCTGTTCCCAAACTTCGACAAAATCGGATCGCGCATTGTAGATAAGGTTGTTGACCACATCGACGCAGGAGCCGGGGAAGAAGTTGACGTCGGGATTCCTGTCGCCGTTATGGGCGCAGATATTGCCGATGAACGTCAATTTCTGGCTGGATTTGGCATCGCTGCTCAAAAGCGCGCATTTGTCATGCTTGCGCAGACCTTCAGCAAGGATGGAATTGGATATCGTTATATTGTCGTTCTGCCCCTGACCGCCGACGGTTTCATCCTCCGACCATGACACGCTGACATGGTCGATGATGACGTTGCTGCTTTTTTCGAAGATGATCCCGCTGTCGGACGCGCGCGTGTCCCCCCGATTGTCCAACCGCACCCTTATGTGGCGAATGATGACATCATGCGTGTTCTTGGCGACGATGGGGGTCAGGCCATATCGGCCGCCCGCATGGGTGATCAGGATGCCACCGCCGGGCGCCGTCTGTCCCGCGATGGTGATATAGGGATTGCGGATCACCGGACGCTCGGTCGTCCAGCGGATGATTCCGCCGACCCGGAAAACGCATGTGCGCGGCCCGCGCGCATCGATGCAGGCGCGCAATGTTCCCGGCCCGCTATCGGCCAGGCTCGTCACCGCTATGATCGCGCCACCTCGCCCGCCCTGGGTGAACCGACCATAGCCGACCGCTCCGGGAAAGGCCTCCAATGTCCTGGCCTCGGCAGCAACCGGCGAGATCGTCAGTAAGAGCGCAACCGCCTTCGGCAGGCCCCAGGCGCGCATCGACGGCTCCCCGCCCGCAGGCAAGGGATGCTGCCTGATGTGCCCGGCGGGGACCATTTCCCCGGCCATGCCTGTTTTCCGCGCCGACTTCATGCCCCGATGATCACCAAAGCGCCGCAAATCGAAACAACTATTCCGGACCTATCCGGGGAGGAAAAGCGATCCCCCCAAGGAGTGGCCCTTGTCCGAAATCGCAAGTGTGGACCCAGTGGGGCTCCTGTAGAAAATCGGGATGGATCAAAGCCATGGGAAAGTTTCGTGACCGTCCGCTGTGCCCTGCGCGCCATCACGATCAACCTGTCCCGGCCGATGATCTCCACGGCGGCGCTGAACTGAGGGATGGTGGGGGATGGCCTTGGAAATGCACTCTAAGGAACTGCGCGGCGGAACCTACCTCGCGCCCATATTCATGGCCACCATGCTCGTGGCGCTCGTCCTGCCGATGTTCTTCGAGGTCTATCGAACCGTCTATTATGGCACGATGTCCTATGATGACTATTCGCGCTATCTTCTGTGGGTGCTGGGCGAGCCGGGCGGAAAGATTCCACCCAGCCCGCACGTATACCGCATCGGTTCGGTAATCCTGGCGGCACCCTTTTACCAGCTGCCGGTCATCCTGTTTTCGGGGCAGGGCATTCACCACGCGCCCGTCGTGATGCAGCCGGAATATGTAAGGGCCTTGCAGGCGATGTGCGCGGCCAATGCGGCCTATGCGGCGGTATCCGCCTGCCTCGTCGGCCTCTATCTCGCCTTCTGGCGCAATGTTTCGGTGGGCTGGGCCTTTTGCGCCACCCTCATCTTCCTCTTGCTGACACGCTATCTCGGCATGGGCTCCGCCGACGGCATAGCGACGCTGCCGCTCGTAATCGCGGCCATCGCGATGATCGAGCGCAGGATCGCCATCTTCGCCGCCGCCGTCATCCTGGGGACCATCGTCAATGAAAAGGTGGCCCTGATTGCCCTCTTCGCTACGGGTCTCCGGATGCTGTTCGTGGTGGAGCATCGCAAGGTCTATTTCGTCATGGCATGCGTCGCCGCCGTCGCGCTGGCAGCCTATGCGGCGACCGTCCTCACCCTCGCCATGCCGGGCCTCGACAATCAACGGGACCCCGGCACCTATGTTTCGGGGATGGCCCGTTCGATCCGCCATCTTTTCGGGCTGAAGGGCGCCTATCAGAATCTTTGGCCCCCGATCGTCGTGATCATCCTGTGGTGGACCGCGATTCGGCCGAGCCGTGACCCCATGGTCTATCTTTGCGACATCGGCGGCGTCATCGCCTTGTTCCTGTTCGCCCTGGCGCTGGACGTCCAATATAATGTTGGCCGGATAGTGATGTTCTCGATGCCGCTGTTCCTGCTGGGCGCTGTGGAAAGCATGGCGCGTTCGCGACTGGGCGTGGCATCAGATACCCCGAACCGTCCGGCGCGTGGTGCGGCAAAATCCTCCGCCCCGATCGCGGCATTTCCCGAACATTCGTAAGGCATCAGCGGCGGCGAAAAGGAAAAGCGATTTATGGCAAAGGCAATGCTCCTGGGACTGGTTCTGGCAAGCGTCTTCCTGTCTGCGGCAGCGCAGTTGATCCTGAAGCTCGGCATGTCGAGCGCGGCGGTGCAGAGCGCTCTGGCCCAGCCGGACCAATCGCTGTTCCGCACGGCGATGGTGATCGCGACCTCGCGTCTGGTCATCCTCGGGCTCAGCTGCTTTGTGCTAAGCGCGCTCATATGGCTGCTGGTTCTCGCGCGCGTCGACCTCTCCACCGCCTACCCATTCATCGGGCTGGGCCTCGTCATCACGGTGGCGTCGAGCTATTTCATCCTTGGTGAACCCATATCGACCACCAAGCTTGTCGGCGTTGCGTCTATCGTCTTCGGCGTAATGCTGATCGGCCTCTCCGTCTCCCCGACGGACAAACCGGAACAGCTTTCCGGCACGCTGGAACCGGCGTCCCGTCTCTGACTCCCGGTCCCCACGAGGGGACCATCATCACGCCATTTTCATGAGCAGCGGCTGAAACATCGCGTCGGCGAAGGATCGGAACCGCTCGACCTCGCCTGACGCGCCCCGCGACAGGATCAGCGCGCGCATGTTCAACCGCGCGGCCACCGCCCAATCCCGCTCTACCCGATCGCCGATCAGCACCGCGCGGTCGGCTGCGACACCCGACAAGCGCAACAGCTTCTCAAGGCCTGCCGGATCGGGTTTGGGGCGGCCAACGTCGGGATCAGTGGCCGCCACGATATAATCGGCGGTCAGGTCCAACGCTGCAAGCTTCGCAACCGCCGGATAATCCGAAAAGATCGCGATCCGTTTGCCCTCGCGCGCTATCGCCTGGAACAGCTGCTGGATACCCGGACGGCGGCAGGCAGCAAGCATGGACAGCGGCCGCTCTTCCATCCATTGGGCGACCAGCCCGCGCACCTCTTCTGCGGTGCATCCGCGCTCGGCCGCCGGAATGCTATACTGATCGGCCAGGAAATCCTGCGACCCTTCGGCCAGCGCCTCGCGACAACGGCGAAAGGAACGCAGCGTCAGCAGCGTGTCCAGACTTCGCCGGGCGACGGCGTCTCGCAGCAGAGCGGCCAGCATCCGCGCGCGCAGCCGCCTTTGATCATAGAGCGTGCCATCCATGTCGAAGATGACGAGGTCGATCGCGCTCCAATCGATCGGGATGGACTGCGCCGCCATGCCGCGCCCGATCAGCCGACCTTGATGAGATAGGGCTGCGAAAGCGAACTTAGCCACGGCAGGTCGACAAAGGTGGCGAGCACCACCGCCAGCACGGCAAGGCCGGTCGCGGCCAGCAGGCGGCGCGAACGGAACAGCCGTTCCGGCCGCTGCGCCACCGATCCCTGCCGCAACGCCAGCCACATATAGATGGCGAACAGACCCGCGATGAAGGGAAAGGCGATGATATATTCAAGGCGATATTTGATCAGGAACACCGCAATGAAAAAGGCCGACAGCATGGCATAGAGAAAGCAGGATACGGTCAGGTTCTCGCTGGTATAGCTGCGGAACGACTTGCGATAGCGGTGCAGCATCTCGACGCCCTGATCCGCGACGACATCGCGATATTCGCTCAGCCGTTTGGCGCCCATCAGGAATGCCCCCCCCGCCCAATAGGCGATGAAAAGGCTGGCCGGGGGCAGGGCGGTCGGGTCCACCATGGCCCAGCCGAGCAACAGGCGGATCGGATTGTTCACCGACTCGCTGATGACATCCAGATAGACCTTGTCCTTCGTCCGGATCGGCTCGACATTATAGGTGATGCCCGACAGCCCGAACGCCACCGAAGCGACGAAGAACAGCTGCCCCAGCTGGTAGCCCAGCAACAGCCCGAGCAGCAGCAAGGCGAGATATTCCGCATAGACCAGCGTCGGCGAAAGCGCCTGATGAACCGCTGTGCGCTGAGACTTGACCGGATGAAAGGCGTCAAAGTCGCGATCCAGCCATTCGTTGATCACATAATTGGCCGACGCGATCAGGATGGCGCTCGCAAACCCCAATAGCAGGCGATCGATCGACAGATGCGCCGCGCCGTGGTGGACAGCATAGGCCAGCACAATGCCCGGAATGATGAAGACATGCTTCGTCATATGGTCGAAGCGCGCGATCGCCAGATAATCGCGCAGCGACGCCTGGGATGTAATGGCGCCACGGGCGGTGGCGTCAGACTGGTTGATCATCACTTACTGCTCCTTCGGGGCATGCAGATAAGCTCATCCCGTTCGCGGCATTGGGCGGTGAAACGGGCGTTACTTGCTGTCCATTATCGTCCACGATGTTGCCGATATTATTGCCATAGGGACCTGGGTCAGGCCAGTGGCGCCCCCGGTTCAAAGGGGGCAGAAGCGCGACGCATTTGGATACGGATCAGAGGCATTCTGTCCCGAAAGAGCCTTGCCCCATATGGCAATTCCGGGCGGCAAGATGGCCGACCCCCTGGCTCTGACAATGGGCATCGCTTCAGCCTGGATTTCTGGCGAGCAAGTTAGAACATCGTGCCTTAATCTAACGCCCAACCCCGTTCGGGCTGTCCTAACGAGTCACTTGCCTCGTTCGAATGTCGAAGCCCTACTCCTTCTAAAAAGAAGCAGAACCCTTCGACAGGCTCAGGGCAAACGCTATTAGTAGGGGTGGCGCCGAGCGTCAGCAAAGCTGGCTAATCGCCCTCAGCCAGTTTGCCCACCCCTTGTCAGCCGACGGGCGTTTCTTGCTCACGATAACCGGAACCAACAGGCCCCGGCCGACAAACCTCACTCCGCCGCGTCGGCTACAGCTTCGGGCAATGCCCGTACCGCCTCGGGCGAAGCAGGCTCGCGCACCAGCGCCTCGACCGGCTCCAGGGCCTCCAGTTCGCGCCCGCCCGTCTCGATATTGAGGTCGCGCAGCTTTCGCCCGGTCACCAATACCCGGCCCTCGAAGCTGCCGACGAAGCTATTATAATCGCTCACCGCGCCGGTCAGGCGATTGCCCAGCTTCTTGAGTGACCCCGCCGCGCCCGCCAGCCGTTCATACAGCTCCTTGCCCAGCGCGCCGATCCGCTTGGCTTCGTCGGCCATCTTCTCCTGCCGCCACACCGCCGCGACCGTGCGGGCGATGGCGATGAGGTTGGTGGGCGTCGCCAGCAGCACCCGCTTGCCAAAGGCGTGATCCCACAGCTGCGGATCATGCTCCAGCGCGGCCGATAGGAAATGCTCGCCCGGCACGAACATGATGACATAGTCCGGCGCTTCGTCGAACTGGTCGGCATAGCTTTTCCGCCCCAGCGTCTCGACATGCGCGCGCATCGCGGCGGCATGGGCGGACAGCAGCCGCTTGCGCTCCTCCTCGCCCTCCGCGCCATAGGCATCCTGATAGGCGTTCAAAGACACCTTGGCGTCGATCACCAAAGCGCGGCCGCCCGGAATGCGCACGATCGCGTCGGGCCGTAACCGTCCATCCTCACCCTCGACGCTCACCTCGGTGCGGAAATCGACATGCTCCGAAAGCCCGCACGTCTCCAGCACGTTGCGCAACTGCTGCTCGCCCCAACGGCCCCGCGCCTTGGGCGCATGGCGCAGCGAATCGACCAGCCGCTGGGCTTCGGCGCGCACCGCCTCCTGCCCCGACTTCATCGATTCGATCTCGCCGCGCAATATGCCGTAAGCCTCGGTGCGCTGCTGCTCGATCTGGCTGATCTTCTGGTCGTACCGCTGGATCGTCTCATTGACCGGATGTAGTAATTGCTTGAGCTGCGCCTCGCTCTTCTCATGCGCCTGCGCCAGCCGCTGGTCCGCGCGCTCCAGGAAATGGCTCTGCGCCTGATGGAGCAACTTGCCGCCAATCTCGCTGAACTGCGCTGACAGTTGTTCCTTCGCGTCCTTCAGCGCCACGATCTGCGCCTCGAAAGCCTCGGCCCGTGCCTGCGCGTCGGATTGCAGCGCCGCCAGCTCCCGCTCGGCCAGGCCCCGCGCCGCCCGCTCATCCTCCAGCCGCTGCGCCAGCACGCCCGCTTGGCCCGCCCGTTCCTGCGCCACGACCAGTTCCTGCAATGCGCCGTTACGCTGCGCTTCCGCCTGCGCCAGCTTCGCAACAAGCTCGGCCTTTTCCGTCACCAGCGGTGCCATTGCCTTCCCACGCAACAGCCAGCCCAGCGCCAACCCCGCGATCAGGGCGGCCAGACTGAGGATGATGGCAAGGCTGTCCATTAATGATCCCCCTGTGGAACGAAAGGTGAACTTAGCGGCCGCCACGCGGTGCCGCAAGCGCTAGTTGCGCCTCACCCGAGCATAAGGCGAAAACGGCCAAGCCGCGCGACCGCTTCATCGATCACCGCATCGCTTTTGGAAAAGCAAAGCCGCACCAGATGCGTGACCGCCGCGTCCGGATAAAATGCCGATATCGGGATGGCCGCCACGCCCGCTTCCTCGATGATTCGCTCGCAAAAGCCGACATCGTCAAGCGCGATCCCGGAAGCAGCCAGATCGACCGTCACGAACCACGTGCCCGCACTAGCCTGCACGTCATAGCCCGCCAGCCGCAACGCCTCGACCAGCCGATCGCGCGACGCCTGATAGCCCGCCCGCATGTCCGCAAACCAGGCATCCGGCTTGGCCAGCCCCTCCGCCACGGCCCATTGCAGATTGGGCGGGCTGGTGAAGGTCAGAAACTGGTGCGCTCGTCCCAACAGCCTCGCCACCGGCGGCGCCGCGCACATCCAGCCGATCTTCCAGCCGGTGACCGAAAAGATCTTCCCCGCCGATCCGATCTTCACCGTCCGCTCGGCCATGGCGGGAAAGCGCATCAACGGCTGATGGACCCGGCCATCGAATGTCACATGCTCCCACACCTCGTCGCAAATGGCGATCAGGTCATGCTCCACGCAAAAGGCCGCCAGCATGGCCAATTGCGCCTCGTCCATCACGCTGCCGCTGGGATTGAGCGGGTTGTTGAGGATCAACAGGCGCGTGAGTGGCCCCACCGCCGCCTCCAGCGCCTCCCGCTTCACGCGCCAGTCAGGCGGCGTCAGCCTGATCACCCGCGCCACTCCGCCCGCGCGCTCCACCAGCGGCAGATAGGCGTCATAAAGCGGTGCCAACAGCAGCACCTCGTCCCCCGGCTGCACCAGCGCGAACAGGCTGGCGGCGATCGCCTCGGTCGCGCCGGAGGTGACGATCACGTCCTCTGGCTTCAACGCCAGCCCCTGATGCCGCCCATAATGCGCCGCCACCGCCGCCCGCAATTCCGGTAGGCCGCCGCTCGGTGGATATTGGTTGGACCGGGTCATCAGCGCATCGGCGGCGGCGCGCAAAATATCCTCCGGCCCCTGCGCATCGGGGAAGCCCTGGCCGAGGTTGATCGCCCCCGTCTCCCGCGCGCGGGCCGACATTTTCTCGAAGATCGTGGCGGGCATGTCCCGATAGACGGGATGGCCGAGGGGCGCGCTGGTCATGAGGACAGAGCTAGTGGGTCTCAGGGCCAGAGTATAGCGTCAGCGGTTTCATAGCCCGTGTTCCTGCGCAGGCAGGAACCCGGTTCGAACCGCAGGACTAGGTTCCTGCCTGCGCAGGAACACATCACCGCGTGGCACCCAGAACCGCCCCAGCGGCACCTTGCGGTGCCGAATGACGCGGGCAGGCATCCCCCGGATGACTGCTATTTCCGCGTCATTCCCACTCAATCGTGCCGGGAGGCTTGGACGTAAAGTCATAGCATACGCGGTTAATGCCCTTGACCTCATTGATGATCCGGGTCGCAACCCGGCTGAGGAACGCCGCATCGAACGGATAAATATCCGCCGTCATACCGTCGGTCGATGTCACCGCCCGCAGCGCGCAGACGCTGTCATAGGTCCGATGGTCGCCCATCACGCCCACTGTGCGCACCGGCAGCAGCACGGCAAAGGCTTGCCAGATCGCATCATAGAGGCCCGCATTGCGGATCTCCTCCAGATAGACCGCGTCCGCCTTGCGCAGGATATCGCAACGCTCCTTGTTCACCTCGCCGGGAATGCGGATGGCAAGACCGGGGCCGGGGAAGGGGTGGCGGCCGACGAAAATCTCGGGCAGCCCCAATTCACGGCCCAGCGCGCGCACCTCGTCCTTGAACAGTTCGCGCAGCGGCTCGACCAGCTTCATGTTCATGCGATCAGGCAGACCGCCGACATTATGGTGGCTCTTGATCGTCACCGAAGGCCCGCCTGTGAAGCTTACGCTCTCGATGACGTCGGGATAGAGCGTCCCCTGCGCCAGGAACGCCGCGCCGCCGATCTTCTTCGCCTCATCCTCGAACACGTCGATGAAGGTCTTGCCGATGAACTTGCGCTTGGCTTCGGGATCGGTAACGCCCTCCAGCCCCTTCATGAACAGCGTCTCCGCATTCACATGAACCAGCGGGATATTATAGCTGCCCCGGAACAGCGACACGACCTGCTCGGCCTCGCCGCTGCGCATCAGGCCATGATCGACGAACACGCAGGTCAGCTGGTCGCCGATCGCTTCGTGGATCAGCACCGCCGCGACCGCGCTATCGACGCCGCCGGACAGGCCGCAGATCACCTTGCCGTCGCCGACCTGCTCGCGAATTTCGGCGATCTTGGTCGCGCGGAATTCCGCCATCGTCCAATCGCCCTTCAGGCCGCAGACATGGCGCGCGAAATTGGCGATCAGCTTGCCGCCGTCGGGCGTGTGCACGACTTCGGGGTGGAATTGCGTCGCGTAGAAACGCTTTTCCTCATTTGCCGTCATGGCGAAGGGCGCGCCCTCGCTCACCGCCACCACTTCAAAGCCCGGAGCCAGCTGCGTCACCTTGTCGCCATGGCTCATCCACACCTGATGCCGCTCGCCCTCGGCCCACAGGCCATCGAACAGCGCGCAACGCTTCTTGATCTCAATAAAGGCGCGGCCAAACTCGCCGCTTTCCCCGCCTTCGACATTGCCGCCCATCTGCTGCATCATCGTCTGCTGGCCATAGCAGATGCCCAGGATCGGAATGCCCGCGTCAAAGAAGCTCTGCGGCGCGCGCGGGCTGTCCTCCCACATCACCGAAGAAGGGCCGCCCGACAGGATGATGCCCTTGGGCTGCATCCGCTTGAACGCCGCATCGGCGCTGTTGAAGGGCGCGATCTCGGAATAGACGCCCGCCTCGCGCACGCGACGCGCGATCAGCTGCGTCACCTGGCTGCCGAAGTCCACGATAAGGATGGAATCCTGAAGGGGCAGCGTCATCGAATCGCCTTTATGAGCCGAGAGAAATGGGATGGGGCGCGGTTAGTGCGCTTGGCCCCGCTTGTCCAGCGAAGGGACGTCCTGCGCCCGCCCCGCCGCCCAACCCAGCAACGCCGCGCCAGCCAGGACCGCCCCGGCGATCAGGAACGCACTGCCGATGAAGGGCAGCACCGGCCGCTCGCCAACCGACAAGCTATAGACAGCACCAAAGAAGATCGGCGAGAGAACCCCAGCAATCGACCCAACGCTGTTGTTCGCGCCCTGCAACTGCCCCTGCTCGGATTCGGACACGCGCTGGGTCATCAGCGACTGGATGGTCGGCATCGCCAGCCCCCAGAACGCATTGGGGAACACAGCCGCGATGAACAACCCCTCCGTGGACGCCAGGCCCATGGCCGCCAATCCCAGCGCGCCAAAGGAAAGTCCGATAATCATCGTCCGCCGGTCGCCCAGCTGCTTGGCCATTGGCCCGACGATCAGGCCCTGCACGCTCATGTCGAGCGCACCGACGAGCGCGAACAATATACCCACCTGCCAAGGACCCCAGCCATAGCGGTCGCCCGCATAGAGCACGAACACCGCTGAAAACAGGTGATGCGCGAAATGGAGCAGAAAGTTGACGGTGGCGAGGCTCGACAGCTCCGGATGCGACCTGAGCAGCTTCAGCGCCCCGAACGGATTGGCCCGCTTCCACGAAAAGGCCATCCGCTTCTCCGGCGCCAGCGACTCAGGCAGGATGACAAGGCCATAGAGGAAGGCGAGGGCGGAAAAGCCCGCCGCCGCCCAGAAGGGCGCCCGTACCGAGATCTCCCCCAGCATGCCGCCCAGCAGCGGCCCGGCGACGAACCCCCCGCTGAACGCCGCGCCGATCAGGCCATATCCCCGCGCCCTTTTTTCCGGCGGCAGGATATCGGCCATATAGGCGAAGGTGGACGTGAAGCTGGACGAGGTGACGCCCGCCAATATCCGCCCCAGCGCCAGCCACCACAGGTTGGGCGCCAGAGCCATCAGCAGGAAATCGAGCGCCAGCCCAGCGACCGAAATCAGGATCACCGGCCGCCGTCCGAAGCGATCCGACAGCGATCCAATGATCGGCGAACACAGGAACTGCATCACCGCCCACAGCGCCACGAGCAGGCCGTTCCACAAGCCCGTGCCCGTGGTCGATCCGGTCAGCTCCTCGATCAGCTGCGGCACGACCGGAATGACGATCCCCATCGACATCACGTCGAGCATCGCCGTCAAAAGAATGAACGCGATGGCGGCTGTACGAGGCGGGACGGGCGGCGGGGACATGACGGCTCCTTGCGCTGCGACGGCCTTAAGCCTTCAAAAGCAGATGACATCACCTGCTCAGCGCATGCATTAAAGCATTTTCGAAGCAGATGGTATCATCTGCTGGCTCGGAAAATGCGGGAAACAAAAGACAAATAATGCATGATCCGATCCAGTCAGATCGGATCATGCATTAGATCGGGGACGCTCCTGACGCGGCTTGGTTCAATCACGCCATGACGAAGCCCGACCCCTAGCGGTTTCGCCGCCCGAAAAAAAGGGGTTCGCTCCGCCCCGGCTATCGCGCCGCCGGGTTCCGGGGAAACTGGAGATTGGCGATCCGGCCATTCTGCACCGAACAGGTGAAATGGAGCGTCCGGCCGTCCTCCGACCGCCAGCTGGAACGGGCGTCGATGTCGCCCTCGACCTGATAGCGCCCGCGCGTCTCCACGGGCTCCTGCACCTGCCGTACCTCGGCAAAGCCGCCGTCCCGCTCTGCCTCGTCACGGGCCGCAACCGCGCATTCGGTGATCGCCTCCTCGCGTTCCCGGTCGACCCGCGCGTCTTCAGTTCGCTCGTCCGGACGGGCATAAGCTTGATTGCGCGGCGGGGACCCGGCCTGCGCATCCACCCCGCCGGTCACATCGGAAAAATCATCATCAGCCCGCTGCTGCGCCTGGGGCGGGCTTCCCCGATCCTCGCCGCCGGTCACATCGTCATCCGCATAAGGATCATCTTGCGCCTGCCGGTCGCTCGCGCTGGGATAGCCATAATCCGGTTGCGTCTGTGCATGGACCATGCCGCCGGGCACCAGCGCCGCCACGCCCAGCATCGCTCCCGTCATCCAACCCGCCTTGCCGGTCATCCCATCACTCTTTGTCAGCTGCGGGACGTGTCTAGGCTTGACCGGCTGTCGCACGGCTGAACGCGGCCGGGGTATCGTCGAGGCAAAGGTAGGCAGCGCAAAACAAAACAGGCCGCAGCTCCATCGAGCCGCAGCCTGTTTCGATTTATCCGGCCGCCCCTAAAAGGAGCGCCTTGCCCTTGATCAGGCCGCTTCCAGCTCGTCCGCGTCGGCGTTCTGGACTGGCCCCGAATCCTTGCCCTTCGCATCGACGTCGCGGTCGACCAGCTCGATGATCGAGATCGGCGCCGCGTCCGAAGCGCGGATACCGGCCTTGATCACGCGGGTGTAGCCGCCGTTGCGATCCTTGTAACGCTCGGCCAGAACTTCGAACAGCTTGATCAGCTGCGTGTCGTCCTGCAGGCGGGCGTGCGCCAGACGACGGTTCGACAGGCCACCCTTCTTGGCGAGGGTGATCAGCTTTTCGACGTAGGGGCGTAGTTCCTTCGCCTTGGGCGTGGTCGTCAGGATCTGCTCATGCTTGATGAGCGAAGCCGCGAGGTTGCGGAGCAGCGAGTTACGATGCCCGGCGCTGCGCTGCAGCTTACGATGACCAACCTTATGACGCATATGTCTTTCCTTCCGTTCGTTAAGGGGCCGTTTGAGGTACCCCAGACCAGGCAACCGTTAGAGGTCGTCGCCCATTCCACCTTTAATCCTCCCCATCGTGAGATGGGGAGGGGGACCATTCGCGCAGCGAATGGTGGAGGGGGCGACGGTGAAACCGTCGCTTGCGCGACGGCCCCTCCACCGGCTTCGCCGGTCCCCCTCCCCCCACTTCGTGCGGGGAGGAACTTTTAGCCCAGCAGCTCTTGTTCGAGCTTCTTGGCCATTTCCTCGATATTTTCCGGCGGCCAGCCGGGGATGTCCATGCCCAGACGTAGGCCCATGGACGACAGCACTTCCTTGATTTCGTTCAGCGACTTGCGGCCGAAATTGGGGGTGCGCAGCATCTCGGCTTCGGTCTTCTGGACCAGATCGCCGATATAGATGATGTTGTCGTTCTTGAGGCAGTTTGCCGAACGCACCGACAGTTCCAGCTCGTCCACCTTCTTGAGCAGGTAGCGGTTGATCTGGTTCGTGTCGCTCTCGCCCTCGGCAGCGGCAGCCGCAGCGGTGCCAGCAGCCGGAGCGGCCACGGGCAGCGCGTCTTCGAAGTGAACGAACAGCTGGAGCTGGTCCTGCAGGATGCGGGCGGCATAGGCCACCGCGTCTTCCGGCGTGACGGTGCCGTCGGTTTCGACGGTCAGCGACAGCTTGTCATAGTCCAGTTCCTGGCCGACGCGGGTATTGTCGACCTTGTAGGCGACCTGACGGACGGGCGAGTAGAGCGCGTCGATCGGGATCAGGCCGATCGGCGCATCGGCCGGACGGTTGGCGACGGCGGGGACATAGCCCTTGCCGACGTCAGCGGTCAGTTCCATGTTCAGCGTCGCACCCTGGTCCAGATGGCAGATCACCAGGTCGGGGTTCATCACTTCGATGTCGCCGACGGTGGTGATGTCACCGGCGCGGACTTCGCCCGGACCAGTCGCGGACAGCTGCAGGCGGCGGGGACCGTCGCCTTCCATGCGGAGCGCGACTTGCTTGATGTTCAGGACGATGTCCGTCACATCTTCACGCACGCCGGCCAGCGACGAAAATTCGTGGAGCACGTTCTCGATCTTGATCGAGGTGACCGCCGCGCCCTGGAGCGAGGACAGAAGAACCCGGCGCAGCGCGTTGCCGAGCGTCAGGCCGAAACCGCGCTCCAACGGTTCGGCAACGAAAGTCGCCTTCCGCTTGCCGTCGCCCGCTGCCTTGATCTCAAGGCTGTTGGGCTTCTTCAATTCCTGCCAGTTCTTCATGTTGACAGTCATGTATTTCCCCTGGGGATAGGCCGGAACGTTTGAAATCCTGAACCCGACAGGACCGACCGGCGATGTAGATGGGTTAGCGGGCGGCGCGTCCGCCGCCCGGAAAACTCAAGCGCAGCGGTTAGACGCGGCGGCGCTTGGAAGGACGCACGCCGTTGTGCGGGATCGGCGTCACGTCGCGGATCGAGGTGATGTGGAAACCGACGGCCTGCAGGGCGCGCAGAGCCGATTCACGGCCCGAACCCGGACCCTTCACTTCGACTTCCAGAGTGCGCACGCCATGTTCGGCGGCTTTGCGGCCCGCGTCTTCGGCGCAAACCTGCGCGGCGTACGGGGTCGACTTGCGGCTGCCCTTGAAGCCCATCATGCCGGCCGAGGACCAGCTGATCGCATTGCCCTGGGCATCGGTGATGGTGACCATCGTGTTGTTGAAGCTGGCGTTGACGTGCGCGACGCCGGCCGAGATGTTCTTGCGTTCGCGGCGCTTAATGCGCTGGGGTTCGCGTGCCATGTTGCTCTAATCCTACTGAAATCGTTAAAAGCGGAAGTGACCGGAGGGCCGAGCCGAAGGGGCCGACCCTCAACGATTACTTCTTCTTGCCAGCGATCGGCTTAGCCTTGCCCTTGCGAGTGCGCGCATTGGTATGCGTGCGCTGGCCGCGAACCGGCAGGCCCTTGCGGTGACGCAGGCCGCGATAGCAGGCCAGATCCATCAGGCGCTTGATGTTCATCGCGGTTTCACGACGCAGGTCACCTTCAACGGTGAGGTCGGCGTCAATGGCTTCGCGAATCTGCAGGACTTCGGCGTCCGACAGGTCCTGAACGCGGCGGCTGTGGTCGATGCCCAGCTTGTCGGCGAGGTCGACTGCGGTCTTGCGGCCGATGCCGTGGATGTAGGTGAGCGCGATGATAACGCGCTTGTTGGTCGGGATGTTAACACCCGCAATACGTGCCATGGTAATCTGTACTCCTGCTCCACGGGGCGGTTGGCGCCACCCCATCTCAAAGCGTCCGGGCCGAGCCCTAGAAGGACTTCAGCCGATTCGATAGCCCCCGAGACGCAAAAAAGACGGCCAGTGCCATGCACTGCCGCTCACCAGCGTGTCCGGGATGCGTCCGCCCCTAGCGATTCGGCGGGAAACTGTCAATTGGCGAGGGGTGCTTAGCGCTGCGTTCTTGGGAAGCGCACTCCTGCTCCCCCTCCCGCAGGCGTTCAAACGAGGCACGTGACTCGTTTGAAGGGGCCGGGGGGTGGGCCAGCGCAACGCCGATGTGACAAAAAGAAGCGGCTCTGCTCGCGTCCTCCTTCCGGAGAGGGGCGTATATCGCCACCCGCCAGCCCAAAAAATCCTTTTCCAGTTGAACCCGTCCCGCCCCCTCGGGCATTGAATGGCGCATGCGCATATTCCCCGCCTCCGCCATCCTCGCGTCCCTGCTGCTCCTCCCTGCCTGCGTCGGCGCGCCAGAGGCGCCCCCCCAGCCGCCAGCACCGCGCCCCGCACCCGCGCCCTCGGCGACGCCACCTCTGCCAGCTCCCGGGCCGGTCGAATGGCAATATCGTCCCGCGACGCCGGGCAACTGGAGCTACCGCGCGGAAGGATCGGGCTCCGTCGCCTCCTTCGCCAGCCCCGCATCCGGGACGCTGCTCTCCTTGCGATGCGATCCCGCCGCAGGCCGGATCAGTCTTCTGCGCGCCGGGGCAGTGAAGGGGAGCGTCACGCTTCGCACCAGCTATGGCGCGGTCAGCTGGCCCGCCACGCCGAACGGTTCGGGAACCCTCGCAGTCCGCGCCGCCAGCGACGCGGCGCTTGATCAGATCGCCTACAGCCGGGGCCATTTCGCCGTGGAGGTGCAGGGGCTCGAAACCCTGATCCTGCCCGCCTGGGCAGAGGTTGGCCGGGTCATAGAGGACTGCCGCCGCTAAAAGGGCCATTTCCGGCCGCTTGCCGCACATCTTGTGGGAGGATCGACTTAAAAAGCACCAGATCGGCTTTTCAAGCGGACGCGCCATTATGATTCGAAAAAAGAATTTTACAAGTCTTGATCATGCTTCCCGTCTGATTCACAGTCCATGTCGTGGCCAGGTCAAAAACGGTTTTCCAGGGCGGGCTGCGCGGGCTTTAACAAGCGAAAGGAGGTGATCCGATGTCTCATGGTTCAGCAGTGAGGTCGGTCAAGTCCATTCGGGAAACGCGCCGCTGAGCGACGTCATAACGTCGGTTTTTACAGACATTGAAACAGCCTCTGCCGCGACCAGTCGCGAACGGGCGTTCCTTGCCTGCAAAGATAGCGCGATCAACGTTTCCGTTTGGCGGCACTTCCGGCCGCTGTGACCATGTCAATGATGGGCCGCTGGGACTTATCTACCCAGCGGCCCCTCTCATTTTGTGGCCTAAGCGCAAACCGATATGGGGCTGAAGTGCAACCCAGTTCCCTCTCTCCTTTAGGGGTCGCAGGGAGGCGCGTGACTCCCTGCGAGGTTAGGGAGAGGGGCTGCAACGCTTAAGAGGCTGCCGCCGTCCCGATCGACTCCGTTTTCCTGGGCAAGCTTATCGCCATGCTGGGCATGAGCTTCGTTGGCATCGGCTTCTGGGGGGCGGGGGTCGTCCTGGGCGTCCGGATTTTCGCGGGGCCGGACATTGCGCCGCCTACCCCTGCCGTCGGATGGCCCATGTTCCTGCTGCTTGGCGGCGTCTATTTCACCATGGCCTATGCCTTGCTGGGCTCCCTATTCCTGGGCATCGGCGCGCAGGCCGCAACCGTGCGGGAGGTGCAGACGCTCAACATGCCGGTCACCATGGCGCAGATGGGCGTCTTCTTCTTCGCGACCTACGCAGTCGATCATATGGGCTCCGCTCCAGAGATTGCCGCGATCATCTTCCCCTTCTCATCGCCATTCGCAATGATCGCACGGGCGGCTCAGGACACGGCGCTGTGGCCCCATATTCTTGCTATCATCTGGCAGGCGATTTGGGTTGCCGCCATCATCCGTCTGGGCGTCTGGCTGTTCCGCCGACATGTGCTTAAATCAGGTCAGGGCAGCAGCCGGAAATGGTTCAGGCGGCGCTCAGCCTCGATCGGCTAGGCAGATGGAATGACCCGGCGGGACCTTTTCAGAAGCAGCGCCTGTGCGGCGGCCGCTCTCGCCTTCTGGCGATTGGGCATGGAAGAGGCTGCCGCCGCTTATCCCTTTGCTCTGACCGATGCTGAGTGGCGCAAGCGCCTAAGCCCACTTGCCTATAAGGTGCTGCGCAAGCATGCCACTGAACATCCCTTCACCAGTCCGCTGAACAAGGAACATCGCGCCGGAATCTTCAAATGCGCTGGGTGCGGCCAGGCCTTGTTCAGTTCAAAGACCAAATTCGACAGCGGCACGGGCTGGCCGAGCTTTTGGGCGCCCTTGCCCCGTGCGATCGGTACATCGCGGGACATGTCTCTGCTCTATCCAAGGATTGAGGTTCATTGTGCCAGATGCGGTGGCCATCTGGGCCATGTGTTCGACGATGGACCGCCGCCTACCGGGAAACGCTATTGCATGAACGGCGTGGCGCTCAGTTTTTCGGCGGCATGATCCTGTAGACACGCAAGGACGTCATCCCCTGAAGCCTGACCGGCTTCAGCCAGGCGGGATGTCCACCCTTGTCCAAAATCATTGCCAGGCTGCCCGGATGCTCCTGAGCATAATGTCTGAACTCATTTAGGCTGGGACAGGTCACCAGATAGTCTGGCCCCTTGCCATTATTCAAAGCCGTCAGAATAGCCCGCGCCTTCGCTGGCGAGGCCGTAAAGCCCTCGACCACCGCCGTGATCCCGGCCGCATTCCGGTGATGGGCCGTGCCGATGACGTTGTGGGGGGTGCGGATCAAAATGTCGGGGCCGATATCCAGTGGAGCAAACAGCGTCGATCGGGGCAACTGCCGCAATGGGCTCAACGCCGCGGCAGTGCGGCATTCACCCGCAGGCGTGGGCGATTTATCCTCTTTCTCAGCGCCTGCCGTCGCTGCGATCCAGAGCGCGCACAAGGCCGCTGGTGTGAGCAAGGCGACCGCCGAGGATGCGAACACCCTTGGGATAGTCGCGGTTTTCCGCTGCGCCCGCTGGAAGAGCCGTAACATCAACCAGGCGATCCCCGGCAGCGCCAGCACATGAGCGACCGACATCGCCCGCATCACAAGCATGGCGACCAGCGTCGATCCGGTCAAAAGGAACGCCACGGTCAGCCAGCGGTCGCGCGTCTCGGCCGTATCGGCCATTCGCGCCGCCATGATCGACCCGGCCAGTCCTGCGATCGGGGGCAGCAGGATGAGCCCCATCATCGAGCGACCCTGTTCCCAGATCGGGCGGCCCTCCATGACCTGCAAATACCAGAGTTTATAGGCGACCGGCCCCAACGACTGGAAAGGATCGCCGGTCAGGCAAGAGTTGCCGGTTATGATGAACAGCGCGGCGGCAGCCAGTGCGCCCGTTCCAGCGGCGGCGCACCGTCCTGTCGCCGAAACAGGCGCGGCGATACGGAAAACAATCGGCGTAACGACCGCAAAGGCGATCAATGGCCAGATATAGGCCGCTGAAAGGGCATCACATTGCGCGTGCGCCAGCGGCGCCATGCCGCGCAGGACAGCCAGCAACAGCAATGCGGCAGTGCCCAAGGTCAGCGCATAGGCTACAAAACGGGGCGTCTCATCCCGATCTCGCCACTGCCGCAACGCCAATACAGCTGCGAACAGGGCGGCATAGGGCAGTCCTTCGCTCGAAATCTGTAGCCACACGGCCATGGCCGCGCCTGCGACCACGCCGCCGCGCCCTGGCCGCGAATCCATGATACCGGCAAGGGCGATCGTCGCCATTAATATCTGCCAGCCATGGTGATCGATCCGCAACGCCCCGAACTGCACGAGGATGGTCGGCGTCGTCAGCAGCAATATCGGCGCAAGTATCGCCGCCGGTTTGCCAGCAATGCGAACAACAGCAACATGCAGTGTCCATGCCAACGCGCCCAGCAACAGCAGTGGAACCGTCGAGCAGGCGATCACTTCGGCCAGGTGGCTGCCCAGGATCGGCCGCAGCATTAAGATTATCGCCGCGATCGGCATATCGACGATACGCGACCAATGCATAGGTCCGCCAAAGGGCGGGTTCACGCGATGCTGACTGACATCGAGAAAGGCTTGGCCGTCGAGCCAGTCGCGCACCTGCTGAAGGCGCATTGCGTCATCCGGATCACGAAAGCCCAAAATGCCCAGCTGGTCGCGCGCCAGCCACAACAAGATGATGGAACAGCAAATCCAGGCAAGGACGAGCCAGCGGGCACGGGGGGTGGCTGCCCCCCCAATGTCGCGGGTGAACCCCGTGCGGATCTTAGCGAGCGGCGAAGACGCCATATTTCCGGATCGCATATACCGATAGAAAACTTGCGGGGATGGCGAACAGCTTGGCAAGCGCCGGAGCCATTCCGGCGGCTCCCAGAACGCTGATCAGGCCGGATGTCACGGCGATGCCGACCACCGCGCTGACGGCAAAGCCCAGACGCTGCCGGTTCGTCGGGCCGACAGCCGAAGGAAAAACGAACCTAACACTGATCAGCCAATGCAGCAGCAGGCCCGATGCATAGCCGATGGCGCCCGCCATGGTGGGCGGCACATCGAACCGCAGCAACGCCAGGAACAGCAGCATGTCGCCGCAAAGCGCGCACAGGCTGGCCAGCAGATAACGGACTATGGTGAAGCGGACGGTTAAGGCGCTGGTCAGATGGCCAAGGTTCATCAATGCCATGACTGCCGGTTTACGCGGCCTTCAGGCGGCCGGGCACCCGCCGCACGCTCCCCAGAGCCGCATTCTGCCCGATTGCTTCTTCGCCTTCCTCGCCGGCTTCATGATATTCGGCGTCCTCATTGACCGCCCAGATGTCGAACTGTCGCTCGCCAGCTTCGATGTTCCGCACCGTCAGCATGGCGGTCATCATCGCATGATCCTGATTATTGTAGCGGTGCATCCCGTTGCGGCCGACCAGATGCAGCGTCGGGTAGAGCTGCTCAAGTTCCGTCCGCATCTTCAGCACATTGGCGGCATAATCATCATCATAGACGGGATAGGCTTTTTCCTGACGGACGACCGCTCCCCCGACCACATCGGCAGGATCGCACAGCCCCAGCATTGCCATTTCGCGCTTGGCGAGTTCGACCAGAGCATCGTCGCTGGACGACCACAGCCCGTCGCCCTCGAAACAGAAATATTCCAACCCGACGCAGGCCAGCGACGGATCGGGCACCATTTCCGGAGACCAGCTGCGGAAATTCTGGATGCGGCCGACCTGAACCTTCGAATCATGGATGTAGATCCAATTGTCGGGAAACAGGTCCTCCGACTTGATCATCAGTGCCACGGTCAGGAAATCGCGATACTTAAGCTCCATCGCATTGCCGAGCGTCGCGGGCAAAGGATGAATTCGGCCCGCCAGCTCACGCATCGGCGCGGAACTGATGACATGACGCGCCTTCAGCAGCACCTCACCCTCGGGACCCTGAGCAACCATCTGCCACCGGCCGGTGCTTTGGTCGTGCGATAGCTGCTTGAGGCTATGCGCCATCAGCACCCGGTTTCCCCGGCCGACGACGAAATCCCGTGCCGCTTCCCACATCATGCCGGGGCCAAGCCGTGGATAGCGGAAGCTTTCCAGCAAGGTCTTGGTCGCCATGCCATCATTGGGCCGCTTGTTAAGGCCCAGCGAGCGCTTCAGCCCATCCTTTACCGCGCCCCAAAGCGAAAGGCCCTTGATCCGCTGCGCCGCCCAGTCAGCCGACATCTCGTTGCAGGGCATGCCCCAGACCTTTTCGGTATAGGTCTTGAAGAAGATGGAGAACAGCTTGTGTCCGAAGGCATTCACCGTCCAATCCTGAAAGGATCGGACATTGCGGTTCGGTCGCAGCCTGGCCTTCGCGAAGCTCGCCATGCATAGCGTCGATCGCCAGACGCCCAGGTTCCACAGCGCCTCAAAGGCACGCAGCGGATAGCTGTAGAATTTGCCCTCATAATAGATGCGGCTCATCCGGGGGCGCTGGATGAAATCATTGGGCAGAATCTCGTTCCAGAGATCGACCACCTCCTTCGACTTCGAAAAGAAGCGGTGGCCGCCAATGTCGAAGCGGAATCCGTTCAGTTCAACGGTACGGCTGATCCCGCCGACATAGCGGGGGTCCTTCTCGATAACGGTAACCGAATAGCCCTTTTTGGTGAGCAGATAGGCTGCAGTCAGGCCTGCCGGACCCGCGCCGATGATGGCGACATCCACATTCTGGTCGATTTCCGGCATGCAATGCCCCCCGATAGGCTAACTTCTATCATCGGAATTGGCGGAAATCATCTAAGGAATGGTTAACGATCAGGTAAGCATGGCGGGGCAGGTGGGCCGCCCCGCCAACCTGTCTTAGTGGCGGAAGTGCCGCATGCCGGTGAAGACCATGGCGAGGCCCGCTTCATCGGCAGCCGCGATGACTTCCTCGTCACGGATCGATCCGCCCGGCTGGATCACCGCCGTCGCGCCCGCCTCGACGGCGGCGAGAAGGCCGTCGGCGAAGGGGAAGAAGGCATCGGACGCGACCGCCGAGCCGATGGTGCGGGCTTCGCTCCAGCCTGCCTTTTCAGCGGCGTCCTTGGCCTTCCACGCCGCGATGCGCGCGGATTCGAGGCGGTTCATCTGCCCCGCGCCGATGCCTGCGGTGCTGTTGCCCTTGGCATAGACGATGGCATTGGACTTCACATGCTTCGCGACGGTCCAGGCGAACAGGCAGTCGTTCAGCTCCTGATCGGTCGGCGCGCGCTTGGTCACGACTTTCAGCTGATCGCGCGAGATGTGGCCATTGTCGCGGCTCTGCACCAGCATGCCGCCAGCGATGCTCTTCATCATCAGGCCGGTGCGGCCGGGATCGGGCAGTTCGCCCGTCAGCAACAGGCGGAGGTTCTTCTTCTTCGCAAAGATCGCCTTCGCATCGTCATCGGCGTCGGGCGCGGCGACGACTTCAGTGAAGATACCGCTGATCGCCTCGGCGGTCGGGCCGTCGAGCGGGCGGTTGACGGCGATGATGCCGCCAAAGGCCGAAACGCTGTCACAGGCGAGAGCCGCTTCATAGGCCTCTATCAGCGTGTTGCCGGTGGCCACGCCGCAGGGATTGGCGTGCTTGACGATCACCACGGTGGGCGGGCCATCGCGGAACTCGCTGACCAGCTCCAGCGCGGCGTCGGCGTCGTTATAATTATTGTAGCTCAGTTCCTTGCCCTGAATCTGCTTCGCCTGGGCAATGCCGTTGGCCGAAGGACCGAGGGGCAGATAGAGCGCCGCCGATTGGTGCGGATTCTCACCATAGCGCAGCGTCGCGCCGAGCTTGCTCGACACGGCCAGCGTTTCGGGAAAGTCGACGCCCTGATCGGCGAAAGCGAACCAGCTGGCGATCATCGAGTCATAGGCGGCGGTCGCCGCATAGGCCTTGGCCGCGAGCATCCGGCGGAAGTCATAGCTGGTCGCGCCGCCCTTTTCTGCCATCTCCGCGATCAGGCGGGCATAGTCGGCCGGATCGGTGACAATAGCGACGCTTTCATGATTCTTCGCGGCCGAACGGACCATGGAGGGGCCGCCAATATCGATATTCTCGATGATCTCCTCGCGCTCGGCACCCTTCGCGACCGTGGCGGCAAAGGGGTAGAGGTTGACGACGACAAGGTCGATGGCGCCGATTTCATGCTCGTTCATCGACGCAACATGGTCGGGATTATCACGCACGGCGAGCAGGCCACCATGGACCTTGGGGTGCAGCGTCTTGACGCGGCCGTCCATCATTTCCGGGAAGCCGGTGAGGTCGGAAATATCCTTCACGTCCAGCCCGGCATCGCGCAGCGCCTTGGCCGTGCCGCCGGTGGAAACCAGTTCAACGCCATGTTTGCCCAGCGCCTGACCCAGTTCGACGAGGCCGGATTTGTCCGACACGGAAAGGAGGGCGCGTTTGATGGTGACGTCTGACATGATGCTTCCTGCTGTTCGAAGTGCCGCTCAGGCTTGCCGCAGCCCTCTAGTCCTGCCGGGCCGATGCGGCAAGGACAGGATTCGGAGTAAGGGCCTTAGCTCATCCGCTTGAAGAGCCAGCCGATGGTCGACCCGCCGGGCAGCGCTTCGGCGGTGACGACCAGTTGGCGGGTCTCATGCGGGCGGCCTTCTCCATCCACCCAGAGGCTTTCCTCGATGGCGAGCTTCCCGGCATTGGCGCGGAACTGCCAGATAGGCCCCATCTCGATGCGCAGCAGCGCGCCCATGCCGTCTGCCGTGGCGGTCGGCTCGACTCCGGGCGCGAGGTGGAAGCGGAGTTCGGCGGGCAGCTTTACCGGCCTGCGGCGGCGCGCGGCGGGCGTCAGCATGTCTTCGCCCCGGATTTCGCGGCCATCGATGCTGACGAGCAGCAGGCGCCGATGGACATAGCCCATGCGGCGCACATAGCCGTCATGGCTGATCTCAATCCGGCTGCCGCTTTCCTGTTCCTGCCGGTGAAATTCGACTTCGGTCACGCCGCGCCCTAGCGTGCCGTCGGGGAGCAGGGCGGTAGAGTTGCTGTTGTTCAGCACCAGCGTGCTGTGCGCCGCCGTGGTGCGCAGGCCCTGTGCGAGGCCGCCGGGCATCCAGGCGCCCTCAAGCGCGGCGCCGCCGCAATTGACGATCAGACGCTGCGGCCCGTCGCTGATCTCGATCGCGGTGGTGGAGGCGCACCCCGCCTCGGCCAGTCGGGCGACCGGAGGCGGCGCAGCATCGATCTGGACGATGGTCGTGCCCGCGACGAGCCGCTGATAGCCCCAATCGCTCGCCTGCCGTAGCGGACGTGCCCGCACGCGGCTCGCCCGGATCACAGCTTCTATGATGGCGGGGTCGATTGCGCCCGTGCCCTGCCAACTGCCAAGCCCGCCATCGCCATGAGTGAGGCCCAGCAGCGCGGGAACCATGCGCCCCTGCGCTTCGGCGAGGAAAGGCGGCACCTGTTCGCGGCGAACGTCATAGACCGCCCGCACCATCGCCAGCAGCATGATGGCGTCCAGTTGGTCACTGGGCGATCGCGAGATAATGCCGCCATCGTCATGAACCGTGTTTTCGATGGCGCGCTTGAGACCGGCCTCACCGAAAATCTTGCGTGCCGCGCCGCCTGGCAGCAGCATCGAAGCCGCGACGATCCCGCCCCAGGCCACCAGACGTGGGAGGCCAAGCGGCGCCTTGTCCGCGCCGCGATCCAGATGCCGCGCCGTCCGCGCGATGCAGTTCAGCACCAGCGAGCGATAGACCAGATCGCTGGACGACAGGATAAGGGGCGCATGGGCCGACCAGAAGAGCAGCCGCCAGCCTGCATTGTCGGCACGCCATGCCGGTTCGCTTGGCGTTTCGGCATGCACGTCCAGCCATTTGCGCAGAACTGCTTCGGCAATGGGCGCGCCCTGTTCCCGCGTCGCCGCCGATGACAGGTCGCGCAGCCATGCAAAGCTGTGCAGATAATCGGCGAAAGCGGGGATGACGGTCAGACGGTCAAAATCCAGCGTGTTGACCGGTTGCTTCAGCCCGCGAAAAAGAAAATAACCGGCCCGGATCGCCTGACCAGCCTTCGCATCGCCCGCAATCTCGTCATCGGGCACCGCGAGCAATTTGAGCGGATATTTGCCCTTCAGCCGCCGTCCGTGGATCGGCGTTTTCCAGCTCATCAGGTAAAAGCGGTTGGCGACCCGTTGGGCCAGCGACAGGCCCTTGTCATCCGCGACGCGGATGAGGCGCTTGCCCTGTTCGATTCCGTTTTCGGCTGGTTCTGATTCCGCCGTATCCGCAAGCGATGGGCTGGGGATGCGCCGCCTGTCGCTCACCCGCCTTTGAGCTTCCGGATATTGTCGGCATAGGCCGAAGGCCCGCCACGGAAGGTGGCGGTGCCAGCGACCAGCACGTCCGCGCCAGCTTCGATGGCGCGCGGGGCAGTGTTGAAATCGATGCCGCCATCGACCTGCAGGCGAATGTCGCGCCCGCTCTTGTCGATCATCTTGCGGATCGCCTCGATCTTGCGCAGCTGATTTGCGATGAAACTCTGCCCACCGAAACCGGGATTGACGCTCATCACCAGGATCAGATCGACGTCATCGATCAGATAATCGAGCATCTTGGCCGGGGTGCCGGGGTTCAGCACTATGCCCGCCTGTACGCCCAGCGACTTGATATACTGGATGGAGCGGTGAATGTGCGGCCCGGCTTCCGGATGGACGGTCAGGATGTCCGCCCCCGCCTGCGCGAAGGCGTCCAGATATTGATCCACTGGAGAGATCATCAGGTGGACGTCAAACGGCTTCTTGCTGTGTGGGCGGAGCGCCTTCACCACCGCCGGACCGATCGTGATGTTCGGCACGAAATGCCCGTCCATCACGTCGATATGAATCCAGTCGCAACCCGCCTCGTCAATCGCGCGCACCTCCTCGCCCAGACGGGCAAAGTCGGCGGACAGGATGGAGGGCGAGATAAGGATAGGGCTGGTCATCAACAGTCGGCTCTAGCCGCGCCTTGGGTCAAGGGCAACGACGCAGTTCGACCTTATCCACAGCCTTTTTCGGCCGTCATGGGCGGGCGGTTCAGGGCAGGCTGAAAATAGTTGGATCCAGGCCGCGTGATGCCATCGATCCGCGCGGCAAAAACTGCTTCACGCCGTGGAGCGCGACGACATGTGCACCCTCCAATATCGGGGCGGCGATGAGGCGCATGGTGCACTCGCCGCCGTCCCGTGGCCGTATATCGACGTCCACGGTGAAGCCGCGGCGATGGCGAATGGCGTAGGCGCGCAGCTGCTCCATCGCCTCGCGAGAATCGGGCTGGTAAAGCGATGTGGCGAGCGGGCGCGGAACCGTCATGCCCCGCTCCAGACCAAACAGGTCATAGACGCCGCCGGTCCAGCACAGGCTATTGTCGTCGAGATTGCAGTGCCACAGGCCAATGCCCCGCTCCGCCAGTGCTTGATCATCACGCGCGGTACGATCGTCGAGCGACACCGAAGCGAGATGCCGGTGCAGGTCGTAGAGCGGCCAGCTATGGTGCAGGGCAAGGGGCTCGGTCGGGCGCAAGCGATGCCTTTCTGACGTTGCCAGATCGCAGTTCTTCTGGGCCTGATCTTAATTCATTGTGGCGCGCGGGCAAGCCGGGCAACGAAAAAGCCATCCGTTCCGCCTTGGTCGGCCAGCGTATTGGGCAGGGTGCGCAGCCAACCCTCCGGATGGGGGGATATGCCCTGCGGCAGTTCGGCCGCCCTCGCGCTCTGGATGCTGAAATCAGGATGGGTGCGCAGAAAGCTTTCCAGCTGATCTTCGCCCTCTGCCTTTTCGAGCGAGCAGGTGGCGTAGATCATGGTGCCGCCGGGCTTTAGCCACTGGGCTGCGCGGCTGAGCAACTCCGTCTGCAACTCGGCAAGTTCGGCGATCTGGCGGCCCCCAATGCGGTGGAGCACGTCGGGATGGCGGCGATAGATGCCGGTCGCGGTGCAGGGGGCGTCGAGCAGAATGGCGTCAGCGGGAGCGGCGGGCTCCCACTGGCGCAGGTCGGCCTGAACGATCGTGGCGGAAAGGCCGGTGCGCAAAAGGTTTTCGCTCAGCCGTTCCAGCCGCTTCTTCGACTGGTCGATGGCCGTCACCCGCCATCCTGCGGCGGCAAGTTGCATCGTCTTGCCACCCGGGGCCGCGCAGAGGTCCAGCACCGTGCGGCCCTCGCCTTGGCCAAGAAGGCGCGCGGGGCAGGAGGCGGCGATGTCCTGCACCCACCATGCGCCCTCGGTGAAGCCGGGCAGTTCCGTCACCGATCCATGATCGGGCAGGCGGACATGGCCGGGCGCGAAACTTTCGCCACCCAGCTTTTCGGCCCAGCTGGTGGTCTCTGCCGGGTCGCGCAGGGTGACATCGACAGGCGGGCGCACGGCATAGGCGCGCGCGGCGGCGGCGGGCATGTCGCCGCCCCACTGGCTTTCCCAGCGCGCCACGACTTCGTCTGGCAATGTGGGTGGATCGGGGAGGGTGGGTGTGGCGCGGGTGACAGTGCCAAAGACGCCATGAACCAGCTTGCGCGGGCCGCCATCGACCAGAGGCAGCGCGGTCGCAATGGCTGCATGGGGCGCTGTGCCGAGCGCCAGCACCTGAATAAGGGCGATGCGCAGGACCATGCGCGCCTTGGCATCCGGGGGCAGCGGCTGGCGGGTAGCGCCGTCGATCAGCGCGTCGAGATCGGGGAGGTGGCGCAGCGTCTCGGCTGCGATGGCATGGACGAGCGCCCGGTCGGGAGCGGGCAGGCCCTGCGCGGCACCATGCAGCGCCAGCTCCAGCGGATCGCCTCGGCGCAGGACCGCGTCGAGCAGGCGCAAGGCGGCGCGACGGGCGGGGAGGCCGGGAATATCCGTGGGTCGGGGAGGTTTCGCCATCGCCTGCGCCTAGGCTAATTGGCGGGAAAAGTAATCACCGTTTGGCACCCGCCACAACATTCGTCGTCCCCGCCAGATCCGTCATCCCAGCGCAGGCTGGCATGACGGCAGAAGGCGGATCTCAGTCCCGGCCCAAAGGATCAAGCGCACTCGACCGCCGACGCGCTGGCGCCGCTACCGGGCTCAACGCCGAGGCCCGCGCCACGGCAGCCACCGGCATGCCCACATCTCCCGCCATCTCCTCCAGCGCGGCGATGCGCTTTTCCGTCGCGGGATGGGTGGAGAAGAGTTCGCTCACATGTACGGGGACGATATAGAGTTGGGCGGCGGCGGGATTGCGCTCGGCCACATGGTTCGGGATCATCTCTGCCTTGCCGGAAATCTTGGCGAGTGCGGATGCGAGTGCGCGGGGATTGCCGCTGATCTGCGCTCCGGCGGCGTCGGCGCCATATTCGCGGGTGCGGCTGATCGCCATCTGCACAATCATCGCGGCAAAGGGCGCGACGATGATCGCCATGAGCGTGGCGAGGATATTGCCATGGCCATTTTCTTCATTGCCGCCACGGAAGAAGAGGCCAAAGTTGGCGAGCATCGAGATGGCGCCAGCGATCGTCGCGACCATAGTCATGATCAGCGTGTCACGATTCTTCACATGGGCAAGTTCATGCGCCATCACGCCTGCAACCTCATCGCGGGTCAGCATGGACAGCAGGCCCGTCGTCGCGGCTACGGCGGCATGTTCGGGATTGCGGCCCGTGGCAAAGGCGTTGGGATGCGGCTGGTCGATCAGGTAAACGCGCGGCATCGGAAGGCCCGCCCGCTGCGCCAGATCGCGCACAAGCCCATAAAATTCGGGTGCGCTCCGAGCATCCACCTCCTGCGCGTTATGCATCGATAGAACGATCTTGTCGGCGTTCCAGAAAGTAAACAGGTTCATGCCCGCCGCCACCAGCAGCGCGATCATCGCTCCGCCGCTGCCACCGAGCGTATAGCCCAGCGCCATGAACAGCGCCGTCATCGCCGACAACAGCATCACCGTCTTGAAACCGCTCACTTGTCTTCCACTCCTTTGCAGCCCAGATAGCGGGGCATGGATGAATATGGGGTTGCCGGTGCGGCGCCACAATCGAAAGGCTTTGGATATGGGAACATATAACGGCAAGCGTCCCGCGCATGTGAATCCCCCCGCGCATCTGTCGAAGAGCCCGCCGGTGCCTGCGCCCGACCCGATCGACACCCCCTCGCGCCATGAGGAAGAATTGAGCCCCGTCCGCTACGGAGACTGGGAACGCAAGGGAATCGCTATCGATTTTTGATTGTCAGCGCCTGCCCCTCGATCAGTTCATCGCTGATTATGCACGTCTTCCGCTGGCCTGTGCCCTCGCTGCGAGCGGCGCGGCGCGTCCCTCTAGCCTTCGCTACCTGCTTCCGTGCAGGATTCAGCGGGGCAAAGGAAGAAAACAAGCCGGGGGTGGGTCGTGAATCATATAGCCGAGATAAAGGTGAGGGCGGTGTCTGAATATGCGCCGGAAGATGCGGCGCTTCTCTGTGCCGTGGGTCGTCTGGTCTGTGCCTGGACGATGCTGGAACAGAGTCTGGAGGCGAAAATCGCCATGATGCGGGAAGCTATGGGCGACGTGCGAACTGTCGGCACCCGGATGCGCCCCAGTATGGCGAAACTGATGACCGAGCTTCGGACAATGGTGGCGATGCGTGACAAGCGCAATGCCAGCGCCTTGACCGAGATTTCGGATATCGAGCGACACATGCAGAGGATCGATCGCTTCCGATCGCTCATCATCGGCGGCTTTCAGCAGCCCGCGCCCGGCGGCTTCACCTGCCGCGATGCCCGGAACAATCACACGCATGTCTCGCTTGATCATCTCGATGCGGAGATTTCTTCGCTCGAAACGGTGGCACAGCGCCTGCTGGCCGTCTGACCGGGTGAGGTAATCCTCCCGCTATGCTTGACCTTTGACGCGTGGGGGGCGAAGCCTCTCCCCCGCGTCTAGCGAGAATGGAATATCATGCCCTACAAGCCTATCCGCAAAGCCGTGTTTCCTGTCGCAGGCCTCGGCACGCGCTTCCTGCCAGCTACCAAGTCGGTGCCCAAGGAACTGTTGCCGGTCGTTGACCGTCCACTGATCCAATATGCTGTCGATGAGGCGCGCGAAGCCGGGATCGAACAGATGATCTTCATCACCGGCCGCGGCAAAGGCGCGATCGAAGATTATTTCGACATGGCCTACGAGGCCGAGGCGACGCAGCGTGAGCGCGGCAAGGACCTGTCAGCCCTGGACGGCACGCGCCTTGCGCCCGGTAACGCGGTGTTCCTGCGCCAGCAGGAACCGCTGGGCCTGGGCCACGCGATCTGGTGCGCGCGCGACATCGTCGGGGACGAGCCCTTCGCTATTCTGCTGCCCGACGAATTCATGAAGGGTGCGCCGGGACGGGGCTGCCTCAAGCAGATGGTCGATGCTTATAATCAGGTGGGCGGCAATCTGGTCTGCGCGCTTGAAGTGCCGATGGCCGATACGCCCAGCTATGGCGTGATCGATCCCGGCGAGCGCAACGGCCCGCTCACCCAGGTAAAGGGCCTTGTCGAAAAGCCAGCGCCCGGCACCGCGCCCTCCAACCTCATTCTGCCGGGCCGTTACATCCTGCAACCTGAGGTCATGAAGATTCTCGCGACCCAGGAAAAGGGCGCGGGCGGCGAGATCCAGCTGACGGACGCCATGGCATCGATGATCGGACAGCAACCCTTCCACGGCGTGACCTTCGACGGCCGACGCTTCGACTGCGGGTCAAAGGCTGGCTATATCGAAGCGAACTTGGCGTTGGCTTTGGAACGCGAAGATCTGGGCGAGCATATCCGCAAGTTTGCGCTGGCGGAATTGGGCGCAGCAACGATCGCTGCCGCTGCCTGAGGGCAAACCCCTTCCTTTATCTCCCCTCCCGCAAGCGGGAGGGGCCGGGGGTGGGCCAGCGCAACATCTATGTAGTGTCGGAACGACGGTGGCAGGAGCTCGCTCCGCTCGCGCCCACCCCTAACCCCTCCCGCCTGCGGGAGGGGAATGTTTCACGAAGCCGTCCTTCACACGTCCCCAGCAGCACCTCAAAACGGCACTTCATCGTCCAGATCGTTGTCGAAATTCGGCCCGCCAGCGCCGCCCCGGCCACCACCGGACGACCGCCCACCGCTGCCACCGCCAAAGCCGCCGCCACCGCTGCCACCGCCAAAATCATCATAATCGCCGCCAAAGCCGCCCGAACTCGCGCCCCAATCACTGCCGCCGCCCTGCGAGCGACCGCCGCCCTGGCCACCGCCAGGCGCGCCGTCGAGCATGGTCAGCACCGCGCCCGGACCCTGCAAAACCACTTCGGTGGTGTAGCGGTCGTTACCCGACTGGTCCTGCCATTTACGGGTACGAAGCTGGCCCTCGACATAGACCTTCGACCCCTTGCGCAGGAACCGCTCGGCGACGCCCGCCAGACCTTCGGAAAAGATCGAAACGCTATGCCATTCGGTGCGCTCCTTGCGCTCGCCTGAATTGCGGTCCTTCCAGCTTTCGGAAGTGGCGATGCGAAGATTGCACACCTTGCCGCCATTCTGGAAGCTCTTCACTTCCGGGTCAGCGCCCAGATTGCCTACCAGAATGACCTTGTTGACCGAACCCGCCATGTTTCCTCCGATGCTTTGGAGGCTCTTATAGTCGGCTGGCCTGCGGGCGCTACCCTAAACCGATGGCCGTTGCGGTCCAGAAAGTCACCCCAGCAGCCGCATAAGCGAGCGCGAACAGGTAGCCGATCATGAAGAGCGGCCATTTCCAGCCATTGGTTTCCCGCTTCGTCACGGCAATGGTGGAGATGCACTGCGGCGCGAACACGAACCAGGCGAGGAAGGCGAGCGCAGTGGGCAGCGGCCAATTATCCTTCAACCGATCGCCCAGGCTCCGCTCCAACTTGGTCTCATCTTGATCCGCATCGAGCGAATAGACGGTCGCGAGCGCCGACACCGCCACTTCGCGCGCAGCCATCGCTGGGATCAGAGCGAGGGAGATGTCGCGGTTGAAGCCGATCGGCTCCAGCACGACGTTGAGCCCATTGGCGATCCGTCCGGCGACCGAATAATTGACCTGGCTGACGCTGCTGTTCTCCGGCGCCTTGGGGAAGCTGAGCAGAACCCACAGGATCACGGTCGATGTGAAGATGATGGTGCCCGCGCGCTTCAGGAAGATGACGGCGCGCTGCCACAATCCCAGCAATATATCCTGCGGGCGCGGCCATTGATATTTGGGCATTTCCATCAGGAAGCTGCCACTCGCGCCCTTGGTGACGGTGGCGCGCAGGATCAGCGCGACCAGCATCGCCCCGACGATCCCGGCGATGTAGAGGCAGAAGAGCACGAGTCCCTGGAGGCCGATGCCCAGCCCCACGTTGCGCGCCGGGATGAAGGCGCCGATGATCACCGCATAGACGGGAAGGCGCGCCGAGCAGGTCATGAGGGGCGCGATCAATATGGTGGTCAGCCGGTCTTTCGGATCGGCGATGGTGCGCGTCGCCATGATTCCCGGAACGGCGCAGGCGAAGGAGGAAAGCAACGGGATGAAGGCGCGGCCCGACAGGCCGACGCGGGCCATCAGCCCGTCCATCAGGAAGGCGGCGCGCACCATATAGCCGGTCGCTTCCAACATCAGGATGAAGAAGAAGAGGATGAGGATCTGCGGCAGGAAAACAACGACCGACCCCACGCCGTTGATGACCCCGTCCACCAGGAAGGATCGTAGCAGCCCATCCGGCAAGGCGTCGGTGACGACCCTGCTTGCCATTTCGGCCAGCCCCTCGATCATGGCGATCGGCGCTGCCGACCAGGCATAGACCGCCTGGAACATGATGAAGAGCAGCGCGAGCAGCAGCAGCAGACCTGCGACCGGGTGCAACGCCACCCGGTCGACCGCAGCGGTCAGGCGGCGCGAGGGCGTTTCGCGAACCACCGCCGCGCGTGCGATCCTGCGCGCTTCGCTGCGCAGGGCATCGAAGCCGAGCGGAGCCGCGGAAGGTCGTGCCTTGGCGCTGCCGTCGAACAGCGTGTCCAGTTCGGTGCGGAGATGGTCGAGCCCGCGCTTCCGAACCGCGACGGTCGAAATGACCGGCACGCCCAGCTCGCGCGAGAGGATATTCGCGTCCAGCTCCAGCCCGTCACGGGTGGCAAGATCGACCATGTTGAGCGCCACCACGGTCGGCAGGCCAAGGGCGATCAGTTCAAGGGCAAAGCGAAGGTGATTGTCGAGATTGGAGGCATCGACCACCACCACCAGCGCGTCCGGCAGCCGCTCGCCATGCTGCTTGCCGAGGACCACGTCGCGGGTCACCTGCTCGTCGGGGCTGGTGGGATTAAGGCTGTACGTGCCGGGCAGGTCGACCAGTTCGAGCGGGCGGCCATCGGATAGCGACAGTCTTCCTGCCTTACGTTCTACCGTCACGCCGGGATAGTTGCCCAGCTTCTGTCGAGCGCCAGTCAGGGCGTTGAACAGCGCGCTCTTGCCGGCATTGGGATTGCCGACCAGCGCGACCAGAGGCAGGCCACTCATGCCGCCTCCGCCGGACCCGTGCGGACGGTAATCGCGGCGGCGTGGTTGCGCCGCATCGCAATAGTCATACGCCCGACCTTGCAGGCGATCGGACCCCGGCCGAGGAAACCGCCATGATGCAGCGCTTCGACGCTGGCCCCTTCGCACAGACCGAATTCACGCAGGCGCTGACCGTCCGACGCAGAAAGCGCGTCCCAATCGATCAGGTCCACATAGGCTGGCTGGCGCAACGGCAGTTCGGACAGGCGCAAGGAAGAAAAACTCGCTGAAATCACCTGCGAGTGACTATCAATATAGATAGGAAAAGGCCAGCCGGAATCGCGGCCCTTCGCGGGCAGTCAGATTGCGGGGTAGCGGAGCCTACCGATGAAGCGAGCAAGGCTCAGCCGCTCGCCGCCGCCAATGCCTTTCCACTTTGCCTTGGCCCGTTCGAACCGCATCACACCCTCGATCCGGCGGTCGAGAAAGGCGCGGCTGTCCGCCCAATCTTCGCTGTCATCGTCCACGAACACCAGCAGCGTTGCGGCATAGACCGCCGCCAGCGTCAGCCGCTTGCTATAATGATTGAGGTCGGTCGTGCTGTCGCCAGCCGCGCGCCACATCACATCGGCCGATCGCCAGCCGAGCTTCGCTGCGCGGACGCTATTCTGCGGCAGGGCCATGATAGCGAGCGCGCGGCGCAAGGCTTCCCGGTCGCGCGCCAGCAGTGTCAGCCGTGCCGTGACCAGCGCGATGATGCGCTGGCGGATCGACATGGTGACGAGCTTCTCTGGCGTCAGCGCCTCCAGCATGCGCGAGTCGATGCTGGCGAACCAGGCATCGATCATGTCCATGGCGCCCGCCGAAAAGGCGAGATGCGCGATGTCGGCATCCACCCGGCCTTCCGACGCGGCCATCGTGACTGCTTCGGCGCGCCAGCCGTCAAATGCGGCATGACGCGGCAGGATCGGCGCGAGAAACGCCCGCACTTCATCGAGGGTCGGGTCTTCGGGCAGTACAGTCATGCCCTTATGGTACGGCGCGGCACGCCATCACACAAGCGCATGACTTCGATCTAAACATGATGTTGCAACATATCATAAGATATGATGTAACATCATGTCTGTGACGAGCAGAAGCTCGCGCGGATTTAGGATGGAGGATGCGATGGCAGTAATGGCAATGCATGCAACGAGCGGCGACAGACGACCTGGCTATAGCGGCGGAGGCGGATCGCCCGTCGCGATCGGAGCAACCATCGCCGTCCACGCGCTGGTGGTGGGCGCTTTCATCCTTATACCCAAGGAGGTGATCGCCCCCTATGTGCCGCAGATCCTGATCGGCAAGCAGATCCCGATCGACCCGCCGCCTCCGCCTGAGGCGCAGCCTCAGCCGCCCGAAAGCAAGCTGCCGGTACGCCCGGCGACCGACCCGACCCCGGCAAGTCCCGATGATTTGGTAAAGCTGCCTGACAGTGGAACGGGGCCAATCGTGCCCGCCGGTGGCACTGGTACTGAAACGGGCGGGGGCGCCATCCTGCCGCCGATCGACCTGCCGCGCGACCCCGTTCTCGTCGAACCCGGCATCGACCCCCGCGCGAAGTCCGCTTTCCAGCCGGACTATCCCGGATCGATGATCCGCCAGGGTTTGGAGGGATCGGTCACCGTCCGCGCCAGCATCGGCGCGGATGGCAAGGTGACGGCCATCGAACGGCTGTCCGCCACGGACGAAGCCTTCTGGATCGCGACCCAGCGGCACGCCATGCGCAAATGGCGCTTCCGCCCCGCGACTCGGGACGGCGTGCCCGTGCCCGGCATCAAGGTGTTGACCGTCCATTTCAAGCTGACCGACCGTTGAATGCCATCATGCCGGATGCAAGCCCCGGCTTTGCATCCGGCGGCGCCCTATCCTATATAGCGGCGATGGCGATCTTCCCCCGTCCAGTCTCTCCCAGAAGCGCGCTTGGCGACATGTGGAGCTATTTTCGCGAGAATCGGCCGCATAAATGGCCTCTGCTCGGGCTGTCGATGGCGATCACCTGGGTCATCATCTGGGTGTTCATGGTCGATGCCAACACCAACACGATGCCGACCCGCAACAAGATTATCTACATCCAGAGCTGGGACGCGAGCCGGTCGGACGCGGCGATTATCCTTCAGCAAAAGATCGACCTCGCAAAGAGTGAGGCTGCCTTGCAGAAGCGGCAGAAGCAGATGCAGGGATGGGCCGACGCATTCGGCATCGACTGGCGCATCGAAGAAGCCCGCAACAGTGCCCGCCGCAAGGAAGCGTTGAAGCAGATCAACGCCCAGCTCGATTCGCGACTGGCCAAGGCGGAGGCGGCGGAAAAGGCCGCGCCCCAGACCGGCCAGAATTGATTTTCCCGATGGCCGACCCTGCCGAGGACCGCCGTTTCATGGCAGCGGCGATCGCCCTGTCCGAGCGCGGCCGGGGTCTGTCCACGCCCAATCCCAATGTCGGATGCCTGATCGTCCGCGACGGTGCTGTTGTCGGTCGCGGCTGGACACAGAAGGGCGGCCGACCCCATGCCGAAGCGCAGGCGCTCGATGAAGCAAAGGATCAGGCGCGCGGCGCGACCGCTTATGTGACGCTGGAACCCTGCTTCCACCTCTCAGCCCGTGGCCCGCGCTGTGCCGACCTGATGGCGCGCGCGGGCGTCGCGCGGGTGGTAATCGCGCTGCGTGACCCCGATCCGCGCACCGATGGGCAAGGCGCGGGACATCTGCGCGCGCGGGGCATAGAGGTCGAAATGGGCCTGATGGCCTCCGAAGCTGCTGCAGCCATGCGCGGCTTCGTCCTGCGGCAGACGCTGGGCCGCCCGGCCGTCACCCTGAAGCTTGGCCTGTCGCTGGACGGCTGCATCGCGCTCAAGGACGGGTCGAGCCGCTGGATCACGGGAGAGGCCGCGCGCGCCCATGCGCATCTGGAGCGGGCGCGGCATGACGCCATTCTTGTCGGCGGCGGCACGTTGCGCGCCGACGCCCCGCGCCTCGATGTCCGGCTACCGGGACTGGAGGATCGCTCACCCCGCCGCCTGCTGCTGACGCGCGGCCGGGCACCCAAGGGGTGGGAAGCCATCGCGCAGCCCGAGGATATCGCCGCGCTCGATCATGTGGACCATCTGCTGGTGGAGGGCGGCGCGGCGGCGGCAGCGGCCTTCCTGCGCGCCGATCTGGTCGATCGCCTTCTACTCTACCGCGCGCCCATCATCATCGGTGGCGGCCTTCCGGGGATCGGCGACATCGGCCTCACCGATCTTGGCCGGGCGCATCACCGCTGGACCCTGACTGACGAACGACGGCTGGGCGAGGACCGGCTGGAGGTTTACGAACGGCGGCGCGGCGCTTAGGAGCGTCACGGAACCAGCAGGATCGCACACCCATGTTCACCGGCATCATCACCGACATCGGCACCATCCGCTCCGCCGAGCAGCGCGGAGACCTGCGCCTCGTCATCGGGACCGCCTATGACATGGAAGGCGTTGCGATCGGCGCTTCGATCGCCTGTTCGGGCGCGTGCCTGACCGTGGTCGAAAAGGGCGCAGACTGGTTCGCCGTCGATCTGTCGGCCGAAACGGTGGAGCGAACCGCGCCCGGCCTGTGGAAGCAGGGCGGCAGGCTGAACCTTGAACGCGCGCTCAAGGTCGGGGATGAACTGGGCGGGCACATCGTGACCGGCCATGTCGATGGCGTGGGCACATTGGTGTCGATCACGCCGGAAGGGGATTCCACTCGGCTGATAATTGCCGCGCCCCCCGCGCTGGCGTCCGCACTCGCCGCCAAGGGGTCTGTCACGGTCGATGGCATCTCTCTGACCGTGAACAGCGTTGAGGATCAGCCGGACGGGTCTGTTCAGTTCGGTCTGAACATCATTCCGCATACGGCTGCGGCTACCACGCTGGACGATCTGGCGACCGGCCGGACGTTCAATCTGGAGATCGACGTGCTGGCCCGTTATCTCGATCGTATGCAGAGCCTTCGCGGCTCAATGTGATTCGCGCTTGAAATAATCACATCATGATGTGATAACTGCGTCCCGAGGCCGATCTGGTCAAGGAGTCGCTATCATGTCTTCCGCGCTTATCGATACCATTCGCACGCTGGTCAACGAAGGTGGCATGTCCCGCTCGGGCCTCGCGCGCGCTGCGGGTCTTCATGCCAATTCCCTGCGGAAGCTGGGCGAAACGGACTGGAACCCCACCGCCGAAACGCTGGGCAAGCTCGAAAATTATCTGGCGCGGCGCGAAGGTGGCACTGCTCTTGCCTCCCCGGAAGAGATCATCAACGAAGCTCGTAACGGCCGCATGTTCATCCTGGTCGATGATGAAGATCGGGAGAATGAAGGCGATCTGGTGATCCCGGCGCAGATGGCGACACCTGACGCGATCAACTTCATGGCGACGCATGGCCGGGGCCTCATCTGCCTCGCGATGACCAAGGATCGGGTCGATCATCTGGGCATTGACCTTATGAGCCGCAACAACGGCACGCGCCATGAAACCGCCTTCACCGTGTCGATCGAGGCGCGCGAGGGCGTGACTACCGGCATCAGCGCCGCCGACCGCGCGCGCACCATTTCCGTGGCGATTGACGGCTCCAAGGGCCGCGATGACATCGTGACCCCCGGCCACGTCTTCCCTCTCGTCGCCAAGGATGGCGGCGTGCTGGTGCGCACCGGCCATACCGAGGCCGCCGTCGATGTGGCGCGTCTCGCCGGGCTCAACCCGTCGGGCGTGATCTGCGAAGTGATGAAGGACGACGGCACCATGGCGCGCCTCGACGACCTCATCCCCTTCGCGCAGAAGCACAAGATGAAGATCGGCACGATCCGCGACCTCATCGCCTATCGCCGCCGTCATGATCATATGGTTGAGCGCCGCGCCGAAACCGTCTTCAACAGCAAGTGGGGCGGCGATTGGAAGGCGATCAGCTTCTATAACAAGGCGACGCAAAGCGAACAGCTGGTGCTGCAAAAAGGGCATGTTTCGCCCGACGAGCCGACGCTGGTGCGCGTGCATCAGCTCTCGCTGCTTGACGACGTCTATGGCGCCAGCGGCCCCCGCTGCGAAATCCTGCGCAAGTCGATGGAGATCATCGCCAAGGAAGGCGCGGGCCTTATCGTCGTCCTGACCAGCAACTCGCCGGCGGATTTCCTGACCCGTATCCTGCGCCATCATGCCGGCCAGCCTGGCAGCGGCATGGACGAATTGCGCGACTATGGCGTGGGGGCGCAAATCCTCGCGGAACTCGGCGTGCACGACATGATCCTGCTCACCAATTCCAGCCACAGCCTGATCGCGCTTGACGGCTATGACCTTGCCGTGGTTGGGCATCGACCCGTCGAGCTATAAAAAAGGATATCGGCCGTGGCGAAATTCCTGATCGTTGAAGCCCGCTTCTACGAACATCTCAATGACTTGCTGATCGAAGGCGCGGTAGCCGCGCTGGAGGCGGAAGGGCATAAATATGAAGTCGTGACGGTGCCCGGCGCGCTGGAGATCCCCGGCGCGGTTGCGCTGGCGGCGGAATCCGGACGCTATGACGGCTTCGTGGCGATCGGCGTGGTGATCCGCGGCGAAACCTATCATTTCGAAGTGGTGTCGAACGAAAGCGCACGCGGCCTGATGGCGCTCAGCATGGATGGCATAGCCATCGGCAATGGCATCCTGACCGTCGAGAATGAGGCGCAGGCGCTGACCCGCGCCAAGCCGGATGAGAAGGACAAGGGCGGCGAAGCGGCCAAGGCGGCGATCGCCATGCTGGGCCTGCGTGAGAAATTCGGCGCCTAGGAGCTTCGGGCTTTAAAAGGGCATCGCCTTTTAATCCCGTTCGCCCTGAGCTTGTCGAAGGGCTTCATTTCTTTTTTGGAGAAAGGGCCGACCCTCGCAGCGGCCCTTTTCCATCCAGGCTCAGCCCGCCTTGGCGAGAACCGGATAATCCACATAGCCCTCCCGGCCCTGCGTGTAGAGCGTATCGATGCTCAAGGGGTTCAGCGGAGCCCCTAGAGACAGGCGATCCGGCAGGTCCGGATTGGCTATGAACGGACGGCCAAAGCTGATCGCCTGGGCAAGGCCGCTGTCCAGATCCTCCTGCGCTCGCCCTGCGTCATAATCACTGTTCAGGACGAGCGGGCCGCTGAAATGGCGGCGGACGAGCGGCGACTGACGCGGAACGTCGCTCGCGCCCCGGCTGCCGTCCGGACGCAGCTCGCGCATCTCCAGAAAGGCGATGCCGATCGGGTCCAGCGCCTTGGCAATGGCGATGGCCAGGCTGGCGGGATCGCTGTCGTCCGTACCCTGCGAGGCGCCATTGATCGAAATCCGCACCGCCGTCCGGTCGGCGCCAACGGCGTCCGCCACGGCCTGCGTGATCTCGCGCAGCAGCCGGACGCGGTTTTCGGGGCTGCCGCCATAGATGTCCCGCCGCTGGTTGACGCCATCGCGAAGAAATTCGTCGAGCAGATAGCCGTTGGCGGCGTGAACCTGAACCCCGTCAAATCCGGCTTCGCGGGCATTGCGCGCGGCTGTGACATAGGTGGCGATCAGGGCCGGGATTTCCTCTGCGTCCAACGCGCGGGGCTGCTCATAGGGCTTGTTGCCCTCATAGCTATGGGCGTGGCCGGGCGCGGCGATGGGGCTGGAAGATACGGGCTGCTGCCCGCTGACGCTCGAATGGACGAGGCGACCCATGTGCCAAAGCTGCGCGAAGATACGGCCGCCGACTTCATGCACGGCCTGGGTAATCGGCTTCCAGGCCTCCGTCTGCTCGGCCGTCCAGATGCCCGGTGCGAAGGGCCAGCCTAGTCCCTGACGCGACACGCCTATGCCTTCGCTGATGATGAGGCCCGCCGAAGCGCGCTGGCGATAATAGTCCGCCATGATCGGCGTCGGCACATGATCGCGGCTGGCGCGGGCGCGGGTGAGCGGTGCCATCAATATGCGATTGCGGGCCTTGATGGCGCCCAACTGAACAGGATCGAAGAGGCTGGTCATGAAAATCCCCTTATTACGGTTGCAATTTGCAACGCATAAGCTTGCCGACGCCAGCTAGGGATCGGTGGTCAGCCTTTCAAGCCTGTTCGCGGCAAGATGTCAAAACAGTGTGTCGACCGCATGAATGGCCAATCCTACAAGGCCACCGACCAAAGTACCGTTGATCCGGATATATTGAAGGTCGCGGCCGACCGCGCTTTCCAGACGGCTGGTCACCGTTCCTGCGTCCCAGCCGCGCACGGTCTCGCTCACCAGCTTGACGATAGAATCTCCATAGGCGGCCGTCGCGCCCACCGCCGCGCGACGCACGAAACGGTTGATCAGCAGGCGAAGGCGGGCATCGTCCTGCAGCGTGGTGCCCAGTTGGCGCAGCGCCTCGCCCAGCCGCCCCGCCATGGCCTTGCCGGGATCACGCACGGCGCGCAGCAGGCCGGATCGCGCCTGTTCCCAAAGGCCATCGATCCACCGCTGCATCGCAGGATTTTCAACGATTTCGTCGCGGATGCGAGCTACGCGTTCCTGCATCGCGGCATCGAATTGCAGGTCGCTTGCCAGCTTCGCCATGCCCTCTTCGGCCTTCAGGCGCAGGCTATGGGCCGGATCGGCCGCCATTTCGGCGAGCAGGCGCCGCAATCCGTCGATGATGGCGTTGGACAGATTTTCATCCAGGCCCGTCCAGCGCAAAATCTTGCCTGCCCGGTCATGCACCATCTGGCGGATAAGGTGGTCATTGGCCTCCAGCGTCCGATCGGCCCAATGAATGATGCCGTCCATCACCGGCGCATGGCGGCCGTCGCGCATCGCCGCCTCGATCGCTTGGCCGATCAGCGGCGCGATGTTCATGCCCCGCAGCCGTTGCGCGATCGCGCCTTTGACCATGCCGCCCAGCCGCTCCTGATCCAGCGCCTCCAGCATATCCGCCACCAGCCGCGACGCGCCTTCGCGCAGGCGGCCATCGCCCCCTGACGGGCTGGCCAGGAAGCGTCCGGCGGCGGCGGCTACGTCCAGCCGCTGCATTCTGCGCGCAACGACCGCGGGCGTCAGGAAATTGTCCCGCAGGAAGAAGGCGAGCGTATCGCCGATTCGGTCCTTGTTGCGCGGGATGATCGCCGTGTGCGGGATGGGCAGGCCGAGTGGATGCCGGAACAATGCGGTGACGGCGAACCAGTCGGCAAGGCCACCCACCATCGCGGCTTCCGCAAAGGCCTGAACGAAGCCGATAGCGGGGTGAAGATGGACGGTAGATCGCGCGGCGAGGAACAGCAGCGCCATCGCGATCAACATGCCCGTCGCAACCACCCGCATGTCGCGCGGCGACCGGACAGGCACGTCGGCGGCGATCGGGGGAACGGGAAACTGCTTCATCGTCCGTCCAACGGTTACGCCGCCGTTTCGTTCAGCCATGCGCTTCTTTCAGTCGAGTTGACTGCCATCATTCCGCCGGTTGTGCAGTTCCCTCATGCTTTACATCGTCCCCCGGCTTGTATGTGAGCAAACGGCGGCTGAGGCGCGGACCTGCCCATCCTTCGATCTGTAGAGCCAGGCTGAATGTCGCGGGCACGATCACAAGGGTGAGGAGGGTGGAGAGCAGCAAACCGCCGATCACCGTTATGCCCATGGGCGCGCGCCATGCGCTGTCGCCTCCCAGCGAGATGGCGGTGGGGACCATGCCCGCAACCATCGCGACGGTAGTCATGACGATGGGCTGGGCGCGCTTGTGCCCCGCATCGATGATCGCGTCGAACCGGGGCACGCCCTTCTGAATCTCCTCCAGCGCAAAGTCGATCACCAGAATGGAGTTCTTCGCAACGATCCCGAGCAGCATCAATATGCCGATCATCACCGGCATCGAGATCGGGTGCCCGGTAAGATGCAGCGCCAATGCCCCGCCGAGCGGTGCCAGCAGCAGCGATCCCAGATTGACGAACGGCGGCATCAACCGCTTGTAAAGCAGTGTCAGCACCGCGAGCACGAGCAGGATGCCGGAAATAACCGCGACGGCGAAGTTCTTCAGCATTTCCGCCTGCCATTTCGACTCACCGGTGTTGATCTTCTGAATGCCGGGGATGCGACCTTCGTTGATCTCCTTCATCGTGGGCAGGGCACTGATCTTCTTCATCGCCTGACTGCTGACGATGCCGGGCGCGAAGTCGGCATCGACGACGATCCGGCGGATCTGGTTATAGCGACGGATTTGCGTTGGCCCGGCACCGAATTCGATATCGGCGACGACCTTCAACGGGACCGAACCGCCGCCGACGGTCGGCACGGGCATATTCTCGATCGTCGCTATGTCGCTGCGGCTGTCCTCCGCCATCGCGACCCGGATGGGAATTTGCCGGTCGGCAAGCGAGAATTTGGCGGTATTCTGGTCAATGTCGCCGATCGTGGCTACGCGGATAGTCTGGCTGAGCGCGGCGGTCGTTACCCCCAGGCTCGCGGCCAGGTCGAAGCGCGGTTTGATGACGATCTCGGGCCTATTCATGTCGCCCTGGACGCGGGGCGCCCGGACTTCCTTCACGCCGATCATTTCGGAAACCAGCTTGTTGGCGGTCTGATCCAGCAAAGCGGCATTGTCGCTGCCGAGCATGATCGTAACGTCACGGCCCATGCCCCCACCCGCCTGCGACTGGAAGTTTACACGGGCATCCGCGATCTGCTGGAATCGGGGCGCCATGCTGCGTTCCCACTCGACAGAGGAAGCGGGCCGGTCTTTCTTCAAGGTGAGATAGATGTTGGCGCTGGTCGGCTGGATGTCGGCAAAGGCCGCATCGACGAATTTCGTGTCAGCCGTCAACATGTCCGCCACGCGCCGCGCGACTGTGGTGGTTTGCTGCAGCGTGCTGCCGGGCACGGTTTCGATCTTCACCTGGCTGTAATCGGTGTTCATCGATGGCTGGAACGCCATCGGCAGCGTCCCGAAGGCGAGCAGCGTGGCCATGAAGGCCAGCCCCCCGATGCCGACGGTCCAGATACGGTGATCGCGAAGCCAGGCGCCAATGCGGGGCCGCCTGCCGCGCGCGCGGTATGCTTTGGCCCGGCTTTCATCGAGCGACCAGTGCAGCACACGCATATAGACGTCCATCAGCCAGCCTTCACCATGGCTTTCCTGGCCGTGCGCCTTGAGGAAATAGGCCGCGATCATCGGCGTGATGAGGCGAGCGACCGCCAGGCTGAGCAGTACCGCGACCACGACGGTCATGCCGAACTGGATGAAGAACTGGCCCGAAACTCCGGGCATCAGCGCAACTGGCAGGAATACGGCGACAATAGCCATCGTCGTCGCCAGCACGGCCAGGCCAATCTCGTCGGCCGCGTCGATCGATGCCTGATAGGCTGTCTTGCCCATGCGCATGTGGCGCACGATATTTTCGATCTCCACGATGGCATCATCGACCAGCACGCCCGCGACCAGGCTGAGCGCTAGCAAGGAGGTCACGTTGAGCGTGAAGCCCATCATGTCCATGAACCAGAATGTCGGGATGGCCGACAGCGGGATTGCCGTGGCGGCGATGATTGTCGCCCGCCAGTCACGCAGGAACAGGAACACAACGACGACCGCCAGCACCGCGCCTTCGATCATGGACTGCATCGCCGCATGATATTGGCTCTTGGTATAATCGACGCTGTTGAAGAGTTCCTTGTAACGGATCTTCGGATTTTCTTTCTTAAGCTGGTCCAGCACCTTCATCGCATTGTCGAACACGGTGACGTCGGATGACCCCTTCGCCTTTTCCAGGCTGAAGCTCGTCACCTGCATGCCATTCATCAGGGAAAGCGATCGTTGTTCGGCATACATGTCGCGCACATCGGCAAGGTCGGACAGCTTGACGGTGCGGCCGCCCGAAATCGCGATCTGCGTTTGGCCCAGGGCATAGGCGTCCTGCGCATTGCCCAGCACGCGGATCGCCTGCTCGGCTCCTGCGATTTCGGTGCGCCCACCCGCCGCGTTCAGGTTGACCTGCTGCAACTGCTGATTGACCTGCGAAGCGGTTACGCCGTGCGACTGCAACTTGGCGGGGTCGAGGATGACGCGAATTTCACGGCTAACACCGCCGCCCCGCCTGACCGCCGCCATGCCTGGCACGGCCAGCAGCCGCTTGGCGACCGTATTGTCGACATACCATGACAATTGTTCGAGCGTCATGTCGGTCGCTTCGGCACTGAAATAGGCGATCGGAGGGTCTGCCTCAAGTCGGGTAACCTGCGGCTCCAATATGCCTTCGGGCAGTTCGCTGCGGATCTGGTCGATAGCGTTCTTGACGTCATTGACGCCCCGATCAATCGGCGTTCCGATCTGGAACTGCACGATCGTCATCGAATTGCCTTCGGAGACGGTCGAGGTGATCTCGTCAACGCCGCTGATGCCGCGCACGGCGGCCTCGACACGCTGCGTCACCTGGGTTTCCAGTTCCGGCGGCGCGGCGCCTGGCTGCAATACCAGCACTTGAGCGATGGGGAAGGTGATATCGGGCTGCTGGTTGATGTCCATGCGGCCAAAGCTGACCATGCCCGCAAGAAGCAGGGCGACGAACAGCACGAGCGGGGACACCGGGTTGCGGATGGCCCAGGCCGACATATTACGAAAACTCATGACGGCTTCCTCGCCTGCGCGGGCTTACCCGGCCTTTTGAACTTGCGGCCGCACCTTCTGCCCGGGCCGCAGAAAGGCGCCTGCCGATGCGACAATGCGTTCGCCGCCATTCAGGCCGCGCGTAACCGCAACGCCCTTCGGGGAGACCTGTCCGACCTCGACACCGCGCCGTTCGGTCTCGTCCCGCGCGTTGACGATGTAGACAAATTGTCCCTTGGCATCGGTCTGCACCGCAGATTCCGGCAGCAGCGGGGCCGTTGCCGTGCCGCTGACGATGCGGGCGGCGGCAAATCCGCCGGGGCGGATCGCCTTGTTATAGGGTATGGAGATGCGCGCGATGCCCTGCCGCGTCTGTGGATCGACGACGGGTGAAACCTGCCAAATGCGTCCGGTGAATTCCGTCTGGCCACCGACAGGGGTCACCGTCGCGCTGTTGCCCGGCCGCAACGTGGCGAGATCGCTCTCGCTCAGTTGGGCCAGAAGTTCCATCTCGCCATCCTTGGCCATGCGGAAAAGCACGCCGCTGCCCGAGCCGACAATCTGACCCGGTTCGACATCGCGGGTCAGGATCAGCCCGGATGCAGGGGCGCGAATATCAAGCCGTCCCGTCCGGGCGCGCTGTTCGGCTAATTGTGCGACCGCGACATTCACGCGGGCGTTGGCGGCATCACGCGTTGCGGTGCGCTGATCGATATCGGCCCGGCTGATGAAGCCGCGCTTCACAAGGGCCTGGGCACGGTCGAGTTGCGCCTGCGCCAGCTTCGCATCGGCGCGATTTACCTCTACCTGCGCGGCAAGCGAGCGAATCTGCTCGGTCTGGACCGACCGCTCAATCACCGCAAGCACCTGCCCGACCCGAACCCAATCACCCGGTTGCACCAGTACGCGCGTAACCTGCCCGCCTTCGCCGACGACTCCGACAGGCATTTCCACACGCGCGGCCAGTGATCCCGTGCCGCTGACGGTGCGGGGCACGACGGACTGGCCCGGCACCAGGACGGTGACGACCGGCGCCTCTTCCGCAGGGGCCGCCCCGCCTCCGCTCTTGCCATGCATGCTGATCCAGGCTGCAACGGCAATCAGGATGATCGCAATGACCGCGCCAATCGTCAGCGCCCGCCGCCTTGAAGGGCGCGGTTCTTCGCCAAAGACGCGCGCCGGAACATCTCCGGCCACCTGAGTTTCGTAATTCATCCTGATTCCATCATTCGGCCGACGGGCCGACCGGCACTGTGTTATATAAATACATCACCCGGCTCAACCCTCAATACACTTTGCGCATCGGCGGAGCAACGCGGGCGAGCCGCCTTTGCTTGCCAAATTCATGCGCCTGTGGCGCTATGCGGCATGAAGTGGATGGGAGGCTAGGATGGAATTACTAGGTTGGATCATCGTCGGCCTGTTCGCAGGAGCGATTGCCCGGTTCGTGATGCCGGGCAGAAATCCCGGTGGATGCGTGGTTACGATCCTGTTGGGAATAGCTGGGGCGTTATTCTCCGCTTATGTCGGTCGATTATTGGGTGTCTATGAAGCGGATGAACAGGCGAGCTTCCTTGCGGCCGTATTGGGTTCGATAGCCGTTCTGGCCATCTATCGCTGGTTTGCGGGGCGCGGTTGAACGGCCAAAAGGGCCGCGTCGAAACGCAGCCCTTCATACCCGCCAGCATACCTTCCGGGGTGGTTAACGCATTGATCCGCGACGGACCAAGTTGACGATGGCAAGCAGCACGATCGCACCCACAAGGGACACGAGGAAGCTGTACAGCGTCAGACCATCATTGATCGAACCGCCACTGAAGATCAGGCCGCCGATAAAGGCGCCGACTATGCCCACCACGATGTTTAGAAGGATGCCCTGCTGCGCATCGGTGCGCATGACCATGCTGGCAAGCCAGCCGATGATACCGCCGACAACAAGCCACAAAATGATACCCATTTCACACTCTCCTTGGACCACCGCCCCCAGCGGGTTGGCTGATGTATTTAACGGCGAAGTCGGCTTCGCGTTCCCTGGGAAATGTTTCTGGCTTGACAATGGCGGGTGAATCGGTGCGCGCGCCAAGCGAAAGGGCCGCCGGATTTGCATCCGGCGGCCCTTGATGTGCCTGCTCCCTCGCTATCCGGCTTTGAGCCGGAAAAAAGGATCAGTATTTCTGCTGCCGTTCGTAGAGCGACTTGTAATATTGGATCCGCGTAACACGCAGGCCATGCATGCCCGATCGATCGACAGCGCGCTGCCAGCCCGCAAATTCCTCAAGAGTCAGCGAATAGCGCGCGCAGGCTTCATCGACGGTCAACAAACCACCGTTGACGGCGGCGACCACCTCGGCCTTGCGACGGACGACCCAACGCGTCGTATTCGCGGGAGGCAAGCTCTCCAGAGTTAAGGGTTCCCCGAGCGGCCCGACGACCTGAGCAGGTCGGATTTTTTGATTTTCTATCATTCTCACCCTCAAAAAGCGGCACTGGCGTTGCCGAATTCAGCAGCGGCAACCGATATGCGCGTCAGCCCTGAAGATCAGCTAAAGCGCCACGGTAAACGCCCCCTTCATCATCCTTGTCCCACTCTTAAATGCTGTGCGATCAACGGGTTGAAGCTTCCCGTTGGGCGTGCGGCCTCGATCATGCCGCCCGGACGTGGCGCGAACACTTCGGCCAAATCCTGGATCCAGTCGCTCGTCTCATCCTGCCCCCGCAGGACCCCGGCCACCGCCCGCGCGGTCGGGCTGGCCGCCTGCTCCGCCGCCGAAGCGGCGCGCAGCAGCGGCCAGACCGGCGCATGCGGCCGACTGACGGGTCTGGCATTGGCGGGTTTGAGCCCGCCTGCCCGAAGGAAACCAAAATCCATGTGAAGGGAGGTAGCGAAAAAAGGATAAGGTCCGGTAAACTCGCGGGGGTGAAACGACGCTTTGCAGCGCCAGGCGTGGAATCCCGCTGGAATGCAGCGGCGCGGACGATTATATGCGCGGCCATGCAGCCCCAGTTCCAGTTGCCCGAACCGCTTGCAAAGCGGCGAATCGTTGTTGCCATGTCTGGCGGCGTCGATTCGAGCGTCGTCGCCGCCCTTGCCGCGCGTACGGGTGCCGAAACCATCGGCGTCACGCTACAGCTTTACGATCATGGCGCCGCTGTCGGCCGCACTGGCAGCTGCTGCGCGGGGCAGGATATACGCGACGCCCGCGCTGTCGCTGACCGTATCGGCATCGCCCATTATGTCTTCGATTATGAAAGCCGTTTCCGGGAATCTGTCATCGCCGACTTTGCCGACGAATATATGGCGGGGCGGACGCCCATCCCCTGCGTCAAATGTAACATGGGCGTGAAGTTCACCGACCTGTTCCAGATCGCGCGCGACCTGGGCGCCGATTGTCTGGCAACCGGCCATTATGTCCGCCGCGTCGAAGGAGCGCAGGGCGCCGAACTGCACCGGGCAGCGGACCCTGCGCGAGACCAGAGCTATTTCCTCTTTGCCACGACGCAGGCGCAGCTTGACTATCTGCGCTTTCCGCTGGGCGGCCTCCCCAAGCCGCAGGTGCGGGAAATTGCCGCAGAACTTGGCCTGTCGGTGGCGCTGAAGCCGGACAGCCAGGACATCTGCTTCGTGCCCGATGGCGATTATGCTGGCGTGGTTCGCAAGCTGCGCCCGGACGCTGATGAAGGTGGCGACATCGTCCATCTCGACGGCCGCATCATGGGCACGCACAAGGGGCTCATCCATTACACCGTAGGCCAGCGTAAAGGACTGGAGATCGGTGGACAGGCCGAACCGCTCTATGTCGTCCGTCTGGACGCCGATTCTCGGCGGGTGATCGTCGGCCCCAAAGCGGCGCTCGCGGTGTCAGCGGCTCGGCTGAGCGACATCAACTGGCTTGGCGGCGACTTCAGCGGGCCGCTGACCGCCAAGGTGCGGTCGATGGCAAAGCCTGTTCCGGCAAGGCTGGAGGGTGATCGCCTGATGTTTGACGCCCCGGAATATGGCGTGGCGCCGGGTCAGGCCGCCGTGCTCTACGCGGGCGACCGGGTGCTGGGCGGCGGCTGGATCGAGGCCACCGAGGCTGCGCTGGCGCAAGCTGCATGAATATTGTCCTTTGTGGCGCGCACGGCTAAGGCCCGCCGGTCATGACTCGCCCACTCACCCTCGCCATCCCCAAAGGCCGCATCCTTGATGAAGCGCTGCCGATGCTCGCGCGCGTCGGCATAGAGCCGGAGGCGGAATTTCATGACAAGAAGAGCCGGGCGCTCCGCTTCGCCACCAATCGCCCTGATATTTCGATCATCCGCGTGCGCGCTTTCGACGTCGCGACCTTCGTCGCCCATGGTGCGGCGCAGATCGGTATAGTCGGGTCGGACGTTGTCGATGAGTTCGACTATTCCGAACTCTACGCGCCGGTCGATCTCGATATAGGTCATTGCCGCCTGTCGGTCGCAGAACCGGTCGACCTTGCGGGCGAGGATGAGGCCGCGATGAGCCATGTGCGGGTTGCCACCAAATATCCTTACCTCACGCGTCGCTATTATGAGGCGCGCGGCATCCAGGCGGAATGCGTGAAGCTGAACGGCGCGATGGAACTCGCGCCCTCGCTCGGCCTGTCGCGCCGGATCGTCGATCTCGTGTCATCAGGCGCGACGCTCAAGGCAAACGGGCTGGTCGAAACCCATGTCATCATGCAGGTGTCGGCGCGGCTGGTCGTCAATCGCGCTGCCTACAAGATGCGCTCGGCCGAACTGGCGCCGCTGGTGGAAAGCTTCCGCAAGGCCGTGGGGAAGCGCGATGCCGCTTAGGCTCGACAGCCGCGACGCTGATTTCGCAGCCGCCTTCACCACTTTGGTCGATGCCCGGCGCGAAGCGGACGAAGATGTGTCGCGCGACGTCGCGGCAATCCTGAAGCGCGTCCGCGCCGAAGGCGACGCCGCGCTGGCCGATTACACCAGCCGGTTCGACCGACACGATCTGGAGGCAAGCGGCTGGGCGGTTACCCCCGCCGAGTGCCGCGCGGCGCTGGAAGGCATCACGCCTGAGTTGCGCGATGCGCTGGAACTCGCCGCCGCACGGATCACCGCCTATCACGAAAAGCAGCGGCCGCAGGACAGCGACGGCACCGACAGCGCTGGCGTGCGCCTTGGCGCGCGCTGGCGGGCAGTCGATGCGGCGGGGCTTTATGTACCCGGCGGACGCGCAGCCTATCCCAGTTCGCTGCTAATGAACGTCATCCCGGCCAAGGTTGCCGGCGTGTCGCGCATCGCGATGGTGACGCCCACGCCCAATGGCGTGATCAACCCGCTTGTCCTCGCCGCCGCCAGCATTGCCGGCATTGAGGAAATCTGGCGCGTCGGCGGCGCGCAGGCCGTGGCTGCGCTCGCCTATGGCACGGATCGGATCAAGCCGGTCGATGTCATCACAGGCCCCGGTAATGCCTGGGTCGCCGAAGCCAAGCGTCAGCTTTATGGCGTAGTCGGCATCGATATGGTCGCAGGGCCGTCGGAAATCGTCGTCGTCGCCGACGGTAAAAATGATCCGGACTGGATTGCCGCTGATCTGCTGAGCCAGTCGGAGCATGATCCGACCAGCCAGTCGATCCTTTTCACGGACGATGCCGTTTTTGCCGATACCGTGGCGTCGGCGGTCGAAAAGCGACTGCCAAACTTATCAACGCAGGCAGTCGCCACGACGAGCTGGGCGGCCAACGGCGCAATCATCCTGGTGCGTGATCTGGAAGAAGCGATGCCGCTGGTAAACCGTCTCGCGGCCGAGCATCTCGAACTGGCGGTGGATGATCCCGATGCCCTGTTCGCGCAGGTTCGCCATGCCGGATCGGTCTTTTTGGGCCGCATGACCCCCGAAGCCGTAGGCGATTACGTCGCAGGCCCCAACCATGTACTGCCTACGGGTCGCCGTGCACGTTTTTCCTCGGGGCTTTCGGTACTCGACTTCATGAAACGCACCAGCTTTCTCAGCCTTGATCAGGCTGCGATCGATGCGATCGGCCCGGCGGCGGTCGCGCTGGCGGAAGCGGAGGGGTTGCCTGCCCATGCCGCCTCGGTGGCGGTGCGGCTCAAATAACTTCCGTTCGCCCCAAGCTTGTCGAGGGGCAGTATTTTCTTCAAAAAGGGCAGGGCTTCGACAGGCCCAGCCCGCACGGCTATATGGAATCCCGATGACCGAACGCTCCAAATCCCGCTCCGCAGCCCGGCTTGCCGCTGTGCAGGCGCTGTACCAGCTGGACATGGAAGGGACGCCCCTCGCCACCCTGCTGCATGAATTTCATCAGCACCGGCTGGGCGCGACCATCGAAGACGTGACCTATGCCGATGCGGAAGAGAGCTTTTTCGACGATGTCGTGACCGGCGTGGACAAGCGGCGCGGCGAAATTGACGCCATGATCACCGCCCGCCTGTCCAAGGGCTGGAGCCTTGAGCGGCTCGACAAGCCGATGCGCCAGATCTTGCGGGCAGGTGCCTATGAACTGATCGCGCGCAAGGATGTACCGACCGGCACGGTCATCAGCGAATATGTCGATGTCGCTCATGCCTTTTACGACAAGCGCGAGGCGGGTTTCGTCAATGGCCTGCTGGACGGCGTGGCCAAGGATGTACGGAAATAGGCGCCTGTCCTGATGTCGCATCCCCTGTCGAACGGGTGACGGGCTTTTTGGAAAAGGGTTAGGTTAGGGCATGTCCGCTGAATCCCGTTTCCTGACCTTGCTGCGGTTGCTGGCGAACGATCCGGCAGCGCGCGGCCTTCAGGACGATGTGGCGGTGCTGGATGTGGGCGGCGCGCGCCTGATCCTCACCAGCGACACGATGGTGGAGGGGGTGCATTATCTCCCCGGCGATCCCCCTGCGGACATCGGCTGGAAACTTGCCGCCGTGAACCTCTCCGACCTGGCCGCCAAGGGCGCGCGGCCTGTGGGTTGCCTGCTCAATTACGCGCTGTCGGGCGACGATGGCTGGGACGCGGCGTTTCTTGAGGGGCTGGGCGAGGCGCTCAGCCGTCATGCCATGCCGCTATTGGGCGGCGACACGGTGCAGATGCCGCAGGGCAGTCCGCGCAGCTACAGCCTGACGGCGATTGGCGAGGCAAGCGGCCCCGTGCCCGCCCGTAGCGGCGCGCGGGCGGGTGATCGTCTCTATCTGACAGGTCCCGTTGGCGATGCCGGAGCGGGGCTTGAACTGCTCCGCGCGAACGCCGCAGCATCCGGGCCGCTGGTGGAGGCTTATCGCCGCCCCCGGCCCCGGCTCACCGAGGGCGCGCTGCTTGCGGGCGAAGTCCATGCGATGATGGATGTATCTGACGGCTTGCTGATCGATGCCGCCCGCATGGCGCAGGCTAGCGGATTGGCTGTCACCATCGATCATGTTCCGCTTTCCCCGGCGCTGGAGGCAGTGAGCGGCGGCAGCACCGCCGCTCAGGTCGCAGCGGCGCGGGCAGGCGATGACTATGAACTGCTGTTCGCACTGCCGCCCACGACAAAGCCGCCAGTACGAGCCATTCCGGTGGGTCGTTTTTCACCGGGATCGGGGCTGAAGCTGATCATTGACGGCGCAGAGATGCCGTTGCCCGCCCGGCTTGGCTGGGAACATGGCTGAACCGGGACCCGCCAAGACCCTGATTCGGATGCGTTTCGTAACGGCTTGACGCCACCCGTCCTGTCTGTAGCTTCCGTCCATCCTTTTCTCAGCCCGGTTGGACGCCCATGACGCGCGTAACCTTGATGCTGATTGATGCGGTGCCTGATGCCGGATGCGTGAATTCCGGCCGCCCGCGCTTATGCCTTTCGCCCGCCCGTTTTTCCCTGCGGAGCGGCCGATGACAGCAAAAACAGGGGGAGAGGAACATCCATGCAGATTGTCTATATCGCCATAGGGTGCGGGCTATTAGCCCTGCTCTACGGCCTGATAACCAGTCGTCAGGTACTGGCGGCCTCCGCCGGCAATGAAACCATGCAAACGATCGCGGGGGCGATCCAGGAAGGGGCAAAGGCCTATCTCAGCCGCCAATATATGACCATCGGCATGGTCGGGGTTGTGGTTGCGGCGATCGTCTTCTTCTTCCTGGGCGCGACATCGGCAATCGGTTTTCTGATTGGCGCCATCCTGTCCGGCGCGGCAGGCTTCATCGGCATGAACATTTCCGTGCGCGCCAATGTCCGCACCGCCGAAGCGGCCCGCACTACGTTGCAGAGCGGCCTGACCGTCGCTTTCCGCGCTGGCGCGATCACCGGCATGCTGGTGGCGGGCTTGGCGCTGCTCGCGATCAGCGTCTTCTTCTGGTTTCTGACCGGACCCGCAGGGCATGCGCCTGATGACCGTCTGGTGATCGATTCTCTGGTCGCACTGGCTTTCGGCGCCAGCCTCATCTCGATCTTCGCGCGTCTGGGCGGTGGCATCTTTACCAAGGCGGCGGATGTGGGTGCCGACCTCGTGGGCAAGGTGGAAGCGGGCATTCCGGAGGATGACCCACGCAATCCCGCCGTCATCGCCGACAATGTGGGCGACAATGTGGGCGACTGCGCCGGTATGGCGGCCGACCTGTTCGAAACCTACGTCGTCACCGTTGGTGCGACCATGGTGCTGACGGCGCTGCTGGTGAGCGGGGTCGACAATGCCTTCCTGCAACGGCTGATGGCATTGCCTCTGATCGTCGGCGGTGTGTGCATCATCACGTCGATCATAGGCACCTATATGGTGCGCCTTGGCTCCAATCAGTCGATCATGGGGGCGCTCTACAAAGGCTTTTGGACAACTGCGATCCTGTCGATCCCGGCGCTGTATTTCGTTACGCAATTCACGCTGGGTGACCTCAACGTGCGCTTTGGCACCGACCTTGACGGCGCGGGCGGTTACACCGGCATGGCGCTGTTCTGGTCGATGATGGTGGGCCTTGCCGTTACCGGCCTGATCGTCTGGATCACCGAATATTATACCGGCACCAACTACCGTCCGGTTCGCAGCATCGCTCGCGCGTCCGAAACCGGTCATGGCACCAACGTGATCCAGGGGCTGGCCGTCAGTCTGGAAGCAACCGCGCTGCCGACGCTGGTGATCGTCGCCGGTATCATCGTCGCGCATCAGCTGGCGGGCCTGATCGGCATTGCCTTTGCGGCTACCGCGATGCTGGCGCTGGCGGGCATGGTCGTGGCGCTCGATGCCTATGGCCCCGTCACCGACAATGCGGGCGGCATCGCGGAGATGGCGCATCTCGACGACAGCGTGCGGGGCAAGACCGATGCGCTGGACGCCGTGGGCAATACGACCAAGGCGGTGACGAAAGGCTATGCCATCGGATCGGCGGGCCTCGCCGCGCTGGTCCTGTTCGGCGCTTATACCGAGGATCTGAAATTCTATAACTCGGCGCTGGGCTTGACCGAGCCGGTCGATTTCAGCCTGTCCAACCCCTATGTCATCGTCGGCCTGCTGCTCGGCGCATTGCTGCCCTATCTGTTCGGCGCAATGGGCATGACGGCAGTGGGCCGCGCGGCGGGCGACGTGGTGAAGGACGTTCGCGACCAGTTCGCCACCAACAAGGGGATCATGGAAGGGACGTCACGGCCCGACTATGCCCGCACTGTCGACCTTGTCACCCGCGCGGCGATCAAGGAGATGATCATCCCCAGCCTGCTGCCGGTGCTGGCGCCGATCGTCGTCTATTTCGCAATCTCTGCCGTTGCCGGAACGCCCAATGGCTTTGCGGCGCTGGGTGCATTGCTTCTGGGCGTGATCGTGTCGGGCCTGTTTGTCGCCCTTTCCATGACATCGGGTGGCGGCGCCTGGGACAATGCCAAGAAATATATCGAAGATGGCAACCATGGCGGCAAAGGCTCTGAGGCGCACAAGGCTGCGGTGACCGGCGATACCGTGGGTGATCCTTACAAGGACACCGCGGGGCCTGCGGTCAACCCGATGATCAAGATTACGAATATCGTCGCCTTGCTCTTGCTCGCCGCTCTGGCGCACGGCGTCTGACCGCATTTCGCAACGAAAAGGATATGACCCCGCCCTATCATGGGGCGGGTCATTTTTTTTGTGCGGAAGGCGGATTTGACGGCTGCCGCTATCAGTCACGCTGTAGAAACAATCGTCATAAATGTTACATAAAAGAGAAATGACGTTGTCACATAAAGGTCATAGTCGCGCCCCGACGCCATGGGGCGGAGGGAGACTATGATGCGACCGATTTTGAAACTGGCACCTGCGCTGGTGGCTCTGGCCATTCCGGCCGTGGCGCATGCCACGGAGGATGACCAGCTCTGGACCGGCGTTAGCGCCACTGTGAAACTGAGCGACAAATGGCGCTTCTCGCAGGAGGTCATCGCCCGGTTCAGCGATGATCGCGACGGTCTGTACGAGGTCGAGATGAACTCGATGATCGGCTACAAGGTTAACAAGAAGGTGACGGTTTGGGCGGGTTATACCCATGATCCGAATTACAATGCGGGTGACTTCTCGGTGATGGAACATCGGGGCCGCCAGCAGGTGACGTTCGACAATATCGTGAAGATCGGCCCCGGTCAGCTTAGTGCCCGCCTGCGCCTTGAGGAGCGCTGGCGCGAAGGCGTCGATGGCACGGCCTGGCGCTTCCGCCCCTATGTCAAATATGTGCTGCCCTTCAAGGAAGGCGGCAAGACAGCGCTGGTGCTGAGCCATGAAAGCTTCATCGACCTCAACACTACCAATTTTCAGCGGGTCGAGGGCGAGGAGCGGATGCGTAACCTGATCGCCATCACGACCCCGATCGCGAAGAATGTGAATGCGGAAATCGGCTATCTGCATCAGCATGGCTTTCGTCCGAATGCCGACGATGCCAACGACAATGTGGCGTCGCTATCGCTGAGCTTTTCCTTCTGATTTTCGGCACGGGAGCGGGGGAGGTCGGTGCCTTTCCCCGCCCGGCGGATGAAGCGGCGGCGCTCCAGCTTGCCCCTCTACCCCTCGCGGGCCTATAGGGCGCGCCATGACCAGCGAACCCTTCCGATCGCAGCTCGCGGCTCTTGAAAAGCGCGGCCGCCTGCGCCGTCTGGTGCCGCGTGCCGGGCGCGACTTTGCCTCCAACGACTATCTGGGCCTGGCGTCCGATCCGTTGATCGGACAGGCAGTGGCGGACGCGGTGGCGCGGGGCGTACCCGTCGGATCGGGCGGGTCCCGCCTGCTGCGCGGCAATGCGCCCGAACATGAAGGACTGGAGGCGAAGGCGGCTGCCTTCTTCCGGACGCAGGCGGCGCTGTTCCTCGCCAATGGCTTTGCGGCCAACTGCGCCTTGTTTTCGACATTGCCGCAGCGCGGCGACCTGATCGTCGCGGACGAGCTGATCCACGCCAGCGTCCATGACGGCATCCGCCTGTCGAAGGCCGCCACCGTCTTTGCCCGGCATAATGACGTGCAGAGCTTCGCCGACCTGATCACCGCCTGGCGCCAGGAAGGCGGGAAGGGCCGCATCTGGATCGCGGTCGAGACGCTTTATTCGATGGACGGCGACACGGCGCCGCTCGCTGACCTTGCAAAACTGGCGGCGCAGCATGACGCGATGCTGATTCTGGACGAAGCGCATGGTACAGGCGTGTTCGGCCCCAGCGGCCGGGGTCTGTCCGCCGGGTTGGACGGGCTGCATAATGTCGTGACGCTTCACACCTGCGGCAAAGCCATGGGCGTGGAAGGCGCGCTGATTTGCGGGCCGCAGATCATCATCGACTATCTGATCAACCGAGCGCGTCCCTTCATCTTCTCGACAGCGCCCTCGCCGCTGATGGCGGTGGCGGCTTCGGCCGCGCTCGACCGGATCGAGCAGGCGGATGACCTGCGCGCGCGGCTGAAGACCCTGTGCGTCGATGCCGCCGAAGTCATCTGCGCGCCACTTGGCTTGCCCGCGCCGCGCACCCACATCGTCCCCGTGCTGCTGGGTGAAGACCGGCGCACCATGGCCGCCGCCGCCGCGCTTCAGGAGGCAGGCTTCGACGTGCGCGGCATCCGACCCCCGACGGTGCCGCCGGGCACCAGCCGCCTGCGCATCTCCCTGACATTGAATGTCGGCCGCGCCGATGTGGCGGCTCTTGGCGAGGAACTGCAAAGGGTGGTGGCATGACGCGCGTCGTCGTCACCGGGACCGATACGGACATCGGCAAGACGGTCTTCGCCGCAGGCCTCGCGGGAGCCCTTGGCGCTTATTATTGGAAGCCGATACAGGCGGGCGTCGATCCCGAAGGCGACAAGGAAACGGTCGCACGGCTTGGCAACATCCCCCAAACGCAAATTCTGCCGGAAGCCTACCGCCTCACGACGCCCGCTTCGCCCCATCTGGCGGCGCGGATCGATGGGGTTGAAGTGCGCCTCGACAAGCTCTCCCTACCGCAAGTGGATGGCCCGCTGGTCGTGGAAGGCGCAGGCGGCGTGCTGGTGCCCGTCAGCGAGACGCTGCTGATGGCCGATCTCTTCGCCCATTGGCAGCTGCCGGTCATCCTTTGCGCGCGCACGGGCCTCGGCACGATCAACCACAGTCTGCTCAGCATCGAAGCGCTGCGTAGCCGGGGCGTGCCGCTGGCGGGTATCGCCTTCATCGGCGATCCCCATGAGGAAAATGAGCGGATCATCCCACAGCTCGCCAAGGTGCCAAGCCTCGGCCGCCTCCCGCGCCTCGACCCGCTGGATGCCACCAGCCTTAAGGCTGCTTTCGCCGAGAATATCCGCCTGCCCTGAAGAGGGCCGCAGCCGCTTTTGAACGACTTTCGACAATTGCCATGGACTCGTCGCCCTGCGCCGGGTCAATTGCCATGATCGGATCAAGCAAGGGATGCTTCGATGAAAAATCTTCTGATGAGCGCCGCGATTGGCGCTCTGCTGCTCGCGACCAACGCCGCACAGGCGGACCAGGCACCACCTGCCAAGCCGACCTATGGCAGCTACGGCTTCGACAGCAAGGGCATGGACCCGGCCGTCAAGCCGGGGGATGACTTCTACCTTCACGCCAATGGCGGCTGGGCCAGGGCCACGCCGATCCCGGCCGACAAGTCCAATTATGGCGCGTTCAACGTGCTTGACGATCTGTCGCGCGAACGCACCCGGGGCATATTGGAGGAGGCAAGGAAAGACCCCGCCAGCCGTATCGGGATCGCCTATGCCAGCTATCTGGACGCCCCTACCGTCGAAGCGAAGGGCCTGACCCCCATCAAGCCCTGGCTCGCGAAGATCGCGGCGGTAAAGGACAAGGCCGGATACGCCCGGCTGGCGGCAGAGGCTGCGCGAGCCGGTATCGCCGGACCATTCACCTTTTATGTGGGACAGGATGACAAGGCGCCCGACACTTACATCCTGAACCTGCGCCAATCCGGCCTCGGCCTACCGGATCGTGACTTCTATCTGCAACCTGACGAGAAGATGGCGGCCGTCCGTACCGCTTATGCTGCGCATCTCGAACAGATGCTGGCACTGGCGGGCGCGAGCGACGCAAAGACGCGCGCCGCCGCCCTGATGGCGTTCGAAACGGAAGTGGCAAAGGTCCACTGGACCCAGGTCGATAGCCGGGACGCGGACAAGACCTACAACCGCATGACGCTCGCCGAATTGCAGAAAGCCGCGCCCGGCTTCGACTTCCCGGCCTATTTCGCCGCCAACCGTCTGAAACCGCAGGTGCTGATCGTCGCACAGCCGACGGCGATCGCGGGCGAAGCAGCACTGATCGCGCGAACCCCGATAGGCGTGTTGAAGGACGCCCTGTTGCTGCGCAGCCTCCACAGCTACGCCACTTACCTCCCCGATCGGATCGCCGACGCCGACTTCGCTTTCTACGGTACCACCCTGTCCGGCACGCCGCAGCGCGAAGATCGGTGGAAGCGCGCAGTCAGCTTCGTGAAAGGGGCGATGGGCGAGGAAGTCGGCAAAATCTATGTCGCCCGCTATTTCCCACCGGAAACCAAGGCGGCAATGGACCAACTCGTCAAAAATGTGATCGCCGCCATGGGCCGCCGCATCGATGGCCTCAGTTGGATGAGCGATGGCGCGAAGGCGAGGGCGCACAAGAAGCTCGCGGCCTTCACGCCAAAGATCGGCTATCCCGACAAATGGCGGGATTATAGCGGGCTTCCGATGACGGCGGGCGACCTGTTCGGCAACGCGCTGCGATCGAACCAATATGAATTCGACTATCAGATGGGGAAGCTAGGCAAGCCTATCTACCGATGGGAATGGCAGATGACGCCGATGGAGATCAACGCCTATGCGGACTTCTCCATGGTGGAGATCGTCTTCCCGGCGGCCATCCTCCAGCCGCCCTTCTTCGACCCCCATGCCGACCCGGCGGTGAACTATGGTGGCATCGGTGCGGTGATCGGCCATGAACTCAGTCATCATTTCGACGATCAAGGCGCCAAATATGATGAGACCGGCAAGCTCAATCAGTGGTGGAGCGACGCTGATGTCGCTGCCTTCAAGGCCCTGACCGGCAAGCTCGTGAAACAATATGACGCTTACGAACCTTTCCCCGGCGCGCATGTGAAGGGCGACTTTACCCTGGGCGAGAATATCGGCGATCTGGCAGGCGTCGCGGTGGCGCTCGACGCCTATCATGCGTCGCTCGGCGGCAAGCCCGCGCCGGTGATCGACGGCACTACCGGCGACCAGCGCTTCTTCCTCGGCTGGGCGCAAGTATGGCGGCGCAATTATCGCGAGCCCAACCTGCGGCAGCGGCTAGTCACCGACCCGCATTCGCCGTCACAATATCGGGCAGATACGGTGCGGAACTTTGATCAATGGTACGCCGCCTTCAACCCTGCGCCCGGCAGCAAGCTCTATCTCGCGCCTCAGGATCGGGTGAGAATCTGGTGAAAAGATGAGCATCAGTAACGATTCTGCCCTGCGATGAACCGTGATGATGCGAGGGATGAGCTGCGCCGCGTCCGACCGTCGTCCCTCAAATCTCACGTTTCGCCGGAACACTCTTTAAACCTCGTGCGCTCTTCCACAGCTTTGAGACATCAAATCGCAAGGAGAAGCATGTTGACGGGTTTTCGTTCATCACTGGTTTTGAAGACGGCAATGGCATCGGTCGCTCTGTTGGCAGCTGCCCCAGTTCTGGCTCAGGGCACAGCCGCCCCGGCTACGCCCGCGACGCCTGCCACTCCGGCGGCCCCTTCGGCTGCTGCGGGCAAATTTAGCGAAGCTGACATCAAGCTGTTTGCGGCTGCTGCGGTCGAAGTGACCAAGATCCAGTCCGACACCAGCATCGCTGACGCGGAAAAGCAGCCCAAGATGCTCGCCGCGTTGCAGGCATCGGGCATCGCGCCGGAAAAATTCAATGAGATCGGCCAGGCTGCCGCCGCCGACCCGGCGTTGCAGCAGCGTATCCAGGCCGCCGCTCCCACGGCACCGGCGACGCCGGCCGCCCCTGCCAAGTAAGCGGGAGGGGCATAATATAGGGGAGGGTGCTTGGCCTGACGCTTGGGCTATTCTAAGCGTCTCGCCATGACCTCCCCTATATGGCACCCCTTTACCCAGCACGGCCTCAACGAAGCCATCCCGCATGTCGTTCGTGCGGAAGGTGCCTTGTTGCACCTGGCAGACGGCGGCACGTTGATAGACGCCATCTCCAGCTGGTGGGTTACGACCCACGGCCATTGCCATCCCCGCATCGCCCAGGCGATCGCTCAGCAGGCCGGGCAGCTCGACCAGCTTATCTTCGCAAATTACACGCATGAGCCCGCTGAAGAGGTTGCGCGTGGCCTGATCGAGCTCGCCCCCCGTGCGGAAGGGCGCGACCCGCTCGCCCATGTCTTCTTTTCCGACAGCGGATCGACCTCCGTCGAAGTCGCGCTGAAAATGGCGCTCGGCTACTGGCACAATCGCGCGTTGGATGGTTTGTCCGCGCCCCGGCATCGCATCCTCGTTCTTGAACATGGCTATCATGGCGACACGATCGGCACGATGTCGGTCGGCGAGCGCGGCGTGTACAACGCCGCATGGACGCCTTTGCTGTTCGACGTCGGCACCATCCCCTTTCCCGCGCCGGGTGCGGAGCAACAGACGCTCGACGCGCTGGAAGCGGCTTGCAAGGAGCATCCGGCGGCGTTCATCGTCGAACCTTTGGTCTTGGGTGCTGGCGGAATGCTGATCTACCCGCCAGTCATTTTGCGGCAGATGGCGGAAATCTGCGCGCGGCACGACGTCCTGTTCATCGCTGACGAAGTGATGACCGGCTGGGGTCGCACCGGCACAGTCTTCGCTTGCGAGCAGGCGGGCGTCGTGCCGGACATCATGGCTGTTGCAAAGGGTATTACCGGCGGCTCCGTCCCGCTCGCGGCGACGCTCGCCACGGCGCGCATATTCGACGCGCACAAGTCGCAGGACCGGGCGCGGCTTTTCTACCATTCGTCCAGCTACACAGCGAATGCCATCTCCTGCGCGGCCGCTGCCGCGAACCTTGCCATCTGGCGCGAAGAGGATGTGCTCGGCCGCATCGCCGCGCTCGAACAGAATATGGCGGAGCGACTCGGAAAACTGGCGCTTCATCCCGCCTTCGAAAATGCCCGGCAGCTTGGCACGATCGTGGCGATTGACCTGATCGCGCCGGACGCAGGTTATCTGTCCGACCTTGCGCCGCGCCTGCGCGCCTTCTTCCTTGATCGGGGCATTTTGCTGCGTCCTTTGGGCAACAGCATCTACCTGATGCCGCCCTTTTGTACGGATGTGGATCAGCTTGATCACATCTTTGCGGTCTTGTCTGACGCGGGCGATATATTTGGCGTGTCAGCCTGACTTTCATTTTCCGCATTTTGCCGCTATGGCGGCGCGATTTTTGGTTTCCCCAGGATATTATGGCAAAAGAAGAACTGCTTGAAATGCGCGGACAGGTTGTGGAGCTTCTCCCCAACGCCATGTTCCGCGTCCGGCTTGAAAATGATCACGAGATCCTTGGCCACACGGCTGGCAAGATGCGGAAAAACCGCATTCGCGTGCTGGTGGGCGATGAAGTGCTGGTCGAATTGACCCCCTACGACCTGACCAAGGGTCGGATCACTTACCGCTTCAAATAAGCCGCTTAACGCATGCGGCTCATCCTTGCTTCGGCTTCTCCCAGACGGTGTGAACTTCTGGGTCAGATCGGCGTGCGTCCCGACGCTGTGGATCCCGCCGATCTTGATGAAACCCCTTTGAAAGGCGAATTGCCAGCCGCCTATGCCGCCCGAGTGGCCGCTGAAAAGGCTGCGTTGGTGGCTGCCCGTCATCCCGGCGCGCTGGTGCTGTCAGGTGATACCGTGGTTGCAGCAGGCCGCCGCATCCTGCCCAAGGCAGAGACGGCGGACGAGGCGCGCGCCTGTCTCTCCCTGCTCTCCGGCCGCCGCCACCGCGTACTGAGCGCCATCACGCTCATCGATGGCGAAGGCAGGGCAAGGCACCGCCTTTCCACCAACATCGTCACCTTCAAACGCTTGGAGAAGGCCGAAATCGAGGCCTATATCGCCAGCGAAGAATGGCACGGCAAGGCAGGCGGCTATGCGATTCAGGGCCGTGCCGCCGGGCTGATCCGCGCGATACAAGGCAGCCATAGCGCGATCATGGGCCTGCCCCTTTACGAAACCCGCGCGCTGCTGAAGGCAGCGGGCTACCCATTGGACTAGAGGGATGGCAAGGGAAATGGCACACTTTCCGGCTCGGCAATCCCGACCAACAGGAACATATTGATGGCCGAATGGCTCTATGAAGAAGGGATTGGCGAGGCCCGCGCCGCGCTGATCGAAAAGGGCCGGTTGGTCGAGGCACAGATCGAGCGTGAGGGCGATGGTGCCCGAGCCGGTGCGGTCATGCAGGGCAAGCTCGTCCGGACCATCATCCCCAAAAAGCGCGGTATCGCCCGCCTGATCTCGGGCGAGGAAGTGCTGGTCGAACCCATCCCACCCAAGACCGCAGAGGGCGCGACCGTCCTCCTCGAAATCCTGCGCGAAGCCATCCCGGAGGAAGGCCGCCCGAAGCTCGCCAAGGCCCGCATCGCCCAGCCGGGCTCCAAGGTGCATCCTGCCCCCAGCCTCCTCCAGCGCCTCCGCACAACGGGCATTCCCGTCGTCCCATGCCCCGCGCATGAGGAAGATCGCTTTGAAGCCCATGGCTGGAGCGAACTGATGGAAGAGGCGATGTCCGGTGACATCGGCACAGAGGAAGCGGCGCTCCGCATCTTCCCGACGCCCGCGATGATCCTGATCGACGTAGACGGATCGCTGCCGCCCGCGAAGCTCGGCCCCAAGGGCGCGAAACTGGCGGCGCAGGCGATCCGTCGCATGGGGCTGACCGGATCGATCGGCGTCGATCTGCCCACCATGAACAACAAGGATGAGCGCGCTGTCGCTTCCGCGCAAATCGACAAATATCTACCGCTTCCTTTCGAACGAACGGCGGTGAACGGCTTCGGCTTCGTGCAGGTTATCCGCCGCCGCGAGCGGATGAACCTCATGGAGTTATTGCGGGCTGATCCGATCGAAACGGCGGCTCTCGCCTTGCTCCGCCGTGCCGAACGGGAAGGCAATGGCGGGCCGGTCACGATCACCGCCGCGCCCCCCATCATCGACCGCCTGTACAAGGCGGCCGACTGGCTGGAGCAGCTCGCCCGCCGTCGTGGCGGCGTCGTCAGCTTGAAGGCGGACCCGGCCCTTGCCATATCGGCGGGCCATGTCGCCTAAATCATCCTCCTGCCCGATCTGCGGCCAGCCAGCCCATCCCGACACGCGGCCCTTCTGCGGAAAGGCCTGCCGTGACCGTGACCTGCTGCAATGGCTGGGCGAAGGCTATCGCGTCCCCGGAACCCCCGCCGCCGACGAGATGAAAAAAAGCGACGATGATGGGGTGGACAACCCCCCGGATTGATGCCTATAGGCACGCCTCTCAACGCCGCCGGTGGTCCTCCCCGGCGCCCGTGCCCGGGTAGCTCAGTTGGTAGAGCATGCGACTGAAAATCGCAGTGTCGGCGGTTCGACTCCGTCCCCGGGCACCACTAACTCTCTGAAAAATAAAGATTTTTCTGCTGCTGAGAGAGTGGCGCGTTCTTCCCTGTGTAATTGGATCAGATTGGCAGTGCTATACGCTGTTCAAGGTTGTCCAGGGCGGTATCATTATGCTCGCCCTTCGTATGGTCATCACCCTAGCTGATTTGCTGACACTGTTCGGGAACAAAGGCGAACTCCTTTTTGACGTCAAAGCCTCGCGCAAAATGAGCATAATTAGCAAAATTCAATTTTGTCGTTGGCTTAGTCACATGCTGATCCGATACTTGCCAACTTAGCCGCACCGCAATCAGGCTGCGTCAATCAGGTTCAATTGACCGAATGACAGGAAGTAGGCTCGCATTGTCTCGCGCAACAATAGGACTATCTCTGAAGGCACGCGGCAAGAAGCCAATGTCGGGCCTTCATTCGCTCTTCATGGAGCAAATCAATGCTGCACCTAGGCTCTATTTGATCAAGCGCATCGAACAGTTGATCGTTGAAAAGACCCCCAAGGCTCCGAAGCCTTTTGTCAGGGAATATGCGAAACATATCGCTACGACGCCTGCCGAGCCGTTTGAATGGGCCGACGAACGTGAAGAGGGTACCGACATTGAGCTTACACTGTCGGCTGAAGAGATCATTCCCCTTATCGAAGAGGCCCAGAAATTCATAGAAAACGAACTGCCTGCGATCCTTCCCAAGATTGTTAAGAGTTCAGCAAAGGTAATCCTCAAATCGCTCAAGGCGGATTGGTCGGCCCAGCGCGCTTACGATGAAGCGCGGATGATCCAATTTCGGGAAAATCTGCTGCTGCGCTGGCAAGATGCCTTCGATACGCTTCGAATGATTTACACCATCTCGCTGGAGGTCGGCGGCGAGATGGTGAAATCGCGCAGGCGGTCGCGGTCGAAAAAGAACAGAGTTTTGAATGATACGTTGATTCGACTGCATGCGCGCGCCTGCCAAGTGACGTTTGAGGTCATGACCCTAATGGAAAACGGCTTGGCCGATGGCGCTATGGCGCGTTGGAGAACGCTGCATGAAATTGTCGTAGTGGCAGAACTGCTGGTCAAGCATGGAGAGGAACTGGCAGTCAGGTATCGCGCGCACGAGTTTGTAGAGGCCAAGCGCGCAATGGACAGATTCGTCCTATTCCATGAACAGTTGGGGTACGCCCCGCCGTCAAAGCGGGACGTGGCCGAGACGGAAAAGGGCTACGAGGCCGCACTCAAGCTTTATGGCGACCGCTTCGGCTCTGAATATGGCTGGGCTGCTGAGCATCTCAAGATCAAGAAGCCGAGAATGGTCGATCTAGAAGCCGCAGCGGGACAAGCAGCGATGCAATCTTACTACCGCATGGCGAGCTATAATGTTCACGCCAGTTCAAAGGGTATAGCGTTTCGCCTTGGGTTGCTGGACAGCGAGGAGTCGCCCGTAATGCTCGCAGGTCCCAGCAACGCTGGTTTCGTAGAGCCTGCACGGAATACCGCTGCTGATCTTGTCCATATCACCTGTCTTTTGGCCCACGGAACAGCGCGATTCGACCGGATGGTCGAATGGCAAATTCTCATTCAGCTCCGAGACGAACTATTTCCGAAATTGGATAGGGCGCATCGAGACCTAGAGAAATCGCATAAGGCGCGGGTGAAATTTGAAGCTGAGCGGCGCAAGATGAGGGGGAAATGAGATAGCGACTCAGATGGCTGGTATCAGATTGGGCCTGTGCAACTGGCGCTACCGAATGACGAGCGTCGAAGAGCGCTTATAGTATGGTCGATCCGCTTAGAGGATAGGTAGGACATCGCTCGTCGCGTGGCGACATGGTGGCGACACAGACTGAGGGCGCAAATTCGCCTCGCCATAAGGCGACTATCCCGTTGATTCATGGAGCGGGCGAAGGGATTCGAACCCTCGACCCCAACCTTGGCAAGGTTGTGCTCTACCCCTGAGCTACGCCCGCTCTGGCGGCCGGAGGAAGTCCCTCTCGGCGGGTGAGGCGGGCAACTAGCAGCGGTTGGGGAGGTCGGCAAGGGAGAATTTGGCCTCGCCTCAAATTTATCCGGCTGGCGGACTTTCCTGCCCCGGAGGAAGGACTGCGCTTGGCTGCGGAAGGCGCGCGCCCTATCTGAGCGACGCCGCATCTTTTCTGACCATGGCGGATCATCCGGGAATATGCTTCGTATTGGCTACGGCAGGAGGAAGGACGATATGGCGCCAGACGATCTGACTCGCCGTGCCGTGCTGCAAGGCGGGGGCGCGGCGATGGCGGTTCCGGTCGTGGCCGACGCGAAAACCGGGGCGATGCGAGTGCCCGAATTTAACGAGGGAAGACACATGACGACCGTTGAGCTGACAGTGAACGGCCGTCAGGTGCATCTGCAACTCGATCCGCGCACGACATTGCTGGACGCCCTGCGTGAGCATCTGCACCTCACCGGGACCAAGAAGGGCTGCGACCATGGTCAGTGCGGCGCCTGCACGGTGATTGTCGAGGGCCAGCGGATCAATAGCTGCCTGACGCTGGCCGTCATGCATGAGGGCGAAACCGTAACGACGATCGAGGGGCTCGGCACGCCGGAAAAGCTCCATCCCATGCAGCGGGCCTTCATCACGCATGACGGATATCAATGCGGTTACTGCACGCCCGGACAAATCTGTTCCGCTGTCGCCGTGCTGGGCGAGATCAAGGCGGGTATCCCGAGCCACGTGACCGATGATCTGGAGCAGGTCGCCTTCTCGGACGCGGAATTGCGCGAGCGGATGAGCGGCAATATCTGCCGCTGCGCCGCCTATCCCAACATCATCGCCGCTATTCGTGATGTCGCCGGGGAGGAAAAGGCATGAGGCCCTTCACCTACAGCCGGGCCGCCAGCGTCGAAGATGCCGTGAAAGCCGCCGCGCGCACGCCGGACACGCGCTTCATCGCAGGGGGCACCAATTTGCTCGACCTCATGAAGTTGCAGATCGAAACGCCCGCGAATCTGATCGACGTCAACCATCTCGGCCTCGACCGGATCGAGCGGACGGCCGAGGGCGGCTTGCGGATCGGGGCAATGGTTCGCAACACGGCACTTGCGGCGGACAAAATGGTACGGCGCGACTATGCAGTGCTCAGCCGCGCGCTGCTTGCGGGGGCATCGGGCCAATTGCGCAACAAGGCAACGACCGCCGGAAACCTGCTTCAGCGCACCCGCTGCCCCTATTTTTACGACATCCGCATGCCCTGCAACAAGAGGAAGCCGGGCAGCGGATGCGGCGCGTTGAAGGGGATCAGCCGCAGTCTGGCGATCATCGGCACCAGCGACGCCTGCATCGCGCAGCATCCTTCCGACATGGCCGTGGCGATGCGCGTGCTGGATGCGACGGTGGATACAGTGGCCTCGGACGGGACGCGCCGTTCCATTCCCGTAGCTGATTTCCACCTGCTGCCGGGGGATACGCCGCATGTCGAACATGCGCTGCAACCGGGCGAACTCATAACGTCCGTAACGCTGCCCCGGCCGATTGGCGGCACCCATATCTATCGCAAGGTGCGGGATCGCCATTCCTACGCCTTTGCCCTTGTTTCCGTGGCGGCAGTGTTCGACGAGAATGGCGGCGCCCGCTTCGCCTTTGGCGGCATCGCGCCCAAGCCTTGGCGCATCCCGGCTGCTGATGCGGCGGCCAAGGCTGGCCCCGCTGCGGTCGCGGAAGCCGCGTTGGCAGGCGCCCGGCCCACTGATCAGAACGCGTTCAAGCAGCAGCTGACCGCCAGGACGCTAGCATCCCTCTTCCGCCAGAAGGAGGCGCGGCCATGAAGTTCGACAAGCCCGCCACGACAAATCCCATCGATCGCGGTCGCGTAGTCGGAGTTGCGCATGATCGCATCGACGGAGCGGCAAAGGTCACCGGCACCGCGCCCTATGCCTATGAACGGCATGATGCCGCGCCCCATGCCGCCTATGGCTGGATTGTCGGATCGGCAATCGCAAAGGGCAAGATCGACGCCATGGACCTGCGCGCTGCTCAAGCCGCACCGGGCGTTCTGGCCATCGTCACGCATCAAAATGCCGGGCCGCTGGCAAAGGGCGGGAAGAATACCGCTCACCTGCTGGGCGGACCCCTGATCGAACATTATGATCAGGCGGTGGCGTTGATCGTCGCTGACACGTTTGAAAATGCCCGCGACGCCGCCCGGCTGCTGCGCATCGACTACAGCCCGGAAACCGGCCGTTACGATCTCGCCGCCGAACGCCGGAATGCGATCGTGCCGGAAGAGGGGTTTGGCGGCCTTGCCGACACGCGCGCGGGGGATTTCGACGCGGGTTTCGCCAACGCGGCGGTAAAGATCGACCAGACCTACACGACGCCCGACCAAAGCCACGCAATGATGGAACCGCATGCGACCACGGCTGCATGGAATGGTGATCAGCTGACCTTGTGGACATCCAATCAGATGGTCGCCTGGACCGTCGAGGACATGGCGGTCACGCTGAAGATCCCGAAGGAAAACATTCGGGTCATCTCGCCCTACATCGGCGGTGGCTTCGGCGCAAAGCTGTTCCTGCGCGCCGACGCGCTGCTGGCGGCTCTGGGTGCACGGATGGTGGGTCGGCCGGTCAAGGTGGCCCTGGCCCGGCCGCAGGTGCCCAACAACACCACCCACCGCGCAGCGACCATTCAACGCATCCGCATCGGCGCGGACAAGGATGGCGTCATCGACGCGATCGCCCATGAAGTCTGGTCCGGCGATTTGCCCGGCGGTGGTCCGGAGGTCGCGGCGCAACAGACGCGGCTGCTTTATCGCGGTGCAAATCGGCTGACCGCGCATCGGCTGGCGGTACTGGACCTGCCCGAAGCCAATGCGATGCGCGCTCCGGGCGAAGCCGTGGGCCTGCTGGCGCTGGAAGTCGCCATGGATGAACTGGCCGAAGCCTGCGACATCGACCCGGTCGAGCTGCGCATCCGCAACGATGTGCAATATGATCCGGAAGCAGGACCGCAGCTCCCCTTTTCCAGCCGCAAGTTCGTCGAATGCCTGCGTCAGGGCGCGGAGCGGTTCGGATGGGAAAAGCGTCATCCGAAGCCCGGCCAGGTTCGGGACGGCCGCTGGCTGATCGGCATGGGCATGGCTGCCGCTTTCCGCAACAATCTCGTCGTGCCCTCCGGCGCACGCGTCGGCGTGGACCAGCGCGGCCAGGTCGTCGTGGAAACCGACATGACGGATATCGGCACCGGCACCTACACCATCCTCGCTCAGACGGCGGCGGAAATGCTGGGCGTGCCGATCGAAGCGGTTACGGTGCGTCTGGGCGACAGTCGCTTCCCTGCGTCGTCCGGATCAGGAGGCCAGTTCGGCGCAAACAGCTCCACCGCGGGCCTCTATGCCGCCTGCGTCGCCTTGCGGTCCAAGCTGGCCGCCAAGGCTGGCTTCCCGGCGGACGACGCCATTTTCGAAGACGGGCTTGTGCGTTTTGGCAATCAGTCGCACCCCATCGGCAGTCTCGCGGAAGAGGGCGGCCTGTGGGCGGAGGACCGGATCACATTCGGCAAACTGACCAGGAATTATGCGCAGGCGACCTTTGGCGCGCATTTCTGCGAAGTCGGGGTAGACGTCGACACGGCGGAAGTTCGGGTCAGGCGTATGGGCGGCGCATTCGCGGCTGGCCGCATCCTCAATCCGAAATCGGCCCGCAGCCAGGTCATCGGCGCCATGACAATGGGCGTGGGCGCCGCATTGATGGAGGCGTTGCATGTCGACACGCGCTTTGGCTTCTTCGTCAATCATGACATGGCGGAATATGTGGTCCCCGTGCATGCCGACATTCCCGATCAGGATGTGCTCTTCATTGATGAACTGGACGACAAATCGTCTCCGATGAAGGCCAAGGGCGTGGGCGAACTGGGCATCTGCGGTGCTGGCGCAGCGGTTGCCAATGCCATCTATAACGCCACGGGAATCCGCCTGCGCGACTATCCGCTCACCATCGACAAGCTGCTGGCCGGGCGGGCGGGGTCGGCGCTGGCCTGACGCGGCAGGCCGCGCGGCGTCGTTGTCAGGGGGAGGGCGCACCGCTATCAGCGACGCCGTGAAAGTCGCATCCCTTTGCCTGTTGCCTGCATTGCTACCCTCTGCCGCGCTCGCCCAACCGGCGGCGTCTGACAATACGCAGGCACGCATCGTTATTACGGGAGCGGGCTTGCCCCTGCCGCCGGGTATGCCTGCCTATGGGTCGGTGGAGATCAAACGGCAACGCCTGCTAAACAGCGCCTCAGGCAGGATCGAAAGCATCCTGACAGACGTAGCCGGGTTCCAGCAGTTTCGCCGATCCGACAGCCGGTCGGCAAACCCCTCGGCCCAGGGGGCGAGCTTGCGCGCCTTGGGCGGCAATGCGTCCAGCCGTACTCTGGTCTTGCTGGATGGGGTGCCGATGGCCGACCCCTTTTTCGGCTACATCCCTTTCAGCGCGCTGGTGCCGGATCGGCTTTCCGGCGTCCGGGTGACGCGTGGGGGCGGTGTCGGCGCTTTTGGATCGGGCGCGGTCGCAGGGACGATCGAGCTGGCGAGCGCCACGCGCGAACAATTGCCCACTCTGGCCGCCAGCGCCCTTTATGGCAGTCGCGACGCGACCGAACTGTCCGCCAGCCTCACGCCTGATCTTGGCGGCGGCTTCGTCTCCCTCTCCGGCCGTTGGGACAGGGGAGATGGATTTTACACGACGCCATCGGAGCAGCGCGTGTCAGCGACCGTTCCCGCCGCCTATGACAGTTGGTCGGCCAATCTGCGCGCCGTGGTTCCGGTTTCCGCCAACGAGGAGCTGCAATTCCGCACGACATTGTTCCACGACGATCGAACGCTTCGCTTTCGTGGCGCGGACAGTGTGAGCGAAGGACAGGATGCAAGCATCCGCTATGTGTCGCGCGGCCGGTGGCAGGTCGATGCCCTTGCCTATGTCCAGGCGCGTAACTTTTCGAACATCGTCATTTCCTCCAATCTGCCTTTCCGCAAGACGCTGGATCAGCGGAACACGCCTTCCACTGGCCTTGGCGGCAAAGTTGAACTGCGGCCACCGGTTGGCTCGGATCATCTGTTGCGCGTGGGCGTGGACAGCCGCTTCGCCAGCGGCGACATGTTCGAGGACGCTTTCAGCGGGGCCACCGGATTGGTGACTGCCCGCCGCCATGCGGGGGGACGGCAGCTGACTGTGGGCATGTTCGCCGAAGATGACTGGACGCTGGGTCGCCTTGTCCTGACGGGAGGGGTGCGAGCCGACCGCTGGACGATATCCGACGGATTCTTCCGCGCTGCGGGTGTTGGCGTGACCGACCGGGAATTTGAGAACCGCTCCGACTGGCAGATGTCGGGCCGGGCCGGGGTACTATGGCATGCCGGTGAGGGGATTGCCCTGCGTGGCGCGGCCTATACCGGCTTCCGCTTGCCTACGCTGAATGAGCTTTACCGGCCTTTCGTCGTCTTTCCGGTCACGACGCAGGCCAACGACGCTCTGGCGCCAGAGAAGCTGAAGGGGATCGAGGCCGGGATCGACATCAGCCCAGTCAAAGGCATGACCTTGTCGGCAACCGCCTTCTATAACCGGCTGGACGACGCCATCGCCAACGTCACGAAAGACACCAATCTGCGCAAGCGGGAAAATGTCGATGCCATCGTGGCCAAGGGGGTCGAACTGACCGCCGTCGGCCAGTTAGGCCCGCTATCCCTGTCCGCTTCCTATGCCTATAGCCACAGCGTCGTTCATGCGCCGGGCAGCCTTTTCGACGGCCTTTCCCCTGCTCAGACGCCCCGCCACGCCGCCAGCACGACATTGGCCTGGCAGCCGCGGCGCGGACCCAGCCTGTCCGCCACCTTGCGCTATATCTCCGCCCAGTATGAAGACGACCTTCATGTCGATCGCCTGCCGGGCGCAGTGACGGCCGACGCCGTCGCCCGCTTGCCGATCGGGCATGGCGTCCAATTGATCCTGCGCGGCGAAAATCTGTTCGATGAAGATGTCGTCACTCGACGCGTCACCACCGCCACAGGCGTGTCGGAGGACCTCGGCGCGCCCCGCACATTATGGATCGGATTGACGCTGAACCGCTGAATCTCGCGCTTCTTGCTCCACTTTAAAGAGGGCAGGCGCAGGCTCTGCTCGATCGGCCGCACTTCTGCCGAATGCCGCCTCGCCGATTTTCTGGTTCACCTGCATAGCCGCTTGAATGTCGTTCAACCCGGCACCGGGCCGCGTTTCGATCATTCGCTGACGCAGGAGCAGATCGGCGACGTCATCGGCCTCACCGTCGTCCATGTGAACCGCGTCTTCCGCACGCTGGGGGACAAGGGACTCATCCTGCGGGACGGCCACAGGATCGAACTGCTCGACATTCCGGCCCTGCGCAAACTCAGCGGCGTACCGTCCCGTACGCTCGCGCAGGATTTGAGTTGGCTGCCGAAGCCGCTGCCATGACCTGCGTTCGTCACTTCGGGAAGAGACGGGGACGCGGCAGCACAGCCGGTCATGCCAACAGGATCAGGTTCCGTCCCTGCGCCTTGGCCCGGTATAACGCAGCATCGGCGTCATTGAGCGCACCTGCCCATTCCGCACCCTCGTTGACCAGAGCAACGCCCGCCGAAAAGGTGATGGCTCCCATCGGCTCATCCGTGTCGCGCAGCTTGAAGGCTCGTTGGCCCAGGTCGCGCCGGGCTGTATCCAGCAACTCCACGGCCTGCTCTGGCGCCAATCCCTGCACGATCACCAGGAATTCCTCGCCGCCCCAGCGTCCCACCAGTTGCCCGCCGCAGCTTTCTACCAGGGAAGTTGCGACCATCTTCAGCACCCGGTCGCCAACCGAATGGCCATATCGGTCGTTAACGCGCTTGAAATGATCGACGTCGCAGATCGCGACGACAAAGGAGCACTTTCCGCCTTTCAGCCGGTCCATCGCCGTTTCCAGCGCCCGCCGGTTGAGCAGGCCCGTCAACGCGTCCAGATTGGCGTCATGGCGCGCGGTGTCGAGTTCCTGCCTCAGGACCTCCACCTCCCTTGCTGCCGCGGCGAGATCCTGCTCGGCCCGCAATGAACGTTCGATCATGTCGGAAATGACCAGGCCGATGCCAGCGCCGTCCTTGTCCGCCAGCTTTTCATAACCGATGTTGAGGTCCCGGTTGAAATCCCCGGTCCGTTCGGCCGCGCTGTTCGCGACTTCGGCCAGCCGCAGGAGCTGATGCCGGGTCTGGTTTCTCAGGGCGTCGGCGTTATGGGCTCCACCCTGACCGCCAAAACTGCCGAGACAGCGCACGAAGATATCGTCCGCCTGCTGCTGGCTCATCCTGATGCCGCCGTCGGTGGCATCGTTGACGGCTTTCGACAACGGCTCGTTCGTACCGCTTTTCAGCACGTAGCCCATTGCGTAATTCTGCGGCGTAGGCGCGAGGCTTTGACGCTGTAAAAACGTCAAGACCTCGTGCGCAACGGCTTGTTGCTCGCGCACCTTGATTCCCCCCGGATTCCCGATTCCCCGCAGGCGAAATAATCTGAATTAAATTGCGTAACAATAATCAATAATAGGAAAGCAGGCGAGCATGACTGCTCCAGCCTGTCGGGAAATGGTGCTGCCGGCGAGGATTGAACTCGCGACCTCAGCCTTACCAAGGATGCGCTCTACCACTGAGCTACGGCAGCACTTTCACCATCTCGCAAACCCTTTCGGGCTGCGGAGCCGGGCCTATGGCCGCGTGCGTCCTGCTTGTCAAGGCGGGTTGCGGCCGATGCCCCAATTTGCTTATGGCGCGGCGATGACCAGTGGACAGGACGATCGCAAGGCACGGTTGGCGCAGGCGCTGCGCGACAATTTGCGCCGCCGCAAGGCGCAGGCGCGGGAGGAGGCGGGTCGCGCCACGCCGTCACCAGCCAACCAGAAAGATCAGGCCGACGAATAAGGGCGCGGCGCGGTCACAAGGGCGCGCAAACCTGCTTCAGCCATGAAAGGGCGTCGCCATCCAGCTGCGGTCCGACAATCTCCATCACCTTGGCATGATAGGCATCGACCCACGCCCGTTCGTCCGCCGTCAGTAGTTCCACCGCGATGGCGTTGCGATCGATCGGCGCGAAGGTCAGCGTTTCAAAGCCTAGCATCTCCCGCTCGGCTCCGGGCACATCGCGCCGATTGACCAGCACCAGATTTTCGATGCGGATGCCATATTCGCCGGTCTTGTAGTATCCGGGCTCATTGGACAGGATCATGCCCGGTTGCAGCGGTTCGTCGCCGCCGCCGAACGTGGCGATGCGCTGGGGCCCTTCATGCACCGACAGGAAGCTGCCGACGCCATGCCCGGTGCCATGGGCATAATCGAGCCCCTCTGCCCAAAGAAACTGGCGCGCCAGGACATCCAGCTGGCTACCGCGCGTTCCCGCCGGAAACAGCGCGCGGCCAAGCGCGATATGGCCCTTCAGCACCAGCGTGAAGCGCCGCTTCATCTCTTCCGTCGGCGTGCCGATCGCGATCGTCCGCGTCACATCGGTGGTGCCGTCGCGATACTGGCCGCCCGAATCGACCAGATAGAAAGATCCCGGCTCGATCGCCCGGTTGGTCTTCTGCTCGACCCTGTAATGCACGACCGCGCCATTGGGGCCAGCGCCACTGATCGTGTCGAAGGATAGGTCCTCCAGCAGCCCGGTCTCCTTGCGGAACCCCTCCAGTCGGGCGGCGGCGGCAAGTTCATCTACCCCGCCCTTGGGCGTTTCGACGGCGATCCAGTGCAGGAAACGTGACAGGGCAGCACCGTCGCGTGCCTGCGCCGCCTTATGCCCGGCGATCTCCACCGGGTTCTTGATCGCCTTGGGCAGCACGGCCGGATCGCGGAGCGGCAATATCGTCGCACCGCCCGCGTCCAGCGCTTCGAAGATTGCCGCCACGGCGCGCTCCGGGTCCGCTGCAACCGTCTTGCCCGCAAACCCTGCCAGCGTCCCGGCAAAGTCCGCGCGCGGATGCACCCGCACCGCATTGCCCAGATGCTGCACGACCGCCTCGTCCATCTTCTCGGGCGCGACATAGAGGTCCGCCGTCGCATCGGCATGCACGATGGCATAGGCCAGCGCGACAGGCGTGCGGGACACATCCTTGCCCCGGATGTTGAAGGTCCAGGCGATGGAATCCAGCGCCGACAGCACCACCGCGTCCGACTTCTTCGACGTCAACCAGTCGGCCATTGCTTGCCGCTTCTCAGCAGCGCTCTGCCCGGCATAGCGATCCTCATGGACCACCAGCCGCGCATCACTCGGTGCTGGGCGATCGGGCCAGACCGCATCCACCGGATTGGTCTCCACCGCCACCAGTTCCGCTCCGCGCCCAGCCAGCGCTTCGCTCGCTGCCTTCACCCATGCGCGGGTGTGCAGCCAGGGATCATAGCCGATCCGCCCGCCCTCGGGCGCATGGGTGCCGAGCCAGGCCGCGACCGAGGTCTGCGGCACGCTTTCATATTGCCAATGCGCGGCATCGACCTGCTCGCGCACTTGCAGCGTATAGCGCCCATCGACGAAGATCGCGGCTTCTTCTGGCAGCACCACCGCGCTCCCCGCCGACCCCTGAAAGCCCGTCAGCCAGGCGAGGCGCTGCGCATATTCGCCAACATATTCGCTCATATGCTCATCGGTCAGCGGCACGACAAAACCGTCCAGCCGCTCGCGCACCAGCTGTTCGCGCAGGGCTTTCAGACGGTCTTCATGGGTCGACATCGCATTTCCTTGATCGAGAACCCTTGCGCAGGGCAGGCTGCCGCCAACATAAGCAGGCCCAGCCGCTTATGCCAGCGCGCCTCCTATACGAGAATCAGGATACTGAATGACCGCCGACAGCACGCCTCCTTCCGCCGCCCGCCGCCCGCACAGCTTCGCCCACCACGGCATCACGGTGGAAGATCCCTGGGCATGGCTGCGCGATCCGGGTTATCCGGACGTGAAGGACAAGGATGTCCTGTCCTATCTTGAGGCGGAAAACGCCTTTTTCGAAAAGGCGATGCAGCCGCACAAGGGGCTGACCGACGCGCTCTTTGCGGAGATGAAGGGCCGCATCAAGGAAGATGACAGCTCCATTCCGCAAAAGGACGGCGATTATGTCTATTGGCGGGCGTTCGAAACCGGCGCGCAATATCGCAAATGGTATCGCCGCCCGGTCGCTGGCGGCGAGGATCAACTGATCCTGGATGAGCCTGCGCTGGCGGAGGGGCATGAATATTTCCGCCTCGGTGCATTGTCCGTCAGCCCGGACGGCCGCTACCTTGCCTACGCCATTGACAATAATGGTTCGGAACGGTTCGAGGCGCGGATCAAGGACCTGTTCACCGGAGAAATCCTGCCCGAAGTCATCCCCGACACGCTGTCCTCGCTCGTCTGGACCAGCGACAGCAAGGGCCTGCTCTACGGCATCGCCAACGATCAGTGGCGCACCGACAATACGCGCCTCCACTGGCTGGGCCAGCCGGTGGAAAGCGATGTCGAGCTTTTCCATGAGGATGATGAGGGCTTCCGCGTGTCGGTCGGCCTCACCTCCTCGGAAAAATGGATCGTGATCGCGACAGGCGACCATGTCACCACCGAAAGCTGGCTGCTGCCCGCTGACAATCCCTTGGCTCAGCCGTTGCTGGTGTCCGCGCGCAAGCCGGGGCGCGAATATGATGTCGATGAGCATGAAGACACGCTCTACATCCGCACCAACGACACCCATCCCAATTTCCGGCTGGTGAAAGCCTCGCTGGATGCTCCGGACGAATGGTCGGAAGTGATCGCCGCCGATCCGCACTTCTACCTGACTGACTTCACCCTCTTCAAAAACTTCTACGTCACGGAAGGGCGGCAGGACGGGCTCGACCAGATCGAACTGCGCGATTACGCGACCCATTCGGCCAAGCGCCTGCCCTTCCCGGAGGCGAGCTATTCCGCCTCGCTTGACGACAACCCCGAATATGACGTGACGAAGCTGCGCATCGGCTATGAATCCATGGTCACGCCGGACACCATCTACGACTACCACCTCGCCACCGGCGAGATGGAGGTCCTGAAGGTCCAGGAAATCCCGTCGGGCTACGACGCGACCCGCTACGCAACCGAACGGCTGACCATCCCCGCGCGTGACGGCACGCCGATCCCGGTCTCCATCGTATATCCCAAGGACCACCCCCGCGATGGCAGCGCGCCGCTCCACCTCTACGGCTATGGCGCCTATGGCATTGCGATGGAACCGGGTTTTTCGACCAGCCGCCTGTCGCTGCTCGACCGGGGCTTTGTGTTCGCTCTCGCCCATATCCGGGGCGGCGATGACCTTGGCCAGCAATGGTATCTGGACGGCAAGCTCGACAAGCGCACCAACACCTTCAACGACTTTGTCGATGTGGCGAAGGGGCTGATCGAGCGCGGCTACACGTCAAAGGGCCGGATCAGCATCTCCGGCGGCTCGGCGGGCGGCGAGTTGATGGGGGCGGTGATCAATTCCGATCCTGACCTCTGGGGCGCCGTCGTCGCGCATGTCCCCTTCGTCGATGTCCTCAACACGATGCTGGACGAAAGCCTGCCCCTGACGCCCGGCGAATGGCCCGAATGGGGCAATCCGATCGAGGACAAGGCGGCGTTCGAGACGATCCTGTCCTACGATCCCTACAATAATGTGAGGGCGCAATCCTACCCGCCGCTGCTCGTCACCGCCGGTCTCAACGACCCGCGCGTCACCTATTGGGAACCGGCCAAATGGGTGGCAAAGCTGCGCGCGACCAAAACGGATAACAATGTCCTGCTGCTCAAAACCAATATGGGCGCAGGTCATGGCGGTAAATCGGGCCGCTTCGAAAGCCTTCAGGAAACGGCCGAGGAATTCGCCTTCATCCTTTGGCAGTTGGGTGCTGATGAGGCATGAGCGTGCTCGTCTCTCCTCCGTTCGCCCTGAGCCTGTCGAAGGGCTCTTCTTTTCTTTGGAGAGAAGTGATGGGCTTCGACATTGGAACGAGACAGGCGGCTCGTTCAAACAGCCCGAACGGAGAGAGGGGGTAATGTCCTCCACCTACACCACCCAGATCACCGCAGGCCCTGAGCATATCGACATGCTCGGCCATGTGAACAACGCGGTCTGGGTGCAATGGATGGAGCAGGTCGCGACCGAACATTGGACCCGCGACGCAGCGCCGGAGCATCTGGACGCCTATCTCTGGGTCGTGACCCGGCACGAGATCGACTATCGCAGCAATGTGCGGGAGGGGGAGGTGGTCACCGTCCGCACCTGGATAGCAGAAGGCCCACGTGGTGCGCGGTTCGACCGGCACATGGAGTTCATGGGACCGGACGGCAAGGTCAAGGTCAGCGCCAAATCCACCTGGGCGATCATCGACCGGACACGCGGCCGCATCCTGCGTGTGCCAGCCGATGTTGCCGCGCTTTTTCTGCCAGACTGACGGCAGCCCGTCCCTCTCCAGCAACCGCGCATCCGGAACCCGGTTCATTCCGGCACGTTACCCGGCTCTCAACATTTACAGGAGAGAATATGCGTAAATCCGGTTATTCCCTACGCGCTCTTGCGGCCGCTTCGGCACTCTTCCTCGCGAGCGGTCCCGCGCTCGCAGGCGATGAAGAACAGGCGCTCAAGGCCCTCGCGCAGGCGCAGGGCAAGATCGATGCCGCCGCGAAGCTACAGGCAGGCCAGTTCGACCCGGCTGTTCTCGCGCAGGCACAGGCTTCGCTCCGTCTCGCTCAGGAAAGGCTGAAGAGTGGCAAGGAGCAGGACGCCATCAAAGCCGCTGTGGAGGCCCAGGGCTTTGCCGACACCGCCATTGGCCAAACCCAGGCGAGCATCAGGACCGATGCACAGGTTCAGGCCTCCACCGCCGCGCCGTCGACGGTGATCGAAAAGACGACGACGACCGTCACAAAGCGCTAACCGCTGAGGGAAGCGGCCTCGCGTCCGGACCGGGGCCGCTGCTCAACTTCAGGAGAAGATGCCCACCGCGCCTTCCGCCCACAGCAGCATGACGATCATCAATATGGCACCGGCCAACAGGAACCGTTGCCCACGCCTGCTCACGAACCGCCCGCTAAGTTGATAGACTAGGAGGGCGCCGGAGAGCAGCGCGCCCGCCGCAAGGAAATCATGGCCGGTCCAGCGCACCTCGTCGGTGAACTGCATCGCGACCAACGGTACCATCAGAATGATCGCAATCGCCGCCCATGGTGTCAATCGCCAGCCACGACGGGGGTCCGTTATCTGCCGCATTCTCAAGCCGTCCTCATCGAGGCTTCCCTGACAGCGATTCCGTCATCGATCACCGGATCTGAGGGCATTTCCTCCCGCTCTGTTGCCTGACGCGTCCACATCGCGGCATAGAGCCCATCGGCCCGCACCAGATCAGCATGGCGTCCACGTTCCACGATCCGTCCCTGATCCAGCACGATGATCTCGTCCGCGTCCACCACGGTGGACAGGCGATGCGCCACTACCAAAGTCGTTCGCTTTCGAGAGATGTTGCGCAACACATCCTGAATTTCCGTTTCCGTGCGGCTGTCGAGCGCGCTTGTCGCTTCGTCCAGCACCAGGACAGGTGGGTCCTTCAACAAGGTGCGGGCAATCGCCACGCGCTGCTTCTCGCCACCGGAGAGCTTCAGCCCCCGCTCGCCCACGCGCGTCTCATAGCCTTGGGGAAGGCGCATGATGAAGTCGTGGATGGAAGCTGCCTTCGCCGCCGCTTCGATCTCCGCCTGCGTCGCGCCCGCCCGGCCATAGCCGATATTATAGCCTACCGTGTCGTTGAACAGCACCATGTCCTGCGGCACGATGCCGATCGCCGCGCGCAGGGATGCCTGCGTGACCTGCGCAATGTCCTGCCCATCGATCAGGATGCGGCCGCCCTGAATGTCATAGAAACGGAACAGCGTACGCGCGATGGTGGACTTACCCGCTCCTGAAGGCCCCACGATCGCCAGCGTCCGTCCAGCGGGCACAGCGAAGCTCACATCATGCAATATCTCGCGATCGGGATCATAGCCGAAGCGCACATGATCGAAGCGCACTTCGCCCGCCCGGACGTTCAGCGCCGGGGCGTTCGGCGCATCGGCGATCTCCGCCTCCGTATCGATCAGCTTGTACATCGCCTCCATGTCGATCACGCCCTGCCGGATCGTCCGGTAAACCATACCCAGCAGATCGAGCGGCCTGAATAGTTGGCTAAGCAACGTGTTAACCAGCACGACGTCGCCAGTGGTGAAGCTGCCCTTGCTCCATCCCCAAACGGTGTAGCCCATCGCGCCCGCCATCATCAGGTTGGTGATCAGCGATTGGCCGATATTCAGCCAGGCAAGGCTGTTTTCCGATTTGACGGCGGCATCGGCGTAACGCCGCATTGCCGTGGAATAGCGCGCCGCCTCGCGACTTTCCGCGCCGAAATATTTGACGGTCTCGAAATTCAGAAGGCTGTCCACCGCATGGGCGACCGCGTTGGTATCCATGTCCACCATGTCGCGGCGCAACTGGTTGCGCCATTCGGTGATGGTGCGGGTAAACCAGATGTAGAGGCCGACCATCGCCAATGTCGCGATGACGAGGCCCGGCCCGAACTTGACGAAGAAGATGACGCAGACCGCCGCCAGTTCCAGCACCGTCGGCGCAATGTTGAACAGCAGGAAATACAGCATCGTGTCGATGCTCTTGGTCCCGCGCTCCACGATCTTGGTGACCGCGCCCGTGCGCCGATCGAGGTGAAAGCGCAGCGACAGGCGGTGAAGATGTTTGAAGACATCATCGGACAGCCGCCGCCCGGCTTCCTGCCCAACCCGCTCGAACACCGCATTGCGCAGATTGTCGAACAGCACGCTCCCAAACCGCGCGCCCGCATAGGCGACGACCAGGGCTACGGCGAGCGCCACGCCCGGTTCCAGACCCGGCGCCATGCGGTCGATCGCGGCCTTGTAGGCGAAGGGCATGGCCAGGCTGATGACCTTTGCCAGCACCACCAGCAACATGGCGATGGCCACGCGCCGCCGTAGCGCCGGGGCGTCGGCAGGCCAAAGATAAGGAAGAAACCGCCGCAGCGTCGCCCAGACGGGCGGGAGGGGGGTGTTGTCGGGCGTCGATGGCGGCATGGGGGCTATGTAGGAGAGCCAAGCCCTGAATGCCACTTATAAGCCCCTCCCTTTCAAGTTCAAACGAGGCACGTGACTCGTTTGAAGGGGAAGGGGTGGGTGCGAGCGCAGCGAGCCTGCACCCTATCCCAGAGGGCGGCACGATTGCTGGCGCAATCGCGGCCCACCCCCGGCCCCTCCCGCCTGCGGGAGGGGGCAGTGTCGCTTAATCCCGCAGCAGCTCGTTGATCCCGGTCTTGGACCGCGTCTGCGCATCCACGCGTTTCACGATCACCGCGCAATACAGGCTCGGCCCCGGCGTGCCATCGGGCAGCGGCTTGCCCGGCAAGGACCCCGGCACGATCACCGAATAGGGCGGCACTTCGCCCATGAAGACTTCGCCCGTAGCGCGATCCACGATCTTGGTCGACTGGCCGATGAACACGCCCATCGACAGCACCGAACCCTTGCCGATGCGCACGCCCTCAACGACTTCCGACCGCGCGCCGATGAAGCAGTCATCCTCGATGATCACCGGATCGGCCTGCAACGGCTCCAGCACACCGCCAATGCCAACGCCACCCGACAGGTGGACATTCTTGCCGATCTGGGCGCAGCTGCCCACCGTCACCCAGGCATCGACCATCGTGCCTTCATCGACGAAGGCGCCGATGTTGACGAAGCTCGGCATCAGGATGACATTTTTGGCGATGTGCGATCCGGCGCGAGCGAAGCTGCCCGGCACCGCGCGCAGCCCGGCAGCGCGAAACGCCCCTTCGTCCCAGCCTGCGAACTTGCTGGGCACCTTGTCCCACCAATGGCCAGCGCCCGGACCATTATCGATCATGACATTGTCGTTGAGGCGGAAGGAAAGAAGAACCGCCTTCTTCGCCCACTGATTGACCTGCCAGCCCTCCGCCGTGGGCTCGGCAACGCGCAGCTCACCCTTGTCCAGCATCGCCAGCGCCTTGTCGACCGCCTGGCGGACTTCGCCCTGCGTGGTCAGGCTCACATTGGCCCGGTCCTCCCAGGCGGCGTCGATGGTGGCGATCAGGTCTTGGCTCATGGTCTTGTCCCCAGAATGTCGGCCAAAAATGGCGTCAGATGGTCAGTTTCGAAATCGATAAAGTCCGGATGATGCTCATGATTGCCCGCTTCGGAGCCATTATTCACCCAGATGGTGGACATGCCGATTGCCTTGGCGGGCCGCAGGTTGCGCGCCATATCCTCGAAGAAAGCGGCGCGGCGGGGATCGACCTCATGCACCCGGCACAGCTCGGCATAGCCTGACGGATCGGGCTTGGGCACATATTGGCAGGCATGGATGTCGTGGATCAGCTCGAAAGCCTGGCCAAGACCCAGTCTGTCCAGCACGCGCTGCGCATAATCCGCATCGCCATTGGTGAAGATCAGCCGCCTGCCGGGTAGGGCCGCGATATGCGCGTTCAGCGCCTCGTCAACCTCCAGCCGATCCATCGAAATATCGTGGACATAGTCGAGGAAGGCGCGCGGCTCGATTCCATGATGGTGCATCAACCCCGATAGCGTCGTGCCATGCTCCATGAAGTAGCGCTTTTGCGTGGCCTTTGCGACGTCCGGGTCACAGCCCAGCAGCCCCTGGATGAACTCGCCCATCTTCACGTCGATCAGCGCGAACAGGTCCGCCTTCGCCGGGTACAGCGTATTGTCCAGATCGAAAATCCAGCAATCGACATGATCAAGCTCGGCACGCATGGCCGCGCCCTAGTCCTCCGGGATGGCAAGGGCAAGCCACTAACCCTTCTCCCCTCGGGGAGAAGGATGCGAAGCCTTGGCCCGTAAGGGCTTAGGCGAAGTTGGAAGAGGGGGAGGGCTGGGCACTTCCTAAACCCCCTCTCCAGCTACGACTAGGCGCTGCGCGCCAAATCTCCACATCCTCTCCCCTAAAGTAGAGGGGAAAGTCACCCACAGCCCGGCACTTCACTATCCTGATAAAAACTCTGCACAGCCTTCCAGGCATCCTCGGCCGTCTCCACCCAAGTCAGCAGGTTCAAGTCCGAAGGCGAAATCACGCCCTCATCCGCCAGCGCGTCGAAATCCACCACCCGCGTCCAGAATTCCCGCCCGAACAGCAATATCGGGATGGGCTTCATCTTCCCCGTCTGGATCAGCGTCAGCAGCTCAAACATTTCGTCAAACGTGCCAAACCCGCCCGGAAACACAGCCAAAGCCCGCGCCCGCAGCAGGAAGTGCATCTTTCTGAGCGCGAAATAGTGGAACTGAAAGCTCAACTCCGGCGTCACGAATCGATTGGGCGCCTGCTCATGCGGCAGCACGATATTCATGCCGATCGTCTGCGCGCCCACATCCGCCGCGCCGCGATTGGCCGCCTCCATGATCGAAGGGCCGCCGCCCGAACACACCACGAAATGGCGGCATCCCGCCTCATTCACCGGATATTGCGCGGCCATACGCGCCAGCTTGCGCGCTTCTTCATAATAGCGCGCCTTCTTCCCCAGATTCTCCGCGATCCGCCGCTGGTCCGGCGTCGTGGCAGCGTCGATCCGCGCCTGCACCTGTTCGGGCTCCGGGATGCGGGCCGATCCATAAAAGACGAAAGTGGATTCGATTCCCGCTTCGTCCATCAGCAACTGCGGCTTCAGCAATTCCAACTGGAACCGCACGGGACGCAAATCCTCGCGGAGCAGGAACTCTGTATCCTGAAAGGCCAGACGGTAGGCGGCGCTGGTGGTTTGCGGGGTGTCCACGCCTTTCTGGGCATCGGCGGCTTCCTGCCGGGCGGGACGGAATTTGCGTTCTTCGATTTCTTTTCTTGTCATTCAACCCAACTTAGGAAGGTCAGCGGCAAAAGCCACCCGCCTTTTTTTGCACTCAGCGGCAAAAGCCACCTCTTCCCCCCATATCGAAATGAAAATGATCATGGTGCGCGACATTATAGTCGGGGCTCAATACCGTGCGGAACCGCTTGCAGGCGCTCGCGCGTACCACCTCCAGAAATTGCCGCGTCTGCCGGTCGCCGTTCCATCCCTGCTCGACGGTAATGCGCCGCCCGTCTGACAGGACAAAGGCTGATACATCTACCGCATTGCTGTGCGCATGTTCGGACAGCCTCCCGCTGCCAGCGATCGGCCGACAATTATAGGTGCCGAACGTCTCGATCCGCTCGATCTCCGCGCCCAGGATCAACCGCGCGGCCGGCTGCACCCCATAGCGCGCCCAGGCCGCGAAATTCGCTGCCAGCCCGCACGTCATCGCGCCCAGATTGGTGGCAGGCACGCCGATGTCGAGTAGCTTGACGCTGCCCATCGCCGAACAGCCGCCGCCGAAATTCTGATCGGGCAGAGGCGTGAACAGCACCGATTGCGATTGCAGCTTCACCAGGCATTGCCGCAATTCCATCGGCGGAGGTGTGGAGGGACGGGCGTTCTTCACCGGCTTGGACGGACGCTCAACCCGCCCGCGCGGGACGAGGTCGCCGCCGCAGGACGCCAGCGCAAAGGACAGCGCCAGCAGGGCCGCCTGACCCAAGCCGCGCTTCGCTACATTCCCCCTTTCCCGCTCTTTCATGATCAACCATTTACCATGTCAATCCGACGCGAGGGTTAACGGCGGCAACGGTTCGTCGCATTCAGACATTCAGCTTGACTCTTCCCCTGCGATCTTTAGGGCGGCGAGCGGGCCACGCGGTCCCAACGCCGCGCGAGCTCTCTGCAAGGAGAAGCGTACATGACTGATGTGACTGCCGCCGACGCCACCATTGCGCCCGTCGCGGCCAAGCCGACCACCAAACCGGCTCGCCCCTATTTCTCTTCCGGTCCCTGCGCCAAGCCCCCGGGCTGGAGCGCCGACAAGCTGAGCGCTGAATCCCTCGGCCGCTCGCACCGCGCCAAGATTGGCAAGACACGTCTTGGCTACTGCATCGACCTGATGCGCGAGCTGCTGAACCTGCCCGACACCCACCGCATCGGCATCGTGCCGGGCTCCGACACCGGCGCTTTCGAAATGGCGATGTGGACGATGCTGGGCGCCCGCCCGGTGACGACGCTCGCCTGGGAAAGCTTCGGTGAAGGCTGGGTGACGGACGCCGCCAAGCAGTTGAAACTCGATCCCACGATCATCCGCGCCGACTATGGCCAGATTCCGGACCTATCCACCGTCGATTTCTCGACCGACGTGCTCTTCACCTGGAACGGCACCACCTCCGGCGTGCGCGTGCCGAACGCCGACTGGATTCCGGCGGATCGTGAAGGTCTGACCTTCGCCGACGCCACCAGCGCGGTCTTCGCCTATGAGATCGACTGGACCAAAATCGACGTCGCCACCTTCTCCTGGCAGAAGGTTCTGGGCGGCGAGGGCGGCCATGGCGTGCTGATCCTCGGCCCCCGCGCGGTCGAGCGCCTGGAAAACCACACCCCCGCCTGGCCGCTGCCGAAGGTCTTCCGCCTGATGGCAAAGGGCAAGCTTGCTGAAGGCATCTTCAAGGGCGAGACGATCAACACCCCCTCCATGCTGGCGGTCGAAGACGCGATCTTCGCGCTGGAATGGGGCAAGTCCTTGGGCGGCCTTCAGGGCCTGATCGCGCGCAGCAACGCCAATGCGGCGGCGCTGAACAAGATCGTCGAGGAACGCTCCTGGCTCGGCCATCTCGCCGCTGACGAAGCGACCCGCTCGACCACCAGCGTCTGCCTGACCGTCGAAGGCGCGGACGAAGCCTTCATCAAGAGCATGGCTGGCCTGCTCGAAAAGGAAGGCGCTGCCTATGACGTCGCGGGTTATCGCGACGCCCCGGCTGGCCTGCGCATCTGGTGCGGCGCGACGGTAGAGACCGCCGACATCGAAGCGCTTGGGGCCTGGCTCGACTGGGCCTACGCGACCGCCAAGGCTGCTTAAACCCTATTAAAGTCGTCATTCCCGCGAAAGCGGGAACCCATCTCCCGACCGTCCCGCCTGACGCTTCTTATGGGAGATGGGTCCCCGCCTCCGCGGGGATGACGGACATATTTTCCAAAGGAAACTCAGATGCCCAAGGTACTTATTTCCGACAAAATGGACCCCCGCGCCGCCGCGATCTTCCGCGAACGTGGCTTGGAAGTCGACGTAATCACCGGCAAGACCCCGGACGAACTGAAGGCGATCATCGGCCAATATGACGGCCTCGCCATCCGCAGCTCGACCAAGGTCACCAAGGAAATCCTGGACGCCGCGCCCAACCTCAAGGTCATCGGCCGCGCAGGTATCGGCGTCGATAACGTCGATATCCCGGCCGCCTCGGCCAAGGGCGTGATCGTCATGAACACCCCGTTCGGCAACTCCATCACCACCGCCGAACACGCCATTGCCCTCATGTTCGCGCTCGCCCGCCAGCTGCCCGAAGCCAACGCCCAGACGCAGCAGGGCCTGTGGCCGAAGAACGGCTTCATGGGCGTGGAAGTCACCGGCAAGACGCTCGGCCTCATCGGCGCGGGCAATATCGGCTCGATCGTCGCCAGCCGTGCGCTCGGCCTCAAGATGAAGGTCGTCGCCTTCGATCCCTTCCTCACCCCCGAACGCGCCGTTGAAATGGGCGTGGAAAAGGCCGATCTCGACACGCTGCTGGCGAAGGCTGACTTCATCACGCTGCACACGCCGCTGACCGACCAGACCCGCAATATCCTGAGCAAGGAAAATATCGCCAAGACCAAGAAGGGCGTGCGCATCATCAACTGCGCCCGTGGCGGTCTGGTCGATGAAGCCGCGCTTAAGGAAGCGATGGATTCGGGCCATGTCGCGGGCGCCGCGCTCGACGTGTTCGTGCAGGAACCGGCGAAGGAATCGCCGCTGTTCGGCACGCCCAACTTCATCTGCACTCCGCACCTCGGCGCATCGACCGACGAAGCGCAGGTGAACGTCGCGCTTCAGGTCGCCGAACAGCTCAGCGACTATCTGCTCGACGGCGGCATCACCAATGCGCTGAACGTCCCGTCGCTGTCGGCCGAGGAAGCCCCCAAGCTCAAGCCCTATATGGCGCTGGCGGAAGAACTGGGCAGCCTCGTCGGCCAGCTGGAAGGCGACCGCATCCAGGGCGTTTCGGTCGAGGTCGAAGGCCATGCCGCCGAACTGAACCAGAAGCCGATCACCGCAGCGGTACTGGCCGGGCTGATGCGCGTCTATTCGGACACCGTGAACATGGTCAACGCACCCTTCCTCGCGAAGGAACGTGGCCTCGACGTCCGCGAAGTGCGCCACGACCGCGAGGGCGACTATCAGACCCTCGTTCGCGTCACGGTGAAGACGGAAAGCGGCGACAAGTCGGTCGCTGGCACCCTTTTCGGCCACGGCAGCCCACGCCTTGTCGAGCTGTTCGGCATCAAGGTCGAAGCCGACCTCGAAGGTCACATGCTTTACATCGTCAACCAGGACGCACCCGGCTTTATCGGCCGCCTGGGTTCGACGCTGGGCGAAGCAGGCGTCAACATCGGCACCTTCCACCTCGGCCGTCGCAGCCAGGGCGGTGAAGCCGTCCTGCTGCTGTCGGTCGACGGCGCGGTGAACGACGATGTGCTGAAGGCCATCTGCAACCTCGCAGGCGTGAAGACCGTGAAGCTGCTGAAGTTCGCCTGAGCTGAACCAAGCTCCGTTCGTTTCGAGCGAAGTCGAGAAACGGTGTCATGCCGCTTCTCGCCAAGCTCGAACCGAACGGAGGCTGGATAATCTGGCCGATCTTGCTAAAGGCCAGCCCCATGTCCACGACAAGCGCCACCATCCCACCCGGCCTCCTTCCCGAAGGACTCTCCGACCGCCTGCCGCCACAGGCCGAAGCCTCCGCGCGCCTCGCGCGCCGCGTGCTCGATACGGTGGCGTCGCACGGCTATGAGCGCGTCATGCCGCCGCTCGCCGAGTTTGAGGAAACGCTGGTCAGCCGCCTTAAATCCATGCGCGCGCAGGACCTCGTCCGTGCCGTCGACCCGGTGTCGCAGCGCAGCCTCGCACTACGCCCCGACATGACCGCCCAGGTCGGCCGCATCGCCGCCACTCGCCTCGCCAGCGCCCCGCGACCGCTCCGCTTGTCCTATGGCGGCCCCGTGATCCGACTGAAGGCCAACCAGCTCCGCCCCGAACGGGAACGGCTGCAAGTCGGCGCCGAACTCATCGGCAGCGATAGTGTCGCCGCCGCCGTCGAGATCGTCAACGTGGCGATCGAGGCGCTCCAGGCCGCAGGCGTCACCGGCATCACGATCGACTTCACCCTGCCGGACCTTATCGACAGCCTCGCCGCCGGTTCGCTCCCCCTCGCTCCCGAAGAGATCGAAGCCGTCCGCGCCGAACTCGACGCCAAGGACGCGGGCGCGCTCGCCGCGATCAGCCCGGCCGCTGCCGCCTACCTCCCGCTCATGGAAGCAACCGGCCCCTTCCACCCCGCGATGGAAAAGCTGGAGGCATTGAACGCCCAACTCGGCGGCGCCGTCGATAGCCGGATCGCAGGCCTGCGCGCCATCGCCAAGCCAATCGGCTGGGACATCACGTTGACCCTCGACCCCACCGAGCGCCACGGTTTTGAATATCAAAACTGGTTCGGCTTCTCGATCTTCGCGGAAGGCTTCATCGGAGAGATCGGCCGGGGCGGCAGCTACGCCATCACCCGCGCGGATGGCTCTGAAGAACCGGCAGTGGGCTTCTCGCTCTACCCCGATCCGCTCATCGATGCGGGCTTCGGCGCGGGCAGCCCCAAGCGCCTCTTCCTTCCCCTCCACCACGACCAAAGTCGCGCCGCGCAACTTCGCGGGGAAGGCTGGCAGACCGTCGCCGCACTCACGGCACAGGAAAATGGCGAGGCGCTGCGCTGCACCCATTGGCTGGACGGCGAGACCCCAAGCGCCTACTGACTTGACCCGAAGGTGACGCGCGGCTAACGCGCGCCCCGCATAGGGCGGAAACGCCCGCTTGATCCCACCGGCATGCCGAGTCCCGTCGAAGGGCATGGCCGGTCACCGTGGCGGGCGGAAGGACTTTATCCATGGCAAATGTGACCGTGATCGGCGCCCAATGGGGCGACGAAGGCAAGGGCAAGATCGTCGACTGGCTGTCGGAACGCGCCGACGTCGTCGCCCGCTTCCAGGGCGGCCACAACGCCGGCCACACGCTGGTCGTGGGCGAGAAGGTCTATAAGCTCTCGCTGCTCCCCTCCGGCATTGTGCGCGGCACCTTGAGCGTCATCGGCAATGGCGTCGTCCTCGACCCCTGGCACTTCCGCGATGAGGTCGCCAAGCTCAAGGGGCAGGGCGTCGAAATCACGCCCGAAAATCTCCAGATCGCCGAAACCTGCCCGCTGATCCTGCCCTTCCACCGCGACCTCGACGGTCTGCGCGAAGACGCGAGCGGCGCGGGCAAGATCGGCACCACCCGCCGCGGCATCGGCCCGGCCTATGAGGACAAGGTCGGCCGCCGCGCCATCCGCGTCTGCGACCTCGCCCATCTCGACGATCTAGGCCCGCAGCTCGATCGCCTGACCGCCCACCACGACGCCCTGCGCGCAGGCTTCAACGAGGAGCCGATCGACCGCGACGCGCTGATGGCGGAATTGCGTGACATCGCCAGCTTCATCCTCCCTTTCGTGAAGCCCGTCTGGCTGACGCTCAACAAGGCGAAGGCGGCGGGCCAGCGCATCCTGTTCGAAGGCGCGCAGGGCACCCTGCTCGACATCGACCACGGCACCTATCCCTTCGTCACCTCCTCCAACACCGTCGCGGGCACGGCGGCGAGCGGCACCGGCCTTGGCCCCAATGGCGCGGGCTTCGTGCTCGGCATCGTCAAGGCCTACACCACCCGCGTCGGCTCCGGCCCTTTCCCGACCGAGCTAGAGGACGAAACCGGCCAGCGCCTCGGCGAACGCGGCCATGAGTTCGGCACCGTCACCGGCCGCAAGCGCCGTTGCGGCTGGTTCGACGCCGTGCTTGTGCGCCAGTCGGTCGCGGTTTCGGGCGTCACCGGCATCGCGCTCACTAAGCTCGACGTGCTGGACGGCTTCGACACGCTGAAGATCTGCGTCGGCTACAAGATTGGCGACCAGAGCTTCGATTACCTCCCCGCCCATGCCCAGGACCAGGCCAAGGCCGAGCCGATCTACGAAGATATCGAAGGCTGGCAGGACACGACCGCCGGTGCCCGCAGCTGGGCCGACCTGCCCGCACAGGCGATCAAATATATCCGCCGCATCGAGGAACTGATCGGCTGCCCGGTCACGCTCGTCTCCACCAGCCCCGAGCGCGAGGACACCATCCTCGTGCGCGATCCCTTCGCGGATTGATCCGATGGCAGGCGATCGCTTCGAGCGGCACAAGCAACCCTGGACAGCGGACGAGCTGCAAAAGCTCCACACGCTGGCGAAAAAGGGCATGGCGCTGAAAGCGATCGCCAAGGCCCTGACCCGCAGCGAGGAATCGGTAAAAGCCCGCGCCAAGCAGGACGGGCTTTCCATCGCGAAGCTGCGCTGAGTCGCTGTTAAGGTGGTAATGCGACGCTCCCCTCCCGCAAGCGGGAGGGGCAGCGAGACTTGATGAGCGAAGCGAATTTAGTCGCAGCGGGGTGGGCAGTTGTTCCTGCGCCGCGCTAAGCCCGCCTAAAGCGGGCGTCTCGGGCCACTGTGTCGCGCCGATCCTGAGATGCTAGCTTCCGCTGGCATGACGATGAGATGATAGGGTGGACGTTCCCCTATGCCAATGCGACAATCCCCTGAACAGCAAGGGATTGCGCCATGCCACTCAACATCCTCGTCCTTTACGGCTCCTACCGCCGTGGCCGCATGGGCATCCGCCTCGCCGATTACCTGATCGACGGCTTTAAGCGGCTTGGCCACAAGGCGGAACTGATCGATGCCATGGCGATAAATCTGCCCATGCTCGACCAGCGTTACAGCGACTATCCCCCCGGTGAAGCACCCGCAGCCATAAGCGCGCTGGCTGACCGCCTCACTGCCGCCGATGCCTTCGTCTTTGTCGCAGGAGAATATAATCGCGGGGTCCAGCCGGGCCTCAAAAACCTCGTTGATCATTATCTGAAAGAATTCGACCGCCGCCCCGCTGCTATCGCCAGCTATTCGGCGGGCCGCTATGCCGGGGTCAACAGCCACGCCAACTGGACGGTCACCCTGTCCGCCATGGGCATGGCGGTCATCCCCGAACGCCTCAGCGTCGGCCAAATCGGCCAGACGCTCGATGAACAGGGTCAGCCGCAGGGCGACGGCGGCGCCGCGCTCGAACGTGGGTTCACCACTTTCGCCGGCAGTCTCATCTGGTGGGCGGAAGTGGCGAAGGCGGCGCGCTGACCTCCTCGGGAGGCTCGCTTGACGCGATAACCGTCGCCGCCACCAGATCGCCCGTAACGTTCAACGTCGTGCGGCACATGTCGAGGAAGCGGTCGACGCCCAGTACCAGACCGATCCCTTCGGGCGGTACGCCGACCATGCCCAGGATCAACGCGACCACCGGCAGAGAACCGGCCGGAACGCCCGCCGTCCCGACGCCGCCAAGAATGCACACCAGCATCACCATCAGCTGTTGCGTCCAATCCAGCTCGATGCCGAAGAACTGCGCCAGAAACAGGACAGTGATGCCTTCGAACATCGCGGTGCCGTTCTGGTTCGCGGTCGCCCCGATCGTCAGCACGAAACGGGCGATGCGTCCGGGCAGGTGCAACCGTTCCTCGGCCACGCGAATAGCGGTGGGCAATGTCGCGTTGGACGATGCGGTGGCGAAAGCCATCACCATCGCTTCCTGCGCGCCTGCGAAAAATGCGATCGGCGAACGCCGCGCGATGAACGCCAGCAGCAGCGAATAGACCACTACCATCTGCACCAACAGCGCCAGCAGCACGACCGCCACATAGGCCGACAGGCGTTCCAGCAATTCCCATCCGAACTGCGCGGCCAGGTTGAACATGAAGCAGGCGATGGCGATCGGCGCCAGCCGAATGACCAGCCCCATCAGCCGCATCGCGACCTGGAACAGCCCCTCCATCGCCGACAGCAGCAGCCGGGTCTGCTCCGTCTGCACCAGCATCAGGCCGATGCCGAAAAACAGGGCAAAGACCATGACGGCCAATATGTCGTTATTGGCCATCGCCTTGATGATGTTGTCCGGCACCATCGCGATCAGGGCGTCCATGCCCTGCGGCGCGTCGCCGCCCCGCGCCAATATCGCCCGTGCTCCCGAACCGGCCTGATCCAGCATCGCCTGCGCCTGCGCCGGATCGACTCCGTCTCCGGGGCGCAGCAGGTTGACGGCGACCAGGCTGATCGCGACCGCAATGCTCGACACCAGCAGCGTATAGATGAGGGTTTTCAACCCCACTCGCCGGAGCGCGCGCATTTCGCCCATTTCCGCAATGCCGATGATCAGCGCCGACACCAGCAGGGGGATTACCAGCATGAATAATAGCCGCAGGAAAACCTGCCCGACGGGGCCTGTGCCATAGGTCGTGACCTGATCGACCCAGGCCGCGTCCCGCGCGGTCGCGTGGACTATCAGGCCCAGAATCAAGCCCACGAGGAAGCCCGCCAGCATCTGCCATTGCAGCGACAAGGCCGTCTTGCCGAGCCGGGTCATGATGTGCTTGCCGGTATGCGCATCTCCCTCAAACCGTTAAGCGTGCGTAATGTTGCAGCGCGAGCGGATTATGGCGGCGGTCAGCGTCTGCGATCCTCCTCCACCATGTCCGCCGCCAATTCCAGCCCCGCGCGGCCATGCGCGGGTGTATGTGCTGGCGCCTTGGGGTGTGGCACATAATCGGGCTCCTCGACCTCCAGCATGCCTTCCCATTTGGTGATGACCGACGTGGCGATGGCGTTGCCCAGCACGTTGGTGGCGGTGCGGCCCATGTCCATGAAATGGTCGACCGCCAGGATGAATGCGATGCCCTCGACCGGCAGGTCGAACTGCCCCAGCGTCGCCGCAACGACGACGAGAGAGGCGCGCGGCACGGCGGCGATGCCCTTGCTCGTCACCATCAGGACAAGCAATATGGTGATCTGCGTCGCGATCGGCAGGTCGATGCCATAGGCCTGCGCGATGAAGATCGTTGCGAAGGTCGAATACATCATCGACCCGTCCAGATTGAACGAATAGCCAAGCGGCAGCACGAAGCTGTAGATGCGCCGGGGCACGCCGAACCGATCGAGCTGCTCCAGCATCTTGGGGTAAGCGGCCTCCGACGATGCTGTGGAAAAGGCGATCAGCAACGGCTCGCGCACATATCTGAGCAGCTTGATCATCCGCCGCCCCAGGAAGATCGCACCCGCGCCACAGAGCAGCAGCCATAGCGCGAGGAGCGACAGATAGAATTCGCCGACCAGCTCGCCAAAGGTCTTGAGGACACCCAGCCCCTCTGTCGTGATCGCCGATGCCAGCGCCCCGAACACGGCAAGGGGGGCAACACGCATCACATAGCCCGTCACCTGCAGCATCAATTCGACCATCGCCTCGATCACGGTGACGATCGGCTTGCCCTTCTCGCCAATGGCGGTCAGCGCGACGCCCACGAACAGCGAAAAGACGACGATCTGAAGGATCGAATTTTCCGCCATCGCGCCCACCATGGAGGTGGGGAAGACGTGCAGGACGAAATCCCTGAAATTGAGCGCTTCAGTATTCACGCCGGAGTCCGCGCCCGACCGGACCAGATTCAATCCGTCACCGGGCGCGAAGAAATTGACGAAGATAAGGCCCAGCGTCAGCGAGATCAGGCTGGCGACGATGAACCAGGCCAGCGCCCGCCCGCCGATCCGCCCTAACGCCGCGCTGTCCCCCATATGCGCGATCCCCGCGACCAGCGTGGAAAAAACCAGCGGTGCAATGATCATCTTGATGAGGTGCAGGAAGATGTCGGCCAGCAGGTGGAAATATCCTGCCACATCCTTGGCAAGGGCCTTGTCGGATCCGACCCACAAATTGGCCGCAAAGCCGGTGAGAACGCCCAGGATCATGCCAGCAAGGATGAAGGCCGTCAGTCGATTCCGCATGCAACCCCTCTTTGCTGTGCTGGCCGCACATCTATCAGGCGCTTCGGTAGCCGCCTATCACAAATCCTCCCTGCGCCGGAGGCGTGGGGAGGGGGACCGCCGCGCAGCGGTGGTGGAGGGGAAATGAGCTGACGGTGCGCATTTCCCCTCCACCAGCCTTCGGCTGGTCCCCCTCCCCATCTCCCGATGGGGGGGATTCTCAGGGATAAAGCAGCCCCTCGCGCCAACCATCGCCATCCCGCTCGAACAGCCGCCGTTCATGCAGCCGATGCTCACGGTCCTGCCAGAATTCGATCCTCTGCGGCACGACGCGAAATCCCGACCAGTGCGGCGGGCGAGGCACCTGTCCGCCCTCGAACCGTGCGACGGCGTCGGCGTAACGGCTCATGAAAACATCCCGGGACGGCAGGGGCCGCGACTGGTCGGATGCCCATGCGCCCAGCTGGCTGTCGCGGCTGCGCGTCGCGAAATAGGCGTCGGCGGTCGCTTCATCGACCGTCTCGACCGGCCCTTCGATGCGAATCTGGCGCCGCAGCGATTTCCAGTGAAACAGCAGTGCGGCATGCGGATTGGCGAGCAAATCCTCGGCCTTCCGCCCCTCGAAGTTGGTATAGAAAATAAAGCCGTCCGGCCCATGCCCTTTCAGCAGCACCATTCGCACCGACGGCCGCCCGCGCGCGTCGGCGGTTGCCAGCGCCATCGCGTTGCTGTCGTTGATCTCGGCGTCGCGCGCTTCGCCATACCATTGGTCGAACAGGGGGAAGGGGTTGGTCATGCTGCTGATCTACGGCTGGTTTCCGTTCATGTCGATGCCCGCGCCGCTTGAACGATCGTGACTATTTCGCCACATAAGGTGCAAATCAGCTTTCACGAACAAGGATAGACACTCGGCAATGGCGGATCCCTACTCCATACTGGGCGTCGCGCGCGGCGCGAGCGAGGCAGAGATCAAGTCGGCCTACCGCAAGCTCGCCAAGGAGCTTCACCCCGACCGGAATCAGGATAATCCGAAAGCAGCCGAGCGCTTCTCGGCGGTTTCCAGCGCCTATGAGCTGCTGTCGGACAAGGATAAGCGCGCGCGTTTCGACCGGGGAGAGATTGACGGCGACGGCAATCCTACCGCCCCCTTCGGATTTGGCGGCGCTGGCGGCGGCGGCTTTCGCGGGCGTCCGGGTGGCGGCGGCGGCTTTGAATTCAACGAAGGCGCCGATTTCGGCGATATCTTCGAAGGATTGTTCAGCGGCGGCGGCGCCCGGCGCGGAGGCGGTGGTTTCGGCGGCTTCGGCCGTGGAGCCCCGCCGCAGAAGGGCGCCAATGTGTCCTACCGTCTCGCCGTTGCGTTCGTCGATGCGGCCACCCTCGCGCCGCAGCGCATCACCTTGCAGGACGGCAAGAGCATCGACCTAAAGCTCCCCCCTGGCGTCGAAACCGGCACGCAGATGCGGCTGTCGGGGAAGGGGCAGGCAGGGCCAGCCGGGGCAGGGGATGCGATCGTCACCATTGAGGTGAAACCGCACCCATTTTTCACCCGCGACGGTGACAATGTGCTGCTCGACCTCCCCATCACCCTCGACGAGGCGGTGAAGGGCGGCAAGGTAAAGGTGCCCACCGTCGATGGCCCGGTGATGCTCGGCGTCCCCGCCGGGACCACATCGGGCAAGACGCTGCGCCTGCGCGGCAAGGGCTTCACGCACAAGGCGGGAGAACGGGGCGATCAGCTCGTCCGGCTGCTCCTCGACATTCCCGGCGACGATCCGGCGATCAAGTCGCTGGTGGAAAGCTGGCAGGACAGTCGGGCCGTTCGCGCCCATCTGGGCGTCTAGGACGTTAGGAGGGCATGCCGCAGCCTTCACCCTATTCACCCGAATCCCGCCGCAAACGGATCGCGGACGACGCTCGTGCGCACCTCAACCGCAGCATAGCCCGCGTTCGACCCGGTAGTCACGCCTTCGAAATCATGAAGCGTGTGGCTGTCGGCACCTATAGCGATGGCTTCATCCACGCGGGAAACCTCGCCTATCTTTCGCTGATGACGCTCTTCCCCTTCTTCATCGTGGCGGCGGCGGTGGCCAGCATCTTTGGCCGGTCGCAGGATGGGCTGGCGGCGGTGGGCGCCTTCCTCGAAACCGTGCCGCCGGGCGTCGCCAGCGTGGTGAAGCAGCCCATCATCGATGTCCTCACCGCGCGCACCGGCCCGCTGCTTTGGCTCGGCGGCCTCGTGGGCCTCTGGACCGTAGGCAGCCTCATCGAAACCATCCGCGACATCCTCCGCCGCGCCTATGGCACCAAAAGCACGCGGCCCTTCTGGCACTACCGCCTGACCGCCATCGGCATCACGTTGGTCAGCGTGTTCGCCGTGATGTTCGCTTTTTCCCTCCAGGTCGTCATAACGGGCATCGACCAGTTCCTGCACCAGCTGCTGCCCTTCGCCGACCAGGCGATGCAGATCGTCACCCTGACGCGCGCGCTGCCGATGCTGATCCTCTGCGTCGCCCTTTATTATCTCTATTTCTCGCTGACACCCAGCGCCTACAAGGACAGCCGCTTTCCCAAATGGCCCGGCGCGGTCGCCACGTCCCTTTGGTGGTATGGCGTCACCATGCTGCTGCCACCCACGCTCTCGCTGCTTGGCGGCTATGATCGCACCTATGGCAGTTTGGCGGGCGTCATGATCACGCTCATTTTTTTCTTCCTCGTCGGGCTCGGCGTGGTAATTGGCGCGGAACTCAATGCGGCGCTTGCCGAATTTCCCGAAGAGGAAGTCGAGCGTGGCATGGAGGATCGTAAAGGGAACGGGACGGTAGAATGACGGGCTTGATGGCGGGAAAACGGGGTCTCATCATGGGCCTGGCGAATGACAAGTCGCTCGCATGGGGCATTTCCAAGGCATTGCGCGCACAAGGGGCAGAACTCGCCTTCTCCTATCAGGGTGAGGCGCTCGCCAAGCGCGTGCGCCCGCTTGCCGAGGAACTGGGATCGGACTTCCTGCTCGATTGCGACGTGTCCGACATGGAAAAGCTCGACGCGGCCTTCGACGAAGTGAAAGCACGCTGGGGCAAGCTCGATTTCGTGGTCCACGCGATCGGCTTTTCCGACAAGAATGAGCTGCGCGGCAAATATGTCGATACCAGCCTCGAAAACTTCCTGATGACGATGAACATCTCGGCCTACAGCTTCGTCGCCGTCGCCAAGCGCGCCCGCGCGCTGATGGCTGAGGGCGGCAGCCTGCTGACCCTATCCTATTATGGCGCCGAAAAGGTCATCCCCCATTACAACGTCATGGGCGTGGCCAAGGCCGCTTTGGAAACCAGCGTCAAATATCTGGCGATGGACTTGGGGCCTGAAAATATCCGCGTCAACGCCATCTCGGCAGGCCCCATCAAGACGCTGGCGGCGAGCGGCATCGGCGACTTCCGCTACATCATGAAGTGGAATGAGCTGAACAGCCCGCTTCGCCGCAACGTGACGATCGAAGATGTCGGCGGCGCTGCCCTCTATCTCCTGTCGGATCTGGCATCGGGCGTCACCGGCGAAGTCCATCATGTCGATGCGGGCTACAATGTCATCGGCATGAAGGCCGAAGACGCCCCCGACATCGCGCTCGACAAGGGCTGATCCGGGCTAGGAACGGAACATGAGCTTCAACACCTTCGGCCGCGTATTTCGCTTCACCACCTGGGGCGAAAGCCATGGTCCGGCCATCGGCGCGGTCGTCGATGGCTGCCCTCCCGGCCTGCCGATCAGCGAAGCCGACATCCAGCCTTTCCTGGACAAGCGAAAGCCCGGCACATCGAAATTCACGACCCAACGCCGCGAACCGGATGAGGTCCGCATCCTGTCGGGCGTGTTCGAAGGCAAGACCACCGGCACCCCGATCAGCCTGATGATCGAGAATACCGATCAGCGGTCCAAGGATTATTCCGACGTCGCCAAGGCCTATCGGCCGGGCCACGCCGACTACGCCTATGACGCCAAATACGGCTTTCGCGACTATCGCGGCGGTGGCCGTTCGTCGGCGCGCGAAACTGCCAGCCGCGTGGCTGCGGGCGCGGTTGCACGCCTCGTCCTGCCGGAAGTCGATATCTTCGCCTATGTCAGTGAGATAGGCGGCGATGCGATCAACTATGCGCGCTTTGATGCGGCAGAGATCGACAACAATCCCTTCTTCTGCCCCGACCCTGAAGCCGCCAAGCGCTGGGAGCAGCTGGTCGATAGCGCGCGCAAGGACGGTTCGTCCCTCGGCGCCGTGGTTGAGTGCGTCGCGTCCGGGGTGCCTGCCGGTTGGGGCGCGCCGCTCTATGCCAAGCTCGACAGCGAACTCGCCGCCGCGATGATGAGCATCAACGCGGTCAAGGGCGTGGAAATCGGCGACGGTTTCGCCGCCGCTCGCCTGCGTGGCGAGGAAAATGCCGATCCCATGCGGCCCGGCGAAGCAGGGCCGACCTTTCTTGCCAATCACGCAGGGGGCATCGCAGGCGGCATCTCCACCGGCCAGCCTGTAAAGCTGCGCGTCGCCTTCAAACCGACCAGTTCGATCCTGATCCCGGTCGAAACCGTCACGCGCGAAGGCGATGCATCGGACATCATCACCAAGGGCCGCCACGATCCCTGCGTCGGCATTCGCGGCGTTCCCGTGGTCGAAGCGATGATGGCCTTGGTCCTTGCCGACCAGAAATTGCTCCACCGCGCCCAATGCGGCGGCGAATAACGGGCCGAAACGAGCCGATCAGCCGGTAAATGCGCGATTTGGGCGAGACGACTCGCCCAATCTAGGTTAGTATCCACCCCATAGATCGCCCGCGGGAGGGCGAGCGGCAGTGCGTAAGCCTGGGGAGCGTCATTCCTCATCGGCCTTCGGGCCTAAATTGGATTGACGGTCAAAACGTCCCCTCAAGCCGCGAACACGGGCCAGCCATTTCATATGGCTGGCCCATTTCGTTTCCCCACCCACGTCATGCCAGCGCAAGCTGGCATCTCAGGCCCCTGCATCGAACGCCAGATCACTCTCCCCCTCGACGCACATCCAGACCAATGTCTCCTCGCTGGCCCTATCGCCCGGCGTGACCGCGCGTCATCATCGGCCTCACCAGCCAGCGGAAACCCAATCCATGACCAGCCTTCCCTTCACTCAGGTTGACGCATTCGCCGACGCGCCCTTCACCGGAAATCCAGCCGCCGTGATACCGCTCGGCCGCTGGCTTGACGATGCGACCCTCCAAGCGATCGCGGCTGAAAACAACCTGTCGGAAACCGCCTTCACCGTCCCCGCCCCCGATGATCCCGACGCCGATTATGCGCTGCGCTGGTTCACGCCGACGGTTGAGGTGAAGCTGTGCGGCCATGCCACGCTCGCCAGCGGCCATGTGCTGATGGGCGGCCGCACCGCGCTGCGCTTCCGCACCCGTGACGCGGGCGTGCTGATGGTTATGCGTGACCGGGATGGCTACGCCCTTTCGCTTCCCGCATGGCATATGGAACCGCGCGCGCTGCCCGATCTTGCGGCCGGGCTCGGTGGGGAGCCGCTTGAGTCCCATTGGCGCGACGGCGGATACAGCCTGTTCCTCTTCCCTGACGCCGCCGCCGTTCGCGCGCTCCGGCCTGACTTTGCGGCATTGCGAGCGCTCGGCGACATCATGCTGATAGCCACGGCGCCCGGCGAAGACAGCGACATCCTCAGCCGCGTCTTCGTGCCCGGCGGCGGCGTGGACGAGGACCCGGTGACAGGCTCCGCTCATTGCCTGCTCACCCCCTTCTGGGCGTCCCGGCTCGACAGGGTAAAGCTCAGCGCCGTGCAGGCATCTGCGCGCGGCGGTCGCCTCGGCTGCCGTCTGGACGGCGATCGGGTCATCCTGACCGGCGCCTGCCGCACGGTGATAGAGGGGCAGTTCCTGCTTTAGGCTGTAGTGACATTTTAGGGATTCACGCGAGCGTAGATTTCTTCTGTGGTTGCCGCCCGTGGCGCAAGAAGTTTCTGATCCGATGCGCGAGTGATCGAGTGCGGTCTTCTGTAAGGCCTTTGAGATGCGGCATTCAGAAGCCGCTGGCCGGTATGGTGATCTGCGGATCAGGTCCAAAACTGATTCTCGAGCTCGAGGACTCATAGAAATCAACTGGTTTTCCGGATCCAGATCTGTTCGATCATTTTGCCCATTCGGGTCGTCGCCTTCTTTCACCTCCCGTTATCCGACATGACGGATTTGTGACATGTGGGTCACGCCGCCACCTATGCCGGAACTCGATAATCCTCATTCTTCGTCAGCATGGCCCAGATTGTGCGTGCCATCTTGTTGGCCAAAGCGATCGCTACGATCATCCTGGGTTTGCGCATGGATATGCGCGCCAGCCAGGAACCTTCAGGAATCGATTTGCGGCCCATCCAGTTCAGGCGCGACATCGCCCCGATAATCAGCAGCTTGCGGATGTCGGATTGTCCGGCCTTGGAAATGCGTCCGAGCCGCTCCTTGCCGCCGGATGAGAACTGACGTGGGACGAGGCCGAGCCAAGCCGCGAAGTCGCGACCGCACCGGAAGTTTTCCATAGGCGGAGCAAAGGCCTCGACAGCCAGGGCGGTCAAAGGTCCTACGCCGGGGATTGTCTGCAAGCGCCGCGCGGTGTCGGCTTGCGCCGCCAACGCTTTGATCTTGCCAGTGCGGACATTGATCCGGACCGTCTTCTCGGCAATCTGCTCCAGCAAATCCCGGCATTCCTCGCGCATCAAATTGGGCAAGTCGCTGTTCGGTGCGTCTAGGATCTCTTCGATCCGCTTGATCTGGTGAATCCCCTGAGGAACGACATGGCCATACTCATAGAGGTAAGCCCGGAGGGCGTTGACCAGTTCGGTCCGCTGGTGGACGAGCCGCTCTCGAGCCCGAAACAAAATAGCTCGGCTCTGCTGCTCAACAGATTTTGGTTCGACAAAGCGCATTTCGGGCCGCTGGGCCGCTATTACAATCGCCTCCGCATCTGCCGCATCATTCTTCTGCCGCTTTACAAACGGCCGCACATAATGAGGCGCAATCAGCTTCACGTCATGACCAAGCTTGGTCACTTCACGGGCCCAATAATGCGCGCTGCCGCAGGCTTCCATCACGACCACCGCTGGAGGCTGCCCTGCAATGAATTTGTAAAAGCCTTGCCGCGATAGCTTCTTACGGAACTGCATCTGCCCCGTCATCGACGCGCCGTGCAACTGAAAGACGCTCTTTGCCAAATCCACCCCGATCATCGTATCCTTTGTCACGGTTGCCGTCCTTTCCGCTCAGTGGCCTCAACACCACATCTTGGCACATTGCGATGCCGTCTGGGGAGGGCGGCAACCACCCCATCTGATTCAACACTGGCTTTTGGAGGCTGGTGTGGAAGGCGAGGTTTTACGGGACGATCAGTGGGAGCGACTGCGCGAGTTTGTGCCGGGCGGACGAAAGGGCAAGCGTGGTCCACGCAGCGATGGCCGCCGGTTTCTTGATGCGCTGCTGTGGCTGGCGCGTTCGGGCGGACGCTGGCGTGATTTGCCCGAGCGTTTTGGCCCCTATCAGACGGCTAAGCGGCCCATATTACCTCTATGGACGGCTCTCCCTTTGCAAGCGGCATTGAAACGTTCTGCGTGGATCAGTTGCAAACATCTATCCGGCGTCAGCTGGTTTCCCAGAGCGCCCAAATGGGGAATCCGCACACGCGCACCTCTACAGCTGGTAGGCCTCACAGGCCTCGATAATAGTCAGGTTCGTCGCGCGTCGGCTCGATCAGTGCAGTCCATTTCTCCGTCTACTCGCAAACTGGTTCCGATCTTCAGGCGGCGGCGCGGTAGTGATCGCCCGTTCGAAGCACGGCCCAGATTATCCGTGCGTTCTTGTTGGCGATGGCAACCGTCGCGCGGTTGAAGCCGCGTCGCTCCCGAAGCTGGTTGGCCCATTGGCTCATGGGATCGTTCTTGTTGGTTGCCGTTCTCACGACGGCGCGAGCGCCATGCACCAACAAGCTGCGCAGATGCTGGCTGCCTCGCTTGGAGATGCCCATGAGTACGGCCTTGTCGCCGCTCGAAAACTGGCGCGGTACCAATCCCAGCCAGGCTGCCATGTGGCGCCCATTTCTGAAGTCCGAAGCGTCGCCGACTGCCGCCACGATGGCTGTCGCCGTTTTGGGTCCAACGCCTTTGATTCTGGCGACGCGCTGACAGGGCTCACTCGCCTTGAAGACCGCTTCGATTTTCTTGTCGAAATGTTCGATGCGGCGATCGAGATCGCAGAAGAAATCCCAGAGCTCGGCAATGGTCTCGCGCGCCATAGTCGAAAGACCGGATTCGGCACGCGCCAGGATTTCCGGGATCATGCGTCTCGCCCGGGTGATCGACTTGGCAAAGGCAATGCCGCGATCAAGCAACAGTCCGCGCATCTGGCTGACCAGGGCGGTTCGATGATTGACTAGGCGCTGGCGGGCGCGGTGGAGCGCCTGGATATCCTGCTGTTCCACGCTCTTTTTGGGCACCAGCGGGATGTGGGGTTGGCGCACGGCCGTGCAGATCGCCTCGGCATCGTTGCCATCGTTCTTCTGCCTGCGGACGAACGGCTTCACATATTGCGGGCTGACGATCTTTACCCTGTGGCCAAGTGCTTCAAACTGGCGCGCCCAGCAAAAGGCACCCGTGCAGGCCTCGATGGCGATCGTGCATGGCTCGATACCGGCGAGCACAGATAATAGCTGATCGCGCATGACCCTGCGTTTGAAAACCGCATTGCCTTTGCGATCCACGCCATGAAGCTGAAACACGTTCTTCGCCAGGTCGATACCGAGGACATCAATGGTCATCACTTCTCTCCTTGCACGTCCGGTCGCACAACGTTGCTCCGGAGTGGGAGAGCCGTCCATCCCATTAGGTGGGTCGAGCAAGGGGTGATTGACCGGATATTCGCGGCGGTATCGGACGATCCCGACATCGAATGGCTTGCGATCGACGCCACCGTGATCCGCGCCCAGGCTCAAGCGGCCGGAGCGCGGGTAAAAAGGGGGGCGTTCAAGCCCAGGCTCTCGGCCGCTCCCGAGGCGGGTTCGGCACTAAAATCCACGCCGTAGTCGATGCCCTTGGTCTGCCGGTGCGCTTCATGCTCGGTCCCGGACAACAGAACGACATGGCGCCTGCTTGCGACCTGATCCGAGGACTGCCCGCAAAGCAGGTTCTTGCCGATCGCGCCTATGATGCCGATAGCCTGTGCGATCTGATCCGTGCCCAAGGCGGTGAGGCCGTCATCCCGCCACGCCGCCATCGCAGCATCCGCCGACCATATGATGTCATCGCCTACAAACAGCGATGGGGCATCGAAGGCTTCTTCGCTCGCCTCAAGCAATGGCGCCGCATCCCTACCCGCTACGACAAAATCGCCGCCAACTTCCTCGGCTTCATCAAGCTCGCAAGCATCATGCTATGGCTCAAATGATTAAATCGTCACTACAGCCTAGTGCTTCGTGCTCTAAATCGGCTCCATCTACTAATGCCGTTCGCCCTGAGCTTGTCGAAGGGCCTTCCTTCTTTTTAGGAAGAGGAAGGCTTCGACAAGCTCAGCCCGAACGGGCTTGGGTGATTCAGATTAAAGGCACGATGCTCTAGGCGAGCGATATCAGCTTTGCAGTGACCGGGCCGGTCAGACCTCAAGCCTCGTCGCCGAGCATCCCGATGATCGGGAAGATATGCCGGACCTTGCTGCGGTGAATGGACGCGGTCACCCGGTCCTTATACTGGGTCAGGCCGATCAGGTTGCGGTCCCGCGCGCTCAGCCTGCCGATCGTCCAAAGCGACCGTTCCTCTTCGTCGCGCAGTTGCACGATTACGTCGGTATCGATGGACGCGGGCTTGATCCTGTCCAATATCACCCGCTCGCCTGCCCGGAACCTCGGCTCCATCGCTTCGCTGGGGATGTAGATCGCGAAATAGCGGCTGGCGTCGGCACGGCCGAATGGCGCGGGGATAAAGGCGGCCGGCTGGGTGAAGTCGCCCTCCCACATCTCCAGGTCGTTGGCCAGCGATATGCTGTCCTCGTCTGGGAACAGCAGCGACGCGGCATAGACCGGGATGGTCCTTTCACTCGGCATAGCAAAGGGCAGGGGCCGCTCCTTCACCAGATGGGTGGGAGCCGGTGAAGGGGTGGCGGTGATCCCCCTTGCCTCGCACATGGCGAATGGCTCAGGAAATGCTTGCTTGAGCTTGGATATGCTCCGGGCCGAAAGGGAATAGCCGACCGAAGGTGTCGGATAAATCCGGGTCAGCGTCGATGGGGCCAGCCCTGATCGGCGCGCTACTTCCGTCGCCGAAAGGCCGGTTTCCTCAATCAGGCAGCTGATTAGCCCCCGCGCTTTCTGCTGATCCCACTCATAATCAAAAGACATGTTTTTCTGCGCCTGTTCTTGGCACAACCGTGCGACCACCTGGAGAAACGACGATCGCAAATCTTGCGTCGCCTCTTGTTTATCGTCGTTTCTAGAAGCGTTCACACCACTGCCGCAAACCTGCCAAGTGCATATTGAACAACCATACAATTTGCGCACTCGAAAATCCAGAATTTTCATAAAAACGGCTGAAATGCAGCTGAAATTCCGTCAAATCTCGCAGCAATGTGCGCACATGAATGCGTCGCCGCAAAAAGCGATTGCGAACCAATGCGATTGCGCATAGGAGATTTGCGCAAGTTGCGCACACGCACGTGAAGTGCGTCTAGCAATGTGCAGGGGGTGAAGGGGATTTCACCGCGCATATTAGATGCGGCAGGTCGGGTGGTGTCGTCCCGGCCCGGATGTCCCCTTGCGCCGTCTGGCTTTGCGGCTTTGCACGATGACTAGGGGAATAAAGAATGAGAAATAACTCGAAACTGCATCGGATGCTGCTCTTGTCAGCCTCGATGCCGGCGATGGCGCTCCTCGCCAACGCCAGTGGAGCCTCAGCCGCTCCCGCAACTGTGAACGTGCCCACCGGCGCGGGTACAAGCGCCGCGGTGAACGCCAGCATCGATGCCGCGATCACCACTCCTGCAAACCCTGACCTTACGGTAATGATTGCCTCCGGTGCGGACATCAGCGGCGGCAGCGTCGGCTATGATTTCGTCGCGGGCGGCTATGCGGCTGGCGAGGGCGATGGCGCTGTTTCACTGACCAACGATGGTCGGGTCACCGGCATCGCCTTTGGCGGCGTCGGCAGCACGGCCGCCGCGAACAACTTCACCGCCACCAACAATGGCGAAGTCACGGGCGGCATCAGCACAACGGACTTCGGCGGCACGGCTTCGGTCACCAATAACGGTTCGGTGGGCGGCAGCGTCTTCGGCTCCGCCTATGGTGATGTTGCGCTCGTCAACGGTCCCGCAGGCGAAGTCGGCGGCAGCCTGATCGGCTCAGCCCTTGACGCCGCGAACGTCTCCGTCACCAACGCCGGTTCCGTCGATGGCGACCTTGTCGGCACGGCAACGTCCGGCTCCGTCACCCTGGCCAATAGCGGCTCGGTCGGCGGCAGCGCCTTGGCCTCGACCACCGATGGCGCCATCTCGATCACCAATGCGGCCGCTGGCCGTATCAGCGGCGACGTCGATGCCGATTCGGACACCGGCGCGATCACCATCGCAAACAATGGCCAGGTCCTCGGCCAGACCGCTGCGGCGAGCGGCAGCACGGTATCGACCAGCACTGGTCCCACGGTCACCGTATCGGGGACGACCACGACCACGCAGTCGAGCAGCTCGAGCGAAACCGTCGGCGGAGACGTCACCGGCACCTATGCGGGCATCAACGGCTCGCTGAACTTCGGCACCGGCAATGACGGCAGCGTCAGCCAGTTCTCCGCCGCCAACAGCACTGCGACCGTCAGCGGCAGCGTATATGGCAATGTGTCGTCCACCGCGCAGGGCGTATCGCAAGCCGATGCAAGCACGGATGTTGCAACCGACTCGCGTGATGGCGCGGGCACCGGCACGGTCGTCGCCACCAGCGTCGATACGATCGATGTCGCGTCCACCGGCGGCACCAGCACTGTCAACGTCAGCGGAACGGTTGCCCCCGGCGATTCCGGCCTCAATGGCGATGTGTTCTCCTCCGGTAACGCAGGCAGCGCGGTCAACGTCAACGGCGGCCAGATCTCCGGCAACGTCAGCTCGACGAGCCAGGGTTTCGCCATCAATGTGACGACGAACTCGGAAAGCACCGACACCTATGACGCTGGCGTCCTGCAGGGAACCGTCTCGTCCAACAACCAGCAGTTCACCCAGAGCCAGACCGGCGGCGCAGCTTCGGTCGCACTTCAGGGCGCTGCGAATGTAGGCGGCAACGTCAACGTTGCAGGCACCGCTTCGGCCTCCGCCGACATCGGCGCGGATGCAGCAGTGGGCGGCAACGTGTCTGTCAGCACCACGCAGGTCGGCCCGTTCGCCTTCACGCCCGCTGACGTGGCATTCGCCAGCTCCGCAACGCGTACGGTTGACGCCGCTGGAGATGGCACGGCTGTTGTCACCTCGTCCTCGACCCAAGCCGCTCCGGCTGTTGCTGGCAACGCCACGCTCAACAATGCCGGACGCATCGACGGCGACGGCAGCGTCACCTCGGCCTTCGGCAACGCCAGCGCCAACATCACCGGCTCGGTCGGCGGATCGGTCTTCGCCTCGTCGGGCACCGACCTGTTCAACAGCGAGAGCGTTGACAATTACAGCGTCACCGGCGGCATCGACACGCTGACGACCAGCACGCAAACCAACAGCTTCACCTCCGCAGGTGGTCAGGCTTCGGTTGTCGTGGACGCTCCGTCGCAGCAGGGCGTGCCCAGCGTAGCAGGCAGCGTCTTCGCTTCCGGCGTAGGCGGTGCGTCGATCACCATCGGCGAAGGCAGCGTCATCGGCGATGCCAACTTCGGCACCGGCGGCAACCTGTTCGCGGGCAGCCTTGGCTTCGACAGCAGCGAAGAAACCGTCACCACCTATGCGGCCGACGGCTTCACCCCCGTCAGCGTCGTGACGACGCTCACCGGTCAGCCTGTCGGCGGCGCGGCTTCGGTCACGAACAACGGCACTGTCCTTGGCGATGTCGAAGTTGAAGGCCTGGCCTCTGCCTCGCTCGTCAACAACGGTTCGCTCGGCACCCTGTCCGCAGGCAATGTCTTCAGCGTCTCGGCGCTGGATGCAGGCGGCACCGCGACGATCACCGATACCAACCCGACCAATGCCGGCACCCGCACGATCGCGGCAAGCGTCACCGCGGCGCCGGTTGGCGGCAACGCCAGCTTCACCAACAACGGCATCGCTTTCGGCGACGTCGAGCTGGAAGGTGTCACCGGCGCAGTCACGAACAACGGCATCCTGACGGGCAACACGACGCTCGGCGGATCGGTGTTCAGCGGCACGGCCACTGTCGATGCGACGGTCAACACGACCGCCGTCATCGTCACGGCTGCTCCGGCCGCGCAGACCTACACGGTCGATCAGAACGGCATCTCGCGCGGTTTCACCGTGACGGGTGCGGTATCGACGCAGGCCGAAGTAGCCTCCGAACTGGCTTCGCTGGTTTCCGGATCGGGCGTCCCGCTGAACGCATCGCAGGTTGATCCTGCCGCGTTCAACCTCAGCGTGGGTGGCGAAGCTGCCGTCAAGACAGCCGACATCAAGGCGACGATCAACCTCAACAACGGGTCGATCACGCTCGGCGACATCGACGCACAGCGCGACGATAGCGGTGCCTATCTGACCGACACGACCGTCAATCTGAACGGCGGCGGTTTCCTGGGCGCCAGCGAGCTCAAGATTGCCGGATCGACCGCAACGTCGAACTTCACGCCGGTCGCGACCCTGCCGGAAGAAGCGGAAGGGTTGTTCAACCCGACGGCGGTTCGCGTGCTGGGCGTCAACACCGTCAACAAGACGGGCGCTGGCACCTTCGTGGTGACGGGCGACGAATATGTTCCGGCTGAAGGCTCCTCGCCTGCAAACTGGACAATGGATGTCGGCAACCTCAACGTGCAGGCTGGCGAACTCCAACTGGACGTGGCCGACGACGCGGTCTTCGGGATCAAGGGCAACATCAACAATGATGCGACCCTCGTCCTCGGCCGCCGCGCGCCCACCTTCATCCGGTCGGTCGGCAACAGCATCGTCACGCCGGGTCCTGAAGCCATTAAGGGCATCGAAGTCTATCAGCAGGGCAACTACACCCAGACTGCCAACGGCACGACGGTTGTGGGCGTCAACCCCTCGCTGGTCCGCTTCGGCAGCCTGAACGTCAACGATGGCGGTTCGGCTCCGGAAATCCTGGGTCCGATCACCGGCGGCGTCGGCATTCCCTACTTCACCACTCCCGAAAATGCCGGTGTCTTCTCGACCCCGTCATCCGTCACGGTGGATGGGAACCTGAACTTGGGCGGCAAGGTCGCGGTGACCGTGTCGAAGGACAGCCTCTATTCCACGGGCGACGGCTACACGCTGTTCACCTACACCGGAACGGGCGATGTCACGGCAACTGCAACGCCTTCGCTTAGCTCGCAGTTCGTCACCTTCGGCCTGAAGCATGACACGACCGCCAAGACCGTGTCGATCGAAGCAACCCGCAGCAGCTATGCTGTCGGCGCGACCAACCGCAACGCGGCTGCTGCGGCTGTGGGTCTGGACAGCGCTCTGGCTGACGTCATCGCTCGGGTGAAGACGGACGCTGCTGGTGGCAATGGCTTTGCTTCGGTCACGGAGATCGCCAACGCTCAGGACATCGCCAACATCGCGGCCGGTCTCGACTGGCGCCTGAACAGCGCACAAGCAGCGCAGGTCTTCAACGAGCTTTCCTCGGCGGAGATCTACGGTTCGCTTGCTGCGGTGGATCAGAACGCGGTCTTCAACACCACGGTCAACCGTCTGGCGGCTCGTCGCGGCTATGGAGAGACTCTGGGTACCCGGCTCTGGTTCAACCCCTCGGCTAACTTCGCCAAGACGGGCGGCACCCGCTCGGGCGCGTCGAAGATCAAGACCAACAGCTATGGTGGCGCCTTCGGTATCGACGTCGCTTACCAGGAAGACGGCGCCTTCGGCATCGGCTTCGGCTATGGTCAGCATGACGTGTCGGCCAAGGGTTCGCCGGAAGAAGCGCAGGTCCGTACCTACACCATCGGTGCCTACGCGACCCAGGGCTTCGGTCCTTTCTACGGCAGCTTCCAGTTTGCCTACGGCTTCTCGAAGTTTGAAGTCGAACGCGACCTGACCCTGCTTGCCCGCACGATTGAAGGCAACTTCAAGGGTTCTCAGTGGGATGCCAGCCTGGAACTGGGCTATGACTTCGCGGCCGGTAACGGTCTCGTCGTAACGCCCTTCGGTAAGCTGGCCCTTCGCCGCTGGTCGATGAACGGCTTCACCGAAAAGGGTGGCGCAGGCATCGGTCTCAACGTCGATGACGCGTCGAAGTCGGTCTTCTCGCCGGTCATCGGTGTGAAGGCAGGCGCTCTGCTGGGTGATGTCGATGGTGTGGCTTACCGCCCCTATGCCAAGGTGCAGTACAGCTTCCAGGGCAACATCGGCAGCGATCGCACCGTCCAATATGTGGGCGGCGGCAATGCCTTCAACCTGAAGGGTGTCGATCCCGATGGTCATGGCCTGATCGAACTGGGCATCGACACTTCGGTGAACAAGCGCGTCAACCTGTTCCTGTCCGGCGGCTACGGCTTCGGTGGGCACAACAGCCTGGCTCAGGTCCGCGGCGGCATCAGCTTCGGTTTCTGATCCAACCCTCCTCATGCACTGGGCGCGTCGATTTCGACGCGCCCTTTTTTTGCTCCAGCCACCGTGCTGGCAGAACATGACATTCCAGGATTGGAACGACGGGCATGAATATGAAATGGGAACATTATGTCGCTGACATGCTGATCGAGCGGCTAAGGCAACATCATGTCGAGCTTCTGACGGGCGAACAGGAAACGATATGCTTCTTCGTCGATCCAACGTCCCCGTCCACTCGCCGCTGGACGGTCAGCGATTATGACAAGGGCGTGGTCGATGGCGCCATTCGCGAACTGCAACACCTCATCCACTCGTCCCCGCTGCTCAAACGTGCCATATTCGATCGACTGTCGGCGTCAGGCAGCGCCGAAGGGGCGGGCCGCCAACGGGTTCGAGGGTAAGCCGCGATGCCCAAAGGTGCATGGCATGTGGAAACCGGAATATTGCGTGCCCGCCAATGGGGATACGCACTGGAGAGACATGACGGCGGCATGTGGCAACTCGACGTGCCAGGATCGGCGCGGCGCTATCTCGGCATGCGCGTGACGGTCGAGGGAAGGCGGTCGGGCTTCGACATGCTGGACGTGCATCGCATTTGGCAGGTCGATGAGCTGGGAAAACGCCCGCTTCGTGGCTGGTCGGCACTATTTCGGCGCTTCAGCCTCGGCTGACGTGGCGGCCTCTAACGGGCGGGTGCAGACCTGGAGAGTTCGCCATCATGCAACAGGAACATCATCAGCACGGCCCCACCATCCGTTCGCCCTGAGCCTGTCGAAGGGTTCTACTTCTTAAAAGGAAGGATAGGGGTCCGACACCAGTTCGAACGGCCAAGCGCAATGTCCTGGTCGCCGTTAAGCCGAAGCTTCGGTCCGATCACCGGAACATATTAACATCCGGCCGAAATCGCCCTCAGGCAGGGAACAACCGCATCAATCGCGCAAGCCCTTGCTTCACGGCCGTTCGCTGCTCCTTTTCCGGCGACGCACCGATCCGCACGACCGTCAGCGCCTGACCCGGCGACACCAATATATATTGCCCCCCATGTCCCACACAGCCGAACAGGCTGCGCGGCGCGTCTCCGGGCATCAGCACGCTTTCCTCGCTTTCGCGGTTCAGCCAGAGATGCGCGCCATAGGCCGCATTGCGCCCTGAAGGCGCACGCATGAAATCGACCCATTTTTCCGGCACGATCTGATGTCCGTTCGGCCCGCGCCCATGGTTGCGCAGCAGTTCGCCAAAACGCGCATAATCGCGCGCCATCATATGCAGGAAACTGCCGCCGATCATCGTGCCAGCGGCGTCATATTCCACCGTCAGGCTCTTGATCCCCGCTGGAATCTTTAGCCGTCCATCGATGAATGTCTGCATTGCCTGCCGCCGTGCATCCGGATCGCGATTGCTGGTCAGCATCCGCGCCATCAGGTCGCCCAGAATCAATGTATTGCCGGTCGAATAGGAAAAGCGCGACCCCGGCGCATGCGCCAGCGGCTTCGCTTCGGCAAAGGCGCTCATATCCTGCGCGCCGTCGGTGAACAGCATCCGCACCGTGTCCGCCTCGACCAGCGGCTCGTCATCCTCGACATGGTCCAGCCCTGACGTCATGGCGAGCAATTGCCGCAACGTAATCTTTCCGCGCGGATCGCCCGGCTGACCCCATGCCGCGACCGGCACCGGCGAATCCAGCGCCAGCCGCCCGTCAGCGACCATCAAGCCAACCAGCACCGCCGTCACGCTCTTGCCCATCGACCAGCCGAGCAGCTTGGTCTCCGGCCCGAATCCGGGCGCATAGCGTTCCGCGATGATCTCGCCGCGATGCATGACGATCAGCGCGCGCGTCTCGCCGACATCCTCGTCGCCATCGAACAGGGGATCGATCGCGGCGCGCAAATCCCCTTCATTCACGCCCATATCCGCCGACACGCGATAATCTGTCGCCGGATCGGCGGCGCGCACGGCGAGGCCCCCCGCCAGCGCCAGCAGCGACAAAATGGCAGCGCCTGCGCCAACAGCCTTTACGCTTTTCCGATCGAGCTTCATAAGCCGCGCCCTTAGCACGGCTCATCGGAAAGGGGAGCATGTCCGCACGCCCGAAATGGATTTATGCGCTCGCCGCGATCGTCGCGCTGCTCGTCCTGCTGCTGGCCTGGAACTGGAGCGCCCTGCGCGCCCGCGCCGCCGTGGGTGCGGGCTTCGGCGCGCGCGTCACCTGTTCCTGCCGCTATGTAGAGGGGCGGGCAATGGACAGCTGCAAGGGCGACAAGGAACCCGGCATGACCTTCGTCACCCTCTCCGACGACCCCGAATCGCGCAGCGTCGAAGCCAGCGTCCCCCTCCTTGCCTCTCGTACCGCGCATTACCGCAAGGGCTGGGGCTGCCTCCTCGACCCCATCGACTGATCCGGGTCGCGCTCAAGGCCTAAAGCAAAAGCGTCTGACCCTTCTCTGCAAACCCTCGGCGCCCTCTGCGCCTCCGCGTGAACCCAAAATATTGCCTCGCCAGCCGAACCCGCTACAGCCGCCCCATGCGCCCCGACATTCCAACGCTCCTCCACGACATCTTCGGCTTCCCCGGCTTCCGAGGTGTGCAGGAACAGGTTGTCGGACGCGTCATGGCGGGCCAGCCAACCCTCGCCATTATGCCCACCGGCGCAGGCAAGTCGCTCTGCTACCAGCTGCCCGCCGTCGCTCTCGATGGCTGCTGCGTCGTCATCTCGCCCCTCATCGCCCTGATGCACGACCAGCTTCGCGCGGCGCAGGCGGTCGGCATCCGCGCCGCCAGCCTGACCAGCGTCGATGCCGACTGGCGCGAAACCCAGGACCGGCTGCGGAGCGGCGATCTCGACCTACTCTACGTCGCCCCCGAACGCGCGAGCGGAGAGGGCTTCCGAAGCCTGCTCCGCTCGGCAAAGATCGCCCTTTTCGCCATAGACGAAGCCCATTGCGTCTCCGAATGGGGCCATGATTTCCGCCCCGACTACCGCCTGCTCCGCCCTTTGCTGGACGAGTTTTCCACCGTCCCGCGCCTAGCGCTCACCGCCACCGCCGATCACCACACCCGTGACGACATCCTCGTCCAGCTCGGCATCCCGCGCGAAGGCCTCATCATCGCCGGGTTCGACCGGCCCAACATCCGCTACGCCGTCCACCCCCGCGACGGCCTGCCTCGTCAGCTGTCCGACCTGATCGCCGCCAGCGAAGGCCCCGGCATCGTCTACGCCCCCACGCGCGCGGCCACCGAAAAGCTGGCCGAAACCCTTAGTAAAACCGGCCGCCCAACCCGCGCCTATCATGCCGGGCTCGACCCAGCCGTCCGCGCCGCCAACCAAGCCGCTTTCATCGCCAGTGAAGATATGGTCATGGTCGCGACCATCGCCTTCGGCATGGGCATCGACAAGCCCGACGTCCGCTTCGTCGCCCACGCCGCGCTGCCCAAGTCGATTGAGGGCTATTATCAGGAATCCGGCCGCGCAGGCCGTGACGGCGAACCGGCCGAAGCGCACCTCTTCTGGGGCGCCGACGACTTCGCCCGTGCGCGACAACGCATCACCGAACTGGACCCCACCCGCCAGCAGGGGGAACGCACCCGCATCACCGCTCTGGGCGGCCTCGTTGAAACCGGCACCTGCCGCCGCGCCATCCTGCTCCGCCATTTCGGCGAGCACCCGCCTGCCAGCTGCGGCAATTGCGACAATTGCCTCAATCCTCCGCCCAGCATCGACGCGACCGAAACCGCGCGCAAATATCTGTCCGCCGTCTATCGCACCGGGCAGAGCTTCGGCACTGGCCATATCGAGCAAGTCCTGACCGGCGCCGTCACAGACCGCATCCGCGAGCGCGGCCATGACAAAATTTCCGTCTACGGCATCGTCTTAGGAGAAGAAACAGCGCTGCTCCGCCCCGTATCCCGCGCCCTGCTCGTAAAAGATGCTTTGCAAACTAACGAACATGGCGGCCTCGAACTCGGCCCTGCGGCCCGCCCGATCCTGCGCGGCGAAGAGGAGGTCAGCCTGATCCTCCCCCCACGCCGCGAACGCCGCCGCCGCAGCGCCCGCAACGGCAATCCGGAAAACCCCGTCGGCGATCCGCTGTTCGACGCCCTGCGCACCTGCCGCCGCGAACTCGCGCAGGAACAGGGCGTGCCCCCCTATGTGATCTTCCACGATTCCACCCTGCGCGAAATGGCAGAGCAGCGCCCCGCGAGCCTTGCCGAACTCGGCCACATCAGCGGCATCGGTCAGCGCAAGCTAGACGCATATGGCGACGCCTTCCTGGCCGCGATCCGCCCCTTCCTCTAACTTCCTCGCCCCTTCAGGGGAGAGGATAGGGAGCCTTGCTGCTTTTAAGCAGCTAGGCGAACTTGGAGAGGGGGAGGGGCGGAGTTCTCTCCTCCACACGCTTCCGCCCACCCCAAAACCCCTTGAATCCCTCCCCCCACAAGCGCATGGCTCCCCCACAGAAGGAGTCCCGCCCCATGTTCCGTCAGATCACCCCCAACCTCTACGTCTCCCCCCAGATCAGCGTCGATCAGGTCGAGGAAGCCAAGTCCCTGGGCGTGACCATCATCATCAACAACCGCCCCGATGACGAGGAACCGGGCCAGACCAACGGCGCGGAAATCGAAGCCGCCGCAAAAGCCGCAGGCCTCGCCTACGCCGCTGTCCCCGTCGCCCACGGCGGCTTTGCCCCCTGGCAGCTGGACGGCATGGCCGCCGCACTCGGCGAAGCAGGCGATGGCAAGGTCCTCGCTTATTGCCGATCCGGTACCCGCAGCACGCTCCTTTGGGCACTCACCCGCGCCCGCGCCGGTGATCACCCCGCAGCGCTCAGCGAAAAGGCTGAAGCGGCAGGCTATGACCTCACCCCCATCCGCCAGATCATGGACGCGCTCTCCGCAGGCTGATCTTGTCGACCACAGCCGATCAGTTTGACGCCATCGTCCTCGGCGCTGGCGGAGCGGGCCTCATGTGCGCGGCGGCGGCCGGGCAGCGCGGTAAGCGCCTCCTCGTCCTCGATCACGCCGACCAGCCCGGCAAGAAGATCCTGATCTCCGGCGGCGGCCGCTGCAATTTCACCAACATCCACACCGCGCCAGACCGCTATCTCTCGGCCAACCCCCATTTCGCCAAGTCTGCGCTGGGCCGCTACACGCCTTCGGACTTCCTCGCGCTGGTCGAACGTCACGGCATCGCCTGGCATGAAAAGACGCTGGGCCAGCTTTTCTGCGACCAGTCCGCGCGCCAGATCGTCGCGATGCTACTCGCCGAATGTGAGGCAGGCGGCGTCACCCTCGGCCTCGGCCACCAGCTTGGCCCCATCACCCACGCGGATGGCCGGTTCAGCGTCACTCACGGGGACAAGACCGCACAGGCCCCGGCGCTGGTGATCGCCACCGGCGGCCCGTCCATCCCGCAATTGGGCGCGACCGGCTTCGCCTATGACCTCGCCCGGCAGTTCGGCCTCAAGGTGGTGGAGCCGCGCCCCGCGCTCGTCCCGCTCACCCTCGGCGGCGAAGACATGCTGTTCCGCGAACTTTCCGGCGTTTCGACGCCCGTGATCGCCCGCCACGCCAAGACGGCTTTCCGCGAAGCCGCGCTTCTCACCCATCGCGGCCTGTCTGGACCCGCGATCCTGCAAATATCATCCTACTGGCGTCATGGCGACACGATCGCCCTCGACTTCCTGCCCGACATGCCCGCCAACTGGCTGACGGAAGCCAAACGCCAAAAGCCCCGCACATCGCTGACCGCGCTGCTGCGCGCACAACTCCCCGACCGACTCGCCGACGCCTTGGCCGAACGCCTCGCGCTCGCTGGCGACCTTGGCAACATCGCCGACCGTAAGCTGGAAGAAGCGCAGCGCCGCCTTGCCGCCTGGTCTTTCACCCCAAACGGCACAGAAGGCTTCGCGAAAGCGGAAGTCACGGTCGGCGGCATCTCCACCGCCGAACTTTCCTCGCGCACCATGGAGGCGCGCCGCGTCCCCGGCCTCTACGCCATCGGCGAAGCCGTCGACGTCACCGGCTGGTTAGGCGGCTATAATTTCCAATGGGCATGGGCCAGCGGCTGGGCAGCGGGGCAGGCGATCGCCGAAGGCTAGTTAAATCCGCAACACCTCAATACCGTTCGCCCCTGTCCTGAGCCTGTCGAAAGGCTAGCCCGAACGGGACTGAGTGCTTCAGTTTAAAGGCACTCTACTCTGACCGCCGACCCGCACCTCATCAATAATTCCACTGCACCTGCGTGCGGATCAAATCACCCGTCGCCCGACCCGTGCGGCGTTCATCTGCTTCGGCCCGCTTCATCCGCGCATAGGCCAGCGTGATCTCCAGCGCCTTCCACGGCTGCCATTCCAGCCCCAATTCAAACTCGTCGGTTTCCAGGCGAGGCGCGTTGGTCCCGGCCTTCCACCCGCCACGATAATGCTGCCACCGTCCGTAAGGCATTAGCACCCCGATCGTATCCGTGGGCAGGCGGTACATCATCTGGACATAGCCGCCATTCAGCTTCTTCTTTTCGATCGACTGGCTTACCCGGTCGAACTCCGGCCCCTTGCCCCAATTCCATTCCGCCTGAATGCCGAAGGGCTGGGGATAGAGCATCGCATGGATGCCGACACGATCATCGTCATAGGACTGCTCACTGATAGCGACCGCCGATCCGTTGCGCACTTCCGGCTGGTAGTCGTTCATCATCGCCGATCCGCCGATTTCGAACACCTGATCCTCGAACATGCCGCCCAGACTATCCAGTTCGAACGGCCATGTCGCAAAGGCGACCTTCATCAGCCCGCGATTCTGCTCTGTCTTGTTGATCCCCTGACCATTGAAGACGCCCAGACCGAACGCGCCATAATTGCCGAACAGCTTCTGCCCGTCATGCCCCAGCCGGTCCCAGATCTTCTGGACCGAAGGTGGCGTGAAATAGCCGACGATCCCCAGATCACGCTCGCCCGGCACCGCGCTGTTGATCGCGTCGCTGCGATCGAGCGTCAGGCGATTGGAGGACGACTGCATATTCTCCCAGCCATAGGGCACCTTGGACTGGCCCAGGCGCACGCGGAATGTCTTGGCCTTGTCCAGGAAGATGTCGGCATAGGCGTCGCGCAGTTGCACAAAACCCTCCCGACGCTCGCTGCCAGCCTGATTGTTGACGGCAGCGGAGAAATCGGACTGAAGGTAGAGCGACACGCGATCGGAAATGTCACCCTGAACGACAAGGCGCGTCCGGCGCAGCGAGAAGCTGCTCTTGTCGGAAATTCCGCTGTCATGGACCGAACGCAGCCGCGACTGGCCAGCGGGCGCCGTATCATCGCCCGACAGGAACGCATTATAGCGCATCTGGGTATAGCCGCGCAGCGACAGCCGCTCATACCAGGCCTTCTTCTGTCCGGATGACGATGCCTGGGTGACGACCGGCTGAGTGGGAGCTGCGGCAACAGCTACAGGAGCCGACCCTGCGGCTGGGGCAGGGGCGGCCGAAGTCGGCGCGGACGACGCGTTGCTGGCGGTTTCGGCATTTGTCTTGCTTGCGGCCAATGCGCTGGTCAGTGCTTGCACCTGCGCCTTCAACTCGTCGATCTGCCGCTGCAACGCTTCATTGCTCTGCGCCTGCGCCACTTCCGGCATCAACGCCAGCAGGCTCACCGCCAGAGCCATGTTTTTCATCTTGGAACCTGTCACGGAAGAATCCCCTGTCTCGATCGACGCGGGGGCTATGTCTTTTCGGTGACAATTTAGTGACAGATATCTTTCGCTTACATGACAACGAGCCACTGACGTATTTTTTAACCGTCATCCTAGCGAAGGCTGGTATCTCGTGTCCCAAAGCCGAACAGCGGTGCCCCGGACGAGGAGCGGCGTATCACTCCAGCACCGCATATCATCTTACCGGCGATCGCGGCGTTTCACCCGCACTCGACCGTGACATGCTCCATCCTTGGTAGCGCGCGCACCCGCTGGCGCACTGCGGTGACATCGCCGCCCGGCGCTAGGCTGATGATCGCGGCATGGGCATGCGGCCCGATCCGCCAGACATGCAGGTCATGGATGATCGCGCCCTCTGTCTCCACCAGCGCCTTGATCCGCTTCGTCAACGCCGGTTCGGCGGTATCGAGCAAGATGGCCGATGTGTCCTTCATCAACCCCCAGGCCCAGCGCGCGATCACCACCGCGCCCAATATGCCCACCGCCGGGTCGAGCCACCACCAGCCCATATAGCGCCCGGCCAGCAACGCCGCGATCGCCAGCACGGATGTCAGCGCGTCGGTCAGCACATGCACATAGGCGGCGCGCAGATTATTGTCGGCATGACCCTTTTTATGATCATGTCCATGATCGTGATCCGCAGCATGCTCATGGCCATCATCATGATCATGGCCATGATGATCATGGCTATGGTCATGTCCCAGCAGTAGCGCGCTGATCAGGTTGATGGCCAGGCCAATGACCGCGACCAATGTCGCTTCGCCAAACTTCACAGATACCGGCTCGAAGAAGCGCAGCACCGATTCGACCAGGATGAACAGCGCCGTGACGCCCAGCAGCAGGGCGGATGCAAAGCCCGAAAGGTCGCCGACCTTCCCCGTGCCGAAAGTAAAGCGCGGGTTGCGGGCATGGCGCCGCGCATAGCCATAGGCCGCCGCTGCCACGGCCAGCGCGCCCGCATGGGTCGCCATGTGGAACCCATCGGCCAGCAGGGCCATCGATCCGGTGATCCAGCCAAAGACGATCTCGACCACCATCGTCGCCGCCGTCAGCCACACGACCCACATCGTCCGCCGGGCATTCTGGTCATGGCCCGCGCTCAGGTAGATATGATCGAAATAATGGCTTTCTTCCTCATCCCCGTTTGCGGGGAAGGGGGGCAGCGCCTCGCTTTGGGCCTTTGCTGCGTCATGATCGTGGCTGTGGCCGTGCATCGTCATTTCCCGTACCGCCGGATCAGCTCCAGCATTTCTTCCGCCGCCGCCTGCCGCTCTTCATCGGTCAGGCCGGGGCGAGCGACATGGTCGCGCATATGCTGCTCGATCAGCTCTTCCATCAGGCTGCCGACCGCGCCGCGCACCGAAGCGACCAGCTGCAACGTCTCCGAACAGCCCGCATCTCCTCCCAGCTGCCGCTCGATCGCGCCGACCTGCCCCGCAATGCGCCGCACCCGCGCCAGCAGCTTGTCCCTGTTCTCAACCACATGCATAGGATACCCCCCTATCCTATAGGGGCATTTTCGTCAAACGCTGTCTTTTCGCCAATTGCTTCATTAATTCGCCCTCCCTAACAGGACAGCATGGCCAAGACGTTCGACTGCGACCTAGCGATTCTGGGCGGCGGCCTCTCCGGCGCTCTGACCGCACTAGCTTTCGCCCGCCTTCGCCCCGACGTCGATCTGCTGCTGATCGAACGCGGCCAATCGCTGGGCGGAAACCATCTCTGGTCCTTCTTCGACGGCGATGTCCGCCCCGCCGATCGCTGGCTGGTCGATCCGCTCATCACCCATCGCTGGCCCCAAGGCCATGAGGTTCGCTTTCCCGCCTATCAGCGTCGCCTCGACACCGCCTATAACAGCATCGCCTCCGTTCAGCTTGACGCCCACGCCAACCAGTTGCTCGGCGATCGCGTCCTACTCAACGCCGACGTCACCCACATCACGCCCACCAGCGTCACCCTTGGCGACGGCCGCGATATCCAGGCTCGCGCTGTCCTAGATACTCGCGGCGGCGGCGATATGTCGGCGCTGGAGTGCGGCTGGCAGAAGTTCGTCGGACAGGCCCTTCGCCTAGGCCATCCACACGGCCTGGAGCGCCCCGTGATCATGGACGCGACCGTCGCCCAGATCGACGGCTACCGCTTCATCTATCTCCTCCCTTTCGATGAACGGACCATCTTCGTCGAGGACACCTATTATAGCGACGACCCCGTGCTCGATCTCCCAGCGCTCACCGGCCGGATTGCCGCCTACACGAAAGATCATGGCTGGCAGGTCGAAAAGGTCATCCATCAGGAAAGCGGCGTTCTTCCCGTGGTCCATGGTGGCGACTTGGATCGTTTCTGGCCAGCCGAGGATGAGATTGCCCGCGCAGGCGTTCGCGCCGCATTGTTCCATCCGATGACCGGCTATTCGCTCCCCGATGCGGTCGCCACCGCGCTCTGGCTTGCCGATCAGCCGCTCGAAGACCTTGCTACCACAACCCGCGCCCGCGCGGCGGCGCACTGGCGCGTTGGCGGCTATTACCGGCTGCTCGGCAAGATGCTCTTTCGCGCGGCCCGGCCGGACCAGCGATGGCGCGTGTTCGAGCGCTTCTATCGGCTCAATCCCCATCTGGTCGGCCGCTTCTATGCGGGCCGTTCGACCTGGGCCGATCGCATCCGCATCTTGTGTGGACGCCCGCCGGTGCCCATAAGGAGCGCCATGCGAGCACTGTTGACCCCCTCCGCCTGATGAACCGCAAAGCGATAATCATAGGGGCGGGCTTTGGTGGCCTCGCTCTTGCCATCCGCCTGCAATCGGCGGGCATCGACACCACATTGGTGGAAGCGCGGGACCGTCCGGGCGGACGCGCCTATATGTGGGAGAAGGACGGCTTCGTCTTCGACGCAGGCCCGACCGTCATCACCGATCCCGATTGCCTTGCAGAGCTCTGGCGCCTGTCCGGCCATGACATGGCGGAAGATGTCAGCCTGGTCCCGGTCACCCCCTTTTACCGGCTCAACTGGCGCGACGGCACGAACTTCGATTATTCCAACGACGAAAATAGCCTGCGAGCGCAGATCGCGAAGCTGAACCCACAGGATGTCGCCGGGTATCAGCGGTTTCTCGACTATGCTGACGGCGTGTATGAGGAAGGCTATCGCAAGCTCGGCTCGGTGGCTTTCCTCGACTTCGCCTCCATGATCCGCGCTGCCCCAGCACTGGCAAAGCATCAAGCATGGCGTTCGGTCTATTCGATCGTCTCTTCCTATGTGAAGGACGAAAGGCTGCGCCAGGCGCTTTCCTTCCACACGCTTCTGGTCGGCGGCAATCCGATGCAGACCAGCGCGATCTATGCGCTGATCCACAAGCTGGAAAAGGATGGCGGCGTCTGGTTCGCCAAGGGCGGCACGAACCGCCTGGTGCAAGGCATGGCAACGCATTTCGAGCGGCTCGGCGGTACGCTGCGCCTCGCCGACCCGGTCGTGCGCATCGAGACGCATGGCGATCGCGCGGTCGCTGTCTCAACCGCCTCGGGATGGCGGGGGGAGGCCGATGCGGTCGCCACGAACGGCGACCTCATGCATAGCTATCGGGACCTTCTCGGCCATCACCCAAGGGGGCAGAAACAGGCGGAGAGCCTCGCGAGAAAGCGCTGGTCCCCCAGCCTGTTCGTGCTGCATTTTGGCATCAAGGGCAGTTGGCCCGGCATCCCCCACCATATGATCCTGTTCGGTCCGCGCTATGAAGGGTTGCTGACTGACATCTATGATCACGGCGTGCTGCCGCAGGATTTCTCGCTCTACCTGCACCACCCGACCGTCACCGATCCGTCGATGGCGCCGGACGGTCATTCAACCTTTTACGCTCTCGCGCCCGTGCCGCACATGGGCAAGCTGCCGATCGATTGGAAGCAGTTTGGCCCCGTCTATGCGGAGCGCATCCTTGACGAGATCGAACATCGCCTGATCCCCGACATCCGGTCTCGCATCGTCACGCAATTCCACTATGCGCCGCCCGATTTCCAGAACGACCTGGCCGCGCATCTCGGCAGCGCCTTCAGCCTTGAGCCGTTGTTGACGCAAAGCGCCTGGTTCCGTGCCCATAATCGTGATGACGTGATCCCGAACCTGTATCTCACTGGCGCGGGGACCCATCCGGGGGCGGGCATCCCTGGCGTCGTCGGTAGCGCCAAGGCGACCGCCGCCCTGATGCTCGAAGACCTGCTATGAAGCGGCTGGCCGTCTATTGTGGATCGGCTTTACCTGCTGATCCGGTCTATGTGGAATCCGCTCGCCAAGTCGGCCGCACGCTTGCTGGGCGGGGCATTGGGGTCGTCTATGGCGGCGGACGGCTGGGTTTAATGGGCGCGGTGGCCGATGCCGCGCTCGAGGCCGGGGGCGAGGTGATCGGCGTCATCCCGGAAGCTCTGGTACGGGCGGAGGTCGCGCATCAGGGCTGCACCGAGCTTCATGTCGTCCAGACCATGCATCAGCGCAAGGCACTCTTCACGGATCTGTCTGACGGCTTCATCACGCTGCCCGGCGGCGTTGGCACCATGGACGAGTTATGGGAGGCGATCAGCTGGGCGCAACTGGGTTATCATGCCAAGCCCGTTGGCCTGTTGAATGTGTCGAGCTTCTATGACCAGCTCATCGCCTTCAACCGGCATATGATCGACACCGGCTTCATCCGGCCGCAACATGCTGACATCCTGGTCCATGCCGACTCGATTGAGGCGTTGCTCGATAAAATGGCAGCCTATCAGGCGCACGAGCCGATCTTTTCGATGACGGCCGACAGGCTCTAATTCGTGCCACGCTTGCGGAGGCCATCGGCGCGAGGCATGGCCGCAATGTGAACATCCTCGATCGCACCGCCCTCGTCACCCATGCCCGCGAAAGTATCGCGCGGGGCTCCAAATCCTTCGCCTTGGCATCGAAGCTGTTTGACCGGCAAACGCGTGAGCGCGCCTGGCTTCTCTACGCATGGTGCCGCAAGTGCGACGATATCGCCGACGGGCAGGATCATGGTGGCGTAATGAGAGGCGTGGCCGATGGAGAGGCCCGTCTTGCCAGCATGCGCGCGCTGACCGATGCCGTCCTGCGCGGAGAGTTCACGGGCGATCCCGCCTTCGACGGCTTTGGCGTGGTGATGCGTGAATGCGCAATTCCGGCACGCTATGCGCATGACCTGATCGCAGGGTTCGCGCTTGATGCTGAAGATTGGCGGCCTCAGAGCGAAGCGGACATGCTGCGCTATTGCTATCATGTCGCCGGAGCCGTCGGTTGCATGATGGCGGTGCTGATGGGGGTTGACCCGGCGGATGAAGCGACGCTGGATCGTGCGTGTGATCTGGGCTTGGCGTTCCAGCTCGCCAACATTGCGCGCGACATTGGTGAGGATCAGGCGGCGGGACGCTGCTACCTGCCCCAGCAATGGCTGGCGGAGATGCACATTCCTTCGGGCAGGCATATGGAGCCAGGCTTCCGTCCGCAGCTAGTGATATTGGCGCGGCGTCTCGCCGGGCTGGCCGCGGATTATGAGGCGAGCGCGCGGCATGGCACCGGCGCCTTGCCGAGCCGCTCCGCCTGGGCGGTTCTGGCCGCAGCGGGCATTTATGGCGATATCGCTCGCGAAGTGGATCGACGGGGCGGTCATGCCTGGGACGATCGCGTGGTGACGCCGAAGAGTGAAAAGCTGGGCTGGGTGTTCCGGGCGGGGTTGCAGGTCGTGGCCCGATCCCGCCGCTGGCCTTTATCGATGCCCCGACCGCCACATCTCTGGACTCGGCCAAAGGGCTGACATCCAAAAAAAGGACCGATACTTTCGTACCGGTCCCGAGGCGTGTTCGCAGGAGGAACATCGTGTGGCGGGCGGGCCGTTCTTTCCGGCCCGCCCTGCCTAAAGAGTGATCAGGCGTTGTAGGCGCGTTCGCCATGCTCCCCGAGGTCGAGACCTTCCTGTTCGACTTCGCGGCTGACACGCAGGCCGGTCACGGCCTTGGCGATGAAGATGGCGATCGCAGTACCGATCGACGCCCAGACGATGGTGGTGGCAGTAGCGAGAAGCTGCGTCACAAGCTGGCTGCTCATCGAGAAGTCAGCGCCGCCGGGGCCGCCCAGCGACGGCGAGTAGACGATGCCGGTGCCGATCGCGCCGATCATGCCGCCGATGCCGTGGATGCCGAACGCATCAAGCGAGTCGTCATAGCCGAGCTTCGGCTTGAGGACGGTCACCATGTAGAAGCAGACGATCGAAGCCACTGCGCCGAGCACGATGGCGCCGAACGGGCCAGCATTGCCAGCGGCGGGGGTGACGGCGACGAGGCCAGCGATGATGCCCGAGCAGAAGCCGAGGGCCGAACCCTTGTGGCCGTTGACGCGCTCGGCGATCATCCAGAACAGGCCGCCCGCAGCGGTGGCGACGAAGGTGTTGATCATCGCCAGTGCAGCCGAACCATTGGCTTCCAGCGCCGAACCTGCGTTGAAACCAAACCAGCCAACCCACAGCAGGCCAGTGCCAACACCAGTCAGCGTCAGCGAGTGTGGCGGCATGGGTTCCTTGGGGAAGCCCATGCGCTTGCCCAGGATGAGGCAGGCGACGAGCGCAGACACGCCAGCGTTGATGTGCACCACGGTGCCGCCAGCGAAGTCCAGTGCGCCCATTTCGAAGAACAGGCCGCCCGCTGCCCAAACCATGTGGGCGATCGGGAAATAGACGATCGTCAGCCAGACCGCTGCGAACACCATGACCGCAGAGAACTTGATGCGCTCGACGACCGAACCCAGCACCAGCGCAACGGTAATCGCGGCGAAGGTCATCTGGAAGCTGACGAACACATATTCAGGGATGACGACGCCGTCAGTGAAGGTCGCCGCTGTCGAATCCGGCGTAATGCCCTTCAGGAACACCTTCGACAGGTCGGAGATGAAACCGTTGCTGGGACCCGCGAACGCCAGACTGTAGCCGTAGGTCACCCAGATCAGCATCGCGAGGCACGCGACCGCGCCGATCTGCGTCATGACGGACAGCATGTTCTTCGTGCGGACCAGGCCGCCGTAGAAGAGAGCCAGGCCCGGCAAGATCATGGCCAGCACCAGGACGGTGGAGGTCATCATCCAGGCGGTGTCGCCCTTGTCAGGTGTCGGCGCGACGGCCGCTGCCACCTCTTGTGCCCAAGCGGGCAGCGCGGCGAACAGGGAGAGCCCGGTCGCCCCCATTACGCCGCAGAATTTCTTGGAAAAGGTCATCATTCCCCCCTTCTTACAGCGCGGTTTCGCCGGTCTCGCCGGTGCGGATGCGCACGGCCTGACCGACATCAAGGACGAAGATCTTACCATCGCCGATTGCGCCGGAATTGGCCGCGGTCTGGACCGCTTCGACTACGCGCGGTGCGAGATCGTCATCGCAGACGACCTCGATCTTGATTTTCGGAACCATGTTCGTGGAATATTCGGCGCCCCGGTAGATTTCGGTTTGCCCCTTCTGGCGGCCGAAGCCCTTCACCTCGGACACCGTCATGCCGGCGATGCCTAGCGAGGAGAGTGCCTCGCGGACATCGTCAAGCTTGAACGGCTTGATGATAGCCATGACAAGTTTCATGTCGCCCCCTGTTAATGGTGTGCGGCGACATTCCAGCAAGAGGCGTGCCAATTGATCAGCGCCGTTCAAAAGCGGGCTTTTTAGATGGGCCTTAAGCACTGTCCGCCAAAAAAATGGGCAGTCTGCCTGCGCTGCCCAAAAATTGGGCAGCCCTTGACTACCAGTCGGCCGTCATGCGGACGGTGTCTTCTTCCTCCGGCAAAGTGGGCCGCCCGAGCGCAGCGTTTCGATGCGGGAACCGGCCGAAACGGGCAATAACGTCGTGATGCTGACGGGCATATTCCAAGGACCGCGCATCGCCTGCTGCCTCGAACAGGCTGAGTGACAGCTTCTGATCTTCGATATCCTCGCTATGCTGGAACGGCATGTAGAAAAACCTGCGGCCCCCGCCGCCAATCTGGATGTCATAACCATGGGCAATTGCGCCGCGCGCAACGGTTCGAGCGAGTTCGTCAGTTTTAAAAGCCTCGGCGGTGCCGCGGAACATATTACGCGGCAATTGATCGAATAGCAGGACTGCCGCCAATGCGTCGTCAGCCCGATCAAGGAATGTTTCCGCACCTAAAGCCCGCTTTTCTTCCCACAGCTGACAAAAGCGCGCCGCGCACTGTTGGTCCAGCTTTGGATCATGCTTCCACCAGTCCTCTTCCCCCACCTGATTGAACCAAAAGTCCAGCAGGGCAGCTGCCCAATCGGCGGTCACGGCATCATGGCTGTCCGTAAGCATGTTCATACAAGGAAAAAGAAGCAGTGGGCCGCAGGTTCCGCAGCCCATGGCGCCAGTATATCAGGTCGCCGTGCCGCCGACCGTCAGCCCTTCGATCAGTAGGGTCGGCTGCCCGACGCCCGCCGGAACGCTCTGTCCACCCTTACCGCACATGCCGATGCCTTCATCCAGAGCCCAGTCGTTGCCGATGCCGACCACCTTGGTCAGGGCTGTTGGTCCATCGCCTATCAGTGTCGCACCCTTGATTGGGTCGCCCAGCTTTCCATTCTCGACCTTGTAGGCCTCGGTGCAGGAAAAGACGAATTTGCCTGAGACGATATCGACCTGGCCTCCGCCAAAACTCTTGGCGAAGATGCCGGAACCCATGCGGGACAGCAATTCCTCCGGATCATCATGGCCGCCTTTGATGAATGTGTTGGTCATGCGCGGCATCGGCGCATGGGCATAGCTTTCGCGACGCCCGTTGCCCGTGGGCTGCACGCCCATAAGCCGGGCGTTGAGGCGATCCTGCATATAGCCTTTAAGGATGCCATCCTCGATGAGCACATTCTCTCGTGTGGGCGTGCCTTCGTCATCGATCGAGAGCGATCCACGGCGGCTGAGGATCGATCCGTCATCCACCACCGTGACGCCGGGAGCCGCGACACGCTCACCGATCCGGCCGGAAAAGGCGCTCGTACCCTTGCGGTTGAAATCGCCTTCAAGCCCGTGGCCGATCGCCTCATGCACCAGTACGCCCGGCCAGCCCGGCCCCAGCAGCACCGTCATTTCGCCCGCAGGCGCAGCGACCGACCGCATGTTAACTTGCGCCTGCGCCAGCGCCTCGTCGATGGCACGGTTCCAGATCGCGGAATCCATCACCTGATCGTAGAGATAACGTCCGCCGATACCGAAACTGCCGGTTTCGCGGCGGCCATTTTCTTCCAGGATCAGGGACACGTTCAACCGCACCAGTGGCCGGATGTCGGTGGCGGTAAAGCCATCGGCACGGACGATTTCCACGACCGACCAGCTCCCGGCCAGACTGACCGAAACCTGCGCAACACGGGGATCGCGCGCACGCGCCGCCGCATCAATGGTAGCGCACAGCGTCACCTTCTCAGCGAACGGGACGATGTCCAGAGGGTTGGCGTCTGTATAGAGATGCCTGTTGGTCCGCTGTGGCGGCGGAGCGGGCTGGCCCTTGGCCGGGTCCAATAAGGTCAGTGTTTCGGCCGCCCGGCGGATCGCCGCTTCGCTGATATCATTGGCATGGGCAAAGCCGGTCATCTCGCCCGACACGCCGCGCAGGCCAAAGCCCGCATCGGTCGAATAGTCGGCGGTTTTCAGCCTTCCATCGTCGAACCCGAAACTCTCGCTGGCCCGATATTGCAGATAGAGCTCGCCATCATCACAATTGGCGAGCGCCTGCGCCGTCAGCCGCTGCGCGCCATCGGGATCAAGCAAGCCCGGCCGGTAGAGAAGGCCGCGCGCGTCGGTGAACTGGGAAGAGATGTCAGTCATGCCGCCCGATATAGGAGCGACACAGCCCAAGCCCAATCAAATTCGAAGGGCGCTTCTTTAGATGCTCGCGCCGGACGAAATGTCGGGCAGGCCCGCAACTTCCGGTGTATCCGCAGGACCGCCAATCAGGACGAAGCGCTTGTCGCAATAACCGCAATCGACATAGCCATGTTCGTCAATCTCGAGGAACACGCGCGGGTGGCCCAGAGCAGCGGGAATGTCGCCCGACCCGTCGCACGCAACGCGGGGCTTGGTGACTCGAAGAATTTCAGGCGGCTGTATCATGATGGCGTCGATTAGCAGCGGCTCCATCGCACCGCAATATCCGGCATGGCTTTCTGGCAGCATAAGGGGTGGTGGGCGATGACGGGCTCGAACCGCCGACATTCTCGGTGTAAACGAGACGCTCTACCAACTGAGCTAATCGCCCGATACCGCATCCATGCCGGTGCAGCCGGAGCGCGCTATCTAGGCCAATCAGCGCGCGGGTCAAGCGTTGATGATCAACGAGTCACGCACAAAGAAAACGGCGGCTTGCCATGAACCAGCGTGTCAGGGCTTGGGCCGTCTCTTCCGCAAGGGCGATGAAGACACGGCGGCCATCATGCGGATCCGCCTGGCGATGCACGATGCCCTTGTCTGTCAACGTTCGAATCCAGCGCAGCGCTGTGGTGGGCGGCACTGCCGACGCGATGCACAGGCTGGAAACGGAGACGCGCTCTTGCTCCAGACGCGCGGCCAGCAGATCCAGCAGCATGTCCCATGCCGGATCGGCAAACAGTTCGCCGGGCAGGAAATCCTCGCGCAGCCGCCGCGCACGCAGCATGTCCCGCACCTGCGCGGCACCCAGTGCTACTTCGTCGGTGGCGGTTGGCTGACCACCCATCGGCTCGACGGTGGGCATGCCGATATAATCGCTTGCCCGATCGGAAATGCGGGGGCCCAGTGCGAAGGAGGGGGTCGCATGGCGCGGCCGTGATGTCAGCGCCTCCAGCGTCCGCGCAAGGCGGCTGACCTCTTCGCTCAGCTGTTGCAGGCGGACGCCCTCGCTTTCCTGATTGACCTCATGAACCGTGCGCTGCGGCGTCGCTCCACCCACAGTCAGCAAAGCGGCGGCGAGGTCGGTGTGATCCGGCGTGCAGAGCAGTTGTGTACGATCGCTCCGCATGCAGGCGAAGGCAAGGTCGACCGTGTCGAGACCGGCAACCAGGATGACGGACATGTCATTCTGAACCGCCAGCGTCTCTACCTGCACCAGCAATCTCTCGAGCAATGCGGACGGGTTTGTGCAGAAGAGCAGGATGACGTCGCACCCGATCTGCATGTCGAGCCGCAGCATCGCCTGATCCAGCGGCACGGTATCGAGGAGCCGAAACTGGGCGGCCTCTGCCAGTCCTGCGACATCGTCCAGAAAGACATCGTCAGCCAGAATGAGGAGCCCCGCGCGAGGGTCTCTTATCCCATAAATTTCCTCGCTGCTGGATCCAAATTCAGTCCGGGGGCGATCCATTTCCACCTGTTACTCCTGTCCCTGCTTTGTTCCGACCCTATCGCAATATCGCGGCGGCGCGCCTGCTCTTTCCTCCGGATTGGACATGCCAGCTCCCCTTCATTGACCGATAATCCTGCTGACCCGCCCCATTTCACGAGGCTCGGCTCTCGCTGCCGCCAAAATGGTTTGGCTTTTCGCCGAAATGGCGGGAGGCGATGGAGGAGAGGCGGCACATCCAAAATGGATGTTGTTATCCTTAGTTGCTGCTTCAGACTGCCGTCCGGCGCGCAAAATCGATGTAGAGCTGGCGTAGCCGGGTGGCGACCGGGCCGGGAGTGCCATCGCCGATCTTGGTCCCATCGATACGCACGACCGCTTGGCAGAGCGTCGATGCACTTGTGATGAAGGCTTCGCGGGCTTCCTTCGCTTCCGCCACGGAAAAGGCGCGGTGGACGACGCTGAGGCCACTCTCCTCGGCTAGCGCAGTGAGTGCGGCGCCGGTGCATCCGGCAAGCACGGCCTGTGAATAGGGGCGGGTGATGATGCCTTCATCCGTAACCAGAAAGGCCGTGGAAGAGGCGCCTTCGGTGATGAAGCCGTCCTCCACCATCCAGGCTTCCTGTGCGCCCGCCTCGGCTGCGATCTGTTTTGCCATGGCTTGGGCCAACAGACCAACACTCTTGATATCGCGCCGCGCCCACCGCAGGTCGGGCGTCGTGACAACCGCAATGCCGTTCTGCACAGCGGGGGACTCAAGAAAGCGCTTGGCCTGCGTGAACATGACAAGCGTTGGCTGCAAAGCCGACGATGGCAGGAAGTCGCGCCCTGCGTCAGCGCCCCCCGTCAGTTGCAGATAGATCAAGCCCTCATCAAGGCCATTGCGCGCCGCCAATTCCTTCTGCACCGTTTCAATCTCGGCAAGCGGGACGGGAAGGCTTAGCCCGATCGCCGCCGCCGAACGTTCAAGCCGGATTAAATGCGACGCGCTGTCGATCAGTCTGCCATCAAGGACGGCCGTCACCTCGTAAACGGCCTCGGCGAACAGAAAGCCGCGATCAAGCACCGAGACCCGCGCTTCGGCGAGCGGCAGGAACTGGCCATTGTGATAGGCGATGGACATGAAGCGCTGAATCCTCCGGCGTGAACATCCGCGATGTTGCCGGGGCAGGATCGTCGGTCAAGCAATGATCATCGGCTTAGCGTCTTTACCCGCTCTCCTATCTCTCGCAAATCTTCGACGAAGCGCGCTCGCTCGGCCGCCTTTCGCGCTTCATCGGGTAGGCGCAGCAGGAAACTGGGGTGCACGGTTACCCAAGCCTCGGTGCCATTCTCAAGCGGAATCGGCGCACCTCGTGTCCGGCTGATCGTCACGGTTTTGCCCAATATAGCGCGTGCGGCAGTTGCGCCCAGAGCGACGACGACGCGCGGGCGAACGAGGTCTAGTTCCTGATCCAGCCACCAGCGGCAGGCAGTAATCTCAGGCGTGTCCGGCGTCTGGTGGATGCGCCTCTTGCCCCGCCGCTCATGCTTGAAATGCTTGACGGCGTTCGTGACATAGACGCTCGCGCGATCGATCCGGGCTTCCTCTAACGCCTGGTCGAGCAACTGGCCTGCGGGACCCACGAAGGGGCGTCCGGCAATATCTTCCTGATCGCCCGGCTGTTCTCCCACGAAAACGAGAGGCGCATCAATCGGGCCTTCGCCGAACACAGTCTGGGTGGCGTCGCGATAAAGGGGGCAGCGGGTGCAGCCCATCGCCTCCTCGCGCAATCTGGTCCAGGCAGCAGTCGCGTTGCTGGCGCGGGCAGGGATTTTGGGAGGAGTGGCGATCATGGCCGCTTCCCGTGCCTGCGCCCCGGCAACAAGGTCGGGAATAAGGGCCGCCTCCGGCAGGTTGCGCCAGTATTTCTTGGGCATCTCGGACAGCATGGCCCGCTGTTTAAGCCGGGCGGGGTTGAATGTCGCAGCATAATAGCTTTTCCAGATTTCCTCGACCGGGTCGCCGTCCGGCGCATCTGCCCTTGAAGCGCCGGGACTTTCTTCCAACCTTTCGCCATCCCAATGGATACTAAGCTCGGGCGTCAGGATCGACCAGTGCATCGAGGCGAAACGTCGCACGAAAAACCCCGCATTTGCGCGGACGATATGATGATCAGGCTCGAACCAGGCGACGAAACGGGCTCCGTCATCATCCTGCATTTCGCGGAATCGGACAAAGGCGCGCATCTTATGCATGTCGCGCCGAACCGCTTTTGCCAGCATCTCGACGCGGCGGACCAGGGGATCGGCTTTATCTTCCAGGCGTGCAGGGAATTGCCGCACCTCGATCAAAAGGGCGTAGAGCAAGGCAAAGCGCTCTTCATCCTGATGCAGTATTGCGCTCTCGGCCAATTCCAGAAAGGCGCGCGGCACTGAAAATGCTCCGCCGCTATTTTCCGAAGGCGGCGGATCGAAGGCCAGCAGCGACCCGCCTTCTCCTTCGACCCGCCAATCAATGTCCTGAGCAGGCACGCCAGCCAAAGCGAAGCGACGGGCGGCATCGCGCCACCCGTCGAAATCATCCGGCCTGCTCAGCAGCACCTGATACATGAGAGATCAATCCGACGATTCCGCTCGCTCCAGTTCGGCGGGCTTGCGCCGGGCGAAGGTGGCGGCGAGTTTCAGTTCCTCCTCATCGGTCAGTTCCGCTGCCGCATCGGGAAACATCTCCTCCTCCTCCTCGATATGGTGGAGATAACGCTTCTTCAGCGTGGCGAAGGTTTCCCGCCATTCAGAGCCGTTGAATGGCTGCTCCTGCAGCTCCTCCAGATAATCGTCGATTTCCTTATGCTCGGCTACGCTATGCTGTGCATCTTTGCGCAGGTCAGGACGGGCGAGCATCGTTGCATAGAGCGTCTCTTCCTCCGCCGCCGCATGAGCAGTGACTTCCACACGGAACTGCTCGAACAGCTTCTCCAGCCGATCATTATCGTCCCTCGCGTCAGCCATTTTCTTAAACAGCTGGCGATGGGCGTCATGATCTTGCTTCAGTTTGTCGAAAATCGTGGCATTGGCCATGATGTACTCCTCTGATTTAGAGGGCACAACGAAAGGCGAGGAGCTTTGGGTCCGCTGGTTCAGCCGAACAGGAAATGGAAGATGATGGCGACGGGAATCCATAGCAGGCTGCTGGCGATGCTGGTCAGCCACACCTGTGCCACATCCCTGCGAAAGCGGAGGTCCAGGCCTGACATCGACAGGCCGCTTTCATCCAGTAATTCCCACCGGCGTTCCATGTCCCTCGCCACCATTGCAAAGCCGCCGATTGCGATGATCAGGGCAAGGTGCAACACCAGTGAGCCGCCCATCCTGGCGACGATACCGATCTGAAGAAGGCAGAAAACAACAAGCGCAATGGCCAGATGGCTGCTCATGCGCTTGGCATAGCGGCTGCCATGAGATCGTGCAGAATCATCGTTGAATGCCGTTGCCACCAGCGCCTTCCCCTCGACTTTTATTAAATCTCAAGAAATCACGAAGTGCCGCACTTATCAATAAGGAAAACTACCGTCAGTCGAAAAGCTCCAGTTGCGAAGGGGGAGGGGTGAGCTGCCGTTGAAGGTCGGCCTTGTCGGTCAGGTGAACCGGCCTCCAATCGCTGGCGACCAAAAAGGGCCGCAGCTTGGCAATCGAATTTGTCACCCGCGCGACATCGTCCAGCCGAAGGCGGCGGACCCTGCGGCTCGCCAATATGCGATCGACGGCTTTTACGCCAAGGCCCGGCACCCGCAGCAACATCTCACGCGGGGCGCGGTTCACATCTACCGGGAATATGGTCCGGTGCCGCAAGGCCCAAGCCAGCTTGGGATCAATGTCGAGCGGAAGAAGCCCTGTGACGGGATCTGTCGCCTGCTCAAGATCATCCACTGAAAAGCCATAAAAGCGCATCATCCAGTCCGACTGATACAGGCGGTGTTCGCGCAACAGTGGGGCGCGCTTTAATGGAAGGACGCTGCTTGGCGAGGGAATGGGCGAAAAGGCGCTGTAATAGACGCGCCGTAGAGCATGGCGGTCATATAGAGATCGCGCACGCCGGATGATGGCCCGGTCATCTGCTCCGTCGGCGCCTATAATCATCTGCGTGGATTGTCCCGCGGGGGCAAATCGGGGCGCGTGGTGGTAGTGCTTTCGGGCATCGCGCGTATCTTCGATGGTTGTGCGCAGCCCGCTCATCGCATCTTCGATCCGTATAGCATCCTTTTCGGGCGCCAGTCGCCGAAGCCCCTGCTCGGTTGGCATCTCCACGTTGATCGACAGCCGGTCAGCGAAAAGACCCGCTTGATGCGTCAGTTCCGGATCGGCATCCGGGATCGTCTTGAGGTGAATATACCCGCGAAAATCATGTTCTTCCCGCAGTGCCCGGGCGACGCCGACCAGCTGTTCCATCGTATAGTCGGGCGATCGGATGATGCCGGAGGACAGGAAAAGTCCCTCAATATAATTGCGGCGGTAAAAACTAAGGGTCAGTTCGACCACTTCGCCCACGGTGAAGCGCGCCCGGCGAACGTCGCTCGACCGGCGATTGATGCAATAGTGGCAATCAAAGATGCAGCTGTTGGTCAGCAAAATCTTGAGCAGCGATATGCATCGCCCGTCAGGTGCGTAGGCATGGCAGATGCCCATGCCTTCGGTTGAACCCAAGCCGCCCTTCTGTCCTGACACGCTATCGCGCTTCTTCGTTCCGGAGGATGCGCATGATGCATCATATTTGGCTGCGTCGGCGAGGATTTTCAGCTTTTGCGGAATAGAAAGGGCGGTCATTAGTTCATGTTATGTTCTTATTCTCCACTTGTCTTTGATCCAGATTGCGAATCGCGTTGAGCCGACCATCAGTTTTTCCATCCTGGATCGATCCGATCGATCAACCGAACCATCGCCTCAAAATCAGGAACGCCCGGACCTGCCGGTAACTGAACGCCGCTGATATCACGCTGATGCACGGCTATTACTTCGTCCGGAATGTCGATGGGTGTGCCCGCAGAACCTGTCGCCACCTGTATTTCGCAGGCGCGCTGAAGCATCCAGTGCATGAGGAAGGCTTTGGGAAGGGTATCAGCCATGACCAGGGTGCCGTGGTTGCGCAGCATCATCAACCGCCGGTCACCGAGATTGGCGATCAGTCTTTCGCCTTCCTCGGGCCGCAGCGTGATGCCCTCAAAATCGTGATAGGCGATTCGCCCGGCAAAGGCGGCGGCATAGAAGTTGGTTGGACGTAGGCCCTCCTTCGTCGCGCTGACCGCCATGGCTGCGGTGGTGTGCGTATGGATGACGCAATGAGCATCGGGCAGGTGGCGGTGGAAGACGCTGTGCTGGGTGAAGCCGGCGCGGTTCACTGGATAGGGGCTGCCGTCCAGTATGTGTCCATCAATGTCGATCTTGACGAGGTTGGACGCCGTCACCTCGGAATAGAGCAAGCCGAACGGGTTGATCAGGAACGCGCTGTCGTCGCCGGGCACGCGCAGGGTGATATGATTGTAGATAAGTTCCGACCATCCCATGTGGTCGAATATGCGGTAGCATGCAGCCAGTTGCCGACGCGCTTTCCATTCTTCACTGGGCATGTCATCAGCGGAAGCGGCGGTTGCCATGGTGGTCCTCCTTTACCCTGTCGTCGTAACTATCGTCCCCGGCGGCGCTGCTGTCGAGCGAAACGGCTTTGGGGTTGAATTTGGCCGACTCTGCTGGTAGGGCGCGCCCCACACGGCGCAGGCTGCCCTGCGACGACTCATTGCTATTACTTTCGGTAGGCCCGTCGGGAAGGGTTTGTTTCCTGACGAACCGCCCGTTTTCGACTGGAGTTTGACTGGATTATGCAAATCATCGTTCGCGACAACAATGTCGACCAGGCCTTGCGCGCGCTCAAGAAGAAGCTGCAGCGTGAGGGCGTGTATCGCGAGATGAAGCTGCGCCGTCACTACGAAAAGCCCTCGGAGAAGCGCGCCCGCGAAAAGGCCGCTGCGGTTCGCCGCGCGCGCAAGCTGGAGCGCAAGCGCGCTGAGCGTGACGGCGTTCGTTAAGACGCCCATCTCCTAAGGGGCGGCGGTTTCTCCGCCTCTTTCTGCTGATCATCCGCATCGCGAGGTTTAGGTCCATGTCCACGACCGCTGTTCCCCTTCGTCCCATCGCCAAGGGGTCGCTGACGCGCCTCTGGATCGGCGTTGCCGCCGTGGCGATTGCCGCAGGCGGCTTGGCTTGGGCTGGGCAGCGCGGGGTCGAGCCTTCGCCTGCCAGCTACTTCGCCCGCAATGCTGGGGAGGAAGGTGTGGTCACGACCGAATCGGGCCTCCAGTACAAGGTTCTGGAAGAGGGCACTGGTCCCAGCCCCACCGCAGCGGACGTGGCGCTGGTGGGATATAAGGGCACTTTGCTCGACGGCACCGTCTTCGACGAAAATGCCCAGACCGCGATGCCGGTCGATGGCGTTGTGCCGGGCTTTTCCGAAGGTCTGCAGAAGATGAAGAAGGGCGGCAAGTACCGTCTCTGGATTCCGCCGCAGCTCGGCTATGGCGAACAGGCGGCTGGACCTATCCCCGCCAATTCCGTGCTGGTCTTCGATGTTCAACTGCACGATTTCAAATCGAAGGCCGACATTATGCGGATGCAGCAGATGATGCAGCAGGGCGCGGCTCCTGCGCCCCTTCCCGGCCGCTGATCGCATCGCCGAAAGGTAAGAGAATAGAAAAGGGTCCGGTTTTCGGACCCTTTTCTATTCGGTGACGACAATCCCCTTTGATTCGGGATCATCACTGATCGCCTTGGACCGTTCCTCGAGATAGACCTTGATCATCGCCACGATCGGGTCGGCCAGGAACAGGCCCATTATTCCAAACAGCGCGCCGAACAATATCTGCGCAGCCAGGACCAGCGCGGGGGCAAGGTCGGTTGCCCGCTTCGCCACCATGGGAACGATCAGGTAACCATCGACGATCTGCACTACGAGATACACGAAAAAGGCATAGATTCCGGCATCGACCCCCGCCGAAAATCCGACGAGTACGATCAATACGCCCGATATGATCGACCCGATGTTCGGCAGAAAAGCGAACAGCCCGGTCAGGATTCCGAGCAGGCCAGCCATTGGGACGCCCCCCGCGAGCAACAGCAGCCAAGTTCCAACGCCCTCGACCGCCATGCCAATCAGACGGCCGAACATCAAACGGCGCAGCGTCCACCCCATCCTGTCGACGACATTATAGAAGCTTAAGCGGGTGCTCATGGGCAGCATCCATGCGACGCCTCGCTCATAAAGGCGCGGCTCCACCGCAATGAAAATCGCCAGCACCAGCATCATTACGCCGCTTGTGACGGCGCCCATGACGGTGCCGACCGCCGCAGTGACCCGACCGATAGAATTGAAAGCCTGCGTAGCGAGGCTCTTGAAATCATTGGGTGTCGTCGTCACGCCCAGTTGCTGCATCCAGCCACCGATGCGGGTGGCCTGTGTCTCTATGATCGTCCGCATCGCCTGCGCCTGCGCAGCCAAACTCGCCCCTGTCAGGTAAAATGTATAAGCTAGAAACAGCAGTATGGAGAGGAGCACGATCGTCAGGCGCCAACCTCGGCCGACCGGCAATATGCGGCCGAGCAGCCGAGTGCCGCCGTCCATCATGGTGGCCAGGACCAAGGCTCCAAGGATGAGCATGATCGGCTGCGCAAGCAAGGCTAGCAGTGCGACGGCGACCGCCATGGCGATCCACACACCCGCGCGTTTTATCTCATGTTGAACGAGCGGGCTGCGCAGTTCGCTCGGACCCGGTTGCTCAATGTGCACGTGTTTGCCGCTCAATCACCAGCCCCTTTGCAGATGTATTATTTCGGGGGTGGAACGCTCTCCGGGCGTAAGCGGTTCCCCGCCCGGCCACTACGCAGCGCGTGAATCCAGGTCACGGGATTCCAGCTGGAATTGCCGTCGAGTGAAAAAGTAATGAATTCGGCCCGTCCGCCAATCGCCTCCCAAGGAACAGGCCCCCCAAGGCCATTCTCCTCAAGCGGCGCGCGGCTGTCGGCGCTATTGTCCCTGTTGTCACCCATCAGGAAGACATGGTCGCGGGGAATGCGCACCGGACCATACCAATCCAGCGCGCTCGGCCCCATGTCGATCGTCACATAGCTTTTGCCATTGGGCAGGATTTCCCGCCGGACAGGCAACTGACAATATTCCCGCCCGTCCACCCCCGTGATGCGGGCGCCAGGGAACTGGGTGGGGGAACAGGGGGCGTTGCCATCGATCGGGATCAGGACCGGCTTGATCGCCTTCTGGGGAACAGCGGTGCCATTCAGGATGACCTGTCCGCCCCGAACCTCGATGATGTCGCCCGGCAGGCCGATAACCCGCTTGATATAGTCTTCCCGCCGGTTATGCGGTGACACGATGACGATGTCGCCCCGTTCGGGCAGGCGGCCGAAAATGCGGCCCTTCAGAAAGGGCAGGGGGTGGAAACTCGGCGAAACATAGGACCAGCCATAAGGGAATTTGCTGACCACCAGTCGGTCGCCCTTCAGCAACACCGGCATCATGGACTCGCTCGGAATGTAGAAGGGTTTGGCGACGAAGCTGTGAAAGGCCAGGACCGCCAGAATCAGAAGCGCGATGCTCTTCACCTCATGCCACCAGTCGATCGCACTCTTGTCCGTTCGGGCTGGCGATGCCGCCGCCGGTTCTTCTGTGGAAAGCGGGTCGTTCTCGCTCATGTCGGCTGCCGTCATGGATGGCTTCTCGGATGCTGGTGGTGCCGTGGTCACTGGGGCAAGGCCTCAATGATGACAAATGCCTGCGCCCATGGATGATCATCGGTTAGCGTGACGTGAATGACCGCCTTGTGTCCATCGGGTAGCATAGTTTGAAGCTGTGCGAGCGCGCCGCCAGTCAGTTCCAGCGTCGGTGCGCCGCCGGGGCGATTGACGACGCCGATGTCCTTCATGAACACCCCACGATTAAAGCCCGTCCCTACGGCTTTGGAAAAGGCTTCCTTGGCGGCGAAACGCTTGGCGAGCGTCCCTGCCTTGGTGAACGGGCGGCGGTTTGCCTTGGCGCGCTCGACCTCGGTAAAAACGCGCTGCTCGAACCGCTCACCAAAGCGATCGAGCGAATTTTGGATCCGCTCGATGTTGCATAGGTCGGATCCGAGGCCGATGATCAACGCGCCAGGTCCATCTGCCGCCGCATTTCGCGGATGCTGCTTTCCAACCCGCTGAAAATGGCCTCGCCAATCAGGAAGTGGCCGATGTTGAGTTCGGCCACCTGCGGAATTGCCGCCACCGGGCCTACATTGTCGAAGGTCAGGCCATGACCAGCATGGGGTTCGATACCATTTTTGGCCGCAAGCGCCGCAGCATCGGAGATGCGCCGCAACTCCTCAGCGCGCGCTGAGCCGGAAATATGCGCATAGCGCCCGGTGTGAAACTCCACCACCGGCGCGCCCAGGCGCATCGCTGCCTCGATTTGCGCCGGATCAGGTTCGATGAAAAGGCTGACGCGGATCCCTGCGTCCCCCAGTGCGCCGACGATCGGTCGTAGCGCCTCGATCTGCCCGGCGGCATCCAGACCGCCCTCGGTCGTCCGCTCCTCGCGTTTTTCAGGCACGATGCATGCCGCATGCGGTCGATGCTTCAATGCGATGTCCAGCATCTCCCGCGTCGCGGCCATTTCCAGGTTCAGCGGAACGGTAAGAGCCGCCATCAGCGTGGCGATATCCTCGTCCCGGATGTGCCGCCGATCCTCGCGCAGGTGCGCGGTGATGCCATCGGCTCCCGCCTTCACGGCCAGCAACGCCGCCTTGACGGGATCAGGATGTTCTCCCCCCCGCGCATTCCGGATGGTGGCAACATGGTCGATGTTGACACCCAGGCGCAGGTGGGCGGGAGGTTGCTGCATGATGCCTATTGTTTCCGGCTTCCGGGTTTGATGGCGGGGATGGCCGCTAGTTCCGGCGGGACATCGTCTGCTTCATATACCGGGAAGTTGATGCTGACGAGCGGGTAGAAAGGGACGCCCAGATCTACTTCGCCTGCGGATCGATCGACCAGCGCTACTTCGGCGACAACGATGCCGCCTTCAGCCTCCACGGCTTCGATTGCCTGGCGCGACGACAGGCCAGTCGTAACGACGTCTTCGACCATCAGCACTTTTTGGCCTGGCGTTATCGCGAAGCCGCGCCGCAGCTCGAATTTTCCCTCGGGCCGTTCCAGGAAGACGGCATCCTTGTCGAGAGCGCGCCCGACTTCATGGCCGATGATAAGGCCGCCCATGGCGGGCGAGACGACAAGGTCGATGTCCTGCCGCAGTTCGCGGGGCAGCTTCTGCACGACTGCACGCGCGAGGCCGCCTGCGCGTTCGGCGTTCATCAATACCCGCGCGCATTGCAGGTAATTGGCGCTACGGCGGCCTGAGGACAGAATGAAATGCCCCTCCAGCAGCGCCCCTGCGGCCCTGAATTCTGCCAGTACTTCCTCGTCAGTCATCCGGTTCTTCGATCCATCAGTACATGCCCCAGGCCTATTTCGAAGCCATCCGGCACATCAACTTTAATATGGGTAATGCCCACGAACGCGCCCCTGCGCGCGAGGTGCGAGATAGGCGGACGACCGGGGCGTTGCAACAGCGAAGAAAATCTGCTCCTGCCCGCTTGAGGCAGGAAAAAAGCATGCCTATAAGCCGCGGCAGACCGACCGGGCGGAGGGGGATGCGCATGCGCGCGCCTTCGTTGCAGCGGCGCCAAGGGGTTACGGGGTAAGAAGACGCTTATGAAAATGGTGAAATCGCTCGTTCTCGCCGGGTTGCTGGCCTTTGCGCCAGCTGCGGTGTTGAACAGTCAGGCGCTGGCGCAGGACAATGCCGCCGTCGCAGCCGCCGCTGCGGGCAATGCCGCCGCACCGGCCGACTCGGGCGCCAATGCGGCCGCTCCTGCTGCCGAGGCTGCGCCTGCGGCCAAGGTTGCCGCGCCGCCCCGGATGAAGCCGACTGAGGGCATCGGCATGCCGCGCCCCGGCGAAATCACCTTGCAGGAACAGTTCAGCCCCACGGGTCATACCGCGCGCTGGCTGCACGATGTGCTGCTCCTGCCGCTTATCACGATCATCTCGGTCTTCGTGCTTCTTTTGATGCTCTATGTGATGGTCCGCTTCCGCCGTAGCGCCAATCCGGTGCCCTCGAAGACGTCGCATAATACGCTGATCGAAGTGATCTGGACTGTGGTTCCGGTGGTGATTCTCCTCGTGATCGCGGTGCCTTCGATCGGCCTGCTGGCAGACCAGTACAAGCCTGCGCCCAAGGATGCGTTGACCGTGAAGGTTACCGGCTATCAGTGGTACTGGGGCTATGAATATCCCGACAACGGCATTCCTGAATATGTCTCGAACATGCTTCCCAAGGAAAAGGCCGAGGCAAATGGCGAGCCTTATCTGCTCGCGCCTGACAATCGCATGGTTCTTCCCGCTGGCCGCCCGATCAAGCTTATCATCACTGGGGCTGACGTGATTCACGCCTTTGCGATACCCTCGCTCTGGGTGAAGATGGACGCGGTTCCTGGCCGTCTCAATGAGAAGACATTCACCATCGAGAAGCCGGGTGTCTATTACGGGCAATGTTCCGAACTGTGTGGCGCGCGCCACGCTTTCATGCCGATCGCGATCGAGGCGCTGCCTCCAGCCCAGTTCGACCAGTGGGTTCTCTCGCAGGGCGGCAAGCTTCAGGGCGCTGACGCAGCAGCTACGGCTGCTGCTCCCGCAGCGCCTGCCGCCGCCCCCGCCGAAAAGCTTTGATGTAAGGGCATAACGCCATGACCACCATTACCGCAGATCATCACGGCGATCATGCTCATGATCATCATGACGCCGATCACAAGCCAGCCTTCTTCCAGCGCTGGTTCATGTCGACGAACCACAAGGACATCGGCACTCTTTATCTGATCTTCGCGATCCTTGCTGGAGTGATCGGCGGCGCGATTTCGGGTCTGATGCGCGCTGAGCTGGCGCAGCCTGGCATTCAGTACCTCCACACCTGGGCGCAGATGACGGATGGCCCCTCGGCCACGCTCGATCAGGCCTATCATCTCTGGAACGTGCTGATCACCGCGCACGGTCTGATCATGGTCTTTTTCATGGTCATGCCCGCCATCATCGGTGGCTTTGGTAACTGGTTCGTGCCGATCATGATCGGTGCACCGGACATGGCCTTCCCGCGCATGAACAATATCAGCTTCTGGCTGTTGATCCCCGCTTTTGCTCTGCTGCTCGGTTCGACCTTCGTTCCTGGTGGTACGGGTAATGGCGCGGGCACGGGCTGGACGGTCTATGCTCCGCTCTCGACCAGCGGTTCTGCGGGGCCAGCAGTGGATATGGCTATCCTGTCGCTCCACATCGCGGGTGCCAGCTCCATCCTGGGCGCCGTCAACTTCATCACCACCATTTTGAACATGCGCGCGCCGGGCATGACCCTGCACAAGATGCCGTTGTTCGTCTGGTCGGTGCTGGTCACTGCCTTCTTGCTGCTGCTCGCGCTGCCGGTTCTTGCCGCCGCGATCACCATGCTGCTGACCGATCGTAACTTCGGCACCACTTTCTACGATGCCGCCGGGGGTGGCGATCCGGAGCTTTACCAGCATCTTTTCTGGTTCTTCGGGCACCCTGAAGTGTACATCATGATCCTGCCTGGTTTTGGTATCGTCAGCCAGATCATCTCTACCTTCAGCCGTAAGCCAGTATTCGGCTATCTCGGCATGGCATATGCCATGGTCGCGATTGGCGTCGTCGGGTTCGTCGTCTGGGCGCACCATATGTTCACCACTGGCATGTCGGTGAACGTGAAGATGTACTTCACGGCCGCGACGATGGTCATTGCCGTTCCGACCGGCATCAAGATTTTCTCTTGGATCGCGACGATTTGGGGCGGCTCGATCAGCTACAAGACCCCCATGGTCTGGGCGCTGGGCTTCATCTTCCTGTTCACCGTGGGCGGTGTCACCGGCGTGGTCCTGGCAAATGGCGGCGTCGATGACGTGCTGCACGACACCTATTATGTTGTCGCCCACTTCCACTATGTGTTGTCGCTGGGCGCCGTTTTCGGTCTCTTCGCGGGCTTTTACTATTGGTTCCCGAAGATGTCGGGCCGCATGTACAGCGAATTCCTCGGCCACCTGCACTTCTGGGTGTTCTTCGTGGGCGTGAACCTGCTGTTCTTCCCGATGCACTTCCTCGGTCTGTCGGGCATGCCGCGCCGCTACCCTGACTATCCGGAAGCCTTCGCATACTGGAACAGCGTGGCCAGCCATGGATATGAGATCATGGCCGTGGGCGTGTTGATCTTCTTCATCAACGTCTTCTGGTCGCTCGCTGCGGGTAAGAAGGCCGAAGGTAATCCGTGGGGTGAAGGTGCAACGACGCTGGAATGGACGCTGCCCAGCCCGCCGCCGTTCCACCAGTTCGAAACATTGCCGGTCATCGACTGACGACCGGCGAGAAAGAAAGCATCTCGCAGGGTGCCGGGTGGCGACCAACAGCGCGAACCCGCAATTAGCAGTCCCGGCGTCCGTGATGGCGCCGGGCTGCCGCACGAGGAGCATATGGCAAGTTCGCCGTTCATGACCGGGAGCGCCGCTCCCACAATTCCCGCGCACTGGCGCGACTTTGTCGCGTTAACCAAGCCGCGCGTGATGACATTGGTCGTCTTCACGGGTCTTTGCGGGCTGCTCGCTGCGCCCGGTCAAATCCATCCCGTGCTCGCCTTCACCGCCATCCTGTGCATAGCGCTGGGCGCTGGCGCAGCCGCAGCGCTCAACCAATGGTATGAGGCGGATATTGACTCAAAGATGAAGCGGACCGCTAACCGTCCGCTGCCCGCTGGCCGGATGGACCGGCAGTCGGCGCTTCATTTCGGCGTCGGCCTTTCCTTCTTCTCGGTCCTGCTGATGGGCGTGGCGACGAACTGGCTCGCCTCTGCCATCCTGGCGGTGTCGATTCTTTTCTATGTTTTCATTTACACTATTTGGCTCAAGCCTCGGACAACACAGAACATCGTCATTGGCGGTGCTGCGGGGGCTTTCCCCCCCGTTATCGGTTGGGCTGCAGTCACGGGTGACGTCGGCGCTCTCCCGGTGGCGCTTTTCATGCTCACCTTTTTTTGGACGCCGCCTCATTTCTGGGCGCTCGCGCTGTTCGTGAAGACCGATTATGCTGCGGCAAACATTCCGATGCTGCCAGTGGTATCTGGTGAAGTCGCTACACGCCGTCAGATATGGTTCTACACGGCGATCATGGCTGCCGCAGCAATGGCACCCGTGCTGCTTCGTCTTACCGGTCTGATTTACGGCCTCACAGCCTTGCTCGGGACGGGCCTGTTCGTGATCTTTGCTTTTCAGGTCTTCCGGCGGCGCGAAATGGATCCCAGCCGCATGGGTCCGGAACGCCGGCTGTTCAAATATTCGATCCTTTATCTTTTCCTTCTGTTTGGAGCGGTTGTCATCGACCGTTGGCTGCTGGCATGACACCCGAGGAAGAGGAGCAGGTACGCGGTCGGCAGAAGTCGCGCGCCATTATCACCGGGCTGCTGCTCGGGGCGCTCGTCATTCTCTTTTACGCGATCACGATCGCGAAGATCGGTGCGGGACAATAATGGCTAGTCTGCCGCCGTCGCCCTTTGACCGGGATCGCCGGAACCGCCGCACGCTCATGACAATGACGGCGGTAGGGTTGGCTATGCTCGGGCTCGGTTTCGCATCGGTTCCGCTCTACCGAATCTTCTGCGAGCAGACGGGATTTGGCGGCACGACGCAGCGCGCTGCTGCCGACGTCAAGTTGCAGCCAGCGGTCGGACATACAATGTCGATCCGGTTCGATTCCAATGTTCAACCTGGCATGCCTTGGCAATTCTATCCCGAGCACCGGACGGATACGGTGACCGTTGGCACGCGCGACATGGCGATCTTCATTGCCAAGAATATGTCGGACAAGCCGGTGACCGGCACCGCCAGCTTCAACGTGACGCCTACGCAGGCTGGGGCTTATTTCGCCAAAATCCAGTGTTTCTGCTTCACCGAGCAGACATTGCAGCCCGGCGAGCAGGTTCGCATGCCGGTGATTTATTATGTTGATCCCAAAATACTGAATGATCCCGACAATAGGGACACTCAGCAAATTACGCTAAGCTACACCTTCTATCCTGTTGAGCAGGACAAGAAGCCGAGCTAAGGCAATCCACGATAACGCGAACGCGAACAGGGAAGAGTACGTCATGGCAGGCGCCAAGCAGCACGATTATCACATTCTACCGCCCAGCATCTGGCCGTTATTCGGGTCCATGTCGGCGCTGGTAATGGCGATGGGCGCGATCATGTGGATGCACCCTGATGCCATGCCTGCCGGTGGTGGCTGGGTATTTCTGATCGGCGTCGCGGGCGTGCTGTTCACCATGTACAGCTGGTGGGCAAACGTCATCGCAGAGGCGCATGCGGGCGATCATACGCCTGTTGTGCAGTTGCATCTGCGCTACGGCATGATCCTGTTCATCGCTTCGGAAGTCATGTTCTTCGTTGGCTGGTTCTGGGCGTTCTTCGACTTCTCGCTTTTCCCGAGCCAGCTTGCTCCGATCGAAGGTCTGTTCCCGTCCAAGGGTATCGAGGTGATGAACGCGTTTGAGCTGCCGCTGCTCAACACGCTGATCCTGCTCTGCTCGGGCACGACCGTCACCTGGGCGCACCACGCTCTAATTCATGGAGATCGTGAGAGTCTGAAAACCGGCCTGTGGTTGACGGTGATCCTCGGCCTGCTCTTCTCTTCGATCCAGGCCTATGAATATATGCACGCGCCGTTCCCGTTCGGCGGCAGCCCCTACAGCTCGGCCTTCTACATGGCGACGGGCTTCCACGGCTTCCACGTTCTGATCGGCACGATCTTCCTGATCGTCAATCTGGTGCGCGTCTATAAGGGGCACTTCACTCCTCGCCAGCATTTCGGCTTTGAGGCCGCTGCCTGGTACTGGCACTTTGTCGACGTCGTCTGGTTGTTCCTGTTCGTCGCCATCTATGTGTGGGGCGGCTGGGGCGCTCCGATGCACGGCGGCTAAGGACTAGGCCTTATCCATCAAGAAAACGGCCGGTAATAACCGGCCGTTTTCTTTTAGACGGAAGATAATTATGCCTGCCGTCATGCTTCTTTTCACACCAGCGCTCTTCCAGCCGCCCTGCGTCTCTCTGCCCGGCGTCCGGCCGTCGAATATGAGCGCCGCGCCTGCCTTCCGGCAGTTCGGCCCGTCCGCTTTGGCCGGGGCGACGATATCGTCGGCGGTCAAGCTATGACCGCGCGTCGCGTCCCTCTTTTTGCCAGCATTATCGTGGCAGGCGCCGTGCTGGTCATGATCGCCCTTGGCATCTGGCAGTTGCAACGCCGCAGCGAGAAGGAGGCGATGCTGGCCCTTGCGTCGGCCAATCCAGCCAAGCCGACTGTCAGCTTCCCGCAAATGCCACCTGTTCCGCCCGTGCTGCTGTTCAGGCGCTCCTCCATCCATTGCCTGAATGTCGTTGGCTGGCAGACGGAAGCGGGACGGGCCGCCGATGGATCGGTCGGCTACCGCTATATCGCGCAATGCGCTACCGGGGCAGAAGGGCCTGGCGCGCTCGTTGCTTTGGGCGTCGCCAAGCAGCCGGACCTGAAGCCAAATTGGAAAGGTGGGCAGGTCACCGGCTGGATATCCGAAGAGCCTGATCACCGGACGTTGTTGTCGCGGTTCACGGCTAATGTTCTTCCGCTGCGGCCGATGCTGATCGCGGAGCGCGCACCGGAAGGGTTGAAACCGGTTGCCCCGCCGAGCGTCAACGACGTTCCGAACAACCACCTCGCTTACGCCATCCAGTGGTTCTTCTTCGCTGCGGTGGCCGTGGTCATTTACGTCCTTGCGCTTCGCAAGCGGGTGCCTCCACGGGCCGATCCGTCGTAAAGGCTTGCTCCAACGCTCCAGCCTCGTTACCGCGCTTCCCCATCATGCAATATGTGAGCACCAGGGGAAGCGCGCCTGCGCTGGGTTTCGAGGATGTGACGCTGGCAGGGCTGGCGTCCGATGGCGGCCTCTATGTTCCGGAAAGCTGGCCGCGCTTTTCGGAGGCGGACATACGCGCGCTCGCCGGGCTTTCCTACGTGGAAACCGCCGTTCGCGTCATGGCCCCCTATGTCGCGGGCTCACTTAGCGAAGACGAACTGCGCGAGCTGTGTACTGCCGCCTATGGCCGGTTCAGCCACAACGCGGTGACGCCGCTGGTGCAGCTGGACCACCAGCACTGGCTGCTTGAACTTTTCCATGGCCCGACCCTCGCGTTCAAGGATGTCGCGCTGCAATTGTTGGGGCAGCTGTTCGAGCGGTTCCTGTCTCGCCGTGACGATCATCTGACGATTGTCGGTGCGACGTCGGGCGACACGGGGTCGGCAGCCATCGACGCCGTTGCGGGACGCGAGAAGATCGACATCTTCATGCTGCACCCCGAAGGCCGCGTGTCCGACGTACAACGGCGCCAGATGACCACGGTGCGCGCGCCCAACGTCCATAATATCGCGATCGAGGGCAGCTTCGACGATGCGCAGGCGCTCGTGAAGGCGATGTTCAACGACCCTGCCTTTTCGAAGAAGTTCAATCTGTCGGCGGTGAACAGCATCAACTGGGCGCGGTTGATGGCGCAGGTGGTCTATTATTTCTACGCCGCCGTAAGGCTTGGCGCACCGGAGCGGCAGGTCGCTTTTTCGGTCCCCACAGGTAATTTCGGCGACGTGTTCGCTGGTTATGTCGCGGCGCAGATGGGGCTTCCGGTTGCGAAGCTGATGGTCGCGACCAACGTCAACGACATTCTGCACCGCGCGCTGGCGGACGGTGACTATAGCCAGGGCCAGGTCGTTCAGACTTCCACGCCCAGCATGGATATCCAGATCAGTTCGAATTTCGAACGACTGCTGTTCGACGCGGGTGGCCGTGGCGGCCCGGCGCTAGCTGAACAGATGAAGGGGTTCGAAACAAGCCGCGCGATGCGCCTCACCAATGCGCAGCGGGCTGGCGCGGCGAAGTTGCTCGCTTCGGCGCGTGTCGATGGCGACGCAATGAACATGGCGATTCGCTGGGCCTTTGACGGAGCCGGTCAGGTCATTGACCCCCATACCGCCGTGGGCCTTGCCGCCGCGCGCGAGATGGAGGTTGAGGCGGGCGTGCCGATCGTTACGCTGGCGACGGCGCATCCGGCCAAGTTCCGCGAGGCCGTGGAGCGCGCCACCGGGCTTCGTCCGCCTCTGCCTGCCCGCATGGGTGACCTGTTCGCCCGTGAGGAAGCCTATGCCAAGCTGCCCGCGACCTTTGAGGCGATCACCGCCTATGTCGCGGAGCGCGCTACGCCGCGAGCATGAAGCTCGACACGCTCATCGGTGAGCCGTGGGCCGACTATGGCCTGCTCGATTCGGGTCACGGCCGCAAGCTGGAACGCTATGGCCGTTATCGCTTCATCCGGCCCGAGCCGCAGGCGATGTGGGCGCCAGCAAACGCGGATTGGCAAGCCGATGGCGAATTCGTGCCCGGTTCGGACGAAGAGGGCGGTGGGCGCTGGTTCTATGATCGCCCGGTGCCTGCCGAAGGCTGGCCGCTCAGCTGGAACGAGGTGACGTTCCAAGCAAGTTGCACGCCTTTCCGGCATCTCGGCTTCTTTCCTGACATGGCGCCGGTGTGGAACTGGATGCGGGAGCAGACGGCCGGGCTGGAGCAGCCGCAGATCATGAACCTGTTCGGCTATACCGGCGTCGGCACATTGGCGATGTCGGCTACCGGCGCGCAGATGGTGCATGTTGATGCGTCGAAGAAGTCGGTGGCGCAGGCGCGGGCCAATGCCGCGGCGTCGGGGATGGAAGACCGCCCGGTTCGCTGGATCGTTGACGATGCCGCGAAGTTCGTAGCTCGCGAGGTCCGGCGAGAGCGGCGCTATGACGGCATATTGCTCGACCCGCCCAAATATGGCCGTGGGCCGGACGGTGAAATCTGGAGGCTGGAAGAGGATCTGCCTCGGCTCATTGCGGATTGCCGCCGCCTGCTGGATGCCGACAGTCGCTTCCTGTTCCTGACCGTCTATGCCGTCCGCATGTCCGCGCTGGCGATTGGGCAATTGCTGCAGCAGGCCTTCGCCGACCTTCCGGGCACGGTCGAAGCGGGCGAATTGGCCGTGCGCGAGGAAGCAAGAGGGCTGGAGTTGCCGACGGCCATCTGGGCGCGCTGGCGGCGCTAGAGCGCGCTGCGTTGAATCGGACGCAGATCGCGCGCTCTAGTTTTTTGTTGTCGCATCGTTCTAAGCGCCAAACCGGTTCCCACTTTTGCGCACGATGCTCTAGCGCTTTCAGCCTAGCCCGACCAACGGCACGATATCGACCGGACGGCCATTGCGACGCAGTTCGATCGTGATGGTCGGACGCCCGCTTCCGGCGTTGCCCAGCGGATCGCCCTGTCGCACATCATCGCCCACGGCGGCGGAAAGCCGATGTAATCCGGTGATCAACGTGGTCCAGCCGCCGCCATGATCCAGGATCATGATCTGGCCGTAGCCGCGATAAGGCCCTGCGAAGACGACGCGCCCCGCCGTAGGCGCGACGGCGAGCGCGCCCGACTGGGTGACGATAGTGAGGCCCCGCGACCGGACGCCGCTTTCCGACAATTCGCCCATGCCGGTGACCAACTGGCCCATCACCGGCAAGCGATAGGGTGGAGGTCCGCCCGCACTGCGCTGCCTTGCCTGTGCGGGCGCCATGGCGAGGTCGGGGCGCGCTGGCCTGAGCAGCGGGCCGGGGAGCGCTGCGAGTTCTTCGCGTAGATCACCTGCCGCCTGGAGGCGATCCATCAGATCGACGATGTCGCGGGCTCTTTCGCCCAGGGCGAGAGCGCGGTCACTCTCCAGATTGGCGTTGGAGCGATAGTCCCTCTCCGCCAGCCGCTTTTGCGTTTCCAAGCTGCGTAAAGCGGCTTGGCTATTACGGAGGTCAGCCTGGCTTTGCGCGAGTGAAGCGGCCGCCTGCTCGGCGGTCTCACGCAAGGCCCGGCTACGCTCCAGTTCAGCGCGCAAACCAGCTGTGCGCTCCTGAATGACGGGCAATATCTGTCCCAGCACGGCGCGCATGTGGACGGCATCGCTCAGCGACCCCGGCTGCACCAGCGCCAAGGCCAGAGGTCGCCGCGCCATCATCTGGAGAGCGGCGGTCAAGCGGACAACCGGCTCCTGCTTGGCCGCCAGCCGTGCTGCTTGCGAACGCTGCATGCGGGCTATGATCGCGATACGCGCTTGGGCCGCTTGAATGTCAGCCTCGGCCTGCTGGATACGGGCAGCCATGGCGGCGGCGCGGCGGCGCGCCTGTTCGGCCTCGTCCCGCGCGGCCGTTGCCTGCTGTTCCAACCGCTGGGAGCGTTCGCGCGCTTGTTCGGACTGGATGCGGGCCGCCTTCAGCGCAGCCTGTTCCTGACGCAGGCTGGTTTCCCCCGTGCCGCCCAGGATGATGCCTGCTTGAGGAGCCGCCGCCAGGCGCGCGGCGGCGATGACCGCTGCGCCGCCGATGATCGCCGCGAAGGCTGTTGACCTTTTCACCCCTTGCCCCCTGCCGGTCCTGCTGGCGACCGGCGATATCTGACTAGGCGCAAACGACCATCCATGTCGAGCGGTGGCGGTATCAGCCTTCGCGATGATAGGGGTGGCCGGAAAGGATGGAACAGGCGCGCCATAATTGTTCGGCCAGCATGGCGCGGGCCATCATGTGGGGCCAGGTCATCGCGCCAAAAGCGATCAGCAGGTCAGCCCCGGCGCGGGCTTCGTCGTCGAAGCCATCGGCCGCGCCGATCAGGAAGCGGCATTCGCGCGCGCCCTGGTCTCGCCAGCCTTCGAGCCGCTTGGCGAAGTCCATGGAGCTGAGCTGGCGGCCTTTCTCGTCGAGCATCACGGTGATCGTGCCAGTCGGAGCGGGCGGCAGCTTGCCGCCACGGTCTGGCAGTTCGGTGATCCTGTGCGGCATGGTCAGCCGCTTCACATAGCGTTCGACCAGTTCCGCTTCGGCCGAACGTCCGATCTTGCCGCGCGCGATGATGTGGAGGAGCATGGATCACGCTCCTAACGGGTCAGTGCGCGCTTGTCGAAGGTCTGCATGCATCGGCGAGTGAGGCCGATGCGGTAAGAGCCTTCAGGCCGTGCCCGCCACCGGCGCGTCGACAAAGCCCCACATCCGTTCCAGATTGTAGAAGCTGCGCACTTCGGGCCGGAACAGGTGGACGATCACGTCGCCTGCATCGATCAGCACCCAGTCGGCGACCGGCAACCCCTCGACCCGCGCGGAGCGGCCGGTGGCCTGCTTGATACGCTCGGCAAGCTTCTGCGCCATCGACGCGACCTGACGCGATGAACGCCCGCTGGCGATCACCATATGGTCGGCAATGCTGCTCTTGCCTTCAAGCGGGATGGAGATGGTTTCCTGCGCCTGGTCATCGTCGAGCGATTTCAGGACAAGGTCGTGCAGGGCGGCAACGCTGTCGGCATCAGCCGGGTCGTTGGCAGGATGTGGTCTGGTCAAAAATGCTCCATTCTAGACAATCAACCGGCGCGTGAGCGGATCGCGCACGCGTGCATGTTCATATTCGCGATGCCAGAGGGGTTTCGCCTGCCGCAGCAGGGTCGCCGATCTTGGATCAGGGCGAAAGCGCAAAAGCACAAGCGCCGGCGGTCTCCAATCCGTCCAGTCTGCACTCTGGCGCGCGGGCCGGACGAAACGCCGCAGCCAGGCCATGGCCCCAGAGCCACGGGCAACTCCATCATAGCCGGGCCGGGCGATTACGGCAATGGGCATCTGTCGCGCGATGCCGCGCCAATCTTTCCACTGGCCGAACTGGGCGAGATTGTCCGCCCCCATCAGCCAGATGAACTGATTACGGGGGAAGCGGTGCCTGATCCCTTTTAGCGAATCGGCGGTGTATCGGGTGCCCAGCGCGTGCTCGATCGCGGTGGGCCGAATCGCCGCGCGTCGAGCAATATGGCGCGCATGGGCGAGGCGTACGGGAAGGGATGCCATGCCGACACGGGGCTTGAGCGGATTGCCCGGCGAGACCAGCCACCAGACTTCGTCCAGCCGCAGCTCCTTCGCAGCGAACAGCGAGATGGCGCGATGGCCGCCATGCGCCGGATTGAAGGAGCCGCCCAGCAGGCCGATGCGTGCCATTCAGCTTGCCGCCGTCGCTGCCAAAGGGCCAGAAATGAACCGATTGGTCACTCTGCTTCCATGAGCCCGCGTGCCTTCCGCACGCCCTTCCGCCGATGCCCCTGCGCCAGTTGCCTTTTCAGCTCCTCCGGCCGCGGCGCGACCAGGAAGCCGAAGCTGACGCAGCCCTCGCGCGTCTCGACCGCATGATGCAGCCGATGCGCCTGAACGATCCGCTTCATATAGGGAGAACGGGAAACATGGCGGTGGGTGATCCGCTGATGGACCAGGATATCGTGAAAGCCGAGATAGATGAGGCCGTAAGCTGCGATCCCTGCGCCGCAGGCTGTTGCCCAATCGCCCCAGCCCCATTGCACGCCGCCCAGCAGCAGCAGGATCGAGGGGAGGGCGAAGATCACGAAATAGAGGTCGTTCGCTTCCCACATGCCGTTGCGGGGGCGATGATGGCTGGCATGCAGGAACCAGCCCGGCCCATGCATCACCCAGCGGTGCATGACATAGGCAAAGCCCTCCATCGCGGTGACGGTGGCGGCGAAGATCAGGAACAGCAGGAAGGCGGACATGGCCCTCTGTATAAACGGGCGAATGAAGGTGCGCGACCCCGTATAATTCCGGACACGAAAAAGGCCGCGATCATCGAGATCGCGGCCCTCTTCATTCTGTAGTCGAAGAAATCAGAAGGAGGCGGTGATCGAACCCACTACGCCAGCCTTGCTGATGTTACGGCCGCTGGGGCTGTAGATCGACTTGTCGGTGTCCACATAGCTGACGCCGAAGGTCAGGTGGCTCCAGGTGTAGGTCGCACCGATGTTCCAGTCGGTATATTCCTTGCCGATGGTCAGGTAGCTGGGGCCGAAGCTGTGACCCAGATGCGCCGAAACGCCCAGCGGCGTGTTGGGAATGCTGGCCGACAGGTCGCCCGTAACATAGAGATTGTCTTCGCGGGTCAGGCCGCCATCGACGGAAAGGGCGCGCGACTTGGGCGCATAGGCGGCGCCGAGCTTAGCCGTCGCCGGGCCGAAGGTGCCCTTGATCGAAGCATAGGGCTCAACGAAGTCGGTGTTCGCACCGCCCGAACCGGGGAAGTAATAATAGAGCACGCCGACATCGACGGTCGCGGCGCCGATGGTCTTGGAGTAGCCTGCGATCAGGTCGAGTTCCTGGTCGCTGCCAGCGGCCACATAGTCATCGATCGACGAGCCCCAGGTCGAGACATAGAAGCCCGATTCATGGGTGACGGTGATGCCGCCCTGCAGCGCGAAACGCTTGTCGGTCTGCGAAATGCCACGGAAACGATAGTCGCTGACTACGGCAGCGTTGCCGGTGACGGTGAGCGCGGGCGTAGCCTCGTCCTGGGCGAGTGCCGGGACGGACAGAGCAGCGAGAGCGACGGCCGAGAGGCCGAGAATGGACTTACGCATTGGATTCCCCTTGGTGGTTTTCTGCGATGGTCCCGCCTGCGTCAGGATTCCGCATTCTCTATTCCCACAAAGGGCCGGATCGGATGACCTGAACAGGCACGACATGCCGACGCATGCCGCGCTGCACAAGAAATTATTGCTATTGGTTGTCTTTTACGTCCGTAATGTTGCTACTCTGCAACAAAAGGCCGGGCGCTCGGCGCAGCCTGATGCACCACCCGCTGTGGATAGGGGATCGTGATTCCATGCTCGCGAAACAACAGCCAGAGGCGGTTCAGCACGTCCGATTTGACACTTCCGACGCCGCCTTCCGGGTCGCTGATCCACACCAATATGTCATGTTCGACGCGGTTTTCGCCAAAGCCCGTCAACCAGACATTGGGCTTGGGATTGCGCAGGACGCGTGGGCTTTCCTGCGCGGCGCGTAGCATCAGTTCCTGCGCGAGCTTGAGGTCGCAGTCGTAACCGATGCCCACTGGAATGCGGATGCGGACATTGCGGTCGGAATAGGACCAGTTCTCCACCTCCTGCGTCATCAGATTTTCGTTCGGGATCAGATGTTCCTTGCCGTCTCGGGTCAGGACGGAGACGGCGCGAACACCGATCTTGTTCACCCAGCCAAAGCTGTCGCCGACAACGATGACGTCGCCCGGCTTGATCGAGCGGTCCATGAGTAGGATGATCCCGGCGAACAGATTGCCGAAGGTTTTTTGCAGGCCGAAGCCGACGGCCAGGCCCAGCGCGCCGGAAAAGACGGCAAAAGCAGTAAGGTCGACGCCGAGCAGATCGACGCCGATGAAGAAGGCGGCGACGACGGCGGCGATGGCGGCGAGCTTTTGGGCGAGCAGCTTTTGCGTAGGGTCGAGCCCTTTGGCACGGTCGATGCTGCGGGCGAACAGGCGGTTAGCGAGCCGCACCAGCGCAAAGAGCAGGACGCAGATCGCGGCGGTGCTGACAAGGCCAAGCAAGGTGATCCGCCGTTTGCCAAGGTCTATGCCGATGCCGTCCAGCATGTCCGCAACGGGCGCGAAGCCGCCGCTGCTGCCGGAAAGGATCATGACGAACAGCAACAAGGCCAGCGGAACGACAGCCCAACGCGGAATGGCGAGGCTGCGCAGTATATGGATGCCGAGCAAGGCGACGGAGAGCGCGAAGGCTCCGCCAAGGATGAGGTGGGCGAGCGCGTCGACCGGCCAAAGCATGACAGCCAGGGCGAAAAGACCGCTTCCCAGGCTGTGGCGAAGGATGGGTCGGAAATGTCCGGCCAATGCCTCCCCTAATGGTCGCGCCCGGCGGCGCAGGCGCGGGGCGGCGATATGGGCAATTCCATCGGCGATCAGGAACAGAAGCGCCGCTATCGTGAGCGCCACAAGGGGGTGAATGATCGCCGGATTTCCGGGCAGCAGGGCCAGGAGGTTGGGGAAACCCCGGCTCATCCCCGTACCTTGCGGAAACGGGCGAGGCCGACATCAAGATCGGCGATGAGGTCGGCGGGATCTTCCAAGCCGATCTGTAGCCGGACGAGAGGACCTTCCGCCTGCCATATGGTGGCGGTGCGGTAGCGTGCTGGATCGACGGGCAAGGCCAGGCTTTCGAAACCGCCCCAGCTATAGCCTATGCCGAAATGTTCTAGGCCGTCGATCAACGCGGCGCGGGCTTCTTCGCTGCCGCCCTTGAGGACAAAGCTGAAGAGGCCGCTGGAACCGGAAAAGTCGCGCGCCCATTTTTCGTGGCCGGGGCAGCTTGGCAGCGCGGGGTGGAGGACGCGGGCGACCTCGGGCTGTTCGGCGAGCCAGCGGGCGACCTGGAGCGCGCTGTCCTGATGCTGGTTCAGGCGGACGCCGAGGGTGCGGAGGCCGCGACTGGCGAGCCAGGCGTCGTCGGGGCTGACCATTTGGCCGAGGAGATAGGCGGTCTGGCGGAGCTTCGGGAAATGCTCAGGCTTCGCGGTGACGGAGCCGAGCATGACGTCGCTGTGGCCCACTATATATTTGGTGCAGGCCAGGATGGTGATGTCGACGCCGTGGGCGAGGGCGGGGAAGAAGAAGGGCGTGGCCCAGGTATTGTCGAGGAGAGTGACAATGCCCTTTTCCCGCGCGAGGGCGGTGATGGCGGGGATGTCCTGCACTTCGAAAGTCAGGCTGCCGGGGCTTTCCAGGAAAATGGCGCGGGTGTTTTCATTAAGGAGATGGCGAATTGAAACGGAATCGGCGAGGGGGTCGTAGTAGACCGTTTCGATACCGTAACCTCTTAGCATCTGTTCGCAGAAGTTGCGGGTGGGGTCGTAGGCGCTGTCGACCATGAGCAGCTGGTCGCCGGGTTTGAGTACCGACAGCAGCGCACAGGCGATCGCGGCGACGCCGGAGGGGAAGAGCATCGTCCCTTCCGCGCCGGGCTCCATTTCCGTCAGCGCGTCGGCGAGGCTCCAGGCTGTGGGCGTGCCCTTGCGGCCGTAGAAGAGGCGTTCGTGCGTGCTGCTGCGCGCGGTGCTGCGCAGATGGGCGACATCGTCATAGAGGATGGTCGAGGCGCGCCAGACCGGCGGGTTGACGATCGCGCCGGGTTGACCGGGCATGCCGGTCCATTCCGCTTTGCGCCCGGCCTGCGCCAATTGGGTGAGCGGCTTGCGGTCCTTGCTCATGCGGCTGGCCCCGTCGCCTTTGGCGTTGAGGGATCTAGCCCCCATTCCGACCAGCTGCCGTCATAGAGTGTGACGTCCGTCTTGCCGAGCAGCTCAAGCCCCGCGAGCAGGATGGCGGCCGTCACGCCACTGCCGCAGCTGGTGATGATGGGGCGGGCGAAGTCGGCGCCCGCGTCGAGGAACAGTTGCCGCAGTTCCTCGCCCTTCTTCATGCTGTTGTCGGCGTTGAAGAGGGAGGCGGACGGGACGTTGCGCGAGCCGGGGATATGGCCGGACGCCATGCCGGGGCGGGGCTCCTTCTCCTCGCCGGTGAAGCGGGCGGCGCCGCGTGCGTCGAGGACCTGCGCGGCATGGCTGTCGAGATTGGTGAGCAGGTCGTCCTTGGTGCGGACCTGGCTCTGCGCGCGTCGGGCGGTGACGTCTCCGCGCGGGATCACGGGCCAGCCGCTTTCCGTCGGGCGCCCTTCGGCGATCCACTTTGGCAGGCCGCCGTCGAGGATCGCGGCGGACTTGCCCACGCCATAGAGGCGCATCATCCACCATGCACGGGCAGCGCTGTGCGTGGGGCTGTTGTCGTAGAGGATGACGCGGCTGTCGGCGTTGATGCCGAGCGCGCGGCAGCGTTCGGTCATGAAGGCGTCGGTCGGCAACATGCCGGGGCGCGGGTCGTCTGCATCGGAAAGGCTGGGGAGGTCGAGATAGGCGGCGCCGGGGATGTGGGCGGCTTCGAACTCGGCGCGGGCATCGCGTGGCGTGCCGGGGAGGAAGAGGCTGGCGTCGAGTGTCTTGAGGTCGTCCTTGCCCAGTTCTGCTGCGAGCCTGTCCGTGGAGATGAGGATGTCCATGCCGCCTCTTTTGTTGGTGCGTGGCGACCTTTTTAGGCGGGTGATGGGGGTGTGGGAAGGGTGTTGGGCTATTCGTCTCCCCCTATTGTTAGGTCGTCATTCCAGCGGAAGCTGGAATCTCGGGAGGGGTGGCGTGAACTGGCCTGAGATCCCAGCCTGCGCTGGGATAACGAGGTGTGTAGGGGGCTTTGGGGATACTCAGCTCGCCAGTTCGAGCGCGGTGGCGCGGCTGCCGGGGGTGCGGAACTGGCGTGGCCCCTGATCGACGCGGAAGGGGGCGAGGCGATCGGCGGGCGGGGTTTTTTCCTGTCCGACGATGAAGGCGCGGCCGGTGCGGCCTGATCCGACAGGAGCGCCATCCGGTTCGTCGGACCAGCGATATTGCGCGTCGAAGGCGACGAGCGGGATGAGCAGCGCGCGATCGCCCATCTGCAGGGGGGTGATCTGGTCGGGCAGGAGGCGTAGCTCGCCTGTCAGGCTGTAGCTCTGTCCTGGGGCAAGCGAGACGGCGGAATGAGCGGGCAGGCCCACGGTTCCGGCGAAGAACTGCTGTAGCTGCGCCTGCTGGTTGGCGTCCGCATTGGCCATGAAGGTGCGGATCAGAATGTCGTCCGCGCTGCGTTTGCCGCGATTGTGGAGGGTCAGAGCGTAGCCGATGGTGGCGCCCATCAACGACAGACGGGCGCTGCGGACTTCCAGCGTCAGGTCGATCCATGGCCGCTCGGCGGTTGCCGCGGCGGGTGCGGGAGGTGGCGCCTTGGGCTTTGGCGCGGGGGGTACAGGAACTGGCTTTGTGGTTGCTGGCTTGGCCACGGGAGGCGGAGGCGTTGGCGCGGCCTCCGGCGCTTCATACGGTTGCGGCTCTTCTTCGGGACGGCGGCGCAGGAAGAGCCAGGCGACGGCGAGCGCTGCGGCGAGGAGCGCGATGGCGCCAGCGATCCAACCCCAGGAAGAGGCGTCGGCAGGCGCGCGGAGCGGGGGTTCGGCGGCGGGAGTGGCGGGCGCTGCGGGAGGGGCGGCTTGCGGTGCGGGCTCTGATGGCGCGAGCTGCGGTGCCGGGGACTGGGGTGCCGGGGATTGCGGAGCCGAAGGCTGGGGCGCGGCGCTGCTGCCTTCAGGCTCGCGGGCGGGGGCGGTAGGTTCAGCGGGGGCCGGGCGTGGCGCTGTTGTGGCGGGGCGCTGCGGCTGGACTGGGGCTGCGGGTTGGGGCTGCGGCTGCGCGACGACTGGTGGAGGCGGAGTGATGACAGGCGTGCTGGCTGGCGGCGTCACCGGCGCCCCGCGAAATACGTCCAGTTCCGGGCCTTGTCTGCTGGGATCGGCAGGCGGCTGGGACGTGCGCGGCAGGGTGAAGACGGGATCACTGCCGCCTTGTTCCTGCGCGAGCGAAGGCGTGGCCAGGAGCAGCGGCAAGGCGATCAAGATGGCAGGACGCATCCCCATGGCATGCAGCCAAGGCAATGATGACGCTGAACGGGAGGTGAATGGCATGGCGGGATCAGGTTGCGGTGACATTAGGCGTGCAATGGCGTAGATGGCCGGTCATGACCGATATACCCCAAAGCATGACGCCGATCCATCTGGGGCAGAGCAGTGCGCTGCCTGCGAGCCCAGAGGAGGCGGTTCTCGATTATGTGCCTAACCCTCGTCCGGGGAAGCCCTATCTGGTGCGCTTTACGGCGCCGGAATTTACCTCGCTCTGCCCGGTGACGGGGCAGCCCGACTTCGCCCATCTGGTGATCGACTATGCGCCCGCCGCGACGATCGTCGAATCGAAGTCGTTGAAGCTGTTTCTGGGGGCGTTTCGCAACCATGCTGCTTTCCATGAGGATTGCACGGTGGGGATTGGCGAGCGGCTGTTTGCCGAGATGCAGCCTTTGTGGTTGCGGATTGGCGGATATTGGTATCCGCGCGGGGGGATTCCGATCGATGTGTTCTGGCAGTCGGGTGAGCCGCCTGCCGGGCTTTGGCTGCCTGCGCAGGATGTGCCGGGGTATCGGGGGCGGGGTTGAGGTTGCTCTCATCCACCCTCATCCAACTTCGCCTAGCCGACTTTGTCGGCAAGGCTGCGTATCCTTCTCCCGCCAGCGGGAGAAGGAGGTGAAAGCCCTCTCCCGCTGGCGGGAGAGGGTTGGGTGAGGGTGGGGCGAGCTATGGGGGTACGGCGCACCAATCCCAATGCATCGACGCTGCGGCGGAATGCGACGGAGTGTGAGAAGAGACTCTGGGCCGCTTTGCGCAATCGACAGTTGGACGGGTTCAAGTTCCGTCGGCAGGCAACGATCGGTCGCTACATCGTTGATCTGCTTTGTGCAGAGCATCGCCTGATCGTGGAAGTCGATGGAGGCCAGCACGGCGATGAGGCTGACCTGTCGCGTACGCGCTTTCTGGAGGGACAGGGTTACTCGGTGATCCGCTTCTGGAATCATGAGGTCATCGAGAATCTCGATGGTGTGTTCGAGAGCATCCGGCAAGCCCTCCCTGTTAAACAAACGAACAACAAAAATCAGCCAACCGCTTGACCGCAGGCGAGAAAGGTTCGATCCCGCAGCTGTCGTGGCAATGGCCGTCCGGGCCGTGCCGTTCTCAACGTGTCGGAGTTGCGAACCTGATGTCCTTTTCCAAGCTATCGTCCCTGTTGCTGGCGGCTGCGCCGCTTGCCCTTGTTCAGCCCGCCGTGGCCCAAACGCCCGCCGGGCCTGCGCCGGGGATCACGACGCAGTTGCCGCGGGGTGCGGCGCCCAGCCATTATGCCATCGAAGTGGTGCCGGATGCGGCGAACCTGAAGTTCACGGGCAAGGTCACGGTCGACCTGAATGTCGCGCAGGCGATGCCGGTCCTGGTGTTGAATGCGGCTGACCTTAGCATTGGCAGTGTCACGCTGACGCCTGTCCAGGGCAAGGCGATGGTGGGTGCCGCGAAGATCGATGCGAATGCGCAGACGGTGACGCTGGATTTTGGCAAGCCGGTGCATCCGGGCGCCTACAAGCTGGACATTGCCTATGGCGGCGTCATCAACACGCAGGCGAACGGGATGTTCGCGCTGGATTACAAGGACAATGCGGGCGCGCAGAAGCGCGCGCTGTTCACCCAGTTCGAGGCGCCCGATGCGCGGCGGTTCGTGCCGAGCTTTGACGAGCCGAGCTATAAGGCGACGTTCGATCTTTCCGCGATCGTGCCGACCGGGCAGCTGGCGGTCAGCAACATGCCGGTCAAGGCGTCGCAGGATCTGGGCGGTGGCAGGACGCGGGTGACGTTCGGCACTTCGCCGAAAATGTCATCCTATCTGCTGTTCTTTGGCCTCGGCGAGTTGGAGCGCGCGACGAAGATGGCGGGCGCCACCGAGGTGGGCGTCATCACCGGCAAGGGCAATACGGGCAAGGCGCAGCTGGCGCTGGATGCGTCGGCGGCGATCCTGCCCTGGTATAACGACTATTTCGGCGTGCCTTTTCCGCTGCCCAAGCTGGATAATGTCGCGGGGCCGGGACAGAGCCAGTTCTTCTCCGCGATGGAGAATTGGGGGGCGATCTTCACCTTTGAGCGGGCGCTGCTGGTCGATCCGAAATTCACGTCGGAAGGGACGAAGCGGACCATTTACTCGATCGTCGCGCATGAAATGGCGCATCAATGGTTTGGCGATCTCGTCACCATGGCCTGGTGGGACGATCTGTGGCTGAATGAGGGCTTTGCCAGCTGGATGGCGACCAAGGTCACGGATAAGTTGCAACCGGATTGGGAAATGCTGCTGACGCGTGTCGGCGGGCGCGAGCGGGCGATGGCGCTTGACGCGCTGGCGACGACCCATCCGGTGGTGCAGAAGATCCGCACCGTGGAGGAGGTCAACCAGGCGTTCGACGACATTACCTATGAAAAGGGTGAGGCGGTCATCACCATGCTGGAAGGCTATGCGGGCGAGGATGTGTGGCGCGAGGGGATTCGCGGCTACATGAAGGCGCATGCCTATGGGAACACCGTGACCGACGATCTGTGGAAGGCCGTCGAGGGCGCGGGGGCCAAGGGGCTGGTCGGCATCGCGCATGACTTTACCAGTCAGCCGGGCATTCCGCTGGTGAAGGTGGAGAGCGCGCAGTGCCAGGGCGGATCGACCGTGCTTGCGCTGTCGCAGGGCGAGTTCAGCCGGGATCGCAAGGACAAGGCGCCGCTCCGCTGGAATGTGCCGGTGATGGCGCAGACGATTGGCGGGGCGCCGCAGCGGTTGATTTTGAATGGCACGGCTTCGGTCACGCTGCCGGGGTGCGGAGCCTATGTGATCAATGCGGGGCAGACGGGCTATTATCGCTCGCTTTATCCGCAGGCGAATGTGAAGGCGCTGGCGGCGGGCTTTACCCGGCTGTCGTCGATGGACCAGATCGGACTGATGGCGGATAATTTCCAGCTGGGGCTGGGCGGTTATCAGCCGATCGGGCTGGCGCTGGACATGGTGGACGCGGTGCCCGCCAAGGCGAGTCCGGCGGTGCTGGCGGAGGTGCCGGACTATATCGACAGCGCTTACACGATGCTGGAGGGCGACCGGGCAGCGCAGGCGCGGGTTGCGGCCTATGCCTCGCGCAAGCTGGGGCCGGTGCTGAAAAGCGTTGGCATTGACGCGAAACCCGGCGAGGGCGCACAGGTGCCGGTGCTGCGGTCGGCGCTTGTTTCGACGCTGGGCAAGATGGGGGACAAGGCGGTGCTGGCGGAGGCGCGGCGGCGCTTTGCCGAGCCTGCGTTGATGGAAGGGCCGCTGCGCAATGTGTGGCTGCGCATCATCGCGCAGAATGCCGATGCGGCGACATGGAACAAGTTGCGGGCGATGGCCAACGGTGCGACGAGCGCGCTGGACCGGAGCACGCTGTTCGCGCTGCTGGGCGCGGCGAAGGATGAGGCGTTGGGGCGCAAGGCGCTCGACCTTGCCATGACGGATGAGCCGGGCAAGACGACCAGCGCGGCGATCATCTCCTCCGTGGGTGGGGAGCATCCGATGCTGGCGGTGGATTATGTGTTGGCGCATCGGCAGCAATATGAGGCGCTGATCGATGTGTCGGCACGGTCCCAGGCGATCGCGCGGTTGGGCGGCGGGTCGGCTGATCCGGCGATGGCGGCGAAGCTGGACGCCTATGCGAACCAGTATCTGACGCCGGAATCGCGCAAGGTGGTGGATCGGTCGATCTCCGCCATCAGGACGCGGATCGAGACGCGGGCTCGGTTGAAGCCTGCGCTGACGGCCTGGTTTGCCAAGAGGTGATTGGAGGGGCGGTGGAGTGATTTGCCGCCCCTTTTCATTGCTTGTGGGCTGGAGGGCGGCGGCCGTTTTGGGTAGAAGGCGGTCATTCCCCCTCCCGTAGGCGGGAGGGGGTTAGGGGGTGGGCTAGCGCAACTTTAGTGAAGTTCATTCCAAGGCTTGCCCGGAAGCTCGCTCCGCTCGCGCCCACCCCTAGCCCCTCCCGCCTGCGGGAGGGGAACGTCTGATTTTGGTCGAAATAGTTCACCCTCACCTTCAACCAAGCGGTGCGCTCGCCCAGTGCCGCAGTCGCGCATAGAGTGCCGCGATCACCGCCGCGAAGATCAGCAGCGCGAGCGGCACGGCGAACGCATTCTCCGCCACCAGCGCGAGTGGGGCGTCGCTGTTCGTCGCCGCCACGATGCCTGCGAAGGCGACGCCGAACAGGCTTTCGCCCACGATGAAGCCGGTCGCCATCAGCACGCCCATGCGCTCGGCGAAGTCGGGGTTGGATTGGCGGCGCGCCCAGCGATTGTAGAGGTGGCCGATCACCGCGCCGACCGGGATCAGCAGGGTGAGCGCCATCGGCAGGTAGATGCCCATGCCGACCGCGAGCGGGGGCAGGCGGAGCTTGCCTGCCTTGCCGAGCAGTTCGTCGATGGCGACGACCACGGCGCCGATCAGCGCGCCTGTGCCGATCAAGCCCCAGTCGAGATCGCCGCCCAGCACGCCTTTTGCCAGTGCCGAGATGAGCGCAGCCTGGGGTGCGGGCAGGGCGGTCGCCTTGGCTCCCGGAGCGCCTGCGAAGCCGAAGGCGCTGTTGAGGAGATCGAGCACTGGCGGAATGACGAGGGCGCCGAAGATGACGCCGAGTACAAGGGCGAACTGCTGCTTCCAGGGGGTCGCGCCGACCAGTTGGCCGGTCTTGAGGTCCTGAAGATTGTCGTTGGAAATGGTGGCGATGCCGAACACGATGGCGGTGACGAACAGGGCGTAGGCGATGAGGGCTTGAGACTGTTTCGGATCGCCGCCCGAGCCGTAGATGGCGGCGAGGATCAGGGAAGCGCCCAGCACGGCGAGGATGCCGACGCCGGAGATCGGGCTGTTCGACGCGCCGATCAGGCCCGCCATATAACCGCAGACCGACGCGATGACGATGCCCGCGACGAGGATATAGGCGAGCGTCAGGATGAGGATGGGCACGGGGTTGAGGGCGATCGGGCCGCCTTGCGCGAAGTACCAGAGCAGCACGGCTATGGGCGCGAGCGAGGCGAGGATGGTGCCGCCGACGATGCCGATCGGCAGGTCGCGCTCGGTAAGTTCGAGCAGGGCGCCGTCGCCAGCCTTGCGCCGCTGTGCTGCCGCGATGGCGGAGCGGATGCCGCTGATGATTGGCCCCAATATCTTGAGGAGGGTCCAGATCGCCGCGACGCCGATCGTGCCCGCGCCGATGAAGCGCGCTTTCATGCGGAAGGTGGTGCCGACGACTTCGGCAATGTCGGCTCCGGCTGGCAGGGGCGCGGTGAGCCAGGGGACGAGGCCGACCCAACTGATCAGCAGGCCGACGAACATCGCGACGCCGACCGACAGGCCGACCAGATGGCCGACGCCGATCAGCGCCATGGAAAAGCTGGTTGAGACAGATGTGGCGCCTGCGCCGAATTTGAAGAAGGTGGCGGCCTCTTCGGCGATCAGCTTCGTCTTGGCGGTGACGGAGAAGGCGGCGGCGGCGAGGGCGCTGATGAGGATGGCAGAGAGGCCGCGCTTGTTTTCCTCCAGTCCTTCGCGGGAGCCTGCGCCGACCTTCAACACTTCGGCGGCGGCGACGCCCTCGGGGTAGGGGAGGTCGGAGCCGGTGACGAGCGCGCGGCGGAGCGGCACGGAATACATGACGCCCAATATGCCGCCGAGCGCGATGGTGAAAACGGACAGCCAGTAGGGAAAACCCTGCCACCAGCCAATGATGACAAGGCCGGGAAGCACGAAGATGATCGCCGACAGCGTGCCCGCCGCCGACGCGATGGTCTGGACAATGTTGTTTTCAAGGATGGTGCCGGTCGCGAACAGGCGCAGCACCGCCATGGAGATGACGGCGGCGGGGATGGAGGTCGCGAAGGTAAGGCCGATCTTCAGCCCCAGATAGACGTTGGCCGCCGTGAACAGCAGAGTGATGAGCGCACCCAATATGACGCCGCGAAGCGTCAGTTCCGCCATGGGAGCGGGCATGGGCAGGGCCTTGGCCGAATCAGTGGTCACCAGCATCGTCCCCCTTTGGGTGTGTTTTACAGATGTATGGTAATAATGTTGCTTGGCCGTGGATCAATTGGAAAGTGATGCCGAACGCGATGCCGGTGCTGCCGCCATCTCCGTCCGGTCGAGCCAACCATCGACCAACTTGTTCCAGTGGCTGTACCCGCGCGGGTTCATGTGCAGCCCGTCCGAACCGAACAGTGACGCGTCGGGCAGGCCGTCATGGGCGAGCAGGCTGCTACCGACATCGAGATATTCAAAACCGCTGACCCGGCTGCGCGCCGCCACGGTCATGTTGACCGCCGCCATTTTCGGCCAGAGCGTCCATCGGATGGGCGAGGGTTTGAGCGACAGATAGGCGATGCGCGCCTTGGGATAATCGGCGCGCAACTTCTTCAGCAGCGTCAATATGTTGCGCGCGACGGTGTCGGGGGTGGCTCCGGCTGCAAGGTCATTCTCGCCGATATAGACGAGTAGCGATCGGGGCGCGGCCTTGGGGAAGAGCCGGGCATAGTGATGCAGGACATCGGGCGTCGTCGCTCCGCCGAAACCGCGATTGACGGTGCTTCTGTCGGGGAAGCCTGCGTGTGTATCCCACAGCCGGATGCTGGAGCTGCCGAGGAAGAGGATGGCACCGGGGGCGCCGCTGTCCCTATCATTCGCCTTGGCGAAGGCGGCGACTTCATTGGCGAAGGGAAAAGTGGGATCGGCGTTGATCCGGGGCTCTTGCGCGGAGCGCTCGGTCGGTGCCTGCGCAGCCGCGATTCCGGCGAGGCCGGGCAGCAGCGCGAGGGCGGCGGCGACCCGCCACCATGCCCGTGCGCGGGACGGCGCCTTAATGGCGATGGAGCGGGCGCAGTTGATATTTGCCGTTGGCATAGGTCCCGAACATCCCCGCGATCGCCGGATGATCCACCGGCTCCCCGCTGTCGTCGGCCATCAGATTCTGCTGGCTGACATAAGCGACATAGCTGGTTTCGCCATTTTCGGCGAGCAGATGGTAGAAGGGCTGATGCTTGTCCGGCCGGGATTGTTCGGGAATCGCCTGATACCATTCCTCGCTGTTGGCGAAGACGGGATCGATGTCGAACACCACGCCACGGAAGGCGAAAAGGCGATGCTTTACGACATCGCCGATGCTGAAATGCGCGTGGACAACAGGTGGCGCGCTGACATCGGCGCCGAAGATTGCAGTGGTGTCGGTCATGAAAAGCAATTTAGGGTGCGCGGCGAGTGTTACAAGAAAAATACGGTGCGGGCCGCTTGGCAAGCCGGTCATCATTCGCTAATGGCCGCCGCTCGACCGGGACGGCACATGCTGGACCTTCTGCGGAGAGGTGGCAGAGTGGTCGAATGCACCGCACTCGAAATGCGGCGTGCCGGAAACGGTACCGAGGGTTCGAATCCCTCCCTCTCCGCCAACACTCTTTCCCCTTATCGCCACTTGCGCCCATAACGCCCGGATTTCCGGGCTTTTCGCGCGTGCAGTTCGTCCACTACGGTCCTCGTTTGTTCTCATGCAGCCTGTCTGGCATATGGCTTGTTCTATGGTATGCGATTCGGGGAATATGGTATGGGCGCGCTGACGGACGCGAAGGTGCGGAACGCGCGGGCGGAAGCGAAAGCCTACAAGCTGACGGATGGCGGCCAGCTTTACCTGCATGTTTCGACCGCCGGTGGCCGCACATGGCGGATGAATTACCAGTTCGGGCGCAATGCCCAGGGCAATCCGGTGCAGAAGACGCTGACGATCGGCAGCTATCCGGCGATCTCATTGAAGGATGCGCGTGACGCGCGCGACGTCGCCAAAGCGCTGCTGGCAAAGGGCAGCGAGCCGAGGCCAGAAGATCTGTTTCAACGAGCCGCCCCGGCGGAAGACCCGAGGCCGACTTTTGAGGCCATCGGGCGAGAGTGGCACGATCTGCAAAAGGGGCGATGGTCGAAGGTCCATGCGAAGGACGTGCTGGACAATCTGGTAAATGAGGTTTTCGCCCAGATCGGGCCGATGCCGATCGTCACGATTGACGCGCCGCGAGTGTTTCAGCTGCTGCGCGGCATCGCCGAGCGCGGGGCCGTCGAGACGGCGCACCGGACGCGACAGCGGATCAGCGCCATATTCGTCTATGCCATCGCCACAGGGCGGGCGTCAGCGGACCCTGCGGCCAGCCTGTCCATAGCATTGCCCAAGAAGCCGAAGGCGAAGCCACAGCCAGCAGTCACCACGCTGATCGACCTTCGCCAGCTGATCATCAACTGCGATGCGGAGCGCTGCCGCGCGCCGACCAAACTGGCATTGCGGCTGATCGCCCTGACGGCTGTTCGCCCGAACGAACTGCACAATGCGCGCTGGATGGAGTTCGAGGATCTGGATGGGCCGGACCCGCTTTGGCGCATCCCGGCGCATCGGATGAAAGGCGACAAGGATCGGAAGGCTGAGACGGAGGGGGACCATCTTGTGCCGCTCGCGCCGCAGGCCGTGGCGGTCATCAATGCGATGCGTCCCCTGACCGGAGATTTAGAGCTGGTGTTTCCAACTGACCGGCATCCGCATAAGCCGATGAGCGAAAACACGCTGCGCGCGCTGCTGATCAGGGCGGGCTATCATCAGCGTCATGTGCCCCACGGGTTTCGATCCGCATTCTCCACCATCATGAATGAGCGTGTGGAGCGGCAATGGCGGGAGAGCGGACACACCGGCGCTTCCCCTGATCGGGCGATCATCGACCTGATGCTTGCCCATGTGCCGCAGGGGGTATCAGGATCCGAGGGCGACTATAACCGGGCCGCCTATATGCCCCGGCGGCGGGAGTTGGCCTGTGAGTGGGCGGATATTCTGCTGGCGGACATGTGGCCGCCTCAAATCCACATCGGACAGCCGATCCGATGGGCTGCAACCGGGCCGGGGAGGCCCGGTTGAGAGGGTTAGGCGCGCTTGGCGATCCACGCATCCACTTCGCTTTCGATCCATCGGGAACAGCGCGGACCGAGATTTCTCGGCGCAGGGAAGTCATTGCGACCGATCAAGACATAGATGTAGGAGCGGGAAAGCGCCGTGCGGGCGATGACGTCGCCTATCCTCAGAAATCGTTCATGGTGCTGGGCGATCATGCCGCCAGTTTCCTTTCCGCTGTGCCCGCGATCTTCTCGCGGGGTGGTATCCAGAAGGTCGGGGCGAATGGCCGACCTTGGAAGTCAGTCATGGGGGCGCGGCGCTTGTCCCACACCACCCACATATAGTCGATCTTCCCGTGCTTGTAGGCTCGATCGAGCATCTCTGCGACCTGGTCGCCGGGGGGCATAGAAGGCCGCTCCGTCAGGATCCACACGCCGATCGGCGTCTCGTCCGTGAAAAGCCGGTACCGCCCTTCGCTGGCGAGCCATTTCAGGGGCAGCAGGGCGCAGACCTTGTGCGTGGCGATCGACAGGGCGCGGCGGATGCACTTTTCCGCCAGCCCCCGCACAAGGCGGCCATTCTGGAAAGAGAAGGGCGGATTGAAGATGATCGACAGGCCGCCGCCCGCTTCCAGCAGATGGCGCTGGTCGCCGAGCAGGTCATGTTCGCCCATGAACAGCCTGTGCCCGGCGGCGCGGTCGAATAGGTCCGTGCCATAGGCGTTGAAGCCGCGTTCGGCCAGCGCCTCCGGGATATGCAGCTGGCCGCAGCAGGGATCCAGATAGGTGACGTCCGATTCCAGGGCGATCATGTCGAGCAGGCGGTGCGTCACCCACTTTTCCTCCACATACCAATCCCAAGGATGGCGGGTGCTGCCCTTCGGGCGCGCTGTCAGTTCGCCGCTCATGCCGCAGATTCCCCGCCGGAAAACAGGTCAGCGATCACTGGAGGCGGCGACGGGTGCAGGACTTCGTCTATGAAGTCGTGAAGGGTGGTGAATTTGTCGAACCACGCCACGTCATCGCAGACCTGACCATCGATAATCTTTTGCTGAATAGCCTCCAGTGCGCGACGAAAGCGGGCCGTCGTGTCATCAGCCTGATCAGCCGCGCGCAGCCGCTTCCATTCCCGTAGCAGAGCTTGGGCGGCGTCGCCCGCGTCGGCAAAGATCAGTTCGCCGCCGTGAGTGATGCGCAACGCTTCCTTGCCCGATCCCGGAAAGACAAGGTTGAAGGGCGGATTTTGGATTGCCGAATAGGTGAGTTCCTGCATCATGCGGCGTTCCTTTGTTGGATGTTCCCGGCGCGGAGTTCGATCAGGGGGATTGCCCAGACCTGCACGTAAAGGTGCGCCCAGCGCCAAATGGCGTAGAGGTTGCGGTAGTGCGGGGTGCCATCGACGGCCTTGTCGAGCGCGCGGCGCGCGGTGGCGACGATGCCAAGCCAGCCTTCCCGATCGGTCGGATTGGGTGGCCGCCCGACGCCGGTCAGTTCCTCGCGGATCAGCGTCGGGATCCCCAGCTTGCGGGCGATCAGCACGGCGAGGATATGCCACTGCGCCATGTCGGCGTTGCGGGCCTCGGTAAGGCGCCAGCGTTTGTCGCCATTGCCCGCCTTGCGGATCTCTTCGGCCCATGACGCGTCGCGGCTTTCGCAAACCGCGACGATCGCCGCCCAATGCTCATCCGTGGTCATGGCCCACGGCGCGGCTGTCATGGCTGCACCGCTTTCCTGCCCGCCTCGGTGATGGACCAGCTGGTGTGATGGCCCATCACCTTGTTTCGAGCGATCAGGCCCCAGCGTTCGAGGCGGCGCAGCATGTTGCGCGCTTGCGGAAGGCACCGGCCCCCGGCGATCAGGCCGCAGGCGTTGGCGATCGGCCACGTCATCGCGCGCGCGCCTTCTGCCAAGAAGGTCAGGGCCGTATGTTCGTCCAGTGTCAACCTGCTGGGCGGCACGGGCTGCGGCGGATGCATGTTGGTCATGAAGTCCGTCATGCGATCATGCTGGGCCTGATCGGCGCTGGCGGCGCAGTCGGGGCAGCGGACGAAGGGCGCACCGGAACAGTCCATGGCGACCAAAGCCCAGCCCTTGGGGATTTCCTGTGTCATGCTGTTGTGCTGGGTGCCGCAGTCGGCACAGATGAAGGTGAAGCGGGCGAAGGTAGGGATCATGTTCAACGGTTTTCTCCCTTGGCGCTGGCCAATGCGTGGGCGATGATGAAGGGGATGGCGAACAGGGCCGCGATCAGGAAAAGCGCGCGGATTGCGCCCTTGATCGCCAGTCCGGTGCGGCGGTTGCTGGATCCACCGGGGGCGCAGGAATCACAGCTGCAGCCGATGGGATGGATGGACGGAGACCGGCGGCCCATCAGTCGAGCCCCAGCGCGGTCTTGTAGGTTTCGAAGATCGCCTCTTCTTCCATCAGCACGTCGCGGCTTTTCTTCCGGCGATCGAGGATGGCCTTCATTCCCTTGGCGTCGAAGCCGAGCGACTTGCCCTCAAGGAAAACGTCGCGGCGATCTTCCTGCATGCCAAGAATCTCGGCGTCGATGCCCTCGATCCGCTCGATCAGCTGGCGCAGCTGCTGGGCGGCGGCGTCGGGATTGGCCTTGATCGGATCGGGAACGTGCCGCTTTTTCTTGCCCTTGCGGACCGGCTCTGCGGCGGCGGGAACTAGCTTGTGGACGACGCCGCCCTTGCCATCGGGCACGGCGGCCATGCGCATCAGGGGCGCGTGGGATTCTACAGATTGAGCCTGCATGATTGCCTTCCTGTTCATGCGGTGGGGGTGTTGTCGGGCCGGTTGAAGACCCAGCAGTTGACGGTCTTTCCGGTGCGGGAATTGACCGGCTTGTGAGCGATGAACTTCCGCGCCTTGCTGGATTTCAGCAGCCGCTTGAGTTCATTCATCGGGGGGAGAGACAGCCGCAGATCGCCGCATTTCTGCTCGAACTGGACAAGGTTGATCGCGAAGACGTCATTGGTGCGGCTGTGATCAATGGGCCGGTCCGTCGTGTCGGATTCCTGCGCCGCGATCCAATCGAAGCGCTCCCAGAATAGCTCGACATGGGGATGATCATGTTCGACCAGGCGCTGCCGTTCGGTCAGCATTTCCCGGATGAAATCGTGCGTGGCATCAGCCGCGGATCTCGGCACGTTGCGCACCACGATCTGCATGGCGTCGAACATGGCGGCCAGCTGCGCATGGTTCTTTGCCAAGCGGTCGTTGCGGACGCCGGGCTGCTTGAGCATCGCCTCATAATGCTGGGCGAAGCGCTCCCGGTAGCATTCAAGGATCTTTGCTTCGTTGCGGACGATGTGGACGATGAAGCCAGACACGTCGTCGCGCTCGAACCGGCTGATCTTCTCGGCAGCGGTGCGGGTGTGCGCCCCCCAATTCGACTTGTCGATCGTCAGGCCCATGATGCGTTCGCGCATGGCCGGGGATGCCTCGACCGGATCATTCTGCACGATGGCGATGGCCCCCCGGAAAGGCGGCTCGAATGTCTCCATGCCGCCGTTGGCGATGGCGCGGGTGCGGACTGCGCGCCCGTTATAGGCGGTCTTGAGTTCGTCCCACTCGAACCGGCGGCTGTGCGGGGTGTCTTGCGTGCGGTCGCCTTCGATCAGCACGACAGGCAGGTTGCCGACCTGCCCCAGCGTGCGGGCGATACCGGCATTTGTCGCCTTGGTCGGATCGAAGCCTTCATAGTTGCCGACGCGGCCCATCAGCTTCCACAGGAATGCGATCAGGGTGGTCTTGCCGGTGCCGGGAGGGCCGGTCACTTCAAGGAAGCCCAGCGATTCCTGCATGGCGCGGACCTGCTCGGCGAACAGGGACAGCACCCAGAATGTCAGTGTGACATAGCCCTTTGGACCCCAGGCCTCATAAACCGGCTGCACCCAATCGAGATTGAGGCGGTCCGCGTCATAGTTGATCTTGAGCAGCCGATCCGCTGTGCGCAGCTTCACCGCCTTGCGCGAGAAGACGAAATAGTCGTCCTTGTTGACCTTCTCGACCTTGCCGTTGCTGACGCCGATGTCGCCCAGCAGATAGGCTTCATGGTCGATGGAATAGCCGGTGAACTGGATCGCCTCGACCATGCGGATGGTTGCCCATTGCCGCTGCATCAGCTTGTCCAGATGGCCGGTCGCGCCAGTCCACTGCGCGCCGGGGGCGACCGACGACAGGCGCTTTTTGAACTCGGCACCGGCGGACAGGTTCGCGCCAGAAAAGGTGGCCTTCACGGGCTCGCGGCGCGGCTGTCCCTTCATGCGGGGGAAGTCGATGCGGAGGAAATAGGCCCCTTCCTCCAGATAGGCGTCCTTCTGGAAATAGAGGGTGCGGAAGGTGCAATTCGCCAGTTCGGTGATGTCGGCGGCCTGTCGGGCGGCCTTTTCCCATTGTTCCTCATAGGGAAGGTCGCGGATCGACGGATCCGTCTCGCGCAGCCCTTCAAGGATACTTTCGATCCGCTCCAGCGAGAATGACGCCCACAGCTGGCGCTGGTTGAAGATCAGGGGGAATGATGCGGTCTTGAACCGCTTGTAGATCAGGAACGCCTTTTCGTCGGCTGTGGCGGCGATCGTTACGTCGCCCGCCCAGCGATATTCCTCTATGTGCTGGGGCTTGAGCCGATCGGCTTGGTGCAGGTCGTTCCAGTCCCGCTTTTCGCCCTCGCCATCCATTTTGACCTGCGCCGCGCCCGCGATCCAGCCAGCCTTGCGGGCCTCGGCAACGTGCGAAATCGTATATTCGACACCGGCGGCCCCCTGATCATAGGCGAAGATCAGGCGCGGCCCGGCCCCGGCTTCTGGATCGTCGCCGATAGCTTTGCGCAGATCAGCCAGGAACTGCTTGGGGAAGTTGTTGCAGGACATGGCCGACACAGCCACTATGTCATTCTGACGCAGGGCGATGGCGTCGAATATGCCTTCCGCGATCCAGATTTCCTTCGCGCGGGCCAGCGTCTCGATGGTGTCGCCGGGGTAGGTCCAAACCTGCCCGCGATAGCCGCCGCCATAGGAAAAGGTGGCCTTCTTGTCGCCGAAGCGATGGGGCTGATCTATCAGGCGCTGCCAATAGCCGCCGCCGGGCATCGGGAAACGCACGGTGGCCGACCCGATGTTCAGATCCTCATCGTGATAGCGCTCCTGCGTATAGGCGCCCTTGAGCGGGGCGATATCGAGGCCGCGCGCGGCGATCAGATAGGCGTCCGCCGCAGCGTTCGGCTTTTCTGGCGACCGCTTGTAGCGCTTCGACCAGTCATCGAAAATTTCCGGGTAGAGCGACTTGGTTTCACCCTCCCATCCGCATTTCTCGACGCGGCCACAGCGAAGCACCCAAGGATGGCCTGCTGGCGTCCACAGCGCCTTTTTGTCGTTGCATTGGGGGCACTTCCCCTCGCGCAGGAAGCCGCCACGCTCGCGGAGATTATAGTCTTTGATCAGGCGGGCTGTGACTTCGCGCAGTATGTCTTCACGCATGGGGACAGGTTCTCAGGCAATAAGGGACCGTTCCCGGCGATGGGGTGCGCCGGGGCTGGGTTCTGTTCGTCGGGATCGTGTCGGCTAGGCCGAGCGGCTAAGTCTGGGTGGCTACGGCATCGGCAGGCTCGCTCGGCGGACCGTTATCATTATCGGCGCGGTCGTTCGCGGCGGCGTGCCATGTGGTCATTGGCAGCACGGCCAGCGGGCTGGGAAAGCGGCTCGCCTTCGTGCTGCGCACCGCAACCATCTCGACAACAAATTCATGCCCGCAGGCGTCAGGATTGCGGCAGCGATAATAAAGCTCCCGAAAGAGCGTGCTAATCTTGCCCACAGCCCGAGAATGGGCACGGCCCCCGCAGGCCGGACAAGTGACATGTGGCAGACCCGACATTCAGCTTTCCCCCAGTTTACCCTGCGCGGCACTATTGCCAGGCAGGAATGACCTGAGACGGGTCAGCAGCCGGTTCATCGACCCGCTCGCTTCCTCGGTCTCCTTGATGGCGTGATGGATCTCTGTGGGAGACGCGCCGGGCTGCATCGCGTGGATGCTGCTGCTGATCGCGTCCGCCGTCTCCAGCGATGCCTGGGCGATGTCGTCGGCCAACGCCTGCCGACAGGCCATGGTGTTCGACAGCGCAACGTCCAGCTGCCGCGCGTAACTTTCGAGGATCGGGGGATAAGCCCCACCGGCCTCCATGAACGCATGATCGAGGGCGATGGCCTGATCGAGGGTCGGCATGCTGGCCTTGTCGCTCTCGCTCCAATAGCGGACCGCCCGCTTGGAACGGCGCGTGATCTTGGCGGCCTGATCCCAACCAATGAGGCCGATGGCCGTCGTGATGGCGAGGGAGAAGGTCAGAGGGGCGCGGACCTTGGTCATGCTGCCGCCTCGATCTTAAAATGGCGCTTGAGATCGTCCGGGATGTAATCCTCGGGATACCACACCTGTTGAAGTCGCAGTAGGATCGGCAGCAGGCGGGCGACTTCATGAGCCGTTATGTCAGGCTGCGGCAGATATTCGACCTTGGCCGGTTGCCGGATCGAATAGCTGCTGATCGTTGTGCCTAAGACGGGAGCGGGGTCTTGGGCTTGCTGCTCGGTCATGCCTGCGCACTCCCGTTCTCCCCGAGGGGATCGCCAACGATATGGGTGCAGCGGCGGCCTACCCGCTGGCGGTAGCCGCGCACGAAAGCATGGGTCATCATGATGCTGCCGGTGCCATGGCAATAGCGGCAGGACTGCGCGTCCATCTTTTGGCCGGGTCGAAGGTTCATGCTCCCGGCCTCCCGACAGCACACATGGCGAACAGCGTTGAGAAGCTGATGATGAGGAACGCGGCGGCGCTATACCAACGCGGCAGCTGCGGCGCCGGGGCCGGTTCGTCGCGCATGGTCAGGCCTTCTGGCACCACAAAGGTATGGCGCGCGGCGAAGCGGCCCCGGAGCGAATAGGTTGGTGCGGCGTTGTCGGCGCAAAGGGATGATGAACCTTTGCCCGAATGTTCGGAGCGCAGTGTGTCGGCTATCCCGTTTTCGGGGCGGTCTGCGCGATCAGACTGCGATGGCGCATTGCGCCCGATCGCCTGTGTCTCGAAGGAAAGCATTCCGTTTGGTCCTTTCAAGCGGATCGGTTGGGCGGGGGTGCGAGCCTCGCCCAACCAATTTCAGGTCAGGCGGCGACTGCCGCCGGGTGCGCTGCCCGGCCTGCTGCGATAGCGGCGCGGGCTGCTGCGGTGAGTTCGAGGGGTTGGCCCTTCCGCACATTGCCAAGCACTGCCTGGGCGCGAACTGCGGACCAAAGATCGCGGCGCGTGACGCGCAGCTGGGTTTCCAATTCCGTGACGCTCATCGGGTGAGCGGCGTCGTAAAGCGCGTTCAGCAGGCGGGCCTGCAATTTCTTAGCGAAGGACATCAGGCGACATCCTTCCGTTGCGTTTTCGGCTTCCGATCGCAAGCGACGCCCTTCTTTATTCCCGATAGAATAGGCCCACATTCCTCGCCGGGCTCTGGGGCTCCGGGACCATCGGGGACAGGGTAGAGGTCAGGGCGAAGAAGATGGCGAGACACGTGGGTGGCGGCCTCAACGGCCAGAACATAGTCGGCGGGGAGCCGCTTACCTGATTGGAGCCACTTAGACACGGCGGGTTGCCGAACGCCGCAAATCATCGCGAACTTGGTCTGTGACCCGGCATTGTCGAGCGCCATTTGCAGCGCTTCATAAGGGGTTAGTGCGTTTGCCATACCCCTGCCTATTCCAATTGGAATAACATCGTCAATAGCAAATCGAAGGTATCGGAATATTCCTGATGGAATATCTAAGCGGGATGCGCACAGGTGAACGTATTGCCGCGAGAAGGGCGGAATTGGGGCTATCTCAGTCCGAGCTCGCGCGGCAGGCAGGGATATCGCAAGCGACGATCGGCAAATTGGAATCCGGGATTAGCTCTGGATCCTCACAGATGCACAAGATCGCCCGCGCCCTTCAAACGACGTCTGATTTTTTGACGGGTGAAACCGATGATCCGTCTTTGGGCGCGGCACCTGCTCCGACGCCCCAGATGATCGCCGAGCAGCTTGGGATGACGCTTATCCCAGAGGTTGACTTAAGTTTCGCATTGGGCGGCGGCAACTATGTCGATGGGCCGGTAGCGTCGACGCTTGTGCCGTATCGAACGGATTGGCTGGAGCGCATCACGAGAGGTGCCCAAGCCGACGTGATCCTAACACGCGGCGACGGCGATTCCATGATGCCGACGATCCTTGATGACGATGATGTCATTGTGAACCGATCGGATCGCATCATCACCAAGCAGGATCGCATTTGGGCGCTGGGCTATGGCGACTTGGTTGCGATCAAGCGCGTTCGCCGCCTCGCCAGCGGCATTTTTCAGCTTCTTAGCGACAATCCCAACGTTTCGCCGATCGAGGCATATGAGGATGAGCTTCGGGTGATAGGCCGCGTCATCTGGATCGGTCGGAGAATGTAGCGGTGGCACTACCGTCGATGTCGCTGGCGGTTGTCGGCGTAGCACACAAAAATGCAGATGGTTCTGATCGGCGCATTGAGATCGATGAGTGCATGCCCGGCGAGCCGGTAGATTTGGTACCGGAGCCGGAGAACGAATTCGACGTACATGCGGTCGCGGTCTATTCCTGCCGCGAAGTGCAGATCGGTTATGTGAAGGCAGATAGATCGCCACGAATTCGGTCGCTTCTTTCAAGCACGGAAGTTCGGGCCGTCTTCCAACGCTCGGCCCAGTTCGGTGCCTGGGTGCGGGTGGCATTCGATGGTGAGGATCCGGTGCTGACCGAGGCAATGCTTGAAGATCATGATGAAAATGTGGATCGCGGTAGTCCTACAGAGCCGGATTTCTATCCTGATGAGATCTGGCCTGACGATTAAGTGATCCAAACGGGGGGTGGTATGGCGGTATTGTTGAAGGTGCTGGCTTGGGCATGGTGTTTGATGCTCGTGCCGATGGCTATTGGGGCTGCAAGTCAGGGGGCCATCGTTGCACTGGTCCTGATCTTGGCGGCGCTTGCAGCAGTTGTCCCGATCAATTGGGCACGGCAGAAGCGATCTGAATTGGGGCTGACGGGCAAGCGGGCTTTCTGGACCGGCACAGTCATATCCGTCGTTGCCTTTGGTGCGTTCGGTGCGTCGATGCCCGAAACGGCAGAACAGAAAGCCATTAGACTGAAGCGGGAGGCGGCGGCGAATGTCGAAGCCAAGGCCGACGCGGAGCGGTCCCAGAAGGAAGCCATAGCCGAGGAGAAGCGTCAGGCGATCATCGCATCAGAAGCGGCTCAGAAGAAGGCTGCGGAGCGGGCGTCGGGCCTGCACTGCCTTAGTTCATGGGATGGATCGAACCGGAGCATGGTTACGGAGGTTGAAAGCCGCCTGCGCGATCCGGACAGCTTCAAGCATTACGAGACCCGGATCGGTAAAATTGACAAGAAGGGCGAGCACTTGCTCATCATGGAATATGGCGCTCGCAATGGTTTCGGCGGCATGAACAGGCAAGTAGCGATGGGGGTGGTCAATGGCGAAACCTGCGATGCGCGGGTTACGTCACTTGGTGAGTGACCAAGCGACCTGTCACCAGTTATGAAGCCGCTCCTGCGCCTGTTGTCCCGCCTCTGGAACTATCGAAGCGACAACTTGTGGATCTGGGTGCCGCTGTGGGCTTTAGCGGCGCTGCTGTTCGGCGGCTTCCTGATCTGATCAAGGAGCCGTCTCCATCTTCACATCGGTGGTGAAGCCGCCCGACTTGTCGAGCCGGTGCGTCACTTCCGAAATCAGCCATGTGGTGGCGTCGATTTCATCCTTGTAGCCGCTGACCGTCACGCGCGCTTCCGGGATAGCATCGGCGCGGCCCAGCGCCAGCTTCATATCAAAGGTGGCCGGTGCCCGCTTGAGCCTGTCCCGTTCTGCTATGGCCGCGCGCTTCGCCGATGCCTCGTCGGGATAGACCTTGCGCAGCTTCTTCGCGCCGTCTTCCTTCCCCACGGTGAAGGTTTTACGCTTCGCGCCCTTTTTGTCGTGCCAGCTGGCCGTCACGCCTTCCTGACCGTCCCGCTTCTGCCGCTGCCAGTTATGGCGGTCGCCATCGGATCGGTGTATCGTCAGCGTCGGCATGGCCTTGCCGCTGGTGGTTGTGCCCGCGCCTTTGCGCGCGAAAATCAGATGCTTGTCCTTGATGGTCGCCACGGCATCATGCTCGCGGCCAAGGCGCTTGAGGAAGGCGATGTCGCTTTCCCGGCTCTGGCTGATCGAGGGCAGCGCGATCGAGGAAAGGTCCGATGCGACTTTCAGGGTCAGCCCATTGCGACCCGCAACGTCTTTCAGCACCGCGCCCAGCGTCGTGTTCTTCCAGCTCTGCTCGCGCCGGTTGCGGATCTTGCTGGTGAAGTCGGCGGCGCGCGCCTTGATTGTGATCTGATCGGGCGGGCCGCTGTGCGACACGTCGTCCACCTTGAAACTGCCCTTATCGATCAGGCCGGTCGTAACGTCCGCACCCTGTTTCCAGCCCAGCTGCACCTTCAGCACAGCGCCTTCCTTCGGGATCCCCAGCATGCCGTCCGTGTCGTTGAGCACAATATCCAGCTGGTCGGCTTCATCGCCGCGCTTTTCCGACAGAGAGAGGGAGACGAGGCGCGGGCGCAGCCGGTCCGACAGATCCTTGCCGTCGAGTGTCACGCGCCAATCCGCGATGTTGTTGATCTTCTCGCTCATGCCGATGCCTGGGCGTTGTTGGCGGCTGCTGGATCGTCCACGCGCAGCAGATCTATGCCGAAGTCGATCCGCCGCGCGCGGCCATCGGCCATGAGGAAGGCGTGACGCTCATCGAGCGCGGCGATGACGAAATTGCCATAGACGGTCCCACTGCCATCGACCAGCGGCAGCGCCTCACCATCGTTCGCCATGGTGCGCAGATCATCGAGCGAAACGCGCCCGTCCGCGATCTCCGCATAGACCTTGCCCGACAGGCTGATTGTTTCATCGCCGGGGCCGACATATTGCGTCGCGTCCCGCGCGCCGACGCGGGCGGAGCGGGCATGTTGCCAGTCAGTTTTCCGCTGCATTTCGTCATAAGCCAGCGTCCCGATCTCGAACAGGAACATGCCCAGAGCCATCAAGTGCATATCGCCCCCTCTATTCGTCGCCAAAGCCGCGCCCGCGCCGCTCGCGCTCTATCTGCTCGATCGCCTCGCGGACCTGATCGGCGATGTCCTGCCCGCTCCCGCCATTGGCGTTGATGGTGATATTGTAGGTCGCCTGCTGGACCGGCGCGGATGCCGCCCCTGCCCCCCCCGGCGCGCTGGCGGGGACTTGAGCAGCCAAGGGCGAGGCGGTGACAATCGCCACGCCGCCCGCGCCCACGGCCAGCGCGCGGGTCATCTGGCCCGACAGATCCGTGATGCGCGAAAGCGGGCCGGATGCGTTGGCCGCCAGCCCCTGATCCAGACCCGCCATGACGAAGCCGCCCAGACCGGCAAAGACGCGGGATGGCGAATGGATTCCCAGCTTTTCCTTGAACCAATTGGCGACGGAACTGGCGGCGTTGACGATGGTCGATTTCAGCGCACCCAACATGCCGGTTATGCCGTTGATCAGCCCTTGGATCATGTAGCTGCCGACTTGCGACAGTCGGGCGGGCACCGAAAAGCCGAGCCAGTTCAGCAGCGCGGCGATGCCGCCATAGAGCAGGCCCATCGGCGAAAAGTTGACAAGAAACGCGGTGATTCCAGCAATCCCGCCCGAAAAATAGCCGGTGATCTCCGACCAGACGCCGCCCAGCCAAGCGGAGATTGCGCCCCATTTGGAGTAGATCAGATAGGCTCCTGCCGCCAATGCACCGATGCCGATGACGACGCCCGCAGCAATGCCGATCAGCGGCAGCAGGCCCACGCCCAGAAGGGTCGCCGCAGCGGATAGCGCGGCGAACGGCGCGACAAGGGCGGCCAGCACGATAGCGCCACCGCCCACGACGATGAACAGCGCGGCCAGCACCCCAGCGGCGACGGCGGCGGCCCGCGTCAGGTTCGGGTGCCGTTCCGCGACGGCGGCAATGCTAGAGCCCCATTTTGAGAAGCGGTCCGAAATATCGCCCACCAAGGGCCGCAGTTGGTCGCCCACGGTGGTTGAAAGATTCTTGGTCTGGATCTGGAGCCGCTTCACCTTTTCCGCGTCGTCGTTCATGCGATCGGCGAAATCAGTGTTGACGGTGCCATTGGCGGCCAGCGCTTCGCTGCGGATCGACTGATATTCGGAGAAGGCCGACATAAGCGGGCGCAATGCTTGTTGGACCTGCATGTCACCGAACAGGCTGGACAGCTTGGCCTGATCGCCGCCGGTCGCCTTCTGGGTCAGTCGCACGATCTCCTCGATCGGGCTGCGCCCTTCCTTGGCCGCTTTCTTCATCGCGGCGGGAACGTCGATGCCGAACTTCTGGAAATTCTTGATCGTGTCGCCCGCGTTGATCTTCGACAGCAGATTTTGGAGGTTGGTCGCTGCGCCAGCAGCGTCGCCAGCGCCCTTGCGCGTGATCTGGAGCGCGGCGGCCAGATCCGCGACCGCCGGAATGCCCTTCGAACCGAGGCTCTGCATATTGGCCGTCAGTTCGGGGAAATATTGCGCCATATCCTTGACTTCGAACGCGCCGCTCTTGCCTGCCTGCGCCATGACGTCCAGCGCCTTAGCGGTCTGGTCGATCGGCACTTTCAGATTGTCATGTGCCGAGAAGGTCGCCTTGCCCAGATCGTCAATCTCAGCCTTGTATGACGTTGCCGCGCGGCCGATCGGCGTCATCATATCGACGGCGTCCCGCGCGCCGAGGCCGAAGCCCGTCAGGGTATCGACGCCCTTTTGCAGATCCGCAGGGAACTGATTGACCTGTAGCGCGGCTTTGCGCAGTTCGAGGCCCATCAGGCGGCCCGCCTCGCGGCTCTGGTTCACCTTCTGATTGATGTCGGTCATGACCGACTGGAATTCCATGGAGCCTTCCACGGCGACCGTCAGCGGTGCCGTGATGGCCATGCCGGTGCCGATCGACGCCATGCCGCCCGCCGCGAGGCCCGTTGCCGTGCCCTGCAATCGCGAGAATTTGCCCTGCGCCTCCGAAAAGCGCCGGGCGCGATCCGTCACCTGCTGTAGCCGCCTCTCCTGCGCGCGCAGCTGATCGGTGGTTTCCGCCACTTCCGACCGCAGCCGCCGTTCCCCGGCGACAAGATCCCGCGTCGAGACGCCCGCAGCTGAGAGACGGCCCCTCAGTTCCTGCAATCGGGCGGACTGCTGCTGATGCTCGGTCGAGAGGTTGGCCGATTCCCGGCGTGCGCGTTCAAATTCGGTGCGCAGCTTCTTGGTGGGATTTTCCGTCTGCGCCAGTTCCCGGCCCAAGCGCGTGGTCCGTGCCTGCGCTTCGGCCATTTTCCGCTCTGTTTCGGACAGGCCGGTTTTCAGCTGACGGAAATCGCCGATCGACGCCTGTGCCGCCTCCAGATCCTTGAGCCGGTCGCGGGTCGCTTTCAGTGCCTGGGCGAGACGGCTGCTACCGGCGGCGGCTTCGCGCATCGGGCGGGTCAGCCGGTCCGCGCCTTCCATCAGCACACGAATTCGAAGGTTTCTGTCGGACATCAGCGTTTCCCGCGCTTGCCGGTGCTTTCAGGGGGACGGGAGCGCTTTTCGGCCATCGCGCGCCAGCCCATCAATTCAGAGAGAGACATGCTGTCCATGGCGGGTGGCTGCCAGTGAAACACGACCGCCAGATCCGCCATGACTTCCTCTACCCGTTCGGGGAGAGCGCCGCCTTTGCCGCCTTCGGCAGCAAAAAATCCATGACCTCGCTGCCCAGCTGGATCAGGTCGGACGGATGGAGCGCGGCGACTTCCGGCTTCGTCAGCGGCGGAATCGTGATGCGCGGCAACAGGGTTTCGAGTGCGCCATATTCGAGGTTGAGCAACGCGGACAGCGACAGGCCGCGCAGTTCGCCGCCATGGGGCATCCTGACCTGCACAGTGTCGATAGACTGCTCGCCGCGCGCGATCGGCGCGTCGAGGGTCACAGAGCGGAGTTCTGCTTCGTTCATGATCGTTTCCAATGGTCAAAGGGAAAAAGGGCGGCCCGGCGGCGAGGCCGGGCCGATTGTGATTAGAACATGCCGATCGAGGCGCGCAGCTCGGCGCTGCGATCCACGCCGCCAACGATCTCGACCATGTTGATCGGGTCGATCTCGATTTCCGTGCGCCCGTTCCAGACCAGCTTGTAATAGGCCAGCGCCATGGTGATCTTCGATTCACCGACCTCGCCCACTTCCTGATCGCCCATTTCGATCTCGGAATAGCGACCGCGCACGATGACCTCGATCGTATCGACCGCGCTGCTGTCGTCCGTCTGGTAGGAGCCGGAGAAGCGGAGATAGACGCCGTCCACCGTGGGGGTGCCCCACTGGCGCAAAACGTCGCGGACCGGACCGCCGAAGGTGGCGGTCAGTTCCATGGCCTCCATGCCCATGTCGATCTGGACCGGCCCGCCCATGCCGCCGCCACGATATTCCTCCATCTTGCGGGTTAGGGTGGGAAGCGTGACGGTCTTGGCCTCGCCGCCATAGGCGAAGCCTTCGTTATAGAAATTCATGTTCTTGAGGATGCGGGGCAGTCCCATCGCTGGCTCCTATGATTGAAGGGATGAAGGGGGCGGGATCAGACCGTCTCGGCCAGCTGGCTCGCAAAATCGGCGAAGTAGCTGTCCGTGATGCGCTGGTTGAAGCCCAGATCTTCCAGCGGCGGCGGCACGGTGTAGTCATAGTCGATGCGCAGCTTGCCCGCCTTGAGGCTGGCCGTGCTGTTGTTCGCCTCATCGAACCATGCGTTTGCGCCGAGGATGATCCCCTGCGCCTTCAACTGGCGGAAGAAGCCGTTGATGGTTTCGATGATGTCCTTGGCCAGCGCCGGGGTCAGCGGCTTGTCGATCGCCCACATCATGCCGCTGACGATGGTGTCGGCGAGCAGCTGGGCGACGCGCACTGTGCTTTCGAAGGCGAACAGGCTTTCCGCCTCTGCCGTGGTGCGGTTGCCCCAGAAGCGATAGCCGGTGTCCGTGCGGACAAGGGCGGTCACTTCCGCAGCATTGAGCAGCCCGGCCTCGCTCGCCATGTCCTCGATATCCCAATGAATATCTTTGGTCAGGCCAACGACGCCCTGCACAGCGACGTTCGACAGCGTCTTGTGCGGGCCGGTCTGGGTGTCGATCAGGGCGCGCAGGCCCATCGCGCGGGCGGCGGCATAGCTGGTGACGTTGGCGCTGGTGACCGTGTCCCAGGCGAGGAAATCAGGCAGCAGCAGCATGAGTTCGCGCGCGCTGAAATTGGCACGGTAGAGGACGGCGTCAGCGACGGTCTCGCCGATCGCGCGAGCATAGGCAAAGCCACGCAGCTTCTGCGCCACCACGGCCAGTGCCGCCGTTACCGCCTGCGTCTCAAGACCGGGGGTGCCGAGGATCTTCGGCTTGACGCCCAGCTGCGCCTGCGCGGCCAGCAGCGCCTGCATACCGGTCTTCTGGCCGTCGGCATCGGTAGTGCCGATAACATTGCTGGCGGTCTCGGCAGCATCCGCGCCTTCCTCGACGCGCACGACGACGATGATCGGGCGGGTCTGATCGGCGATGGCGCGCAGGGACTTCGCCAACGTGCCCAGCACACCAGCATCGCCGATGGCGGTTTCAACGTCCGTGATCAGTGCGGGGCGATCGAGCGGGAACACGGCGGCATCAGCGTCGGAAGCGGTGGCGACCAAGCCGATGATGGCGGTGGAGACGGCAGTCAGCGTGCGAGCGCCGCTTTCGATCTCGGTAACGGTGATACCATGTTTGAAGGTCATGACAGGCTCCTTGGGTTACAGACTGAGGGGCAGGACGAGGCGAGTGCGGGCGTTCGCGGCGGCGGTGTCGGTCCGGTCGCCGTCGATGATGATGGTGGCGGCTCCGGGGCGCTCCCCGGCGGCGAGGCTGACCCGGCGCAGGCGCAGCCGGTCTTCGTTGCGGGAGATGGCCACCGCCGACGCCGCATAGATCCGCAGGATGTTTGCCGGGGTCATGGGCTGGTCGATCAGTTCGGGTAGCAGCGAGCCATAATTGCGGCGACCAGCCCGCGTGCCGATCGGCGTCGAGAGAATATCCGCAACCGACTGCTTGATATGTTCGAGGCCATCCAGCACCGCCCCGGAAGATCGCGCCATGCCCGCCATCAGGCCGGCGCTCCGGTCTGGGCAGCGCCTGCCTGCACCCCGCCGTGCTTGTGGCTCTTGAGGCTCTTCCCCCCGCCAACGACGTCATCCGAGGCAGTAAGCTTGCCTTCGACGTCGATGTCGCCGGTCCACGATGTCCCGCCGGGGGCATCCACGGTCATCGTGCCGCCTGCAGGCAGCGTTATGGCGAGGGCGTGCGTTGCATGGTTGTAACTGAACGACGCGCCATCGGGCATGCTGATCTGGATGACGTCAGGATCGTTGGAAGGCGGCGGGTTGGCGTCGGAATAGAGGCCAACCACGACAAGCCCGTTTTCCAGATCGCCTTCGGGGGCAAGGACGACGCACTGTTCCCCGACAGAGGGCGGCGACCAGATGCGCGCTGCGCCCGCACGCTGCGCCACCCACGGCAATTCGCCGGTGGTCAGGTCGCCCAGCGTGACGGTGCAGGTGGCATTGGCATAATCGACCGACGCAATGACGCCATACTGGATCGCCTCGCCGACCTGCTGTTCGGGATCTTGGGTGTTCGCCATGCGCGGACCATGACGCGCGCGCTTCGTCCTTTCGCGGCCCTGCATTTGGATAGAAAGCTATCCAAATGCAGGGCGTTGCCCGTCAGGCGTCGTTCGCGGGCAGGGGGAAATTGCTGATCAGGACTTCGCCAGCCTTGGTCGGCTTGCCGCCGACGCTGTATGTCGTGTCGATCGCGGCAATGGTGAAGCGAGAAAAGGTGGCCCGCACGCCCTCATTGTCGTTGAGCGACATGAGGAAGCGGCCTTTGATCCCGGCCAGCTGGTCAGCCAGGGCGGTGAAGTCGGCACGGCTGAAAACATCGGCACCATAGTCACGCTCGCACGCCCAATAGGGTGGATCGAGGTAGAAAAGCGCGCCCTCCCGGTCATAGCGGCGGATGAAGTCAGCGAAGGGCAAGCGCTCGATCACGACGGATTGCAGCCGTTCATGCACGTCGGCGAGCATCGGTTCGATCTTGCTCACGTCGAAGCGGGCGGGCGCGGACGCATCCACACCGAAGTTACGGCCCGACACCTTGCCACCGAAGGCGAGGCGCTGGACGTAAAGGAACCGGACGGCGCGCTGCAGGTCGGTCAGCCGGTCAGGATCCTGCCCCAGCAGCCGCTCGAACTCGGCGCGGCTCGCCACGCGGAATCGCAGCATGTCGATCAGATAGGGATAATGCTCGGCAAGGCATCGAAACAGCGTCACGACGTCGCCGGAAATGTCATTGATCGCTTCGGCGCGCGGGCGGCGCGAACGGCGCAGGAAGATGCCGCCCATGCCGACGAACGGTTCAGCGTAACTGCTGTGGGGGGTGGCGTCGATGATGGCGCATATCCGCCGGGAAAGATTGCGCTTTCCGCCGATGTAACCGGCGACAGGCGAAACGGGGCGAACGAGAACAAAAGGGGTAGACATGTTGGAGATCCTGCACGATGTCCCTCCATGGCTCGGCCACGGAGGGAACTCGAAAGGGGCAGGCGCGCTGCCCTGAGAGTGCGAGTGCAGGCTCGCGGCTTTGAGGATGTGGGGACATCCAAAGCCCCCTCCGTAAAGGGGGAACGGCGGCGTTCATAGCCGCCGCGCGCATTATTCGGCGGTCGATTCACCCGGCGTCGGCAGTTCTGGCGCTGGCGGCGGGTTGGTGATGACGCCCAGCTTGATCTTATGCTCGACGCCCTGCGCAACTTCATCGACGCGGGCCTTGGTCCCTGCCTTGTCATAGCTGCCATCGTCTTTCAGCACGGCATTGACGGTGCGCTCATGCTTGATGTCGCCGCTGGTGAAAGTGACAGGCACGGTGCGGGTGTCAGCGTCGAGTTTTCCGATACGAATATCCATGGGGCACTCCTTTAATCGTCGAGGAACTGGTAATGGCGGAAAGCGCGCAGGCAGTGGTTCGGCTTGTCGCCGAGCCGCATGGCACACCAATCAATCACGGCGGCTGCGCGCACGGCCCAGCGATGGCCGTTGAACTGCGCCTCACCCACATAGCTGCTGACCATTTCGCGGCCTGACGGGCGCGCGGCCAGGCCGAAGGGATAGAGGCAGCACAGCCAGATCGTGCAGGCGAGAATGTCCAGCGAACGCAGCAGCGGGAAAACGCAATGGCCGAGGCGGCGGATCATGCGGGCCAGCCTTCCTCAATGTCGATGGCTTCCAGATCCGCGATGGTTTCGGCGGCGGCTATCAGCAGGCCGAGCGCCTGACTGCGCGCATGGCAGGTCGAGACATGCGCCAGCACGGTCTGGCCGACCATGATCATCTGATCGGCGTCCAGTTCGGCAAGGCTGTTGTTGGCCAGCTTCCAGTTCACGGCAAAGGGTGCGCCTGCGGACTTCGCCATGAAGGCTCCTGTGACAGCACCATTGATGTTCGACCGGCTCAGCACGTCCGTGTCGAAGCGGCCAATGCCTGGAACGTCGCAGCCGCCGTCAATGCGCCAGTCGCGGTTCTGCTTTACCTCATGCCAGCGCAGATCCTTGAGGCCGTCGAGCGTGAGTAGCGATCTGGGATCGACCGACTGCGGATAGCCCTGATTGTCCCCGACGATGACCATGCCTTCGCACTGGCTGTCGAGCAGCTGGCGATGCACTTCCGCCGAGATCTCCACGACGTCAGCCGGGAGAATGTCATGGATGGCATCATCAAAGAAGCCGCCGCGCGCTTTAGAATAATAAATCATGGGCTGTCCTCAGTTGCCGATCGCAATCCAGTTGAAACGGTTCTGCCCTGCGACACTGCAGCGGAACAGGAAGCGGGTAAGATTGGGCGCGGTGGTATAGTTGACGCTGACCACCGAATTGATCTGCGCCTGTGCGTCCGCCCCCGCGCCCGTGACGTTCAGGATGTTGTTGGGAAAGGCGATCGGATAGTTGACCTGAATATCCGTGTTGGCCGTGTAAGTGCCCGCAGCGGTGCCCCATTGAATGATGAGGCCATTCGACAGCTTGATATAGCCCTGCGATGACTGGCTCGCGCCAATGTCGCGCAGGAAGGCGGCCGCCTGAAAACCATCGACTGTGTCCGCATCCAGCCCCGACCCGCTGCCATCGTTCGACGCGCGCCACACATCGGTGATGTGATTGTCGAAGACCACATTGCCGAGATCGGTGCTATCGACCGTCACTTTCAGGCGCGCCCCGACGGACCAGCCTATCCTGACGGTGTTTGAAGACTGCCCGGTGCCGGTGCCCTGTTGAACAGGGGTGTAGCCGAGGCGAGCGGTAATAGCCGTGTAGTAGCTGCCCTGCTGACCATCGAGCAGGTCAGCATCGAGACCAGATCCAGCACCATCATTTCCAGCGTGCCATACCGCGCCGCCATCCCACAGCAAGGTGCTGCCCAAGGTGAGGTTGAGTGAGCCGGGATTGATCATCAGACGGGTATTGGCGCCCGACGTGCTGTCCTCGCGGATGCTGATCGTATTTCCGTCAGCGATCAGGTGCCATTTCTTCGCCGTGTCGGTTTCGGAAAACTCGATCCATGGCACCGCTGTTTCCAGCGTCACCTTGCCGGTGATGGTGTCGCCGCTCTTGTTTACCGGCGTGTAACCAAGGCGGGCAGTGATTGCCGTGTAGTAACTGCCCTGCTGTCCATCGAGCAAATCTGCGTCGAGGCCAGAGCCGGAACCATCGTTTCCGCCATGATATGCTGTCCCGCCATTAATCGTGACAAGCCCGCCATTAGGGTTCAAATTGAGACCGGAGGCCGCCCCGTCACTCCTCGCCTGGATATCGTTCTGATCGGCAATGAGGTTGAGCCCCGCGTCAGGGCCGATCTGAAAAGCGTGGCCTGTGCTGACGAGGGAAGCACCCGTGCCAGTCGTGAGACGCACGCGGGCGCTCGTGAGGGTGCCTATGCCGTCATAGTCGCCAGAAATTCTTGCGTTGGGCAGAGTGCCGGTCGAATTCGCCAGGTCCCGGTAGTAGCTGCCCTGCTGGCCGTCGAGCAGGTCAGCATCAAGGCCGGAACCAGAGCCATCATTGGTCGATCGCCAAACCGTGGGTGTGTCGCTATCAAAGACAAAATTCCCTAAATCTACGGCATCGACGGAACACTTTAGCTTCCCGGCAACACTCCACCCAATCTTGACGCTGTTCGCGGTCAGCTGACCATTGCCGGTGCCTTGCTGGACGGGCGTGAAGCCGAGGCGGGCGGGTATGTTGGAATAGTAGCTGCCCTGCTGGCCGTCGAGCAGATCGGCGTCGAGGCCAGATCCGCTGCCATCATTGCCGGGATGCCAGACCCCCGCATTGCTCACCCCGAAACGGCTGTCCAGCCACGACGTGACGGCATCCTTGATCATCTTCGCCGCCGGAACGCGCGTGGTGTCGATGCCCGCGATTGCCTCCGCGAGCGTCGCCAGCTCCACAACGCCGATCTGTTCGGTAGTGGCAGGCGGATTGAGGAAATTGGCGTCGCCGAAGGTGATATCGGTCGCGTCGATATCCTCGAAACGGACGTCAATGCCGAGCAGCATCATCGCCTGCGCAGACTTCTCGATCAGGACAGCGGCCTGCCCATAGATGCCGAACAGCGTTCCATCGCCCAGATAGAGGGCGAGGCTGCGCACGGTGAAGACGTCCGTACTTTCGTCGCGCACGATCACATGGATAGTGTCATCGTCCACCACGTCGCCCGACAGGGTGGCGAGCCGCTTGAATTCGCCGGGCAGCGCCACGGCGGTGGCAAGGGGCGTCAACGCCGTCGCCGACAATCCGACCTGAGCGATCGTGACAGGCGCGGTGCCGGTGTTGGCGGCATTCACAAGCGCGGCGCGGCCCGCATTGGTGACGATGAGGGTAAGGGCCATGATTCCTCCGGTCAGGCCGCCGGTGCCGTGCAGGACAGGCGGGCGTAGATGGTCGGGCGAACCGCTGCGATCAGGCCGACATCGGCCTTGGCGGTGATGCCTTGGGTGAAGGTGAAGTGGCTGCGCACCGGCTTTGCCCGGCTGACTTCGGCGATGACCTGATCGACAAAGGCCGCCGACGCGGGCGCGCCGTTCTGATCAAGGTTCAGGACGAGGCTGAAGGTGTGCGGGTCCGCCTTCGGCTCCTGCTGCCACCATTCACGAATGGCGACCGATCCCCCGAAACTCTCCACGACGGCGCGCACGGACGCGGCGGTGCCCTTCTGACGTGCGATAGGGATGGCCTTGCGGACGCGGGCGCGCTTGATCGCTTCAGTCCAATCCGATGACCAGTTGTCGAGCGACAGGCCCCATGCGAGCCACGGCAGCAATTCGATCGGGCAATCGTTGGGCGACCAGACCGCGCGGACCGGCGTCGGGAAATCGAGCAGACCTGCAGCGACCTGCTCCAGCGCCTTTTCAAGCGCGGTCGATGCCGGGGGCAGAATGGACGGATAGATCATTCGCCCGTGCCTGCGTAATTGACCGTAATGCCGGTGCAGTGCGGTGCCTGGACGCGCGAAACGACGACGTCGGCAGCAGGCGACGTCAGGACGACATTCTGCACTCCCTCGACATGGAGGGCGGCGAACAATCCCGATCGGGTGATATCGCGGCCAAGCCGGTGGCTCGCCTCAACATAGGCGGCAAGGCTCGCCTGCGCGGTCGCAAGCACAACGCTACCGTCCGGACCGCTGAACGTGGTGAGCGTCGCATCGACCGCATATTCAATGATCTCTGCCGACTGCACCGTGACGAAATCAGTCAGCGGGCGGCGCGTCTCGTCGGACACGAAAGCATCGACCGCCGCGAGCAGTTCGGGGGCTGCTTCGCCCGATCCTGTGCGCGAAAGCACTGACACCAGAACTTCGCCCGGCGCGGGGCTGATCGCGCTGGCGTCCAGCACGTCCTCATCTGCCGAGAGCGCGTGAAAGACATAGGCCCCTTCCGGCCCGGCGACGGAATAGCCTTCGGGAGCCAGCACCATGCGGCGGCGGAAATCCGCGTCGCTTTCCATGACCGCCGGGATCCCCAGCACTTCGTCCGCCGGAACGAGGGTGAAACGGGTAATGCCGAACAGGGCCGCGATGTTGTCGAGGTCAGCGCCGGTTGCGTAGGCGGGCATGACCGCGCGCGCCGCGTCATTCACGCGCTGGCGCAGCAGCTGGGCGAAATAGCTGAAGGCTTGCAGCAGCTTCGTCGCTGGGTCGCTATCGCGGCTCTCGAATTCAGGCATGAGTGCCTGCATGCGCGCGACGGCATCGGCTAGGATCGTCTCGAAATCCAAAGCCTCAATGACATCCGGCGCAGGAAGGCGCGACAGATCAACGGCGGTGAAGGTTGCATCGGCCATGGCGGCCATGTCGGGGCAGGCGTAGGGGGTGCGCCATGCCCCTGTATTTGGACAGGCGGCTATCCAAATGCCGTCGCCCTCTATCGCGTTGCCTCACCCCGCACCTTTATGCCGATGCCGGAATGATCTAAGGGGTTCTGATGTGGACGCCTCCCCAAGCGACGATAGTTGCTGCCCTCATCGCTGCGATCGTGGCGCTCCTATCGTTGATAATCGCCAAAGAAAACAAAACGTCCGAGTTCAGACAGGCTTGGATCGATGCGCTTAGAAGCGAAATAGGAGATGCGATCTCGTCAGCATCTGCGCTGTTCATCCTGCTTGATGCAGGGAAGAAAGATGCGCCCGACAATATCTTCATGGATACTTGGTCAAAGACCACCGCCACGTTGGCACGCATTGACCTTCGCTTAAACTTGAATGAGCCGGATCATCAGAAACTGGCTGGGCTTCTACGTCACGCCGAGCAAATGCTGCGTGATGCCGACGACGGAAAGCCGTCTACGCGCGAACAGAGAGAGCAACTTCAAGACGATGTGGTCGAGATCTCTCGTTCAATTCTTAAGCGGGAATGGGATCGCGTGAAGGAAGGGGAAATCGCTTTCCGTCTACTAAAGGTTGCGTCCGCAGGCACCGCCATCGTCGCGGGCACCATACTCTTTTTTCACCATTATTTCGGATATTGACCGCCTGATCGGCACATGGCCGGTTCACGCTTCAGCAATGTGAGAATATAGCAGATCGAGCAGCTGCTCGCGGCCTGCCGCCGTCGCGCCAAGCAGTTCGCGCTTGGGATAGGGCACAGCCCTGGCGCGCAGGGACGGCTTGTCCCGCAGGCCATATTGGTGGACGCCCGCGATCTGCGATACCTTGCCGGAAAAGCCGACCCAGAAGCCCTGATCATCCGCCCCGGTGCGCAGGAATCGCCCGCTCGCCAAGCGCCGGAACATCGCGCGTCGGCGCTGGCCACCACGGCGGCGCAGGCTGCTGCCGCCTGCATTGCGGTGCTCTTCGGGCACCGGGAGCCATTTCACAACCTTGTCGAACTCGAATGAGCGGATACCGCCAGCCTCAATGTCGAAGCCTGTCATCATGCGCCCCGTCGTCCAGGCGAAGGATTTCATGATGACCTTGCGCGGCTCGCCGCCGCCGCCAGACGGATAGAGGAAGCATGTCGCGCCCCGGCCCGACACCGGCGGGGCCTTCTCCTTGCGTGCCTCGAATTTGGAGCCGTCAGGCTGGCGCTGGGCAGCGATGCGCTCGCGCTGGCTCTGGGCCATGGTGCGGGCCATGCGGCGCATGAGGGTGCGGCGCTGGCCCGACGACAGGCTGCGGATCAGCGCCCCGGCAATGCGCTCGATCTCGGCAAGGTCTTCGCTCATGCGTCGGGCGGAATCGCCGGGGTCAGATCAGCGTCGGGATCGGCGGTCTCAACCAGCAGTTCAGCATTGCCGAAGCCCTGCAGGAAGGAGGCCGTGACGCCGTCGAAGGCGTCGGCGAAGTTCGGTTCCGCCGGATGCTGGACGTCATAGCCGCTGCCATCGGCGCGGGGCAGGACAAGGACGGTTTCGGTCAGATCGATCGAGATCAGGATGTCGGACGCTTCGCTGTCGAGCAGTTCGGCTTCGAAGGTGAAGGGCTGGGCGTCGGAGCGGCGTAGCAGCTGGGGTTGTTCCTTCTCGATCCATGCCAGCATCGGCACCATGATTGTGTCCGCATCGCCCGCAAAATCCCAGATTCCGACCTTGAGCGTATAGGCGTAGGCGAAGGACGGCGTGCGGGACTGCCGCGTGCTGATCTGCCCGCCCTCGACATAGATTTGCAGGCGGTCGGGATGGGTTTTCAGATCGGGCAGGAAGGCGGTGAGCCACTGCCGCAGGCTGTCGGCCTTGCGCATCGTCAATCCGCCTGTGCGTTCGCCATGCGGGCCTGCGCCTGCAGTTCGATCAGGGTGGCGCGGATCTGGCCCGCGACGTCATAGATGCTGGTCAAGCTGCCGTGGCACTGCGCCCCGGTCATCTCGCCAGTTTCAGTCCGCTGGACCTTCGGCAATGGGGCGGGTGTCGCCAGCAATGCCCCAGAGATCTTCGCTGTTGGCCGTGGCGGCTGCGCGGTCGAGCAGGCCGACGCCATCAGCATCGACGCAGACGCTGCGATAAACCGGACGCTCAACGACTTTTTGGCTTTCATGGTAGATTTCCCTGACGCTGCCCTGCCGGGCATATTCTTTGGCCTGTGCAGCTTCGGACGAGGCGTCCAGCTTGCCCTGCAGCTTCTTGCGCTCGGCCTCCCGCGCATCGTCGGCGCGCTTCTGCGCCGCCTGTTCCTTGGCGACGCCGACGCTCGTGCCGTAGAAGAAGCCACCGATGCCTGCGGTGCATGCGGCCAACGCGGCGGCCATGGCGAGGTGCGATTTCCCGATCATGCCAGCAGCCCCTTGAAATAGGACCGGCGGGAATAGGTCAGCACATCCTTGCGCAGTCGCCCTTCCCGATAGCTGACGTGGATCCAGCCACTGTTGGGCTGGCCGCGCGTGTAGTTTTCAAGGATCAGCTGGTCGAAGGCCATATGATCGCGGATGAAGGTGGCGACCGTCACATTGTCGACGCCGCTGATCTCGAAATCGGCGGCCTCGCCCTGCGCGTGCTGGCTGCTGGACGATGATCCAACCGCCAAGCACAGCTTGACCGAGCGGAAGCCGGACGTGACGCGGACAGGCTTGCCGAAATGAGCGCGCAGCGGCTCCAGCACCTTGGCGCAGAGCAGCTGCATCGCGGCGATCTGGCGTGCGCCGGGGACGTTGGCTATGCCCTGCGCCGACGCGGTCGCGGACGCGGTGAATTCGGCCAGGCTAAAATTGGGGGACAGCTGCATGGGTCAGTCCTTGTTGGGCAGAAAGCGGTCAGCGAGGCGGCCCGGCACGCTGGTCAGCGTGTCGATCGCGGCCTTGGCGATGCGCGGGGTGGCGTCGAAGGCGAGCAAGGCGATGGCGAAGGCGATCGACTGCGCAGCGAAGTGATTCCAGCCAGTGACGGCGATGATGGCGATGGTCGCGTAATAGCTGACCGTCGATCCAACCACCCACTGGAGGAAGCGCTGGCGGAAAGGCAGGGCAGGCTTCCATGCCTGCGCCACGGCGGAACCGATCAGCGAAGGCGTGAGGGAGCCGATCAATTCGATGACGGATTCCAGAAAGTGGCGCAGGTCCATGGATCAATCCCAAAGCTGAATGAGGGGAAGCACGCGCGTTGCGCTGGCGTCGGCGGTTGCGGGCACGATGACGACGGTGCCGAGCGGAAGGACGGGGCCAAGATCAGCCAGCCCCGGATTGGCGTCGCAGACGCGGGAAATCTCGGCCGGACCAAGCCCGGCATCGCGCCACAGCAGCAGGTCCAGCTTGTCCCCTGACCGGGCAACAAGGCGCTGCTCCGACGCCATCAGATGAGATCCACCACTGTTCGGGTCTGGCCCAGCATGTCGCGCACCGCGTGCATCGCGTCACGGCGCAAGCTGCCGATCGCGGAGGCCGCGTCACTGCCTTCCGAGCCTCCCGCTGCCGTTGTGTCGAAGTCGGGATGCCGCTCGATCAGTTCGGCCTTGGCATAGAGCGCGACGGCGCGCTGATAGCGGAACAGCTGCACGCTCGCCCCGTCCAGCTGGGGCGCGGGCACGGCGGCGAGGGTGGCGTGCCCGGCGGCGATGGAATCCGCAGCGAATTGCTGCAGGTCGATTCCTGCCGTCATGATCGCGCCGATGATCGCGGCGCGCAGGCGCGCGGGCGTGATGCTGGTCGGGATCCTCGCGGCATCACGGACTGCCGCCGGATCAATGTCGGGGAAGAAGCCGTCGTTTATGACCGCAGTTTCTTCTTCCGGCGGCTGCTCGATCTCGGACGCGGGCGGGCGGGCGACGAACGTCATGCCATCCCCAATCGGGCGATGAAGGCCATGCTGGCGAAGACGACGAAGGCCCAGCCCGCAGCCGCGCCGACGTCGAGGATCAGGAAGAGGGGCAGCACGATCCGGTAGGCCGGGGACATGCGGATGCGATCAGGCAGATAGGGCGCGATCAGCTGGGGCTTGCGGACGACACACCAGATCCGCTCGAAACAGAAAAGCGCCGACAGCACGGCGCAGACGGCGAAAACGGCAATCAGCGCCAGATTGAAAAAGGGCATGATGTCCTCCGATTTCGGCCCACCGGCTTACAGGGGTGAGGATCGGGGCAGAGTGCGGCCCTACGGCTCGAAAGCCTCCCGCATCGCGCGATCCGCCCCTGAGCGCCGGGGGCGAGCCTGTCAGGCGGCAGCGCCGCCCTGTTCGTTGTTGGGCGTGCACACGCCACCGTGGTCATGGGTGCAGCCGGGATAATCGCAGTCGAGACCGCTTCCGGGCCGGTCATCGCCATTCCACGGGTCCGGGGCGACGGCGGCAATGGCCGTCAGCAGCTTGTTCGCCCGCTTGATCTTGTCCTTGACGCCGATGCGATCATGCAGGCGCTGGGCTTCATTCAGGCTCGCCAACGCCGCTTCCAGCGCGGGCTTGCCTTCGTCCGCTGGCAGATCTTCGGCGGCGGTCAGCTGGACGGTGCCGGTTGCCTTGAACAGCTTGGCGCGGACTTGATCGTGGATGTCGCAGGCGGCGGTCAGTTCGGCGACGCGGGCCAGTATTTCCAGCGGAAAATCAGCGCCTGCGCCCTGCGCCTTGTTCGCGGCGTCGGCAATTTCCTCAATGGCGATCGTCGCCGCATCGCGCTGATAGCGGTTCGGCATGGCAACCTTGTGCTTGAGCATGAACGGCAAGAGATCAAGCGCCTCGCCATATGCGCCGACGTCGATCAGCCAGACCATGACGGTGGGAACGACTTCGGCAGCAAGGCCGATGCCGACGCCCGCATCAGCGCCCACGGTGCCCGCGACCCAATCACGATATTCCGGCAGCATTTCGCGCTTCGCCGCGATCTTGAGGTCGATGCCCCGAATTTCCTTGAGGCGGCGCAGGTCATGGGTGAGCCGCAGCACGATCTGCGCGGCGGCGCGTTCAGCCAGAGAGGCATTGCCCGCCCCTGCCGCCGGGAGAGTTGCGGCGGCAGGGGCGATGCCCCCTCCATCAGCAGGTGCAGCCGCTGCGCTTACGATCTGGGCAGCGAGGATGCGATCACGGTTGCGACGAGCAAGGCTCATTTGCGTGTCCTGTCAGATGGAGGGGATAGCGTTAGGACCGCGCCGATCAGGCGGGCTTCGGTCCCATGACGATGTTTTCGACCAGGGCGCACTTGCCGTAATCTTCGACCACGAAAGCCTCATTGACGCTCTCGTAATTGGCGATCTGGGTCAGTTCCGGTTCGTCCTTGACGTAGCGGCGGCGCGATTCTTCCTGCTCGTAGATCGCCAGATTTTTGTAGCTGGTGATGAGCAGGGTCGCGGTCGGGAAGTCGGGAACGCGCTCGGCATAGTAGCCGCCGACCTGATTGGCACCGCGCAGGATGATGTCGCGCGCCAGCTGCTCGGTCGGGGTGTTGCCCGCCTTGTTGACGATCGGCATCTGTTTGTCGTGGACCAGATCGCGACCGATCATGACGACAAGGTCATCCGCTTCCTGATGCCACTCATCGAGCAGGCCAGCGGCGGCGTCCTTCACCAGCGCGTCGAGATTGACATAGTCACGCTTCGTGGCGTCATCGGTGTCGGCCACATAGATCGCCTTGCCAGCGGCGGTCAGTGCGCCGTCATCCAGCACGCGCTCCGGTGCATACTGGCGGATCTTGTGCAGCCAGCCCTTGTTGACGTCCTGCAGGCGCGGATTGGCGACCAGATCAGTGGTGGCGGCGACCGATGTGCCGTGGAACCCGATCGTGATCCGGTCCAGTGCCTGACGCTGCACGATGACGTCACGAACCAGCGTCTGGAATTCGGGCTTATGGCGCCATGCGTCGAGGCGTTCCCAGCTGATCGCGTGATCGTAGAAGGTCTGCTCGCAACGATAGTTGCCGCCGTCGCTGGTGTCGGTCGGATCGGTGGGTGCCCGTCGCGTGCCGCCGCGCGTGTTGACACGGCCAGCGAGCGGGCGAGTCACGCCCACGCCGACCTTCTGGCCTTCCTGATTGGGCACCGTTTCGAACGAAATCTTCTGGAGGAAGGCGCTGGACTGCTGGATCAGCTGGCTCAGCGTCTGCTGGACGGTCGGGGCGACCGAAAAGCTTTCGGTGGCGAGTTCGACGCCATTGAGGCGGGCGATCTGGCCCAGATAGGCGTTGAACGCGAGACGAGTTTCACGACGCATGTGGGGGTTACTCCAAGGTGTTGAGGCGGGCGGCGGCGAGGATCAGCAGTTGGTCTGGATCGCGTTGGAACCGCCGGTCGCGGGGGCGCGCGAAAAGCCGGTCTGCTCGGTCGATTCCAGCTTGGTGACGAGGGCGGCGAAATCGCCCTGGAGTTTGGCTACGGCGTCGTTCGCGGGCTTGACCGCAGCAACCATCTGTTCGCCCAGCCCAGCGCAGAACGCCGCCACGTCAAAGCTGTTGTCATTGGCAGGCTTGGGCGTTTCCGGTTCCTGCCCCTTCGCTTTTTCGCTGCCGGACGTGAATTTGGCGGCGAGGCTGGCGAAGCCTGCGGCGATGGCGGACGCGATGCCGGTCCCGTCCACCGGCGCTTCCTCCAAGTCGATTTCCACCGCTTCGAAGGCTTCGGAAAACAGATTGTTGGGCGAGGATTTCCGGGCATCGAACATCGGCTTGAGCGCGGAAAAATTGAACGCTTCGGTGCCGAGGGAGGCGGGATTGTCGGTCAGGGCGAGGCCGACCAGCCCGACCTTGCCGGTGCCTGCGAAATCGGGCGAGATTTCAACCGACGGGAAGGGCTTCTGCCCCTTGGCGCGCATGGCGATCAGCTGCTCGTTGGGTTCGACCTGCGCATACAGAGCGCGGCGGCGAACGGTCTGGCCGTCAATGACCAGTTCGTCGGTCTGGGCCTTCACGGCGACGACATCGCCATAACCATTGAACGGCGGCTCCGGGCTGTAGCCCTTGATGTGCTCGATGTTGATGCGCGGCGTGTAGGTTTCCGCGTTGAAGGTGGAGACGATGTCGTCAATCCACGACGCCTCGATCTTGCGACCGTCGCTGGCGGTGAAGCCCTCTACGAAGACGCGGAAAAATTTGCTCTTTGCCATGGTCGGTTCCGGTTCCCTTGGTTGCTGGCGGCGCGGCTAGGCGTTGACGCGACCAGAAAAGGGGCTGTCGGGCGAGCAGGCTCAAGGCCCAGCATTTGGATAGGCCGCTGTCCAAATAGACGCCCATGATCAGGTGCTTGAGCGCGGGGCATGGTCCGCCCCGATGACCATGCAGCCTCCCCAGCCCGGCGCGCCCTCTGCCATGTGGCAGTTCGATCCACGCCGTCATGCCCGCAGCCTTTACTGGCGCGGGTGGGGCGTGACGCAGATCGCGGAGGAATTCGCGCTGCACGGTGTCGTCAATGAAAAGGGCGGGCCGATCCCTCGCGCGACGATCGAGGCGTGGAAGCAACGCGATCGCTGGGATGATGCGCCCTCGATCCGCAAGATTGAGGATGGGCTGGAGATCCGGCTGCTGACCCTGATCGCCAAGGAAAAGAAAACCAGCGCGGATCTGGTCGAAATGGACGCGCTGGCCCGCCAGATCGAAACACTGGCGAAGGTGCGCCGCTATGAGGCCCCCGGCGGCCACTCTGGCGATCTCAACGACAAGGTTGCGAACCGCAACGCGGGCGAGCGCAAGAAGGCGAAGAAGAACCATTTCACCGCCGAGCAGGCGGAGGAACTGAAGCGCGTCTTCCTCGACGGGCTCTACGATTATCAGCATCGCTGGTGGCAGGCGAAGGATCAGCGCACGCGCATGATCCTCAAGTCGCGCCAGATCGGCGCAACCTACTATTTCGCGTTCGAGGCGCTGATCGACGCGATCGAGACGGGCCGCAACCAGATCTTCCTGTCGGCATCGAAAGCCCAGGCACACCAGTTCCGGTCCTATATCGTCAGCTTCGCCAAACTGGTCGGGGTCGCGCTGACCGGCGACCCGATGCTGATCACGTCGGATCTGCGGCCAGCGGAGGAAGCGGCGGCGGAACTGCACTTCCTTGGCACCAATTTCCGCACGGCGCAGGGCCGCCACGGCAATTTCTATTTTGACGAATTCTTCTGGGTCCATTCGTTCGAGGAATTGAACAAGGTCGCGTCGGGCATGGCGACGCACAAGAAGTGGCGGAAAACCTACTTCTCCACGCCGTCGAGCGTCGCGCATCCGGCCTATCCCTACTGGACCGGCGACCGCCGCAACCGTCGGCGCAAGAAGGAAGATCAGATCAAGATCGACGTCAGCCATGATGCGCTGGCGATCGGCATGGCCGGGCCGGATCGGATCTGGCGGAACATCGTCAACATCCGCGACGCCGAGATGGGCGGATGCGATCTGTTCGACATCGAAGAGCTTGAGGACGAATACGCGCCCGACGAATTCGCCAACCTCTTCATGTGCGACTTCGTGGACGACAGCCAGTCCGCCTTCCGCTTCAACGACATGATCGCCTGCGGGTGCGACAGCCTGATCGAATGGCAGGATTTCAACCCGGAGGCGGCGCGGCCCTACGGCAAGCGTTCAGTCTGGGCGGGCTATGATCCGCAGGAAAGCGAGAATGGCGACAACGCGGCGCTGGTCATCGCTGCGCCGCCGCTGGTCGAGGGCGGGCAATTCAGGATCCTTGAGCGCCACCAGCTGCGCGGCCTCGATTTCGAGCAGCAGGCTGAATTCATCAAGGCGGTCCTGAGCCGCTATACCTGCACATATCTGGGCATCGACGCCAAGGGCGTTGGCGCGGGCGTCTATCAGATCATGGCGAAGCCCGGCGCGCTGCCGGGCTGCGCCGTCGCCAAGATCGAATATTCGCTCGAACTCAAGGCGCAGATGATCATGAAGGCGCAGAACGTCATCCGCCGGGGCCGTCTCGCGTTCGACAGCGGCCTGCTCGATCTCGTGTCCGCCTTCGTGTCGATCAAGAAGACGCTGACCACCAGCGGGCGGAATATCACGTTCAAGGCGGGGCGCGGCGGCAATGACGGCCACGCGGATCTGGCTTGGGCCACCATGCACATCCTCATGAACGAACCGCTCGACGGCAAGGAAGCGCCCAAGGGCACAATGGAGATCATCGAATGAGCAAGCGCGCACGCCGTATGAACCGCCGGGAATCGGTCGCAGCGTCCGAGGGCGCGATCGTCGCGGCCAGCGACAATCGGCGCGGCGCGGTCGAGGCGTTCACGTTCGGCGATCCTGAGCCGGTGCTGAGCCGGGCCACTATGCTCGACATGCTGGAATGCTGGCACAATCATCGCTGGTATGAGCCGCCGCTGTCACTGGACGGGCTCGCCCGCGCCTTCCGCGCCTCGCCGCATCATAGCAGCGCCATCATGCTCAAGCGTAACCTGTTGGCGGCCAGTCTGGACCCGACACCGTGGCTGTCCCGCAAAACCTTCGCCGGGATGGTGCAGGACTATCTGGTGATGGGTAACGCCTATGCGCAGGAGATCCACAACCGCCTCGGCGGTGTCCTGCGGCTCGATCACTGTCTCGCAAAATACACGCGGCGCGGCGTCGAGCCGGGCCGCTTCTGGTGGGTGCCGGGGCAGCGGACCGAAAGCGAGTTTCAGCCGGGCACGGTGCATCAGCTGCTCGCGCCCGACATCAATCAGGAAATCTATGGCCTGCCCGAATATCTCTCGGCCCTGCAGTCGGCGCTGTTGAATGAAAATGCCACGCTGTTCCGCCGCCGCTATTTCGAGAACGGGAGCCACGCGGGCTATATCCTGTACGCCACTGGCGACTTCGCTAATGGCGACGTCGACGCGATGCGCGATGCCTTGAAGCGGGCGAAGGGACCGGGCAATTTCCGCAACATGTTCGTCCACTCGCCGAACGGGAAGGACGGGGGGATCAAGATCATCCCCATCGCCGAGGTCGGCGCAAAGGACGAATTTCTGGGAATCAAGAACACGACGCGGGACGACGTGCTGGCCGCGCACCGGGTGCCGCCGCAGCTGCTCGGCATCATCCCGGCCAACGCGGGCGGCTTCGGCGATCCAGCCAAGGCGCTCGACAGCTTCTTTGAACTGGAAATCCAGCCCCTCCAGTCCGTCTTCCTGGAACTCAACGACCAGCTGGGCTTTGAGGCGGTGCGATTTCTGGAGCGGGTGAAGGCGGTCTGATCACGCCAATTTCCTTAGATAGCGACGAACTGCAGGAGAACGTACTATCGGCGAGCCGTTAACCGGCCCGCCCCATAGTAATCTGATCTCATTTTCCCAGGCGAAATCTTGCGATTTTTTGAATGGATGGGGGCGGACGGGGGCTGAAATCGACAGATCTGCCTCCCTCGCCACATACTCCACCGGCGACCAACGAACTTCGCCCAGATGAGGGTTCTGGCGATTGATGGTGGCGGCGAACTTAAGAAGGTCAGTAATCTCGATAAGGCTGCAGCCCATGTCCTTGGCTTTAGAAAAATCAGGGGCAAGGGAGGCGCAGAATATGCGCATAGGTTGCAGTGATTGGACAGAGGATATGTTCGTGAAGCTCGGCTTGTAGCAGAAACTTATATCGATGCCGATGGATCGGATCAGGCTGACATCGGCAGGATTCATGCCATCCAAGACCATCGTGCGGCCGATATAGTTTTTCGCGGCCCCTTCCAGCGGGTCGCCTCGCTCGCCTTCCATGGCTCTGTAGTTTTCCAATGAGTCGATCTTGATGCTTTCCCCTGCGAGGAAGGCACGCTCGAATTGGGGATCAACCATCTTGTATGCCTTGATGGGCAGGCGCAGCCCTGTCTCCAAATGAACCCGTGTCAGCGTCATCACATTCCCCCTGCTGTCCTTACATGTCGCGCGATGTGCTGGCGCGCAATGGACGTGCCGTAGATGAGCCTCCGGGCCGCCCGTCAGTGCCGCATCTAACGTGTAAGATTATTACGCGACCTGACCAACCATCCAGGCATCGGGACGGAACCCCCGACGCCCGCGGATCGGCACGAGGTCCAGCAGCCGAGGGCCGGGACCGGGGTGCCCCCCTGCCGCCCCCAAAAACGCGCTTTTCCCCCCGCCTCGCCCGCGCGCTTTTCATGTCCCTTTTGATGCACCATCGACGCCCCCCGGAAAGCGGCCTAGATCCTTGGCCGGTTGCCGATCATGAGGCGGCCTGCGCTGATGCGTTTTGATGCACCCACAGCGCCCTAATCGGGCCGGTGCGACATTCTCCGAAAAATGATGTTCGCCGCCGTTGAAAGCGGGAGGGGTCGGGAAAAAGGTAATCTCGCCAATCTGCGCCGATCATCCGCTAAAAAGTGGCGGATTTCTGCGGTTTCTGGGGTTGGCCTTTCCCTATAATATTCTGCAACCTCTCAGGGGGTAAAACTATAATCCCTTTGAAAACTAAGGACTTTTTTGAGCCGGAAAATCACTCCTAGAAGGTATAATCTGGTTATAGAAAGATTATAGGTAAAGTTACTCGTAACCTGTTGAATTTGCACGGTGGTTATAGAGATTACCTTTTTCCCGACCCCTCCCGGCTTACTAAATGGACCTGCCCCCTATATAGGGATAAGCCGTAGATCGGCGCTGCAACGCTGCTGCCTCGACAGAGAAAGTATCTTGCCGCCTTTATGGTCAGATATATGGTATGCGGGCGAGCGGAGCCGGGGCGGCCTTCGGAATATCAATGTGTTACGTCGAAAATGCGCCTTCCTCCCTCTCCGCCACCACCCTGTCCTTTCACATCCGTTCCGAATCACTAAAGCCCAGCTTTTCTGCGGCTTTCAGCGTGATTCGCATCCACGTTCATCCCTGCCAGTCCACCGGTGACCGATTGGAAATGTGGGAAAGAATGTGGGAGATTTGGTGGCATGGGAAAGCTCTCCGCTACCGCTGTGAAGGCAGCAACACGCCCCGGGCGGCTCGGGGATGGCGACGGCCTGTTTCTTGTGATTCAGCCCGGCGGCGGCAAGAGCTGGGTGTGCCGGGTGCAGAAGAATGGCAACCGGCGCGACTTTGGTCTGGGCAGTGCGTCAAAAGTCTCGCTGGCTACCGCGCGGGAGCGGGCACGAGAAATCCGCACCTGGGTTGAACTCGGGCTGGATCCGATATTCGAGCGGCGCAAGGCGCAGGGCATTCCCACATTCCGGCAGGCGGCAGCCAGAGTGATTGCTGCCCACAGCAAGACCTGGCGGAATGAGAAGCACGAGAAGCAATGGCTCCAGACGCTGGAGACCTATGTGTTCCCGCAGATCGGCCATGTGCAGGTTCATGAGATCACAGGACCCATGATCCGGAACGTTCTGTCGGATATCTGGCTCGCTAAGCCCGAGACAGCGCGACGGGTCCGGCAGCGGATCGGCACAGTTCTCGATTGGGCTTACGCCTCGGGTTACCGCGAGACTGAAGCGCCCATGCGCGCGATCACCAAGGGGCTTCCGCGACAGCCCAAGAAGGACGGGCACTTCGCGGCCATGCCCTATGCAAAGGTGCCCGCTTTCATGGTGAGGCTCGCGGAGCGGGAATCCTTCGGTAGGTTAGCGCTGCGCTTTGCTATCCTGACTGCCGTCCGATCAGGCGAGGTCCGAGGTGCGGCATGGGAAGAATTCGATCTGGACGAGAAACTGTGGGCCATACCGGCCGCGCGCATGAAGGCGTCGCGCGAGCATGTCATTCCGCTGTCGATACCGGCGCTGGCGATCCTGGAACGGTGCCGGGAATTGCGGATCGGATCGCGCTCGCTTGTATTTCCTGGGGCCAGAGGTGACGCGCCAATGAGTGACATGACGCTCACGAAACTGCTCCGCGAGATGAAGGAGGAGGTGACCGCCCACGGATTTCGCTCAGCTTTCCGGGACTGGGTTAGCGAGGAAACCAATCACCCCGGTGAAATCGCAGAGGCGGCCTTGGCCCATCGGGTCAAGGACAAGACGGAAGCCGCGTATCGGCGCGGAAACCTCCTCGAGAAGAGGCGAAAGCTGATGGACGAATGGGGAGCATATTGTTTGGAGCGCTGACCGGGCACCTTCTTCAGTGCCTTTTGAGCATCTTGCCGTCCGATAGCGGCCGTCTCACGACTTCAGCCGGAATGGCCTTCATGTCCGCTTCGTTGGACACTCCGCGTCGGCGCGGTCCATGCCCTTGATGCACAAGCCGCTTTCGGTGATCGCGCGGTGAAACAAACCTTTGACCAAACGGACCGCAGATGCCACGGATCAGTCGCGACGAAAAATCCCGGTGCTGAAATGCGGCGATGCGGAACCGGGCGATTGGGGGCCAAGGTTGAGCGGGTCTCGACCTGAATTCGGTCGATTGGACCCTGACCGATGCCTGTTGCCTACTGGCTGACGCCGAGGCGCGACTGCGGCCACCTGAATGACATGGGAGCATTCTCACAAGGTCCTGCGAGACGTCTGCCAGCCGCCGCCGAGTGCGCGGAACATAGTCCGGACCCGCAGCGCAGGCGGAAAGCCTCAGCGAGGCCGCGCCGATGAGCAGATATCTTGTCGTCATCATCTTTCTCATTCCGCTGCCCCGAGCGCGGGTCTGGCGATATGCTGGTCCCTACGCTCCCGCCAACGCCGCATCCGTTCGGAAAGCGCGCGGGTGCCTGCCTTGAACGCCCGAGGCTGTGGAGTGTTAAACAGGGCATTGCGGACGTCCCGCCTTGGCATTTTTGCGACCCCTGAAGCGACGCCGTTCGCCACAGGCATATCAACCTGCGGCTCAGACATAATTTCATTCAGCAAATCGGCCTCGCTGGGGATGAATTATGGAACCGATCCTTCGTTGATTATGGATGGACGCCTTGACGTGGGCCTGAAGAGCCAGCGCAGGAGACCTTAGGGCCTCTGTGCCGGTTAGGCGATCAGCGAATCAGCGAGCAATGCCCGGCCGCGCAGAAAGGTGCCGTTTGAAATGCCTTCTTGTCCATCTCTTCGCCAAGACGCGCGCCTATCGCTTGGATCTGAACCCCGGGCGCCTGAATGAGAGGGACGGCCGGAAGAGGGTTGGAACCTCATACTTCCCTTCCTGCAGCTCTTCAGCTGCGGGAGTCCGCAAATCAGAAGGGCGTATTGGCGAGTCTAGATAAACACCAAACCCTTCACCTTTGCGCCAAGCCACCGTGCCATTGGCCGGGTCACAATCGACGACATGAATCGAAACCCGATCTCCGACTGCTATGTCGGATGCACATCTGCCTCCCAGCCCGCGTTCAGAAACATCTCGCACCAAGATGTCGATCAAGCCCAGGCGATCATGAAACATCTGCGCCTTTAGGAGTCGTCGTCTCCGGTCGTAAGCGCGAACCGCATGAAGACAGGCTTCATCCTCTTCCATCGTCATTTTTCCGCGACCTTTTTATATCGATTGTTATATTGGGCCGCGTCCTCGAAGCAATAGAGCATTCCGCGGTTCAAGAGGCCCTCGGCCGGGAATTTTCAGAGCGGCAGACCAACGGTGTAATGTCCGACGCGCCGGACGGTTGCAGCCCACAAAATACGTTGCGATCAGGAGACGCCAGCAAGGCTGGCATGCCGGAGCGAGATCGACGCTCGAAACCGCTCAACATGCGCTGGCGCACAGCCTCGCAGACGATCTTCTCATATCCTTCTGTACCCACTCCCCCTAGCACCTGTTATGCTTCGACCTCAGTACCTATCCTGCAGCTCGCCATAATTCCCGCCCCACTCGCCCGAGAGCATGTCGTGGACGATCCGCTTCTGCCTAATCCAACTCTGGGGGACATTAACATCGTCTCAATGCCAGCCTGATACGATTTGCCGAAATGGTGGAGGATCAGGCGTGGGACGTCCCTATGGAATTGCCGAATGGGAAAAGGGGGAGGAGATTGGCTTCCGCGGCTTTGCAGCGGAACGGCGGCAGCTGACCAGGAGACTCCCCGATGCCGACTTCGATATCCAGACAGCCGCTCAGGCGAGCGAAGAGCGCTATCGCAACACTGTAGCGCTTAGCCCCCTCATCCATTGGATCGCCGATGCTCGAGGCGGCATGGTCGATATCGACGTGCGCGGCCTCGAGTACACCGGCCTTTCTTATGAGGCGTGCATGGGGTCGGGATTCCTCGCTGTGGTTCACCCAAGTGACCGTCCGACCGTGAAGAGGGCGTGGAGCGATGCGCTAATAACGGGTTCGCCCATGGATTATGAAATCCGCCTCAGGCACCGAGACGGCAACTACCGATGGCACCGTTCACGAGCCGCACGGCACCAGGAGCGCGGCAGCGCACTCGGAGTCTGGTACGGCACCGTCGAGGATATCGATGATCGCAAGCTGGCGGACGAAGCGGTGCGCTGGACGGCAGACCATGACGACCTGACTGGGCTCTGGAACCGGCGCGCCTTCATGCAAGGGCTGGGAACCGCGCTCGCTGGTGTTGAAGGATCGGGGATCGGGGTCGGACTTCTTGTTATCGATCTTGATGGCTTCAAAGCCCTGAATGATCGCTACGGCCACGACGTCGGCGATGCGCTGCTGAAGGAGATCGCCCGGCGCCTAAAGAGAAATGGCACCGGCGATTCAATGGCCGGGCGGCTCGGTGGCGATGAGTTCGCTCTCTTTATTTATACCACTGGTGAAGCGCAACTTGATCAGACGATCTCCGAGCTGAGGCTTGCATTGTCTGAACCATGTTCACTCAACGGTCAGGCCCATACCTGTCGTGCCAGCATTGGCGTCGCGCTCAGTCCAGATCACAACAAGGATGCCATTAGTCTCTACAAGGACGCCGATCTGGCACTTTATGAAGCGAAGATTGCGGGCGGCGGTGTCCGCCATTTCGAGAGAAGCATGCGTGCGGGTCTGCAAGCCCGCATGTCGGAACTGTCGCTGGCCCGCCAGGCGCTCGACCTTGATCAGGTCCTCCCCTTCTATCAACCCAAAGTCGATCTGGAATCGGGTGCCATCGCAGGATTTGAGGCACTGTTGCGTTGGCGCGACGGAATGCCTGGAGCATGTCACGGACCCGGAACAATCTCCGCCGCTTTCGAGGACGCCGAACTGGCCATCGCTCTTGACCAGCGCATATTCGAGCTGATCGCGGCCGACATCCTTCGGTGGAGAAGGCGGGGACTCCCCATCGGTCGTATCGCCTTCAACGTGTCAGCCGCATCCTTTCGTCAGGAGCATTTTGTCGCGGGCGTGATGGAACGCATTGATCGCGCGGGCATCTCCGCATCTTGTCTGGAACTGGAAGTCACTGAAACGGTGCTGCTTGAGGGGGCTTCTCACAATGTAACGAAGACGTTTGAACAGCTTCGGCGCGCCGGGATGACGATCGCACTTGACGACTTCGGCACAGGATATGCCTCTCTCATCCACCTAAAGCAGTTTCCGGTTGATGTACTCAAGATTGATTGTTCTTTTGTTCAATCTCTCGATGACCCGATCAACGCGGCGATCGTCCGCGCGATCATCAACCTTGGGAGGGATCTGGGAGTCACGACGGTCGCCGAAGGGATCGAAACAGGAGGCCAGGCAGATTGCGTGCACAGGAACGGGTGCGATCAGGCGCAGGGTTATCTCTTCAGTCCAGCCGTAGCAGCGGATCAGATCCCTGCGCTTCTTGCCGATCAAACTGCAAGTTGGAGCCGGCCCGAGAGGCGTAGTGCCAGAGAACGGCGCATGCATCGGCCCTCGACCAGCTTCTCAAAGAGAGCGATTGAATGCGATCGCACGCCTTGAAAGAGCGGTATTTGAATCCGCCCCCTGATGGCGAAATGCGATCAAGAGCTTTATAGGGTTCCGGCATGGCCGCTACTTTCTAAGTACCGGCCTCCACTCCCGGCGGCGGTCCAGCGAGGCGCTGCCGTCGCCGGGAGACCAAAGATCGCCGACAACAACCGTCAGGCCGCATCACATGCCAGCAGTATCTGGGAAGTGTGGCCCCCACGGTTCGTGCCAACCGTCATGCCGGTCGAGACGACCGCCCAATCTGCCGAGTAAGAGTCGCACGGCTTCCTTCTACCGGCTCCATATGGACCTAAGGCTGGATCGACATGAGGTGGTCGAAACATTCGTCAGGCTTGCAATTATTGAGGGGCAAGAATGTCGGCCCAGAAGGTGATTTCCTCATAAAGCTGCATGCCTTCCGGGTCCTCCCAGTCTCGCCGGTGGGGATCCCATCGGCCCACGACGGGCTGATCCTCCTCCCACAGTAGCATCCGTCGACCATCTTTTCGGTCAGACGGCAGATCAGAAATAGGGTTCCATCCTGAGCTGCTTGGCATCGTCATATGCGTCCCTCGGATAAGCGACGCTTTGAGCCTTGGCCTTATCGTCGCGCCTATGTCCACTCGGGGCGACGGCCAAAGCCGGATGTTCGAAACCTGGCATACACACAGGCGCATGCGCCTTTACCGGCAAGCCGGCTGGACATGCGCGCATGCCACCCGGCCTCCAGAAACTGGATGACCGAGCCGGTATGCAGAGGTTTCGACGCCCCGCTCCCACGTGTCTTGGGAGCCGGGACAGATTGCTGGGTTTGAGTAAGTTATCAAGCCAAAATTCGCGCATGTCAGCGCCGACGAGGTGGGGCCGCAGCAGAAATTCAGATGCAATCTCAAGTCGGCAGGGGCATTGCGACTGATGAAAAGACGCCTGGAATCCATCGCTCGATGACTTCGTTCTGAGATAAAAACCAGCCAGGATCGTGGCAAACCAAGACCACGTCCGCACCGTCATTCAGGCGCTCAAGATGGCAAAAAGGCCGCCGAGCAGGAGAGCCGTTTGTCTGTCATGCCGCTGCATCAAGGCCGGATTTCTGAGAATGCTGTTGAGATTTGAGACGCAGAAAGCCGGATTTTAGGGGATTTAAGATACGGCAAGATTAAAGCCCTGCCTCCTGCGGTGGCGGGGAATGGCGCCTGCACAGGGTTTTTGATGGAGGCATGCCGATGGCCATGCCTCCACAGGGCCGGAGAATGCAGCACTTTCGGGCTTGGCGATGGAGGCCCTTGCACGGCGGGCCGGCCGCTTCCCATCCTTTCCTGCTTTCTGCGGGAAAGGATCACGACATGGCCGACGGCGACGATTTCGATCTCTGGCTCGGGCGGATCGGCAGCGACACCCCGACCGTCGGTAAGAGCCTCGCCCGGGCTCGTCGTGTCGGCGGTGGGGGCAGTGCCTGCCGTCGCTTCACCGGCGCGCGACTGGGCAGGGGCAATGGCGTCGGCCGGGTCCTCGGCCGGGGCGCGTCAGGGTCTGGTGTCGGCGCCCGCCGCGTCGTGGTGAAAAGCCGCATCGTGAAGCTCGGCAAGGGCATGGCAGCCGTCGCCCATCTTCGCTATCTCCAACGCGACGGCACGACCCGCGAGGGCGAGCGCGGATCGCTCTATGGTGCTGACGCTGATCGGCTCGAAAGCAAGCCCTTCCTCGAACGCTCGGCCGGCGACCGGCACCAGTTCCGCTTCATCATCGCACCGGAGGATGGTGCCCAATATGAGGACCTGAGGCCCGTGGTCCGCCGCCTGATGGATCAGGCCGAGAAGGATTTGGACACGAAGCTCGATTGGGTGGCGGTCGATCATTTCAACACCGGCCATCCCCACAGCCATGTCATCGTGCGGGGTAAGGACGAGACCGGCAAGGATCTCGTCATCGCCCGGGATTATATGACCCAGGGGCTTCGCACCCGGGCGACCGAGATCGTCTCCCTCGACCTTGGTCCCCGCACGCAGCAGGAGATCGCCGCCAGCATGGCCAGGGAGGCCGGGCAGGAGCGTTTCACCAGCATCGACCGAACCTTGATGCGGCAAGCCGATGAAGAGGGTGTCATCACCGTCACCAAGGCCGATCCGGGCCAACATGCTTCGCTCATTGGGCGGCTACGCACGCTGTCCCGGCTCGGCCTGGCCGAGGAAGGCAGGAACGGTCGCTGGACGCTCGACCATGAACTGGAGCCCACGCTGCGGCGCATGGGCGAGCGCGGCGACATTGTCCGGACGCTGAACCGGGAGCTTCGGGAAGCAGGCATCCACCGCCCACCCCAGAACCACGCCCTGTTCGATCCGGCGCAGGATAAGGTGATCGTGGGAAGGGTCGTGGCCACCGGCCTTTCCGACGAGCACCGTGACCGGCGCTATCTCGTCATCGACGGCATTGATGGCCACAGCCACTATGCCGATATCGGCGAGGACCAGCAGGCTGTCCGAACGGGCAGCATCGTCCGCCTGTCGCCCACGCCGGTCGAGGTGCGCGAGATCGATCGCGCCGTGGCCCATGTCGCTGCCCATCGTCAGGGCCGCTACAGTATCGAACTCCACCTGAAACAAGACCCGATGATGACCCAAGGCCGAGCAGAGATGCATGTCCGTCGTCTCGAGGCCATGCGGCGGCTGATCGACGCACCCGAGCGACAGCACGATGGCAGTTGGGCGATTGGCCAGAACCATCTGGCTGATGCTGAACGCTTTGAACGGGAGAAGAGCCGACGCCTGCCGGTTCGCATCGAAACGCTGTCGGTCGGGCCGCTTGAACAGCTCGCCATCCATGATGGCGCGACATGGCTGGACCGCGAGATGGCGAGCGATCGGCCGCAGCCGCTTTCCGGCGGGTTCGGCGCGGATGTCAGGAAGAGCCTTGTCCAGCGGCAGGCATGGCTCGTGGAGCAAGGGCTGGCAGAACAGGAGGGACAGACTGTCCGCCTCCGCCGTGATTTGCTTGTCGTCCTCCAGCAGCGCGAGCTCAGCCGAACCAGCCAGCAGATCGAACAGGAAACCGGACTGCGGCATGTCACGCCGCGGCGCGGTGAGCCGATCGAGGGCATCTATCGCCGCGCCGTGGCCCTTGGGGACCAGCGCTATGCCGTGATCGAGAGGGCGCATGAGTTCAGCCTCGTGCCCTGGCGCCCGGTTCTCGAGCGGGCCGTTGGCAAGCCCGTGTCTGGCGTCATGCGTGAGGGTCCGATCAGTTGGACCATTGGCGGCAGGAGTAGGGGATTGAGCATCAGCTGACCGGCCGCCCTCCAACGGACACTTCACGGCACCATGGAGGCACTGTCGCGCCTTACCGACTTGGCGGATGCTGCGGGCCATGAAGACGTTCAAGACCCGCCATCAATTCTACCTGCCCGACGACCTATCGGCGAAGCTGGATGCGCTTACCGCCAGCCCGGGCACCTCGAAGACGCAGCTCCTGACCGACGCGCTCAATGCCTGGCTCGACCGCAAGGGCGCGCAGGAACTGGACCAGCGCTTCGGCCCCAGGCTGGATCGGCAGAACCGGACAGCCGAACGGCTCGAGCGCAAGGTCGACGTACTGAGCGAGATGCTGGGCGTCTTCATCCTCCACCAGTTGACGCTGGTGGCCCATCAGCCCGCGTTTGACAGCGACACTGCCCGTCTGGGAAGGGCGCGCTATGTCAGCTTCATGAAGCTGGTCGAGCAGCGCCTGGTGCGGACCGACGGCGGTGACGCGACAGCCCTTGCGAAACAGGAGGAACAGCCATGAGCCTTGATCCATCGCCAGCACCCATCACGGTCCGGATCAAGGATGCCTGCCGTATGACCGGCATCGGGCGGTCAAAGCTCTACTTGCTCATCGCCGAGGGCGCGATCGAAACCATCAAGCTCGGCAGCATGACGCTCATACCGGTCGCATCGCTTGAGGCGTTTTTGGGCAGTCGAAGGAATGGCCGGTAGGCGCCACTTTTTGCCGCTCCGGTGCCCGCCGCCCTTTCGAGAACTGGTCATTCAGTGCAAATACTCACCACCGTCCAGCGCCCGCCTCCTGCTGCGGAGGGGGCTCGCGGTTTAAATTCTGGCTGTGTCTGCTTGCAGTGAATAGGTCGTGTCGGAGGCGGAATGCTGGGCACTTAAGTCCAAGCCGATGGTTGGCCTCAAAGGAGATAGCCTTTGCTGAGCGAACGAAACTCGTCAGTCTGCTTACCAACAGTGTGATCGCCGTTCTGCGTTGCTCGTTAACGCGGCATTTTCCGGCAGTGTACGACAGCAGCATGGATGATCTTGTCGGCAAATTGGACAGCAGATCGGAGGAGGTCAGGCACCTGCCTCTAAAATGAGTCCATTCTATTCCGGCATGGTTGGTTTCCACACTCGGTTCGCCGTCGACTCTCTTGAACGGAATACAATCTTCGCCGGATGATCAGGCAGATGCCTCTTCGCCAGGTCAGCCGCATGGCGAGGATAACTCACCCCCAAACGTGCGGGAAACATGAGATGCCACTACGGACCCGCTTCGCTTGAGCGAAGCTTGGCTTCTTTCTTATCATCCCGGCCCTGCCGTTCAGCCTTTTCGGCTTCTCTCGCCAATGCCAGGTGCTCGCTGGCTAACCGCCGGTGATATTCGGCGGTGATGTCATCGCCATGGATCGCGGCCTCAGTCATCTCCTCGGCTGCACGTCTGCGATGGTATTCTGAGGTGCTTTCGGTCACCACCTAGCTCTCCTTGAGCCTCCTTTATCATGCGGGCGCCTCATTTTTCCACCGAGTCGTTTCGTAACCGACTTAAGTATCTGTCGGCACGAGCATGTTTAAGGACTTGCAGACGGGAGCGCTTGACCGACTCGCCTGACAACGGGACGCTTTGGCAATGACTCCGCTCGAACGCGCTGCCCGCGCCCTGTGCCGGCTCGATGGCCATCCGGAAAATGCCAGGCTGGAAGGGCGGTCGCTTTTGCGAGATTATATCCCCGAAGCTCGGGCTGTACTTACCGCCGTTAGCGATCTCAGCGATAAGATGCAGGATGTCGCCTACAGAATATAATGGTCAACTGGAGGCGACGGTGCGGCGGCAGACGCTAACGCGATCAACGTCTGGCAAGACATGATTGATGCTGTCCTCAAGGAAAGCCACTAAAACAGGATCAACGTATCGCGGCGGTGCCTACAGGCTTGAATTTCAGCCCAGCAGAAGTCTCCTCTGCTCCGGACGAATAGATGCACCCCGCCGGGAACGGCTGTGCTACAACGGCCAATCACCCTGATCCTTCCCAGGCATATCGTGACAGAGAGACCATCGTGCTCCCGCCTGCAAGCAGGAGATATCGATGCCCGCCGACGTGAAACGCCCCACTCGTCTCCGGCGGAAGCGATCATGACCGTCCGTACGACGCGTAAAACGGTGACCTTCACCAAACCATTCCGGCTACCCGGGTTCGAAAACCCCTTGTCAGCGGGTCCCTACGAAGTGGAAACTACCGAAGAGATGCTGGAGGGCAATAACCATACGGGCTTTCATCGCACCGTTACGGCGCTGCGGATCCAAATGGGTTCTGCCATAGAGTATTACCCGATCGATCCCGCCGATCTCTCTGCTGCACTGGAAAACGATTAAAGGTCTGCGCCACTACGGGGGAGGCCGCCCGCCTCGGCCGCAGATCAGGCGAAGTCGGCCAGCGGTTCGCCGTCCGCTGCGGCGCGATGGGTGTCGCTTTGGGTGCGCAACGCGCCACCTGACGGTAAGAGGTAGGCGCAATGAGCAACAGTTCAACAATGTGCAGACGACAGGCGGCTCACCATCGCCAGGTTGCCGCCGCTTCTCTCTTGAACAGGTACGCCGGGCTGCCCTGCGAGCCGCCAATGTTTGGGAGGCGCAGGCTGCCGAGGCTGAGGCGCGTGAGGCAGGGACGTCTGACGCACTCAGCCCAGAAGATGCGGCTATCGCTTTGGAATTCCGGTTGGAAGAGGAGGAGGACGCTCAGGGTCGCGCTGGCGATGAGGGGGGACAGCCTCCTCACGCCGGCCGGGGCAGGACAGAAGTTCTGATGAACGGTGAGGTAGAGCAATTTCGCTCGTAGGTAGCCGCACAGCATGGCGGGCTTGATCGGAGCTGATGAAGGAGTTGGCGGACGCTTTTGGAACACGCGCCGACCCCTATAGCGCAATCAGCTTTTCAGGGTAACGATGCCGAGCGCGCCGGGCTTCTGCGACGGGTTGGGCGCATTCTGCTTTCTGGATTTCTCCGCCTTGGGTTTGCGAACTTCACGGTTGGATCTTTTCTGGCTTTTGGCCATGGTGTATTCCTTTGCATTGGACGTCAGATGTATGGGTTGTGCTGCTTCGCTTGTTCAGATGTGTGGGGGGCGCCCGGTGGCGCATTGCTGCTCCTCCTCGAGACCATGAGGTCGTCGAGCGCACCGTCTAAACGCTGCCTCTCGATCGTAGACAGCGCTTCTCCACATGCCAGCGCATCGCGGGCAGCATAGAGGAGTGTCTGAAGTTCCTGTAGCTTGTCGAGGTCACAGGTCAGTCCGGGCGTCAGCCGAAACTCGGCATTCGCCAGTCCTTTTGGTGTAGCATCCATTTTTCTGCCAATCGCTGTAAATATGGGGGCTCAATTATTTACCAATATGATGGCTACTGTTCCCGCTATCAATATGAGGAGGCCGTTGATAATGGCCGCACGCATCGTGGTATCGTCACGAAATAGATCAGCGCACCACTGGAGCTTAGTGAGCCGGAGAGGCTTGGGTCTTAATGACGTGGCAACGCCAATTGCTGTTCCACCCTCATTCTCCCAGCTATCAATAGCCGACGCCAGCTGGCGCTTACGGTCATGCGAAATGGCCGCCGCCTTTCTCGACCGTTCTCGCGCTGCTCCAAGGGTCAGCCATTGTTGCTCAGCGTCAGCGTGCCTGCGAGCCTCGCGTAGCGATAATGATGGATTAGAGCTTTCAGATGCGGACATTGTGCACTCCTCGCCAAACGGGAGCGCCTGTGTCTCTCAGCCCCGGCCTGTCTGGATGAGTCGAGCCGGGATGCCTCACAATAGCACGTTGCCGTTGGGGACGAGAGCACTTTCTGTTCAGCATTGAAGCGCCGGAACACCCTGGCCTTGCTGCCATCACTGCGAAGATTGACGTCGCGCCTGCCACTGGTCGAGAAGCTGGAGGGACGGAGTTACGGTGATGCCATGTAGAACGATTGAAACGAGCACCACGAAGGCAGCGACACTCCAGAGCCTCTCCGCCTCGGGGAAATGAGCTTGATTGAGGGCGAAGGCGAGATAATAGATCGTGCCCACGCCCCGTATTCCAAAGAAGGAAATCACGAGCTTCTCCCGCCACGGAAGTTCCAATGCGAAAAGGCTGATGAGACCGGCGAATGGGCGAACGACGAGGATTGTCAGGGCGGTGAATAAGATCATCCAAATATCCAGTTGCGCGAGTAGCCCTGCATGGGTGATCATGCCGCCGAACAGCACCAGCATCAGCATCATCAACAGGCGTTCGGCTTCTTCGGCAAATGCGTGCAGACGATGATGGTAGCTGTGGTCGCGGCTGGCATGGCGAAGGCAAAGCGCCGCTACGAAAACGGCGAGAAAGCCGTACCCGTGCGCCAATTGGGTGAGGCCATATGCAAGGAGCGCGGCACCAAGGGCGACGAAGCCGTCACCTGTCCGGGACAGCTTGGCGGCATTGGGCAGGTGGAAAGTAAGGAAGCCCAGCCCCATCCCGATGACGTAGCCCATGCCCACACCGGCAAGAACCTTCCAGATCACGTCAACGATGAGCCAATGTTCAAGCGCTTGCGTTCCAAAGGAGAGGCCGGCCAGTGCAATCGCCAGGTTGACGAAAGGAAAGGCAAGCCCGTCGTTCAGACCCGCTTCGGACGTGAGGGCGAAACGGGCCTCATCTTCCTCTCCCTCTCCTGGTGCGCCGACCTGGACGTCGCTCGCGAGCACCGGGTCTGTGGGGGCGAGGCTCGATCCCAGGAGCAGGGCGGCTGCGAGGCCAAGCCCCAGAAGGGAGGAGGCGAGCGCTGCAACAAGCAGGATCGTGATCGGCATCGCGATCGCGAGGAGACGCCAAGTGAGGATCCAGCGGTGAAGGCCAAGGAGCCTGTCAATCTTGAGACCCGCGCCCATGAGCGCGACGACCACCACAAACTCGCTCAGGCGTTCCACCAGGATAGGGTACTGCAGCGGATGAACCGCGAAGGGTCTCAACTGGGGCATCGTAAACAGGGCCGCACCAAGGGCTACGCAGAAGATCGGCAGCGACAAAGGCATCTTCCTCAGGACCATCGGAATCCAGGCGGTCATGAGTATGATGGCGCCGAGGCCGGTCAGGATCTGGATGTAGAATCCAGAATTAAGCATGGATTGTCTCTCCATGAATCGAGGAAATTTTTGAGCGCCGCCTGACACTGCGGCTAAACGGATTAAATCAGCGCAACGTTCACCTGGACGTCCATGCCGATGAAGTCGTCCGCTGCGCCAATGAACCCACCCGTGACCGGCATGATCTGCTTGTTGCACCTGCCAACTGCTACTGGAATGAGATTCGCTGAGCCGGTGCGCCGGTGCGTAGGGTCAAACGCGATCCACCCGGCCGCTGGAAGATAGACTTCCGCCCAGGCGTGCGTTGATCCTGCGTCATGCAGCAGTTGGTCTGGATCATGCAAATAGCCGGAGACGGCACGGCCGCCAAAGCCAAGGTGGCGAACCACCTCGATGAAAAGAGCCGCCATGTCTCGGCAGGATCCACTCGCCATCGTTAAAGTTTCCAGGGGGTCTTGTGTTCCATCTTCGTCTCGGGTTCGGTACGCGATCGCGTCGGCGATGCCATTGTTGATGTCTTTCAGCAGCGACAACGTGTCGGTCGGAAATGCGTGAACGAAAGCGCGTACCCAATTATCTAACTGTCCGCCATGATCCGCATGTTGCGCCTTAAGGAGGGTGCCCAGGTCGGTAACCTCTTCTTCTGAATAAGTGAATGGGTAGGAGTGAGCGCCTGGCGCGATCCGGAAGATGGGCCACGCGGGAGCAAACTGCTCCACCGTGATGTCCGTTGATATGACGAGTGTGTCCACAGAGCTTGAGAAGCAGGCGGTCGCGACCAGGTTCCCGAACACGTCTTGCGACCATTCGATGTCGGCTTCCGGTGTCAGACGGATCGAACTCGCCAAGACCCTCAGATCGTGCGAACTGCGCGGCGCAAGCATGAGGCGATGCGGTTGCAGGCCGACGGCATTCCGATAGCGGTAGGTGGTTTCATGGCGTATTTGGAACTTCATAACCCCCCAACGCGTCAATCCGACCGCAGGGTGCGCACCTTGACTGGTATGGACTTCCTATTTTGCTGCCTCTGCGGCTTTGGCTCACCCCGACCGGCTAAAGCTGGTCCTATGATGTTGAGGCGGCACTGCTTTGCCGAGCGATACCGGCCACCGTAAGTGACGTCCGAAGGATGCCGAACCGATCACACCCTGACGGGAGGTGTGGATTGGCTGCGCGGCGGTCCGCACCTGAGAACCAGAGAAGAAAACTCGCCGCGGGGTGATTGAGAAAGAGGGCCTGGAGCTGGGCCGCGTCCCTCAGGTGTAGCAGCTCTCCCGAGTCGATCGCCGCGAACCTGCCATTCCGCATTCGGACAGTCCGATTAGCGGCCGGCAGCAGGGCTCATTCAGTAGCGTCTGGACAGATCCAAATCGGTCCGTCATAAATATCATCAAGCTGGTGGTTTGATGGCCAGCAGAGATGACCGTGGGAACGAGTGTGGGGGAGCTTCGGCCGTTCTGAAGGGAACGCAGGATATTAGGCACTTTTGGCTTGAACATACTGCTCCCTCCCTCTCCGCCAATCATTATAAACATTTGAAATATAACGATTAAATTCTGAAATCTATCCTTGGGCCGACGTCCGGTCCCTTTTTGCCGTTGCTGTTACGGCTGGTTCCGAAAAATTTATGCGATCTTTATACTCGGGGCGTGCCATTCCCATGGAGCCTTAACGCGCTCTGGTTGCATTGATCGGCTTTCAATCAGGAAGCTCGTCGATGCAGGAAATCTCCAAGACAACGCGCAATTCGCTCGGCGGCCTGACGCTCGGGGCGATTGGTGTCGTCTATGGCGATATTGGCACCAGCCCGCTCTACGCCTTTCGCGAAGCGCTGGCGCAGGCGGCGCAGGACGGGATCACGCGCGGTGAGATCGTCGGCGTTCTCTCCCTGGCGCTTTGGGCGCTGATCATCGTCGTGACGCTGAAATATGTCCTGTTCCTCAGCCGGATGGACAATAATGGCGAGGGCGGGGTGCTCTCGCTGATGGCATTGGCCAAGAGGGCGACGGACGGACGCTGGCTGATCGTGCTGCTCCTCGGGGCGACCGGGGCGGCGATGTTTTATGGCGACGCCATCATCACCCCAGCCCTGTCGGTGCTTTCCGCCGTGGAGGGATTGAAGACCATCCCCGGCCTGGAGGGTATGAGCGAACCTGCGATCATCGGGGTGGCTGTCGCTATCCTTTTGGCCTTGTTCGCCATTCAGGCACGGGGCACGGCCAGCGTCGCGGGATTGTTCGGGCCGGTCTGCACGCTGTGGTTCGTCGCTCTCGCGGGGCTGGGGCTTTGGCACATTGCCGATGCGCCGCAGATATTGTCTGCGTTCAACCCGATCAACGCGGTGCGTTTCATGGCATCGCATGGTGTGACAGGGCTGTTCGTCCTGGGCGCCGTGTTCCTGACCGTAACGGGCGCGGAGGCATTGATCGCCGATATGGGCCATTTTGGGCACAAGCCGATCCAGCTTGGCTGGCTCACGCTGGTCTGGCCCGCGCTCACGCTGAACTATCTGGGACAAGGGGCGCTGGCGTTGAAGGCGCTGGCGGCTGCCGAAGCGGCTGGAAGGCCGCTCGCCAATGCCGACTGGTTCTTCATCATGGCGCCCGATGCGCTGCGCGCGCCACTGGTTGTGCTGGCCACACTCGCCACCATCATCGCCAGCCAGGCGGTGATCACAGGCGCCTATTCGCTGACGCACCAGGCCATTTCGCTGGGTCTTCTACCCCGCCTGACGATCCGCCAGACCTCCGCACACCAGATGGGCCAAATTTATATGCCCGGGGTGAACTGGCTGCTGCTGGCGGGTGTGCTGATACTGGTCTTCGGCTTCAGGTCCAGCACAGCGATGGCGGCGGCTTACGGCATCGCGGTGACGGGAACGATGGTGGTGACGACCTGCCTTGCCTTCATCATCGCCTGGCGGTTCTGGAAATGGGAGCCGGTCTGGACAGCCCTGCTGATCTTCCCCTTCCTCACGCTCGACCTGTTCTTCTTCGGCGCCAACATTCTCCGCGTCAGCGAGGGCGGCTGGGTGCCGCTGCTGGTGGCGGGTGTGGTCGGGGTGGTCATCCTGACCTGGCTGAAGGGTCGCAAGGCGGCGCAGGCGCGCACCAGCGAACAGGGTGTGGCGCTTGACGCTCTGATCAAGGCTCTTGCCGCCCGTCCGCCAATCGGGATCGAGGGGACTGCCGTGTTCCTGACGCAGGATCTCAATGTCGCGCCCTCCGCCCTCCTGCACAATCTGAAGCATAACAAGGCGCTTCACCGGACCAACATTCTGCTCAAGGTCGAAAGCCAATCCCGCCCTTATATTGCGGCCGATGAAAGGCTGGAACTGGAACGCGTCGATGAACGCTTTCTGAAGGCCCGGTTGCGCTATGGCTATATGGACAGCATCGATGTTCCGAGCGACCTCGCCCGGCGCGACGGCCTGCTCGCCGGGGCGGGGGGAACGTCCTTCTTCGTCGGCCGCAGTGCTATCCGCTTTGCCACGAAAGCCGCGCTGCCGCGTTGGATGACCATCCTGTACATGTTCCTGCACCGCAACGCCGCTGACCCCACAGCCTATTTTTCGATCCCGCCGAACCGCGTGGTCGAATTAGGCAGCCAGATAGAGCTATAAGGGCAACCATGCGACGATCAGCCACATCCTATGCCTTTGCCTTGGCGGGTGTTGCGGCCATCACCTGGGTGACTTCGGCATTTTTTCAGGGGCTGGGCCTTGCTTCTTCGGCGCTGCTATTCTTGTTGCCGGTTCTGTATGCGGCAACCCGTGGCGTGGGGCCGGGAGTGTTCGCGGCGGTTATGGGCGCAGCGGCCTATAACTTCTTTCTGTTGCCGCCCCGTTTCACATTTCGCGTCCACGGCCTGGAAAATCTGGTCAGTGTCTTCGTGCTGGTGGCAGTGGCCCTTGTCACCAGCCGTCTGGCCATCCGGCTCATGGCGCGCGAGGCCGAAGCACTCGAACGCGCGCGGATGAGTGACGAAGCCGCCGGACTGTCTGCCATTCTGGCCGGGCACCCGGCCGAGGCCGCGTTGGGTGAAGGTCTTGAATGGATTGCCCTGCGATATGGCGACCTCCGCCTGCTGACGCAAAGCGCCTTGCCCGAGGGCGAGGCGGCGTTTTCGTCGCTTGACCTTTCGGCAGCGGCATGGGCGCTCCACAATGGCGATATGACCGGCCACGGCACTGGCGTGATGCCTGCCGCTGACTGGACCTTTCTTCCTCTTGCACTGAAGAACCGCAAGGATGGCAACGTCGCCGCATTGGCGAGGCCAACAGATGGCGGGACGCGGGAACCGGGCGAGTTGGAACATCTTGGGCAACTATGCCGCTTGCTGGGCCAGAGCCGGGACAGCGCTGCCCTGGAAGCCGAGCGGCATGAACGGGAAAGGCTGGAAGAGACAGACCGGCTGCGCCGTACCTTTCTCGCCTCTCTGGCACATGATTTCCGCACGCCGCTTACCGTCATCAACGGGCGCCTCACTTTATTGGCACAGCAAAATGCCGACGCGCGCGATGCCCTCGCTGCCGCCCAACGGCTTGACCGGATGATGACCGATCTCGTCGGAGCCGCGCGGATCGAGGCGGGCTCGCTCGCGCCTGGGGTGGAGAGCGTGGACCTGATTGATGCCGTGGGTGCGGCGATGGACGGGCTGGAGGCACCGCAAGGCATTCGCGTTCTGCGGAATATTCCAGCCAACCTGCCCTTCGTCGCAGGCGATCCGATGTTGCTGCATCACATAATGACCAACCTGATCGACAATGCCCTGCGGCGTGCGTCCAGCAGCATAACAGTTGATGCGCAGCATGCAGGCGATGCCGTTTTGTTCAGCGTCAGCGACGATGGGCCGGGCGTGCCGATCGCCGACCGGGCCAGGATATTCGAACGGTTCGTCCGTCTTGAAGGCAGTGACCGGACAAGCGGCAGCGGGTTGGGCCTGGCCATCGTCAAGGGATTTGCCGATGCGATGGACATGACGATTTCAGTCGATGAAGCCCCGACGGGAGGCACCTGCTTCACGCTGGCAATGCCTCTTGCCGCAAAGGGCGGCGCATGAGCCGCATCCTGTGCATCGACGACGAACCTGCCATCCTTCGCCTGCTTGGCGTTGTGCTCGCCCAGGATGGGCATGAGGCTGTCGCCGTTCCCGATGGACGCGCCGCCATGGACGCTATCGTCCGGGGCGGGATCGACGCGGTTCTGCTCGACCTGGGATTGCCGGATCGCGACGGACTGGAACTGATCCCGGCCATCCAGGTCGTGTCGGCGGTTCCGGTCATCATTGTATCCGCGCGCGGCGATGTGGCCGAAAAGGTCGCCGCCCTTGATCTGGGTGCTGCGGACTATGTCACCAAGCCCTTTGATGGCGACGAATTACGCGCCCGCTTGCGAGCGACCCTACGGAAAGGGCACAGCGCGGTAGTCGGGGCGGAATTATGCCATGGTCCCATTCGCATGCTTCCGGACCGTCACGAAGCAAAAGTGCATGGGCGTCCAGTCGCTTTGACGCCGAAAGAATATGCTGTGCTGCAAGCGCTGGTCGAGGCGGGCGGGCGCATTCTGACCCATGCTTCTCTGCTCGAACGTGTCTGGGGCAAGGCGCATCGCGATGATATCGAATATCTGCGAGTTGCAGTGCGTGCTTTGCGGCTTAAGGTTGAGGACGATCCCTCGCAGCCCGCCCTGATCCGCAACGAGCCGGGGATTGGCTATCGCTTGGTTTAGATGCAGCGCGTCACGGCTGTTCATGACCGGTGGTGTTGTCGACGGAGTTTGCTACAAAATCTGAGATCATGAAATTATAAGACATTGAAATGTAGCTGTTAAATTAGATTGGTGTAGTTTCCCTCCCTCTTTCCGCCACTTCAGTTCAATGATCGGTGCCTGAGCCGTTGACCTTTACCGCATTGCTGCGCGCGCTTGTCCTGCTGCTATTCCTGCCTCCGACGGCTGCGTGGAGCATGCCCGGCAATCGGCCGACGCCCGGCTATACGCGCGTGGCGATCGAGACCTCGGTGGGCACAATAGTCGTCGCCGTCGATAACAAGCGGGCGCCGCATACTTCAGCCAATTTCCTTGCCTATGTCGATGATGGCCGGTTCGATGGTGTCACCTTTTATCGGGCGGCGCGGCGCAAGAGCAATGCGAGGCTGGGGCTGATCCAGGGCGGGATCGATACCGATGCGCGCCGGTCCCTGCCGCCAATCCCGCATGAGCCGACCAGCAGGACCGGTATCCGGCATCTTGATGCGACCCTGTCGATGGCGCGGCCTAATCGGCCCAATTCGGCGATGGGCAATTTCTTCATCACCGCGGGTGCGACGCCCAATATGGACGCGCGGGGGGATTATATCGGCTATGCTGCCTTCGGCCATGTGGTCGCTGGCATGGATGTCGTGCGCCGTATCCTGGCCATGCCGACCTGTTGCGGGTCCGGGCCGATGCGGGGGCAGATGATCGTGAAGCCGGTGACGATCATTCGCGCCAAGAGGCTGGATGGAACGGCGCGGCCGACGCGCGGGGTGAAGCCATGGCTGATCGGCCTGCGGCGCAAGGCGGCTTCCTGACATTTGCTCTGTTCCGGGCGGCGTTCAGCCGTCAGGATGGGCGTTGTAAGGAGAGTGCCATGGCGGCGGGACGCATCAGGGTAGGTATTGGCGGATGGACGTTCGAGCCATGGCGCGGCACCTTTTATCCCGAAGGGCTGCGGCAGAAGGATGAACTGGCCTATGTCGGCCAGCATCTGACCGCTACGGAGATCAACGCCACCTATTACAGCACGCAAAAGCCCGCGACCTTCGCGAATTGGGCCAAGGCGGTGCCCGACGGCTTCCAGTTCGCGGTGAAGGCGTCGCGATATTGCACCAATCGCCGCGTGCTGGGGGAGGCTGGTGAGTCGATCGCCAAGTTCGTGGGGCAGGGGATCGCGGAACTTGGCGATCGACTGGGTCCGATCCTGTGGCAGTTCATGCCGACCAAGAAATTCGAGCCGCAAGATTTCGGTGCTTTCCTGAAGCTGCTGCCTGATAGCGTCGATGGCGTCCCGCTGCGTCATGCGCTGGAGGTACGGCATGAAAGCTTTGATGATCCCGCTTTCCTGCAACTGGCGCGCGATGCGGGCGCGGCGGTGGTGCTGGCCGATCATGACGAATATCCTGCCATTGTCGGCCATGATGTGGGCTTTTCTTACCTTCGCCTGATGCGCACGCGGGAGGAGGAGGCAACCGGATATTCGCCTGACGAAATCGACGGCTGGAAAAAAAGAGCGAAAAGCATGGCGGATGATGGGGATGTCTTCGTTTTCTTCATCAGCGGTGCGAAAATCCGGGCGCCTGCCGCCGCCCAACGGATGATTGTTGCTTTGAAGTAACAGCGACTGTTGCGTTTACTGCAACTGCGAACGCGCCCTTTGCGATTGAGGCAAAGGGCGTGGTCGATCATATGCGTTCTTGTCCAAACAGGGCGCAAAACAAAAATTGCAGGAAACGAAACATGCGGCACACTATGCAGGGCGTTGCGTTGATGGTTGCGGTTGGTGCGCAGATGCTGACCTTCTACTCGGTGCTTTTCGCCTGAGCGATTAATCGCTCCCCTTCATTCCTCGTCTTTGGGGAATTTCAAAAAGGCCGCCCGGCTATTGTCAGGGCGGCTTTTTTATTGATACCGATTATATGCAATGAGCCAGCCTCTGCTATTCGTTTACGGGTCTCTCCGGCCCGGATTTTCAGGGGAGATGGCTCGCTGGCTGGCGTCGGTGGCGGAATTTGCGGGTGCTGCCATTGCGAGCGGCGCGCTTTACCGGATCGATTATTATCCCGGCTTCGTTCCCGGTGCTGACGGAATTGTCACGGGTGAGCTGTACCGGCTGCCTGATCCTGACGGCGTCCTTGCCATCCTTGACGAGCATGAGGAGTGCGCGGCGCATTTTTCCGCGCCTCATGAATTTGCGCGGGAGCGGATTGAGGTGCGCGGCGCGACGGGGCCGGTCGATGCGTGGACCTATGTTTATGCGCGCGATGTCGCGGGGCTGGAGCGAATCGCGAGCGGCGATTTCCTGGCCTGACCGCTTGCGCTGGGCGGATGGGCCGATAATCTGCGGCGGCCGGGGGGCAGCGGAGAGGAAGCGCGATGAGCAGTGAGAATGCAGAACCCGGCCCCATGGATCGCCTGCCCGAAGACCGCAGCTGGATCGACAGCACAGGGCTCGACCGGCGCAAGCTGCTGATGACCGGCGCCTTCGCGGCTGGTTTTGCCGCCGCATGCCGCCCGGTGTCGAGCAGCGCCGTGCAGACATCGGGCGAGGGACTAACGCAGGAGACGGTTTCGATCGCGGCGGGTGATGGCTTTGCCATGCCCGCTTATGTGGCGCGGCCGGAAAAGGCGGAGAACGCGCCGATCATCGTTGTGGTGCATGAGATATTCGGCGTCCATGAATGGATCCGCGACATGTGCCGTCGCTTTGCGCGAGAAGGCTATTATGCGATCGCGCCCGATCTGTTTGCCCGTCATGGCGATGCGACCAAGATCGCCGATATCAAGCAGCTGATCAGCAGCATCGTGTCGAAGGCGCCCGATGCGCAGGTGATGGCCGACATCGATGCGGCCTATGACTGGGCAGGCAAGCATGGTGGAGATGCGGCCCGGCGGGGCATTACCGGCTTCTGCTGGGGAGGGCGGATCGTATGGCTCTACGCCGCGCACAGTGCGCAACTGGATGCGGGCGTCGCCTTTTACGGGCGGTTGGTCAGCGACAAGACGGCGTTGCAGCCGTTGAGCGTGGTGGAGCAGGCGGCCGCGTTGAAGGCGCCGGTGCTGGGGCAATATGGCGGGTTGGACAAGGGCATCCCCGTCGCTGACGTCGAGACGATGCGGGCGGCGCTGACGAAGGCGGGCAAGTCGCCGCCGGATGCGGTCACCGTCTATCCGGAGGCTGATCACGGATTCATGGCGGATTACCGGCCGAGCTATAATGAGGCTGCGGCTAAGGAGGCCTGGGCGGCTACGCTGGAGTGGTTTGGGCGCTATGTGAAGGGCGCCGGATAAGGGTGATGCCCGTTCGTGTTGAGCGACGTCGAGACATAGGATGTGTCAGCGCTTCTCGACTTCGCTCGAAGCGAACGGAGGTGGGGGGAGACGGGGTAGGCGTTTCCTATTTCGCCTTCATCGATTGCACGGCGGCGAGGGTGCTCTTTACATGGCCAGTATAATTCATCTCGCTGTGAACGAAGACGATCCGGCCGTTGGGCGCGATGACGTAAGAGGTGCGGTCGGTTATGCTCGGCGCCATCTTGAGCGCGACGTCATAGCCCGCGATGATGTCTGGTCCGGCCGAGGCCACGGCGAACTTGCCCGCGCATTCCTTGGTGGAGAAGGCGACAAGGTCGTCCACCGGATCGGCCGACATGCCGATCACGGTCGCGCCCGCTTTCTTGAAATCATCAATATGCGCCGCGAACTCGCGCGCTTCGGCCGAACAGCCGGGCGTGAAAGCCTTGGGGAAGAAATAGAGGACGACCGGGCCGCGCTTCAACTGATGGGACAGGGTCAAGGTGAAGGTCTTGCCCGCCAGCGCGCCGCGCGTGGTGAAATCGGGCGCCTTCGCACCGGCCGACAGCGCCGCCATGGCTGCGGTCGATCCCAACATGGTGGCGGCAAGGCCCATAGCGATCATTGCGCGCTTCATCATCACCCGTCTCCATCCTTTACGGCAGAGCAAGGGTGATGGCCCCAAGCCGTGCCGCTGGCAAGCCTGTAGCTGGAACCCTTCACCGTGCCGCAGGTTCATTACGGATGCGCCTGCTTTTCGCCATCCCGCTGCTGTTGCTCGCCGCCTGTGACGACAAGGGCGGGGAAAAGCCCCGCATGTCGACCAACATCGTCGATGAGCAGGCGACTTATGATATCAGCAACGAGACGCCCGCGCAGGATGAGACGCTGGCGGCGGGAAATGAGGCGCAGTCCGAACTGGCCGACAACGTATCTGTTTCCGCCGCTGCGGACAAGGCAGGGACCGCGTCGTATGCTGGCGCAATTCCCGCAGCGTTGCAGGGGAGCTGGACGGGCCTCAACGACCGTTGCGGCGACCGTTCGGCTGAACTGGAATTGAAGGTAACGGCGGACAGCCTGATCTTCCATGAAAGCGTCGGCACGGTGAAGGGGGTTGCGACCGGTACTGGTGGCAAGGTGAAGGTCGATGCCGCCTTTACCGGAGAAGGCGACAGCTGGACCAAGAAGCTGGAACTGCGCCCATCGGCCAACGGTCGAGAACTCACCATCATCAACGACGGGGCTGCGGTGACGCGCAAGCGCTGCTGAAGCGCTTTCCGTTTCTCGCGAGCGCCGCTAGAGCGGGGCGATGATCGGCCGCCTGACCTTGAGCGATTTCCGCAATCATGCGGATGCGCTGATCCTGCCCGATCACGCCTTCATCGTGCTGACCGGCGAAAATGGCGCGGGGAAGACCAACATATTGGAAGCGGTGTCGATGCTGGCGCCCGGACGCGGCCTGCGTGGCGCGGCGCTGCGCGACATGGCGCGGCAGGGTGGGCCGGGCAGCTTCGGCATCGCGGCGGAGGTGGACGGGGTGGTGCTGGGCACCGGCACCTCGCCCCAGGCGCCCGATCGGCGGCAGGTGCGGATCGGCGGCGTCGCGTCTTCGGCCAACGCGCTGGCCGATCATCTGGCGATCGTGTGGCTGACCCCGGCGATGGACCGGCTGTTCATGGACAGCCCCGGCGGGCGGCGGCGGTTTCTGGACCGGCTGACGCTGGCGCTGCATCCGGGGCATGCGGTGCACAGCGCCCGCTATGAGGCGGCGATGCGGGCGCGCAACCGGCTGCTGTCTGACCTGCCACGCGCCGATCCGTCATGGCTGGCGGCGCTGGAGGCACAAATGGAGGAGCATGGCGCGCTGCTGTCGGCCGCGCGGGCCGATCTCGTCACGCGGCTGGGCGTGGAACTGACGGGTCAGCCCGATGAGCCTTTTGCCCGTCCGCTGCTGGCGATCGACGGGGGCGAGGATGGCGAAGGGCCGCTCGCCCAGCGGCTGGCGCGGGAGCGGCGGCGCGATGCTGCGGCGGGACGGACCTTGTCCGGGCCGCACCGGCAGGACCTGGCCGTCACCCACGCAGCCAAGGGGCAGGCGGCGGCGCTGTGTTCGACGGGGGAGCAGAAAGCGCTGCTGTTATCGATCCTGCTTGCCCATGCTGCATTGGTCGCCGTTCATCGCGGCCAGCCGCCTGTGTTGCTGCTCGACGAAGTGGCGGCCCATCTCGATCCGTCGCGACGAGCTGCGCTGTTCGGCCGGTTAAGAGAAACCGGGGGGCAGGTGTGGATGACGGGAACGGAAGATAGTCTTTTCAATGAGTTGGGTGCGGCAACACGGTTAACGGTAACGGCGGGCCAGCTTTTTCGTTCCGCAGATTAACCCGCCTCCGCAACAATTCATCGCTTGGCGCTTCTCAACTCATCCTGGCTCTGCGCTAAAGACGCCACAGGGTTGATAACGCACAACAAGTCGGGGGTCGTTTCACACATGGTCAGTGCTTTTCGCGCATTTATCGCGACAGCCGTGCTTGCGCTCGGCGCCCTGATCGTGACCCCTGCCGCCGCTGGCGTTCTGCAATGCGCACCCTATGCGCGCCAGGTTTCCGGCATCGAAATTTTCGGCAACGCCAATACCTGGTGGGGTCAGGCCGAGGGTCGCTATGACCGTGGTCATGAGCCGCGCGAAGGCGCTGTCCTGGCCTTCGCCGCAAGCCGTTCCATGCCCGTCGGCCATGTCGCCATGGTCAGCAAGGTGGTCAGCGATCGCGAAGTTCTGCTGACCCATGCCAACTGGTCCTATCGCGGCGGCATCGAGCGCAATGTCCGCGCCATCGACGTGTCGCCCAACAATGACTGGACCGATGTGCGCGTATGGTATGGCCCGATCGGCGGCCTTGGCCTGCGATCGAACCCTGCCAAGGGTTTCATCTATCCCGGCCATGCCCGAGAGGTCGCGCCGGTCCAGATTGCCATGGCCGATCGCGTGAACCCGGCCGCTGCCGCTGCGGGCGCTGCTTTCTGACAGTTTAACCAGTTCATAAGAGCCGCCGGATAATCTTAGCGGCGGTGGGGCGATTCTCAGTGGTTTGAGGTCGCAATTAATGTTTCGATATGTTCGCGGGGCGGCTTGGCTGCTGGCGGCGCTGGTCGCCACGCCGGTATTCGGCGCTACCGCTTTGCAATGCGTGCCCTATGCGCGGATCGTATCCGGCGTGAATATCCGGGGCGACGCGCTGACCTGGTGGGATCAGGCGGAGGACCGCTATGCGCGCGGGCACGTGCCCCGGCGCGGCGCCGTCATGACCTTCCGCCCCTATGGGCCGATGACCCTTGGCCATGTGGCGGTGGTGAGCAAGGTGCTGGACGACCGGCGCGTGCTGATTCGCCATGCCAACTGGTCGGTGCCCGGCGCGATCGAGGAAGATGTGCTGGCGCTGGATGTCTCCGACGCTGGCGACTGGAGTCAAGTGCGTGTGTGGCACAGCCCGACGGGCCAGATGGGCGCGCGGACCAACCCGACCTTTGGGTTCATCTATCCTGCCAAGCCGCAGTTGCGTGAGTTCGAGCCTGATCCCGCACTCGGTACCAGCGTGCGCTTCGCGAAGGCGGATGCGGAGGATTGGAAGCCGACAAAGGCGGTGGTCAAGGCTGACGGAGAGGAGCCTTCCACGCGCCTCGCGAGCCTTGGCCGATCCTTGCGCAAGGCGGCGCATGAGCCGAAGCTGGAAATGGATATGCGGGCGATCCAGTTCGCGGATGCCGTGCCATCGGGACGATCGCTGCGCGACATCATCGCTGATGTGAAGCGGGATGCGCGGCTGCGGTAAGACATATTCCGTTCGGGCTGAGCTTGTCGAAGCCCTCTTCTTCCTAAAAGAAGTAGAGCCCTTCGACAGGCTCAGGGCGAACGGTATGAGGAGGTGGTGCCGGTTAAAGCGGGAAGGTATAGCCCGACCTTCGCTCGAAGCGAACGGAAGTTATTGGGAAGTCCCGGTCCTATGAGGACAGGCCAACTCACTCGGCGTCGGCGGGCTGTTCCTCTTCGCCGTCAGCCCCGCGCTCGAACCATGCCTCTACCGGGCCTGACAGCTTGATCGTCAACGGCTGGCCGTGGCGGTCCTTGGTCTTGCCGGCGGCGACGCGGATCCAGCCTTCGGAAATGCAATATTCCTCGACATCGTTGCGGACGCGGTCCTTGAAGCGGATGCCGATGCCCCGTTGCAGCACGTCCATGTCGAAATGGGGGCTGCGCGGGTTGGTGGAGAGGCGGTCGGGAGGCGTATCGCTCATGGCTGTTTCAGATCCTTCGTTTCGCGCCGCCTAGCCTTTTGGCCGCGCCGCCGTCAACCGGGGCGCGTCGTCCACGTCGCAGAAGATGCGCCGGATCACCCCCTGTTCCAGCCAGGAGGCAAAGCGCGTCTCGGCATCGGCTAGCCCCGCGAAGGGGTAGGCGACCGGCTGGTCATTGACGGCGCGGCTGGCATGCACCAGTCGGATCATGGCGTCGGGTGCGGTCGTCAGAATGCGGCCGCGCCGGTCGGTGGCCGCGCTGTTGACGCCGATGACATGGCCATCCTCGGCAAAGACGGGGCCGCCGCTGATCCCCGACAAGGTGTCGTCGCTTTCGGGCAGGCGCGCGACCTCCGCCCAGGCGAGCACCGGCTGGGTTTCCTCCGTTCGTCCGCGTCGGGCGCTGGCCGCGCCGATGAGTTCGGAAACGACGAGCGCGGCGCGTCCTGCGGGAAAACCCATGTGGAAACCGACCGATCCGGGCGCGGGGACGCGGTCTGACAGTGGCAGCGCGTGATCGCTGGGCAGGCCGTCGCGGACCAGCGCGGCGTCGGCTTCCCGGCTCTCCACAATACGGGACACGGCGCGGGCGACGCCGCCTTCCTCCAGCCCGATGCGGGAGCAATCATGGGTGACATGTTCGGCGGTCAGCCAGGCGCCGTCCCGATCGACGGCGAAAGCAGTGCCCATGCTGTCGGATGGCGCGCCCACGCGATCCTCGATCACGAAGGCTTCGTCGCTCCATTGGGGCATGGGGCGCCGGGGCGATCGGGGATCGAAGCTTTCGACCCGCAGCGGCGTTGGTTGCGTTACCTCGCCGATCCAGGCGATCGTCAATATGACGCCCAGCATCAGCGGCAGGCAGCCGACGCTCCGCCGCGCCATGGCTCAGCCTGCCACGGCCGCCGCCGTCAGGCAGGCGATCGCGACCTTCATCATGGCAAGGAATATGGCGGCCGACCGCTCATTCGCTTCGATCCGCGCGGACAGGGAGCCGAGCAGGAAATCGACGAAGCGGAAGGCGATGAGTTGCAGGATCAGCGTGACGCTGCCCCAGATGATCACGTCCCAGACATTGACCGACCCGGCAAGGCACAGCGCCAGAGGAATGGTCAGCCCGATCGCCGCACCGCCAAGCGATATCGCCGCAGCCTCATTTCCGGCGCGGATCAGGGCGAATTCGTCGTGCGGCGTAATCCACATATAAAGCGCCAGCGCCGCGAGCCAGGCCAGCGTGGCGGAGGCGAGGTGCAGCAGGAAGATGGGGAGCCCGGACAGCAGGCTCTGGATGACGGGCATGGGATCGCTCATGCCGCCAAGGATGCCGCAACCCGATCCCCGCTTCAATCAGGGATCGGGTTGCGGAAGTGTTTCTGTGCCTGATTCAGACAGTTAGTCAGGTTTTGCCCTGTGTCTTATCGGCAGATACGCACCCGGACGTCCCGGTCGCGATAATAGTCATAGCGCCATTCGGTCCAGCAGCGCTGGCGATAGCGATAATGATGCCGCCTTCCATCGCGCCAATGACGGCGGTCGTTATGCCAGCGCCGGTCGTCGCGCCGGTCCCAGTGACGATCATGGCGCCCGTCACGCCAGTCGCGATCGCCATAGCCATAATAGCCGCCGCGATATTGCGCCTGGGCGGGCGCGGCAGTCGCGCCCAGGGCGGTGATCGCCAGGCCAAGCGCCATCGCGCCCTTCACGAAGATGTTCATATCCTCTCTCCTCACTTGCACCCCCGACGCATGGGCGTTCAGCGGGGCCACGGAAGAGAAGATGCACTCGGTTGACTGAACCGTCCGGGAACGGGGCTGTCAGCCAGCGTTCAGGGGGACTATTTGCCGCGCAGTTCGTCCTCGGCAGACACCATATAGTCGCGCGTGATCGGCAGGGATCGGCGATTGCGCGCATATTGAACCTGGTAGTTCACCATGCTGCCATGTTCGAACACCGTGGCGGCGCCCGCCAGATAGAAGGTCCACAGGCGGAAGAAGCGCTCATCATAAAGGGCGACGATGTCCGCCCGGCGCGCCATCGCGCGGGCATACCATTGTCGGATGGTCAGGCCATAATGCATCCGCAGCACTTCGACGTCCGTCACCATCAGGCGCGTGCCCTCGCTGCCCTGGATCATTTCGGACAGGGCAGGGATATAGCCGCCGGGGAAGATATATTTCTGGGTGAAGGCGTCGGTGATGCCCGGCCCATCGACGCGGCCGATCGTATGGATCAGCATCACGCCATCGGGTGTCAGAAGATCGCGGCACTTGTCGAAGAAGGTGCGGTAATGGGCTGTGCCGACATGTTCGAACATGCCGACAGACACGATCCGGTCGAACGGCCCCTCTATGTCGCGATAATCGATCAGCTCGAAACGGACATGATCGGCGACGCCCGCCTCCTCCGCCCGTTGCCGCGCGACTTTCAGCTGTTCCTCCGACAGGGTGATGCCGGTCACATCGACGCCGCAGGTGCGGTGCAGATATAGCGCCATGCCACCCCAGCCGCAGCCAATGTCCAGAACCTTCATGCCCGGCTTCAGGTGCAGTTTGGCGGCGATATGCGCCTTCTTGTCCTCCTGCGCCTGTTCCAGGCTGATCCCGGCCTCATTGTCCGCGTCCGGGAAATAGGCGCAGCTATATTGGCGGTCGCGATCGAGGAAGAGAGCGTAGAGGGCGCCGGACAGATCATAATGATGGGCGACATTGGCTTTTGACCGGGCGCGGTGATTGGCTCTCCACAGTGTCTGGCGGATCGATTTGAACCCGCGTTTCAGCCGCCCCTTGTCGCTGATCGACTTGCCGCTTTCCCAGCTATTGTTGGCGCGGATCAGCGAGATTAGTTCCATGATCCCGCCGCCCTCGATCGTGACGCGCCCGTCAATATAGGCCTCCGCCATGCCAAGGCGCGGGTCCTTGATGATGTCGAAGGGGACGCGCGCGTCGCGGAACTTCAGCGCCAGCGAGGGGAACGCCGGGTCTGGCGTACCTGCCGTCACCTTTCTGCCGTCATGATAGATGATGGTCAGCTGTCCCCGTGTGACCAGCCGCTTTATGACGCGATCGAACAGTTTCATGGGCGGCAAACTGTCAGGTCAGGCAGCGCCCGTCAAATGCCTGCGTACCAATCATAATTCGCCCGGTCCTCCCAATAGCCGCCCTTGCCGTCGCCAATGCCGGACAGGCTGCTGACCGCCTTAATCTCCATCAGATATTTGGCATGTTTATAGCCGAGGTGCCGCTCGACCCGCAGTCGTAGCGGCGCGCCATTGGCTACCCGCAGCGGTTGGTCATTGAGCGCGAAGGCGAGGATCGTCTGTGGGTGAAAGGCATCGACCCTATCGATGCTTTCATAATAGGGCCGCCCATCGCCCATGACGTCAGCGCATTTGAAAACGAGATAGCGCGCGCGGTCGCTCATTCGTGCAGCATCCAGGACGAGGCCGAGGGGCACGCCGCGCCATTTGCCGATGGCGCTCCACCCCTCGACGCAGTCATGGCGGGTGATCTGCTCGCGGTGCGGGAGACTGTGCAATTGGGCAAGGGACAGTGACAGAGGGCGGCCGACCAATCCCGTGACCTTCAGCCGCCAATCGGCAAAGCCCTTCCGCCACAGGGCGCGATATTCCGGCGTGTCGGGGTTGGCGGTTCCGTTGGGCCGGAAGAAGGGGGAAATCTGGTCGGGCTTGAACTCCTGCGCCAGCGCATCGCGCGCCATCAGGCTGCGCTGCGCCCATTTGTGGAAATTCTCGGCGGAGAACAACGCGTCCCGCACATGTTCGTTGCGCGCCAGCCGGTCGCATCCCGACAGCGAAGCCGCCGCGCCGAGCATCAGCGTGCGGCGATTGAGGATCAGGCTCATGGCCTCTCCTCCGGCAAGCGGTACCGCCCCGTGATGATGGAGCGCAATTCGTTCGCCGGGCCTGCCAGCAGCACCATCGTCAGGTGGACGAGGAAGAAGGCGACGAGCGCGAAGGCGGTGATGAAGTGGATCGATCGCGCCGATTGCCGCCCGCCGAACAGATCGACCAGCCACGGCCAGGCGGCGTTCATGCCGGGCGACATGGTGAGGCCGGTGAGAATGATGAGTGGCAGGGCGACGAAGATGACCGCGATATAGCTCGCCTTCTGCAGAACATTATAGCGCAGCGCCGCGTGGCCCTTCGGGAAGCGCAGACGCGCATGATCGAGGATGTCCTGCCAGATATGGCGTGGCGCCAGCTCGCCTTTCCGGAAGGCGAGGTCGCGGCTAATATGGTGGCTCAACAACGCCCAGAGCATATAGGCGAGCAGGGCGAAGGCGAAGACGGGCGCTGCCGCGAGATGCCAGTGCCGCGACATGGCGAGATCATAATATGCGGGCAGGGTGATCCACTGACCAAAGCGCTCCAGCTTCAGCCACGGCTGATCGAAATTCGCGCCATAATGGCCCCAATAGAGGCGCGGATGGGCATTGAAGATGCCAAGTCCGCTGGTGAAGAGAATGTAGAGCAGCCCCGCATTGATCCAGTGCCACAGCCGCACCGGCCAGCGGTGGCGCAGTACCGGCGGCGCCTTGTCGCCTGAGGGGGTGGGACCGCCATCCATCGCCCTGCTGTTACCCTTTTGCATCAATCGCGTCAAAAATCGCCGAGCATATCGGAACGTATCCGAAATGAGGTGCCGGTTCATCTTCTGGCCACATTCTCTGTGGATAGGAACGCTCGGCCTTGCCTCAAGGTCACGCGGTGGCGGAAAATGCGGGAATAGGATGGTGAAGAAAAGGTGACTGTTGCGAAATAGCATCATCAATCGACAATCTTCATATCGATATTGCAACATTGATCAAAGACAGCCATATGCGCCTTCGCTTACGACGCAAGATCGGGGCAAGCAGGGATGGAGTAAAGGGGTCACTTCATAGCGACGCTCGAAGCTGAATGCTTCGATACCATGCCTGTTATATATCAAGAGTGCGATCCGCTTCCTGGATGACGCACATCTTACCGCATGAGGACATTATGAAGACTGTGATTTTCGCAGCAGCTGCTGCTGCCGCTTTCTCGGCTCCCGCTTTCGCGCAGGACGCTGCTCCCTTCACCGGCCCCCGCGCTGGCGTGACCGTTGGCTATGACAGCCTGGGTGACGAAGAAGGCGTCAGCTACGGCGTGACCGCTGGCTACGACCTGCCGGTTGCCCAGAACATCACCTTCGGCCCGGAAGTTTCGCTCGGCGATTCCTCCATCGACGCCGGTGGCGTTGACGTGAGCCGTGACCTGGCCGCTTCTGTTCGCCTGGGCTATGTCGTGAACCCGCAGTTCCTGGCATTCGCCAAGGTTGGTTATGCTGACACCCGTTTCGAAGCGCTTGGCACCAACGTGAATTTCGACGGCGTCCGCTTCGGTGGTGGTCTGGAATTCGCTCTGACCAGCAACGCCTACATCTCGGCTGAATATCAGCGCACCGAGTATGAAGACGATTTCGGCGGCCGTGACGCTGGCGTTGTCGGCATCGGTTTCCGTTTCTAATCCCTCTCGGATCTGAAACACAGGAGGGCGGTCCCATCGGGGCCGCCCTTTTTTGTTTGTCGGCCTTTGCTTTCGCAGATGAGTTCGCGAAGTTGAGGCCGTAGATTGGGAGTGGCCCCGCATGGGGACGAAGCAACAAGCAACGAAGCTATAGCGAACCGGCCAGAGCCAGCACCACGCCGCTTACGACCAGCATCAGGCCCATTACCTCGCTGCGGGCCATCCGCTCTCCGAGGTAGAAATGGCCAAAGCCCAGGGTGAAGGCGACTTCCACCTGGCCCACGATGCGCACCAGCGCCACGGGCGCGGTCGCAAATCCGGTGAACCAGCAGGCTGACCCCAGGGCGGACAGCAAACCGACCTGTCCCGAGATGCGCCAGCTCGCGAACACCCTGCGCATCTCCGCCGGTTCGCGCAGCAGCAGGTAGCCGCCCTGCATCAGCGTCTGGAGTGACACGGTGGCCACCAGCACGATGAGGGCGGCCAGGATCGGGTCGCTGCCGCCAACTTCCTGCGTCGCGCGCCTGATGCCGATGGCGGTGAGGGCGAAGAAAAAGCCCGACGCGATGCCGGTCAGCGCGGCGGGCTGGCCGAGCGCTTTGAGGAAATCGGCTGGCCCCATGCGCTTCCCGCCGGTCGACAGCAGCATGACTCCGACAACCCCGCAGCCGATGCCTGCCCAAGCCAGGGCGCTGAGCCGCTCCCCCATCAACAGGAAGGACAGCGCCGCGCCCTGCACCGCTTCCGTTTTGGAATAAGCGGTGCCGACGACGAAATTGCGGTGGGCGAAGGCCATGATCAGCAGGTTGGTGGCGATGATCTGCGCAATGCCGCCGCCGATGCAGAACAATAGGAAGGACGGGTCGGGGTGAGGCAAGGGCACCCTGCCTGTCAGCACGTAGCCACTCAGCAGCAACAGCGCGAAGGGCAGGCCGTAGAGGTAGCGCACCAGCCCCGCCGCGTTGATCGACAAGCTATGGCTGACCCGCCGCTGCACCGCCGTGCGCCAGGCCTGCACCGCGCCCGCGAACAGAGTGGCGGGCAGCCAGATGGGTGAGGTGATCACTTAATCCTCCCCATCGTGAGATGGGGAGGGGGACCAGCCGCAGGCTGGTGGAGGGGAAATGCGCAACAGTGGTGCAGAATATGCGACGTCACATCGTCGAGATTGTATAAAACATCGGCGGCCTTGATCCTCAAAACGTTGATCCCCTGCGCCCGCAACCACGCGTCACGTCGCTCATCATGCATCATCCGTTCGATGTGATCATGCCCGCTTCCATCAATCTCAACCGCCAGCCGCGCCGGAGCACAGTAGAAATCCAGCACATAAGGCCCGGCTGGATGTTGGCGGCGGAATTTCAATCCGCTTGGCCGTTGCCGCAGCCATTGCCACAGCGCGACTTCTGGTGGCGACATCTCTCGCCGGAGTCCGCGCGCATTTTCGACCGTTCTTCTTCGCGGCGGCATCGCGCATTTCCCCTCCACCACTCGCTATGCGAGCGGTCCCCCTCCCCATGCGAGCATGGGGAGGATTAGTGGGCCGTCATGCCTTTTCGAGAAGGCCTTCCTTCTTGATCTTCTCTTGCCACACCAGGGGGGCGAGGCGGTGGACGTTTTGGCCTTCGCTGTCCACGGCGACGGTCACAGGCATGTCCTGGACGTCGAACTCGTAGATGGCTTCCATGCCCAAATCCTCGAAGCCTACGACTTTCGCGCCCTTTATCGCGCGGGCAACGAGATAGGCCGCGCCGCCGACCGCCATCAGATAGGCGCTCTTGTGCTTGGCGATGCTGTCGGTGGCCGCCGGGCCGCGCTCAGCCTTGCCGACGCAGGCTGCGAGGCCCTGTTCCAGCATCATGTCCATGAACTTGTCCATGCGGGTCGCAGTCGTGGGACCGGCCGGGCCGACCACCTCATCGCGCACCGGATCGACCGGGCCGACATAATAGATTACGCGGCCCTTGAAATCGACCGGTAGCTGCTCGCCTGCGGCCAGCATGTCGGCGATGCGCTTATGCGCGGCGTCGCGGCCGGTCAGCATCTTGCCGTTCAAGAGCAGGCGGTCGCCATGCTTCCAGCTCTGCACGATTTCCGGCGTCAGATTGTTCAGATCAACGCGGATCGCTTCCTTGCTCGGCTTCCAGTCGACCTGCGGCCATTCGGAGAGCTTGGGTGCTTCCAGATAGGCAGGGCCTGAGCCATCGAGCGTGAAATGCGCGTGGCGGGTGGCGGCGCAGTTGGGGATCATCGCCACCGGCTTGCCCGCTGCATGGCAGGGATAGTCGTAAATCTTGACGTCGAGGATAGTCGAAAGACCGCCCAGGCCCTGCGCGCCGATACCGAGCGCATTGACCTTGTCGAAAATCTCGATCCGCAGACGCTCGATGTCGTTCTGCGGCCCGCGTGCTTTCAGTTCGCCCATGTCGATGGGCTCCATCAGCGATTCCTTGGCCAGCGCCACGGCCTTTTCCGCCGTGCCGCCGATGCCGATGCCCAGCATGCCGGGCGGGCACCAGCCAGCGCCCATTTGCGGGATCATCTCCAGCACCCAATCCACGATCGAATCGCTGGGGTTCATCATCTTGAACTTGGTCTTGTTTTCAGAGCCGCCGCCCTTGGCCGCGACGTCCACCGTCACCTTGTTGCCGGGCACCATTTCGACATTCAGCACGCAGGGCGTGTTGTCCTTCGTATTGACGCGCGAGAAAGCCGGATCCTTCAGAATCGACGCACGCAGGCGGTTTTCGGGGTTCAGATAGGCCTTGCGTACGCCCTCATCGACGACGTCCTGCATCGAGCGGCTGTTGTCGTCGAACCGGCAGTCCATGCCCCATTTGATGAAGACATTGACGATGCCGGTGTCCTGACAGATCGGGCGATGCCCTTCGGCGCACATACGGCTGTTGGTCAGGATCTGGGCGATGGCGTCCTTCGCCGCCGGATTGGCTTCGGCGTCGTAGGCTTTGCCGAGCGCGCGGATATAATCCATCGGATGATAATAGCTGATGAACTGGAGCGCGTCGGCGACGCTCTCGATCAGGTCGGCGGTCTTGATGACGGTCATCTACCCAAAGTCCCTATTCTGCGCCCGCCCTGCACGGCGGGTCTTCGCAGGCGCGGCTAATAGGGATTGCGGCCAGAGTCCAGATATGCCGGTTCGGCTATCCGTTGGCATAGGGGAACATGTGCCACCAGGGCTCTTTCTCCTCCAGCACCCGGGCAAAGCTGGGCCTTGCCTCCAGCCGGTCGAGATAAGCGGCCAACGCCGGAAAGCCGCCGCGCATCGGTTCCACCTTGTCGGCATAGAAAAGGGCGGGGGCAGCGGCGCAATCGGCCAGCGTGAAGTCGTCCCCCGCCGCCCATTGCCGCGCGCCGATCCGCCCCTCCAGCATCGCATAGGCCTTGCCCAGCAGGATGCGCGCTTCGCCCACGCCATGAGCATCGCGCGCATCGTCGGCCCGCAGCCGGTCGGCGACGATCTTTTGCATCGGGGTCATGACATAATTGTCGAACAGCCGGTCCATCAGCCGCACCTCCAATGCCTCGCCTGCATCGTCGGGAATGGGACGGAAGGGGCCAGCGCACTGCTGCCCCAGATATTCGATGATGATGCTCGCCTCTGCCACGGTTTGGTCACGCGCCTCATCCCGCAGCAACGGGAACTTGCCCAGCGGCCACAGCGCGAGCCACGCCTCCGCCACGCCGGGGTCCTCCATCATCGCGCGTTCGAATGGCGTGTCATTCTCATAAAATGCGATCAGCACCTTCCAGCAATAGGAGGAAAGGGGGTGATAATAGAGAATCATCGGCTCTGCCTCTTTGCATGGTCCGGGTGGTAGGATCGTGCCTCTTACCATGGTTTCCGGGCGGTTTCTTGGCGGCTCCTCATCCACAGTTGATCCACATCAGCTTGTGGATAAGTTGTGGACGAACCACCATCCTTAGCGGAACAGGGCAGGGGTGCTGACCTGATCCCGGCAATTTTGGGCCTAAGCGAAAATTATTTTCGTTCTCAAATTGTTTCCCTTGCCTTTTGCAAGAGCGCGGGAAGTCCGCGCGTCGCTGCAATGCAGGATGACCGCCGTGCCATGCAGATGCCATCCCGTTAGCCGCCCGGAGTCTTCATACCGTCATTTACCCCCTTGCAAGCATATGAAGCTGTGGCACTATCCCTTGTATCGGGTTAACGGGGGTTACCCAACAGATTGTGATTGCACCGGCCGGACCATTTTCCGGGCGAGAGGCGTTTTGTCTCATGCGATCCGCTGCTGGCACACCCCGCTGCCGTTCCGGGCGGCCTTACAAGATGAGGCTTGACCGAATCGAACGAAACAGGAACATTCGGGGGCTCGGAATGGATTTTCGTGACAGCGAACAGACAGGTGCAAGTGACGTGGCGACGGTAATCGACGAAGTGGTGGAAGCAGTGGCGGAAAAGAAGGCTGCGCCAGCCAAGGAAGCCGTGCGTTCTTCATCGTCCATCCAGGCGCGCCGGTTCGACGTGGTCACGGACGAGAGCCGCGATGCGCTGCTCACCGAGTTCGGCAAGGACACGCTGAAGGACCGCTATCTGCTGCCCGGCGAAAATTATCAGGATCTGTTCGCTCGCGTCGCCGCCGCCTATGCCGATGACCAGGCGCACGCCCAGCGCGTCTATGACTATATCTCGCGGCTGTGGTTCATGCCCGCGACCCCTGTGCTGTCCAATGGCGGCACCGGGCGCGGCCTGCCGATCAGCTGCTATCTGAACAGCGTCGATGACAGCCTGGAAGGCATCGTCAATACCTGGAACGAGAATGTGTGGCTCGCCTCGCGTGGCGGCGGCATCGGCACCTATTGGGGCAGTGTGCGCGGCATTGGTGAACCGGTTGGCCTCAATGGCAAGACCAGCGGCATCATCCCCTTCGTCCGCGTGATGGACTCGCTCACCCTCGCCATCAGTCAGGGCAGCCTGCGCCGCGGTTCGGCCGCCTGCTATCTCGACGTCTCCCACCCGGAGATCGAGGAGTTTCTGGAGATCCGCAAGCCGTCGGGCGACTTCAACCGCAAGGCGCTGAACCTTCACCATGGCGTGCTGCTGACCGACGAGTTCATGGAAGCGGTTCGCACCGGCAGCGAATTCCAGCTGAAATCGCCCAAGGATGGCTCCGTTCGCGGCACGGTCGATGCGCGCAGCCTGTTCCAGAAGCTGGTGGAAACCCGCCTTGCCACTGGCGAGCCCTATATCGTCTTCTCCGACACCGTGAACAACATGATGCCCAAGCATCATCGCGATCTCGGCCTGAAAGTTTCGACTTCCAATCTTTGTTCAGAAATCACACTGCCGACGGGTCGCGACCATCTCGGCAATGACCGGACGGCGGTCTGCTGCCTTTCGTCCCTGAATCTGGAAACCTGGGACGAATGGAACAAGGACCCCGTCTTTGTTGAGGACGTCATGCGCTTCCTCGACAATGTGCTGCAGGATTATATCGACCGTGCGCCGGACGAAATGGCGCGGGCGAAATATTCGGCGGCGCGTGAACGGTCAGTGGGCCTGGGGGTGATGGGGTTCCACTCCTTCCTCCAGGCCCGTGGCCTTCCTTTCGAAGGGGCGATGGCCAAGAGCTGGAACCTGCGCATCTTTAAGCATATCAGCGAGAAGGTGAACGACGCCTCGATGCAGCTGGCGGTCGAGCGCGGGCCGTGCCCGGACGCCGCCGACATGGGCGTGATGGAGCGGTTCAGCTGCAAAATGGCGATCGCGCCCACCGCGTCGATCAGCATCATCTGCGGCGGCACATCGGCCTGTATCGAACCGATCCCGGCGAACATCTACACGCACAAGACGCTGTCCGGCAGCTTCGTGGTGAAGAACCCCTATCTGGAAAAGATCCTGCGCGACAAATCGAAGGATTCGACCAACGTCTGGAACACGATCCTCGAACGTGGCGGGTCGGTCCAGCATCTCGACTTCCTGAGCCAGGAAGAAAAGGACACGTTCAAGACCAGCTTCGAAATCGACCAGCGCTGGCTGCTCGAACTGGCCGCCGACCGCACGCCCTTCATCGACCAAGCGCAGTCGCTCAACCTGTTCATCCCGGCGGACGTGGAAAAGTGGGACCTGATGATGCTCCATTTCCGCGCGTGGGAGCTGGGCATCAAGTCGCTTTACTATCTGCGGTCAAAGTCGGTGCAGCGCGCGGGGTTTGCGGGGGGCGTGGAAGCCGACAACACGATCGACGCACCGAAATTCGAGCTGGCTGGGGGAAGCACAGACTATGACGAATGTCTTGCGTGCCAATGAGTTAATGGGGGGGATGGGCGCGGCGGTGGCAACACTGACCGCGCCCACACATTCAGCCCCGGAGGCTTTACCCCTCGTCCTGTTCTTCTTCAAAGAGGACGGCGTTGGCACCGGTCGCAGACAGCCGCACAGTGCCATCCTCATCAACCCCGGCGATCAGTCCCTGGCTGATATAATGATGATGCCCGGAGTGACTTCCCTGGCCGCTATCCGCCTTGATCAGCTTGATACGCTGATGTCCTTCGGCGCCTTCGACATGATCGACAGTGCCGACATGGACGCCATCAGCGCCAATAACCTCAGCATGTTCCTTGATGCTGGTAAGATCAACCATCATATTGCTCCTGTGCCGGGAATGACAGGGACTGAACGTCCCGCGCCCGCGCAGGTTGCGCTTGTCCATTAATTCGCGGAGCCGACCCAATGCCCCTTCTTCAAGCCAGCAAGGTCTACAAGCCTTTCGAATATCCCTGGGCCTATGAATTCTGGAAGCGCCAGCAACAGCTGCACTGGCTGCCCGAAGAAGTGCCGCTGGGCGAGGATTGCCGCGATTGGGCACAGAAGCTGTCCGATCACGAACGCAACCTGCTGACCCAGATCTTCCGCTTCTTTACCCAGGCGGACGTGGAAGTGCAGGATTGCTACCACGAAAAATATGGCCGCGTGTTCAAGCCGACCGAAGTCAAGATGATGCTGACTGCGTTCAGCAACATGGAAACGGTCCACATCGCTGCCTACAGCCATCTGCTCGACACGATCGGCATGCCCGAAACCGAATATTCGGCCTTCATGCAGTATAAGGAGATGAAGGATAAGCATGACTATCTGAGCCAGTTCGGCGTCGATACGGACGAGGATATCGCCAAGACGCTGGCGATGTTCGGCGGCTTTACCGAGGGGCTCCAGCTCTTCGCCTCCTTCGCCATGCTGATGAACTTCCCGCGCTTCAACAAGATGAAGGGCATGGGCCAGATCGTCACCTGGTCGGTGCGCGATGAGACGCTGCACTGCGAAGGCATCATCAAGCTGTTCCACGCCTTCACCAAAGAGCGCGATTGCCTGACGCCGTCGGTCAAGGACGACATCATGGACATGTGCCAGAAGACGGTGCGGATCGAGGACGCGTTCATCGACCTCGTCTTCGAAATGGGGCCTGTGCCTGGCATGACGCCCAAGGACATCAAGAAATATGTCCGCTACATCGCCGACTGGCGCCTGGGGCAGTTGGGCCTGAAGCCCATCTACATGATCGACGAGCACCCGCTGCCGTGGCTTACTCCGCTGCTGAACGGGGTGGAGCACGCCAACTTCTTCGAAACCCGCGCGACGGAATATTCCAAGGGCGCGACGCGCGGCCAGTGGAATGAAGTGTGGGATGCGTTTGATCGGCGGAAGCAGCTCAAGGCTGGCGATGCGGCGAATGCGGACGAGGCGAGTGATCCCGATATGTTCAAGGCTGCGGGGATCGCTGCGGAGTAATAATGTTAAGTTGTGGTTGGCGCGGACCTCAAAGGGGGGGGACGCGCCAATCTTTTAACATAAAAACGGCGGCGTGCTTCGTCAAAAGCCGCCGCCGTAAAGTTCCCAATGTCTCACGCGCCAGCTTGCCAGCAATGCCGTGTGAGACTCCTTCCAACGCGAAAGGAGGTGCGCCATGTGGTCCATGGCCCGGTCATCATAGCGAACTAAGTGCCGGGGGCGCGTTGCTTTGGCAGCGCGTCCGCGGCTCCTGACTAACTGGCTATTTCCTACAAGTCAAAGGAGTGAGTTATGGCTAAGCAGCCTCCTCGCCAGACATCGAGCAAGGTTTCGACCTTGGCATCTGGTATTTTATCCGGGAAAATTCCTAACCCCACTAAGGCTCAGATTAAGTCTGTAGCCGCATCGGCTTTGGGGCAGGATCAGACTAAGGGACAGAAATAAATGATAATGCGCGGAGCGTGCATGTCACGCTCCGCGTCTACGCTCCATCAAACCGGATCGGCTGTCCCTGTGCACGTAACCCTTCCTCAATCCATCTCATCTATCCTCCCGCCCATGTTCGGCGTCCGCCTCTCCTCGCTCTTCACCAGCCGCTGGATGGCGCTGCTATGGTCGGTGCTGGTGATACTCACGGCGATCCAGTTTGTCGGTTCAGGCGATCAGAATCATGATGAGGCGGCTGCACCCGCCCCCGCTTCCGACACGTTCACGGCGGACCAGCAGAAGGCCATCGAACGCGCTTTCTAAAAGTGCCTGAAAATCCTATTTCCCTGTCCTACAGCCTCCCACAAATGTTAAGCCGGCTGCGGCTCTTTGACCCTGTAGGAAATGGCAGAATTCTGCGACCAAGAACGGTGTGAACTTCGACACTCCGCCACTCTTCCGTGTGCGCAATCTGTCAACCTGTCCGCCCGCTGAATGCAATGTTTTGTTCCGTTCATGCAACGTCCATCGGCATCCATGTGTTTAGCTCAACAGCCTGACAGATTATGGCAAGGAGCATCACATGAACTTCTCGATCAAGCGCACCATCGCCGCTTTTTCGCTGGGCGCGATGACGCTGACTGGCGTTGCTGCGACCCCTGCTTTTGCATAGCCTGGCCATGGCCGACATGACGAGCGCCATGGCGGCAAGCATGACCGCGACTGGCGGGGCGACCGCGATCGCCATGACCGTGGCTGGCGCGGCGATGATCGCCGCCACGACAATGGCCGCCACAATGGCTGGCGCCGTCCCGGTGGCGTTGTCTACAGCTATGACTGGAACCGCCCGGATCGCCGCTATGGCAGCCGCTATCGGCCCGATCGCTATTATCGCAGCGGCTATGAGCCGATCCGCGTGACGCGCGGGACGCGTATCTATCGCGGCTATGACGATCGCTATTATTGCCGCCGTTCGGACGGCACGACTGGCCTGATCGTCGGCGCGGCGCTGGGCGGGTTGCTCGGCGGGCAGCTGGATCGCGGCTATTCGAACACTGCTGGCGTGCTGATCGGCGCGGGTGCGGGCGCTCTGCTCGGCCGCGAGATCGACCGCGGCGGTATCAGCTGCCGCTAACTACGGCACCATGGCTGGCGCGCTCCGGTCCAGGGGCGCGCCAGACCTTCGGCGACCAGCAGCGCGCCGATCGACCGGCCCTGCCGCGTCACGATGCGCAGGGTCCGCCCATAGCGATCCCGTTCCCGCTCTACCGGCAAGAGTGAAAAGGCGCCCGTATTGAGCAGCGCTAACAGCCGCTCGGTCGCTCGCACGCCCAGCGCGCCCTCTGCGCTGCAACGCGGCCCGTGGGTTTCCGGCGTGTCGATGTCGGCGATGCGGATTTTGGTCCCCTCCATCCAGAATGTATCTCCATCGACCACGCAATCCGGCCCGCCCATGCCGTGGCACAGGCCGAAGCGTGAGGAGGGATTTGACGCCCGAACAGCCTCCGCTGATCCGATCAGCAGGATATGGAGGGCGAGGAGGGGAGAGAGCAGTTTGCACAGGCGGATCATCCCGCCAGCCTAGGGCACGCGGTTGACGATGCGCGGTGAAGCTGATCCGTTTACCCTCCGTTATGGCGGCTTTGGGCCGTTAGAGCTTCGAGTCCTTTATCTGGATCACTCAATTCCGTTCGGGCTGAGCTAGTCGAAGCCCTGTTCTTTCTAGAAAAAAGTACAGTCCTTCGACAGGCTCAGGGCGAACGGTAACAGGGGCAGTGCCGATTTAAGGCGCGACGCTCTAGCGGCTGGAGGCCGGAAGGCGCGGGGAGAGCGCCTTATCCCGCCTCGGCGCTATTCCTCGTCCTCGGTGTTGCCGAGATATTCTTCCTCATCATCCATCTGCGGTTCGCCCGCGAAGGCGTCATTGTCGATCCGTCCGGAACGGTTCATTTCCTCCATCCGCTCGACCAGGTCGGGCGTGTCTTCGGGGATGATCTGCGCGGGGTTTGGGGTTCCGCCTCGTTCGCTGTCCTCCGACAAGTCGGTGCTGCGCGCGCGGGCGTCGTCGGCGACATCCTGCGCCTGCGATCCCCGGTCCCTCTGCTCGTCATTTTCCTCGATATCGTCGGGAAAGCGGTCCTTGTCCGACTGATCCTTTGGCTGGTCCATGGCATGTCTCCTTGCCTGCCCAACCGATCAACCGGGGCGCCCGTTCCATGGCTGTCCAAAAGGCGCTGGACAGGGGACACGGCAGGGGGCAAGAGCCGCCCGATCCCTTTCATCGCTACCCCTTCGAAGGAAATCCCATGTCCCGCAAACTCATCTCCTCGGGTTCGCCTTTCGAGGCGCAGGTCGGCTATTCGCGCGCCGTGGTTCAGGGTGACTGGTGCTTCGTCGCCGGCACGACCGGGACTGATCCCGAAACCAAGACGATGCCCGAAAGCGTCGTCGATCAGGGCGTCAACGCGCTGAAGGTCATCGGCAAGGCGCTGGAAGAAGCAGGCTTTTCCTTCGCCGACGTCGTGCGCGTGACCTATTATATCACTGACCCGGCCTATTGGGATGAACTGGGCAAAGCGACCGCGCCCGTGTTCGGCGAGATTCGCCCCGCGGCAAGCTGCGTCGTCGCTGGCCTCATCAAGCCGGAGATGAAGATCGAGATCGAAGTCACCGCGTTCAAAGGCTGACCCCCATGATTACCATGTATGGCATCAAAAATTGCGACACCATCAAGAAGGCGCGCAATTTCCTGGACAATGAGCGGGTCTCCTACAGCTTCCACGACTATAAGGTGTCGGGTGTGGACAAGGGCAAGCTGGAAGAGTGGGTGATGGAACATGGGTGGGAAACCATCCTCAACCGTTCCGGCACGACCTTCAAGGCGCTGGACGCGGGCGACAAGGCGCATATCGACGCGGAAAAGGCGATCCTGCTGATGAGCACCAACCCCTCCATGATCAAGCGGCCGATCCTGGATGTTGGCGGGCGGACCGTCGTTGGCTTCAAGGCTACGACCTATGAAGAAGCGTTGAGCAAGGTGAAGGCCTGATCGGCCTCGCGGCGGCTTGTCAAATGAGGCGCGGGGGCGAATAACGGGAATATGCTTTCGCAGAAGACCCGTTACGCCATTCGCGCTCTCCAGCATCTTGCCGACCGCTACCGTCAGGGACCCGTTCCACTGAACGAAATCGCGACGCGGCAGAATATTCCGGCGAAGTTCCTGACGGTCATCCTGTCCGAACTCTCCCGCGAAGGGCTGGTGGCGACGCAGCGGGGGCGGGACGGGGGCTATTGGCTCGCGCTGGCGCCGGTCGACATCAGCTATGGCGACATCGTGCGGCTGACGCGCGGGTCGCTGGCGCTGACACCCTGTGCCAGCCGATTCGCGCATGAAACCTGCACCAACTGCCTGCCCGAATCGGAATGCAGGCTGCATCGCGTGATGCTGCGTGTGCGGGACGAGACGGCGAAGGTGCTGGACGGGATCAGCCTGGCCGAACCGCTGGGGCTGGAGGAGGCGGGCTAGCTCTTGCGCCTCGCGCCCGGCTTCGCCACATCTCCGCCCATGACCACGCCACCGCTAAAAGCCGCTCTGATTCCCGTCACTCCGTTGCAGCAGAATTGCACGCTCTTCTGGTGCACGGCCACCAATCGGGGCGCTTTCGTCGATCCGGGCGGAGACTTGCCACGGCTGAAGGCCGCCGCCGAGCAGCAGGGCGTGACGATCGAGAAGATATTGGTGACCCACGGCCACATCGACCATTGCGGTGAGGCGGGTACGTTGGCCAAGGAACTCGGCGTACCGATCGAAGGGCCGCATGAGGCCGATCGCTTCTGGATCAGCCGTCTGGAAGAGGACGGCCGCAATTACGGCGTGAACGGAAAGATCTTCGAGCCTGATCGCTGGCTGGCCGACGGCGATCAGGTGACGGTCGGCGATCTGGTGCTGGACGTCTATCATTGCCCCGGCCACACGCCTGGCCATGTCGTGTTCCATCACGCGCCCAGCAAGCTGGCGATCGTCGGAGACGTGCTGTTTCAGGGGTCGATCGGCCGCACGGACTTCCCGATGGGCAATCACCAGCAGCTGATCGACGCCATCACGGGCAAGCTTTGGCCGCTGGGTGGCGACACGGCCTTTGTCCCCGGCCACGGCCCGATGAGCAATTTCGCCCTTGAGCGCCGCACCAATCCCTTTGTCGGTGACGCGGTCCTCGGCTAACGGCTAGAGCATGATCCGATCAGATCGGATCGGATCATGCTCTATTTATCTTTGTTTTTCCGCATTTTCCGAGCCAGCAGATGATGCCATCTGCTTCGAAAATGCTCTAGCGCGCGGCCATGGCTGGCGGCGCAGGCACCGCGCGGGTCGCGTGATAGGCAACATAGAGGGCCGCCACCGCTAGGACTGCCGTTACCACCCAGGTGAGCAGCGCGCCGCCTGCCCGCCAGGCGTTAGGGCGATCCGCGTCCATGCCTATCCCGTGCGAAGCGCGCGCGATGACATAGGTCAGCGCGCCTATCCACAACCACAGCGGCGACCCGATAGCTAATTCGACCAGCGCGAAGAGGATGAGGATGATCGGCGTATATTCGATAAAGTTCGCGTGTGCCCTTATCCGCCGTGCGAGCAGCGGATCGCCGCCATCGCCATGCAGCACCTTGCTGCCGACGCGAATCCGGGCGCAGCGAAATGCGAGCCACAGGTTGAGAAGCGCGCAGGCAGCGGCCAAGGTCAGCGTGATCGGCAACAGCATCGCATGTTCTCCCCATAATTATGTTGGCGGTACAATAGGCGGCCATCGTTTCGGGGCAAGGAAGGACTTGCGCACCTGCCAAAAAACGCTATAGGCGCAGGGCTTCGCGATCACCCGGGCCGCATGGGTCTGCGGCGCCTGTGGCGTCGATATTCATCGGATTTCGGCCAGTCGCTTAACCAGATCTAATTATGGAATAAGGTGCCGACATGGCTGTCCCCAAGAGGAAAACTTCCCCGTCCCGTCGCGGCATGCGTCGCAGCCACGACGCGCTGCGCGTTGAAGCGTTCCAGGAATGCTCGAACTGCGGTGAACTCAAGCGCCCGCACAATCTGTGCGACGCCTGCGGCCACTATAACGGCCGCGAAGTCGTTGCCGTCGGGGCCTGACGACACACTCCCTCCTGCAAAGGTGTCCTGAAGTGTCCAGCCAACCGCGAATCGCAATCGACGCGATGGGCGGGGATGAAGGCGTGCGCGTGATGATGGCGGGTGTAGCGCTCGCCCGTCACCGCCACGAAGGGCTACGCTTCACCCTTTTCGGAGACGAGACGCGGATCAAGGCCGCCCTCGACAATCATCCGAATCTGCGGGCCGCGTCCGAAGTGGTGCACGCCAGCGATGTCGTGTCTGCGGGGGATAAACCCAGCGCCGCCATCCGCAAGAAAGCCAGCTCCATGAGCATGGCGATCGCGGCGGTGAAGGCTGGCGAGGCGGGCGCTGCGGTTTCGTCCGGTAATACCGGCGCGTTGATGGCGATGGCCAAGCTGGCGCTGCGTACCATGCCCGGCATTGATCGGCCCGCTCTGGCGGCTTTGCTGCCTACGCTCGGCGACAATGACGTGGTCATGCTGGACCTGGGCGCCAATACCGAGTGCGACGCCCGCAACCTGGTGCAGTTCGCGGTGATGGGCGCGGCTTATGCGCGCATCGCTTTCGATCTTGAACGCCCGCGCGTTCGCATCATGAACATCGGCACGGAAGACATGAAGGGCACGGAAGAAATCCGTGACGCCGCCGCGATCCTGCGCGCGGCGACGAGCCTGCCCCTGTCGTTCGATGGCTTTACCGAAGGCGACAAGATCGGACGTGGCGAGGCCGATGTCATCGTCAGCGACGGTTTTTCCGGCAATGTGGCGCTGAAGACGGCGGAGGGCACGGCCCGTTTCGTCACCGATCTGCTGCGCACCGCCTTTACCAGCTCCATCCGGTCCAAGATCGGCTTCCTGATTTCCAAGCCCGCCATGCATCTGCTCAAGCATCATCTGGACCCCAACAACCATAATGGTGCGGTGTTTCTGGGCCTGAACGGTGTCGTGGTGAAAAGTCATGGCAACGCCAATGACAAGGGCGTTGCCAATGCCGTCCATGTCGCTGCGCGGCTGTTGGAAGAAGATATTACGCGGCGTATCGCCGCCGACATGGCGGGCGTCAGCGCGCTGTCGGCCGTGGCGTCCAAACAGGAGCTCGCCGCAAAGTGATTCGCAGGTCCGTTCTTCTGGGTACGGGGTCGGCACTCCCGGTTCGCGCTGTCAGCAATGCTGAACTGGCGGAGACCGTGGACACGAGCGACGAATGGATCGTCGAACGCACCGGCATCCGCAATCGCCATATCGCGGGCGACGGCGAAACAACCGCAAGCCTTGCGACCGATGCTGCTCGCGCGGCACTGGATGCGGCGGGCCTGGCTGCGCAGGATATCGACCTCATCATTCTGGCGACGGCCACGCCGGACCAGACCTTTCCCGCGAGCGCGACCATTGTTCAGGCAGCGCTGGGCATCGATGATTGCGTCGCCTTCGACGTCGCGGCGGTGTGCTCCGGCTTTCTCTACGCAGTGACGGTGGCGGACAGCATGATCCAGTCTGGCGCCGCGCAGAAGGCACTGGTGATCGGGTCGGAGACGTTCAGCCGCATTCTCGACTGGGAAGATCGGACGACCTGCGTCCTGTTCGGGGACGGCGCGGGGGCCATCGTGCTGGGCGCGGAGGAAAGCGCAGACGGCGCGCGCGGCATATTGGCTTCAAAGCTGCATGCTGATGGACGCCATAACCAGCTTCTCTATGTCGATGGCGGGCCTTCGACGACGAAGACGGTCGGCAAGCTGCGCATGAAGGGACAGGAAGTCTTCCGCCATGCGGTCGTCAACCTTGCTTCGGTGCTGACCGAGGTCATGCAAATAGCGGGTTTGGGCACGGACCAGATCGACTGGCTCGTTCCGCACCAGGCGAATGCGCGCATTCTGGACGCCACCGCGCGGAAGCTGAAGCTGTCGCCCGATCGGATTGTCATGACGGTGGATCGCCACGCCAATACTTCCGCCGCTTCGGTGCCATTGGCGCTTGACCTGGCCATGCGGGATGGCCGGATTCAGCCGGGCGACCTGCTCGTTCTGGAGGCGATGGGCGGGGGCTTCACCTGGGGCGCTTGCGTCCTTCGGGTCTAAGCCGACGCATCTCCCCGAAATTCTTTGACTTTCTTGGGCGAGTCATCTTGCCGAATCACTCAGCTTATCGCACAATTTACCATTGTCGTCGGCAATAACCCGGCGGATGAAGGTGGGGACGTTCGATGACTGGCAATGGCACCCTGACACGCGCAGATCTGGCGGAAAGCGTCAATCGTCATATTGGCCTTTCACGATCCGAGGCCGCGGCGCTTATCGAGTCCATATTGGAGCATATGACTTCCGCGCTGGAACGCGGGGAAAATGTGAAGATATCGAGCTTTGGCACCTTCGTTCTGCGCGACAAGACCCAGCGCATGGGCCGTAATCCCAAGACAGGGGTTGAGGTGCCGATCGAACCGCGCCGCGTGCTGACCTTTCGCGCCAGCCAGACCATGCGGGACCGCGTTGCCGCGTCCTGATAGGTTGGGATAGCTGCCAGTTAATCCCGCGCATGGTTGACCTTTGCGCCCTGATAGGTGCAACATTGGACCCATGGAAAAGGCAGAGGGCGCGTTCCTGACGATTAGCGAGCTGTCCGGGGAACTGGGGCTTCCGCAGCATATTCTGCGCTACTGGGAAACGCGTTTTCCCCAATTACGTCCTCTCCAGCGGTCGGGTAATCGCCGCTATTACCGGCCAGCGGATGTGGCGCTGGTCAGGCGTATCAACCAGCTGTTGAACGTGGAGGGTTTCACGGTGCGGGGCGCGCAGAAGGCGCTGGCCGATGGTATAGCCGTGGCGAAGCCTGCCGCTGTTCCAGCTCCTGCTGTTTCGGCCAAGCCTGAGCGGGGTGCGGATTTGCTGGATCGGCTTCAGGTGATCCGGACGGCCTTGGCGCAGGCTATCGGGGAGTAAGTTCAGCGCCTCGTGTTCTAACTCAGTGCTGCCCTTTAAGCCGGTTCGCCCTAAGCTTGTCGAAGGGCTACTGCCCTTTAAAAAGAAGAGGGCTTCGACAAGCTCAGCCCGAACGCAAGTGGGGGCGGGTTGAACTCACTCTGCGCCAGCAGCCACCTTGGTCACTTAGAACAGTTGATTTAACGCGATTCCGGACCAAGCGCGGGGTCCAGATCGCGCGGGCGGGTGAAGCTTATGAACGACGCCGCATCCGGTTTGGTTTCTTCCCAACGATCAACATCCAGATCCAGAACCGCGAGGCTAGCGGTTGGAAACTTGACTTCCACATCGTCGCGTAGCGGGCTGGCGCCATTGTCGGGCACCAGCTCCAGGATCAGTTCTTCGAGGCCGGGATTATGTCCTGCCAGGACGACGTTGCTTGCAGTGTCGGGCAGATCGCGCAGAACATCCAGCAGCGTTGCCACGGACGCCAAATAAATGCGGCGATCCCAATGAGGATCGAGCGGCTGGCCGTAGCCTTCAAGGAAAGTATCGAGCGTCTGCACGACCCGGACGGCGGGAGAAGCGACGAGAAAGTCGAACTGCATTTTCCGGTTGCGGGCATATTGACCGATCAGCAGCGCCGCCTTTTCCCCGCGCCGGTTCAGCGGCCGGTCGAAATCCCGCTCTACCGGATCGTCCCAGTCGGACTTGGCGTGGCGCAACAGGGTCAACCGCTTCATCTTTGCTCCAGGTCGGGAATGCCGGATTCGTGTCCCCGTTGCCCTAGCGACATGCCGGCGCCAAGGCCAGCGTGGGAATGGGCGCTGACCGCAATGATCGCTTCGTCAAGGGTGACGCGGCGAATGGGGGTGCCCGGTGGAAAGGCGCTGAGCAGGCGACTGGGCATGGCGGCCGACAATATGACGAAGCTGCCGCGATCCTCGGCGCGGCGGATCAGGCGGCCAAAGGCCTGGGCAAGGCGCGCGCGGATCAGCCGATCGTCATAGGCGGCGCCCCCTCCGGCGAGACGGCGGGCGGCGTGCAGCACCGTGGGCTTCGACCATGGGACGCCCTCCATCACGACGAGGCGCAACGAATGGCCGGGCACATCGACCCCGTCGCGCAAGGCGTCGGTGCCGAGCAGCGAGGCACGCGGATCGTCGCGGAAAATGTCGATCAGCGTGCCGGTGTCCATCGGATCGACATGCTGGGCGTAGAGCGGCAGACCCGCCCGTGCCAGACGATCGGCTATGCGGGCATGGACCGCGCGCAACCGCCGTATAGCCGTGAACAGGCCGAGCGTCCCACCGCCCGCGGCCTCGATCAGCCGCCCATAGGCGCCCGACAGTGCGGCAATGTCGCCGCGCTTGATGTCGGTGACGACCAGCACCTCGGCGCGGCCGGGATAGTCGAACGGGCTTGCCGCTTCGAACCGCTGGGCACCGTGCGGGAGATGGCTCGCCCCGCTGCGGCTTTCCGCATTGTCCCAATCGCCGCCGCCCTTGAGTGTCGCGGAGGTTATAAGCACGCCCTGTGCAGGTTTCAGAACGGTTTCAGCGAGGGGACGGGTGGGGTCCAGCCAGTGACGGTGGATGCCGATGTCGAATTCCCGCCCTTCGATGCGGTCGACCGTCATCCAGTCGACGAAATCCGCATCAGCCGGGCCGCCGATCCGCGCGAGCAGCGCCAGCCAGGCGGCGATAAGGTCGCACCGCCAGCCAAGGGAGGCAATCGCGCCTTCGATCCGGGCACGGGCTGCGCCGTCGAGCCAATCGGGCGCATCCTCAATGACTGCCTCCAGCCGTTTGCTGAGCCGGTTCAGCGGCCGCAGCAAAGCGTCGAGGGCCAGCGCCGCCTCCTGCGCGGCTTCGACCAGCGGGCCGTCGGGTTCGGCAACTTCCGTTTCGAGGCCATAGCCCGCGTCCGCTTCCCCCACGTCGGCGGCGCGGGCATAGACCGTGCCACGCACGGCTGCGAGCAGCTGTTCTAGTGGTCCGAAGGGCTCTCCTGCGACGATCCGCTTCAGCCACTCATCGGCTGGCAGCGCGCGCGCCGCGTCCGCCGCTGCGCGGATCGCCTGGCCGCCTTCCTCGTCATAGCTGGCCAGATCCGACAGGCGGGCGGCAAGGCCGCGCCGACGGCCACGCGAATTGCCTTCGGGTCCCATGACCCAGCGGCGCAGCTCGATGGCTTCCTGCCCCGACAAGGCGACGGAAAAGGTGGAGTCGGCGGCGTCGAAGAGGTGATGGCCCTCATCGAAGATGATGCGCTGGGGGCGCTGGCCTGTCTCACGGCCACGCGCGGCGTTGATCATGACGAGGGCGTGATTGGCGATGACGATGTCCGCGTCGGCCGAGGCGCGCGCCGACCGTTCGATGAAGCATTTGCGATAATGCGGACAGCCCGCATAGATGCATTCGCCCCGGCGGTCGGTCAGCGCTGTCGATCCGTTGCGGCGGAACAATGTCGGCAGCCAGCCGGGCAGGTCGCCGCCGACCATGTCGCCATCCTTGCTGAACGCCGCCCAGCGCGCGACAAGTTGGGCGAGGATCGCTGCCCGGCCGGAAAAGCCGCCCTGTAGCGCATCCTCAAGGTTCAGCAGGCAGAGGTAATTTTCGCGCCCCTTGCGTACGACGATGCGCCGCGCTGCCGTTGCCGGATCGGGGAAGAGGCGAAGGCTTTCGCGATCAAGCTGCCGTTGGAGCGCTTTGGTATAGGTCGATATCCACACCGTACCCTGCGCCTCCGATGCCCAAAGCGAGGCCGGGGCGAGGTAGCCCAACGTCTTGCCGATCCCGGTGCCAGCCTCCGCAAGCAGCATGTTGGGTTGATCCCGATGCTGTCGCGGGCGGAAGCTCTCCACGGCGGCTGCGGCATAGGCGCGTTGTCCCGGCCGGGCTTCCGCCGCGCTTCCGGTCAGATGCGCAAGCCGCGCCAATACAGCCTCTTCATCGAGGGAGATGGTGCGCGGGGCTGGACGCGGCGGTGTTTCCTCCCATTCGGGCAAGCGGGAGAAAAGCCAGCGTTCTGCTTCGGGCGGTCGGCTTATCCGGGGCGCGATCAGCGGCGCCCATGGCCAGCGGAGGCGGTGCAGCGTCTGGGCGGAGGTCCAGCCGCCCTCCCTCTCGGTCCATGAAGGCGATCCGAGCATGTCCAGTAGAGCAGCGGTGGCGGCTTGCAGCAGCTGCGGAATGTCCGCTTCACTGCCCGGCCGTTCCAGGCCGAGCGCTTCGGCAAGGCCCTTGGGCGTGGGGACAAGGAAGCGGGCGGGATGGACGAAAGCCCAGAGCTCCAGCAGGTCCAGGCCGTTAAGCTCAGGATAGCCGAGCCTCTGCCCCGTCAGTGGCGCATTGAGCAGCAAAGTCGGTGTCTCTGCCGCGCAAGCGATGGCCGCTCCCTTTGCGACCGCCCGGGTGTCTTCACCCTCGCGCAACCAGATCCCACCATGGCTGGCATGAAGGGCGGGCAGGGCAGTGGGGTCGATCACTCCAATCGCTTAGGCGACCGGGAACAAAAGGGAAACCGGAAAAAGGCTCAACTCAGCTTGCGCGGCGGCCAAATCCGGTGGGCTGTGAGGAAAAGGCGCGCAGGGCAAAGCCGCGTCCGCCATGTCTATCCGTCAGTGGCAAACGCAGGCGGGTGCGCGCCATCTCCAGCAAGTCGAACAGCGGGCCATTCACCAGGTCATAGGGAAAACGAACCCCGATGCGGTCGGGTTCGGACCATTGCACCGTCCCGAAAACGATCTGCCCTTCAAACCCGATCTGGCACTGGCTTCGTGCGGGTAGGGTGCAGCCACGAATCTGCGCGCCTCCTTCGCTCAGATCGACGATGGTCCCCTCCAGGCTGTCGAGCACGGTTGTGACGACAACGCTGATATCGACCCCAATGCGTTGACGGCTACGTGGTATCTGCACGGTGCCCGCTATCCCCTTTCCGGCGGCTATCGAGGATAAATGTGCCGTATTAAGGTTAATCAAGGTTAAACATAATCTCTCGGCAGTGCGGCCGATACGCGCGTCGCTGTGCGGAAAGGCGTTCCATTTCCGGCCTTCCAAGGCTAGGGGCGTGTGCATCATGACCGTGTCCGATATCCTCCGCACCGCCGCTCAGGCGTCCAAGGCCTGGCCCTATGAAGAAGCGCGCAAGCTGCTGAAGCGCTATCAGAACGGCGCTCCCGACAAAGGCCATATCCTGTTCGAGACCGGCTATGGCCCGTCCGGCCTGCCGCACATCGGTACTTTCAACGAAGTGTTGCGCACCACGATGGTGCGCAATGCCTATCATGCGCTGTCCGACATACCCACGCGCCTGATCGCGTTCAGCGACGATATGGACGGGCTGCGCAAGGTGCCCGACAATGTGCCGAACCAGGCGATGCTGGCGGAACATCTTGGCAAGCCGCTGACGCAGGTGCCCGATCCGTTCGAGAAGTTCGAGAGCTTCGCGCATCATAATAATGCGATGCTGCGCGAATTTCTGGACCGCTTCGGTTTCGATTATGAGTTCGTGTCCGCGACCGATCGGTACAAGTCCGGCGCGTTCGACGATGCGCTCAAGAATGTCCTGCGTCACTATCAGGCCATCATGGACATCATGCTGCCGACGCTGCGCAAGGAGCGGCAGGCGACCTATTCCCCGGTCCTGCCGATCAGCCCGAAGAATGGCATCGTCCTTCAGGTGCCGATCGAGGTGTTGGATGCCGACGCCGGGCTCGTCCGGTTCGAGGATGAGGGCGAGATGGTCGAACAGTCGATCCTGTCCGGCGGCGCGAAGCTGCAATGGAAGGTCGACTGGGCGATGCGCTGGGTCGCGCTGGGCGTCGATTATGAGATGGCGGGCAAGGATCTGATCGATTCGGTGACCCAGTCGTCCAAGATCTGCCGCGCGCTGGGCGCCCGCCCGCCCGAAGGTTTCAACTATGAGATGTTCCTGGACGAAAAGGGGGAGAAGATCTCCAAGTCCAAGGGCAATGGCCTGAGCCTTGAGCAGTGGCTGACCTATGGGCCGCAGGAAAGCCTGGCCTTCTACGCCTATCGTGAGCCGAAAAAGGCCAAGCAGTTGCACATGGGCGTGATCCCGCGCGCGGTGGACGAATATTGGCAGTTCCGGGTCAACTATCCCAACCAGGCGGTCGAGCAGCAGCTTGGCAATCCGGTGCATCATATCCATGACGGGAAGCTTCCGGACGGCAAGCTACCGGTGACCTTCGGCCTGTTGCTCAATCTGGTCGGCGTCATGGGCGACGCCAGCCGGGAACAGGTGTGGGGATATCTGCAAAATTATGTCCCTGAAGCGAGCGCGCAGACTTATCCTGAGCTGGACGCGCTGATCGGGCATGCGCTGGCCTATCATCGCGACTTCGTGGCGCCGACGTTGAAGCGTCGCACGCCGGAGGCCCATGAAGCCGAGGCGCTGCGCAGGCTGGACGCGGAACTGGCGGCGCTCGGCGATGACGCCACCGCCGAGGATATTCAGAATATCGTGTATGCGATCGGCAAGGACGAGGCCTTTGGCTTTGCTGAACTGCGTGACTGGTTCAAAGCGCTGTATCAGACGTTGCTGGGTGCCGATCAGGGACCTCGCATGGGCAGCTTCATCGCCCTTTATGGCGTGGCAAACAGCCGCCGCCTGATCGCAGAAGCGCTGGGTTAACGCAGGGGAACATTAGCAGCCCCTAAGCGTTCCTATTCCGGTCCACCCCCTTTCGGACTGATGGTGCGCCCTGTGCGTGCCATCGGCCGCGCCTGCTCGGAGACGGGCGGCGCGGCCAAGGGGATTTCCAAAATTGAGGTAGTAGCAGGGGCCGCGCCGCGACCGCTCTTCTGTGTCGAAAAAATAGCGAATGGCTCCGAACCGAAGTTCGGAGCCGCCCCGCGTCGTCGTTGGTTCTGCGTTACCAGAAGAAGCCGCGATGGACCTGCATTACGCGCCCGCTGCGGACGTTGACCAGCAGCACATCGTTATAATGCCTTACCCAGCGTAGGTTGCGGTTCGCGGGCCGGGGCAGGCGATAGCGATAGGGATCGCTGATATAATAGCGGGAATTATAGAAGCTCGGACGCAGTCGAGACCCGACTTCCCAGCGATTGTAGCGGAAGGGCGCGCGCCAATTGCCGCCGCGATAGACGTCGCGGTGCGAACGGCGATAGTCGCGCCAATCTTCGCGCAGTTCCTGCCGGGCGTCGCGTACGTCGCGGCGCTGTTCGCGCACATCGTGACGCGAGCCATGGCGTTGCGCGTCGCGCAGTTCGCGCTGCTCCTGACGCAGGTCCCGCGCACTGTCGCGCACTTCGCCGCGCGACTGGGCCATGACCGCGCTTGGCATCGCAGTTGCCGCGATCAGGCCGAGGATGATTAGTTTACGCATATATTTTCTCCCATCAGCTTGGCGGCCTGAACCGGCTGGGATCAAACTTTCATCCCGTAGGCCGGTTCCGTCACCAACAATGGGGTTATGCATCCCGGCCGCTGAACCGTCAGGGAACGGCGCTGTCAGGAATCAGTCATTTATGTCGCAACTTGTATCATGGACATGAAGGGCCGAGGCTGCGGTCAGGCCGTCCAGCGCCGCTCCCGAAACCATTTGGTCACGACATATTTGACGCCGCTTTCTACCGGCCGGGCGGCATGCAGGCTCATCGGATTGGGTGAACCGTCGGCCTTCAGGTTGTTCCAGATGAGGATCATCCCCTCAACGGGAGGCACCATGAACTCGCAATGGGGAAAATGCGTCTCTCCGCCCGCCGCGACGGGCGACAGATAGATCATCGCCGTCCAACTGCGCTGCCCACCCTTTTTCATCATTGCGGGCCAATAGTCGGCGGTTACCGGGAAATAATCGCAATGCGCCTTATATTCCTGACCAACCGCATAGCGTTGACCCTGCAAGGTTTCGCCATTTTCGGGCGGCAACCCGGTCAGCGCGCAAATCTGGCGGCTGATGCCATCGACCAGCGGGTGCCAGGGGCTAAGGTTGCAGCTGTGGCTGGTGCGGTAATCGGCGTTCGCGCTGCCGGAAAACAGCGTGGAGGGCTGGGCGTCGGCGTCAATCAGGGCGCGCAAGCCTTCGCATTCCTCGGCGCTGAGGAAATCATGGCGGCCGTAGATTTCAAGGTTTGTAGCGTCGATCCGGCTGACCAGGGGGTTACGGTCCAGCTTTGCGCGCACCGCATCGCCAATCTTCGCCCGAGTGGCCGAAGCGATGCCGCCATCATCAATCACGTCCGTCATGCCCGCTTCCTGCCGCCGTCGTCCCGCCGGTGCAAATGAAAAGGGCCTGACGCACATGGCGCCAGGCCCAGATGAAATCAGCGGATATGACCCTGCGGTTACCAGAAGAAGTCGCGGATCACATCTACCACATAGCCGTCCCGGATATCGACCAGCAGGGCATCGTCATAATAGCGCACCCAACGCAGCGTGCCGTAGGCAGGCGGCAGGCGATAGGACCATGGATCGTTGATCCAATAGTTGTTCGAGAACAGCAAGCTGTTCAGGAAGATGCCTGTCGAGAAGCTTCTGTAGCCATAGCTCCATCCGCGCGGCGCATAATAGCGCCCCATCCGGTAGCGGTCGCCATAGCGTGAGCGATAGCTGCGCCAGTCATAGCGGCGGTCCTGCCGCCAGTCATTGTCCCAGCGCCGCTGACTGTTCCAGCGGGTGCGATCGTCAAACCGGCGATTGCCCGCCAGGCTGCCACGCCAGTTGTTGCCGCTGTCGAGGCGCCCTTCCGGGCGTCCATCCCGGCGACCATCACGCCAGTCCTGACGTCGGTCGTCGCGATTGCCGCGCCACTCCGCCCGGTTGTTGTCCCGGCGGTCATCCCGCCACTGCGAACGATCGCCAACGGCCCGTTCCCTGATGCGCGCATCGTTGCGCTGTGCATTGCGAGCAGCATCGGCGCGCGATTCCGCACCACGCCACTGGCGATCGGGTTGTGCCGGAGCGGTCTGTGCCCGTGCGCGATCATTTACGCGCCCTTGCCAACGCTGAGCAGAAGCCTGATCACGCACGCGTACGTTTCCGCGATCGCCATCCTGCCCGCCGCCCCGGGACGCCCGGCCGTCGTTCCGGCCAGACTGTTCACTGCCGCGATCGCGCCATCCATCCTGCCCCCGCTGCGCATAGGCAGGGGCCACGCCGCCAAGAACTGTCGCGGTCATCAGCCCCGCCAACATCATTTTCCTCAACATGATCTTTGCTTTCCAAAAGGGGCGCCATGCCCCGCATGCTGCCTTTCTACGTTTGCCGCCATGTCGCGACGCTGAACTCGTTCGTCAGCGATTTGAAAGAATCTACTGGGTGTAGATGGACATTGGAACCTGGCGTGCGCAAATCGATTATTTCGGTAGAAAATCGACCAGCCGTCACCGTCGACCTTAAAAGCTGATCTAGATCAGTGCGCGTTTTGATGACAGCCTTTAGGAACGACGAGTGAAAAGAACGTCCAATGCCGGCCGAGTTCGACAGGCCCTCCGAAAAGCGACGATGGAAAACCATCAGCGGGTGGATGATCTTTTTTCCGGCTTTTCACTGGATTCCCCGACGGAATATGGTGCCTTTCTGAAAGCGCATGCACGCGCGCTCATGCCGCTGGAACAGTTGGCGATGCCCGATTCTCCGCGCTTGCCCCAATTGATGGAAGACCTTGCATCATTGGGCGAAACGCTGCCGGAGCCACTGGAAACAACGGCGCATGCGGGCGAAGGGTTTCGATGGGGCGCGCTCTACGCCCTGGAAGGTTCGCGGCTGGGTGGTGCCATGCTGGAGCGGCGCGTGCCTGCCGGATTGCCTCGGGCCTATCTCAAGTCTGTCCACGGCCAGGGAAGCTGGGTCGCCTTTCAGCAAGCGCTGGACGAGGCGGCGGATGGCGGTGGCCAGGATTGGATCGACGACGCGATACAGGGAGCGCAAGCCGCCTTCGCTCTGTTCGCGGCAGGTGCCGCAGCGGAACGGGTGAGCAGTCATGGCTGAACGCGATGGACAGGAGATGGCCGACTTCGCCGTCGACATCAGCAATTGCGATCGCGAACCGATCCATGTGCCGGGCACCATACAGCCTTTCGGCTTTCTGGTTGCGCTGACCGCCGACTGGCTGGTTTCCCGCGTCTCGGCAAATTGTGAGCAGTTTATAGGGCTGGCCCCTGAGCAGATGCTGGGCAAGCCGATCAGCGGCCTGTTCCGGGACGATGCCATTCATTCGCTGCGGAACCGCATCACGCTGCTGCGTGGCCCCGACGCGGTCGAGCGGATGTTTTCGCTGGTGTTGATCGACGGCGTTCCGCCCTTTGACATTGCCGTTCATTTTTCGGGCTCGCTGGTGGTGATCGAGGCCGAACCGGCTTTCGCGGACGAGATCGAGGCGACCAGCATGGTGCGCTCCATGGTCGCACGGCTTGCTCAAACGGACAGCATGGCCGCCTTCCTGCGCGATGGCGCGAGGCAGGTGAGGGCCTTGACCGGATTCGACCGTGTCATGGTTTACCGCTTTGCCGATGGTGGCGACGGCGAAGTCGTGGCCGAAGCGCTGCGGCCGGACATCGACAGCTTTTTCGGGCTGCATTATCCGGCTTCGGACATTCCGACGCAGGCCCGGGCGCTGTACCTGCGCAATATCTTTCGCGTCATCGCGGACGTGCAGGCAGAGCCGGTGCCGGTGCTTCCGGTGCTTGATCCCACTGGCGCGGCGCTCGATATGTCCTTGTGCCTGCTGCGTGCGGTTTCCCCGATCCACATCGAATATCTCGGCAATATGGGCGTGGGCGCCTCGCTCTCCATCTCGATCATCGTCGAGGGGCGCTTGTGGGGCTTGTTCGCCTGTCATCATTATGGCCCGCGCCTGCCGACCTTCGCGCAGCGTAGCGCGGCTGAGTTGTTCGGGCAGATATTCTCCATGATGCTGGAAAGCCGCGAGCGGGCGGAAACGGCGGATTATGAAGGGAAGGCGCGGCAAGTCGCCGATCGCCTTATGTCCGCCGTGGCCCAGGATCATGATCTGCTGTCCAACGCCCGTTGGCTGGGCGACGTCATCTTCGACACCGTGCCTGCGGATGGCGTCGGCGTGTATATCGACGGGGACGTGACGCTGGCCGGTTTGACGCCGGACAGGTCCGCTTTTGCGGCGATCGTCACGATGCTCAATCGTGCGGCGGCCAGTCAGGTGTTCGCGACCGACTGCCTCGGCCGGGTGATGCCCGAAGCAGAAGCCTATGCCGATCGCGCGGCGGGGCTGTTGGCCATCCCTCTATCACGGCGACCGCGCGATTATGTCGTGCTGTTCCGGACCGAGCAGATGCGTTCGGTGCGCTGGGCGGGCAATCAGGAAAAGCATATCGAATATGGGCCTAATGGGCCGCGCCTGACTCCGCGCAAGAGTTTTGAGGAATGGTCGCAACTGGTGAAGGGTACGTCGGTGCCTTTCACCCCGGCCGAGTTGCGCGTCGCGGAGGCATTGCGGACGGCTCTGCTGGAAGTGGTGCTGCGCCTTTCCGATTCCGCGCATGAGGAACGGCAGAAGGCGCATGAAAAGCAGGAACTGCTGATTGCAGAGCTGAACCACCGGGTCCGCAACATATTGTCGCTGATCCGTGGGCTGCTGTCCCAGACGCGCGACAATGCCCGTTCGGTGGATGAATTCATCGCCACGTTGGAAAGTCGTGTGCATGCACTGGCTCGCGCTCATGACCAGATCACGGCTGACCGCTGGGCACCGGCGCGGTTGCAGGATTTGATCGAGGTGGAGGCCGGAGCCTATCTGGGCGAGCGGCGCGACCGGGTCAGGCAGACCGGCCCCAACGTGCTGCTGACGCCGTCGGCGTTCACCGTGCTGGCACTGGTCATTCATGAACTGCTGACCAACGCCGCAAAATATGGCGCCCTGTCGGATGGCGGCACGGTTGCGATCGACTGGCGGGTCGATGCGGAGGGCAGCTTGCTGCTCGACTGGAATGAAAGCGGCGGCCCGGCCGTCGTCGCCCCAACCCGCCGTGGCTTCGGCTCCACTGTCATCGAACGGTCGATCCCGTATGATCTGGATGGCAAGGCGGAGATTACGTATCGCCTTTCCGGGCTGGAGGCGCATTTCTGCATCCCGTCCCAGCATATCGTGACGGTCCTGCCGGACGTCACCGTTGGGGAAAGATCAAAGCCGGCGCCCGCGCCTGCTCCCGGCTTGCTAAAAGGGCGCAACGTCCTTCTGGTCGAGGACAATATGATCATCGCGATGGATGGTGAGGATGCGCTGCGCGACCTGGGCGCGGAAGTCATCACCGCCGCCAGCGTCGGCCGGGCGCGTGAAGCCATCGATCTGCATGCGATCGATTTTGCCGTCCTGGATTTCAATCTGGGCAATGAAACCAGCCTGCCGATCGCCGACATGCTCGCGGAAAATGGCGTCGGGTTTTTGTTCGCGACTGGCTATGGCGATGGCCTGGACCTGCCCGAGCGGTTCAGCGGGATCACCCTGTTGAAGAAGCCCTATTCCGGCGCCACGCTGGCGCAGGCCATCGCTCCGATTATCGAGGCTGGCGAAGCGTAGGGGACGGCGAAACGCACTGTTTCACGCCGCGCACTTGCATGGTGAGGGGCGGCGCGCGATCTAGCGGTCATGAAACAGCCCAGCCTTTACATCCCGCATGGCGGCGGTCCTTGCTTCTTCATGGACCCTGCCGATCCCGGTCGTCCCTATAGCGACCCGATGTGGCAGACGATGCAGGATTATCTTGCGCAACTGGTCGAGAGCCTGCCCGAACGACCGCAGGCCATGTTGATCGTGTCCGCGCATTGGGAGGAGCCGGTCCTTACCGTGCACAAGGCGGATCGTCCGGACCTTCTGTTCGACTATTATAATTTCCCGCCGCATACCTATTCCCTGAAATGGGATGCGCCCGGAGCGCCCGCCGTCGCCGACCGCGCCGCCCAACTGCTGCGCGACGCTGGCTTCCCCGTGGCGGAGGAGCATGAACGCGGCTGGGACCACGGCGTCTTCATTCCGATGAAGGTCGCACGGCCACAGGCCGACATTCCCGTGGTCCAACTGTCTCTGAGACAAGACCTCGACCCACAGGCGCATATCGCGGCGGGTCGCGCGCTTGAACCGTTGCGAGATGCAGGGATCGTGATCATCGGATCGGGAATGAGCTTTCACAATATGCGCGTCCAGGATTCGCAAGCGCGAACACCGTCGCTATCGTGGCATGAGGCTTTGACTGATGCGGTGACGGATCCGGACCCGCAGCGGCGATCGGCACGTATTGCCGCGTGGGAGACCTTGCCGGAGGCGCGCTTCGCCCATCCTCGTGAAGAGCATCTGCTGCCGCTGATGGTGGCGTTGGGCGCGGGCGGCGATGATGTCGCGCAGGTTGATTATGACGACGCTGTGCGGGGATGGCCGGTATCGGCCTATCGTTTCGGTTAGAGTAGAGTGCTTTTAATCTGAATCACTCAACCCGTTCAGGCTGAGCCTGTCGAAGCCCTTCTCTTCCTGAAAAAAGTAGCGCCGTTGGCTTCGCCGGCCTTCGGCTCGACAAGCTCAGGGCGAACGGTATTGAGGTGTTGCCGATTTAAAGCACGAAGCTCTAGGGACGGCGGAGCGCGGGGACTGCGTGCGCAGCCTCTTCGGGTGATACGCCGGGGGGCGGGGCCGCCTCTACTTGCTCCTCCCCGCGCATCACCTTCCCGGCACGTTTGATGGCGCCGCGCAGGCGGGGGTAGATGCCGCAACGGCATATATTGGTGATGGCGGCGTCGATATCCTCGTCACTCGGATCGTTGTTGCGCTTCAGCAGAACCGATGCCGCCATGAGGACGCCGGGGATGCAATAGCCGCACTGCGACACATTGTCGGCCGCGAAAACCTGTTGCAACGGGTGGCCGCGATCGGGAGACAGCGCCTCGATAGTCGTGACGAAGCGCCCTTCGGTTTCCCTTATGCTGACCTGGCATGAGCGCACCGCCTGCCCGTCGATATCGACTGTGCAGGCTCCGCAATCGCCCGTTCCACAACCATATTTGGTGCCGGTAAGGTTGGATGCGTCGCGCAGCGCCCACAGTAGCGGCGTGTCGGGGTCCATCCGATATTGGACTGGCCGGTCATTGACCGTGAATTTGGTCATGCGCCGTCTTCCCCCTCCGCCTGGTGATAGAGCACTTCGTTGCGGATGTGGATGGTGCGCGATGCCAGACGGATTTCCTGGATGAACGTCGCGAATCCTCCCGCCTGAAGCAGCATGGCAAGACTGAACAGAATGGCGATGGGCGTGCCAAGGTGCGCGCCGAACAAATTGCCCGCAAACAGCAGGATGACGACCAGACAGACCGCGCAGGCGGACGCCACGGAAAGGAAGATCGCGACATTGACCACGCTCATGCGCCGGTCCAGCACGCGGATCTCGCCCACCATGCGGTCATGTTCCTTGCCGCGCGACATGAGTATCTTTTCTTCGACACGTCTGGCCCTGTCGATAATCCGGGCAAGGCGCCCCGTGCAGACGTTAAGAAATGCGCCGATGCCTGCGAGCAGGAACACCGGCGCCAAAGCGAGCTGGATCGTCTGCGCGACCTGCGAAACCTGGGGCAGGGGGATGGTCGAGTGAAGTGCCACGCCTTTAACCCGGCGCCGCTTCCGTCAGGCCGCACCCTTGGCGGGCGTGTTGATGCCCATGGACTTCAGATACTGCTTGATGTTGCGTGCCGCCTGCCGCAGCCGCTGCTCATTTTCCACCATGGCGATGCGCACGAAGCCTTCGCCGTCCTCGCCATAGCCGACGCCGGGCGCTACCGCGACCTTGGCGTGGGTGAGGAGCTGCTTGGAAAATTCCAGGCTGCCCATGTCCTTGAGCGCGGGGGGCAGCGGCGCCCAGGCGAACATCGACGCCTTGGGAGCCGGAATTTCCCAGCCAGCGCGGCCGAATGCCTCGACCATCACATCGCGACGCTTGTGATAGAGTTCGCGATTCTTCTGAACAATATCCTGCGGCCCGTTGAGCGCCGCGCAGGCCGCAGCCTGGATCGGTGTGAATGCGCCATAATCGAGATAGGATTTTACCCGCTTGAGCGCCGCGATCAGTTTCCGGTTGCCGACCGCGAAGCCGATGCGCCATCCCGCCATCGAATAGGTCTTGCTGAGCGAGGTGAATTCGACCGCGACATCCTTGGCTCCTGGAACCTGCAGGATCGAAGGCGTCGGATTGCCGTCATAATATAGCTCGGAATAAGCAAGGTCGGACAGGACCCAGACGTTATTTTCCTTCGCCCAGGCGACCAGCCGCTCGTAAAAGGCAAGATCGACCGTTTCGGCCGTGGGATTGCTGGGATAGCCGACGACCAGAATGGAGGGGCGCGGTACGGTGAAAGCCATCGCGCGCTCCAGCGACTTCCAGTAATTTTCGTCCGGCGTCGTCGGAACCGAGCGAATGGTCGCGCCAGCGATGATGAAGCCGAACATGTGAATCGGATAGCTGGGGTTGGGCGCCAGAACGACGTCGCCGGGCGCGGTGATCGCGGTCGCGAGGCTGGCAAGCCCTTCCTTCGACCCCATGGTCACGACGACCTCGGTCTCAGGATCCAGGTCTACGCCGAAGCGGCGGCCATAATAATTGGCCTGCGCCTTGCGAAGCCCCGGGATGCCCATCGACTGGGAATAGCCGTGGGCGCTCGGTTTTTGCGCGACTTCGCACAGCTTGGCGATGACATGGTCGGGCGGCGGCAAATCAGGATTGCCCATGCCCAGGTCGATAATGTCCTCACCCGCGGCTCGCGCGGCGGCCCGCATCGCATTGACTTCAGCGATGACATAGGGTGGCAGGCGCTTCATGCGGTAGAATTCTTCGGACATTATAGGGCTTTCCTGAAAGGTCTCCATGAGGAATAGTGCTGCACGCACTTTCGCGCGATGCGCTCTGGCTATAGCCCGCCAGATTGGCTCACGCCAGCGAAAGCGGCGGACATAAAGGATGCCAAGGGGAGGAAGGTGGCCATGGAAGCGCAGAACCTCAACGAGCCTCATCTGCCGACGCTGGAACAGATGCAGCAATGGACAGAAGTTGTCGGCCGGGCGCAGCAGCTCATTCTGGAGCAGGCTGCCGGGGCCACGGGGAGGGCGATGCCGTTCGATCCGGATGCGGTGGCGCGCATCCAGACAGGCTTTGCCAATGAAGGTCTGGCCCTGTGGCAGCGTTTTCTTGACGCGGGGGGCATGCTTCGCGACCAGCCGGACGCGCCGCCTCCCGAAAGCCCAGCCGCGCGCAAAGATCGCCGCTTTGCCGATCCTGCCTGGACCAAGCATCCTTTCTACGACCTGATCCGGCAAAGCTATCTGCTGATGTCGGACTATCTGCTGAAATTGACGGACGCGGTCGATGGGGTCGATCCCAAGCAAAAGGCAAAGCTGCGTTTCGCCACCAGCGGCATGCTGGACGCGGTGGCGCCCAGCAATTTTCCGCTGACCAACCCCCTCGTCATGGAAAAGACCCTGCAAAGCGGGGGCGAAAATCTGGTCAAGGGCCTCCAGCACATGCTGGCGGACATGGAAAAAGGTCAGCTGACCCAGACGGACGGCACCGTCTTTGAGCTTGGCCGGAACATCGCGACCACCCCCGGCAAGGTGATCAAGGAAACGCCGCTTTATCAGCTGATCCACTATGCGCCGACCACGGACAAGGTGCTGGAAACGCCCCTCGTCATCTTCCCGGCGTGGATCAATCGCTTCTACATACTCGACCTGTCACCGGAAAAAAGCTTCGTCAAATGGGCGACCGACCAGGGGATCAGCGTCTTCCTGCTGTCCTGGAAATCCGCCGATGCGTCGATGAAGGACCTGCTGTGGGATGATTATATCGTCCGGGGCCAGATCGACGCGATCGACACCGTGCGCGAACTGCTCGGCGTACCGAGCGTTCATACGATCGGTTATTGCGTGGCGGGCACCACCCTTGCTGCGACCCTGGCCTATCTTGCCGAACGTGGCGAAGCCGACAAGGTGGCGAGCGCGACCTTCTTCACGGCGCAGGTGGACTTCACCGAGGCAGGGGACCTTGGCCTGTTCGTCGATGATGAGCAGATGAAACTGGTTGACCAGCTTTCGACCGGGGGCTTCCTGGATGGGCGCTATATGGCCGCGACGTTCAACCTGTTGCGAGGCCGCGACCTGATCTGGAACTATGTGGTCAATAATTACCTGCTGGGGCAGGATTATCCGCCGTTTGACCTGCTATATTGGAATGGCGACACCACCAATCTTCCTGCCCGCTGGCACAAAAATTACCTGACGCAGCTTTATCGGGACAACCAATTGGTGGTGCCGGGTGCGCTGACCATCGACGGAACGCCGCTTGATCTGAGCAAGGTGAAAACGCCCGCTTATGTCCAGGCGGGACGGGAAGATCATATCGCCCCTCCGGAAAGCGTGTGGAAAATTACTTCTCACTTCGCCGGGCCGATCCGGTTCCTGCTGGCGGGGTCGGGCCATATCGCGGGCGTGGTCAATCCTCCGGCGGCGAATAAATATCAATATTGGGCATGCGAGGAACTGCCTGCCAGCCTGGCCGACTTCGTGGCGAACGCGAAGGAGACGAAGGGAAGCTGGTGGCCGGACTGGATCGAATGGATTCGCTCTCATGGTGATTCGATGGTCTCTGCCAAAGACGGTGGGCGCGTGCCTGGTGCCGGTTCCCTGAAGGCGATAGAGGATGCGCCCGGCCGCTATGTGAGAGAGCGCTAAGCCTCACAAAATAGGCTGATTTCAGACGGGTAAAACAAGGACCGATTTCTCCGCCATTCTGTTTTTGCTGCACTGCACAAAAATTCTTGCGTTTGCGCTCCGAGTTATATATTGTGCACTGCAGCAACGGAGAACCTTTTATGCCAGTCACTCCAAAGCCTGCTCGCCGCAAGGCAGTGGCCAAGACGCCCGGCTCTACATTGTCGGCGGCTGAAGCATTGAAGGCTGCGGAAGAAGCGGTGAGTGTCAGCCCAAAGGCTGCGCCAGCGCGGAAGGCCGTGGCGGTCAAGAAGGCGGCGGTTAAAGCCGCAAAGCCTGATCCGGTCGCGATCGTCGCCGCCACCACGGCGGTCGATGCAGCGCCCGAACCGGCTGCTCCGCCAGCAATTGAACCGGCCCCTCATGCACCAGCGCCGCTGGTCGAAGAGGTCGCGATCGAAGCCGAAGAAACCAAGAGCCTGTCGTCCGAGGCCGGGCCGGTAGAGCCCACCATGCTGCCTGCCACAGAAGGAACCAAGATGATGAACGACGTGATCGAAACCGGAAAGAAGTTCGCTGAAGAGACCAAGGCCAAGTTCGAGACGGCCTATGCCGGTCTGAACGAGAAGGCCAAGGCTGGCGTCGAAAAGTCGACCAAGGCCATCGAAGAGCTGAGCGACATCGCCAAGGGCAATGTCGAAGCGCTGGTCGAATCGGGCAAGATTGCTGCCAAGGGCATTGAGACCCTGGGCCAGGAAGCTGTCGATTACAGCCGCAAGAACTTCGAGAAGGCGACCGCCTCGCTCAAGAGCTTTTCGACGGTCAAGACGCCGACGGAATTCTTCCAGCTGCAGAGCCAGCTTTTCTCGAGCAGCTTTGACGAGCTGACCAAGGAAGCCGCGAAGAGCAGCGAAGCGCTGATCAAGCTGGCTGGCGAAGTCGCCCAGCCGCTGACCGCGCGGGTTACCGTTGTCACGGACAAGGTAAAGTCTCTCGCCGCCTGATCGGCGGTAAAAGACTAGAAAGAATGAAGCGGCTCTCACCCTGGGGTGGGGGCCGCTATTCTTGTGCGCCGCCCTCCTTTGCACGATGACCTGCAATCTGTGCCCCTTGCCTTGAGGGCCGGAATCGCCATATCCTCACCCGTCATGAGCAGCATCAGCACATATCGGGAGAAGATGGCGGGCCGGGACCAGGATGATCAGGGTGAAGGCCCTGGCGGTCCCAATGTCGGCATCGCGACGCGCACTCGCGCCCGCACCAAGAAGCCATCTCTCTACAAGGTATTGATGCTGAACGACGACTACACGCCGATGGAATTCGTCGTGCATGTCCTTCAGCAGTTTTTCCGCATGGACATGGAAGAAGCCACCCGCGTGATGCTTCACGTGCATCAACGTGGCGTCGGCGTTTGCGGCATTTTCAGCTATGAAGTGGCGGAGACAAAGGTGAATCAGGTGATGGACTTCGCCCGGCAGAACCAGCATCCGCTGCAATGTACGCTTGAAAAGGCTTGAACTGCCAGAGCCACGCCTACCGACGCGGTGAGATGACGAACGCCATGCTTTTGGTTTGGTAGGCCGTCTTCATGGTTATTATATATTAAGGATGGTTGCTTAGGCAGAGGGCGTCATGCCTGCCATTCTCCGTTCTCCTTCTTCCAGACTGATGCCGCTGGTTGCTGGTATTGCCTATTTCCTGATGGCGACCCTGGCGTTGTTATGCTCGCGGTTCGAAGGGGGGCTGGCTTTTGTATGGGCCGCCAACGCATTGCTGATGGCGGAGTTGCAGACATCGGAAACCCGCTATTGGCCGCGTGTAATCGTGACCTGCGGCATCGCCAGCGTCCTGTCGACGACATTGTTTGGCATGGGGCCGTGGGCAGCCCTGCCCATGGCGCTCATCAACATCGCCGAATCACTGATTGTCGCCATACTGTGCCGTCGGTTCATTCCCGTCCACCTGAGTGACGGGTCGAAGCGCTCGCTCCTCGTCTTCATCCTCGCACTTTGCGTCCCTGCGAATATCATCGCGGCCACCGGCGCGGCGTTTGTCGCCTCCACCCTTACGCCCGTGTCCTTCGGCCCTTCATGGCTACAATGGTATAGCGGCCATGTGCTGGGTGGTCTGGTCTGCACGCCGATCCTGACGATGCTGTTGCAGGGGCAGGTTCGCGCCTGGGTTCGAGAGACATCCGGCACGCAGAAGCTGGAGGCGTTGGCACTTCTGGCCATTTTTGCGGCCGTGATCGTCCATATATTCTATTTCGCGCATTACCCGCTGCTGTTCCTGTTGGTGTTGCCGCTGGTCGCGATCGCCTTCCGCATTGGTTCATTGGGAACCGCGGCCGCCGTCGTGCTGCTCGCCTTGATCGGCGGGGCGGCGACGATGACGGGCCATGGGCCGCTGAACATGGTGGCCAGCAGTGTCGGTGAACGGACCCAGTTGTTCCAGTTCTTCCTTGCCTTCAGTTTCCTGCTGTCCATGCCGCTTGCAGCCGAACTGAACGGGCGCCGCCGCTTGTTCCAGATGCTGCAGGCGAGCGAGGCCCGATATCGCGCCATAGCCGAACATAGCGGCGACCTGGTGTTGAACGTCAGCGTTGATGGCATCATCCAATATGCTTCGCCTTCAGCGGCCGAGCAGATCGGTTGCGCGCCCGCTATGCTCGTCGGCCGTTCGGCCGACATCATGGTCGATCCCAAGGATCGCGCGGAGGTTCACGGTGCTCATCAGCGTGCTCTGGCACGGCCGGGCGACGTGCAGACAGTGGAGTTCCGCCCGGCAGCTTTCACGGACGGGGTGGATTGGTGCGAGATGGTCACCCGCGCCGTGCTCGATGAACAAGGCCTTCCCATCGGAGTGGTCAGCACGATCAGGGACATGTCGCGGCATAAGGCACGGCAGAGGGCGTTGCAGCGCGTCGCCGCCGTCGATACGCTGACCGGAGCCGACAGCCGCTGGGCCTTCGTCGAAAAACTCGATCAGGAAATCAAGCGGGTGGCGCGAGGCGCAAATGCCTGTTTGCTGATGATCGACATTGATCATTTCAAGTCGGTCAATGATCGCTACGGCCACGGGGTGGGGGACAAGGTGCTTTCCAGCTTCGTCGAACGCCTGCGGCCTGGCTTGCGTGGCGGGGACAGCATCGGAAGGCTAGGTGGAGAGGAGTTCGCGATCCTTCTGACTGGCACCGATATCCAGCGCGCCAGCATGGTGTGCGAGCGGCTGCGGAAGATGGTGTCTGCCCAGCGGATCAGCACCGTAGGCAGCGAATCGATCGCCATTACCTTCAGCGCAGGGCTTGTCGAACTCGACGGACGGGCCAGCAGGGCGGATCTGCTCGATGCAGCGGACAAGGCACTTTACCGGGCCAAAAATAGCGGGCGGAATTGCCTGCGGCTTGCCGCTTGACCCGGCTGCCCGGTCTCGCGAAAACGCATCGTTGATCCTGACGAATTTGTCAGATGATATGTTGTAACTTCATCTTGTCTGGCCTATGTACTGGCCATCATGCCAACCAGCATCCGCTCCTGCCTGCAAAATGGCCGCATTGATCGCATCGCGATTGCGCTGTCGGGCATGTGCGTCGCGCATTGCATCGGCACGGCTGTGCTGCTTGGCGTTCTGGCGTCGGCGGGCGGGATATTTGAGAATCCTTTATTCCACGAAGTCGGGCTCGTGCTCGCCATCCTGCTGGGCGCGGTGGCGCTCGGGCATGGGGCGATGGAACATGGCTTCATGATGCCAGCGGCCGTCGGCTCGCTGGGTCTGGGCATCATGGCGGGCGCTTTGACGTTGGATCATGGATGGCAGGAAAGCGCTTACACCTTGCTGGGCGTGGTGACGCTGGCTCTGGGGCACGATCTCAATCACCGGGCTGGCCGCTGAGGCATCCTGACTGGAGCGCATAGAAAAGGGGGCTTGGTGCCCCCTTTTTCGTTACCGGCCTTCCCATTCTGGTCAGAAATGCTTCCTGTCCAGATGATGCTCGCCCTTGACCCAGCGAACCGTCCCGGTGCTGGCGCGCATCACGACGCTATCCGTGGTCAGCTTGCCGCCGGGCAGCCGCTTGACGCCCGCGAGCAGGGAGCCGTCGGTGACGCCGGTCGCCGCGAAGATGCAGTCACCCTTTGCCAACTCCTTAAGGTCATAAACTTTGTCGAGGTCGGTGATGCCCCACTTGAACGCGCGCGCGCGTTCATCGTCATTGCGGAACAGCAGCTTGCCCTTGAACTGGCCGCCGACGCAGCGCAGTGCCGCGCACGCCAGTACGCCTTCAGGCGCGCCGCCCGAACCCATATAGATATCGATATTCGTTTCCGGATCGGTGGTGGCGATCACACCGGCGACGTCGCCGTCGGGGATCAGCATGATGCCGCATCCGATCGCGCGCAGTTCCGCGATCAGCTTTTCATGTCGGGGCCGGTCAAGAACGCAGACGATGATCTCATGAGGATCGACGCCCTTTGCCTTCGCCACCGCTTCGACATTCTCCCTCACCGGCTTGTTGAGGTCGATGATGTCATCGGGATATCCGGGGCCGATCGCCAGCTTTTCCATGTAGACGTCGGGCGCGTTCAGCAAGCCGCCTTCTTCCGAAATGGCGAGAACCGCGAGCGCGTTGGGACCGGCCTTCGCCGTGATCGTCGTCCCTTCCAGCGGATCGAGAGCAATGTCGATCTTCGGGCCTGTTCCGATCGCGTTGCCGACCTTCTCGCCGATGTAGAGCATCGGTGCTTCGTCGCGCTCACCTTCGCCGATGACGACGGTGCCGTCCATGTAGAGGTCGTTGAATGCCATGCGCATCGCTTCGACAGCGGCAGCGTCAGCCGCTTTTTCGTCGCCGCGTCCAATCAGCTTCGAGGCGGCGATGGCGGCCGCTTCGGTGACGCGCACCATCTCAAGCACCAGGACACGATCGAGAACTGAGCTAGCCTGCACCATGATAATCCCTCTGCTGTCTCTTTGTGATCAGCGCGATAGGAGGTCATCCCCGCCTTGTCGAGCCATCCACCCGGCCTCAGCCTGCTTTTCGCGGCGCCAATGCAACGGAAGGTCGTCTGTGGCGTTAAAAGGCCAACAAAGACAAGGGGTCGAAATGATGATCGCCGCGCTGCTTGCTGCCAGCCTCGTTCAGCCCGCGGCTTATCCTCCTCAACCTATCTCGGCCAAGGCAGCGCCGTGCCAGGCGGTGCCGACGCTATGCATGTCTGGTCGGCCTGCTTCGAGCCGCCTGCCGTTGGAAGGCAGCGCAAGACCTGCGGACAACAAGCTGAGCGCCTATCGTTTCGACGCGCGGCCATGCCGGATAATCGGTAACATGGGTTGTCCAAAACAGGCCCGTCTGCGCCTGTTCAAACTTGGCGAACCTTTGCGCGAGACTTTGATGCGCAGCTTCGCGCCTCGTTAAATGGCAGCCATTTTCAGTCGAGAATATGCATGACCATCGGAGCCTGGAGCAGGCTGTCCGTTCCCGAGAGCCGCCGAAGCGTATCGAGGACGCAGCGCTCTTCCCCCGCATGGGTGACGATCGCCATCAGCACGCTGTCATCATGGCTTGCACCGCGCTGGATCATGCTTTCGATCGACACACCGGCGTCGCGCGTCGCGGCGGCAATCTCGGCAAGGACGCCGGGGCGGTCCTGTACCTTGAAGCGCAGATAGCTACGGCCGATCCGCGCGCCCGCGTCCGCTGCCGGTTGCCGCGCCAATGCCGAGACCGGCATCGCCAGCGCATCGCCATATTCATCGCGGGCGACGTCAATCAGGTCGGCGACCACGGCCGATGCGGTGGGACCATCGCCTGCGCCCCGCCCCTGGAAAAAGAGGCGGCCGACGAAATTGCCTTCGGCCACAACGGCGTTGAGTGAGCCATCGACGTGAGCGAGCGGATGGTCGAGGGGGACGAGCATCGGGTGAACGCGCTGGAACAACCCGCCCGGCCCATTTTCCGCCATCCCGACAAGGCGGATGCGATAACCCATAGCCGCTGCTTCGGCGATGTCAGCGGCGATGACGTGGCGGATGCCCGTTACCGCGACACTGCCAAAGTCCAGTTCCGTCCCAAAGGCGAGGCTGGCGAGTATGGTCAGCTTGTGCGCGGCATCGACGCCGTCGATGTCGAAGCTGGGATCGGCTTCTGCATAGCCAAGCTCCTGCGCTTCCTTCAGCACATCGTCGAAACCGCGCCCTTCCTTCTCCATCGTGGTCAGGATGTAATTGCAGGTGCCATTGAGGATGCCATAGACGCGGCTGATCTCATTGGCGGCGGCGCCTTCGCGCAGGCCCTTGATGACCGGAATGCCCCCGGCAACAGCAGCTTCATATTTGAGGGCGATGCCGGCTTTCTCCGCCAGCGTGGCGAGGTCGAGGCCGTGATGGGCCAGCATGGCCTTGTTGGCCGTAACGAATGGCTTACCGGCCGAAAGGCACTGGCGGGCGAGGGTGAGCGCGGGGCCGTCGGCGCCCCCGATCAACTCCACCACCACATCTATATCGTCGCGGCCGGGCAGGGTGGTCATGTCGTCCACCCATTCATAGGGCGACAGGTCCACGCCCCGGTCCTTGTTGCGGTCACGCGCGGAAATGGCGACGATCTGAATCGGGCAGCCAGCGCGGCGTGCGATCAGGTCTGCATTTGTCTGTAACAGCCGGATCACGCCACCGCCCACCGTGCCAAGGCCGACAAGCGCGACGCGCAGCGGGGCATGGCGGTGAAGATTGGTCATGATAGTGGCTGTCCTCAGGCTGATATAATGCCGCGCTGATAGCCGCCAACGCGCCGCTGTCCAAGAAAAAGGACAAGGACGACGCGTTCGAGGGCGTCAACGCGCGGAACGGGTGCGGCCGCAATTGCCGAGGGATTGGATGACAAAGGCATAATCGATCCGAGCCGCCTCCGCATCGATAGGCGCGAGCGCGCGAACCGAGGATCCCGGCAGGGTGGGCGGCAGGCTGCAAGCCAGCCGATACCAGAGAAGGCTTCCCGGTGCAGGCGGCCGCGCCGCTTCATCGACGATTTCGCCCAGGGCAACGGCCCATTTCGGCTGCTGTCCGGGGCGACGCAGGATGGAAAGCGACACCGGATCGCCCGTGGCCGTCCGCAGGAAAATCTGTGTCTCGCCTTCGCCCGCAACGGTGCCTGCGACGTGGAATGCGTCGCCAGGCCCTATGATGCGAGGCGGTGCATTGGAAGCTACCAGTTCGGACAGGATGACCTTCATCTGCTCGACCGCCGCAGCCGTGGCAGGAATTTGAGCGTCGCCCGCCACCAGCTGGATTTCTCCCGGCCGTCCTCCTGGGCGAGCAAACAGGATGACCTCGGTTTTCTTCAGCTTAGGCAGCTTTCCGCGAGCATTGAGCGGCGCATCGTAAAGATAGCGGACGCGTGGACTGATTCCCCCTTCGCCGCGAATCAGTGACGTGACTTCGGCCTCGACAAAGATCCGTTTTTGACCGGTCGGCACATTTTGGACCGTTTTTTCAGGTAGTGCAATAATGCTGCTGATGCGTGCCACGGCCACCAGCGGAGCCGCGTCTGCCAAATCCGCAAGATCGGCGTAGGAAAGGGTGGCGGACTTTGTGCCAATACTCGGCTGGGCCGCTGAAACCAGCGGAGATGCGGCGAAAATGAGGCATGTTGCGACTGTGGTTTTGAAGGTCATGGAGGATTTTCTTTGCATGTTCGTCCTGCCTAAAGTCATCCGTGACAATGTTGTCACAGGCAAGTCATTCTGTATTAAAATGCTAATCGGAAATGATCCTGTCGATAAAGCGTTTGCGTGCCACGATGCGCCGCGATAGGAGTTTGCGCGGTAGCAAATGCGCGGAAGGGGGCCAAAGGTGGCCAGGGACGACCTGGTCAACTAGGGCTATTTTTGGCTTGTTTGCTTATAACAATGGTAAGTTGAGTTAAGGAGTGTCGTTGCCGAATGGCCTATGCTGACCACTCGCAAGGATCGAGTCGCACGATCTCGATCGTCATCGTCGCCCTGATTCACGCTGTTCTGGGTTATGCCTTTGTTACCGGCCTTGGCATGAAATATGTCAAAAAGGCGGCGGAACAGCTGAACGTGATCGACGTGAAGGAGGAACCACCGCCACCGGATGAGGAGCCGCCGCCGCCGCCGCCAGACCAGCCAGTCGAGCCGCCGCCAGTCGTCGCGCCTCCGCCGATCGTTCAAACGCCGGCTCCTGCGCCGCCAATCCAGACGGTGCGTACGCCGCCGCCGGTTTTCAATCCGGTTCCGGTTGCTGCTCCACCGCCACCACCGCCACCACCGGCAGTGCCTGCTTCGCGCGCTACGCCGCGCAGTTCGCCCGGCAGCTGGCTCAGCGATGCGGACTATCCGAGCCGCGCCCAGCGCGAGGAACGTTCGGGTACGGCGGGTTTCCGGCTTGAAATCGGACCTGATGGCCGTGTCACGAGCTGCACGGTCACATCTTCTACCGGTCATTCCGACCTTGATGAGGCGACCTGCCGACTCCTGCCGCGCCGGGCGAGGTTCAAGCCCGCTACTGCAGCCGGGGGCGGGCCTATGTCCGACACCTACAATGGTCGCATTACGTGGCGACTGCCTGAATAATTGTAACGGGAAGGCTGGCGCCGCTGCCGCCTTCCCCTTTTATTGATCCTTTTGAGAGGGAAGTCTTGAAAATGTTGATGTATCTCGCAGCAGCTGCGGCGCCCAAGCCGGAGAATCCGTACGGCCTCATGGAAGCCCTGGAGCAGGGCGGCACCATCGCATGGACCGTGTTCATCATCCTGGTCGGCATGTCGGTCGGCACCTTCTACATCCTGTTCACCAAGCTGATCGAACAGCAGAAGGTTCTCAACCAGGGCAAGAAGGTCCGTGCGACCTTCTGGCGCGCGGCTACCCTCAAGGAAGGTTCGGCCAAGCTCGAAAAGAACTCGGCCTACAAGCAGATCGTCGATGACGGCATCAAGGCTCAGGAAGAACACACCAAGCTGACCGATCCGGTTGAAGCGCATGACTGGCTGCACGGTTCGCTTGCCCGTTCGGAAGCCTCGATCAACTCGAAGCTGGGCGGTGGTCTGGCGTTCCTCGCGACCGTCGGTGCGACTTCGCCGTTCATCGGTCTGTTCGGTACGGTTATCGGCATCTACCGCGCGCTCATCAAGATCGGCGCTGCCGGTCAGGCCTCGATCGACGCCGTTGCCGGCCCGGTCGGTGAAGCTCTGATCATGACCGCGCTGGGTCTGGCCGTGGCCGTTCCCGCCGTGCTTGCCTACAACTTCCTGCAGCGTCGCAACAAGTCGATCGCCGAACAGCTGAACGGTTTCACCGTCGATTTGCTGGCTCACCTGGTGTCGAACGGCGCTGTTAAGCCTTCGTTCGCGACTGCCCCGGCTGCGCCTGCCGCCAAGACGGCTGCTGCTCCGACCAAGGCCTGATTGGGTCAAGGAGCCGGTGTGGGGGTTAGTGGACGGCTGCGACCGCTGCTTCCCCACCGGCCATGGGTCCCGAATAACGGGGCGCCATCGACACGCATGTTAGGAAATTATCAATGGCAATGAGTGTTGGCTCCGACGGCGGTGAAGACAAGCCGATGTCCGACATCAACACGACGCCGCTCGTCGACGTCATGCTGGTGTTGCTCATCATCTTCCTCATCGCGGTTCCGGTCGTCGTCCAGACGGTTCAGCTACAGCTCCCCAAGGTCGCATTCGAGCCGACGACGACGAAGCCGGAGAATGTGTCGCTATCGATCACGCAGGCTTCTGATGGCAGCTGCGCGGTTTACTGGAACCTGACCAGGGTGTCTTCGGACGAACTTCTCGACCGCGCGGTCGCGAAGCTGGAGGCGGACATCAAGAAGGCAGGTGGCGTTGAGAACATGACGCCTGAGGACCTGCCCGAAGTGCATATTCGTGGGGACATCAATACCCCCTACCGGTGCATCGGCGGCACCATCTACACGATGCAGCGCGCCGGTTTCCCGAAGGTCGGCTTCATCTCCGAACCCGAACCGGGTTCGACGGTGCAGCGGCTCTAAGTTTTTAGGAGTATCGCCCCATGGCAATGAGCGCCGGAAAAGATGATGGCGAGCCGATGATGGAAATGAACACGACGCCGTTGATCGACGTCATGCTCGTTCTCCTCATCATGTTCATCATCACGATCCCGATCCAGACCCACGCGGTCAAGATCGACCTACCTCAGAATGCGCCGCCCACGGACAGCGTCATCGACCCTGTCAAGAACAAGGTCGCGATCGATCCTGGCGGCATAATCACCTGGAATGGTTCGGCCATCGACCTGCTGACCCTGCGTCAGTATCTGCAGCAGTCGCTGCGGTTGCCGGTCGAACCCGAATTGCAGTTCCAGCCCGATGCCGCGACCCGCTATGTCGTCGTTGATCAGGTTCTGGCCGAGATCAAGCGTGCTGGCGTCACGAAGCTGGGCTTCGTGGGCAATGAACAATATGGAAACTTCTAAGAGCTGGCTACGCCGCCGCTGTCTGGCCGGGAATGTTCGACTTCCCGTTTCCGGGCGCGGGCTGGGGTGACGCAATCAGCTTTGGGTTATCTACAGGGTCGCTTCGGCGGCCCTTTTTTTGGTCCCTGCCTCAACGGTTCCTTAACCGTAATGTGAGATGTTCCGCCCAAAGGAACGCATTTGATCATGGGCGCTGAATTGCACTTGGACCTGAACCAAAAGCGCGGTCGCCAGACTGATCGGCGCTATATTCAGGTGCCCGTCAAGGTCAGACGGCCAAGCGAAAACTGGTTCAAGAGCAGCGTCGCCGACTTGTCTGTTAATGGCTTCCTCCTGCAGAGCTTCATGAAGCTGGCCGCAGGTGATTCCCTATGGGTCATGCTGCCTGGCTTCGAAGGCCGACGCGCTCATGTCCTCTGGACACGGGGCCATGAAGCAGGTTGCCGGTTCGAACGGCCCCTGCACCCTGCCATCCTTGATCATATCGTCAGGATCAGCCGATAATATAGCTTTGAAGGCCGACCGGCCTCAGGCCGCTGGTGCATCCTGAAACTGAAGGGTCGCCAGACGCGCGTACAGACCCTTTTCGGTCATCAGTGCGGCATGATTACCCTGTTCCACCACGCGACCATTATCGAGTACGATGATCCGGTCAGCAGCGCGAACCGTTGCCAGCCGATGGGCGATGACGATTGTCGTGCGCCCTTGCATCAGGCGCGCTAGTGCGTCCTGGACCAGCCGCTCCGATTCCGCGTCCAGCGCAGAGGTCGCCTCGTCCAGCAACAGGATCGGCGCATCGCGGAGCAAGGCGCGCGCGATCGAAAGGCGCTGCCTTTGGCCGCCGGAAAGCCGGGCTCCACCTTCGCCCAAAAATGTATCCAGCCCCTCGGGAAGCGCGCGCAGGAACGTCTCTGCATTGGCTGCGCGCGCTGCTCCCCAAATCTCCTCGTCCGACGCGTCCCAGCGGCCAAAGCGCAGATTGTCCCGCGCCGATGCAGCAAAGATGACGCTGTCTTGCGGAACCATCGCCATCATATTCCGAACCGTTGCCGGGTCGGCATCCCTCAGATCGACGCCATTCAGCCGGACGGCCCCGGTCTCCGGATCATAGAAGCGTAGCGCAAGTTGGATCAGCGTGGATTTGCCCGCACCTGACGGCCCGACGACTGCCACTGTTTCACCCGCCGCAATATCGATCGAGATGCCGTGCAGCGCGGCTTCGCCCGGTCGCGTGGGATAGCTGAAATGCACCCCGTCGAACTGGAGGTGCGCGCCGTGCGGAAGCTGGGGAATCGGCTTGGGCAAAGCAGGGGCGACGATTTCGGGCTGTGCTGTCATAAGCTCATGCAAGCGGCTCGCCGCGCCAGCCCCCCGGAGCAGGTCGCCCCAGGTTTCGGACAGCGCGCCGAATGCGCCCGCGACAAGGCCTCCGGTGAGAACGAACGCCGCGATGCTGCCGCCTGAAAGCCTGCCCGCCGCAACATCCAACGCGCCTTGCCACATCACCGCAGTGATCGATCCAAAGACCAGAGCGATGACAACGGCTGTCATCGCCGCGCGGAGGAGGATGCGGCGCCGGGCTGTCGCAAATCCTGCTTCCACCGTGGTGTCGAAGCGCGCGGATTCCCGCGCTTCCTGCCCGAATGCCTGAACGATCTTCATGGCTCCCAGCACTTCGGACGTTACGCTGCCGACGGCGGCCAGCCTGTCCTGGCTGGCGCGGGAGAGAAGCCGTACACGGCGACCGAGGCTGATCATCACGACCAGAATGATAGGGATGCCAAGCACCAGAAGGCCCGCGAGCTTGGGCGCGAGGGCGAAGAGGTATATGAGGCCACCCACCCCGGTGACGAGGTTGCGCAGGGCGACCGATACGGTTGAACCCACGATCTGGTCGATGATGGCGGTGTCCGCCGTCATGCGCGACGCGATTTCAGACGGCCGGTTCTCTTCGAAAAAGCGGGGTTCGAGGCGCAGCAGATTAGCCTGCGTTGCCGATCGGATATCGGCCACCACCCGTTCCCCAAGCCAGGACACAAAGTAGAAGCGTGCCGCTGTCGCCAGGGAAAGGATCAGCACAATCAAAGCCAGATACTGAAACCAACGACTGATATCGCCGCCGCCCATGAATCCGCGATCGATGACCAGGCGGAAGCCGCTGGGGATAGCGAGCGTCGCGGCGGATGAGACGATCAGCGCGGCGAGCGCGGCGGCGATCCGTCCGGGATAGCGCGTGGCGAACCGCCACAGCATGGCGAGGCTGCCTAGGGACGAACGCGCGCCGCCGCGCGGCATGGGCTTTTCCGCATCTTGCATGGGCGCGCGCTTAGCAGCCCCCGGCGCAAGCCTCAACGAGGATCAGCGGCGCGTCAGCTGGAAGGTGTAATCTCCGCCGCCAGCGTCATGATGCGGCGGGCGGCCGTGCGCCCGGTCAGCGCGTAGGCCATGTCGCCAGCTTCCCAATAAGCGATGATATCGGTTGCGCGCCGGGCGATCAGGGGACGTCCTTCCGCAGGCGTTTCGGCCTTGTCCGCAAAGAAGGAGAGTTGTTCGCCTGTCGGTGTCACAATCGAGATGGCGATGGCCGGGCTGTCGGGTGTCGGAAAGAGCTGAACGTCGGTAACACGCCAGCTGCCGGGAAAGGATGGCAGGATGATCCCGGTTGAACGGCGTATTTCCTCGCTATTGAGGGTCGCGCTTTCGACTTGAGACGCCATATTTTGCCGCAACAGGCCAGCACGGTGGGACGCCGCTGCTTCGTCGAGGAAGGGACTGGCCTGCGCCGCCTGCGGAAACTCGCCCAGCGCACCCCGGGCAACCCAGCCGATCGCTAGCAGCCCCGCGATCACGGCTGTCCGGCGCAAATGCTGCCAGCCGCGCCCGCTTTCATTATCGTTGGCCACCGGGATCGACATGTCACGCCTGCGGCCGACCAGCGTGCCCTTGGTGCCGTCATGCATCAGGCGGAAATTGATGTGCGGCCAGCGCTGACGCCAGCGCCGCGCCACGATCCGCTCGCCGGGCCGCGCCGCGTCATCCAGCAAGACAACCGCGTTGGGCGACAGCCGTGCAAACAGGCTGTCCGCTGCGCCCCGTACCAGCGGATGGACCGACCATGGCGGCCCGTCGATGATCAGCAGGTCGATGCGCTCAGGCAGATCGTCCAGCGCATACCAGCGCCCCGGCCAATCGCTGCTCTCCGATGCGAGCGGCGCATGGCGCAGGTCGGCTTGCAGACCATGATCGGAAAGCCAGTTGCGGGTGGCATCGACAAAGCCGCCATGCTGGTCAAAGCTGGTCAGGCGGCCACCACCATGCATCGCCAAGGCCTTGGCCGCGACCAATGTGGAAGCGCCTGCGCCCAACTCCACGACCTGTGCAGGCCGCAAGCGCGCAATTTCCCGCACGATATGGCGTAGGAAACCGACGTCCGCCTTCCAGCTGCCAAGATGGGGAAGCGCATCATGGGGCAGGTTCAGCTCATCCATCAGAGCGCGTTTGTCGGCTTTGCGTCCACCCGAAAGGCTGGCGAGCAGCCACGGCCAACTGATCGCCCCAAAACCGATGCGCCATGCCAGGTCGGACAGCCGACGTTGTGCCGCACCGTCCTGCTGTTCGGCCAGGGAAAGAAAGCCGGTCAATTCGCGGGAAGTCACGATGCACCCATCCTTATATAAGATCTGGCGGGACTATGCGGCGGCCCGCGATTCTCGCATAGAGCCTGTGTCCGGTCCCTAACTTGCCGCTCAGGAAACGTCGATGACCCGTATAATTTCCGCCACCATCGAACGCTGGCCGGTAGCGGGCGCCTTCATCATCAGCCGGGGCGCCAAAACCTCTGTGGACGTCGTGGTCTGTACCGTGAGCGATGGCGTACATATGGGCAGGGGCGAAGGCACGCCTATTTATTACGAAGGTGAAACAGCCGAAGGCTGTGCCGCCGCGATCAGCGCTTATCGGGGACCACTGGATCGCGAGGCACTGCTCGAAGCGATGCCCCGAGGCGCGGCGCGCAACGCGCTTGATTGTGCGCTGTGGGACCTGGAGGCCAGACGGGCGGGCATTCCCGTTTGGCAACTGGCGGGCGTTCAGCCCCCTGCACCGCTGCCCACCGCCTTCACCATCAGCCTGAATGATCCGGACCAGATGGAGGCCGACGCCCGTGCCGCGGCGGGTAGGGGCTTTGCTCTGTTGAAATGCAAGCTGACGGGTGAGGGGGACAGGGACCGGATTGCAGCGGTTCGTGCCGGGGCGCCGGGCACGCGGCTGATCGTCGATGCCAATGAGAGCTGGCACGATCTCGACATTGCGGCGGAAGCGGGCGCTCTGGCCGAACTCGGCGTGGAAATGGTGGAGCAGCCGGTTTTTCACGGGCGTGAGGACAGGCTGGCGGGCGTCAAGGCGCCGCTCCCCCTTTGCGCGGACGAAAGTTGCCACACGCGCGCCGACCTTGATCGACTGGGGGACTTTGACGCGGTCAATATCAAGCTGGACAAGGCGGGCGGGTTGACTGAGGCGCTGGCTCTTGCTCGCGCGGCACGGGCGCAGGGCTTCCGCATCATGGCCGGATGCATGCTCGGCACATCGCTCGGGATTGCCCCTGCGGCGTTGGTCGCACAGGGCGCCGACTGGATAGACCTGGATGGTGCCCTGTTGCTCGCCGAGGACAGGGATGGTGCCCTCGCCTTGCAAGACGGCATGCTCCAACCGGGCGCGCTTTGGGGCATGGGTCAGTAGCCGAGGGTCAGGCCCACCGCATAATATTTCGGCCCCACATTGCCTTTCACGCGCAGCTTCGGGACGATCGGCATCGCGATGGTGGCATAGGGGCGGCTGTGGTCACCGCTAAACCGAATGCCCGCGCCGATCGTCGCGAAGGCGGGCAGGTGGTAGGTCGCCTCGACCCGGCCATACAGCTTGGCCTCACCATCGCGCAGGTAGACGCCCGCGCCGGGGGTCAGGCTGAAACCCGCCACGTCCAGTGCGTAGCCAGCGCCGATTTCGGTGCCCCAATGACCATTCGCCCGGCCGTAATTGACTTCGGCTCCAAGCCCTTCGGCGTGCACCGCAGGAGTGATGGCGAGAGAGCCCATCAGTGCAGCGGCAGCGAGTTTGGTGCGTGACAACATCTTCATTCCCCAATCAGCGATGCTGCTGCCTGACCGGCTGACAGGGCCGAGGCAAGCAAGGGGAAGGCGAAGCGAATCGAAAACCCGCTCAGGTGATCCGCGCAGTCCCTTCATGGTCGATATGGATCGGATCGGGATAGGGCATGATCGTCCGTCCGTCCGGGGCTGCGGTAAAGCTGGTCTGGGTGGGATAGGCAAATTCAATGCCTTCCGCCTTGAACCGCTTCCAGATCGCAAGGCCGATGCGATGGCGCGACTGGAAATAATCATGCGTATCGGGGTAGGGCACATCGAAGTTGAGCTCATAATCCAGCGAGCTCGCGCCGAAGCGAACCAAGCCCGCATTGACGAAGTTCATGCCTTCCGCCGTCACGATTTCTTCAAGCAATTCCGGAATGGCGTCGGCCTTTTCATCGGCGGTCTGGTAGATGATGCCGATCGCAAAGGTCACCCGGCGCTGCTCCAGCGTTTGAAGGCTGGTGATCTCCTTTTGCAGGAGGTTGGCGTTGGAGATGACCTTCTTCTCGCCCGTCATGGCGCGCAGGCGTGTGCTCTTGAGGCCGATGCGTTCGACCCGTGCAGTGGTCAGGTCATAGGTAATCACCTCGCCCCGGCGGAAGGGCTTGTCGAAGATGATCGACAGCGCAGCGAACAGGTCCGAGAAGATGCCCTGCGCCGCGAGGCCGATGGCGATGCCGCCGATGCCAAGGCCCGCGACCAGACCCGTTACGTTGACGCCCAGATTGTCGAGTACGACCACCAGGGCGATGGCGAACAGGCCGAAGGTCACCAGGACGCGGATCAACCCCATGGCGTTGGCCAGGGTTTCGCCATGAGCGTCTTCGCCCACGGTCTTGCGTTCGACCAACCCCAGGATGATCTCGCGCGCCCAGATGGCGGCCTGGAAAACGGCGGCAATGGTGAAGAGGAAGGCCACCGTCTTCATCACCATTTGCGGAGGATTGGCGTAGCTGACCACCAGCCGCGCGGCGACCAGGGCCATGAAAAAGTGGGTGGTCCGGGCGATAGCACGCCCAACGACGTTGGAAACGCCGAGCGTGCTGCCCGGCTTGCCCCTGAACCGCTTGCCGAACTGCCGCAGCGCGGCGAGGGCGAGATAGATGGCGACGCCGATCCCGACGGCGATCACTATCTGCAAAGAGTGAATCGCAAACCAGTTCGCCGTGGCGTGCCACATTTCCGAAAGGTTGGGAGCGCGAACCGTGAAGGCCGGGTCATTCTTTGCAGCCATGGGGATCCCTGAAAATGTAAGCGGTCAGGCCGCCAGAGGACGAGAGGAGCTTGCCCCGCATTCTTCCAGAAAGGCGATCAATCCGCGTTCGTAACGGGTGAGATAGCGCGTACTGCGCGGCAAGCGAAGCCCTGCCCGCCATTCATCCTGTCCGGACTTGCACAATTCGATCAGCGCTGGATGGATATAGCTTTTACGGCTGATGGCGGGCGTGTTGCCCAGCGCTTCGGCCACGGGCGCGACCATCTGTGCGAGCGATACGGGGCCGCAGGCTAGCGCCTCGAAAGCAACGGCCGATGCGCCCCATGTGCGGAAATGCTTGGCGGTGAAGTCATGCCGCATGGCTTCCGCGATATAGGCGTTCACGTCCCCGGAGGTGATCGGCCGGGCGATCCCTTCCTCGTCCAGATATTGGAACAGATGCTGCCCCGGCAGGTCCTGCATCGCGCGCACGAAGCGGAGCAGCCGCCGGTCGCTGATCGTCAGGTCATGCTCGCGCCCCGACTTCGCGCGATAGCGCAGCCGCAGCTTCTGCCCGGTAAGATCGACATGACGGCGGCGCAGGGTCGTGGCGCCGAAGCTCTTGTTCGCCGCGGCATATTGTTCATTGCCCACGCGCACCTTGGCAAGGTCGAGCAGGCGGACAACGGCGGCCAGGGTGCGCTCCTTGCGCAAGCCACGTATCGACAGGTCCGCCTCTATGCGCGCGCGCAGGCGGGGGAGCGCCCGGCCGAACAAGGCGCATCCGCCATATTTCTCCGCCTCTCGAGCGGCGCGGAACTCGGGATGATAGCGATATTGTTTGCGCCCCCGGTCGTCGTAGCCGGTCGCCTGGATATGGCCATGCGGTAGCGGGCAGAACCAGCAATCCCGGTAGGCTGGAGGCATGCCGATCGCGTTCAGCCTGTCGATTTCGTCCCGGTCGGTGATCCGCGTGCCATCGGGGAGGAAATAGGCCCATCCCCGTTTCAATGGGCGGCGCGCTATTCCCGGCAGGCTGTCATTGGCGTGGACGAGGCGTTGCGGCATTTGGCTCCTTCTCAAGAGCCATTAACCCGCCTTACCGCGCTTGCGTTCCCGGCCTTGGCGCGTCGGGTCAGGAACGACCGGGCTGTGAGCCAGTCAAGCGCCAACGAAATGTGCCACTGCTGCGCAACCGCCAATGTTCTGGATGGCGGCGGATAACCGATAGGTGCGCGAGAGTGAGGGTCGCGGCCAATATCGCGGCGGGCATGGCGATCATCGCCGTACCGGGCAAGAGCAGTGCGATCGCGAAGAAGCCCACGGCTGTGGCTCCGGCGATCATGGTGGACCGTGCTTCACCGTCCGGCCCGCGCATCCAGAATATGCAACCGCTCACCCCTAGCGCGAAAGCCATGGCGAGTCGGGCAGGCTGACCCTGTCCCGCGAGGCCGCAGCCGATGAGCAGCAGAAGGATGAGGAGCGCGATCCCGGCACGGGGCAGGCGGCCAAGCAGATAGGCTCCGGCAGGATAAAGAAGGAGCTCCGCCATCAGCACCGCCGCCAATATCGATCCGGCGAGCGCCGACTGCTCTGGCCCCGCGATGATCGCCACCACCGCCGTGGCAGCCCAGGGGACGAGGCGCCCGGGCGCCATGCGAATATGGCTGACCCAGCCGCGCAGGCCCGCGCGGGTTTCCCATCGCCGGTCGGCAAGCCGCAGTTGGAAGGCGGCGATGATGAACAGCGCCTCCACGCCCCAGGGCAGGAACTCCCTGCCGATCATGGGCGACGCCAGCACCAGTCCGAGCAACAAGCCATGGGCGATGCCCAGAATGCGGAGTTCTCCGCTCATCATACTCCCCCTGTGATCGGCTTTAAGGGCCGCAACGGAATGGCCGGGGCTCGCGCGCCCTCCCGCTGCTTGCGCGCGAGATAGGTGTCGAGGCCGATTTGCAGCGATAGCATCATGAAGATGAAGGGTTGGTAAGCGATGCCTACGAACAGCGATCCGATCATGTAGATGACATGGCCTTGCTGAAGCGCCAGCGCGAAGGGCGCGACCCATGCCTCGCCCGGACCATCGCGGCCCCCATAGCGTCGGCGGATTGCTTCGGTGCGGATGAAGCAGATGAGGTGGATCAGCAGCCAGAGCGCGAAGCCGAAATAGCCCTGCTCGCCCAGCATTTCGAAATAGGCGCTATGATAGGCGCGGCCCTTGTCAGTGACGAGCCGCCGCTCCATGCGCGATCCGCCGCTGTCGGTCACCCGTTCCTGCGTGAAATAGGTGAAGCTGTTCTGTAGGTAATTGTCGAAGCCGCCGCCGCCCGGATGCTCCTTCACATAGTCCAGCGTCCACTTCCAAACCGCGAGGCGGGTGGAAGCGCTTTCGTCGCCCTGATGATTCTCGATGGTGGACATGCGCTGCGTGAAGCTGGCGGGCAGGAAGGGGATGGCGGCCAGCGCGGCCACAGCCAGCAATGGGCCATAGACAAAGCGCCGCTTTGACCGCATCAGCATCATGCCCGCGAGGATGACGATGCAGACAAGGCCGGTGCGCGCCTCTGTGCCGATCGGCATCAGCAGGCAGGCAAGGCAGAGCGCGTAGGCGAAGGTGCGCACCCGCCAGTCCGGCGGAAAGATCGTCCCATGCTTTGCCAGCCACAGGATGAGCGGGATCAGCGAGATGGCGACGCAACTGATGATGCTGCCTTCGTAAAGGCCGCTATTATTATCGACCATCAGGTTGAGGACGCCATAGCCGCCGCCCGACAGCGCCGTTTTCATGCCGCCATTGATGATGATCGTGCTCGCGCACAGCACCATGAACAGCGCCAGCGCTTCCAGCCGCAGCCGGGTGCGCAGGGTGAGCGGCAGGAAGATCGCGAAGATCATCGCCTTCCACACCCATTCCCACTTGGTATGGGCGTTCAGCGGAAAATCCGCCGTCGCGGTCGTATAGCCGCACCAGGCCAGCAGGATCAGCAGCAACAGCTGGCGCATGGAGAAGCGGCAGTCGGTTTTCTTGTCAACCAGCAGCCACGCGCCCACCGCCAGAGCAAAGGCGATCGCGGAAATCGGGATGCGGTTCAGAAGAAAGTAGGACAGCCGCTGCGGCGAGACGATGTCGATATAGGCGTAGACGGCCACGAGCAGGAATGGACGCCGCAACCCCAGCAGGAAGAAGGCGCCGAGAAAAGCGAGGAAGAACAGATCACGCATCGCGCGATTGCTTCACCTGCGATTCATCATCCAGATCGGCGCGCGGCAGCAGGCGCCAGGCCGCCAGCATGATCACGCCATGGCTGATCAGCAGGGAAAGGGCGTCAATCATCGCGCTAAGGGTTCTTCCATGGCCACACCCTTTCCCTAGCGCGGCAGAGTTGACGGGCCGTTAAACCTTTTCCGCCACAACAAGCGTCATGACTCGGATACTTCATGTGCTCGATCACAGCCTGCCGATGCATAGCGGCTACACCTTCCGCACGCGTGCGATCCTGCGAGCGCAAATGGCGCAGGGCTGGGACGTGCGGGGAATCACCGGATTGCGTCACGGCGCCAAAGGTCCAGCAGAAGAGGTCGTCGATGGCCTTCATTTTCATCGCACGCCGGGCGCACCGGCAACCGGCAATCCGTTGCTGCGCGAATGGCGGGACATAGCGGCGCATGCGGATGCCATCGATTCGCTGATCGCTCGGTGGCGGCCGGATGTGATCCACGCCCATTCGCCGGTGCTCAACGCCATGGCGGCGCAACGCGCGGCCAAGCGGCACGACATTCCCATGATCTATGAAATCCGCGCCTTCTGGGAGGATGCAGCCGTTGGAAACGGCACCGGCACCGAGGGCAGCCCCCGCTATTGGCTGACCCGGCAGCTGGAAACCCATGCGGTTCGGGCAGCCGATGCCGTCGCGGTCATCTGCGAAGGGTTGCGCGGCGACCTGGTTGCGCGCGGGATTGACCCGGCCAAGATCATCGTCTCGCCCAACGGCGTGGATATGGAGCAATTCGGAACGCCGGTGCGCCGCGATCCGGCGCTCACCGCAAGGCTGGGGCTTGAGGGCGCCGACGTGATCGGCTTCATCGGCAGCTTCTATGATTATGAAGGTCTGGACGACCTCATCGCCGCGATGCCTCGGCTGGTGCGCGCGCGGCCCAAGGTCAAGCTGCTGCTGGTAGGCGGCGGCCCGCGCGAACAGGCGCTGCGCGACCAGGCGACGGCCTCACCTTTTGCCGACCATATCGTCTTCGTCGGGCGCGTCCCCCATGATGAGGTCGAGGATTATTATGCACAGATCGATGTCCTCGCTTATCCGCGCAAGGCGATGCGGCTCACCGATCTTGTGACCCCGCTCAAACCGCTGGAGGCAATGGCGCAGGGGCGGCTGGTGGCTGCCTCCAATGTCGGTGGTCATCGCGAATTGATCGAGCATGGTGTGACCGGCACGCTGTTCGCGCCCGGTGATCCGGCTGCCATTGCGGCCGCTTTGGCAGAGATGTTTGCTGATCGTGGCTTCTGGGATGATCGGCGGGCGACCGCTCGCGCCTTTGTCGAGCGTGACCGTAACTGGTCGTCAAATATTCTGCGTTATGGGCCTGTCTATGAGCGGTTGCTGGCGCAGCGGATCGCGCGCGTTCGCGCTGCCGCGTGAACTGAAACATGGCGGTGGTTCGACTTCATAGGGCGATGACCCCGGCCGTGCTAGCAGGGCTGGCGTTTGCGCTGATCCTGTTGGCGATGCCAGTGGGACTGATCGAGACAATCGTCGCGTCGAGCGGGCTAAGCGAAGCCTTGCCAGCCGCCGCGCCGCCATTGGGATTGAAGGCACGCCTGCTCGTTGCGGGCTTCGGCGCGCTGATGGCGATGGGCTTTGTAGGTTTCAACGCGGCGCCCGTGCCGATGAAAAAGGATCGACGCTCTCGCAGCGTTTCAGGAGTGAGTGAAATGGGTTTTGCATTGCCGAAGCTGAACTGGCTGTCTCGCGGCCGGACCTCGGGAGCCTCCAGAATATCGCGCCCGCTGATGCGCCGCGCCGACGCGCATCCCGACGCCCCGGCGCGTGCCCCCATCTTTGCCAGCCGCGACTTTGGCGGTCTGGAGATTTTCCCCCGGATTGGCCCTGCGCGCGGTGAACAGTTCGAATCGGATCAACCGGAAGCAGAGGCCATGATCTTGCCCGGCGCGCCGACGCCAGAAGAAACCTCGGACAGCGATGTAATTGAAGCCGTGAGCGTCATTGCCTCCGATCCCACCCCCGCCACGCTGTCCAACGACATCCCGCCAGCTCCCGGCCTGCCTTCACTGGCTGAACTCACCGCGCGGTTCGAAAAAGGCCTCACCGATCGTGTGCGCGGCACCAGGACTGCTGCCGCCAACGGTGTCATCGCTGACATGCCGACCGAACAGCGGGTCCCGGTGCGGGATCGGGTCGAGGATGATGTCGATCAGGCGCTGCGCGCCGCGCTTGGCACATTGCGAGCCATGGCGGATCGGGCGCGCTGAGAACTGCCGCTCACCAATCTTCGATGGTGAGCGCCGACAGTTCGATCCATTCGTCATCCGCATCCGATCTGCCGCCGTCAATCGTGATGTCGGCGACAAAATGTCTGGGCAGCGTCCATTCCGCTTCCTCCAGTCCCTCGGCAAACCGGGTTCGCCGATCTTTGGCGTCCGGTCCCTTTATCCGCAGCGTAATGACGTGCCGCCTCCCTTGGAACAATGCGCTGGCCCAGGGACGGCTGATGGCGCGTTCGATGCTCGCAGGTTCGCCCGCACGCTCGATCAATTGGGCGAGCAGTCGGGGCAGGGGGTCCTGTCCGCTCAGGCGCCTTCCTTCATTTTCGACCAGTTTCCGGCCTTGGCGGAGATGATCCAGACTTGTCATTGACCCGCGCTCCTGCGATATGTGTTCATGAAATGTTCTATACGTCTCTTGATCCGTTCCCCCGGTTCGCGACCTTGACGCAGGTCGAACACCAGACGGGGATCGCGAACGCTTTCACGACCAAAGCGTGTCGCCGGAATGCCGTTGTCCCGCAGGAACTTCTCTACGGCGCGAATCAGCATGCGGTTCAATCTCCCTCTTCAATGCGATTCGCCCCCTGCGAATCTCTAAGTGTTTTCCTATCTCTTCCCCTATTTCCTACTTGTCTAGGAAAATTCCTATCATTATGGATGAATCATGGTCGGTAATGGAGAAGATCCGCGCGTGGTGCTGGAACGGCTGATTGCCGAGCGGGGGGAGAATTATGCCGACCTTTCCCGCCTGCTGAAGCGTAACCCGGCCTATGTTCAGCAGTTCATCAAGCGCGGCACGCCCCGCAAGCTGGATGAGGAGGACCGGCGGGTGCTGGCCCGCTATTTTGGCGTTGCCGAAGACCTGCTGGGTGGGCCGACGCGCCAAGCCCCGGTGGAAAGGAAATCGCGGCCTTTGCCCGCAGTGGTGCCTGTACCGCGCCTGTCGCTCGGCGCGTCGGCCGGACCCGGTTCGCTTGACGAGGATGAGCGGGCGGCGGGTGTCATGGCTTTCGATGCGAATTGGTTGCGCCATCTGGGTGTGAAGCCTCAAAGGGTCTCCATCATCCGGGTGGATGGCGAATCGATGGCGCCGACGCTCAATGATGGTGACGAGATCATGGTCGACCATGATGATGACGCGGTGCGGCTGCGCGACGGGGTATATGTGCTGCGGCTGGACGGCGTGCTGATGGTGAAGCGTATCGCGATGGGGCCACGTAGAGGACTGTTCAGTGTGCGCAGCGACAATGTCCATTATCCCGATTGGGTGGACATCGACCCATCACTGGTGGCGATCGTCGGCCGGGTCGTGTGGACGGGGCGGCGGCTGGTCTAGCTTGGCGACGCATCGGCGACCTCCTATGTGCGATGGGCAAGGAGGCCGGGATTGAACGACAATGACGCAGTGATACGCAAGGCGATCGAGTGGCGTGGCGCGTCCATGGCGCTGGCAACGGTCGTATCGACATGGGGATCGGCCCCCCGGCCGCGCGGCAGCCACATGATCGTCCATCGCGACGGCCGATTCGAAGGCAGCATTTCAGGCGGCTGCGTTGAGGCCGACGTCCTGCAACGCGCGGAGGAGGTCATTGCGGGCCGTCCGGCGCACCTTGAACGCTATGGCGTGGCTGATGGCGATGCCTGGGCGGTGGGCCTTCCCTGCGGAGGCGAGATCAGCGTGCTGGTCCAGCCGGTGGAAGAGGGGAGCTTCGCGCCTGCGCTGTTCGACCGGATTGCGCAGGCCCGTGATGAGGGGCGATCTCTCACCCTTTCCACCGACCTTGGTACAGGCATCACCCGTGAAGCAGTGATCGAGGGCCAGTTCCACAACCGTTACGATCCGCCGCGCCAGTTGCTGATTGTGGGCGCGGTGCAGATCGCCCAGTCCTTGTGCGCACTTGCCCAGGCCATGGGCGTCAGACCCGTGGTGATCGATCCGCGTGGCCGCTTCCTGACGGAGGAGCGTTTTCCCGGCGTCGAGTTGGACGATCGCTGGCCCGATGAGGCGATCGCGGCGCGCCGTCCGGGTGAAGCGACGGCAATCGTGACGCTCAGCCATGATATCAAGATTGACGATCCGGCTTTGGCCGCTGCCCTGCGCGCGCCGACCGGCTATGTTGCGGCGCTGGGATCGCGAAAGAGCCATGCTGCGCGGCTTGAGCGCCTGTCGGCAATGGGCTTTTCCGCAGAGCAGATTGCGCGCATTGATGGTCCGGCTGGGCTCGATATCGGCGCGGTTGGCGCGGCTGAGATCGCCCTGTCCATCGCAGCTGGAATGATCGCAGGCTTCAACGCCCGCAGTTGACCGCCGCCTTCAACAGCATTTGCCACCATTCTTCCCGCCATAGCGCGCCTCCTGCCGATCCCGGAAAAACTCGGTGGGCGTCATGACCGGCTCGCCGGGGTGGTGCATGTGCATATGGCGGGCATAGCCCTCATAATCGGGCACACCGACCATCATCATCGCCATCCGGCGCATCCTGTCGAACAAGCCGATCATTCCGCTGGCACCAGAGACGCGGGGATTTCGCGCGCCGTCGGCGCATCGGCCCGCCGCGCGGCAAGGCAGGTGCGGACCGTGAAGAACAGCAGCGAAAGCACCACCATCAGGAAGATGGCGACCAGTCCGGCGTCCACCCGGTCGTTGAAGATGATCTGCTCCATTTCCGCCATCGACTTGGCAGGGCTGAGCAACTTGCCCTCATTCGCCGCTGCCGAGAATTTCGCCGCATGCGCCAGGAAGCCGACCTTCGCGTCGGCCGAAAACAGCTTCAGCAGTCCGGCCGACAATGTGCAGACCAGCAGCCAGGCGGTCGGGATCATCGTCACCCAAGCATAGCGGTTCCGCTTCATCCGGAACAATACTGCCGTCGCCAGCATCAACGCGATCGCCGCCAGCATCTGGTTGGAAATGCCGAACACCGGCCATAGCGTGTTGACGCCGCCCAGCGGGTCCGTGACGCCCTGATAAAGGAAGAAGCCCCAGGCCGAAACCGTCAGCGCCGTGGCCACCAGCCCCGGCACGACGCCCGCTGTATCCTTGAAGCGCGGCACGGCCAGCCCGATCAGGTCCTGCAACATGAAACGGCCCGCGCGCGTGCCTGCGTCAACCGCCGTCAGGATGAACAGCGCCTCAAACAATATGGCGAAATGATACCAGAAGGCCTTCATCGCAGGCCCGCCGATCACATGGGAAAAGGTTTCCGCCATGGCTACGGCCAACGTGGGCGCGCCGCCGGTGCGTGAAATGATGGTATGTTCGCCCACATCCCTGGCGGTTTGCGCGATCAGGTCCGGGGTGATGGGAAAGCCCATCGCGGTGACTGCGGCGGCCGCGCTCGATGGATCGGTCCCAATCACCGCCGCCGGACTGTTCATCGTGAAATATATCCCCGGATCGAGGATCGACGCACCCACCAGCGCCATGATCGCGACGAACGCCTCCATCAACATCGCACCATAGCCGATCAGCGGCGCGTCGTTCTCGCTCGCGATCAGCTTGGGTGTCGTGCCGCTGGCGATCAGGGCGTGAAATCCCGACACGGCCCCACAGGCGATGGTGATGAACAGGAAGGGGAAGAGTCCGCCCGACCAGACCGGGCCATTGCCGTTTACGAACTGCGTCACGGCGTGCATTTTGAGCGGTGGCGCCATGATGACGATGCCGATGGCAAGCGCGGCGATGGCGCCGATCTTGAGAAAGGTCGACAGATAATCGCGCGGCGCCAGCAGCAGCCACACCGGCAGCACCGATGCCACTGCGCCATAGCCGATCAGGATCCAGCACAATTGCACCGGCGTGAAGGTGAAGACCGGCCCCCATAGCGGCGATTGCGCAATGGATTGTCCATATATGATCGCCGCCAGCAGGCCGATGAGACCGATCAGTGACACCTCGCCAATCCGCCCCGGCCGTATCCAGCGCGTGTAGGCGCCCATCAGCAGCGCGAGCGGCACCGTGGCGGCAACGGTGAACATGCCCCACGGGCTTTCCGCCAGCGCCTTCACGACGATCAGCGCCAGCACGGCCAGGATGATCACCATGATCATGAAGGCGCCAAACAGCGCAATCGTCCCTGCGGCCTGCCCCATTTCCATGCGGATCAGTTCGCCCAGCGACTTGCCGTCGCGGCGCATGGAAATGAACAGGACCATGAAATCCTGCACAGCGCCTGCCAGCACCACGCCCGCGATGATCCAGATAGTGCCGGGCAGATACCCCATCTGCGCGGCGAGGACCGGCCCCACCAGAGGCCCGGCGCCCGCGATCGCTGCAAAATGATGGCCGAACAGGACCACGCGGTCGGTTGCGACATAATCAAGCCCGTCCGCTCGCCTTAGCGCGGGCGTGGGCCGTGCAGGATCGAGCCGCATCACATGGCGGGCGATGTAGAGCGCATAATAGCGATAAGCGACCAGGAAGCTGCTGACCGCCGCCACGACGATCCAGAGCGCATTGACCGCCTCGCCCCGGGATATCGCAACCACTGACAAGGCGATCGCCCCGACTATGGCCGTCAGGATCCAGGGGATGTGCCGGGTCATCACTCTCTCTATCTTCGTTCGTGGAAGGCGGGCGCCACAGTAGGGCCGCGCATTTCAAAGACAATCATTGATATGGGACGTCATGTTTCCGCCCGAACGGCCATTCGACCGCCATGCTGGACCACAAGGCGCACCATATGATCACCGGCTGCAACAGCAGGCGCGGGCCATGATACCACCAGCTCAAATGCACGCCGTTCAATGGAATATCGTTGAGCGCATGGTTCAGATTGGCTGGCCACACGCACAGCGCGTAAAGCGCAAGGCCGATACCGGCGGCCTTACGCAGTCTAGGGATATGCAATCCCGCAGCCCCCGCTATTTCCGCCACGCCGGTCAGCGCGATGATGTCAGCGGGGTGGGGCACCCAATATGGCGTGATGGCTATGAAGCCGCCTGGCCGGGTCAGATGGGCCACGCCCGCGATCAGATAAAATAAGGACAATATCCAGCGTGACGCCGTCCTGACGCGATCTCGCTTGCCCGCCCTTTCGTCAAGATCAGCGCTGGACCTCCCCTTCATCCTCTCCATCCCAATAATGCGCCCGTTCCGCGCTGACCTTGATCATCACCAGCCCCGGCGTGTCGATGCCTTCGCCGAACCAGCGGTCAAGGTCGCTGTTCCAATGCGCCTTGAACGCCCCCTTGTCACGGACAAGATCGGCGCACCCTTCTATCGCCACGAATAGCGGCCGCTGTTTCAACAACCCGGCCGAGCCCTGAAAGGCCAAGCCAACCTTCGGGTCGCGCTCGATATCTTGGACCATGCCCAACGTCCGAATGGCGGATCGGCTCCCGAGACTCGCTATCAGCACTATAGGAACATATAGTGAACATATCGACTCGAAAGGATCAGCCATGCGCCATGACATGCGCGCCGACACCAAATATCGTCTCTTTTTCGCGCTGAAACCATCGCCCATCATCGCGCGCCAGACGGATCATTTTGCCGAGACACTGGGCGGCGGGGAGCGCCGCATCCGGCCGGAGCATCATCATGTGACGCTCGCCGTGACCGCCGACTATGTCGAATATCCCTATGCGGTGATCAAGGCATTGTTGCGGGCAGGAACTGCGATCGATGCTGAACCTTTTGACTTGAAGCTCGACCGGCTGAGCCTCAGCAACCGCTCCGCTGCTCTCCGCCCTTCCCGATCTGTGCCGCTGCTCAATCAATTACAAAAGTCGATCATCGACGCAATGCGGGGGGCGGGTGTGGCCTTGCGCCCCGGCTGGACCTTCAGCCCGCACCAGACGCTATTCTACAGGGATGGCCCTCCGGCGCAGCAAGCAATCGACGGCTTCCTTTGGTCGCTCGACCAGTTTGTCCTGGTTTGCAGCCATGTAGGCCGCACTCGGCACGATATTCTCGGTACTTGGACGCTCAAAGGAGACGGGCAGTATGAGTTGTTCTGACCCCGGCCTTGGCTGTTTGGGGAAAGTGATAGCTAAAGCATAAGCCGAAGGAGGGGCAGCGCCTGCTGCTCCGCTTTAACGGAGACCCATCATCCTTCAGTAACGCTCGCCAAAACGGCTGCCCGAAGCTCCGCTATGCCCATGCCCTTTTCACTTGAGGTCGGGATAATCTCCGGATGGGCGGCAGGGCGTTTCCGAACGGCATCGCCGGTCGCCTGGATCACTTCGGCGAGGTGGCTGGCCTTTACCTTGTCCGCCTTGGTCAGGACGATACGATAACTGACGGCCGCCGCGTCGAGCATGTCGAAAATCTCGTTATCGACATCCTTGATGCCATGGCGACTGTCGATCAGCACGAGTGCGCGCTTCAGTTTCGCCCGCCCGCGTAGATAGTCGTTCACAAGGAAGCGCCACTGGCGCACCATATCCTTGGGCGCGCGCGCATAGCCATAACCCGGCATGTCGACGAGGCGAAAACGCAGCGGGTCGCCGACATCGAAAAAGTTCAGTTCCTGCGTCCGTCCCGGTGTGTTCGACGTGCGGGCAAGCCCGTTGCGGCCCGTCAGCGCGTTCAGCAGGGACGATTTGCCAACGTTCGATCGGCCCGCAAATGCCACTTCATTGACCGACATGTCGGGCAGGAACTTCAAATCCGGTGCTGACTTAAGGAAGGTGATCGGCCCGGCGAACACCTTGCGTGCTTCCTCGATCAGTTCTGCCTGTTCCTGCTCGTTCACTGGGATATCCGCCTTATTTCGCCGGAGCCGCGTTCAGCACGGGGTGGCGCTTGTAGAGCCACCACTGCTGCAGCATCGACAGGCAGTTGTTGGTGATCCAGTAAACCAGCAGGCCCGCCGCGAACGGTGCCATGATGAACATCATCATCCACGGCATGATTGAGAAGATCTGCTGCTGCATCGGGTCCATCTGAGCCGGATTCAGCTTGAACTGCAGCCACATCGAAATGCCCAGCAGCAGCGCCAGCACGCCGATCGCCAGGAAGGACGGCGGGGTGAAGGGCAGTAGGCCGAACAGGTTCAGGATATGCAGCGGATCGGGCGCGGACAGATCCTTGATCCACAGCACAAACGGCTGGTGGCGCATTTCGATCGTCAGCTGCAACACCTTGTACAGCGCAAAGAAGATCGGGATCTGGATGAAGATGGGCAGGCAGCCGGCGAGCGGATTGACCTTCTCGCGCTTGTAGAGCTCCATCATCTCCTGCTGCAGCTTGGGCTTGTCGTCCTTATACTTGTCCTGCAGCGCCTTCATCTTCGGCTGCACCGCGCGCATAGCCGCCATGCTGGCGAACTGACGCTGGGCGACCGGGAACATCAGCGCGCGGACCACGAAGGTCAGGCAGATGATCGCCACGCCGAAATTGCCGATATGTTCGAACAGCCAATGCAGCAGCGCGAAGATCGGCTTTTCGAACCAGTAGAACCAGCCCCAGTCGATCGCCCGGTCGAACAGCGGAATGCCCGCGTCCTGATAGGCTTCGAGCGTCTTCACTTCCTTCGCGCCCACGAACAGGCGAGTGGTTTGAGTGATGGCTTTGCCCGGCGCGAGCATCGTCGGCGCAAGACTGTAATCGGCCTGATATTGTGTGCCTGCGCCCTTGCGGAACTGGCCTTCAAAAGCGGCCTTCTGGTCGGGGACCAGCGCCGACAGCCAATATTTGTCGGTGAAGCCCAGCCAGCCACCGGTCGATTGGAAGCTCTGCGAGGAAGGACCCTCGTCGAGATCCTTGTAATTCACGTCATAATTGGCAGCGCCGTTGAACACGCCCATCGGGCCGATATGGATGGTCCAGGTGTCCGGATCATTGGGGATGCCCGTGCGGTTGATGTAACCATAGGGCTTCACCCCCACCACGCCTGTGCCGCTGTTCGCGACCTTCTGCTGCGCGGTGATCATGTAATTCTCATCGACCGACAGGCGGATTTCGAAAGCCTGGCCCGCACCATTGTCCCACCGCAGGGTCACAGGGCTGGTCGGCGTCAACTCCTTGGCATCGGCGGTCCAGACGGTGTTCGCGTCAGGGGCCTTAAGTCCCTCGCCCTGCCATCCGAACCCGGCAAAAAAGGCGTCCTTCGTGCCCGAAGGGCTATAGAGCCGTATCGCAGGCGAATTTTTCGCAATCGTTTCGCCATAGGTGGGCAGCACGATATCGTCGATACGCGCGCCCTTCAGATTGATGGAGCCGGTCAGCTTCGGTGTGCGGATCGCGACACGGGGGCTATCCTTCAAAACCTGCGCGCGATCGCGAATCGCGGACGGACTGCTCGCTACCGGGCTTGATCCCTGCACCACCGGCGTGGTCTTGCCGCCTTCGATCTTGGTCGCGGGTGGGTTGGCGGCCGGGAAGAAATGCTGGGCGATATAGGGCCAGCCGAACAGGATCGCTGCGGTCAGTAGCACCGCCAGAATAATATTCTTCTTGTCGTCCACGCTTGTCGGCTCCGCCGTGTCTTGTGAAAATTCGTATCAGGGGACCGGGTCGTAGCCCGAACCGCCCCAAGGGTGGCATCGCATTAGCCGCTTCGTGGCGAGCCAGCTACCCTTCACCGCACCATATTTGCGGATGGCCTCTATGGCATATTGCGAACAGGACGGCGCATAGCGGCAGCTGGGGGGCAATATGCGCGACGGGCCGAGTTGCCAGAAGCGCGCGATCAGGATGAGTAAGCGAGCAATCATTGCTCTTGAGCGCCCTGTTCGCGGGAAGGTTTCTTTCGCGAAGGCCCTCGATGGGTGCCAGCAGGGCGGCTCATCACCTTACCCAGGGCCTTTTCCAGTTCCGAGCGGAGCAAGGCAAAGTCGCGCTCTATGCCTTCGGAACGGCCGATCAGCACATGGTCGGCGCCCACGATTCCGTGGATGGGCAACAAATCCCGCGCCAAGACGCGAAAACGGCGCTTCATCCGGTTGCGGATGACAGCGCCGCCAATCTTTTTCGTAACCGTGATGCCGATACGCATCGCCGGATCGCCATCGCCACGTTCGCGCACCAGCAGGACAAAGCCCGGCATCGGCGCGCGCCGCCCACGATTCGCCGCCAGGAAATCAGCGCGCCGCCTCATCATGGCTGGCGCGCGATCCGGCGGCGCGTCGTTCAGGCGCTCAGGCTCTTGCGGCCCCGCGAACGGCGGGCGCGGATCACATTGCGGCCGCCGGGGGTCGCCATGCGAGCGCGGAAACCGTGACGGCGCTTCCGAACCAGATTGCTCGGCTGATAGGTGCGCTTCATCGTTCATTCCTCAAAGCAAAACGTCAAAATCGGGCGTGACAAAAAAGGGCCGCGATGGGCGGCCGCATGTCAGGGGGCGTCCGATAGGCAAAAGCTGTAGATGAGTCAATGGCGGAGGAGGGGGTGGGTGGGTGTGGCATCAGCAGTTTTATTCCCTCTCCCCTTCAGGGGAGAGGGTTAGGGAGAGGGGAGCAACGGATGTGCTGTGCGTTCCCCTCTCCCGCCTTCGCTACGCTCGGCACCTCGGCCAGAGTCACGTGCCTCTGGCCGACCCCTGAAGGGGAGAGGGAAACAGGTCTGTGATTACTTCGCCCGCGCCACCGAAACCGCTTGCTTCAGCGCGTCATAGCCCACTGCACCATTCAACACCTGATCACCCACCACAAAGGTCGGCGTACCCGTGGCGCGCAGCTTTTGCGCCAGCGCGATGTTCGACTGGATTTCGCCATCATATTTGCTGTTGGCCATGGCCGCCTCCGCAGCCTTTCCGTCTATGCCGACCTTGGCGGCAGCGCCCAATATAGTGTCTCGCGTGACCTTCCCGCTCGCATACAGCGCGCGGTGGAAAGGCATATACTGGCCCTTCTCAGCCGCCAGCAACGACACCTTGGCCGCATCTGCGCTCTCGTCGGACAGGATCGGCAATTCACGATAGACGACCTTCACCCCCTTGTCCTCGCCCACCAGCTTGGCGAGGTCGGGCAGGGATGCGCGGCAATAGCCGCATGCGTAATCGAAGAATTCGACCACCGTGACATCGCCATTGGCCGCGCCTTCCCACGCGCCCGCATAGGGCGTTTCGATCGCCTTGCGACTTTCGCCGATGCTGTCCGACACGCGTTTAGCCTGCAGCCGTTCGACCGCCTCGGGAATGATCTCGGGATGCTCCAGAATATAGTCGCGCACGATCTTCTCGATCGCGGCCTTGTCTCCGGCGGCGACGCTGCCGCTACTCTGCATGCCCAGAGCCGCGCCAGCGGCAGTGGCGGCGATGAAGGCGAGGGCGCCAATCGTCATCTGAATGGTCCTGTTGGAAAGGGCGGCGCGAATGCCGGGTCGAGAGGTTTCGGTCATTTCTTCTTTCGCTTCTGCTCGACGGCTGCGCGGGACACCATGGCGATATCCTGTGCCCGCAGATAGTCAACCGTGCCCGGCCTCAATCCCTGCATGGCCGCGTCAGCGCTGCGCAGCGCCATCTGATCGTCGCCCATCAATGCATAGCGTTCCGCCGTGGCCAGCGCCGCGCGAGGCGTGTCGCCCCGCCGTTCATAAACGACGCCGAGCTGATACCAGGCAAAGGGGTTTTCCCGATCGCGCGCTACGGCGTTGCGCAATACCTGTTCGGCTTCCACGAAATTCCGGTCATCTTCCGTCGCGATGAGCGCATGACCCAGCATCGTGGCGATCAAGGGCTGCTGCGTCAGCTGCACCGCTTCGCGTAGCGGCGGGATGGCGTCGGCGGGCTTTCCGCTTTCCAGCAGCACCTGACCCTTGAGTTCCAGAAAATACGGGTCGTGCGGCTGCGCCGCCAGAAGGGCGTTCACCTCGGCGATCGCTTTGTCGGGATAGGCGCTTTTATGCCAGGCGTACGCGCGCGCATAATGCGCCGGGAGAGACTGATCGCTCTCGGGATATTTGATCAGCGTTTGTGTGGGTTCGGAAACGAAGCCGACCAGCTTGGCCTTTATGCGCTCGAACCGGGCTTCCAGCTTCGGGTCGATAGGTTTGTCCCACGCTGGATCGACCGTATAAACTTCTCGCAGAACATTGATGCGTTCGCCGGATAGCGGATGCGTGCGGCCGTAGCTGTCGTCCTGCGGGATCGCGAGACGATATTCCTGGTTCTGCAACTTCTTGAAGAATTCCAGGCTGCCCTTGCCCGACAGGCCCGACTTGCTCAAATAGCGCGCACCCGCAAGGTCGGCGGAGCTTTCCTGCGCGCGGGAAAAGGCGAGATATTTGCCCATCGCCGCCTGCTGGCCCATGCCCAAAATGCCCATGCCCGCTTCCGCGCCGCCCGCCGCAATCGCAGCGGCGCCCAGGACCAGGCTGAGCAGGGTGATGCCGGTCGCGGCCTTCATGCCTTCCGATGACCGGATGATATGGCCGCCCTCGATATGGCCAAGTTCGTGTGCGACGACCCCTTGCAACTGGTTCACATTGTCGGTCGCGGCGATCAGGCCGCTATGAACCCAGACATATTGGCCGCCTGCAACGAAGGCGTTGATTTCCGGATCGTTGAGAACCAGCACCTGGACATTGCGCGGTTCCATCCCTGCCGCGCTGACCAGCGGTCCTGACATGTCCGCCATGAAAGCTTCGGTTTCGGCGTCGCGAAGAATCTGTTGCGCCATCGCGGGCTGGGCAACGAGTGCCAGCGAGGCAACTGCGATCGCGGCGGTGCGCAGCCATCGGCGCATCATGGCCGATCACCATGGATCAGGGATGAAGGCAGCATGTCCGCGCCCCTGCCAGCACGGGGATGAACTCCGCCTGAAGCGAGAACGCCGCCGCCTTCCCGGAAATCCGGAAGGGCAGCGGCGTTGCTCATCGGGCGGACGTCCTTCTTACTGACCGAAGGTGCGCTGCCACCATCCACGGCGCGGTGCGCTATCGTCGTCGTTCGTCTCTTCGCCATCAGCCGTCGAGACCGCGCTCTCACCAGCTGCTGCCGATGTTGCACCAGCTTCCGGTGCCACGGCTCCTGCGATCGCGGGAGCCTCCGCCGCGTCCTGGGCAATGGCCTCAACCTTCTTGCGGCGAGTGCGCTTGGGCTTGGCGGGTGCCTCGGCTTCGGGTTCCACGCTCACGACCGGTTCGGCAGGCGCTTCGGGAGCGGCCTCTGCCTTCTTGCGGCGAGTGCGCTTGGGCTTGGCAGGCGCTTCCTCGGCTGCCGCTTCGACCGGAGCCTCGGGAGCCTCCACGGGTGCTTCTACGGCTTCCTTTGCCTTGCGAGCACGGGGACGACGGCGCGTCTTGGGCGCCTCTTCCTCCGCAGGCGCTTCGGGCGCTGCTTCTGCTACCGTCTCGGCGACAGCCTCGACAGCGGCAGGCTCGAAAGCCTCGACGGCTTCGCTAGCAGCCTCGTCGGCAACCGCTTCGCCCTCGCGACGACGGCGTCCGCCACGGCGACCGCGACGGCCACGACGGCGACCGGCCTCTTCGCCTTCGCCATGAGCCTCGACAGGCTGTCCTTCCGTTTCTTCGTCAGCCGATTCGGCTTCTTCGCCAGTTTCGTCGCCGGAACCAGCGGCAGTTTCCGCTTCACCTTCGGCGTGATGCTCATCACGCTGGCCGCCACGACGACGGCGACGGCGACGACGACGGCGGCCGCCTTCGCGATCCTCGCCTCGGTCACCGCGCTCTTCGCGCTCAGCGGCCTCGACTTCCTCGATTTCCTCTTCTTCCAGCTCCTCGACGATATCGAGGTCATCCTCTTCCTCGACGATCGGAGCATAGCTCACCACCCGTTCCGGACGCGGGCCGCTGGCTTCCACCGACATGCGCGCGCCTTCGACCTCGCCATCAGGCAGGATGGCGATCGTCACGCCATAACGCTGCTCGATCTCGTCCAACTCGCGGCGCTTATTGTTGAGGACATAGAAGGCCGCTTCCTGGCTCGCGCGAAGGGTGACGAGGTTGCCGCGACCACGCGCTGCTTCCTCTTCCAGCATGCGCAGCGCGGAAAGACCCGCCGAAGACGCCGTGCGGACAAGGCCGGTGCCTTCGCAATGCGGGCACTGGCGGGTCGATGCTTCCAGCACGCCGGTGCGCAGGCGCTGGCGGCTCATTTCCATGAGGCCAAAGCCGGAGATGCGGCCGACCTGAATACGGGCGCGATCGTCCTTCAGCGCCTCCTTCATCGCCTTCTCGACCTTACGGATGTTGGAGTTCATCTCCATGTCGATAAAGTCGATGACGACCAGACCCGCCATGTCGCGCAGGCGCAACTGGCGAGCGATTTCGCGCGCGGCTTCCAGGTTGGTGGCGACGGCGGTCTGCTCGATGCCATGTTCACGCGTCGAACGACCCGAGTTGATGTCGATCGACACCAAAGCTTCGGTCGGGTTGATGACCAGATAGCCGCCCGATTTCAGCTGCACGACCGGATTATACATCGCGGCAAGCTGATCCTCGACGCCTGCCCGCTGGAACAGCGACACGGCGTCGGCATATTGCTGCACCCGGCGCGCATGGCTGGGCATCAGCAGCTTCATGAAGTCCTTGGCGGCCTTATAGCCATATTCGCCCTCAACAATGACCTCTTCGATATCCTTGTTGTAGATATCGCGGATCGCGCGCTTGATGAGGTCGCTGTCATTGTGGATCAGCGCGGGCGCTTCGGACTTCAGCGTCTTTTCGCGAATCTCGTCCCACAGGCGGGCGAGATAGTCGAAATCGCGCTTGATCTCCGGCTTGGTACGCTGGAGCCCGGCGGTGCGGACGATGCAGCCCATGGTCGAGGGCAGGTTCATCTCCGCGACGATCGTCTTCAGCCGCTTGCGGTCGGCGGCGTTGCTGATCTTGCGCGAAATTCCGCCGCCATGCGACGTGTTCGGCATCAGCACGCAATAGCGACCGGCCAGCGAAAGATAGGTGGTAAGGGCCGCGCCCTTGTTCCCGCGCTCTTCCTTGACGACCTGCACCAGCAGCACCTGACGGCGCTTGATGACATCCTGGATCTTGTAACGGCGGCGCAGAGCCATGCGCTTGCGGCGCAGTTCGTCGGCGGCTTCATCACCACCGCGCTTGCGGCGGCCACCCTTTGCGGGGCCTTCGCTGCTTTCGGCGGCCTCGCCTTCATCCTCTTCATGATGGGTGGCTTCGACCAGTTCCAGCCCATCGTCGCCATGATGATCCTCGTCATCCTCGAAATCGGCACGCAGCGCGGCCTCTTCCTCGGCATGCTCGCGCTCTTCGCGCAGCAGCGCCTCGCGGTCTTCGCGGGGAATCTGGTAATAATCGGGATGGATTTCGCTGAACGCCAGGAAGCCGTGGCGGTTGCCGCCATAATCGACGAACGCCGCCTGAAGCGAGGGTTCTACACGGGTAACCTTGGCGAGGTAGATATTGCCTTTGAGCTGCTTGTGCTCGGCCGATTCGAAATCAAACTCCTCGATCCGGTTACCTTTGACGACCGCGACCCGGGTCTCTTCCCGGTGGCGCGCATCGATCAGCATACGCATTGTCATTTATTATTCTCCGGCGAAGGCGGCCAGCGGCACTGGGCCGGGCTGCCACGCGATAGTGAAGGGACGAATGCAGTCGCGCCGCCAGCGGCGCGGGTGTTGCTATCGTCCGGTTTGACAGGAAAAACTGCGCTTCTGCTGCATCGGCAGGGCCGGGCAAATCGCCGGTCCGCTCCATCCACGCCGCATCGCCCGCTATCGGGCTCAGCGTGGAATGGAAATCATGCCTCATGCAGCGTCAACCTGTTCGTCGCATCGGGCCTCAAGCGCCTTGGCGCTCGCCGATGCTGCCGTGAAAGTTCCTGATTAAGAAACGGGCCTAATGTGGGCGTTTCTTTCAGGAATGTGAATGGGTAGCAGCCTAAGGCCAGCCTAGCAACGTCCCCCGCAAAATTGTTTGGTCCAGGACGAATGCTGCCATAACTGCGTTTAATCGCCCAACATGGTGAAGCAAAGGTAAACGCGGCGGCGAATGGCTGCCGCTGAAATGGGGCTGGACGGCATGGGGCGGGGCGGGGCACAAGCGCGCCATGCTGCACGCTCTTGCCCTGGCAACTGCTTTTCTGGCCGGTCCTCAGGGAGCGGAGCGCATCAGCTTCGATAAGCCAGCCTCCATGGCGCCCCGTCCAGCCAAGCGGCTGCACAGCATCACCGTGCCGATCCCGCCGGTGGCGCGCGGCCTCTCGCTACCACGGGTGGAAGGATCATCCGACGCGTCACGCCCGCTGATTGTCATCGACGCGGGGCATGGCGGGCATGATCCCGGCGCGATCAACGCGGAAACCGGCGAACGGGAAAAGGATCTGACGCTCGCGATCGCGCAGGCGATCCGGGATCAGCTGGTGAAGTCCGGCAGACTTCGCGTCGCGCTGACAAGGGATGACGACCGCTTTCTGGTCCTGCAGGAACGCTATGGCATCGCGCGGAAGATGAATGCGGATCTCTTTATTTCGGTCCATGCCGATTCGGCGGAAAATCATGACGCGCGGGGTGCGACGATCTACACCTTGTCGGAGGTGGCATCGGACCGGGAAGCGGCGAGGCTGGCGGCGCGGGAGAACAGGGCGGACGTTTTGAACGGCGTCAATCTGGGCGGGCAGCCCGATCAGGTGTCGTCTATCCTCATCGACCTTACGCAGCGCGAAACCATGAAGGAATCGGCGAATTTCGCTCGTCTTCTTCAGCGGGAGGGGGCGCCGTTCCTGACCTTTCGTACCACGTTCCACCGCTATGCCTCACTCATGGTTTTGAAGGCGCCGGACACGCCGTCGGTCCTGTTCGAGACCGGCTATCTCAGCAATGCCGAGGATGCCGCTTTCCTCGCCTCACCCGAAGGGCGTAGCCGCATAGCCAAGGGCGTTGCGAAGGCGGTCGAGATATATTTCGCCCGCAAGCTGCCCCTTGGCGGCGGCTGACCGGAACGCGGCCCATCGATCCGCACTGGCGCTGACCGCATTTTGACCTTAGAGCCTCCTCTCGTCATGGAAGAGGCCCGTCCCCACACCGCCCGCTTGTCCTTTGCCAACCGTTTGCGCGGGCGTGGACGGGATTTCCGGGAAAGGCTTTCCCCGCTGTGGCAGCGGCGCTGGTTCCGGTGGGCCGCGATCGCGCTCGGCGGAATTTTCCTCGCCATCCTGCTGTTCTGGATCATCTTCGCGCGCGGCCTGCCCGATGCGGCGACGCTTCTGGAATATGAGCCGCCGCTGCCCACGATCGTGCGCGACATCAATGGCCAGCCCGTGCACAGCTATGCACGCGAGCGCCGGGTCCAGCTGCAATATAGCGACTATCCGCCCCTGCTGATCCGCACTTATCTGGCGGCGGAGGACAAGACTTTCTTCGATCATCATGGCGTGGATATCCCCGGCTTTTTCGGCGCGGTGTTCGACTATGTGACGAAGATCGGCTCCGGCCAGCGCGCCAAGGGCGGATCGACCATCACCCAGCAGGTCGCCAAGAACCTGCTGATCGGCGATGAATATTCGCCCACGCGCAAGGTGAAGGAGATGATCCTCGCCTACCGCATGGAAGATGTGCTGACCAAGCAGCAGATCCTCGAACTTTACCTCAACCAGATATTCCTCGGCCGCAACGCCTATGGCGTGCAGGCCGCTGCGCGCGCCTATTTCGACAAGGATGTCGGCGATCTGAAGCTGCACGAGATGGCTTATCTCGCCATCCTGCCCAAGGGGCCGGCCAATTACCGTCCCGAAAGCCCGACTGGCCACGCACGCGCGCTCGATCGGCGCAACTGGGCGCTGGGCGAGATGTACAAGAATGGCTGGATCAGTCAGGCGCAACTGAACGAGGCGCAGGCACAACCGCTGGGCACGGTGCCACCGCATGGCTCCAGCTTCGACGCGCGCGCGGGCGGCTATTATATGGAGGAGGTTCGCCGCCGCCTGATCGACCGGTTCGGCGAAAAGGCGGAGGACGGCCCCAACAGCGTCTATGCGGGCGGCCTGTGGGTCCGCAGCCCCTATGATCCCAAGTTGCAGGAAGGCGTCGCGACGGCATTGCGCAACGGCCTGCTGCGTTTCGACGCGGGCAAGGGATGGTCTGGTCCGGTGGGCAAGATCGACATGGCGCGCGGATGGAAACGCGAACTGGCAGCGAGCTATATTGGGATCGATTATGCAGGCTGGCGCATAGCGGCGGTTATCAACCGCGATTCTTCGCGCGCTGAAATAGGCTTTTCCGATGGATCGACCGGAACGCTGCCCGCCAGCGCCGCGCAGATGCCCTATCGCCGCGTGGGCGGCCCCGCATTCAACGGCATGAAGGCGGGAGACCTGATCGCGGTAGCCCGCAATGGATCGACCTGGGCGCTGCGCAACGTGCCCGAAGTGTCCGGCGGGATGATGGCCGAACAGGTCCATTCCGGGCGCGTCCTGGCGATGCAGGGCGGCTTCGATAGCCGCCTGTCCTCCTATAATCGCGCGACGCAGGCGATGCGTCAGCCCGGTTCGACCATCAAGCCGTTCGTCTATGCCGCCGCGCTCGACGGCGGGATGACGCCCGCCTCCATCATCGTTGATGGGCCGCTATGCGTTTATCAGGGCGCGGGGCTGGGCCAGAAATGCTTCCGCAACTTCTCCGGCGGCAGTGCCGGACCGCAGACGATGCGCTGGGGCGTCGAACAGTCGCGCAACCTGATGACCGTGCGCGCCGCCAGCCAGACCGGCATGGATCGCGTGGTTCGTACGATCAAGGCGATGGGGATCGGCGATTATCAGCCCTATCTCTCCTTCGCTCTGGGCGCGGGCGAAACGACGGTCGAGCGGATGGTGAACGCCTATGCGATGCTCGCCAATCATGGCCGCCAGTTGTCGCCCAAGGTGATGGACTATGTGCAGGACCGGCGCGGCAAGGTGATTTGGCCGCTGCGCTGGCGTGCCTGCGACGGCTGCAACATGGCGAACTGGGATGGAAAGCCCATGCCGCGCTTCGGTTTTGAAGGGCGACAGGTGATGAACCCGATGACTGCCTATCAGGTGGTGCATATCGCCGAAGGCGTGATCCAGCGCGGCACCGCGACGGTCCTTGCCGACCTGAAGCGGCCGCTGTTCGGCAAGACCGGCACCACCAACGGGCCGACCAATGTGTGGTTCGTCGGCGGATCGCCCGACATCGTCGCGGGCGTCTATATGGGCTATGACCAGCCGCGCAGCCTGGGCGGCTGGGCGCAGGGTGGCCGCATCGCCGCGCCCATCTGGAAGGCGGCGATGGCGCCCGTGCTGGAAACCATGCCCAAGACGCCTTTTGTTGCCCCAGCGGGCGTCCGCATGGTCACGATCGACCGCCGTTCGGGCAAGCGCGTCTATGGCGTATGGCCGACCGACGACCCCAAGCCTGCGGTGATCTGGGAAGCGTTCAAGCCCGAGACCGAGCCGCGCCGATCGATCCGCAAGGAAGAGGTGGCCGCTCAGGAACAGGCCGCCGCCCGGCGCGAGGCAGGGTCGCAGACGCGGCAGCGGACGGACAGCGACTTCCTGCAGGATCAAGGCGGGATTTACTAACCTCCCGCCTTTGCTGACCCGTTATTGCGCCTTTGCGCGTAACCCGCCGGAGAAGCGCTTCATCAGAAATGCGAGGCTCCCGACATAGGCTGCCGCTGTCACGATGGCGACTGCCGCAGCGGCGAAATCGGCGTCCCTTTCAAATATGATCGGGTTGCCGAGCGTTAGCAGCAGCATGAAGGCATTGTTGACTATCAGGCTGGCTTGGCCGCGAATGAGCAGATAAATGGCAATGACCACGCCAACCAACCCAATGGCCATTCCGGCCATGCCCAGAACCGTCGGCAGGCTGTGCAGCAGAAATGCCAGGCCCAATCCGCCAAGCGAACCGCATAGCGCGGGTGCGAATTCCGCAGGTTTCATGCCTTTTATGCCAGCCCAATAAAGCACGAAGATGAAACCGAAGAAAAGGAAGCTCGCCACGCCCAAGGCGGATCCGATGGCGTAGAAAATGCCGATGATCGGTACGAGCGCGAGTATCACGAGAACGGCCTGCGCCGGTGCGGGATGGGTAGATTGTCCTTCAGCCAAGATGTCGTTCCTCTCCTTGCGCCTCTTTTGGGCGTGGTCGAGCTGTATGGCATAGCCTCTGGAGGGACAAGGCTTGCCTGGCCTGTTCGGAGACTGCGCGGCCATGGCTTGGAGGATTGAATCTTCCCAAATCCGCTGCCCTCGGATAGGGGCAGGCGTTTAGTGCGTTTCCTGCCTGATGCGGGGGAGCGCCCCGAATTGTCTGGAGATTTCCCATGCGCGCCGAAGCGCAGCAATATATCGACCGTATCGACGCCGCGCTGGACCTGCTGCGCCGCTTCCTCGACTGGGATCGCGCGCTGCGCCGCCTCGACGAGTTGAATGCACGCGTCGAGGACCCGACGCTGTGGGACAATCAGAAGATGGCGCAGGAAGTCATGCGTGAGCGCACGCGTCTGGAAGCCGCGATCGGCGCGACCCGGGCGATCGACAGCGAGAAGACCGACACCGCCGAACTCATCGAAATGGCCGAGGCCGAGGGCGATGAGGATATGGTGAATGAAGGCGTTGCGTCCCTGAAGGCGCTGGCCGACCGCGCGGACGAGGACAAGATCAAGGCGCTGCTCGCCGGTGAGGCGGATGCCAGCGACACTTACCTTGAAATCCATGCAGGCGCGGGTGGCACGGAAAGCCAGGATTGGGCGGAAATGCTGTCCCGCATGTACCGCCGCTGGGCGGAACGGCGCGGCTACAAGGTCGAGCTGGTCGATTATCAGGCAGGCGACCAGGCGGGCATCAAGTCCGCGACGTTCCTGTTCAAGGGCGAAAATGCCTATGGCTATGCCAAGACGGAAAGCGGCGTGCACCGGCTGGTGCGCATCAGCCCCTATGACAGTTCGGCGCGGCGGCACACCAGCTTCTCGTCTGTCTGGGTCTATCCGGTGATCGACGACAATATCGAAATTGAGGTCAATGAAGGCGACCTTAAGATCGATACCTATCGCGCGTCGGGCGCGGGTGGGCAGCACGTCAACACGACCGACTCCGCCGTCCGCATCACCCACATTCCCTCGGGCATCATCGTCGCGTCACAGAATGACCGTTCGCAGCACAAGAACCGCGCGACGGCCATGAACATGCTGAAGGCGCGGCTCTACGAAGCCGAGTTGCAGAAGCGCGAGGCGGCGGCTTCCGGCGAATATCAGGCGAAGACCGAGATCGGCTGGGGCCACCAGATTCGCTCCTACGTGCTCCAGCCCTATCAGCTGGTGAAGGACCTGCGCACCGGCGTTACCTCCACATCACCCGACGATGTGCTGGACGGTGCGCTCGACCCGTTCATGGCGGCCGCCCTGTCGCAGAAGGTGACGGGCGAGAAGGTCGATGTGGAGGATGTCGACTGATGATGCGGGGCGCGCTGGCGGGATCATTGTTCCTGCTGGCGGGCTGCGGCCTGTTGTCATCCGCCAAGCAGGATGACCGGCCCGCCGCCGCGCGCGATTTTCCGCGAGCCGACAGGCCGGTCGCACCCATCGTTTCTACCCGCTGGTCCAGCGAGGAAGCGCGCGATCGCGTCAACGAAGCCGACGATATCATGGACCGCGCGGGCATCCGGCCGGGCATGACCGTCGCGGATATCGGCGCTGGCGAAGGCTATTATACCGTTCGTCTCGCAAACCGGGTGGGTCCCAAGGGTCGCGTGCTGGCCGAAGACATCATGCCCGAGGTGATCGAGGCCCTGTCCCGCCGCATCACGCGGGAGGATTGGCGCAACGTCAGCGTCCGGCTGGGCGCGCCAGAGGACCCGAAGCTGCCGGAAAACAGCTTCGACCGTATTCTGATGGTCCATATGTATCATGAGATCGCGGAACCCTATGCCTTTCTGTGGAACCTCAGCCCCGCGCTCAAGAAGGATGGCGAGTTGATCGTCGTCGATGCGGATCGTCCGACCGGACAGCATGGCACGCCGCCACGCCTGCTGATCTGTGAACTTGCATCGATTGGTTTCCGGCTGGAGGAACTGGTGCCCAAGCCAACGGCGGGAGGCTATTTTGCCCGCTTTCGCAGAATCGCGGCCCGGCCCTCGCCCCAGAGCATCGTACCCTGTGCGATCAAAAGCACAGCTGATACAAATTAGCGGTTTCCCTAGGGGGAAAGGGGGCTAATGGCCAGTTAACCATGATTCTGTGGATGGCCTTGACCTTTTTGTGATTGATTGGCCGGAGGGAGAAGCTCGGTATGATCGACCAAGGCAAATTCCTGTCGGGCAACGCCGAACAGCGGCGGCACACTGCACGACACAAAATGTTCGGCCCTGTCACTCTATGCGTCGGCAATGCGGAGATGCGCGGTCATTTTCTCGACCTGTCCACATCGGGAGCGTTGGCGCACTGCGAAACCCCGCCGACTGCCGGCAGCTATGTGGCGATAAGGGCCATTGGCGTGGAAGCAAGTGGTCGGGTCATGTGGGCGCAGGGGAAGCGCTTCGGCATCCAGTTTAGTCAGCCCATGGCCGACGAGGCAATCGACACCCTCATTCGCGGCAGTTGAGGGTCAGCCTCGTTTGCGCCATTTCCTGAACAGGGATGCGCCGACCAATCCGCCGCCCAGCAGCGCCGCGATGGCGCCCCCGGCAGAGGCGAGCGCCCAGGCGCCAGCGGCCAGCAGTCCGGTCAGAAAATCGACGATGATCAACGTCAGATGGATCATGGCGGAAGGATCGCTGGCCTAGCGGCCAAGTTCCTTGGCTTCCTGATATTTGAGTTCCAGGAAACGGTTCTGCACCGCCAGTTTGTCCATGTCCCCACTGGCGAGTGTCTCGCTGATCCGCGCGAGTTCTCCGTCGATCACCTTCAGTCCTTCGATCAGCTGTTGCTCGGGGACGCGGCCGTTGCGTTCCTCGCGGCGAAGCGGATCGGGAATGGACTCATAGCCTGTGACCAGTTCGGGCAGGTGATCGGCCAGCAGCTTGCGGATTTCCTGCGCGGCTGGTTCCTTGTCGTTGAGGCGTTCGAGCTGTGGGGCAAGCGTCTCCAGCTTGATCCCGATGCTGTCCGCAACTGGAACGGCGGGAGCGGGAAGGGCTTTGCGCTGGTTGTTCAGCCATATTTCGGTCTGAAGCGGGAGCGTGGTTAGCGGGGCGGAAGCAAGCGACTGCGTCCGGATGCGCGGCTCGGAGGGGAGGGCCGCGATCAGCAGAAGCGCGGCGATCAAGATACCAAGCGCAATCATCAGGCCGCTTGTACCGAGTGGAATGAAGAAGCCGGCAACCATGCAGCCAATGAGCACCGCGAGTACCGACCAGAAGGCCCATTTGACCTTCCGCATCAGGGCCGCGATGCGCCTGCGCCGGGCGCGTGCCGACAGGCTGCGCGCTCTCAAGCCGTGACGGCGAAGCACTGCTTCGGCATTGGCAAGGACACGGTCGGACCTGCTCACGGCTTACGCCTCGATCGCGCTCAACAGGGGATTGTCGGCGCGCGCCTGCTGCGCTGCCTGCGCCTGGCCCTCAGCGCGGGCGATATAGCCTTTCGACTTTTCGACCTCCGCCGTCAGCGTGTTCACCGTCGTCTTCATATTCTCCAGCGCCTTGGCCTTGAACGTGTCGATATTGTCCATCGTGTCGTAGATATTCTGGAAGGCGCGCTGAAGCGTTGCGATGGGGATCGTGCTGGATGCCGCCTGCTCATGAATCTGGGCGGTCTGGTTCTTCAGCATCTCACCGGTCGAATCGATCATGTTCGCCGTGGTGGTGTTGAGCGCGGTGATCTGTTCGAGCACAAGCTTCTGGCCCGCGAGCGCCTGCGCCACGGTGACAGCGGTGCGTAGCGCGGCGACGGTGGTGGTGCTGGCGCGGTCGACGCCCTTCACCAACTCCACATTGTTCTTCTTGACGAGGTCGAGCGCCAGATAGCCCTGCACCGTCACGGCCATCTGCGTCAGCAGGTCCTGCGTGCGCTGGCGGATGTAGAAGAGCGCGCTTTCGCGGATCGCCTTCGCTTTGGTGGGATCGGCGGAATCGAGTTCCAGCGCCTTAGCCTCCAGCCGCGCGTCGAGCGTCTTGGAGATGTGGATCATCTGCTCCAGACGGCCCATCGTCGCCCACATATTCTGCCGCTCGACATCGATGGCGGCGTTGTCCTTGATGAGGACGTCCTTGCCGCTGGCAAGGGAGCCGAGGATTGAGTTGATGTGACCCTGCGCGCTTTTATAGCCGTCGAAATAGTCGCGCAGCTTGTTGCCGAAGGGGATGATGCCGAACAGCTTCTTGGGCGCCAGCAGGCTGCCGCGCTTGCCCGGATCGAGATCCTCGACCGTGCGGCGCAGTTCGGCAAGGTCCGCGCCCACCTTGTTGTCGCTGTCCATTGCACGCACCGGGCGATCGAGGAAGCGGTTGGAATGGCCGGCAGCCTCCGCGATTTCCTTGCGCCCCATATTGGTCAATTGATCGACGCGCTGGCCGAATTCGGGCGAGTTGGCGTCCTGCGCGACGAGATCGTCGATGAAGGCATCGACCTTCTCATCCAGCTTGGATCGCTGTCCGTCATCAAGCGGGACAAGACCCGCCGCCTTGTCGGGCGCGATCGGCGGCACCGGATCGGGCGGCGTCAGGTTGAGCGTGTCGGCTGTCGCCGTGGTGGGCGCGGTGCTGGCCATAACGTCTCCTTCAAGCTGTTATATGTAACTATAACAGTGGTGCTTCAATGTGGAATATGGTCTTGCGTTCCGGCCGATGCAAATGCGGCCCTCGCCCTTGCCGCAACGCGTCATTTCCTGTAGGGGCGCGCGCGATACATCTGGTCAGGCGTGGTGCCGGCCGGGAAAACCAAAATCCCAAAGGCACATGCATGTCCCTGCGTAATATCGCGATCATCGCGCACGTTGACCATGGCAAGACGACACTCGTCGATCAGCTATTCCGCCAGTCCGGCACCTTCCGCGACAACCAGCGCGTCGAAGAGCGCGCGATGGATTCGAACGACCTCGAAAAAGAACGCGGCATCACCATTCTGGCGAAGCCGACCTCGGTCGAATGGAACGGCACCCGCATCAACATCGTCGACACCCCCGGCCACGCCGACTTCGGCGGCGAGGTGGAGCGCATCCTCTCCATGGTCGACGGCGTCATCCTGCTGGTCGATTCCTCCGAAGGCGCGATGCCGCAGACCAAGTTCGTGACCGGCAAGGCGCTGGCGCTGGGCCTGCGTCCCATCGTCGTCGTCAACAAGGTTGATCGTCCCGACGAGCGCATCCAGGAAGTGCTGGACGAAGTGTTCGACCTGTTCGTGACGCTCGAAGCCAATGACGAACAGCTCGACTTCCCCGTCCTCTACGCCTCGGGCCGCAACGGCTATGCCAGCGAAGACCCGCAGCGCCGCGAAGGCACGCTGGAGCCGCTGTTCCAGAAGATCGTCGATCATGTGCCACCGCCGTCGCTGGAGCAGGATGCGCCGTTCAGCTTCCTCGTGACGCTGCTCGACCGCGACAACTTCCTCGGCCGTATCCTCACCGGCCGCGTCCAGTCCGGCACGGTCAAGGTGAACCAGGCGATCCACGCGCTCGACATGGACGGCAAGGTGATCGAAACCGGCCGCGCGTCGAAGATCATGTCGTTTCAGGGCCTCGACCGCGTGCCGGTCGATGAAGCCAAGGCGGGTGACATCATCAGCCTTGCGGGGCTAACCGTCGCGACCGTCGCCAACACCATCTGCGACACGTCGGTCAGCGAGCCGATCCAGGCGCAGCCGATCGATCCGCCGACCCTGTCGATGCGTTTCGCGGTGAACGATTCGCCGATGGCGGGCCGTGAAGGCAGCAAGGTGACGAGCCGCATGATCCGCGATCGCCTCGCTCGCGAAGCCGAATCCAACGTCGCCATCAAGGTGACGGAATCGGATGACAAGGACAGCTTCGAAGTCGCCGGTCGTGGCGAACTCCAACTGGGCGTGCTCATCGAAACCATGCGCCGCGAAGGCTTTGAACTCGGCATCTCGCGTCCCCGCGTGCTGTTCGGCGAAGACGAGAATGGCAACAAGACCGAGCCGTATGAAACCGTCGTCATCGACGTGGACGATGAGTTCTCCGGCACGGTCGTGGACAAGATGAACATCCGCAAGGCCGAGATGACCGACATGCGTCCGTCCGGCGGCGGCAAGACCCGCATCACCTTCTCCGCCCCCTCGCGTGGCCTGATCGGCTATCATGGCGAATTCCTGTCGGACACGCGCGGCACCGGCATCATGAACCGCCTGTTCGAGAAGTACGGCCCCCACAAGGGCAAGATCGAAGGCCGCAAGAATGGCGTCCTCATCTCGAACGGTGCGGGCGAAGCCAATGCCTATGCGCTGGGTCCGCTGGAAGAACGCGGCATCCTGTTCGTGGGCGTGGGCGAAGCGCTCTACGAAGGCATGGTGATCGGCGAGAACGCCAAGCCGGAAGACCTTGAAGTCAATCCGATGAAGTCGAAGGCGCTCACCAACTTCCGCGCCAGTGGCAAGGATGACGCCGTCCGCCTGACCCCGCCCAAGCGCATGACGCTGGAGCAGGCGATCGCCTATATCGACGATGATGAAATGGTCGAAGTGACGCCCAAGAATATCCGCCTGCGCAAGCGCTATCTGGACCCGAACGAGCGCAAGCGCATGTCGCGCGCCAAGGCGGCTTGATCAAAAAGGTCGGTGTCGAGGGACACCGACCTTTTTCATTATGGGATTCCCGTTGGCCAAAGGCTCATCGGGTCGCGCGAAGGAAGCTACTACCGTCCGCCTATGAATTAAGTTATACTTAACCAATGGGGGACACACGCTTAACCGCGCTGGCAGCGATGCTGTGCGCGTTCATCGCATCGGCGCCGCTTTCGGCCCAGACGCCTCGGCCCGGCACTTTGGAAACCTATAAGGACTGGATCATCGGTTGCGACAATCGCAGCCGGTGCGAAGCCGTGTCCCTGTTGCCGGAGGGAGCCGACTGGCCGGACAAGCCGGTCATGCTGGGTATTCAGCGGGATGCCGGTGGCGCGTCCCAGCCGGAAATCTGGATAAGCCGCGACGCGCGTGGACAGGAAGACATCAGTTTCCTGGTCGATGGCCGCAAGATCGCGACGGCCGCGAGCAGGGATGGGGAAGCCCGGCTGCAAGGACCGCAGGCGTCGGCGCTCGCCATTGCGATGGCGCGGGGGTCGAAGCTGGAGCTGCGGTCGGCTGGCACGCTGATCGCGCGTCCCTCACTTGCCGGTGCTGCCGCTGCCATGCGCTATATGGACGCAAGGCAGGGGCGCGCGGGCACGATGGCGGCGCTGGTCGCCACAGGTCCGCTGGCCGCCAGCGCCGTGCGGGCAGCGCCGCCGATGGTTGCGATAAGACGGGCGCCCATCCCGGCTGGCACTACGCCGGTGACGCTATGGCGCGAGGAACTGGCGGCGCTCGGCAAGTTCACCGCCTGTGCCGACGAGATGCGCGACGCATCCCCGCCGGAGCTTTACCGCCTCTCCCGAACCGAGACGCTGGTGCTGGTTCCCTGCGGCGCGGGTGCTTATAATTTTTCCGCGGTTCCCGTGATTGCGACCGGCATTCCGGGACGGCGCAGCTTCCGCTACGCGTCCTTCGATTATCAACCGGGGTGGAGCGAGAATGCGGCCAAGCCCATGCTGGTCAACGCATCCTGGACTCCCGAAAGCGCGTCGCTGGAAAGCTATGCCAAGGGCCGGGGCCTGGGCGATTGCGGCAGCAGCGAAAGCTATGTCTGGGACGGCATGAGGTTCCGGCTGGTATCCGCCAGCGCGATGGGCGAATGCCGTGGCGCGTGGCATTGGATCACCACCTGGTCGGCGAAGGTCCTGCGATAGGACTGCGGCGCCTTTGACCCGCCGCCTTAACGAGAGGCGCCGGGGACCCACTTGATGTCGTCTGCGCCATTGCCATTCAGGCGCCGGGCAAGGACGAAGAGCAGGTCGGACAGCCGATTGAGATAGGCGAGCGCCTGAGGGTTGAGCGGAACTTCCGCAGCCGCTGCCGTAGCGCTGCGTTCGGCCCGGCGCGTGATGGCGCGGGCGAGATGGACGGCGGCTGCTGCGGGCGATCCGCCGGGCAGGATGAAGCTGTCCAGAGGTTGCAAATCGGCGTTCATGGCGTCGATCTGGTCTTCCAGCCGCTTGACCTGCGTGGCGATGATACGCAGCGCCCAGGGTTCGTCCTGCCCATCCGGCACGGGCGTCGCCAGGTCGGCGCCCAGATCGAACAGATCATTCTGGACCGTCGTCAGCCAGCCCGCTTCAGGCCGTTCGCCGATGGCCAGGATGGCAAGGCCGATCGCGCTGTTCGCTTCATCGACATCACCGACCGCCTGCATGCGCGGCGCATGTTTGGGCAGGCGTGATCCATCCACAAGGCCGGTCGTGCCCGCATCGCCAGTGCGGGTGTAGATCTTGTTGAGCTTCACCATCGGCGGATCAGCCGTTGCCCTTCATCAGCAGCAGGATCGCGACGATGATGATGGCTGCGGCCTGAAACAGGATGCGGTTCATCATCATCTTGTTCTGCTTGAGGCTGGAAGGGCTGGGCGTGCCGTCCGGCGCGTTCAGTTGCTCCTTCGAGGCCTGAAGAAAGGCGATGATGCCCCGGATCAACGCAAAGAGCGTCGCGGCCATGGCAAGGATGAGGGCGATGATGAGAACGGTGTTCATGGCCTGAATCTAGGCCTTGGCTAACGAAATGCCAACCGGAAAGCGCCCGCCGCGCAGATCGGCGGCGAGGGCAGCGGGATCGACGCCCTGCGCGCGCAGGTCTGCAAGGGCGATCGAGCCATCGCGCTTGGCAAGACGCTTGCCATCCGCGCCGACGAGCAGCGGATGGTGACAGTAAACGGGTGTCGGCAGGTCGAGCAGCGCCTGAAGCAGCCGGTGAACATGTGTGGCGGCAAACAGGTCGTCGCCGCGCAGCACATGGGTCACGCCCATCGCGGCATCATCGAGGGTGCAGGAAAGATGGTAGCTCGCGGGCGCATCCTTGCGGGCGAGGACGACATCGCCTACGGGCTGGGGCTTCGCTTCTATCACCTGTTCGCAGAGGGGCAGCGGGGGAGTGGGGAGGGGAACAGACGTCCAGTGCAGTTCCCCTGCGGCTGCAATGGCGCTCGCCATATCCAATCGCCATGCATGGGGTTCGCCCGCCGCGATGCGCCGTTCGCGCTCAGACGGAGGCAATGCGCGACAGGTGCCCGGATAAACCGGCCCCTCTGGCCCGTGCGGCGCGCTGGTGCTGGCCGCGATGTCGGCGCGGGTGCAGAAGCAGGGGTAGATAAGGTCCGTCTGCCGCAATCTTTCCAGCGCGGCTTCATAATGATCGAGCCGGTCGGACTGAAAGACGATGTAGCCATCCCACGCCACCCCCAACCAGTTGAGGTCCTCCACGATGCCCGCGACATGTTCGGGACGGCTGCGAGTGCCGTCGATATCCTCGATGCGGAGGTGAAACGAGCCGCCATTCGCACGGGCAAAATCCATGGCCAGCAAGGCCGACCAGCCATGGCCGATATGCAGCCTGCCGGTAGGGCTCGGGGCGAAGCGGGTTACCACATGCTGTGGCGATGAGGATTGGATCATACAGGCCCTTGACGGGTCGGGGTGGTTAATGCTGTCATGTTGCCGTCACGTTCCTGATCAATCAGAAACTTGGCAAATGGGGGTTCGAGGGTTCTTATGTACCATCCCGACCTGATACGACATCCGGAAAACTGTCCGGCGCTGGTCCTGAACGCGGACTATACGCCGTTAAGCTATTATCCGCTCAGCCTTTGGCCCTGGCAAACCGCTATCAAGGCGGTTTTTTTGGAACGGGTGGACATCGTCGCCAGCTATGAGCGGGAGGTGCACAGCCCCAGCTTGCAGATGAAAATTCCCTCGGTGATCGCGCTCAAACAATATGTGAGGCCATCGGAACATCCCGCCTTCACCCGGTTCAACCTGTTCCTGCGCGACCGTTTCACCTGCCAATATTGCGGGTCGCCCAGTGACCTGACCTTCGACCATGTCGTCCCTCGCCGGGCGGGCGGGCGAACGACATGGGAAAATGTGGCCACGGCCTGCTCCCCCTGCAATCTGCGGAAGGGCGGGCGCACGCCGAAGGAAGCGGGCATGCGCCTGCATGTCACGCCGATCCGGCCGACAAGCTGGCAGTTGCAGGAACATGGCCGCGCCTTTCCGCCCAACTATCTGCATGAAAGCTGGCGAGACTGGCTGTACTGGGATGTCGAACTGCTGGCCTGACGCCCGCCAGCCCGTCAGCTTACGCCGGGTATCCAGTCCAGATCCACGTCCTTGTGGCGATTGGTGTAATGGCCAATCTCTTCCAGCCTCGCCATGTTCAGCAGGGTGATGCGGCCGTTCGCCCGGCTGATCAGCCCTTCCTGTTCCATCTGCCGCACCATGCGGTTCACATGGACGGACGTCAGCCCGATGGCGTCGCCGATTTCCTCCTGCGTCAGCTTCAGGTCGAAGCTGTCGGTGACGCCGTCATCCGTCACGCGCAGCCGGTCGAAAATGTCGAGCAGGAAGGACGCGACGCGCGCCTTTGCCGAAGTGCGGCCCAGCGAGGCAAGCCGATCGGTGAGGGCGACCTTTTCCGAACTGGACAGCAGAAACAATAGCGCCGCGACCCTGGGATATTCCTCCAGCAACCGGCGCAAGGCGTGCTTGTCGAACGGGCAGACAATGGCGTCGGACAGCGCGACGAGCGATTCGGGCGCCTTGCTGTAGATCGTGCTGGCAGACCCGATGAAATCGCCAGGGAAATAGACGCGCAAAATCTGTCGGCTGCCATCGGGCAGGATGACGAAGCTCATCACCCGTCCTTCGCGCAGCACGAACAATTCGGTCACGGTATCATTGACGCGCTGGATCATGGCCCCGCGCTTTATCTTGCGCGGATTTTCCTCCAGTCTGGTCAGCGCGTTCCTTTCCTCGTCGGACAAGGGCACATGCTTTGCGAGCCTGTCCGCGAAACAACCTGTCGCCACCCACAGCACCTTTAATCAAATTTGTCGTTACGGTGGCAAAACGCCCCTTGCGCCTTTTGGCTGCATTTGCGGGCCGCGCACTAAACTCGATCAATTTCAGCGACCCGAAAGTGTAAATGTTTCGCGAGCGTATGCCGGGAAGCACTGTCGCGTTAACCGCAATGATCGCTCGCGCCTTGCGCCAGACGCAATTAGCGTTAAGACCCAGCCGATGGACCGCATTCAAATACGCGGCGGCAATAAGCTCAGCGGCCGCCTTCCCATCTCCGGCGCCAAGAACGCCGCGTTGACCCTGCTGCCTTGCGCGCTGCTCACGGATGAGCCGGTCACGCTGCGCAACCTGCCTCGCCTGGCGGACGTGGACAGCTTTGGTCACCTGCTGAATCAACTAGGTGTGTCCACCATGATCGAAGGCGCGCGGCCGGAGGATTTCGGGCGCGTCATGACCATGCGCGCGGGCCGGGTCACTTCGACCGAAGCGCCCTATGACATCGTTCGCAAGATGCGCGCCTCCATTCTGGTGCTCGGCCCCTTGCTCGCCCGCGCGGGTGAAGCGCGGGTTTCGCTGCCCGGCGGCTGCGCGATCGGCAACCGCCCGATCGATCTGCACCTGAAGGCGCTGGAGGCATTCGGCGCGGTGATAGAGATTAATGCAGGCTATGTGCGCGCCTCCTTGCCCGATGGTGGATTGCCGGGCGGGATATACACATTCCCGGTGGTCTCCGTGGGCGCGACGGAAAATGCCCTGATGGCGGCGGTGCTTGCCAAGGGCACCTGCGTTCTGGAAAATGCGGCGCGCGAGCCGGAGATCGTCGATCTCTGCAAATTGCTCATCGCGATGGGCGCGGACATCGAAGGCGTGGGCACCGACAAGCTGATCATCCACGGTCGCGACCGTCTGCATGGCGCAACCTACAGCGTCATGCCCGACCGGATCGAGGCAGGCAGCTACGCATGCGCGGCAGCGATCACCGGCGGTTCGCTCGAACTGGCGGGCGCCTGCGCCGATGACATGCACGCCATTCTGGCCGCCCTTCGCGATGCGGGTGTGCAGGTCGATGAGCTGAAAGACGGCATCAGGGTGTCGGCCGACGGCAAGCTGAAGCCGCTGACATTGTCCACCGCGCCCTTCCCGGCATTCCCGACGGACATGCAGGCACAGTTCATGGCCATGCTGACGAAGGCGGACGGCGCATCCGTGTTGACCGAAACCATCTTCGAAAACCGCTACATGCACGTGCCCGAACTGGCGCGCATGGGGGCGGACATTGGCGTCAACGGCCGCACCGCCGTCGTGCGGGGCGTCGATCGGCTGGTGGGGGCGCCGGTGATGGCGACCGACTTGCGCGCTTCCATGAGCCTTATCCTTGCCGGGCTTGCCGCCGAGGGGGAGACGCAGGTCAACCGCGTCTACCATCTTGACCGCGGCTATGAGCGGCTGGAGGAAAAATTGTCGGCCGTGGGCGCGGACATCGAACGGGTTAGCGATGGCTGACGGCAGGGGGCTGGAGACGGATCGCGCGGCCGTCCTGGCGCGCTATGATCTGGATGTCGGCGGTTTTCGCACGCTGGACCAGATAACCGACTTCGCCGCCGCGCTTTGCGAAGCGCCGATCGCTCTGGTCAGCATTGTCGAGGACGAACGCCAGCGCTTCCTGGCTCGCACGGGGCTGGATGCGGAAGAAACGCCACGGGACCTCTCCTTCTGCGCGCATGCCATGCAGGATGGCGCGATCTTCGTCGTGCCGGACGCCAGTGCCGATCCGCGCTTCGTGGCAAATGCCCTGGTGACTGGCCCGCCGCATATCCGCTTCTATGCCGGGGCGCCCTTGCTGAACGGGGAGGGGGTGCCACTCGGCGCCCTGTGCGTCATTGATGTTAAGCCGCGCGACGACCTTACATCCCTTCAACGCCAGGGCCTTACCCTGCTCGCGCACCAGGTGATGATGGAATTGGAGGGCCGCCGTCGCGACCAGGATATCATTGCCCAACAAGTCAAGGATGCCGAGGCGGTAGCCGAAAGCGACCGGCTATTCCGCACATTGGCCGACACCATGCCGCAAATGGTCTGGTCCACACTGCCCGATGGCTATCATGATTATTATAACGCGCGCTGGTATGAATATACCGGCGCGGCCGAACATTCGACGGATGGCGACGGCTGGAACGGCAACTTTCACCCGGACGACCGCGAACGCGCATGGCAGTGCTGGCGCCATTCGCTGATGACCGGCGATCCTTATGAGATTGAATATCGGCTCCTCCATCACAGCGGCGAATATCGATGGACCCTTGGCCGGGCGCTACCCATCCGCGATGATGAAGGCCGCATCACGCGGTGGATCGGCACCTGCACGGAAATTCACGAGCAGAAACTGATGATGGAAGAGCGCGAGGTCATCGCGCACGAACTGTCGCACCGGATCAAGAATATCTTTTCGGTGATTTCAGGGTTGATCGGGCTATCGGCGCGTCAGGACCCGGCGATCCGTCCGGTGGCGGATGATTTGCGCGACCGGATCATGGCGCTGGGTCGCGCGCATGACTTCATCCGCCCGCACAGCGCGGAGGGCGACGAATATCTGCGGCACAGTCGCCTGCGCGGCATATTGGAGCAAATCTTCGCGCCCTATACCGATGCGGGGGAAAGCCGCATCGTATTTTCCGGCGAAGATCCCGCGATCGATGACCGATCGGCCACGCCGCTCGCGCTGCTTTTCCATGAACTGGCGACCAATGCGGCCAAATATGGCGCGCTTTCGGTGCCTTCGGGGCGTGTCCATATCGACGTCCGGCACGAGGACGCGGACATCTGCATCGAATGGCGGGAAGAAGGCGGGCCGCCGGTAAAGCCGTCGAGCCGTGAAGGCTTCGGCAGCCGCCTCATGGCACTCAGTGCCGAGCGGCAACTGGGCGGACGGATGCAACGTGACTGGCGGCCTGAAGGGCTGGTGATCAGCCTGTGGATTCCATCCCGTTCCATGAGCCGGGCCGTGGCTGAAATGGCGTGAAGCCGTAAATATCGGCTGTCTCCAAATCGCTTTGTTCAGACGCTGCGAGGCGAAGGGTTTCGGCAATGCTGTGCGGGCGAAACGGCTTGGTTATGACCCCCAGCGCGGCTTCGGCCGCGACACCGATCTGCGCGGGATTGGCGGTGACATAGATCACCCGAACGCCATATCGGGCGGCAAGCTCCATGCCGATGCCCGGCCCGGTAGGCCCGTCGCGCAGGTTCAGATCGACCAAAGCGATGTCGCAGTCATTGGCGGCCATAAGGGCGCTTTCACGGTCGGCGGCAATGGCGCTGACCGCGAAACCCGCGTCCTCCACAATCTGCTCGATTTCCAGTGCGACGAAAATTTCGTCCTCGACGATTAGAACCTTTTTATTCATGCCTCAGCCCGCGAAACTGGACCCGATAATGTCCAGTCCGCCATCTGGTTCCGCAACAATCGAAAAAAGTCAGGAAGACGCAGCGCCTTCCTGGTTCGTCCAGAGCGTGTCGAACTTGGTTCCCTGCATCAGCAGGACGCTGGCGGGGTAGCCACCATCCCCGGCCTTGCGTGCCGTCTCGGTCGCGTTTCCGACAGCGGCTTCGCGGGTGGCGAAGGGGCCATAATAGCGGTTGTCCAGATTGATCTTCCAGACGCCCTCATGTTCCAGGACGATGTAGCGGGCATGGGGCAGGGACATGGGTTTAGAGTACCTCCGTATTATAATGATGCCAGGCCATGATTGCGGCAGCACCCCTATGGGGCCGCCACCGTTCAGCAAGCGCCCGTGTCTCGCGCTCGCTGGGTCGTTCGGGCAGGCCAAGGATGCGGCCCACCTCGATCTGCACAGCGAGGTCGCCCGCAGGCCAGACGTCGGGCCGACCCTCGGCGAACAGCAGGTAGATTTCGGCTGACCAGCGGCCGATGCCCTTGATCTGGGTGAGGAGGGCGATCGCCTCCTCATCATCCTGGGGCAGGGTGTGAAGGTCGACCTGCCCGCTGGTGACCAGTTCAGCGAGGCTCCGGGCATAGCTCTGTTTCTGACGGGACAGGCCGCAGGCGCGGAGCGCGTCGAGATCGCGGGAGAGCAGCTGGTCCGGCGCGCATCCCTCGCCCAGTTCCGCCTCCAGCTTGCGCCACACGGCGGCGGCCGCCGCGACGCTCACCTGCTGACCGACGATGGTGCGCAGCAGCGTCTCATAGCCCGGCTCCCGCACGCGCGGCAGGGGATAGCCGACACGCGCCAACGCAGCGGCAAAACCGGGTTCGAGGACGGCGATCGCATCCAGGCTTTCGCGCAGCTGTTCCGGGGTGGTGACCATGCTCTGCTTGTTTCCGGCTCTTGATTTATCGGCGCCCCCGCCTATGAGCGGCGGTGGAAAATTTTGGGATCGAGGTACATGCCTAAACTGATAGTGGTCAACCGTGCGGGTGAAGAGCAGGCTGTCGAGGGCGACAGCGGCCTGTCCGTGATGGAAGTCATCCGTGACAACGGCTTTGACGAGCTTCTGGCACTGTGCGGCGGTTGCTGCTCCTGCGCCACCTGCCACGTTTATGTCGATCCCGCTTTCGCCGAAAAGCTGCCTGCGCTGAGCGAAGACGAAAACGACCTGCTCGACAGTTCGGATCATCGCAATGAGAGCAGCCGCCTGTCGTGCCAGCTGGTGATGAACGACGATCTGGACGGCCTGCGCGTCACCATTGCGCCGGAAGACTGATCCTCCCGGTCGGGGCGCCCGTTACCGGCTGACGCGCAGCGTCGCCATGGGCGCCTCGCTCGTCAGCGGGGTGATCCGCCAGACGATCCGCTTGCCGTCGGTGGTGCTTTGCGCACCATCCTCCTGATTCTGACTGACGATTTCCGCGTTGGTGGTCAGCGTGAAGTGGCCGTCGAGCGCCTTTGACGCGTCCTCTCCTGGCCCGCTTTGCCCCATCGGTTCACGACTCTTGTCGAACCCGTTGGAATAGCCCGGAGCCTTCACCCGCACCCTGTCGTCGCCACGCAGTTCAATCGCGACGAAGGGCAGGACGATTTCCGCGTCGCTGTTGAAGGGGAAGAGGAAGCCGTGGGTCAGCCGCCCGCTGATCGCATAGTCGATCTCGAACTTGTGGTTGCCCATATAGCGGGCGGAACGAAAGCCCTTCTCCTTCGAAAGGGCAGTGGCGATCGCCTGCATCTGCGCCTCGTTGCCCGATCCGCTGCCACCGCCAAATCCTTCTTCATGCCCCTTCTGCATCGCGGTCTTGTGAAGAGCGCTGTCCTTCTTCTCCGGGGAACCGTCGCCGATGGGATCATCGCCGGGCGTGCCGGAGGAGGAGCCAAGCCCCTTCATCTCGGACGACAATATCTCGCCCTTATAGGTGAAGTTGAACTGTCGATCCGCCCGGATATCGAGGGTTGATTCGAACTTGCCCGGCGTCACCAGACAGGCGCCCAGCATCAGGCAGCAGGCTAACGCGCCAGCAGTGCGAAGAAATGCGGCCATATCGTCCCCCGTTCCCATGCGCCGACGTAAAGGCGGCGCGCCTTGTGCCCCGTTACCGGCTCGCGGCGGCGTACAGGGCGATCGCAGCCGCGTTGGAGACGTTCAGGCTCTCCATGCGCGGGCTGATCGGCAGTTTAGCCAAAATATCGCAATGGGCCATGCTGTTGTGGCGCAGCCCTTCACCCTCCGCGCCCAGCACCAGCGCGACGCGCGATTCGCCGATAGCGTCGCCCAATATCGTATCCGCCTCACCATCCAGGCCAATGCGCCAATATCCCGCCTCGGCAATCTCATCGAGCGCGCGGGCAAGGTTCACCACGCGCACCCACGGCACGATCTCCAGCGCGCCGGAGGCGGAGCGGGCGAGCACGCCCGATTCAGGCGGCGCATGCCTGTCCTGCGTCACGATGCACAGCGCGTCGAACGCCGCCGCCGACCGAAGGATCGCACCCACATTATGCGGATCGGTCACCTGATCGAGCACCAGTACGGGCCGCCTGTCGTCCTGCCCTGCTTCCAGTGCGTCGCCAAGCCATACGTCATCCAGCGGCTCAACCTCCGCGACGATCCCCTGATGGGGAGCATCGGACGGCACCATGCGGCCAAGGTCCGCCACATCGGCATAGACGATGGGCAGCACCGGCGGCAGGTCCAGCGCATTGAGCGCGTCGCGCGTGCCCCAGATTTTACGGACCACCCGGTTCGGATTGGCCAGAGCCGCGATGACGGCATGCCGCCCGTAGAAGCGGGGGAAGTTGCCCTTGGGCTTTGCGCTGCGATGTCCTTTTTTCATGGAAGTGCTCTTTTCACATCCGGCCATTGACAGGCAAGCCTCCATTCGCCATTGAGCGCGCCTCCAGCGCGGTAAAAGGCAGTTTTTGCTTGCCGCGTAAGGGCACTGGACAGGTGGCCGAGTGGTTAAAGGCAGCAGACTGTAAATCTGCCCGGGTTTCCCGTACGCTGGTTCGAATCCAGCCCTGTCCACCACCCTTTGGCTTTAAGGCCTCCAGGGCGCGCCGCCTCTTTCGGGTTTCCGGCTCGCGCGCCTTTCATCCGAGCCCGCCTGAAATAAGGAACGCTGGTCATGGCGTGGCTCGTGCTTGGCATTGCTGTTTTTACCGAAATCTGCTGGGCGCTCAGCCTTAAATGGGCGGCGACCATCGGCAGTTGGCAGGCTTCGTCCGTGCCTATCGCCTTGAGCTTCCTCAACATGGGTCTGCTGGCGCTCGCGATGAAGGGCATTCCTGCCGGGACCGCCTATGCGATCTGGACCGGCCTTGGCGCTGTGGGCGTCATCATCGGCGGCATGATCCTGTTCGGTGACCGCATTGCGCCGGTACAGGTCGGGTTCATGGCGCTGATCGTCATCGGCGTCATCGGCACGAAGCTGTTCGCGCCCGCCTGACCGCGCCGCCGCAACATATGGCGGAGCAGGGCGTTGGCCCGGCAACGATCATCCGTTACGCTGTCGTCCAATGACCATCGACCGTCGCGCCTTCCTGGCTGCCGCCATGTCCGGCTCCTTCGCTTTCCCCTTTGCGCGCCGGGCGTTTGCCGCGACCGAAGTGGAACGCGTAGATGCCCTGATCGCTCGCATGACGGTGGAAGAAAAGGCGGGGCAGATGACCTGCCTCACCGACAGCTTCCGTCCCTATAATCCGCCCAATCCGCAAGTCGGCATCCAGGATGAAAAACGACTGGCGGAAGAGGTGCGCAAGGGCCGGGTAGGCTGCCTGTTCAACGGCATCGGCGTGGCAGGCGCCCGCCGCGCGCAGGACATCGCCGTCAAGGAAAGCCGCCTCGGCATACCCTTGCTACTGGCGGGCGACGTCATCCATGGGCTGAAGACCATCTTTCCCGTGCCGCTGGCAGAGGCGGCGAGCTTCGATCCCGCGCTCGCCGAACGCACCGCCCGCGCCATGGCGCAGGAGGCAAGCGCGGCGGGCCTGCACCTGACCTTCGCGCCGATGGTCGATGTCGCGCGCGATCAGCGCTGGGGCCGGGTCGTCGAAGGGGCAGGGGAGGATGTCTATCTCGGTCGCCTGTTCGCCGCCGCCCGCGTCAGGGGATTTCAGGGGCGTGACTTGCGGCGGGACGATTCGCTCCTTGCCTGCCCCAAGCATTTCGCCGCCTATGGCGCGGTCGCGGCGGGCCTTGAATATGGCAGCGTCGATATTTCCGATGAAACGCTGCGCGAAACACATCTCCCGCCCTTCGGCTCTGCCTTTGCGGCAGGCGCGCTCACCACCATGGCGGCATTCAGCGAGATCAACGGCGTGCCCGCGACCGCCGACCGGGAATTGTTGACCGACTTGTTGCGCGGCGAGATGAAGTTCCGGGGCTTCGTCTTTTCCGACTATACGGCCGACGAGGAACTGATCGCCCATGGCTTCGCGGAGGATGAGCGCGACGCTGCGCGGCTGGCGGTTCTGGCTGGCGTCGACATGTCGATGCAAAGCGGCCTTTATATCCGCCACTTGCCCGATCTGGTGAAGAGCGGCGCGGTGCCGATGGGGACGATCGATGTCGCCGTGCGTCGCATCCTCTATGTCAAAACGGCGATAGGATTGTTCGACAATCCCTACCGCTCCATCAGCGAAGAGGCCGAGCGCACCCGCATCGCCACGCCCGCGCATCGCGCCCTGGCGCGGGAAGCGGCGGGCCGCTCGATCGTGCTGCTCCAGAACAGCGGCATCCTGCCCCTCGACCCCGCCAAGCGCCAGAAGATCGCGCTGATCGGCCCGTTCGGTGAGGATCGCGCCAATATCTACGGCCCCTGGGCGTTTTACGGCGACAAGGGGAAGGGCGTGGACATTGCCGCCGGGCTGCGCGCCGCCATGCCCGACCCCACCTTGCTGAGCATAGCCAAAGGCTGCGACATCATGACGTCGATCGACGGCGGCACCGCGCAGGCGGTCGAGGTGGCCAAATCAGCAGACATCATCCTGCTCGCCCTCGGCGAATCGCAGGACATGTCGGGAGAGGCGCAGTCGCGCACCGTGATCGAATTGCCGCCGCCCCAGCAGATGCTGGCCGATGCCGTCGCGGCCACCGGCAAGCCTGTCATCGTGCTGTTGCGTCACGGCCGCGCCCTTGCGCTGCACGGTTCCGTCGCGAGCGCGCAGGCTGTCCTCGCCACCTGGTTCCTGGGATCGGAAGCGGGCCATGCCATCGCCGACATCCTGTTCGGTCGGGTCGATCCTTCCGCCAAGCTGCCGGTCAGTTTCCCTTGGGAATCCGGTCAGGAGCCCTTCTTCTACGACCGCAAGTCCACGGGCCGCCCGGTGATCGACAACCGCACCGAATATCGCGCGCGCTACATGACGACGGACAACAGCGCCCGCTATCCCTTCGGTCACGGGCTCAGCTACACCAGATTCGCGCTCGACAATCTGGAGCTGTCCGACACCGCCTTGCGCTGGGACCGGGCGATCGAGGTGACCGCCCGGCTCACCAACAAGGGCGACCGGCGGGGCAGCGAAGTCGTACAACTCTACATCCGCGATCGCGTGGCCAGCCGTACCCGCCCCGTGCGCGAGCTAAAGCGAATCGAACGCGTCACCCTCGACCCCGGTGAGAGCAAGACGGTGCGCTTCTCCCTGTCCCGCAGCGACCTGCAATTTGTCGGATCAGGCAACCGCATCCTTGCCGAACCGGGCCTGTTCGACCTGTGGCTGGGGCAATCTTCCGAGGGTGGCCTGCACAGCCAGTTCACCCTCTATGCGGAGGAAGCCACGCCCGCATCCGCCCGATAAGCCCGTCATCTCGGCGAAGGCCGGACAGGCACCGCGCCGCTCGAACGCGCTTTCCTACAGGGGCCGGTCCATGGCATGGCGTTATCGGCTCTTTCCCAGCGTGAACCTTCCCCGCCTTATGGGTCCGGGGCCTTATTTCGCAAAAATTCTCCTATTGCGAAATCGACACCACCCGTCCGTATCCACGCAAATGCGTCGGCCACAACGGCGTGAACTTCGCAAGGCCTTGCCCGGCTGTAAAACTCCCAGCCCGCACCTTCACCACCTTGCGCGGCTCTGCTACAGGGCGCCCCATGCTGAATATCAGGGACATCACCGTGCGGCTGGGTGGCCGTACCATCATCGACCGCGCCAGTGCCGCGCTGCCGCCGCGCAGCCGCGTGGGTTTGATCGGCCGCAACGGCGCGGGCAAGTCCACGCTGATGAAGGTCATGATCGGGCAACTCGACCCCGACGACGGCGGTTGCGACATGCCGCGCGACACGCGCCTGGGCTATATCGCGCAGGAAGCGCCCACCGGCACGGCGACGCCCTTCGAGACCGTGCTGGCCGCCGACAAGGAACGCGCCGCGCTGATGGCGGAGAGCGAAGCGACGCATGACCCCGATCGCCTCGGCCATATTTACGAGCGGCTGATGGCGATCGACGCCTATACCGCGCCCGCTCGTGCCGCCCGCATTCTCGTGGGCCTTGGCTTTGACGAAGAAATGCAGGGACGCCCGCTCGACAGCTATTCGGGCGGTTGGAAAATGCGTGTCGCGCTCGCCGCGCTGCTCTTTTCCGAGCCCGACCTGCTGCTGCTCGACGAACCCAGCAACCACCTCGATCTCGAAGCCACGATGTGGCTGGAAAGCTTCCTCAAAAATTATCGCGGCACCGTGGTGGTGATCAGCCATGAGCGCGACCTGCTCAACAATGTGGTCGATTATATCCTGCATCTGGAAGGCGGGAAGATCACCCTTTATCCCGGCGGTTACGACGCGTTCGAACGGCAGCGGGCCGAACGCCTCGCCCAGCAGGAGGCCGCGCGCGTAAAGCAACAGGCCGAGCGCGAGAAATTGCAGGATTATGTCGCCCGCAACTCTGCCCGCGCCTCGACCGCCAAGCAGGCCCAGTCGCGCGCCAAGGCGCTAGCGAAGATGCAGCCCATCGCCGCCGCGATCGAGGATCCGTCGCTGTCCTTCGCCTTTCCCAGCCCGCCCGAACTGCGCCCGCCGCTCATCACCATGGACATGGCGGCGGTCGGCTATGGCGACACGCCGGTGCTGCGCCGCGTGAACCTGCGCATCGATCCCGACGACCGGCTGGCGCTTCTCGGCCGCAACGGTAACGGCAAGACGACCCTCGCGCGCCTGATCGCGGCACAGCTGGCGCCGATGGAAGGGTCGATGAACAGCTCGGCCAAGATGAATGTCGGCTATTTCACCCAATATCAGGTGGAGGAGCTCGACATTTCCGACACGCCGCTCCAGCATATGACGCGCGTCATGAAGGGCGCGACGCCGGGCGCCGTCCGCGCGCAACTCGGCCGCTTCGGCTTTTCGGGCGAGCGCGCGACGCAGCAGGTCGGCTCCATGTCGGGCGGCGAGCGCGCGCGGCTGGCGCTGGCACTGATCACCCGCGATGCGCCGCACCTCCTGATCCTCGACGAACCGACCAACCACTTGGACGTCGATAGCCGCGAAGCGCTGGTGCAGGCGCTCAATGAATATTCGGGCGCTGTCGTGATCGTCAGCCACGACCGCCACATGATCGAACTGGTGGCCGATCGCCTCGTCCTGGTGGATGGCGGCACGGCCCAGCCGTTCGACGGCAGTCTGGAGGACTATACCGACATCATCTTGCGCAAGGCGGATGGCGGCAGCAGCGGCGGGGACGCGCCCAAGGCGGATCGAAAGGCGGAAAAGCGCAACGCAGCCGAATGGCGCGAAAAGCAGAAGAGCCTCAAGGCAGCGGTCAGCAAGGCCGAAAAGGAAATGGCCACGCTATCCGCCGAACGCAGCCGGATCGATCAGGCGTTGTTCGATCCCAAGGCAGCGACGGGTGCTGAGGCGAAAATGACCACGACCGACCTCATGGTCCGCCGCGCCTCGGTCGAAAAGAAGCTGGAAACGATCGAGGAAAGCTGGATCGAAGCGAGCGCCGCGTTGGAGGAACTCTAACGGCCGTCAGCCCGCGTCGATGCGGAGGCGCGTCAGGCGGATTGCGCTGATGCGCCAGCCGTCGGCCAGCCGCACATAGCGTTCGTGATAATGGCCATAGCCATGCATCCAGCGGAAGGGCAGGGGTGAGCCTTCCTGCACCCACAGCTTGTCCTCCATCGCCCAGATGCCGCTGGCTTGGCTGTCGGTCTCGATGTGGATTTCGGGCATATGGCCGTGGTGAACGGTTGTGACCTGCTCCAGCATCGGCGCCAAGCGTGCCATATAAGGCGCAGCGCCGTGGATCAGCATGCTCTCGTCCCGTTCCCCAGCGGCATCGCGGAAATCGGCGATGAGGTCGGGCGCAAAGACAGCTTCCAACGCAGGCCAATCCTTATTGTCCATGGACCGGAAGTAGCGCGCCTTCAGCGCATATATCGCCAAAGTCGCAGCGATCTTGTCGGTTTCGGTCAAACGTTCCTCCCACATGTGTGCACGACTTTGTGGCCGTTTGGGGAGGACCCTAACGCAGCGGATGCCACGTTCCAAGCGATGGCTCGCGTGAGCCAGAGCCGCCACATATTGCCAAAACAACTCGAGCGCGCCGCTATGTGCGGGCGCGCTCCAGCCTCAAGATTGAGGAGGGCGTGGAGCAGCGCAACCGCTCCACGCCAATCGCGTCAGAATTCGCGCAGGATTTCGCGCAGCGTCGTGCCCTCATATTCGGTGCGCACCGCGCCCGCCTTTTGAAGGGTAGGGATGACGCCGTTGACCAGATCGGCAAGCTGATGGTTGTAGCCCGATCCTTCGATCAGGAACCCGTCGCCGCCCACTTCGTCCATCACCGCCATCATCTTTTCGGCTACCTGTTCCACGGTGCCGCTGAAGTCCATGCCGCTCGCACCCTTCCCGACGGAGAACAGGTCGCGAAGGGATTTACCCTCTTCCCGGCCCGCCTTCTTCATGAACTCAAGGGCGCTGGTGTGACCGCCTGCCACGATATCCTGCGGCACGGGCGCATCCACGTCGTAGAGCGAGAAGTCCACGTCCAGCGACGACGAAGCCATCACGATATTATGCTCGAACGAAGCCTGCTTTTCGGCCTCGCTCATTTCGGGCCGCTCGCCGCCTTCGGGGAAGATTTCCACGGGCGTCAGGAAGAAGACCTTGATGTCGTCGGGATTGCGGCCCTGCGCTTCGGCGCGGTCCCGAATATCCTGGCGATAGGCTTTCATGCCCGGAACGCCGCCGGTCATCATGCCCAGCACGACTTCGGCATTTTTGGACGAAAACTGCCGTCCACGCTCGGACGCGCCCGCTTGCGCCAGAACCGGATAGCCCTGCGGCGATCGCAGCGTGTTCAGCGGCCCGCGCGAACGGAAATGCTTGCCCTCGAAATTGACCGTGTGGACCTTGGTGTGGTCGACATAGACACCCGTTTCCGTGTTCGCGACCAGCGCGCCCTCTTCCCAGCTATCCCACAGCTTCTTGACCAGCTCGACGAACTCATCGGCAATGTCATACCGCTCGTTCGGCGGCAGCAGTTTCTCCATGCCGAAGTTCAGCGCGGCGTTCTTCTCGCTCGACGTCACCATGTTCCACCCCGCGCGTCCCTTCGTCAGGGAGTCGATCGTCGAAAGCAAGCGCGCGAGGATATAGGGCGGATAGAAGGTCGTCGAAGCCGTCGCGATCAGGCCGATATGCGATGTTTCCTGCGCCATCACCGGCAGCAGCGGCATGGGGTCGAGCTTGGGCGACAGTGTCGCATTCTTGAGGTCCAGCTCCATCGAGCCACCATAGCGATCGCCAACGATCAGGCTGTCTTCGAAGAAGACGAAGTCGAACTTCGCTGCCTCCAGCATCTTGGCCAGTTCCTTATGATAGGAACCATCCGCCCACTGCGAGCCAAACTCCTTGCCATCGCCCGGCCAGGAAGTCGCGCCGAACTTCGTGAAATAGCCAAGGTGGAACTTCGTGTGGGCCATAGCCTGATACTCTCTCTAAGGTTTATCTCATTAGCATTTTCAAACGGTGGCCAGGCGCCCTTACGGCAGATCATCTGTTGAGGCACAACTACCCGGCCATCTGCTCCTAATAGTTGACGAATATCAACCTTTGTCAAGTGGTAGAAGCAATTCCGGTTCGAGGCGTTTCAAAAAAGGCAGCGTTTCGAGCATCGCTCGCACCGTTTCGATCGCGGCGGCCAGCGCGGCTTCGCCCTCGCTATCCAGATTGGAGTTGGGCTCGTCCAGCAGTACGAAAAACGGATCGCCATATAATGCGCGCGCAAGGCCGATGCGCTAGCCGCCAGGCACCGATCAAGGCGCGCGCGAGCGACGATTTACCCGCTCCGCTGGGACGAATGACGGTCTGACAGATCGCGCGGTTTATATACGCGGTTACTAGGGGTGGTGGCGGACTCACAGAACCGGCACAAGAGGGCACTCGCGAGACGTCATTAACGCGCCGCTAACTATCCGATGTTACGCTTCGGAAGAGTGTAAAAAGGCAGCGGGTCAGCGGCGAAAATGATTGATATTCAAAATCTTTTACGCGAGCGAAAGACGCGTATCATATTGGCCGCCGCCCTGATCGGCGGTGGCGCGATGGGATTCGCGCCCTATGTGTTGAACGACGTGTCCACCCAAGCGGCGATCAACGCTCCCCTGATCAGGCTTACGGCCGCTGCCGACGGGACAGTCGCCGATTTGCCGACGAACGGCCATTATTTCGACAAAGCCACTGGAATCCATTTGTTGGATTTGTCCCAAGATACGGGCGAGGTCGCCGATCTGAAGGCGGAAGCCGATATGGCAAAGGCGGAAATGGCGCTCAGCGAACGGCAACTGGCGGAACTGAACGGCCAAAGTCAGCGATTGGAGCAGCGCGCGACGCTTTTTTCCGGCGCGATGGCAATGCGCCTTACCGCTGATCGCGACTCCGCGCAGGCAGATCTCGCGGGGTGCCAGGCCGAACGCGCAGAGCAAGCCGCCAACCTTGCCCGCACGCGCGTTCTGGCGGCGCGGGGCTTCATATCGCCCGCCGGGGTGCAGAAGGCGGAAGCCGCCGCATCGCTCAAGAGCAGCAATTGTAGCAGCGCCGCCGCCAGGCTGCGGGCCATTCAGGTTACCCGCAGTGCCGCGCAATCCGGCGTGTTCATCGGCGACAGTTATAATGACGCGCCCTATGCGGTGCAGCAGGGTGATCGTCTGCTCTTGCAGAAGCAGGCGGTCGAAAAGACGTTGAGCGACGCGACTGCCCGTTACCGTCAGGCCAGTCTGAGATTGAAGGACGCGCTGGCGCGGGCGGGTTATCGTGCCCCGGCGGGAACTTTGGTATGGGCGGCGGTCGCCAGCCCCGGCGCCGCCATTCGCGCGGGCGAGCCGGTGCTCGACCTGATCGATTGCCGTCGGCGCTTCGTCCAGGTCGCCCTTCCAGAGCGGAAGGCTGAAGTGATTGGTCCTGGCACGCCAGCCGACGTTCGTATGATCGGTTCCGATCAATGGCTCAAGGGGCAGGTCGTGAACATCACTGGCGCGGCGGGGCGGCGCAGGGAGGAATTGCTGGCCGCATCCACCTATTCGTTGCCGGAGGATCGGGAGATCCTGGTCGACGTCGCCCTGCCAGCGCCCGAACCCCGGCAGATCGATGCCGCGCGCAAATGCGATGTGGGGCGTTTGGCCGAGGTCCGGTTCAGCCGCAGGCTCTGAAGGCACATGTCCGGCATCGCTACGACTGCGCCCTTCGCGCCTCTGGCGTTGCTGGTGGGCTTCCTGCTGCTTTTCGGCAAGATATGGCCGTGGCGTGCGGGGCTGGTCGCGACGATTGGATGCACCATTGTCTATTATCTGCAGTGGCGGATCTCACAGACGATTCCCTGGGGCGAGGGTGCGGGCAAGCTATGGTGGCCGCTGACCTGTCTGCTGGTGGAAAGTGCCGCACTGTTCGATGGCGCGATCTTGCTGGCAATCCTCTCCCGGCCGCGAGACCGGTCGGCGGAAGCTGATGCTGGGGAGGCACGGCTGCGCGCTGCATGGGAAGAAGACCCGCTGAATTTATCCCCGGTGGATGTTTTCATAGCCACCTATAATGAACCGCGCGAAGTGCTGGAAAAATCCATCCTCGGCTGTCTCGCCCTCGACTGGCCGGACGCGCGCATATGGGTGCTGGACGATGGTCGGCGACCCTGGGTACGCGACCTGTGCGTGGCCAAGGGGGCTGGCTACATCAACCGGCCGGACAATAAAGGCGCGAAGGCCGGCAATATCAATCACGGGCTGACGGTCACCGACGCGCCGTTCGTGGCGGTGTTCGACGCCGACTTCGTGCCACGCCGAGACTTCCTGCTGCGCACCATGGGCTTTTTCGAATCCGAGCGGATTGGCATCGTCCAGGTTCCGCACAGCTTCTACAATCACGACCCCATGCAGACCAATCTGGGCCTGCAACAGGCCATGCCGGACGATCAGCGATTTTTCTTCGAAGCGATCATGCCGGGCCGCGACGGTTGGGACGCCGCCTTTTGCTGCGGATCGAACTCCGTGACGCGCAGGACCTTGTTTGAATCGATCGGCGGAGGGCTGCCGGAAGGATCGATCACCGAAGACATGCTGCTGACGCTGGCCAGCTTGCGGCAGGGTTATGTCACCCGCTATCTGAATGAGCCTCTGGCCTTTGGCCTCGCTCCGGAAAGCACGACCGCCTTCTTTGTGCAGCGTCAGCGCTGGGCGCAGGGTGCGATCCAGATACTGTATCTAAAAGAAGGTCCTTTGGGGCCAGGATTGAAACTGCGCTATCGCCTGCTGTTCCTGCCCAGCGCATGGATCACGCAGGGCCTCCAATCCATGTTCACCGTGCTGACGCCCATCTGCTTCATGCTGTTCAATCTGGCTCCGATGGTCGGCATCGATCTGGAAGCGGTCATTCACTATGTCCTGCCGCTGATCGTCGCAATGCTGAGCGGCATCACGCTGCTGGCGCCGGGGCGCTATTACCCGCTTGCCGCGCAAATTTTGTCGCTGTTCCAGACCTTCCGCATTCTGCCCGTTGCCCTGCAAACATTGTTCCGTCCCAAAGGCCTTGTCTTCAAGGTCACGCCCAAAGGGTCCGACGCGGGCGGGAATCCATGGGAGAGAACGATATTGTTCGTAGCGCTTGGCCTCCAGGCGCTCAGTTTCGCTGGCCTGATGATCAATGTTACGCCGGAATATCGGGTCGTGTCGCAGGTCGGTCTGCTGCCGATGGTGACCTTCTGGACGATCGTGAACATGTTCATCCTCCTGCTGGTTGCCATGATGTGCCTGGAAAAGCCGCGTGTCCGGGGCGAGGAGCGCTTCGCGCTGCGGCAGGCAGTGACGATTCTGAGCGCGCAGGGACAGATGATCCGGTCAGATAGGGGCGACATTTCCATCTCCGGTCTTGGGCTGGAGCTTGCGGAACCGGCGGACCTGAGTGTCGGCGAGCGCGTCGAGGTCGTGTTGCCGGACGTCGGCCTGTTGCGCGGATTTGTCCGCCGTTCGGGCAGGCGCCTTGGCATTGAGTTCGACTTTCATTCAGAGGAAATCCGTGACCGGCTGATCGTCGCGCTGTTCACGAACGAAATCCGGATCAATGCCGTTCGCCCCTCCGCGGCCGCCGCTGCTCTGGCTGTCGCCAAACGCCTCTGGCTGGCGGATCTTCGGACCACTGAAGTGCATTCCCGTATCGCCGACAGGGATCCGGCGCCTGAGAAATTAAGCGCAACCACGCGTGTCGTCCCATCTGCGCTCCAAGGACCCAAAATAGCGCCTGAGCGCGATAGGCCCGGCAACGACAGGGTAACTCGGGCAGCCTGAATCCGATCAAGAACGGGTTGTCCAACAGGATCACATTCCGCTTCTAGGCTTTTCACAAGGTGGTGGCGGAGCGGGAGGGATTCGAACCCTCGATACGCTTTTGACGTATACTCACTTTCCAGGCGAGCGCCTTCGACCACTCGGCCACCGCTCCGCATGCACTGGAAGGCGGCTCCCTATCGTGCGGCGCGGCGGGTGGCAAGGGGATGCCGCGACTTTCCTGCTTCAATTTCGCGGCGCTACGTCACCCGTCGTCGCGCTACGTAGACCCTGACGGATAGGCAAATGGCCGGCCGCAACCTACATTCAGGAACAAACGTCCCATTTCCGGCGATACCTTATCCAGATGCGGCATCTCTCCGGAACGGAAAGGCTGAACATGATTGTAGGCACGGTCAGGGAGATCAAAAATCACGAATATCGCGTCGGCCTGACGCCTGAGAGCGTGCATGAATTGACCGCGCATGGCCACCGGGTGCTGGTCGAAAACGGCGCGGGGGAGGGGATTGGCGCGCATGATGCGCTCTATGCCAGAGCCGGGGGCGAGATCGTCCCGAGCGCGCGCGACGTGTTCGAAGCGGCCGAAATGATCGTGAAGGTGAAGGAGCCGCAGCCTGAGGAGCGCGCCATGCTGCGCCCGGGCCAGATACTCTACACCTACCTTCATCTCGCGCCCGACCCGGACCAGACCCGTGACCTCCTGGCGTCGGGCGCTGTCTGCATCGCTTATGAAACAGTCACCGATGCAAGCGGCGGCCTCCCGCTCTTAAAGCCGATGAGTCAGGTAGCCGGGCGCATGTCGATTCAGGCGGGCGCGACGGCGCTGGAAAAGGCGAATGGCGGGCGGGGCGTGCTGCTCGGCGGCGTGCCCGGCGTGCTCCCGGCCAAGGTCTGCGTCATCGGCGGCGGGGTCGTCGGCTTCAACGCGGCGCAGATGGCGGCGGGCCTCGGCGCGGACGTGACCATACTCGACCGCAGCCCCGAAGTGCTGGAGCGGCTCGGCATCTATTTCGAGGCACGGGCCAAGACCCGCTTTTCCAACCGTGCCAATCTCGCTGAATGCGTGGCGGACGCGGACCTCGTCATCGGCGCCGTGCTGATCCCCGGAGCCGCCGCGCCCAAGCTGGTCAGCGCCGACATGCTCAAGACCATGAAGAAAGGCTCCGTGCTGGTCGATGTCGCGATTGATCAGGGCGGCTGTTTCGAAACCAGCCATCCTACCACCCATGCCGATCCCACCTATATCGTCGATGGCATTGTCCATTATTGCGTCGCCAACATGCCCGGCGCGGTCGCGCGCACCAGCACCTACGCGCTCAACAACGTCACCCTGCCGCATGCGCTGCGCATCGCCGATCTGGGGTGGAAGAAGGCGCTGCAATCCGACCCGCATCTGCTCGCGGGGCTCAACGTCTGGGACGGCAAAGTGACCTATCAGGCGGTGGCTCAGGCGCTGGACCTGCCCTTTACCCCGGCGGAGGACGCGCTGGCCTGATGTCCGCCCCGGGGCGCCCCCCTAATCCGCGTCCGGATTGCGGAAGTTCAACCGCCGGGTGACGGTGTAATCCACCACTCCCACCAGGAAATAGCTGATCCACTGCTTCACCAAAGTCAGCACCCCGCGCTGCGCCTTGTATCGTTCCAGCGTGATCTGTCGGCTTTCCTCGGCCCGGCGGCTGATGAAGTCCCTCGCTTCGTCCGCCAGCGCCTTGTCCTCGATCCGCAGCATGATCTCCAGATTCAGGAACAGGCTGCGCATGTCGAAATTGGCTGATCCGATGAAGACCGCGTCATCAATGACGATCAGCTTCATGTGCAGCTTGCGCTTCTGATATTCCCATATCTCCACCCCGCGCCGCAGCAACGGTCCATAGAGCAGCCGCGCCGCCGCGACCGTCGCGCCATTGTCCGACCGGGACGGCAGGATCAGCCGAGCACCCTCCCGCCGCGCCGCGCGCGCAATGCGTTTCAACATGCCGCGTCCGGGCGAGAAATAAGCGGCCACCATGTCCACCCGCCGCGCATGTTCCAGGTCATGCTTCACCACCTGCGCCCAGGGGCTTAAGCGCCGGGTCGGCCCGCCGATCAGCCATCGCATCGGATCATCGGGGTCATGGTGCAACGACGGGTGCCAATGCCGCACCATCCGCCGCATTGTGCGGAAACTCTGCTTGCTGGTCGATACCCACCGCCACAGCTGCCCGTACCAGTTGGTCATCGCCGCGACCTGCGGCCCGTCGATCAGAAGGCCCAGGTCCACCCAGGCATCCTCTTCGGGCAATCCGAAATAGCCATCCTCCACATTGAACCCACCCAGCAGCAGCCGCCGATCGTCCGCGATCGTCATCTTCTGATGGTTACGGATCAGATAGCGGGTCGACCGCCGCGCGCCGAATCGGCCAAACCGTCCTCCCGCCTTGATCAGTGGGTCGAAGAAGGCGACCGGGGTGTCGGCCGATCCGAACGCATCGATCATCAACGTCACGGCAACGCCGCGCCCCCGGGCCGCGATCAGCCGGTCCAGCACCATCCGCCCGCTCTCATCTGCGGCGAAGATGTAATAATAGAGCTTCAGGCTGTCCCGCGCGCCATCGATCAGGCCGATCAACGTCTCTCGCAGGGCGGGACCGTGTTCGATCACGTCCAGCCGGTGCCCCCGGATGGACAGGCCGATCCCGGCCTCGTCGCTCTTCGCTGGGGACTGCCGGTTGGTCGCCATATCCCGTTCATGCGCCTAATTGCCGCTATGCGCCACGGCTTTATGGGCTTTTCATTGACTCCCCGCCCGCCCGCTGATAGGCGCAGGCCTCACGATTTCCATCATTTTGCCAGGAGCGCCCGTTTGGCCCGCGTTACCGTCGAAGACTGCGTCGACAAGGTTACCAACCGTTTTGACCTCGTCCTGCTTGCGGCGCAGCGCGCCCGTGAGATTTCCGGTGGCGCTGAACTGACGTTGGACCGCGACCGCGATAAAAACCCGGTCGTCGCCCTGCGCGAGATCGCTGAAGAAACCGTTCTCCCGGCCGAATTGCATGATTCGCTCGTCGGCTCGCTGCAAAAGGTGCAGATCGACGACGACGACACGCCGGACGAAATCGGATCGATCGCCCAGTCGGCAGAGGCCCTGCGCCTCACCGCCGCCGCCCCGCCGCGCAACCAGAATGTCGGCGGCGACTACGACGGCTGATCCGTCCACCGGTTCGGAGAGGGAATGAGGCTCGGCCTGCGCAAGCAGGACCGGGCCTCGATCCGTTTTGGGGCCTCATCAAATCCTCCCCATCGCTAGATGGGGAGGGGGACCGCCGCGCAGCGGTGGTGGAGGGGAAATGGCACGACCTGCGCTGTTTCCCCTCCACCAGCCTGCGGCTGGTCCCCCTCCCCACGCCTTCAGCGCAGGGAGGATTTGATATTTTCACCCCCCCAAACAAAAATCCCGCAAAGCCCGCGCATCATGCAGCGCATTATGCGGTATCCTGCTATTCGCCGCCGCACTAAATCCCGCCGCATTCACCAGCTGCAACTGCAACCCGTTCATATCCACCATCTGCCCCGGCCCGGTCACCAGCAGCGCGCAGAAATGCGCCAGATCCTCCGGCCAGTCCGCGACGATCACCGGCTCCGGATCACCCGCCAGATAATCGGCCAGATGATGCGCAGCCTCGACCCGGCTCAACTCCATGTCGATCCCCGGCGGCACATGGCGCAGATAGGGGATGACGTTGCGCTGCACCCAGCCATGCGGCTCCTCCGCCAGCGGCAGCGACACGTAAAATTCATCGTCGCCAAATTCCGGCACCAGCGCGACGCTGATCAGCGCGCCTGCAAATCCGTTGAATTCGGTGTCGAGGAAATAGCGCATGAAAAAAGAACTGCCTGCTGGAAAGGGGTGAAGGGGCTGTCCGCGAGATAGGGGCAGGGCGCCTCTTGCGCCAGCCTTTGATGATTTGCCTCGGCTCAAGCAAGCTGCCATGCGGGGCCATCGACACAAGGACCTGCCAGTGACCCCTCGCATACTCATCGACACCGCCGCCGTGCCGGGCGGACAGGAACTGAAGCTCTATAGCCGGGGCGGCGATCACATGATCGTTCTCGAGCGCAACGAGCTGATGAGCAGCCGCATGAGCGGTTCGGAAAAGGCGTTAGCCGTCATGTCGCTTGAGCGCCTGAAGGGCCGAAAAGCGCCGCATCTCCTGATCGGCGGTTACGGCATGGGCTTTACCCTGCGCGCGGCGCTGGCGGGCATGGGGCAGGACGGTCGCGCTACGGTCGTCGAACTGGTGCCCAAGATCATCGAATGGGCACGGGGTCCGATGGTCGAACTGGCGGCAGGTTGTCTGGAGGACCCGCGTGTCACCCTGATCGAAGGCGATGTCGCGGCAGAGATCGCCGCCAGCCAGCAACGCTACGACGCTATTCTCCTCGACGTAGACAACGGCCCCGACGGCCTCACCGCGCCCGCCAACGATCGGCTCTATTCCTCCGCTGGCCTCGCCACCGCCAAGGCAGCGCTCAAGCCCGGCGGCATCCTCGCCATCTGGTCCGCCGCCCCCGACGCCGCCTTCACCCGCCGCCTGCGCGACGCGGGCTTTCTGGTCGATGAGGTAGCGGTCAAAGCCCGCGATAATGGCAAAGGCCCGCGCCACGTCATCTGGTTCGCCCAAAAGCGGTAATCCTAACCCTTCTCCCGTAAGCGGGAGAGGGGCGCGACAACCTCTTCCCGTTGTCAAAACTTCGTCATCCCAGCGGAAGCTAGGATGTAGATTCACGTTTGAAGTGCAACATTTGGATTGAAGCGTGAGAATGCCTCTGCGGGAGTAAGGAAGTCGAGGCATTTTCTTGGCGTATGATTGTATCGCTGTACGGCGGCGAGGATGTCATCGGGGGTGATGGCATCGAGGTTGGTTTTGCGCGGCAGGCTGCGGCGGAGGCGTCCGATGGCATTTTCGACGCCGCCTTTTTGCCAGGGTGATCGGACATCGCAGAAGAAGGTCTGGATGCCGATCTGGCTTGCGAGCTGGTGATGCCGGGCGAACTCTGGTCCATTGTCGAAAGCGATGGAGCGCCGGAGGGTTTTGGGCAGGTCGGCCAGCATGTCCGCCAGATGGCCTGCGGTTCTTGGGGCCTTTCGATCCTGTGGCCGGTGGATGATCGTGACCGGGAGGCGCGTTCATGGGCGACGAGGATGGCCTGGCCATAGCGGGCAAACAGCATGAAATCGGCTTCCCAATGGCCTGGGCTTTGCCGATCATCGGCGTCAGGAGGGCGCTCGCTCAAGGAGCGGCGATGCTTGATGATGTCGAGCATGCTCCCGCCGGTAGGGACAGGGTGACCGCGCCTGTGCCGGGCGCGCGGCAGCAGGCGGTGCCAATAATCCTTCTGTGCCGAACGGTGGTAGATGAAGCGGTAGATTGACTCAGGGCTGATGAGGGTGCGACCATGTTCGCGCGTCAATCGGCCTGCGATCTGCTCGGGGGACCATCCCATCGCAAGGCCGTCCCTCACAAGGCCGCGCAGGTCCGGTTGGCGTTCCAGCTTGAAGCGGCAATCCCATCGGCGCCTGCGTTCGGCAAGCTGCTGGGCGCGGACAGGCTCATAGCCACCGGGCCAGACCTTGGTTCGCACGCTGTTGCGCCGCAGTTCGCGACTGATCGTAGCTGGCGCCCGCCCGAGATGCGCCGCTATGGCTCTTTGCGATTTGCCTGCATGCAGGCGGTAAATCTCGATCCGCTCCTCAAGGCTGAGCTGGCCATATCTCTGTCCCATCGCAACAACACCCTAGCAGGTGTTGCACTTGTTCCGTGAACTCAGGGGATCTCATGCGGCTTGGCCGAACGCTACCTCCCGAGATGCCAGCCTCCGCTGACATGACGATCAGTGGCGCTCAATGCCCATCAAACCCCACATTCCGGCAAAGCCCAATCAATCCCCCCACGCCCCTTCGCCTCCAAAAAGGCATTGGCCTGCGAGAAATGCCGACACCCCAAAAAACCGTTATGCGCCGACAGCGGTGAAGGGTGCGCCGTCTTCAACACCAGATGCCGCGCCTGATCCACAAACGCCGCCTTCCGCTGCGCATAAGCACCCCACAGCAGGAACACGACCGGCTCCTCTTGGCCGTTGACCAGCCGAATGATCGCATCGGTAAACTCTTCCCAGCCGCGCTTCTGGTGTGACGCAGCGCGCCCCATCTCGACCGACAGCACACTGTTCAACAACAGCACGCCCTGCCGCGCCCAATGCTCCAGAAACCCATGGCGCGGCGGGTCGATGCCCAGGTCGCTCTTCAGCTCCTTGTAGATATTCTTGAGCGACGGCGGCGTCCGTACCCCCGGCTGCACGCTGAAGCACAGCCCATGCGCCTGCCCCTCGCCATGATAGGGGTCCTGCCCCAATATCACCGCCTTCACATGGCCCAGTGGCGTCAGGTCCAGCGCGCGGAAATATTCGCTGCCCTTGGGGAATATGCGTTTGCCCTGCCGCTTTTCCTCTTCCAGAAATGTTTTAAGCGCCTGCATATAAGGGCGGTCGAATTCCTCGCGCAGCGGCGCGCGCCAGCTTTCGTCGAGCTTGATCGTTGCGGTCATGCCTGCCTGATGACCTGCCCGGCAACGGCCTGTCAACCGCACGGCGGCCTTGCTCCGCGCCGGAAAATGAGGGAAAGGAAAATCATGCCGCGCCTCTCCTTCACGACCGCCCTTTTGGCGGGCCTCGGCCTGTTTCTCGCGCCCCTGCCGACGGCGGATGCTTTCGGCCCTCAGCCCAATGTGGTGCATCAGACAGTGCAATCGCGCCTTCTCGGCGAATTCACCCGTTTCGCCGCGCTCAGCGACGGGACGGTCGGCATAGCGGTGCGCGACCTGCGCAATGGCGAGACGCTGGAGCTGAATGGCGACACGCTCTTCCCCATGGCCAGCACGTACAAGGTCGCGGTGGCCGGCAAGATATTGTCGCTCGCCGATGCGGGCACGCTGCGTTTCGATGAAAAGCTCCCGCGCCTTGGCACGCCGATGCCCATCACGACCTTGCTCGACTTCATGCTCACCCGCAGCGACAATGAAGCGACCGACGCGCTCGTCGCCCGCGCTGGCGGCCCGCAGGCGGTCCATGGCTGGCTCCAGTCGCTCGGCATTCGCGGCCAGCGGGTGGACAGCAACACAGCGCAACTGCTCGCCCGCGCAAAGGTGGGAGCGAGCGGGGCAGGGGACGACGTCGAAACCGGTCTGTCATCGCGGGCACGGGATGCGCGGGACCTGCCCAATCTCGCCTTCGCCGCCGATCCGCGCGACACCTCCACGCCCCGCGCGATGAACGACCTGCTTGCCGTCATCCAGCATGGCAAGGCGTTGAAGAAGGGCAGCACGGCCATGCTGCTCGGCATCATGGCCCGCTGTAAGACAGGCAAGGCGCGTCTCGTCGGCATGCTCCCGCCCGGCACGCCGATCGCGCATAAGACAGGCACGCTCAATGGCCTCGGCAATGACACCGGCATCATCACCCTGCCGGATGGCCGCCCGATCGCCATTTCCGTCTTCGTCATGAAGGATCATCGCGGCCACGCCGCGCGCGACCGCATCATGGCCGAAGTGGCGCGAGCGGCCTACGACTATTTCCTTTTCGCCCCTGAATCGCGCACGGCCTGACGCATCGCTCTTAACATGGATTGAACTTGGCTCTAGCCCGGTCTTCCCGCAGCGGGAGGATGACATGCGCGATGTCGCGTCGTTCAGCGATTTCTGGCCCTATTATCTTCAGGAACATGCTCGTCCCGCGACAAGGGCGATGCACTATGCGGGAACCAGCACCGTTGTCCTGCTGCTCGGTGCGATGCCGTTGACCGGCCATTGGTGGTTGCTTCCGGCCCTGCCTGTCGCCGGTTACGGCTTCGCCTGGGCCGCCCACGCCCTGATCGAACGCAACCAGCCCGCCACTCTCCGCCATCCCCTCTGGTCCCTGCGCGCCGATTTCCGCATGTGGTTCCGCTTCCTCACCGGACGCATGCGCCGTGATCTCGCCCGCGCAGGCGTCCGCCCGGACGGATCGGTCGACCCCGCCAAGCGCCTCAGCCTCTAAGGCACCCCCCACGCCAGTGACTTGACCGCTCCCGCCGCTCTGCCACAAGAGGCGGCGATGGCCCTTAACGCCCACTTCTCCCCCTTGCCCGATCTCGCCGCGCTGGCCCCCCGCTGGCAGGCGCTTGAGGCTGCATCGGACGCCTCCTTCTTCCTGGGCTGGACCTGGGCCAGCAGCTGGCTCGAAAGCTACGCCGTCCGCCCCGACCTCCTAAGCGTCACGGACGGAGAGGGCAGGGACGTCGCCCTCGCACTCACAGGCCACGCGATGCAGCCACGGCTGCTCGGCCGCTGCGCCACCCTCTCGCTCAACCAGTCGGGCGATCCCGCCGCCGACCGGCCCTATGTCGAATATAACGGCCTCCTCGCCAAACGCGGCCTGGAAGCCGAATCCGCTCAAGCCTTCCACGCCGCCCTCCAGCGCCGCACCGACTGGCGCGCCCTACGCCTCAGCGGCATTACGCCCGGCTCTCCTTTGCTCGGCCTGCGCACCCACCGCGCCACCCGCCTAGACCGCTCACCCGTCTATCAAGCCGATCTCGAAGCCGTCCGCGCGGCCAATGGCGACTATCTCTCCCTGCTAAGCGCCAACACCCGCAGCCAGATCCGCCGCGCCATCAAGGATCATAACGGCCTCCCCATCGTCACCGCCAGCACCACAGACGAAGCCGCCCCATGGCTCGAAGAAATGCGCGCCCTCAACGAAGGCCGCCACGCAGACAATGCTTGGGAAGATCCAGCCTTCCGCCGCTTCCTCCTGACCCTCACGCGCAAAGGCATCCTCAGCGGCGAAGTCGAACTCCTCCGCTTCACCGATGAAGGCGGCCCCGTCGGCCTGCTGGTCAATTTCATCCATCACGGCCAGGCGATGAACTATCAGTCCGCCTTCGCCGCCCCGCGCACGGCGAAGGACAAGCCCGGCCTCCTCTGCCACGCCGCCGCCGTCACCCATTATGCGAATAAGGGCCTAACCCTCTACTCCCTCCTCGCAGGGAAGGATCGCTACAAGCAAAGCCTCGCCACCCGCGAAGAGGCGCTGGAATGGTGGCTCCTCGAACGCTTCTCGCCCCGCCTGGAAGCCGAAGCGCTGCTCCGCCGGTTGCTTAAACGCCCAGCTTCCGCATGATCCGGTAAGCGAGCCGCCGCGCGCCCTGCCGCTCCGGCGCAGCGCCGATCCGCGCCACTGGCAATCCCCGCCGCCGCAGCAGCGCGTTCAGCCCATGCAACTCGCTTTCCGCAACGCTACGCTCCGACCGCCAAGTCACCGACAGGCTGACCGACACGCCCGCGCCATTCTCCACGAAATGCGGGGCCTTCACCGGCACATGGATCGCATCCCCAGGCAGCAGCTTCACCGCCGTCCCGCGCCCGCGAAAATGCTCCTGCCAATTCAGATTGCGATGCCCGCCCGCATGAAATGCCTCGCTTTGCATAGCGGGCACCAGCTCCTGATCACCAGCCGGAAAGACCGTCATGACCTTTTCGCCCATGATCTGGAGCAGAATATTATGCTCCGGGTCCATGTGAAACGGCGTCACGCTGCCCGGCGATGACAGGAAGATAAACGCCTCCCGGTTCAACATCGGCCCCGTCCGCGCATCCACGATAGGAGCCAATTCCGCCAGCGCCGCATCCAGCAGCGCGCCATAGGCCGCATCCCGCTCGACATTCTTCAGCACCGCCCAGCTGCCATTGGTCTCGATCGTCCGGATCGTCTCGCCCAGCGTCAGCCCATTGGACGGCGTATCCTCCGGCCGCACGCCCAAAGGCAGCTTGCCCAGATTATACTCGACCGAAGCCGCAGGCATCCGCTCCGCCAGCCCGGCCAGCGCGTCGATCGCCAGCAGCGGGTGTCCAACAAGCCCATGGTGCAACTTCACCGACGCATCCGGATAGGCGCCCGCGAATATCCGCCGCGCCTCCTCATCGAAAACCTGCGCGCTGATCGGCAAATGAGCAGTCATCCCTGTCCCTTCATATGGCTGGCGATCGCCTCGACGCCATTGGCCAGCGCGAAGGCTGCCGTCCGCCCGATCCGATCGATCCCGCTCCCATGCAGCGCCACGCGATATTGCACGATCGTCCGCCGCTCGGCCCACAGGCTGTCGATCATCGGATGATCGGGCGCAGCACAGCTGTCCATCCAGCCGATCGCCGGATCACCCTGCACCGCATGCAGGTTGGCCAGCTCGATCAGCACGCCCGGCGAAAAGCGCCCCATCTCCTCGTCAAAGGCGATCTTGAAGGAAAAGGCGCCCTCGCCATGGCGGAAATTCGCCAGCATCGCGATCGGCCGCCCGCCCAGGTCAATGCGCAGGAAATGCAGCAATCCGGCATCGAAAGCCGCCGCGCAGGCCGCCCGGAAAAAGGCCGCGTCCTGCGGAGAACAGCCAAGCGCCGACCCCTCACGCCCCTTCCACCCCGAAGCCTCCAGCGCCAGAAAATCGGCACACCAGTGCGGCAGCTCCGCCCGATCCACCAGCAGGCGCTGGCTCACCGTGCCAAGGTCCGCCAGCCGCTTTTGCAGCCGCCTGATCTCCTTGCGCTTCTTGGCGCGCACATGCGTTTCCCAATAGGCATCGGCATCCAGATCGGATCGCAGCATGGCGCGATCATAACGATGCACCTCGCGCCGCCCCCGCCGCTGCTCGACGCACAGCGCCTCCAATGCCGCTGCATTGGCGCCCGCTGCGTCCAGTCCCCGCAGATACAAAAATCCCGCCGCCCAATGCGCGTCATCCAACTGTGCCAGCAATCCCCGCCAAGCCGCCACCTCATCACCCCGCCGGATCAACGGCGCGCCAAAGAAGCAATGCTCATGCATCCAATTGGTGACGCAGGAAATCGGCAGGCGCCCGTGACGGGCCGCCACCGTCACCGGCAACAACCCGATCAGCGCCCCTCCCGCATGTGCCTCGACCATCCGCACGCCCGGTGTCCCCGCCAGATGATCCAGCGCCGCGCACAGCATGTCCGGCGCGTAAAAGGCGTTCGCCTCCGCCGCCTCCGCCGCCAAAGCGGTCCAGCGGGCGCGCTGCGCGGGGCCATAGGCACGGGTGCCGTTGGGCAGGGGATGCGATGCCATGTCCATGGCAAAGCGCATAAACTTCAATGATTAGGGAAAGACTAAACTGCCTCATTTGGGGCAGCAGGCCGCCTCTTTGGGGGAAAGCCCTTTACATCGCGCGTCGGATTGTCTGTTAACGATGGGCTAACCCGCGACGGCTGAAAGAGATTCCCATGGCGACCCACCTGATCCTGTCACATAGCGTGGTGGCCGCATGACCATTCTCGTCACTGGCGCTGCCGGCTTCATCGGCATGGCCGTCGCCGACCAGCTGCTCGCCGCCGGGCGGGCGGTGATCGGCATCGACAATATGAACGACTATTATCAGGTCTCGTTGAAGCGCGACCGGATCGCCGCGCTGCAACAACGGCATGGAAAGCTATTCACCTTCGCCGAACTGGATTTCGCTGACATGGACGCGCTTCACGCCGCGCTCGCAGGGCAGACGGTGGAGGCGATCGTACATCTGGGCGCGCAGGCGGGCGTGCGTTATTCGCTCATCAATCCGCATGCCTATGTCCGCTCCAATCTCGCCGGGCATGTCAACATGCTCGAACTGGCGCGCGAACGGCGGGTGCGGCATCTGGTCTATGCCTCATCCTCCTCGGTCTATGGCGGCAATGACAGCCTGCCTTTCCGCGTGGAGGACCGCGCCGACCATCCCGTCTCGCTCTACGCCGCGACCAAGCGCGCCGATGAATTGATGAGCGAGACCTACGCCCATCTCTTCCGCATTCCGATGACGGGCCTGCGCTTCTTCACCGTTTATGGCCCCTGGGGTCGCCCGGACATGGCGATGTGGATCTTCACCAAGAAGATCCTGGCGGGGGAGCCGATCCCCGTGTTCAACCATGGCCGGATGCAGCGCGACTTCACCTATATCGACGACATCGTGAATGGGGTGATCGGCTGTCTCGATCACGCGCCTGCGGATGATGGATCGCTAAAGGCGGGCGGCAGCCGCTCGCCGCACCGGCTTTATAATATCGGCAACAATCGGCCCGAAGAGCTGATGCATCTCATATCGGTGCTGGAACAAGCGATCGGGCACAAGGCAGAGATAGATTTTCAGCCCATGCAGCCGGGCGACGTGCCCGCCACCTTCGCGGACATCAGTGCGATCGCCCAGGATATCGGCTTCGCGCCGACCACCGGCATAGAGGTCGGCGTGCCGCGCTTCGTGTCCTGGTATCGCGACTATCACGCAGGATAACCGGGCAAAACCCGGCACTACGCACGCATCGGGGGAAAGTTCCAACCCTCAACATATAAGCAATAATTTGCAGGATATGTGGCAATAAAGGCGCGCAAATCTTCGCTCATATTGGCAAATTGAATTGCCATTCTGCCGTTAACGGTTCTATTCCCGTCACCGGGACGGCTTCGAGCCGAAATGGGTCGCTTATAATGAGGTTTAGGGTGGAGCGCCGGATGGCGGCCGCCGCCATGCAGCATCGATCAGGAAAACCTGCCGTGCGTCATGGAAAAAAGGGCGAACTTGTGTCGACACTATCGAAAATTGTGCCTTTTGGTTCTGGCAGCCGGATCGTGGAAACCGCCTGTAGAACCTTGTCTGTCGCTTCCCAGGGACTGAACGCGCTGGAGGCGAAATTCTCCGACCGTGATTTCGCCGCGATATTCCTGCGCGTCGCTGGTATGATCATGAGCGTGCGCGGGCGCCTGATCGTCACCGGCATGGGGAAAAGCGGCATCGTCGCGCGCAAGATGACGGCGACCCTGACCTCGACCGGCACCCCCGCGCTCTTCATGCATCCGGCCGATGCGGGTCATGGGGACCTTGGCATGGTGACGCCCGACGACATCGTGCTGATGCTGTCCCATTCTGGCGAATCCAACGAACTTGGCCCCATCATCCAATATTGCAAGCGGTTCGGCATTCCGCTGCTCGGCCTCACGGCGCGCGCGGACAGCACCGTCGCCAGCGCTTCCGACGTCTGCATACTGTTGCCCGCCGTTCGGGAAGCCTGTCCCAACGAACTGGCGCCCACCACGTCCACCACGGTCCAGATGGCCTTTGGCGATGCGCTTGCCATCGCGCTCATGGAAATGCGCGGTTTTTCGGCCGATGACTTCCACAAATTCCATCCCAATGGCCGCCTGGGCGCGCAGTTGCTGAAGGTTCGCGATCTGATGGCGGCCGGTGACAATGTCCCCCGCGTTGCCGAAGATGCGTCGTTGCTCGACGCCACCATCGAAATGACGCGCGCGCGCCTTGGCGGCACGGCGGTCGTCAACAGCGCTGGAGAACTGATCGGCGCCTTCACCGATGGGGACCTGCGGCGAACCCTCACCGATACGCGGCAACTGACCGAAACCGTCGGCCAGTTCATGACCGTGCCTCCGCTGTCCGTGGGGCCTGACGATCTGGCGTCCGAAGCGCTGCGCCTGATGCACATGCATAACATCACGCTGCTCTTCGTCTGCGAAGGCGGGCGGTTGGCGGGTGCCGTCCACATGCACGACCTGCTGCACGCCGGGGTCGCCTGAACAGCATCATCGTCATTCCGGCGCGGGCAGGCTCGTCCCGGTTGCCGCGCAAGCCCCTGCGCCCGATCGCCGGGCGCACGCTGCTGCACCGGACCATCGCCATGGCGCGCGCCGCCATCTCGGGCATTGCCGACGCGGAACTGGTGGTGGCGACCGACGACCGCGAAATCGCTGATCACGCCAATGCCGCAGGTTGCGCCGCCGCCATGACGGACAGCGCCATCGCGACCGGCTCAGGCCGCGCGCTCGCCGCCGCGCTCCAGCGCCCGGCTCCCCCGCGCTTCGTCGTCAACCTGCAAGGCGACTCTCCCTTCCAGCCCCAAGGTGCCCTGCGCGCCGTCATCGCCGCGCTGCACGCAGGCGCTGAGGTCGCGACCCCCGTCATCGCCCTCGATTGGCAGGCGCTCGACGCCCTGCGCGATCATAAGCTCCGCTCGCCCTTCAGCGGCACCACCTGCGCCCGCGCTCCCGATGGCCGCGCCCTCTGGTTCTCCAAGACCATCATGCCCGCCATCCGCGACGAACAGGCCCTGCGCGCCACCCAACCACTCTCGCCCGTCTGGCGCCATGTTGGCCTCTATGGCTACACGCTCGAAGCCCTGACCCGCTTCGAGGCTGCACCCCCGACCACGCTCGAACAGCTGGAGGGCCTGGAACAGCTCCGCCTCCTCGAACTCGGCATCCCGGTCACCACGGTCGCGATCGACCCGCCCATCTTCGACAGTTCCGGCATAGACACAGAGGCCGACATCCGGCGCGTAGAGGCCTTCATCGCCACCCATGGCGACCCCACGCCCGCCTAATCCCATGCGCCGCATCTTCATCATCCGTCACGGCAACACCTTCGAAAGCAGCGCCACCGCCTGCCGCATAGGCGCGGGCACGGACCTGCCCCTCGTCGAAAGCGGTCGTGCCCAGGCCGACCGCCTCGGCCACTGGTTCGCTGCGCAGAGCCTCACCTCCTGCCGCATCCACAGCGGCCCCCTCAGCCGCGCGCGCGAGACCGCAAGCCGCATCGCCGCCGCGCTAGATCAGCCGGTGGAAGGCACGCTCCCTTGGCTCGATGAAATCGACCACGGCCCTGACGAAGGCCGCCCCGAAGCCGAAGTCCTCGCCCGCCTCGGCCAACAGACGCTCGCCCAATGGGACGAGCAAGCCATCCCACCCCCCGGCTGGATCGTAAACGCGCCATCCCGCATCGCCGCCTGGCAAAGCTATTTCGCGCAAAGCGGGGAGGGGACGGACCTGCTCGTCACCAGCAACGGCGCCGCCCGCTTCGCCCTGCTCGCCCTCAGCCTCTCGCCCGCCTCGCTCAAGCTGCGCACCGGAGCCTATGGCGAGTTGACCGTCGCCCCGGACGGCAACGTCACGCTACGCAACTGGGATCAGCGGCCCTAAACGTCGTCACAACCCAAAAAGCCTCTCTCCTTCAGGTTCAGACGAGGCATGTGACTCGTGTGAAGGGTTGGGGCGGGGGCGCTCCCCGGATTCCGATTGCTCCTGTCAAACCACGCCACTCACCCCACGGGCGTCGCGCTGGCCGTCACAGGTTGCAGCACGGCGGGCTTCGTGTCAGGCGCTGCGACCGGCTTATCCGCCACCGCTTCTGTGGTGGCAGCCTGCGCCTTCAGGCTGGCTGCCGCATTTTGCAACGCCACCGCCGCCGCCTCCAGCGCTGCCGCCGCGGAACCTGACCGCCCAGTCGGTTCCCCCGTCTTCGCGACAGTCACTCCCGCAGCCGTGATCGCCTCATGCGGCGCATCGACCTGCGCCGCTCCTCCAGTCCCAGCGGCCGGAGCCGCAGCCACCGCCGTCACCACCGGCTGCGCCTCACACACCGCATCAATCCCCAGCGCGCTTTCGGAAAAGTTCGTCGCCAGCTGCGGCAATTCCCTGTCCTGCGCCTCGGTCGCCAGCGTCAGCAGCGTCTCGGTCATCTGGCAATTGCTGCCCGTCTGCACCGTCCCGGAATGGCCGTTGCCCAGCTTCGTGTTGAACTGCTCATAGGCGCGCTGCCCATCAGCAATGCCGTTCACCCGCATGAAGCGCGTCTTCAGCACATTATTATAGCTGCTCAGCAGGCCCATCTTCTTGTCGACAAAGGCGGAATATTTCGCCTCGATCTCCTTGTTCACGCCTTTGCAACGCAAAGCCCCCAGCATCAGCATCACATGCAGATCCCGGACCTTCGCCGCTTCTATTTCATAGGGTTGCCAGCACTGATTTGGACCGGAGGCGGCTACCTGGCCGGAAGAGAGCGCAACAAAACAACAGGCAGCAACCGCCGCCATCTGCAACCGTGACATGATGGACCTCGCAGAATCGAAAGAGGCGACCCCGCTATCCCGATAGTAGCATTTTGCCCCAAAAATGCCATGTTTATTAACGCGCATACGCCCGCCTGGGCGCAGGAAAACGCTCCCCGGCCCCTACCGCATCAGCACTGGTAAAGCGTCAATTCTTCCGCTGCGGCACGGTAAAGGTGCCCGACACACGGCCCGATCCGCCCGAAACCCCCGGCACGCCGCCGCCGGAAGACCGCCCGTCCACCGTCGACCGACCGCTGGTCAGGTCAATCACCAGCCGCCCGCCGGTCAGCCGATTGGCCCCCTGCGTCAACGTCACATTGCCCAGCATCGTGATCAGGCGGCTGTTAAGGTCATAGATCGCCACATTGCCGCGCGCCGTCTCGTTCCCTTTGGTCACGATGACATTGCCCGAAGCGTCGATCCGGTCGACCTCCACACCATTTCCGCCAGTACCATTGCGGTAAGCGACGGTCATCCGTGCGGCGTTCAGAGTCATGCCCGCCTGCGTCACCTGGACATTGCCCGAGACGACGACGCGGTCGGCGCGGTCCTGCACCTCGATCCGGTCGGCGGTGAAGTTTACCGGCGCGTTGCTGTCATGATTCTTCAGCACCTGCGCCCCGGCGCCCGCGAAAACCATGGCCGCGCCCAGGGCGCCAGCGCTCGACAGCAGGATCAGCGATCTTTTCATCACTTTTGCCCTTTGATGCCATTTTGTTCGATGCGCAAGCTCGCCCTGCCATTGAGCGTAACCGTCCGCGCGTTCAGGTCGGCGTCCAGATGGTCGCCGCTGAACGTGCCGATGGGTATCCGGCCGTCGACGCGCCCGGCGCTGCGCATGCGTCGGCTCTTTAGGTCGATGCCCACGTCCCGCGTCGTCAGCCTGTATCCGCCCGCCGCCTCGAACTGCACCGGCCCGTCCACCGCGACGCGCTCCTTGTCCATGTCATAGCGCCCCTTGCGCGCCTTGAGCACGGCCGGGCCTTCGGACAGCAGGATGCGCGCCGACATGTCATTGAGGTCAACGATCGGCTCGCGAGAGCTTTTCTGCACCGCGCTTCCCGCGCGCAAGGAAAAGGGCTGCCCCTTGCTGTCCTCGCCCCGGTACAGCGCCTCGCTCACCCGCATGCGTTCCTTCGCCACCTCGACCTTGTTCTTGTCGAGCACGAAGCTCACCTTGTCCCCGCCGGTAAAGGGCGCCATCACCAGCAAGGCCGCCAGCACGCCCACCAGTACCGGCAACCAGTTTTTCAGCCGCGCGACCAGCCTGTCATGGCTGCCACCCGGCCGCGCCCAATGGCGCCTGACATGACGTTGCTGATCGGCCTGTATGGACATGGGAAAGCGCTTCTAAGGTCCCTTACATATGCGCGAAGATGTCGATCTCCGGCCATCCCGCCAGGTCCAGCTCGGCCCGGTGAGGAAGGAAATCGAAACAGGCCTGTGCCAGTTCCATCCGTCCTTCGCGGATCAACCGCTTGTCGAGTTCAGCCTTCAGCGCATGCAGATAGCGCACGTCCGACGCTGCATAATCCTTCTGCGCGTCCGACAGGGTGGGGGAACCCCAGTCGCTCGACTGCTGCTGCTTGCTGATTTCCTGCCCCAGCAATTCGCGCACCAGTTCCTTCAACCCATGGCGGTCGGTATAGGTGCGGATCAGGCGGGAAGCGATCTTCGTGCAATAGACGGGCGCTGCCACCACGCCCAGATAATGCTTGATCGCCGCGATGTCGAAACGCCCGAAATGATACAGCTTCAACCGTGCCGGATCGGCCAGCACCGCGCGCAGGTTCGGCGCGGCATAATCGCTGCCGGGCATGAATCGCACCAGATGCTCGTCGCCCTTGCCATCGCTGATCTGCACGACGCAAAGGCGATCGCGCGGCGTGATAAGGCCCATGGTTTCGGTGTCGACGGCGACGGGGCCGGGGGCAAGGACGTCTGCGGGCAGGTCCTCTTCGTGGAAATATACTGTCATCCAACCCCTCTATGGCGAAAGCGGCGGCAACTCAATCGACGCTTTTTCGGCGCTGCCAAAATGCCCCACGCTGGTTCATTCGGGCAAATGTGGCGGCAATCGGGCTAAAATCATTCGCGCATGGCTGAAAAGTTGATATAGTGATTCTCAAACCCGCATACGTGCGGTGGATTCTGCATGTCATTTCGCCCGGCATGTTTGTCCGATTTAGTCGGGGGCGAAGCGAAAGTGACCAACAGGGCATGAGTTTTGATAGAGGTCGCCGCGGCGGGCGCGGCAAGGACAAGCGCGACGGTTTTGGCGACGACAATTTTTACGGCGGCGGTAACGATCGTGGCGGCTTCGGCGGTGGTTTCGGAGATCGTGGTGGTTTCGGCGGTGGTGATCGCGGCGGCTTCGGCGGCGGCGGTGATCGCTTCGGCGGTGGCGGCGGCGGCGGTGGCTTCCGCAGCGGCGGTGGCGGCGGCTTCGGCGGCGGTGGTGGCGGCTTCGGCGGCGGCCGTGGCGGCGGCGGCGGCATGCCTGCCCAGGTCGTTGGTGAAGGCACCGGCGTTGTAAAGTTCTTCAACGGGCAAAAGGGCTTCGGCTTCATCGTCCGTGATGACGGTGCGGAAGACGTGTTCGTCCACATCAGCGCTGTCGAGCAGGCAGGCCTCACTGGCCTCGCCGAAGGTCAGCAGCTCGGCTTCACCCTGGTGGACCGTGGCGGCAAGATCTCCGCGACCGACCTTAAGATCGAGGGCGAGCCCCTTCCGGTCGTGGATCGTCCGCGCGAACCCCGTGAACCCCGCGCAGGCGGCTTCGGCGGTGACCGTGGCGGCTTCGGCGGCGGCGATCGTGGCCCACAGCGCCAGCTGACCGGCGAACGCGCCAGCGGCACGGTCAAGTTCTTCAACGCCATGAAGGGCTTCGGCTTCATCCAGCGCGACGACGGCCAGCCCGACGCATTCGTGCACATCAGCGCAGTCGAACGCGCAGGCATGTCCGCCCTCAACGAAGGCGACCGCCTGGACTTCGAACTCGAAGTAGACCGCCGCGGCAAGCACGCAGCCGTCAACCTTCAGTCGAAGGCCGACTGACACATAACTCTGCCCGCATAAGCGGAGAGGATAGAAGGGGTCGCCTGCCCGGCGGCCCCTTTTTTGTTGGTGTGGGAGATCGCAAGGCTTGCGCCCTTATTGGTAACTGACCTTTGTCATACCGGGCTGTGTGGCGGATGTTCAAATCCTCTGATGCTGACAGCTTGGTCCAGTCTATCAACTCCCCTCCCGGCATGGGCAACCTCTGGGGGGACTATCGTAGGTTTCGTTGGTCCGACTTGGCTTTCCAGGAAATTGGACAGGAACAAACTTGCCTTTCGCCTTGTGGGCGTTGCATGTGTCGACACATGAAAGCCCTCGACCTATTTTCTGGACCCGGCGGATTATCTATCGGAATGAAGCGCGCCGGTATCCAACCTGTCGCATGTGTCGAGAAAAATAAGGACGCGGTTGCAACCTATGATGCCCACACTCCGACCGCCGAACATTTTGCGTCGGACATTCGTGGTATTTCCTTTGAACGATATCGTGGCAAGGTCGACGTAATTTTTGGCGGCCCACCATGTCAGCCATTTTCGACTGGCGGATTGCGTCGCGGCACCGCCGATGCCCGTAATATGTTTCCCGAATTTATGCGCGCGTTAAAGGAAGTTCAGCCCGCCGCATTCTTGGCCGAAAATGTGCCGGGTTTGGCGACGCGCAACCGAATTCAATATCTGACCGCGCTGCTCAGTGAATTTGAGACGTTAGGCTTCAATATATCCTGGAACGTGGTTTCGGCAGCTGATTATGGCGTTCCGCAAAAGCGTCGTCGTCTCATTATCGTGGGCATGAAAAAAGGTGCGTTTTGGTTTCCAAAACCCACGCACGGGCCGGATGCCGAAAATCCACATGTCGCGTCGGGCAGCGTAATCGACAAGGCGTCGCCGCTCGGCGAGCCGCCGGACTGCCCCGTCATCTATGCGAAATATCCCGACCCGCGCCGAAGTCCATACGCCGGGCATGTTTATAATGGCGGGGGACGGCCTGTTGATCTTAGCGCGCCATGCCATACGCTGTTGGCCTCGGCGGGCGGATATAAGACGCATTGGATTGACACGATGGACATTGCGCCTGCCTATTCGGCGCATTTGATGGCAGGCGGAACGCCGCGCGACGGCACGGTTCCCGGCGCGCGCCGTATGACGTTGGAAGAATCGGCGCTCATTCAGACATTCCCCGCCGACATGTGGTTCGCTGGTTCGCGGTCGTCGCAATATACGCAAGTCGGTGATGCCGTTCCGCCGATGCTTGGCCACGCTCTTGGCACCGCCCTTCGAAGTCAACTTGAAGGCGTGCCGATCAGTTCGACAACGCATTATCGTTCCGAAGCCGCGCTGCCGTTGTTGGTCGCCGCCTAATGCCTCGCAACATATTGGTCGAACGCGCGGTTGACGTCGCGCTTGATAGGCTGGACGCCTTCATCGAAGGCGAGAAGTTGGCAGCTCTACCCCACGCGGGGGCACGAGCCGCGATGGAAGCGCAGCTGGGCCATGGCGCCAATAGCGTCCGATTGGCATCGTTGTTCTTCGTCTTCTATGCGACGGTCGATCCGGCGTGGAATTGCAATTCGATCCCGACCGGCATTCGCGGGACCTATGGCGACAAACGGCTGGCGACACAATTGGGGCTTCGCAGCATCACGCTCCATAATGCCATCACGGCCTTCGGTGAAAACCTTGGATGGAAAGGCAACGTCACCAATTCGCGCCTTCAAAACGATGTGCGGTTTGATGGCTTTGCCCGCACCCTGGCCGATCTGAATGCCGAACAGCGAACCTTTTGCGCCGATTATATGGCCGCTCGGTTCGCCGAAAGCAGGAAGGTCATTGCGCCGCTGCCGCCCGTCGCCGACGATGTTCTAACCTACGCTCGTGCGCGAAAGCTGTTCTATTCGCTGCTCGCCATTCCGTCGGAAGGTAATGTTCAGCAATTTCTGATTGCGGCGCTGCTGTGCGTCCACCGCCAGCGATACGGTTATGATATTCGAACGCATCACGTTCATGCGTCCGACCGTTTCGACACGACGGCAGGCGATATTGAGGAACTGCTGAACGGCGACCTTGTGCGAGCCTACGAAGTGACGGTTCGCCCTGATTGGAAGAATCGCGTCGGCGATTTCCGTAAGAAGATGGATGGCGTGGGCCTTCGCAAATACACAATCATTGCGTCGAATGTGAACCGTGACGAAGACCTTGCCGAACCTGCCGACATGATCCGCTTCCTTGCGCCCTATGGTCGCGACATCGCGGTCGTGGACATTCAAGATTTTGTAAATGTTTTCGCGATGGAATTGCACGCCGACGAACTGCGCCGTGCCGTGACGCAAACCTATAGCTATCTGACTACACCCAGCCTCTGCGGGCGCGCCGATATTGTTGATAAATTCAACGCGGTGGTCGAAGGTTGGCTGGACGACGCGACCTAAAACCTACCAATGTCCCATCAAGGCCGACGGGGTTGGAAGGCCCCTCCAAAAATAGGAAAAATAGGAAACCCCCGAAAACGCGTTCAATTCGCCATTTCATTCATGACTTTGACCGGCGGCACGATCGTCACCGTCTCAAACCGCTCCTTCCGCCGCACTCCGTTCAGCGGCGGCGGAACATTAACCTGCTCCGTCGGCACCCGCTGCCGCATGCATTCTCCCTTGTTCTCCCGCGCCGTTTGCCCGCAATTCCACAAGGCCCGCTGCAATCCCGTCCCGCTACTGTGAATATAGGCAAAGCTCATGCTTTCCATCTGATCCCCCGACAGCGGAAACCCACTCGGAGCGCTCCCCGCCCGCCAGGCCATGATCCGACACTCCGGCCGCCCAGCACAGAAAGTCTGCGCCATCACCGGCCAGTTGTCGGGCACCGTCCCCTTGCCAAGTTCCACCAGAAAGCTACGCGCTCCCGGCGCGATCGCGATCAACCTTACGCCGCCCATTATCCGGCCCAGCGAGTCCGCGCCGATCGCTTCCTGCGGTTTGGCCGTCAAAGCCGCCAGACTGCTTCCACCCGGCGCCAGAACGCCCAACCCCTCGCTGTTCCCGTCCTGATGCGCCATCGACAGGCGGGCGATCCGCGCAATCACCGGCTCCACACTATCCCGCGCCAACCGGAAAGCGGGCGGCGTTCCCCACCATCCCCGCCAGCGGAAGAAAAGGTGCGTCCCCACCGCCGTGATCTTGTCCAGGCTCCCGCTCCAATAGGGGACAACCCAATCCGTATGATAATGGGTGGCATAGCCGACCGGCTTGAACACCTTGCCCGCCAGCGCAGCCTTCGCGATCTGTCGCGCTCTGTTCCAGGCATCTTCGCCCGGCGCCCGCGCCAGCGCGCCATCGCAGGTAAAAGTGAACTGACAACCGGTCGATCGTTCCTGCCCCTGAAACACGACGCCGCACACCGTCTTGGGAAAAGCGGGATGCCGAACCCGGTTCAGCACCACCTGCGCTACCGCGCGTTCGCCCACCGCGTCGTCGCCCGCCTCGTAAAGCTGCGCGGCCGCCAGGCAGTCCGTGGCCCGCGCCAGGTCGCTTTCCGATCCAGTGAATACAAATGGCCGCGCTGCCGGGTTGGGGAGCCGGGAGAAAGGCACGGCCCCGTTGAACGCCCGCGCCTGATCACGATCCAAGGTGTAAAGCTCCACCGGCTGCACAACGGGCGTCGCTGTGGTCGGCCGCTTCATTAGCGCGCGCTGCACCAGTGCCGACCGTGCCGCACCGGCAGCAGGCGCACGTGCATCCCACCGCGCCACCAGCGCAGGCAAACCGGCAAACAGCAGGAGCCAGATCAGCCACATCGCGCGATGTGGCTGGCTGCTGGTGGAAGCGTCGATCATCCCCGATCCTGCGCCGTCCTATTCGGGCAGGAAATCAGGCACCGACAGATAGCGTTCGCCAGTGTCATAGTTGAAGCCCAGAACGCGGCTGCCGGGTGGAAGGTCCTTCAGCTTCTGCGCGATTGCGGCCAGGGTTGCGCCGGACGAGATGCCCACAAGCATACCCTCCTCCCGTGCCGCACGGCGGGCATATTCCTTGGCATCGGCCGGATCGACCTGGATCACGCCGTCCAGCAACTGTGTGTGCAGGTTTGCGGGGATGAAGCCAGCGCCGATACCCTGGATCGGGTGGGGACCTGGTTGTCCACCGCTGATGACTGGCGAAAGGGTAGGCTCAACCGCATAGACCTTCAGGTTGGGCCACAGCTTTTTGAGTACCTCGGCAACACCCGTGATGTGACCGCCCGTGCCGACCCCGGTAATCAAAACGTCAAGCGGGCTGTCCGCGAAGTCAGTCGCGATCTCCTGCGCCGTCGTGCGAACATGCACGTCGATATTCGCGGCATTTTCAAACTGTTGCGGCATCCAGGAATTGGGCGTTTGCTCGATCAGCTCCAGCGCGCGTTCAATCGCGCCCTTCATGCCCTTTTCGCGCGGGGTCAGGTCAAAAGACGCGCCATAAGCCAGCATCAACCGGCGCCGCTCCACCGACATGCTCTCCGGCATGACGAGGATGAGCTTGTACCCCTTCACCGCCGCGACCATGGCCAGGCCAACGCCCGTATTGCCAGAAGTAGGCTCGATGATCGTTCCGCCGGGTTTCAGATCGCCCGACTCCTCAGCGGCCTCGATCATCGCAAGCGCGATACGGTCCTTGATCGATCCGCCCGGGTTGGCGCGTTCCGATTTGATCCAGACCTCGGTGCCCGCAGGCCCGTCTGCGAACAGACGGCTCACCTGAATATGCGGCGTGTTGCCGATGGTTTCGAGAATATTGGCAGCTTTCATTTGGCCTTCTCCTGGCTGATCTCGGCCTCCCTTAAGTCGGGTGGGTCAAAGGTACGTGCAAGGCGCAACTCGGGAAAGAGCCGCGCCCATAAAATTGTGATGACTATAGCGCCTATCCCGCCGCCAATCACGGCCGCAACGGGACCAACCAGCGCGGCGAGGAAGCCTGACTCCGCTTCACCCAATTCGTTCGAAGCCGAGATTGTGAGTTGTGAAAGGCTGGATACTCTGCCCCGCATCGCATCAGGTGTGTGAAGCTGGATCAGCGACTGGCGCACGTAAACAGAGACCATGTCCGCAGCGCCTAACATCACCAGCGCGCCGATGCCGATCTCCATCGCAATATTGCGGGGAATGAAGGCTGTGGCGCCGAACAGGATCGTGGACAGCCCGAAAATCATGACGGCGCCCAGCATCTTCAATCCCACCTCCGACCGCATCGGCCGGAAGGAGAAGAAAAGGGCAACGATGGCCGCTCCGATGGCGGGAGACGCGGCCAGATGCCCCAGTCCCGCCGATCCAACCTTCAATATGTCGCGTGCGTAGACTGGCAGAAGCGCCGTCGCTCCGGCCAGCAGCACCGCGAACAGGTCCAGAGTGATGGTGGCCAGCACGAGCCGGTTCGAGCGCACATAAGTCCACCCGTCAAGCATCTGCCGAACCGGGTGACGGCTTGTGTCGCGCGGTGGCTGTTTGACGGGACCGATCAGCAACATGCCCCAAAGGGCGATCGCGAACAGTAGCGATGTAAGAGCATAAGCGCCCCAAGGCGTCATGGCGTAGACATAACCACCCAAGGCGGGACCGATGATCATCCCTGCCTGCCATGCAACGCTGGACAGTGCGATCGCATTTGGCAGCACGTCGCGCGGCACCAGGTTGGGCGCCAATGCGCTGTAGGCAGGCCCATTGAATGCGCGCGTAATCCCCACCACGCCGGCGATGCCGAAAATCAGGGGCAGGCTCACCCACCCTTCATAGGTTGCAAAAGCCAGTAGCCCCGACGCCGCCATGAGCAGTGCCAAGGTCAGGCGCGCAATGGCGCGGCGGTCGAAATGATCGGCGACCCAACCCGTAAGCGGGGTCAGAAAGAACAGAGGCACGAACTGCGCTAACCCAATCAGGCCGAGCTGAGCGGCGGCGCCAGACGTGCTCATGCTTTCGCGTGCGATATTGTAGGCCTGCCACCCAAGAACGGTCATCATGCCATATTGGGCCAGTACGCCCGCCAGCCGCCCCAGCAGGTAGGCGCGGAAATCGCCGAAGCGTAGTGGGTGGCGGGAGTCGGCGGGAGCCTTCATGTGACTTCCTTATCGGCTGCGCCGTGATACGCAATTCCATTGGTAGAGAATGGCAAAGGCAGTTTTTGCAACAGAAAAACTCTCGCTTTCGTCCCCCCTCGATATTTTAGCGATCGGGGTTCAGCAGGATCCCACTCACCGATCCGTTGCGAACCGAGCAGACAAAGGGAACAGACCGCTGTGCGTCGGCCGGGCCAACCACTCCTTCGACCTCCCATCCGGTCGACATGGATCTCGCTTCCACGCGACCCAATATGCGTGCGCCCGGACCTGCTTCCTGACGGGCCTTGGCCGAGCACGCATTGCGCGCGGCGGCGGTGCTACGGATAGAGCCATATACAGGAGAGGCATAAGGCTGCCGCTTCGCGTCGCGTTCCTCCTGCCGGTCACGAACGATATCACTGACAATCGCCGCATCGGCCGCACGGTGCAGATCGCGATAATCCTGCGCATGGGCAGGCAAGGCACTTGCCAGGCTGATGGCGCAGATCGCCATGCTTCCGATATGCATATTATACCTCCTCTGCGACCGGCTCTTATTTGAACAGGCTGCCCAATATGCCGCGCACAAGTTGTCCCGCCAAGCCGCCTGACGAGGAACGGCGGCTGGTTCCTCCAAATACGGCCCGGCCGAGCTCATTGGCAACCTGCCGCCCAACCGAAGACGCGGCCGAACGGGTGGCTGACTGAACGGCTCGGTCGAGGGCGGAAGGCTTGGCCGCCTCACGCGCGGCGGCCGCGTCGCGTTTTGCCTGCTCCTTGAGTTCTGCTTCGCGCTGTTTAGCCTCCAATTTTGCCTGCGTAGCGGCGGCCTTGTCCGCTTCGGCCTGCGCCTTGGCCGCCTGCGAGGCAGCCGCCGCAGCTTGACCGCGGGCGGCCAATATCTCCTCGGCGGACTCGCGATCGATCACGTCATCATATTTGCCCGCACATGGGGAGATGGATTGGATAATCGCCCGCTCCTTTGCATCGACTGGTCCTAGACGTGATCTGGGCGGAGCGATCAGGGTGCGTTGGACGATGCCGGGCGAGCCATCCTCTTGAAGCAGCGAGACCAGCGCTTCGCCGACTTTCAATTCTGTGATCGCACTTTCAACGTTCAGGTCCGGATTGACGCGGAATGTCTCGGCTGCGGCCTTTATGGCCTTTTGATCACGCGGTGTGAACGCGCGCAGTGCATGCTGAACGCGGTTGCCGAGTTGTCCCGCCACGTCTTCCGGAATGTCGATCGGGTTCTGGGTCACGAAATAGACGCCCACGCCCTTGGAACGGATCAGCCGGACGACCTGCTCGATCTTGTCCGTCAGAGCCTTGGGGGCGTCGTCAAAAAGCAAATGCGCTTCGTCAAAGAAGAAGACCAGAACAGGCTTTTCCGGGTCTCCGACCTCGGGAAGCGTCTCGAAAAGTTCACTCAGGAGCCAGAGCAGGAAGGTCGCGTAGAGCTTGGGGCTCTGCATCAGTTTGTCGGCAGCCAGAATGTTGACATAGCCGCGCCCTTGATCATCCACTTTCAGGAAGTCGTGAATGTCGAATGCCGGTTCCCCAAAAAAATGCCCGCCGCCCTGGCTGTCCAGTTGCAGCAACTGGCGTTGGATGGTGCCGACGCTCGCCTTGGTCACATTGCCATAGCGGCTGGACAGTTCGTCGGCATTTTCCGCACAATAGGCCAGCATGGCCTGGAGATCGCCGAGATCAAGCAGCAGCAGTCCTTGGTCATCGGCATATCTGAAGGCAATGGAGAGTACGCCTTCCTGGGTTTCGTTCAGTCCCATGAGCCGGGCCAGCAACAGCGGACCCATTTCGCTGACGGTCGTGCGGATCGGATGGCCCTGCTCGCCATACAGGTCCCAGAAGATCGCTGGATTGTCGGCATAGCTGTAATTTTCGAGGCCAATCTCCTTGGCGCGAGCCACCAGCTTGTCGGCATTTTTCGCGGTCGGCGAACCGGCCATCGCGATACCCGACAGATCACCCTTCACGTCGGCAAGAAACACCGGGACACCCAGTGCGGAAAAGCTTTCGGCGATACCCTGCAGCGTTACCGTTTTGCCAGTTCCGGTAGCGCCTGCAATCAGTCCATGACGATTGGCACGACGCAGGTTGAGTGTCTGTGGAATGCCGCCATCCTTGTCCGCCGCGCCAAGGCCGATGAAAATGCCGTCGCTCATGCGTCATGCTCCCCAAAAGCGTCGGGCCGCGCCCGTCGGAAGTGCTGTCTTGCCACCTTAAGGGCGAGACAGGACTTCCGGCAAGCGCGACCCGCCATGATCCGTCCGATGCGCTATTGTCGGGTTATTTGTCCCGCAGGCGCACAGGCAAGAATACGGCAGGCTGGCCGCGACGTAGAACCTGCAACAGGATGGCATTGCGTCCTTGCGAAGACACCTGACGCACGGCTGCGTCCAGCTCTGCCTGGCTAGCCACCGGCCGGTTGTTGGCGGTGATGATCACATCGCCCCGGCGCAGGCCCTTTGCTCCTGCGTCAGTCGAAGAATCCACCGCCGTGATCACGATTCCACGCGTATCCGCCGCGATGCCCAACTGGCGAACGATGTTGGGCGTTAGGGGAATGGCCGAAATGCCCAGCGACTGCTGCGTGGCTTGCCCGCCGCTGGATTGGTCATCCTGCTGTTGATTGAAGTCATCATCCTGCTGCTGGGCAAAGCTGTTGAGTTCATCCTCTGACGGACGCTGGCCGACGATGGCGGTTACGGTCTGACGTTGACCATTGCGGAGCAGAACGATCGGGACGCGGGAGCCGATCGGTTGCGATGCAACGATGGACGACAGGTTCTGGTCCGGCGTCACTTCCTGACCGGCCACGCTAACGATGACGTCGCCCGCCTTGATACCGGCGCGGTCGGCGCCCTTGCCGGGCTCGACACCTTGGACGAATTCGCCGCGATTTTTCTTAAGGCCCAGGGAATCGGCGAGGTCTTCGCCCAGCGGACTGATCTGGATACCCAGATAGCCACGCTTGACGCTTTGCCCTCTCCGCAGCGTGTCAACAATCGGCGCGGCCTGTTCGGACGGAATGGCAAAGCCGATACCCACGTTGCCGCCAGAGGGCGAAAGGATCTGGCTGTTGATACCGATCACATTGCCACGCATGTCGAACATCGGGCCACCACTATTGCCCTGATTGATCGATGCATCGGTCTGGATGAACTTGTCATAGGTGCCGCCGGTGCCGCGATGGACCGCAGAGATGATCCCCGCAGTGACGGTGCCGGACAAGGCGAACGGGTTGCCGATGGCGATGACCCAATCACCGACGCGCGCTTTCGTACTGTCGCCGAACTTGACGAAGGGCAGGGCCTTTTTCGGCTCAATCTTCAGCACCGCGATGTCGGTTGCCGGGTCACGGCCGATCAGCTTCGCCGAATATTCCTCGCGATTGGTGAGGGTAACTGTGATCGCATCCACCGACGCGCCTTCGGCGCCCGCGGACACGACGTGATTGTTGGTGACGATATAGCCGTCGGCCGAGATGATGAAACCCGAACCGAGAGATTGGGCCTGACGGGTCTGCGGCTTGCCGCCCTGGCCCTGGCCGAACAGATCGCCAAAGGGGGTGCCAGCGAATGGGTTTTGAACCTGGACGCGCTGTCGGGTGGAAATATTGACCACGGCGGGCTGTAACTTTTCGACCATGTCGGCCAGGCTTGCAGGAGCACCTGCTGGCGCGGCGGCCTGCATGCCCTCATTTTGCGCGACTTGCGCGCCTACATTCGGGCTGGAAGTTACGGCGATGGCGGTGCCACCAAGCAGCAGGGCGCCGGTAAGGGCATAAGCGTAACGCACTCGTGACGGTCCTCTCGTGAACTTTGGCGAAGGAAGGGCGGGACTCTGCGAGAGTCGGATGCGCCGCCCAGCCTTAACCCTCATTGAATGAAGCTGGTTCCGAAATGATCTACAACCCTCTTCGGTATTTCACGGTTATCGATCCTTGCCTTGAAACTGTTTCAGGAACTCATTGTCGCGCGACAGCACCATCGTCGTCGAGCCCGGTCGATCGGGCGCAAAGGTCAGCCTGTAGGCCTGCATGGCGCGATAGAAATCATAGAATTGCGGGTCCTTGCCAAAGCTTTCCGAATAAATGCGCGCCGCGTTCGCATCGGCTTCGGCGCGGATGATCTGCGCCTGCTTCGCGCCCTGAGCCCTGATCGTCAGCGCTTCCTGCTCACGGGCGGTTCGCATCCGGGTGAAAGCACTTTCCAGCGGAGCGCCGTCGGGCAGGTCTGCGCGCTTGATCCGCACATCGACGATCTGCGCCCCATATTGACGTGCTACGCGATTGAGACCGGCCTCAATATTGTCCATGACCTGACCGCGCTCGGGCGACAGCAACGCAGCGAAGGGACGTTTGCCAAGCTCGTTCCGCAACGCAGAACCCAGGATCGGCCTCAGGGCATCGGAAACGCGCTCCTCATTCCCTGCCGCAATATACATGCGCAACGGATCGACAATTCGATAACGCGCGAAGGCGTCGACCTGCAAGCGCAGCTGATCGGTCGACAGCACCTGCTGCCTTTCCATTTCCACTGACAGCACGCGCTTGTCGATCCAGACGATCTGATCGATGAACGGCCAGCGCAATATGACGCCCGCACCGGTCTTGCCGAACTCTTCGTTGGCACGATAGCGGTTCACGATCTTCTTCGGATCGCCAAAGCGTACGATCACGCCCTGCTTTGTTTCGGGCACGATGGCAACGGTGCTGCCGATGAGCAGCAACAGAGCTATGACGGATAGCGCCAGGGCGACGGGATGGCGAATAAGCGTCGGCATTATTGGCCTCCCTCCGCAGCGGCGGAGCCGGAAGAAGCGGACGCTCCCTGCGCGCGCCGCTTCAATTCCGGTAGCGGCAGGAACGGGGTGACATTGCCGCTTTCGACGATCGTCTTATCGACGTTGGACAGGACGCCCTCCATGGTTTCGTAATACATGCGGCGGCGCGTCACGTCGGGTGACAGCTTATATTGCTCATACACCTTGTCGAATGCCGCAGCCTCACCTTGAGCCTTGGCGGTAACCTGCTGCGCGGCAGCACGGGCTTCGTTCAGATAGGTCTGGGCCGTCTGCTGCGCCGCAGAAACTGCCTTGAACGCGTCATTGACCGCAGTAGGCGGATCGGCTTGCTTGATCGCGACGCCCTGCACACGGATGCCGGACCTGTATCCGTCCAATATCGCCTGCATCCGCTGTTCGACCTGCTGCTCGATTTCAGTGCGCCCGGCACCCAACGCGTCGTCCAGGCTGGCGCTGGCGACAACTGATCGCATGGCGCTTTCGGCGACTTCCCTAACCGTTGCATCGGGGTCGGATAGCTGGAACAGATAAAGCTCAGGGCTGCGGATATTCCAACGAACCGAGTAAGCAAGGTCGATGATATTCTGGTCACCGGTCAGTACCAGATTTTCGCTCTGGGCACTGGGTGAACCGATATCGATGGCCCGGATTTCCTCCACATCGACCGTGGTCACATTCTCGAAGGGCGCAGGCAGCGTCAGGCTGATCCCCGGCGACAACGTCCGGCTATATTTGCCGAGCAGGGTCACGACGCCGCGCTCCTGCGGGCCGACCCGGTGAAAGCAAGTGAGTACGAGCCACAGCAAGATGAGTATGCCGACGGCAGCGGGCCAAAGCGTCTTCCCGGTTGGTCGAGGGGGGAGGTTGCCAAACCCGCCGCCACCGCCCTGGCCGAAGCTTTCCCGGCTGCGGCGCAGCAGTTCCTCAATCGCGGATGGCCCTTTGCCGCCCGAATTCCTCCCCGGTTGCGTCCAGGGATTCCGGGGGCCGCCATCGCTTCCCTTGCCCGGACCTTCATCGCCGCCCGTGCCGTCGCTTTTGCCGCCCCAAGGGCCTTGGACCATTGCGCTAGCGATGCCAGGCATCCACCCGAAAAATCTCTTCATTCCGTCTCTATAGGAAGGCTGGGTCGCGAAAAACAGTGCCCTTCGCAACGATTATTGCCTAGGAGGCGCTGTCATGACCGATCTTGAGAGTTTCGCCGCCCGCCTGAAGACCTTGACCGACGGCCGCGCCAGCACGCCCCGGATCAAGGATGGAGTCATGAGTCTCGCGCTGGATGTTGGCGGCCTTTCCCCGGAACGTCGGGATGCTGTCGCCGCGGCGATCAGGGAAGGGGGCCTGTCGGTGACAGGGGTGGAGGATGTTCGGATCGCCATGACTGCCGAACGAAAGCCTCTCCGCATCATTGCCGTTGCATCCGGCAAGGGCGGAGTGGGCAAATCCACCCTCTCGGCAAATCTTGCCGTGGGTCTCAAGCGGTTGGGCTTTGCCGTAGGTTTGGTGGATGCCGACATTTATGGGCCGTCGCAGGCGAGACTGATGGCCAGTGAAGATAAAAAACCCCAGGCACGCGACAAACATCTGATCCCGGTGGAAAGTCCTTTAGGCATTCCGATGCTGTCGATGGCGCATCTGGTCGATCCGGGCAAAGCGTTGGCTTGGCGCGGGCCTATGGCGGGTAATGCGCTTGCGCAGCTGATCGATGCCGATTGGGGTGAGACCGAGGTGCTGGTCGTGGACATGCCGCCTGGAACCGGGGATGTGCAACTTTCGATGGTGCAAAAGCATAAGCCTGCGGGCGCTGTGATCGTATCGACGCCTCAGGATCTGGCTTTGATCGATGCCACGCGCGCGGTCAGCCTTTTCGAGCAGACGCAGGTGCCGTTGATTGGGCTGGTGGAGAATATGGCCGGGTATAGCTGTCCGCATTGCGGAGAGATATCCGATCCTTTCGGCGCCGGTGGGGCGGAAGCGGCTGGCTCAGCCATGGGCATGCCTTTCCTCGGGCGTATTCCCTTGGCGATAGACATTCGGCGCCGGTCGGATGCGGGGGACCCTCCAGCAGCGGCGGATGATGCCTCTGGCGAGGCTTTCCTTGCCATTGCGAGCAAAGTGGCGGCCTGGTTGCGGGGCTAAAACGGCGTTTGGAACGGTTTCATCGCATCCCGCGTCTTTAGGATGGCCGGAAAGGAAACAAGGACATGCCGCTGACGCTGCCGCAGGAAATCGCCGACCTTTTAAGGGAGACGCGGACCATCGCTTTGATTGGCATTTCCGATCGGCCCGGCCGTCCGAGCTACGGCGTCATGAAATTCCTGCAGGACCATGGTTATCGCGTGTTGCCAGTCAATCCGCAGATTGCGGGAGAGCATGTGCATGGGGAGTTCGTCTGGGCACGCCTAGCCGACATCGGCGTTCCAATCGACATGGTGGATATCTTCCGTCGTAGTGAAGCAGCGGGGGAGGCTGTGGACGATGCGATCGCCGCAGGTGCCAAGGCGGTGTGGATGCAGTTGGGGGTAATCGATGAGGCGGCCGCTCGGCGCGCGGAGGCTGCCGGATTGAAGGTCGTCATGGATCGCTGCCCCGCCATCGACATTCCCCGTTTCAATATCCCGCAGGTCCACGCGTTTTAGCGCTTTCCAGCTGCCGCAAGCCTCTTTATCAACGTCCTCATGACGCGCGCACTGCGGAGGCAGGCAAATCATAAAGGCACGGCAAGGGGGCTTGATCGGCGTACGCTTTTGGTGGGCGCCGGGGCATCTGCTGGCCTCCTGCTGGCCTGGGGCGCATGGCCGCGCAGCTACCGCCCAAATCTGAATACAGCGCCCGGCGAAACCGTCTTCAATGCCTTTCTGAAGATCGATAGGGCGGGCAGGATCCTCGTCGTCGTGCCCCAAGCCGAGACGGGGCAGGGTGTGACCACACTGCTGCCACAGATACTAGCGGATGAACTGGGTGCGGACTGGCGCACCGTGGGTGTGCAAAGCGCGCCCATCAGTCCGCTCTATGCAAACACGTTGTTAGCCAGCGAGTGGCTTGCGAGCGACTGGTCGAGGCTGGCGGGTGGCGCCGGCAATTGGGCGATCGAGCAATATGCGACGCGGCGTGCTTTGATGCTGACTGGCGCGGGGACTTCCGTGCCAATGTTCCACAGGGCCTATAAGGAAGCGGGTGCCGCCGCGCGCGTGCTCTTGTGTCAGGCCGCCGCGGCGCGCTGGGACGTGTCATGGGAAAGTTGCGACATTCAGAATGGCATCATTTCTGATGGCGGCCAGCGCACGTTAAAGATCGGCGAGGTAGCGGCGGAAGCAGCAGAATTCGAGTTGCCCGAGATATTGCCGTTCCGCCAAGATCAGGTTGATCGGCTCTTCGGACAGGATTTGCCGCGCCTCGACACTCCTTCGAAGATGGACGGCAGCCATAACTTTGCTGCTGATGTCAGGCTTCCTGACATGGTTTTCGCTTCCATCCGGCAGGGGCCGATAGGCGATGCCGTACTCACACGGGTGAACGAGCAGGCCGCAAAGTCCGTCACCGGCTTTATCAAACTGGTGCGCACCGACCGATGGGTGGCCGCCGTCGCAACCAACTGGTGGGCCGCCAACAAGGCGCTTGATCTAAGCGATCCGGTTTTTGAGTTGTCGAGCGCGCCAGTCAGCAGCGCCAGCATTGATGCTTCGCTCGAAGACGCCTTTTCGGATTCGGATGGTCGGCGGCTGTATTCGCGCGGCGATCTCAAACCGCTTTTCGACAACGCCACCATCCTCGCCAGCGAGTTTACCGTTGCTCCGGGGCTGCATCTGGCGCTGGAGCCTCCGTGCGCGACCGCGCGTGTGACCGACGGCCACGCCGAGATATGGATGCCTGCGCAAGCACCTGAACTCGCGCGTAGCGCGATAGCGGATGCTCTCGATCTGGCTGAGCAACAGGTGGTGCTATACCCCCTGCATGCCGGGGGCTCTTTCGGCCGGAAGATGGATTTTGAGGTAGGCGTCCAGGCTGCGTCCATAGCTAAAGACGTGGGGCGGCCCGTCCAACTACTCTGGTCAAGACTGGAAGATGTGATCCAGGATCGTCCCAGTGCTCCCGCTCATGCCCGTATGGCGGCAAAGCTCGGCCGCAACGGCGCGATTGAAGGATGGCTGGCGAAAGTGGCGGCTCCTTGTGCCATGACCCAGACGTGGAAACGGATTGCCGATCGCAAATTACCGCATGAAGCGAGCCGTGATACTGCCAACGCTTCCAGCCGTCTCGCTGTGGCGGGGATGGAACTGCCATATGCGTTGCCGAATTGGGCGGTCGATCATTTCCCGGCCGATGTTGGATTGCCGCTGGGCTTTGCACGCGGCAATGCTCATCTTCATGGCGCCTTTTTTACGGAAAGCTTCATTGATGAACTGGCTCATCTGGCCGGGATGGAGGCGCTCTCTTTCCGCATTCAGATGCTGGGTGGCAACCCGCGACTGGCTCACTGCCTGACGACCGTCGGATCGATGGGGGGATGGCAGGGAGGGATCGAAGGTAGCGGTCAAGGTCTGGCGGCGCATGTCATAGATGGCGCTTATGTCGCCGTCATGGTTGAGGCAGCGATCGAGGGTGGTCGGCTCAAGGTCGGGCGGATCATTGCTGCGGTAGATGGCGGGGAGCAGGTCAATCCGGACATTGCACGTCAACAAGTGGAAAGCGGAATCATTTATGGCCTGGCTTCCGCAATGGGTGCTTCTGTGCCTTATGCGAAGGGAATGCCCACGCGCTCGATCATCTCCCGCATGGGCCTTCCTCAGTTGCAGGATATAGGTGAGGTCACGGTGGAACTGATCCGAAGCACCGCGCGCCCGGCCGGGCTCAGCGAGATTGGGGCGCCTGCGATTGCTCCGGCCATAGCGAACGCTCTCTTTACAGTTACAGGGCAGCGATTCCGCCAGCTGCCGATCTTGGCGCGGACATGACATTGAATATGAAAAATATCGGCGTCCTTATTATAAATCTGGGCACGCCCGACGCACCGGACGCGGCGTCCGTCCGGCGTTATCTGGGTGAGTTTCTGTCCGACCGGCGGGTGGTGGAAATCCCCCAACTTCTGTGGCAGCCGATATTGCGCGGCCCGATCCTTCTCACTCGCCCGGCCAAGTCCGCTAAGGCTTACCAGGAAGTGTGGATGGACAACGGTTCGCCGCTCGCCGTTTATACTTGTGAGACTGCTGCTGCACTCCAGCAAATCACCGGGCCGGAGGTTAGGGTGGATTGGGCCATGCGCTATGGATCGCCGTCCATCGCCGAACGGTTGAATGCGATGATCGCGGCCGGATGCGACCGAATCCTGCTGGCTCCGCTTTACCCGCAATATTGTGCGGCGACGACTGCCACTGCTCTGGACGCCTGCTATGCCACTTTGGCTGGCCTGCGAGCACAGCCAGCCATCCGCACATTGCCCCCATATTTTGCGGAAGCAGCCTATATCGAGGCGCTGCGCAGTTCGACCGAAAGCCAACTGGCCGAACTGGACTTCAAACCGGATCTGCTCGTGGCCAGCTTTCACGGAATGCCTGAGCGAACGCGCGATTTGGGTGATCCCTATTATGATCAGTGCCGTGCTACCGCTAAGCTGCTGCAGGAAGGGCTTGGCAGGGAAGTGAGGCTGTCGTTCCAATCACGATTCGGGCGAGCGAAATGGCTCGGTCCCGCAACCGATGAGACGTTGCGGGAGCTTCCCGGGCAGGGCGTTCGATCCGTTGCTGTGCTTACCCCCGGTTTTTCGGCCGATTGTCTGGAGACGTTGGAGGAAATCGCTATCCGGGGACAGGAAGAATTCCTGGCGGCTGGAGGCGAGGCGTTCGCTCATTTGCGCTGTTTGAATGCATCGCCGGAAGCTATGATACTGTACCGCGAACTGATCGGCCGAGAACTGGCCGGTTGGGTTCAGGAAGCGTTTCGTCCAGTTCAACATGGGAGGGGATTATGGACAGAGTTGCCATCGTAACGGGCGGAACACGCGGCATCGGGGAAGCGATTAGCCTCGCGCTCAAACAATTGGGCTGCAAAGTCGCGGCCAATTATGCCGGAAACGATGAAAAGGCGCGGGACTTCACGGAGAGGACAGGTATCGAAGCCTTCCGTTGGGATGTGGGAGATCATCAGGCTTGTCTGGACGGTTGTGCAGCGGTCGCCGAAAGACTGGGTCCCGTCGATATCGTCGTCAATAACGCGGGCATTACCCGCGACGGCGTGCTCGCCAAGATGAACTTCGACGACTGGAATGAGGTGATGCGTATCAACCTTGGCGGTTGTTTCAATATGGCCAAGGCGACCTTCGGGGGCATGCGTGAAAGAGCTTGGGGGCGGATCGTCAATATCGGCTCCATCAACGGTCAGGCTGGCCAATATGGGCAGGTAAACTATGCCGCCGCCAAGTCCGGCATCCATGGCTTTACCAAGGCGCTGGCGCAGGAAGGGGCGAAGTTCGGCGTTACCGTCAATGCCATCGCGCCGGGCTATATAGACACCGACATGGTGGCTGCGGTGCCTGCTCCGGTTCTGGAGAAGATCGTTGCCAAGATCCCGGTCGGCCGCCTCGGCCATGCCGAAGAGATCGCGCGCGGCGTGGCCTTTTTGTGTAGCGAAGAGGCGGGCTTCGTCACGGGGAGCACGATGTCGATCAACGGCGGGCAGCATATGTATTGATGGCGCAGGGCGACCACAGCGACGGCGCGGTGCCGCCAACGGGGTCGCCCTTCTCGCCTCCCGTCAAGCGGAGCGTGACGATCGCGGGGCACCAGACTGCCATCAGCCTTGAACCCATATTCTGGCAGGCTCTCCGCACGGTCGCTGCGCGAGAGAGTTTGCCTCTCAACGCCTTGATCGCGCAGATCGATCTTGCGCGATTGGCCGCTCCCAGCCCGCCTAATCTGGCCAGCGCCATACGGTGCTGGCTCTTCGCTCATGCGGCGACAGGCGATAATAATTATTCGCAATAGCGTTGACTCTGCGAACAATTCGCAATAGCTGACCCCTGACGATTAGTGAGAAAAGGGGTTTTCGTTTGATGTCCAGCAGTTCCAAATCGATCCCGTCCTTCCTGGCGCTTGGCTGCGTGAGCGCAATTGCCTTTGCTTCGGCCGCCCAGGCGCAAGACGGTACACCCGCTCCCAAGCTTGGCGGGATGACTGTGACGGACACCGCAATCGATGCCTCCGAGATCAAGGTCGAACGCGCGGAGTCGCCCAAATATGTGCGCCCGCTGCTGGACACGCCGCAGACGATCACAGTGATCAACAAGGAAACGATCCAGCAGCAGAATCTGCTCACACTGCGTGACGTGCTGTCGACCGTGCCAGGCATCACCTTCGGTGCTGGCGAGGGCGGTTTCGGTTATGGCGACCGCATCATCCTGCGCGGCCAGGACGCGAAGAACGACGTTACCGTCGATGGGGTACGGTCAGGGGCGTTCCTGAATCGCAACGAAGTCTATAATATCGAGCAGGTCGAAGTTACCAACGGCGCGAACTCCGTGATGAACGGTGGCGGTTCGGTTGCAGGGACGATTAACCTCGTGACCAAGCGACCGCTCGCGGATGATCAGACGATCCTGAACGCGGGGATCGGCACCGACAATTATTATCGCGCGACCGTGGATGCGAACAAGCGCATCAACGACCTCATCGCGGTGCGCATCAACGCGGTGTATCATGAAAATGACGTGCCCGGCCGCGACGTCGAATATTACAAGCGCTGGGGCATCGCGCCTGCGATCACGATCGGCATCGACAGCCCCACCAGCCTGACGTTGCAATATGAGCATCTGGATGACGATGCGATGCCGCAATATGGTATTCGGTATTTCCCGGCGCTGGGCGGCATAGCGGATGGCTTTGATCGTTCGGGCTATTACGGTTTCGCCAATCTGGACAAGCAGGATAGCAAGACCGACACGTTGCAGGCGATCTTCAGCCATCAATTCAGCGACACGGTCAAGTTCCGCAACCTGACGCGTTATGAGAATATTCGCCAGAACACCGTGACGAGCCAGCCCAACGGCGTATTCTGTCTGGATAACGGCACCGCCGGCGGCTTCAATCCGGATGCGGCCGACGGATCGTGCACAACCACCATCTATACTAGCCAAGTCGGCGAGACCTTGACGATCCCGGTAGGCTATTACCTGCCGACGGGCGGGCGGGGCAACCAACGCTTCATCCGCAATGAAACGGCCTACACCCAATTCGACCTCAGCGCGGATTTCGACACGGGCGGTGTCGAGCACAGTCTGGTCGTGGGCGCCTCAGCGTTGTGGGAGCGCTATAATCAGCGGCAGGGAAGCCTTGGGCGCACGGCCGATGGCTTTGACCCCTATGCCGCACCTTTCGCACTTCCTCGCGGTCAAACTACGGCCATCCCCAACACGCTGTACAACGCTGCAGCCAGCCTGGGCTTCTATAACCCGCTTGTGAGCATTGCCGATCCCAGCAGCACGATTGTTGGTCCTGCGGCGACATCCGGTCTGCAGCGTTTCTATGGCAGCAATGCCTATAGCGGTCCGACGAACTTCAGCCTGAGTGCCCTCAACATCGGTCAGCAGACCAGCTATGCTGCATATCTATTCGATGCCATGAAGGTCACGGACTGGTTCGAACTGAACGGTGGCCTTCGGTATGAAAACGTCAAGGGCTGGAACCGCACCTTCAGCTATGAGGTGAATGGGCCGAACAAGGGATTGTTGAGCGTTCCCACCACCGTGGGGGTCACGAATCCGACCTACACCTCGATTGACGACAATCTCTTTTCCTACCGTATCGGCGCAGTGTTCAAGCCGACTCCTAACAGCAGCTTCTATCTCGCATATGGCAACTCCAAGCTGCCATCCAAAGCGTCCGTCGATGGTTCCTGCTCTGCGGCCAATGCAAATGGTGGTAGCGGCACCTGCAATGTGAAGCCCGAAACGACGAAGAACTACGAGATTGGCGCGAAGGTAGATTTGTTCGATGCGAAACTGCTGCTGACGGCTGCCCTTTTCCGCAATGATCGCAATCAGATCAAGGTGCTCTCCGGCGACCCGCTGCTTCCCGATCAGGCATCCGATGGACATCAACGGGTTGAAGGGATCTCGCTCGGTGCGTCCGGCAACATCACGAGCAACTGGACGATCTCGGCGAATTACATGTATCTGAAGAGCAAGATCAAACAGGGCGTATCCGATTACTGCCTTGCCGATCCGGGCGCGAACGATCCGGCTGCCGGTAACTGCGGTAATAGCGCCGCCTTCCCTGATCCTACTCGTGGCTATGCGCTGACCAACACGCCCAAGCATTCGGGCAGCCTGTTCACCACCTATCGCTTCGGGTTCGGCCTGGAACTGGGTTATGGCATAACCTACCAAGGTAAGTTCCTGCTGAACCAGCCGACGCTGGCGCAACTCGTGGCAGGCAACTATGTCGGCTATCATGTACCGAGCTACACCATCCATCGGTTCATGGCGAACTACCCGATCACCGAAAACCTGAAGGCGCAGCTCAACGTCCAGAACTTCACCAACGAAAAGTATGTGACGACTGTGCGCAACAACGTGAACGGCAGCTGGGCACAGCCGGCGCCGACCCGTTCCGCAGTGCTGAGCCTGAACTACACCTTCTAATAGCCACCAGCCCCCGGCATCGTCCCTTGCCGGGGGAAAAGGCGGATGGCGATGCACTCCTCCTCGGATCGCCATCCGCCCATTTCTGAAGAAATAAAGAGGTGTGCGATTGATTCGCATTAGAACCGGCGTTATGTGCCTGGTTCGCAGGGAATCGCTGTGAAAGGGAAAGTGGCATGTTCGATGCAGCGGAGCGGTTCATTGCAGATGATGCTGCATCTTCCGTTTCTCCGCTATATAGCCCGCCACCTTCTCCCAGCATCAAGGTGCCGGAGGTCCCGGCGGCCAATGCTTCACGCTATGGTGAACGGCGCCAGATCAATTTACCCACGATCCTGCTCATCATCCTTATTCACGGCGTCTTGATCTTCGCGCTCATTCACGCGCGACAACATGTTCAGCACGTCCGCCAAACCCGCTTGTCGGTCGTCAACTTGATGCCGCCCCCGCCGCCCCCCGCTGCGGAAACGCCTCCACCTCCGCCATCCGCCCCGCCGTTGGTAGCGCCTCCGCCGTTGGTTCACGTGCCCGTTCCGCCGGTGCCGATTGCTACCACGCCTGATCCTTCTCCGGTCCCGGTCCCCCCAACGCCTGTTGTGAGCCGGGCGCCTGTGCTTGCCGCGCCGATGGCTCCGGCTTCGCCGAGCACCGTGCAGGGGGGCGATCTGGCTACACAAATGGTGGCGGGCAAGCCGCCGCGCTACCCGATCGAAAGCCGTCGCAAGCGTGAGCAGGGAACAGTCATTCTATCCCTGACGCTGGGTGTCGACGGCGCTGTTGAAAGCCTGACTATTGCGCAAAGCAGCGGCTTTTCCCGTCTGGACGCCGCAGCGCGCGAAGCGGTGCGAACCTGGCGGTGGAAGCCGATGATCCGGGACGGTCAGCCGGTGCGGGTTAAGGGCGTCGTTGAAATCCCCTTCGTCCTGCGCGGCGCAGATACGTGAACAATAGGCGCTGATAGAGTTTCCGACATGCTGACCGTTATCCCCGACTTGCTCGATCTCGCCACAGTGCAGCGCGTCCGGACGCTCATCGACGCCGCGCAATGGATCGACGGCAATGTGACCTCAGGTCATCAGTCGGCACTTGCCAAGCGCAACATGCAACTGCCTGAGGAAGCTCCAGAATCTCAGCAAGCGGGGCAGATCATTTTGGAAGCATTGGGACGCTCGCCGTTATTTATCGCTGCTGCGTTGCCGCTCAAGATATTCCCGCCCCTGTTCAACAGCTATGAGGGCGGGCAAGCATTTGGGGTGCATGTGGATAATGCTGTCCGGGTGCAAACGGGCACCGGCTTCAGGGTACGATCCGACCTCTCGATCACCGTCTTCCTGGAGGACCCGCAAAGCTATGATGGCGGCGAATTGACCGTCGAGACCAATTTCGGCGTGCAGCAGGTGAAGCTACCGGCGGGCCATGCGGTTTTGTACCCTTCGTCGTCGCTTCATCGCGTTGAGCCGGTGACGCGCGGGCGGCGGATTGCCAGTTTTTTCTGGCTACAATCAATGGTGCGGGACGATGCTGCGCGTCAGATGATGTTCGACCTGGACAGCAGCATACAGGCTCTGGCCGTCGATCTTGGACATGACAATGTCCAGGTGATCCGCTTGACGGGCGTCTATCACAATCTGCTGCGGCGATGGGCAGACGCCTGAAGCGGCTGGCTCGCCTAATCGAGCATCGAGGCTAGAGCTGGCGTCATATATTCCTGGGCGCCGTCTTCGATGCGGAGAATGAGGCGTGCGGCAACATCATGACGCGTCGCCAATGCCATGCCGCGTTCATGTCCCAAGATCGTGATGGCGGTCGCCCAAGCATCTGCCAGCATCGCGCTTTCGTGCAGGACTGTGACCGACGCGACATCATTGGTGATGGGTCTGCCAGTTGCCGGATCGATGCTGTGGGACAGGTGCGCGCCGTCCTCGGTCTGGAAGTGCACATAATCGCCCGACGTGGCTACAGACAGGCCGCACAAGGCGATGCGGAGGGTGGGCACTGTGAGACCCGGCGGCGCCTCGACATCAACCCACCAGGGCTGATGATCGGGCTTGAGGCCATCGCCGCGCAATTCCCCGCCGATCTCGACCAGAAAATGGCGAGCGCCCAGATCGCGGAGCGCTTCTGAAACCGCATCGACAGCAAAACCCTTTGCGATGCCAGAAAAGTCCAGCTTCACGTCAGCAAGGCGGCGGGCGCTCTGATCCGCGATCTCGACCATGGTCCAGGGTGCAGGATGCGCAGGCACTATTTCCGGGCCTGTTATGCCCGATGGGCCGAAACCCCAGCGTTCGACCATCTGTCCGATTGCCGGATCAAATGCGCCGCCGGAAAGGCGAGCCATGTCCAACCCGGCTTTGAGCACCGTCATCATATCGGACGGAAGCGGTGCCCAAGTCCCGATCGGCAGTGCATTGAAACGGCTGATGTCGGAATCGGCTTCCCAGTTGCTCATCTGGGCGATGACGCGAGAAAGTGCGTCATCGATTGCGTTCGCGCAGCCGGGCGGAGCATCGACGATCCGGGCCGACCAGCTTGTGCCCATGGTCGGTCCGGAAAGCTCTGTAATGTAGCCCGCTCCGCCCCGCTGAGCCGATGGGATCTGCGGGGGGAGCGTGTCAGGAATGGCGATGCGAAAGCCGGTCAGGGGGCCAGTACTTCCAAGGTGGTGATATAGGATGCGCGGCGTGGCGTCGGAGCGGCAGGCGACGTCGCCTGAGCGCCTTCGCCACCTTCGCGATTTCCGCCGACTGTGGCGTTCAGCCAGTACATGCCAGGCTGCGGCCAGCTGATCGAAACTTTCCCGTCCTTGCCGGTAACCAGATCCTGCTGGCCCAACGTGTCGCGATAGCGAATACCGCCGGGGATCACCGTTACCTTCAGGTTCGCAGCGGGCTTTCCATCGAGGAGGAACTGGAAGGTCGCCGCTTCGCCTGCCACCAAATCGTTCGGATGGGTGACGGGAACTAATTCGATGCCAACGCCGGTTGGCTTGAATATGGTGGTGGTAGGCGCTCCCAACGTCAGGAAAATCTCGTTGCGGTTGGTGGCCTCGACCGTCTGGACGTTGGTGGCTCCGGCCGGGATCGCTTCGGTCAGCTTCTCCTTGGTCGTGCCGCGAGGCAGGCGCTTCACTTCGCCGTTGAGGGTGTAGCTGCCCATGACTCCGGTTGAGACGCTGGCGACGCGATATGTGCCGGGCTGCGTCAGGTGAACATCGAAGGTGGAGCGATATTTGCCGGTGGCGGCATTTTCGATTTGGCCAGCCGAGCCGTCCGGCTGCGTCACTGCGACCGCGTCGGTGCGCATGGGCATATGTTCGAAATAGAAGAGGTCGTTTGAGACCGCTGCGTCGACCGTGACCCAGCTATCCGCACCGGACAAGGTGGTCGAGGACGGCAGCATCCACTGGCGGTGGGCCTGGGCAGCGCTGGTGGTCATCAGCGTGGCGAAGGTCGCTGCGATCAGATATTTGGCTTTCATGACAGTCCCCTTATTTGCTGACGCTGAGGCTGACCTGCCCCAATTCATTGTTGCCCTTTGCGCGGACCACGGTTCCCGGCTTTGCGGGCCAGCTGAAAGGCAGGCGGAGCAGTTCGCGGCCGCCGACTTCGCGCGCGGCTTCCACCACTAACGTGTAGTTGCCGGGTGAGAGTTGGCCGAGTGGACCTTTGCCTGGCGTGAAGGCGACCTTCTGATCACCGGGAGCGCGGGTGGCGCCGGTGATGCCGTCGGCGGGGACTTTCAGGGATCGGCCGGAGACGCGCCACCACTGGCGCACGTCGCGGAGCCATTTGGTGCCTTCGCCCTTTGCCTTGTCGACATCATACCAGACTGACAGGGTGCGCGGGGTGGCGCCTTCCTTTTCCAGCCAGATGGCGACGTAGGGTCGGTGATATTCGGCGACGGAGAGGCGCGGGATCGCGACGTTGACGTTTAGCGTTTGGGCGGTGGCGGGGATTGCGGCGGCGCCGAAGGCGGCGCTGCTGCCGAGGATGAGTTTGTAGCGGCTTTGCATGTGCTGCTGGTCCCCTGAATTAGTGAAGGAAAAGGAGAATTAAAACGGTTGGGATGATGAGGCCTGCGCCGACGATGGGCCAGGTGCTAGGGCGCTTGGCGGCGTGGAGCTGCAGGAGGAGGAGGCCGGTCATTGCGAAAACGAAACAAGCGACGGCGAAGATGTCGATGAACCATTTCCAGACGGTGCCGGTGTTGCGGCCCTTGTGGAGGTCGTTCAAATAGCTGATCCAGCCGCGGCTGGTGCTTTCGCTGGTCACTGCGCCGCCCTGCCGGTCAATCGAGACCCAGCCGTCGCCGCCGGGGCGGGGGAGGGCGAGGTAGATTTCGTCGGCGGACCATTCCGCTTCGCCAGTCGCCCGCGCGCCGATTTCCTTTTCGACCCAGGCGGCGATGGGCGCGGGGAGCGGCTTCTTGCTGTCGGGGCGGTTGTCGGGGACGACTTGTTTCAGGAGCGGGGCGGGGAGGGTCGCGGACTTTTCGACGGTTTGCGGCGATCCTTCGACATCGGCGGCGTGATTGAGGGTGATGCCGGTGAAGGCGAAAAGCAGGAGGCCGATCAGGCTGATCGCGGAACTGATCCAGTGCCAGCTGTGCAGCTGCTTCAGCCAGAAGGTCTTCTTCTTTTTCTTGGGCTGGAGGCGGGCAGGGGCGTGCATTGGGATGGATCGGTCCTGATGATGAGGTGGACCGGATAACGCGAACGACTCGCAATTGCAAACGGGGAGAGGGGGGAAATTGTATTAAAGTGTATGGGTTGGGTGTGTTTCGGAGAGGGGCTTGATGGTGCGTGTTGAGGCCCAAGATCCCAGCTTTCGCTGGGATGACGGGTGAGGGAGAGGGATGATCGTAGAAGCGGAGGCTTCAGAGTTACCGCCCCAGCAGCCCCCTTGCTTGCCCCGCTATTTCCGCCAGCATGGCGACGTTGGGTGCCGCAGCCGCCTTGGCGCGGTGGACCAGGGCGCGGAATTGGATGATTCGGGGCTGTTTTTGGGCGAGCCATGCATCGACATGGGCGAGGATGTCCTTGCCGTTGGATTTGCCGCCCTGTTCCAGGAAGTCGAGCCGGACCTGCTGCATGTCGCGGGCGACGCCGGAGATGAGCAGCCTTTCCCATGGGTCGCTGGGGGCCATGCGGGCGGCGGTTGACTGAACCCAGTCGATGCCGACCGTTTCGCCCAGATGGGTGAAGGCGCGGGTGAGGGCGACTTCATCGACTTTCAGCCGCCCGGCCAGCGCGGCGATGCCGACGGCGCCGTCGAGCTTGAACAGACCGGCGGTGCGGCGCACCAGCTCCTCTGGCGCGCCCAGTGCGAGGAGGCGGTCGATGACGGCATTGGTGCGGCGCAAGGCTTCGCTGGTGAGGAGGTCATCGACCTTCCGCGCGAGCTTTTCCACGCCGCTGGCAAGCAGGGCGTGACCCGCGCCGGGCAGCGTTCCGGTCGGAAGGCTGCGCAAAATGTCCGCAATCTGTATCCGCACGCCATCGGCGACGTCAGCGAACAGGGCGAGGCGCGCCGCTTCCGACATGGCGGCGGCGTCGATGTCGGCCCAGAGGTCGCCGATGTCATAGAGACGTTCAGCGATCAGGAAGGCGCTGGCCAGATCGGCAAGCGAGCAGCCTTCCTCTTCGGCGAGTTCGAAGGGGTGGATGAGGCCGAGGCGATTGACGATGCGGTTGGCGACTTTGGTCGCGACGATTTCCTTTGCAAGAGCGTGGGCGGCAATGGCGTCCGCCTCCTTCTTTTGCATGGCGGGCGGGAAGGCCGCCGCGAGTTCCGGCCCCATGCTGGGGTCGAGGGCAAGTTGCCCCTGTTCGATGGCATCCTGTAGCGCGAGCTTGGCCGTGGAGAGCAGGACAGCCAGTTCGGGCCGGGTAAGGCCAAGGCCATCCTGTCCACGCCGCAGCAGCATGTCATTGGCGGCGAGGCCCTCCACCTGCCGGTCGAGCCGCCCGCTTTCCTCGAAGGTTTCGATCAGCCGGACATAGCTGGCGAGGTCCGCCGTTCCGCCGGATTCGGCGATGGACAGGCCCAGCACCTGAAGGCGGTTATCCTCCAGCACGATGTCGGCCACGGCATCGGTCATGCTTTCGAGCAGCTTGTTGCGTGCGTCGAAGGTCAGGCGGCCTTCCGCCATTTCCTGATTGAGCGCGATCTTGATGTTCACTTCATTATCCGAGCAATCGACGCCCGCCGAATTGTCGATGAAGTCCGTGTTTATCCGGCCCCCGCGCAGCGAAAAGGTGATGCGCGCGGCCTGGGTGACGCCGAGATTGGCGCCTTCACCGACGACCTTGACGCGCAAATCCTCCGCATTGACGCGCAGGCGGTCATTGGCGGGATCGCCCACATCGCCATGGCTTTGCGCAGCGGACTTCACATAGGTGCCGATGCCGCCGAACCACAACAGGTCGGCAGGGCTTTTGAGGATGGCGCTGATGAGCGCCGCCGGTTCCATTTCGGTTTCCGTGACGCCCAGCATCGCCTGAACCTGAGCGCTGAGGGGGATGCTTTTCAATGTGCGGGGAAATACGCCGCCGCCTTTTGAGATCAGCGACTTGTCATAATCGTCCCAGCTGGACCGGGGCAGCTGAAACAGGCGGTCGCGTTCCTTCCAGCTGTTCGCCGGGTCGGGGTCAGGATCGAGGAAGATGTGGCGGTGGTCGAAGGCGGCGAGCAGCCGGATCGATTTCGACAGCAGCATGCCGTTGCCGAACACGTCGCCCGACATGTCGCCGCAGCCGACGACACTGACCGGCTCGCTTTGCACATCAACGCCCATTTCGGCGAAGTGCCGCCGGACGCTGATCCATGCGCCGCGCGCGGTGATGCCCATCGCCTTGTGATCATAGCCATGCGAGCCGCCGCTGGCGAAGGCGTCGCCCAGCCAGAAGTCGTGATCCAGCGCGATGGCGTTGGCGACGTCGCTGAAGGTGGCCGTGCCCTTGTCCGCCGCGACCACGAAATAAGGATCGTCGCCGTCGTGAATCACGGTTTGCGCCGGATGGCGCACCTTGCCCTTCACGATATTGTCGGTGACCGACAGCAGCGCGCGGATGAAGATGCGATAGCTTTCGGTGCCCTCCGCCATCCATGCGTCGCGATCGACCTGGGGGCTCGGAAGCTGCTTGGGGTAGAATCCGCCCTTTGCGCCTGTTGGCACAATGACGGCGTTCTTGACCCGCTGCGCCTTCATCAGGCCGAGGATTTCCGTGCGGAAATCGTCGCGCCGGTCGGACCAGCGGAGGCCCCCGCGTGCGATTGGCCCCGCGCGCAGGTGAATGCCCTCGACACGGGGTGAGTAGACCCAGATTTCGCGCCATGGCAGCGGTGCAGGCAGGCCGGGCACCTGCGCGCTGTCGAGTTTGAAGGCGAGCGCTTCGGCGGCGGCGTTGCTGAAGAAATTGGTGCGCAGTGTGGCGGTGATGACGGCACGCAGCAGGCGCAGAACCCGGTCTTCGTCGATCGCGCTGACCTTTTCGAGGCCCGCATTGATGGCGGCCTGCGCCTGATCGGCGCGGGCCGGGCCATCCTTTGCGGCGGGGTCGTGCAGTGCCTCGAACAAGGTTATGAGCTGGCGCGCGATCTCCTGTTCCCGGCGCAGCGTTTCGGCGAAGGTCGCCATGCCATAGGCCACGCCGGTCTGACGCAGATAGCGGAAGAGCGCGCGGAATAGCACGACCGCGCGGGGCGCGAGCCCTGCCGTCACGATCAGTTCGTTGAACCGGTCATTTTCGGCGCGGCCTTCCAGCACCTGCGCGATCGCTTCGGTCACTATGGCGGCGCGAGCGACGACTGCATCACCGCTGCCGCCCGTGGGGAGTTCAAGGACGAAGCGCTGCACATGGCCCTGCGCGCCGCCATCGACCGCCGTCGTCATTTCATCGATGACGCGGAAACCGAAATTCTCGAACGCCGGGACGACTTCCGACAGGGCGATCACATCGTGGCTGTAGAGCTTCAGACGCAGCTGTTCGGGCGTGTCTTCACCATTGCGGTAGATGCGGATCGATTTGTCGCCGGGGCCGCCAAGGCTGTGGAGCAAGCGGATGTCGATGGCGGCTTCGGCTGGACCGGCGCCGTTGCGATAGGCCATGGGAAAGCCGGGCGCATAGCGCTGGGCGAGCGCGGCGGCGCGGCCGGGATCTTCGGTTTCGGCAAGCGCTTCCTCGACGGCGGGAAGCCAGCCGCGCACCATTTGCTTCAATTGGCGGTCGAGCGGCACCTCGTCAGGCACCACGCCACCATCGCGCAGGTCGAGCGTGATGCGCAGCAGGGCAAGGCCGCTTTCTTCAAGCGCGATCGACCAGCTGAGCACGGGGGCATGGGCCGCTTGCGAGAGCATGTCCTGCACGGCAAGACGGCGGGCGGTGGTCAGTTCGTCGCGCGGCAGCCAGGCGAAGGCGTAGAGATGGCGGGGGAGGGCGCTGGTGCCGAGCGCCAGCTTTGGACGCGGCCGGTCGGTCAGCGACATGAAGGTGAGCGCGAGCCGTTCCAGCGTTTCATGATCGAAGCCGATCAATATGTCATGCGGCAGGGCGGTGAGCGCGTGAACGAGCACTTTGCCCGCATGGCCGCCGGGATCGAAGCCGAACTTGTCCATCAGCGCGGAAAGAGCGGAACGGAGCAGCGGCACCTTGTCGGGACTGGCCGACAGCGCCGCACTGGTCCACATGCCCGTGTGGATCGAGAGGGCGACCAGCTTTTTCCCTTCCCGCACCGGCACGATGATGAGGTCGAGCAGGACGGCGCGATGGACGCGGGAGAGCTTGTTGGACTTGATGATGAGCGGGTTGCGCTTGCCTTCCTCGAACCAGGTGAAGGCCGCTTCGAGCGAGGCTGGCGCGAGCAGTGGTGTGTCATCCAGCGTGCAGATGCCCAGCTGATCTTCCGCCTTGCCATTGCGAAGGCGGCGTTCATGGCCCGTTTGCGTGAAGTGGCGCGCGAGGAACCAGCGCAGCAGCGCGGCCCCTTCACCGTCGGGGATGGTGTCCGCGTCCCGGCTCATGGCGTCGCGCATTTTCGGCCAGTCGGCAACGGCGGCGCGGACATCGGTCAGCGTCTGGCGCAGCGATTTTTCCAGCGCGCGGCGGCCCTTCGCATCGGCGCGGTCCGCCTCGATATAGATCATCGATTCGCGGCGGGCGCCGGGGGCTTCGTCGTCCAGAATGGCGGTCAGCTTGCCCGCGTCGCTGCGGTCGATCGAGAGGACGGGGTGAAGCAGGCGGTAGATGGTGACGTCATGCGATGCCAGCGCATTGGCGATCGAGTCCACCAGGAAGGGCATGTCGTCATTGACGATGGCGATCCGCATGTAGCGGCCGGTCGTGCCTTCGCCGAGCGTTTCGATGGAAATGGCGAGCTGGCCCGGCTTGCGGACATCGGCGGTGCGGCCGAGGAAGGCGGCTGCGGCTACCGCTGCCTCATGATCGAAATCCTCGCTTTCGCCCGGGAGTGCGCCCCTTTCCAGCGCGGCCTCAAGCGCCTTGCGGATGGATGCGTTTACTCGGCCGGTCTTCGGCTCGGACAATGCCGTCATGCGTAACCTCTTCCCGCTGCGGCTGTGTGCCGCTTTGCCTGAACGGAGACGACGCTGGAACGTTGCCACACGACTCCCCGGCTCGCCTTGTTATGCGCTAGCGCCGGAGGAGGCTCAATTGGAGAAATGGAATAAAGTTACTGGCCGTCGAAATAAAATGAGCGTTGTCGTTCGCTTAGGCGGCGGCCGCGACGATCACCCGCTGGCCAAGGTCCGATCCATCGGGAAGGGCGCCGACTATGGCCAGAGTGCCGTCCGCTTCCCGCCGGGCGATGACGATGGCCAGGCCGTCTCCGTCGGTCGAAATGGCGAAGGGATCGATGGGCGCGGCGGCCTTCATCGCGGCGCGCGCGGTCTGGCTCGGGTCGGCGCGAGGGGGCAGGAGCGAGCGGCGCTGGGCGCGCTCGTCGCGGATCAGGGCCTTGAGGCCGCCGGGATATTCGCCGAGATAATCGCCAAGCGCGCCGAGGCCGAGGCCCGCGCTCTTCGCATGTTCGAGGGCGGTCGCATATTCGGTGATGCGCGTCTTGTCATAGGTGGAGCCGAAGACCAGCTTCACCACGGCGGTAAGCGGGCTGCGCGCCTGGGGCTTGATACCGGCGTCGGCCAGCATCTCGGCATAATCTTCCGGCGACGCCTCGCTCATCAGGGCGAAGTCGTAGGCGAGGCCGATGGCGCGGTAGAGGGCGCCGTGGGTGCGGGCTTCGCTGGTGCGGGCCTGCTCCGCGCCGTCGCGGGCGAGGGCGAGCCAGTCGGCAAGCGGTGCGTCCTCGGCCGGGCTTTCCATGCCGGACAGGTCGAGCGTGTCGTCATCTTCGCCCGCCGCCGGACCATCGGCCCAGATCGGCGCGACCGCGTGCGGAGCGGCGTTGCTGCGCAGGGCGGCATCGACTTCGCGGCCTAGCTCGTCGGCGACGGCCTGGCTCGCCAGTTCCTTCCAGCTGATGACGCCGAACACGAAATCGATCGTCTCACCATCGGAGGAGAAGGGCATGAGGATGCCGCGATAGAGGATTTCCGCCCCGCGCTGGTTGAGGAAGCCTGCTTCGAAACCGATCGGCGCGGCGTTGGCGATGATCTGGAGATAATGGTCCGTCAGGCGCGACAGCAGCGAGCGGGACGGCACGTCGTTGATGAACTGGATGGCGCCGGTGACATCGCACTCACGGCGCAGCGCGGTGCCGAGATAGACGACCGCTGGGTTGTCGAGTCCGGTGCTGAAATCCAGAAGGACGCTGTTCGGGCCGAAATCCTCCAGATGATCGGGCGAGAGATCCTCGATGGACGGAAGCGTGCGGTCGCCCAGCAGCGACGCCCAATAATTATAGGCGCGCACCTGCATGCGTCGCTCGTCGGAGCCTACGCTGGACGGCGGCTCCATCGCGTCGTGATCGGCATAGTCGAAATCATCCTGTTCATTGGAGATTTCCTGCCCCCGCAGAGTGTCCATCCGGTCGGTCCTAATCCAGAAGAAAAGCTTTCCTGAGACTCGACACTGCCATGGGATGGTAAACATGCCGTGAAGAAGCGGCTCGCCTGACCCAGCGCTCCCCCCGCACCCCCGGAAGAGATGATGCACGAAGATGCATTGCCCGCTTGTCCTGCGCATCAACCGCTGTTATCTGGCCCACCCAACGCCGCTTTAGCTCAGTTGGTAGAGCACATCATTCGTAATGATGGGGTCACGTGTTCGAGTCACGTAAGCGGCACCAGTCCTCTTTTGAAACCTATTAGTCTTCGGACTTCTCCCCGGTGCGATCCGATCACAACCGGCAGTCGATCGTTGACTCGACCCCAGAAAATCTCCTGACTACCCGGTAGGTCCAGATTTTTATTCCATAGCTGTTCGTTAGCTATTGGTACGATTCGACGTGTCAGATATATTGGATGAACGGATTTTCTTTAATTTCTATCCGTCCCCCCTTCATCACATCCCTAAATACCACAAAACCAACTATCGGTTCTGCACGTCCCCATGAGAACAAATCAAGATCGAATTTTCTACCGTCAGTCCGTCCTGTCGTTCGTGAATCTCCAACGATTCGCGTCCCCCTTTGCTGTGACCCTGACACTGAAACAGGGGATCGCTGGTGTCGGTGGATTGGCTGGTCGGTATCAGAAGATCGACATGTACGAGGTTCGGAAGAATTTCCGTCACTTCATGAATCTCCTGAACCGTCAGGTCTATGGAAAGGCTGCGGTCAGGTATGGAAAACGGATCGACGTTCTCGCGGTGATCGAAGGTGGGAATCTCACCCGATCCCATTATCATCTCATTCTCGATTGTCCCCGACCGGAACTGGAACTGGAATTCCCTGCCATGATCCGTGACTGCTGGTCCCGGACCGAATGGGGGTACAAGCAGATCGACATCAAATCCCAATGTGACGAGGGATGGCTGTCCTACATTAGCAAGCTACAGAGTAAGGTCGAATACGATGAATCATTCGACTGGGAAAACTCTCATCTGAGTTGATCGCTGGGTCTAAGACCCCCTTCAACCACCTTCGCTATCATCCACAAATCCAACTTGGTTCGAAATCTGTATCGGACCTTGATTCTAAAATATTATCTAAAAACCTTCGAAAGCAGTTCTGAAACTCAGCTCTACAAGACAATTAAAAAACCACTTTCCACCTGTGCGAAGCACCATCCGAAGGATGTATTATAAAACTCACTAAGGAGAATATATGACAGACACTAAGACACTGGTAAATTTCAACGTGCCAACAACCATTCTACAGACGTTCGATAAACTATGCCGTTTGTACGGCAAGCCCAGATCGCAAATCCTTAATGAGCTGCTCTACAGCTATATTTTGGAATTCGGTCAGCAGGCATCTTCCAGGTTCGATCAGGTTCGAAAGATCGACGAGAGCCTGAATTTCGCGTTTGAAAATGGCGATGGAGCAGATTTGGACGATCAGCCGCCGAAGGCGGAAAACGACGTTCAGAGGGGTTTAAATCGGAAATTTTCAAGCTTTGGACGAAAGGCTGCCAACCACTCGGAGGATCGCTGACATGCGGGAGGCGATCCGTAGGAGGAATGCAAAGCGAGAAATGTTCGCCATGCTCCGTGAAGCGGAGCAGCGACGGGCTGCATTCTATGAGAAGGAGGTTATTCGAGCGCAGCAGTCATATCGAAACATGATATCCATGGAGGTGCCGAGCCGGTGAACCTCCATATAATGAATGCCCGTTGTCCATCCATTCTGATGGCGGGAGCCCGTCCACGACAAACCAAGGTTTATTTTGGACGGAGCCCGGTGATGAGCCGTTATGTTGCCTATTTTCGAGTATCGACAGCAGCCCAAGGGCGATCCGGTTTAGGATTGGCTGCGCAGAGATCGAAAATCGATACGTTCCTGAATGCCGATGATGAGGTGATTGCCGAATTTGTTGAGGTTCAGTCTGGCAAGGCTGATAATCGGGAAGAGCTATGGAAGGCGATTGCCCATGCCAAGAAGCATGGAGCGAAAATCCTGATAGCAAAACTGGATCGGTTTTCGCGGAAAGTCAGCTTTATCGCTGGGATCATGGAGCAGGGGATTGGCTTGGTAGTGGCCGACATGCCCCACGCCACGGATTTCCAACTGCATATATTTGCCGCGCTGGCTCAGGAGGAACGGCGGCTTATTTCCGACCGCACCCGTAATGCCTTGGCGGAAGCGAAGAAGCGGGGAGTGGCTTTGGGCAAGAATGCTCAGGCGCTGAAGGAACGGCATCGTAGCCAAGCATTGGATTATGCCCGATCCATCGAACCGATATTGAAACCCATGCTGGCGGGCGGTTGGTCGTTCACGGCTATGGCCGATCAGCTAAATGTCGCTGGAATCGATGCCGCCAAGGGTGGCCGGTTCACGGCACAGACGGTGAAAAACATCGTTGTCCGCCTTCGCATGGAGGAAGTTTGCCATGCACGTTGAGCGGATAGGTCCTGTTTCGCTGACCGGCGTTACAGGTTCGCCATTCTACTATGCTCGCTATCGCAAGGATGGTCGGCAAGTCACGAGATCGCTGAAGACGAAGGATGTCCATGACGCCCGTCAGCAGGCGGAGGCGATCGCGGCGAAGCTGGGCTATCGGAAAACCCCTGAGAAGATCGATTATAGCTTCAGTCGCTTCGCCGCTGATACGATCGAGGCAGACCGGAAGAAGGTTAAACGCGGTGAGCGCGCACCGACAGTCGTCAGCTTCAACGAATGGATTCTGAAGAAGCATCTTACCGACAGGATCGGCCACGTTGATATCCGCAAGTTGGATTATCAGCGAATGCAGGAGGTGGTGGACGAGCTGACCGACCTTGACCTGAAATCCACCTCCATCAAGCGGATTATGGCTATGGTCAGCAAGACATTGAAGACGGCGGTGCGAGCGGGCGTGCTGACGCATGTTCCCATGATGCCGGAAGTGAGCCTCAAGCAAGGAACACGCGGCTGGTTCTCGCAGCCTGAACTCGACCTGCTGCTACAATCCTGTGCAGATCATGCGGCTGCAAAAACCAAGGTCCGGTCGCAAGTTGTAGGCGAGGAATTGCGCCGGTTCATTCTGTTCATGGTCGACACATTTCTACGGCCCAGCGATGCCAAGCTGCTGCGCCATCGGCACATCGAGATCGTTCGGACGAACAGGACGAAATATCTTCGGATTTCCACGGATTTCAGCAAGACGGTTGCCACGCCGATCATCTCCATGCCCGGCGCCGTTGAGGTGTATGAGCAGATTTTGGAAGAGCAAAAGGCAAATGGCCTTGGCGCGCCGGACGATTTCCTGTTTCTGCCGAAATATAAGGCTCGGAATTTTGCCTATGAATTGCTGCGGCGGCAGTTTCGGGTGGTGACGGAATCCGCTGGATTGTCAGTTTCGCCAACGGGTGAGCCGAGGACCATCTATTCGCTGCGTCATACCGCCATCATGTCCCGCCTCATCAGCGGTGATGCTATTGACCTGCTGACATTGGCCCGGAACGCCCGGACCAGCGTCGAGATGATCGATCGTTTCTATGCCAAGCATCTAACGGCAGAGATGAATGTCGAACAGCTACATGGGGGCAAGCTGGCGTTTGTCGAGTAGCGGCTTCCGCCCGTCGGCTTCTCGATGCAATCTGAGGTAGCGGTCATTGCACAGGTGTTCGCATTCCGCTCAAATCCCAGGAGATGATACGGATAAGCGCACGACTTTTTAAAACGACCCTTGCAATACGCAAATATTCATGACAAAAATCCGTTGCCGCAAAGGGGGACGTTGCTCCATGGATATACGCCGTACCATTCTCGATACCATTCCCAAGGAACTATGGATCGACCTTGAAGATCGTCACCGCGCCGAGGCGTTTAAGGCCCACGACGTTGTGATCACGAACATTCCGCTAAACGCCAAACGTAGCCGCGAGGTTGAGGGGCAAATTCGGTTTCGCCTGCAGGAACAGGGGTATGAAGAGGTGGTGCAGCTTCACGGCGGCCATCTGGTCGAGGACGGCATCATGCCCGGCACCGATTTACGCGTTTATCAGCCCTTCGCCCGCTTCCAGGGTCCCAAGGTTGGCGTCATTCTAGGCTTCGCCGCGATGCCGGAGCCGCGCAAGATGCCTGCGAAGAACATGTCACGCGCCGCCGGTGTGTCGTTGAACTGGCATCTGCAGCCAAGCATGTTCGATGACCCGAAGAGTGTGCGCGCAAACGATATCTTCGTGCTCTTTCTTACTGCCCGCGATCGCAACAAGGCCGGGATGATCGAGGAAATTGCGGTCGGGGTCATTGGCGCTGACTACAAGGACTTTCTGTTCTACGAATCGCTTGAGGACTTCCTACGCGGTTACGGTGAAGGGAGCGAAGCGCCGAATAATCCCGATGATTCCGGCGACCGCGGCGCCGACGTCAAGCTTCGCAAAACTCGCAAGCTGTTCTTGCCTCCAGAGGATCGCCCGGATAGCGACGTCGAGGACGGCTTAAGCGAATAAGTCGGTAGCACCGACAGACGTTGATTTTTCTCCGCTTCGCATCCCAGAAGGGTGCGAAGCCGCAAGGATTCCGGCCATGAGAATTGGTACTCCAGGATTCGTCCCAGCGAGGCTAACCGAGATCCGCCATGCGCGGCGTATTCCTTCTCGCGCTGCGCTTGCACGGCGTCTCAATTCAAGCGCCAGCACGGTGTCGCGATGGGAAGATGAAGATTCAGACCAGACACCAGACCCGGCCACACTTCTTCAACTCGCCGGCGAAATGCACGTCCGTCCCGAATATTTCCTACGTGAGACTTGTGAGAGTGACCGGCCAACTTTCTTGCGTTCGCTGTCGAGCACCCTTGTCCGGGACCTTGCATATCAAAAAGCGCAGATGCAGTGGCTGCATGAAGCCAGCTATATCATCAGCCATTATGTCGATCTGCCCGAGGTGGATATTCCGGATGTTCTGGCAGGCGCTGACTACACCCAGCTGCGTGATGCGGACATCGAGCAGATCGCCCTCGACCTTCGCAAACACTGGAAGCTCGGCGAAGGGCCGAGCGGCGATATGGTCACCCTAATGGAGCGCGTCGGCATTGTTGTTGCCACCATCCCGATGAACACGACGAAGCTCGATGGGCTTTGCAGCTGGTCTCCCATCGATGGTCGACCGCATGTGCTTCTCGCGACCGACAAGATGTCGTTCCCTCGCAGACAGATGGACGCAGCTCACGAGCTGGCGCACGCCATTCTTCATAGAGCGGTTCCAGCCGATGAGTTCGAGGCAAATCTTCGCATGATTGAGCGTCAGGCTTTTCGGCTTGGCAGCGCTTTCCTCATGCCGTCAACAAGCTATCCACATGAGGTTCGCCGCTGCTCGCTTGCGGTGTTAGCCAGCCTTAAGGAGAGGTGGCGGGTATCAATCAAGGCGCAGATCAAGCGCCTTTCCGATCTCGACATCATCCCTGAAGATTTGTCGCGTCAGCTTTACAAACTTTATTCGGCGAAGGGTTGGTCAAAGGGTGAACCGCTGGATCAACATTGGCCCCTCCAGCAACCGCGAGCTCTTCGCGACAGCCTCAACCTGATCGTTGACAATGGTGTGCGCAGTAAAGCGGACTTGCTTGCGACCGAGTTTACGATCTCGGCTGCCGACGTAGAGATGCTTTGCGGTCTTTCGTCAGGGTGGTTCGAACGCGACACGGCTGAGGTCGTGACGCTGAAGCGCGCTGCCTCGAAAGGTGAGGCTTCGTCGGAAGGCGAAGGCCAAGTCATCGCCTTTCCCGACCGCTCTCTGCGCTGACGCAGAGGTACAAGCCCCGCAAGGCGGAAGGATTCTTATCGAATTGTCGACATCCGCCATTTTTGGAAGGAGGGATTGGCTCCGCATCTAGGAGCCGTCCATGGATCAGCGCGAATCTTCGCCTCTTGCCATCATACAGGAACTATTCGCCTTCATGACTGCCCTCTGCGAGGATGCCAGCGATCTCGCCATGCAGGGGCAAGCGGAGGATGATGTCGAGCAAATCACGTCACTTGCCAATCGGCTGCGCGAAATGGGCCATCGTCTGACAGTGCTGAGCGATGCGGTGAATGCTATCACCGCACGCGCTTGAATCTCACCCGCCTCGCGCCGGGGATAAAAAATGTTTCGAAGCCCGCAGCGGCGATAGCCTTCCGTTGGGGCTCAGGGTTTGTGATCGTGTTCTGCCAGAACCGCTTACTGCTTGCATATGGCGGCAGCGGTGATCCGATCACCATTTCTATTTCTGCGAATGTCATTTCAAATTCGGGATATTCGCTGGCCTTCAAGTGCGGGGTCAGGGGATCGTATCTGCTTGCCTTCATGTGCTTCACGCTTGATTGGAGAGCTGCAATAGCGCGGCCGGATCGACGTTCAACGCCTCGGCCAACCTGCCCAATGCCCGAACGCTGGGATTGCGCGTTCCGCGCTCGAGATCGCTAACATAGGTGCGCTTCATATCCGCCGAATGGGCAAGCTCCTCCTGCGTCATGCCGCGCAGCAGCCGGTAATGCCGCACATTTTTGCCGAGGAGTTCGACCAAATCCATGCAGGGACATGGCAACAGCCCGTCGCAAATGTCTGTCCACCAGTCGTGTCATTTTCTGTTGCCACTCGAGGGTGTGATCGGGAATAGGGTGTGACACGATTAGGCGACATGGGGTTGGGGCTATGGCTCGATACGCGCAGAAAGAATGTTATGACTGTCACGGCGTCTTCCCGGGCAACCGTATGGTGCGGATCAGTGAAGAGCGGCGTTCCTACAGCGTTCGAGAAGGTCGTATGCAAAGCACCCGGGAAGGTGGCTATGTTATGCACGGAGGTCGATCCCCTGCACGAACCACAACGCATACCAGCACACGGGAGCTACTGATCTGTCGAGGCTGTCTATGGCGCAGACGACGGAACTTCTTGTTGAAGGCTATTTTGCTTTGTGGAGCCGTTGGAGCGTTTGCCATCTACAGCTCGAGCCAAAAATCCGGTAAGCGGGCCAAGCATTCACAAGCTGAACAGTCGCAAGAATCGCAGCTCGATCTTGAGGCGGTGCAGGCCGACAACAATCCTAATGCCATTCTGGATGATCAGCCTGAGGAACCGACTTCGCTGACAGCTGGCGAGGCGGTCACAAAGCAGCCGGAACAGGTCTATCACGCTGTCGAAGAAGATACGCCAGCTAACGCCGCAGCTCCGCCCCTCTCTCAGAAAGATGACGAACATGGGCGGGTGTTCGAGAGCGATTTAACTGCCCTGAATGAAGAGAGGTAACGGCTAATTTGGGGGCTCGGGGATCATTCGAAGAATTCATCTAGCGTCGCTCCCGCACCCGGCAAGGGGATAACCCGAACGTCTGCTAGGGTCCGCTGAACGGCGAGTTGTGCTTCCGTTTTCCACCCCACGTTCGTCCGGCAATAGCTGCATCGCACCTTATATGCATGCATGGCGTATTCCGACACACGCCATTCCAGCGCCAGCTGCCCGCATTTTTGGCAATGGGTAGGCTGCACTTGATCAGCCATTTTCCACCAACCGCCAGACGAGCCCTTCACGGCTGATCTTTCCTTCGTTCTTGAGAATCGTCAGCTGAGGGCTGAGGCTGGTGCGCGGAACGTCGTTGCGGCCATAAGCTTCAGAAAAGTAATCCAGCAGCTCGACCGCCGTGGCTCCGGCCCGGAAATGAGTTTGCAACGCCTCCATCGCTAAGGCCTTGATGCTCATCCTCGCGTAGCTGTTCGTAGTCTCACGGGCGGGCTTGGCAATCTCAAGCGGCGTTTCATCCGCTGCGACATCATCTCCAAGGGCTTCTATCGCTTTCTTCGCTCTTGCGAGGTTTGCCTCCAATGCGGCCACTTGAGCCCTAGCCGCCACTAGCTGCTCTTCCACCCTCCGGATGTACGCTGCTGTGTATTGAGAGAAGTTTTCCATGGGCGAGCGTCTAGCACGGGCTCTGCGGTATATCAAGATTACTGCATATGAATTATTAATAGTAAGGATTATAAGGCTTGACATGTGCGTGCGCTCTGCTAGGTGGAGTTCGCGCTTCTAGCGCAGCAACAACAACCCACCCCCACCACTTCATCCATCGGGGGCCATCTTGAGGAACATATTTTGACTACCGCAACCAACACCCCTGCCAATTATTCTTACTACATCGACGTCGAAGGGTACGGTGCGCCCCGTTACGGCACCTTGGACTTCCAAATGCTGTCCGAGATCGCTCCAAAGCATAGGGGTAGCTTCAAATCGGCTATCTTCGTGGATCGTATTGTCGGGATAAACCTGAGGCGCGAAACGCGTGCCGCCTTGTATAGCGAAAATGGGGAGTTAATCGCTCAACTGGAACTCAAAAGCACAGGAAAGCCCCGTAAGACCAAGCCGTCAAAATGGGTCGATCTGCAGGAGGATCTGACCTACCGATTTGAGTTCGAAAGCGAAGATCCAATCGATCTTGACACATTCGAGGTTCAAGCGATCGCGCATGAGCGGCACGGGGGCTCCTTTATGACCGCCATCGAAATCGGCGGTTGCCGGATTAATCCCGCTCGCTTCCACGACTTCAACTAATATATATTTTAAGGATTATTAAAAATAACATGACTCAGATTATCTATTCGAAGTACGACGCGATCATTCCTACGGCCCCTCACGTATCATATGTTTATCACATCGACGTCGAAGGTACCGGCGGTGAAACCTGCTTTGCTCCTGTTCCAGATCGCTTGGTGCCGCGCCTCAAGGCGAGGACGCCTGAGCAATTGGCTGATATGGTGCTGGAGGCAGATCACTGCCAGCGTCTTTGCGGGGGGCTGCTATTCCAGATGCCTAGGGGCTTAGATCACGAACTCGCCACTACCCATTGGGGCGTGGATGCGGCGTGTGACCATAGCGTAACAGTTCGCGATCGAGATAATCAGGTGTTGGCGGTAGCGAGGTTTTCGGCCGACCCTCAGTTGGATTTCGGATTCAGAAGGCCCGTGAGCGAAGCTGAGTTCGAGTTGGAATCCTACCAGGAGTTAGCGGTAAGATATACGCTGGAACTCGACGAGCCGTTGTGTCTCATGGAAATGAGACCAAATTTCAGCCACTTAAACGGGCGCAGCCTAATCGATGGCTTGATGTACCGTGGTAAGCGCCACTCTGGGGTTTACAGAGGTGTGGAAGATATGCGTGCTCCCTCAGCAAGGCTGCTGATCCATCACTGACTGCCGTGGCCCCCTCTCATCGAGGGGGCTCTGCCGCTCACTTACCGAACCGCTTCTTAAAAGTACTGACAGCGTTGGTGATGTGCGTGTCGAATTCACCGGCACGAACAGCGTCCCGCACGGTCTCGAAGGTTTTGACCAGCTCTTGCCGGTCCTTGACCCGGATGGCGGTTTTCCCCTTGGCGAGCTCCAGCGTCTGATTTCCATATTTGATCCAGACGATGATTGTCCCATCCTTGTCCTCCAGCCACCACGGACGAACGCGGGTACGGACAGGCGTTTCCGTAACTTCATCGCTTGCTTCGTCACGGACGCGGCGGAATTTGATCCGCTGGTAGCCTTTCCCAGATTCTGACGCCTGTGCGAGAGCGATCTGATCGCCGAGCCGGTCAATCAGCTTTTGGCGCATGGTGTTGATGCCACGGGTCCGCATTTCGGTGGCATTGGACTGGACGAGATTCAGCGAAGATAGCAGTGACATGGACAACCTCCTGTTTGTTGGTCGCCGCGCCGTCCGCAAGGTCGGCCCTTGGGACAACCGCTAATCTCTAACCTTGCAAGGCATTTCCCAACTCCCTGCCATACTCGGGGGTGGATGCGGAATGGCAAATGGCTGGCACGAAGTCACAGTGTAGCCAGCATTTAGGCCCGATTCCGGTCGCTCTAGGCAGCGGGGCTTTCCGGGGTTTCTCGTTTTGCCGCGTCATACCGGCTTCGGATGAGTCACTCATAGCTCGCAGTGGGAAAGGCCGGGCGCGAAAAAGCCCGGCACCTCGAAAGATGTCGGGCTAGGTTAGGGTCGCAATGCGAGCTGAAAGCCTGCTCAGCAGCCGAGCGCGTAATTCCGATGGATAGCAATAGCACCTATCCGAAAGAGCTAGTGTTGGCGCTTATGGGCAGACGAAGCCAGCGGCGTGGGAAGCGGACCGGAGAGAACTAGAAAAGACTCGCTGCTACAAAGATGGTATTATGCAGCCATCGCTGGCCCACCTGAGCCTGCCAGTGACAGAGAGATAGCTGCTCCCGCTCGCTGGGAGTCTTTATGCGCATCGAAACGCAATTCGAGTATCATGTCCGCCGCTCTTCTGAAGAGCACGCAGACTCCATCATATATGCTGGCTGGGTCACGGCACCACGACACCGATGGTCCGCACGAATGCACTTCGAACTGGCGCAAGCGGTCCAGTCCTCGTGGCGGCCTTTCCAATGATAGCGCATCAACGGCAACCTGCCACTCTTCCGGTGGAGCCGTAATCATCCCACGGGCGAACTTTGTTCCGCTCCTGCGTCCCTCGACTTCGATCTCAAGCTCGTCATCGTCGGCATCATCGCCGTCATGGTCGGCAGGCAACCACCTGTTTGATGGCTTCCATGCGGTCCATCCGGCGAAGTGGACGGATAACAGCGAATCTGCCGTCCGTCAGTATGTCTTATTTGGGTGGAGAGCCGATGGTCCGGCTTTTGCCTCAGTAGGAGCCAAACAGACTCTCGCACGCTAAGTCACCTGTCCAAGGAGCAGTTGCTACGGAGTTGCCTGCCGCGCGAAAAATGCAGCCGATTGGCTCGTTATATGATAAGATGATTCATCACCGGATTTTTTTGCAAGCGTTCCGTGACTGAGAGACTTGGGCGCTCCCGCTTGCATGACGGGAGTTTCTCCCATGATCACGATTACGAAACCCAAGCCGCGAGAGGCGGATCGGGCGGATGATTTCGTCAGCGCTGTGGCGCGGATCGCCTATGCTGGATCGGTCCACGGCTATGAAAAAATTGTGGCGGCGAGGCTTTGGCTAGCCACCCATATTCGGCGAGAGGCGAAGCTCACGGAAGGAGCAAATGCTTCACAATGGTGGAGCACTGCGCGGAATAATGAACTCACCAGCGCTCTCGACGACTGGGAAAATGAGGGCGGTCGCTGCTAGGCGAACGGTCAGCGGCGCTGCGCACCCCTGCGGCGCCAGTATGCACGGAATTCAGAATGATCAGATCGCAACCTTACTCGGAAACATTTAGACCTGGCCCCTGCGAAAGCCGCCATCCGTTGAAGGGCTTATTTTTTGTTTTTTTTCCTTTGCTCTGGTTGGCGGGATGCGAAGGCCCCGCTGAGCAGGCGGGAAAAAAGCAAGATGAGGCTGCTGCAAACGCATCGGGTATAGCTTATGAGGGCTCCGGTCCTGCAGAGAGAGCGGGTAAAGTGCAGGATCGAGCAAATAATGCCGCTCGAAAAGCTAGGCAGGCTTCTGCGGAAGCGCTGGAGGCCGAGGGAGAAAATTACCAGCGGCAAGCCGATGTTGAGGCCGAGGACCTCGAGGCGAAGGCAGCACAGTTACGCGATGCGGCGCGTGACCGGGCCAAGGCTCTTGATAAAGAAGCTGCCGCGATTGACCCATGAGCGAAGTTCGCAGTTCAAGCACGAACAACCACGTGCCGACATTCGCGGCAACCATGGCCGATGAGAGCAGCAGCCACGATTACCGTTCTGACAGCTCATCAAAGGCTTTATTGAGATGACGTATGTCAGTGCGGGTCAAAAGATCACCGCAAGCCACCTGATCTCGTGCAGTGGTTAGCAAATTCTCAAGATTTCTCAATTTTATCTGTGTTTTGTTCGGAACCAGCGGCAGCCTTGACTGACCTCTGATCATTACGGCTGCGAGATCCAAATGACTCATGGTAGGGTTCATCGTTCTCTCCATTTTAGGTTTATTCGTTTCAGAAAAGTCTCATCAACTGAAGAAAACAACGATAATAGTTGCAGCCATCAATACCAGAACTGCATTAAGAATGACTGCCCGCCCCAACGTGTCATCGCGAAATAGATCAGCGGACAACTGAAGGGTGGTGGCTTTCCGTCGAATGGTGAGCTTCGGTGTTTGCGGAACGCCGGTGGCAGTGCCGCCTTCGTTCTCCCAACAGTCCATAGCGGCTTGTAGATTGCGTTCGTTCTGTTGCGATAGGGCACGGGCGCGGAACGTTCGTTCCTGTGAAGCGCCAAGTGCGAGCCCCAGCCGCTCGACCCGGTCATGGAGAACAGTCTGCCGTAGTGGTAGCGGGAATGGGATATTTGGTGAGGTGGACATGTCACTCTCCTCGTCGAGCGGGAGCGCGATTGTCTCTCAGTCACGGCACGCACGCACAGGGTCGGAGCCGGGATGGGTCAGTATAACACGCTTGACCCGGACCACCTAACGTCGTTGTGGCGCATATCAGGGTGCCACCTGAATCATTCGTCTTCTTCGCCCCGCTCTTCCTTGTCGGCATCTGCACAGGCCTCGGGGCCTTGATCCCGTTGCCAAGCCGTGTCCCAGTACCCCCAAACCGCATCGTCGGCGTATTCCGCGACATTCCTGCCATCGGCAAACCTTTCCCCATTGATAGCGATCATCCTAGCCTTAAACCGCCGGCAGAATTCTTCCTTCGTGATGCCACTCACAGTGACTTCCTTTCAGGTCCACGTTCTTCGCAAGGGGCAAACCTTATATCAGCAAGACTATGCTAGACGTGATCTGTTCCTGTCACCCGTGCCTGGGGAGGAGGTGGGGCTGGCCTCTATCCGAGATGATCGCGATCAGTCGGGGTCATTCGCGCGGTATGGGCGGGGGAGGAATGGTTTGGGCCACCCCATCCGCGCATGGTATAATGTTAGTACGGAGGGCCGCGAAGTCAGGAGGGCAGTATGACGATCTCGAGCACTATGCGGAGTTGGAGCGACGTTGTGACCGTCACGCCCGGGGAGACGGTGTGGCATGTCCTTGAGCTGCTTGCCGATGAGCGCATCGGTGCGGTCCCGGTGTTGGACGGGGAGCGGATCGTCGGGGTCATGTCTGAACGTGATCTGATCTACGCACTTCGAACCAACGGCGCAGCGGTGATGGAATGGACCGTCGATCGGGTGATGACCTCACCCGTGCTCACTGTCGCCCCCGATACGGCGGTCATTGCCGCCCTGGCTCTGATGACAGGGCAGCGCGTCCGTCATCTCCCGGTGGTGGAGGGCGATCGGGTAGTTGGGTTCGTGTCGATTGGCGATCTTGTAAAATCACGGCTCGACCAGATCGAGCAAGAAGCTGGAGCGATGCGCGCCTACATCCAGGGCGACTATGAACGGCACATCTAATCCCCTAGGCCGAACGACTTGTGAGCGGACTGCCTGCTATTGGTCGATTTCGCTCAGGCCGCTTTCCGGACCGGGGATAGGCCGTCGTCTGGCAGGCGAAGCCGATAACGCCGGAAGATCTGTCAGTTCAGCCCGCAGCATTTCTTATATTTCTTGCCTGATCCGCATGGGCACGGATCGTTGCGTCCAACCTTGTCTCCCTTTGCGGAGACTGGTCGATGCTGATCGTTTTCCAACCGCCATTCATGTAGCAGTTGAACCCAGATAGGGATGAAATCAGGAGCTTCCCTGTCCCATCGATCTTCCTCGGCTTCCTCTAGCGTGACTCTGCCACTTGAAAAAGCGGCCAGTTCCGAAATTCCCGCTACTGCCGCCTTTGGACCTTCATCGTCACTGGCCTTAATACGGTTCCACCCTCTGGGGGCCAGCTTCATGGCTTTGGAAAAACCCTCGATCCAAAGCTCCCACAGCGTCTCGTTTGTTCGGGTGTCGACTTCGAAGATGGGTTCGTACTCGCCGGGATGATCGAGGGAGGACAGGATTCCATTATAGTGCCGCATCACCAGATCGAAAAAATGTTGAAGGCTCTTTTCATTATAGAATTTGGGTGCGTCGCGGCCCCATATGGATTTAAACCAAGCGGAAGGGTTGATGAGATCGGGACTGACGATGATGCCGGTGAGAAAGCCGTCCAGTTCCGAGAGCAACATGCCGTCATCGGATTGATTGAGCAGTAGGTCGTCGAGTTCATCAAGATAGCTATCCATGGCGGCGATCCTAACCCGCGATATGGTGACCGGCCATCTACATTCGGCCTATTCGTCCGCGAAATGGCCTCTGTTCCGCCGTGACCGTACTGTGGTCAAAATAGGATGCCCTTTTCTCCCTTAACATTTTGATTTTTATAGGAAAAACTTGGATCAGTTTGTTTGTCAAACAGGGGTGAAAACAAATAAAGATGGTGTAAAATCAAGGCATTAAATGAAGAAATGTTCTTCGTAATGATGGGGTCACGTGTTCGAGTCACGTAAGCGGCACCAGTCCTTCAGTAGGAAATCCCTGAAAACCCTAGCGAAGTGCCTTTCGGCTTATGGCCGGAGATTGCCTAGTTTATTGGGCTTTTGGCTTGATCCAGTGGGTTCCCAGTGGGTGAAGCGTGGGGCGGACATAGGAGGCGATTTTTGTGATGATCATTTTCTCTACCATCAATATTCGGGTAATTAACTGAATTTGATTCAGGGGTAGGCAGTGTTGACGACGATGGCTTACGGAGAGCGAGTCTTCTTTACGTATGTTTGGGGAGCGCCTGGTGAACCCGCATCACCATTGACGTTCGCCTCAAAGGCCAGCCGAACCCAGGCACGGAATGTGCTGACTGAAGGCGATCTGGTATTCACGGTATGTACCCGGCGCGAGCCGACGCCCAGTGATCTCTGGGGGCGCGTAGTAGGTTTGTTCTGTGTGTCGGACTTAGAGGTCAACACTCAGGATTATGAACTGCCACGACGGCTCGACCGCCCAGAATTTGACGCGATAACGCGCTTTCCCTTTGCGCTTCACCCGCTAAACGTATGGGAAATCACGAGTCCGGATAATATGTTTTCCGAACTTGTAGGACCACTGACGTCCACGCATCATTTGCAGGCACAATCCAACCTTGTTGAGCTAGACGCTGCGACCGCTGCTCCGCTGATGGCGCTGTCCCGGCGGGAGGTCGAACCTGAGTGGCCCAAGTCGGAGTTCGGAAGGGGCTTGGTTGCCCGAAAGAACAGCAAGCTCGCCCCCAAACATCAGGGGACTTTTACAGGAGCCTTCGCGGACCATTCTATCTGGTTTGTTTACACCCTCGTCCTTCGGAATGCCTCCGGCAAGGCCTTGGCTGTTAAGGTGGGTTATTCCAATGATCCCCGTGCGCGGGCGGAAGTGCATAACGTACCGCTTGCGACCGAGGTTACAGGCCTTGAATGGAGCGTCGATCTACAACAGCCTGCATCGTCAGAGGATATGGCAAGGACTGTAGAACAGGCAGTTCTTCGAAAATACGATCGACATCGCTTGGCTAGCAATGGCGAAATTCTGAATATCAATGATCCAATGGCGGTCGCATCGTCCGTTGCCCAAGAAATGCGGCTGCTACGCGAATAGCCGAAAGTCCCTCTTACCAATCGGTCAATTCACTGGCCTCCGGATCAATTGTCACGGCCTTGCTGAAGGCGGCTCAAACGCGATGCCAGCTGCATGCAGGCGCGCAAAAATGTCTCCTGTTCCGAAGTCCCAGCCGATTGGCATAGTGTCCTTCAATCCCAACCCCCCAAAGTTAGGGCCGGTGTCAAGGCGTCTACATTCTTCCTCAGTGATCATGATGATGGCTAGGAACGGTCTGATCGTTCGCGCTACCTCTTCAACTGAAATGCCCTTTTCAAGTTTGGCGAGGCACCGGTTACGTAGGAAGGCGCATGGCACAACGTGCTCGGGGTGGTTTCCACCATTCTTGCCGTAGCCCGTCGGCACAAACTCTGCAGCCACGAAGAATTCGAAGCATCGCGAGTGCGCGCCCTCTTTGGCGAGGCGGGTTTGCTGCAGGTATCGCACGAGGCGGACGAAGCAACGCTGAATGATCTTCTCAGTGTCGCTCACCGGCTGGAAAGGTCTTACCGCGCTCTGGCAGAGATTGGCTAAATTCGCTTCCATCTCTGCATCGAAGGCGGATGCAGCATGTTGCAATTCCAACCATTGCGCCATTTCGACCGCGGCCTCGGACAACGAAAGTCCACGATGCCGAAAGAAGTCATGGAGCACCAGATTTCGGATCAGTACGTTCCCTATGTTTGCGGGACTGAGCAATTTAATGGCACCCGTGTTTCCGTCGGACCCTTCCTCCCACATTTCCCAAAAGTATCGGACTGTTTCAAATATCTTCTGGACATAGGCGGTGCGCTCTGCGGATGTGGCTTGGACGATCATGTCTCGCGTCCTGAACGAATTGGGTAAGTTGCACCAGTACCTTGGCTTTATCGGCCGGGTTTTCCCTACTGAAAGCGCTTTGAGATGGGGCCGTTGCGGATTCCCAATGGGAAACGCTTTGGGCTTGTGATGCGGCGGGTCGGAGGGATTTTTGGTTCGTCTCCCCCTGATCACACGTTTCAAGACCTTATTGCGCGTTAGCGATCCATATGGTTTTGCGGTGTATGACCATTCACATGCCGCCGCATGTTGTCGCACGACGTTTGTTGCGGACAGCTCACCAAAATGCTCTTACTTTCAGTCGTTTGACGCGCCAATTGTTCGAGATGATTGGTATCGCCGCCCAAGGAGCCAAAGACCAGGATACTTGGTTTCGTCAAATCGTGCGTCGGCATGGAAATTTTCTTTGCGAAGCTGGGGGAGGTGGCCACGACCTGTCGCTAAGCAGCATGGGGGCAACATCCTGCGGATATCTAGTTCGCCCGTTTGCTCTTGGACAAGGTGCGTCTGAGTCCGAAGGGGTATACTTGGAACAAGCAATGATGTTGCTGCGTGCCGAGGCCTTGGCGCGACGCAAAAGGCTTAGAATATCAGAGGCATGTTTGCCTATCGCCTTCACGCGCCACGCTATTGAACGCATTTTAGAACGAGCACAGGTCGAGGAGGAGGCTATGATCCCTCGGCTGTTAGGGGAAGCGCCGAATTTGACGGCAGCGCTCGCCTTGACGCTGGCCTTCGACATTGACGTTTTCATGCAGAATGATCGCCATTCGACACGAATGGTGGCAATTCCGGCGTTTGATGGCTTGTTGTTGGCGCGAGTGCGGTTGGTCAGTGCTCTGAAATCTGCCCCTCAGATCGGCTATTCTGTTTCAGTATCCCCTCGGGACACTCGGCAGCCGTACTTGAACCGCGATTTGTTCTTGTCCAGCGCTATTACGGGTCTATCTGAAGATGACGATACAGGCGTTTTTTATGTCTGGTGCTTGACCAGCTACCTTCATTCATCCGACCTGCGCCCGGAGCAGTCGGATTATCGACTAGCCTTCCTCGACCTGATGCAGAGAGTTGGTCTGAAAGAAATGACGAGACTTGCCGGGCTCTATTTTGACCCCGAAAACGTCGATCCTGAACGATGGGAGCGGCTAAATCTGGGGGAGCAGATACGATCGCTTACTGGTCAACTGCAGGCATCGGTCCGTTCGGGATGGCTGAAGGCGGAACCCCGTTATCCGGTATCTTACCTCTATCCTTTTAAAATGAAGGCGTCTCACTTTAAAGCGGACTTCTTGGCAGAGGTCGCGGCCAGTGGCTTTGAACTCTGAATTGGGGCGTGTAAAACTCAAAAATTCATTTCGTTTCGTATACGCAACTAACGGTATCTTATATGAACGTGCGGACTCAAACGCCTGCTGCGAAGCTGCTCTAATCCCGCCAGAAAAGCACTGCCTTCCGTGAAAGCCGGAGGGCTGTTCCATTCAATCGAGCAAGCATCCCAGTGGGCAGTTCAATGCCAAGGCGATGCGCTCAATCACCGTAATGGTTGGGTTTCGCACCACTCGTTCAATCCCGCTGATGTAGGTTCGATCGAGGCCGCACTCATCTGCCAGCACCTCCTGCGACCAGCCGCGTTCCTTGCGCAGCCTTTTCATATTCACAGCCAATCTTCGCCGGACATCCATCGGCCAGACTGAACCGAAACGTGGTTGATGGTACCACGGACTATGAATCTCATTTTTGCTAGCCTTGGCAGCATGTTCCGATAAATCAGATCGGGACGTGGATGCCTCACCGCGCCGTCATTTGGACGGTCAACTCCACGAAAGAAGGAAATGCCATGAAGAAAATTATACTCGTACTGTGTCTGGCGGTCCTGTCCGCCTGCACCACGCCCGCCGATGTGTCGAAGCCCCTGACGGCTGGCAGTGATAAGAACGCCAAGTTCGACATTCAGGATACGGCCAACGGCTTCACGGTCGATGTCCGTTATTCCCGCTATCAGTTCATCCCCGAAGCTGACGCGCTGTTGGTGGCCTGCCGATCCATCGCAACGTCGCGAGCCTATGAAGAGGCCAAACAGCGTGGCCGAGAAATCCAGCCCATCAATGAACAGACCATCCGGGTTTCGGTGGGGCGCAATGCTTTCAACGGCCGGACGGCTTGCCGGGCCTTTGTCGAAGCCGTTTGGAAGGACGCGTGAGATGGAATACGAATATAAGGTCATCGACGTTGCCGATGGCTCGATCAGTTCTGCATTGTTGGGCGAGGGCCGGATCGAAACCAACGTTCTGGAAGCCTATATCAATGCGATGGCGGCGCAGGGCTGGCGCATGGTGTTCATGACGAAGGTGATGCAGCGGCATCTTGTCGTCAGCGATCGGGAAACCTTGATGATCACCTTCGAGCGTCGCGTTCCCGAAGCGGAAAGGGAAGCTCGTGCCGCCCGGTGCATTGATGACGTGATTGCCGCCGAAGATCAGGCCAAGCGGGTTGGTGGCAAGGCTGCGGCTGGCGCGGTCGCTCTCGCCATGGCTCCCGCCGTGATCGGAACCGTCCTCAGCAACTTGGGGAATGAATGATGGATATTCAGGAACAGGTTGCCGCTCGCCGTGTCCAGTTGGCGCAGCGGGAGGAAGATCAAAAGGCGGCGGATGCAGCGGAAGCGGCCGCGCGAGAGGCTGAACGGCGGCAACAGGAAAGGGACGCTCTCGATACCATCGCCAGCGACATAGGGCTCACGGTCGAGGGTAGCGAATTGGCGCTTCCCCGACAGCCCATTCCACTGCTTGATACGGAAGGGCTCAAACAGTCCAAGATCGATGCCCTACTCAAACGGGAAGCTCGTAAACGCTGGACGGCTGGTGAGAACTGGCAGGTGATCGGCTCTATCGTCGGGGGCATTTGCCTTATTCACCTCGGCGGGCTTGGGTTTGTCCCGTTGCTGTTCGGCCTGTGGCGTCGATCAGCCATCAACCGAAAACATCGATCCGCCGTCAGGGCCGATTATCCCGCCATATTCGTCTAACCAACGAGCCTCCGGATGACCTCCGGGGGCTTTATTTTTAGGAGCTTGGCATGAGCTACTGGCCAACCTTCATTGCCGATTAATGGAGCGGATCATAACGGGCCTGCTGCTGTTCGGGGCCATAGTGGTAGCGGCAAAGCTCGCTATCCTTCTCCTGATCCTGGCTGGCCTGATCTTCCGAACTAAGGAAACGCTGGGTCTGCTGCTGGTGCTGGGCGGATGGCATCTGCTCCTGCACTATCCGCTGGTAGCGGGCGTTCCCATCGGCATCCTCGTGCTCATCGGTATCTACAAGGCGATGACCAAGCCTGATCCGTCCGGCTGATCCGCCATACTATCTCTCAAACAACGCGCCGTCGGGATGATTCCGGCGGCGTTTTTTATTGAAAGTCACCACATGCATATCATCCATACATGGTCTGAACTGGCTGCCTATCTACGAGACTCGATCGCCCCCGACCTGAAAACCCTTCTGCAAACACGCCGTGACCAGCTGATTGAATATGGGGATCTCTCAGAGCTGGGCATTTTCGCCATCATCCAGCCGGGCGACAACATGGCGACAATCGAAGCTGCAGTCGGCTGGCCGATACTGATCGACGGCACCCCGTCATGGGAATGGTTGCAGCGGCATGGCTCCGTCTGGGAGATGCCGTTTGTGCTATCCGATTCAGGGGCAGGGCACGTGCTGATCGTACCTGACGCAGACGGAATTGATCCGGCCTTGCGTGATCTCTGTCGGGCATACGCCGATGAGCCGGAAGCCGACCCTGAACAGGGCGCAGAGACGGTCTGACTTATAGCCTTTCGCTGCCTCTCTCGCAGCATCAACCCAAGCAAACCAACGCAGCGTCCTCCGGGGCGCTTTTTTCATGTCCAAAAAGGAATCCGCCCATGCTGTCACTTCACGACCTGCCCTCCATGCTGGCCGCGCTCGATCGGCCACTGGACCGAACCCTTCACCGGCTGCTGGCTGATCGCATTCATGACGCCATAGCTTGCGGGCTGGGGAACATGACGCACATCATTGTTGTCCAACCCGGTGACGGGGAAGCTGATTTCATCAGAGAGGCGGCCTTCTCTCCCTTCTGGAACTCACTCTCTGAAACCCGGTACGGCGATCCAGATCACACATCGCCATGGGATTGGATCGGCCGCCTGGATGACTGGGGCTGGGAGCTGATCCGAACGGTCGGCAATGACGGGTTTGCCTTTATCGTCCTGGTGCCGGACGGTGAGGGGATCGATCCGATGCTGCGCTCCATGTGTGCGAGCTACATATCACCCGCCTTTTGAAGAGCAGAAAGTCCAGGCCCGCAGATTTGCAGCCCAGCGGGAGAGTTCGGTCGGTGCGAGGCTGCAAATCTGGCGATCTTCACTAAACAATATACGCGGCGATCGAGTTCGACATGCCATGTTTTCGCTGCAAGCACCTAGGATCGGCGATTGGCATCTCTTCCGCTAAGCCTTTGAGGCGAGAAAATTGGAGATGGCATTTGATAAATCGTCTAGATTTTTCAAAGTTTTCTTACCTTCTGTAATCTCGAACTGATCTATTTTTGACATTTTCCTCTTTTGCTCAAATTGGGACAATATGGGTGATAGCTTCATGCTATAGATGTCCACGGTATTGGCACTCTTCCTCAATTGTTCCCTGACGGGATCGTAACCATCGGGAATGATCGCCTGACTGTGCAAAAGCGTTTCTAAGATAAACTTTGCAGTCTCCAAAAATCGAATTCCATCATCGGTCGGTCTTAGAATTGACCTTCCTTCTAGGAGAGTTTTCCCTAATGCTCCTGACAAACTCCGAATATTTCGGCGAGCTTGATCATGAGAGCAGCCGATCTCATACGCTGTTTCCTTAAAGCTTCCATGCTCAACGATTTTTATGAAAGTCTGCAGGTCAGCCAAGCGAATGTCGGATGTTTTCGATTTTCGGAGCATTAACTTTGATGGCGGGTCGTTTGGTGATGCTTTAGCGTCCGAGAACAGCTCCAGGCAGTTTGTTGCGATGGGTAAAAACCACTCGCCGTCTTCTTCGTTCAGTTCGAGCGGTGCATCCAGAACCAACACCCTATGGAGCCAGCGTTCAAGCTGCAGGACGTGCCGCTTCGTTTCTCCCGGCTTTTCCCCGAGCTCTATTGCAGCAAGCTTGTAACTGAGATGGCGGGCCGTGGCGACAAATGCCTCCAGCCAACCGAGCTGCAGGTCCATCGTCTTCATTACCATGGTAGTCGCCCCTTTCGATCACACTCTTTCTGATCAAGCCGTTGGCTCGTTCTGCGCAACGCTTCAAGTCCCCTGCCGCTTTAACGCTTCATCGCTGAAAAAGGGCAGTTCGTCGTGCAGGCATTTTGGTCTCATTTCCTGCAAATTTGCGGGGGTTCCGGGACCTTCACCGGCCCTTCACAAGCCAATTCGACAGCCAATCCGCGCTGTTTCGATAACCGATGAAGGACCACAAGATAATGTTTGTGAATATCTATGCCGCGACCAGGCATGTGGAGATGGTCGAGGCATTTGGACTGCCGAAGGCCACAGATCCCCATTACGAAGAGATATTTGGTTGGTATCACGTGACCGACGATACCTGCTATTGGTCCTACCACCCGGCGACACGAGTGTGGGACGTCAAGGTCTGTGGTGAATATGACGAGCGCGACAGCGACGTCATCCTCGGCCCTTCGCCGCTATGGACAGAGGCGGACCGGTCGCTGCTCCAAGAGAAGATGCGCGCATTAGCCTTTCTTCCCAGGCCGAAAAAGCCAAAGAAGGGCGATAAGGCCCGCAAACATGTGCCGTTCCTTTACGAAGGTTGGCTCTTCAGCTGGAACTTCGACCGAGACGCGAAACGATGGGAAATCGCACCCTTGGGTCGCAGGTGATTTCGGCATTCCCGTCGCTTCCATAACTTATCTAGGATATTCCCATATGAACATCACACTGCCCGCACACCGGGACAGGCTTTTTGCCATCGGGCGAGCATATGTAAGCGAATTTAATGCGGCGCGTGAGCCGAGCGAGTTGGCCCGGCTACATAAAACGCGCGGGTCGGTCGAGGCAGCAACCTTAATGAACTGCATCGCTCACGGCGTCACCGATTATTCTCAGCTGTTAGCGGCGGCCGGACGAATTAGTGGCTCAAGTCAGCGGATGCTTTGGAATATTCTGCTTGAAAACAGCGGCAAAGATCCTGAGCGTCATCTCTGGTATGAAACACGGACCTTGGCATACGCTCGTAAGCTCGTGCTGCACGACGAGGCCTCGTTGTTGAGAGGTGCCCAGTAAAGTCAGCATAGAGGCGCCCGGTCAGAGCGGGCGTTTAATCCAGGTGCGCGGTTAGCCTGGACGCATGAGCCGCCCGCAAAACTGTGGGCCTGTCACATCAAAAAATGAATGAAAGGAACTGATCGTGGACCATCCTCCACTTTCTGACGCTACCCCTTTGCCTGCTGAAATCGAGCGGGCGGACATCGCATTCTGGCGCGATTTCGGCTTCACGCCCACGCTGGGCCATACAAACAGCCCCTTTTGCCCCGACGGGCACGATCTAACGGCCGTCTTGCCCGCTGGCGTGATCGCCTTCACCGTGCTGCAGGAAAATGCAGGACAGATAGGCCCCGTGCTGGATGGTTTTCCGATTACCGAGATGTTGGTCATCTCCATTGGACCGCGCAGATTCCGGCTGGCACGCATCGGGTTGGACTGCCCGCGTCTCGATACCACGGGCCTGCCGGGAACAGTGCAATGCCTCCAAGCCGGTGACGTGATACCCTTGCCGACTGATCCTGGCACCTATGTCGTCAGATCGGTGTCTGAATTGCCACTGCTACCAACGGCACAGGTCCGGCAAGCGGTTGGGCCGAAACCGGAACCGGAAATCGCGAACAGCCCGCTTTCCAGCTATAGCCTTCGTGGCAGGGCTGCTGAGTTTGAGGCGAGGGCGACCGAAGAAAAGCCGCTGCTGGGGGATATCTGTCGAACCGGGCAGGTAACATTCCTGTTCGCGCCGCCCAATGCGGGAAAGACGCTTATTTCCCTCAACCTTCTGGCTGAAGCGATCGATGCCGGTCGCATCAACCCCGGCAACGTGTGGTACATCAACGCGGATGACAGCAGCTCGGGCTTTGCGGCCAAGATGCGGTTGATGGACGATATGGGGGTTCATACCCTCGCGCCGGGGCAACGCGGTTTCAAATCGCAAAACCTTCTCGATATTTTCCAGGAGGTGGTCGAGATGGACAAGGCGAAGGGCAGCCTGATCATTATCGATACCGTCAAGAAGTTCGTGTCACTGATGGACAAGGGCAGGGCCAGCGCCTTCACCAATGCCTGTCGCCAGATTGCCATGGCGGGCGGTGCGGTGCTTGGGCTGGCGCACACCAACAAGAATCCGGATGGCAATGGCAAGGCGCGTTATGCTGGCACGTCTGATACCGTCGATGATTGCGACGCTGCCTATATCGCCACGCCGATGGAAGGGGAGGGCCAGGCGGGCGAGAAGGTGGTGCTGTTCACCAATATCAAGCGGCGGGGAAATAACGCCCCCAAGGTAGCCTACGCTTACGCTGACGAGGGCGATATCAGCTATGATGAACGTCTCGCGTCGGTCCGGCTGGTTGACCCGGATCAGCTTGGGGACTTCGAGCGGATCGAAGCGGAGCGGTCCGTTGCGGAGGTGATTGAGGTCATCAAAGCCTGCATCACCGAAGGCATAGCGGCGAAGATGGTGTTGGCCAAAGAAGTGGCTCGTAGGGCCAAAGTCAGTCAGCGAGCCGCCATCCGCACGATCGAAGGCTTCACCGGCGATGACCCGTCCTCCCATCATTGGCACTTCAGCATCCAGCATCGGGGCGAGAAGCGATATGCCCTGCTGCCTCCAGCCGAACCGGCCGACATCCCCCTCGCCGCCTAAGGCCAGGATTTAGGTTTTCACCCTCGCGGCCCCCACGGCCGGGGTGCGGAACCGCGAACCTGAAATCGTAGCTGCCGGGGGGACGGGGCGGGGGTGTCCTCTCCCCCTCCGGCTACCTCCAACCGCCACCACCGAAGCACGCCGGACGCCGATCCGGCTGCGTCTGGTGCTGTCCCCTTGCGCGCCGTTGCCGCCTCCCAGCGGACCCAATCCCAACTCATTCAGACAAGGAAGATATAATGCCAAAACAGAAACTTGATGCGTCATTCTGCCTAATCGCCCAGTGCAATCCCGGCAGTAAACGGACCGACTATTATGACACGGCCATCACTGGTTTTGTGCTCGAATGCCGTGCGTCCGGTGGCAAGACCTACTATCTTCGTTACCCCGATCAGCACGGGGATCAGCGTCAGCACAAGATTGCCCGATATGGGGATGTATCTTTCGATAAGGTCAAGAAAGAGGCTCAGCGATTGCTTTCAGAGGTGACGTTAGGCGGCGATCCAGGGGCGACGAAAAAGGAGAAGCGGGCTATCCCGACCTACGCAACCCTTGCCGACCAGCATCTCGATTACGCCAAGACCTATCAGAAATCCCCGGCCAATACCGAACGGATCATCCGTCTACATCTGCTCCCGCGCTGGGGTAAGCTGCGGCTGGACGAAATCACGCAACCCGCCGTCGCGAAGTGGCTGGCGCAGAAACAAGAGGAGGGGCTCGCTCCCGCGACGGTCGAGAAGATTAGGGTGCTGTTCAATCGGTCGTTCGAACTGGCTCTGCGCTGGAACATGCCCGGCGTCGTCAAAAATCCCGTGAAGGGCATTCCCCGCAAGCCGATCAATAATGCGCGGGACCGTTACCTGAATGCCGCCGAGGCAAAGCGGCTGATGGCAGCGGTGGAAGCGTCGCTGAACCCCCAGCTCAAGCATATTGTTGGCCTGCTGCTCCTGACAGGGGCGCGGGTGTCGGAACTGCTTCATGCGGAATGGCGGCATATCGACCTGGAAAAGCGACAATGGCTGATCCCGACTTCGAAGACGGGGAAGGCGCGATATGTGCCGCTGTCCAGGCCTGCGATCGACATCCTCAATGCTGTGCCAAGGTTCGATAAGTGCCCCTATGTCCTGCCCAATCTCGAAACCCGCAAGCCGTTCGTTTCCATCAAGCGGGTGTGGCAGACGGCGCGGGAGGAGGCGAAGCTGCCCGATCTCCGTATCCATGACCTTCGACACTCAGCGGCCAGCTTCATGATCAATGCCGGGATCGACCTTTTTGCCGTGGGCAGAGTGCTGGGTCACGCCGATCACAAGTCGACCATGCGCTACTCCCATCTCGCCAATGACACTTTGCTGGCAGCGGTGGAGGCCGGGGCGAAGAAGATGCAACTCCCTCTGGCCTGATCGGCCGCACCCCATCCATGTTCTGGCCGAAACGGCTGGCGCGTGGATGGGGTCATTTTCCATATTTTTTCGAAGGAAATCCCATGACCACTAACCCATCCGACAGCAGCGCCGCGCTGTTCGACCGACTACGCGATCTCATTCACGCTTGTGACGATACCAGCAAGCACGACCAGGCCATCGCGGTAATCACTGCCTGCATTTCAGAGGGCGTTAACACCCGTCCGCGTCTCGTCGGGGCGATGAGGCATCTTGGCTTTGACTATCGACATGCCGCACTGACGTTGAACAACGGCACGGGCAGCGATCCAGAACGACATCGCTGGCAGCGGGACGCCGAAGGCCGCTACAGCCTGCTGGCTTAAGGGAAGTGCCCCATCAGGTGCGTACTGTGATGGATGGGGCGTTTTCCATTCAAGGCGCTGCAGCGGCGCGATAACGGCCATTATGTTGATCAACCGTGATTCACGCGAGTTGCTCGCCCGGAAGTTGAGCAGCGCAGATTCACCACACGTTGACGAAGCGAAACATATTCGCAAATAGATGATGCATAGTGACGCGGGGAAAGTGAATGCATCATCTAATTCCAGATATCGATCTGGCTTCCCAAGAATACGTTCTGGTACAAGCTTGGAAAAAGACTGCTTCATATATCCGCTATCATAATTGGTTTGCAGATACGCTGGAGCTGGACCGTACGGCTGCCGATCTTCCAAAATTCATTAACCGGCTTTCCCAGCGCATCAAAGCAGGAAATTATCAGACGCGCGAAATCCGAATTGTACCAGCTCCAAAGAGCCAAACTTGGTTGATCGACAAAGAGGGCCAGTGGAAACCATCAGATAGGCGAGATGTAAAAATTCGTCCGTTGGCCCATGTATCGCTTGCGGATCAGGTGGTCACGACAGCTATCCTGCTGTGTTTGAGCGAGCGAGTGGAAACACGACAAGGTGATCCGGCCGCGCCTTTTCAGCAATTGGCGCAACGCGCATCCGTGCTCTCCTACGGCAATCGACTGTTCAGCGACTTTGACCGTTCACGGCAAACGCTCGTTCATAGATGGGGATCGACGAAGCTATATCGCGCTTATTTCCAAGATTACAGATCGTTCCTCGCACGACCTGAGACGGTTGCGGCAGGCTTGGTAGGCGGTGATCGTACGTTCATTCTTCAAACCGACCTGAAACAGTTCTATGATCGGGTTCGACCAAGCCTTCTAAAAGAGAAGATCGGTAACTTTCTCACCGACGAGGATGACCCACGTTTTCGCGATCTCGTCAGCCAGTTTTTTTCCTGGCGCTGGAACGAAGGCTCTAGGCAACGAGCTGAACATTATTCTCAGGCTGCAGGCCTGCAATCTTATTCGGAGATATCTCTCCCCCAAGGGCTAGTCTCTGCTGGTTTCTTTTCAAACATTGTGTTGATCGATTTCGATGCGCGATTGCGTGGCCATTTCGGGCAAGAGGTCGTCCCAGGTGTATGGCTGCGAGATGCGTGCCGTTATGTGGACGACCTGCGGCTCACAGTCACTGCGGCTGCGGGAGTGGACAGCACCGACGTGCAACTGCGGCTCTACGAGTGGCTTGGTAATCTGCTTTCAGAAGAGGCTCCCGGCCTCCTCCTGGCTGAGGAAAAAACGCAGACTGCGGAATTCGGCGGCGAAGACCAGCAGCTCATTCGGCAGTCGCGGAAAATGGAGAGGATTCAGGCTGCCGTTTCGGGTGGCTTCGACGCGGCGGGAGGCGAAGAAGTAATACAGGCGATTGAGGCGTTGGTTCGCTCCCAAGGCGCACTGAACGTTGCAAGCGAAGACGGGCGTCCGGTCTCGCTGCGGGCGTTTTCGGATGTCAAGGACGAAACTATTGGCCGCTTTGCCGCAGCCCGTTACAGAAGGACCTATCGCTCCCTTCGTCCTTTACTAGAACACCGCCCAGTTGGGGTTATGAACGAAATAGGTGAGGAAACCTTTCGGCGTCAGCGCTTGACGCAGGAGGAGCTTGACGAGGAAGCGCGAGCGTTCGCGCTTACACTTATCGATCGCTGGGTTACTAACCCGGCGAATGTTCGACTTTTACGAGTAGCACTGGATATTTGGCCTTCTCAGCAAATATTGAGAGAGGTTTTGCATCTGCTTGAGCCTTACATCGATGGTACCTTGAGGCAGAAACTGCCACGGGAAATCGCTTACTACTGCATGGCTGAGATATTGAGGGCGGGGGCTACCGAGACCGGATTTGTAAACGACGACGAGGAGCTCCCAAAGGGCGCTAATTTAGAGGGATATCGGCTTCTTCTAGGCAAAGCCGCTCTAAAAATTGGCTTGAGCAAGAGCAGAGCCATACCCTGGTTCGTCCGGCAGCAAGCCTTGTTGTATCTAGCCGTACATTCAAAAGAACAGGTGAAGTTGCCCCGCCAACGTGCTGCCGAAGACCGTTACCTGAGGATGATCAGGTTTCTAACAGGCGAGCATGACACCTTTGCAGATGCAGAATATGCGATTCTTTCGATCGTTGCCAGAAGGTCATTTTTATCCGAAAATGAAGCAATCTCGCTGATATCGAATTCAATGTCGGAAGGCCGCTTTTCCGAAATCGCTGCGCGAGATATTGAATTCGCACGAGATGTTCATCGTGCGACTAATATCTCAATCGGGTCAACAAGTGGGCTCGCAGAAGATTTAGGTGTGGTGGAATGGGCGATGTCGAAAGACCGTCGGCCGCTAAAGGATATCGTTGGGAATAATCCGTTAAATCCTCTACGGCACGAAATTGGCGTCTTGAGCTTTGCATTGGCGTTCGTGCGTGAGGTTAAGGCTGGTAGGATCCCCACCATCGTCACACCCGCCACCATTCAGGTAGCCCTGGAAAGGAGGGGTGCATACGAAACGGCTCAGGAACTGAGCTTTCAGTCCGTGGCTACCGCCCCAACGTATCGATCGATTTATACCCCACCATACTGGGCGCCTAAGGGGCAAGAATGGCGTTTCCAACTGGGGTACCTTCTTCGGTACATCTTGACCGCTCGAGTTGATTTTACTGCACCCGTTCGGCCAGCATCCCGAAAGGAAGCGGAGCCGATTTACCGGCCAACACGCGGTCATTGGTTTCAGAGGCTTTATGGTTTTTACAACGGTCATGAAGCGTTTGGCGACGATTGGCTCCCAATTTCGCAATTTACGCAAGATCTTCTTTTTTCACTTTTGGTCTGGCCGGGGTGCTACTCACCGAACGCCCATCCAGATGAGTTGAATATCGACAGCACCGAGGAATTAATCTCCGATAACCTCAGCAAAGCATATGAAATGGTCGGTAAATCTACCGGTGTCTTGATGATACCAGTAGCCGCTCCAATTCCAGGTACACGTTCTAGCGCTGGCCGACCGTTACGTGGCTGCGTCGTTCAATCCGTCACGCCTGAGGTGGCCGACTTCCGGACTCACGGACCAGAACTGTCAAATCCCAGCATCAGGCGTAAACACCGAAATCATCTGTCTACGGCATTAGCAGCTGTGGAAAAGATGCTGGACCTTCGAGATACCCACAAAAACCAAAATAAGCGTCTCGACTGGCTTATACTTCCTGAGTTGTCGGTACATCCACGCGACATAGCGACGCACTTGGTCCCTTTCGCACGAGCGTTCAAGACAGCGATTTTGGCAGGACTGACGTATGAGCGGGTTATTCCTGGTGGATTGTTAGTAAACTCCGCAGTTTGGATTATCCCTCGGATGGTTCCCGGCCAAGGGCTTCAGACTATCATTCGGCGGCAGGGGAAGAAGTACCTCTCGCCCATGGAAACGCCGTTCAATACACCTTCTCCAGTGATCGACGGCTTTCGGCCTTGCCAATGGCTCGTGGGTTATGAATGGTCCTCACAGCCCCACGCCGATCCTTTATGGCTTACAGGGTCTGTTTGTTACGACGGCACTGACTTAGATTTGGTCTCAGATTTGCGCGGACGATCAGACGTTTTTGCCATTCCTGCGCTCAATCGTGATGTCGGCACGTTTGACCAAATGGCTCAAGCGCTTCATTATCATATGTACCAGCTCGTGATCGTAGCCAACAACGGTGCCTTCGGGGGCAGTAACGCGCACCTTCCCAAAGGGGCTACCTTTCAAAGGCAAATTTTCCATACGCACGGACAGCCGCAAGCAAGTATCTCGTTTTTTGAGATCGACGATATTGCTGACATGAAGGCGCGCCGTGCGAATGGGTTCACCGGAGCTGGCGAATGGAAATATCCTCCTGCGGGCTATTAGGCCAGAGGTGCCTGGGTGTTCCCGCTGGCATTTTAAGGAGCGCATCAGCGTCTATAATTTCGATGCTGTTCCATACGTGGAGTGATAACTGCGGTTATGTTTAGGCCTGCTGACCGGTTGACGAGACAGAGCGGAATGCGCATATTTGTGCGCATGGAAGGAGGCTGCAATGGGCAGGCTTGAGCATGAATTCACAGGACAGGGGCGGAAGCCTACCAATGTGTCCCTCGACATGGCGTTGGTAGCGGAAGCTAAAGGGCTCGGCATCAACATTTCGCGCGCGTGCGAGGTGGGATTGCTCGAGCAGATAGCCAAGGAGCGGGGGCGACTCTGGAGGGAGGAAAATGCTTCCGCCTTGAAAAGTTCCAACGACTATGTTGAGCAACATGGCTTGCCCTTGAGCAGGCATCGCCAGTTCTAATGGCAAAGTTTGATGTGTATCGTCAAGAGAATGGCGGTCCTCTTGTGCTCGATTGTCAGGCGGATCTTCTCGCTGATCTCAACACCCGTTTAGTCGTTCCGCTTCTCCCGATTGAACAGGCTCCCAAACCTGCAGCGCGCTTAAACCCCATATTTAATCTGGACGGTGAGCGCTACGCCATGGTGACGCAGTTTGCAGCGAGCGTGGCAACGCGGGAGTTGGGGGAAATCACGCAATCGCTCAGGTCAGAGCAGGACTCTATTGGTGCTGCGCTAGACATGCTCATTTTTGGCTTCTGATTGGCAAAGGGTGTGGTCGTCCGGGGGGGGCGGGCGTCACGCAGCTTGTGGAATATCGACGATCTTTTGGAACTCGCCCAATATTTCGGCATGATGATGCGCCAGATATCGCACGATGCGCGCATTGCTGAGAAGGCGGTTCACGTATCCAATCGCTAAAACGAGATCGAGGTGATCTGCGCCGTAGGTTTGTTCAACCATCTTGAATTCCCGATCTAGGCTGGCTGACTCCCGTTCCATAAGCGCGATTTGCTCGGAGGTTAATCCCTTCAGGATTTTCGGACGTCCCGCGACCAGCTGATCCTCTGGAGTGGCCGCAACCAGAGATTTGGCATAGCCGGAGGAAAATCGGTTCATCGCGATCATTAGCTCGGCCGCTTCAATCTGTCGTAATGGCTTCAATTTCCGAAGTTCCACAAAGGCTGCAAGCGGGAGGTGCTTATCGTCAAGCAGGGCAACAGCTTCAGGGCAAATGCCTCTAAGAAGATTTCTCTTCGAGCGAATATTTGCGATATTAACATTTAGGGCGCGAGCAAGCCTCTCCTCCGAAACGCCCTTGTGAATCGCGTTGAGAATCATTTTGTGTTCTTGAATTATAGCAATTCTGTTGACGCGCTTATTATAGGTGAATGCTTCATCTTCAGTAGCGACAAGGCATACCACCTCTGAATCGCCTCGCTCGAGCAGGATTTGTACTCGGAGATGGCCATCAAGAAGGTGATACTGATCCGGATTATGGGGGTCCCTAACTACGACAGGCGGTTCAATGATGCCGACCTCGCTGATGGACGCAGCGATCTGAGCATATTTCACGGATTTCTTTACCTGATCGGATACCTCTCGCAGGGGAAGTATTGCCGCGAGATTGATGCGCAGAGTAGCGTCTTCAAATGCTTGAGCGATTAACTTGCGCGGCCTCCTCATAGGTTGGCTCCCTGCATTCCTAAGCGAAGAGCTATATTTTCAGGCAGGGTGGCGAGATTTTCGTCTTCGGCAAGCCCAACGAATTGCTGGTCCTTAATCAGCTTGCGAAGCGCCTCCGCAATGAAAATTAAGCGGCTGCGGGTGATTTCGGTGCGCCTAATCATGACGCGTTTCCTGTCGGTTTCTTCCTGATATGCTTTTACCAGGGCTTCGGCGGAAACCGGGATGCGCGGCCTGCTGTTAGACCAGTCCAGGCCTTTGCCTCGGCGTCTTCGTATCTCGAGGAGCCTCTTTGCGGCGACAAACCGGCGACCTCTGAGAAGGCCCTTATCATATGCGCTGCTTAGCGCTGTCTGTGCATCTTGGTCAGGAGCGTCTGCGATTTCGATAGCTATACTCAGGGGAATCGTTCCGCTTTCCACCGATTGGAGCAGGCGCTTCTCCCCATTTTCTAACAGATGGGCGACGCCGCTAACATATTCAGCGGTTAAGCCGGTTCGCCGCGCGATATCCGCGATAGAATACCCGCGCCGCCTCATCCCCGCTATATCTTGAAGGAGGTCGATAGCTTTGTGCTGCCGCCGTGCGCAATTCTCCACCAAGCTTGCCACGAGGCAATCCTCCGGATCGGCGCTGACGACCAAGGCGGGAACTTCCGTCTGATCCAATGCCCTATAAGCTTCCAGGCGGCCTTGCCCGCACACCAAATCATAATGGGCCATCAGCTTCCGCCCGTCGAGTGACGGTGATGGGGCGCTTGAGGCCGACCTTGCCAATATTATCAACGATTTCTCGGAAGACCCGGCTGTTCCTGATGCGCGGGTTCACCACCGTGATCCGGTCGATTGGGATCAATTCAACCCTTTGTGCGGGTAGCGCATTTGTCATGCCGCATTCCTTAGTCGACGACGTGCAGCCATTCGGTAGAACGACGAGAGATCATCAAAGCGGTAAGCGTCAAAGGAAAGGCCGTTATATTCAGCCAAGCGTAAAAGTGCCGATCTCATGTCGAGGCGGGGCAAGATGTAGAAGTCTTTTGGGTGGTCGTTTTCCTCATCCATTCGGGCTACGACTGTTACGTCCGGATTAAGAGCTGTATCCAGTCTGACCTTCCATCTCAGTGAGCCAGCGCTAGTTTGAAAGCAGCGGACAATCACAATAGATGCGGTAAACTCTCGATTTACAGTTAATATGTCTGTTGTCTCATCAACGAGCGCTAAGCCTCCTGCCGCTTCGATACCAGCAGTTACATCGGTGATAACACTAGGATGGATTTCTCGTAGTCTTTTATTGATTTGGAGATATCGATAATCATGGTCCGGCGAGAAACCGACCAGTGCGTAAGCGCGCAGAAGGCTACCAAACCGCGAGCGAAATGCGCTGCTCGATGGCGCGTCACAGGCTTCGTCTATTATGATCCCTGAAAGCTGGCCGTTCCGTTCGAGTATCTTCCTCAAAGCATCGAGCATCTCGGCATCAGAAAGTTTCTCCGACCGAGCTGCAATGATGGCCTGAGCCTTTGCAAACACCGTTCGGTCAACGATTGCGTGAAATGCACCGTCCGATCTTATCCACTCTTCTGGGCTGTTTCGAACATACTCGCGTTTCAGTTTGAAGGAGGTGCGCCCCCAAACATTGTTGCCGATATATTTCTCGTTGATCAGTAGTTGGTGGATGGAGCCTCGCGTCCACGGGCGGCCTAAATCTGACAGGACGTTCTGGCCGTTGAGCATCGCTGCAATTTCGCGCTCCTGCATGCCATCGTGAACGAAGCGACGGTAAACATCCTGAACGATTTTCACCTCGTCGTCGGGTCCGGGAACAAGAATGATCCGATCGGTTGCAATGCTCTTGTGTTCGCCTCGGCCCAGTTCGCTCTTCTGGTGACCGTCCTGATCAACAAGCACTCGCCGTAGTCCGAAGCCAGCAGCGCCACCCTGCCGAAAGCCGAGTCGGATCAAATTTGCCTGACCAGCAAAAACCTTCACTGAAAGTTCTCGGCTGTATTCGCCCGCCATTGCTCGTTTGACGGTCTTTATGATGGATGAGCCGATGCTGCCATCGTTCTCAAGCGGTTCAGCGCAATAGTGCACGGACACACCAGCATGCCTGCATCTGAACTCGTAGGATGCTGCTTCATCCGTGTCCTGGAAACGGCCGAAGCGACTGATATCGTACACGATGAGCGCCTTGAACTGGGCACGTCCTGATTCGATATCGCCCAAGAGGCGTTGCAGCGCTGCGCGACCGCCTAAACTGAGGCCGCTCTTCCCTTCATCCGCATAGGTTTTGACAATCTCATAACCTCGCGCTTCGGCATACTCCCTGATGGCCTGGGCCTGATTGTCAGTCGAATATCGCTGATGTTCCGTCGACATGCGGACATACTCAGCCGCTGGGATGCGCTTCCCTTCCTGGTGGGCGTCTGGTGCGCCGGGCTGGTTCCAGTTGATAACCATACCAGTCTCGCATTTGGCAGAATGTGCCAGCTGGTCGGCTTACTATGGAAGGCGGTGAAGTATGCTTCCTAATACCGGAACTCGGCTTCCGAAACGGCCCTTGTGGTCGGAATTTGAAATCGCAGCTGCTATTAGTCAGGCGCTCACCGAGGAGCTCGGAGGCTCGCGACGGGCCGCAAAGACCGTGATGAAGTGGGCTGACGTGAGCGATCGGTCCGCCCGGGCTTGGCTGCATGGTCAAAGTTGCCCGAGCGGACGGAACTTGCTCGTGCTGGCCGCACACTCACGGCGCGTGATGGCGGCATTGCTAAAGCTGCTGGGCCATGATCAGCTAATGGTCGCGCTGGACCTTCAGGAGATAGAGAACCAACTTGAGCGGATGGCCGAGCGTGTCAGACGCCTGCGCAGCGAGTTGTCCCCATAGGCCGCGCGCGCATCCACGCCGGGTGGGCCGAGGCATGACCTGCGCTGCCGACTTGGACTTCGCAGGTATGGCGCAGGTCGAAGTCCAGGATTGCTTCCTAGCAAAGTGCCTTCAGTAGGAAGCGGCCCAAAGCTGGACTTCCGCTGCGTTTGGGTAGGGCGTGGGAGAAGGCGAAATTGCCTCCCGCTTTGATCCGAAAATCGCCAGAAAAACCTAGCCTTTCGCTCAACCCGTGAGTCGCCTTCGTAATGATGGGGTCACGTGTTCGAGTCACGTAAGCGGCACCATTACCCCCTGAAATCGTTGGGAATCTGCGAAATCCGCGCTAATCTGCGGTTTCTGTCTGCTTCACTGGTGCAATCGCTGGTGCAAAATGCACCCGCTGAGCGTGGAGCGATGAGGCTGTGGGAGTGGCTGTGCGATACATTGACAAGGACCCGAAAACCGGAATCCGGTCTTACTGACGAATCTTTCCGGCTGGCTTGCGGCCCTTCCTTCCGCGCCGCGCCCGAGAGCTAAAGCGGTCCCTTCGCGCCCGAACGTTTCATGAGGGGAAGGCAGCGGAAATCTATTAGCAGGCAGCAGCCGACTATGAGCGGATGTTGGCCGATGCCCAGGCGAAGGCGACAGGGACGCAGCGTCCCCTCCAAGATGCAGACATTCCCTTCCTGGTGGACAGCTATGCCTTCCGCATCTTGAAGGACGCTGAGCTTTCCCACTTCGATCCCGACGATAGCGCCTTTAATCTGCCTTGGGTCCCATCGCTCCGCTACAGTCCGATAGCTCTTAACGCCCTGGACGATGCTGGGCAGGAAATCCCCGGCTCCAGGCGCGAGCGGGTCCTTTCTGGCCTGCCTATTGCGCTCCAGGTCTGGAAGGGGGCGCTAGGCTCGGGGGACCGGGCGAAGGTCATAGAGAAACAGAATCAGCGGTATGCTCGGAGTGGATCCGATTTATCCTACTCAGCGCTGCACCTCGGCCAATTGGGGCACATAGCGGTCGGCGCGTTTTCTCGCGAACCAGAAGGACCAGACGGTTAAAGTCCCCAGGAGGCCCAATGCCAATCCAGCGAAGGTCATAACCAGTCGATAGCTCAACCCTCCCACCTTGGCGGCGTGAAGCGGGTAGAGCATGTTGTAGATCTTCACGGTCTGAGACAGACGCGAGGCATCCCGTGCTTTTACCAGGCGATCATCATCCGCCGCGAACCACAAGGTTGTGCGCCCGTTTGGCAACCATTCGTTCGGCCCTTTCATCCGCAGGGTGATGAGGCCGCTGCTTTGCCGAGGCAGGGACAGGCTGCGTATTTCGGCGTCAGGAAAACGCGCCCGAGCCTCCACGATAACAGCACGCCAGTCATGCCTTGCCGCCAATGGAACGGGCGGATGGGAAGGCGGCTTGAGACTGGCATCGATCTGCGCGGGTGCGGCGGGTCCCAAGATCAGGGCCGCCATGGGACGGAAGACCAGAATGGCCCCTGTCAGCAGCGCCAGCGTCAACAGCGGCGCCGCGACGACGCCCAAATCACGATGATGGCGCAGGATCGCCGGTCGGCTCACCCGCTTGGGCAGAATGCGGAACTCGAACGTCTTGCGCGTGCGGGTCCACAGGATGACGCCTGAGATGACGAAGAACAGCCCGGCAATCGCAGCGACGCCAATCACCGTTTCGCCCGCATCACCCGCAAACAGATGATGATGCAGATCGAACAGCCAGAGTTCTGGTCGCTCCCACTGGCTACTCCAGCGCGTGACCATATTGCCTGCCTGATCGGTATAGGCGCCGGAACCGTCCGGGTAGCGCAACCGGTTGAGGCCGAAATTCTGCCCTGCGAAGGTGATCATCTCCGGCCGGGTCGCGGAATCGGCCATGATCCTTTCGACCGTAGCAGCGATGGCAGTGGTTTCCTGCACTTGCGCGTCGGACGCGTGCGGCAGCAGAACCCATGCATCCTTGTGCACCAACAGGGCGCCCGAAAACCCCAACACCGCCAGAATGAGGCCGATCAATCCGCCGATCCAGCGGTGCAGGAGGTCAAGCGTCTTCAAAAACCATAATCCCAACTCAGCGTGAAGGTGCGGCCGCGTCCCGCGAAAAAGGCGAGGTTGTCAGTCGGAAGCCGCGTGTCGCTGCTATAGTCGATGTAGAATTTGTCGAACAGGTTCTGCACGCTCAGCCGCACCCCGCCGAAGTCCGTCTGGTAACGGATGCTGGCGTCGGTAATGTGATAGCCTCCGAAATCATTTTCGCCGAGCTTGAGGGGATGCAACGGATTGGCATCGTCGGCCGCCCTCGCAAGACCTTGGAAACGACGCGACAGGTAGAACTGCGTCTGCACGATCGCCGACACCGGCCCGCGATTATAGGTTGCCGACAGGTTGACGCGATCAGGCGAGATATTCACGCCGTCGAGGTCAGTATCCACCTTCCCGTCGGCATTATTGTCGTAACGTCCGTCGATATGGGCATAGCCGATGCCGAGCTTCAGCCCTTCTATGGGTGTCTCGCTGCGCAGATTGACCTCAATACCCTGTATTTCGATGCGCTGGCGTTGCACGTCGAAATTGCGGCCAAGGCCGGGGACCAGAAGCTGGCCCTTGTCGCTCGACGACCAGAAATAGGTAACCGATGCATCGACAGGCCCGCGCTTCACTTCCACGCCAATCTCGCGGTTGTTCGACACGATAGGTTCGATGGCGAGGTAGCTGTCGATATCGACGCCCGACAGATTGATCGACCGGGCGATGCGGCCGACATCGGGCGCGGTATAGCCCTCGGCATAGCTCGCATAGGCGCGGATGCCGTCCCACGGCTCGATGATGACCCCGCCGTTCAGCAGCAGATCGTCGAATTTGGGCTTGCCACCAGCGACCGCGACACCGCCATAGGTCGAAACGCCGCAAGGGGTGCCCACCGGCAGGCTGGCCGAGCAGGCGACAAAGGTCGTCGATGCCAGCGTGCGATAATCGTCGATCTTGATCTGGACATTTTCCCACCGCGCACCGCCCGCGACGCGTACCAGGCCGTCGAACAGCTTGAGATTGGCCTGCGCGAAGGGTGCCAGGCTGCGGAACTCGGCCGGCGGCACCCAGACGCGGTTGGTGGCTATCAGCCGCTGCTCGGTCTTGTCCCACAGCGCGTCGAAGCCGAGCGTCGCGGTCAGCGCTTCGAAGCCCGGCATTGCGCGTTCGTAGCTGAACTTCGCGCCGATCTTGCGGGAGCGGTTTTGCGACTGGTCGAACAGCGTGTTGACGGTCGCGATGGCGGGGTCCTGGAACGTCGGGATCGGCGCAACTTCGCCGCCGAACGTGTCACGGGAGCGGTTGAAGAAGATCTGGCTGACGAAATTGCCGCCCAGCAGATCGCTGTCGGTGTAGGACAGGGCGACGCTCTCGGTGCGATTGGCGGCCGGTTCGCCTGGAGGCGTGCCCCGCGCGGCGCTGGTCGGCAGGCCGGTGGTGCGGTTACCGGGGACGGCAACGAAATCGCCTTCGCCCTTCAGTTCAAAGCGGCTGGCGATCAAGTCGATGCGACCGGTCGCGGAGACGGCATAGCCAAGGCGCGCGAAGAGATTGTTGGTCCGGGAATCCTGTGTCTCACCCTGTGTCAGGTTGAGGCCTACGCGCCGGTCCCGCCCGTCGTAGAACACTCCGCGCTTTTCGTAGGTGGCGCCGATCGTCGCGTCGAAATCGCCGGCCTTGTATTGGAACAAGCCGCCAGCCTTCCAACCGAATCCGTCGGAGTGTAAGTTGTTGTCGGCGGTGCCCTGTAACAGCGCCCGGCCGCCAAGGCCCTCCTGCGTGGGTGCGCCGACCGTCACCTGGTTGACGATGCCACCCGTGCCGCCGATACCCTGCAGCGCGTTCGATCCGTAGATCAGCTCGACCCGGTCAACAAAGAATCCGTCGATGGTAAACCCGTCGCGGGCGCCGTCGCGCAATGGCGTCGATTGCGGGATGCCGTTGATCGCATAGAGCGGCGAGCGACCGCGCAGGGTTTCACCCGCGCCCGAGAGCTTCTGGCGGGTGGGCGAGAAGGACGGGGTCAGCGTCGCGATCGCGTCGGTCACCGAACCGGAAATTGCGAGCTGCTGGTCGAGTTTTTCCTTGTCCACGACGTCGATCGTCAAGGGTAGCGCGTTGACGGGCAGGATGCTGCGAGCGGCCGTGACGATGATCGCTCCTTCGGCCACCGCCTCAGCGGGCACGGATCGCGCGTGGACAGAAGTGGTCAGCAGGATTGCAGTGGTGGAAAGCAGAGTCGGAATCGCCGAACGCATGAAGGAGCCCCTTTTTGCTGGCCGCTCGCTAGCGAAAGAATTGTACTAATGCAAGTCACTCGCAACTGGAGCGAGGTCGCCCAAACGAAGCGCCGCCAAAGGCGTGATCGCGGCGGATCGTTCCCGGAAGCCGTTGAGACGATGCTGATAGTCGTTTCGCTTATGTCAAAAAAGGATTGATATACAGTGATATAGCTGCGTCGCGTTCCGTGCGGATTAGTCGGCGGCGGCAGCTCTTTTGCCCATGAAAGGAGAAACCAGCGAAGCGGTAAATCTGCCACAGAAACAACAGGGGTCGCATCATGAAAAAATCATCGTTCTCCCGCCCGCTTTCGGGCGCTCTGTTCGCATGTCTTTTTGTGGTCTGTGTGAGCGCCTGGGCCATAACCTCAAACGCAGGCTTTCAGCGTTCCGATTATGAAGCGCCGCCACCGGCTCAAGCAGGTAGCAAACATGCTTCAGACGACGAGTTCAACACATTGGCATTCATGCGCGCTCCTATAGACAGCGCAATGGCGCAGCAACTTGCCAGCGCTGACACCAGCGCCGCAGCTTTCTCCTTATCGACCGATGCGGGGGATTTTGCTGGCTTCGACTTCGCCAATGGCACCCGATACCCGGAGCAGGCTATCGCATCGGTTGGCCCGGCCACCTATCAGCCAGGTGCTACCGTCGCCTATGTCCCTATCTCTCTTGACCGGCCGACGCCGAACACAGTCATCGCGCGGGTCATGACGGAGGATGGCACTGGCCTTGTGAGAGGCGTTGCTGGGGTCAACTACCAGGCCATCTATAAATCCGTCATCTTCCGTCCTGGCGATCCGCTCACCAAAACGGTCGAGGTGCCGATCATCCTGGGGATTCCGCAGGCTGATTTTATCGTCAGGTTTGTCGAGGCGCCGTGGGGAGGCAAAATGGGCACCGACCGGGCCTATGTGCAATGCGATTTTCTTAAGGAGGCCACACCCGCACAGACAGCAGGGCGAGAAGCGCGAACGTTCACGCCAAGCGGCACGCTCCAATGGCGGATGAGCAGGGAAACGCTGAAATGGTCGGACGCGGGACATGACAAGGCTTGGTCAACCAAGCTGCCAAACGGCCGCTCGCAGCCTGGCAATCAGGAAACCGGGATCTATCTCGATGGCTGGGTGTACCGTGACGCGGGGATCGAGGCGCCCCTGCGTTACACGGACGAAGGGCTTGTCATGCATAGCCAGAAGTTGAAACAGCCGCTGGAGTGGGATGGGGTTGCCTATGACTACGGCGCGGTTGTTCTGAGCGGTCACAACACCAAGCCGGTGCAGATCGGCCACGGTCAATATGAATTCACTGCCAAGATGCCCGACAGGCGCGGTTCATGGCCGGCATTCTGGCTCATCTCCACAGCCGGCTGGCCGCCAGAAATCGACATTTACGAGGGCTTCGGTTTTGAGAGTTGGTGGGATTTTGATCGATATACCGCCAATACTCTGCACGGCGGCGCCAATATCACACGGACCTTCCAGCAGGGCATATTCATGAACACTGACGAGGTTTATGGCATCGGGGGTTTTACGAAGGGGTTCCACAGTTTTGCCGTGGATATCCAGCCCGATTACATAACCTGGTTCATAGACGGCAAAGAGACCTATCAAGCGGTCAATCCCTTTGCCGGATTCCGCTGGTATCCAATCATGAATGTCGCGGTAAAAACCACTAGCGATTACACCGACGGCTCAGGTGACATGATCGTCAAGGACATTAAGATCTATTCCAATTGACGGGATCAAGCGCGGTCCTCGATCGGAAGGGTGGAACCACCGAACATCAGGGCGCCGCCAACTGCATGGGCGGCGCCGGGACGGATCGCCTATCGAAGTTCATCCTGAGCGGTCGTTCCGCAGTCGGCCAGCCGATGCCATTGAGTGCCTGCCAAACGACGTTGCCTTGCACGAGTTTTCAGAGAATCGGGCGTCGATGATTCTGAGTTTTGACGGAATTGTGACTCGAACGCGTGCCGAAAGTCGTCAAAACTGTCTGGGGGTAAGGGCGGGGGTGTCAGTCAACTTGACTTTTGAGAAAGTCGAGAAGACCAGCCATATCAAGGCGCTATTCGAGGATCGTAAGCGCACCAGCCCTCGAGATCTGCGAAAAAGCTGGGTCTTCACCGACCCCATAGAGGGCTATCTGAGAACTGAGCGCCTATCCGGAGCTGCAGTTCTGCCCATATTGCCACAGGAAGGTACCTCATTCCCCGCCGCCCCGGCTAAAAAGCGGGTCGTGCGTTCAGCGTCCAGATCTGGTCAAGTGCTGCGTGCGATACGATCCATTAAGGGCGCGACGCTGGCCATCCGTTTTCTAGCGTTGGAATTTTCGACAACAGCAGGGGCCGGATGGACAGGCTCGGCATCGACAGGATGTGCCGGTGATCATTATCTCCAGCCTCTAGGCGCATTCTGATGGCGGTCTCCTGAAACTACCATAATTATGGTAAGCGGCTCCGCGATACCCAAGCTAAGTCACGAGGCACGAGGATAGTTCTGCGATTACGGAACGAGATCATTTCTGGTTCATCTGCGGTCGATGCTCACTCAGGATGTCCACGGACGACAATAACATATCGAGAGGAACGCGAGATGTCTCTCCAGAGAAGCGGCGCTCTTTGTCTGCCAGAAATTTTGACGCATTCGTCGGCCTGGCTGAGAGACCTTGCTGCGTCGATCCCTCCCTGTTCCTTGCCCACTAAAGCCATGCCCGGTCATGTCCGGTCAGTCGGAATATTCGTCCAGACATCGCAACCCAAAGGAAAATGCCGAGCATGAATATGCTGGAAGCTAGCGTTGCCCAATTAGACCCCGTCGTCGCCCTTTTGGCATTGGTTCAGATAACCGGCGATCGGTCACTTCTGGATCAGCATGGACCTGCGCTTCGCCTGCGGCCGGGGGACAGGAACCAGACCATGTTTACCGGTGAGCGCCGGGGCGATGAAGGCGGCGCCGACGGTTACGAGGATGCGGCTGCCCAGGTGCGCGCCATGCTTGTCGCCGAAATGAAGGCGGGTGCCAAGCCACTGCTGCCGAACCTTGACCTTCCACTCTTCCGCAAAATGGCCGAATTTGCCGCCGGCCAACCGTTGCCCGACATATCCGTCGGCCCGGCTTATCAACATAGCGGTTTCACCACGGACACGCGTGTGCGTCGACCGCAAAAGGCGCCTCCGTCGGATTTCAAGGTGCTGGTCATCGGAGCGGGCATGATGGGCATCAACGCCGGGGTAAAGCTACAGCAGGCGGGATTCAACTTCACGATCCTTGAGAAGCATGGCGACGTCGGGGGCAACTGGCTGGAAACCCGTTATCCGGGCGCTGCCGTCGATACGCCCAGCCGCAGCTATTCCTACTCCTTCGACCCTAATCCCAACTGGACACGCTTCTACCCGACTGGGCCGGAGTTTCTGCACTATATCCAGGACATTACCGACAAATACCGCCTTCGTCCGCAAATCCAGTTCGACACTGCGGTGAGCGGCGCGCGATGGGATGAGGAGCGCAACCTGTGGGTGGTCGAAGCAAGGCAGGGGGAAAAGACGCAAAGTTACGAGGCCGACTTCGTTATCTGGGCGGTAGGGCCGAATAATGCCCCCAATTTCCCCGATGTGGAGAATCTGGACAAGTTCCGGGGTCCCGTCATGCATACCGCACAATGGGATGCGGACATCGACCTGGAAGGCAAGAAGGTGGTGCTGGTCGGCAGCGCCTGTAGCGGGGTTCAGGTGGCAACCGCTATCGCCGATCAGGTCGGCGACCTGACCATTGTCCAGAGGCAACCGGAATATATTGTGCCCAACCCGCTGGCTCATACCGGCGTTGATGCGCTGGAACGGTGGGCGCTGGAGAATATCCCGTTTGTGCACCAATGGCTGCGATTTCAGGCGGCGGCTCTGGCGTATCAGGATTTGCGCGGCCTCGCCGTGATCGACGAGGAATACCGCGCTCGCACCGGCGGTGCATCGCCGCTCAGCGACATGATCAAGCGTCAGGCGATGGACTATCTGGAAAGCCATTTCGGCGACGATCCCGCCATGAAGGCCGAATTGACGCCGAGCTACCCGCCTTTCGCCAAGCGCATCATCCATGATTGCGGGTTTTTCGACACGGTGAAGAAGCCGCACGTGAAACTGTTGTCGGGGGCAATGAAGAGCGCCGACGAGAATGCTGTCATACTGGCTGACGGGCGCAGGCTGGAATGCGACGCGATCCTGCTTGCCACCGGCTATAAGCTGATGTTCGGGCGTCAGTTCGACATCAGGGGACGAAGCGGCACCTTGCGGGACGCGTTTGATCCTTATCCCTTCTCCTATCTTGGCGTTCTGATCCCCGGCTTTCCGAACATGGTCTATCTGGGCGGTCCTTATAGCCATCTGGTTGCAAATCACGCGGTCGTCAGCGAGCAGCAGGTCCATTACACGATCGAGCTGCTGCAATGGATGGTGGATGAGCGCCTTGCCTCGATCGATGTGACGCGTGAGGCGGCCGACAGGTTCGTGGCAGAAGTCGATGCCGAGCTTAGCCAGACTGTATGGGCTAATAGTGGTAATGCGCACGGCTATTATCGGGATCAGGGCAAGAAGGTCGTGATCGGCATCGCGCGCCATAATTCGCATATCTGGCATGACACCCGCTCGCCGCGTGCGGAGGATTTCGAGATCAGGCGGAAGGCCGATGCGGGCGAAGATGAAGTGCGGACGCCCACCCGCTTGTCCATGTAATCAATTCCAACCCACATAGGCGCGGCAAACCGCCACAAGAGCGGACGCTGATAACATGAGAGAGAGGAGGGCAAATGCCGCTCGACCCATATTTTGCTAAGATGATAGCAGAAGCGCCGCCATATCCCCCGTTGCGCGACATTCCGATCGAGTTCCTGCGGAAATCTTTGCGCGAATCCGCCTCCTCCCGTCCCAGCGTGGAGGTCAGCCTTGCCGATGTCCGGGATCGAACCATTCCCGGTCCGGTAGGTCCGATACGTGTGCGGGTATACACGCCACTCGGGACGGGGCCTTTCCCCATCATCGTCTATTTCCATGGCGGCGGGTTTGTCGTCGGCGACCTGGATACGCAGGATGTCATCCCGCGCTCCCTCGCCGCAGGGGTGGGAAGCGTCGTGATGTCGGTCGATTACCGGCTGGCGCCTGAACATAAATTCCCGGCGGCGCCCGAAGATGCATGGGCTGCCGTACAGTGGGCGGCGGCTCATGCGGAAGAGTTGGGCGGCGATCCGTCCCGCTTGGCGGTTGCGGGGGACAGCGCGGGCGGTGTGCTGGCTTGCGTCATGGCGATCCTGGCGCGGGATGCCGGGGGGCCTCGTCTGACGGCGCAGGTCAACTGGTACGGGCCGGGCGACCATCCTTTGAGCGACAGCGAATCCACACGCGAATTCGGTGACGGGCCGGGTCTCAGGCTCTCCGACGTACATTATTTCTGGGACCTCTATCTCGAAAATGAGGCGCAATATGCCGATTTCCGCGCCAGTCCCGCGCGTGCCAGCAGCCTTGCAGACCTACCCCCTGCGTTCATCGCGACGGCGGAGTGTGACCCCGCTCGTGATGAGACCGAGGCCTATGGACATCTGCTCCGCGCGGCGGGCGTGGAGGCGGAAATCCATCGCTACGCAGGCATGACGCATGGCTTCATGGCCTATGTCGGCGCAGTCGAAGGCGCGCGGCAGTCGATGGACGACGCATGCGCTTTCCTGCGCCGTCGCTTCGGCAGCGAATCATAAGACCGCATCAACAAGGTGTTACCAATGACGGAAGAAGAACGTAAATTCAGCGGGGGCGTGGCGGTTATCACGGGCGCTGGCTCCGGCATCGGCATGGGCCTCGCCAAGCGCGCGGGGAAGGTCGGGATGACGGTCGTCGTCGCTGACCTTGTCGGTGAGCGGGCCGAGCAGGTTGCGCAGGAAATCCGTGCCGAAGGCGGCCTGGCCGAAGCGATGACTGTCGATGTGTCGCGGTATGAAGAGATAGACCGTCTGGCGGAAACGGTGTTCGCCCGCCATGGTTCGGTTCGCCTGCTGATCAACAATGCGGGCATCGAAACCATGGGTTGCTCCTGGGAGATTCCCGCTGAGCGGTGGGAAACCACGCTGAACGTCAACATCCACGGCGTGGTGCATGGGTGCAGGGCGTTCGTACCGAGGATGATCGCTAGCGGCGAGGAGTGTTGGATCGCCAATGTCGCGTCAGGCGCGGCTTTTGGGATGATGCCCGCCAACCTCGCCTATGTGATGTCCAAGCACGCGATCCAGTCCTTCAGCGAAGGCCTGTATCTGGAAATGGACTATATGAACGCGCCGATTCATGTTGCGAGCGTTCTGCCGGGCATGGTGAAGACGCGGATCTTCGACCGGGAGGCTGGCGCCGGCGAAAGCGAGGCGTCACATCCCTACAGGGACTCCATGCGGCTGCGGATGCAGGATTATGGCATGGAACTGCCGGAGGCGTGCGAGAAAATCCTCAGTCAAGTCGCCGCCAACGCATTCTGGGTCTCCACCCATCCCGACCTCCTCAAGCTCTTGATCGACACGCGGATCGAATTTCTGGGAAGCGGAAAGGCACCGGTGCTCAGCGATCAGGTCCGCCAGATGCTGCCTGAGCGATCCTGCGCTGCGTCGGCAGGTGAGTGAGTGCCGTTCGGACGAAGGGGGATTGGGATGAAAGAGCGATTGGGCGGCAAAGGGTTGATCGTGATTGGGTCCGGCACCGGCATAGGGGCGGCCACCGCGCGTCGACTGGCCGCTGAAGGTGCCCGCCTGTGTCTGGCCGACATCAATCTAGCCGCGGCGACGTCGGTGGCGGATCAGATCGCGGGCGAAGGAGGAGAGGCTTTCGCCACCTTCATCGACCTCGCCGACGAAGCGTCGGTCACCAAGGCGGTCGATGCCGCTGCTCAGCGTTTCGGCGGGCTGGACGGCGCGCATGTCAACGCGGCTGACATGCGCTGCATCATGCAGGACAGCGATGTGCTGACGGAAGAGTTGGCGGTATTCGACAGGACGTTGACGGTAAACCTGCGGGGGCATCTGCTCTGCACACGCGCCGTGCTGCCGCATCTGTTGGCTCGCGGCGGTGGCGCGATCGTTTACACCAGTTCGGCTGCTGCCGACATGGGGGATCCGCTTCGGCCGGCTTATGCAGCGTCCAAGGGCGGGCTGAACGCGTTGATGCGGCATGTCGCGTCGAAATGGGGGCGCGGTGGCGTGACGGCCAACTGCGTCGCGCCCGGATATGTGATTACGCCCGAAATGACGGAGAGTGGCGCAATGACGTCCGAACTGCTGTCCCAAATGGGCAGCCAGACGCCATCGCCGCGACTGGGTGACCCGGCCGATATAGCGGCGATGGTCGCCATGCTGTTGTCGGATGACGGGCGCTGGATGAATGGTCAGGTTTATCATGTGAACGGCGGCGCGCTGATGCGTTGATTTACCTCATTCGGGGTAAGCGTTTGCCGTCACGAGCTTTTAGCCATCGATACTGTAGCGGGGCCTCGATCGATGAAGTGGTCAGTGCGCGCTCCAATTTATCATTGATGACGACAGCGGCTGAACAAAAATTAGCAAGATAACAAAGGTTGGAAAATGGGCAGCATCTCAGATCTTGAGACAGTATTGAACGATCCATCGAATATGATGGACATTGGTACGGAACGGCTTTGGTCGATCGACTATGCCGAAGTCGAGGCATTTCAGCTTTCGACTATCGCCAGACGCTTTTCCGAACTGCGAAACCGGCTCGGCATCCTCAACAATCTCGCCGAAGATATCGGGATCACGGAAATCAGCGGCGTGGGCGACATAACCGCGCTCTGCTTCCCGCATACGACTTACAAATCCTACACCGAAAAATTCATCGAGAACAAGGAGTTCGGCAAGCTCACCAACTGGCTGTCGGCGTTCACGACGCATGATCTGAAATCGACGGACACCAGCGGCTGCCAGTCGATGGAGGAATGGATTTCGGTGCTGGAACGCGATACGCCGATCCGGCCGATGTGCTCTTCGGGCACGAGTGGGAAGATTTCCTTCTTCCCCAAAAGCACGGACGAACAGCTCTTTTCCCACTATGGCTATATGTTCGGCAACAGCGGTTTCCGAGACGAGGATGATTCCGGGCTTCAAACCGGCGAGGTTGATTTCTTCTGCCCCTGGCCGGTCGCCAGCGGTCATCATAACCTGCCGACAGCATTCCGCATCTTGCGCGACTTTCATTATGCGGGGCGTCCCGGCAAGCATGTTTACACAGTTGGCGATGGCCATTGGGACCTCGACATGCACTGGCTATCGGCGAAATTGCAGGCGGCGGCAAACCGGGGTGAGACCCTGCAGCTCGATGCAAAACAGGCGGATTTGCGTGAGCGCCTGCGCCAGGTTCGCGAGCGCGAGCTTCAAAACAAAGAGGCGGAGTGGGACGCGTTCCTGAACGAACTGGTGGTTGGTCATGCGGGCGAGAGGGTGTTCGTCATGGCGGCAGCGCCCCAGCTCTACTCCATCGCGCTGGAGGCAGAAAAGCGCGACCTGACCGTGACCCTGACCCCGGACAGCTACATTCAGGCGGGCGGCGGCTCGGGCCTGCGAGGGACAGCTTTCCCCGACGACTGGATGGACGTCGTCCGGCGCCGCATTCCTCACCGCATCAATGAGGTTTACGGCATGTCTGAGATCAATGCCGTTGCGCGCCTTTGCAGCCATGGCGAGTTCCACTTCCCGCCCTGGGTGTTCATGTCCGTTCTGGATCCCGATACGGGCGTCCCACTTGCGCGCGAGGCCGAAGTCACTGGGCGGCTGGCGCTGTTCGATCTTCTACCGCAGACTTATTGGGGCGGTTGCATTTCAGGTGACAGAGTGAAGGTGCAGTTCAGCGGCGAATGTGGCTGTGGACGCAAGGGTCCCCGGATGAGTCCTGAGATTGCGCGCTACAGCAGCCTGAAAGATGACGACAAGATCACCTGCGCGGTGTCCGCTGGCGCTTACGAGCGTGCGACGGACCTGACGTTGACCGCTTGAGCGCTCGGCAAGTGAGCAATTCCCAACTGGAAGCAGATATGTCCGATCCTATTGTGCCGCTCGTCATTCGTGGCAAAATCATAACCGACAATCTCAAGACCCATTCGACCCGGGGCGGAAAGTTCACTTTCCAGTCCCCGGATGTCACGAAATATATCGATCAGCTCGTCCTGTCCGATCCCTGGCAGCAGAATGATCTTTATCAAATCTCGCTGGATGAGATCATCGATTACTTCGTTGATCTGGGGAAGCATCTTGCGCTGGACAGTAATGTCCATGTGCAAAAGGCGCTTGAAATGAGCATCGGTACGTCCAGCTTCAGCGAAGAGATGCTCCGCTTCCAATATGGCCTGATCCCGATGCTGCTCAGCCGCGCCGCAATCGAGGAGCAGATTACCAACAGCATCGGCCGGGAATATCTGGAAGGATGGGTACCGGGCACCGCGGGTGGCCGTGATTATGCCATAAGGGCATTTGGTGCGCGGGCCGTTCACGTCATTGCGGGCAATGGATGGGTTATCGCTCTGCAGACTCTGCTTGTAAACGCCTTCACGCGCAGCGACGCCATCATCAAGATACCGTCCAACGACCTCTATTTCTGTCTTGCCGTCGTTCAGACCATGATCGAAATGGCGCCGGACCACCCCGTGACGAAGCATGTCAGCGTCGCCTACTGGAAGGGCGGGGACGAGAATGTGGAAAGGGCACTGTACCGGCCGATCAACCTTGAGAAGATCGTGGCGTGGGGTGGCTTTTCCTCCATGGAAAGCATTCGCAACTATCTCGGCCCCGGCCTCGACCTCGTGGCACTCGATCCCAAGAGCAGCGCGTCGATCATCGGGCGGGCGGCTTTCGACTCCGAAGCGTCCATGATGCACGCCGCTGAAATGGCAGCTCGCGATATCGGCTATCTGAACCAGGCCGGATGCATCAATGCCCGCACCCTCTACCTCGAATCCGGTACGGACGCTGACGGGATCAAGCGCGCCAATGATTTCGGTCGCGCGGTCTTCGACGCGATGCAGAAACTGCCTTCGCATCTCAGCAGCGCCCACCCGGCTTTCGACACAACCCTCCGCGAAGAGATAGAAGGTGTTCGCCATTCTGGCATATTCCGTGTCTTCGGCGGGCGATCGTCCGAAGGCGGGATCATCGTTTCGCAATATCCCGATGGCGTGGATTTTGCCGACAGGCTGGATTGCCGCGTGGCGAACATAATTCCGGTCGATGAAGTCGATGAGGCCGTCAACCGGCTTACCATCCACACGCAGACCATCGGCATCTATCCCGATGCGCTGAAGAGCGAGATCCGCGACAAATGCGCGCTTCGGGGAGGCCAGCGGCTCACCTCTCTTGGGACAGCGACGTTGGGCGGCTTTGGCGGCCCGCAGGACGGCATCGAACCTGTCCGGCGCATGGTCCGCTGGATACGCGATGACACGGCAATCGCCGACGCGCCCGCTGGCCATTTCGGCGCTGCCGCCTGAGTTCCGACAATATTTGATGAGGACGACTGAAAATGTCTCAACAATCAGACAATAAGGCGATCGTGGCGCGATTCTGGAGCGCCTTTTCGGACTGCCGCTTCGACGAGGCGCTCGACCTTCTGGATGATGACGCGTCATGGTGGGTCGCCGGTGATCTGCCCGGCGTTTCCGGCACCTACACCAAGGACCAATGCGGTCCGATGTTCGCCGGAATCGCTGCGGGCACTAAAGCCGGGGTGCGGGTCACGCCTGGGGTGATGACTGCGGAGGATGACCGCGTGGCCATGGAAGCGACGTCGCAGGCGGTGACGATCGACGGCATCGATTATGCCAATACTTATCATATGCTCCATGTCGTTCGCGACGGGAAGATATTGAAGGTGCGCGAGTATATGGATCCAAGCCGAATTTCGCTGGCCTTCGCTTCTTCGGTCAAGGATCAATAGCCATAGACGGCGAAGGCGCTCGCAAAGTCGTTCCCAAGCGCCGGGATCATGAATGAGTTTGGCAGCGCTGACCTGAAGATGCGCGTCATGGAGAGGATAATCGATTTGGCAGACTCATCGGCGAGGATAGCGGGACCGCAGTTGGCGGCTGGCGGACTGGAATCTGCCAAGGATCGAAAGACCGGTGCGACTTCCGGCGTCGCCGCCGGGGCGGTAGGCGGCTCCTTCGGCCTGATATTGGCAGTGTTTGCCGAAAGCATGCTTTCGCCTGCGGGCATGCATTTCGTTGCCCCATCCCTGCCGCTGATGCAGGCGGAATTCGCCGGTGTGGCGCAAGCCGATATTCTCGTGCCAATGGTCGTCACGCTGCCTGGCTTGATGATCGCCATGTGCGCGCCATTCATGGGCGCGCTTGGCGACCGTATCGGCGTCCGCCCGCTTCTGATCTGGTCGATGGTCGCTTATATGATCATCGGAATACTGCCTTACTGGCTGGAATCGCTCTATGCGATCATTGGCGTGCGTTTCCTGTTCGGCATTGCGGAATCCGCCTTGGCCGTTTGTGGGACGCCATTGATCGCTGCCGGATTCCTGGCGGGCCGCAGGCGTGCCATGATAAGTGGCCGGGTAGCCTTCATCGGTTTGTCGTCGATGTTTTTGGCGATGTGCGGCGGCTGGGCGGCCCAGTCCGGCTGGCGTACGGCCTATCTCCTCTACCTGTTTGCAGCTGTACCGTTGATGCTGGTGCTGTTCTTCGTCCCGCGTTCCCTGACCATCGTGGAATCATCGGCGGCGGGTAAGCAGCCTCGGCAGCTATGGGCGATCTATGGGCTGAACTTCGTCTATGGCACCGGGATCGCCGCTCTCTTCGTCTATTCCGCATTCCTCCTCAAGGAACTCGGAATCCACACACCCAGGCTGGCAGGCACTTTGTCAGGGGCGGCAGCGTTCACGACCGTTGCTGCCTCGCTGCTATTCCCGTTCATATCCCGGCGCGTAAGTGGGCGCGCGCTGATGATCTTGTCCTTCCTGCTCATGGCAGCGGGGTGCGCGATACTGTCCGGGGCGGATGACGCGGCTTTGGTGGGTGCGGGTCTTGTCCTGACGGCCACGGGCATGGGCCTGTTCATTCCCACTTCGACCGACATGCTGCTGCATTATTGTCTGCCCCAGTATCGAGGCCGCGCTACCGGGATCGCGATGATGGCTCTCTATCTGGGCAATTTCGTGGTGCCCTTCAGCATGACGGCGCTGACACGGTCGGGATCTTCGATCGGCCAAGGCTATGTGCTGCTGAGCGTTGTCTATGTAATTACGGCGCTGGTTGCCATGTGGCTGGCAAAAGCGGTGTTCGCCATTCCCGGCGGCAGTGGTGATCGCCCGGCCGCGCACTGATAGTCACCAAGCATAGCTTGGCGGAACAAAAGGAATTCAGAATGGATCGTCTCAAAGGCAAAGTAGCCATCGTGACTGGAGCCGGACGGATCGGCAATATCGGCCTGGCGATCTGCGAGGCTTTCCTGCGCGAAGGTGGCAAAGCGGTCATCGGCACTGATCTGCGCGCTGACGAAAGCGAAGCCATATCAGCGCGGATCAGCGATCTGAAGGCTCCGGGCCGGTTCAAACTGGTGGCGCATGACGTCACCAACCCGGGCCAGTGGGAGAGACTGGTGTCGGACGTCGTCGCCGAGTTCGGCGGGCTGGACATTTTGGTGAACAATGCCGGGATTTCCATCCATGGTGGCATCAAGAACAGCAGTCTTGAGGATGTGCGCAAAGTGATGGCCGTCAACCATGACGCCCTCTTTCTGGGCATGAAATATTGCGCGCCCGCGCTGGAAGGCTCGATCGAGCGGTTTGAGGGCGGCGGTTCGATCATCAACAATTGCTCTATGGCGAGCTACAAAACGAGCAGCCACAATATCGGCTATCATGTGTCGAAGGCGGCCGCCCGCATGCTCACCATGTGTGGGGCAGAGGAATTCGGCGCGCAACGGATACGCGTCAATTCAGTCCATCCGGGCCTGACGGTGACGCCGCTGGTCCGCGAAGGGCTTCAGGAATATACGCAGAGCGGCATGTTCTCATCCGTGGACAGCGCGATCGAGGAGATTGCCGGGCGGAACCCGCTGAAGATCGCGGGGCAGCCGGAGGATGCGGCGCACCTCTTCGTCTACCTCGCATCGGATGAGGCGCGCTTTGTAACGGGCGCAGGTTTTTGCCACGACGGCGGCTTGGGCATTCAATATTGAGGTAGCTGCGTCGGCCCACTCAGGGGCTTCCCGCTCCTGAGAAATCAAGTGTGACTTTCTCGATGCAGCCTTCACCTTCACTCCCTGCGGCCGAGCCTTCGAAATCAGGCACAGTACAAATATAGAGCGTTGATCGGCCCGAGCCGCCGAAAGTGCAGGCAAGGGCTCGCCTGCCTGGCCGCATGGGTACGCGGTGGGTCGCCCGTCCTTCCTGGTCGATGCGGAGCACGCCCGGCCCGCTGCTTACCATGCCAGCGTTGAACGAGACGGGCGCTGCCGTCCACACGGCGCCTGAATCATCAAGGCAGATACCATCCGGGATCGCGCCATCGGGCAGGGTCGCAAAAACATGCTGGTCCGAAAGCGTACCCGACGTCATGTCGATGGTGAAGGCGGACACCCGCATCGCCGAGCTTTCCGCAACATAGAGTGTCTTGCCATCCGCGCTGACCGCCACGCCGTTCGGTCCCATCATCTGCTGCGCCGCGATCGTGGACTTGCCATCGACATCCACCATCAGCAGGTCGGTCGCCTCGGGCATGCCTTGCTGCTCGCTGGCCCAGACGTCGCGGCCCGGCTGGCTCACATAGGCTCGGCCCTTCGCCGTGATCATGTCGTTCAGAACGAAGCGGCAAAGTCCGCTCAAGTCCGCATGCCCGACCGCGCCATCAGGATCGATCCGAACGATCCTGCGACCCTTTGACAGGACGGCGATCAGACCGCCATCTTCAAGGAAACCGAGCCCGCCGACGAAATCGTTCGCCGTTTCGAAAAGGATTTCAGGGGGGGTGCTGTCTTTCAACCGGTATATGCGGCCTTGGCGAATATCTGAAAAATAGAGCGATCCTTCAAACCATCGTGGGCATTCCGGTAGGTGCAAGCCTCCAAGAACGGTCTCAGGATATTGCGTCGTGATCAATCACACCTCCCTGTAGAAATGCCGTTCTGAACGACGGTCTTAAAGATTGCTGCAGCAGTGAAGTGCAATGTGCGAGATCGCCATCAAGCAGCGGCAGCGCGGGTCGAGAATCGCTTGAGCAAGACCGCAATGCATGATCTAGTTCAAACAGCGGCCCCATGAGGTCGGCGAAGAATAAAAAGATCAGGAGCGGATTGTCAATGAATGTGGTTGATAGGATCGGTGTTTCCACGGCGGGCGATGTCGGCCGGGACAACCGGCTGGTCTCGTCAATCTACCGCTCGGCACAATCTTCGACGCCCTGGTATGATGTGCTGGACGCATTGTGCGAACATTATGACCTTGCGAAGGCCGTTTCGATCTTTTCCAGAAAGGGTCAGGATAGACATTGCATGACCGTGGATGCCCGCTGCGGAACGCGTGAGGCATTCAAGCCAGACCCTGATGGAGGAGCCGATCAGCTGAAAGGGTTGGCGCAGGGCGAAGCTGCCTTCTGCCATGTTCAGGATTCGGAACAAACCGCAGGATCGTCCGCGCCAATGAACTTGCTCGGCATCGACTTTTTCATTGGCGAGGTTCTGGCGAAGCTGAGGCTCTACCGGGCAGGCGGAAGCCATTTTCTGCCCTCAGAGGCCGTGCAACTGCAGGCTTTGGCTTTCCATATTGCCGAAGCGATGAAGGTGGCCCAGCATGTTTGCCGCCTTCAGCATAACCTGTCCTTCCACGACATGGCGCTTAACCGCGTCAATGTCGGCCTCATCATAGTGGCGAGTGATGACCAGGTGGTATGGCTGAACCAACGCGCGCGGAGGATGCTGGCGGAGGGGGATGGTGTCCGCCTGATCAATAATCAGCTGCGCTGCTGCTGGCAGGCGGATACGACCAGATTGTGGGCGGCTGTGAAATCCGCGCGCGAAGATCCTGAAACGACTTACGCCGCCAGTTTGTCCCGTCCCCATGGTGAACACGACATGTCGGTCATGATAATCGCCAATCCTCAGCATGATGGACGCAATGACGGCGACCCGCCTGAAGTGGGAATATTCCTTCGGGACACCGCACAGCGCGCCACCATGGATCCCAAAGTGCTCAAGAAACTGTTCGATTTTACGCACACTGAGATACGCCTCGCCATTAGTCTGAGCGAGGGAAGCAGCCTTGAAGATGCTGCGGTGGATTTGGGCATAAAGCTCGCCACGGTACGCGTGCACTTGCGTTCGATGTTCGGCAAGGTGGGCGTGCATCGCCAGTCTGAACTGATCCGCCGTATTCTTGTCTGATATGTTTGAGCTTTGATTTCAAGGTTCCGCGTGGGGCATCATCCTCCATGCCTGGATGGGCGAGGGATGCGATTTCCTCTTCATCGCAAGGTTCCCCGCATTTTACCTAAAATAGGGTAAGCGGCCGCATTCCTTATTTTCTAAGACAATCCGACCTGGCTTGGGGTGTTCTTCTTCATATCACAAGATGCCGGCTTCGTGTCGGCGGTAAGCCTCTGCAAGCAACGCCATGCTCATTGCGTACAATAAGACTAATTAGAATATAGAGGGGATAGGTCCTTGAAGCATCTTCTTCAAATCCGCCATTTCATGATGGCAGGCAGCGTCCTGGCCATGACCACACCCGCGTTGGCGCAGGAGAGTGGCCCGCAGCAGGAAGTCGGGCTCAACGACATTGTCGTCACTGCACAGCGGCGCGAAGAGAGCCTGCAGAGCGTGCCGGTTGCAGTGACGGCGTTCGGCACCGAACAGCTTGAGCAGTTGCGTATCACCAACGCGCGAAGGCTCGACGCTCTGGCGCCGGGCCTGCAGGTCACGACCCGCGGCCAGCAGTCGAGCGTCACAGTCGCGATCCGGGGCATTACGTCGGGCGTCGCGAATAATTCTGTCGATCCCAAGGTCGGCATCTATGTCGACGGCGTTTATGTCGGGCGGTCCGTCGGTTCGCTTTTCGACCTGGCCGATATTCAACGCGTAGAGGTGCTTCGCGGTCCACAGGGAACCTTGTTCGGTCGCAACGCCACCAGCGGCGCCCTCAACATCACCACGGCTGATCCAAAGGGCGAATGGGGCGTGAATGCCAACCTGTCCTACGGCAATTACAACGCATTCCGGGGTAAGGTCACCCTCGATCTTCCGTCATTCGGACCTTTCTCTGCCAGACTTTCCTATCTGCACGATCAGATTGACGGCGATGTCGAAAATCTTCTCGCAGGGCGGACGATCGATCTGAGATTGCGCGAGCCGAGTTTCGGGGTCTTCCGCTACGGCAAAGATCTCGGCATGACGAACGTCGATGGTGTACAGGCCAGCGTTAAGGGCGACTTTGGCGACTTGGTCGCGACCTATCGCTTCGACTATACCGACAGCCAGTCTTTGGGCCGCGCGATCCAGACTTTTGGCGTGATACCGGATTCGACAGGAGCCTTGCTGTCAGGGATTATCGCGTTCCAGCCTCTATTTGGAGGCATCACTAATATTTCGTCGCGCCGCCTTGATGCAGTGGCCAATGCCAGCAGCAAGGAGCATGTCATAACCCAAGGGCACAGCCTTACCTTGGCGCTTCAGGCGACAGACAATTTTTCTGTGAAGAGCATTTCCGCATATCGTGAGCTGGAACAGAAACCCTATATCTACGACCTTGGCGGAACCGGCGGCAACCGCTTCACCCTTGCGCAACTTAGTGCGCTGCTGGGGCGCAACGTCGCGGGCGTGCTGGACCCGGCTAATGCGCCCGGCCCCAATGACAGCTTCTTCTCTCTGCTCACTGCCCGTACTACGCAGCAGAAGCAGTTCAGCCAGGAACTGCAGTTTCAGCTAACTACCGACTTGTTCGATCTCACGGCAGGCCTATTTTATTTCCATGAAAAGTCACCGGCGAAGGACGTGTTGGGAACCTTTCAGCCGGTTGAGGATGGCGTCGTCATTCCGCTTCCCGGACTGGACGGCCCGTTCGGCAATGGCTTGACCAGCACCGTTGCCGTCAACGACTCCATGGCAGGCTATGGCCAGCTGACATGGCACATAACCCCTACCTTCGATCTGACCGGCGGCCTGCGTTATACCATCGACGACCGCGAACTCGACATCAAGGCGATCACCGGCGGGCAGGGCGGCAGTCTGGGCGTTGGGCGGTATAAGGCCTCTTTTGAGAAGCTGAACTACACCGCGATTGCAAACTGGCGCCCATCTAGCAGGCTTACTGCCTATGGCAAGGTCGCCACAGGATATGTCTCTGGCGGCATATTGAGCGGCATTCCGTACGAACCTGAAACGCTGCAATCATTCGAAGTCGGACTGAAGACGATTCTTTTCGACAACAAGATGCGGGCGAACATCGCAGCCTTCCATAATAAATACCGTGGCTTGCAGGTGCAGCAGTTCGTCAATGGACGGCAGCGGTTCGACAATGCAGGAAAGGCAACGATCAAGGGCATTGAGGTCGAGACCGAAATCGCACCGTTCCCCGGCCTCACCCTAAGTGGGAATGCGAGCTATACCGATTTCGACTATCAGGAGTTCATCATAAATGGCGTGGACATCGCGGATGAATCTCGACCGGTGTTCTTTTCAAAATGGACTGCCAGAGGATCTGTGAACTATTCCGCGCCGGAGTTCGCAAATGGCAGCTATATCAATGCCCGTGTCGACGCGACATATAAGAGCAAGCATTATTTCTTGCAGCGCCCGATCCGCGAGGCTGCAACCGGTGCGATCTCAACTCTTGAACAATATGACGGCGTGCCCGCCCGGACGGTAGTGGACGCCAGGCTGGGATTGATGGATGTCCCAGTCGGAGGGGGCAAGGTGAGCTTGTCGGCATTTGGCCAGAACATCTTCAACAAGCGCTTCAATCCCTATGGCGTCTCCGTGCTTCAGTTGGTCACAGCCTATGATCGGGGGCGGACCTATGGTGTAGAACTCGGAGCAAAATTCTAAGACGGGGGATGTGATACGCTTTGGTGACTTTTTGAGGAAGGCAGGTTCACTGGGGCGATGAATAGGACAATGTGTTCCGGTTATAATTTTGACCAACTAACACATTTTTCGAGATCGGAAGGCTTCAACCGCGATGGAGAGGATTTTCACTTATCGGGTACCTCATTTGACTGTTCATATTATATGGATAGCAAATTCGGCGCCAGACTGTGGAGAGGCATCCGTCTGCTCATATCTCGTAAGGAGTGGTGCACCGTCCGCTGCACCTCCTCTAACCACTTATCTCGCGTACTATGGGTGTAGACCATGAGCGGCCGTCTCGGCGAAATGGCGGACTACACCGAGCGAAGGATCGAAATCTCCCAGTGATTTGAGTGCCCATCTTTGTCGTCTGTGGGGCACCATCGCCTTGGCTTTATGGGCCGGGATCCCCCACTGAAAGCGCTTTGAGATGGGTCCGCCGTGGGTTCCCTGTGGGAGGCACTCTGGGCTTATGATTCGGCAGATTCAAGGGAACGGGCGTCAATCCGAATGCCCTAACACTGCGCGAGAAATTCGTTTGTGGATCAAAAAAGCAATGCGAACCCGCCGATGACCATACCTGAGATGGCCGCAAAACTTACCACCAGATCGACCATGCCAGAACCCATGAGGTGACCGAAGCCCCGATAGGTCTCAACACCATATTGGTCTGTGCGGGCGAAACTCCGCTTGTTTCGCCATACAATGGCCGCGATTGATAGGCCTATCAATAGCCGTGGCTTGAAATTGCCGCCCATGGGATGGAACAGCGTCGGTGGAATTAAGAAGACATAGAAAAGTACGACAATAGCCGCCCCTATGCCGAACATCGGTGTGGTCCATAGCGCGGGACTAGGGTTTTGGGCAGTCGCTGCCGCTACAGCATCGCTGGCCACTGTCTGACTTTTCGGCCCGATCGGATAGACATCGATCGCACGACCCTCAACTATCTGGAAATCGACACGTTCGCTCGCCGAGGGGGCAAGGGAGCCGCGCCAATCTGTAGGGTCAAAGCGATAGCGGGTGCCGTCCTCGCCGGAGATTGCACCACCGTAAGCATCGCTGAAGCCGAGGATTTCACCCTTCACGCTGTACCCCGCTTAATCTCCTCAGTCCCTCGTCATCTCCAGAGCAGCAGATTTCCCGCGTTGGACTAGCAACTGGAATGGCGCGCGACTTACTCCTAATTCCGTTGTCTTGCACATGGTAAGTAATTTGCTGATTCGCGCAAGCAGGACAAAGGTATTATCCCCAAGGCGTTAAGCACCGGCATACGTCAACCGAGTAATACGTTTACCTATGCGTCCGCAAGATTGAAGGGATGGCCGTTAATTCAAGCCACACCATTTCTTGTATTTTTTGCCTGATCCGCAGGGCAGGGATCATTCCGACCTACCTTTCCGCCTTTCGCTGCCAAAGGCCGATTCTGATCATTTTCCAGCCGCCATTCATGCAGCATCTGAACCCAAATGGGGATCAGGTCTGGTGCTTCCCGGTCCCAGCGGTCCTCTTCTCCCTCGGTCAACTCATGTCGACCATCTGCGAATGCTGCAAGCTCGGTGATTCCGGCAATCGCTGCCTTTGGCCCTTCATCATCGTTTGCGCGTATGCGCTTCCAGCCGCGAGGGGCGAGTTCCATGGCCTTTGAGAAGCCTTCAACCGCTCAAAATCCGCCATCTTATATAGAACAGGCGAATACAGACGCCTACCTGACAACACCGCCGCCTATCAAGGCAGCGCTGCCGCACGCAAACGGAACGCTGCGCCGCCGCCATCCTTGCGACGGAGGCGAAGCTGCAATAAGTGTTGGATACGGAACATGACGTGCCGGGCACTCGCCCCCTCAGCCGAGCCGAGGGAGAAGCAGGAGGCCGGTCGTTTGCCCTGCGAGGAGAGCCCATGAGCACAACGGAACGTCTGTCGTTCGCAAGCCATGTTGCGGCTGATCATATCCAGGCGCTGCTGGAAAAGGCCCACAGCCTCGACATCGACACTACCGCTCTTCTCCGTCAGTGCAAATTATCCTTCGACCTTGCCCATCTCAAGGACGCCAGCGTTTCAGGCCTGCCCCTTCACCAGTTCGTCAAACTTCGGCAGATCTGCATCGTGGCGATCCGCGCCAAACTCGTATCCCCCCAGCGCCCGGCTATGCAGCTCCACGAATTTCAGCTTATGTGCCACGCCGTCATCAGCAGCACGGTCCTGAACGAAGCCATTGAACGGATCCTCACCTTCAGCACAATGGCCGCAGACCGTTTCGGCTCGGCGGGACTGAGCGTGGAAGGCGACGAAGCCTGTTTCCAAATCGGGCTGGGGCCGCTCGAACAATGCTGGGAAGAATTTTTTTCGGTCAACGCGCTGATGCTGTTCAGCGGGCTGTTCGGCTGGCTGATCGGCGAACCGCTCCGCTGCACCTATATGGTGCGTCATCACGCCACCCGCGAGAGCGATGCGCTGTCCAGCACGTTCAACATCAGGCCCCGCCATGATGCCTCTGCTAACGCCATCCTGTTCCCCGCTTGCCAACTCAAACTGCCGATCGTCCGCTCCAATGTGCAACTCCATGACTTCCTGAAGGGCTTTCCGGACAACCTGATCGTCACGGAAAGCGTGGAGGCGGATCTGGGGGAACGGATCGCGGCCATCTATCGCTCTGCCCTGCATCGTGGCCAGCATGTTCCCACAACCGGCGAGCTGGCGCGCGCCCTGGGCGTGAGCGAGGCGACCTTGCGGCGCCGACTGGTGCACGAGAACGGCGCCTTTCAAGATATCAAGGACCAGGTGCGCACGGAGATCGCGCAAGAATTCCTGGCGACCGGCCAAGCGAGCATCGATCGCATTGCCTATCAACTCGACTATTCCTCCAGCCGCGCCTTTGCGCGTGCCTTCCAGCGCTGCACCGGCCTGTCTCCGACCATGTTCCGCAAGCGCGCCACTAGCGGTAAGACCACCCCGGCGGCACAGACCCGCTGACCCAGCGCCCTAGAGCGCGCTGCGTTTAATCGGACGCAGGTCGCGCGCTCTAGTTTTCTGTTATCGCATCCTTTTAAGCGCAAAACCGGTTCCCACTTTTGCGCACGATGCTCTAGCCGAGCAGCACCCCATAGGCCCGCGCCCGGTCCTCGATCTGGAGCGCGCGCGCGGCGGCATTGATGCGCGGCGTGCCATCCGGCAGATGTTCGGCCAGCGTGTCCAGTTTGACGCGAAACACTTCCAGGGCCGGAGGGGGTCTATTTCCCCAATCCGGGCCGAGACCGACCCAGCGGACCAGCACCGCGCCTTCGTGAAGTCCGTCGGGATTAACCCAATTATGAACTCCCGGATCGCCATGGCTGAGGACGAAGACGAAACGCCCGTCGGGGTTGGACTTCGCCATTGTAGTGCCAAGCGAAACCGGGCGGCGGACAGATTCGCCGACGCCGCCCCAGAAATTGCTGACCGTCACCGAGGCAAAGGCCGCGACTCCTCTTTCGACGATGAAGACCAGCGCCTCGTCGTCAGCGATGAGGAAACGGCCGGCCGAGTAGGCTTGACCCACGGGAAATGCAGCCTCTGTATGCACCTTGGGTGTTACAAATTCATTGGCGGGCTTCCCCGCCAGATTGCGAGCAGCGGCGATCATGTCATCGGCCTGCTTGCGCAGATGCGCCTCAACGCCTTGCGCCATCGCATCCAACCCGAGTTCCGGCCGCGAAGGCGGAGGTCCAAAACGGCGGACACCCAGCTGCACCGGACGCTGGCGCCAGGCATCGGCGATGATGTCGCGCACCAGCAGTTGATAGCCGCCGCCTGCCGAGGATAGGTGATTGGCTCTGCCGTCGGCTGGCAGTGCGTCGATATGGAGGGTGAAACTGCCATCCGACCGGACCTCAAGTTCGTGCAGTGAGATGTTCTTAAGGTAGACCTCCCCCCTGGTCAGCAGCGAAATTTCCAGGGCGATGGGGCCGTCCGCTCCGTCCGGGAAGCGCCCGCTCACCTCATAGCGCGACTCCTCGTCGATGATCATGAACCGGTAAATATAGTCGGGATTGGGATGGCCGAAACGGGTCGACGCAACGCTCGTTCCGTCCAGTTCGTGCGCCGAGCGCCCAAAGGCGTGTATGCGCGGATAGAGCGGATCATGATTGGCTGCGGTCACCAGCCCGCACTGAACCGCGCGCGCATACTCCGCGTCGAACCGCGCCAGCTGCTCGGGACTGGTGGCGACGGCGTTGCGCCAATAGTCGCCGATGCGCTCGCAGATAGCGCGCACGTCCGCCCGCGCCGCCAATGCCAGCGTACGCCGCTCGATCTCAATCTGATCTTCGGTCGCCAAAGGTGATGCCGCGATTTCTACCATCTTGCGCATTCCTGTGCTTGAAAGTCGCCCTGTTCTGACAGGAAGCGGCGCGCAGTGCAGGCGAGAAACGACTGTGGAGCCTTTTATCCCTTAGTTCGACGCCTTTTGTCCTTCCGTGGCGCTGGACGCTGGGCGCTACGCCGATACCTTTACTTCAAAAGGGCGGCTGTCGCCCGCGACCTGGAGAGACACTGATGGCATTGAAAGAAGATGAGGGTCTTCTCAAACGTCGGGCCGCCTGGCAGCTGCCGCCGCGCCCGCAATGGGCAAGCGATCTCAACGCTCTGGGTAGCAAGCTGGACATTGGCGGCATCGTCCCCCTCGACGAAAATTCGCTGGTCGATGCGGCGCGTCGCAACACCGGCCTCGATGATTTCGAGGAAGATGGCTGGCGGGAACATTTCCGTCTGCTGCTGAAGTCAATCGACGAAGATGCCGCGCTGAATTTCGTCGGCCGCATCCTGACCCGGTCCGACATATTGGGCTATCTCGAGGCGCGGCTGCGCGTCGTCGACGCCTATAAGCGGCATCCCGAAATCGATCAGGAAGTGGTCAAGGAGCCTGTCTTCATTCTGGGTTTCGGCCGCTCGGGCACCACCATCCTGCACGAGACGTTGTCGCAGGATCCGCAGTTCCGGTCGGTTCAGCGCTGGGAAGCCCTCTTCCCTGACGGGCGTCCCAACGCGGACCAGGCGGAGATCAATCACTGGATCGCCAAGGCGCAGGACCGGGTCGATTTCGTCCATGCGCTTAGCCCTGAATGGAAGAGCATGCATGCCTGGGGCGGCGACCTGCCGGTAGAGGATATCGAGTTCACCTATCTCGCCTTCTTCTCCGAAGTCTGGGCGACGGCAATGAACGTCCAAAGCTACGAAAGCTATTTTAACAGCCAGGATCCGGCCTACCATTTCCACTGGCACACGAAGGTGCTGAAGCTTTTGCAGTGGGGGCATCCCAAGCAACATTGGCTGCTCAAGAATCCGACGCATATGCCGCGCATCCCGCAGTTGCTGAAGGCCTATCCGGACGCCAAGATCATCCTGCCGCACCGCGACCCTATCGCCTCGTCCGATTCGGTCACCAACGTCGGCGGGACCATCTTCTCCTGGCGAACCGATGACATCTACGGCAGCAATTCCACAGGCCGCGAATGGGCGGCGCTCGATGGCCGGATCAAGATGTGGGACGACGTCATCAACTGGATCGAAGACGGCACGTTGCGCGAAGGCAATTATGCCAATTCCGTCTACACCCAGTTCATGGAGGCGCCGGAAGATGCCATTCGAGAGATCTATTCGTCGCTTCGTCTGGAACTGACACCTGAGGCAACGGATCGCATGCTAACATTCCTGAAAAGCCGTCACGGCCAATCACATGGCAATAGTTCCAAATATAAGAAGTCGCAAACCGATGACCCAGTCATCCAAGCCGAGCGCGCCAATTATGCACGCTATCAAAGCTACTTCAATGTTCCCAACGAAATATGATATTACAACTATTATGACAGACGGCAAAGCCGCGCGGAGGAATATAAGGAGGGGAGAATAAGATGAGAAGACTCAAGTTACTCGCGTCAGGTGTTGCGCTGGCGGCACTCGTTCCGCAGACCGTGTATGCCCAGGCGCCCGCCGCGCCCAGGGACGACAGTTCCGGGCGGAACGACAAAGTCGCTGACATCATCGTGACCGCGCAGAAGCGGGAACAGAATCTGCAGGATGTTCCGATCGCCGTGTCAGCGATCGGCACCGAGCAGATACAGAACAACCGTATAGAGACAGTCAACGACATTTCATCCTTCGCGCCGAACGTCATTGCCCTTCCGCAAATCGGCGGCAACCAGATCGCTAGCTTCTCGATCCGCGGCGTCCTGGCATCCAACACCGCTCCGGAATCGGACAATCCGGTCTCCATCTATGTCGATGGGGTGTATCTCGGTCGCGCGGTCGGCGCCCAGTTCGACTTCGCCGACATAGAACGGATCGAGGTGCTGCGCGGGCCGCAAGGCACCCTGTTCGGCCGCAACTCGACGGGCGGCGCGATCAGCGTCCTTACTTCAAACCCTACCGGCAAGCTGGGCGGCTATATCCAGGGTTCGCTCGGCAATTACGACCTGCGTCGGTTCAAGGTCCGGCTCGACACGCCCGAATGGAACGGCTTCAGCGCCCAGTTCAACTTCTATAAGAAGAAGCGGGACGGCGATGTGCGCAACCTAGGCGCCGGCACGACTTGGGACTTCACAGACGCGACCAACGGGCGGCGCACAGTTTATCGAGCCGCCGATACACTTGGCGCGGAGGACACCACGGCCTTTCGAGCCGCGCTGCGCTACAATCCCAATAGCGACATCGACATCAGCTACAAATATGATCGCACGCTCAACAAGGGCTCGCCGGGTGCCACCGCCTCCATCTTGCCTCCCGCACAGAGCCAGGGCACGGTCAATTTCCTCAATGGGCTGTTCGGGCGGGGCACCGTCAGCGGCGATTTCACCGAGTACGACAAACGACCGAAGGCGGTGAACAACTGGTTCACCTCCAACTCGCACCAACTCGTGCAGGGCCATACGCTGACGGCCACCTTTGCCCTGTCGGACACGGTCACGGTCAAGAACATCGCAGCGCTGCGCAAGCAGAAGGGCAATTCGATCAACCAACTGGACGGCCTTGGCGGCCTGATCGACGACGACACAGGCGATCCGCTGTTGGCCGTGACCCTCGCCAGCGAGACTGACTTCAAGCAAGTCACCGAAGAACTACAACTCAACGTTTCGACTAACTCGCTTGAGATGGTAGGAGGACTATTCTACTTTAACGAAAAGCTGGTCAGTGGCGGTCCTGGCATTCCCCAGGTATTCTTCTTCCAGACTGTTCCAAACTTCGTGATCTCGGCGCCATCGGTACCGGACAACCGCTTCCAGTCGACTTCCTATGCGGTGTTTGCCCAGGCCACGCTCCACCTCACCGACAAGCTTGACGTCACTCTGGGTGGACGTGAGACTTTTGATCGCAAGGTCGCGGTCTATAACAACGGCCCGATTCTGGGCAATTTCCATTATCGAAAGCAGCGGTTCAACTATCTGGCCAACGTGACCTATCGTCCTAATGCGGACGTGATGGTCTATGCATCGACGTCAACCGGCTATCTCTCGGGCGGCACAAGCAACGGCACGCCATTCTCGCCGGAAGAAGTGACAAATTACGAAATCGGCGCTAAGATGGATCTTCTCGATCGGCGTCTTCGCGTAAACGCCGCAGCTTTTTATCTAGACTATCGCGGACTGCAGTTCACAGTATTCCCGTCTGGTTCTGCAATTATTCTTAATGCTGGCAAGTCACGTACTTGGGGTGCGGAAGTCGAAGCGACCGTTATTCCTTTTGACGGATTGACACTGACCGGCAATTTTGGCTACACTAACTTTAAGTACTTGGAGTTGGACCCGTCCGTAGGCGACCCCCGCACCTTCCTTGAGGCCTATCGTCCGAAATGGACTGCCTCGCTGGCAGCGACCTACACCCTCCCAACAATGAGCAACGGTGCCGCCCTTTCATTCGGGGCAGATACGCAGGCAGCGGCGAAACAGTTTACCGCCGTCGACCCGGCCTTCAGGGACCAGGCGCAGGCGCCCGAACGCTGGCTGGTCAATGCCCGCGCCACGCTGACCGATCTGCCGATCGGTAGCCTGAAGGCAACAGTCCAGGCCTGGGGCAAGAACCTGACCAACAACCGATCGATCACCTTCAGCGGCAATGTGGGACCGACGCTGGCGAGCTATTTCCTACCGGCACGCACCTATGGCGTGGACTTGACGTTGAAGTTCTGACGTCCTTGAACAAGGGCTGGAGAGAGCGCGGCTTTCTCCAGCCACTATTGGGGGGGAGAGCCGACTCGGCCCAAAAGGCCGGGTCGGCTTACGTTCGAGCGAATGTAGGCGGGTCGGGGCGGAAATTATACCAATCTGCATTGATCACGACCCACGTGCCCATTTGCGACGTCCGATCGTCATGATGGGCGTGACACCCCTGAATACGCCCCCAACGTTCAGGGCTGGCAACGATATCGCGCATTGTCGGGATGAAAGATGTGGCCGGTCGCTTCTAGACCGAAAAGGTCAACATCGTTAGGGCAAGATGATCCAAAAACTGGAACAATCAGTTGCAAGACAATCATTTTAGGATCTCGCGACGCTCCGCGTTGCAGTTGGCAGCAGCATCCACAGCGCTGTCTATGACAGGTATGACCTATGCTTCTACTCCCCTACAGGAGTTCGCCGCAGGGCTTCGAGACCAGCCTTTCGATCGAGGATGGACGTTCTTTCGCGGAGATATGGCCGAAGCCTCAACCCCTATCTTCAACGATTCCGGCTGGCGACGCCTTGTCCTGCCGCACGACTGGAGCATTGAGGATTTGGAGCCTCAGGAACCGTCCGTCAACGCGGTGATCCGGGATGTCGATACTGCGCCGATCTGGGCTCCCGTCAAGGACGCACCGAGGATGATCGGTCCTTTTGAGGGTGCGCCGCCGCCGCTGCTGATTGCGGCTACGCGAAGCGCAGGAGGAAGGCATACGGGCTATACTGTGGGGGGCGTGGGTTGGTATCGTAAGCGTTTCTCCCTCCCCGTTCTGCCCGCCGATGCTTATATTGAGCTGGTATTCGACGGAATTTACGGGACTGCTGAGTTCTGGCTCAACGGCGAGCATATCGCTTCCAACGTCTATGGTTATTCGCCCATCGCACTCGATTTGACGCCGCATATCCGTGCGACGGGCGACAATGTTCTGGCTGTGCGAGTTTCCAATTTGGGCAGTAACAGCCGATGGTATTCCGGGTCCGGCATTTACCGCGCGGTTCGCCTCAATGTCACGCGCGCCTCTCGCTTCAGTCGCTGGGGAGTGCGCGTCACCACGCCGGAGATCAATGCCGACCGTGCTGCCGTTGCCGTTCGAGCGCGCGTCGAGAACATAAAACCGGGCTCGACTATCGCTGTGGCGCTGCGTGACGCCAGCGGACGTGTAGTCGCTCGGGGCGAAGCTCCCGCTACCGCCGAAACTACCTTGTCGATGGAGATTTCCAGACCGCGCACATGGTCGCCTGATAGGCCTGCCTTGTACAAGGCAGAATGCACGCTTCACGAGGCAGGGGGCGTGGTAGATCGGATGGCTACCACCTTTGGCGTGCGCCAGATCGAGATAGACGTCGAGCGCGGACTTTTGATCAATGGCACGCCCACCAAGCTACGGGGCGGCTGCATCCATCATGACAATGGATTGATCGGCGCGGTCGCGATCGACAGGGCGGAAGAACGCAAGATCGAACTGCTCAAGGCACGAGGTTTCAATGCGATCAGGACATCCCACAACCCGCCGTCGTCGAGCTTTCTCGACGCCTGCGACCGATTGGGTATGCTTGTCGTCGAGGAAGCATTCGACAGCTGGACCATTCCCAAGATCCCGGATGATTATCACGTCTATTTCCAGGAGCATTGGCGCCGCGACCTGAGCGCGTTCGTAGAACGTGATGCCAATCACCCCAGCGTCATCATCTGGAGCATCGGGAACGAAATACCGGAGAAATATCGGCCCCTGGGCGTCGATATTGCCCGCCAGATGGTAGAGGAAATCCGCCAACTTGATCCCACCCGCCCGATCACCGCCGGTATCAACGGATGGAATGGGGCGGCCGTGACCCGGAGCGACGGAACGCCTGACCAAGCGGCTACCCAGTTCCTGGATATCGCAGGGTACAACTATAATTACGTCGCCTATGAGAAGGAACATTCCCAATATCCGGGACGCCTATTTCTAGGCACCGAGAGCTTCCCCAAAGACGTGGCAGCGATTTGGAGCACGATCAATCGCGTTCCTTATGCACTCGGCGACTTCGTCTGGACCGCGATGGATTACTATGGCGAGTCTGGCGTCGGGATGTCGGCCTTGGAAGAAACTGACCCCTTCCAGTCCAAATATCCTTGGGTTAACGCCTTTTGCGGCGACATCGACCTTATTGGCCAGCAAAAGCCGCAATCCTTGTTGCGGGATGTTGTCTGGGGGATCAGCCCGATCGAGATAAGCGTCATTCGGCCTCTGCCGGAAGGCAAGAAGCCGTTCCATTCCAATTGGGGCTGGGGCGATGAGCTTCAAAGCTGGACCTGGCCCGGCCATGAGAACAAATCCATCGACGTGAGGGTATTCAGCCGGGGGGACCGCGTCGTCCTCACCCTCAATGGAAAGACTGTCGGTGAGCGGTCGATGGTGGAGGCGGACGGCCCAGAGGTTCGGTTCACGTTGCCCTATACGCCTGGAAAACTCGTAGCATCGGCTTACAAGGGCAAGACCCTCATCGGCCGCCGCACGCTGGAGACAGCCGGGTCGGCGGCGGCGTTGCGTCTTGACATTGACCGGGCTCGCATCAGCGCGAGCCCGAACGATCTCGCCTACGTCACCATAAGCGTTGTTGACGCCCACGGTCGGATTTTGCCCGACGATGCGCGCGTGCTTCAGGCGGTGCTCAACGGGCCGGTGGAACTCGCCGGGTTCGGCAATGCCAACCCTCGTGGCGTGGCAAGTCTACAGCAACCCATCGCCAAGACGTGGCACGGGCGAGCGCTGGCCATCGTGCGACCGACAGGAGCAATGGCAATCGCATCAATCACAGTCCGCTCAGAGGGCCTCGCGCCGGCGGTCGCTCGACTAGCCATTGTTTAAGCCCGTCAGCCAAGGTGGATAGCGAAAGATATAACTTTAGGGATTTTGAAAAACGCTTGTAGGCTCTCTGTCTGTTGCAGCAAAATGAGTCTGGGAGTGGACTGTGACCGGTGGCGTGAGAGCTGCAGGGCGCTGGACTGGTGCCGGTTTTGCGCCGGTCTAGGGTCAGGACCTATTAAATCTCTTGCCGAGCGGAAGATTGGTTGATTCAATGGCTGCGTGAGGAGACGTTGCCATGAGTGATCTGATTTGGCTGTCGGAGGCGCAGATGCGCCGGATCGAGCCCTATTTTCCTCTTTCTCACGGCGTGCCGCAGGTGGATGATCGTCGGATCATCAGCGGTATCATCTTCGTCATCAGGAACGGCTTGCGATGGCGCGATGCGCCCGCCGACTATGGTCCGCCCAAGACGATCTATAATCGTTTCATCCGGTGGAGCCGTCTCGGTGTGTTCAACAAGATTTTCTCCGCCCTTTCGGCGCAAGGCGGCAAGCCAGACCAGTTGATGATCGATGCGACGCATCTGAAGGCGCACCGGACAGCTGCCAGTCTGTTAAAAAAGGGGCTGTTCCCAGACGTATCGGACGCACCAAAGGCGGCCTGAACTCGAAGCTCCACGCCGTGTGCGACGGCAAGGGCAGGCCACTGGTCATGCTGCTAAGCGAGGGCCAGATGAGCGATTACAAGGGAGCAGCCCTGATGCTCGACGCTTTGCCCCGTGCCAAAGCCCTGCTCGGCGATCGAGGCTATGACGCCGACTGGTTCCGCAAGGCCCTCGCCGAACGCAACATCACGGCCTGCATCCCGTCAAAGCGGAACCGGAAGGTCCCGATCCCGCACGACGCTATGCTATACCGCCAGCGTCACAAGATCGAGAATATGTTCGGCAGGCTCAAGGACTGGCGGCGCATCCAGACCCGCTACGATCGCTGCGCTCACACCTTGATGTCAGCCATCTGCATCGCTGCAACCGTCATCTTCTGGATTAGAGCGGTTTTCGATCAGTCTGGATCATGGCCGCACGAGCTGAAGTAGTTGGCACATTCGGCGGGCTGGAAGATGTCGTCGAGCGTGCCGATGAGGCCCCAGAGGCCGCTGACGGTGCGCTCGCCTGCTTTTCGGAGCATGGCCTTGAGGCGAGAGAAAGCCTCCCTGCATCAGGGACCGGATTCCAGCGAGTTGCTCGCAAGCGTAAGGGCGAGCCAAGCCGGCTGATATTCTTTTGCCCTCATTCCCTTCGGGCAAGTGAGGTCAGACATGCAACAACAAGAAAGGACGGAACTAGGATGTTTGATCCCTGCAAATTCATTCTCGCCTTTATGGAGAATTGGGAAAAGGCCGACCTGGAAGGAGCAATGGCGTGCGTGAGCGATGACATATCCTTCACGCCCGACCTGATCTCAGAGCCAGTGGTCGGCCGCGAAAAGGTTCGGAAGCTCTGGGGCTTCTATATGAAGATGATGCAGGAATATCGCATGGATCTGTGTCATGTGATTGGAACGGACAAGGTGGTGTTCCTCGAACGCGTGGAGCATGTCCTGACGCCGGAAGCGGAAAGGCTCGCGCTGCCGATCGTGGGCGTCTTCGAACTTGACGACAATAACAAGATCAAGGTCTGGCGCGATTATGTGGAAAGCACCACCATGCCCGGTGCGGGAGAAAGTCAGGCTGTTCTCTCGCTGGCTTAGCCGAGGACGTGTCGGACCGCCGTAGCGGTCCGACACACGCCATGGACCCAAATTCCCTGGACCGACCTGTCCAATTGTCAAAGTAGTGCCACGGGCGTCACGGGGCTGCCCGTGCCGCCGATAATCATCAGCGGAGGGGCGAAGAAGAGGGGGTCATATTGGTTGAGCCGCGCGCACTGCTTGCCGAGCGCTTCCAGATCGCAATTTTCGAGCAGCTACATGCCTATGGCGACTGGGGTGATGGCATGGAAGCCTGATCGAACGGTTGCGGGGGGATATCCATGTCCGCCCATCAGAGGATTGATCCCCGTGAAGCTCATGGCCTCCTCTTTATCACTAGGGGATTTTTAGCTATGGAACATAGCAATAGGCAACTCTACTTTCATCGAAAGTGGCAATAAAGGCCGCAGCCGGGGGTAACAACGGGACCGGATGCAGGGAATATGGGGAGAATTATGAAATGGCGCTGATCAGCACCTTTTCGACATCGGCCAGTCCATCTGCACATCGGCTCGACGGCTGGAACAGCTTCCTGCAAGCCGCCTTTCCGGGAATCGTGGTCAATGCCGCACGCGACATCCACGGCCGGAGCAAAACCTTCCTCCTCGGCGACATCAGCGTCTCCAAGATCCAGTCGGAACGAGCGACCGTCCGGCGGTGGATCGACGGACCCGCGACCCGATGTGAAGGACGGGCCAAGCTGCACATCCAGACCGCCGGGATCAGCACGACGACCCAGCGGGGCCGCACAGTATCGCTTTCGGTGGGCGATGCGACCTGCGTGCTGACCGATGAACCTTATGAGCTGGAAATTTCCGACCGCAATGAGATGCTGGTCATCGAATTTCCGGTTGCCGCCATGCGTGACCGGCCAATTCAGCCCGCCGTCACGATAGATCGGGCAATGCCGGTAAACGGCGTGCTGCGAGACATGGCGGGATCGCTGTTCCAACAGAATTGGCCCGGCGATATCGCCGCCGAGGAGGCGGAAGCTGTGGGCAAGAGCATTTCCCAGCTCGTCCCGCTTGTCGTCGGCAATGCCCCCATGCCGGTTGAGCAGGACAATTCGGACCTGCGCCGCCGTATCTTCGCGTTCATCGACGGGAATATTTCCGACAGCGCGATGCGGACGGGGAAGATCGCTGATTCGCTGGGCATCCAGCCGCGCGACGTGCAGGCCGTCTTCGCCGAACTCGCGACGACGCCGACCACCTATATCATCGAACGCCGTCTTTTCCTCGCAGCGCAGCGGCTGGGCGGTGAAAGCTGCCAGCCGGCTCTGACCGACCTTGCCTACGACCTGGGATTTTCCGACGCCGCCCATTTCTGCCGCCGCTTCAAGTCCCGCTTCGGCATTTCGCCCGGCGCCTATGCCCGGCAACGCGGCTGGCACTGACGGGAACGGCGCCGCAATCGTTCAAGAGCAGCTTCCCACGCGTTCAATACCTGCAAGCCGACGCTGCCTATAGCTCCGCAATATCATTCAATCAGACACGCATGATATTTGGGGAGGAAATAATGCAAACAGCGATTTATGGCGCGATCAGCGTCCTTGCGCTCGGCTTCGGCATGGCCGCGCACGCGCAGACGGAGGCATCGGCCACCGAAGAACGGGCCAAGCCGTCGAACGACAATTTCGGCATTCAGGACATCGTCGTCACCGCCCAGAAGCGCAGCGAAAGCGCGCAGACGGTTCCCATCGCTATCAGCGCCTTTTCGGCTGAATCGATCAGTGAACGATCCGTCGGCAATGTCGCGCAGCTTTCGGGTCTTTCGCCTAACGTGAACCTGGACGCGGGCACGCCCTTTTCCGGTTCCACCGCCGTCCTTTCCGCCTTCATTCGCGGCATCGGTTCGGACGACTTCGCATTCAATATCGACCCCGGCGTCGGCATCTATCTCGATGGCGTCTACCTCGCCCGGACGGTCGGCGCGAATCAGGATTTGCTGGATGTGGAGCGCGTCGAAATCCTGAAGGGGCCGCAAGGCACGCTGTTCGGCCGCAACACCATCGGCGGCGCGATCTCCATCGTCACGCGCAATCCGGGCGATGAGTTCAAGTTCACCGGCGACGTCACCACCGGCAGCTTCAATCTGTTGCAGGCGCGCGGCAGCGTGGACCTGCCCATAGCCAAGGATCTCGCGGCCTCCGTCACCTTCGGCATCAAGAGCCGCGATGGTTATGTCCGCCGCATTCCCTTTGCCGATCCGCTGGCGGCCAACAGCTCCAGCTATACTGCTTTCCCCAGCTCAGGCTTCGGCAAATCCAATCGCGAAGGCGGCAACAACGACTGGAGCCTGCGCGGCAAGCTGCACTGGAAGGGCGACGCGGTTTCCCTGACCCTTACCGGCGACTATTCGCGGGAAAACTCCACCGGCCTGCCCAATACGCTGCTGGCCACGGTGCCCAATGTGCCGGGGCCATTTGCCGGGACCACCAACCTGCCGGGCACTGGATTCGACCCAACGAGCACCACCGGCTTCCTGTTTGCCGGACTCTATAATTTCTGCATCGGCGCCACCCCGGCAGAGATCGCTGCACGCAACGCCCAGGCGATGTGCGGGGTGCGGGGCACGCAGTTCAACACGACCCTGCGTCAGCCGCCGCTGGCCAGTGTCAATGTCGACGGCAATCCGAACAATGATCTGCTGCCATTCGACAACCGCTTTCTGACCGGCGACAAGGACACCACCTACGCCACCGGCAACAGCTTCTCGCGCCTTACCAATTGGGGTTTGGCGGGCACGCTCGAATGGGAACTCACGCCCAATGTGACGGTGAAGTCGATCACCGCCTACCGCCAGCTCAACTGGAAATCGGGCATGGATGCCGACGGTACGCCGCTCAACTTCCTCCAGCTCAGCTTCGCCATGAACCAGTGGCAGTTCAGCCAGGAACTCCAGCTGCTCGGTTCGGCGTTGGACGACAAGCTGAAGTTCGTCGCTGGCGGCTATTATTTCAAGGAAAAGGGCGACCTTCACGACTATGTGACATTCGCCGAAGGCCTGTTGCAGGTTGACGGCCCCAACCAGCTCGAAACGCAGAACTACGCCTTTTTCGGCCAGATCGACTATCGTCCCATCGACCTGATCGGCGTCACCATTGGCGGCCGCTACACGCATGAATCGAAGCTTTTCGAGGGCGGCCAGCAGGATTTGAACGGCTTCAACTACAAGCTGTTCGGGTGCAGCGATGATCAGGGCAATATCACGCCCAACGGCCCGTTCCCGCTCGCGCCGGTTACGTGCCAGCAGGGGCTTGAATATCCTGATCCGAACAACCCGATCCGCGTCTACGCGCCGGGCGTGAACAAGCAAGTGTTCAATAATTTTTCGCCCAAGGTCGGCATACAGCTTCACCCCGCCGAAAAGGTGATGATCTACGGCAGCTGGTCCAAGGGGTACAAGACCGGCGGCTGGACCACGCGTCTCACCAACCCGCAATTGCTGGCGCAGCCCTTCGGCCCGGAAAAGGCAACCACCTGGGAACTGGGCCTGAAATCGACCCTGCTCGACAACATGCTCCAGTTCAACATGGCGGCCTTCACCACCGATTACAAAGGCATCCAGCTGAACTTCCAGCAGGGCACCTCTCCCACCATACGCAATGCGGGCGACGCACGGATCAAGGGCGTCGAGCTCGAGCTGGTCGCCGCGCCCGTCCGTGGTCTGACGCTCAATGGTTCGGTGGGTTATATCGACGCCCACTACACGTCGGTCCTGCCGGGGGTGATCGCGGTCAGCGGCCCCAACGCGCTGCAAGCTGGCACCTTCGCGGGCGCCGATCTGCCCAAGACGCCGTCGTGGAAGACCAACTTCTCGCCGCGTTATCAACTTGCACTCGCCAATGGTGGCTCGATCGTCATGGTGGCCGACTGGACGCATACCACCAGCGTCTGGAACAATGCCCAGCGCACCCTGCTGCTGAAGCGTCCATCGACCAATGTGGTCAACGCATCAATCACCTATCGCACGCCGGGCGACAACTGGTCGCTTACCGTGGGCGGGACGAACCTGACCAACGATCGCTACCTGACCACAGGCAACGCGAATGTTGCAGCGGGCACGATCTACGGCACTTATAACCGTCCAACCGAATGGTATGCCCGTCTGGGGGCGAAGTTCTGATCATGCCCCGCGATATCCGTGCAGCAGTGACCCGCGCCGGTGGCAAGACCGCCATCGAGACTCTCTCCCTAGACGACCCAAGGCCTGACGAGGTCCTGGTCGAACTGGTCGCCACCGGCATCTGCCACACGGATATCGTGATGCGTGACGGCCTGCTCCCCGTGCCCACGCCCGTCGTGCTGGGGCATGAGGGAGCAGGTCGGATACTCGCCGTGGGGGAGGGCGTTACCGGACTCCAGCCCGGCGATCCGGTGGTGCTTAGCTTTGCGAGCTGCGGTCACTGCCGGAATTGCGACGATCGTCAGCCAGCCTATTGCCGCGATTTCGTCCCCAACAATTTCCTGGCGGCGCGCTCCGATGGATCGACCGCTCTCCGCAATTCGGACGGGCCGGTCCACAGCCATGTGTTCGGCCAATCATCCTTTGCCACCCACGCTGTCGTGCCTGCCCGCAACGCCGTGCGCGTGGCAGAAGACGCACCGCTTGAATTGCTCGGACCGCTGGGCTGCGGGCTTCTGACTGGAGCGGGCGCGGTCTGGAACGCGCTGGGCGTGCGAAGAAATGACAGCATCCTCATCCTCGGCACCGGGGCGGTAGGGCTGGCGGCGATCATGGCGGCGCGCATCACGGGAGCAGCGCAAATCGTCGCCGTCGATCGTTCGCCCGAACGCGTCGCCCTCGCGCGCGAGCTTGGCGCAACCCACGCTCATGTCGCCGACGGCCGCCCGCTGGGAGATTCCGGCATCCGCGATCTTGACCACGCCATCGACACCACCGGCCACGCGCCGTTGATCGAACAGGCGATTGCCCTGCTAGCACCGCGCGGGCAAATGGGTCTGGTGGCCGCCTTTGCGCCGGACACCGCCATCCGCTTCGACGGTGCGCATCTGATGAGCGCCGGGCGCGTGGTGCGCGGTATCGTCGAAGGCTCGGCCGATCCGCATGACATCATTCCCCGCATGATCGAGCACTGGCGGACAGGCGATTTCCCGATAGAGAAACTGGTGGAATTCTACCCATTCGAACAGCTGGCAGAAGCCATCGCAGCAGCCGAAACCGGCCGCGTGATCAAGCCCATTTTGAGGATGCAATGACCATGGACAATTTCCGCCTGTTGATCGACGGGACGCTCGTTGACGGCGCGTCCGGCCTTCCCGTCGTCAATCCTGCGACTGGCCTGCCCTTTGCAAACGCAGCACGGGCCGACGCGGTGCAACTCGATCAGGCAGTGAGCGCCGCCCGCCGCGCCTTCCCTTCCTGGTCCGCACTTGGCTGGAGTGAGCGGCGCGCCATGCTGGAAACATTGGCCGACGCTATGGAATCACGCCTCCATGATTTCGCTCGCTTGCTCACGCTCGAACAAGGCAAGCCGCTCGACCAGGCGACATTCGAAACTGGCGGGTCCATTGCGGCACTGCGCTATTTCGCAAGTCTTCAACTTCACGACCGGATATTGCGGGAAACAGGCGAGGAACGCATCGTCGAATTCCGCTCGCCGCTGGGTGTCGTGGCCGCAATCACACCGTGGAACTTCCCGATCATGCTGCTGATGCTGAAACTCGCGCCCGCGCTCATTGCAGGCAATGTGGTGATTGCCAAACCCGCGCCCACCACGCCTCTGACGACGCTGCTGCTCGGTGAGGTCGCCGCCCCGATCTTGCCCGGCGGCGTGTTCCAGACGATCGTGGACGCGAACGACCTCGGCCCGCTGCTAACCGCCCATTCCGGCATCGCCCATGTCAGTTTCACCGGCTCTACGGCGACCGGCAAGAAGGTGCTGGCCAGCACCGCCGACACCCTGAAGCGCTCCACATTGGAACTGGGGGGTAACGACGCCGCGCTTGTTCTGGAGGACGCCGACACCGCCACGGTGGCGCCCGCAATCTTCCAGGCCGCGATGGTCAATAGCGGTCAGGTCTGTCTTGCCGCCAAGCGCGTCTATACCCCTTCCAGCAAATATGACGCGCTTTGTGATGCGCTCGCTGCCCTTGCAGACCGCGCCCTGGTAGGCGACGGGCTTGAACAGGGCACGCAGATCGGCCCCATCCAGAACCGGCTCCAGTTCGAAAAGCTGCTGGGCTATCTTGCTGACGCGCATGACAGCGGACGGGTGATCGCGGGGGGACATGCGCTGGAGAGAGATGGCTTCTTCATAGCTCCCACGGTCGTCCGCGACATTCCTGACGACGCCAAGCTGGTTGCCGAAGAACAATTTGGTCCGGTGATCCCTGTCCTGTCGTATGACAGCCTGGACGATGCCATCGCCCGCATCAATGCAAGCGAATATGGACTTGGCGGCACGGTGTGGACATCCGATCCGGCCGCCGGGGAAGCGGTCGCCCGGCGCATCGAAAGCGGCACGGTCTGGGTGAACCGCCACCTTTCGCTTCCCTTCGACATACCGTTCGGCGGCGCCAAGCAGTCGGGCATCGGCCGCCAGCAGGGCATCGAGGGGCTGGAGGAGTTCACCCAGGCTCGGGTCGTGAACGTCAATCTTGCTCCGCTGGGGTGAGCGCCTGTGGTCAGACTGACGGCAAGATGCCCAGCAGATCAACAGCGCAATGCGACAGCGTCATTCTGAAGAAGGCTGTGATCGTTGCTCAGCAGCCATTCCACCATCGTAAGTTTCTACCAGAGAAACGAACGAGTGAAGGGCAATAGCTTCAAGCGTCGACATGATCGGCTCGAATGGTTTCTCGTAGCCGCCAAAAGGCGTCAGTCCTTCCATCGACGCAGAGATGAATAGAGCGATTGCCTTGCGGTCCTCAAAAGACAGATCTGGTCGCATCTCGCCTATTATTTCGGCCAGCGGCGCGCGGGCGCGTTCGTACAATTCTTGCACACGGCCCAGCACGAAACTATCGTGATTGGACAGCGCCCAAAGTTCGGGAAAGAGGTGCGTCGTTTTCTTGCTGCGAATATCCTCCAGGATTAACCGGCAGATGCGCTGCAGCCGTTCGGCGGGCGGCCCCGGCAAATGGATGATTTGGTCAAACTCCACCTCATAGCCACGGATCACCGCTTCCAGCAGTTCGCGGACCAGATCATCGCGGCTGCGATAATGATAGGTCAGGTTGCCGAACTTGATGCCGCAGTCGGTCGCGACTCGGCGCATGCTCATCGCGCGATAGCCCTCCTCGATCAGGATGTTGAGGGCGGTATGGAGGATAAGCTCGCGCGTCTCGTGCCCCTTGGAATAGCCGCCATCCCGTTCCGTCATGATCAGGGCCGCCGCCTGGCCTTCCGCCTTATCCATCTGAATATCCGTTATTTTCCGTTCAATCAGGTGAACTATAGAGGTTCGTATAAATATGTCGAATGACAAATTTAGGTCACTTGACAGAATTGTTGCCGTTTATTCATAATCATCCTCAAGCGGACGGGATCCGCAGTGGGAGATTACAAACATGCGGTCCATTGGTCTGAGCTTGCTGCTTGGCGCGGCAATGCCCTTGTCAGCATCTGCCGACACCACAAAATTTCCTACGCCTTTGCCCGAAGAAACACTGCCCAGTGTCACGGAACTGCCTGTTAATTGGCCGAAAAGCTGGGTCTTGATCCATGATCTCAACTTCGCCTCTATCCTCGACGGCAAGCTGGCGCTGGTCGATACTCGCTCGGCGGACCGGCCACTTAAGGGGCTGGTACGCGCGGCCCAATTCGCCAATGAACTGGTAGCGCAGGATCGCGGCGAGATTTACACCGCAGAAACATTCTACAGCCGTCTCACGCGCGGGGAGCGAACCGACGCCATAACCATATGGGATATGAAAACGCTTCAACCCAAGGGTGAGATCGTCCTGCCCGGTAGCAAGCGCCAGTTGTCCGTTACCTATCCCAACGTTTTCCAGTTCACCAATGGCGGCAAATGGGCGCTGGTCGCCAATTTCACTCCGGCCCAGTCGATCACCGTCGTCGATCTGGAAGGGCGCAAGGTGCTGGGGGAAATTGACCTGCCCGGCTGCACTCAAATCTATCCCAGCGGCCAGCGCGGCTTCAGCAGCCTGTGCGCCGACGGATCGATCTTTAGCGTGACGCTGGACGAAAAGGGGCAGGCGGCCTCCTCCAGCAGCGTCGCCAGGGTGCAGGATATTGACCGGCAGCCGCTGTTCGGCACGCCCGCCATGGTGGGCCGCACCGCCTGGTTCGTCAGCTATTATGGCATGGTCCAGGGCATCGACCTGTCCGTACCCGTTGCCAGGCCACTTCCGGGCGCCTTCAGCGTCGGCAAGGCGGACGGCGGCGCCCCGCAATGGCGGCCGGGCGGCTGGCAGGTCATCGCCTCGGACGCCAAGGGGCTGCTCTATGTACTGATGAGCCCCAACGGCAAGGAAGGCAGCCACAAGGATGGCGGCACCGAAGTCTGGGTCATCGATCCGGTCAGGAAGATGCGCCTCTCCCGTATCGCGCTCAAGGGGCAGGGGCTGGCCATCGCGGTGACGCGTGAGGATGCGCCGCAACTGATCGTGGCGCGGGCGGACGGCGTGATCGACGTGCATGATGCCGCGACCGGTGCTTTCGTCCGGACCCTGGGCGCAACGGTCGCGGCCAATCCCATCGTCATCACGGTGCCATGATGGCTGCGCTTTCCCTTTTCCTCGCCATGCTGCTGGGCGTGTCGGTGCTGCATAAGGCGATTGATCGCAAGCGCCTCGGGACGGCGGCGGCGCGGCTTGTGGGGGCCACAGCACCGGCTGGACCGCTGCTGCTGATCGCGGGGGGCGTTGCGGAAACGACCGCTTCCCTGTGTCTGCTGATTGGACCACTGCGGTCGGTCGGCGCCATCATCGCACTGCTGCTGTGGGCACTCTATGCCCTGCTGCTGCTGCGCCGCCGGGGCCAGTCGCTTGATTGCGGTTGCGACCTCATAGCCCGGGAGCAGCTGGTCGGCTGGGTCCAGATCGCCCGCCCGGCGCTGCTCGCCGGTCTCGCAGCATTTGTGATCCTGTTGCCCCAGGCCCCCTTCACGCTCGATGCGCCCTTCGCCGCCGCCGGCTTCCTGGCGCTCTGGTTCGGTGCGGCCGAGCTCCTTGCCATTCCCCAGCCTGTTTGGAGGAAGAACTGATGCTAACATCCCAGATATTGCTTTGGGCCGCAGTGATTGCCCAAGCGCTGCTGATTGCGGCACTCGCCCGACAGGTCGGCATCCTGCACGAACGGATCGCTCCCGCAGGCGCGCTCACCCTGCATCAGGGCGTGAAGATCGGCGAGACGGCCACGCCGATGGACCTCATCACCATCGACGACGCAAAATTGCTCGTCGGCGGCAAACGCGATGGGCGCAGCCAGTTGCTCTTTTTCGCCTCACCCGACTGCCCGGTCTGCAAGTCGCTGCTGCCGGTGCTGCGCTCCGCCGCGCGCGCCGAGGCGGACTGGATCGATGTGGTGATCGCGGGGGATGGCGCAAAACCCGCCTATCGCGCCATGGCGTCCGACCATGGGCTGGTCGGCCTGCCGATCATTCTTTCCGAAGCCCTGGGCCGTGCCTTCGGCGTCGCGAAGCTGCCCTATGCCGTGCTGCTGGATGAAAATGGCAAGGTCGCCTCGCTCGGCCTCATCAACAGCCGTGAGCATCTAGAAAGCCTGTTCGAGGCAAAGGAACGCGGCGTCGCGTCGATCCAGGATTTCCTCGCCCGCCGGAAGGAGGCCTGAACCATGGCCGGTTTCGACAAGTTCACCGAACGGATGGCCCGGACCGTGGCGCGGGGCACGTCCCGCCGCTCCTTGCTGGCCTGGCTTGGGGCGGGGATGACCGGCACTGCCATGTTGCCCGCCTTGCCGGTGGCGCGCGCTGCCACCCACCCCGATGCCGCCCGGCCTGAAATGACCTCCGGCACGCCGCAAGATCCCGGCAATCCGGCGAGTTGCGATTATTGGCGCTATTGCGCGATCGACGGCTTCCTTTGTTCCTGTTGCGGCGGCACGGTCAACACCTGCCCACCGGGCACGGAAATGTCGCCTATCACCTGGATCGGCACCTGCACCAACCCTGCGGACGGCCGCGCCTATATCATCAGCTACAACGACTGTTGCGGCGTGTCCTCCTGTGGCCAGTGCCTGTGCAATCGCAATGAAGGCGACCGGCCGCAGGTCCGGCCACAGTCGAACAACGACTATAATTGGTGTCTGGGAACCGAAAGCAGCATCTACAATTGCTCGGTTGCAGCGATCGTCGGCACGGCCCTGGAGCAACCGAAATGAAGATCGCCCTGGGACTGGCCCTGCTGACGACTGCGGGGATGGCGCAAGCGGCGCAGGATGGCGCGACCATCTATAATCGCTGCGCTGCCTGCCACACCCGGACCGGCGCTGGCGTACCGGGCGCCTATCCGCCGTTGGGGCGCGATTTCCGTACCCTGGCCGCCAAGCCGGGTGGCCGCCGCTATCTGGCGCTGGCCGTAATCAAGGGACTGAACGGCCCGATCAACGTCGAGGGCAAGGCCTATCGCGGCATGATGCCGGCGCAGGGCGGGCTGGACGATGCTGGAGTGGCGGCAGTGCTCAACCATGTCGGCGGGTCGATCGCCAGCACCGGTCCCGATTTCAAGCCCTTCACCGATCGGGAAGTGGCCGGATATCGGGTTGGCGGCAAGGCGCTGAACGCCGCCGATGTCGCGAAACTCCATGAAGGGGCGGGCGGCAAGTGAAGCTGGCCCTGCTCGCTTTGGCAGGCCTTGTCGCATTATCCGCGACCTTGGCGGCTGGAGCGAGCGAGCGAGCGATGCCGGGCGTCGTCAATCCGCGTCAGGCCCATCAAGACTATATTTTGAAATGCCAGGGTTGCCATAGACCGGACGGGGGCGGCGACGATCGGTCCAATCCGCCGATGCGCGGCATCGTCGCCCGTTTTCTGACGGTGCCGGGCGGGCGGGCGTTCCTCGGCCAGGTGCCGGGCGTCGCCACGGTCGATTTGGACGACCGGCGATTGGCGGACCTCGTCAACTGGACACTTTACACTTTCGACGCAGAGCATCTGCCAATCGATTTCAGGCCTTATTCCGCCACGGAAATCGCTGCCTTGCGCCGCAACCCCCTGCGACTGGATCGCGTCGCTACAAGAGCGCGACTGGTGGCAGGTTTCGAACATGCAGGAATGGAACAGGGAAAACCATGATTGGAGTATAATCGATGGGGGAAGTATATACAGGGTTGGTAGCATGCGGCTGTGCGGCTTTCGCAGGTCTTGGCATGATGAATCCGGCGTTCGCGCAGGATGACGCGCAAGGTGAAATCGTCGTTACGGCGGCTAAGCGGTCGGAAAATGTACAGTCTGTCCCGATTTCTGTAACCGCCATAGGTGGTGATATGTTGGCAAAGTCGCGCGTCAGCAGCGTCGACAGCCTGGTGACGAAGGTCGCCAATCTCCAGCTCACCTCCATTGTAGGCGACAATACGCCGATTTTTGCGCTGCGTGGCGTGTCCATGTCCGATTATAGCCTCAACCAGTCGAGCCCGGTCGCCACCTATTATGATGAAGTTTATAAAGGCAATTTCGCCTTTCTCGGCGTTGCCATGTACGATCTCGAACGGGTCGAGGTGCTGCGCGGGCCGCAGGGCACGCTCTATGGCAAGAACACCACGGGCGGCGCGGTCAACATCATCAGCCGGGAAGCGAAGCTGGGTGAAACCAGCGGTTATGTGAACGCCGGTTATGGCAATTATAACCGGTTCGAGGCGAACGGCGCGGTCAATGTGCCGCTGGGCGAGAAAGCCGCCCTGCGCGTGGCGGGCACCTTTGCCAGGGCGGACGGCTGGTTCAGGAATGTCGAGCCCGGCATGCCGGACCTTGCCAGCACCCGCGAATATGCGTTTCGCGGAACGCTGAAGGCCCAGCCGGTCGAGGGGCTGACTTTCGTCCTGCGCGCCTCCACCAGTTTCCAGAACCCGCAAAATTACGGCATTTATGCCCAGCCCGAAGCCAACCATCGGCCCGGTCTGTCGCGCTGGGAGATTGCGTCCGACGTCTCCACCCGCCGCCGCGCCCGCACGACATCGGTAGCACTGACCACCAATGTCGATCTGTCCGATGCGATCGCGCTGACCAGCATCACGTCCTATGACAAGGGCACGCTCTTCTTCCGCGAGGATACGGACGGCACGGCAACCAAGCTGCTGGAAATCCCCTATTATGACAAGGCCAGCCAGTTCGCGCAGGATCTGCGCCTGACCAGCGACACGGGCGGTCCATTCGACTTCATCCTGGGCGTCTATTTCAACCGGGAAAAGGTCTTCAACCGCACCGCCTTTGAGATCGCGACCGATGTCGACGTGAACGCGGACGGCACCATCGACGCACAGGATTGTGCCGACGGCCTGCCGCTGGCCTGTAAGGTCCAGAACCAGTTCACCCAGGTGAAGAAGAGCGTCGCTGTCTATTCCGACCTTAAATATAAGATTGGCGAGGCGGTGACGCTACGTGGCGGCCTGCGCTATACCCATGATACCGGCCGCCAGAACGGCTTCATTTCGCAGGCGCTGGGTGTCGATGACAGCGTCGTCGCGACCCTGATCCCGCTGTCCGACCTGCGCTTCAGGAAAAACAATTTCTCCGGCAAGATCGGCCTCGACTACAAGCTGGCCGACGGCAACCTTCTCTATGCCAGCGTCAGCCGCGGCTATCGCGCGCCCAGCTTCAATGCTCAGGCCTTTTTCGATCCGTCCGAATTGTCGGTGGCCAAGGCGGAGCAGGTTACATCCTATGAAGTGGGCGCAAAGACCCAGTTCTGGGATCGCCGCATCACGCTAAACGTCGCCGGCTTCTATTATGATTACAAGAATCAGCAGTTCATCAACGTCGATCCGTCCAGCGCGGCGCAGACATTGCTCAACATCCCCAAGTCGCGCATCTATGGTGGCGAGGTCGAACTGACCGTGCGAGCCGCCGACATGCTGACCATGCGCGCGGGCTTGGGCGTTTTGTCTGCGAGGATCAAGCAGGGCACGGTCAGCGGCGTCGATGTGGGTGGCAATCGCCTGTCCAACGCGCCGAGCCTGACGCTCAACGGCGGGATCGACTGGACGGTTGCGCAAGGCGGCTTCGGCAGCCTCTCCTTCCACCCGGAAGTCGCCTATCAGTCGAGTCAATATTTCGAGGTGGTGAACATCCCCCGTCTGAAGCAAAAGGGCTATGCCCTGCTCAGCGGCCATATCGACTGGGAAAGCGCGAACGGGCGCTTCAATGCCTCGCTCTGGGCGAAGAACCTCACAAAGAAATTCTATTTCACCTCGCGCGTGGACCTGCTCGCGGGCTTTGGTTTCGATTATAATCACATCGGCAATCCGCGGACATATGGTGTGACGGTTGGCGCGAAGTTCTAAAGACAGCGCAAGGAGAGGATAATGGTGGACTATAAGCTGCTGATTGGCGGCGAACTGATCGATGGCGACCTCCAGATGGAGGTCGTCAACCCGGCGACGGGCGAGGCGTTTACCACGGTCGCGCGCGCTTCGGTTGCCCAAGCGGATCAGGCGATCGCGGCGGCCAAGGCAGCGCAGCCCGGCTGGGCGGCGGTGCCCTATGCCGAGCGGCAGGCGAAGCTGGCCGCGCTGGCCGATGCGGTCGCGGCCAACGGCGCGGAACTGGCGCGGCTATTGACGCAGGAACAGGGCAAGCCGCTGCCCGAAGCACAGGGCGAGGTTGCCTGGACCGAAGGTTTTCTGCGCCATTATGCGACCCTGGAATTGCCGGATCGCGTTATTCAGGATGACGCAGCGGGCTATATCGCCGTCAAGCACAAGCCATTGGGTGTGGTGGTCGGGATCATCGCCTGGAACTTCCCGCTGCTGGTTGCCTGCTGGAAGATCGGGCCGGCGGTGCTGGCGGGCAATGCCATCGTGCTGAAGCCCGCGCCGACCACGCCCGCCACGGCGCTGGCCCTGGGAGCTTTGTGCAAGGAGATTTTCCCGCCCGGGGTCGTCAACATCATCACCGACGCCAATGATCTGGGGCCGCATCTGACCACCCATCCCGATGTGGCCAAGATCGGCTTCACCGGCTCCACCGCGACCGGCAAGCGCATCGCCGCCAGTAGTGCCGATGGGCTCAAACGCGTGACGCTGGAACTGGGCGGCAATGATCCGGCAATCGTACTGGAAGATGTCGATGTCCGCGAAACGGCGAAGGCGATTTTCGGCAATGCCTTCCTGAATTGCGGACAGGTGTGCCTGGCGGTGAAGCGCGCCTATATCCACGCCGATATTTACGACGCCATGTGCGAGGAACTGGCGGCGCTGGCGCAGGCGGCGATCGTGGGCGACGGGCTGGAACAGGGCACGCAAATAGGGCCGATCCAGAACGCGATGCAGTTCGAAAAAGTGAAGGGGTTCCTCGACGCCGCCAGATCCGACGGCAAGATCGTGGCAGGGGGACAGGCGATGGAGCGGGCCGGTTATTTCATCGCGCCGACCATCGTGCGCGACGTGACCGACGGCATGACGATCGTGGACGAGGAACAGTTCGGCCCGATCCTGCCGCTGATCAAGTTCGACGATGTGGAGGATGTGATCGCCCGCGCCAACGCGTCCGACTATGGGCTGGGGGGATCGGTCTGGTCCGCCGATGTGGCGCGCGCCACCGACATCGCGGCGCGGATCGAAAGCGGGCAGGTCTGGGTCAACCAGCATATCGCCATCGGCCCGCACATCCCCATGGCGGGTTTCAAGAATAGCGGGCTGGGCGTTGAACAGGCCGAGGAAGGGCTGGCGGAATACACCCAACTGCAAGTCATCAACATCAAGCGATGAGCAGCCTGTCGATAGCGCGGGGCGCCACCGACGTCCCGCTGCTGGAAACCACCATCGGTCAGGCGCTGCTGAAGGTCGTAGCGGAGCATGGTGACGGCCTCGCGCTGGTGTCACGACACCAGTCGATCCGCTGGACTTGGGCGCAATTGATTGCACAGGTCGATTCTGTGGCCACTGGGCTGCTGGACCTTGGCATCGGCAAGGGCGACCGCGTCGGCATATGGGCACCCAATTGCGCTGAATGGACGGTGATCCAGTTCGCGACGGCGCGGATCGGCGCCATCCTGGTCAACATCAACCCGGCCTATCGCACCAGCGAGGTCGAATATGCACTAAACAAGGTCGGGTGCAGCCTGCTGGTCACCGCGCCCCGATTCAGGAGTAGCGACTATGTGGCGATGCTGCGGGACATCGGGCCGGATCGGCTCCCGGCGCTGCGCCAAGTGGTCGTGCTGGGTGACGAAAGGCAGCAGGACTGGTTGAACTGGTCCGATCTGCATGCGGAGGCCGACCCCGATCGTCTGACCCTGATCGAGGCGACGCTCGACAACAATGATGCGATCAACATCCAGTTCACCAGCGGCACCACCGGTCAGCCCAAGGGCGCGACGCTGACCCATCGCAACGTGCTCAACAATGGCTATTTCTCGGCCCGCACGATGCGCCTCACCGCCGCCGACCGGCTGTGTATCCCGGTGCCGCTCTATCATTGTTTCGGCATGGTGCTGGGCAATATGGCGGCGCTGACCAGCGGGGCGACGATGATCTATCCTGGTGAGGCCTATGATCCTCGGCTGGTGCTCGACACAGTGCAAGCGGAAGGTTGCACCATGCTGCATGGCGTACCGACCATGTTCATCACCATCTTGAACCAGCCGGATCTGGACGCATTCGACGTATCGACGTTGCGCACCGGCATCATGGCGGGATCGCCCTGTCCGGAAACGGTGATGCGGCAGGTGATGGACCGGCTGAACCTGACCCAGATCACCATCGGCTACGGTATGACCGAAACCAGCCCGCTCACTACCCAGACCGCGACGGATGATCCGTTGGAGGAACGGGTGACCACGGTCGGCCGCGTCCACCCCCATGCGGAGGCGAAGGTCGTCGGCCCCGATGGCGCGATCCTCCCCATCGGCCAGCAGGGCGAATATTGTTCGCGCGGCTATGCCGTGATGCTGGGCTATTGGAACGATCCCGATCGCACGGCAGAGGCGATCGACCCCGACGGTTGGATGCATTCGGGCGACCTGGCGACGATGGACGCGCGCGGCTATGTCCGCATCACCGGCCGCATCAAGGACATGATTATTCGCGGTGGTGAAAATATCTATCCGCGCGAGATAGAAGAATATTTACTTCGTCACCCCGCCGTCGCCGACGCGCAGGTGTTCGGCGTCGCCGACGCGAAATTCGGTGAGGCGGTCTGCGCCTGGATCATCGCCAAGGCTGACGCCAACCTGTCGGAACAGGATATTCAGGACCATTGTCGCGGGCAGATCGCGCACTACAAGGTTCCCCGCTACGTGCGCATAGTCGAGCGGTTCGAGATGACCGTGACGGGAAAGGCGCAGAAGTTCGAGATGCGGGCGATCATGGAACGGGAACTGGGTCTTGGGGTCTGAACACGGCGGCCCACAGGCCTATTTCCTGCGGACGGACGATGGCAGGTTCATGCCCACGGGCCATGTCGGCGGCGCATGGAATGTCGCGGAACAGCATGTTGCGCCGGCGATCGGACTGCTGCTCCATGCGGTGGAAACCGATCATGCCGCGCGACGGGGCGATCGATTGCATGTCGCGCGTCTCTCCTACGACATATGGGGCGTCATCCCGATGGAGGCGGTGGAGATAGAGGTGATCGTGCTGCGGCCAGGCCGCACCATCGAATTGGTCGAGGCCCGGCTCAGCCATGGCGGCCGCCCCGCCATCGTCCTGCGGGCCTGGCTGACGCAGGCCAACGACAGCAGCGCCTTTGCTGCGACCAATTTCCCTATCCTACCGCCGCCCGACACCATAGTCGGCTGGAATCCGTCCAGCCTTTGGGCCGGAGGTTTCATCGCCAGTGTGGAGGTGCGGCGGCAACAGCACGGGCGGGGCCGCGCCCGCTGCTGGGTTCGTTCGCCCTTGGCGCTGCTGGACGGTGAGGATGTGTCGGCGACGGCGCGGGCCATGGGACTGGTCGATATCGCCAACGGCCTTGCGCCGCTGATCTCGCCCCAGGACGCGGCTTTTCCCAATCTCGATCTTACCGCACATCTTCTGCGACCGCCAACGGGAGAATGGATCGGCCTCGACATCTCAGTCTCCGCGAGTCCGCAAGGCCTCGGACTTACACATAGCATTCTTCATGATGAAAGCGGGGCATTTGGCACAGTCTGTCAATGCTTGACGGTGCGCCCTAAAAATTGATCTGGATATTGCATAGGCTTGGCTGCTCCTGACTTTTAAACCAAATAGCTTACTCTTCAATCGGCGACGCCCGCAGCTTTGATGCTGTTTCTTAGCGGCAATGTTCGCGCGTGCTGCCCGGCAGCTTGCCCATCTCAAACCGGAAGATCGCCAATGACGTGTTGGAATGATGATTCGGTGGGGCTGAGGGAAAAGGCTCGCCCTTGCTACTTCGAGCATGACCACCGCGAGTCCATCTGGTCCAATGTGAGCCTCGCCCGAAATGATCTCCGCAGGCCCCCAGCGCTGAATTTCTTCACTATCGGACGTGACTTTTCCTCCGGCCTCCTTGATATTCGCAAATGCAGCAAATCTGCGTTGACGGGCTTGCGCTTCACCGTTTTGCGGTCCTTATTCCTATCCCTCCGATGAAGAACAATTATCTAGCGCGTGTCAGTCTTTTGGCGCTTTGGGCGCTAGGGCGATGTCAGCTGAATTCGGATATCTGATCAACGTAATGCGGATGAAATTCCGCTATATAAAGCGCATTATGCGAAGAAATAACGCCTGTATTTGATAAAACGTAGGTGTTCGGGCCAAAATCTACAAAAGTTTGACGACGAGGGTTGCAGGGTGCCTGCGCGATCGTTAGCAGTTGTCAACATTATGGGGCTGGCTTCTGCCGAGTAAAGGAACGCTGTCATGAAACAGGGAAAGAGTCTTTCTGCATTGTTGTGCGGTGCAGCGCTGATCGTGCCGACCGCTACCTGGGCGCAGGATGCGGCCGATGGGGGTGGCGAGATTGTCGTCACGGCGACGCGCGAAGCCCGATCGCTTCAATCAGTGCCTATGAGCGTCAATGTGGCGACCGGCGAGCAGTTGCAGAAGCTGAACATCTTCGACGCCAAGGACGTTCAGCAGCTCGCTCCGGGCCTGGAGATGACCAACACCACGGGCCGTAACAATTCGACGACGCTGCGCGGTATCTCGTTCGATCCCGACCAGGGCACCGACCCGGCGGTCCAGGTGTATTTCAACGAAATTCCGACCGATGCACAGACGGTCTACACGGCCCTTTACGATATCAAGCAGATCGAAGTGCTGCGCGGTCCCCAAGGTTTGCTGCGCGGCATCTCCGCCCCGGCAGGTGCGATCACCATCTCCACGGCGCGCCCCAGTTTCGATGAGATCGAAGGCTATGCGCAGACTAGCGCTACCACGCGTGGGGGCTATAATGTGCAGGGCGGGGTTTCCCTGCCTTTCTCTGACAAGATCGCCCTGCGCGTTGCCGCATTGGTTGACGGCAATCGCCTGAACAACGTCCGCAATGTCAACACGGGCGAACGGTCGCGCAGCCGCACTGAGAGCGCCCGCTTGACCCTGGGCCTTCGTCCAACGGACAATCTCACTGCCTATATCACCTATCAGTATCTGTATGCGGACAATAGGCAGATGCAGCAGGTCATCGGATCAGGCAACACATCGACTTTCGAAGCTGGGCCATTCCTGAGCGGCGCCCTGGTTCCGAACCCATCAACGCGTTCCGGCCCAGCCCTGGGTGTCGATGACTATGCCGCTGTCGCAGAGGGTACGAGCCGCAATATCAATGAAAGCCACATCGTTAATGTGGCGATTGACTGGGATCTGGGTCCGGCAACATTGTCGTTTGTAGGTGCGCATCAGGATTCACGTCTGAAAGGCCAGCGTGATCTGGATGTCGGCAATGCAGTGCCCAATTACATCTCCAACTCCTTTGGTCCAACTCCCTTCGTATACGACACGGTCGAAATGCGCTTGGCCACGAATAACAAGGCTGGTCTAGGCGGAGGCATTGGCGTCTTCTACAATAAGATAGGGGGAACGACGCGCATCTTTCAGCCAGGCGACAGCTTCATTTTCCCGTTTGAACAGAATGATAGCCTGAACACTCTGGGCGCGCTGCCTTATCTGCCCATCGCCACCCAGATTACCGTTCCGGTGGACCGGAGCATTTGGTCGTTCAACGTCAATCTTAACTTTCGTAGGGGCGGCCTGGCAATCGAAGGTGGCCTGCGTTACTCGATCATCAAGTCGGTGAATGTCAGCCAACTGGGGTTGAGCACGCCGGGCAACAGCTTGCTGTGCACCGGCGATCCAATTGTTGATGCCGTGTCGTTTGGCTGCTTACCGGCGTCCTACCCGGCAACGGACATCATTCCGGCCAACCTGCGCAATACGTCTGACAAGCCGATCACGGGCGGCCTGACGATCAGTTACCAGTTGATGCCGTCGATGAATATCTTCGCTTCCTACGGCCACTCCTTCCGCGCCGGGAGCGTCAGCCCCGGCCTGCCCGATGGCCTCAGCGACGACCTGATCTTGACCCAGCCGGAAAAGACGGATTCGATCGAAGCAGGCGTCAAAGGCAGCTTCGCCGGGCGCCGCCTGCATTATGCGGTGTCGGTCTACTATCAGAAGCTCGACAACTTCCTGAATCGTTTCAGCGGCATCTATTATCAGTCCGCCGTAGCCGCGCCGCCCACCGGCTTTTTCGATTTCAACTATAATGGCGACGCGCGGATCAAGGGGATCGAAGGATCGCTGGACGGCCGGATCACGAGAGACTGGGACTTCGGCGTCAGCGCCGCCTATACTCGCGCCCGTTATCGCAACGCCCTGCTGCCGTGCAACGACTTTGCAGGAACTGGCCGCCCGAACCGGGATGGAACGGCGACCGTTACGGGGCCGGGCAATGTCAGCTTCTGCGCCAGCAACGGCCGCATCGGCGAGACGCCTGATTTCAGCCTGACCGCCAACACGGAAATCCGTTTCCCGATGGACAGTGTTACGCCGTTCCTGCGTGGGTTGTTCACGTACCGGCCCGGCTTCTATTCCGACCGGATCGATTATGATTATCGTAGCCGTGAAATGCTCAACCTGTTCGTTGGTCTTCGTGCCGAGGATAGCAAATGGGAATTCACCTTGTTTGCGAAGAATGTCCTGAACCAGAAGCGGATCGCCAACATCAGCCAGGGCAATGCCATAGTCGGCACGTCCAGCGGCGTGGACTATGACTCGGGCTACCGCACGGTCAATGTGACCAATCCACGCGAGTTTGGATTGACGGGCAACTTCAAATTCTAAGATAAAAGCAGGGCCGGTCGGATCACCAACATATGAAGCAGCTTCATAATGATCCGCACCGGCCCCCTGCGGCTGACCTTGTAAACATGAAGCGCTTGGACCGCCGCTGCGCCAGCTTCAACGTCGTCGATCGGGTCGATTTTTGTGGCGATTTGTGGGTATAGCGCAGGTCGAATTACGGGGTCCCGTCCTTCCAAAGTGCTTCTATTGGGAGCTGCCCAATCCGGCTCTCCCGCCCCTGCGCGGTTGCCATGCGAGCCGAGCGTCAGGGCGACCGCCCCGATCAGTCCGGCCTGCCGCGCCTTTGCCACGTCGACTTCAAAAGCGGTCGCGACGATCGCGAAATCGCGGAGCATCGCGCCACCCATGATGCCGCCGCCTCGCGCGCCTCGATCTCGTCCATCGTTTCGGCGTCCTGGTCCATTCTGCTGATGATGGCCACGGCGGCAAAGCAGACAGCCACCGCAAGGATGGCGGCGATGGCGACCAGCGGCCCCGATTTGACGGCGGCGACCACATTCTGGTTGGCCGCCATCGCCCGGGATATAAAGGGTGCCCCAGAATTCGACGCCCAGCATTACGCCCCTGTTCATGGCTCCACGCCGCGCCAGCCATAGTCGCGCGGCGATGAGCATGATCATGGCGATGCCGACGCCCGACATTGGCTTTCACGCCCAGCAGGGCGTCCGCAGAACGCACCGACTAGCGTGCAGATTGCGAGAAGCGCGACGCCCGAGATCGTCACTGCGTCACCACTGAAATAATGCGCGGCAGTTCAGCGAACAAGGGCTTTCCGCCAAATATCCCCCGCATGATCCGTCCCCCATTTCGCCGATCACATCTGATATTGCGGCTGTTCAATCATCGTGTAATGCACGACCTTCGAGATCAGCAATCCTTGGTACGAAGCGTGGGGAAATCTGGCGGTGTGAAGCATGCGCCGATGTTCATCACATCCTCGGGAAACGTTCGGACTCATCCTTGCCGAGCCTCTGTGAAAGCTGCCTGCCATGACCAATCTTTACACCAGCCTCCAAGCCTGCTTCCCGGAGGATCGCCGTCGTCCGTTCGCCCATATGCTGGATGGAAATGTCATCAGTTACCAGGATGTCGAGGAGCGTTCGGCCGCCTTCGCCAACGCCATCGGCCAGCTGGGCGTGAAGGTCGGAGACAGGGTTGCGGTGCAGGCGGAAAAGAGCATCGACATGCTCATGCTCTATCTGGGTTGCTTGCGGGCGGGGGCGATCTTTCTGCCTCTCAATACGGCCTATACGGCTGGCGAGCTCGACTATTTCATGCGCGATGCCGCCCCGGTGCTGTTCGTCTGTGATCCGCTGAACCGGGCCGCAATTGCCGGTCTTGCGAGCGAGGCCGGGGTTGGCTCCGTGGAAACCATGGGCAGCGACAGCGACGGCAGCCTGGTCGAACTGGCACGCGAAAGCGCTACCCAATTTGCGACAGTCGACCGGGACGATAGCGATCTTGCCGCGATCCTCTACACTTCGGGCACCACGGGCCGGTCGAAGGGCGCGATGATAAGCCACGCCAATCTGGCGTCCAACGCGATGACGCTGCGGGATTATTGGCGCTACACGGCGGATGACGTTCTGCTGCACGCGCTTCCGATCTTTCATACCCATGGCCTGTTCGTGGCGACCAATGTCGTGCTCGCATCGGGCGCGTCGATGATTTTTCATCCACGCTTCGATCTGGAGGCGGTGTTGCAATCGCTCCCGTCTGCGACGACGATGATGGGCGTGCCCACTTTCTACATACGCCTGCTCGGCGACCCACGCTTCGATCGGGCGCTCGTGCGGCATATGCGTTTGTTCGTGTCGGGATCGGCGCCGCTTTCCGCCGACATTCACCGCGAATTTCTGGAACGTTCGGGTCACGCCATTCTGGAACGCTATGGCATGACCGAAACGAACATGAACGCGTCCAACCCCTATGACGGCGAACGCATCGCGGGGACCGTGGGCCTGCCGCTGCCGGGAATTTCGATCCGCATCACGGACCCCGAAACTGGCCAGGTGCTGAAGCAGGGCGATGTCGGGATGATCGAAATTGCCGGTCCCAATGTGTTTCAGGGATATTGGCGCATGCCCGAAAAGACCGCCGCCGAATTTCGCGACGGCTATTTCATGTCAGGCGATCTGGGATTGATCGATCAGCAAGGCTATGTCTCCATAGTAGGGCGCGCGAAGGACCTGATCATTTCCGGCGGGTACAACATCTATCCCGCCGAAGTGGAAGCCGCTTTGGACGAACTGGAGCAAGTCCATGAATCGGCCGTCGTGGGCGTGCCGCATCCCGACCTGGGCGAGGGTGTCGTCGCCGCGATCGTGGCGCGCGATCCGTCCTTCACCGACCAATCGGCCATCGCCGCAGCACTGGCGGACAGGCTCGCACGCTTCAAACAGCCGAAAAGGTTCGTGTTCGTGCAGGAGTTGCCCAAGAATACGATGGGGAAGGTCCAGAAGACGGTGCTACGCGAAACCTATCGGGATAGCTTCAAGGCGAGTTGAAGGGTTAAAGCTCCCTCAAACGTCCTGTGATTGCTGAGAGGAGGGGCGTTCCGGGGATGAAGCGTTCAGGGCCTGGCCAACCGCGCCGCGCCAACCGGCGATGAAGCGCTCCCTCTGAACAGCGGGTAGTGTTGGGCTAAACCGCCGGTCGGGCGTCACGCGCGACGCGGCTTCGGGGAGTGCCGTCCAGACCCCCGTCGCCGATCCGGCGAGGAAGGCGGCGCCCAGTGCCGTGGTTTCGATGTTGGCGGGCCTGATGATGGTGAGGTCCAATATGTCGGCTAGGAACTGGCACAACCAGTCGTTGGCCACCATTCCGCCATCAATCTTGAGCTCATCAGGCTGGACCGCGCTGTCGAGCGCCATGGCGTTCAGCAGGTCCGCGCATTGGTAGGCGACGCATTCCAGCGCCGCACGCACGATATGTTCAGGACCCGTGGCGAAGGTCATCCCTGTCAGCATCGCCCTTACATGTGGGTTCCAGTGCGGAGCGCCCAAGCCGACAAAGGCGGGGACGAGATAGACGCCGCCATTGTCGGGCAAGGACCGCGCCATGGATTCGGTCTCGGCGGCCGTGGCGACCAAGCCCAGTCTGTCCCGCGTCCACCGGACGGCCGCGCCCGCGACGAAGAATGCCCCTTCGATCGCGTAGCTGACGCTTCCATTTGAATAGCAGGCGACGGTGGACAGCATCCGGTGCTTCGACCGGCAGATCTGCCCGCCTGTGTTCAGCATCGCGAACCCACCTGTTCCCAGCGTGACCTTTGCGCCGCCCCGGTTCAGGCACCCCTGGCCGATCAATGCGGCCTGTTGATCCCCAACCATCCCCGCGATGGGGAGCGATACGCCCAGGATATTCTTGTCCGATGTTCCGAAGAGGCAGTCATTCTCCCGCACTTCAGGCAATATCTGCATGGGAATGCCGAACATTCGGCACAGGTCGGGACACCATGCCATCTTGGCAATATCGAACAGCAAGGTGCGGCTGGCGTTGGTTGCGTCGGTCGCGTGCACCTTTCCCGCTGTCAGGCGCCACAGCAGGAAACAGTCGATGGTCCCAAAGGCCAGTTGCCCCTTTTCCGCGCGGTCGCGCGCACCGGGGATTGTTTCGAGCAGCCAGGCAAGCTTGCTGGCCGTAAAATAGGAATCGAGCAGAAGGCCGGTGCGGCTGGTGACTACAGGTTCGAGACCATCCGCGATGAACCGGCTGCAAAGATCGGCGCCGCGCCTGTCCTGCCAGACGATGGCCGAATGGATGGGCCGTCCGCTTTCACGGTCCCACAGCACGCAGGTTTCACGCTGGTTGGCGATCCCGATGGCGGTAACGTCCAGCCCCGTGCGATGCGCTTCGTCCAACGCCTCGCGCGCGGTCGCCACGACGTCGCGCCATATCGCTTCGGGATCATGTTCTACCCATCCGTCGGCCGGATAATATTGTTTCAAGTCGGTCTGCGTGGCGCTTCGCACGGCGGCTGTTTCATCGATCAGCAGTGATCGGGTGGATGTGGTCCCCTGATCGATCGCGAGCACCGCCTTCATCCTACCCTCCGCCTGCGGTTCATCCCCATGCCGACCATGATCTCACAGAATCTGGATTATTCTACTCTACATTCGCGACTGGCGTCAGTCGGCCTGCGGGCAGGCAGGATCGATCCACCCTGGCGTCTCAGGGCAGATCGGGCACCCAGTTGACGCCGTTGATGTGACCCCCGCCGTCCACGAACAGCGTGTTGCCGGTGACATAGCGCGCGTCCTCGCTGGCCAGGAACAAGGCTGCGCCGCCAATGTCCCTTTCCGGGTCGCCCATGCGTCCCATCGGATTGGCGCGCTCGGCATCGGCGGCGAGTTCGGGTTGAAGTGCTTTGAAATTGTTGAATGAGGCGGATGCGGCGCCCGGGCAAATGATGTTGGCGCAAATGCCAAGACCGGCCCATTCCCGTGCTACGGTGCGGGTAAGGGTGCGAAGCGCTTCCTTGCCCACATTATAATCGGCAGTCCCCATATGCGCGTTGACGCCGTTGAGAGAACAGAGGCTGATGATCCGCCCCCAGCCGTTCGCTTTCATATGAGGAAAGGCGCGCATCATCGCCCATTTGGGACCGAACAGGTTGATGTCGAAGGATTCATGGAAATATTCGTCGCCCATCGCTTCGGCGCGGGCAAAGTCCCGGCCGCGATAGGCGTTGTTGACCAATATATCGATGCTGCCGAACTGATCGACAGCCGCATCCACGGCCGCCTCCATCTGCGCGCGATCCGTGACGTCGGTACGCACGAAGCGCGCCCGGCCGCCCTCTGCGACAATCGCATCTGCCGCAGCCGTTCCCTTGCCTGCATCGAATTCGGCGATGATTACCGTCGCGCCCGCGCGCGCAAAACGTCGAGCGACGCCGAGGCCAATGCCATCGCCCCCGCCCGTTATCACTGCGACCCTTCCGTTCAGCCGATCGTCGGACATTCTCACTCTCCTAAAACTTATTGGAAATGTTGGGCGGGGCAGACCTGATGAACAGGCGTCAGCGATTATATTGACGCTCCTGCGAAAGTACACCAGCGCCATTTATCCCTTACGCTTCACTTGCGGTGTCGGATAGCTATAGACGCTGCATGTCGGGAAGCGTCGCTATGCAGCGGAATCCTGGGCAAATACACAAACAGGGGCAAAGCGTTGCGCGATTATCAGGCTGATTTCATTGTCGTGGGAAGTGGGGCGGGTGGCCTGGTCGGCGCGATTGCCGCCAAGTTGAACGGCCTCAATCCGCTGGTCATCGAGAAAACCGACCGTTGGGGCGGGACGAGCGCGCTTTCTGGCGGCGGGGTCTGGATACCCAACAATCCGCTGATGGAGCGGGACGGGGTGGAAGACAGTTTCGAGGCCGCGCTTGCCTATATGGAAGCGACCATCGGGGATGTCGGCCCGGCGAGCAGTAAAGAGCGCAAGGTCGCTTATCTGAATGTTGGTCCGCAGATGGTGCTGGCCCTGGAACAGCAGGGCCTTGGTTGGGTCCGGGCACCAAGATACCCCGATTATCATCAGGATCAGCCGGGCGCGCGCGTGGGCCGGACGCTGGAGGGCGTGAACTTCGACGGCAAAAAGCTGGGCGATTGGCTCAAGACGATGCGCAAGTCGGAAATGCCGTCGATGGTTATGGGCACCGATGACGCGCCCGTGATACCGGTGATGTTGCGGTCGTTAAAGGCGTTCTCCAGGTTCATGGGCATTATCGCGCGCACGGTCGCCTGGCGCGTGCGGGGGCGCGAGCCGTTGTGCCTGGGCGGGGCATTGATGGGGCAACTGATGGTCATCGTTCAGCGCCTGGGCATACCCGTCCTTCTCGATAGCCCGCTCAAGTCGCTGATCCAGGACGGCGATAAAGTGGTGGGCGTCGTGATCGGCGATGGGGAGGCCGAACGGCGGATCATGGCGCCGCGCGGCGTGCTGCTGACCACCGGCGGCTTCGCGAAGAACAGCCAGTATCGCAAGCAGTTTCAGGAGGTCAGCGGCGAATGGAGCCCAGCCAGCCCCGGCGATACCGGCGATGCGCACCAGATTGGCGCGGCGGTGGGTGCCGAACTCGCCCTGATGGACGCTGCCACATGGTATCCCGTGTCGATCCTGCCGAACGGCACCATCAATGTCGGCATCTGGGAACGCACCTTGCCCGGGTCGATCATCGTCGATTCTTCGGGGCAGCGCTACACGAATGAGGCGGCGTCCTATGTCAACGCCGGGCGGGCCATGCTGGATCGTGACAAGACCGTGGGAGCAGTGCCGAGCTGGCTGATCTTCGATGCTCGCTATCGCAGTCGCTATTTCTTCGGAGGCACCCCGCCGGGGATGAACGGGGGTCTGGTGAAAAACGGCTTCTTCATCAAGGCGCCGACGCTTGACCAGCTTGCTGCGAAAATCGGGATCGATGCGGTGGGCCTCAACCGGACGGTCGAGCGCGTGAATGCCATGGCAGCGACCGGCCTCGATGAGGATTTCGGTCGTGGCAACAATGTGTACGACCAATATTATGGTGATCCCGCCAATCAGCCGAACCCGTCCTTCGGCCCCATCGACAAGGCGCCATTTTACGCGACGCGCTTTTATCCCGGTGATCTGAGTACCAAGGGGGGACTGATGGCCGACGAACATGCGCGGGTGCTGCGCGCGGATGGCAGTGTCATCGAAGGGCTCTACGCGGCAGGCAATTGTGCGGCCCCGGTCATGGGCAGGACTTATCCCGGTGCAGGGGCCACGCTAGGCCCGGCCATGGTATTCGCCTGGATTGCGGGGCGACACAGCGCCGCTGCGACTGCCTAAAGATTGGGCCAGACCAGCGATCTTTAGGGCAATGGGCGCCGTCGTCGCGTAGATATGCGAGACGATGGCGCCATGTCTTTTGTGCCCGCGCGAGCGTCAGCGATATCGCGCTATGGAAAGATCGGCGGTTTCGATTGCCGGTTTCCGGTTGGAAATAATGTCCGCGATCACATGTCCGGACCCGCAGGCCATGGTCCAGCCAAGTGTGCCATGGCCGGTGTTGAGATAGAGGTTCGGAATATGCGTAGGACCGATCACGGGTGTGCCGTCCGGCGTCATGGGACGCAGGCCCGACCAGAAGCTGGCATGGCGAAGATTGCCGGACGCCGGAAATAAGGACTCAACCGAATATTCCAGCGTGTCGCGACGCTTGTCCGGGAGGTTTGTCGAGAAGCCTGAAAGCTCTGCCATGCCGCCCACCCGGATGCGGTCGCCCAGTCTCGTGATGGCAACCTTGAAGCTTTCATCCAGCAGCGTTGAAACGGGGGCGCGCTCCGCATCGGTGATGGGAACGGTTATCGAATAGCCCTTCACCGGATAGACCGGCAGCTTGATCCCCAACGGCGCGACCAGCAGCGGGGAATAGCTGCCCAGCGCGACGATGAACGCGTCTGCCTTGATCGGTCCCTTGTCGGTTTCGACATGATCGATCGCGCCATTATCCGTAACGAGACGTTCGATTTTGTGATCGTGCAGGAAAGTGACGCCCGCGGCCTTTGCCATGACGGCAAGAGCGTTGGTGAACTTGAAACAATCCCCCGTCTCGTCATTGGGCAGGCGCAGGCCGCCTACGATCGGCGATGCGCTGTTTGCAAGGCCCCGTTCGGCCGCGATGCAGCCTGCCCGGTCGAGCACTTCGAAGGGAACGCCGTCCGCCTTCAGCACGGCTACGTCCTTGCCGATACCGTCCATTTGCTTCTGTTCGCGGAACAGCTGGAGCGTGCCCTGGGTCCGCTCATCATAGGCTATGCCGGTTTCGTGACGGAGCGCGATGATTTGGTCGCGGCTGAACTCGGCCAGGCGCACCATGCGGCTCTTGTTCACGGCATAGGCCTTTTCCGTGCAATTGCCGAGCATGGCCACCATCCAGCGCCACATGGCGGCATCGAATGTCGGGCGAAGGATGAGCGGCGCGTGCTGCATGAAAAGCCAGCGCAGCGCCTTCATCGGTATGCCAGGCGCGGCCCAGGGTGACGCATAGCCCGGCGAAATCTCTCCGGCGTTGCCGAAGCTGGTTTCCAGCGCCGGGCCAGGCTGCCGGTCGATCACGACGACTTCATGGCCCGCTTTGGCGAGATACCAAGCCGAAGTTACGCCGATGACCCCGCTTCCCAGAATGGCGACCTTCATGCTGTCATACTCCGCTTTTGCTCGACGGCCTGCGCGGCGTGATATTCACGGGCGTATCGGTGGCCGAGTTGGGTGAGGATTTCGTAGGAAATGGTGCCCGCATCGGCCGCGACATCGTCGATCGACTGGTGTGGACCGAGCAGTTCGACCGGCGCGCCAGGATAGAGCAGCATGTCGGGAACGTCCGTCACATCGAGCGTGATGCTGTCCATCGATACCCTGCCAACGATCGGCACCCTGATATTGCCGATGAAGGCCGCGCCGCAGTTGCTGAGATGGCGCGGCCAGCCATCCGCATAGCCGACAGGAATGGTTGCGATGTGCGATACGCGCTCTGCCGTGTGGGACAGGCCATAGCCAACGCCTGTTCCGGGAACGACAGTGCGTAGCTGCGCGATCCGCGCCTCCAGCGAAACGACCGGGCGCATGGGATTGAGTCCGTTCTGCGGCGCCCCGCCGTAAAGCGCGATCCCGGCGCGCACGACCTCATAATGAGAGTGATCGAGAAAACTGCCGCCGCTATTGTCGAGCGAACGCGGCACGTCGGGGAAGTGGCGGGCAAAATCGTTGAAGGCCGCGACCTGTCGGTCATTGAAGGCGGAAGACGGGTCGTCGGCGCAGGCGAGGTGGCTCATGATGAGCACGAGGTCGATGCCGTTCAGGAGCGATCGGTCAGCAAGGATCGCCTTCGCTTCTTCCGGGGAAAGGCCGAGCCGTGACATGCCGCTATCGACCTGAAGCGCTGCGGGAAGGGTGCGGCCCGTTGCCTGTGCCAGGCCGGACCAGCGTCTGATCTGATCGAGGGAATTAAGGACTGGCGTCGCGCCCGCGTCCCGGCACTGCCTTTCGGCTCCGGGCTGGAGTCCGTTAAGGACGAACAGCTGGACGTGGTCGGGGAGGTCAGGTTTGAGCGCCAGCGCCTCGTTCAGTTGCGCCACGAAGAAACGGCGGCAACCCGCGTCCAGCAGGGCGGACGCTACCGCCGAAGCGCCAGTGCCATAGGCGTCAGCCTTGACGACGCCAGCCACCTCCGCAGGTGCCACGCGGCGCGCGATGATGCGGTAGTTTTCGACAAGGGCATCCAAATCGATGCGTAGCACCGCGCCCGCGCAATCCAACGATCCCATTTAGCGATCCCCCTCATGCATTTTGTAAAGGGGTGATTGTGCCTTTTTCTCCCAAAGTGACGCAGCATGTTCTACAATATCAATATTCGTGATAGAATATGCGAAGGAATTGGACGAAATGGCCGTAGGACTGGATCAGACCGATCGTGCGATTCTGCGCTTGCTGAGGCTCAATGCAAGACGTCCCAATTCCGAGATTGCCGAGGAAGTCGGGCTGTCGCCGTCAAGCTGTCACCGACGGATCAAGCTGCTGGAAGATGCGGGGGTCATTCGCGGTTATACGGTGCTCACCGGCCCCCTGCGGGTCGGCGAGAATAGCGTGAACATATTGGTGCAGGTAACGCTCGACAGGCAGACCGAAGATTATCTGGCGCGTTTTGAACATGCCGTCAGACAATGTCCGGAGATCCGCGAATGTTTCCTGATGACGGGCGGGACGGATTATTGGCTGCGCGTCGAAACGGAAAGCGTTGCTGCCTATGAGATCATCCACAGTGAAATCCTGTCCCGGATGCCGGGCGTAGCGCGCATCAACTCAAGCGTCGCGATGCGCGATGCGCTGAGCCCGCGATCAACAGGGCCGAGAGGCCGTTAGGGCAGGGCGTTCCCCGGGTGAACATCGGTCAGCCTGACTCCGCGACGGCGTCCGCTTGTACCATCCAGGCGATTTCGACGGGGAATCGGCCAATTTCCGCTCAGGCGGAACAATGCGCGATCATTACATAATTCTAATTTTTGACACAGTTGACGATCGTCAACTTATGGTCCAACATCCGGTTAGCGCATCCCCTCGAATCGCGGCGGGCCAACGGCATTTCCGGGCGATTGGAGTGAGACGACGTCCAGTTTATCAATGGAGTGCCTGATGACTACCGATTTTGCCGACCAGTTCCGTCCGGTAGCGCCGCCTTACGTGATCGAAAACGCCTATACGGAAGATCAGCGTCAGCGGATATTCAAGGTTGTGCGGGAAAATGGCCCGTGGCCGCTTATTCTGGCCGAGAATTTCAAGTCGCCGGAAGAAGTTATCGCTGCCGTGGGTGGCGTAATCCCTGAAGGCATGACCCTCACCTGGGACATGATACTGCAAGGCAGCGGCACATTTCGCGGGTACATCGCCCGTCAGGGTGTATGTTTCTATCCCGAATTGAACGATTGCTATTATAACTCCAAGTTCCTCGAAATGTCGCGCAACTATTGGGGCGCGAAATATGCTGAGCCAGAGACGTTTCTGATCAACATTCAGGGGCCGACCCTTATCGGTGGGCCGCCGCATCTCGATGGGACGGTCTTCCGCGGAATGACCATGGAAAACACGCCGATCTGGCTTCTGTTGACGATGGCCAAGTCGCGCCTGTTCGAGCAGTGGCGGAGCAAGAAGATGCAGGTCACCGGCTGGTATTATAAGGGCAATATCGGCGGCGGATTCAACTATTGGCCGGACGGTCCGCGGGGCGAACCCAAGCAGATCACTGCGCCTATGTGGGGTCGCGCGGTCGTTGCCGAGAATGAGATGATGTTCCACCACGCTCAGGCGACCGGCCCGCTTGCGATGCGTCGTTCCGAAGGTCTGGATATCAGCAGCGTAATGGCGCCCGATCCGACGGTCGAAGGCGGTTGGCGTATCGAGACCAACGGCGTGGTCAATCAGCAGTTGCCGGCAGATGAAGTGCGCCTGCTGGTTCATTGGGGCGCACGGGTGTTCATGGACATGGCCGACCTGAAGCGGACGTTCGACCACACGGACGACATCACGCACGACCAGGCGTTGAACATGCTTATGGACGAAGCCCGCAACCGTGGCGCTCAGTTCGAAACGCCGACCGATCCTCTGACCGATCGCGCGTTCATCGGCATGCTCAGCCAGGTGTTCGCCGTGAACGGTCCGACGAACATTCCGGCTGACATGGACGAGGCGCCGCTCGCGGCCTGATAGCGGATCGTCCGCATATCATAAGGTACAAACGAATGGCGGGCCGGGAACGGCTCGCCATTTGCGTTTCGGGGCGTGCGATGCTGCGTGCCGCCCATGATGCCAGCCATAAATGTAATTTTCCGTGGGCGTGGGCCGCAATGATTTCGTCTTGACAATGGTTGAAATACGTCAACTATTACACAGGCGAAATTGGGATCGGTCAGTCAAAGCGCTGATTGGAAGAACATAAATCCCGATCGCCGACGAACCGGTAAATACTACAGTGCCAGTTACCGCGATGTCCTGGGTAGATAGGGCATTGCTACAAAAGGGGAGTAGCAATGATGCGATCAGTTCAAAATGGAATGAAGATTCTTTACGCGTCCGGCATGACGGCGTTGTGCATTGCGGGAGCCGCGCAGGCACAGGCCCAATCGGCCGCTGGTTCAACCGTGAACTCGGCCCCGGATGAAATCGTCGTTACCGCGCAGCGCCGTGACGAGCGCGCGCAGGACGTTCCCATCGCGATCACGGCATTTTCGCCAGAGCGTCTCCAGCAGCAAGGCATAACGCAGCCGCAAAATTTGCAGGCGACGGTTCCCTCTCTGGTGGTTGGCAACAACGGCAATCCCTCACGTGAAGCGCAAAGCTTTACGATCCGAGGGCAGGGTGCGACTTTCCAGGCGTCGCCTGGCGTGGTTGTCTATCTGAACGAAGTGCCGCTGCCCGCGCCGATCTCAATTCCTCAACAAGGCGGTGCCGGTAATTTCGTAGATCTGGAGAATGTCCAGGTCCTGAACGGCCCGCAAGGAACCTTGTTCGGACGTAACACGACTGGCGGCGCGGTGCTGCTCGTTCCCAAAAAGCCGAAGAACGACTTTGAAGGATATGTTCAGGGCAAGTTCGGTAATTACGAAAACAAGGAACTTGAAGGCGCGATCAACGTCCCGATCGTGGATGACAAGGTTTTGCTGCGGGTGGCCGGAGCCTATCAGGATCGTGATGGCTATACGCGGGACGTGGTCTGGAACACCGATCGCGATAATTTGCACTGGTATTCCGGGCGCGTTGGGCTGACGCTGCGGCCGACCGAGACTTTTGAAAATTATACCATGGCCTATGGGGCGAATTCCCGGACCCATGGGACCGGTACGGTCAACACGCATCTCAACGTTGCGGGACTGGCGGCCACCAGTTTTGTCGGCCTTCCTTTCTGCGTTGAAGGACCGACAATCCCTGGCTTTAGCGCATCGTGCGACGTCTACAGGGCGGCTGGCGCTGAAGCAGATGCTCGTGGACCCAGACAAACAGCCCATGGCACCAATTCGTTTCAAAGGACGAAGACCTGGGGTGTTACCAATACTTCCACGCTCAATCTGAACGAAGAACTGACGCTGCGTAACATAGTCAGCTATCAACGCTTCAAGACGACATATGCCGTCGACAGTGACGGCACCATCTTCCAGTTCGACGATGGCGATCCAAGAAACTATCCGGCTCCCGGCGTTGTCACTTTGCCCGGTGACGGCACCCCGGTCGTCTACGATAATGCTTCGCCGACACGCCTGCCGCGCGATGATATCAAGGTTTTCACCGAGGAATTGCAGCTTCAGGGCGATTTGTTTGACAAGCTGCTCACCTTTACCGCAGGCGCATTCTACTATGATCAGCGTCCGGCCGGGACTCAGGGGGCGGGTGCAACTGGCTTCTGTCCAGCTTTGTTCACGGGCAACCCATTGGTTTGCGGCGTATACGACATAAGATATGCGATCACCAATACGTCCAAAGCGCTATACGCGCAGTCGACGCTGGATTTGGGACTGGTTTCGCCTGCATTGCAGAACCTGAAGGTCACCGGCGGCATTCGGTACACTTGGGATAGGGTCAGCGGCTCGGCGGGTCTGTATCAGGTAATCGCTCCAGGGGCATTCTTCTGCTTCGCCGACAATACGATCGCACCAGACGCCGCCGGTTGCTCATTTGAGGCGAATCTGAAGACCAATGAGCCGACCTGGAACATTGGTGTGGATTACAGATTCTCGCCTGAGCTCCTCGTCTACGGCAAGATCAGCCGTGGCTACAAGGCTGGTGGCATAAACGCCAATGCGGTGTTTACCACCACCCGAACTTTCCCGCCGGAGTTCGTCACATCCTATGAAGCGGGCTTCAAGTCGGATGTGCGACTGGCGGGCATGCCGCTTCGGCTCAACGCTACCTATTATTATCTGACCTATAAGGGTATTCAGCGCGCGACTGGTGACTTCAATCCCGACACTGGGGCCGCTGGCGCAAGGGTTCTCTCCGCAGATGCGCGCATCCAGGGCATAGAGGCGGAAGCGTCGCTGCGGCCGATTCCGGGTGTCGAGATCGGCGGTACGTTCAGCTATACAGATGCCAAATATAAGAAATATGAGTTCGCGCCGAGCAGCCCCACTCAGGACTGTACCGGCAATGTCATAAGTGCTCCGGCGACTGTAGATCTGACCTGCATCCCGTTCCAATATGTGTCGCCGTATATCTACAGCTTCCACGTGTCCGCAGAGCAGCCGCTTGGCAGCGATCTCGGCACACTTGCGATGTTCTTGAACTATTCACACACGTCGGCGCAGCATACGGCGGGGACCAGCCTTCCTGGGGATCAGCCGGGCGAGCGGCTTGAACCATTCGGAACGCTGAACCTGTCGCTCGATTGGCGGAATGTTGCAGGTAGCCGTGTGGACGTAGGTTTCTACGCGACCAACCTGACGAACAAGCTGTATCGTGTCAGCAACAGCAACACCTATAATAGTCAGTTCTTTACTGCGACATTATACGGCGAACCCAGAATGTACGGGGTCCGTCTGCGCTACTCATTCGGAAAATGACTTGAAGTTCCGAAGGGTTGAATTTGCTTATAATGAAGAGCGATGAATATGTCAGATGTGAATAAAGTAGTTCCTTTAGGCTTCACCAAGCTGATCGTGCAGGATCTTGACAAGGTTGCGGCCTTCTATGGCGCCGTATGCGGCCTGGTCGAGGAAGCGCAGGCCGATGCGGAAATCGCAGGGCGTCCCATTCGGGAACTGTACTTCAAGTCAAATCCGCCGGGCACGGGGAACTTCACGCTGACGAAATTCCTCGACGTGGAAAAATCGGCCACGGAGTCGGTTATCCTGGGGTTCATCGCCGATGACATCCACCAGTTCGTGGAAAGTGCCGCCGCCGCAGGTGGTGTTGTGGTCGTGGCTGCTCATCCGGAGCCCGAACATGGCGTACATGTGGCCTTCGTCAAAGACGTCGAAGGCAATTTGATCGAGGTGGTGCAGCTCATGTGAGGCGCGTGGTCATCACGCGTGCAAATGTGAGCGATCATCTTGTGACGTCCAGCGCTTGAAGGCTTCTGGATCAGGGGAAAGGGGGAGGTACATGGTGCCTCCCCCAACTTTCATAACGGCGCTTGTCGATCGATGATCGGCGCCGCAGTTTCAAGTCAGCCGCAGAAGTTGCCGGAATAGGCAATCTCTTCGAGAGGCTTGCGGTTGCTGGGTTCTTCGCGCGCCTGCAGCTTTTCCGGAAGAGACGCGGGGTCGCCCATCCGGCCAATCGCTACGGCGGCTTCTATCCGGAACCCGTCCGGAACGCCCAGCTCCGTCCTGGTTTTGTCCATATCGATCCCGACCATGCCATGGGCGTGATAGCCCATCAGGGTCGATTGCAGCGCTATGGCCGACCAGGCGGCGCCAGCGTCAAAGCTGTGCGAATGGCTGGGCTTGTCCGGCGCCCCCATGGTCGTTTCGCTCAGGATGAACAAAAGTACCGAGGCTTCCTTGGCCCAGATCGCGTTGAAGGGGATCAGCAGATCGAGGAAACGCGCCCAATTGGCGGCGTCGTCACGCGTCGCATAGAGAAAGCGCCAGGGCTGATAATTGAAGGAAGAGGGCGCCCAGCGTCCGGCATCCAATATGGTGCGCAGATCGTCAGCGGGCATGACGGAGCCATCAAAGGCGCGCGGCGACCAGCGATTTAGAAACAAAGGGTTGAGGGCCGTATCGGTTTCCCGGTTGAGCGTCATGTCTTTAAGGGTCCTTTGCAAACAAGATCGATTTCACACAGGCTTATCGCTGCAGATCACCAGAAATGCTTGACTAAAAGTTGTCGTATGTCAACGTCCGGACAGCGGCGACGATCGCAGGGTCGCGCTTCGGACCATTATGTTCTGCGGTTACTATTGATCATGGTTGCCCGAGGGCCTTCCGCGCGTGCAACCTTCGTAGCAGGATAGCGGAAAGTTGGAGCGGGTAGCCTTTTGATAACCATGTCGCGAAGGGTGAATAACGCTATCGACTTTTCATAAACTGAATGGTCAGATGACATACGAGCAGAACTTTTCATCAATTCAAATCAGCGCTACGGGGGAGTATGACTGATCTTAAGGTGAAAAAGGCCAAGCTTGTCGCTCCTCCTCGCCCGGGAGTATATTCCCGGGGGTCCGACACGGTCGATGCAATCCTCAAGGCCGCGTTGCACGTTCTCGTCGATGAGGGCGCATCTGCGTTCACCCTTCGCCGGATTGCTGCCGAATGTGGGATGAAGGTCGGAAATGTGAGCCGTCATTTCCCGCGTAAGGAAATGCTGGTTCAGGTGCTGCTGGACGAACTGCTGAGCCCGACCGTGGGCGAGGCGAGGGTCAGCCTCACCAATCAGGGATTACCCGCCGAAGAAGCGCTCGCGCTGGTCATCGGAGGCACCTTGGACGAAACGAAGACGAAGAAGATCACCCACCTGTTTACCGAATTGTGGGCGATGGCGAACCACAATCAGTTCGTCGCGGAACGGGTCGAGATGGTCAATCAGTATATGCACAATCTGATGGCTTCCTATGTCGCCGAACTCAACCCGGCGCTTTCCCCGGAGGAAGTCGACATCGTGACCCTGTTCATCAACACGTCGATCGAAGGGTCAACGATATTGGCGGGATATGGCAAGCCGTGGGAGGCCAAGATGCCGCAACTGAAGGCTTTTGCCGTCAAATCTCTGATCAATCTTGCCAAGACCATCACTCCCGATGAAGTGAGAGGGCTTCGCCCGGCTGCGTGACGGTAATTGGGGTCGGGAGCAGGAGCTCTTCAAACAGATCTTCGCGCCGCGCGCAGTGAATTTATTCGGTTCAGCGGCGCCGACGTCCCAGAATAGATAGCTGGACTATCACCTTCGATATATTGTTCCGGTTTCGTAATTTCCCTCAGATTATTGATAATAAACATAACCGAGTCGCATTGGTTGTTCGTTTAGCAGGGGGTAGAGCGACATGGGTTATTTCAAGCTCACGCTGGCAACGGCGCTCATCATCTCTCCCGTCCTTCCGGCGCAAGCGCGTGATCCCGTCCTCATCCAGGCGATACAGCTCGGGCCTGAAACGGCGCGCTACTACAAGGGCAAGGTGACGCTGGATCTCGAACAGCAGTTGGGCGCGGTGCAGGTGTCGCCCTTCACCATCGATCGCGGCAGCCTCGTGTTCACAGTGGCTGTGTTCAATCGCGCGGGCGTGCCCATTAACGTCGGTATCGAGAATGTGACGGCAACGGTCGATGGCGTTCCGTATAAGGTGATGACTGTTGAGGAACTGATTAAGAAGAAGCAGGACCGGGCGCGCTGGCAGCAGATCGGTCTGGCTTTTCTTGGCGGCCTCGCTGCCTACAGTGCGACACGCCCCACCACATATCACAGCACCTATCGTTCATCATGGGGTGGAACGTCCACCCTCACGGCGCGCTTCTCCAACCCATATGCTGGCTACAACGCTGCTGTCGTGGGCGCTGAGACGAGTCTGGCGATCAATGCTGTGCAGGATCAACTAGACCGCACAACCGATGCGCTGGGCGAAAACGTCCTACAGCTCACGACGGTTGATCCGGGTGATAGTTATGCTGGCAAGGTTGTGCTGGCGAAGTTCCGGGACAAGCGACTGCCAAAGCGGGTGCGGCTGCACGTTTCATTGAACGGCGAAACCTATCCGTTTGAATTTCAGGTGGTGAAGATGGGCACGCCGACGCCCGTGTTTGCGGCAGTGACCCGGGAAACATTACCAACAGCACTGCCACCGGCAGCCCCTCCTCCGATGCCAGCAGTGCAAACCACTGGCCAGCGGATCACCTCGGCTCGCCCTGTTGCACGTCAGCCCGTGGCCATGCCGGCAAGGAAAGACGTTATAGCGCCAGTTATCCCCGATGGACCGCCTCGGCGTAAGGCTGATACGGCGTCTGGCTATTGCCTCTTGGTTGGAACTGACTATCGCGGAAGCGGTTCGCTGGACCGTCCTGCGGTAACCGATGCTCTACCGCGCTGCCCAGCAACTTAGTGCTAGGTGCTGACGGAACCGGAGCCGACAGATCTTAATTGACGCTATTCCGAACTGCGTCACCTAAAAATCTCGACAGAGCTTGGTCGCCATCGGGATTTTTGATGGATCTGCTCAGCGCGCCGCGACACGAAGTCGGGACCAATGCGCGGGCGCTGGGTCGCTAGGTTCATGCTATGTAGTGAAAAATCTGGATGCCCGACAAGGATTCGAACCTTGATTGACGGAGTCAGAGTCCGCTCTCTTACCATTAGAGGATCGGGCACCAAGGCGGGTGTAGCCCGCATCGGAAGCGCGCAAATAAGCTGGTTGGATCGGCTGGTCAAGGGGCTTGCGCCGGAAAATGCCGCATAGTTCGGTCAGGAAAAAGCCCACCGGACTGCTGACGCGTCCGGCGGGCTCTTTCATCTTCCCTTGCGGGATCGATGGGCTTGGGAGCCGCTATCCGAGATAGGAAGCGGTTCCCGCGATTTCAAAGCGTCAGTCGAGATCTTGGGTGGTGAAGTCCTCACCCTGGACCGCGCCGAGCGGATCGTCGCCAATGGCGGCTTCCGGACCCTGTGCGAGTTCGGCAGCATGCTCTTCAGCAGCCGTCTTGGGCGCGATCAGGTCTACCTGGCTCGATGCCCGCAGGGCGGCGCGCATCGCCGCGTCACGTGAAGAGGCGGCAACGCGCATGCGGTTCATGCCCGCGCCAGTGCCCGCCGGAATGAGGCGGCCGACGATGACGTTTTCCTTGAGGCCGACCAGCGTGTCCTTCTTGCCCTGAACCGCCGCTTCCGTGAGGACGCGAGTGGTTTCCTGGAAGGAGGCCGCCGAGATGAACGAGCGCGTCTGGAGCGAAGCCTTGGTGATGCCGAGCAGCACCGGCTTGCCAGCGGCGGGCGCGAAGCCCGGCTGAAGCTTGGCGTTGATCTCGTCCATTTCCTCGCGGTCGATCTGCTCGCCCACCAGCAGCGTGGTGTCGCCGGACTCGATGATCTCGACCTTCTGCAACATCTGACGAACGATCGTTTCGATGTGCTTGTCGTTGATCTTCACGCCCTGCAAGCGGTAGACTTCCTGGATTTCGGCGACCAGATATTCGGCCAGTGGCTCGATGCCGAGGACTTCCAGAATGTCATGCGGATCGGGCGAACCGCCGATCAGGTTGTCGCCGCGCTTCACGAAGTCGCCTTCCTGAACGTCGATCACCTTGCTCTTGGGGATCAGATATTCGACCGGCTCGCCGCCATCCTCGGGATTGATGGCGATCTTGCGCTTCGCCTTGTAATCTTTGAGGAACTGGACGCGGCCCGACACCTTGGCAATGATCGCATTGTCCTTGGGCTTGCGGGCTTCGAACAGTTCGGCGACGCGCGGCAGACCGCCGGTGATGTCGCGGGTCTTCGCGGCTTCGCGAGAGACACGCGCCAGCACGTCACCGGCCTGCACCTGCGCACCGTCATCGACCGACAGGGTCGCACCCACCGCCAGCATGTAGCGAGCGGCTTCACCCGACTGATCGTCGAGCAGGGTGAGGCGGGGACGCAGATCTTCCTTGGTACGGGCGGACCCGCGATGTTCGATAACGACGCGCTGGGCGATGCCGGTGGCTTCATCGGTCTGCTCGGTCAGCGTCTTGTTGTCGATCAGGTCGACATACTTCACGATACCCGGCTTTTCCGTGATCACCGGCATGGTGAACGGATCCCACTCGGCAAAGCGCTCACCCTTCTTCACGGTGTCGCCATCCGCAAACAGGATGGTCGCGCCGTAAGGCAGGCGGTGCGTTTCGCGTTCGCGACCTTCGGAGTCGATGATCGCGATCTCGCCGTTGCGGGCGAGCGACAGGCGACGGCCATTCTTGTCGGTGATGGTCGGCATGTCGCGCAGCTCGATCGTGCCGTCCGACAGGGCTTCCAGGTTCGACGTTTCGTTGAAGTTCGCCGCGCCGCCGATGTGGAAGGTACGCATGGTAAGCTGCGTGCCTGGTTCACCGATGGACTGCGCCGCGATGACGCCGACCGCTTCGCCGATATTGACCGGCGTACCGCGGGCGAGGTCACGGCCGTAGCATTTGCCGCACACGCCCATCCGGCTTTCGCAGATCAGCGGGCTGCGGATCTTCACGGCCTGGGTGCCGATAGCCTCGATCTGCGCGATCATGGCTTCGTCGAGCAGGGTGCCGATCGGGATGACGATGCTGCCGTCCTTGCTGTCGACGATGTCCTGCGCCGTGGTGCGGCCTAGGATGCGCTCGCCGAGCGAGGCGATGACCGAACCACCCTGAACGATGGCCTTCATCTCCAGCGCCTTTTCGGTGCCGCAATCTTCCTCGACGATGGTGCAGTCCTGCGACACATCAACCAGACGGCGGGTCAGGTAACCCGAGTTCGCCGTCTTGAGCGCGGTGTCGGCCAGACCCTTACGAGCGCCGTGGGTGGAGTTGAAGTATTCAAGGACGGTCAGGCCTTCCTTGAAGTTCGAGATGATCGGCGTTTCGATGATCTCGCCCGAAGGCTTGGCCATCAGGCCGCGCATACCGGCCAGCTGCTTCATCTGGGCCTGCGAACCACGGGCACCGGAGTGCGCCATCATATAGATCGAGTTGATCTGGGCCATACGGCCGGTCTGCGGATCCTTGGGCTGGGCACGGATCTCGTCCATCATGGCGTTCGCCACCACGTCGCCGCAACGGCTCCAGGCGTCGATGACCTTGTTGTACTTTTCCTGCTGGGTGATCAGGCCGTCCTGATACTGCTGCTCATAGTCAGCCACCAGCGCCTTGGTCTCGGCAACGGTGCCTTCCTTCGAATCCGGGATCACCATGTCGTCCTTGCCGAACGAAATGCCGGCCTGGAACGCGTGGCGGAAGCCCAACGCCATGATGGCGTCGGCGAACAGCACCGTGTCCTTCTGACCGGTGTGGCGATAGACCTGGTCGATGACGTCACCGATTTCCTTCTTGGTCAGAAGGCGGTTGACGACGTCGAAGGGCACCTTGTGCGACTTGGGCAGACATTCGCCCAGCAGCATGCGGCCCGGCGTTGTCTCGAAGCGCTTCATATACTGCTGACCGGCTTCGTCGGTCTGCGGCACGCGGCTGATAATCTTCGAGTGCAGCGTCACGGCCTTGGCATAGAGGGCCTGATGGACCTCCTGCATGTCGGCCAGCAACATGCCTTCGCCCGGCTCGCCTTCGCGCTCCATCGACAGGTAATAGATACCCAGAACCATGTCCTGCGAGGGAACGATGATCGGCTTGCCGTTCGCGGGCGAGAGGATGTTGTTGGTCGACATCATCAGCACGCGGGCTTCCAACTGGGCTTCCAGCGAGAGCGGCACGTGGACGGCCATCTGGTCACCGTCGAAGTCGGCGTTGAAGGCCGAGCAGACGAGCGGGTGCAGCTGGATTGCCTTGCCTTCAATCAGCACGGGTTCGAACGCCTGGATGCCGAGGCGGTGGAGCGTCGGCGCGCGGTTCAGCATGACCGGATGCTCGCGGATTACTTCGTCCAGGATGTCCCAGACTTCCTTGCGCTCCTTCTCGACCCACTTCTTGGCCTGCTTCAGGGTCATGGACAGACCCTTGGCGTCGAGGCGGGCGTAGATGAAGGGCTTGAACAGTTCGAGCGCCATCTTCTTGGGCAGGCCGCACTGATGCAGCTTGAGTTCCGGGCCGGTCACGATGACCGAACGGCCCGAATAGTCGACGCGCTTGCCGAGCAGGTTCTGACGGAAGCGGCCCTGCTTGCCTTTGAGCATGTCGGACAACGACTTGAGCGGACGCTTGTTGGCGCCGGTGATGACGCGGCCGCGGCGGCCGTTGTCGAACAGGGCGTCGACGGCTTCCTGCAACATGCGCTTTTCGTTGCGGACGATGATGTCCGGCGCGCGCAGTTCCATGAGGCGCTTCAGGCGGTTGTTACGGTTGATGACGCGGCGATACAAATCGTTCAGGTCCGACGTCGCAAAGCGGCCACCGTCGAGCGGCACCAGCGGGCGCAGTTCGGGCGGGATGACCGGCACGACGTCCAGGATCATCCATTCTGGACGGTTGCCCGATTCCAGGAAGGACTCAACTACCTTGAGGCGCTTGATGATCTTCTTGGGCTTCAGTTCCGACTTGGTGACGGCCAGCTCGTCGAGCAGCGCCTGCTTCTCGCCCTCAAGGTCGAGGTCCATCAGCATCTGCTTGACCGCTTCCGCGCCGATCCCGGCGGAGAAGGCGTCTTCGCCATATTCGTCCTGCGCGTCGAGCAGTTCGTCTTCGTTCAGAAGCTGGAACTTTTCGAGCGGGGTCAGGCCCGGTTCGGTGACGATGTAGCTTTCGAAATACAGTACGCGCTCAAGCTGCTTGAGCTGCATGTCGAGCAGCAGGCCGATGCGCGAAGGCAGCGACTTCAGGAACCAGATGTGCGCGACGGGCGCGGCCAGTTCGATATGGCCCATGCGTTCGCGGCGGACCTTCGAAACCGTGACTTCGACACCGCACTTTTCGCAGACGATGCCCTTATATTTCATGCGCTTATACTTGCCGCACAAGCATTCATAGTCCTTGATCGGACCGAAGATGCGCGCGCAGAACAGGCCGTCACGCTCGGGCTTGAACGTGCGATAGTTGATGGTTTCCGGCTTCTTGATCTCGCCGAAGGACCAGCTGCGGATACGCTCTGGCGAGGCGAGGCCGATCTGGATTTGGTCGAAGGTTTCGGCCTTCTGGACCGGGTTGGCGAAATTGGTCAGTTCGTTCATCTTTTTCATTCCCTCATGAGGGCAAATCTTTGGAGCGAAGGGGAGGGCGCGGCCGTCAGGCCGCGCCCCGCAAACCCTTTATTCCGCCGCCTGTGCGAAGCCGTCGTCGTCCTCGACCTCGTCCATCGCGGCGAGTTCGACGTTGAGGCCCAGCGAGCGCATTTCCTTGACCAGCACGTTGAAGCTTTCGGGGATGCCGGCCTCGAACGTGTCGTCGCCCTTGACGATCGCTTCGTAGACCTTGGTACGGCCGACCACGTCGTCCGACTTCACCGTCAGCATTTCCTGCAAGGTATAGGCGGCGCCATAGGCCTGGAGCGCCCACACCTCCATTTCACCGAAGCGCTGGCCGCCGAACTGCGCCTTACCGCCCAGCGGCTGCTGGGTAACAAGCGAGTACGGCCCAATGGAACGAGCATGGATCTTGTCATCGACCAGGTGGTGCAGCTTCAGCATGTAGATGATGCCGACAGTCACCTTACGGTCGAAGCGGTCACCCGTGCGGCCGTCGAACAGGTCCGACTGACCCGATGAGTGCAGGCCCGCCAGCTCCAGCATCGCCGACACGTCGGCTTCGCGGGCGCCGTCGAACACCGGGGTCGCCATCGGAATGCCGCGCTGCAGATGCTCGGCCAGATCGATGATCTGCTCGGCGGTGCGGCCTTCGATCTGATCGGCATATTGCGGGCCGTAGGATGCAAGCAGCCGTTCCTTGACCGCGTCGGGCATGGTGCCCGGCTGCGGGTTCGGATTGGCTTCACGCCATTCCTCCAGCGCATGCTTGAGCTGCTGGCCGAGGCCACGGGCAGCCCAGCCCAGATGCGTTTCGAAAATCTGGCCGACGTTCATGCGCGACGGCACGCCCAGCGGGTTGAGCACGATATCGACATGGGTGCCGTCTTCAAGGAACGGCATATCCTCGATCGGCAGGATGCGCGAGATGACGCCCTTGTTACCGTGACGGCCAGCCATCTTGTCGCCCGGCTGCAGCTTGCGCTTCACCGCGACGAAGACCTTGACCATCTTGAGCACGCCCGGAGGCAACTCGTCGCCGCGCTGCAGCTTATCGACGCGATCCTCGAATTTCTCGACGATCAGCTTCACCGCTTCGTCATACTGCGCCTTGACGGCTTCGATGCCGGCCTGACGGGTGTCGTCCGCAACGGCGAACTTCCACCATTCATGACGCTCGACTTCGCCCAGCAGAGCCTCGTCGATCTCGACGCCCTTCTTGATGCCCTTCGGAGCAGCAGCTGCGGTCTGGCCGAGCAGCATTTCCTGGAGGCGATTGAAGGTCGCGCGGTTGAGGATGGCGCGTTCGTCTTCGCGGTCCTTCGCGAGACGGTCGATTTCCTCCCGCTCGATCGCCATGGCGCGCTCGTCCTTGTCGATGCCGTGGCGGTTGAAGACGCGGACTTCCACGACCGTACCGGCAACGCCCGGCGGCAGACGCAGCGAGGTGTCGCGCACGTCGCTCGCCTTTTCGCCGAAGATCGCGCGGAGCAGCTTTTCTTCCGGGGTCATCGGCGATTCACCCTTGGGGGTGATCTTGCCGACCAGAATGTCGCCCGGCTCCACTTCGGCGCCGATATAGACGATGCCCGCCTCGTCGAGGTTGCGCAGCGCTTCCTCGCCGACGTTCGGGATGTCGCGGGTGATGTCTTCCGGCCCCAGCTTGGTGTCGCGGGCCATGACCTCGAACTCCTCGATATGGATCGAGGTGAAGACGTCATCCTTCACGATCCGTTCGGAGATCAGGATGGAGTCTTCGTAGTTGTAGCCATTCCAGGGCATGAACGCGACGAGCGTGTTGCGGCCCAGTGCCAGCTCGCCGAACTCCGTCGACGGGCCGTCGGCGATCACGTCGCCGCCTTCGATAAGGTCGCCCACCTTCACCAGCGGACGCTGGTTGATGCAGGTGTCCTGGTTCGAACGCTGGAACTTCTGGAGCGTGTAGATGTCGACGCCCGACTGGCCGGGTTCGATATCGCCGGTGGCGCGGATGACGATACGGGTCGCATCGACCTGATCGACGATGCCGGGACGCTTGGCGGCGATGGCCGCGCCGGAATCGCGCGCAACCGTGCCTTCCATGCCGGTGCCGACGAACGGCGCCTCGGCATTGACCAGCGGCACGGCCTGACGCTGCATGTTCGATCCCATGAGCGCGCGGTTGGCGTCATCGTTTTCCAGGAACGGAATGAGCGAGGCCGCGACCGACACCAGCTGCTTGGGGCTGACGTCCATCAGGGTGATGTGGTCCTTGGGCGCCATCAGGAATTCGCCCGCTTCACGCGCCGAGATCAGGTCTTCGGCCAGCGTGCCATCAGCGTTCAGCTCAGCGTTCGCCTGCGCGATCGTGTGCTTGGCTTCTTCCATCGCCGACAGATAGACGACCTCATTGGTCACCTTGGTGTCGATCACCTTGCGGTAGGGCGTCTCGATGAAGCCATACTTGTTCACGCGGCTGAACGTGGCGAGCGAGTTGATCAGACCGATGTTCGGGCCTTCCGGCGTTTCGATCGGGCAGATACGGCCATAGTGCGTCGGGTGCACGTCGCGGACTTCAAAGCCTGCGCGCTCGCGGGTCAAACCGCCCGGCCCAAGTGCCGACACACGGCGCTTGTGCGTGACTTCCGACAGCGGGTTGGTCTGGTCCATGAACTGCGACAGCTGCGAGGAGCCGAAGAATTCACGCACGGCAGCCACGGCGGGCTTCGCGTTGATGAGGTCGTTGGGCATGACCGTCGACACGTCTACGGACGACATGCGCTCCTTCACGGCGCGCTCCATGCGCAGCAGGCCGACGCGATACTGGTTTTCCAGCAGCTCGCCCACCGAACGGACGCGGCGGTTGCCGAGATTGTCGATGTCGTCGATCTCGCCCTTGCCGTCCTTGAGGTTCACCAGTTCCTTGACCACGGCGAGGATGTCCTCGACGCGCAGGGTGGTGACGGTGTCCTCGGCATCGAGGTCGAGGCGCATGTTGAGCTTCACGCGGCCGACGGCCGAGAGGTCATAACGCTCTGGGTCGAAGAACAGGCCGGCGAACAGCGATTCAGCGGTTTCCTTCGTCGGCGGCTCGCCGGGGCGCATGACGCGATAAATGTCGCTCAGGGCCTGGTCGCGTTCCTCGGCCTTGTCGGCCTTCAGCGTGTTGCGGATCCAGGGGCCGGTGGTGACATGATCGATGTCGAGCAGTTCGAGTCGGTCGATGCCCGCCTTGTCCAGCTTTTCGAGGTTTTCAGGGCTGACTTCGTCACCGGCCTCGATGTAGATTTCGCCGGTCTTCTCGTTGATGAGGTCATAGGCGCTGTAGCGGCCATAGACTTCCTCGGTCGGGATCAGCAGGGTCTCAAGACCGTCCTTCTCTGCCTTGTTCGCGGCGCGAGGGCTGATCTTGTGGCCAGCAGCGAACACGACTTCGCCCGACTTGGCATCGACGATGTCGAAAGCGGGCTTCTGGCCGCGCCATGCCTCGGCGAGGTAGGGGATCTGCCAGCCGCCTTCGCCACGGACGAACACGACCTTGTTGTAGAAGAAGCCGAGCATGTCTTCGGCGGTCAGGCCGAGCGCATAGAGCAGCGCGGTGACCGGCAGCTTGCGCTTGCGGTCGATGCGGACGTTGACGATGTCCTTGGCGTCGAATTCGAAGTCGAGCCACGAACCACGATAGGGAATGACGCGCGCGGCGAAGAGATATTTGCCCGACGAGTGGGTCTTGCCACGGTCATGGTCGAACAGAACGCCCGGCGAACGATGCATCTGCGACACGATGACGCGCTCGGTGCCGTTGACGATGAAGGTGCCATTGCCCGTCATGAGCGGCATGTCGCCCATGTAGACGTCCTGCTCCTTGATATCGAGCACGGAGCGGGTTTCGGTGTCCTGATCGACTTCGAACACGATCAGGCGAAGCGTGACACGCATCGGCGCTGCATAGGTGATGCCGCGCTGACGGCATTCCTCGACGTCGTACTTCGGCTCTTCCAGCTCGTAATGAACGAAGTCCATCTCGGCGGTGCCGGCGAAGTCGCGGATCGGGAAGACCGAGCGCAGGGTCTTTTCGAGGCCCGACACATAGCCGATCGACGGGTCCGACCGCAGGAACTGCTCATAGCTCTCCCGCTGGACTTCGATCAGGTTCGGCATCTGCACTACTTCGTGGATGTCGCCGAATACCTTTCTGATGCGCTTCTTCGCGCCGGTATTGCTGATCGTGGGGAGAGCTTTGGTCGCCATTGCGTTTCCTGCCTGTAATTCGTCGCATTTTTTCGCATCGCAGCGAAATTCAGCCTGACGAGACGGGTGAAAGGGCTGATTCGCCCTTCTGCCGCCACGCAAAAAAGTGCGGGCCGGGACTGTCCGATCCGCACTGTCAGCACCTTGTGACCCACCAAATGTCGCCCAATCCCGCCGGTTTCGCGCGCTATTCGAAACCGGTCCCCGGGCGATCCAGGGGACGGTTCATGCTCGCCGGAAGGCTTGCAGGAACCGGATTTTCAAAACGCCATATAGAGCGATCGCCACCTTTTGTGAAGGGGCAGATCGTCCTGATCGCAATGGCCGCGATATGAAGTGCCTATGTTAGAAAAGTCGCGTGAGCTCGTAAAAACCTCCACCGATCAGCGCTGCTGCGGGAAGGGTGACGACCCATGCGATGACGATACTAGACGCCACGTTCCACCGTACCGCCGACAAGCGGCGAGAGGCGCCCACGCCGACGATGGCCCCCGTTATCGTGTGCGTGGTTGAGACTGGGACGCCCAGATGCGTCGCCATGAACAGCGTGATTGCCCCGCCGGTTTCGGCGCAAAAACCCTGAGCAGGTGTCAGCCGCGTGATCTTCGATCCCATGGTGTGGACGATCTTCCATCCACCCAACAGTGTGCCAAGACCCATCGCTGCCTGGCAGGAAATCACCACCCAGAAAGGAACGTGGAATTCGCCCGTGAGCATCCCCTGCGAATAGAGCAGGACGGCGATGATACCCATCGTCTTCTGCGCATCGTTGCCGCCATGGCCCAGAGAATAGAGCGAGGCCGATACGAGTTGGAGCTTTCGGAACACTCGATCGGCACCTTGCGGCGTGAAGCGGCGGAATATCCAGCTGATGATCAGGACCAGCAACAGCGCCAGGAGCAGGCCGATCGCGGGAGACATGACGATTGCGGCGCTGGTCTTGAACACGCCGCTCCATACGACAGCGCTCAGGCCCGCCTTTGCCGTGCCTGCGCCCAACAAGCCCCCGATCAGCGCGTGGCTGCTGGAAGAGGGTATGCCAAGGCCCCAGGTTATGAGGTTCCAGGCTATGGCACCCATCAACGCGCCGAAGATCACCTGGGCGTCAATGATGTTAGCATCCACAATGCCTTTGCCGACGGTTTCCGCGACGTGCAGCCCAAAGAATAGAAAGGCGATGAAGTTGAAGAAGGCGGCCCAGGCCACGGCATATTGGGGCTTTAGCACACGGGTCGATACGATCGTGGCAATGGAGTTTGCCGCGTCATGCAGGCCGTTCAGGAAATCGAACGCCAGCGCGATGCCGATAAGGGCAATGAGCAGCGGAAATGCGAGCTGAGCTTCCATCGCGGGTTATACTCTGTCCTGCAGGGATCGAAGCATATTGGGTCCGTTCGGTGGTTCGCGCCGATTGAGAAGAGGCTTAAGGATCGGCCGTTTACGAGCGTGCGAGCGCGCTGTGGTCAGTGGAAGATCAGGCGTGGTCGATGACCAGCCCGGAGATTTCGTTGGCGACGTCCTCGAACCGGTCGGTCACCTTCTCCAGATGGGCATAGATTTCGTTTCCGACGACGAAGTCCATGGGGTTGCCTTCCCGCGCCTGATTATACAGCGCCTTGAGGCCCGCCTCATGCAGTATGTCGGCATGCCCTTCCAGCTTCACCAACCGCTCGGTCAGGTCATGCAATCGCACCGAATTGAGGCTTAGCGAGCGCAGCAGCGGCATCGCCTCGGCTGTGATGCGGGCGCACTCCACGATAAGAGCGCTCATGTCCTGCATCTGGGGCGCGAACTCCTTGACCTCGAACAGGGCGATCGCCTTGGCGGTCTGGTTCATCTGGTCGATTGCGTCGTCCATCACGCCGATCAGGCCGGTGATGGCGCTGCGGTCGAAGGGCGTCACGAAAATGCGACGGACATCCTGCAGCACTTCGCGGATGATGTCGTCGGCTTCGTGCTCGCGCGCGGAGATCTCTTCGATCTGTGCGTCCATGTCCGGGCCGCCCTTCAGCAGCTTGGCGAGCGCATCGGCCCCGGCGACGAGCGTCACCGCATGATCCTCAAACTGTTCGAAGAAACGCCCCTGTTTGGGCATCAGCGCGTGAAACCACCGCAGCATTCCAGTCCTTTCGGCTTGCCATTCCTTGACCCGCAGCAGCATTCGGATGAACCAGCCCGGATCGCGCGGCGGTTCGCGAAAGGCCGCGATGATCGTTTGAAGATCGGGTTCCTCGACCGCTTTCGCGGCCTCTGCGACCGGAAACCAGCGCAGTTCCCTCTGCCCCTGCTCGGGCCATTGCGATAACTGGCCGGTCACTGCAAGGGGGAAAACTTCAACCGTGGCTTCGCGCGATCCGCCTTTGCGGCGACGTTTGTCATAACGATAGCGGCCCAAGGGAGCGGGGCAGGCGATGCCATGAATGCCCGCTTCCTCATAGGCTTCCAGCTCAGCGGCCCGGTGTCCGGCCATCCCCTTGATGCGATTTCCCTTGGGAATCACCCATCGGCGGGTTTCGCGCGATGTGATCAGCAGGATGCGCATCGACCCATCGGGATCAGTGGCATAGGGCAGGGCGGCAATCTGGCGCATTACCAGTCCGCCCCTTCAGCCTTAGCCATAAAATGCCCCTCATTCATGAGCGCCTTGTAACCAAACTGTCACATTGCGCAATGAACTAGGTTGGTCAGATGGATAGTCGAGCCGTCAGGCGGATATCCCGTCCAGCAAGGGGCGCATAATCCTTGAGGAAGCTGGCATGTCGCCGGGCCTCGACATCGAATATATTGTTCGCCGACAGGCTGATGGTGGTCCGGTCATTCCCTTTCAACGGCTTGAAGGACAGCGATGCGTTGACGAGCGTGAAGCCATCCGTGCGGGTTTCGGTCGAGGCGATCCTGTCCTGCGCAAAACTATGTTCGACCTCGCCCCGGAAGCTCAGGCGGTCGCCCTGAAGTTCGATCCCTCCGAGTAGCCTGAGCGGCGGGATGCGTGGCGCGGGGCCTGAGCCGGTGATGGTTGCGCGGACATAATCGGCAAGGCCATCCAGATTGACCTTGTATCCGCCGACTTCCCCGAGCTTAACCGATGCCTCTGCTTCAAAGCCGAGATAGCGGGCGTCCGCCTGATTATATTGGAAGCAAGGGAATTCCAGAGGCTCTCCGCCGTTCACCGCCATGCAGGCGGTGTCATCCACCAGCGCATCGTAGATGTAGCCGTTGAACCAGTTGTGATAGGCCGAGAGAGACAGGCTGTAGCCGGGGCCTTCCCCCCGCAGCGTGGCTTCCACGCCCCAGCTTTTCTCCAGGTCGAAGTTCGGGTTGCCAAACTCGAATGCTTGCGTCCCGGCGTGATTGCCGCGCGCGAATAGCTCTTCAGCCGAGGGCGCGCGTTCGGTGCGGGCGAGGTTCAGGCCGACCCGCCAGCCTGGACGTATCTCCTGGCTGGCGCCGATCGAGCCGGAAAACGCGTCGAAGCTGCGCTGATAGGCGGGATTGAACAAGGTTGCGTCCGCCTCCGCCCCGACCTTGTTATGTTCATAGCGTCCGCCCAGTTCGATCCGGCTGCTGCCAAGGTCGAAGGATTGAAGCGTGAAAAAGCCGAGTTGCTCCGTCCGGTTGCGGGGCAGGAATTTCTCTTCACCTTCGACATGGAAGTTGCGGGCGAAGAATTGCGCGCCGACGGCTCCATCCCATCCGCCTCGCTTGGCTTGCACCAGTTCAAGCCGTGATTCGATCGACTGGTTATAGAATGTGGTGCCGACCTCCCCGGACGGTTCGATCTCCTGATGCTGATAATCGGCGAAGCCCGCGCGAAGGCGGATGGAATCCAGGATGCCGCCATTGACCGGCAGTTCGGCGCGCATGTCGGCGCGGTCCTGCTTCATGTGGAGGTGGACCTGTTCGGCCTCCGATCCTGGCTCGACCGAATAGCGGACGGGGACGCCGTAGAGATTGTCCGTGTGGGCGATCGAGAAACCCAGGTTGCCGCCGTCGGTCACGAGCGCCGCCCCGCCAGCCACTTCCCAGGTGCGCGCGGCGCTGTTGGGAAGCTTGCCTCGCAGATCGGCGAGGGGTGTGATGGCGGGGTCTCCGCTCGCGGCGGCTTGGGCACGCAGGGCGGGCGTCAGGATGTACGAGCCGGTGTCGAGATTGCCGCTCTTGGAATAGCTGCCGTCGAAGTGGACGACGATCTTGTCCGTTACCGGCGCTTCGATTTCGGCGGAACCGCTGCGTTCGTGGGCGGCGCTGCCGTAATTGGCGATGCCTTCGATGTGGATCGGCTCGTCGGGGACGCGTCGGGGGATGCGGCTGTCGATCACATTGACGACCCCGCCGATCGCCGATGAGCCGTAGAGCAGGGCAGCCGGGCCGCGCAGCACTTCGATGCGGTCGGCGGTCAGGGGATTGATCGCGACGGCGTGATCGACCGAGGTGTTGGATACGTCGAAGCTGCCGACGCCATCGGTGAGGATGCGCACCCGTTCGCCCTGAAGGCCGCGCAGGATCGGACGGGAGGCGTTGGGGCCGAAGGAGGTGGCGGAGACGCCGGGTTGATGGGCAAGGGTTTCGCCGATGGTGGTCCGCAGGTCGCGTGTCAGCTCGGCGCCGGAGAGGACCGAGGTGCCGGATAATATATCACCCTGGCGGCGGGGGATGATGGCGGTGACGACTATGTTGGGCTGGTCATCGTGATAGGTGCCGGGCTGGGTTGCTGACGATTGGGCGAGGCTGGGGGAGGCGAGGCAGATCGCGGTGAGGGCGCAGCTGGCGCGGAGGAGCGGCAGGGGGGAATTCATGAAGGAAACCCTTGATTGAAACAGTTGTGAGGCGCCTCTAACTTAAATGTTATAACGTATCAATTGATTTTGGCTCATGTTTTGGGCGGACTGTCGAGGAAGGGATAGAGGGCAGCGGCGGGCGTCCGCAGGCGGGCAGAAAGTGGCGCGGATCAGCTATCCGGCGTTGATGACCATGGATCAGTGGCCCGCCGCTGAGGATCGGCGATCAAGTGTCATCGACCAATGACCCAGGGCCAAGATCGATCGGACCCGGTGCAAAAGTCAGAGGAAGAGAAACTCGGCGAGCGCGCTCACTGGCGAGTCTGCGTGGGCGCGGGCGCGCAGGGCCTGTCTGACCTCGATGGAGGGGAGGGGGCGTTCGAGGGGCAGTCGGCGGATGCCGTTCATGCGGCCGAGGTCGCGGGCGAGCGGGCCGAAGGCGGCGAAGCAGCCCGCGCCTTCTCGTAATATGGTCATGATATCGAACATATTGTCGGTTTCGAGCACTGGCGCGCCCATGCTGATGCCTTCCCGGTCGAGGGCTTCATCGATGATGCGACGCAGGCCGTTATTCGGCTCCATCGCGAGCGTGGGACTGATCCGCAGATCGTCGGCTGTGACGATGTCGCGCCGGGCGAGGGGATGGTCTGCCCCGGAGTAAAGGTTGATCTGTTCCGACCAGCCATAGCGGGATGCAAAGCCCGGCTGTTCCCCCAAGGCGTAGAAATAGGCGATATCGACGCGGCCCTGCTCCAGTGCCCCACGCGCCTCATCGGCGAGGTGGATGGAGAGGTCGAGCGTGATCGCGATATCCTCATTCGCGGCCTCGAACGCGGCGAGCGCTTCTTGGAAGTGGCCGAAAACGGGGGCGGGGGCGGCAAGGGTGATCGCCTGCCGCGCTGGTGCGGGGGGAGGCTCCGCAGGCGCGGCTTCAGGCGCGACGGGCGGAGGGGAAGGAGGGGCTGCTTCGTCAAGTGCCCAGCTGTCGGACTGATCCTGCGACAAGAGGGTCATCGCCTCGGCGGTCTTGCGCCCGGCGGCAGTCAGCCGTTGATGATCAGGCGGACCTTCAAACAGATGATAGCCAAGACGCATTTCCAGAGAAGCAATTGCGCGTGCGATGTCTTCGACCGGGACGCCCAGATCGCGGGCGCAGCGCGACATGCTGCCCGCCGCCACCATCTGCGCAAAAATGTCGAGTTGACGCAGGGAAGGCGTGGCCATGCGGCGGTGATAGTGCAATTGGGACGCCGGGTTAAGCGCGATCTTTGTCCTACTTATTGCATTGCGATATTGGTGAAGCCGGTGAAATGAGGGCAGGGCGCTTCAACCCGCCGGGCGGGTAGCTAAATGGTAGAATACTTACCTTCCAAGCTTATGATGCGAAACAATTGCCAATAACGCCATATTGGTGATGGAGGATGCTATAATGGCAAACCCCGCTCCCCGTTCCTGCATGCTTGGCAGCAAAAGCCAAAGACAAATGGCCAAGACAGTCAATGAGGTTAGACGAATGGCGAGCGCCTGCCCCGCCTTGCCAGATGCCATGAGGGCCGGTTCGAAGCCGACGCTGGCAAGGTCGATGGCCGCTGCCACACCCAGCATGACCAGAAGCGGGTATGCGGAAAGATAGGCCGAGCCTGAAATAATGTAGAGAGCAGGCTTTCCCGCCACGATCACCAATAGAAGGATTAGCAGGCCGGCCGCAATGGAAAGGCGTGTCGATCGGCGCAGCAAGGCCCATGCTTCGTTCGAATCGCCCCGCGCGTGGACGCGGCTCATTTCCGCGAACATCGACCTTGCCAGCATATCTCCGATGCGAGCCAAGGCTTGGCTCAATTGACTGGCGAAGCGAAACAGCCCGGCAGCCGCCGGACCTGCAAATAAGCCCGATAGCAAAACCGGCAATTGCTGCTGCAATGACGCAACGGTGGCTCCCAGATTTGTCACTGTCATAAAATGCCAGAAACCCGCATGTTCGCGAGGAACGGCGGTCAGGTTCTGCAAGCTCTCCGGTGTGATGACGATGCTTTCCCGCCGGATCACCAGCCACCAATAGGCTATCGCCGTGGTGATTTCTGAAAGCGCCCAAGCGGCGAGGAACAAGGTTACAGTCGGCCCAATGGCGACGACCGCGAGAGCGCCCACCAAACGTGTCAGCGGCATGATGGAGTCTGCTGCTGCGCCATCCCGAAACCTGTCGTGAGCACGCAGCACCCCCACTGCCGTGGAGCGTATGCAGAGCAATACGCAGAACGCATATAGTAGCGCGCTGGTAGCAAGGGCAGGAGACCAGCCGAAATAGGGGGCGGCCAATTTGATGCCCACGGCGACTAGGGCGCATCCGGCAATCGCCGCGGCGCCGTCAATCAGGATACAAGCGATAGCGATGCGGCTGAAGGCGATGCGATCTCCGTTCTGAACGTAACTGCTGCCGTATCGAATGACGATCCGCCACGTCTGGAATGATACCAGCCCGCTGACCGCTTGGCCCAGGCTGAGTATGAGGGCAAATTGTCCGAATTTCACGGGTCCCAGACTACGGGTTACCGCAGCGAGATAGATGAGGCTGAGAACTGCACCCGCCCCTTTGCCTGCCAGCATCCAGCCGGCGTTGCGGACTATGCGGGTAATGGAGCTTTCATTGGAGAAGAAGTCGCGTGGGCCCTTGTCCAGGGAGGTCATATATTTCTTTCCTCATCGCGCGCGCGCCCGTATGGAGCGCCCGGATGAAAATAGCCTTTGTCCTGATAGCCGAAGCTTACCAATGCTATCATGGCGCTGCCATAGCATTTGAGTTGGCGGCTATGCCAGACGTCAGCGTGACATTCTACTATAATGATCCAGAAACCCCCGTTCATCTGGAACGTATCCGTGAAGCACTGAATGCGCCGAGCGTTCCCTGCATCCGCATGAAGCGCACTGTCGTGACGCGAGCGGTTCAAAAAATGCGCATCTTTGGTCTAGCCAAGCCCCAGGTACTGCGCGCGAACGAATCTGATTTGATGGGCTATGACGCCATTTTTGCGCTCGAGGATTCGGTGGCGCCTTTGTTCACCAGCGGGGATGTCGCCAGCCGTCCCGTCAAGATTCACATGTCCCATGGTTCTGGGGATCGCGCTGTCGGATTTTCGCCGCGCATCGGGAATTTTGATCTCGTTCTGCTGACCGGTCGAAAAACTGCGGATCGCCTTTTGTCATTGGGCTTGGTTCGGCCAGGCCATTATGCGCTGACCGGATATCCCAAGATCGAGACCGCAGAACGCCTTCGCGCAGCGCGTCCTCCCCTTTTCGCCAATAACCGGCAGACGGTTCTATATAATCCTCATAAAGCGCGCGGCCTGCAGTCATGGGAAAAGTTCATTCTTCCAATGCTGAAAGAATTTGGGCGGCAGGATAATTTTAACCTTATCGTTGCCCCACATGTAAAAATGTTTCGCCGACGCTCCGCGCGAACGCGGGAACAGTGGCGTGCGCTTAGCACCCCGAATATTATTGTGGATCCAGGTTCCTTTTCTTCACTCGACAACAGCTACACGGCCGCCGCTGACATCTACGTTGGGGATGTAAGCAGTCAGGTCTATGAGTTTCTTGCCCATCCGCGACCCTGCGTATTCCTTAACGCGCACGGCCTTAATTGGCGTGACGACCCCAATTTTCTTAGCTGGCACCTTGGCGATGTGGTCGATAATCCCGCCGACCTGATGCAGGCCATTCATATGGCGTCCGAACGCCATATTCTCTATCGCGATTTGCAGGAGCGGATAGCATCTGACAGTTTGGGTGATCGTACGCCGGGAGCTGCGCGGAGAGCCGCGCAGGCGATAAGGGCATATATGGCCACAGGTCATCTCTCGGTATGCGACCAAGGAGAAGAGATCTTGGATACGGCCGATCTTTCCCGATCCGCGAGGTGAGTAATGCGGCTGGCTTTCATTTTCATCGCCGAACCATATCAATGTTATCACGGCATGGCCGTCGCAGTCGAACTGGCTGCCATGTCAGGGGTCGATGTCGATATCTTTTACAATGAACCGGCTGTGCTTGCGCACATCCGGCGCATTGAAAAGGCGCATGATTCGCAGCCATTGCCCGCTTATCCGCTAAAGCGGCCGACCTGGGTCACATGGGCGCAGCGGATGAAAATCTTTGGCCTGATGAAAAAGCAGATCAGGCAAGCGAATGCAGAGATGCTCCTTGGCTACGATGCGGTGATCTCGGTCGAGAATACTCTGGCGGATATTTTTGATGGGTTCGCCGAGCATCCCCCTCTGATCTATCTAACGCACGGGTCGGGTGATCGCGCCGTTGCGTTCCAGCCCCGTATTGCCAAGTTCGACATGGTATTGCTGTCAGGGCGCAAGACCGCAGACAGAATGCTCGCCCTGAATTTAATTCGGCCGGGTCGATATTCGACTCCCGGTTATATCAAGCTGGAGACGACGAAACGGTTGCGCGCGTCGAGTTCTCCACCATTTGCCGAGCAACGGTCCATCGTGCTGTACAATCCTCACAAGGATAGAAAGCTGGGGTCCTGGCAAAAATTCGTGGGTCCTTTTCTCGACGCATTTGCCGGACAGAATGAATTCAATCTCATTGTCGCGCCTCATGTAAAAATGTTTCATCGTCGATCGAAAACGATACGAGAATATTGGAATTCGCGTAGCAATGATCGCGTCCTGGTGGATACAGGATCGGATCGTTCACTGGATAACAGCTATACTGATTGGGCGGATATTTACGTTGGCGACGTCAGCAGTCAGGTTTACGAATTTCTGACCGAGCCGCGGCCTTGTGTATTCCTTAATGCGCATGGAGTTGATTGGCGCGATGATCCTCATTACCTATTCTGGCATTTGGGCGACGTGGTCGATGATCCTGCCCAATTGATGGATGCGATCAGGGCGGCTCCGAGTCGTCATCATCTATATCGGGCTGCACAGGCTGAGGCTGTGGCATCGACATTGGGCGACATATGCCCCGGTGCAGCGGGCCGCGCTGCGCAGGCTATCGTCACTTTCGTTAAAGAGGGCAGTGTAGAAGCATGAGCGTCGGCGAAGAGTCTAGAGTCCTCTTCCTTTTCAATCATGATGCCGCGCATCAAGTTGCTCATATCGCGGGCATAGCGGCGCAACTGGCGCTCAATTGCCCGTCCATTCGCGTTATCGCGGCGGTTGGCACGCCTGCGATACGTGCCACTATTGACTCGATCATGCCGCTGGATGCGCGGGATAGGATCGAGTGGGTCTCCCTTGATCTGCCCACCTGGCTTCACGCGGCACTCGCTCCCTTTGACAAAGTCGCGCCGGTTCGCCGTCTTGCAAGATTGCGCGCGCACCACGCTCTCTTTGCCGGAGTTGACATGATCGTTTCGACCGAACGGACATGTCTGCGTGTTAAAAGGGCGCTAGGGGAAAATGCTCCGGCATTTTGTTATGTGCCTCACGGGTCTGGTGATCGGAATGTCGCTTATCATCCCGAACTGGCGCAATATGACTTGTTTTTACTGAGCGGCCAAAAGCTGATCGATGAAATGCAACGGCACAAGATTGCCCGGCCGGATCAGTGTCGTCTTATTGGCTATCCCAAATTTGATACTATAGACCGTGATACCCGGCCCCGATTTTTCGACAATGATTTACCGGTGGTTGTTTACAACCCTCATTTTGATCCGCATCTGTCGTCATGGTATACGATGGGTAACGATATACTTGGTTTTTTCAGCAAAAACGCGGACAAATACAATCTGATTTTCGCTCCGCATGTTATGCTTTTTAAGAAAAGGTTGCATATTTCTCCTGAATATAAAGTCGCACGATTCAGGCCAAATATCGACACGAAGTACGAAAATTGCCCCAATATTCTTATCGATACAAGCAGCAGCCGCCTATTTGACATGAGCTATACGCTCGCAGCGGATATGTATATCGGTGACATGAGCAGTCAAGTTTATGAGTTTTTAATACGTCGCCGCCCGTGCTTCTTTATGGATGTGCATAGTGGAAAAGGTAATGACAATCCAGATTATGAATTTTGGAGGAACGGTGATGTTTGCCATACACTTGAAGATTTGGAAAAACTGATACCCGTTTGGCGCCAGCGGGGGAAATTTTATTCTGGCGAACAAGAGCGTCTTTTCCGCTATACTATCGATGATGATGCTGAAATTCCGTCTACAGTGCGGGGCGCTTTATCTATTGAGAATTGGCTTGCTGAGAAATCAATGACTCATCGAGACCACCGCTAAGGAGCAGGCATGGCCGACATCATTAATCTGCGGCAGGCGCGCAAGGTGAAGGCGCGGGCGGATAAGGAGCGGGCCGCCGAGGCCAATCGTGCCAAGTTCGGGCGGACGAAAGCGGATCGGGAAAGCGGTCGGCTGGAGGAGGCGCGACGCGAGCGGCAACTCGAGGGCTGCCGACGGGAGGAACCTGGCGAGCCGGCCCAATGAGCAGGCAGACAAGAATATATAAGTCTGCCGTCAGCGGTATGGATAGATGAACGGACGTTCAAGCCACAAGCACGTTTAGCCCCTGCAATCAGCCAGACTGGGGCGGCATCGCACGGTGTCGCCCCGTTTGCATGATTGATCCACGTCGATTCGGTTGCACTTGGGGCCGACCCCTGATACCGGCGCGCCGGTAATTTCGCGCCAGTTTGCAGGCCAAGTTTGAAGGAAGGTCGCTCCACCCATGTCCGATAAGATCAACCGCATTGTCCTGGCCTTCTCGGGAGGGCTCGACACCAGCGTGATCCTGAAATGGTTGCAGCAGACCTACCAGTGTGAGGTCGTGACCTTTACCGCCGATCTGGGGCAGGGCGAGGAGCTGGAGCCTGCGCGGCAGAAAGCCAAGCTGATGGGCGTCAAGGATGAGCATATCTTCATCGACGACCTGCGCGAAGAGTTCGTGAAGGACTATGTCTTCCCGATGATGCGCGGCAACGCGATGTATGAGGGGCTGTATCTGCTGGGCACGTCGATCGCCCGCCCGCTGATCGCCAAGCGGCAGATCGAGATTGCGAAGATGGTCGGCGCCGACGCGGTCAGCCATGGCGCGACCGGCAAGGGCAATGATCAGGTGCGGTTCGAGCTGGGCTATTATGCGCTGTCGCCCGACATCAAGGTGATCGCGCCGTGGCGCGAGTGGGACCTGGCCAGCCGCACCAAGCTCATTGAATTTGCCGAGCAGCACCAGATCCCGATCCCGCGCGACAAGCGTGGCGAGAGCCCGTTTTCGACCGACGCGAACATGCTGCATACCTCTTCCGAGGGCAAGGTGCTGGAAGATCCGTGGGAAGAAGTGCCCGACTATGTCTTTTCGCGCACGGTGAACCCGGAGGATGCGCCCGACGCGCCCGAATATATCACGGTCGATTTCGAGCGTGGCGACGGCGTTGCGATCAATGGCGTGGGCATGAGCCCGGCGACTTTGCTCGAAACGTTGAACGAATATGGTCGCAAGCATGGCATCGGTCGGCTCGATCTGGTCGAGAACCGCTTCGTGGGCATGAAGTCGCGCGGCATGTATGAAACGCCGGGCGGCACCATCTATCACCTCGCCCATCGCGGTATCGAGCAGCTGACGCTGGACCGGGGTGCGGCGCATCTGAAGGATGAGCTGGCGCCGCGTTATGCCGAGCTGATCTATAATGGCTTCTGGTTCTCGCCGGAGCGTGAGATGTTGCAGGCGGCGATCGACCATAGCCAGGAGAAGGTGACGGGTACGGTTCGGCTGAAGCTGTACAAGGGCGGCGTTCAGGTCGTTGGGCGGAAATCGCCTTATTCGCTCTACAGCGAAAAGGTCGTCACGTTCGAGGATGATGCGGGCGCTTATGACCAGCGGGATGCGGCGGGCTTTATCAAGCTGAACGCGCTTCGGTTGCGGCTGTTGGGTCGGCGGGACGGCTGATTAACTCGTGATCCCAGCGTAAGCTGGGATCTTGTGCGGCCTGGCGCCTCGCCTCCTGAGATCCCAGCTTTCGCTGGGATGACGGGGGTGGGGGGAGGTTCGCCCCCCGTTACATATTGCGACAAATTCGGCCGTGACATGACAAGTTTGCGGGACAATTCTTCCTCATAAGGGGTTTCAGGAGCGGCGATGGCCGTTCGTTATCCCTTGGAAGGAAGAGAAGAGATGATCCGCAAATTTTTGGGCACCGCTGCTGTCGGCGCGCTGTTCGTCGGCGGGCTGGCCGCTTCGCATCTGGCGCTAGCGCAACCCGGCGATGGTGGCCCTGGAGGCCGTCATGGCGGCATGATGGCGATGGCCGACGCGAACAAGGACGGGAAGATCAGCAAGGCTGAACTGACCCCCGCGCTCGACGCGCGTTTCGTGAAGATGGATGCCAATCGCGACGGCAAGCTGACGAAGGAAGATCGGGAGATCAGCCGTCAGGCGCGGCTTGACCAGCGCTTTGCCGCGCTGGACACGGATCGCAACGGTCAGATCAGCAAGGCCGAGTTTGCGGCCGGGCATCAGGGGCGTTGGGGTCGCGGCGATGGCGAGGCAAAGGGCCGTGGCGGACATGAAGGCCACCGCTTTGGCGGGCGCGGCCATCACGGCTTTGGCGGCGGCATGATGTTTCATCGGCGTGGCGGCCAAGGCGGCGAGGCGATGAAGGACGGCGTCCTCACCCGCGCCGAGTTCATGGCCCGGCCGATCGCGATGTTCGACAGGGCCGACAGCAACAAGGACGGCTTTGTCACGGCGGATGAAATGAAGGCCGCGCGTCAGGCGATGCGCGAAGCCTGGCAGGCCCGCCGTGGTGCGGACGCCGCGCCGAAGAACTGATCGAACAGGAAGGGTGGAGGCAGCGTCCTTCGCCCTTCCAAGCCGCTGATAGTCATGACAGATATCCCCCATGAGTGAAAAACCCCATCTGCTGCTCGTCGATGACGAGCGTTCGATCCGCGAGCCGTTGGCGCAATATTTGTCGCGCAACGGTTTTCGCGTCACCGCCGTCGAAAGTGCGGCGGAGGCGCGGGTGCGGCTGAACGCTAATGCGATCGATCTGGTGATCCTGGACATCATGATGCCGGGTGAGGATGGGCTGTCGCTGTGCCGCCATATTCGCGAGACGAGTGAGATTCCCGTCATCCTGTTGACCGCCAAGTCGGAGGAGACCGACCGGATCGTGGGGCTGGAGATGGGGGCGGACGATTATGTGCTGAAGCCCTTTTCCCCGCGTGAGCTGGTGGCGCGGATCAAGGTGATCTTTCGCCGCGTGGCCACGGGCGGCCAGCGGGTGACGGCACCTGATGGAGCGACCTATGCCTTTGCGGGCTGGCTGCTCAAGACACAGGAGCGCGTGCTCGTGGATCAGGAAGGGGTGGCGCTGCCGCTGTCGACTGCCGAATATAATCTGATGATGGCCTTTGCGACGCGGCCCAATCAGGTGTTGAGCCGTGACCAGCTGCTCGACATCACGCAGGGGCGGGAGGCCAATGCGTTCGACCGGGCGATCGACAATCAGATCAGCCGGTTGCGCAAGAAGATCGAGCCCGATCCGAAGAATCCGACGCTGATCAAGACGGTGTGGGGCGGCGGCTATACGCTGTCCGCCGATGTGAGGAAGCTGTGAGGCGCTTTCGCCTTTGGCCGCAGAGCCTGGTCGGGCAGATCATCGCGCTGGTGGCGATTGCGTTGTTCGTGGCGCAGGCGATCAATTTCGGGCTGCTGCTGCGGGAGCGCAATCGGCTGACGCTGACGGCGCAGACGGCGCCGGGGGTTTATCGCATCGTCGATGCGCTGGACAGTCGGGGGGAGCCGCCTGCGCGCAACCGGCCGCCGCGTGCGCGCTTCTTTGATGCAGCCCCGGTTCTGACGGGCGAACGGCGACCGGAGGTTGAGCGGCGCGCCATGGCGATGTTCGTTGATGTAGGACTGCCCGTGCTGTCGGTACGGGTGGCAGAGCAGAATCAGCCTCCACCTATGCGCCGCTGGGAACGTGTCCGGATGCGCGCGATGGGTGATATGCGCGGCGCGCCACGGAACGGGCGGCTGACGATGGCGGCTGAATATGCACCGGGACAATGGGTCGTGACCCAGACGCGTGCGGGCAACCGGGCGCCGCGCTTTGGCGGCTGGCTCGCCTGGCAAACGCTGATCCTTTATGTGATCGTGCTCTTGCCGCTGCTGTGGGTCGGGCGAAGGTTGGCGCGGCCTTTGGGGCAGCTGACGCGGTCGGCGCAGCAATTTGCGCGGACAGGGTCGGCCGACCCGGTGGAGGAGCGGGGGCCGGGTGACGTGCGCGACCTGACCACTGCCTTCAACGCGATGCGCAGCCGTATCTTCGCGATGCTGGACGAGAAGGACAGGATGCTGGGCGCGATCGGCCATGATTTGCGGACGCCGCTGGCGTCGCTGCGGGTGAGGGCCGAATCGGTTGAGGATGAGGGCGAGCGTGCGCGCATGTCGCAGACGATCGACGAGATGAACCGGATGCTGGAAGATATCCTGTCGCTGGCGCGGGCCGGGCGGAGCACGGAGGCGGTACAGAAGGTTGATCTTTCCGCGCTGGCCGATGCGGTGGTGGAGGATTTCATCGAGCTGGGATCGCCTGCGGAGATGGCGGATAGTGAACGGGCGGTGGCTTCGGTGCGGCCGCAGCAGATCCGGCGGGCGCTGCGCAATTTGATCGAGAATGCGATTGTCTATGGCGAGCGGGCGCATGTGTCCGTGGTGCGCGAGGATGGCGCGATCCGGCTGGTCGTGGCGGATGATGGACCGGGCATCGCCGAGGATCGGATGGAGGAGATGATGGAGCCGTTTACGCGGCTGGAGGGGTCGCGGAACCGGGAGACTGGGGGCGCGGGGCTCGGGCTGGCGTTGGTGCGGGCGATCATGGCGGAGCATGGGGGTGCGCTGAGGCTCGCGAACCGGGTTGGTGGCGGGCTGGAGGCGAGCTTGGTGCTGCCGGTTTGAGGGGAAAATCCTCCCTGCGCGGAGCGTGGGGAGGGGGACCGCCGCGTAGCGGTGGTGGAGGGGAATTGGGGGCGATCTGCTCATTTTCCCCTCCACCAGCCTTTGGCTGGTCCCCCTCCCCATCTTTGATGGGGAGGATTTGGGTCAATGCTTGCCCGGCTTGCTCGACGTGCCGGGCGCGGTTGGGTTGATCAGTTGGACGCCGGCGGGGAGGCTGGTGCCGCCCATGTCGATCCTGGTCACCTCTTCGCGGGCTATCCGTGCCGGGTTGTCGCGTTCCTTGATCGCCGCCTTGGTTTCTTCGTCCGGCGCTTCGTCGTTGCTGTCGCCGCCACGAGTCCAGCCCAGGATGATCGACATGCGGCGGTTGCGCGGGTCGTAGACATTGCCCTTGGCAAAGGGTTCGCGGTCGGCGACGCCTTCGATGCGGGCGAAGCGGTCGTTGCCGATGCCGCTGGCCGCCAGCGTCTTGCGCGTGGCTTCGGCGCGGGCGGAGGATAGCATCCAGTTGTTCATGCTCTGGCCCGAGCTATATGGCAGGCCATCGGTATGGCCGCGCACGATCAGCGGGTTGGGCATGCCGCGCACAACGCCTGCGACCTCGCTCACCAGCTCGCGCGCTTGCGGGAGCAGGTTGTCGGTGCCCATGGCGAACATGGCGAAATTGGACTCGTCGATCAGGTCGATGCGCAGCCCCTCGCGGGTTTCGGTGAAGCGGACGTTGCGGCGCAGTTTGTCCATGCCCTTCTTGCGGGACATGCGCGCTTCCAGTTCTTTCTTCACCGCCTCGAACTTGGCGCGGTCGGCGGCGCGGGTGGCCTTGCCGCCTTGATCCTTGGTGCCCGTCGCGTCGCGCGGGATGGTGATGGCAAGATTGCCCTGACCGCCGGTCGTGGGATAATTTTCCTTGCTGACCATGGAATCGCCGCCGAACAGGCCGCTTGAGCCAGCCGAGGCCATCTTCAGTTCGACCAGCGTCGGCGTGAAATAGTCGGCCAAGCCCTTGCGCTGCTTTTCGGTGGTTGCGCCCAGCAGCCACATCAGCAGGAAGAAGGCCATCATCGCCGTCACGAAGTCGGCATAGGCGACTTTCCACGCGCCGCCATGATGGCCGCCATGGCCATCGACAATGATCTTCTTGACGATGATTGGCCGGGGTTCGGGCTCGTTTCCGCCGCGCTTCTTGTCGGCCATGGCTTATTTGCCCCGCATGCCGTCGAACACTTCGGCGAAGGCCGGCTGGTTGGCGTGGGTCAGGCTGGAGCGCGCGGCTTCGATGACGAGCGGCTGCGGGTGGCCGTGGAGCGAGGCGATGATGATCTGCTTGACGACATGGTACATGGCGCCGTCCGCCTCGATCACCGCGCGGCAACGATTGGCGAAGGGGCCGACCATGCCATAGGCGAGCAACACGCCGAGGAAGGTGCCGACGAGCGCCGAGCCGATCATGCCGCCCAGGATGGCCGGGGGCTGGTCGATCGAGCCCATGGTCTTCACGACGCCCAGAACCGCCGCGACGATGCCGAGCGCGGGGAGGGCGTCGGCGAGGCCCTGAAGATTGTCGGCAGGCTTCAATGCTTCGTGGTGGTGGGTCTTGAGCGCGTTGTCCATGACCTCTTCCACCGCATGCGGATCGAGCGTGCCTGACGAGACGACCACTAGGCGCAGTGTGTCGCTCATCAGGTGGATGAGCGTCTTGTCCGCCATGAGGCGCGGATATTCGGAGAAGATGGTCGAGCTGGCCGGGTCTTCGATATGCGGTTCCAGCGCCACGGGGCCTTCGACGCGCAGCGTCTTCATCAGGCGCGAAACGAGGAAGATGCAGTCGAGAAAATCCTGCTTCTTATATTTGGGACCCTTGAACACCTTGCCAACGCCGCCGCCCAGCGCCTTCAGGTCCGCGCCCGAATTGCCGATGATCAGCGCGCCGACGGCGGCGCCGCCGATGATGAGCATTTCATGGGGCAGGGCGTGAAGCACCGGACCGATGTCGCCGCCCGTGAAGATGAAGCCGCCAAATACCATGGCGAGCAGCACGACCAGGCCAATGAGTGCGAACATGAGTACCCCTGAAAATTCTGCCCGCCGGGCTTTCATCCGGTGGCGCAAGATGCGCTTTCGTCAGATGGTTAACGCCCAATGGTTAGCGAGAGGTTTAGGACGACGGATTTTTTCGGCCGTTTTCGTCCTTTTAACGTCGTTCTGGCGTTCGCCGGGAGCGACGGCGGCGCGCTTAGCGGATCAGGTCGAACAGCGTCTGCTGGTTGATGCGGGCGAAAGCGGATTGGGCGGCTTCCAGCTGGAGCAGCTTGCTTTTCACCGACGAGATGACTTCGGCAAGGTCGGTCGATTCCAGGCCCTGGCGACGTTCCTTCAGGTCAAGGTCGATGCTGGTCAGCCGGTTGCTGGTCACGTCCAACCGGTCGCTGCGGACACCCTGCTTGGCCTGTTCGATGGTGACGTGATTCTGCCCCGCCTTTATCGCGGCCAGCGCCGCCATCAGGTCAGCGTCGGTGCCGCCCTGCAAGGCGGTAAGCGCCTGGCCCAAAATGCCGTCGAGGGTCATGGGCGTGCCGCCCACGTCGATTCCTTCCGAAACCTCCTGCCGGGTGCCGACTACCGCCAGATTGAGCCCGCGGCTCACCGGGACGAGCACGCTTTGCGTGTCGTCGAATACCGGCACGCCTTGATAATCGGTCTGATTGAGCAGCGCGCTGATCGCCTCGCGGATGCCCTTCACATCTTCGTAGATCGCGGTGCGTTGTGCCTCGTTGAGCGAGCCATTGCGGGCGGAGGTCACCAGTTCCTGCGCGCTGATGAGCAGGGTGTTGATCTCCTCAAGGTTCGTTTCGGCATTGGCCGCGCGGCCCTGACCATAGCTGACATTGGCCTGCCAGGATGTTTGCTGCGCCTGCGCCTTGCCGATTTCCGACACCTGGACCCAGGCCAGCGCATTGTCCGATGGCTTGGTCAGCGTGATGCCGGTCGAAATGGCGGTCTGCCCTTCGATGATGCCTTGGGACAGCTGCTGCTGACGCCGGATTTCGGCGATAAGCGTCTTGTTGGTGATGCCTACCATGAGTCAGCCCTTTTTAGATGAGTTGCAGGATCGCATCGACGGTTTCCTTCGCGATCTGAAGGATTTTCGCCGAGCCTGAATAGGCTTGCTGCAAACGGAGGAGTTCGGCCGCCTCCATGTCGAGATCGACGCCGCTCACGGCTTCGCGCGCGGCGATCGCCTGATCGCTGCGGCCCTGCGCCGTGGTCTGTTCAGCCTTGACGGACGCGAGCAGGTTCGCCTGCGTCGCGATGATGGAGGTCCAGCCTTGCTCGACGCTGCCATTGCCGCGCAGCACGGTGGATACGGTAAGCAGGTTGCCGTTCAGCGTCCCGTCCGTGGACCTGGTCGCAAGCGCGGCCGGATCAGTGATCAGCGCGGTGACGGTCGCCGCCGTTGTCCCGGACAGGAGGGCGCCGCCCACCGCATTGGCATCGGTGCGGCCCTGCGCATGCCAGTTGTTCATGTCCGTCACGAACTGCTGCGCCAGCGTGTCCAGGCTTGTGCGGCGCTGCGCCGTCGTGACCGCCGAGGAAAAGAGGCCGCCGAGCGTCCCGTTCGACGGTGCGGTCAGCGCCGTGCCGCCAGCCGTAGCCAAGGCCAGCGTGCCGTTCGCGTTGACGGTCAGCGCCAGCGCTGTCGCGCTGTCGCCCTGCACGATCGTCGTGCCATTATAGCTGATCGTCGCGACGTCATGCGCGCCGAAGCTGATATCGACATTGAAATTGGCCGACAATGTGTTCAGCGCCGCGTCGCGGCCATCCAGCAACTGCGCATAGGCCGATGTGCCGGGTTGCGCGCGGAGCAGGCTGTTGTTGATTTCCGCCAGTTGGGACAGCGACCGGTTGATGGTCTCGACCGACGCCGTCGCTTCGGTGGCGATGCCGCTGGATACCTGCGCGAGGTCGGCCGAGGTCCGCTGGAATGCTTCGGCCACGCGGCTGATGCTGTCGAGCGTGGTGACGCGCAGCGACCGGTCGCTGGGGCTGGCGGCGAGCTTGTCCATATTCTGGTACATGCCCGTCATCAGCTTGCCGATGCCGGTGTCCGTATCGTTCAGCGCGCCTTCCAGATCGGTCATCCAGCGCAGCCGTGCGGTGGAATTGCTGAGCGCCATTCCGGTGTAGCGTACCGCCGCATCCAGATAGGGATCGGCAGCGCGGTTGACGCCCTGCACCTCGGTCCCGCCGAAATTGGCGCGCGCGATGTAGGTCGCCATGGTCGCGGTAGAGGAACCCGACTCAACGGTCGTCAGCGAGCGGCGCGAATAGCCTTCGGTGCTGGCGTTCGCGATATTCTCCGAAATCGCGGCCATTGCCTGGCGGTAGGCTTTCGTGCCCGAAGCGCCGATGATGAAGAGGTCGCTCATTCGCCTTTAGCCTGAGTGGGTGTGGCGGGCGCTTTGGGCGTGCGGCTCTCATATTGGCGCAGGAGCATTTCAGCGATGCCGAGCGCGCCCTTTTCCGCCATCGTGTCGGCGGTGCGCGCGTCGGACATGTCGCGGAACTGTTCGGTGGCGCTCGAATCGAAGATGCCTTCGCCGCCGCCAGACTGGCGCATGGTGCCGATCATCTGGCGCAGGAAGATCGCCTCGAACTGCTTGGCGACCTCCTTCAGTTGCGCCTTTTCGGTCGACGCGCTGGGCTGAACCCCTTGGGAAATCGCATTGATCTGCATCACAACACCACCAGTTCAGCCTTCATCGCGCCTGCCTGCTTCAAGGCTTCGAGGATCGCGACCATGTCTGCGGGGGATGCCCCGATGGCATTCACCGCTTTCACTATATCGGCCAGCGAGGCTCCACCTTTAAAATTAACCATTGGTTTCTTTTCCTGATCGATCGAAATCGAGCTGGAAGGCTCCATGGCGGTCTGGCCGCGAGAGAAGGGCGCGGGCTGGACGATGCGCGGGCTTTCGTTGACGCTGACCGTCAATTTGCCATGCGCGACGGCGGCCGGATGGATCCTGACCGCGCCGTTGATGACAACGGTGCCGGTGCGGGCGTTGACGATGACCTTGGCGGGCGCGTCGGCGGGCTTGATCTCGATATTCTCGATCATGCCCATCATCATGATGCGATCGGTCGCGCCGGGGGCGGCGGTGATGTCCACCGACACCGCGTCGGTTGCGCGTGCGCGGTTGTCGCCGAAGGTGCGGTTGATGCCGTCCGCCACGCGCAGAGCGGTGGTGAGGTCGGCTTCGGCGAGGTTGAAGGTGAGGGTGGGCGCGGTGTCGAAGCCGGTTGCGACCGCGCGCTCGACCGTCGCGCCACCGGGGATGCGGCCGGCGGAGGGAATGTTCACCGAAACCTGGCTGCCGTCCGCGCCCGAAACGCCGAGGCCGCCGACGGCAAGGTTGCCCTGCGACATGGCGTAGATTTCGTTATCCGCGCCGCGCAGGGGCGTCATGATGAGCGTGCCGCCGCGTAGCGACTTGGCCTTGCCGAGGGCAGAGACGGTGACGTCGAGGCGCTGGCCGGGCTTGGCGAAGGCGGGAAGGTCGGCGGTCACCAGCACGGCAGCGGCGTTCTTGAGCGCGGGGTTGATCCCCTGCGGCAGTGTCAGGCCAAAGCGCGAGACCATGCCTTTCACGCCCTGCGTCGCATAATCGAGGCTGTCGTCGCCCGTGCCTGCGAGGCCGACGACGATGCCGTAGCCGGTGAGCTGGTTGGGGCGGACGCCTTGGAAGGTGCCGAGGTCCTTGATGCGCTCGGCATGGGCGGGCGTTGTGAAGGCCAAGACGGCGAGGACGGCCAGAATGACGTGCCGCGCGAACTTGCCTAACGCTCCTTCGTCATTCCCGCGAAGGCGGGAACCCATCTCCTGCCTTGCCCCCAGCTGATAGGTTGGGAGATGGGTCCCCGCCTTCGCGGGGATGACGGGGCTAGTAAGGCGGGTCATGGCTCTGCCGGTCTCCATCAGAAGGGACTGATCATCGAGAAGAAGCGTTGCAGCCAGCCCTGGCGGCTCGCGCGGGCGATTTCGCCCTTGCCGGTGTAGATGATCTTGGCGTCGGCCACGCGGGTCGATGCGATGCGATTGTCCGGGCTGATGTCCGCCTGACGGACGAGGCCGCTGATCTGGATGAACTCGTCGCCGCGATTGAGCGTCAGCGCCTTTTCACCCTTCACCAGCATCGTGCCGTTGGGATAGACCGCCGCGATCGTCACGGTGATTTCGCCGCTGAGCGCGTTGGACTGGGACGCATTGCCCTTGCCGGTGAAGCCCTGATCGCCGCTGGCGGCGACGTCGCTGGGCGAGAAGAGCTTCGAGAACAGGCCCGTGCTGGGTGGCGTCAGCCCGATGCTGCCGCTGCGGCTGGTGTCGGCCGAATTGGTCTTGGTCGCCTGCGTGCGTTCGACGAGCACGATGGTGATGATGTCGCCGACGCTCTGCGCCCGCGCGCCGCTGGTAAGCGGGGTATAGCCCATCGATGCCTGAAAGATCGAACCGTTCGCCACCGGGGCGGCAGGGGCGGCAACGATGGTGGGGGCAAAAAATTGCCGCTCGGCATCGCGCTTTTTGCCGGCTATTGCCGGGGTGGCGGCGAGGGTGAGTGTGCCCAGAAACAAAACAGCCGTTCGGGCTGAGCCTGTCGAAGCCCTTCCCTTTCTTTTTGAAGAAGTAGAGCCCTTCGACAAGCTCAGGGCGAACGGTGCTGGGGAGAGGGTCATGCGTCCGCTCACAGCTGCTGATTGACGTACTGGAGCATTTCGTCGGTCGCCTTGATCATCTTGCTGTTCACCTCATAGGCGCGCTGCGTTTCGATCATGTCGACCAGTTCCTCGACCACATTGACGTTCGAGGTTTCCAGATTGCCTGAGCGGATGACGCCGCGGCCGTCCAGCCCCGCAACGCCGACCTGCGGCGTGCCGCTGGCAGCGCTTTCGGTCAGCAGATTGCCGCCGATCGGCTGGAGGCCCGCCGGGTTCATGAAGCTGGCGAGTTCGATCTGGCCGAGCTGGGTCGGTTCGGTCTGGCCCTGAAGCGTGGCGGTGACGGTGCCGTCATTGCCGATCGTGATGCCGGTCGCGCCCTGTGGGACGGTGAGTTGCGGCACGACGGGCAGGCCGTCGCTGGTAACGACGACGCCTTCGGCCGTGGTGCTGAAATTGCCCGCGCGCGTATAGGCTATGGAGCCGTCGGGGCGCTGGACCTGGAAGAAGCCGGAGCCTTCGATTGCCATGTCGAGCGCGTTGCCGGTTTGCTGCAACGTGCCCTGGGTGTTGATCTTGCTGGTGCCCTGCATCGCGACACCCGAGCCGAGGTTGAGGCCGGTGGCGAACTTGTTCTCGCTGTCCGAATTGGCGCCTGCGGCCACCATCTGCTGGTAGGCGAGGGTTTCGAAATCGGCGCGGTCGCGCTTGAAGGCGGTCGTGTTGACGTTCGCCAGGTTGTTGGCGATCACGCGCATCTTCGTGTTCTGCGCGTCGAGGCCGGTGCGGGCGACGTGAAGGGCTGCGTTGGTCATGGTCTAACTCCGTGATGCCGTCAGGCTTGCCCAATGGCTATGCTCAACGAAGAGCAAGGTTCGTGCCAAATTAACCATCAAGCCGCATGAGAGACGCGCCGCCGTCATCCAGCTGCTTGGCGGTGTCGATCAGCTTCACCTGCGTTTCCCAGGCGCGGCTGGCTTCGATCATGTCCACCAGCGCGGAGGTCGCGTTAACGTTCGACCCTTCGATCGATCCGCCAGTGACGGTCGCGAGCGGGTCGGTCGGAAGAACCCCGCCGTTGGTTTCGCGGAACAGGCCGTCGGTGCCCTTGGCGATGCTGGAGCCGACCGGGCGGACAAGCTTCAGGCCATCGACACGCTGCGGGTTTGCCGGGTCGCCGCCCTGAGGCACGCCCCAGATGCTGCCATCCTGCGAGATGGAGACGCTGTCCATCTGGGGCAGGGTGATGGGGCCGCCTTCGCCCAGGACGGGCAGGCCGTCGCCGGTCGTGAGCAGGCCGCTGTCGGAGACTTTGAGGTCGCCGCGGCGCGTATAGGCTTCGCTGCCGTCCGCGGCCTGAACGGCGAGCAGTGCATCGCCGTTCATGGCCACGTCCAGCGGATTGCCGGTTTCGATGACCGCGCCTTGCGCCATGTCGGCGGCGATCACCTGTTCGGACGCCTGCGCCCGCGTGTCGAAACCATCGCCCTTGATCCAGCGCGTCTCTGCATTGGCGATCTCCGCCCGGAAGCCAACCGTGTTGACGTTCGCGAGATTGTTGGAGATCGACGCCTGCCGCGCCATCGCGCCGCGCATTGCGGTGAGTGCCGTGTTGACGAGCCGGTCCATGGGCTTTTCCTGTTTCTAATGCGGCGGGCTGAACGGGTTTCGTGAAACCCGGTGAAGCCCGCGCGGGGCCTGAGCGTAGCCAAGGCGCGGATGCGTGAGCATCCCTGCGCCTTGCTATTAGGTGCGCATGTTGACGATGGTGGTCGACAGCGTGTTGGCCGCTTCGATCGCCTTCGAATTTGCCTGGAAGTTGCGCTGGGCCGAGATCAGGGCGACCAGTTCTTCGGTGATATCGACGTTGGCGCGTTCCAGCGCACCCGAGCGTACCGAGCCGTAAAGGCCGCTGTTGCCGGTGCCGAAACGGGGCGATCCGCTGGCCGAGGTAGACGTCCAGTGCGCGTCGCCCATCTGGCGCAGGCCGTCCTGGCTGTTGAAAGCGGCCATGGCCGTGGTGCCAAGATAGACGGTCGAACCATCGGCATAGACGCCGGTGATCTGCCCGTCCTTGCCCACGCCGACGCTGTTCAGCTGGTTGCCGGTGCCGCCTGCGGGCCAGTTGGTGGGGACCTGAAGGTCGGTGAGGTCGGCCGAGGTCAAGGTGCCACCGGCAAGTCCGGCAGCGATCGCCGCGCTGGGCTGGCCGGTGGTGGGATCGACGGGGATGACCTGAACGCGCGCGCCGGTCGTATCGACGACGTAGCGGTCCTCGGTCAGCGACAGGGCGCCGTTACGCGTGAAGCTGACCTGGCTGTCGCCCGTGCGCTTGACGGTGAAGAAGCCTTCGCCGGTGATGGCGAGGTCGAGCGTCTTGTCGGTGCCCTCGATCGTGCCCTGCGTGAACTGCTGGGTGATGCCCTGCACGCGCGCACCTTGACCAGCGACCTGCGTGGTCGTCTGCATCGGCGCGGCGGCGAAGATGTCGCCGAACACGGCCTTGCTCTTCTTGAAGGCTGTGGAGTTCACGTTCGAGACGTTGTTGGCGATGGTCGCCAGATCGGTCTGGGCAGCCTTAAGGCCGGAAAGCGAGATGTAGAAGGACATGGCGTTGCTCCTTGGGTGAAAAGGATTTGGTGAGTGACGTTAGGCGAGTGAAAGGGCGTCCGACGGGCTGTAGGTGCCCAATGCGGTGATGAGCTTTGAAGCGCTGCCGTCGGCGGGTGACTGGACAGCGGCGATGGCAGCCCAGCTGGCGACGCGCGACGGCGAAGCGCCATTGACGCGGATCTTGAGAGCATCGGTCGCAACGGTGTTGCCGTTGTCGTCCTTGCCGTCCCAGTAGAAATTGACGTCGCCCGCAGGCTGGTTGCCAAGGTCGATGGTCTTAAGGACATTGCCGTTGCCGTCCATCAGATCGACGGTGGCGCCGCTCGTTGCGTCCTTGAAGGTGACCTGGCCCGTATATTGACCATAGGCGTCAGGCGCGATGAGGTTGCTTTGCACCAGCATCGACTTGCCAATCCAGCTGGCGGCGTCGCCCAGGCGACTGCCGGTCAGCTGCGATGCCAGACCCTTGAGGGTCTGGTTCATCTCCGCGATGCCGCTGGAGTTGGTGATGGTCGCCATCTGCGAAACCATCTGCGCATTATCCATCGGCTCGAATGGGTCCTGCGTCTGCATCTGCGCGGTGAGCAGGCGCAGGAAATCGGCCTGGCCCATTTCCGCCTTGCCCGTGCCGACATTCTTGTACGGATTATAGACCGAAAGGCCCGCGCTGTCGGTGACAGTGGAGGTCGTGCTCATTTGCCGATCCTTATGGTTTCGAGCATGAGGGATTTGGCGGTGTTCAGCACCTGCACATTGTTCTGGTACATGCGCGCGGTCTCGATCATGTCGACCAGTTCCGCGCTGCTATCGACGGCCGCTTCCCACACATCGCCATTCGCGTCGGCGAGCGGGTGATTGGGATCGTGGCGCTTGGTCGGCTTGGCGTCGGTGGTGAGGACGTTGGCGACCTTCACCGTGGACACGCCGGGCTTGTCGGTGACCGACTGGAAAACGGGCTTGATGGCGCGATAGGCGGCCGCCTCGCTGCCGGTGACATTGCCGGCATTCGCCATGTTGGAAGCCGTGGCGTTCAGCCGCACCAGCTGCGCGCTCATGGCGCGGCCGGCGATGTCGAAGACGTTCATGGGACCCGAGCCGCTCACCCTCATTCTCCCTTCAGCGCGCGATTGATAGTGTTGATGCGACCCTCAAGGAAGGAGAGGGTCGTGCGATATTTCACGGCGTTTTCGGCGAACAGCGTCTGTTCGGTGCTGAGTTCGACGGTGTTGCCGTCAAGGCTGGATTGAAGCGGGACGCGATAGCCCATGCTGTCATCGACGGCCTTCGACACATCGGCCACAGACCTGTTCTGCTGGGCGGAGGCTTCCTTGAGCGCGGATTCGAAGTCGATGTCCCGCGCCTTGTAGCCCGGCGTGGAGGCGTTCGCGATGTTGGACGCGAGCAGGGACAGGCGTTGCGAGCGAAGCGCCAGCGCCTTTCCATGTATCCCGAACAGTCCGTCTTCCAGCGACATTGTCTCATTCCATCTTTTTCGAGCCGAAGCCCTAAATCCTTGCTGCGCCGCGCCGTTCTGATGCCTGAAGGCGTGAATCGCGGGTTAGCCGAACGGATATTCGCAAGAGCCGTGCCAATTTGCGTGGGTGACGCATCGGCAAGGACGGAAATGGCGGAAATCCGTGGCTGTTGGCGGAGTAGGCAGCGGGGGCGGCAAGATTTTGCCGCTCGCTGGCAAGGCTTTGCCGCCGCTGGCCCGGTGAATGGGGGATATGTTGATGATCGCGATATTGGCGCAGCTATTTGATCCCCTGACGCTGGCAATCATGGTCGCGGGCGTGGGCGCGGTGGCGCTGTTTCAGAATGGTGGTCCGGCGATCGGGCGTGGCTTTGGCGCGCTGGTGCCGTTGTTGCGCGCCGATCCGGACAAGGATCAGGCGACGGCGCGAGCGGCCTTGCTGAAGATCGATCAGGTTGCGCAACTGCGCGGTCTTGCCTGCACCGATCGGGTAAAGACGGCCAATCCCTTCCTGGCTGAAGCGGCGCGGCGGCTGGCCAACAGCGAGAAGACCGAGCAATTCGAGATTTGGGCGGCGCAGGCGCTGGCCGACCGGGCGCGGCGTCATGGCGGTGCGCGCAACGTATGGCTATCGATTGCGGACGCCGCGCCTGCGCTGGGCATGGCTGGCACGATATTGGGCCTGATCGGCATGTTTGCGGCGATGGATGATCCGGCGGCGCTGGGGCCTTCCATGGCGCTGGCGCTGCTGACGACGCTGTATGGTGTGGTGATCGCCAATGTCATTGCCGCTCCCATAGCGAGCCGTCTTGCCGACCTGTCGGAGCGTGAGCTTGCCTGGCAGAAGGAAGCGGTCACCCGCATGGTCGCCATCGCCCGGCGCGAAAATGTGACGACGCTGCGGGCGTCCATCCGCGAGGTTGCGTGATGACCGCCGCTGCATCTCAGGCCCGGCGCAACCGTTGGGCGGTGAGTTTCGCCGACCTTCTGTTGCTGCTGCTCGGCTTCTTCATCTTGCTTCAGGCGAGCGGGCAGAAGCGCGACGCCATGCTGGCGCAGGTGCGTCAGCAATTTGGTGGGCGGGCCGTGGCCAAGGATATGGAGTTGCGCGCGGCGGAGCTGTTCCTGCCGGATGAGGCTTTGCTGTCCGATCAAGGCAGGGCGGCGGTCGCCAGGGTGGCAGCGGGCCTGCGGTCCGGCAGCGACGGGATCGACATCAGCAGCCTGGGCACTGACCCGGCGCGGCGGCGGTTTGATCCCTGGGATCTGGCGGCGGCGCGGCTGGGCGCGGTGGTGCGTGAACTGAAGGTGCAAGGTTTGGCCGGTGATCGGCTGCGCATCCGCGGCCTCGACCAGATGGATGGCGGCACGGGCAAGGGGCAGGTGATCCGCATCGGTGAAGCGGCCGGGCAGCGTTAACGGCTTGTTAGCCATATCCGATGCTTAATGCGTGGCATGAATCTGCCTGCATCCGGAGACTTTCTGTGAACAAGCTGTCCCTTATCACCGCGATTGCGCTGGCCGCAGCGGCTGGTGCACCTGCGCTGGCACAGCAGAAATTCGAGAATCTCGATCGCCTGGATGGGTTGGTCGCGATGACCGTGGGCGCCAATATCGGCGAGCCGGGCGGTCCAATCGCGCCCGTTGACAGGCGGCTGCGGCTGGCGGCTTGCCCGGTGACGCCCAGCGTCGAAGGGCCGACTTTCGGCGCGGCGATCGTCAAGTGCGATGCCTTGGGCTGGCGCATCCGGGTGCCTTTGAGTGGCGGCGGTGCTGCTGCTGGCACTGTGACGCCGGTCGCCCGTTATGGCGCGGTGGCCCGGCCTGCGCAGCGCGATATGGTTGTGAAGCGCGGCGATCCGGTCCAGCTGATCGCAGGCAATGCAAGTTTCAGTGTGTCGCGCGTTATGATCGCGGATGAAGATGGCGCGGTGGGTGACACCATCCGCGTACGCGAGGACAAGAAAGCAGCGCCCGTTCTGGCGCAGGTCGTGGAAATGGGCACTGTGCGCATTCCGGGATTTAATGATTTTTGAACCCGGCCGTTATAGATAGGGCAGGACGAGTGAAGGATTGTAAGCCATGATCAAATCTGTCGGCCAGAATATGAGCGCCGCCATAGAGGCTTCCCGCCTGCGTGACAGCGGCAAGGCGCGCAGCGTTTCCGACAAGGGGTCATCAAACGTGACATCATTTTCAGCATCGGCCAGCCCGGCTGCGCGCATGGCGGCCGAAGGCGCGCCGGTCGATATGGACCGCGTCGCGGCGATCAAGGCGGCCATCGCGTCGGGCAACTATCCGGTTGATGCGGCTGCGATCGCCGACAAGATGCTTGCGCTCGATCTGCCGGTTAACGGGTAAGACCGCCGATGCCGCTCGGGCTTGCAGCGCTGGATGACCTCTTCTCGGCTTTCGAGGAGTTGCGGGTCGCGCTTGACGGCACCGATGTCGCGGCGATCGATGCTGCTGCATCTCATGTGAGCAAGAGCGCCGCCGCAGTGCGCGCGATCGGCGCGTGGCGTGCGGATGACGCGATTCGTGAGAAGGTTACGGCGCTGCTGCCGCTGATCGAAGCGTCTCGGGTGCGGATCAATGTCCTGACGGATCATGCGGGGCAGCGGCTGTCACTGCTTGCGGCGCATGGATCGACGCAGGCTCCGCTGGTTTACGGGCGATAAGGGCCTCGATCCAACCTCTCCCCCGTTCGGGCTGTTCGAACGAGCCGCTTGTCTCGTTCGAATGTCGAAGCCCCTCCCTTTCGTGAAGAAGTAGAGCCGTTGGCTTCGCCGGCCTTCGGCTCGACAGGCTCAGGGCGAACGGATTTTTGTATTCGGATGTTGTGAACCGGGCGCCCCAGAGGCGCCTTTTTCTTTCATGCTGAACGCGCCATCAACATTTATGGAGCGCGCGTTAACCAAATCTTGGCATAAGGCTTGCTCTAATGGTCCCCGGTACCAACGGGGATTTTTCATTTGTCGGCTTTTGCAGACATAGCAGCGACAGGCGCTTCGACCGGCAACCGCGTGACGAACGCGATCGCCATGGCGAGCCGTAGGACGGGCGTGGACTTCGCCTATCTGCTTGGCCAGGCCAAGATCGAAAGCAGCCTCAATCCCACCGCGCGCGCGACCACATCGTCCGCGACGGGCCTTTACCAATTCATCGACCAGAGCTGGCTTGCCGTCATCGACAAGCATGGCAGCGAATATGGGCTGGGCTGGGCCGCCGACATGATCAGCCGGGGCCAGAATGGCCGCTATTATGTCGCGAACCCGGAGATGCGCCAGCAGATCCTCGACCTGCGCAATCATCCTGAAACCGCGTCCGTCATGGCGGCGCAGCATGCTGCCGACAACAAGGCCTATCTGGAACAGCGGCTTGGCCGGGAGGCTGAGCCGGTCGATCTTTACCTTGCTCATTTCCTGGGCGTTGGCGGGGCGAGCAAGTTCCTGTCCGTGCATGATCGCGCGCCGGGTGCAATTGCTGCATCGATGTTCCCCGCTGCCGCGCGCGCCAACCGCTCGATCTTCTACGATCGTTCCGGCAGTCCCCGCAGCTTTGCGGAGATTCGCGGCCGGTTCGCGTCGAAGCTTCAGCGCGGCGTCGATTCGATCAACACCGGACCCATTCAATATGCTGCCGCTTCGCTGCCCGAAGGCGCGAAGACGGTGCAGCCCGCCGACTATGTGCGGATCGAAACACAGCGCCTTGCGACCGCCGCCGACGTCAGCGTCCGGCCGGACCCGCAGACCGCGCGCCTCGCCTATCTCATGCTCGCCACCCTCGGAAGGTAACGGCCCGATATGACTCCCGCCCAAGTCAAAGCGAAGATCTGGATGAGCGCCGCCAAGGGGGCCGTGCTGCCCATCGCGACGCTGATGGTCGTGCTGTTCATGATGGTGCCGGTGCCTGCGTTCATGCTGGACGTTGGTTTCATCACCAATATCATGATTTCGCTGGCCGTGCTGATGGTGGCGCTGAATGCCGCCAAGCCGTTGGACTTTTCTAGCTTTCCCACGGTGCTGCTGTTCGCGACCCTGTTGCGCCTTGCGCTCAACGTCGCATCGACCCGCGTCGTGCTGGTGCAGGGCCATGAGGGGTCGGACGCTGCGGGCCATGTCATTGAAGCGTTCGGCCACTTCCTGATCGGCGGCGACTATGTCGTCGGCATCTTCGTGTTCGCGATCCTGATGATCATCAACCTGGTCGTCATCACCAAGGGCGCGGGCCGCGTGTCGGAAGTCAGCGCGCGCTTCACGCTGGACGCCTTGCCGGGCAAGCAGATGGCGATCGACGCGGACTTGAACGCTGGCCTGCTGACACCTGAAGAAGCCAAGGTCCGCCGCCGCGAAGTGGCGACGGAAGCCGACTTCTACGGATCGATGGACGGTGCGTCGAAGTTCGTGAAGGGTGACGCGGTTGCGGGCATCCTGATCCTCGCCATCAATATCGTCGGCGGCATCATATTGGGCGTGGTCAGCCATGGCCTGTCGATGGGCGAAGCTGCCCAGACCTATATCGTCCTTGCCATCGGTGACGCGCTGGTGGCGCAGGTTCCCGCGCTTTTGCTCTCCATCGCCGCCGCCGCCATCGTGACCCGCGTTGGCAGCGAGCAGGAGCTTTCGGACCAGATCACCGGCCAGTTCGGATCGAGCAAGGCCTGGGCGCCGGTTGCCGCGATCCTGACTTTCCTCGGCATACTGCCCGGCATGCCGCATATGATCATCCTGCCCGCGGCAGCGATTGCGGGCTATATCGCCTGGCACCTGCGCAAGACTGCCAAGGCAAAGGCGGCTGAGCCCGCACCGATGCCCGAGCCCGCCAACCCGGCGCTGATCGAGTGGAACGATGTGTCCGACGGCGCGATCCTGGGGCTGGAGATCGGCTACGGCCTCATTTCGCTGGTCGATGAACGCAAGGGTGCGCCGCTGATGGCCCGCATCACCGGCATCCGCCGCCAGTTGTCCAAGGAGCTGGGCTTCGTCGTGCCGATGGTGCGCGTGAAGGACAATCTGGCGCTGGAGCCCAATCAGTACCGCATCACCATCGCTGGCGTCGTCGTTGGCGAGGACGAGATTTTCCCCGACGATCTGCTGGCGCTCGACAGCGGCGCGCTGGAAGGCGTGGTGTCCGGGCGTGAGACGAAGGACCCGACCTTCGGTCTGGACGCGGTGTGGATTTCTGCCGCCAAGCGCAGCGAAGCCGTGGTCTGCGGCTATACGGTCGTCGATCCGCCGACGGTGGTCGCTACGCATCTCAACCAGCTGATCGCCATGAACGCTAGCGAGATGTTCGGCCTGGACGAAGCGCGCAAGCTGCTCGACAACCTGAAGGACGCCGCGCCGCAGCTGGTCGATGGCCTGACGCCCGGCACGCTCAGCCTGACGCAGATTTCGGCGCTCTGCCGTGCGCTGCTGTCCGAAGGCATCGCGCTCAAGGACTTCCGCCGCATCTGCGAGGCGATGGTCGATGCCGCACGGCCCGACATGAGCCATGAGCAGCTCGTCGAAGCCGTCCGCCAGCGCATTGGCGCGCTCATCATTCAGGGCCTCGTGCCGGTGAAGATGCAGCTCCCCGTCATCACGCTCGACGGCGATCTTGAGGCACTGCTCGCCCAGGCGATGCGTGTCGCGGGCGATGCCAAGCATCCGATCGAACCCGCGCTTGCCAACCGTATCATCGAAGCGGTGGTGCAGGCAGCGCGGCCGATCATGGGGCAGGCACGCAACTTTGCGATCGTCACGTCGCCGGTGGCGCGCCGCGCGCTGGCCCGCCTGTTCAAGCCGCATTTGCCCGAAACGCCGGTGCTGTCCTTCCTGGAAATTCCCGATGGCAAGGGTGTGGAGGTCGTCGCCGTCGTCGGCGGTGAACAGCGGCCCGCACCCCGTCACGATCCGCTTCCCACTCGCGAACGCGTCGCCTGAGGATAACTGACCCATGTTCATGAATAAGGTCATCGCCGGTTCCGACGCCAATACCTACGGCCGGTCGAACAACAGCCCCGAACAGCTCGCCCGACGCTATATGCCGCTGGTGCGCAAGATCGCCTGGCATGTGCATGGCCGCGTATCGAGCGCGGTGGAGGTCGAGGATCTGCTGCAGATCGGCATGGTCGCGCTGGTGGAAGCCGCCAACAGTTTTGAAGACCGGGGGTTGGGTTTTGCCTCCTATGCGCAGATGCGTGTGCGCGGGGCGATGATCGATCATCTGCGGCGCGGCGCGACGATCGCTCGGTCGGCGATGGCGAACCGCAAGCAGCTTGCCGCCGTGCGCAATCGCTTGGAGCAGCAACTCCGCCGCGCGCCGTTGGAAGCCGAAATGGCGGGCGCCATGGGCATGGAGGCGGCGGCCTATCGCGAACTCGCCGACAGTTGCGAGATGGTTCAGCACACCAGCATGGACGAGGTCTATTCCGACCAGTCCATGTGGTTCGCCGATGTCGAGGACAGGGCGGATGATGTGATGGAGCGGGAGTCGCTCAAGGCCGCGCTCGCCAACTGCATCGGCGAACTGCCACAGCGTGAAGCTATGGTGCTGCAACTCTATTTTGTCGAGGAACTGAACCTGGAGGAAATCGGTCAGGCGCTCGACATTGGCGCGGCCCGCGTGTGCCAGATCAAGAAAGCCGCGCTCGACAAGCTGCGTGAAAAGCTGCGCGAGTGGGACTAGGTCGTAAACTCATAAAATGGCTTGAGGATTGGCCATTTGCATGATTCAAGAGCCTCCAGATTTGGAGGGTTTGATGGCACGGCGGCGGTATGAACTGACAGATCGGGAATGGGCGATTATCGAGCCCTTGCTTCCCAACAAGTCGCGCGGCGTGGCCCGGGTGGATGACCGTCGAGTTATCAACGGGATCATGTGGCGCTTTCGCTCGGGAGCGACGTGGGCCGAAGTGCCCGAGCGCTATGGGCCTTCGACAACCTGCTACAATCGGTTCGTCCGCTGGCGCAAAGCCGGGGTGTGGGACCGGCTGCTGGCAGCGGTTTCTGCCGGATATAATGGCGAACTGGTGATGATCGATTCCACCTGCATGCGCGTCCACCAGAATGGTGCGACGGGCAAAAAGGGGGAGGCTGCGATCGTGGCATGGGACGTTCCCGGGGCGGCCTTACCAGCAAACTCCATGCTCTTGTCGATGCTGACGGACGCCCTGTCAGCCTGAGACTGACAGGCGGGCAGGTCCACGACGCCTGTGAAGCCGAGGCGCTGATCGAGGCCATCCCCGAAGGCGCAACCCTGCTGGGCGACAAGGGATATGACAGCAATGCCATCCGTGAGGCCGCTGCCGCCAGGAACGTTTGGGCCAACATTCCCAATCGATCCAACCGCACGCAACGCTTCGCTTTCTCGCCATGGCTCTACAAACAGCGAAACCTCGTCGAGCGCTTCTTCAATCGCATCAAACAGTACCGCGGCATCGCGACCCGCTACGACAAAGACCCGGCCAACTTCCTCGCCGCCATCAAGCTCATCTGCGTTCGCCTCTGGTGCAACGCGTAATGAGTCTACGCGCTAGCATAGTTGTCATCCCAGCGACGCTGGCATCTCGTGAGGCTATGTCGCTTGCTCCGCCCGAGATGCCAGCTTCCGGTGGCATGACGGTTTTGACTAACGATCGTTCACCGCCGCGTGCTGAAGCGGAGCCGTCCCTCGCACCTGCTCGGGATAATGAGGCGGGCGATAGCTTTTTGCCCGCCACCATGGCTCAGCCACCTGGAATAGTCCGCTCCGTTCTGCCTTGTGTCCCAGATCCTTGCGGGCGGTGAGCGCGGCTAGAAACGGGGCACACACCAAGCCAGCGACTACCGGTATGATCCATCCGACGGACGTACCGCCCCTGATTGCCAACACGGTCAGCAAGCCGCCCAGCATGATATGATATTTGAATAGCCAGATGGCGCTGGCGATCGACATGCCGTCGCGGTCGCGGATTTGGCCGCTCCAGCTGCTTTTCCGGCCCATCAATATGCTCAGCAGGTTGATCGTCTGGGTCAACATGCTGACGGGCGCCATCAGGATCGAAAGCGCGATGTCGGCGATGACTCCCCGGCTCATGCGGGCCGCTCCGCCAAAGCCGATGCGGCGGGCGGGGTCGGCCATTGCCCATCCCATCGCCAACAGCTTTGGACCAAATAGCAGCACCGCCGTCAGCGCCAGAAGGCTGCCCGATGGCAGGATGGCGCTAGGTGGCCATACGCCAGCCAGCGCACCGCCCAGCACCACCAGCATGAGCGCCAGCCAGAGCGGTGACGTGCAATAAGCCGATGCGCCGACCAGCAGCTGGAAGCGGCTGACCAGATGCAATCCCCTGATCCGGGGGATGAGCGGCACATGCTGTATATTGCCCTGGCACCAGCGCCGGTCGCGGGTCGCGAGGTCGGGCAGGGAAGGGGGAAACTCCTCGAAACTGTCGTCCGCCATGACCATGTGGACATCCCAGCCGCGTCGGCGCAGCAGCGCGGCCTCGATCATGTCATGGCTCATGATATGGCCGCCAAAGGGCGCGCGTCCCGGCAGTTCGGGAAGGCCGCAGCTTTGCGCGAACGCCTTGGTTCGGAGGATCGCATTATGCCCCCAGAACATGCCTTCGGACCCTGCCCACCAGATCATGCCCGCAGCAGAAATGGGGCCGAACAAGCGGCTGGCGAACTGTTGCCAGCGTGCAAAGAAGGTGGTCGCGCCGACGAGCGTCGGCACTGTCTGGATCAGGCCAACATGCGGGTGCCGTTCCATGTCGAGCGCGAGCCGGGCCATGGTCTGGCCGCTCATGACGCTGTCCGCGTCCAGCACGATCATATAGTCGTAGCCGCCGCCAAAACGCTGCACCCATTCGGCGATATTGCCCGGCTTGCGACCGATATTGAGCGCGCGTCGGCGATAATGGACGGGGCGCGAGAAGCCCTTGCGCATCTCCAAATAAGCCTGACGCTCAATCTCGCCATTGGCGGAGTTGGAATCGCTCAGGATGAAAAATTCGAAGCGTTCATGGCCCATGACCTGCGCCAGCGAGCGTTCCATGAATGAGAGGCGGCCCATGACGCCCAGGAAATCCTCATTACAGACGGGTAGAAGCACGGCCGTGCGGCCCCGGATCGGGGTAGCGAACAGTGCGCGATGGGGCTGCGCGCCGGGACCCTTGCCCATCGTCAGCGTCAGAAAGCCGATCAAGCTGGTCGCGAAGCCAAAGGCGATCCAGGCGAAAAGTGGAATGAAGAGGGCGAGATAGACGCCCTCCCACAGGGAAATGCCGTCCAGACCGATGGACCGGCGCATATCATGAGCCGCCATGGACGCCGGAAGCAAAGCCAGCAGCACGACCAGCATACGCCGCGCCCATTGGTCGATATTCAGCGGTCGATGAGGGAAGTCACGCGGATGCTCCCGGAAATCCTGTTCCGGCATGGCGAGGGGCATTTCGGCGGGCACATGCTCGAACCCGCGCGTGGCGGCCTGTGCCGCTTCGCCGCTGTTCTGCCCGCTACTGATTGCCATTTTGTGTTTCCGTTCTGTAATCGTAACGGGCGCAACAACGCGCCCGGTTCCCGCCGGTTTCGTCAAGCGCCGAGCGGATAATGCACATATTCACTGAGCGCGGCATTGCCTGAGCGAAGCTGGACACGGATATCGGCCGCTTTGCCGCCATCCCGCCGTAGATCGAGCGCGACCCGGAAAAGGCAGGGCTGATGAAGGACGGGATAGCCGCCTTTCCTGACCAATGCAGCGCCCGCCGTATCGACCCAGATGTCCGGCCGGGCATCCTGCGCAACGCCGGAAAAGTCGAGGATAAGGCGGTCCACGCCCGCTTCACCCGCCTGGCCCGTCCAGACATTGCTGAGCATCGCCGTCCCTTTTGCCGGTCCTCCGGCAGAAGACCAGTCCAGCTGATAGCTCGCGGTGATCCTGCCGCCCGCGCGCACCGCCGTCGCTGGGGTCCAATAGGCGCAGACATTATCGACATATTCGCTGGTCGTGGGAAATTCGTAGAGCCGCACCTGGCCCGCGCCGAATGGCTTGCGCGGAGAGGCCCAGAGCGAAGGCCGGCGTTCGTAAAATACGCCGTCATCCTGATAATGGTCGAAATTGCGGTCCCGCTGCATCAGGCCAAAACCACCGGGATTGCGTTCGGCAAAGGCATCGACGCGCGGGGCGGACGGATTGATGAGTGGACGCGCATGAATTGTGCCATCGGCGCTGCTGATCGCGAGCAGGTCGGAATCATGGATTTCCGGCCGCCAGTCAGTGCGCGACGCGCGGCTTGCCTGATCATACCAGAACATGCTGGTCATCGGCATCAGCCCCAGTTCCGCAATCGCGCGGCGGGGGAACAGCGCGGTGTCCACATCCTGCTGCACGCCCTGTGGGGTCAGTTCGCTTACGAAGCGATAGGCCCCGGTGATGGAGGCGCCGTCGAGCAGGGCATAGATGGTGATGCTGCTACGGCCGGTGCGCTCCAGCCAGAAATGGGTGAAGCGGGGGAACTCCTCCTTGCCCTGTATGCTGGTGTTGATTGCGATCGCACGAGCGGACAGGCCGAACTGTTTGGTCGCGCCTGGCGACCGGAAATAGCTGGCCCCAAGGAAGGACAGCCAGTCGCCGTTGCGCGCAGCATTCATGATGCGAAACCCGGCATAGCCTGCGTCCGGCCCCAGCTGTTGCACCGCATTGTCGGCGGGGGCGTCGAACATCGTCGGATCATAACGCAGGGGCACTGCATGGCCGTTTTCGACCAGCGCGATTTCAACCGGCTGTTCAGCCGAGGCGCTGAGCGGGAAGAGTTGCACCCCGGTATCGCCGGGCAGATTGCCCCATATCGTCCGGTCTTCCTTGAAGCGCGCCTTGTAGAGGGCGTCATAGTCGACCTTGTGGGCGCCGGGATGATGAGGCGTTTCCCTGTAGGGCTGTCGCGCGAGCCGCTGGGCGCGGGCAATCACCATTTCCCATGAAAAGCGCTCGCGAGCCTGGGCCAGGGCCGATCCGGGCAGGAGAAGGGTGGCGCCTGAGGCGGCGATCATCGCGCGCCGGTCGATCTTCATCATGGCCGTAATGATGGGCGCATGACCGCACATTGCAAGCCTTGGCGCTCCAAAATGCGGTGAAGCCTCCGCCCGGGGGGACGAAGGCTTCGATATGCTGGCCGTTCGATCGAAGGTTGGTTGCCCGGCGTGGTGGGGACGTTGGTGTGCCGGGTTCCCGTGACTGACTGTAAGGTGACCAATACCCCAGCCTGTCAATTCATTGGCTGAACCGGATTACTGGATCAGCTTCAGGACGTTCTGCTGGCTCTGGTTCGCCTGGGCGAGCATCGCCGTCGAAGCCTGGTTCAGGATCTGCGACTTGGCGAGGGCGGTCGTTTCGGCCGAGAAGTCGGCGTCTTCGATGCGGCTGCGGGCGTCGCTGAGGTTCGTGATGTTGTTGGTCAGGCTGTTGACCGTCGATTCCAGCTGGTTCTGCGCTGCACCAAGCGAAGCGCGGGTCGTTGCTACTGCCTTCAGCGCGGTGTCCGCGGCGGTCAGCGTCGCGGCGGCCAGCGCCGAGGTCGTGACATCGGAGGTGGTCAGGTCAGCCAGGGCACCGAAAGCAATGTTCACGACGTCACCGGCGTTCGCGCCAGCTTGGATATCGATGTCGCCGGCTTGGGCGGTGTAGGTGGTCGCCGGAGCTGCGTCGCTGTTGAAGATGCGGACACCGTTGAATTCCGTGGTGGCGAGGACGCTCGTGATCTGCGTCTTCAGCGCGGTTGCTTCAGCGTTCAGGTTGGTGCGGTCGGTCGCCGAGTAGGTTTCCGACTTCGACTGGACGGCCAGTTCGCGGATACGCTGCAGCATGTTGGTGACTTCGCCCAGCGCGCCTTCAGCGGTCTGCGCAAGGCTGATGCCGTCGTTGGCGTTGCGGATGCCCTGGGTCATGCCCTTGATCTGCGAGGTCATCTGCGAGCTGATCGCCAGGCCCGCTGCGTCGTCCTTGGCGCTGTTGATGCGCTTGCCGCTCGACAGGCGCTCCATGGCGGTGCTCAGCGACTTGCCTGCGAGAGCCGAAGCGTTGGCGGCGCGCATTGCAGAAGAGTTGGTTCCGATAACAGTCATGATATTCCCTTTCCTTGTCCTATCAGGTCGCTGCCATCAGGATGCTTGCGGCCTCGAAAGGGGATAACGGCGGCGCGAAAAAAGCTTTTAGGGCTGAGCGTGATTTTTTTGAGAAAAGTTCAAAATGCCAGGAAATCCGGGGCTTCTACGCGCGCGCACCTATTAGAAGCCGGACTGGAGCGGCGGCAAAGCGGAAGAAAATTGCCGCCCGGCGACATGGTAATTGCCGCATTAACCAGATGATAACCATGCGAAGGGCAATTGTCGGAGTATCGAAGGGGGGTTGGAATGTGCGGGGGCACAATCCGGCCAAATGATTGGGGACTTTCATGGCATCGTTAGACGTCAGCCGAGGAGTCTGCGCCCTCGTTCCGGGGTTGCAGCACTGGTTGGAAAATGCCTTTTACATGGTACGCATCGTCGATGCGCAGGCGCCGCGCGAACGTGACGATCGCCGTGTGCTGCTGGCTACCGAGATTGGCCATGCCACCCATCGCGACATTCTGATCAACCTGATCGACGGCGCGCCTTCGCTGGTGCCTGCCGCCAACGGCCTGCCCGCCCGAGTGGCATTCGGTCTTGAGGATATGGCCTTCGCCTTTGCCCTGATCGCTGAGCTGGCCCGCCCCGCGAGCGTCCCGGCAGTAGGCGATGCCGCCAGCACACGCCTGATGACGCTGGCAGGCCGCGTGGCGCGCAGCGACGCGACCGTCCTGATCCAGGGCGACACCGGCACGGGCAAGGAAGGCATGGCGCGCTTCCTTCATGCCCAGTCGGGCCGCATTTCCCACGACTTCATCGCCGTCAACTGCGCCGCGCTTCCCGAAACCATGATGGAAGCGATGCTGTTCGGTCATAAGAAGGGCAGCTTTACCGGCGCGGCAAACGCTTCGGACGGCTTGTTCCTGGCGGCTGACGGCGGAACGCTGTTCCTTGACGAAATCGCCGAACTGCCGCTGCCGCTTCAGGCCAAGCTGCTCCGCGCGTTGCAGGAAGGCGAAGTCCTTCCCGTCGGCGCGACCCATCCGGTGCCGGTCAATGTCCGCATCATCGCCGCCTGCAACCGCGACCTCGCCGCCGAAGTCGCCGCCGGGCGCTTCCGCGAGGACCTTTACTGGCGCCTCAACGTCATGCCGCTGGAACTGCGTCCGCTGGCCGAGCGTGCTGGCGACGTGACCGCGATCGCCGCCGCCATGCTGCTGCGTCATCAGGATTTCGTCTGGCCGACTGCCGCCGCGCTGGAAAAGCTGGCTGCCCATGTCTGGCCGGGCAATGCCCGTGAGCTGGGTAACGTGCTTCAGCGGGCTATCGTGCTGCGCGATGGGGAGCGGATCGATGCCGAAGACCTGCACATCGTCGGCGCGCCGCAGCTGCGTGTCGTGGGCGCGCCTGCCCCGGTCGAGCCGGTTCGCCTGCGCGACGTCGCTCACCAGTCGAAACTGGAGGCGGTCCGCGCCGCGCTGCGCGAGACGGACGGCCACCGCGCCGCCGCTGCCGCCAAGCTCGGCATTTCAGAACGCACCCTGCGCTATCGGCTTGCCGAGATGCGCGAACTTGCAGCGGCTTGAGGGAGGTAGGGCATGACCAGCATTTCCCCGACTGACAGCGTGATGGCGATCCGCAACGCCATCCTCCAGAAGAACGCGGCTCTCCGCGACGTTGCCCAGACCGGCACGGTCGGCGGCGGCGTGGGTGTAGGCGGGGCCGAGGGCACCAAGCCCGGTGGCTTCACCGAAGCGCTCAACTCCGCATTGCAGCAGGTCAACGGCCTGCAAAGCCAGGCAGGCGAGGCGGCTTCCGCCTTCGAACGCGGCGAAACCACCGATATCGCCGCCGTCATGCTCGCCAAGCAGCAGGCGTCGGTTAGCTTCGAAGCGACCCTTCAGGTCCGCAACAAACTCCTGTCCGCCTACAAGGACATCATGAGCATGCCGGTATAATCCATGAGCGAGAACGCACTCACCCTCGATGGCGGCGCCGCCGCTCTCCCCGCCACCAGCTCCGCCGGTTTCGGTGGCGCGAAGGGCGCCGATGCGCTGAAGGCGCGCTTCACCGGCTTCATCAGGCAGCCCGCAGTGGCGAAGAGCCTGCCGCTGCTCGGCCTGCTAGGCGTCGTCGCCACGGCTGGCGCTGCCTGGCTTGCGCTCCGCGAACCGCCGCAGCGCGACCTGTTCCGCAGCCTGCCCGATGCCGACAAGTCGGCGGTTGCGCAGGTTCTGGACCAGAGCGGCCTCGCCTATGACTTCGACAAGTCGGGCGCGATGACCGTGTCCGAGGATGATTATTTCAAGGCGAAGATGATGCTCGCCGCGCAGGGGCTGCCCAAGAGCGCGCCTGACGGCAACAGCATGATCGACAGCCTGCCAATGGGCGCCAGCCGCGCGGTTGAGGGCGAAAAGCTCCGTTCCGCCCGCGAAATGGACCTTGCCCGCACGATCGAGGCGATCGACAGCGTCGAGAGCGCCAAGGTCCACCTCGCCGTTGAACCGCCCAGCGTTTTCCTGCGGGATCGCGCCAAGCCTTCGGCATCGATCATGCTCCGTTTGGCTTCGGGCCGTACGTTGACCGATGCGCAGGTGAGCGCGATCGTCCACCTCGTCGCCTCGTCGGTGCCGGAACTCAGCCCCGACCAGATTTCGCTGGTGGACCAGAATGGCCGCCTGCTCAGCAACAATGACGGCAACGCCGCCGATGATCGCCAACTCGCCGTGCAGGGCAAGATCGAGGATCGCTATCGCCAGTCGGTGATCGCGCTGCTGACCCCGATCCTGGGCGAGGGCAAATTCTCGACTGAGGTGCGCGCCGAACTCAATTTCGCCGAACGTCAGGCGACCCGCGAAAGCTTCCCGCAGGATGAGGCGCGCCTTCGCACCGAGCAGGGGACATGGGCATCCGATCCGCGCGGTCAGGGTGCAGGCGGCGAGGCAAGCGGTGTTCCGGGCGCGCTGAGCAATCAGGCGCCGGTCAACCCGACCGTCACGCAGACTAATCCCAACGGCCAGGCCGTCAGCCAGGGCACGCAGGCCAATCAGCCCGCGACCCCCGCCAACGCGCCGATGAAGACCGAGGAAACCTTCAACCGGAGCTTCGAGCTGGGCCGTGAAGTGTCCGTCACCAAGGATGCCGTCGGCACCGTCAAGCGCCTGTCGGTCGCCGTCGCGCTCGACAATGGCGCGGACGGCAAGCCCCGCTCGGCGCAGGAAATCGCTGCTCTGGAAGCGTTGGTGAAGGGCGCGGTCGGTTTCGATCAGGCTCGCGGCGATGTGGTGGCCCTGTCCTCGCGCAGTTTCGTGAAGGCCGAAGAAGTGGTGGCCCCCTGGTATGAGGCCGATTGGGTCTCGCCGCTGGTGCGCAACCTGTCGGCTCTCGCCGTCGCGCTGCTCGTCATCTTTGGCATCGGCCGCCCGTTGCTGAAGCGCCGCGCCGCCGCACAGGAAGCCGCCGCCAGCAACACGGCCGCTCAGGGTCAGAAGATCGGCCGCGAAATATCCACCGAGATTGGTCGTCAGGCATCGATCGCTCCGGATGGCAGCAAGGCCGTTACGTTGGATATGATCTCGTCCACCTATGACTATGCGCAGCGCGCCGACCTCATTCGCAATTTCGTGAAGCAGGACCCGGATCGCGCCGCGCTTGTCGTCCGCGACCTCCTGAAGGAAGGGAAGAAGGACAATGGCTGAAGCCATGGAAGCTGCCGCGATCAAAGGTAGCGCCGCCGCTGCCGTCCTCCTGATGCTGTTCGACGAGGACGAGGCCGCGCAGATCCTCTCCCGTCTGGAGCCCGACGAAGTCCGCCAGCTCGGTTACGCGATGTACGACGTCGCCGACGTTCAGGTCGAGGAAGTCAACGAAGCGCTCGACCATTTCGTGACCAAGGCAAAGAAGCGCACCACCATCGGCTATGGCGCGACCCGCCATATCCGGGGCGCGATGACCAAGGCCCTGGGCGAGGAGCGCGCCGAAACCATCCTGGCGCGCATCACGCCGCCGACTCGTTCCACCCAGCTGGAAATGCTGAAGTGGATGGACGCCAAGGAAGTCGCGGCGCTGATCGAGGCGGAGCATCCGCAGATCATGGCAATCGTTCTTGCCCATCTGGAAGCGCCGGTCGCCGCCGATGTGCTTCAACTGCTGCCTGCCGAATATCAGGAAGAGATCGTCTATCGCATCGCTACGCTGGGTCCGGTGTCCAACGAAGCGCTTGATGATCTGGAGCAGCTGCTGCTGCGCGGTTCGACCTCCAAGAAGCAGGGCGCGGCATCGCAGCGCGGCGGGACGATCGAAGCCGCCGCGATCATGAACAATGTCCGCAAGGACAATGAACAGCGGATCATGAAGGCCGTCGCCAAGCGCGACAAGATGATCGCCCAGACCATCGAAGAAGAGATGTTCGTGTTCGATAACCTGATCGACATGGATGACAAGAATATGGGCACGCTGATGCGCACCATCGACAGCTCCGTGCTGGTCGTGGCGCTGAAGGGCGCGAACGAGATGCTGAAGGGCAAGATCTTCGGCGCCATGTCCGCCCGTGCGGCGCAGGCCATCGCCGACGAGATCGAGGAACGCGGCCCCATTCGCCTTGCCGAGGTGATGGAGGCGCAAAAGCTGATCATCGCCACCGCGCGCCGCATGGCCGATGCGGGCACCATCATGCTGGGCGGCAAGGGGAACGACTTTGTTTAAGGTCTGGGATGCGGGCAGCAGCCTGGATGTCGCCAGCATTCCGCTGGGCGGCATGGGCCAAGTGAAGAGCGGAAGCTTTCGCAGCCTTTATGCCGACGGGGCGGCGTCGCCCGGCATGACGATGCACAACGCCATGCCCGCGATGACCGACGAAGACCTGCTGGAGCAGGCGCGGATGGAAGCCTTCACCCTGGGCTTCGATGAAGGATGCCGGGTGGTCGGGGACGCCGCCGCAGCCGATGCCGAAGCGCGCGCACGTTTGGCCGAAGCGCTGGAACTGCTGACGCCCGCGCCCAGTGGCATGCTGTCCACCATGTTGTCCGCTGCCGTCGTTCGCCTGGTCGAGCAGATCGTGGGCGAGGTGGAGATCGACATCGAACGGCTGGTTCAGCGTTGTGACACTGTCGCCGCCTTCATCGAGGAAAATGAGGACAAGAGCGCCCTGCATCTGCATCCCGACGATGCAGCGATGCTGGAAGGGGAAGCCATCGGCCTCAAGATGGTCGGCGACCCTGCCATGCATCGTGGCTGTGTACGTCTCGAAACGGCTGACGGCTGGGTCGAGGATGGCCCGGACGTGCGCCTGTCGCGCCTGCGCGCGCTGATGGACGACATGGAAGGCCGTTCATGAAGGGGATTTGGGCATGATCAAGGCCTCGCTTGCCCAGGCGGAAAGCCTGTTCGACCATCTTCAGGTTCAGAACCGTGCACCTCGCCATGTCGGCCGTCTGGTAAGCCACGACGCGGGCATGCTGGAGGTCACAGGCTTCCGCAAGCCGATCGGCGCGGGCGCGCGGGTGATCGCATCGGACGGGACGGTCTGCCGGGCCGAAGTCATCGGCTTTCGCGGCGACAAGACGCTGCTCGTGCCGCTCGACAATGATGTGCCGCTGGAAAATGGTGCGCGCGTCGAACCGGACAGCCAGGCGAATATGGTGCAGGTGGGCGAGGGGCTGATCGGCCGCGTCATCGACGCCATGGGCCAGCCGCTGGACCGCAAGGGGCCGATCATCGCGGGCGGCAGCTGGCCGCTCAACGGCGTGAAGGGCAACGTCCTTGACCGTGGCCGCGTCACCGAGCCATTCGATCTAGGCGTACGCGCCGTCAACGCGCTGCTCACCGCCGGGCGCGGCCAGCGTATCGCCATCATCGCAGGCTCTGGCGTCGGCAAATCGGTGCTGATGGGCCAGATGATCGCCGGGGCCGAAGCCGACATCGTCGTCGTGGGCCTGATTGGGGAACGTGGCCGCGAAGTCAGCGACTTCCTTGAAACAAAACTCAAAAATTCGATGCACAAAAGCATCGTGGTAGCCGTTCCGGCCGATCATCCCCCGGTGCTGCGCCTGCGCGCCGCCGCCCGCGCTACCGCCATCGCCGAATATTTCCGCGCACGCGGCAAGAAAGTGCTGCTGCTGATCGATAGCCTCACCCGCTGCGCCCATGCCCAGCGCGAGATCGGGCTGGCGCTTGGTGAGCCGCCCGCGATGAAGGGCTATCCGCCCTCGGCCCTTGCGCTGATCCCCCGGTTGGTGGAACGCGCTGGCGTCGATGCCCGCACCGGCGGCTCCATCACCGCGCTTTACACCGTGTTGGCAGACGGTGACGATACCGACGATCCAATCGTGGACGCTGCCCGCGCCATCGTGGACGGGCATTTCGTTCTCTCGCGCCACTTGTCGGAACAGGCGATCTTCCCCGCCATCGACATCGGCAAATCCCTCTCGCGCGTCATGGCCGATGTGGTGCCGGACGAGCATCGCATGGCCGCCGCCTCCTACCGCCGCCTCTGGGCCGCCTATGAGGAAAATCGCGACCTCATCCTGATGGGCGCTTATCGTCCCGGTAATGACCCGGTGATCGATGAAGCCGTGCAGCGCCGTCAGGAAATCCTCGACTTCATCCGGCAGGATCAGAAGAGCCGGATCGACCTCGACACCAGCGCTGGCGCCCTGATCGCTGAGTTTGGCGCGTGAAGGGTCCGCTCAAAACCCGCCAGCGCGTGCTGCGCGTCCGCCATGTGCAACATGCCCTGGCCGTGGCTGAAACCGCCCGCGCCCGCGACGAAGCAGACGGCATCGAACGTAATGCCGACAGGCTGCGCAAGGTGCGGAGCGATCTTTTTTCCGACCCCGGCATGGCAACTGGCGCGAATTTTGCAGCTATGCAGGAACTTGCTGGCCGATTGGAGCAGGCTGGCCGTCAGCTGGATGGAGCGCTCTACGATGCGCGCCGCAAGGTTGAGGCGAAGGAAGGCCTCACCCTTGTGGCCAATCGGGACCGCGAAATCGCCGCAAAGCTCAAGGATCGCGCCCGCGCGGACCTGGAGGAATGGCGGGAGAATAAGCTGGCGGCCTTGCCGCGCTACCGCCGGATGCAGCGGACAGGAGATGTATGAGATGAACATGCTTTCCAGCCTGAAGGCACTGCTCTTTTCCTCGGCCTCGCCGGGCGTGGCTGCGTCGCAGCCTGCCGCGCCGGGTGAGACGGCGGATTTCGCCGCGCTGTTCAACGGCACCATGGCGGAAGAGACTGGCGTTTCTCCAGCCCTGCCGGAAATTGACGGGCAGGGTGCCGCTGCCGCCCTGCCAGAGATTCCCGGTGTCGAGGGGCAGGATGCTGCCACCACCACCCCGGTTCTTACTATCAACATCGATGAGCCAGACGCCACGCCTGCGCATGGTCATGTGCCGCACGGGCTTGCCATAGCGGCTGCCGCTGGCAAGGATTTGCCGTCATCATTGCCGCCCGGCCGAGCGCTGGGTCTCATCAAGCAGGCTGCTGATGCGCCAGTCGATGAGCAGGCGCCGGTCGAGCCTGCCGGACTCCCCGCGCAGGCTGAGGCAGGCTTGCCGAACGACGCGCCCATTCAGCCTGAAGCCGCATTGCCGGAACAACCGGAACAAGTGGCCGAACCCCTTCACTTGCCCAAGCTGCGCCCGGACATCCGTAAGGACGACGCTGCGCCGGAAGAGATCAGTCCGATGGTACAGGATGCTCCTCCGGCCCCCACAAAATCTTCGCGCAAGGAAAAGGCGAAGACTGAGCTGCCGCAGCAGGATGCCGTGACTGTGGCGCCAGTGCCGCAACCCGTCGCGGCGGCTGCGGATGTTCCGCCGGTTGCTTCCGTGCCAGCGGCACCAGAACAGGTGTCAGCAGACCACCCGCAAGCCACCGCCGCTATGTCAAACATGACCGGGATGACGGGGGTGATGCCGCCGCCGCCGGGTCAATCGCCCGCGCAGCCCAAGGCGGATATGTCCGCTCCTGAAAAGCGGGCCGCGCGCAGTGAGGGCAAGATTCCGGCAGCGGTTCCCGATGCACCTCTTCCGACTGCCGGAAACGAAAGCCCTGCGCCCGAACTCACCTCGCCAGCAGCGCCAGTCCTCAATGGCAAGCCAGTGAAGGCAGAAGCAATCGCCCTGCTGCAAATCGTGCGGGAACAGGTGGCCGCGCGCCAGACCGGCGCGCCGGTACGGGTTGGCAAACAGGTTTCGGCCGCCGCTCATGCGAAAGCCGATGCGTCGGCTCGTCCTGCCGACACGGCGTTCGATCCCTCCATCCTTCCGCCGCCCTCTGACACGGTTCCGGCCGCTCCTGCCGCCGCCGCGCCACAGGGCACCACGCCGTCCTTGCCAATCGCGTCGCCATCGCCTGATCTGTCCGCCAGCCTTGGCGCTCAGGTCGTCGACATGGGTGTATCAGGCCAGTGGATCGACGGGCTGGCCCGCGACATCGCCGGGTTGTCCGCCAATGGCGCGCAGGGCCGTTTCCAGATCGATACGCACCATCTTGGCGCCGTGCAGGTGGACATCCGCCATGATACGGATGGCGCCGCTGTCAGCCTGACCGTCGCCAGCGAGGCGGCGGAAATGGCCTTGCGCCAGGACAGCGACCGGCTGAAGCGGGACGCAGGGCTGGCCGCCGTGCGCATCGCCGAAGTGAAGGTCGAACGCGCGCCCGCTATCGCCGAAGCGCATCGTGCCGAAACGGCTAATCAGTCCTCGTCTCAGCAGCAGCAACAGTCGCAGCAGGGCTCTCAAACGTCCGCCTGGGCGCAGAATGGCGGCCAGAATATGGGCCAGCCCCAAGGTCAGCAAAATCGCTGGCAGGGGCGCGAAAATAACGGCTTTGGCCCTAAAGGCTCCGGCGATCCTGCCGTTCTTAACCATGCAGACGCGCAGCCTGCCGCCCATGACAGGGCGCGCGCGCGGTACGCATAGGATTTAAGGATATTCGGGGGACCGGCAGATGAGCGACGAGGCGAAGGCGAAGAAGAAAAAGGGCGGGGGCATGAAGATGATCCTGCTGGCCGCCGCCGCGCTCGTTCTGGGTGGTGCGGGAACGGCTGGCGGGCTTTATGCCGCCGGTTTCTTCAGCGCCAAGGAAGAAGGCCCCAAGGAAGATCCCAACAAGCCGGTCCTCGTCCTCGCGGGCGAGAGCGCCGAGGAAGTGGCCAAGGCCCATGGCATGGGCAGTGAAGGGCATGGCGGAGGCGGCGGCCATGCGTCTGCGCACAAGCCGGGCAAGGGTATCGACCTGCCCACGCCCGCCAATCCGGCCGCCTATCAGGCCACCTATTTCCAGTTGCAGGCGCCCTTCACCTCCAACATGTCGGACACTGACGCCTTCGCGCAAATTTCGGTGGCGGTTTCCACCTATTACGACCTGCGCGTGATCGAGGCGATCAAGACCCATGAGATGGCGATTCGCAGTCAGGTTCTGATGATGCTCGCGCAGCAGCCCGAAACGATGCTTGCGACGCCCGAAGGCAAACGCCAGCTCCAGGGGCGCATAAAGGGCGTCATAAACGATATTTTGAAGCAAAAGACGGGTTATGGCGGCATAGATAACGTTTATTTTACCAATTTCGTTATTCAATAGGGGTGCCTGAAAGGTCGGGAAGTCCCCCGGTCCACTAGGGCAGGGGACTATCATGACCGACGTTCAGACCTACGCCCTCGGGCGCGGGGAATCGCAGACACCACAGCTGCTGTCCGGACTAGACCGGCTGGGCGAAAAGCTCGGCCGGCGTTTGCGTGCCTTGATCGAGCCTATCTCCGGCGTGCGCCCGCACATCGCGATGCTCGACGCGCGGGTGCTCGATTTCGGCGAATGGTCGGCGGAAGTGCCCGCCTTTTCCAGCATCGGCGTCTATCGCATTACGCCGCTGAAAGGGCAGATGCTGCTGCGCATGGACGCAGCCATGATCTCGACCCTGGTGGATTGCTTCTACGGCGGCCCCGGCAATCGCCCGTTGCCTGCCCGTGGCGAGTTCACGCCGACCGAAGACCGGCTGATCAGCCGTATTTCCGAAGGCGTGATCGGGCGTCTCGTCGAAAGCTGGAACGATATTCTGCCGCTGGAAATTGGCCTCATCGTCCGTGAAGCAGGCATCGGCTTCGCGTCGGCCGCGCAGCCGGGCGAACAGATGGTGCTGCAACGCTTCATGCTCAGCATCGCGCGGGATCAGGAATGGCCGATCGACCTGCTGTTTCCCCTTTCCTCGCTGCGCGCGGTGGAGCCGCTCATGGGCGCCAAGGCCACGGTTGATGAAGAACGCATCGACCCGGTGTGGCAGGCGCGCATCGCCAATCGCATGCGCGACATCCGCCTGCCCGCCCGCACCGTGCTGGCACGCCCCAACCTCTCGCTCGCCGATCTCATGCAGTTGAAGACCGGCGACATTATTCCAGTGAACATCAGCCGCAGCCTGCCACTGATTGTGGGCGACCGCATCGTCGCTCACGGATCAATCGGCGAGCAGGACGGCCGCGCCGCATTCCAGATCGAAAAGATAGCACAGGGACCTGAACAATGAGTGACATGAGCGAAGCGCCGCGGATTGACGGCTTTGCCGAAGAAGGGCTGAGCCGCATGGCGAACAATCGCCAGTTCCGCCTGCTGGCCGACATTCCCGTCCGCATGTCGGTGGAGGTTGGCTCCACGTCGCTGCGGCTGGCGGAGGTCATGGACCTGGCCGAAGGCAGCATCGTGGAACTGGATCGTCAGGCCGACGACCTGCTCGACATCATGGTCAACGGCGCCCTGATCGCCAAGGGTGAGGTCGTCACGGTGAATGGCCGTTATGGCATCCGCATCGTCGATATTGCCGCCGCCGAAAGCCGCCTTGCCGGGGTCGAACGGCGCGGCTGATCGCGATCAATGCCTTTTTCTCTTGCTGCGCGCCGATCTTTCTGATTCGGAAAGGCGATTAACCATGAAAGCGGATCGCGCCCCATGTTCTGGTACTTCGTCAAACTGCTGATCCTTCTGCCGCTGGTCGGCGGCATGGCGTTCGGCGCGCTGTGGCTGTGGCGCAAATATCAGCCCGGCATGATGGCGGGTCAGGATGGCCGGTCGCTCAAGATGCTGGAGGCGCTGCCGCTCGGCACCTTTGGCAAGCTCGCTGTAGTCGAGTTCGAGGGAAAGAAGATCCTGCTGTCCGTCACGCGTGGGCGGATCGAGAAGATCGCGGAAGGCGATTCCTATCGTGCGGGGCGCTAAGCTTTTTCTCTCCGTTCGCCCTGTCCGAACGAGTCACTCGCCTCGTTCGAATGTCGAAGGGCATCCCTTCTCTTCAAGAAGTAAAGGGCTTCGACAAGCTCAGCCCGAACGGGTGTCAGGGCGTCTGGTGATCGCCCTTCTGGTCGCAGGGCTGCTGTCTTGGTTGTTCTTAACGACCCCCGCGCTGGCCCAAGCCGCCGCTCCGGCCGCGCCCGTCGATAATGGCGGCGCGCTGACCAAGGCGATGGGCGCGATTTCGGGCGACGGCCGTTCGCTGTCGCTCTCGCTGCAAATCCTCGTCCTTATGAGCCTGCTGTCGGTGCTGCCGTCGCTCGTGCTCATGATGACCAGCTTCACCCGCATCATCATCGTCCTGTCGCTGCTGCGCCAGGCGCTGGGATTGCAGCAGACGCCGCCCAATCAGGTGCTGGTTGGCCTCTCGCTGTTCCTCTCGCTCTTCGTGATGCGCCCGGCGATCGACCAGATCAACGCACAGGCCTTCGACCCCTATGGCAAGGGCCAGATCAGCATCGAGGAAGCGGTCGGCCGATCGGGCAAGGTGCTGCACGGCTTCATGACCAAGCAGACGCGCGAGACCGACCTCAAGCTCTTCGCCAATCTTGCCGAAGCGCCCGCCTTCCGATCGCCCGCCGACATTCCCTTCTCGATCCTGCTGCCTGCGTTCGTGACGTCGGAACTCAAGACGGCGTTCCAGATCGGCTTCATGATCTTCCTGCCGTTCCTCATCATCGACCTTGTGGTGGCCTCCACGCTGATGGCGCTCGGCATGATGATGTTGTCGCCGACGATTATCTCGATGCCGTTCAAGCTGCTGTTGTTCGTGCTGGTGGATGGTTGGGCACTGACCATGGGGTCGCTGGCGGGGTCGTTCGCGACGTGACGAAAGCGCACTCCTCTCCTCCGTTCGCCCTGAGCCTGTCGAAGGGCTTCTCCTTTCTTGAAGAAGTTAGGGGCTTCGACAAGCTCAGCCCGAACGGGGGGAGGGTGGGCTAGTGGACAACGCCGACTTCTTCATGGGCCTCGCCCAACAGGCGCTCTGGATCACGGCGCTCGCCGCTGCGCCCATCCTGATCCCCGCGCTGATCGCGGGCGTCCTCATCGGCATGGTGCAGGCCGCCACCTCCATCAACGAACAGACGTTGAGCTTCATCCCCAAGATCATCGTCGTCGGCGCGATGCTGGTGCTGTTCGGCGGGTCGATCCTCGTCCTGATCGCCGATTTCACCCGCGAGATATTCGAACGCATCCCGGACCTGCTGCAATGATCGCACCGGGCTTCGCGAATGTGGAGACGCAGCTCTGGATCTGGCTCATCGCCATGATCCGACCGGGCGCGGCCTTCATCGCGGCGCCCGTGTTCGGCGCGCCCGCCGTGCCGCTGCCGCTGCGCTTCATCCTTTCGCTGGCGCTCGGCATGGCCGCGCTCAACAGCGTCACGATTCAGCTGCCGCAGGACGGCGTCGCCAGTTTCGCGGGCGTCATGCTGGTTATGGGCGAAGTGCTGGCTGGACTCGCCATGGGGTTTGCGGTCCAGATCGGCTATGCCGCCGCCTTCGTCGCGGGGGAGACGATCGGCAATGCCATGGGCCTCAACTTCGCCGCCATGGTCGATCCGTCATCCGGCCAGGCGACGCAGGCGATCGGCACGTTCCTGTCGATCCTCGCCACCTTCCTCCTGCTCGGCATGGACGGCCACCTGATGCTCGCCAGCTTCGTGGTGCAAAGTTACAAGGCGCTGCCGCCGGGCGACGCGATGCTGAGCAATGACGCGGTTTGGCACCTCGTCCAGTTCGGCGGATCGCTGCTCGGCGCGGGAGTCACCGTCGCGCTGCCGGTCGGCTTCGCGCTGATCCTCGTGCAAATCATCATGGGCATGCTCGCCCGCAGCGCGCCGTCGCTCAACCTTTTTGCCGTGGGTATGCCGGTTGCCGTCATGGCTGGCCTTATCCTGTTGGCGATCGCTGCGCCGGTGATGGGCGAGGGACTGACCGCCGCGCTCAAGGCCGGGCTCGACCAAGCCCAGTCGATCGCGGAGGGCCGCTGACATGGCCGGGGACAATGGCGGCGGCGAAAAGACCGAGAAGCCAACACAAAAGAAATTGCAGGACGCCGCCAAGAAGGGTGACATCCTCCAATCGAAGGAATTGGCTACCGCGCTGGTGGTGATGGCCGGGATCGGCTGGATCGCGGTCACGGGTCCGTCGGTCATCGAATCCCTGTCTCAGATGTTGATCGAGGCGCTGCGTTTCCGGCGTGAAGACATCATGGACTTCGCGCCTGCCGCGCGCGGCATGAGCCTGCTCACCGGCATCGCCTTGCCGGTTGGCGGCATCTTGCTGGCGACGACGCTCGCGGCCATTGCGGGACCAGCCATCCTCGGCTCCCTTGGCTTCCGCCCCGGCGCCTTCGCGCCCAAGGCGTCGAAGCTCAATCCGGCAGCGGGCCTCAAGCGCATGTTCGGCATGCAGGGCCTCATCGAACTGATGAAATCGATCGCCAAGGTCACGCTGCTCGGCGCGATCGGTGTCTGGCTGATCTGGGACCGGTTGACCGCCATCATCGGCCTCGGCTCGCAGGGGCTTGCGCCAGCCATGTCGGACTTGGGCAACATGTTCATCATGACCTGCCTCATCATGGCGGGCGGCCTGTTCCTGATCGCGGGCATCGACGTGCCCGCGCAGATCATGCAGCGTTCCAAGCGCCTCGGCATGAGCAAGCAGGACATCAAGGACGAGCATAAGGAAAGCGAAGGCTCGCCGGAACTCAAAGGCCATATCCGCCGCCGCCAGTTCGAGGTGTTGAGCGGATCGACGCGCAAGGCCGTGGCCGAAGCCAGCGTCATCATCACCAACCCCACCCACTTCGCCGTCGCACTGCGCTACAAGCCGGGGCAGGACGCCGCGCCAGTCGTGGTCGCCAAGGGATGCGACGCCATCGCCGCCGCCATCCGTGAGTTGGCTGACCAGAATGGCGTAACGGTGCTGCAATATCCCGACCTTGCCCGCGCCATCTACTTCACCTCGCGGGCCGGGCAGATAGTCAATGAAGGGCTCTACATGGCGGTCGCGACCGTCCTTGCCTTCGTCTTCCGCGTGGAAAACCGGATGGCGAGCGAGATCGATCGGCCCTTCATCAGCGTGCCCGACGATCTGCGCTTCGACGCCGATGGGCAGAAGCTGTAAGGCATTCCGAAGTCATCGGCACACCCCTAATCCGTTCGCCCTTCGGATCGACAAGCTCAGCCCGAACGGGGGTAAGGGTGATGCCGAAAAACTTCTTAGGTGAACTAAAACTTAGGCATTGCTGGCCGTAATATATTCACGGGGACGCATTCAGATGGTGCGTCATGAACAAATATGTTTCGCGGAGCGACTTAACACAGGTTGATCGGGTCTCATCCCGAACGCCGTCGGCCGTGCCCCCAGTCCAGGCGATTGCAGCCCAGCAGGGAGCCGATCGGCATGCGGGCAAGCGCCAGAAGGGCGACCCGAAGTCCACTCTGTCCGAAGATGATCTCGCCAGCGCGGCGGAATATGCCAAGGTGCATGCCCGCGTGGCCGACATACTGGCGGAACTGCGCTCGGCCTCGGCCGCGCCCACGGTTGAAGCGGCGGAGGCCGATATTCAGGCGCTGCTGCCAGCGCCGATGATCCTGGTGCCGTTGCCGCCCGCATCGAAGGACGTGGTCGAAAGCGCCGTCACCTTGGGCAAACGCATCGCCGAGCAGGCAAGCTATGCCCATGCCGCGCAGGCGCATCTGCGCCGTGGCACGGTGGATCAGCTGCTTTCAATCGACGGTTGAGGAAAGATCGCCGCGCGCGATCTTCCTTACCCCATGAAAATCATTCCTAAAGGTCTTCGTCCTAGAGCCGTTCTCATCCTCGAAAGGACGGACGATGACCTCGGTAAGCAGCAGCATTTCAACAGCGCTCGGCATTGGGTCCGGCATCGACACCGGAGCGCTGGTCACCAGCCTGGTGAGCGCCGCCCGCGATCCGAAGCAAAAGGTCATCACCGATCGCCAGAGCGTCAACAATGCAAGGATTTCGGCGCTTGCATCGGCCTCCAGCTCGCTCGACACTTTTGCCAACGCGCTGAACAGCCTGCTCGCCGGAACGGGTTTCGCGGGTTCGCCCGCTTCCAATGATCCCAGCATAGCCGCTGTCAGCCTGCTGCCGGGCGGCGTGCCGAAGCTCCCGGCGCAGCTTCAGGTGCAGCAGCTCGCCGCCGCGCAGACCATTGCGTCCGCGCCCGATTCAGGCGCCACCGCCGCCACCGTGCTTGGCGAGGGCAACTTCGCGCTCACAGTGGGCGCAGGCGCCGCCGTCCCTATCACGCTCGGCGCCGGTGCGACCTATGCTGATCTTGCCGCAGCGATCAACGCAGCCGGGACAAGCGTCAGCGCCAGCGTGATCACCGACAATCAGGGCACGCGCCTGGTGATGAAGGGCGCGACGGGCGCGACGAACAGTTTTACCTTCACCAACACATCTTCGCCCGCAAACGCCGCGCTCGACGCCTTCACATGGGATGGCACGACCGGCGGGATGAGCCGCGAGGTGCAGGCGCAGGATTCGATCATCTTTCTGGATGGCGTCGAGCAGCACTACAGCAGAAACACGATCGATACCGCCATCGCCAATCTGCGCATCGACCTGAACAAGGCCGCGCCGGGCACTGACGTGACCCTGGCGACGACCGAGCCGACCACGTCGATGCGCGACCTGATGGTCGAGTTCGTCGATGCCTATAATACGCTGATGAAGGCGCTGAATACCGCCACGGCGGCCGGGGGCAATTCGTCCAGCGCGGGCGCGTTGAACGGCGAGGCGTCGATCCGCGACATGAAGCGGCAGCTGTCGCAGATGACGTCGGCCGTGCTTGCCCCGACGGGAACCTACACGACGTTGTCGTCCATCGGTATCAGCACCAATCGCGACGGGACGTTGAAGCTGGATACCGCCGCGCTCGACAAGGCGCTTGTCGCCGACGCAGCTGCGGTCACCCAGATGCTGAACCCGGCGGTCAAGTCGGACACGACGCCCGGCCTCGCCGGTTTGATGGACGGCGTGCGCGACAGGATCCAGCAGACCGACGGGCCGCTCGTTACTGCGAAGAGCAAATATGAAAAGCTGAGCGAGGCGTTGGCCGAGCAGCTGGAAAAGCTGAACGACCAGATGACCAACTATCAGGCGCAGCTTTCGAAGGTCTATTCGGAGATGGACAAACGTCTGGCCGCCTTCAAGGCGACCCAGACCTATCTGGAACAGCAGGTCGCCATGTGGACCAAGAGCGATAATTGATAACAGGGGTCAGGTAAGATGTTCTATTCTCAGCAGGGCTATGCAGGCAATCGCGCGGCGCGCGGCTATGCGGCCGTTCATTCGGGCAGCCGGATCGAAGGCGCCACGCCCCATGCTTTGGTGAAGGTGCTGTTTGACGAACTGGTGATCGCACTCGAAGCGACCGCACTCGCCGAACGCAACAATGACCGCCTGAAGGTGTCGGACAAGCAGGCGCGCGCCATGTCGATCCTGATCGCGCTTGAATCCAGCCTTGACTTCGACAAGGGCGGCGACATCGCCATGGGCCTTGCGCAAATCTACCGCGAAGCGCGCCGCTTGCTGCTGTTGAGTGCCAAGGAACGCTCGCCCGAACATGCCGAGCAGGCCCGCGACATCATCGCCGAAATCGCCGACGCCTGGAACCAGATCGGCTGACGATTCTCTAACGGCCGTCATCCCAGCGAAAGCTGGGATGACGTTCCTGGAATGGCTTGCGCCACTCCGGCGCCGCTAGTATAGGCAGCGCTCGCAAAGGGCGGCCCGGCGGGGGCCGCCTTTTTGCGTTTTGGTACTTTTTCACATCAGCTCCAGCGAAGGGAGGGCCACCATGTCGATTACGCCGCTCATGCCCGTTTACCCCCGGTGCGATGTCCGCCCGGTGCGAGGCGAGGGCTGCTATCTGATCGGCGAGCGTGGCGAGCGTTATCTCGACTTCGCCAGCGGCATCGCGGTCAATCTGCTCGGCCATGGTCATCCGAAACTGGTGAAGGCGATCGCCGATCAGGCTGCGACGCTGATGCACACGTCGAACCTCTACGGCATGCCGCTGGGGGAGAAGTTCGCGCAGCGGCTGGTCGATTCGACCTTTGCCGACACGGTCTTCTTCACCAATTCAGGCGCCGAAGCGGTCGAATGCGCGATCAAGACCGCGCGCCGCTATCACTATGTCAATGGGCAGGCGCACCGGCACAACATCATCAGTTTCGACAACGCCTTCCACGGCCGGACGCTTGGAACCATCTCGGCCACCAGTCAGCCCAAGATGCGCGATGGCTTCGAACCCCTGTTGCCCGGCTTCACCGTCGTACCATTCAACGATCTGGAAGCTGCCGCCGCTGCCGTCGATGAGAACACCGCCGGTTTCCTCGTCGAAACCGTGCAGGGCGAAGGCGGCGTCACGCCCGCAACCCAGGAGTTCCTCGCCGGTCTGCGCAAGCTGTGCGACGAGAAGGGCATGCTGCTGATCCTGGACGAAGTGCAGTGCGGCTATGCCCGCACCGGCACCTTCTTCGCCCATGAGCAATATGGCGTGAACCCGGACATCATGGCCGTCGCCAAGGGCATCGGCGCGGGCTTCCCGCTCGGCGCCTGCCTCGCGACGGAGGAAGCGGCCAAGGGCATGGTGTTCGGCACCCATGGCTCCACCTATGGCGGCAACCCGCTCGCTATGGCGGTCGGCCTGACTGTCCTGGACGAAGTGCTGGGCGAAGGCTTTCTCGACCATGTGAACAGCATCGGCGCGCGCCTGCGTTCGGCGCTGGAGCAGCTCATCCCCAACCACGACATGTTCGAGGATGTGCGCGGTCTTGGCCTGATGCTCGGCGTCAAGCTCAAGGATAGCAGCGACGCGCGCGAGTTCGTGGCGCATCTGCGCGACAATCATGGGCTGTTGGTGGTGTCTGCGGGACAGAATGTCGTCCGCATCCTGCCGCCGCTCATCATCGACGAGAAGCATGTCGCCGAATGCATCGAAAAGCTGTCCGCTGGTGCCCGCAGCTTTGCGGAGGCCGCAGCGGCTTAAGTCCAATCTCCGTTCGCCCTGAGCTTGTCGAAGGGCTTTCCTTCTCCTGAAGGGAAGTGAAGGGCTTCGACAAGCTCAGCCCGAACGGGCTTGAGGGTTAGATCATGACCAGACATTTCCTGAATCTCTCCGACGCTGGCGCCGACGCGCTCGCCGCCATGCTCGCCGACGCCATCGACCGGAAAGCCGCCCGCAAGGCCCTGCCTAAGGGCCAAGCCGACGCCGACGCGCCGCTCGCTGGCCACACGCTGGCGATGATCTTCGAGAAAAACTCCACCCGCACCCGCGTCAGCTTCGATATGGCGATCCGCCAGTTGGGCGGCACCTCGCTGATCCTCGATGGCGCGACCAGCCAGCTTGGCCGGGGCGAAACCGTGGCGGACACGGCCCGCGTGCTCAGCCGCATGTGCGACATGATCATGATCCGCACCGACGATCATGCCAAGATCGAGGAAATGGCCCGCTATGCCACCGTCCCGGTGATCAACGGCCTCACCGACCTGTCGCATCCGTGCCAGATCACCGCCGACCTTTTGACCTTGGTCGAACATGGCGTCGCCTTGCCCGGCAGCCAGTGGGCATGGCTGGGCGACGGCAATAATGTCCTCCACTCGATCATCGAAGCGGCGGGCCTCTTCAAGTTCGACCTGCGCATCGCCGTGCCCGAAGGCTATGAGCCCGATCACGCCTTCATCAAGGAAGCGCAGGCTCTGGGCGCGGGCATCACGCTCACCCGTGATCCCGTCGAGGCGGTCGCGGGGGCCGACGCCGTCGTCACCGACACCTGGATTTCCATGGGTCAGGCGCATGCGGACGAAAAGCTGAAGGCCATGATGCCCTATCAGGTCACGCAAGACCTGATGGCAAAGGCAAAGCCCAGCGCGAAATTCCTGCACTGCCTGCCCGCCCATCGCGGCGAGGAAGTCGTCCCCGAAGTGATCGACGGCCCACAATCGCTGATCTGGGACGAAGCGGAAAACCGCATCCATGCACAAAAGTCCGTGCTGCTCTGGGCGGCGGGTCGCCTTGGTTGAGTTTGCCGGACATATTCCTATCTAGCAGCGAACCGGCCGGGCGATAACGCCCGGCCGCCGCTATATTCCCGCCCTGCACCGGGACTAACGGAGCTTGTCTTGAACGCATCCGATATCGATCAGGCCCTGGGCTTCACCATTCCGTCGCGCCACGCGCGTGGGCGTATCCTTCGCCTTGGGCCGGTGCTGGATCAGGTGCTTGCCGCCCACGCCTATCCGCCGCCAGTCGAAAGGCTGCTCGCCTCCGCGCTGGTCCTCGCGGCGCTGCTCGGCTCGACGCTCAAGGATGCGGGGGGACAGCTTACGCTTCAGGCGCATAACGAACATGGCGTCGTCAGCCTGCTCGTCGCCGATTACAAGGGCGGCGAAGTGCGCGGCTATGCCAAATTCGATGCCGATCGGCTGGCAGAGCTGGGGCCTGACCCGACGCTGTTCGGCCTGTTCGGCAAGGGCTATCTCGCCATCACCTTTGACCAGGCGGTGACCGGCGAACGCTATCAGGGCATCGTCCCGCTCGATGGCGATTCGCTCGCGCAGGCGGCCGAACATTATTTCTTCCAGTCCGAACAAATCCCCAGCGTCGTCCAGATCGCTGTCCGCCATGAAGCGGGGCAGGGCTGCTTCGCCGCAGGCATGCTGCTCCAGCATCTGCCCGAAGGTGAAGTGGGCCGCGAACGTCTCCACACGCGGCACGATCATCCCGAATGGGAACATGTTCAGGCGCTGGCCGTCACGCTCAGTGACAACGAACTTACCGACGAAGCGCTGCCGCTGACCGATATCGTCTGGCGCCTGTTCCATGAGGAAGAGGTGGTGCGCGTCACCGATCCGGTCGACCTGACCAAGGGCTGCCGCTGCGATCTGGCCCATATCCGTAGCGTGATCGGCCGTTTCCCCGCTGAAGAACGCGCCCAAATGGCTGATGAACAGGGGGTCATTGGAGTAGATTGCGCCTTTTGTTCGCGTTTGTTTCCAGTTTCGCTGGACAGTTTCGCGCAAGGCTGACACGAATTTATTGCGACTTCGGAACAGGTTGGGGCGTTAGCGGGGGCTGGCGCTATCAACCCGCCGGATTTGGGTGCATGAAGGCCGTGCCGCCATGCACGCGGCGAGCCGCTCCGGAGTTCGGGATGAAATACGGGGGCTATTGAATGACGTCAGGTCTGCACGTCTTGAGCGCGGCCATCGCGATGCTGATCGCTGTATCGCCGGTTGGCTCGCAGGCGCTTTCCGAACCGCCGCTCAGGGGGCTGGAACCGGGCGAATGGGAATTGCGCGAACGGCCGGAGGAAGGCGGGAAGGGCGATATACGCCGCATCTGCCTTGCCGATATTCGCCAATTGATCCAGCTTCGCCATGGTCGCAACAATTGCAAAAGGCTGACGATCGACGAAAGCGCCAAACGGCTGACGGTCAGCTACGATTGCGCCGGGGCAGGGGGTGGGCGCACCGATCTGCGCATCGAAACGTCCAGGCTGGTGCAAATCCACGCTCAGGGGATTGCGGGCGGCGCGCCCTTCTCCTTCAGCATGGAAGGACGGCGCATCGGCGCCTGCCATTGACCGCACCGCTTGCGCCAGCGCGCCTGTGGCGGTAGCGGAGCGCCCATGACTGCCAATGATGTGAAAACCGCTGTCGTCCTGCTGTCGGGCGGGCTGGATTCGATGGTCGTGGGCGGCCTCGCGCGCGAGGCGGGCTATGAACTGGTCGCGCTGACGATTGATTATAATCAGCGGCACCGCGTCGAATTGAACGCCGCCGCGCGCATCGCCACTGTTCTTGGGGTCCGGCGACATATCGTCCTTCCGCTCGATCTTACCGCCTTTGGCGGATCGGCGCTGACGGCGGACATCGCGGTGCCGAAGGACGGGGTGGGACCGGGCATTCCCAACACCTATGTGCCCGCGCGCAACACCATCTTCCTGTCGCTGACGCTTGGTCTTGCCGAAGTGTCGGGAGCGAACGACATCTTCATCGGCGTCAACGCACTCGACTATTCGGGTTATCCCGATTGCCGTCCCGAGTTCATCGACGCCTTCCAGAATATGGCGGCACTCGCGACCAAGGCTGGCGTCGAAGGGCATCCAGTCCGGATCAACGCCCCGCTCCAGCATATGAGCAAGGCCGACATCGCGCGTGAGGCGAACCGGCTGGGGCTGGACGCCGGGATGAGCTGGTCCTGCTACGATCCCGCGCCGGGCGACCAGCATTGCGGGCTTTGCGACAGCTGCCGCCTTCGCTCCAGGGGTTTTGAGGAAGCGGGCCTGCCCGATCCAACCCGCTACGCAGCCAAGCCATAAAGGACAGGCGGATGAGCTATGCCGTCAAGGAGATGTTCCTGACGCTTCAGGGCGAAGGCGTCCATAGCGGCCGCCGCGCCGTCTTCATGCGCTTTGCCGGGTGCAACCTCTGGACCGGGCGCGAGGAGGATCGGCGCAAGGCCGTGTGCCAGTTTTGCGACACCGATTTCGTCGGCACGGACGGCGACGGTGGCGGCAAGTTCGCCAATGCACAGGCGCTCGCCGACGCCGCGCTCGCCTTCTGGGGGGCCGGTGAAGAGGGGCGCTACATCGTGATAACGGGCGGGGAGCCCATGTTGCAGGTCGATGACGCCCTGATCGACGCGCTCCACGCTCATGGCTTCACCATCGCCATCGAAAGCAACGGCACGATTGCGGCCCATCCCGACATCGACTGGGTCTGCATCAGCCCGAAGGCAGGCAGTGACGTCGTGCAACGCAGCGGAAATGAACTGAAACTGGTCTGGCCGCAGCCGGGCAGGGGGCACAGCATCGCCGACGTGGAGGCGATGGAAGGCTGGGCTTTCGACAACCTGTTGATCCAGCCGCTCGACAGCGCGGAGGCGGCGGCGAACATGCAGGCGGCGATCGATCTGGTCATGGACCGCCCGAAATGGCGGCTAAGCCTTCAATCGCATAAATATCTGGGACTGCGGTAAGAGCACTCGCCCTCAAGTCCCAAACCTAACACCGTTCGGGCTGAGCTTGTCGAAGCCCTTCTCTTCTTTTTAAGAAGTAGAGCCCTTCGACATCCGAAAGAGGCAAGTGACTCGTTCGGACAGCCCGAACGGGGTGGGTGATCCCAGATATCAGACCGTCGCTCGATCCGCTAATCTTGGTTCGCGACATCCTATCCTACCAGGACTCCGGAAGAGAGGAGCCCCTATGGCCCCGCTCGCCGCCTCAAACCTACTTAGCCGCCACCTTTTGCTCATAAGCCACCTGGCATTCCGGCCGCAGCTTGTTCTTCTTCCAGCATTTCTTATCGAACGAGGGCAGGGTTAGCGCATAGCTCCGGCCCGGATCGCCGTAAAATTGCTCACCCGCCAGCACCAGTGACTTCTTGATCGATCCAAGGCCTGTGCGCGCCACTTCATGCAGCGACCCGCGATTGGCGAAGATCGCCTGCCGCCCGACCTGACCCGCCGCCTGGCAGAAGCCGCGCTGCGCCTGGACGGTCGAATAGCCCGAATAGATGCGCGTGCCATATTTGTCGGACGCGGCCTGGCCCGGCTTGCCCTTGCCGACGGTGCGTTGGAAATAGCCGAGCAGGACGGACTGGGCCGAGTCCATCTCCGCGTCATGATGCGCGATCATCGCGTTGTAATTACTGATCGACAGCAGCGTCGGTTCGAACTGGCACTGGAGCGCCGCGACGTTGAGCGCGGCGCGCAGGTTCCACACCAGGCCCGCGCGGATTTCCTCCGCCGTGGCGCCGGGCAGGCCGAGCGCGGTCGCTGCGTCCGCCTCCGTCAGCGGCGGGCTGGAAAAGTCGGGCGGCGACCAGAAAAACTGGGCGGCGGCCGGTTGAGCCAACAGCGGCGCGGCGGCAATCATCAACCCGGCACAGACCCGGCGCAGCGTGGAACAGGATGTCATGACTTCCCCTTTTAGAATGGCGGCCTTTGTGAACGACGATCGGACAAGGCTTCTCTTATGTATGCCTCGCGGTCGGCGCCTGTATTGCGCCTGAACGTCTTGCACCGTCTATTGATCCGACAGTATCTCTGCCTCGCCCTGCGCCGCATTGGCTGCGGCAGGTTCCGGCTGAGGCGCGGCAGCGGCGCTGTTATTTCCTCCAGCCGAGGGCAGGGCGGCCGACGGCGCTTCGCTCTGCACCCCATCCAGGTCCGTCATGGCGTCGGTGGTCGTGCCGTCGACGACCTCCAAATCCTTCATCTGGACCGTGTTGCTCCCCTTGTCGTCCTTGCCGCACGCCGCCAGCGCGGTGCAGCCGGTCAGCAGCAAGGCGGTAAAGATCATCCTCGCTTTGCAGCGCATCCGGGTCTCCCAAACATGTGATGCCCGGCGGCCCCCACCCGGCGAAGGCGCAGACCCTAGCCGCCCGATCCGCATTGCTCAACCCCCGCGCCACAGCGCCGCAATCGGCCCAGAAAGGCAGGGAAATGCGCCTTCAAAGCTGCATCCAGATCGCCCATCGAGGCATTCTTGCCCAGCGCCGCGATGCTGGTGACGGGATATTCGGCAAGCCCGCACGGCACGATGCCGCCAAAATGGGACAGGTCGGGGTCCACATTGATCGAAAAGCCATGCAGCGTCACCCACCGCCGCACCCGGATACCCAATGCGCCGATCTTCGCCTCGCGCCCGTTTAGGTCATCGGTCCAGATACCAATCCGCCCTTCTGCCCGCCGCGCCGCGATGCCAAGGTCACCCAGCGCATCGATCATCCACCCTTCCAGATGATGGACGAAGTTGCGCACATCCTTGCCCCGTTCCCGCAGATCGATGTTGAGATAGCCGATCCGCTGCCCCGGCCCATGATAGGTATAGCGCCCGCCGCGCCCCGCATCATGCACCGGAAAGCGCGGGTCGATCAGCTCGGCCGGATCGGCGCTCGTCCCCGCCGTATAAAGCGGCGGATGTTCGAGCAGCCACACCCGCTCGCCCGCCTTCCCGTCAAAGATCGCCGCCGCCCGCGCCTCCATGTCGGCGAGCGCTTCGGGATAGTCCACAAGCGCCGAATCGACGCGCCATTCGATCTGTTCGGCCACTGCGGGCAAAGGGGAAGAGGATGACATGGCACTTCCTTGACTTGGGCGAGGGGAGCGATCAAGTCTCCTCCCCGATTTTAAGTACGGGAAAAGGCGAAGATATGACGGCGATGTCGATCGGCAAGGCATGGGAAGAAGCGGTCGCCTTCGTCGCGCGCGAACGCAGCCTGCTCTTCCCCGTCGCCTTGCTCTTCGTCGCGCTGCCCGGCCTCATCCTTCAGGAGATGACCCCGCCGGAGCTCGCCGCGTGGCGCATGGACAAGGGCGCCATGCCCGATATCCCGGCCAGTTTCATGCTGTCCACGCTGATCGGCGTCATCATCATCTGGTTCGGGTCGCTCGCCCTGTTCGCGCTGGCGTTAAGGCCCGGCATCAGCGTCGGCGAAGCGCTGCGGCTCAGCCTGTCCCGCCTGCCCGTGCTGCTCGGCACGGCGCTTGTCGTGATCGGCGTGCTGCTTGGCATAGCCATCGTCGGCATGATCGTCGTCGTCGCCTTCTCCATGGTGGCAAAGCCCGTTGCCGCAGCCCTCGCCGCGCTGCTGGTGACCGCTGGCGCCGCCGTCATGCTCTTCGCCAGCGTGCGGCTTTTGCTGCTCAATCCGGTAGTCATCGACGGCAATGAAGGCGTCATGGCCTCGCTGCGCCATAGCTGGGCACTGACACGCGGCCATTTCTGGCGGCTGCTCGGCTTCATCCTGGTGCTGACGCTGCTCTCGGCCATCGTGGGGTCGGCCGCGCAAGTCATCTTCGGCCTGTTCGGCCGCCTGATCGCCGGAGCGGAAGGCGCGCGGCTCATCGGCGGCGTCGCAGCGGCTGTCGTCTCGACCGTGGTGCAGGTCTATATGCTTGTCATGCTCGCCCGGCTCTATCGTCAGGCAGAGGCGGGCTGACCGAGCATCGGCACATGCGGCGCCGCATCGGCGCTCAATAAACCGGCCAGCCGAGGATCAGCGAAGATCTCAACCTCCCGCTTATAGGGCACAAATCCGGCCCGCTGATAGAAGCTGAGAGCCCCCGGACTATCCAGTGTGCAGCTATGCACCCAAAACCGGTACACCTCCTTGCGCCATGCCAGCGACTTGGCCTGCGCCATCATCCACGCCCCAAACCCCTTGCCGGTCAGCTCAGGTATAAGGCCAAGGAAGCTCAACTCGCAGTCCGGCAGCGCCCGGAAATCCAGCTCCAGCAACCCCACCTCCACGCCGCGCGGATCGGTGATCGCAAAAATCTGCACCGCCGGATCGTGAATAATCGCCGTCAATTCCGCATCGCTCATGACCAGGCGAGAGAACCACAGCCACGGCTCCCCCACCCGCCGGAACAGCGCGCGATAGGCATCGGGCGCGGGCGCCTTCCACGGCACCAGCCGCAACGGAGCAGGCGGAATCGGCGCAGGCCGGGGGCGCTCCACCATCTCCAGATAGGTCACGATCGTCGCAATCTGATCATTGGCAACCGGCGTCAGCGGCATGGGTTCAGCTCCAGCTCGCCATCGGCGGCAGGCTCATCAATATGGCATCGACATTGCCGCCGGTCTTCAGCCCGAACAGCGTGCCCCGGTCATGCACCAGATTGAATTCCGCATAACGGCCGCGCCATTCCAGCATCTTCGCGTAATCTTCTTCGCTCCAGCTTTCACCCATCCGCCGCCGCACGATGGGCGGGAAGGCCTTGAGGAACGCCTCGCCCACCGACCGGGTAAAGGCGAAATTTGCATCAAAGCCGACATCATTCTCGCACTCCAGATGGTCGTAGAAGATGCCGCCAACGCCGCGATGGACGCCCCGGTGCGGGATGAAGAAATACTCGTCAGCCCACGCCTTGAAGCGCGGATAATAGTCCGCATCATGCGCGTCACACGCCACCTTGAACTCCGCGTGAAAGCTCGCCGTATCCTCATCCCGGGGCAGGGGAGGGTTAAGGTCCGCGCCCCCGCCAAACCAGCTCTTCGACGTGATCAAATAGCGCGTGTTCATATGCACGGCGGGCACATGCGGATTGGCCATATGCGCGACCAGGCTGATCCCCGTTGCGAAAAAAGCCGGGTTCTCCCCTGCGCCATGGATGGTCTTGGCAAAATCCGGCGCGAACTCGCCCGAGACGGTGGATACATTGACCCCGACCTTCTCGAATATCTTGCCCTTCATGACCCCGCGCACGCCGCCGCCGCCTTCGCCCGGCGTCAATCCCGGCGCTTCGCGGTCCCATGGCGTGTAGACGAAGGAGGCATCGCTGCCAGCCTCGCGCTCGATCGCCTCGAACTCCGCGCAGATGCGATCGCGCAGCGATTCGAACCAGTTGCGGGCGGCCTGCTGTTGGGGATTGAGGACCAAGGTCATTGGGAAATCTCGATCATGTTGGAAATTGTCCAGTCTGGCGAAGGGCTTCGGCAACCGCGATGCCCGTGGAAACGGCAATGTTCAAGGACCGGAAGCCCGCAGCCATGGGGATTCGGACGCGCAGGTCGGCCATGTCCCGCACCGCGTCGGGCACGCCCGCGCCTTCCGATCCCATCAGCAGCACGTCATGCCCGTCAAAACGCACCTCCGGCAGCGGTTGCGAGGCATGGCTGCTCATCAGCACCAGGCGACGGCCCTCCGCACGCCGGGCCTCGTCAAATGCCTCGAAATTGGCGTGGCGAGTCACCTCCGCCGCCGCGCCATAATCCATCGCGGCGCGTTTCAACTTGGCGTCGGAAAAGGCGAATCCCATCGGCATGATGATGTCCACGGGCACGGAAAAACAGGCGGCCAGCCGCAATATGGCGCCGACATTTCCCGCGATCTCGGGTTGGTAGAGAGCAATACGCATGCCCCGCGCATAATGCAGCAGGGCAAATTGTCATAGCCATCGCCAAATTGCTGTTGGCAAAGAAGCCACAGTGGGTCTATCAGGCCCCCGAACCACGCCAGGGGGAAAGGCGAGGCCCATATTCCGTGGGCGGCGCTACTCTCTCGATAATCAGGGCCGGAAACGGCAATGCGGCGGGTAACAGGGACGTCTTTGCAAGGGTTGAGGTGCATGGCGAGCGTTGAACATACGGACAGCCAAGGTCTATCCGGCGAAGGTGGAGTGCGTCGTCGCGACTTCATCAATATCGCCGCAGTAAGCTTCGCGGGGGTCGGGGCTGTCGCCGTCGTCATTCCGCTCGTCGATCAGATGAACCCCAGCGCGGACGTGCTGGCGCTGGCATCGACCGAGGTTGATATCTCGTCGATCCAGCCGGGTCAGGCGATCAAGACGACCTTCCGCTCGCAGCCGCTTTTCGTGCGCCACCTGACGGACAAGGAAATCGCCGAAGCCGACAAGGTCGATGCTGGCGCGCTGCGTGACCCGCAGACGCTGGAAGAGCGTACCGTCGATGGCAAGAAGCAGTGGCTCATCACCATGGGCGTCTGCACCCATCTGGGCTGCGTGCCGCTTGGCGCGGGCGAGGGCGAGAATAAGGGCGAATTTGGCGGCTATTTCTGCCCCTGCCATGGTTCGCACTATGATACGGCCGCCCGCATCCGCAAAGGCCCCGCGCCCAAGAACCTGGAAGTGCCGAAGTTCAGCTTCACTTCCGACACCGCCATTCTCGTAGGCTGAGGTAAGAAACTATGAGCTTTCCCTGGGCTGAGCATTATACTCCCAAGCATCCCGCGATGCAGTGGATCGACGAGAAGCTGCCGCTTCCGCGCCTCGTCTACAACGCGATCGGTGCCGGTTATCCGGTTCCCCGCAATCTCAACTATTTCTGGAACTTCGGTGTTCTCGCTGGTCTCGCGCTGGTGATCCAGATCGTCACCGGCGTGATCATGGCCATGCACTATGGCGCGAACTCGCTGGTAGCCTTCCAGACCGTCGAACATACGATGCGCGATGTGAATGCGGGCTGGCTGATGCGCTATGCGCACGCCAACGGCGCCAGCTTCTTCTTCATCGTCGTCTATCTCCACATCTTCCGCGGCCTTTTCTACGGCTCCTACAAGGCGCCGCGCGAAATGGTCTGGCTGCTCGGCCTTGTGATCTTCCTCCTGATGATGGCGACCGCCTTCATGGGCTATGTGCTTCCCTGGGGGCAGATGTCCTATTGGGGCGCGAAGGTGATCACCGGCCTGTTCGGCGCGATCCCGGTCGTGGGTGAGCCGATCCAGACCTGGCTGCTCGGCGGCTTTGCTCCTGGCAATGCCTCCTTGAACCGCTTCTTCTCGCTGCACTTCCTGCTGCCCTTCGTGATCGCGGCTGTTATCATCCTGCACATCTGGGCGCTGCACATCCCGGGTTCGTCGAACCCGACCGGCGTGGAAGTAAAGGGTCCGCAGGACACCGTGCCCTTCCATCCCTATTATACGGCGAAGGACGGGTTCGGGGCTGGCGTGTTCCTGATCCTCTTCTCGATCCTGCTGTTCTTCGCGCCCAATTTCTTGGGCCACCCGGACAACTATATCGAAGCGAACCCGCTTTCGACGCCTGCGCACATCGTTCCGGAATGGTATTTCTGGCCCTTCTACGCGATCCTGCGCGCCTTCACCGTCGACTTCTTCTTCATTCCGGCGAAGCTGCTCGGCGTGCTGGCGATGTTCGCATCGATCCTGCTGCTCTTCTTCCTTCCGTGGCTGGACACGTCGCCCGTGCGTTCGGGCAACTACCGTCCCACTTTCAAGAAGTTCTGGTGGATCCTGATCGCGGACGTTCTCGTCCTGGGCTATTGCGGCGGTGCTCCGGCGGAAGAACCCTATGTGATGATTTCGCAGATCGCCTCGGCCTATTATTTCGCGCACTTCCTGATCATCCTGCCCTTGATCTCGCGCTTTGAACGGCCGTTGCCGCTGCCCGGCTCGATCACCGAATCCGTGCTTAACCGCCATAACATCAAGGGCGAACAGGATGCGCTTCCCGGTATGGGCGCGGATCCGCAGCCGTCGAACGCCGGCTAAGAGGGGACAAGACTAACATGGTTCGCATCGGCGCATTTCTCGTCGGCCTCTTCTTTGCTGGCTGGCTGCTGATATCCTTCCTGGTGGGCGCGGTGGCCTATGTCTCCGAACCGCCCGCCAAGACGGTGGAGCATGAATTCCACAAGCATCCCAAGGAGGTGAATTTCTCCTTCGACGGTGCGTTCGGCAAGTTCGATCAAGCCCAGCTGCAGCGCGGCTTCCAGGTGTTCAAGGAAGTCTGCTCGGCCTGCCACAGCCTGAAGTTCGTGGCGTTCCGCGATCTTGCTGGCCTTGGCTATAACGAGCCTGAAATCAAGGCGATCGCCAAGCAGTGGGCGATCAAGACGCCTGACGTCGATCCCAAGACGGGCGAGATGTCGACGCGTGAGCCCGTTCCGGCTGACTATTTCCCTAAGCCCTTCGCGAACAATGTCGCGGCGGCAGCGGCGAACAACAATGCGATCCCGCCGGATCTTTCGCTCATGACCAAGGCGCGCCACAGCGGTACGGCTTATGTCTACTCGCTGCTGACAGGCTATCAGAATCAGCCGGCTGAACTGCTCAAGCACTTCCCGGATGCCAAGACGCCCGAGGGGCTGCACTACAACCCCTATTTCGCCAACCTGAACCTTGCCATGGCTCCTCCGCTGACGGCTGACGGTCAGGTGACCTATGGCGACGGCACCAAGGCGACGGTTGACCAGATGGCGAAGGACGTTTCGGCCTTCTTGACCTGGACCGCCGAACCCAAGCTGGAGAACCGCCGCCGCGCGGGTCTGGCGACCATCGTCTTCCTTCTGATCGCAACGGCGCTGGCCTATATGTCCTACCAGAATATCTGGGCCGACAAGAAAAAGGCCGCCTGACCGCCTTTCGGCCAAGGGAATGAATAGGGAAGGGGCGCGGCGTCATGATGACACCGCGTCCCTTTTTCATTGGGAGTTTACATGGATCTAGATGAAATCGCCGCGCTGGTCCGGACCATCCCTGACTTTCCAAAGCCCGGCATCCTGTTCCGCGACATCACGACTTTGCTCGCCGACGCTAAAGGCTTCTCCGCCCTCGTCAGCAGCCTCGCCGCGATCGCCCGGCCGCTCGACGCGGACATCGTCGTCGGGATCGAGGCGCGCGGTTTCGTGCTTGGATCGGCACTCGCTCATGCGCTCGGTCTCGGTTTCGTTCCGATCCGCAAATCGGGCAAGCTACCCGGCAAGACCGTCGGCATCGACTATGTGCTCGAATATGGCACCGACCGCCTCGAATTGCATGAAGGACAGATAGGGCAGGGCGCCCGCGTCCTGCTGGTCGATGACCTCATCGCCACCGGCGGCACCGCTCTCGCCGCCGCCCAACTCCTCCGCGAACAAGGCGCCACCTTGCTCCTGGCCCTCTTCGCCATCGACTTGCCCGACCTCGGCGGCCGCTCCGCCCTCGAAGCCGACGGCATCGCCACCGCCGCCCTCCTCAAATTCCCCGGCAATTAACGGTTTCCTTCATGAATTTCCCCCGCCAACCAAATTGCGAACTAATCGCCGGAAAACGCATCCTCTTCCTAATGGCGATCGAGGATGAATACGGCCCGCATCTGCGTTCGCGCTTCACGCCCCTAATGACAGGCGTCGGTCCCGTAGAAGCCGCGATCACAACCAGCTTGGCGCTTCAGCACCTTGATCAGCATGATGCTCTGCCCCACCTTGTTGTATCACTGGGCTCAGCTGGCTCCCGCGCCTGTCAGTTGGGGGAGGTCTATCAGGTCGCAAGCGTTTCCTGGCGTGACATGGACGCCTCTCGCCTAGGTTTCGCAAAGGGGGTGACTCCATTCATAGATCACCCCGTCAATCTGCCGCTGCACGCACCCCTCGACATTCCCGCGGCACGCCTTTCAACCGGCGCAAACATCGTAGGCGGCGAGGAATATGCACTGATAGACGCCGATATGGTCGATATGGAAACCTTCGCCATCACCCGAGCCTGCCAGCGCTTCACTGTTCCCCTGATGGGCCTGCGCGGTATATCCGACGGCCCAGGAGAACTGAACAATATGCTCGGTTGGACACAACTCCTCGCATTGCTAGACGAGCGGCTGGCGGTAGCAGTAGATTTACTAGCCGACACGTTGAGCCAGGTGAGCAGCTAATTTCGCAAAAAGACGGCGGAGACATGCAAAGCCCGCCAGTCATCGCTGAATCGAACGTCAGCGGTGGGCGTGCCCGGCCGAACTGGCAACACCTGTGATGTCAAGGCGATGAGTGGCGGCATATTCTACATTTAAAAACAGTGACTTAGATAATCTTCCAGCAGCGCACGCCCACATTTTGCCAAGGTCTGTCATCGAAAAGCTCCTGCACTCTGAAATCGCATTAGAGCGAGAGAAGGTCAACCACCGTGCGCTTACTGGGTGACCCTTGCCTCCAGCGCTTTGAAGGGCTTCGATATCGTACCGTTGCCAGCCACCGCGTACGTCGGCCGACGATATGGAATGACCCAAGTTTGCCCAATTCGTTGGCTATCCGAATCTGACCGGACGTGGGCTGCTCCAGCGTTAGATCGAAGGTCACGGTCAGCCTGTAAACCTGTTCCGCCTTGTTCCTTTTTCTCAATCCGCTATCGCATCCGCCATGTCATCGCATCGGGCAGACCCCTATCCATCAAAAGCCGTTGGTTTGTGTCTGAGGTTGTCCATTCACCTTGATGCCTTCCGCGCCTCGCCTAACGCCTATTTGACGGCTCTGTGGTGGCGCCTGCGCCGTAAGCGGCTGCGTTCCCGCAGTCAGCTCGCCCGACTGCTGGGGGCTTCACGGAGAGCCTATGATCTTTGGATGCTGTGGCAAGAGAAACTTGATTCCACGGATGGTTATCACGCTGAGCCGCCGATCCTAGCCCTTGTCGATATTATGGCAGGGGACGAAGGGCTGGAAGAAACGCTGCGCAATCTCTCGGCCGAAGGCGTGTCGGCGCTTGCGATCGGAAATGCTGACACCCCCAACCTCGTCGCGGCAGCGCGGCAAATCGATTGGTGCAAGAATTACTGGCTCATGCCGATAAAGGCGGGCGACAGGCTGGCCCGGGGGGGAGCGAGAGTCTACCGCGCCGCCATCGCCGGGACACAGGAGAGAATTGTTTATGCGGACGACGATCTGCTGGACAGGATGGGGCGACGCACCGCGCCGCATTTCAAGCCGGACTGGAATAGCGAGCTCTTCCACCATTTCGACTATCTGACCGGTGCCTGCATCCTGCATGCTTCACGCGCGGACCTGGAAAAGCTCGACGGAGCCGATGAATGGGCGCGCAACCTCGTCGCGTGCGTAGCGGGGAAGGGGCGCCCGCTGCACGTCCGCAGGGTCCTGCATCACCGCAGTACGCGTCCTTGTCCGCGGATGCCTGCGGTCCCCCGCATGACGGCACGGGAGCTGCCGCCGGTCACGGTCATCGTGCCGACGCGCAACCGCGTGGATCTGCTGCAAACATGTCTGAACGGCGTTGCCTCCACCGACTATCCGGATATCGAAGTGATCGTTGTTGATAATGAAAGCGACGACCCCCTGACATTGGACTTTCTCGCCGGCCTTGATCCTGAGCGGTATCGCGTTCTGCGGCATGAAGGACCATTCAACTATTCCGCGATAAACAATCGCGCGGTTGGAGAGGCGCGAGGGCGGCTTTTATGCCTGCTCAACAATGATATTGAGGTGATCGAACGAAACTGGCTTTCGACGATGGCAATGCAGGCCCTGAGAGACGATGTAGGCGCGGTGGGCGCACGGCTGCTCTATCCAGATGGGCGCATTCAGCACGCCGGTGTGGTGATCGGCATGGGTAATGCGGCAGGCCATGCCCACCGGCTGCTGCATCCGGATGAGGAGGGGTATTTCCATCGTCATTCGCTGCCGCAATTTGCCTCAGCGGTGACAGCGGCCTGTCTGGTCGTGACGCGGGAGCGGTTCGTGGCCGTCGGTGGTTTGGACGAAGATAATTTTTCGGTTGCGTTCAATGATGTGGACCTGTGCATGCGTCTCAATCAGCGGGGCTGGCAGTCGCTCTATGAGCCGCGCGCGACCCTGATACACCACGAATCGCTTTCGCGAGGGTTGGACCGCGACCCCGTGGGTGCGGCGAGATTCGCGGGAGAGCTCGCTGCGCTCCAGCGACAATGGCATACGGCGGAGGCGGTCGATCCCTTCCATCACCCTGAGCTCAGCCGCGCGAGCGAGCGCTTTGTGTTGAGGCTGTAGGAGCATGGCAATCGCGTCCTCCAACCGCCTTGCGTTGCCACAGGTGACGCTGTGCGCGGCCACTTCGGTGAATGTGAAGGCTACGCTCCGCGCCTTGGAGATTAGTCTGGCTCAGATCGATTTCGCGGCCTGCAAGCTGTTCACTGATGCGCCGATAAAGCCGGAGCATCCCGGCATTTCGGTCGTGCCGATCAGGCGACTAGACTCTTCAGCTGCCTATTCACTTTTCCTGCTGTCGCACATGGTCGATCACGTGGAGACCTCCCACTGCCTGGTGGCGCAGTGGGACGGTCACGTACTCGACGCGGGACGATGGCGTGCGGAGTTCCTCGACTATGACTATATCGGCGCCAGCTGGCCGCAGTTCGACGATGGGCATGATGTCGGCAATGGCGGCTTCTCCTTGCGGAGCCAACGACTGATGAACATATGCAGGAATTTGGATTTTCAAGCATCTCACCCCGAGGATCTCGCCATCGGGCGTGTCAATCGCAACTGGCTGGAGGAAAGGGGTATGCGCTTTGCACCACGCGCGATCGCCGATCTGTTCGCTACCGAGCGGGCGGGCGATCTGGAAACGAGCTTCGGTTATCACGGGGTATTCAATATGCCTCGGGCAATCGGTCCTGAGGCATTCTGGCGAATTTATCGCGACCTGGATGACCGTTCGAGTTTGGCACGGGACTTTATGGAGCTGTTGAGGTCATTAGGGAGGGGCCCTCATCGTTTTACGCGTTTGATACGGATGATGGCTGACAAAGCGTGCGATGTCGTACGGGGCGCACGCTGATGCAGTGCGCAATGACTTTCGGTCGCACCCGCTCCCGCGTCTCAGCTCGTCTTTATAATTAAGTGAATGCTGGAGTGCTGCACACTTGTTCGGTAATGGCGAGGTGCTTAGAGCCGCAGCTAGCTTTCCCGTCGAGGAACTTAGATTTTGGATATGCATCACGATACTCAGCTTCAGCAGGTGGCTGCGAAAGCCACGGGGCATCACAAGGTCATGGAACGTCTGAAGCGCTGGCGCTGGTTTGCGCTGTTCGTGGTTGTCCCATCCCTTTTGGCGACGATCTATTTCGGGCTGATCGCTTCTGACATATATGTTTCGGAATCCCGCTTCGTCATCAAGTCGCCTGATCGCAAGCAGGCATCAATGTCGTCGCTTGCCGGATTGATACAGACTACAGGACTTTCGTCAGGGCAGGAGCAAACCAAGGAAATCATCGATTATCTGCGGTCGCGCGATGCTTTGCGTCATCTCACTGCCCGAGTTGATGTTCGGGAGGCCTTTATGTCTTCCGAAGCGGATCGGTTCAGCCGTTTCCCCTCCGTCTTTCACAGCGACACATTCGAGCATCTGTACGATTATTACGGCTCGAAGGTGGACGCTCGGCTTGATCACGAAAGTGGAATGGCTGTCCTCACAGCTAGTGCGTTTACGCCAGGTCAGGCGCAAGAGCTGAATGAAAACCTGCTTCAGTTAAGCGAGATTCTTGTTAATCGACTGAATGCGAGGGCTAACACAACAACGATCAAGGAAGCGGAGGGCCGTGTTGCGGTTGCTCAGGCTCGCGTTCGCAAGGCACGCATCGAGTTAGGGCTATATAGAAATAGATCGGAATTGCTCGATCCTGAGCAGCAGGGAATGGGCGTTCTCGCGATATCCAACAGTCTGATTGCACAGAGTGCAGCTCTTCGCGCTCAACTCGCCGAGATTCAGCGAGTAGCCCCCCAACATCCTTCGATCCCAGCCCTGCGGCAACGTATCGCCGCACTTTCTGAGCAGATTGCGGCACAGACCGGCCGGGCCGTGGGCACACCTTCGGGCATTGCTTCAAAAATGAGTGGATACGAAGCGCTGATGGTCGAACAGGAATTCGCCACACAGATGTTGGCAGCTGCGAATGCCACGCTTGAACAGGCTCGAACGGAAGCGTTGAAGCAGCAATATTATCTCGAACGGGTAGTCGAACCGAATAGACCAGACGACGCCCTTCTTCCTGGGCGCATTAAGGAAATATTGACCGTAATTTTTGCCAGTCTATGTCTCTATTTAATTGGCTGGATGTTGGTTGTCGGAATTTTAGAACACGCGCCGGAAGATAGATGAAACGCTTAAGAAACGGACTGCGTATCCAGTTGCTTGTAGTAAAAGCACTGATGATCCGTGAACTGACGACGCGCTTTGGACGTGAGAATATCGGCTTTCTCTGGCTGATGGCCGAGCCGCTTTTGTTCGCTGGATTAGTGGGCATGGTCTGGACGTTCATGAAGGGACCTGAAAGTCATGGCATAGGAGTGGTCGCGTTCGTCGCAAGTGGGTACATTCCACTTACCTTTCTCCGTCATTGCTTCAATAAATCGGCTAGCATTTTTGTTGCAAATGGTTCTCTTCTTTACCATCGGCAAGTAAAAGTCGCTGATTTCATAATAGTTAGAGTTCTGGTCGAAGCAATTGGAGCAATGATGGCTTATTTATTCATATTGCTTGTTTTTGGATACTTTGAGCTTTTTCCATCGCCGTATGATGTGGGATCATTGCTGGCTGGGTGGGGAATATATTCATTATTCGTTTTTTCTATATGCCTAATCTTGGCTCCTTTGTCTGAAGCTTCAGAGCTAATCGAAAAGTTGCTGCCAGTGAGCGTCTATATCGCCATTCCGTTTTCGGGGACCTTCAACATGACGTCGTGGCTTTCGCCGGACGCGCGTGAATTCCTTATGTGGTCGCCGCTCGTCAGTGGCATGGAACTTATGCGTTATGGACTCTTTGGTTCGGCCGTACAGCCCTATTATGATGTGTTTAAGGCGGTTGCGCTGTCGCTATGTTGCCTTGTCGTGGGCTTAATCTTATGTCGTCGTGTGCGCCGAACATTGGTGGTCGGATGATAGTTTGTCAGGATATTCACAAGCGCTATCGGCATGGCAACGCCACGAAAACTGTTTTGCAGGGTGTGAATTTTACCATCCATCCGCAGGACAGAATCGGTCTTCTTGGGCGAAATGGCGCCGGCAAAACAACCCTTATTAAGCTTATAGGCGGGGTAGAGATGCCAACCTCAGGCAAAGTGATCCGCTCAATGAGCTGTTCTTGGCCCCTTGGGTTTACGGGGGCTTTCCAAGGAAGTCTGACGGGGTATGACAATACGCGCTTTATTGCGCGCATCTACGATAAGCCCTACAAGGAGTTGCGGGATTTCGTCGAAGAGTTCACGGAATTAGGTCGGCAGCTGCGCATGCCCGTAAAAACCTATTCGTCAGGCATGCGTGCCAGGCTGGCTTTCGCCCTCACCTTGGCGATTGAATTCGAATGCTATCTGATTGACGAAGTTATAATGGTCGGGGACCGAAATTTTCAGCTTAAATGTCAAGCAGAATTCTTCGAGAAGCGCCAGGATCGAGCTCTTTTGCTTGCTTCGCACAGCGCCGATTTCATCAAGAGATATTGTAATCGTGCGCTCGTTCTACAAGACGGCGCGGCCACGATGTATGAAGACGTAGTAGAAGCACTAGGTGTATATGCTAACTTGTGACGAAGACTGATCATGTCTGAAAATCCCTTTCCAGGTATACCTTTGATCGAATCTCCGATTTTCTCGGTAGATAATTTGCCATCACATTTCACGACCCACGAGAAATCTATCGCGCGAGACCTCCACGATAATGGATTCGCAGTGATTGACTTTCCCGATCCAGACATTGAGGCGCGTATTGAACGCGTGAAACGCAATCTGGCCCCGCAGTTTGACGTCGAGTCGGCAGATCTCCAGAGCGACAAAATCTCCTGCTCGCGTCGCATTCAAGACGCGTGGAGGCATAATGAAGATGTCCGCGCGATTGCCTCGAATTCCACAATACTCAGTCTACTGGGTAAGCTATACGGGCGCCAACCATTCCCATTCCAGACTCTGAATTTTCCTGCAGGCACCGAGCAAGAGACGCATTCTGATGCTGTCCACTTTTCTACCCTACCAGAACGATTTATGTGCGGCGTCTGGTTGGCTATGGAAGATGTGTCGGCGGACGCTGGGCCATTATTCTATGTGCCAGGATCTCATCGCTGGCCGATCATGAATAATGCGCTGATCGGCCGTAGGGGCTATGGAACCAGCCTCAGCTCAGCGCAGGATCCCTATAGTAAGGCTTGGCAAGCATTATGCCTAGCGCACAACGCCCGCAAAGTCCAATTTCTCCCACGTAAAGGACAAGCTCTTATTTGGTGCGCAAATCTTCTACATGGCGGCAGTCCACAGACTAACCGTACGTTGACGCGTTGGTCGCAGGTGACACACTATTTTTTTGAAGACTGCATCTACTACACGCCTGCTTATTCCGACGAAGCGCTTGGGAAGCTAGCAAAACGCGACCTCATTGCAATTCATGATGATAAGCGGAGGCAGAGCTCCTATTTAGGACAAGCTTTAGACTTGGAGCTGGATCCTATTTCAGCTTGTAGACGTATAGCCATAAATTTGAAAAATCTTTCCAAATGTATGCTGAGAATAGGGCGGAAACTTCCTTGATCGTATTAAGTACTGTATTAAATCGATAAATATAACCGTCGTAACAAATAAATAGTTTATATAAATTAGTAATAAGAAGGTTGGTAGTCATGGCCGTAGAATGCAACATTTGTCATTCTCGTGAATTTAGAGACATGGGAATACGTAAGAATATTCTTTGCTCAGGCTGCGGATCCTACGAACGAACTAGAATTATGAAGCTAGAATTGGATAGATATGGATTGAATAAGGAAATGTCAGTTCTACATATAGCGCCGGAATATGGATTGTATAAGTATATAAAAGAAAAAACGGATAATTATGTTTGTGCTGACATAGATCTTGAGCGATATAGCCATATATCAAACATAAAATACATTGATCTCTGCAATCCTGAAACTGTTTCCGGTATGGGGAAATTTGATTTAATAATACATTCTCATGTTATCGAGCATATCCCATGCAACTATACCATGTCTCTTATCAACTTGCATAATTTGCTCAATAGAAATGGTACTCATATGTTTTGTGTTCCAATCTACGGAAGCCATTTCGAGGAAGATTTGGGGCCTATCTCAGAAAATGAGAAGACCCGTCGCTTCGGTCAATTCGATCACTGTCGTAGATTCTCACCGCATGATTTAGAGAGAACGCTGGGAAAAATTTTCAAAATCGACCAAGATTATGACCTAACGACCCGCTTTCCTGAGGGAGAACTTCATAAGGCCAATATTCCTCAGGAATATTGGAAAAAATATTCTGGAAGTAGTGTTTTCATGATCGGAAAAGGCGATATACTTATTTAATACCTATAAGGAAACAGAATCTATCTCTATGTTGTTGTTATAGGCAGAAAGTAAAAACGCGTGACAGACGAAAAATTTCTCTTAGAAATAGACGGTTACTGTCCCATATGTGAGGCGTCAGCCAAATTTATAGCCAAAAACAAGTGGTACAGAGGTAGCCTTTTTTGTCAATCATGTACTAACGGCTCTTCGCCTCGAGAGCGTGCACTCGCCCATGTTTTGAATCGTGAAGTGCCAGGGTGGCGTAATGTTGCCATCCATGAGTGCTCTCCTATGGATCGCGGTCTATCTATGAAATTGCGATCAGAAGCGATAAATTATATTGGAAGCCATTACTTCCCGTCCCATCCATTTGGTCATGATGTGAAGGGCTGGCGCAATGAAAATATTGAGTGCACAACTTTTGCTGACAATATTTTTGATTTAGTTGTGACATTGGATGTCACGGAGCATGTTTTCAATCCTGGAGATATGTTTCGAGATATATGGCGCACGCTCAAGCCTGGAGGGCTTTACATATCCACATTTCCGATCAGAAAGGAGTTGGTAGAGCCTTCGAAAGCCCTCGCCCTTTTGCAGCGTGATGGAACAATAAGGCTGTTAAAGGAGCCTCCGGAGTATCATGGTAATCCTATCGACGGGAAAGGTGCTCTGGTAACTTGGGACTTCGGATATGCAGTGCATCAACTCATTTCTCATTGGACGCCGTTTGCGGTCGAGATCACCCGATTTTCCGATCGGCACCAAGGGATAATCGGCGAATATACTGAAGTTATACTTTGCCGAAAGCGCTAGAACGGAATCAGATCACTCTTGTCAATCGGCACCGTATCGCTCCGGTGAGGGCCGCCTTGCGGTGATTGGCTGATATTTGGAGATGGCACCGGTGCAAGCACTGGTGTTTGCACCGACACTAAGGACGGTGCGATGGGTCAGATCACGGTAATTTCAGGGCCGGAGCGGCGCCGGGTATGGAGAGACGAACAGAAGCGAGAGGTGGACACTTCGAGAAACTGGACACCTCGAAGAACCGCCTGTTCAGCAGCGACGTGCATCGGCAGGTGTGAGCAGGCCTTCTGCGGCTTCGTAACCCAGTGGGCTTTTGTTGATTTTCTGCGGCACTGTCGCTTTTCGAGCGCTGTTTGCCGTCACGCGGGCGCAGTACGCCCCTCGAGCCAAGCGAGCCGCTGGAAATTATAGGCCAGATTGGCCATGCCGATCTTGATGCGGGCACGGGCCATGCCGATGGTGCGTACGAACAGGCCCATGCGATGCTTCTGTCCGGCGAACACGTGCTCGACCGCCGAGCGCACGGCCGAGCGCTTGGCATTGGCGGGCGCGATGCGCTCGGGCATTGCCCGGCGGTGCGGCTTTCGCTGGTGGATGTTGCTCGTAAACATGCCCTTGGCCAGGAACGCCTCGTTTTTCTTCGAGCGGTAGGCGGTATCCGCCCAGACACCCGAGGCCGTGTTGGTGCGGCTCACCAGATCGGGCAGTCGCGCGCCGTCATGGGCGTTGGCGGCGCTCGCGTCCCAGGTGCGGATCAGGCCATGCGCGCGGTCGATGCCGATATGGTTCTTGTAGCCGAACATCGGAATGGCAAGATCGACCGGCTTGAACGCCTTGGGATCAGTGCCTTCCTTCACCTTGGCCTTGGTGTATTTCACGCTCCAGCGGGCATCTCGATCCTTCTGCTGGACCTTCGCGGGCTTGTCTTTCCAGCGGTCGGGGATCCGGCCTTCCTTGATCGCCGTCTTTTCTTCCTCAGTGTTGCGCTGTTTGGGCGCGGGCACGACCGTCGCGTCGATGATCTGCCCGCCCATGGCGAGATAGCCCCTGTCCGTCAGCGCGGCATCGAAACGGACGAAGAGCTTGTCGATCACTTTGGCCTTCACCAGTCGCTCCCGAAACAACCACACCGTCGTCGCATCGGGCACCGTTCCGTCGAGCCCCAGTCCCAGGAAACGCTGGAACGAGAGCCGGTCCTTGATCTGGAATTCCGTCGCATCGTCCGACAGCGAGTAGAGCGCCTGCAGCACGAGGATCTTGAACATCAGCACCGGATCGAACGGCGGCCGCCTGCCCCTGGCACGGGGACTGCGGCGCAAGGCTGCTATCAGCGGGCCGCGAAAAACCTCAAAATCCACCACGGCCGCTAACCGTTCCAGTGGATCGCCTGCGGCACTCAGCGCCTCATATCGGTCCGAAAGATCAAAGAAACCCGGCTGTCCTGCCATCTCTGCCTCCGCTGGCGTACAGTAAGCGTGGGCTGGAGGCCGCAGGTCAGGCGGCTTCGGCGATCGGTTGCTGATCTCGCCGCCAGTTCCACGGCATGAGTTCATCCCAGCGGGCAGCAGGCCAGTTGCCGGCGATCTTGGCGATGACGTCGGCAATATAGGCCTGCGGTTCGAGGCCATTGAGTTTGGCGCTCTCGATGACGGAATAGATGGCGGCGGCGCGATTACCACCTGTCTTTGATCCGGCGAACAGCCAGTTCTTACGGCCCAAGGCCACGCACCGCATGGCGCGTTCCGCGATGTTATTGTCGATCTCCAGGCGCCCATCGTCGAGGAAGCGCGTCAGCGCGACCCAGCGTTTGCGGCCATAGGCGATCGCCTTGGCCATCTCGGACTTGGGCGAGAGACGGCGCAGGGCATCGTCGAGTGCCTGACGCAGCTCGTCGATCAATGGCTGGGTGCGGTCCTGTCGGCTTCGTCGTCGGATCTCGGGTTGCTGGCCTCGAACCTCTGCCTCGATCTCATAGAGTTGGCCGATGCGTTGCAGCAAATCAGTGGTGAGCGGCGTGGGCTTGGTGGCGTGGATGTCGAATATCTTCCGCCGGAAATGCGCCTTATGTCGAGATCGACATAAGGCGCATTATCCAGAGCATGGTTTTATCTGGGGCCACGCGTTTCTGACGTCCGGGATCGGCGGAAAAGGTCAGTGTGGAACTCGTGATAAAATCATAGGGACCGGAGATACGAAAGCAGATCCGGCTTTGGCTTCCAAGGCGTGGCCGTTGCGGGTTCGATACCGGCGTGCTTCCAAAAGTTCTGTAGCGCATCGCGCTTCATCTTCAGGTTCGTCGAGATATACCGGTTCGTGGTCGCGATGCTGGAATGACCGAGATAATCGCGGATCACGGTCACGTCGGTGCCCGACTGCAGAAGCGCGACGGCGCAGCTGTGGCGGAAAACGTGAGGAGTGATGCGGTCACGCGCCAGCCTGGGTCGATCCTGGACGACTGGCGAGGCATGCTTGGTAAGGATGTACGCGGCTCCATCGCGGGTCAGCGGTTCGCCGTGGCGGTTCATGAAAACATGTTGCTGGCCCGCAGCGCCCGACAGGTTTTGCAGGCGCCGCAACGCGTCGGCCGTCTCGCGCCATAGCGGAACGAGCCGCTCCTTGCGGCCCTTCCCACGCAATCGGGCCTGGTGCGGTGGCGTCAGTTGAAGGTCCTGCCACAGCAGACCGGTTGCTTCGCTCACTCTGGCGCCGCAATTATAGAGGAAAAGCAGCAGCGTGTAATCGCGCCAGCCACTGCGGGTCCGCCGATCGGGATGGGCGATGATGGCCCGCACGTCAGCTGCTTCGAGGTAGGTTGCGGGCTTCTGCCTCGCCCTCTTCGACGGCAGCGCCAACACCTGCGTGTAGCGGAGCGCATTATCGAGATCGTTGCGCAAGAGGTGCTTGAAGAAGCTGCGAAGCGCGGCACGGCGGCAGTTACGTGTCGCGGTGGAGTTGGATCTTCCGCCCTCGAGATGATCGAGGAACCCGGCGACGGTCTCGGCGTCGAGATCCTCCAGCACAAGCGCGGCGACCTCGCGGCCGCGACGCTGGGCAACGAACTGAAACAGCAGCTTGAGCGTGTCTCGATAGGCGCGCGTCGTATGTGGACTCGCGCCGCGCTGGCGCGGCAGATAGTTGGAGAAGAACGACTCCACCAGAGCGAACAGCACCTGAGGTCCGGCCTTCTTCATCGTGGCTGCCGGGCGTGGCGCATATGTTGTTCGAAGCGCGTGCTCGCGAGTTCCAGGAGTTGCGGCGTCGCCTTCAGATAGACCTCGGTGCCAATGACGTTCTGATGCCCGAGATAGGCAGAAAGCCACGGGAGCTTGGCGTGAATGTCAGCGCCTTCCTCCGCCCATGCTGTCAGGCGGTGAACCGCGAACGCATGCCGAAACTCATATGGGCGCGCTCCGACGCGGCCCTGCGCGGGCTTAATATCGAGGCGGCGCAGGAGGTTGCGAATAGCGTCGGACGCAGCGTGGGTGTGGAGTGGCGCGCCGTTGAGGCGAACGAACAGCGCTTCGCAATCCCCTTGACCACGATCGTGAAGCAGTCGGCATCGATCATCGACATAGAGACCAAGCTCTGCGACAAGATCGTCGCGCATGGGGACGATCCGCGTACGCCGCTTGCTGTTGCGGATGAGCAAAGTCCCACGGTCGAGATCGACATCATCCATGGTCAGGCGCACCGCCTCGCCGAGCCTGAGGCCGGTGCAGTAGAGCACGAGAATCAGCCTTCGAAGCATCGATGCCCATATGAAGCGGCCTTGGTGCGCTGACGCGGCGGCGAGAATGCGGCGGATCTCGTCGCGGCTGAAAATATAAGGGAAGAACGTCGACTCCTTCACCGGCGCAAAGGCGTGCTCGGGCACATAGCTGGTGGGATCGCGACGCCGGCGATGCAGGCAAAGTTGACGAATTACCCCGAACTCATTGCCGAGCGTGACCGCCTTGCGGTCGGGCAAACGCTCACACCAGCGGCTAATCGCTTCGGCCAGCGAAATATCGACATCGTTGCCCCACTGGTCTTCGACGAAGTGAAGGAAGCGTTCGATCTCAAACTCGCCGCGTCGATAGGGATGGCCCATGGCGCGCTTGAACGCCAGGAAGCTCGCTGCGTCGTTCCTCAACTCTTCCAGGACGATGACGGTGGTCATGTCGGCACCGGCAATGCGATCTCGCGCAGGGATGCGGTGGCGATCCGCACATAGGCCGAGACCGACTCAGGATCCCGGTGACCAAGGAGATCCGATACCACTTGGGGCCGCGCACCCAGATCTATCTGGCGCGCCGCGTGAGAATGTCGCAAGACATGGCTGCCCAGAAATGGTGCATCGATCCCCGCGATCTTCGCATGCTTCATCACGATGTGGCGTATCGCGCTCGAAGCCGCGAATGGCTCCAGCGGCATCTTCATCTGCACGAAAAGATGGCGGGTGGGTGTATCAGCGGGTCGGCCGTCCCGTAGATACTCTGCCAGCGCCTTGGCGACGGGTGGCAACAGCGGTAGCGTGAATGCGACGCCCGTCTTTGGGCGCAGGACTGACAGCGTGCTGTTATCCCAGTCGACATCCCGAAACTGCAAGCGGATGATCTCGCCGGCGCCAAAGCCATAGGCGCTCATCATCAGCAGGATCGCATAGTCGCGAAGGCCCTGCGGACTCGATCTGTCCACGGCCATCAGGAGCCGCTTCACATCGTCCCAGGAAAGGGCGCGTCTCGGTCGCTCGTGCCGTCGTTGCACGGGCGCGATCACGGCCTCGCTGATATCGACCGGACTCTGCCCACTCCAGTGCAGGAAACGGGAAAAGCAGCGTACCGTGCAAGCAATGTCGCTCACATGCGATCGGGAATATCGCGCGGCGCGGCCAACCAGAAATGCGTCGACATCGGTTATCTGCATCGAGTGCCAGTCCTTGCCGGCCTGGATCAAGTGATCCTGAAGCCTACTGATGTGGCCCAGCTTCTTGTGAACCGTCACCTCTGGATTACCGCGATGCTGAGTCAGATAGGCGGCATACTGCGCGAGCAACGGCGGCAGCAAAGCCTTCCCTGGACGAGGCGGTCGCCAGTCAGGTGGGGCAAGCCCCAAGCAATGATAGACACGGCTGAGCGACAGCAGGGCGCTGCTGGAAAGTCTGAGAGAAAGCGGATCTAGCCCTCGTCGCTTTGCATACCAGTCTTTGAAGCGGCCAACGCGTTCGAGGGTCAACTCATCTCGCTCGACCAAACCGTGCAAGGCGCAATAGGTACGAAACTGCTGGATGCGGTTCAGATAGACAATCGCTGTTCCTGCCCCAAGGCGCCGCTCCGCGCTCCAGATACGGCGGATATCGTCGGAGGTGGGCGCGGCAGGGTCGGCTGCGGCGATATGATCGACATGTACGGGCATGGCTTTACCTCGATCGGCAAAGCGTAGCTGACGGTGAAAGCATGATCACGCCCCGCATCGTGTTGGCAAGAGCCATCGGCATCGCCGACAATGCCTATCCTCTGGATGGGTCGGAATCCCAAGGGTGCCGGAATACAGTGCAACAGCTGCGGGGAAAGGGCTAGGCGGAGCGTCGCAAGGGCTGGAACGTCGCTCACCGGCAAGCTCGGCTTCGCCATCCGGGGCGCCATCACTTTGACGGCGGCAACGGATCTGCGCACCGCAACAACGCGGCGGCGAAGCCAGCGCACCGCGCCTGGAAGGGAAATATCCGGGCCGCGTGCTGCGTCTGCGGCGGCTTCCATGCTTCGCTCCGACGCGGCTATCCCAACCATGCGATCGATCGCGGCAAGCGAACCGGGCAGCCGAGCGGCGAGAAAATCCGGGATCAGGCTGAATGTTATGTGCCCCTGTGGGCAGTAGCAACGAGCGATCCGTACACCCGGGCTGGTCAGGCGCGCATAGCTACCGTGACGGCGAAATGCACAGCCGCCGCTCGGATGGAGCGGGCAGCGCAACAGTCGCGCGCGCCGCCACTCCTGCGTGGCGACATAGTCCTCGATCGTCGACCTGGTACGCAATGGTATCTGCAACGTCGCCCCCGCACGCGGCGGCCCCCAACAGCGAGGTCGCGGCTTTTATCTGGAGCCCAGTAGGCCGAAATCTCCGGCAAGCACGGACTATATCCCAAAATACCCCAGATAAAACCATGCTCTGGATAATGCGCCCAGCAAGCAACCTCGGTGATGCGGTTCGTGTCGTAGAGCTTGTCATAACCGGCATAGCCGTCGGCCTGGAGATAGCCCGTGAAGTTAGCCAGTTGGCGCTGGGGATGCGCGCCTGTGCGATCGGTGGTGAACTCATACCAGACCAGCGAGGGAGTGGTGGCTCCGGAACCTCGATCATCGACGGCGTAAGCCCAGAGCCTGCCGGTTGCCGTCTTGCCGCGGCCCGGATCAAGCATGGGAACCGGGGTATCGTCAGTATGGATCTTCGAAGCGGTCAGGCCGACCTCGCGGATGCGACTGACGATCGGGTCGAGCAGCACGGATGCCTGTCCAACCCAGCCCGCCAGCGTCGAGCGGTCGATCTCAATACCCTGCGCAGCCATGATCTCGGCTTGGCGGTAAAGCGGCAGATGATGATCGAACTTGGAGACGACGACGTGGGCCAGCGTGCCGAAGGTTGCCTTGCCCCGGGCAATGGCTTTTACCGGCGCGGGCGCCTGCACGATCTTCTCGCAGGACCGGCAGCTATACTTGGGCCGGATGGTCCGAACGACGCGCCACTGCACCGGCACCGCATCAAGCATCTCGTCGCTATCCTGCCCCAGGGGCCGCAACGCGCCGCCGCAGTCGGGACAGGCGCAGTTGCCCTGCTCGGGTTCGATCCGCCGCTCTTCGCGTGGCAAATGGGCGGGCAGCGCCCGAACCGGCGATGGCCGATCGATGGCTACTGGACCGCCTCGACGCGCGGCAGCGACGATGGCCTCGCCTTCAAGTTCTTCGAGCGCCAGCTCAAGCTGTGCGATCTGGGTGTCGAGCTTCTCGGACGACCTGCCGAACTGCATCCGCTTGAGGCGCGCGATCTGCACGCGCAGCGTGTCGATCAGGATGTCGCGGGCAGAAATATCGGCGTGGGCGGCCGCCAAAGCAGCTTCGAGCTCGGCGATCCGAGCGTCTTTGTCAGCGGTGGAAATGCCTGCGTCCGACACCGCGATCCTATAGCGGAACAGCGACCGCAATGCCAGAAAAAGCACCGGAAAATGGACGTTTTAGCCTGCGAGTGACGGGGTAAAACTGCGCTCCGGCCGCCGCCAGTCAATGCCTTCCAACAGCATGGAAAGCTGGGCCGCCGTCATCACCATCGACCCGGTCTTGGTCGATGGCCACACGAACCGGCCCCGGTCCATCCGCTTGGAAAACAGGCACATGCCCTGGCCGTCATACCAGAGCAGCTTCACCAGATCGCCGCGCTTGCCGCGAAAGGCGAACAGCGCGCCGGAATGCGGGCTTTGCTCCAGAACCTGCTGCGTCATCACGGCAAGCCCGTCAAAACCCTTGCGCATGTCTGTCGCGCCGCAGGCCAGGAATATCCGCGTTGAGGGCGGCAGCGGGATCATCGCGTCAGGATGCCGATCACCCGCGACAGGGCATCGGCATCGACCGTGGCGTCAACGCTCACCTTGATGCCCGACGGCAGCTCGATGCCGATCACTCCGTCGCTGCGTGCCACGACCGTTGGGGCGGGTAAGGCTGGCTGCTCGCTGATCTGCACCTCCGCAAAAACGGGCTCGATCGGCTTGCGCACCCCGGCCAGTTCACCGGACATCGCCTGTCGCCGCCATGTGTAGATCGATCCGCTGCCGACATCATGGCGTTCACAGGCCGCGCGCACGCAGCCCTCCGGGCCGAATGCATCCCGCAGCACGGCCAGCTTCTGTTCCACCGTCCAGCGCCGCCGGCCCGACACACGGCTAACGACCTCTATCCGACTACTCATACGACCGCTCGTATGAGTAGTCGCTGCACCGCTAGCTGAATCTTCAATCCCGTCCGACACCCGTCACCCCGCTCAAAGAGCGGCAATCATCCCGGCAGATGCGTGGCGCGCAAGGCGGCCGTCAGGCCCCGCTTACGGCGTACACCGGCAGTGAATCACCTCAAGCCGCTAGACGCCACCAGTTTTTCGAGGTGTCCAACTGCGCCTGCTTGATGGAAAATCCGGCCCAAGCGGCACCGGGAATATGGAAATCGCTGAGAAATACGCCGCAACATCAGTCCTGCCACGCCACCGCAATCCACATCTTCGACCCTACCGCTCAAATCCAGCGGTTCTTCGAGGTGTCCAGCTTCGATTTTGCCAGATTCCTCTCATTCCCGCTGGAGGCATTTTCCGGGACAGGGTCAAAACCGGCCTGCGCTTCAGGGGAGCGGGGTTTGGCCGTCAGGACGCGTCTGCATTGCTACCGCGCGTCTTACCGCACTTCTCAACGATTGTATTGGTTTTGAGGAAAAAGCCAACCTTACCTTATCAGCGTAGTCAGGATAGCGGGTGGTTACCTTTGCAACAGCGCCCTCGATAATCTTCTCTTTCTCAGCGCCGAAGCTGGCGCTTCGGACATGGAATACATAAGCGTGGGGGGAAATAAAATTACGCCATCCTGCGTTTAGCGCGCGCATGCAAAAGTCATTTTCCTCACCGTATCCACGAGGGAAAGTTTCTTCATCAAAAAACCCAATAGCATTGAAAAGCGCTCGGCGAATGTACATGCAAAATCCGGATCCAGTGGGAACTTCGACTGGTTCACAGCCAACAGTCTGAATCAGAATAGATGCGGCGTGCTCATCATAAGAAACGTCCTTAGGTTTTGGATTGGGCTTATTTGAAATGGGAAAGGAGAATGCTCCAGCATTATCGCTCATTGCCGTTACGGTGCCCACCTTACCCCGATGAAATGCCGTACGTTGCAATCCGTCCAAAAATCCGGACGTTACGATCGTGTCGCTATTCAGAAGCAATATGTCATCTTCACCAGCCCATCGGATACCTATATTGATAGTGCCAGTATATCCCACATTTTTCTTATTTATTATTAAATGAAATCCTGCACGGCACGCGTATTCTCTCATAAGAGGGGCAATGCGAGGGTCCGTGCTGCAGTCATTTATGAGCAAAACTCGATTTGCGCTTAGATCAATGTGATTTTCTATAGAAACTAGACAGGATTTCAATTCATCATAAGCATTAAATATCGGAACAATCACCGTACATTGCGGAGATCGATCATTTCTCATTGGAATATGATAATTCGATATGCTTTCGAAGGCGTGCCACAGATTATCCCTGAGGGTCTCAGGTGAATAGTGCCTTTGTATCTTCGCGCGCCCTGCTTCTCCCATCATAGCGATCAACTCGCGGTTTTCACATAGGCGAGATATAATCGCACAGATCCTTTCGACGTCGTGCGGAGGTACCAGGAATCCGGTTATACCGTCTTCCACGAGTTCCGGGACGGCTCCCTGTTGGTACGCAATTACTGGGCGGCGAGCTACCTGCGCCTCAGCAATCGTTCGCCCAAATGATTCTGCGAAATGTGACAGGCTCAGGATAACGTTGGCAGCTTTCATAACTACGCCGGGATTCTCTGCGTAGCCAGCGAGGGCCAAATTTGTAGGCAGGCCCCGCCTTTTTAGTTCGTCAGTGTAAGAGTTTTCAGGCCCGAATATCAGGAAACGCGCAGAAGGAGCTATGAACTCGCAGCGTCGAGCGACATCCAGAAAGTCACCGACACCCTTCTTCGGCAAGTTGCTACTTGCAATCGCAAAGACGATATTTTCAGATATTACATTCGGAAAATCAAGATCGGTGGCATTCACAATGTTTGGTGCAACAAAAGTGCGATTCTCTCGATGGTAAAAATCATATGTTGCCATTGAGTTGGCAATAATATAATCAGATCTATCAAAAACGTCCCGCAAAATATCTTCTTTTGAATAACCGATCTTTTCGGTTAGATCAGGATCGTGATTGATCAGCTCTCTTGCATGTATTACCGATTTTTTCTTTAGGCGGCGGGCTGCAATCGCCGGCTCAACCAATACGATCGTATTTGAGTAAACGATATCAGTATGGCTAAACTCAATTAAGTCACAGAATGCTTCGACGATATGCTCATCGGGATTACGCCGATTGGTCCATTGGAGATAGGGTATTACCGCAACGCCTACCGCACGTTCTCGCACTAATTTTATGTAAAAGTCATGATTTTTAGTTGGTAGGGCGACGACGATGTTTATCTGGAGGTTAGATAATGCATCAAGCACATCTAGAAAGCTGCGTTCTCCGCCGAACAGTTGATGGCTTACAACATGCGCACAAACGAGTACAGTCGAAGCGTGCTCAATAGGTTTCTTGTTTCCTTCATACCATTCGAAACTGAGCGGGGGTTCTCCAAGATCTATGGTTCCACTGGCATGAGCATTGATAGATCCATCGCAATCCACACCCCCTAAAGCTGATTTGACGGCTTCAAGATAGCCGCGACCGAAGCGTGTTGATGGCTCCAAAGTTGTACCTTCAGCCCATTCATTCCAAGCATTAACAAAAACGAGGCTTTCGCTATTGAGGTTGTATTGTTCTTCTTGCCGAAGGACTTCTTTCAACCAATGATGAAAGCGAGCCGGCGTCGCTCCAATAAAGATTCGGGAATCTCGAGGTCGCCTGGCGGTGTTGTCCCAACCCAACATAGTGCCGCGATGAACTGGCCATGGATAGCCTTCTTCGAAACGCGCAATATCGCCATCAACAACAGCATCGTAGCCGAAAATCGTACCGTTAAAATCAGGAGCTAGGTCTAAAACCTCAGACTTAGCGTCAACTTTTTCTGCTTCATGAGGAGGGAATAACACAAAGGCATCGACACCAAATTCTGACGGATGTCCATCCAGAGGCTCTAATCCAAAACGAACTGCGCACAGGTGAATTTCGCCGATATCGGCCTTGCGACATTCATCTCTCCACATTTCCGAAGTTTCCATCCAATTCGGAATTACTCGAATTCGATAGACCAGCAGAACGGGCTTCCCATCATGTCGGATATAACGAGGATCCTTCATCATTGTGATGAATTCATGGATTAGCTCGCGGTTGGATTCCATGCTATACGATTGTTCGAGAAGGACGTGGCGATTTTGCCCATCCCAATTTCTCGACCAGTTTTCATTTGCCCAACAGACGCAAAATGGAAAGTCTGGTTGCCCTGAAGACAACATTTGCTCAAGCGGTTGTTCGAGAAGCTTTTTGCCGTCAAACCAATAGTAATAATAGCAAAATCCGTGGACACCGTAAAGGCGGGCAAGATCCGCTTGTGCCTTTTGAGTTTCAGGTAGGCGCAGATCATAATATCCGAGATCGGAAGGTAGATACGGCTGGCCATGGGAGCGAAACAGCGGTCGCGCCTTGACCACGTTTGTCCACTCAGTGAAGCCCTTTCCCCACCAAGAATCATTTTCTGGAATCGGATGGAATTGCGGAAGGTAGAACGCTATCGTTTTAATGGCGCGGTTCGACGATTTCCGAGCCTCTTTTGGCTTCCCGGGTTCAAAACTCTTTTTAGCGATACCGGCCTCATCACAGATGGACGAGAGAATGGCTGAGATAAGCGGCGCTGAGGCTTTCCGATCCGATAATTCGGTAGGCTGGATGCGATAGGCGGTGAGCTGGTGGACAACAAGAGGGGGGATGATTGTAACTGACCCGACGGGACATTGGAGGATAGCCACTGGCTTTTTACGACCTAAACGAGCAAAAAATGTGCCTATTGGCCCGGCTACGCTTGCCTGTTGTTCTCTGGAAAGATTCGTCAATGATGAAGAAAAAAGGCTATCTTGAAAGTTCGTGCTGCTCCAGCACTCGGACACGGACTGAAGCGCAGAGTTTGAAAAGCCTAATTCTCCATTAATCCAACATACACTGGTATAGTCGGATAAAGCACCCGAATTAGCAATATGGATGAATGACGACGCTGCAGATTTGGTGTTTTGGTGGAAAACAATTGCCAAATTATTAGCATTTTTGGACAAGCAGTGCTCGTCAATGAGCATTGAATTTGAAACAGATAATATCAGATCGAATTTTTGCCTAAGGCATCTTAAGGCGGAATCCAGCTCTCTGAATTGCTGATAATTAGTGACGTGGGCCAAAATAGCCCTCTCCGCCTTGAAAGGCATAGCCCTTAGGGAGAAAAGGTCTGCGTAGCCGTTCTCACCAGCCTCACAGATAATTTTTTCAGAAGGCGGCTGAAGACGTCTAGAATCCATATGGGGAAGCGACGGGAATCGAAGCCGTCCTAATTTCTGGCCGATCCATAAATAATGCTCAAGTGGACTCATGCCGAGCATCTCAACATCTGGATACTCTTGGAGATACCACTCTTCATCGAACTCTTGGGATGCGCGCAATGAACTGATTTCTTTCTGGGTCACCTTCTTCACAGCTTTATAGGCCCTCTTTGCGCTCTTTGCCATCAAAGCCCAACCGGCGCCCCTCATCCATGCCGTGCTTTATATAATGTAACAGCGGATCAATTCCCGCCTCTGCTACGTCGGGATAGGATCTGAGATATGCTGCGGAATCGAAAATTCGCTTTCGTTCTAGCTTTGCTTTCTGTTTCTTGATCCGAATAGGCGCGGGCATCAGCGAGTATAGTTGTCCCTTCAACCCAGATGTAACTCCCGATGCCAAGACATCTGATAATTCACGAAACCAAACAATCTTTTCTTCAGCGCGCTGAGCGGCGCCTTCTCTCTCTCTAAGAAGGCTAGTCAGCGTGGCAATCTCTCTAAATCTGTCGCTAAGCTTCGCCTTTAATTCAGATATCTCATTATTAGATTCTTTCTGTTGATTTATTGGAATGTTGTCTAATTCTAATTTAAGCTCTTCAGCTTCGGAAGTACGCTGAGCAATGACATCTTGCGCCTGGGTGCACTGCGCTCGTAACTCTTCGACTTCGGAAGTACGCTGAGCAATGACATCTTGCGCCTGGGTGCACTGCGCTCGTAACTCTTCGACTTCGGAAGTACGCTGAGCAATGACATCTTGCGCCTGGGCGCACTGCGCTCGTAACTCTTCGACTTCGGAAGTGCGCTGAGCAATGACATCTTGCGCCTGGGTGCACTGCGCTCGTAGCTCTTCAACTTCGGAAGTGCGTTGAGAAAGCATGTTCTGGGTTCTCGAATGCTCGTCTTGCTCTTCCTTCAAAATCGCATCCAGCGCCTTGACCCTGCGTCCAGAGTGCCAGCCTACGGAAACTAGACGTGAGAAGGCCGGAGCTGCCCCATTCAGTTCCGCACGAATGCGATCAAGCGTCACATAGTCGGTTTGTTGCTCCGTCCCCTCCATCCAGCGAACGAAGATCGCGAATGTTTCGCGCAACCAAGGGGAAAGGAACGGATCGTCGATAATCTTTGCAGTCGACTCATGATGATGGCGTAGTCGATCGCTCAGGAATCCACCGATTTCCTCGCGCGTCTGGGCCGACATGCGAGGCCAGCTAACATCAAAAGTGTTTTGAAGTCCGGCCGCCAAATTCGGCCAGCCAGACAGTAGAGCCTCATAAGAGCAAACCGCCCTGGGGAATTGACGACTGCCTGACTCAGCTTCAAGTACATGTCGGAGCCAAAGGAGATGCCCGTGTGCTGGTTCCAGCCCACTCCGTTTTGACAAAGAGTTTGCCACCTCCAACGGGTTGCGTACCGGCATAACAACAACGGGTCGCACACCTGCGCTCTGAATCGTATCTAGCCAGAATGGAGAGAAACGGCAGATGCGTGGATCCTTGAGCACAAACAGGTGAGACCGCCCGAATTCCTCTTCAAGCGCAATTATGGCCTTCTCCTTAAACTCGGCCATCTTGGGGGATAAATACCAGTCTGGATTGAACGCCAGCCAATCATGCCAATTCGATCCGGCAGAACTCAGGATTTCTTCATTAAGTTGCGCGATAGCCAAAGATTCCCAGTGACCCGTTTCATTAGAGGGAAGCGCTCCCATCAGGGTCTTTGGCAAATCGCAACCTAGCAGGTTTAGCACACGCGTAAGCGCGCTCGTCCCCGAACGGTGCATGCCGAGGACGACCACGCCCACACGCTCATTTTGAGTTGCTACAGATAATTTCATTTCCATATCTTTTGTCGTGTTCCCTTCGCCGACGCACTGTAGGAGCAAGATTCTCAAGGCACAACCTAGTCAATCACTCGGGGCGAATGTGCCCAAGTGAAGGATTTTCAAGCCTTCTCCGGCGTAGGACGATGGTGCATAGCGGTTCTATGTCTGGATTGCATTATGACCGAATGTCGTCGGTATCGCAGTGGGTGGCGGCGAAGCGAGGGCTGCCAAGGGCGCCCCCCCCCCCTGCGAGTATGATGTGAGCCTCGGAATTCGCTCGGCTTGAAATTCCTGCATTTTGCGTTCAGGGGAGTTTGCTGCGTCGGCGCACCTTGAGTAGCCTTTTGGCAATTCAAGGAGGCGGTCGGCCTGCGGCGGTTACTAGCTTTTGGTAAGATATGGATCACAGACTGAAATTATTGTTGGTAGCGTCCTGCTGTTTGGGCGCTTGTTCTACTTTGCCAACAAGCGGTCCTACGGGACCACAGATCGTCAAATCTGCTGAAAAAAGCACGACAGACATCGCGGTCATCGAGGTGAGCGACGCTTCCGTCTTGCCGCCCGCACCTGAACACGCGCGGTGGGCCTTGCCCGAGATCACGCCGACTCCAACCGACATGATCGGCCCTGGAGACGTGATTTCCATTTTTATCTATGAAGCGGGAGTGCCGCTATTCAATGGCACGGCAACGGAATTGGGCGGAACTTTTGACCCGTCCGTGAAGGTGCAGAACCTGCCCCCCAGCAGAGTGGACGATAATGGACACATTGTCGTGCCTTATGCAGGCAGATTGGACGTTGCCGGCAAAACCTTGCTCGAGGTGCAGAATTTGATCCGACGCTCCTTGCGCGGATTGTCTCAGAACCCTCAGATTTTAGTCACACTCCAGCAGGTCGTCAACAATTCGGTCATTGTCGGCGGTGAGGTCGGGCAGCCAGGGCGGCTAGTGTTGCAAACCAATCGGGAAAGGCTCTCCGATGTGGTTGCCCTCGCGGGGGGCTATCGCGGCAATGCCAAAGATTTGCTTCTGCGCGTCCGACGCGGCCCGCATGTAGCCGAACTACGATTGAGCGAAGTACTGCAGAATGCTGAAGTCGATGGGCTGGCATATCCTGGTGACCGCCTGACCCTTCTCCAGGATCCGTTATTATTCTCGGTGCTTGGCGCCTCGGGGCGGGTGCAGCAGCTGCCGTTCAGCCGGGGGGCGATGTCGCTGGTGGAGGCTATCGCAGCTGCTGGAGGGCCGAGCAGCAGCCAGGGCGATCCAGAAGCTATTTTTGTTTTCCGTTATGAAAAGCATGAGGCGGATGAAATTAAGCCTGTTGTTTATCATTTTAATATGATGAAAACCGGCTCTTATTTTCTTGCTCAGAAGTTTGCGCTGCGCGACAACGATGTTCTTTATTTTGGTAATGCGCAGGCCAATCAGCCTAGCAAGCTAATACAGCTCATCAGTCAGTTATTCTCGCCGATTATTACGGTCACCAATACGGCAAATGCGCTGAGCAATTAAAGATATCCAGCGTTTGCGGGAGATGTCGGCGCCGAGATGAGGGAAGATGAAGAGGAAAATGCTAGTTCAATCCTTTGAAATCTCAGATATTAAGCTCTTCACTCCCCGCCATATCGGTGATGAACGTGGCTATTTCGCGGAAACCTTTCGCACCGATCTTTTTGCCGAGCATTGCGGCAATTTCGCTTTTGTACAGGACAATGAGTCGCTGAGCCTTCGACAGGGCACTATCCGCGGCCTGCACTTCCAGAGCGATCCGTACCCTCAGGGTAAGCTCGTGCGCTGCACCGCAGGCGCTCTGTTCGATGTCGCGGTCGATATCCGTCATGGTTCCCCCACTTATGGGAAGTGGGTTGGAGTGACGCTGACACCCCAGAACGGCAAGCAGCTCTGGGTGCCTCCAGGTTTTGCGCACGGTTTTTGTTCCATGGAACCGAGAACGGTCATCTGCTACAAGGTGACAGGTTATTACAGCGCCGAATGCGACAAGGGGCTGCGCTGGGACGACCCGGCAATCCGCATAGATTGGCCGGCCGTCGCTGACCCCGAAACATTGTCGCCAAAGGACTGCCAACAACCGCTGCTAGCAGATCTTCCCATTTACTTCAGCTGGAGCGAATGAAATGCGCGTGATCGTCACTGGTGGCGCCGGCTTCATCGGTTCGGCCCTCGTCCGCTATCTTGTGCTGGAAAAGGGCTATAAGGTACTCACCATCGACGCCCTGACCTATGCCGGGTGTGAGGCGTCGCTGAAGGAGGTCGAGGGCAGGGAAAATCATCGCTTCCTGAAGGCGGATATTCGCGACTGTGGCGCGATGGATCGGGCGATCACGAGCTTCAAGCCCGACCGCATCATGCACTTGGCCGCCGAGAGTCATGTCGATCGCTCGATCACCGGCGCGGGTGACTTCGTCCAGACCAATATAGTGGGCACCTTCACCCTGCTCGAGGCAGCGCGCGGCTATTGGAACGGCCTTGCAGGTGCGGCGAAGGACGCCTTCCGCTTCCTCCATGTCTCAACTGACGAGGTTTATGGTTCATTAGGCGACGAAGGGCTGTTTGAGGAAACCACCCCCTATGATCCCAGTTCGCCCTATTCGGCGTCCAAGGCGGCGTCTGACCATCTCGCCAAAGCGTGGCAGCGCACTTATGGGCTACCGGTGGTAGTTTCGAACTGCTCGAACAATTATGGGCCTTATCATTTTCCCGAAAAGCTCATCCCGCTCACTATCCTCAACGCGCTCGGGGGTCGCGCGCTGCCGGTCTATGGCAAGGGTGAGAATGTGCGCGACTGGCTTTATGTCGATGATCATGCCCGCGCGCTCGACCTCATCATCGAGCGCGGCGTCCCTGGCGGAACCTATAATGTAGGGGGGCGTAACGAAAAGCGCAACATCGACGTGGTGCGTCGGATCTGCGCAGTGCTGGACGAGCTTGTCCCCGCCGATGCACCGCGGGAACGGCTGATCGAGTTCGTCACGGATCGCCCTGGTCATGACGTTCGATACGCGATTGATGCGACCAAGTTAGAGACTGAACTGGGCTGGCAGGCACAGGAAAATTTCGACAGCGGTATCGAGAAGACCGTGCGTTGGTACCTCGCCAATGAATGGTGGTGGCAACCGTTGTGCGATCGTTATGACGGTCAGCGGCTTGGGCTGAACGCCGGGTTGCCGCCTGCAGGGGTAGCTGCATGAGGATTGCGGTTACGGGGAAGGTGGGGCAAGTCGTTACCAGCCTGCTCGAAAGGGGTGCAGCGACCGGGCATGAGGTGATCGCACTTGGTCGGCCTGAGATGGATCTGGCCGCTCCGGCATCGGTTTCCTGGACGCTGGAGGCCGTAGCGCCCGACGTCATCGTTTCAGCGGCGGCCTATACGGCAGTTGACAAGGCTGAGAGCGAAAGCGATCTGGCCCATGCCGTCAACGGCCGTGGTGCTGGCGCGGTGGCGGAAGCGGCTGGAGCGCTTGGCGTGCCGCTGGTCCATGTCTCCACTGACTATGTTTTCGACGGCACGTTATACCGGCCTTATATCGAAAGCGACCCGACGGGCCCGAGAGGCGTCTATGGTGCCTCCAAATTGGCAGGTGAGCAGGCTGTTATGGCTGCCCATGGCGACAACAGCGCGGTCCTGCGCGTGGCATGGGTTTACAGCCCATTCGGCGCGAACTTCGTGAAGACTATGCTGCGCCTTGCGATGGATCGGGACGAGGTCTCCGTAGTCGCCGACCAGCTGGGTAATCCGACGAGTGCGCTCGATATTGCTGATGCTATACTGTTGGTCGCTTCCAACATGGTACGCGATTGCAACCCAGCCCTGCGCGGTATATTCCACATGACTGCGACGGGCGAGGCAAGTTGGGCGGATTTTGCCGAGGCGATCTTCGCCGCTTCCGCCGCGCAGGGAGGGCCATCGGCGCAGGTGAAGCGGATCACCACCGCAGACTATCCAACCTCGGCGACCCGACCTGCCAATTCGCGGCTCGACAGCAGCCTGATCGCGCAGGTTCATGGCGTAGTCCTGTCCAACTGGCATGATGCGGTGAAAATCGTAATCGCCCGATTGCAACCCGCTAATAGGAACAACGACGCATGAAGGGTATCATCCTCGCCGGCGGCAGCGGCACTCGCCTTTACCCGATGACGCTGGCGACCTCCAAGCAGCTCATGTCGGTCTATGATAAGCCGATGATCTATTATCCGCTTAGTACCCTCATGCTGGCGGGAATCCGCGAGGTGTTGATCATCTCTACCCCGCGCGACCTACCAGCGTTCCAGGCACTGCTGGGCGATGGATCGCAGTGGGGCATGAGCTTCGAATATGCTGAACAGCCCAGCCCCGACGGCCTTGCGCAGGCCTATATTATTGGCGCCGACTTTGTGGCCGGTCAGCAGTCGGCCCTGATCCTAGGTGACAATATCTATTACGGTCACGGGCTGCCCGAACTGCTCGCCAGCGCATCGGCGCGCAAAGAAGGGGCAAGCGTGTTTGCGTATCACGTGCAGGACCCAGAGCGTTACGGTGTCGTCAGCTTCAATAAGTCCAAGAAGGCTGTCTCGATCGAGGAAAAACCCGAGCAGCCCAAGTCAAATTGCGCCGTGACCGGACTCTATTTCTATGATGCGCAGGTGGTGGACATAGCCGCCAATCTGGAGCCATCCCCGCGTGGCGAACTGGAGATCACCGACGTCAACCGCGTTTATCTTCAACGTGGGCAACTCAATGTGGAGATCATGGGGCGCGGTTTTGCTTGGTTGGACACAGGTACGCCCGACAGTCTGCTTGATGCGGCGGAATTTGTACGCGTTCTGGAGAAACGGCAGGGATTCAAGATCGCTAGTCTTGAAGAAATTGCATTTCGTCAGGGATTCATCGGCATTGAGGAAATGGAACGGGCAATAATCAGGCTGGGAAAATCTGATTATGGTCGCTACTTGAATGCGATATTGAAAGAGTACTGATAAGATATCAGATTTATTCTACAATTATTTTTACACATCAGTAAAATTCATTTTGAACCGTTTTTGTGAATCGTGTATGTTCGGTGCAGAACCAAAGCTAATGGAGAGGCTGGCCCGCTGCAATCTTCCCCACAAGATGGTGATGGAACACGCTGCACGCGCCTTGTGCAGGCTCGATGGACACAAGGAGAATGAAGATCGCGACGGTCGGCCGTTGTGGCACAGCTAGTGCTGCAGGTCCGTGCTGTCCTAAACGCCATGAGAGCGCGCCTTGGCTAGGCCCCACGCAGAAAAGCGAACGTTTTGCCTTATCCGACGTCGCGCGATAACCGATTGATCGCTAAACGCGCCTTCCTGACTGGAGCGGGTAGCGGGGATCGAACCCGCATCACAAGCTTGGAAGGCTAGTGCTCTACCATTGAGCTATACCCGCCCGTCAGGAGCCAGCGCCTTTGCCATCGTTCTGGGGGCTGCGTCAATAGTTTGGGTTCACGCTTGTCGGGATAATTGTACAAGAGGCTTAGCTTTGCTCCATTTGCCGCACCGTGCATTCAGGTTGTTCCTTGGCGCAGTTCTGCAACTCCGCGTGTCCTGTTCCGTTAGGAGTGCGGCAGATCGAAGGTAATCGCGATGTTCAGGCCGCCCGATTCACTCTGGCACACAGTAGAAGCGCGTCATTCGTCGGCATCCAGCATTCGTCAACAACCGGTCAGTGAACCTTGGATGCAGAAATGTCAGAGCCGCTTGTGCGCGACTGCCGCTCTTTTCCTGTTTTGATCCCGGACCATCGCGCGAAGTAATTTACCTTTCGATACAGATGGGATGTCAAGATATTTCGGGGCGTTGTCGAAGAACCAGTTCATGGCTTCTTGCTCGGCTGCAGCGTAGCCGGTGCCCTGTTCACCTTTTTGGAGTTCATTGTGTTCCATGAAAGCGGTTTCCAAATGCTTCAGCAGCGATTCTGCCGCTGCTTCCATTTGTAGGCGTTCAGCACTCTCACGATGAGTCCGGAAATGTTTCGCAGCCTCCTCTAGGTTGCCTGCGGCTGGATCAATGCCAAAAGCGATCAGGAGGTTGTGCGCTGCGATCTCATCCGTGCCAATGTTGAGCTTCTCCATGCCGTTCTCCTAGAGCACCATTGCCCGGCTGCAGCCGCGGGTGGCGTTCCTGTATATACCATGCGGGCGCGCCTTTCCCGAATTGATTCCCCAAGGTGCCCCACGTGAAAACTTGATCGAATTAGTGGGCGATCGCCCAGGGCCTTGATGCCCGCTATGCGATTGATGCGACCAAATTGGAGGCCGACTTGGGTTGGCGCGCAAATGAACGTCGGCGCATCGCGTTGAGTGCTGGAGCGCCGACCATCAACTGATCGCGCAAGTTGGCTCATGTTCGGGCATCAGTGCGACGCAGCATCTGCGTCACTCGTTCGTGAACCGAACTCCTTGATGCGGACATGCTTATAGGCTTGCGCCATTCAACCTTGGATCCCCTTTTTTCCTCGGCGGCCGATGGAAAACAGCTTACTCTTTCCAACAGCAGTTGATATTGCGCCTCCGTCGCGCGGACCTGGCCACATAGGTGAATGTAGGGCACCCGGTACTTTTCGAACGTCCGCCGCATCCATTTCGCTGGCTCCGCGCTCGTCATGCTGAGCCGTGAGAGGATGTCGTTCGGGGTTAAGAGAGCGGCCCCTTCGCTGATAGCTGGACGATGCTTTCGCGCGTCGTCACGGTCTGCATCGATTTCGCTCCGATGCCCAAGGTGCGGAGGTGCAGGCTTCTGTGAGGACACGCGATCGACGGGCGATGCCGTCCGCACACCACCAGACGGCATTACTATTTCGTCCTTCATCCCTTCTCTCGCAACCCCGCGTCTCGGGCTTTGATGAAGTTGCGATCGCTGTCCAGGAAGGCAGTCAGCATTGCGGGGATGAGTTCGACCACCGGTTCCTCTATGCCATAGGCCTGCGCATAGATCGCGGCATAGTCGCGCAGGGCATTCTGCAGGTCCGGCGTTATGGTGATGGCCAGCTTGACCGGTGTCCTGTCCGGCAGCTTGGCCAGTTTCAGCTCTGCCATGCCTATTCTCCTGTTCTTTCGCGCCAGGGCGCTAGGATGAGATCGCGGCTGACCAGAAGGCGTACCGGTGTTCCGGGCCGCACCGTGATCGTCGGCTGGATGTCGAGGTCGCGCGATGTGATCTGGGCGCCCGCGCGTGACACATTCTGCTGCGATGACTCACGGATCGCCTCGACAAGGTCGCTTTCGCCACCGATCGTCAGTTCCGAGCCAACGGCTAGGAGGGTTGCGATCGCCACACCCTTGAGCAGCGACCAGCTGTGAAAATCGACCCTATCGGCGAGGCCCGCATATCCAGCCGCGTCGGTTGCCGGAAAATTGTCGAGGCGGAGCGAACTTCCATCCGGCAGCATGAGCCGCTGCCAGATAACAAGCGCGCGTCGCTGGCCGAAGGCGACGACGCTGTCATATTTTCCTACGAGGCGGGCGCCCTGCGGTACGAGCAGGATGTGGCCAGTCACGCTGTCGAACACATTTTGCGTCACTTGCGCCGTGACGAGTCCTGGAATGTCGGAGTTCAGCCCGGTGATCAGGCTACCTGGAATGATGCTTCCCGCAGCCAGGAGATAGGGTGATGCTGGAGGTGCCAAGGTGGGTGTGTTCAGGTCGCTGCCAGTGGCGGGACGTTCGGCGAACGCCGCCTTTCGATCCTGCGAGGCTGGCGACGTCCCGGCATCCGGTGCAACGACCGCGGTCGAGATCGCCGGAGCCTCGGCCGCGCGGTCCACAGTTTTCGTCTGGACGAGAATGCCGGACTCCCGGGCTGTTTTCAGTTCCGCGAGCTTCGCCAGCCTTTCGGCTTCCGCAGCGTCCGCTGTCGATCGACTGCTGCCCGACGTGTCCACAGCTTCCAGATGCTGTTGCTGCGCGCGCAGGATAGGTCGCCCAAGGTCACCCGGCAGAGGCGGCCCAAGCCTTGGAACATCACCATAGCCTGTCGGCAGGCTGGACAGTGCATCGCCGGAGTTTGCCGACGGCTTGGAAAGCTCGCTCTCCTGCGCCACTTGCCGGAAGATCTGGGGCTTAAGGGCCATCCATGCGACACCCATGAGGCTTGCCGACCCCAGGGCAGCGATGCCGATGATGGCGCCGCGGCGGAAGCGGACCGCTCTCATCGGCTGCGATCGCAGTACCAGGGTTTCAGGATCGACCTTGGCCTGGGGCGGATCAGAACGGACGGGCGTATCGGCAGTTGTCATGCCCCCCTCCAACGCTTCTGGCCACCCAGTCGGGTGATGCGCACAACCTCCTGCTTTTTGAGGCCGAGTCGTAGTTCCGCCACGCCGAACAGCCGATCGACGATGTAATAGCGCTCGCGCAGGCGGTAGTTGACGAGTTCAGCCTTGCCGTCCGGGTCAAGGAGGAAAAGTGGTGGCGCATCGCCCTGAACCAGCGCGGGCGGGAATTCGATAAAGGTCTGGCGGCCATCGTCAAAGGCGCGCAATGGCCGCCACGACGGCCGGTCGCCCGAGATCGCATAGTCGAAGTTCAACCGAGCTATGTCGAGGCCAGAGGCGACGGGGGCTGCGGCGCGCGCGGCGTCTGCCTGCCGCTTCAAAGCGATAAGGTCGTCCTGCGGATAGGTCCAGCTTATGCCTGCCATCGCCGTCGCGGCCGTGCTCGCAAGGCGCAGGTGATAGGTCCGGCGACTGGTCATGATGACGAGGTTGGTTGTCAGTCCAGCGGAAAAGGGCTTCACGAGGATGTGCGTGCGCTTGGCCTCGCTATCGCCACTGCCATCCATGCCGGACGTAGTATCCCCGATCACCCAGCGCGTGGTGTCGCCACTGGCTACCGCGACGAGAGTCTCGCCAGGCTGCAACGCGATGTCCGTGACCAGTCCCGGCGCCGTATAGGCCTGGAAGATAGCGCCGTCGGCGAACGGATAGACCTGGATTGCATTGATGAAGCTTTGGACGGCGGGCTGGGCCGTCGCCTTGCGGTTGACCGAGGCGACGCTGCGGAGGGAAGTTGAGAAAGTCTGCGCATCAGCCTGCGGGGCGGCAAGGATGATGGCAGACAGGAGAATATGGCGGAACTTCATGGCTGGTACTCCTGGCTGTTCTGGATAGCGGCTCCCGCCAGCGCTGGTGTGGATGAGGAACCGGGGGATTGGCTGGGTTGGGCTGCTGGGTGCGCCCGGGATGGAGCGGTGTCGCCGTCGAGTTCGCGGCTCCAGTCGATCGCATCGACATAGATGCCGAGCGGGTTTCTTCGCAGCACGTCGGCACTGGCGGGCGCTTTGGTCGCGATCGTCAGGATCGCGGTCCAGCGGCTCGTCCCGGAGTGCGCGCCCCTCTCGAAAACAGTCTCGGTCCACTTGACCTGGAACGACCTGTCGGAGGCGCGCACGACGCTGGTGACCTGGACCGACACGGTTTGCTCGCCGACCTGGGCGAAGGGGGAGGCCGCGCGCGCATATTCGCCGAGAAACTGCGCGCCGCGCCTTGTCGCAAAATCATAGGCCTCGAGCCAGGCCCGGCGCATCAGCACGGGATCGAGCGACACCGAGCGGATGTTGGTGATGAAGCGCGCAAGGTGCCAGGCGACCTGCGGGTCGGTCGGCCGATATCCCACATCGGCCGCCTGCACGGCGCGAGCCTCGCCGAGCCGGTCGACCTCGACGACATAGGGGACGACCCGGCTCTGCAGCGACAGCCAGGCAAGCGCCGCCGAGGTGCCCGCAGTCAGGAACAGGCATCCAAACGCCATCAGCCGCCAGCTGCGCGCCTGGACGCGAGCTGATCCGATCCGCTCGTCCCAAAGCTGGCCCGCGCGCTGGTGGGGCGTCTCGGGTGGCGGGGTGCGCCCATAGCGCTGCATGCTTCGCTTGAAGAACATGGCTTAGTCGTTCCTTTCCTTGATGTCGGGCATGGCGGAGCCGCCGCCGCGGTCGCCCTGGCTGATGGCGTGGACCGCAAGCTGGCGGCGATGGCGGCTGGTCTGCTCGGCGCGCATTGCGACCGCCCAGGCGGGCGCCCCAGTCTCCCCGCCGCCGGTCGCCGGCGACGGAGAGTTGTTGTTATTGAGCGCATTCCAAGCCGCCTGTCGCCCGCTCGACACGGCTTCACCAAGGCCGAGGGCGCTGTTGGCGCGGGTCCGCGCGGCATTGCCCGCTGCCTGCGCCACGCCGGAGAGGCCAGCGCCGATCGTGGACTTGCCCGCTTGTTCCTGGCCCAGCTGGTAAGCGGTGGATGCAGCGGAGCCCATCGCCGTGCCAGAGCGGATGGCGCTGAGCGCTCCGCCGCCGGCGAGGCGTGCTCCGCCAGCGGTTGCTCCACCAGCCATCATCGCCATGCCTCCCGCACCCATGGCCGTGCCCATGGCGGCACCAGCGCCGAGCTGCGGCGCGCCCGATACGAGCCCTGAGGCGATCGACGGCCCGAAGATGCCAAGCCCCAGCAACGAGAGGCTGGCGAGCACCAGGCTCATGGCCTGGCCGACATCGGGCTCCTGGCCCTGGAGGGCGTCAGTGAACTCGGTGAAGAAGTTGGAGCCGATGCCGACGATGACGGCGAGCATCATCACCTTGATGCCGGAGCTCACCACATTGCCCAGCACGCGCTCCGCCAGGAAGCTGGTCCGGTTCCAAAGCGCGAACGGCACAAGGATGAAGCCCGCAAGGCTCGTCAGCTTGAACTCGAGGATGCAGACGAACATTTGCACGGCGAGGATGAAGAAGGCGATTATCACCAGCGCCCAGGCGAACAGCAGCACCATGATGGTAAGGAAATTATCGAAGAAGGTCGTGAACCCGACCATCTCGCTCGCCTGGTCAAGAAGCGGCCAGGCTGCGGCGAAGCCGGTGCCGGCGAGCCGTCCGGGCTTCAGCAGGTCGTCGGCGGAGAGCATGCCGCCACCTGCCGTCAGCCCGGCCTGCGCGAAGGAGCGGAAGATGATGTCGGCAAGCGTGGAAAAGCTGTTCAGGATGAACGCGAATGCGCCGACATAGAGGATTTTCTTGAGGAAGCGCCCGATGACATTGTCCTCGCCGCCCATTGCCCAGAACAGCCCGGCAAGCGTGATGTCGATGCCGATCAGCGTCGCGGTCAGGAACCCGACATCGGGTCCCAGCAGGCCGAACCCGCTGTCGATATAGGTGATGAACGCAGCCAGGAAGCGGTCGATGATATTGAGGTCGTTCAAGGGGCTGCCTTCCTGTTGGCTGTGGAGGTGTCGCGGGGCACGGCGTGGGAGGAGAGCCGCGCCCCGCGACGGCGACCGGCGGCGAGAGGGCGAGCCGCCGATCGCTGGTTACCGGACCGGGCCAAGGGCCCGAGGGGTTAGTCGGGCGTGTAGGCCGATCCGGAACCGAGGAACTTCTTGGTGGCAGCGCGGGCCTCGGTTGCCTGCGTCGCACGGCGCGCCTGCTCGACCGCCTCGCTGCGGAACTGGGCGGCCATCATGTGCTGGAGCTGGAACTGCTGCTTGGCCGTGAGCGCGAGCAGCTGGTTGGTTGCCTGTTGCGCTGCAAGCGAACCTTCCGCGCCCTGGCTGCGCGCAACGATCTGGCCAAGCGCCTCGCTGTCGGCCTGGATATTCTCGACGACCTGCGCCTGCACCGCCATCGTCTGTCGAAACGCACCCATGCTGGCATCAAGCCGCGCACGGGCATCGCGGACCCGCGCGTCACTACGCAGCGCCGAGGAGAAGTGTTGGGGGAAGAGCGACTGGAACTTGTCGTCCAACTGGTCCACCCGGAAGTCGATCGCCTGCGCCCGGCCCATGAGCCTATCGATCTCGGTGAGCTTCTGGCGAAGCGCATCAAGCTGCGGGAAGTCGATGCGGCTCAAATTCCTGCCCATGTTGACCAGCATCTGCGCTTCATTCTGGAGTTGCTGGATCTGCTGGTTGACCTGCTGCAGGGTACGTGCGGCAGTCAGGATGTTCTGCGCATAATTGCTGGGATCGAATACCGTAATGGCCAGCGCCGGCGTAGCCGGCATCATGGTGCAGACGGCAAGGCTGCCGCCTGCGCCGAGGCCGAGGACGGCCGCGACCAGATGCTTCTTGGTGAGGATAGGCATCAATTGTCTCCTTGGGGTTCGTGAGCGGGGAAGGCAGCGGCGAGCTCGGCCGCCCAGTCTAGGCCAGCGTCGCGCAGGAAGGCGTGTGCGAACCGGTCGCGCCCCTGCTTGGAGAGGATGGCGTCGATCCGGGCCTGCGCTGCGGGGTCGGACGAGCCGCACAGCGCGAGGGCGAGGGGGCCGAGGCCAAGCTCGAACAGCCGGTTGCCGCGCGCGGACTGGAGGTAATAGTGCCGCTTGGGCGTTGCCCGTGCGATCAGCTCGATCTGCCGGTCGTTGAGGCCAAAGCGTGCGTAGATGTCGTGGCCCTGCGGCTCAATCGCCCGATCGTTGGGAAGCAGGATGCGTTGCGGGCAGCTCTCGATGATCGCTGGTGCAATGGCCGAGCCGGCAATGTCGGCGAGGCTCTGCGTTGCAAACAGCACCGCTACATTCTTCTTGCGCAGCACCTTCAGCCATTCGCGGATGCGCGCGGAAAAGAGCGGGTGGTCGAGGAAGATCCAGGCCTCGTCGAGGATCAGCAGCGTCGGCCGCCCATCGAACCGCTCCTCGAGCCTGTGGAAGAGATAGGTCAGCACGGGCGCGACCGCCGAGCCCATGCCCATCAGTGCCTCGGTCTCGAAACATTGCAGGTCGCCGAGCGCCAGATGCTGTTCGGCGGCATCGAGCAACCGGCCGTGCGGGCCTTCGAGCGTATAGGGCTGGAGCGCGGTGCGCAGCGCGTTCGACTGGAGCAGCAGGGCGAGCCCGGTCATCGTTCGCTCCTCGCGCGGTGCCGAGGCGAGGCTGCCAAGCGCCGTCCAGACCGCCTCCTTCACCTCGGGCGTGACCGGTACATTCTCTCCGCTAAGCAGCGCCGCGATCCATTCCGCAGCCCATCCCCGCTCGGCATGATCGTCGATGCCGGCCAGCGGCTGGAAAGCGAGTTCGGCGCCGCCAGACTCGGCGCTGCCGAGCGCGTGATGTGCGCCGCCCATCGCCAGTACCGCCGCGCGGGCGCTATTGCCTTTGTCGAAGATATAGACCTGCGCTTGCCGGTAGCGGCGGAACTGTAGCGCGATGAGGCTCAGCAGGACCGATTTGCCCGCGCCCGTCGGACCGACCACCATCATGTGGCCGACATCGCCGACATGGGTGGAAAGCCGGAACGGGGTCGAGCCGGCGGTCTTCGCGATCAGCAACGGTGGGCCATCGAGTTGGTCGTTGCGCACCGGCCCCGCCCATATCGAGGACAGGGGCATGAGGTGCGCGAGATTGAGCGTATGGACCAGCGGCTGCCGGACATTGGCGTAAGTGTGGCCCGGCAGCGACGAGAGCCAGGCCTCGAGCGCATTCACGCTTTCCCGAATGCAGGTGAAGCCCAGGCCATTTACGATCCGCTGGACCGCCCGAACCTTGTCCTCGAGCTTTGTCCGGTCTTCATCGGCCACGGTGATCGTCGTAGTGAGATAGCCGAAGGCGACATGATCGCCGCCGAGCACCTGGAGCGCCTGGTCGGCATCGACCACCTTGTTGTCCGCGTCGCTGTCGAGCAGCTGGGCCGGCTGGTTGTACAGCACCTCGCGGAGCAGCGCGGTGACTGACTTGCGCTTGTTGAACCACTGGCGACGCAGCTTCGTCAGCGTCCTGGTCGCCAGGGTCTTGTCGAGCGGGATGAAGCGCGTGACCCAGCGATAGGCGAAATCCTGGTGGTTGAGGGCATCGAGGATGCCGGGCCGACTGACGTTCGGAAAGCCGAGGATGGTGAGTGTGCCTAGGTGCAGTTGGCCGAGACGCGGCTCGAGCCCGCCGACCAGCGGTGTATTGGCGAGCAGGCCATCGAGATACATGGGCGTCTCTGGTGCGGCCACTGCATGGCGGCGGTCGGAGATTGTGCCATGGAGGAAGGTCAGCGTCTCTTCATCGTCGAGCGCGCGCACCTCGGCCATGAAGCCGCCGAGCAGGTCGAGGAGACGGGTGGTCTCCGCGACGAAGCTTTCCAATGTGGCGCGCCAATCCCTACCATCGTTGCCGTCGGGGCGATCGATTAGGGCAGTGACGGCACGATCCGTGGCATCGGCAGGGGGCAGCCAGGTCAGGGTGAGATGATAGTGGCTCTCGAAATGTGCGCCCTCGGCCTCGAACGCCGCGCGCCGCTCTTGGTCCACCAGCCAGCTTGCCGCGTCGGGAAAGCGGCTGTCGGGATAGGCCTGCGCCTCGCGCCGCTCGGCTTCGAAGAACAGCGCCCAGCCACTGCCGAGGCGCTTCAGCGCATTATTCGCCCGCGCGCAGACTGCAACCAGTTCAGCCTCGGTCGCGGACTCAAGGTCGGGGCCGCGGAAGGCGAGCACCCGCAGGAAGCTGCCATCCTTGCCCAGCACCACTCCCGGTGCGACCAGCGCCGCCCAGGGGAGATGGTCCGCGAGGCGATCGGCGCGGTCGCGATATTCCTTGAGGCTCAGCATGCAAGATATCCCTTCTGGCGGATATGGCGCAGCAGGACGGGCGCGAAGTCGGGGTCGCGGCGCGCGGCCATGACGACGACGCTGTGCCCGACCGCCCAGAGCAATAGCCCCGCCAGCCACTGCTGGAGCCCAAGGCCGATGGCCGCTGCCAGCGTGCCGTTGACGATCGCGAGCCCTCGTGGCGCGCCGCCGAGGAGCAGCGGCGAGCCAAGCGACCCGTGGATCGGCACTTCGAAGCCATCGATATGTTCGGGAGCCGGACGGCCTTGGTTCGTCACGAGATCAGCGCTCCGCCGCCAAAGCTGAAGAAGGAGAGGAAGAAGCTCGACGCCGCGAACGCGATCGATAGGCCGAAGACGATCTGGATGAGGCGGCGGAACCCCCCGGCGGTTTCTCCGAACGCAAGGGTGAGCCCGGTCACGATGATGATGATCACCGCGACGATCTTGGCGACCGGACCCTGCACCGATTCGAGTACCTGCTGGAGCGGCTCCTCCCATGGCATGCCCGAGCCCGCGGCCTGGGCCTCAGTGACGATGGCAAGGGCGAGGCCGATTGCGGCGGCGGCGAGCAAGGCCGGGCGGCGTGAAGCTAGGCGGATTGGTGTCATGGGTCATGGCTCCTTAGGGTTAGGGAAGGCGGAGAGCGCGTAGGCGCCGGTGTCGGGATCCACCCCGGCGACCCGGGCGATGGTCGCTATGCGACGGTCGATGCCGCGGCCGGCGATGAACACGATGATGTCGATGGCCTCGGCGATCAGCTGGCGTGGCGCGGTGACGACAGCCTCCTGGCAAAGCTGCTCGATGCGATACAGGGCGGCGAGCGCGCTGTTGGCGTGGACGGTCGTGATCCCGCCTGGATGGCCGGTGTTCCAGGCCTTGAGCATGTCGAGCGCCTCGGGACCGCGCACCTCGCCCACGACGATGCGGTCGGGGCGCAGGCGCATGGTCGATCGGACCAGCTCGGTCATGGAGACATGGGGCAGGCGGGTGCGCAGCGCGACCGTGTCGGGGAGCGGGCATTGCAGCTCGCGCGTGTCCTCGATCAGGATCACGCGGCTGTCTACCCACGCCATTTCACTGAGGAGCGCATTGGCGAGCGTGGTCTTGCCCGAGCTGGTGCCGCCCGCGACCAGGATATTGAAGCGCTGGGTGACCGCCGCCCGCAGGCTGCCGGCCTGCGTCTGGCTCATGAGGCCGTCGGCGACATAGTCGTCGAGGCCATGGAGGCGGGTGGCGGGCTTTCGAATCGAGAAGCAGGGCGCCTGGGCGACCGGCGGAAGCACCCCTTCAAAACGCTCGCCGGCGCGGCCCTCGACATGCGGCGGAAGTTCCGCCGAGACGATGGGATGCTCGGCATGGACCTCGGCGCGTGCATGGCTTGCCACCAGCCGGATGATGCGCTCGACCTGGGAAGGTTCGAGGCGGACCTCGGTATCGACCCGGCCCTCGCCAAGCCGGTCGAGGCGCAACGCGCCGTCGGGGTTGACCATGATCTCGATCACCTGTGGGTCGCGCATGGCCGCGCCGATCTCATCGCCCAGCGCCGTAATCAGCATGCGGCGACGGCGTTCCGCAGACGTGGTGGGGAGGCTCATAGACTGTCCTCCGGGGCAGCGTCGAGCGTCCGGCGGCCCGTCGAGACCTGACGCCCAACCTGGGTCACGAAGGCCTCGAACCGCTTGGCGCCGAGCGCCCGCCCGGCATGGTCATTCTCGGCAAGCGGGGTCTGGATCGCGAGCTCAAAGCGAATGAAGAGGGCCAGCGTCTCGAGGATGACATTGGAGTCGCGCTCGACGCGCCCGATCGCCCGGGTCAGCCGGTCGAGACGCATGGAAAAGCGGTCCTCCAGTTCCGAGGCCCCGCGCTTGTTGAGCCAGGCGGTGACCGCATCCTCGAGGATCGCCGACTTGGTGGCGCCCGGCTTGGCGGCGAGGGCCCCGAGCCGATCCGAAACTGGCTTGGGCAGGAATAGCTGGTGGCGTACTTTGTCTTTGAGCTGTCCCATCGTCAGAACTCCAACTGGAGGTCGTCGGGACGGCCGGAGGCGGCATCGAGGCCGTAGACCGTGCGTGCGGCACCGAGCGCCTGGACGCGGTCCATCACGCGCCTCTCGGCGGCCTGGTCGCCATCATCCTCGCCAAGTCCAAGCGGGTCGGCGACAGTCGGCTCGGCGAGGATAACAGGCTCGATCTCTTGCGCTGGGTGGCGAGCCTGCTCGAGGCCGCCGCTGTCCGCGCCCTCTTCATTACCGGCCTCGATAGCGAGGCGCATGTCGGTGGCGCGGACCTGGCCGGCCCAGTCGTCGGGACGCCTCGCGGGAGCGTCCCGATAGCTCCCGCCGTCGAGCTTAGGTGCCGGGAGGACACGGGCGGCGAACCTGCGGTCCTCATAATAGCGCAGTTTTTTGGCGCGGATGGGGGGATGCCCGGAAATGAGTACGAGTTCGTCGGTGGGCGCGAGCTGCATCACCTCGCCAGGGGTCAGCAGCGCACGGGCGGTTTCCTGGCGGCTGACCATGACATGGGCGAGCCAGGGCGCGAGGCGGTGCCCGGCATAGTTGCGCATGGCGCGCTGCTCGGTCGCGGTGCCGAGCGCGTCCGAGATCCGCTTCGCCGTGCGCTCGTCATTGGTCGCGAACGCGATGCGTACATGGCAGTTGTCGAGGATGGCATTATGCTCGCCATAGGCCTTCTCGATCTGATTGAGGCTCTGCGCGATGAGGAAGGCGCGCACGCCATAGCCGGCGAGGAAGGCAAGGCTGGTCTCGAAGAAATCGAGTCGTCCCAGCGCCGGGAACTCGTCGAGCATCATCAGCAGCCGGTGCCGCCCCCGGGTGGCGCCGCTCTCGCCAGCAGCCCCGTGCAGTTCCTCGGTCAGGCGACGGCCGATCTGGTTGAGGACCAGTCGGACCAGCGGCTTGGTGCGGCTGATGTCGGACGGCGGTACGACGAGGTAGAGCGAGACCGGATGCGGGGCTTCGACCAGGTCGATTATCCGCCAGTCCGACGCTGCCGTGACAGCCGCGACGGTCGGATCGCGATAGAGGCCGAGGAACGACATGGCGGTTGAGAGCACGCCCGAGCGCTCATTCTCGCTCTTGTTGAGCAATTCGCGGGCGGCCGACGCGACGACCGGATGCACCTTCGGCGCATCAGCCGTGCCGAGATGGTTCGTTGCCATCATCCGACGCAACGTGGCGACGAAACTGCGCTGCGGATCGGAGAGGAAGGCCGCCACCCGGGAGAGCGTCTTTTCCTCTTCGGCATAGAGCACGTGGAGGATCGCGCCGACCAGCAGCGAATGGGATGTCTTCTCCCAATGGTTGCGGCGTTCGAGCGCGCCGTCGGGATCGACGAGGATGTCGGCGATATTCTGGACATCGCGGACCTCGTTCACCCCGCGCCGCACCTCGAGCAGGGGATTGTAGCGGGCCGACCGCGCGTCGGTCGGGTTGAACAGCAGGCAGTGAGAGAAGCGGGAACGCCAGCCGGCGGTCAGTTGCCAGTTCTCGCCCTTGATGTCATGGACGATTGTCGAGCCGGTCCAGCTGAGCAGCGTGGGCACGACGAGGCCCACACCCTTGCCCGACCGGGTCGGGGCAAAGGCCATGACATGCTCGGGGCCGTCGTGGCGGAGATCATCGCCGTCGATGCGGCCAAGCGTAACCCCATGCCTGCTGAGCAGTTCTGCCTTGGTTACGTCTTTGCGGGTCGCCCAGCGTGCCGAGCCATAAGTGGTGACGTTGCTCGACTGGCGCGCGCGCCAGACCGAGCCAAATATGGCTGTGCCGCAGGCGAGCAATCCACTGCCGGCAGCAATGGCCCCCGCCTCGTCAAAAATAGCTGGCGCATAGGCATCAAAGGAAAACCACCAGGGGAAGATTGACCATGGCTGGTAGATGGGCACGCCCATCAGGGTGAGCCAGGGAGCTCCAAGTTCCGGTTGATACTGCAGGCTTGCTGCTGCCCATTGGGTCGCTGCCCAGATTCCAGCCAAGATGATCGCAAGCACGGCAATCATTTGTCCTATTAGCAGCTTGGTGGGGGTCATGTTGGCCTCCGCCGACAAACGACTCATTCGTCTGCCGGGTGAGCCAAACATGAGCGGTGGAGGGGCTGGACGTCAGATACGCGCTGGTGCCGTCAGGCACACTTTTGGGTCACAATTCTGTGCGTGAACCTGTGCACCTGGAAGTGTTTTACCATATATGATGCGAAATATCTCATGGGCGGACTTTTCGCCCATAATAAGCCAGCTCCATTCGGAGGGGCTTTACTTCTGGTCACATGCCGCTTGTGAGACGCGAAATGGCCTCCTTTGATCTGTGGCCGATGAGGGCTCAGAATAGATTTTCGGCGGTGATCAGCGCTTTATCAAAAAGCAAGGATCGACCTTCAAGGCTTTTGCCAGCCTTCCCAGGATCGTGACGCTCGCTGATACCCGCGCACGTTCAATTGAGCCTATATATCGCGAGCTCAAACCGGTCAGTTCTGCCACGTCTTCCTGCGTCAGCCCACGTTCGTGGCGCAGTACACGCAATTTGGTCGCGAGAACTTCCTTCAAATCCATGTCGATTGGATCAGGAAGCAGGAACGAAAGTTCTAGGAACGATCATTCCTATTCGTTACAAGCGGTGGGTTCATGAAGAGATTTCGAACGGAGGTCTCGCGTTTTGCCCGGTGCAGCAGCGCTCTTTCCATCGGAGTTGAAGGTTCCAGATGTGGCGGAGGTTTCCGAATATGACCGCAATCACCTCGCCATGTACGCTGCGTTGCTCGATGCAGCGGATCGAAAAATGAGTTGGGATGAGGCAGCAATCGCGATCATGGGCCTGGATGTGTCAGATGCCGGGGCGGAAGCCTGCTGGCGTTCGCATCTTGAGCGTGCCCGCTGGATTGTCGGGGAGGGCCTGGGTCAGGCAATCGAAGCCTTTGGCCGTCCTGCCCTGGATCCTTGAACGATTGAGCCATCGGTGCCTCTCGGCTTTGCCGCGACCGCGCTCTACGGCCCTGGCCTGAAGGCTGGATTTAGCCGGAGCTCTTGCACCCATGGAACCCGGCGATCAACCGCCATGGCCGCCACTTAACCTGTTCGGGGACTTCGGTGGTGGGGCGGCCTTCATCGTTATAGGTGTTTGGCGGCAATGTGGCAGCGGGAGCGTTCGTGTTGCGATCGTCGATGGCGTATCGTCGATCATGTCCTTCTACGCCGGATTGCTCCAAAGGGAGTGTTGACCTCGCTGGCATGGCGGCCTGCATGAGAGTGCATTTTTTGGTGCCGCGGAGATCGAAAAAGGCTACTTGGAGCGTTATCTGATCATTTATTGATTTGTGATCATATATTGCACATATAGTGAGGAAGGAGGTGGCGATGGCCGCAATTGCTCATTCACCCCGTCGTAGCCTTGCGCTGGGTGCGACGGCGCCCAGCCGCAAGGATCTTACCGGTCCTGCGCTACGCACGTTTTTTCGTATCGCCGAAGCGTGGGGGCTCAATGAGGCCGAGCAGATGAAGCTTCTTGGGCTCGACAACCGTTCGACTCTCCAGGCCTGGAAGCGCGGTGCGGTAGCGGCCATCCCCAAGGACGCGCTGGAGCGGATTTCCTATGTCATGGGCATATATAAGGGGCTGAAGATCCTTCTGCCGCGCACCGCCGATGCGTGGATTCGCAAGCGCAATGAAGCGCCGTTATTCGCTGGTCGTCCGGCGATCGAGCGCATGACCTCGGGCAATGTCGCTGATCTCTATGTCGTGCGCCAATATGTGGATGCGCAACGCGGCTGATGGGGGATATTTCCATCAGCCAGGTTCGGTGGAAGCCCTGCTACCGGATCGTTGCCAGCCGATTTCCGCCCATCTCGCTGTTCGAGGACGTCGCGGACCCGGCAGACCTTGAGGCGGTTTATCTCATCGAGGCAATGACCAACGACCGCTTGCGCGAGGAGGTTGGCGATCTCACCCTCGTGCCGCCCGAAGACCGGATTTCGGGGCCGGGCACATCGGCGATCATGGCGGCCTTTACCCATCTCAATCCGGAGGGAAGCCGTTTTTCCGATGGCAGCTTTGGAGCCTTCTACGCTGCCCGGCCGATCGAGACCGCGGTAGCCGAGACAAGTTATCACCGCGCGCGATTCATGACGTTCACGAAGGAACCCGCCCAGGAACTCGACATGCGCGTTTATGCGGTGGACTTGGATGCGTCGCTGCATGATATCCGCGCTCTTCGCGAGACGCGGCCCGAATTCTATGCGTTGGACAGCTATGGCGCCAGTCAAGGGCTTGCGCTGGAGCTTCGCCAGATCGGATCAAATGGTATTCTTTATGAAAGCGTGCGCTATGCCGGCGGCGAATGTGCGGCCGTGTTCCGACCCCGCCTTCTTTCCAAGTGCCGACAGGAACGGCACCTGTGCTATGTCTGGAACGGTCGGGAAATCGACACCGTCTACGAGAAGAAGGCGTTTTCCTGAATTCGTGAGGAGTTCAGCGCGGGACATGTGGCTGTGTTTCGCTCCGTGTGCGCCGAGGATGGGGCAGTGGGGGCGCGTCAAAAGTGCCAGCTTTTTGGAAAAATGATGGACTTCGCTGGCAGCGGAATGCGCCGTTGCCGACGTGAAAGCACCGCAGCGTCCTTCGTGATGGATCAACGGTTCAGACTTCCGTAGTCCACGGGTTGATGGCCGCCAACGACCGCAGATTCTCTTGTGAAAGGGGTGTGGGCGGGGAGAGGGGGAATTCGCCGGCGGCCGTGAGGGACAAGAGATCCGAGATGCGGCGGCTGATGACATGCCTCGAATAGGCCCCGGGGAATGAGTCGGCGGTATCTCTTGCCGTCGGTGGAAAATAGCGAGCGCGGAAATCGGGCTTGAATACGCTATCCCATATGTTGAGCGATTGCCCCCCTCTTTCCGATTTGCCGCTGAAGATCGCGTAGTTTGGCAGCGCCTTGGGGTGATCGACGAGGGCACGGTGGACGAACTCGTCTACCTTTTCGAGCACGATACTCTCTGCTCCAGCGTCGCGAACCTGCCTGGCCGAGGCGAACAGGGAATGGGCGCCCTCAAGCGAGCCGCCGATCCTGCCGCTGCCCTCACCCTGAGGGGTGTAGCCGAGATGGGCCATAACCCTGAATCCTTCCCGGGCAAGTCGTTCAATAGTGGTAACAACGCAGGTGGAGTGAACTTCAAGCTTGATGACATCGGCCCCAGCATTGACCATTTTATCGGCGCTATGCAGGGCGATCTCGCCGTTCTCGGCCGATCCGTCCGGCATGTCTCCGACGATATAGGGCCTGTTGTCGGGAAAGAGTTGCGCCGCGCGATGTGCGACTTCCTTCACCAGTCCAGTCATGATCTCAAGGAACAGCGCCTGCTCCCCGCGGGCCAGCCTGGTGCTATTGCGCCCGAGATGAGTCATAAGGTAGGAATCCGACACCATCAGACAATCGAGCCGTATGCCCAGTTCGAGAAGCGGATTGTCCTCCCATGCCTGCGCCACCGCCTCTACCTCATAGTCGCGATAAAGGTTAAGCTTGATCGGCCGACGGACGATCAGTCCATCGTCGAGGGCCAGTTCGATAGGTGTCGACATCAACATCGGAAAATTGTCCTTGTTGTAGATCACGGCAACATTGCCGGTCCGCGTCACAGGGCGTTGCGAACTCCGCTTTCAATCGGGATTTTTATTCGAGCGCGGCGGATCGAGCGGAGGGGATGGAACCGCCTCGCAGCATCATCACGACCGAAGCGGTAAGCGCCCCGCACAGCGCTGAAGCGAGAAACAGGGCCGTCATTCCCAAACCTGCGGCGATCAGTCCGCCACCTATGCCGGCGACGATCGTCGCGAGCTTGGCGCCGCTGTCGAACCAGCCGAACGCGCGGCCCGCGCTGGCGTCTTCGATCGTGTCGGCGATTAGCGCGTTGAGCGCGACATAGCCGAGTGTCATGCCTATCCCCAACGCGAGGCGAGCGAGGGCGAAGACGGCAAGCGACGTGGTGAACGCCTGTGTCAGAAGGGTGACGCCGACGATCAGGGCACCGGCGGCAAACCAGGGTGCCGGATCGCGCGCGCGCAAATGGCGCCCCAGTGGAATGCAGGCCAGCAGGTAGACAATATGAGGAAGGCCGAACAGCCAGCCCGCGCCCCCGGCACCAAGGCCGAAGGTCGCCATGCTGTATGGTATCAGAAAGGGGAAGGTGGAGATCATGGCGAGGGTGAAGCCGGTTTGCCCCGCCATGATCGCACCGCGCGAAAGGAAATGCCTGCTTGGCGAAGAGGGCGCGCGCGCGGCGTCTGTGTCAGACTCGGGGCGTCGGCGCGCTGGCAGGGGAGCCAGCAGCATCACTGCGATCATCGGCAACAGGGCCACGATGAGATAGAGTTTTTGCGGCGCAAGATGCTGATCAACCATGAAGCCGACAGCCGCTGGCGCGAAGATCAGCGCAAGGCGGGCCGACGCCTGGGTCAGGTTCAGCGCCTGTGACAGATCCTTCCGTGGCAGCGCCTCCGACAGATAGGCGTTGCTGGCCGAGAACGTGCCCCCAAGCAGGCCTTGAAGGCAGAGGGCCAGGACGAATAGGGACAGTGATCCGGCGAGTCCCGCGAGAATGAAGCTAAAGGCCAGTCCTATCTGAGCGCGAAGCAGCAGCGGCTTACGTCCCCATCGGTCGGCCAGCCGACCCCATAGCGGCGCGGAGATGGTAAGGCATGCGGTCGGAACGATATAGAGCCAACCGATCAGGCGTTCTTCCGCACCCGGCGCAATGCCGACGAGAATCAGCGCCAGAAATGGAGGCATGCCCATGGGACCGAAGGCGCCCGCGAAATGGCAGGCAAGGACGGTCGCCTTGATGCGGCCGGGCGTCATCGCCCATCTCCGGGCAGGAGGAAGTTGGGAGCCGTGCGGCCATAGGCCTTGTTCACGTCAGCGGCGCCTGTCGCGCTGCGGCTTTCCAGGGTGGCGGCGCGCAGCAGATATTTGATCGGAAAATGGCTTGCCTCAAGCAGCGCGGCGCGCAGGGCGCCAGTGGCGATGCCTTCGCCCTCGAGCAGATCCAGATGACGTTCAACGGCTGCGCGCAGCGTCCGCCGGTAGGCCATGGTCTTGCCGAGATGGCGGCCCATGCCTTCGATCACGACTCCGAGGTTGAGCTGGATCGTGATGGTGATCAGCATTTGCGCGGTGCCGGCTGCATCGGTGGTGGTGATCCGTGCGTCCTGCAACTGGCTCAGCCAGGCATCCGAACCGGCATAAGCCGAACGGAGCAGAGCAGCGTCGATCCGGGGCGAGTCATTGTCCTTGAGCAGCAGGCGAAGTCCCGACTGCCCGAAGAGGAGGATTGAATTTTGCTGGTTGGCCTCCAGTTCGAGGCCATAGCGAGCGGCAAGCCGGATATGGACGCCAAGCAGCAGATCGCAGAAGTCTTCGATGAAGCGATCCGCATCGCCGTCATAATGCCTGTCCACCAGATGCAGAACATGGGGACGGCCATCCCGCATCGGCGCCATCAGCGCTGCGACCGGAACCGGCTCGCTGTCGTCGAGACCTTCCGGGTAGCGGCGGAGGATATAAGCGAGGAAGCGGTTGTCGCTATGGTGCGCGCCGCCGCTTTCGTCAGTCAGCAGGAGCTTGTCCCCAAGCGCGGTATCGCTGGCGAGGATTTCCTCCAGGAGCGCATGGACGACATGGCCGTCGTTGATCGTCACCGGCTTGATCGCGCGCAGGTTGAGGCGGCCCAAGGTGCTGATCGCAAGCGGAAGCTTGATATGCAGGCCGGGCTCACCGACCAGCGCCAAGGCGCGGACGGAGAGCGTAGGTACGACCTCCAGCCACTCATAGGGGGCTTTGTGAGCGTGATCGGCTAGACCCGCTTCCACCAATATGGTGTCCAGCTTTTCGCCTTGCATGAAGGGATGAACCGGAAGCAGCACATGGCTGTACTCCAAGGCTGCATCGAGGCCGACATCCTTGAAAGATGGCCAGATCGCGGGCGTCTCGCCTTGGACGGACAGGCCGTCCTTCGGCAACGCCAGCCAGTTCAGCCGGAAAGACCGCTGATATTCCGGACCATAAGCGATGAGATCGGCAGCGGCGAAGCCATGTTTGGCCCTTGCTGTCGGATAAAAGGGATGGTCGAGAAAGGAGGCGATGCGATCGTTCGCCAGCATCGCGCGGTGCCATGCGGGGTGGTTTTCCAGCCGTGCTTCCGCCGAAGATTTTTCGCCACGCGCGGCATCGCAAAGCGTGCCCTGAACGATCGCGGCCTGACATTCGTCAAGAAAGGCGGCGATGTTGGCGCTGTCCTCGCCTTCAAGCCCTATGCCGAGGATCTCGAGGAATTCGGTGACGCTGTCGATCAACCGCATGCCTTGCTTGGCGATATGGACGAAAGGAGGCTGGCAAACGCGCCACTCCTGCATGAAGCCATCGGGCTCGACGGGTATAAGAAGCCGACTGGTGTCGGATGCCTCGTAGACGAGGTAGCGTTCGACACCGTCCACCATGCGATTGAAGGGCTCGTCGCCAGCCGGGGCGACCCGACCGGCGGCGATCCCGCGATAATTCTCACGCAGGAAGCAATCCGCCACACGCCTCAGGATGTAACGACTATGATCGCGGACCGACGGCGCGGGTTTGACAGCGGTAGCGATAGTCATGTGTTTTCTCCTGAGGACGACGCGGCAGAAAGGCAGCTAGTCGATGGCGTATCGCAGGGTGAGCATCACCGACCGGGGCGCGCCCGGCATGTTAAGATTGCCGACCGTTCCGTGCGCCGACACGATGTATTCGCGGTCGAAGATGTTACGCAGGTTGAGCTGTGCCCGGAGCTTGCCCAGTTGCGCCCAGGCCATGGCATCGGCCGTGACATATTCCGGCAGCACCACCGTGTTGGCCAGATTGGCCATGCGATCGCCGACATAATTGACCCCGCCGCCAAGGCCGAAGCGCTCATCGAAACTCTTCATCAGCCACAGGCTGGCGCTGTGCACGGGCGTCAGCGTCGGACGGTTCCCCTGAATGGGAACGCCCGAATCGAAGGCCGGCGACTTGGTGACCCGGGCATCGAGATAGGCGTAGCTGGCGATGGCCTGCCATCCCTGGCGCAGATCCAGCTGCGCGGAGGCTTCTATGCCTCGCGTCCGCTGCACGCCGACGTTGATGAGCCCGAGAATTGGATCGCTCGCCTTGATGTCCGAGCGCTTGAGGTTGAAGGCCGAGATCGTCGTGGAAAGTCGGCCGTCAAGCAGATCGAACTTGGCTCCGATCTCCCGGTTGATGGTAGTTTCCGGTTTCAGTTGGGCGCTGCTCACCGACATGGCGAATGTCTCGCCCGACGGCTGGTAGGACTTGTTCCACGATACGTAGTAGGATTGCGTTGGTGTCGGCTGCCACACCAGACCGACGCGCGGGCTCCAGAAGGTGTCCGTTCGAGCGAGGCCTTGCTGCCCGGCCGGGAAGTGGACCTCCTGACGGAAACGGTCATGGCGCAGGCCGGCCAGCAGCTTCCAATGTTCGCCCAGCGAGACCATGTCCTGGGCGTAGAAGCCGAGTATCTTGTACTCCCCGGTGCGATCGGTGCGCGAGGTTGGAATGGCGACTTCCAGCGGCAGGACGGGAAGCACCGGATTGAAGAGGTCGACCGTCGCGGCGTTGGCCTGATCGATGCGCAATTCATCCTTCGACTGCCGACCCGCCTCAAAACCGAGCAGCAGCTTGTGTTCGAGCGGCCCGGTCGAGAAGTCCTGGGAAAGCTCCAACTGGTTGAACCAGCCATGCTCGGCGCGATCGGTGGTCTGGCGATTGAGCGTGACCGTCCGTGCGGTCTCATCGACGACGTTCGGAATCGTGTTCTGCCGGTCGAGCGTATAATCATAGTAGCGGAAAACATTGCGCAGGCGCAGGGTATCGCTGAATTCGTGGTCGAGCGTCGCGGTCGTCGACCAGATCTCCGACTGGACGAAATCGACATCGCGTGCGTTAGCCGCGCCATAATAGGTCGATGCGGGGACATCGACGGGCCTGCCTCGAAATGCGGGGATGCCATTGTCCGCTATTCGGCGGTCGCGCAGATAGTCGGCCTGGAGGAGGATTTTCGTGTTATCGTCCAGCGCGAACAGGACCGAAGGGGCAATGGCTTCGCGCTTGAGGAAACCCTGGTCGCGGTAGCTGTCCGACCGTTCGATGGCGCCCGTCAACCGCACGGCAACCTCATTGCCTGTAAAGACGTGACCCAGGTCGATCTCGCCGCGCTTGTCGTCCCAGCTTCCGTAGCTCAGGACGATCTCGCCACCCTCCGTTCCCGGCTTCTTGGAAACACGGTTGATAAGCCCGCCAGATGAGCCACGGCCATAGAGGACTGAAGCCGGCCCTTTCAGAACCTCGATCCGCTCGATGTTCGACAGGTCACGGAAATAGAGCGCATCATCGCGCACCCCGTCGATGAAAAGGTCGCCATAGGCGATGTTGCCCCGGATCACGAACTGGTCGCGCTGCCCGTCGCCGGTGGCCATGCCGATGCCGGCGACATTCCTGAGGGCATCCTGCATCGACAGGGCGCGCTGGTCGCGGATCACCTGCTCGGGAATGACATCGATCGTCTGTGGGATGTCGCGCAGCGGCGCGTCGATCTTGAGCGCTGCGGTATCGGGCGTGTGGTATTCAAGATTTCGGCCGGTCACGACGATGTCTTCACGGCCCGACTCTGATGCGGCTGCGTCTGCGGCCAGGGCCATCGATGAAAATGTCACGCTCCCGAGCGCAGCCAATACCGCCAGTGATGGGCCGGCACGAAATTTCTTCAAAGATGAAAGCATAATACCCCCTGACATTAATGATAATGCGATGCGTTCGCATAAATTCGCTGTTAGGGTGGCGTTGCTGTTGAAGTCAAGAACAGCCGGGCATTTTCGCTTTCCGATTTCGTGACTTGCTTGAGAATGAGGTCCGGACATCATGCCGCCCCCGCTTCCAGGAATAGGCGTTCGGGATAGGCATGGCACAGGAAGTCATGATGGGAGATGTCCCAGCCATAAGCACCGGCCATGAGGAAACAGGCGAGATCGCCGATCCGCACCCGGTCCACCCGCACGTCGCGAGCAAGGATGTCCTTGGGTGTGCAGAGTTCGCCCGCAATCGTGACGCTGGCGTCGGCAAGGCCCGGCCGCGCCCATCCATGGGGCCAATTTTCGCGCGGAAGGATCAGGAAGGGATGGTCATGCCCCCACGAACTCGGCAAGCGGAAATGGTGGGTGCCGCCGCGCAGCAGGGCGAAGATGCGGCCATGCGCCGATTTGAGATCGAGAATCTCGCAGACATAGGCTGCATGATAGGCGGCGATGATCCTGCCGCATTCGAATTGCAGGCAAGGACCATCTTCCGCGTGGGGAGCCAGCGCGCGCGCAAAACCCTGGACGTCGAAACGCCAGTTCGGATCGCCATAGTCGACGCCCCAGCCGCCACCGAGGTTGACGATTTTCAGATCCAGGCCATGTTCGCTTGCCCAGGTTCGGGCGAGATCCAGTTCCATCGCGCAAAGCGCGGCATGTCCCATCGCGTCACGATTGTTCGACACCGTATGGAAATGGAAGCCTTCGAGCCGCAAGGCGGGGCAATCACGCAGCAGGGCGATGGCTTCCGGCACGACGTCTTGCGGAATGCCGAACTGGGTGGGTAGGCCACCCATGGTCAGCGTTGCGCCCGGCACGGGACCAGCGAGATTGACCCGAAGCAAAATTGGTAGAACCCGGCTCATCTGCGCTGCCACCGAATTGGCAAGGTGAAGCATGTGCGGACTTTCGACGTGGAGCCGCTCGACGCCCTGGGTGAGGACGAGGGCAATATCCTCGGCCGTCCGTGCGGGACCACCCATGATGATCCGCGCCTCGCGCCCGACCGCTTCGCGCACGCGCCGGATCTCGCCTGCCGATGCCACCTCGAATCCGGCGACATGCGGCGCGAGCGCTTGCAGTATCCGAGCATCGTTGTTCGCCTTTACGGCGTAGAACAGCTCGGCCCTCGGCGGCAAAGCGTCGACGAGACCGCGCGCCTGCCGCCGCAACGCGTCGAGATCGTGCAGGAAGGCGCATGCTGGTCTCGCGGCGTCGATATTGGCTGCGACCAGTTCGGCGGACGGCTGGAATAGGGTCATGATAGCGTCGCCGTTATATCCGGCGCCGACTCATGTCGGGCAGCGGTCCGCAGTGGGTTGGCTATGGCCACATAGTTGGGGCGTTCCGCACTGTCGGCAAGGCAGCTCAAGAAATTGGCTTTGGCCGGAAGCGTGTCAATCGCCACCAGCCATTCGACGAGTTCAGTGGTCTGGCTGTCCTCGGCCCCTGCGACGAGCGTATCGGCGGCGGCGCGCCACAGCCTCGTTTCCGATGCATTGCTCATACGCGCGATCGTCGCGATCACATGGTTCAGATTGTTGCTGATGAGATAGTAGATCAGGCGCTGACGCGCTTCCTCCGCGGTGAAGAAAACGGATGGGTCGAGATCGAGATCGGGCGCGACTCTCTTAAAGCGCGCACGGTCGATGCTGACCCCTTCAAGATCCCGCACAATAAGGCGTGCTGGATTGCCCTGGTCCAGTACAAGAAGGCTGTTCTGGCTGTGTGCCTCGACACAGAACCCCGTCCGGGCGAAGAGGCGAAGCGGGGGGAGGATGGCCGTCCGGATATAGGCGCCCAGCCAGATTTCCGCTTCAGCATGGCCGGAAAGATTGCAGCCCATGGCGGCCAGCATCGGTCGGCCATCGCTTGGCGACGGTTCGAGCAGTCCCGCAAGGACGAATGCCTCGCCAGCCGGTCCATCACGCAGGATGACGCCCGTAACAGCTTCGAGACGGGGCTGGTTGATCCACAGGGCGCCAGGCTCAGTAAGGACATCGAAGCCTGAGGCTGCCACATGGCCCGCGAGCGCATCGAGCGCCCGGGATGCCGCCATGCTGCGGGCGATCTGCTCAGGCGGGTTGGTGCGTGCAAAGTTCGTGATCCGCGCTTCGATGGGCAGCTTGAGGAAGATGTTTGAGCCGGGCACGAACACTGTGCGCACCGACGATGTCGGTTGCACCGGCACGCCAGTCGGCAGGGTGATGATTGCGCGGCCCTGAGCTGCAAGGGCGGCAAAGGCCGGGTCATTTTCGAGCCGCGCCGCCTGCCAGGGATGGCTTGGGATCAGCAGGCGATCGCCGATCGTCTTGTGCGGCAGCCCCGAAAGCTCGGCGAGCAGTGCGCGGATAGAGCTTTCGGCCGCAGGATCGCGCCACAATGCCGCACCTACAGCGGGTTCAGCGAGAATCCAGCGGAGCTGGAATTCCTGTCCCCGTTCCGGTGCGTAGCGTTCGATGTCCTCTGTCGAAAAGCCGTCAATGCTCTTCGCAAAGGGGTGGAAGGGATGGCCGTGCCAAAGGGTCTGTTCCAGCCCCATCGGGGAACATTCGGTTGGCCGCGATGCGCAGACCCGACCGTGGTTTTCCGCCGCCCGAAGTGCACTAAGCAATCGATCCCTGATCGCCGGAGACGCCGACCCGGTCCCCGGCAAGAGCGCGTTCGCCATCATACCCGCAACAACCGACGGATCATCCACTGCTACCGAGGAGCGATCCTCTGCCTCGATCAAGATCGGGAGCCGCCAACGATGAAATCCGCCCGGGGAAGACTGCATGCAGAAGGCAAGCAAGCGGTCGATGCCGACGTCGATCACGCAGGTTTCGCCCTCGATCGGCACGAAACCCGCCATGCGTTCCCGCAGCCAGGTGTTGAGCAGTCTTTCCATGGCGATCTCGGCGCGCATGGCAGCGCCATCACCGGGCGATGTCAGCACGGGCAGGGCTATCGTCATCGAGCTTGTCTTTCGATATGGCGGGAATGGGTGGCGAACGGCCCGCGTTAGAAAAGTGGAAGGACCGTGCCGATGCCCCGTTCCTCGGCTTGGCGGAGGATGGCCTTGGCGCAGGCGATGTCGTCGATTGCCATGCCCATGGGGTTGAGGAGGATGATCTCGTCATCGCTCTCGCGCCCCGGCTTGCGGCCGACCACAATCTCCCCAAGCTCGGCATGCAGCCGCTCGCGCGAAAACTCTCCCGCTTCGACAAGGAGATTGATGATCTTCTTTTCGCGGTTGGACTGATCCCAGTCATCGACCACGACCTTGTCGGCCTTGAGAAACACGTCCCGTTCGACATCCATGATCGAAACATTGGCGAGGAACGTGCCCCGGCTGAGCCAGTCGAACGCGAGATAGGGCTTGTCCGTGACGGTGCAGGTGATCACGACCGGACAATCGCGGACCGCCTTCTCCGCGCTTGCGGCAATGGTCACGGCAACGTCGGGATGGCGTTGGCGAAGGCGGTCGGCCAGTGCCTCGGCAGCGTCGAAGCGCAAGTCGAACAGGCGAAGAGCCTCCAAGGCCGGAAACTGCTCCAGCAACATTCGCGCCTGTCGCTCGGCAATGGGGCCGCATCCGATGATCGCGGCCTCGGCAAAGCCCTCTTGTGCCAGATGCCGCGCGGCCACTCCGGTGACCGCCGCAGTGCGCATCGCACTCACCAGGCCGCCTTCCATAATTGCCACGGGGTAATTGGTCTCGGGGTCGTTGAGCACGATCATGGCGCTGGCTCGCTCCATGCCGCGCTTCGCGGGATTGTCGTGCTTTGAGCCGATCCACTTGAGGCCGGAGATCGGCTGTTCGCCGCCGATCCAGGCCGGCATGGCGATGATGCGATCCGCTATGTGCGTCGCCCGGGGACTGCGCAGATAGGGTTTGAGCGGTTGCACGAAATCGCCAGCGGCGTGGCTGCGGAAGCCGTCCGCCACCGCCTCCATATAAAGGTCTGAGTGATCGCCCCCCACCGCCGCGGTGTCAGAGCGTGAAAGATAGCGCAGGCTCGCCACCGTCACAGCACTGCTCCTTCGGACCTGACGGCAGTGAGTGGCATTGTTGCGGGCGGGGGTGATCCCCAATCCATGGCTGGACGCCGCCCGAAGCGCCGGAAGGATGCCTCGAATGGTCTGGTGAAGCGACGATCGAGCGAGGGCCAATCGGGATCGTAGACCGTGTCCAGATAGCGCTCCCCGCGGTCGGGCAGCAGCGTGACGATGCGTGATCCTTTGGGGAGGTTCGGGATCAGCTTGGCGATCGCAGCCATGACGGTGCCGGAAGAACCACCGGCCAGTATGCCCTGTGTTTCGGCAAGGCGGCGGCAGGCCAGGGTGGACTCCCAATCCGTCGCATAGATGACGGCATCGACCTCGGGCATGGCTAGCTGTTCGGGAACGCGGCTGGCGCCGATGCCGGGAATCTGCCGGTTGCCACCTGTACCGCCGAAGATTACCGACCCTTCGAGATCGACGGCCACGACCTCGATCTTCGGCCACTGCTCGCGCAGCCGCCGCGCCAGCCCCATCAAGGTGCCGCAGGTGGAGACGGCCGCAACCACGTGGGTGGGATCGGCCGGCATTTCCTGCACGATCTCCTCGCCGATGCCGTGATAGTGCGCCCGCCAATTGTCGGGATTGGCATATTGGTTGAGCCAGACCGCACCGGGAATCGTGCGGACCAGTTCGTCCACCCGGCGAACGCGGGTGTGGAGATAGCCGCCTGCTTCGTCCTTCTCGGTCACCAGATCGATGCGGCCACCGAACGCCTCGATGAGGCAGCGATTGGCTGGCGCGAGATTGGGATCGACGACGGCGGTGAAAGGGATGCCTTCGCGCTTGGCGACCATTGCAAGCGCAATGGCGAGGTTGCCGGATGAGCTCTCGACAAGGTGGCTTTCCGAGGTGATCCGGCCCGCTGCCAACGCTTGCGACACCATATAATGGGCGGTGCGATCCTTCACGCTGCCGCCGACATTCAGCATTTCCAGTTTGGCAAATACGGGGACGATGTCTGGAGAAAACATGCGGTCAAGCGCGATGAGGGGCGTGTTGCCGACGGATAGTTCTGCCGAAAATTGCATTGCAGCTCCTTCCAGTTTCGGAATGGGCGCGCGGGTTGACCGCTGCTGTGGATGCAGGCTGGGGAATGTTTTCCAGCCGGTTCCAATGGCATAGGATGATTCGCTATTGAGAGTCAATTGCAGTCACGTGTTGATGTGGTTACACGTCGCATTCGCCAGTTTGTATTGCGAAAGGGACTTGCCGATGCCGAACCTGATCCTGCTTGCCCATGTGCCGACCGATGCGGTCAACGAGGGTTTTCTCCCCGCAGCACGGCGCCTTGGCCTGCATGTCACCCTGCTTACGGACCAGGCGGAAGCGCACCGGCGCCATTTTGCAGCTCAGAATCTCCCTGCCTATCCAGACAGCATCATCGAATGTGACGTGCTTCAGCCCATTGCGGTCATCAACGAGCTCGGCCGCCGCCCTGAACGGCCGTCAGCCATCTTTTCCAACAGCGATCATCTGCAAACCAGCACGGCCCTTGCGGCCGACTATTTCGGGCTCCCTGGCAAGGATTGGAAAGTGACCTATCGAGCCAAGAACAAGGCCGCGATGCGCAGCCATCTGCGTGATCAGGGCGTGGATGTCCTGTGGCACGCGGTCGTCACCGATGACGATGGCCTGGCAGGTCTTCCCGATGTGCCGTTTCCTTGCGTGGCCAAGCCACGCGAAGGCGTTGGCAGTCAATTCGTGCGGTTCTGCGAAGGCCTGGATACCCTGACAGCACATTGCCGGGATATCTGGAGCGACGATCCCGGCCGGGCCGTGCTTATCGAAGACTATATAGCCGGTGAACTCTACACCCTTGAAACGCTGGGTGATGGAAAGGACATTCTGGTACTGGGCGGCTTCCAGGTGGCGCTTAGCCCGCCCCCCGATTTTGTGGAGATTGAGGGACGATGGGGCGACTGGTTGACCGCTGAACAGAGGGATGCACTATTGGAGCAGATCGTCGCGGTCGGCATCGGCTTCGGCTCATGCCATACCGAATTCGTGCTAACGCCTAAAGGCCCCCGGATCATCGAGATCAATTATCGAACCGTTGGCGACTATATGGAGTTCATGCTGGAGCACACGTTGGACATGGCCCTGTTCGAGAAAATCCTCCGCCTTCATCTCGGCGAGCCGCTCGGCAGATGCCAGCTTGCGAACAAAATGGCCGCAATCCGCTATTTTCCGACCGAAACAGCCGGAGAGATTATATCCGCGCCGGAAGGCTTCCTGCGGACCGACAATAGTGCGCGTGTGGAGTATCGAACGCTCCGCCGCCGTGGCGAACGGATGGAAATCACCCGGTCCAACAAGGATTATCTCGGTGTTCTGAGCGTGAGCGCGCCTGACCGTGCGACGTTGGACATGGCAATGGCGCAAGCACGGGCACAACTTTCCTGGACAATTCTGCCCTGATCATTCGGAGCTTCGGTAGGATACGCCACCAATGCTATCCTCAAGGTCATTGACTGATCTCCTTCGAGGGTTCCAATATTGGCAAGGCTTCGGAAATGATCCTTTCACGATGGGTCAAGATTCATGCTTGTGGAGTAGTCTCGAGGTGAATGGGATCAAAAATGCCATACGGCGGAACAAGGGGGGCATCTTTGCCTCTGCGATCTGTCTCGTGCCAGTCGTCACATTTGCATTTTCTCGGCCAGTCGCTCTTCTTCTCCTTCTGGTGATCCTCTTTGCAGCCTTGGCCAAGTACGATCGATCGGGAGGGATTTACTCTACCCTGTTTCTGCTCATTCTTATTGTGATCGCGGTCAGCGCCCTTCTGATCGTCGGATTGGCTTATGTTCACAGGGTCATATCAGGGTGACGGTTAGTCCTTGATGTCCTCTGGGTTCACCGGACAGTGCCTTATTGGGTTGTCGTCAGAGCGTTAGAAAAGGATCTCCTCAAACGTAGGAGTTTCCATAATGGGCACCACCAAATTCATACGTTACTGCAAGCCTCCAATTCGGGTGTGTAAGTCTGGTCTGATGGCCGATGGCACGAACTGTTTCGATGAAAATTATTGGGCAGAGGTTCGCAGCAATATCGAACATTATCTCTCCGAGGATATTTGCGTTCCCGGATCTTCTTCCAGCGAGAAGGTCCATGGGCATTTCCACGCGATGTTGGTCGAATATCTCGATCAACTGGCAACGGTTCGAGCCTTGAAGAGTCCAAGCCTGGAACATTCGTCCCAAGCGCTTGCCAGGCTCAATCGCGCCAATGCCGCCATCCTGTCTTATGGCGTCGATCTTGTGAGCGGAGCCATTTCGCAGGATGACGAACTGGTTGCTCTGCCTATTCCGCTGGTTGGCAAGGATGACAGTTGCCTGACTATGGCGCGAATCCTGGCTGTGGCTGCCCATCGTTCCGCGCATGAGCTTCTGGAAAGCATCAGTACGAACAATCGCTTCTACATTTTCCATCATCACGCGGTGCTATACGATATCGCCCAGCATATGACGCGCCTGGTCAATGAAGCTTGGGACTCGAACTCGGAGGCGCTTCTCGAACCTGATCACCCCCATGCAGTAAGCGTGCGCGCGATGCATGAGAATGCCGATCGGCAGGCATCAGCCGCCTGTTGAAGCTAAGACCTGTTTCATCGCTTCAATAGCCATCTGACGACAGGTCGACCGGTAACGCCATGGTCGTCCAGCATCCAGAGCCAATCATCATAATGATGGTTTCCCCCGGCTTTCGAAAGCGGATGCAACGCGCCGGTGGTTCGGGACAGCATCAGGGATGTTGCGATTCGTTCGCATCAAGGGCATTGTCGCGTCCTGTGCTGTAAGGAGGAATAGCGTCATTGCCCGCCATTGCTGCAGAGTTGCCAGATGACCCACGTGAAAGCGAGGCTTTCCGGCAGCATTGCGCCCGTCATCTAAGCTCACCGGTGAAAGCTGCATGACATCGACTTCCGGACGAAATCGCTTTGGAATCGCCAGTTCCGTGCCGGTTACAGAGGGCATATTGACGGCGCTCGCAAAGTCGGCAAGCCCGCCCGATCTCGCTGCTCTCATGACCGACATCACGCGTGAACTGGGTTTCCGCTACTATGCTCTCATTCATCATGCGGATCTGCGGGGCGCGCCTCGTGGTCGTGTGAAGCTTCTGGACTATCCCGCGTCGGTCGAGGAACGCATTATCGGGAATGGCACGTGGCGGCGTGATCCGGTCCTACGCGCTTGCGCCTTTTCAGACAGGGCGTTCAGCTGGTCCGAGATTTCCGATATCATCGACCTCAACCGCCGCGATCGCGACTGCCTGGATTTTGGCGGGAAGTTAGGACTTACCGAAGGTATCACCGTTCCCTGCAATTTGCTTGGCGATTACACCGCATCCTGCACGTTTGCTGGTTCGGATAATCCGAAATGGGTCGGGCGTCGACTAGGCATGGCGCAAATGATCGGTATCTTCGCCTTTCAGGCTGCCCGACGCCTGTTTTGCGAGGAAAGGCCGAAACCGCAGCCGCCGCGCCTCCACCCCCGGGTTCGTGACTGCGTCATTCTTGTCGGACGCGGCTATTCGAACAAGGAGATCGCGCGCGCACTTTCGATAACCCCGCGGACCGTTGGCGGATATCTCAGCCAAGCGGGGCTGCTGCTTGATGCACATGGCCGCACCGAGCTCGTGGTGAGCGCGATATTCGCAGGTGAAATCGGTCTTGGCGAGCTTGCCCGGGATCATTCCGCTTAAACTGACGCACTGGGCCGAATTTCCGGCTAGCTCTGGTAATTAGAGATATCCTGGCGACGAGCACAGCCTCCACATATCTGTCATGCTCCAGCAAGGGGGCAGATCACACCCCTTGAGCGCAGTGCCTGATGCGTGTGCCCGTGAAGGGCTGGTGGCCTTCCGGCCAATGTCGCATTTCACAGGACGCTGGACTGCTGGTCGTGCCTCGGCGGTGCTCAGGAAGAATGCTGCTTGCTTGCCGCCCCGTGTCAACCCGGGCAATTGCCCGGGCTAGCGACCGCTGCGTACCTTGACGCATCCTTCGGGGTAATAGCCGCAAGTGGAGGCCCCCTTGATCCACGTCATCGACCACCCTCTGGCGCCCGACGTCCGGCCGCTCCTCCAGTCCATGTTTGCTGACCGCAAGCGCTTGTTCGTCGATCTGTTCGGCTGGGACGTGCCCGTCGTCGACGGCCAATATGAGATCGACCAGTTCGATACGGCCGACGCCATCTACCTCATAGCCGAGGAGGAAAAGGAGAGCGGCGTCCATGCAGCCTCGCTGCGGCTCCTGCCCACTACCAAACCGCACATGCTGGGCATCGTCTTCCGGCACCTGTGCCCGCTGGGCGTGCCCGAGGGAGAGGGTATATGGGAGAGCACCCGTCTTTGCCTGCCCCAGCGCCACGGAGCCGCACGCCGCAAGGCGCTGCGCAACCAGCTGATCTCGGCCATGGTGGACGTGGCGCTCGCGCGCGGCATCCACCACTATACCGGCCTCCTTCCGGAAGCCTTCAGAAAGGAGGTGCTGGCGATGGGCTGGAAGGGCGAGCCGCTCGGCCCGGTGGTGCGGATGCCTGGCGGGCCGGTTGGCGCGTTCATGGTTCAGATCGACCGGGACACGCCACGGCGGCTGTGCTGGACCCAGACCTATGTCGGGAACGGCGGCGAGGTGACGGCATGAACAGCGTGGCGCTTCACACCGCTTCCCTTGGCCGCGATGGATGGTGTGTCGTCGAGCGCGCCTTGCCTGCTTCGGTTCTGCGGGGCTTGGAAGACGATCTTGCTGCCCCCTTTGCTGCCGCGCCGCTCTGCCAGGGGCCATTCTATGGCGAGCGGACGCGGCGCTTCGGATCGCTGCTGGTCCGCTCGCGCCGAACGGCCAGCCTGGTGATGCATCCCTTGATCCTCGCCATTGCCGAGCAACTGCTTCTGCCTTGGTGCGAGCGCATCGCCCTCAATCTCACCCAGGCCATCGAAATTGCGCCGGGTGCTTTGCGCCAGTTGCCGCATCGGGACCAGGACATGTGGCAGGGACCCAAGGGCCGTGTCGAATATCTGGTCAATGTGATGTGGCCACTTACCCCTTTTATGCGGGAGAATGGCGGCACCCGGCTGTGGACCGGCAGCCATATCGACCAGAACGTGTCGACGTTGCCGGAGGAGGACAGCGTCGTTCCCTTGGTCGCTCCGGGCGATGCCCTGGTCTTCCTTGGCTCAACGCTGCACGGAGGTGGCGGAAACAGCAGCGCGGTCCGCAGGCGCGGTATCATCATCAGCTACTGCCTGGGATGGCTCAAGCCCTTTGAACTCCAGTGGCTCGTCTACCCGCCCCATGTTGCGCGGAATTTTCCGTCAGAACTTGCCGCGCTGGTCGGTTATGCCCAGCACCGGCCGAATCTCGGCAATGTCGAGGGTCAGTGTCCGTCAGTCCTCCTGCAGGATGCCGTTCCCGACCTGCTCGGCGAGGTCGATGCTCTCCGGCCGGACCAAGCGGACGCTGCCGAGTTCTTCGTCCGCTCGCAAATGGGTGAGCTGGGATAAGCATGGCTTGGGCCAGCGGCGATGCCGGGTTTTCCGCATCACCGCTGGCCCGGCGATCAGACCTATCGCTATCTTGAGGACATCTGCCCTGCAGGCGTCGCATGGGAGTGGCTTCGCCGTGATCCGGAGTATCGTCGGCTGAAACCGGCGCGACGTTGCGCGGGTCTCGGTGGCGTCACCCTGATCGAGCATGCGGCGCATGACGTCGTGTCCCGCTGGGGCTGCCTCAATGTTGAGGATCACTCGCTGCCCGCGCCGGAAGGAGCAATACTTTGGTCGAGCCACCTCGATCCCTCGGTACTGCCCTGTGTGGCGGTGCCTGCTGCCATTGGACAGGCAGGGGCCTTCAATCTTGAGCATTGTGGGGAAAAGGCCGTCGTGGTGGAAGGTGGTGCAGCCGCCGAGCATATCCTGATAGGAGGCAAATCCGGTGGCTTGCGCCTCGATGTCTTGGAGGGGACGCTGCTCCACGGGCCGGTGTCGCTTCGTTACGACTTCTCAGGGGTCGGCGACATCAAGCCGTTGCTCGCGCCGCTGCGGGCCTTTCATAATCTCTGTCGTACGGGCAGATTGTCTCTCCCGCTCCCGCGAAAGCGGCAGGGGGACCGACGGGTCGTCGATGCGCTGCGGACGTATGATGCGCTCCGGGAAGGCGCCAGCATCCGTGACGTCGGTATATTATTGTTCGGAGAGCAGCGAGTGGCTGAGGAGTGGGGCGCGCCGGGAGAGGCGCTCAAGTCACATTGCAGGCGGATGATTGCCTTGGCGCGGCGAATGGCGGGAGGAGCGTGGCGAAGGTTGTTGGGCTGACGTGCTCCTTAAGAAAAAGAACATCGAGCCGTTGCGATATCACTGACTTTTTCGAGCAACGGGCGACGCTCTTTTTGGTTTAGGCGGGCGTCCTTCCTCGAATAGCGCAGCAGGACGAGCACCGAGAGCTTTATAGAGCCTGTCAAAAGTCCCGAAGGTGAGATTTTGCCGACCATTCTCGATGGCGCTGTAGTGTGAATGGCTAACGCCCATGCGCGCCGCGACCTCTTCCTGAGTCAGGCCTGCTTCCTGACGTAACCAGTAGCAGTTGGTGCCGATGAGCTCGAACAGGTTCATCTGAACCGTAGAGCCCTTCGTCTATTTTAATAGTACGCATTATAATAGACGAATGGCGGCAAGTTCAGGTAGGATCGGGTCATGATCTCTCTACTAGATGCCGCTCCGACCGGAGATATCGTCACTGCGTATGACCGGGTGCGGCTGGCGCAGTATGCCGCGCTCTTGGACGCAGCTGAGGCCGGTCAGGATTGGCGCGAGGCGGCATCGACCATCCTGGGACTGGACGTGTCAGATGCCGGGGCGGAGGCCTGCTGGCGTTCGCATCTTGAGCGTGCCCGCTGGATTGTCGGAGAGGGCCTGGGTCAGGCAATCGAAGCCTTTGGCCGTCCTGACCTGGATCCTTGAAGGACTGAACCATCGGCGCATCGCGGCTTTGCCGCGACCGCGCTCTGGCCTGAAGGTCGGCACCGCCGAACCCTTCGGGCCTCGGCCTTCCGGTAATGATCGCTGGCGTTAAGGGCTGCGGTCGCCGCTGGTTCGCGGCGGCGTCGCGTCCTTGAAGTTTCTTCGCCCAGCCCCTCCAGACGCAAACCGCCATCCTGCTGTGGTGCTTGTAAGCCGTCAGCGTATTTGCGAGTTCCCCCTGGATTGGCCTTTGGTCACGTAATTGCGCCTTTTAGAACCTTTTTCCCACCGACAGCGTCAGTTGACCGTAATCGTAGATTCCGGTGCGTAGCGGCGTGTTGCTGTACTGCGCCGCTGCCTTGATGAACCATCCTCGGCGAAGGGGACTGGTCACCTCTGCGGCTGCAAAGCGAGACTGGGTCCAATCGGTTACGGCATCACGCTGCCCGCCCAGGCCTGCTGCGACCATATACCGCCATCCACCTGAAAAGCGGCGCATCTGGAGAACCGGCAGAACCTGGAGATAATATCGCGGCGAATAATAGTCGAACTCGCGCGGCCGCGTACTGTGATAGTAGCGGGACCGAAGCTGAAAGCTCAGACCCCAATCGGATTTGATCGAGTGGGTGAATGTGCCTCGCGCATGAAGACGCACATTCCTGCCCGTGAACTCCTGAGCGCCTCCGACCAGCGTGACCCCGTTCTCCTCGTCGATCGGCAGGTCCAAGGCTGCTCCAAAGAAGGTGAAGTATATGCCTTCATCGACGCCTCGGATGGTCTCCACCACGTCACGCTCAACGAAATATTCCTGACGGAACTTCGCATTGTTGTGAATGCTCGCGGAGCCCAGCACTGTGTGGCCGTCCGTGCCTATCTGACCAGCCCAGGCCCAGTCGCGGCCTTTGTCGGCATAGCGAATGAACGCACGCTCACGCGGTCGAGTGCGCTGGCCTAACGGCTTGTACCATGCCTGTTCATAGCGAACGCCGAGCAGTTGCTCGTCATTTTTGTACCGAAAATCGAGATTGACTCCCGCGCGATACACATCCGTGCTGTCAGCATCCGTTGAAGCGAAGACGTCCGTGGAGATCGCATGCTGGAAGCTCATGTCGCTCACCTCCTGCGCCAGCGCAGGCGTTCCGCAAAAGATGGCGAGACTGACGGCGAGGGTAATCTTGCTTGATGTCATTTCGTGTCCCACGCCTTACGCATTCCAAATAGTTCAACGAGATATCCCCACACGCAGACGGGTTGCATCAGCAGGCTGTACGCGAGGGCATAGAAAAAGAAGCCACCTCGATTTTTCCGAACGGTCATATTCTCGCGCCGGAACACATCGCTTTGGATCCGATAGATGACGGTGTTCCAAAGCGCTGCCAGCGGCAGGACGGCGATTGTGAGCGGTCCTGCGATCCAGAAAATTCCGAATGGTGCCGCCACAAGGCCGGGAATGAAAACGAACGTATAGATCAGGTCCAACGGCAGAAACATGACGTTCCACCATATGAAAAGCGTCGTCATCCGGGGTTTGAACAGCAGCGGCCAGTAGAGCTTGAACGCCTCCATCAACCCCCGCGACCAGCGTTTGCGCTGAAGCGCGAACTGCCTGAACTTTTCCGGGGCGTTCGTGAAAGCAAAGGCGTTGGCGGCATAACCGATGCGATAGCCGCGCATCAGCATCGCCCAGGACACGACAATGTCCTCGCCAACGCGCTCGGGCCAACCTCCAACCTCTTCGAGCGCCTTGCGACGATAGAGAGAGAAGGCACCTTGAGCGACGAGGGTGCCGTGGTACATGCCCTGCATGCGCTTGACGGCCGCAATCCCGTGAAAATAGTCCCACTCTTGCGCTTTGGTGAGCAGGTTCACGCGGGAATTTCGGACCATCACTGCACCGGCAACGGCTTGCGTGTCGGCGGGGTCGGAAAGCAATCGCTTCACGATGTTGGTGAGACCGTCCTTGCGAACCCAGGAGTCACCATCAACCGTGACGATGAGATCGTGCCGCGCTGCTATGAGGCCGTCATTCAGAACGGCTGACTTTCCTCGATTCTTTTCGAAATCCATCAGCCTGAACGAGGCGTTGGCGGGCAAGGCAAGGCTACTCAGCTGGTCCCGGACGATATCCGCAGTTCTATCGGTGGACCCGTCGTTCAGGATGATCACCTGATAGGGACCTGCATAATCCTGGCGTGCCAGACTTGTGAGCGTGTCGGCGATCCCCGCCTCTTCATTATACGCGGCGACCAGGACGGTGAGACCGGGAAACTCGATGACGGGTACAAGAGGCGGCTTCCTGTCGAACAGCAGTGTCGAAATGAGGAAGGCATTCATGAAGCCGGGCACATAGGCGATGAATGTGATCGCCACGACAGCTACCACCCAGCCAGCCACCGCCGCGAGGTCACTTAGCCAACGCTGTGAGAGCCAGACGCTCAGCCCGGTCCAGAGCACCGCAACGGCAACCGAGAGTGCGAACTTGGCTTCAACCGTGAGGTAAAGCCGCTTCCACTCGCCCGCCGCCCGGGCGGTTGTGTCACCGTCAACCTCAGACGGAAACCCGTCGTCATTTGACGGCTCGAGTTCGATGAGCTCGCGTGAAGTGAGAGGACCGTGCATAGGCACGCCCCTACCAGTAACAACTTCCATAATGGTTAATGCCCCCCGGCCCCATGAGTGGCCGCCCTTGGCCGGATTGGGCACCGATTGTCCAGGAAATTCAGTATTCTTGGGCGATTTTTGGTGGCTTGCTGCGGTTTCCAGGCAACTGTCGCCCGTTCCTGGCAAACACAAGAGATCTGCGCCGAAATTTACAGGTCCGTGCTGCCGACAGGAAGAGGTGGAGGGCGCTAGCGTAAGTCGGTGACAATGCGGCAGAACGACCGATCCCGGCCGGGGCCGGGGCCGGGGCCTGCTGGCGTTCGCATCTTGAGCGTGCCCGCTGGATTGTCGGGGAGGGGCTGGGTCAGGCAATCGAAGCCTTTGGCCGTCCTGCCCTGGATCCTTGAACGATTGAGCCATTGGTGCCTCGCGGCTTTGCCGCGACCGCGCTCTACGGCTCTGGCCTGAAGGCCGGCGCCGCCTAGCCCCTTCGGGTCTCGGCCTCTCGGTGACGATCGCTGGCGTTAAGGGCTGTGGTCGCCGCTGGTTCGCGGCGGCGTTGCTTGTTGCGTCTCCCGTTACGGCGGGTGCGGGCGGCGCTCCCGGCTAGGCCCGTCGCGGGCGAAGCCAACCCCTGCCGCTGCGCGTCCGGGGTGCTCCACTTGCGTTGCGCCCTTGCGGTGTCTTCGCCCGGCTTTGCCGGGCCTCTTGGTCGCGTCTTGCCGCCCACCCCCGCCTTCGCGGGGAGGCTTTGTACCTTTTTGGGTGGCGTGGAGGACAGGCCATGCCGAGGAAGACCAGCCGTTGCGTTCATCGTGAGGGTGGAGCCGGAGAGGCGCGGGAAGCGCGCGCGAACCTCTATGACGAGGTGACCGCCCGGATCATTTCAGAGCTTGAGGCGGGGCGGTTGCCGTGGGTGCAGCCTTGGGGGAGGGCCGGAGGGGTCAGTCCTGCGCTGCCGCGCAATGCGCTGACCGCTCGCCCCTATTCCGGGGTGAATATCCTTATCCTCTGGCGCAGGGTGATCGAGCAGGGTTGGCCTTCGCAAAGCTGGCTGACCTTTCGTCAGGCCTTGGAGGCGGGCGGCTGTGTGCGGAAGGGCGAGCGCGGCGTGACGGTCGTCTATGCCGACAGCTTCACCCCCGAGGCAGAGAAGCAACGGGCCTCGCGCGAGGGCGGGGACGTTCGGTCTATTCCCTTCCTGAAGCGCTTCACGGTCTTCAATGTCGCGCAATGCGAGGGGCTTCGCGAAGGGCTTGCCACTGATCCCGCGCCGCTGCCCGAACGCGAGATCGTGCCTATTGCCGAGGAGGTGATTGCCGCGTCGGGCGTTGAAGTCCGCATCGGCGGCGATGAGGCCTATTATGCGCCCGGCCCTGATTTCGTGGCTGTGCCGCCGCAGCCCGCCTTCTTCGAGCAGGTCAATTATTACCGCACCTGCCTGCACGAGCTGACCCATGCGACAGGCCATGCCAAGCGGCTAGGCCGAAACCTTCGCAATCCTTTCGGCAGCAAGGATTATGCCCGCGAGGAACTGGTCGCCGAGATGGGTTCGGCCTTCCTGTGCGCCGCACTCGGCATCGTCCCGACCGTGCGTCACGCCGATTATATCGGCGCGTGGCTAGGCGTCCTGAGGGAAGATTGTCGCGCGATCTTTCGTGCCGCGAGCGCGGCCAGCAAGGCGGCGGACTGGCTGCTGACCCGGCATCGGGAGGCGCAAGCTGCTCGCGAGGCCGGGAGGCCCGAGGCAGACGCGTGGCTGGGGAGGGCAGCATGATTCTCTTGTCCCCTGAAATCCGCTTCGCCCTGCGCGCCAACGATATCGCGCGCCGTGCCCATGAGGCCATGGGCGAGCGCTTCGACCCGCCGCCCGTCGTCAAGCTGTTCAATCCGCTCGGCGCGGCGACATGGCTGGCGAGCGAACTGGCCGAGGATGGCGATGCCCTCTTCGGGCTTGCCGACCTTGGCTTTGGCTGTCCCGAACTCGGCTGCTTCAGCCTGTCCGAGCTGGCCGCCGTCCGGCTTCCCTATGGCCTCTTCATCGAGCGCGACATCGGCTTCGAGAGCGATTTGCCCCTTTCCGCCTGGGCGCAATGGTCCCGCCGCGCGGGGTCGATCCTCGGAGCCGAAACCCTGATCCGCCGTGCCGCCAAGCCGGGTGCGGTCCCCGCTTCTCCTTCGTCCGATCCGGCCGAAGGATGACGTGAAGGCGGCACGTCACGCCGCCACCCCAAGAAACCGGCCCCCCGACGCCGCTAAGTGTGAGGGACCGGCACTCCAAAGGAGCAATGCCATGACACTCGTTTTTATCGCGCCTGACAAGCTTTGTGTGAGCAAGACCAATATGCGCTACGGCCGAAAGGCGCCTGATGTCAGCGATATCCTGCCGACCGTCCGCAAGCGCGGCGTCATCCAGACCCTGCTCGTGCGGCCCAGTTGCGAGGAGGGCCATTTCGAGATCGTCGCGGGTGCGCGGCGCTTTCATGCCGCGCGACTCGTCGCGCAGGAGACGGGCGAGGCCGAACCGCTGCCCTGCCGCGTCCTGTCCGAAACAGATGATGCCGCCGCCATCGAGGCGTCCATGATCGAGAACCTTGCCCGGCTCGATGCCGACGAGGTGACCCAGTGGGAAACCTTCACCCGGCTGGTGAAGGAGGGCCGCGAGGTGGACGACATCGCCGCGACCTTCGGGCTTCCCGACCTCACCATCCGCCGCGTCCTCGCGCTCGGCAATCTCCTGCCTCGCGTCCGCGACCTTTACCGAGCCGAGAAGATTGATCGCGCCACCGTCCGCCACCTGACCCTTGCCAGCAAGAGCCAGCAAAAGGCGTGGCTGGCGCTTCATGACGATCCCGACAGCTATGTGCCGACCGGGCACCAGTTGAAGGCGTGGCTGCTGGGCGGCCAGTCGATCCCGGCGCGCCTCGCCCTGTTCGATCTAGCGGAATATAAGGGCTCGACGGTTGCCGACCTGTTTGGCGAGGACTGCTATTTCGCGGATGCCGATGCCTTCTGGACCGCGCAGAACGCGGCGATCGAGGCGGCGAAGGAAACCTATCTGGATCAGGGCTGGAGCGATGTCGTCATCGTTCCTCCATCGGATCATTTCCATAGCTGGGAATATGAGAAGGCCGCCAAGCGCAGGGGAGGGCGCGTCTATGTCGATGTCCGGGCGACGGGCGAGGTCAGCTTCCACGAGGGCTATGTGACACGCAAGGAGGCGCGAAAGGTGGAGCGCGGCGAGGTGCCCGGCGGCGGCAAAGTCCAGCGCCCGGAACTTACATCAACGTTGCAGACCTATGTGGACCTGCACCGCCATGCCGCCGTGCGCGCCGCGCTTCTGGGTCATCCGGGCATGGCGCTGCGGCTCATGGTCGCCCACGCCATCGTCGGTTCGCCGCTTTGGACGGTACGGCCCGAACCGCAGTCAACGCGCAACGACGAGGTGCGCGAAAGCGTCGAACTGTCGCGGGGCGAGGCGCTGTTCGACGAGCGCCGCCGCGCCGTGCTGGACCTGCTCGGCTTCTCCCCGGAGGAGCCGACTGTCACGGGCGGCCATGGCGATGCTGTTTGGGAGGCACGCGACGCCCAGCAGGGGGTCGCAGGCGTTTTTCTGCGCCTGATCGCGCTGCCGGACCCGGCTCTCATGGACGTGATCGCGGTGGTAATGGGCGAGACATTGGCGGCGGGCAGCGCCGCCGTCGAGGCGGTCGGTGCCGAGATCGGCATCGACATGGCCGCATGGTGGCAGGCCGACGAGGCGCTGTTTTCCCTGCTGCGCGACCGTGAATTGCTCGGTCACATGGTAGCCGAGGTCGCGGGCGAGACGGTCGCGACAGCCAATGGCCAAGAGAAGGTCAAGACCTTGAAGCAGATCATTGCCGACCATCTGGTGGGTGCGGATGGGCGCACCAAGGTCGAGCGCTGGGTGCCGCGCTGGATGGCTTTTCCCCCGGGCGCCTATACCGAGCGGGGCGGCGTTGGCACCGTGGCTGCCCATGCCAAGGTCGTTGCCGCGCGCGACGTCATGGCCACGGCGACAGCCGGGGCGGGCGAGGAGCCGTTCGCCCAAGCGGCGTGAAGGTTGGCGGGCGGTGGAGCATACTGCCGCCCGCTGGCTGGCTGGCTGGAAATTCGCCGCGCGGCCTCGCCCGAGGGCTCGGCCGCGCGGGTTTTGTGTACTGGAAGCTGCGCTCTACCGGAGGCCCGGGCAGCTGATATTGTCTGTTCCATGGTCCAGGAGCGGCAGCGAACAGGTCTCGACGGGTTGTGCCCGGCCCGAATTCCTGGGCGAACAGGTGCGCAAGGAACGCACCGACCGCCGTTTCCTCTAAGTTCGCATCGGCCCGTTGGCTGGTGATCCGGGCTCGCCTTGACGCTCGGCAAGAAGATCGACAGCCATGATATCGGGCAGGGATTGCTGGATCCTGGACCACGGGGCGGCATGATCATGACCATGGTTTGCGGCACCGGCAGCGATGGCAGCCAGGCTTTCGAAACGGTCGTGCCGATAAGCCGGAAGCGGTCGAGCGCCGGGGGGAGCCGGGGCAGGGCAAGCCGGAACGACCCGGATATTGCTCCCCTATTGTTCATCACTGCGGAGGAATCGCGCTTTTCCGATCCTGTCCGAGCTTCCCCCTGTGCTGGTGCGCATGCCGCACCGGCCTCTCTTTCATGGCAGGTCTGGCGCCTGCACGGCTTGTCCGCGCAACGGCTTCGCCGGCTTTCTTCCCCGCCCTTACGGGCTTCCTCGCGAGGCAAGAAAACCGGCTCGGGCCGTCCTTCGCTGACGCTTCGGCCCAGGGGTGCGCGGCGCCGCGCCGTCGCCTGATCGACTGCCATCGAGGCCGCATCGGGCGGCATTCGAGCAAGCAGAAGGAGACTTTCCATGGCACAGATCGGCAGCTTCACCCGCAACGAGGACGGCGTCTATACTGGCGAAATCCGCACCCTCACTCTCCGCGTCAAGGCCACGATCCGGCCTGTCGAACGCGAGCATGACAAGGCTCCGGACCATCGCGTCAGCGCCGGTGGCGTCGAGTTCGGCGCGGGCTGGACCAAGGCGGCGCGCGAGACCGGCGCGGAATATCTGAGCCTCAAGCTCGACGATCCGTCCTTCCCCGCGCCCATCTACGCGACCCTCACCCAGGGCGACGAGGGCGAGCACAAGCTCATCTGGTCCCGCTGACATGACGAGGCTCCGCGCCAGATTCGGCGCGGAGCCTCTTTTCTCCCCGGGTGTCGAAAGTGTGGGAGTGGTTTTCGACACTGATGCCGGGATGTCCCTGTCCGCATCCTGGGTGCCGCGATCGCGCCGTTGCGATCCGCCCAAACAGGAGTTCGCCCCATGGACAGCGACGATGACATTGCCCGTGCGAACCGCGCGAAACGCGGCTCGCCCTTTCTCAACACCGACCAGGCCGCCGCCTATCTCAAAATCTCGAGCCGCCTCCTGAAACGCCTGCGTCGCGACGGAAAGGGGCCGGTCTTTCGCCGCCACTGCCGTTTCGTCCAATATCATATCGATGATCTCGACAGCTGGTCAGCCGAGCATTCGGCGCGGGAGCTGGGCGCATGAGCCGCCGTCGCAGCCCTGCCGCCGACGCGCCGCTGCTTGCCTGGGGCGAGACCCTGCGGACGCAAAAGAGGAAGCGCGTTCGGCTGCGCTGGCGCATCCTGTGCGTTGGTGCTGGCACTATCCTCCTGCTCCTTTCCGCCGCGCTTCCGCCCACGCCGCGCCTCGTCTGGAATGCGAGCGCCAGCGCCCCGATCGGCCTTTACAGGGCAGATCCCGGCGCCCTGGTGGAGCCGGGCGACATGGTCATCGCCCGCGTGCCAGAGCGCTATCGACTGCTCGCTGCGTCCCGTCGCTACCTGCCCATGAACGTGCCGCTGGTGAAGCGCGCCGTGGCCTATGCGGGCGATACGGTCTGCGCGCTGGCTGAGGACATCTTCCTCAACGGGCGATGGATTGCGAGCCGCCGCGCAGCCGACGCCAACGGTCTTCCCATGCCCTGGTGGAGCGGCTGCATGGTGCTGCGGGGGCGGCAGCTGTTCCTGCTGATGGACAGTCCGTCCTCGTTCGACGGCCGCTATTTCGGGCCGACCGACGGCGACGATGTGATTGGAAAGGCGACGCTCCTGTGGCGCAATTGAAGCATGCTGCCATCCTGCTGACGCTCGCCCTTGCGACGCCTGCCAAAGCTGAATCGGTCGCCACATGGCAGCCCTATATCCGCGAGGCATCGTTGCGGTTCGGCATTCCCATCGCCTGGATCGAGCGGGTCATGCGCGCCGAAAGCGGGGGGCAGACTCGCTGGAACGGCCGACCCATCCGCTCTTCCGCTGGCGCCATGGGCCTCATGCAACTCATGCCTGCAACCTGGACGGAAATGCGCGCCCGGCTAGGGCTCGGCCATGATCCTGATCAGCCCCGCGACAATATCCTGGCCGGCACATTCTACCTGCGGCTGATGCATGACCGGTTCGGATATCCCGGTCTGTTCGCCGCCTATAATGCCGGCCCTGGGCGTTATGCTGAGCATCTGACAGGTCGGCGGCCGCTGCCAGACGAGACCATCGCCTACCTCGCAAGCGTGGCGCCGGAGCGGCAGATTAGCGGGGCCAGTGCGAGGGAATCACCACTGGTCGAGCCCCTGTTCGCCATACAAAGAGGCGGCGCATCGGCACCGGCCAGCGCTACCGGCGCGCCATCGCCAAGCCCGATCTTTGTCACTCTGTCGCAGGGGGAATGAGGTGATGTCGCATGTCCGGGAGAGGGTGGAGGCTCGTCTCGACAGACCCAGCATGACGGGTGGCGGAGCGCCTATCAAGGCCCGCAGGTGCCCCCCAATTTGCTGCGCAAATCGGTTCCCCCCGCGTCCGCTTCGCGGCGCCGCGCTTCGCGCTGCGGCCCTGACAGCCGCCCCGCCACCCGTCTCCCGGACGCCGTTCTCGATGGTGAGGACGAAACGCAAGGAGGTCATCATGGGCATGGTTCAGGGCATCGGAACGGCGTCGGACAGCGTCGTGGCAACGCTCGTAGCAGGATTGGAAATCGAGCTGGGACGCGGTGCGGGAGAAGCACTGGCGCAACGCTTCCTGGAGGCGGAGGAGAGCGATTTCCTCTGGGATGCGCGCGGCGAGGAGCGTTGGCTGGGCTCCTATGAGAGCCTCGGCGAGGATGATCTGGAGCTCGACCGGATCGCGATCTGGGGCCGACTGGATGGCCGCTGGTTCATGGCCATCATCCTCGTGGATGGCCAGGGAATGCCACATGGGACGATCGCAAAGCGCATCTGTCGCAGCCGCGATATTGCTCGGAAGGCAATGGCCGATGCGCGCTGACGGCAGCATGAACGTCAGGGAGAGGCGGCGTCGGACCGGCGTCGTCTCTCCCCTTTTTTCGAGCCGAAAATGGGTGGCGCTAGGGGATAAGGGGAAACAAGATAAAGGCAGTGTCTCGCGACCCGGCCTAAGTGATTGTCTGCACATCCTTTTTTCCCGAGACCATGCTCTGAATCCGAGAGACAGGACGATCGGAAACGGCGTTAATCCGCCAGTTTCTGGCCGAATTCGCGAGATGGGGCGGCGTTACCATGTCTGATGACGACCTCACCCCCAGACTCGGCAGGATGCGGAGCAATGACGGCAAGCGCACCGTCAAATATGGCGGGCGCATCCTCGCGGCGACGCGGCTGGCTGGTAACAAGACCGGCAAAAGGTCCCGGCGTTTCGATGGCAGCCGGATCGGCCGGGGCGCGAGCATGGGACGGCTTCTCGCCAGTCGCGACAGGTTGGGCGGTTTCCGTGGACGCCGCGCTGCGGTGAAGGCGAGCCTCATCCGGCTCGGTGGCAAGGCTGGCGAGGCAGCCCGTGCCAATATGCGCTACATCCAGCGCGACGGCGTCACGCGCGAGGGCTTGCCGGGGGAGCTCTATGGTCCGGCGACCGACCGCGCGGATGGCGACGATTTCCTGAAGCGCACGGCTGGTGATCGCCACCAATTCCGCTTCATAATCTCTGCCGAAGATGGGGCAGAATATCCCGACCTCAAACCCTATGTCCGGCGGCTCATGACTCAGGTCGAACAGGACCTCGGCACCAAGCTGGACTGGGTAGCGGTGGATCACTTCAACACCGAGCGACCGCACACGCATATCGTGCTGCGCGGCGTCGATGATCGTGGCGATAATCTCATCATCGCGCGCGAGTATATTTCACACGGCCTGCGCGAGCGCGCGTCCGAACTGGTGACGCTCGACCTGGGGCCGCGGACCGATCACGAAATCGAAGCCCGCCTGCGCCATGATGTCGATCAGGAGCGGTTGACCGCGATCGACCGTCGCCTGCTGCGGAGGATGGATGCTGATCGGATCGTATCGCCTGCCGACAACGAGCCTTTCCAGCAATCGGTGGCGGCCGGGCGGCTGCGCAAGTTGAAGGCGATGGAGCTTGCGGAGGATGTCGGCGGCGGGCGCTACCGTCTTGCCGACGGGATGGACGATACGCTCCGCCGCATGGGCGAACGCGGTGACATTATCCGCCTCATGCAGCGCGAACTCACGGCACGTCGGCTGGACCGTGCGGGCGTCGAGCAGGTGGTAACGGCAGAGGTCCGCGAACCGATTATTGGCCGGTTGATCCAGCGAGGCTTCTCCGACGAGCATCGCGACCGTCATTATGTGATGGTGGATGGCGTCGATGGCCGGGTCCATTATATCGACATCGGCCGGGGCGATGCTGTGCCGCCGGTCCCTCAGAATGCGACTGTACGGATAGAGCCGACGAGGGCGAGCGTGACACAGGCGGATCGTACCGTCGATGCTGTCGCTCGCGCCAACGGTGGACGCTATTCGGTCGATCTTCACCTGGCACATGACGCCCAAGCCAGCGAAGCTTATGCCGCGAGCCATGTCCGGCGGCTGGAAGCCATGCGGCGGGCGGGGGCCGGGCCGGAGCGATCAGAGGATGGGAGCTGGGTCATTCCCGACGATCACCTCACCCGTGCCGAGGCCTATGCCCAGCGGCAGAACCGTGACCGGCCTGTGGCGGTATCGATCCTCTCGCGAACACCTGTTGCCGACCTCCCAATAAAGGAGGCGCCGACCTGGCTCGATCGCGAACTGGCATCAGGTACGCCGAGCGCTGTTCGCGATGCGGGTTTTGGTCGCGAAGTGCGCGACGCAATGTCGGCCAGGCGTCAATGGCTCGTCGAACAGCAATTGGCCGATGGCGAAGGCCAGGTTTTCCAGTTGCGGCGCGGCGCATTGGAGGCCCTCCGCTTGCGCGAGCTTCGCGATGTTGGCGACAGGCTTGGCAAGGAACTCGGAAAGCGATTTGAGTCGATCAATGTGGGCGAGCGCGTGGAGGGTATCATTGGGCGGCGTTTGGACCTTGAGAATGGGCCGTATGCTGTGATCGAGCGCGCGCGGGATTTCACGCTCGTGCCGTGGCGAGATGTGCTTGAGCGGAACATAGGGAAGGCTGTGTCCGGAATCTTGCGTCCGCATGGGATCACCTGGCAGTTTGAACGTGCCCGTTCAGCGCCCTCCATTGCCTGAACTGTGGCTCGAACGGTTAATCTCGCTGCTCCCCAATTCTTAGTACCCCGGAAGCAGTACGAGACCCCTTGGCCCATGCGATTGCGAACAAGCTTATAGTTCATATCGCCGCATACATAAACGTACTTTATCTATGACGCCGACGCGGCACCAAATAGAACGCATGGTAGGATCCGAAGGACTTATCGTCTTGCACATCATAGGCAGTTTTGAAGGCCGCGACCCAGTGCTGATATTCGGCACTGGCCAATATCCACCCCGGGCGGTCGTAAACCTCTGCACCACGCCTAATATAATGTAGGACGTTCGGCTCAGGCAAAGGCACGAAGTTCGCGAGATTATTGACGGGCGTCCATGCCGGATCAGAGGTTCGGGGCATCAGATAATAGCGATCGAGCAAAACGATTGCGCCGGCGCCGTGCTCGCGGAGTTGCTGAAGGCCAGCTACGGCGTCCGGAGGCAACATGGCGGGCTTGTCATCGACTTTTGGCGTGAACCGCGCAAGCAATCTGGCCGATCCAAGGTGCAGCGGACCGACCTGGGTGGCCCCTTCACGCCAAGCTGTGAAGTTGAATGTGACGACGAAACCGATCATGGCCACGAAGAAAGTGTGGATCAGGGATCGCGTGAAAGATTGAGCAGATCCCTCGATACTTTCAATATTGGCCAATAGCCCGAGCAAAAGCAGGGTTAGCAGCGGAAATAGGTTGAGGATGTTATTATCGTGGCTGCGGCTGATATAGTAGGATCCGGCTGCCAGCAAACCCAGCAAACAAACATAGAGCCGTCGCGACCCCGACGACAGCCCCTGCCGCATCAAGATCGATAGGGCTATCGCGATCGATGCCAGGACAAGCCATAACGTCCCAACGAGGTTGACCGGTAAGGCACCCGGAGGATGGAGGATATAGGCGAAAAATTGCTCTGCGGTGATGCTTCTGGCAGACAGCAGCCATAGCGTAGCGGCGAGGGTGCCTATGCCGACGGCGAGAGCAGCAATCCCGCGCAGGATGCCGCGCATGAGCGCGATCACGGTATCGCGTCCTCCGCTTGTGGCCTCGGCGTCACGCATCGCGAGATAGGGCCACCAGATCACTGTCCCGAAAAATGCCGCTTCGGGAGACCAGAAAAGATCGAGCAGCCAAATGGCATGGCCGATCCAGTCTCTCCGGATTTGCCGCTCTTCCGAAAGAAGGATGTGAAACAGAAGGGCGGAAATGGTCAGGAACCGCAGGCCGCCTACCGAAGGCGTCATCACCGGACTTGCGAAGCTGACAGGGAATCCTGTCCAGAGGAATGTGGCGCAGAACATCGCTGCCAGCGCCAGGCAACGCACGCCCTGCGAAGATCGAACCGTCAGGAGGATCGCGCTTCCGGAAAGTGTTGCGAAATAGAGTGCGTTGGCGGAGATGGTGACCATGTACATGCCGCGCCAGCAGTCATGACCACAGCTGGCGAGAAGAAGCGAGGTTGGACCCAGCCCATATTGCAGTGGGAAATCGCGATAGGGCATTCCACCTGCGCGCCAGGCCTCAACCGGAGCGAGATAGGCGCCCCAGTGGTGCCATGCGGTATAAATCGGCTCGGCAGATTCGAACGGGGTTGTCAGCAGCCCCATTGCCAGGCCGACAACGACCGATAGAAGCAGCAAAAAGATGAGGCGGGGCTTCGTTCGGGGAGGGGCTGACAATCTGCCCCAGCGCGTCAGCAGGCCTGCCCCTAGCGCAAGCGATGCGGAAATCACCGTAGAAATCGGCCCGAGATGGATGGGCCATGTCCACCATATCACCGTCGCGAACAGCATGGCGGCGGTGATGCCACCGAGCAGAGACTGCACCCCGAGTCCGACAAGGGGAATGAGGATAAACACGCCCAACAAAGGAAAAGCCCCATGGCGCGCGATTGTCAGGACAATAGCGCCGACAAGGAGCAATGCGCAGATAGGCCAGTTCATGGCTGAACGGCTGGCTTTGCGAGGCCCCAGGAAAGCAGACGCATAGGGTGTCAGCAGCGCGATGGAGAGGAGCGCGGCATAAATTCCGATGATGGTCAGGGAAAACGTCACGCTCGATCCTGCTGTTCTGCGCCGGTTCCGCGCGGCATGCGCCAGGGATAGCTCCAGCAATTCAATGGAGTGGCCGCGCTCACGCGTTCGACCGGCTTGACCCAGAATCGAAAGGCATTGACCGGCACGAAATAGGCTGCATCTGGGGCAGTACGGCTTGTCTGGCGATTCCAGACGGCCGCCAATGAGCAACGTGGCGCGGGAGAGGGGGCAAAGCGGAAAGCCTGCGCAATTTCCACGGCGCCGGTTACGGATCCCAGAGCGACGATGATCAGAAAGGCTGCCTTTTCACGCCTGTGGAGGAGACGAGCTGCCCAGTCGGCAAAAGCAATCGCCACGAGCGCCAGTGGCATGATGGATGCGCGCATCTGAAAATCGCCGAACGTGCCGATCGACCAGCTGGGCATGAGGAATAGGCAAGTAGCTGCGATCAGCTTCGTGGCATGATCGATCACATTGTCTCGGTCATGCAGAATGGGCAGGAGAAACGGTATCACCTCGAACAGCATGACCAGCGTATAGACAAGGGCCTTGGGGGGAAGCAGACCGCCCCCCATGGCAGCGGCATGGATCGACAGGTAGATGAGCGCAGGCGTGGCCAGCGCAGTGGCGACCATGGTGAAGAGGACATCTCGTCCATTCCATGCCCCGGTCAGAAGGACGCGAAGGCCCGCGAGAGCGGCAAAGGGCAGTGCACCGAACAGGACGAGCGGCGACCAGAGTGCGACCAGTGGGAGGCTGGCCGCGAACAGGCCGATAGGAGCGAGATTCCGGCGCCAGAGAATATAGGTCAGCGCGATTGTCCAGCCGGCGAACGCATGTTGGGGAACCCAGAATAGCTGGGTGATGTGCGAGCTATATTCATAACCGTCCGCCCAGCCTTCTAAATGGTCCCATCTGGCTTCGCCGCCGGACCATTGAAGCAGGAGGTTGCCCAGAACATCCCATCCGCTGAACACCACAAAGACGCCGAGCGCAATCAGGCGCGCTCGGCGTCCTTTGAACAAGACAGACGCTTGCGCGAAAAGCAGGCTGAGAATCAGACTATTATGAAGAAGAAGGCTCCAGTCGCGGCCCAGCTGACTGGCCCCGCCTACGGTCGCTGGGACCAGATACATGCCGACAGGCGCGCGCAAAAGCTGCGCTCGTCCGTTGAGCCAGTAGTCGAACGGCCAGCGGTGGGTGCCCATGTCCGCGAGCACAGCATCGCGTACCTGCCAGTCAGTGGACGCATAGAAGAGGCGTCCCTCTCCCCCTAACATCAGGATGATTGCCGCCGCAACGAAACAGACGGCAATGGTTGCGGCGCCCACCCGTGCCCGGCTGGGCATGGTTCTGTAGGTGAGGAATGAGAGAGCCGCCGGGAGAATGATGGCAAGTCCTGCCACCAGCAGATGCGGGCTACCCAACAGGCCAAGCAGCAGAACATTGTCGAGTGCGAAAAGGGCGACAAGCGATGCCGTCAGGCCTCTTAGAGAAACGGACGCCGATATACTGCGCTGGCGATGCGCAGTTTCTGTTGCCGCGAGACTCAGCGTCACGCAGCCTCCGCGCCGAGTTTGCGCTGAAGGGCATGAACCGGATTATCGATGGCAAGCTCGTCGCTGAATTCAGGAGCCATGTTGATCCGCTCCCGCTCCACGACAAGGGGACGCTTGCGGACCTGAGCGTGAATTGACGTCACATATTCACCCAATATGCCCATGAAGGCGAGTTGGATGCCTGACAGGAAGAATAGTGCGACGATCAAGGTCATTGTGCCGCGCGGAGCAAGATCAGGCCGAGCGATATAGACGCCCACCGATACTAATGCGTAGAGCAGGCACAGCATGGCCATTGCAACACCGGCGAAGGTGCACAGGCGCATGGGAACATTGGTGAAGCTGAAAATGCCATTCAACGCCTGATCAACAAGGCGTGGCAAATTGTTCTTTGAAATGCCGGAGCGCCGCGCGGCCCAGGTGTAAGGCACGATGGCGCGACGGAAGCCGACCGAGGCGATGATGCCGCGAATGTAGGGATAGTGATCATCATGGCTGACCACCGCTTCCCACACTTTGCGGTCGAGCAGCTGGAATTCGCCCACGTTGAGCGGAATGTCGATGTCGCTCAAACTCCGCACCGTGCGGTAGAAGATCGCGCGGCAGCTTCGCAGCGCCAAACTCTCCTGCCGGTTGACGCGCGCGCCGGCTACTACCTCGACGCCGCTTTCCCACAGTTTCACAAACTCAGGGATCATTTCCGCCGGGTCCTGGAGGTCGGCGGGGAGAAAAACGACGACCGCATCGCCAGTCGCAGCGCGAAGCGCATTAAAATTGGATCGGAAGGGCCCATAGTTCCGGGCGTTCAGGATCACCTTCATCGAAGGGTCCGCCGCTGCCAGCGAGCGCAGAATGTCCTGCGTGCCGTCGCTGCTGTCATTATCGGCGAAGATATGCTCGCGGCGATAGCCTTCCAGTGGCGCGCCAGAGGCGAAGAGCGCAGCAACCGCATTGCGGCATGCTTCGACATTATCTGCCTCGTTGAAGCAGGGCGTCACGATGGAGATGGTCTTCATGATATCTGCTCCGGCGCGGCCGCGAACACGAAACGGCGCATGGCAAGGAAGGTGAGGGCGAAGATCGGCAGGATGACAGCCTGGGCGAGGAGAGGGCCAAGCCCCGCCCGCATGGCCACCTCCAGCAAGAGAATGTTGAGGCTAAGCATGATCGCGTAGACAGTCAGAAAGCGCGGCAGCTTGCGCAGATCGCGCGACCTGAATACCGCGCTGGTAGTGAGGAAGTTGAACAACACTCCTGCGACTGTGCTGACGGTCACAGCGACATGAGGCACGACCCCCAGCAACACTTGGCCGCTATATACTGCATAGCCGAACAGCGTGTTGAAGCCGCCTGCAACGAGGAAGCTGATGAACCGGCGATCGAGAGCAGAGGCGATCATGCGGCTCGCCTCAGCGCATCGACCACGGTGACTAGGCCATCCTCTATGGCAATGCGCGGGCTCCAGCCCGTCGCTGCAGTGAGGCGACTGCAATCGCCCTCCAGATGCATGATTTGGTTCGGCCCGAAGGGAATGTCGCCGAAGGTCAGCGCCAGGCCGGGACAAGCAAGGTCGCGGATACGCTCGACAATAGAACGCACGGACGTGGCGCGGCCGCTCGACAGGTTGAAGACGCCTTGCGCGCTATCGGTCAACGCTGCGGTCAATATGCCCTGCGCACAGTCAAGGATATGGAGATAATCCCATTTCTGGGTGCCTGGGCTGGTGCGCGGTGCCCGCCCGGCAAGGATCTGCGCGGCGACCGAAGGGATCAGCCAATCGGGATTGTCTCCGGGACCGTAGGGTGAAAAGAGCCGCAACCAGGCAAAGCCCATCCCGGCATCGGCTGCGCGCTGGCGGGTCAGGTGGCAGGCGGAAAGCTTGGCCGCGCCATAGAGAAGGAAAGGCTCGGTCGCGGTGCTTTCGTCGATCCGGCAATCATGGCGGCCATATTCGGCCTGGCTGCCGATACCGATGAAGCGGCTTGCGCCCGCCGCGATTGCAGCGTCGAGCAGTCCTACGGTCGTGCGGATATTGTCGAGCTGAATATCCCCCGCGCGGGTGTGGCCGCCTACGCCTTCCCAAGCGGAATGAATGATGATGTCGGGCCGTGCTTTCGCCATCGCGGCGCTCACAGCGGTTCTATCCGCGAGATCGGCGACGGCGATGGCGCAGCGCCCTTTCAGCGCCAGGACGCGGGGGGAGGAGGAGTTGCGCACCAGCGCCGTCACCTGATGTTCCTGCCGCGCGGCAAGATCGGCCACCGCCGCACCGACGAAGCCGCCTGCGCCCGTGACCAGGATGCGGCTCATGCAGGCACCATGGCGAGGAAATCCTCCGCCTGCGCTCGGGTCGCTGCGTGCTTGTCATCAGCGCGATACCAGTGCGCTGTCAGCGCCAGCGCCCTATCCAGCGACAGGCGCGGACGCCAGCTTAGCGCCTCAGCGGCGGCCGAGGAATCGAGTGTCAGCATTGCCGCCTCGTGCGGATGCTCGCCGGGCTGCATCGTCCATTTCTGGGGGACGCCCCAATGCTCTGCCAGCAGGTCGATGACCTCCCGCACGCTCGCCATGTCGGCGGCGGCGGGGCCGAAATTCCAGCCCCTCGCAAAGCCCGTGGGATCAGCGGCCAGCGCTTCCGCTAGTAGCAAATACCCGCTCAGCGGCTCGAGTACATGTTGCCAGGGGCGCACGGCTTGTGGATTGCGGATTTCAAGCGCTCGCCCTGCCGAGAAGGCGCGGATGGCGTCGGGAACAAGGCGGTCGGCAGACCAATCGCCGCCGCCGATGACATTACCGGCACGCGCCGTGGCAAGGCCTATACCCCGATCTCCAAGAAAGCTGTCACGCCAGCAGGCGCTGACCAACTCGGCGCATGCCTTGCTGTTGGAATAGGGGTCGTGGCCGCCGAGCGGCGCATCTTCACGATAGCCCTCTTTGCGGCCGTCATTGGCATAGCATTTGTCCGTCGTGACGGAGACGATGGTGCGGACCGTGGCAGTCTTGCGGCACGCCTCGAGCACATGTGCTGTGCCCATAACATTGGTGCGATAGGTGCCGATCGGGTCGGCGTAGGAGGCACGCACCAGCGGTTGTGCGGCGAGATGCAAGACAATTTCCGGCTTTGCCTGGGCGAAGATAGTCTCGATCGCGGCGGCATCGCCTATGTCGGAGATATGATGATCGCAAAGCGACGCGCCGCCGATCAGTTCGAACATGTTCGGCGTTGTGTCGGGCTTCAGGGCAACCCCAGTGATCTGAGCCCCGAGCACATCGAGAAGCACCAGCAGCCAGCTCCCCTTGAAGCCCGTATGGCCAGTCACCAGCACGCGCCGACCCGCCCAGAAGGCGGGATCAGGCGCGAGTGCGCGCGCGCTGCTGCGCCTTAATGCCAAGTTTTCCATGGTGCCTCGTGCCGTTCCCACATGCCTTCAAGCATCTGCCGGTCCCGCAGCGTGTCCATCGGTTGCCAGAAACCATCATGGAAAAAGGAGCGCAGTTCGCCGTCAGCGGCCAAACTCTCCAGCGGCTCGCGTTCCCAGACGCAGGCGTCTGAATTGCTCAAATAGTTGCCGATCGAACGGTTGAGCACAAAGAAGCCACCGTTGATCCAGCCCCCTTCCTCCACCGGCTTTTCGGCAAAGGCGGCGACGCGATCGCCGTCGAGGTCGAGCTGGCCGTAGCGGCTGGCGGGACGCACTGCGGTTACGGTGGCCTTGCGACCGTGAGATCGGTGGAATTCAATTGCGGCGCCGACATTGAGATCGCTGACGCCATCACCATAAGTGAGACAGAAATCCTCATCCTCGCCCAGATATTGCATCGCCTGCCGCAGACGGCCGCCGGTCATCGTCTCCGCGCCCGTATCGATCAGGGATATTTTCCAGTCTTCGCAGGCATTGCGATGAATGTCGGTCGTGCCCCGGCGCAGGTCGATTGTCAGGTCCGACATATGGAGCGCGTAGTTGAAGAAATATTCCTTGATCATGTAGCCCTTGTAGCCAAGGCAAACGATGAATTCGTCAACGCCATGCTGCGCATAGATCTTCATGATGTGCCACAGGATCGGCTTGCCGCCGATTTCCACCATGGGCTTGGGCCGAACCGAGGTTTCCTCGGCGAGGCGGGTGCCGAGGCCCCCTGCAAGGATGATCGCTTTCATGGACATATCCTATGAACAGGGATGGTAAAGAAAGCGTTAGAGAGTGAGGCCGCCGATCCGGTTGAGTGTCGCCTGGCTGGCAACCATGTCGCAGATCTCAGGTGACAGGGCGATCGGCTCAATCCGCGCTGCCGCAGGGGTGCCCGCCACCGATTCGGTCAGCCAGGACCCGAAGCCGCCGTCGGCGAGATGATCCTCCAGCGTTATGACCCGTCCATGCCGCGCCAGCTGTTCAGGCTGGTCCGTCTTCGCCGCCATGCTCCAGAGGGGCAGCGACCATACGGCCCGCCCATCCGCGCGAGCGATCGCAGCGCCCAGCGCCGCTCCCGTCGAAAGCATGATCGCATCGCCATCGCCATTATGGACCGGAACCCATCTGCCCGGTGCCACATCAGGCACGCTCTGATGAAAACGCGGTTCTCCCGCCTTGCCCAGACGCAGATAGGAAGGGCCAGGATTGGCCACCAGCCAGCGGAGACACGCCCGCGTTTCGAGTGGATCGCCAGGAGCGGCGATGACCATGTTCGGCATCGCTCGCATCATCGCATAGTCCTGCACCGCATGATGCGAATAGCCAAGCGCGCCATAAGCCACACCCCCGCCTACCGCGACCACAGTTACAGGCAGGCGATGATGATCGACATCGTTCCTGATCTGCTCGGCGCAACGGAAAGTCGGGAAGTTGGCGATGGAATAAGTGAAAACATGATAGCCCTCGCTCGCCATTCCCGCCGCTAGGCCCGTCATATTCTGCTCCGCGACCCCAGCGTTAATGAAGCGGTCGGGGAAGCGATCGGCGAATTCCTCGATCACGCTGTAGCCCAGGTCGCCAACGATTAGAGCGATGTGGTCATTCGCCTCGGCGAGTGTCACCAGTTCCTCGATAAAGGCATTACGCATCCAGAGCTTCCCTTTCGATCTCGGCTAACGCTTCCGCGAGAAGTTCCGGCGTGGGATTGCGGTAGTGCCACTCCACCTTATTCTCCATGAAGCTGACGCCCTTACCCTTGGTCGTATGGGCGATCAGCATCATTGGTTTGTTCACCTGCCAGGGCGACCCCTCCAGCGCATCGATCAGCGCGCCATGGTCATGGCCGTCCACTTCCCGCACGGCCCAGCCAAAGGCTTCGAATTTGGAGTGCAGCGGTTCGAGCCGCAGCGTCTCGTCAACGCTCCGCAGGCTCTGCAGCTTGTTGTAATCGAGAATGCAGATGAGGTTGTCGAGACCGTGATGCGCAGCGAACAGCGCGGCCTCCCAATTGCTGCCTTCGCCCCATTCTCCATCGCTGGTGAGGACAATCGTTCGCCAGGACTGCCCACGCCGCTTCGCTGCCAATGCTTTTCCGGTGCCGAAGGGAAGGCCGTGACCAAGTGCTCCGGTGGAGAATTCCGCGCCGGGAACCTTATGGCTGATATGTGCCATCAGCATCGAGCCATCGGCGCCATAGGTGCCAAGCAGCGCGCGGTCGATAAAGCCGGTTTCAGCCAATGCCGCATAGACTGCAACGCAGGCATGACCCTTTGAGAGAATGAAGCGATCCCGCTCCGAATGGCGCGGTGCTGCCGGGCTTACTCTCAGTGCTCGGCCATAGAGGACCGCAATGATGTCGGCGATGGAAAGCGCCGATCCGATATGCGACGCCCTCGCTTGTGTAACCATATGCAGGGCTTGGCACCGGATACGCTGAGCCAGTGCTTTTGTGTTGTGCGGTTCGGCCGCGACAAGGGGCGCTTCTTTCATGACGGCAATTTCGTCGGATATGGTTAAGATTTGCTCAACCAAGATCCGCTAACCGGATGTCATGATACAGGAAGCCATCGTCACAACTCGCCCATGTCCCCTTTGCGGAGCGGGACCAGATCAGGCTGAGCCTTTTCTATCCGACACGCGTGACGAAAGCCGGGTCAGCGCATCCAGCTTCGCCTCGCGCAAGGTGCCGGAATATATGAGCCACGCGATGGTGCGTTGCAGGTCGTGTGACCTTGCCTATGTGGATCGACCGCCAAGCGTGGAATCGCTGGCTGCAAGCTATCATGCAGCTGACTATGATAGTGCAGAAGAGGCGGAAGATGCCGCCGATGCATATGTCCGCGCGCTTGCGCCCGTACTTGGGCGATTGAACGGCCGGGGCGTGGCGCTGGAGATCGGGACGGGAACCGGGGCATTTCTCGAGCGCCTTAAAGGCTTCGGATTTTCGCAGTTGATCGGGATAGAACCTTCTAGTGCAGCGATTGCCGCCGCGCCGCCCCATCGGCAGGGCTGGATACGCGAGGGCATTTTCCAGGAGGCGGATTTCGCTCCCGAAAGCTTCGATCTCATTTGCTGCTTCATGACTTTGGAGCATGTACAGGACCCGGGCGCCTTGGTTGCGTCGGCTATTCGTCTGCTAAAGCCGGGCGGCGTGTTTGTCGGCGTGACACATGACCGGCGTGCTTGGCTCAACCGGCTGCTTGGTCGGCGGTCGCCGATTGTCGATATAGAGCATATGCAACTTTTTTCGGCCGAGAGCGCGAAAAATTTACTGCAACATCATGGCTATGCGTCGGTCGGCGGGGCCAGCTTCCGCAACAGCTATCGGCCCAGCTATTGGCTGCGGCTGGTTCCGTTTCCTGACAAGCTGAAATACGCACTCACGGCTATGCTGCGGAGTTCCAGCATGGATCGCCGACGGCTTTCGATCAACGTTGGTAATTTCATGAGTTGGGGTTTCAAACCGCTGTGAGCAAGGCGGCGGTTCCTCAAATTTCGCCCTCACCAACCATGTGGATCGGATTTGCACATGTTTGACGTCGCCAGAGACAGTATCGAACATTTCCAACCCGTTCCGTTACGCTTCGGTTCGTCGCTGCGATCCAGACTTGCTTTCAGGCTACGCTGCCTGGTGGATCTTCAACTGGGTACGATTTGGACGTTTCTGGGACCGCAGCTTCCGAATCTGCGTGGTAGCCTGCTTGATGTGGGATGCGGCGAAATGCCGTACAGAAGCTTCCTGCCGCAGGAACTGAAATATGTCGGCATCGATGTGCCGCAAGCGAGCGCTTTCAAGATGCTGGGGCATGAAGAGGTGATTTCATTCGACGGCCGCTGCATTCCTTTTGCTGATGCGACTTTCGACACCGTGCTTTGTACCGAAGTGATGGAACATTCTCCTGAACCTTCCGCATTGATTGCTGAAATCGAGCGCGTCCTGAAGCCGGGAGGAAGGCTGATCGCTACCGTGCCCTTTTCCGCGCGCGTCCATTATGCTCCCTATGATTTCTACCGATTTTCGCGCTACGCCTTGCAGGACATGTTCAAAACATTCGACCATGTGAACATCGACGAGCGCGGCAACGACATAGCGGTGATAGCGAACAAGTTGATAGTCGTGGCGCTTCGTCTGATTCAGCCGTCCCGCTTTCGGTTGCTGAGCTGCATTTTTCTATTACCGCTGCTGCCACTTGCGCTCACCTTCCTGCTTCTGGCCCATCTCACAATGGCTTTTGGTCTTGGGTCCAAAGATGATTGTCTTGGATACGGGATCATGGCCGTCAAACGATGAGGGTTTCACCTCTGCGCAGGTAAGGTTGTTATTATGCATGCGGGAGGCATATGGGACCGTCTGCTCATGCGGTATGTCGTCAAAACGGCGCGGCGTTATCCTGCCATATCCCTCGGCGATACTGTTGCCGTCTCACCGCAGCGAAAGAACATAAGCTCACGAGGCTGGCCTTGAATGCGGTTGGCGCAGATCGATCATATTGATCCCCACCGCAGAATAGATATGCATTGAAGGCAGGTGCATAGCTGCCGCAGGGGGACAGATGGGAAGAAGTACGTCAGCATCCAAGACCCCCGTCGCTTGGCTTTGCGTCACTGCCATCATTCTGATGTTTCAAGCCGCCCTCGTGCTGATGCATGAACCATGGCTTGACGAATGGCAGTCTCTACAGCTGGCAGTGCAATCGCCGAGCTTGGGCCAACTACTCTCCAATTTAAGGTACGAAGGTCATCCCCCCTTCTATTACCTTCTACTCCGTGGAACGGCCGAAATTGTACCCCTTTCTTGGGTTCTTGTCGCCGTTCAGCTACCTGTGGCTCTTGCAATCCAGGCCATAATTCTCTTCCAAAGCTTCCCTGAACGTCGATATCGCCTGTTCTTTGCTCTTAGCCCTTTTGTTCTCATCGACTACGGGACAATAGCGCGCAGCCTTTCCGTTGGTGTCCTGATTTTTCTGACTGCTTGGGCATTCCGTAAGCGTCGGTGGGCTTGGGCGGCGATAGTTCTTCTGCCCGCGGTAGACTTCCTGTTCGGTGTTCTATCGCTAATCTGTCTCGTGATCTTTTGGCGCGATCGAAACTGGTCATGGATCGGTGCCGCCTTGTGGTTGGCGAGCTCTCTATTGGCTGCCTGGACCGTCATTCCGGCGCCAGATGTGGTGCCTGCGATTCCCCCCACCGACAATCCGGCCGTCACGGCTTTTGTCTTTTTAGCGAACCTCGCCCAACTTCTTCTCCCGCTGCCGCTCAGCGAGAAGGGGCTCGTCTGGAATACCACCTTTCCCGTCGTCATGGCGTGCGTCCTCGGCTTCTTTGCCTTGGTCGCCGGATGGTGGATGAGGCCGAGGAGGCCATATCATCAAATTGCCCTTGCAAGTTTCGTGGGCGTTTGCCTGCTATTCAGCCTGTCCGTCTACATGCTCCCAATCCGTCACCTATCTCTTCTCGCGCTGCTTCTCATTGTGCTGCTCTGGCGTGAGCAAGATATGGGTATCGAGCCTTCGCGTCTGTTTTCGGCATGGCTTTTCATAGCGGCAGCATGCGGCGTTTTTCTGGGCGCGGTAAATTTGATCTATCCGTTCGACACCGGGGCGCAAGCTGCCTTATGGCTTCGTCGATCGCATCTTACTGATAAGCATTGGGTTTCTTTTCCAGACAGCAGAGGCCAAGGCGTTGCTTTGCTCAATGGCATGCGTTTCACGCGTTTGGGAGAGTTCTGTCAGCAGGACTTCGTCCGGTGGGACAATAAATTGATTCCTAAGTCTGACGCCATGACAATCCAACAGCTGAGAAAGTTATCAAAAGATTACGGGAAATATTATATACTGAGCGATATCAGGATCATAATGTCGCCAGACGAAATCAGGCAGATGTTCCAGATCCCCAAGGGTTTTAACGGGCAAGAATATTATTTCTATGAGTTTGGCGGTCTTCTACCGGCTTCCAAATTGCGCCCGCCGGAATGCCAGGCGGGCAGGATCCCTGTTCCTCCCGCCTCATTGCAGCAGCAAGCAGTGCGCCAGCGTATACGTCAGCGACTTCAAGCATTTTTGTGGATCAGCCCAACAAAGGGGGAGGTTTCGCTACGCTGAAGTGGGCCGCGCGGCACTGCGGTGGAGAGCGGTCTCCCTATGTATAATATCTACACATTATATCAAAATTGACCGATTTCTATTTGATTGGTCCAGGGATACGCCAGATGTAGGCGCGGAAGGCGTCGCTACTCCATCGCCGACGAACCTACACACACGTTGGGACGGGATCCGTATTTTCCGGCCGGTTTTTTTAAACCGTTTGTTGACCGTCGCGCCAATATACCCATATTAGCCGCGGTATAAACGCAAATAAGAGAGAAAGGAGCTCGATATGCAATCAGTGCAAAAGACGCGTCGCGCTCCGCTGAAGGCGCGACCTCGCGAAGTGACCGACGCTGAGTTCGAGCAGGCGGTTCGTGATTTCAGCGACCGCTACAAGAAGACTCTCAAATACCTTGCCCGTTGAGCCCTTGTGGCTCTCCTACGAGCGCCTTCTAAAGATTCATGACATTCAAATCGAACGCTTTGGCGGCGTCCCGGGGGTCAAGGACCGGAACCTCGTCGAAAGCGCCATGAGCAATCCTCGCAATCTCTTCCATTATGACGATGTCGATGATCTGCTGACACTCGCCGTGCGGCTTTGCTACGCGATAGCGAAGAATCATGGCTTCAATGACGGCAACAAGCGCACGGCCTTCGCGGGCATGGGCGTCTTCCTCGAACTCAACGGCTTCATAATCACAATGAACGATGACACGCTTGCGGGTCGGATGGTCGAAGGATTGATCGATGGCTCGATCAGCGAGGAGGATTTCGCGGACGACATAGCGCCCTGGATCGTCTGTCTGGGCTAAGTGGAGCGTCGATATTGTTAACGCTCCTTGTGTGAGCGATGTGGGTCGCTGGCTTCGCGCCGGAATATCATTTCGTTGCCATGCTTCCTAATTTTGCGAAAAATTGGGGCGGTCGAGGGATTCGAAACCCTCGATCCTGCCTTCCCCATGCCGCCATCCCTTCGGGGGCATGACTGCGCGAGGGCTCAAACGTGGCGGTACGCTTCAGCTCAGCTTATTGATGGAATCGCGCATATGATCCACGCTGACGCTGGAATAGCGCTGGACCATCCGTAGCGATTTCCATCCGCCCATGTTCATGATGGTGATGAGGTCGATGCCAGCCATCACGCAATGGGATGCCCAATGATGGCGCCAGTCATGCACGGTAAAATCCTCGATCCCGGCGCGCGTGCAGGCGGTCGCATGCTGGTTCTTGATCGGGTTGCCGCCGGGGATCTGAGGTGGTGCCGCCTATTTGGACAGGTTTGCGGCTAAGTTAAGCTCATCCGGTTGTTGTTCATGCCGCCATTCTGGTGATCAGATCATGGGGGGCATGCCCCCCATGATCTGATGCGTCGATTTGCCCGCATGCCTCGGCCGGGGTTTTGCCTGCAAGGTGTGAATGAGGGCGGTGATGGTTGTAATAGGCGAACCAGCGGGCCAGGCCTGCGCGCAGTTCGGCACCCGTCTCGAAGGCGTGCAGGTAGACGCACTCGTACTTCACCGATCGCCACAGGCGCTCGATGAAGACATTGTCCATCCAGCGCCTCTTGCCATCCATGCTGATTTTCACTTCGGCCGCCCGCAGCACGCCGGAGAAGGCCTGCGAAGTGAACTGAAACACCGATGCGCGCCAGGACGCAAACCGCCCGGTCAAACATCCAGGCCGGAATCTCGAGGCACCGGTCGGACCTCGGCCCCGTCCTGCTGCAGCGGAAAATATGCGAACCCGCTCGCTCGACTGCTTCATGAATGTGAACATGGCACCCAGTCCAGGGATGCCACGGATAGAGAACTTCCCGAACCACGCTCCCGTGGGCGTCGCGTCGCCGCGTTGTACAACACCGTCCGCCCGCATAGAAGCCTGGGCTATCGACCACCGGCCCCGGAAACGGCGACACCGCCATATCCGGCTTCCGGTTCCGCTTCGCTCCACCTCCGTCCGGATATGGCGGCGATGAGCTTAATCCACTAATAAGCCAATTGGTCCACCCAGTGGGGGCAGATCAGAAATGGGTTGCTGATTTCGCCGCCTGAATGGCAAGAAATGTTAGCACCAGAAAGGTAGTTATACCCCAATTTAAGAGTTTTGAAGAATCGGCGCCAGGTCGCGAAACGCATTGATGACACGCTGGACGGTGACGACCTTCCCGTCCACATTATACGCGATCAATAAGCGGCGCTCGAATGTCAGCGTCCGCAGACCGGCCACCAAGTCATCGCCGGGGGATCCGCGATGGGGGAAATCGGCCAACGCTGCGATGCGATCTTCAATTCTGGTAAGATAGCCGTCTGCCGTGGGAATATCGGCTTCCACGCGCACCCATTGGTGAAGTGCAATCAAATCCTCGATCGCCAATGCCGACAGTTGCACATTATAGGTCATGCCTTGGCGATCGAGGCCCTAATCTGCGCAAATGCCTTGTCGAGCGGCGTGGAGGGGCGGGGATCAGCTAGGGCTTCCGCAACCCGGACGCGCACCAGTTCATCCAAAACAGCCTCTTCGCGATCTAGCGCGCGCAAACCCGCTCGCATCACTTCGCTCATAGAAGCATATCGACCAGACGCCAGATGGCGCTCGGCGTGCGATAACATTTCGCCAAGCGTTACCGTGATTGCCTTCGCAGCCATGCCTACCTCCCTTCTAATATGATTTTATCATATCGTATCTCCGATGCGGATGCTAGTGGCTGGTTAGCGGTAATGCGCCAGAGTTGGGTGCCAAGAACGGGAAAGCGGACTAGCCGCAACCGGGAGTGAAAATCAGCAGTTGAATGACGACAAGGATCGACATCAGCGTGTTGCCAGTGCTCCGTTGCCAACGCATGGCCCCTTGCTCTCGTCCTCATTATTCCTTATTTTGTGGACAGGAGAACGGTTCTATGTCCAAATCTATGACCCTTAATGTGCGCGTCAGTGGCTCTCTCAGCGACTTTGTATCCGCTAACATCGGAGATGCCGGTGCCTATGAAAATGTGAGCGAGTATGTTCGAGACTTGATTCGTCGTGACAAAGAACGGGTCGAGAGAGAACGGTTGGCGCTTTTAAAGGCCGAGTTGACCGCCGCATTTGCCGTGCCAGAAAGCGAGTATCTGCCGCTTGATGCCGACGCAATCATTGCCCGTAACGCTCAGAACTAAGGCCCATGACCATTTATCGCGTGCAGCATGCGGCCGGACGCCGAATCGATGACATATACATCTTCACACGTGAGCGATGGGGACAGGACCAGGCCGAGCGTTATATTCGTGGCCTTTTTGCCCGCTTTGAAGATATTGCCGAACGCCGCGTTGCTTGGCGGGATGTCCCTCGGGAACTCGGCGTCGACGGCTTCTATTGCCGATATGAGCGTCATTATGTCTATTGGCGTGTTTTGTCCGATGGTGCCGTCGGTATCGTCACCGTTTTGCATGAGCGCATGCATCAGATCGAGCGTTTCCAAGAGGATGCGAAGAATTGATCCCCACTCTGCCAGGTTGGATTGTTCGCGATCTTCGGATGATCGCACCCTAAACCGTCGGTCCGCTGCTTGGAACGCGATTAGCCGTTAGAACGTCGCCTTAGGATCGTTCCCACGATCAGAAGCCAAACTCACCCGGCAGCTCGCCGTTTCTCTCGTCAAACAGGCGCGCCTGAATCATTAGCGGCCATAGTCGATAAATGGGCTGAAGGCCGTTCACGATGTCGATCGTGCCCGACGCCAGTAATGAAGCGACCCATACCCGCCGCCGCTCCGGGCCTGAAATTACCGTGATCTGACTCATCGCACCGTCCCGAGTATCGGTGCAAACACCGGCGCTTGCACCGGTGCCATGTCAAAATATCACCCGATCACCGCAAGGCGGCCCTCACCGGAGCCATACGCAGCGACTTCCAGCCGCCCATGTTCATGATGGTGATGAGATCGATCCCCGCCATCACGCAATGGGACGCCCAGTGATGGCGCCAGTCATGGACCGCGAAATCCTCTATCCCCGCGCGCTGGCAGGCGGTGGCGTGCTGGTTCTTGATCGGGTTGCCGCCGGGGATTTTGGCCTTGCGGGTGTCCTGATAGGGTTTGCCGAACCGATTGAGGAAAACGTGGCCCTTGAGCGGCCGTCCACGCTCTTCCCAGATGGGGCGGAGGCGATGGGGGACGAGCGAGGGCCGAAGGTAGCGGCCAATCAGTCCGGGAACAGAATTGTGCCGTAATCCTGGGCACCATGCAGAATATGGATGACAACCACCTTCTCCACCTCGACGCGATAGAAGATCAGATAATTACCAAGCCCGCGACGCCGCACGCCCATCTCTTCATAGCGCGGCACAAATGGGAAGCGTTCGGGCAGGTCTCCTAAGCCAAGACATTTCTCGCGCAACTCACGTAGGAAACTGATCGCCCGTGTTGGATTGTCTCGCGCGATATAGTCGCCGATCGTTTCAAGATCATGTTCGGCCTCGGCCGAAAGATGGACGGCCATCAGGAGGCAGGACCGATGGCTCGATACTTGGCTTCAAGGCGTTCGAACACGTCGTCCGCAGGCGTCGTATTGCCAGCATCGGCATCGGCAAGCCCCCGCGCAACCGATGCATCCAGGGCGGCAAGGCGGGTTTCCCGGTCCTGAATAAGCCGCACCCCTTCGCGCAGCACTTCACTTTTCGAATTATAACGCCCCGTCGCGACTAGACTAGCGACGAAGGTTTCAAGCTGCTGTCCGAGATCCGCGCTAATCATATGGGTGGCTCCTTCGCTCCACATATAGCATCTTATCAATAGTTGATAAAGGCGGGTAAGTGTGGGTACTGGAACCCATGTAGCTCACCCCCTTCGGAAACATGGGTCCGTTCGACCGCGTGCTGGCGCATCCTTTTCGCAGTTAAAGGCGCCAAGCAGCAGGCCGATTTGGGGTGCCGATCCGCCCATTCCACTCTCTTTTGCGGGAAGTGATCGCGCATGTGAGATGCGGAATAATCCTATCGCGATCCATCTGGTTGGTGAGATGATTGACGCCAAGCGCGCCACCTCGGGTTCAGCCTGCTCCGGCTCCGCCTCAGGTCGCAGCATTCAACGCGGCACCCAGCCGCCCGGCTTCTCCCGGTCAATGATTTGCCTCCTTGGGCAGACCATTGTCCTGTATTACTTATTGGTATATTGTGGCTGGTGACGAAAGGGAATATGGCTATGGCGCGCAATACGTCCGTCACGATCGGCGATCACTTTACCAGCTTCATCAACGATCAGGTTCGGGCAGGCCGATACGGCTCTGCGAGCGATGTTGTGCGCGCTGGGCTGCGCCTGCTGGAAGAGCATGAGGCCAGAGTGCGTGGGCTGCAAGATGCCCTTATCGCAGGCGAGCAGTCCGGGGAACCGCAGCCTTTTGACAGCGAAGCATTTCTAGCGCGGATGCACGCAAAGCACGCGACTCAGCGTGGGAACTAGAACTTGCTGGCTGTCGCCACTGGCCGAAGCCGATCTGGAAGAAATCTGGCTCTACACTCTGAAAAATTGGTCGCTTGGGCAGGCTGATAGCTATCACCATGATCTAGTTGCTGCCTTCGGAGCCTTAGCCTCAGACGCACGGCGGGGAAGAATGGTTGAGGTTCGTACGGGCTATCTGAAACATCCTTGCGGCTCCCACATGATCTATTTCCGCGACAACGGCGACCGCATTGAAATCATCCGCATCCTTCATAATAAACAGGACGCGGAACGGCATTTGTGAGGGTCGCTATCGAATCGTATTAGCCTATCTGTTTCCGAAGCAAAATGGAGCAGACCACGCGGCCTGCCCCACGATCCCCTCGTGGTCTTCAACTCAACCTGTTGATGGACTCGCGCATGTGATCCACGGAGACGCTGGAATAGCGCTGAACCATTCGCAGCGATTTCCATCCCCCCATATTCATGATGGTGATAAGGTCGATCCCCGCCATCACGCAGTGAGATGCCCAGTGATGGCGCCAGTCATGGACGGTGAAATCCTCGATCCCGGCGCGCGTGCAGGCGGTCGCATGCTGGTTCTTGATCGGGTTGCCACCGGGGATCTTCGCCTTGCGCGTGTCCGAATAGGGTTTGCCAAACCGGTTGAGGAAGACATGGCCATTTGTCGGCTGTCCTCGTTTTTCCCAGATCGGGCGAAGCACATCGAACACGCGAGAATGCATCGGCACCGATTTGATGACAGCGTTCTTGCTGTGGTTGAGCCGGATCGATCTCTCTTTCATATCGACCCCATCGACGCCCCACGGAATCTGCAATGCCGTCTGGATCCGCGGACCCTGGAAAGCCAGCATGGTGATGATTGGCTGGATGTGCGGTGAATAGGCCGCGATCAGCCGATCGCGATCCTCCTTGCTCAGGAAGCGCACCCGCTCATTGTTGAACGGGATCGCCTTGATCCGGAGCGGTGGAAGGTCATGCAGATCGTGATGGACATTGATCGCTGCCTGGAAAACCGAGCGATAGCGGTCCTGACCGCCCGGATCATGGCCGGTCAGGTAAGCCCGGCGAAAATGCTCCCACGCCTGCTTCGGCTCGCGCAGGCTGAAGTCGCCAATGAGACCATTGAGTTTGCCGATGCGCAAGATGTCGGATGCGCAAGGAGGCTTGGCCTTTGACAGATAGCTGTTGAAGGCATCGGCGATAGTTCCTTGAGCGACGAGCGCAGCGGGGCCGAACATGAGTTGGTGGCGCAGCTTCGTTTCATGTTCTGCCATCAGATGAGCTGCGGCGTCGCGGTCGGCTGTCCTTAGGCTGAACTCCTGTACCTCGATATGCTTGTCGCCAAGCGATACCGAGCCTCGCATATGATATATGCCTTTCTTCCCGCGGGTACGGATTGAGAGCATGTGATGTTTTCCAGTCGCATGTAGTTTCGCGCCTCCGCCGCACGGACTTTATCCGCATTCCTGAACGTGGGGCACGCCATGTTTCGTGAAGGTCTGGCGCATTCCGGTGCATGCCCGGCGGTGGCCATGCCGGGCTGGTATAGAATGTTACGAGACCCGAAGGGCTTGTGTCTGTTTCGGAGGATCGCGGGCTCTATGGGGGGCGGAGGCGGGGTGTCGCCCTTTGCCTGCTGACGAGATTGCTTGTTCTGCCGTGGCACAGCACCGTTTTGCTGCCGTAAAGTGCGGCTCACGCGCAACTGAGGTGCCGGCCCGTCCGTGGGTCGATGACGGCGCATCATGAGGCTTCGCGAGACCGCGTCGGCGAGGCGCCAGCGAATCGGAATTTCGCTGGGGTCGCCCGGTATTTTCATGCCCAGAATTTGCCCAAAGAGGCGCCCATATGCCCAAAATTTGCCCAAAAATCTCTTGGGCAAGGCAGGGTCCGCCGCCTTTTTCAGGCAAACAAAAACCCCGCCAAATCGTTGATTTGACGGGGTTTTCGATGGTGGACATGGCAAGGATTGAACTTGCGACCCCTGCGATGCACCGAATATATGGCGCGACCCGCAGGCAGCACGTTTCAAACGATCCTGCCGGTGGCCAAGGAGCATGAAGTCGGCACCTTCTGCTGGGGCCTGGTCCGGGGCAAGACGCAGACGCACTTGCCATGGGACAAGTGGGAGAATCCCAATCTTGAAGGTCTCAAGGACCGGTGGTTTCACGACATTTTCGATCCGGATGGAACGCCCCACGATGAAGATGAAGTGGCCTTCTTGCGACTCATCAGCCAAGTCGACAGCGTGGCTGTGTGATCTGCAGATCCCGCTCTCATGTGAGGGCGGAACCGGCGGCCGACCTAGATTGGTTTGATACGTCAGCAATGAGAATCGCCGGAACCCACCGGGGGTCGCGGCGCGGCATGAACAAACCGGAGAATAGTTTCCCCGCAGTGGGGAAAACAAGTCGGAAACGGCAGCAGAATGGCGTAGGCGGCTAACGCCGGGCGGCAACTTCACGCCGCGCGGAGGCGGGCAATTACCTGATCGAACTGCTCCCTTAGCTCGCTAGCGCTAACCCGGACAGCTGCTCCGACATTGAGAGTGTGCTCGGCATTAGCCTTCACGGCATCAAGACCTGCGGCAATGGAGCTGATGGCGTTATGCACTGCTTCCGCATCACCTCCGACGCTCTGGCTGCTTGCCAGGATCGTTCGGGCACCCTGATGGTGCTTCTCGGCAGCCGAGGACACTTCCGACACGCTGCATTCCAATTCACGGACGACTATGTTCAGCAGGTTGAGCAACGACGCGATCGATGAAGCAGAGGCGTTTACCGCCTCCGTGCGCTGTTCGATCTGTCCTGCCATGGCCCCGGCCTTGGTCGCCAATATCTTGATCTCGCCGGCGACGATTGCGAACCCGGCTCCCGTCTCGCCGCTACGTGCCGCCTCCAAGGTTGCGTTCAGGGCCAGCATGTTGGTCTGGCTCGCAATCTGCCGGATGGCTCTGGTGGCAAGATCGATCGCTTCGATCTCCCTCTGCAATCGGTCGTGAGCTCCCAGCACTGCCCGCGCCTCAATCTCCGTCTTGCTCATATTCCTGCGCGTGGCGATCGATTGCGTGTGGATCTGGCCTATTGCGACACTCAAATCCTGCACATGGGCCTCTATCTCATGCACGGCCTGTGCCGAGGTACGGCTGCGATCCCGCACAAAAGCCGTTCCGGCAAGTTGTTCCGCCAGCGCCGCCAGCGTGTCGCGCGCACTTACTTCAAGCTGGTCGGCCTGCCTCAATAATGATCTTGAAAGGTCGCCCACGCTTGCCGAGAGTAGGCTGGCGACCTCATGGGCGGCATTCTTCAATGCTTCGCGATGGTCGGCCTCCTCCCGCGCTTGCTTCTCGGCGATAGCGGCGATTTGCCTGCTCGCGCTTTCCGCCTGTTTTCGGGCGTCATCCGCAGCGGCACGCGCGCTCTCTCGATCTGCGGAAATTTGTTCAGCCCGCAAGCGGCCCTCTAACAATAAATGATGAGTGCGTAAAATGGATCGCGAGACTGCCAGGAAAAACAGAAGGAAGAGAATGAATGCCGTGGCCAGCAACCAGGAAAGACTTTCAAGCGCCACCAACCCTGGGCGAACGGCTGTCCAGTGAACATGCCCGATATCGGTTCCTGAGGGGCTGACGAGGGTATGGCCAGAAGATTTTTCCGCATGCGCGCTGGACGACAGGAAGCTGATGCCCGTTATTTGAAAGGCCTGCTCCCAACTGGAAAACAATTCGGGATCAAGCGGGCGGACGACCACGACATAACGCAGCGGCCCAATCGGCAGCAGCCGGTTCGCCGAGAAGGGCGTGATGGGGGTGCCCGCAAACAAGGCGGGTTGTCCCCGGTAAAGACTGATGAAGGAGTGAACGGGAATGCTATGTCGATCTGTCACCTTTTTCGGGAGCATGCGCTTCAAATCTCGAAGCGCGTCTGGAGCTTCCTTCCCCAAGTTCCCAGGGATAGTTGTGCCCGGCCGCCATCCAAAGATCGTCGCACCGCGATCGTCGAGGATGTACGTAGGTTTCGAGCTGCCGAGGTTGGACGCGGCCCATTCATAATCTGTATGCCCGTATAGATGATCTACGGCATCGTCCCACTTCCCGTAATCGCGGGTTTCGGCTACAAGAGCGGTAGCCTCGCGGGTTATCGCGCCCTTGACCATGCGTGCCTTTTCGAGGGCCGCAGCATCGTCCATCTTGGAAACGAGCAAGGCCACGAGCATACCGCACGTCAGGAGAGCGATCAGCGCAAGCGCCGCAAGGGGAAGGATCGCGCTCGGCAGACGGTTGAGGATGCCTGCCAATCGGGCTGAATGCCGCACGTCGTGGAAGCTCCCCTGTTACGACCCACTGTTTCCCTTCCATTTCGCGCAGAATGGTTATCGACGGCTTAACTCAGTCATCGCTCGGCAAATAAATCTGACGTAACCAAATCAAGGTTATTTCAGTTTTTTCAGGCGCGAGAGGCCGGTATTATATTCTGCCTGCCATCGCGCGATAACTTGGGATACAGGCGCGACGTTTGAAATTGCGCCGATGCCCTGTCCAGCGCCCCAAATGTCTCTCCATGCCTTGGCCGCAGCGTCGCCCCCGAAGTTCATCGTCATACGGTCTCCGACCGGCAAGTCTTCTGGATCAAATCCGGCAGCAATGATCGAACTTTTCAAATAATTGCCGTGCACGCCGGTGAAATAGTTTGAATAGACGATGTCCCGGGCACACCCTTGGGTCACCGCATCTTTATAGCTTTGGACAGCATTTGCCTCAGGCGTGGCAATAAAGGCCGAGCCGATATAGGCGAAATCGGCGCCCATGGCCTGAGCGGCAAGTATCCCCCGGCCCGTCGCCATGGCGCCCGAGAGTGCAAGCGGCCCGTCGAACCACTGGCGAATTTCCTGAATGAGCGCGAAGGGGGAAAGTCGGCCAGCATGGCCGCCCGCTCCCGCCGCGACCGCAATCAATCCGTCCGCGCCATGTTCAATGGCCTTGCGCGCAAAGCGATCGTCGACCACATCATGCAAGGTAATCCCGCCCCATCCTTTCACCTCAACATTCACATCTTCGCGTGAGCCGAGCGAAGTAATGATGAGCGGCACCTTCCACTTGGCGCACATATCCATGTCTGCGCCAAGTCTGTCGTTCGACCGGTGCACGATTTGATTGACGGCGAACGGCGCGGATGGACGGTCGGGATTGTCCCTGTCCCACACTGCGAGCTCTTCGGTAATTTGATTCAGCCATTCGTCCAGTAAGGCCTGCGGCCGGGCGTTAAGAGCAGGGAGCGATCCGATGATGCCCGCTTTGCATTGCGCAATGACAAGAGCGGGATTGGATATGATGAACATGGGCGCGCCAATCACGGGAAGGCGCATGGACGAAAACAAGCTGTTATTGGTTATTGTCATCGGCTGGCCTATATGATTTTATGATCGGCATTCAATTCAAATGGCGCCAGCAAATTTTCGGCTTCGCGCTTTTCCTTGTCATCGGGATCGGCGGACCAGATCACCGTTACGTTTCTTGCCCCTATGTCGGTACATGAAATGTCCAATACTTTGGACAATCCCGCCAACTCTTCAACAGCGCGCATGGCCACGGCCTGTTGACGCAACTGAAAGCGGGCAATCTTGCCGACGGCGGTCAGTGGCAAACTGTTAACAAGGAATATCCGTTTCGGCCTGGCGGGCGGCTCCTCGATGTGCTGCGTTACAAAGGCAATCAGGTCTTCTTCGTCGATCAAAGTGCCGGGCTTCCGGGTAACGAAGAGCACGGGAACCTGCCCCGCATAAACATCCGGCATCCCCACCGCCGCCGCCATGGCAACGGCCGGATGGTGACATATTGTTTCCTCGATCGTCTGCGGATCGATATTATGGCCGCTGCGGATGATGACGTCCTTGCTGCGGCCAATCAGCCGGATCTGGCCATCTGACGTCATCTCGGCCAGATCGCCGGTCGCATGCCATTTCTCTTTCGGATGCTCGATCAAACCTTCCACCGTCCGATAGCCCCGGAACAGCATGGGTCCCCGAACATACAGTTCGTCAGGGCCGCCGGGCACGATCGGGACCAACTGGGTTTCGACCAGGGGGGCTGGCCTTCCGATGGCTGGCTGATATTCGATTCCGTCGAGAGGTTGGTTGCCCCCCGCACCTGATAATTCGGTCATGCCCAGCACCTGTGAAAGCGGAATGCCGGTCAGTTCCGTGATGCAGCGCACCAATGAGGGTGCGATGGAGGTTGCTCCCGTCACCAGTGCACGCAATTCAGGCCAAAGGGCAGGCTTGCCGAGTTCGGCGACCTGCGACCAAGTCGGCGGCACCAAAGCGATGACGGTGACTATTTCCCGCGCGGAAATTTCCCAGATTGCCTTGACGGTTTGCCGATCGCGCGCTCCGGCAAGGCCGCAATTCAACAATGTCGATCCCGTCGAAAACAGCGCCATCCCTACGACCACACCGCCGCCCACATGGAAAAAGGGAAGCAGTTGCAACACGCGGTCGTCCGAGCGCCAGCCGATTCCGGCTGCGCTCGCATGCATGGAAGCCATCAAGCCATCAAGGCTCAAATCAGCCAGTTTGGGAGCGCCTGTGGTTCCTCCGGTATGAAACAATGCCGCAGAACGATCTCCATGAATGATCCTGACGGCGGCCGGGTCCGCCGATCCTAAAAGATCCGGCCACCAGGCATATTGCGCCACACAGCGCTGCAATGCGCCGGAGCGGCCCGCACCGCCGTCGATTTCGATGACCAGTTCGACCCCTCCCGCCAGGGCAATGGCATTCGCCACGGTTTCATCCAGCGTAGAATTATCATTCGCCCCAAAGGCGACGACGGCACGCACATTAGCCAAGGCAAATTGGCTCGCCATCGCTTCGGGGCCAAGGAGGAGATTTACCGGGAAAGCGACGGCCACGGAGGACGCCGCGATGATAGCAATCATGCATTCGGGGATCGATGGGGCGATAATGGCCACCACATGATCGGGTCCGATCCGCGCCCCCTGCAAAGCCGCGCCCAGCCGGGCCGCCTGTTCGGCGAGTGTGGCATAATCATAGCGAACTGGCGAAGGATCTTCAGCGTTTCTGAAATAAACCATGGCATCATGGGAAGGCGAACGATCAGCGACGATCCGCAGCATATTTATGGGATCCCGCACGGTCGCCATCCGTTCACGGGCCTGCGCCTCCCGCTTAAGCCGGTCATTGGCGGTCATACTCACCTCCTCTGGCTGCCCGTTTCCGCTTCAAATTCCATTCGATGCTGATCAGGAATTGCGGTTGCGCGCAGATTGACATCTGCTCCCCCGTCGTCCGTCGACGGGAGCGGGAAGTTACTTAAAAATTGCCATTCACCGCTGATAAACGACCTTGCCATCCAGTATTGTCATATCGACAGGAATGTCGCTGAGTTTGTCAGCGTTGATCGTCAGTGGGTCCTGCGCAAGCACGACGAAGTCAGCAAGTTTGCCCGTTTCGATCGAACCTAGCTGCTTTTCCATAAAATTCGCTTCGGCCGACCAGATCGTAAACATGCGGATGCCGTCCATCACGCTGATCGCTTCCTCCGGCTGCACGATCTTTCCGTACTTCGTGTCGCGATGAACGGCCCGCTCGATGGAAAATAGCGGATATGTCGCAAAATTCTGCGTGCCCACGGTATCGACGCCACCAGGAGGGTGCAGGCCGAGACCAATCAGCGTTTTCATCGGGAAAAATTTGACGTTCGGTTCCTTCATGCCGAGGTCCGTCAATCGCCACAGAAAGGCGACCTGTGGGGAGGGGATGACATGGTCGCGCTGCAAACGCGCCAATCGTTCCTGCGTGCGTTGAGGGTCGATCGTCAGATAATGACCAAAATGCTCGATGCGGTCCCTCGCGTCGGCTTTCGGAGACAGTCGGTTGGCGTTTTCGTAGGCTGTAAGCGTCATATCCTGCGCGCGATCGCCATTCGCATGGATTTGAATCTGCCAGCCAGCCTGCCGGACCTTTAGGACGATGTCATTGAGTTGGCTCTGATCCATCATGGGTGTGCCGTAATTGTTGGGCACCCAGGTCGTACCAGCACCTTTCCATTGCGGCCGATAGAGCGCCACGGTCGTTCCCCAGGCACCGTCCATGAATAGCTTGATCGCTCCGACACGAATCCAGTCGTCCCCCATCCCGGTCGTGATGCCGGTCGGTAAGAGCTGGTCTGCGGCAATTGCCCCCTCCATGGGGGAAGTCGTGGCATTCGGGTTTCGGAGGACATAGTTCACACGCACGCGGGTCGGCAACCGGCCTTCCTTGCGCAATTCCTGATAAGCGAGGTAGGTTTTCGGGGGAGACATGTCGGAGACGGTGGTGACGCCTTTTTTAAGATAAAAGTCCTCCAATATCTTTCGCACGCCTTCCTTCATCTCGGGATAGGTGAACTCATGGTTTTTGGGCCACGGGGCCGGAGCATCCCGCACGATCACCACTTCGCCCTGCGCATTGCGTTCATAGCGGCCGCCTGAACTTGCCGGGGGCTCCGGCCAGTTCTTGTCCATCCCCATCACAACCGCAGCTTTATGATTGATGAGCTTGTCGTGCGCGCTCCAGTCGAGGCGTACGGGATTATCCGGAAAAGCCGCGTCGAGTTCCGCTCGCGAGGGCATGACCTGCATATAGGTTCCCTGACCGACCAGCCATGCGCCCGGCGGCAATTTGGCCTGCGCTTCCTTGAGCTTGGCGATGATCGCCTTGCCATCCTTCAGCGGCGGCGCCTGGATATTGATGAAGTTGGCCTCGACGTTGGCCATGCCTTCGACATGCGAATGCGCGTCGATGAAGCCGGGCAGCATGGTTCTCCCCCGCAGATCGACCACCTTGGTCGCGGGGCCGCGCCACGCCTGGACGTCGTCGCTGACGGCGACGATCCGGTTGCCCACGACGGCGACGCTGCTAACGATACTGTCCTTTGGGTCCACTGTAACGATCTTGCCGTTGGTAACGATAAGATCTGCGTAGGTTTGCTCTGCAAAAACAGGCGATGTGGACAGTAACCACACCAAGGCCGATCCACTGAACCCTACCCAATTGCGGTTTTTCATCCCCGTTCCCTGTCCTTCATATATTCGATTACGCGTTCCGCCGCCGAACAATCTTCCTTCGCCCGTTCCGAGTATTCCAATATCCAACCACAAGAAACGGCACGGTATAAGATATGAAGCCCATTTCCTCTCGCCGACTGTATCGTCCGTCATCCGGAGCCTCTTGATCGCAACATGCGATTTTACTTCTACCCCTCGGCCTCGCCATGCAATGGTGTAAACGGCTGTCCGGGTGGTGTCAGAATATCACTGGTCCTGTCATGAGTCACCGATACCGCACCCGGTATATCGCGGCCATTCTGGTGAAAACTTGTTGAATTAAAAGAAGAAATAATGTCAGCAAAGGCATGTCACTTTGTTGCCCGCCTGCGCACCCCTTCCGGGGAGGACCGTGCAAAAATCTGTTGCACGCGGGCGATAGATCGTATCGTTTAAGAGGAATAAGCGCCCTGAAGAGGGATAACCCCTCAGGGAAAATTCGGCGTGTGAAGGGGATTCCGATGATACTTGGAAGACATCGTTTATGCTTGTTCACAAGTGCAGCAATGGTGAGTTTGGGCCTTGCTTCTACAGCAGTTCAGGGCGCCCCACTCCAAGGTGATAGTCAACCTGCCGGACAGTCAACGTCGCCGTCTGATGCGCGTATAAACGACAGCGGCAATGATATTGTCGTCACAGCGACGCGGCAGGAAATGCGCGCCTCCAAAGTTCCGATCAGCATCAGCGCTTATGGCCAGGCCAAGCTTGATCAGCAGGGCATCAAGACTTTCAACGATCTCCAGCGCCAACTGCCCGGCGTCACCATAGATGTCGATACGCGCACCGTAGCGGTACGAGGGATCAGTTCGTCCGCTGGTGCTCCAACGACAGGTGTCTACATTGATGACACGCCGTTTCAGCTTCTGAATATTGGTATCCTCTCGCAAAATGCCTTGCCAACGGTCTTTGATCTGGATCGCATCGAAGTGCTGCGTGGTCCGCAAGGAACCTTGTTCGGTGCTGGCGCACAGGGCGGCGTCGTACGGTACATCACGCCCCAACCCTCGCTGTCTTCGACGAAGATTTACGTCCGCAGCGAAATCGGCGCCATCACGAAGGGTGATTTTGACGCAGAGACGGGCGTCGCGCTCAATATACCTGTCGTCGAGGACAAGATCGCCGTGCGCGTCAGTGCCTTCGCGCGGCGCGATGGCGGCTGGATCGACCAGCTCGATTGGCGAACATACCAGGTCGACGAGAAAGACGCCAATTCCCGCAAGACAGTGTCCTTGCGCGGCGCCGTTCGTTTTGCTTTGGGTGATCTGGAAATCACGCCTTCGCTTCAATATCAATATACGAAGGAGCGAGAGAATTATTTCAATATCGCGGCATCCGACATCAGCGGGGGCGATTTTCGAACTACCGACGCAACCGTCGTGCCGAACCGTGACAGCTGGTATCTGCCGACCATCAAGGCAGAACTGAACCTTGGCGCAGTCGCCGTTCTTTCCAATACTTCCTGGTTCAGACGCCGACAGCGCACCGGTTATAGCGGAACCGACTATCTGGCGCGCTTCTATGACTCGGTGGGCCTTCCGACGCTCAATGACTTTGGCTCGCTGGGCACGCCGATGGGGATCAGGCTTCCGATTGGCGATTATTTTTCCGAAGCGCACATCAACAACAGTCAGAATAATTTCGTTCAGGAAGTTCGCGTTCAGTCAGCCACTGATTCACGTTTGAACTGGGTTATCGGAGGTTTTTACAGCAACAACCGATATAAAAATTATGAAGAGATTGTCGATCCCATGGGTGAGCGCCTCATCCAGGCGTTATATGGCATCAGCTACGAGGATTATTACGGTTCATCCCTTGTAGGAGACCTGAACTATTTCGGGACGAATGGCGTCAAGGATACCCAGCTCGCCATATTTGGCGAGGCGACCTGGGAATTTGTGGACAGGCTAAAACTCACGCTCGGCGCGCGCTATGCGAAGGTGAAGATCAAGTTCCAGAATGACCAGGGCGGCCCCCTTAATGGTGGTCCCACCGGATCGACCGGCCAGCAGTCCGAAAAGCCTTTCACTCCCCGCGCCAGCCTTGCTTTCCAGATCGATCCTGACAACATGGTGTACGCCACCGCCTCCAAAGGCTTTCGCATCGGTGGCGCCAACGCTCCGATCCCGGTGACGCCATGCGCATCCGATCTGGCGCAATTGGGATTGAATCAAGCCCCTTCATCCTATGATGGGGACGTAACATGGAACTATGAAGTCGGGTCAAAGAACAAATTGGGCGATGTCAGCGTTTCCACCAGTGTTTACTATGTGAAATGGACAGGCATTCAGCAGGCTATATCGCTGCCGGTCTGCGGTTTCCGCTACATCGATAATCTGGGCGAAGCGCGCAGCAAGGGTTTTGACCTGCAACTTCAAACCACGATCGGCAATGATTTCGACGTCAATCTGGCGGCGGCCTACACCGATGCACGCCTGACGAAGGCGATCGCGCCGCCGAGCGGGCCAGCGCTGATCGTCAGCCGCGGGCAATCTCTGGGCGCTCCTGAATGGACGCTGGCCGTCGGCGGGCAGTATAATTTCGAGGCGTTGGGCAACAGGAGCTTCGCGCGCGTTGATTACCAGCATATCGATACTTTCGCTGGTCTGACCGCTCAGTTGGATCCCGCGACGACATCTTATGACCCCGCTTTGACGAAGCCTCCCGCGCGGGATTATGTGACGGCCCGCATCGGTACGACCGTCGGCCGCTTCAGTCTTTCCTTCTATGTCGACAATCTGCTCAATTCCAGCGAGCTTCTCACTCGTACCCGTCCCAGTCAGGGCTGGCCCGTATTTTCGGGCACGTCCTGGCGGCCCCGCGCCTTCATTCTGCAAGCGATATTCAAACAATGACCTTCCGGGTACATATCTGTCGATTTGTACGGCGCAGAATGAAGGCGAAGCAAATTCGGGGTGGCCTCATGTCGGCATTCTCATCGGCGAGCCTGGCAGGATGGACCGGTTTGATCGCCCTCGCGGGAGCTCTGCCCGCAAAGGCCGAAACGCCGGTTGTGCCCGCTCGCACGGTGGTGGGGGCATTGCTGGCGGGTATCGCATCGCCAACCCCCAACGTCGATAGTCTGGCCGATCTGTTCGCAGATGACGCGGTCGTTAGTTTCGGTGAATTTGACGAAGCCGGACGCGGCAAATCGGCGGTCATCCAGAAGCTGCGCGAGTTGTTCGCTCGCGGTCAGCGCTACCGGATCAGCGTCCATAGCGCCTATGAGAGCGGCAATGTCGTCGTGAATGATCGCGAAGACACGTCCTTGCTGACAACGGGAGAGCAGGTCCCATTCCGTGTGACAGGGGTTTTCGTGGTGGTCGATGGCAAAATCAGGGCCTGGAGCGATCATGAACCACGCCCCATTCGGCCCGCCAAACCGTGACTGACGCTGTCAACAAGAAGTCAATTTTTACAGAGCCAAGGATGCGATCATGAACGACGACCAACATGAGAACGGCCGTGAGCCCGGCTTGTCCCGCCGCCAGTTGGTCGGGGGTGCCGGATTTCTTGTTGGGGGAGCATCCATCCTGGGCGGCACCGGGATCAGCACGATCGCACAGGCGGCGACGGAGCCGACCGAATCGTCGCCTCCCCTGCCGCCGGGCACTTATTACCCGCCCACGCTGACCGGAATGCGCGGCAGCCACCCGGGTTCATTCGAAGCAGCCCATGCTATTCGGGATGGCTCGGCACTCAAGGAAGCACCCGACATTGGCGAGCGTTATGACCTTGTCGTCGTCGGCGCCGGGATGAGCGGGCTGGCTTCGGCCTACTTCATGAAAAAGAAGGTTCCCAAAGCGAAAATCCTGATCCTCGACAATCACGACGACTTTGGCGGCCATGCCCGCCGTAACGAGACGGATGTCGATGGGCGTACCGTGCTCGGTTATGGTGGGACAATGTACATCCTCAGCCCGCGTGCATACACGGCTGAGGGGCGGCAATTGCTGGCCGATGTGGGCGTCGATATTAAACGCTTTCGGGCGGCGGCGGGACCTCGCAGCGTCTGGCGCGGACTCGATACGGCATTCAACCTTAAACGGGCCGTGTTGTTCGACAAGGCCACATTCGGCGTCGATAAGCTGGTGGTCGATATTCCTGAAGGAGCAGATCGATCGAACCCTAAGGCATGGTCCGCATTTTTGGCCAAGGCTCCCCTGTCCCAGCGCACAAAGGACGATTTGCTTCGTTTGAACACGCGGCCGGTGGATTATCTGGCGGGCATGTCAGCGACCGAAAAGGCCGCCTTGCTGCAAAAGACGAGCTATGCGGACTATCTCACCCGCTATGTGAAGGTGAACCCGGAAGTCATCACCATGATGATCAAGGAGATCCACAGCGGCGTCAACGGGGCAGCCGGTATTGATACGATCAATGCCATGCACGCATTCGAGCGTGGGTTGCCCGGTTTCGCCAAGCTCGGGATCGAGCGACCTGCGTCGCAAAGCTGGATACCGGATAGCGACGGCGACGACATCCATTTCCCGGATGGAAATCATGGGCTGGCCAAATTGCTGGTAAGGTGGCTGATCCCCTCGACTCTGCCTGGCAGCACGCAAGAGGATTCCGTGCTCACCCGCACCGACTACAGCCAGCTGGACCGGCCGGAACATGATATTCGGATAAGGTTGAGCAGCACCGTCGGACGCGTGGTGCACAGCGGAACCCCGGAAAAGTCGACGGGCGTGGAGATTAGTTACATCCGTAACGGCAAGGCGCAAATGGTGCGTGCAGATGCCGTCGTCATGGCCTGTTACAACGCGATCATCCCCTATATCGCTCCGGAAATACCAGAGCCTCAGAAAGCGGCGCTGCACAATGCGGTGCGGATGCCGTTGGTGTACGGGACAGCCGTCGTCCGCAACTGGGAAATGCTGGCCAAGCTGGGCATCGGTGCCGTCAGCTGTCCCGGCAACACCTTCTGGTGGGACACGATCGGTGTGGATTGGCCCTCCAAGGTCGGGGGATATCGACCCGCCGAGACTCCTTCGGATCCCATGCCAATTCACCTTTCAAAGGTTCCCACCAGCCCGGGTTTGAATGCGAAGGACCAGTTCCGCGCCGGGCGCGCGGAACTGTTGGCGACGGATATCGAAACGATCGAGGCGGCGACGCGGGATCTGTTCCGTACCGCGTTCGGGCCGGTCGGTTTCGACGTTGATCGGGATATCGTTTCAATCACCGTCAACCGTCATCCCCACGGCTACGCCGCCTGCGCCAATTCACTATACGACCCGGACTGGGCGCCCGAAGATCGGCCGTGGGTCGTCGGCCGGAAACGTGTCGGCCGAATTGCCATCGCCAATTCCGATGCGGGGGCCATATGCCTAACGCAAGCTGCGTTCGATCAGGCCAATCGCGCCGTGAACGAGATCGTGACGGACGTGATGCAAGCGCTTCATGAATGGCCATGGGGCACACGCATCTAATCAGTGGCATGGGCGGTAGAGGGCGGGGCGTCCTCTACCGAATTGGGGTACACGCCGGGTCGTCAGACAAGCGATAGCTGGTCTTTACTCGTGACGGCGACCGAAGGACCAGGTCACCCCGGCGCTGGAATATGGCGTGATCGGGTTGAACACCGGCCCTATCTCCGCAGAGATGGCGCCATTTGGTGGCGTAAAGGAATCCGGCCTGGGGCGCGAAGCTTCGCGTTAGGGGGCGATGAATTTCTGAACATAAAGATGGTCTGCAGGATCATCGCGCCCGCATGATCGGCGCCCCTTCCCGCGATCATTGCGAGGTCAGATATTCGGCGAGCCGTGCATCGATCGGCGGTGCACGACCCTGATCGTCCGCTTCATCGACCCGCTCCAGTGCGTTCTGCGTATATCGAACGCCTGCCCACCGCAGCGGCTCCCGTTCCCAGCGCGGCGCTTCCGGTCGATGGAACGGCAGGCCTTCCAGGCCTGTGGTCCATCCCCCGATCCGTCCCGCCAGCAGGCGCGCGCACATCGCACTCGTCGCGACGCCGCGGCCCGTATAGCCATATAGCCGCCCGATCCGGCTGACGGGATCGAAATTGACCGAGGGCATCCAGTCGCGTGGAATGCCGAGATAGCCGCCCCACGAATGCGTGAACGAGATGTCATGCAGGGCGGGCCACCATTCCTTCACGGTAGACCGCATCCATACAAAGGTTTCCTCGTCCTGCAACGCGCGTTCCGCCATGTTCGATGCGAAGCGATACGGCGCACCTCGGCTGCCATAGAGTATCCGGCCATCGCGCGTCCGTGTCAGGTAATTTTTCGTGTGAACCTGCGAACTCAGACACTCGCCTTCGGCCCAGCCTATGGCGTCCCACTGCGCAGTCGTCAGCGGTGCCGTCAGCACAATCATCGACGACATCGGCAGCACGTCACGGTGATATTGGGGCATATCCGTCATATATGCCTCCCCTGCCGTCACGACCGCACGCCGGGCGCGAATGGTGCCACGTTCCGTGACGATCGCCGCGTCGTCTCCACCCCGGATAGTCAAGGCGTGCGTCTGTTCGAAGATTGCCGCCCCCATTCGCTCGACCGCCCGCGCCAGCCCGCGCACCAGCTTGCCGGGATGGAGGCTTGCCCCATGACTTGACCGCAACGCGCCCGACAATTTCGTGACATGAACCTTTTCATAGGTTTCATCGGGGCCGAGGAGCTGACTGCCGGTCGAAAGTCCGAGCTTGGCGAAAGTTTCGAAGGTGGAGACAAGCGACGCCATCTGTCCCGGGCTTCGCGCCAGGCTTAGCAGCCCGGTTCGGCGAAAATCGGCATCGATATCAGCCTTGGCGAGAAGTTCCGGGAAATCCTGGACGCAGCGTTGTTGAGCAAGGATCGTCTGACGCGCCAGGTCCATGCCATAGCGCCGGATAAGGGGGCCAGCATCCACTGGAAAGCGCGGAGAGCACCAGCCGCCGTTGCGGCCCGATGCCCCATAGCCGCAGAAATGCTTTTCGACGATTGCAACCCGGAGGCCAGGATTCTCGGTCAGTAGAAAAAAGGCGGTCCACAGACCCGAAAATCCGCCACCTAGAATAGCAACATCGACCAGAGCATCACCGTCTAATGGGGGACGTACTTTAAGATCATCGCCCGATGCGGACAGCCAGTAGTCGCCCTCAATCGTTTGGATTTCTGGGCCGTTGGAAACTGCACGCGACTTGGTCACTGTCCGATGCCCTCGTCATAGACGATGAATAACTTGACGCAGACATCATGCGTTTCCCAGACACCCTGCGTCGATGCGGAAAAATGGACCACGTCTCCTGCGGCGATTTCCAGTGGAGGTCCGTCGTCTGGTGTGAACGTGGCGCGCCCGCTGAGAAAATGACAGAATTCAGCCTGCCACACTTCCCGGCGCCAACGGCCTGGGCTGCACTCCCATATGCCAAAACGGTTCGAGGGATTGGAACCGGAAGTGATCGATGCCGAACGAGCCCGTAGAACGGTATCGGACAGCCGGGGAGCAATGACTTTCGGCGGTCCTGCGGTATCGAGAAGGGTCTGCGGATCGAACAAGACAGCTGGCATTGGGCAATATCCGTGTTTTGATGTCGCTGAACGATGCCTCCTCCGTCCCTCGCGTGACAGTTGTGTATTGCTTCGATGCCGGTGAGTGCCAATCACCATGCTGGCACGATGAGCACGAAATCTGTTGATCCAAACCGGATGGGCGCCGTTCACCACTTTCCCCAAAAGGGGTTGGACCCAATATTACGGAAATCATATGACCGGATCAGGAAGCCAAGAGTTCAGCATGCCCGAAACACGATGTCGCGCGGGTTTTCTTCCGATCGGGTTCTGGTCGAAACCTAAAAAGGGTTGATGACCCGATCCAGAAATTGGCGGGTTCGCGCCGCTTGCGGATTTTCCAGAACCTGCCGCGCCGGGCCATCTTCCACCACGATCCCGTCCGCCATGAAAATGGCGCGATCGGCAACTTCCCGCGCAAAAGCAATTTCATGCGTCACGACGATCATCGTCATGCCGCTTTCCGCCAGCGACTTCATGACCTGAAGGACTTCACCCACGCGCTCCGGGTCGAGGGCGGAGGTCGGCTCGTCGAACAATATGGCTTTCGGGCGCATCGCCAATGCCCGTGCGATGCCGACGCGCTGCTGCTGGCCCCCGGAAAGCTGCCTCGGCATAGCCCCATGCCGGTCGGCCAGGCCGACCTGTTCGAGCAGGGCCATCGCATGGTCTTTTGCTCGCCCCGGCTCTTCCTTGAGCACCTGCACCGGCCCCTCGATGATGTTTTCCAGAACGGTTCGATGCGGCAGCAGATTGAAGCGCTGGAATACCATTCCCACCTGGCGGCGAATGCTGGGATAATTTGCTACCGTGACCGGATGTCCCAGAACATCGATTTCGCCGCCGTCATGACGCTCCAGGCCGTTGATGCAGCGTAGCACCGTGGATTTTCCGGACCCCGAAGGGCCGATGAGACAAGCCACTTGCCCCGGTGGGATCGTGAAACTGACGTCCCGGAGAACGTGGTTCGCACCAAAATGCTTGGTCACCTGAGAGAGGCGGATCATGCGCGAGCCATCCGGCGTTCGAACAGGCGGACCAGCGCCGCAAGGGGCAGGCTTGCAGCCAGATACAGCAGGGCGACCAACAGATAGACCGTTTCATTCTTGAACGTGGATATGGCCAGAAGCTGGCCCGCCCTGGTCAGTTCCGCGATCGTTATGGTCGATGCGATCGACGAATCCTTCAGCAACATCACCGTAGTGTTGCCGAGGGAGGGGAGGGCCGTACGCAGTCCCAGCGGAAACACGATGCGGCGAAAAGCAAGGCCATTGCTCATGCCCAGGGACAATCCAGCCTCGACCAATTGAGGATCGACCGATGCGAACCCTCCGCGAAAATTCTCGGCCTGATACACCGAATAGGCGACGCCCAGCCCGACCACGCCCGCCATGAAAGGCGGCAGGTCGATGCCGAATTCGGGAAGCACGAAATAGACGCAGAACAGCTGAACGATAATCGGAATGCCGCGCACGGTCTGGACGATCGTAACGCTGATCAGGCGCAACAGTCTGGACGGCGAAAGCGCCATCAACGCCCAGATCATCCCCAGCATCAGGCTCAATCCCAACGCGCACAGCGTCAGCAAGATTGTCGTCCCAAGTCCACGCAGCAACAGCGGCATGAACTGCACGGCATCCGGAAGAAACTCGCTCAAATCAACCCTCCAGCTTCCAACGTCGCGCAATATCGAGAAATCGCCCATTCTTCATATGCTCGATCGCCAAATTCACGCGGTGGAGCAGGGGGTCGTCCTTGCGCAATATCAGGCAGAGTTCTTCGCGTGCAGGCGCCTGAAAGCCCGGCGCCAGCCTGACCGCACGCTTCGGGCCTACCCGAAGTTGATAGCGCAATATGGGTGCATCGCCATAACCGGCATCTATACGGCCATTGTCGAGATCGCGAAGGATGTCGAACAGGCCGTCATAGGTCGAGACATTCTGCACACCGGCGTCGCGCAACTGGTCGACGAAACGCGTCCCGACCTGCGCGCCGACACGTAAGTTCCGGACGGCGTGCAGGTCGCGATACATGCGTCGGTCGGCCGCAGGCACGACCAGTGCGGCGGAATAGGCGTAAACCGGTTCGCTGAACGCTACGACCTTCTCACGCTCGGGCGTGCGGAGCATGGCTGCGGCGATGAGGTCGATCTTGTGGGCCAGAAGGGAGGGCAGTAACGCCGAAAAGGGTGTGATCCGCATTTCGGCTTGAAGCGACAGGCTATCGGTGACGGCCTGCGCGATTTCGACGATCGATCCTGTCAGCGCGTTCGTGGCCGGATCAACGAAGCTGAACGGAACGCCTGTCGGCGAAGAGCCGATGATCACTTCGCCGGGCTGCCGGATGCGCCCGCCACACGCGCTCAAGGCGGTCATGCCAAGCGCCGAGGTCAATAGCCTTCGCCGATCCATCGGAACTTCACACAAATTGTCGTTCAAGAATCGTCTCGGCGTTAGTCACAACCATGCCCCTCATTGTGGCTCCAAGAGTAAGAAGCACGTTGCAAGCCGCCAGATGATAAAATCCCGATCTCTGGTGTTTAGGAATCACCGCTCCGGGTTGCGGCAATGGCGTTTTCCAGCCAGCGCCGGAAGCTGGCGATTGAAGTTGCCCGCCAGCAATCCCGGCGCGCCGTAAAATTATAGCTTCCGAGGAACACCTCGGGAAATTGCCCGACTGACACGAGCCGACCGCTGGCTATATCGTTGCTGACAAGCAATGCGTTGGCCAATGCAATACCCTGCCCCTGCCGGGCGGCCGACAAGGTCAGGTGACCCTGGAAGAATTTGGGTCCGGCCAGCGGCCCGATATCGCCAAGACCATGCGCCGCGAACCATTTCCGCCATTGATCGTGGCTTGTCTCATGAAGCAGCGTCTGTCCGACGAGCTCCGCCGGGGTACGGACCACGCCCGTCAGCTCGACAAATTGCGGGCTGGCGACCGCCAGGATCGGCGGTCTGGCGATTTCGACCGAACGAAGTGACGGCAAGACCTGACCGATAGCCCCGTCCGCGACATAATGCAGATATGCGTCAGCTTCATTTGAGCCGAAATCCGGCGCACGATCCGAAGGTTGGAGTTCCAGCTCTATCTGGGCATGCCGTTTGATGAATTCACCGATCTTGCCCGTCAACCATTCCGATGCAAGTCCTGGCGCCACCCACAAGCGCAGGCGGGAATCCTCGTCGCGGCGCATCAGATCCTGGGTCGCACGCGCCACTTCCGCCAACGCCGCGCTGATCCGTTGATGATAAATCCGCCCCTGCGGCGTCAAGGTGCCGTAAGCGCCGCCCACCCTTTCTATCAGCGTCATGCCGGTCCAATGTTCCAGCGCCTGCAAATGACGGCTGACGGCGGCATGATCGACTGACAAGGCAACGGCCGCGCGCCTGATTCCTCCGCAGACCCCGACCGCCTCGAACGCCCTGAGGGCTGCAAATGGTGGGATAGATGCCTTCTGCGTGCGCACCAGGCGCAACGACGCCTCGGCGTCGATCTTTTGGTTCATAATCCAGCCCCCGGAAGCTGTTGCAGCTTGCTCCATCGCATAACAACAACATCGCGAAGCCACTTGGGTGACCGGTTATGCTGTAGCGGAGCGTGCTTGACAACGCGCTTCTGCGTCAGGCGAAGACGCAGCTAATCCAGGAAGTTACGTTTGTGGAATACTGGCAGACGCTGGAGGACGACGACCACGGCATTCCCGGCGTGGTCGCCCAAGTGCGCCAAATCTTTCATTCCTTGAGTGACAGGAGATAGGCAACGATCTCCGCACGCTTCTTCGGGTCTGGAATTCCGATGAACATCCGCGTGCCCGGCACCATCTTGCTTGGCGCCGTCAGGAACTTGTCGAGATTTTCGGCCGTCCATTTCACCTTTGACTGCTTCAACGCAGGTGAATAGGCGAATGCGGTACTGGCAGCCGCTCTATTGCCGACCCCGCTCAGGTTAGGACCCGCTGCGCCCTTAGCGCCGGGTGTGATCGTATGACACATCATGCACCGCTGCTTGAACGTTGCTGCGCCCGCGACCGCAGGCTGAGCCGCCGCTCCCGCAGATGATATGATCATGGTCACTCCGATAACCGCCAGTAATTTCTTATGCATCACCCTGATATACCTCATTCGTTGAACGCTCATGCAGACCAGACCGGCATTGTCGACGACACCGGCAGACGGCGGATTCTTTTGCCACCCAACGCGAAAATGGCGTTGGTGACTGCCGACGCGATGCCGGCGGTCCCGACCTCGCCCACGCCGCCGGGATCGGCTTCGCTAGCCAGAATCTCGACATCCACTTGCGGTGCCGTCGCCATCGTCATCATCGGAAAATCAGCGAAATTGCTCTGCTCGACAGCGCCGTCGGCAATAGTGATCTCACTGAACAGCGCCGCCCCGGCGCCAAAGATGCACCCGCCCTCGATCTGTGCCTTGACTAGGTCGGGATTTATCACCCTGCCGCAGTCGAGCGCGGCCAGCACCTTGCGTACCCTTATGCCACCTTGCTCCTGCGACACATGGGCCGCCAGTCCACAATAGCTTCCGAACGCATGGAACAGCGACAGCCCCCATGCGCCCGATGAGGTTTTGTGGGCTGCCGCCGTCATCATGGTTTCGAGCCGATCGAGAACAGCCAGTGCCCGTTTGTCGCTGAGCATGGCACGGCGATAGGTCATCGGGTTTGCTTTCGCCGCAAATGCGAGTTCGTCGATGAAGCTCTCCACGACGAACAGGCTGCGGGTGGCGCCGACGCCGCGCCACCAGGACGTCGGAATTCCGGATTCGACACGCTGAAACTCGACCTTGAGGTTGGGCAGATCGTAAAGCGGCTTTGCGGCGCATTCCACTGCGTCGCTGTCCACGCCCTTGAACAACTGTGGATACAGGCGCGCTATGATCGAGGAACCGGCGATGCGATGCATCCAGTCGACCGGCCTACCGTGATCGTCGAGGACCGCCTCGATCCGATCCGCATAAGCGGGCCGGTACATGTCGTGCTGCATATCTTCCTCCCGTGACCAGATGACCTGGACGGGTCCTGCCACCTGACGGCCGATCTGCACGGCTCGAAGGATGCCATCGATCTCAAGCCGACGGCCAAATCCGCCACCCATGAGATACACGTTTAGCGTCACGCTGGTGACTGGCAGGCCAAGCTGCTTGGCGACGGCCGCGCGCGCTGTCGTGGCCACCTGCGTGCCGGTCCAGATGTCACATCGTTCGTTCGTGACCTGAACGGTACAATTCATCGGTTCCATCGGCGCATGGGCAAGAAACGGCTGCTCATAGGTCGCCGCTATCCGTCGGCCCGGCACCGCACCCGGTGTTCCGACGCTGCTGGCGACGGCTCCGGGCGCCTCAAGCGCCGCGAGCAACGACGCCCGGATCGCGGCGCTATTGATTGTCGCGGACGGGCCATTGTCCCATTGCGGTTTCAGCAAAGCTGCCGCCTGCCGCGCGTGCGGCATGGTATCGGCGATGACTGCAACAGCATCGTCCAGCCGCACGATCTGGCTGACGCCCGGTGACGCCTTGGCTGCCGCATCGTCCAGCTGAACAAGCTTGCCGCCGAACACCGGGGACTGGATCAGTGTCGCGATGCGTGCACCTGGCACGGCCGCGTCGATGCCGAATACGGCTTCGCCCCGAATTTTCGCGATACCCTCCACGCGAGGAGTGGTGCGTCCGATCAGCTTGAAATGCGGGGGTTTCTTCAGCGGTACGTCGCTGGGCACGGGCAGCTTCGCCGCATCAGGGATCAAGGCAGCATAGCTGACGCTGCGGCCACTTGCGTCGTGGCGCACGACCCCGTTGGCGGTCGAGCAGCTTTCCGGCTTTACGGTCCACCGCGCGGCAGCTGCAGCGATCAGCATCGCTCGCGCCGTCGCTCCGGCACGCCGCATTGGGATCCAGCCGCTTCGGATCGACTGGGAACCGCCCGTTATCTGCGGCCCGTAGCGTTCTTCGTCTGCGGGAGCCTGCCGAAGGCGTACCGCGTCCATGGCGACGTCCAACTCCTCGGCCACCAACATCGCAAGTCCGGTCTGCGCACCCTGGCCCATTTCAATATATGCCATCGTGATCTCAACCGACCCGTCGGCGAGGATCGCGACCCACGCATTGGGTGCGAATCCGGTTTCTCCCGGCGTCTCTGGGACCTTCGCCAGTAATCGCACCGGGATCACCAGGGCCGCCCCGGCCATCACACTCGCACCGAGAAAGTGCCTACGCCCAAAAGCGGGGCGAGATGCATCATCCATGATTATCGGTCTTCGCTGCAAGATGGATCGCCGCCCGGATACGGGGATAGGTGCCGCAGCGGCATAGATTGGTCATCGCTGCGTCGATATCGGCGTCCGTCGGCCGGGGCGTGGACTTCAGCAGTGCGATGGCAGCCATTATCTGGCCGCTCTGACAATATCCGCATTGCACGACGGCCAGCTTTTCCCAAGCCAACTGTACCCGCTGTCCAACGGCATCCGCAGCCGCGCCCTCGATCGTGACTATGCTCGCGTCTCCGATGGAGGCTGTTGGCGTTACGCATGAGCGGCTAGGGCTGCCATCGACCAGCACCGTACATGCGCCGCACTGACCCAGGCCGCACCCAAATTTGGTACCTCGCAACGCAAGTTGTTCCCGCAAGGTCCACAGCAAGGGGGTCTCTTCGTCCGCCTCGACCGACATGCTGCGGCCATTCACGGTGATTTTGTGATCCATGTGGCGCATTCCGAATAAGATACCAGCGACAGCTGGTTCGGCATTACACTGGCATATCCCTAATCCTGGTGACGGTGCCAAATCTTTCGTCCAGGGTGCGCGAATGTCACCATCAACGGATCTATCCTGTCTACCGATTACCAGTCTGTATCTGCATCCCGTTGGAGGGATACGTCCGGCCATGTTGCGCATAGCTACGGCCTTCGCTCGGCAAGGGATCAGGGCATAATGACGCAAGCCATCGCGCAAACGGCGCCTTCCATACCGTCACAGGTAAAGGATTACCTGCTCGCTGGAGACTGGTCCGAATTTTGGTGAGAAATTCCCGGATAGGTTTGGCAGAGGCCAGACGAGGAAGTTGGCGTATGAAGACGTCGAGATTTAGCGAGCAGCAGAGGGCGTTCATTCTCAAACAGGCGGAGGATGGAACGATGGTTGAGGAGGTTTGCCGGAAGGCCGGTCTCTCGATTCGTGGTTGGCACGAGGGGCGATGTCCGGTCACCGCTTAGTGGCAGACGAGGCGAAGACAAGTTGCACCGAACCCAGACTAACGGAGATGCTGGCGGAACCAGTCAGCCATCTCTACCTCTGAGAGTTCGCCGCCAGCAAGGGCGACAAAAGCCACCACCAATTCGGCATCCGTCGCGGCCAACTCGTATCCGTTAAGCATGAGGAATGTTTCGTTCACCACTGCTGCGGTCCGTTTATTACCGTCCACAAAAGGATGGTTTCGCGCGATGCCGAAAGCATAGGCTGCGGCTAAATCCGCGACGTCAGGTTTGCCGTAATTCGCCAGGATCACTGGGCGGGCCATGGCATTATTAAGCAGGCCGGATCGCGTATCCCGTCATCTCCGCCATGCTCCGTCACCTGCTCAGCATGGGCTGCCAAGGCCACCGCTACCGTGACCCAAATCCAGTATTGCACGGGATTATTTGGCGAGTTCGCGCAACGCGCGTTTGCGCCGAAGCATCACTTCACGGGCTGCGGCCATCTGAGCTTCGAACTCTGGTGCCCCAGTCCTCAGTTCGATGCCCCAGGGAGTCGTTACCATCGAGAGCGTCTCACCCACCTGTACATTGAGGTGCGCCAGAACATCCCGGGTGACACCCGCGCTGACTCCGATCTTGGCAATTTTAAGAGCGCCGTTCATACGCATGTTATAACGAAAATGGACGTTAGTGATCAAGGGACGGCGGATCAGGAGTGCGTACGCATTGCGCTTCCCGGTCCGCCAGTATGGTGCCTCCTGGGTGAGGGGGTCAGCTGAGCCTGTTGATGGAATCCCGCATATGATCCACGCTGACGCTGGAATAGCGCTGAACCATTCGCAGCGATTTCCATCCCCCCATATTCATGATGGTGATAAGGTCGATCCCCGCCATCACGCAGTGAGATGCCCAGTGATGGCGCCAGTCATGGACGGTGAAATCCTCGATCCCGGCGCGCGTGCAGGCGGTCGCATGCTGGTTCTTGATCGGGTTGCCACCGGGGATCTTCGCCTTGCGCGTGTCCGAATAGGGTTTGCCAAACCGGTTGAGGAAGACATGGCCATTTGTCGGCTGTCCTCGTTTTTCCCAGATCGGGCGAAGCACATCGAACACGCGAGAATGCATCGGCACCGATTTGATGACAGCGTTCTTGCTGTGGTTGAGCCGGATCGATCTCTCTTTCATATCGACCCCATCGACGCCCCACGGAATCTGCAATGCCGTCTGGATCCGCGGACCCTGGAAAGCCAGCATGGTGATGATTGGCTGGATGTGCGGTGAATAGGCCGCGATCAGCCGATCGCGATCCTCCTTGCTCAGGAAGCGCACCCGCTCATTGTTGAACGGGATTGCCTTGATCCGGAGCGGTGGAAGGTCATGCAGATCGTGATGGACATTGATCGCTGCCTGGAAAACCGAGCGATAGCGGTCCTGACCGCCCGGATCATGGCCGGTCAGGTAAGCCCGGCGAAAATGCTCCCACGCCTGCTTCGGCTCGCGCAGGCTGAAGTCGCCAATGAGACCATTGAGTTTGCCGATGCGCAAGATGTCGGATGCGCAAGGAGGCTTGGCCTTTGACAGATAGCTGTTGAAGGCATCGGCGATAGTTCCTTGAGCGACGAGCGCAGCGGGGCCGAACATGAGTTGGTGGCGCAGCTTCGTTTCATGTTCTGCCATCAGATGAGCTGCGGCGTCGCGGTCGGCTGTCCTTAGGCTGAACTCCTGTACCTCGATATGCTTGTCGCCAAGCGATACCGAGCCTCGCATATGATATATGCCTTTCTTCCCGCGGGTACGGATTGAGAGCATGTGATGTTTTCCAGTCGCATGTAGTTTCGCGCCTCCGCCGCACGGACTTTATCCGCATTCCTGAACGTGGGGCACGCCATGTTTCGTGAAGGTCTGGCGCATTCCGGTGCATGCCCGGCGGTGGCCATGCCGGGCTGGTATAGAATGTTACGAGACCCGAAGGGCTTGTGTCTGTTTCGGAGGATCGCGGGCTCTATGGGGGGCGGAGCCAGCGTGTCGTCTTTTGGGTGCTGGTGAGATAGGCCGCTCTGCCGCGACACGGCATCCCTTTGCTGGCGAGAGATGCATCTTCTGGGCAACTGCCGTAACGACACGTCCTTGGGTCCGCGACGACGCATTATGAGGCTTCGCGAGACCATGTCGGCGAAGCGCTAGCGAATCGGAATCTCGGTGGGTTCGCCCGCCATTTTCATGCCCAAAATTTGCCGAAAGGAGGGCGGATACACCCCAAATTTGCCCAAAAATGCCCTGGGCACGGCAGCGGATCCCATCTCCGTCAGGCAAACAAAAACCCCGCAAAACCATTGGTTTTACGGGGTTTTCGATGGTGGGCGTGGCAAGGATTGAACTTGCGACCCCTGCGATGTCAACACAGTGCTCTACCACTGAGCTACACGCCCACGGGAGTTGCGCCAATAGCGGGGGGTGGTGGGGTGTGCAAGCGCGAAATTCGCTTAAAAGCTAATTCTCTGGACAGGGTGCGCGCAGCCCATATTGTGCGCCGAAAGAGCGGCGGGCCGGAGGCGCATGAAGGACATCCACAACGCAGCGGACGGAGCAGCCGCGCCGCTGCCCTTTTACCGGCAGCTTTACGTGCAGGTGCTCGCCGCCATCGCGATCGGGGTACTGATCGGCCATTTCTTCCCGCAAACGGGCGTTGCGCTCCAGCCCCTCGGCGACGCCTTCATCAAGCTGGTGAAGATGATCATCGCGCCGGTCATCTTCCTTACCATTGTGACGGGCATCGCGGGCATGAAGGAATTGGGCGCGATCGGGCGGGTGGCGGCGAAGGCATTCGCTTACTTCCTCACCTTTTCCACCCTTGCGTTGATCGTCGGCCTGATCGTCGCCAATGTCGTGCATCCGGGCGCGGGGCTGAACATCGACCCGGCGACGCTCGACGCGGGCAAGGTCGCGGAATATCAGCAGCAGGCGCATGACCGGTCGCTCATCGGCTTCCTCATGGACATCATCCCCGCCACGCTGATCTCGGCCGTCGCGGATGGCCACAACATCCTTCAGGTGCTGTTCGTGGCCATATTGTTCGGCATCGCCCTGACCCTGATCGGTGACAAGGCGGACCCGCTGATGCAGGTTCTGGATTCGGCCAGCCACGCGATCTTCAGGCTGGTGGCGATCCTCATGAAGGCCGCCCCCGTTGGGGCACTCGGCGCCATGGCGTTCACCATCGGCAAATATGGCGTAGGCGCTCTTGCGAACCTAGCGGAGCTGGTCGCGACCTTCTATCTCACCTCATTGCTGTTCGTGTTGGTCGTGCTGGGACTTGTCGCCAAACTGGTCGGCTTCAACATCCTGCACCTCATCCGCTATCTGAAGGCCGAACTGCTGCTGGTACTCGGCACCTCCTCATCGGAAGCCGCGCTGCCGAGCCTTATCGAGAAAATGGAGCGGGCAGGGTGCCGCAAGTCCGTGGTCGGGCTGGTCGTGCCGACGGGGTACAGCTTCAACCTCGACGGCACCAACATCTACATGACGCTGGCGGCGCTGTTCATAGCGCAAGCGACCAACGTCCATTTGAGCATCGGCGACCAGATCTTGCTGCTGCTGGTCGCCATGCTGTCGAGCAAGGGCGCGGCGGGCGTCACGGGCGCGGGCTTTATCACGCTCGCCGCCACGCTCTCGATCGTCCCGTCCGTGCCGGTCGCGGGCATGACCCTGATCCTCGGCGTCGATCGGTTCATGAGCGAATGCCGCAGCCTCACCAACTTCATCGGCAATGCAGTCGCGACGGTGGTCGTGTCGGCGTGGGAGAAGGGGCTCGACCGCGATCGATTCGCGGCTGCCATGGCGGGCAGGCCATTGCCTCCGACGCCCGATATGGAAGAAGTCGTCCCCGGCTAAGCGGCGTTCAGTTTAGCTCGCTCATGCTCGTGCTGCCGAAAAGCCGGTCGATCTCCAGCACCAGGTCGCGCAGGTGGAACGGCTTGGACAGCACCTTGGCCTGCGGCACCGCTTTTCCAGCCTTCAACGTCACGGCGGCAAAGCCGGTGATGAACATGATCCGCATGTCAGGCGCAACCGTGGCCGCATGCTGGGCCAGCTCAATCCCGTCCATCTCGGGCATGACGATGTCGGTCAGCAGCAGGTCGAAATGATCGTCGTCGATATGCGGCACGGCCTGCGCGCCGGTGGCGACCGCCACCACCTCATATCCCGACCGCTCCAGCGCGCGGGCGAGATAGACGCGCATGCTGTCATCATCCTCGGCCAGCAAAATTCGAACCATCGCTTGGATCAATCTCGTCTCTGGCCGGTGTCGGCCAATCTCGTGCGGCACCCCTCGCGGGTGGCGCTGCATGCCATTATATGCGACAACCAGCATATATATCCAGCCGGGTAACCATTTTTGCCGCGCCCTGTGGAAGGAGATGATTTGAGTTATTCCGCACCGCGCGCTCCGGCCCAATCCACAGCCTCTCATGATCTCTACGGACCGGACCGCCCGATCGCCCCGGTGGTTATTTCGGTGCCCCATGCCGGGCGCGAATATGCTCCGGCTCTGCTGGGCAGCGCCAGAGTCGCGCCGGACATATTGCGACGGCTGGAGGATCGCTGGGCCGACCTGCTGGCCCATCCGTTGATTGAGCGAGGCTATCATGTGCTTGTCGCGCGCACGCCCCGCGCGATGATCGACCTCAATCGCCATGAACGGGAAATCGATCCCGCGATGGTGACGGGCCTGCCCCGTGACGTCCCCCTTCAGAGCAGCGCAAAGCTGCGTGGCGGCCTGGGCCTTCTACCCCGTCGCCTGCCGGGCGCCTATGAACTGTGGCAGCGGCCCATCGGATGGGACGAAGTCCGTCGCCGGATCGACACGATCCACCGGCCCTACCATGACGCATTGACGCGGATGATGCGCGCGGCGCGCGAAGTCCATGGCCACGCCGTGCTGATCGATCTCCATTCGATGCCGCCGCTCCCCGCTGCCGCTGCCGGACAGCCTGCGCCCAGCGTGGTGCTGGGGGATCGCTTCGGCCGGGCTGCGTCGGCGCGGCTCATGACGCTGGCGGCCGATGTGCTGGAGGGGCATGGGCTGACGGTGGCGCAGAACCATCCCTATGCGGGCGACCATATGATCGAACGCCATGGGCATCCGGCCCACGACTTCTACGCCTTGCAGGTGGAGGTCGACCGCAGCCTTTATCTCGATGCCGCATTGGACAACCCCGGCCCCGGCCTGCCAAGGGTTCAGACGGCCATCAGATCCCTGATCGACGCGCTGGCCAGCGAAGCGCCGCGCGCCGCCTATCCACTCGCCGCGGAATAGCCGCATATGCAAAAGGCCGGGGCGCTGCCTGCACCCCGGCCTTCGCTTGATACCGCTATGCGCGCATCATTCCAGATGCTGATCAGGCAACGCGTGCGTGGGCCTTGAACCCCAAAGGGCATAGAAGAGGATGTAGAGTTCGCAGGCGGCCGTCAGCAGGAAGCTGTTCTGCAAGCCGTAATTGTCGGCGAGCCATCCCTGCACCACCACCAGCGACCCGCCAGCGATTGCCATGATCAGCAGGCCCGAACCCTCTTCGGTCAACGGCCCCAGCCCACGGATGCCCAGGGTGAAGATGGTCGGAAACATGATCGAATGGCCCAGGCCCACCAGGATCAGCGCCCACATGGCGACCGCCCCCTGGCTGAAGACCGCGACCAGCATCACGATGAACGACCCCGTGGCGAAGGCGGCAAGAACCTTGCCCGCGTCCACCTTCTGCATGATCGCCGATCCGACGAAGCGACCGACCATCATGCCACCCCACAGGAAAGTGAGATAACGTCCCGCCTGCTCATGGGTCAGGTTGGCGATGTCAGGCTGGCTGACGAAGTTGACGAAAAGGTTGGCGACGCCGATCTCCGCGATCAGGTAAATGAAGATGGCGGGGATGCCGAACACCAGGTTGCGATGCGCCCAGAGCGAGTGGTTCTTGCGCTCCTCCTTCGCCAGACGCGAGGTGGACGAACCCATGGCGGGCAGGGGAAAGCGAGCGATCACGATCGCCAGCACCAGCAGGACCGCAGCAACCAGCCCGTAGGGCAGGATCACCGATTGCGCATCGGCCAACCGTTCCGCCTGGGTCAGGACGACGTCCGCGCTCGCCGTGCCGCCCTTTGATCGGCCAAGGATCAGATAGGCGCCGAACAGCGGAGCGAGCATCGTACCAGCCGAGTTCATCGCCTGCACCAGATTGAGGCGTGACGACGCTGTCTCCGGCTTGCCGACGACCGCCACATAGGGATTGGCCGCGACCTGCAACAGCGTGATGCCGCTGGCGATGATGAATAGCATGGCCAGTGTGACGCCATAGGATGGCAGGCTTGCCGCCAACATCATGCCCAATGACCCCGCCGCCATGACCAGCAGGCCGATCACCAGCGACTTTTGGTATCCGACGCGCTCGATGAGCTTGGCCGAAGGGATGGATGCCACGAAGTAGGCGATGAACCAGACGGACTCGATCAACGTTGTCTGGGTATAATTCAGTTCGAACACGCTGCGCAGATGCGGCAGCAACGTGTTGTTGATGACGGTGATAAAGCCCCACATGAAGAACAGGCTGGCCAGCAGCGTCAGGGCAGGCCCGTACCGGGTGGCGGGGTGGTCGCCCGCCGTCAGAGTGGCTGATGATGAGGGAGGTGCAGGCATTCATCTTCTCCAACAGGCGCCAACAGGCTTGTGCTGCTTCAATTTGTCCGAGTATATAGCTGCCGGTCGGGCGTCAATATACCCCGGCGGTAAGGGGATCGTATGCAGAGGGGCTGGATCAGCCATGCTTTTCGAACATCGTCGTCCTATTATTTTGCATGTCTGATGGCAAGCGCGTCAGCATGGGCGACCGAAGCCAGCCGCGCTTCCGCAGGACAACTTCCAGACGGCACGGCGGTCGAAGCGATCACGCTCTCTAACGACCACGGCGTTTCGGCCCGCATCCTCACCTATGGCGCGACCTTGCAGTCATTCAGCGGGCCGGATCGTGACGGCAAGCAGGCCGATATACTGCTCGGTTATGATGATCTGGCAGGTTATCTGTCCCGGCCCGATTATTTTGGCGTGACCGTTGGTCGCTATGCCAACCGCATTGGGCGTGGCCGGTTCACTCTGGATGGTCAGACCTACCAGCTGCCCCTCAATGACAAGGGCAATACGCTGCACGGCGGCGGCAAGGGGTTCGACAAGCAGGTATGGAAGGTCGTGTCGGTTCGCCGCGAACCACGGCCCGAAGTCGTCCTCTCCTACAGCAGCCCGAATGGGGAGGCGGGCTATCCCGGCCAGCTTGACACCCGCATCAGCTACGCACTGGACGAAAGCGGCGGCCTGACCATCAGTTACGAGGCGAAGGCGAGCAAGCCCACGATCGTCAACCTCACCAACCATGCCATATTCAATCTGGCGGGCGAGGGGGCGCCGGGCGGCGCCCTTGGTCATCTGCTGACGATACCGGCCAAAGCCTACACGCCCGTCGATGCGGGACTCATTCCCACCGGCGAGATCAGGCCGGTCGCGGGAACGCCGTTCGACTTCCGCGTCCCCCGCCGCGTGGACGATGCGGTGCGCGACGGCGCCGATCAGCAGATCGCCTACGGACGCGGCTATGATCATAATTGGGTATTGGACAAGGGGCAGACGGGAACGCCGGAACTGGCTGCGCGTCTTGAGGACCCTGAGTCAGGGCGCGTGCTTGAAGTGCTGAGCACGGAGCCTGGACTTCAATTCTACTCCGGCAATTTTCTCGACGGGACATTCCTTGGTAAAAACAGTCATCTCTATCGCATGGGCGACGGCTTCGCGCTTGAGCCGCAGAATTTCCCCGATGCGCCCAATCATCCGAACTTTCCTTCGGCCCGGGTCGATCCCGGCAAGCCCTATCGCCACGTCATGATCTATCGCCTCTCGGTAAAGCGCTGACCCATGGCGCAGTGGCAACTCATCAAACGCGATATTCGCGACCAGCTGGGCGAGGGCACTCTCTGGTCGGCGCGCGACAATGCCGTCTATTGGACCGACATCATCGCCCCCGCGCTCAATCGGCTGTCGCTGACGGATGGCCGCATCGACCGCTGGACCATGCCGGAGCCGATCGGCTGGGTTTCCGAGCGACAGGGCGGCGGCTTCATCGCCGGATTGCAGAGCGGCTTCGCGCGGCTTTCCCTTGATCCGCTGACGATCGAGCCGTTCGCCGACCCTGAACAGCATTTGCCCGGCAATCGCATGAACGATGGCAAGGCGGATGCACAAGGGCGCATCTGGTGTGGCACGATGGACATGGCGGAGAAGGAGGATAGCGGGGCCTTCTACCGGCTGGATCCGGACGGTCGCTGGACCCGGATGGACAGCGGCTATCGCGTCCCCAACGGCCCTGCCTTTTCTCCTTGCGGCAACTGGCTCTATCACACCGACAGCGCGCGCCGCACTGTCTACCGCTTCGCCCGCACCGAAGGCGGCGGCCTTTCCGCGCGAGAAGTCTTCATCCAGTTCGGCGACGCGGACGGCTATCCCGACGGCATGACGGTGGATGCCGAAGGACATCTCTGGATCGCGCATTGGAGCGGCAGCCGCATCAGCCGCTTCACGCCCGACGGCAAGCTCGACCGCGCCATCGCCTTGCCCGCGCAGCAGGTGACGAACATCTGCTTTGCAGGCCCCGCGCTCGATCGCATGTTCGTGAGTTCGGCGGCCGTCGGATTGCCCGACAGCGACTATGACGGCGGCCTGTTTGAGGTCGATGCCGGTGTGAAGGGTTTGCCGACGCCGCTTTATGCGGGTTAGGCTGCGGGCGGCGCAGAACTTTCCCGCTGCACCAGCTCGAAATCGAACTGCGGCGCCTTGGCGGGGCGATTGATCAGCGCGTCGATGACGGCTGCCCCCATCTGCGCCAGCGGTTGCCGCACGGTCGTGAGCGGCGGCCAGGCCGTCGCGCTGGCGGGCGTATCGTCGAACCCGACAACCGAAAGATCGTCCGGCACCCTCAAGCCCCGCTGCCGCGCCAGTTGCAGAACGCCCAGCGCCATGTCGTCGTTGGTCGCAAAGATCGCGGTCGGCGGCTCTGCCAGCCCCAACAGCCTCTCACCCGCCGCGATCCCCGACGGATAGTCGAACCCGCCCTCGACGAACAATTCAGGCTCCTCAGCCAGCCCCGCTGCCGCCAGCCCCTCGCGGAACCCGTCCACGCGATGCGTCGCCGCCTCATGGCCGGGCGGGGGCGTGATAACGCCGATCCGGCGATGACCCAGGCCAAGCAGATGATCGGCCACCATCCGTCCCGCAGCCCATTCCGGCGTCACAATATTCAGGCTCTGCGCCCCATTCGGCCCCGCGATCCGCGCGCAGGGCAATTTCTTGCCAGCAAGCCATTCCAGCACGGCGGGATCGTCGGACAGGGGAGGCGCCAGGAATACGCCATCCGGACGCAGCGCCGCCGCCAGCCCCTCCAATATGTCGAACCGCTCCTCACCCGCCAGCGGGATCAGCTCGACCACCAGATGATAGCCCAGTTCCCGGCACCGGTTGACGGCACCCGCCTGAATGCCGCTGATGTAGCTTGCCACCGGATTATTGTAGAGGAAGGCGATCATGAACGACCGACCGCCAGCCAGCCTCCGCGCGGACTGGTTCGGGCGATAGTCCAGCTCCGCTATCGCCGCGGTCACCCGGTCCCGCAGTTCCTCGCTGACATTGGGCGCCTTGTTGACCACGCGCGAGACCGTCTTGATCGAAACGCGCGCCAGTGCCGCCACGTCATTGATGCTGGCCATGAAACTCCCGGCGAATTGCGCCCAATCCTGTGTGACAGCCCCATTGCATCTTTCCGGCCTTGGCACGGAAAGGCCGCCCGGCACAAGGCTGAGGCGCAGGGGCCAAGGATCGCGTCCGGATTTTCGGCTCAAGACAGCAAAAAGGGACTTGATCGATCATCGCAAATGTCTAAAGAAAGACAGCGTTGTCATTCCTTGAATGGCGATGAGGTCATCCCGGACAGCTACGGGCTACTGCACGAGCACGCGGCTGTCCGGGATGCGCTTTCCCAACATCACTGAAAACCTCGGCGGGCATCTGGCGCGGGCGATCCATGTCCGCCATGCCGCCTCCCGGCCATTTTGCTGAACGCCGCGAATCGCTCGTTCTACCTCGGCGTGATCATAGCCGATTGCCCGCTTCGCCGCCCTGACCTTCATCAACCCCCGTTTATGCAATCAGGGTTAAGAGCTTTTCACCATTTTGCGGCAATTCGGGTGGTTGGCGGTTCAAAAACAACGCGTTATGCTGGGGCGTCCCATTCCCCGAAGGCTGTTTTGTTGGACATGTTGCTGCCCGCTCAAGACGCTCCTCACCGATGTACGCCATTGTTCGCGGCAGCGGAGCGTCTGGCGAACGCCCGTTCGCTGGAGGACGTGGTGGAAGTCGTGCGGACGGCGGCGCGTGTCATCGCAGGGGCGCAGGGCATCACGGTCGTGCTGGCGGACGGCGATGACTGCCTCTATGTCGCCGAAGATGCCGTCGAACCGCTGTGGAAGGGGCAAAGGTTCCCGCGTTCAGCCTGTGTTTCCGGCTGGGTGATGACTCATGGGGAGGCGGCGGTCATCCCCGATATTTTCGCCGACGCGCGCGTTCCCCATCAACTGTATGCGGACACTTTCGTCCGCAGCATGGTGATGACGCCGGTCGAAACCGGATCGCAGCCGATGGCGATCGGCGCCTATTGGTCGCGCGCAAATGCGCCGGACGATTTCTCGGTCGATTTGCTCGGCCAGCTTGCCCGGCTTGTCGGGGCCGCCGTGCGCAATGTGTCGTTGCAGACTTCGTTCGAGATCATCAATCGCATAGGCGCCGCCGTCGCGGCCGAGTCCAATCTGGACATAGTCGTTCAGACGATCACCGACGCCGCAGTGGAACTGACCGGCGCTGAATTCGGCGCCTTTTTCTATAATCTGATCGACCAGCAGGGTGAGAGCTACATGCTCTACAGCCTCTCGGGCGTTCCAAGGGAAGCCTTTGCCAACTTCCCCATGCCCCGCAACACGGCCGTTTTCGCGCCCACTTTCCTGGGCGAGGGCATCGTCCGGTCCGATGACATCCGGCAGGACGCCCGTTACGGCCACAATGTCCCGCACAGGGGCATGCCGCCCGGCCACTTGCCGGTCACCAGCTATCTCGCGGTGCCGGTCATCTCGCAAAGCGGTGAAGTGCAGGGCGGCCTCTTCTTCGGTCATCATCTGCCCGGCCGCTTCACGGCTGAACATGAAAAAATCATGGCCGGGGTCGCCGGGCACGCATCGATCGCCATCGATAATGCCCGCCTCCACCATAAGGCGCAGCGGGAAATCGCGGCGCGAACGGTGGCGGAAGGGGAATTGCGCCAGCTGAACGCCACGTTGGAACAGCGTATCGAACAGCGCACCGAGCAGATCCGCGCCGCCTTCCGCGAACTGGAACAAAGCGAGCGGCGCTTCGGCCTGCTGGTTCAGGGCGTGACCGATTACGCCATGTGCATGCTGGATGCGAACGGCACGATTACTAACTGGAATGCCGGGGCGGAACGGATCAAGGGCTATACGGCCCATGAAATCGTCGGGCATCACTTCTCCTGCTTCTACACTGATCCGGACCAGCAAGCGGGCATGCCAGCCCACACCCTTCAGGTCGCGGCCAGCGCCGGGCGGTTTGAGGCTGAAGGCTGGCGGGTGCGTAAGAACGGGTCCGAATTCTGGGCCAGCATCATCGTCGACGCCATTCATGACGATCAGGGTCGTCTGATCGGCTTTGCAAAGGTGACGCGCGACCTCACCGAAAAACGGGCGGTCGAGGATCAGCTACGTCAGGCGCAGAAGATGGAGGCGGTGGGACAACTCACCGGCGGCATCGCGCATGATTTCAACAATCTGCTGACCGTCATTAACGGCAATATCGAATTGGCGCAGCGCAATCTGGAAACGGGATCGGACCCGGCCAAGATCAGCCGCGCGATCGCCAATGCGCGGCAGGGGGCGGAGCGTGCGGCGTCGCTCACCCAGCGGCTGCTCGCCTTTTCCCGGCGGCAACCCTTGTCGCCCAAGCCGCTGTATCTCGACCGGGTGGTGGACGGGCTTTCCGATCTGCTGAAGCGTGCCCTTGGCGAACTCATCCAGTTGGAAACGGTCAGCGGCCCTCATCTATGGCTGGTAGAAGCCGATCCCAACCAGATAGAAAGCGCGCTGCTGAACCTCGCGGTGAATGCGCGCGACGCCATGGCTGATGGCGGGACGCTGACGATCGAAACCGGCAACGCTCATCTGGACAGCGGCTATGCCGCCGCTTGTGGCGACGTGACGCCGGGCAATTATGTGATGATTGCGGTCAGCGACACCGGCACCGGCATGGCGCCGCCGGTGCTGTCGCGTATTTTCGAACCCTTTTTCACCACCAAGGAAATCGGCCGGGGCACGGGGCTCGGCCTCAGTCAGGTCTACGGCTTCGTCAAGCAATCGGGCGGCCATGTCGAAGTGCTGTCGAAACAGGGGCAGGGGACCACGGTAAAAATCTACCTGCCGCGCTTTATCGGAGAGGCGGATGAGGCGCAGGAGGAAAAGGCCGCCCAGCACGACCTGTCAGCCAATGGGGAAACCATATTGGTGGTGGAAGATGACGACGGCGTGCGTGCCTATTCCGTCGAAATCCTGTGCGAACTTGGCTACCGGGCTCTGGAGGCAGCCGACGGCAACGCTGCACTGCGCCTGATCGAAGCGGAGGATCAGCCGATCGACCTGCTGTTCACCGATGTGGTCATGCCGGGAATGTCCGGCAAGGAGTTGAGCGACAAGGCCCGCGCATTAAGGCCCGACCTCAAAATCCTCTATACCAGCGGCTACACCCGCGATGGCTTCCTGCGCGACGGAAAGCTGGACCCCGACATCGCCTTGCTCGCAAAACCCTTCACGCTACAGGAACTGGCAAGCCGCCTACGCGACCTCATCGATCAAAGCTGATCAGGAGCCAAAAAGCTCCCGGTTGCCCCACAACCTCCGTTCGCCCTGAGCCTGTCGAAGGGCTCTACTTCCTATAAGAAGAAAGGTCATGCTTGGCCCGGCATGTGGGGAGCGGGGTTCAGGGGATCAGGATTTTATTGGCGCAGAAGCGTAGGGGTAGGGGGTTGGGCGGTGCCCCGCATCGAAGGCGAGGCTGGCGCGAGAGCGATCGGGGTTTGCCCCCGGCGGGAGGCGCGTGGGTCGAAAGCCCCGAATTCCTCTGCGATCTCTGCGTCTCTGCGCGGACAAAGATGGTTGCTCTCGCCATGCGGCGGCACTCAATGCTCTAAGAACCCACCCCCGGCCCCGAAAGCGCAACATCCATATCCGCCAGAGCCAGCCGCAACAGTTCCGCCATCGCCGATCGCGCCCCGTCCGCATCCCGCAAAGCAATCGCATCGAACACAGCGCGATGATCCGCAAAAGGATCGCGTGGCGACGACTTCTTCCGCTGTTTGAATGTCGTGGTCCAGCTGACCGCCGCGCCCACCGAACTCGCCAGCGCAGCCAGGGCGTCATTTTGCGTCGCGGCAAGGATAGCGTGGTGAAAACGCTGGTCGGCCGCGCGTCCTTCTTCGGACGAAAGGCCATGATCGCGCATGCTCATCAACGCCTGTTCCATCGCCGAAAGCTGCGCATCGGTGCGCCGCCGCGCCGCCAGTTCCGCCGCTGCCGGTTCTATGAGGCCGCGCAGTTCAAACAGATCGCGGACAAAGGCCGGGTCGGGTTCTCCCGCGAACATCCAGGCGAGCATCTCCGGGTCCAGCACATTCCAGCGGATGCGCGGCAGGACGCGCGTGCCCGCCTTGGGTCGGCTTTCCAGCATGCCCTTTGCCACCAGAATGCGCACCGCTTCCCGATAGGCTGTGCGGGATACGCCCAGCCGTTCGGCGGCCTCGATCTCGCCTTCGAAAACATCGCCGGGCTTGTGGACTCCCGCGACGATGGCGGTGCCAAGCTGCCGGGCAATGGCCTGATGGATGCGAAGCCCGCCTTCCTCATGTCCGAACTTGCGTTCGGCTGGATGCCGGTCTTCCCTCCCCAATGCCATGCTCCTTTTGTCTAATCGTCGAACGCCGCCGTAGGGCAATGCTTGCCGCAAAGGAAGGCGTCAGCCACCAGTCGCAGGGGGCTGGTATCCGCCTCGATCGCGCCCCGGCCCACCAGCTCGACGAACAGGCGGTACATATCGGGATATTCATGGTCGGGCGCCTGCACCATGACGTCCCCGTTCAGCGTCAGGCGGTTTCCGCCTTCTGACAGGATCAGCGCGCCATCGTCCGTCTCGACGGCAATGTCCCATGTCTGCGGACCGGTTTGTCGCCAGTCAAACGCTGCATCGATCGGCGCGCCCGATGCGCTCGCCATCTTCAGGGCGGCGGCGATCGGGGCATCCTTATTGGATGGAACGTCCAGGCTGGCGGACAGCATTGTCACCGGCTCCGGCATGATTTCGGTCAGGATCGACAGCGCGTTGATGCCCGGATCGAACACGCCAAAGCCGCCCGCTTCCCAAATCCACGGCTGTCCCGGATGCCAGTGCCGCACATCTTCGCGCCACTCGATCGATACGCGCGTGACCTTGCGCACGGCGAGCCATGCCTTTGCCTGCGCCACGGCGGCGGCATGGCGACTGTGCCAACTCGCATAGAGCGTCACGCCCTGCGCCTTCGCTAGGGCGATCAGCGCCTCTACCTCCGTCACCGTAGCGCCGGGGGGCTTTTCCAGAAATACATGCTTGCCCGCGAGGATCGCCTTGCGCGCGGCCTCATACCGCACCTGCGGCGGCTGGCACAGGATCACCGCATTCATGTCCGGCTCGCCCGCCAGCATCGCGTCGAGCGTGGGATAGTTGTTCACCCCATCCGCCCGCGCATTCCGGCTGGCGACCGCCACCAGATCGATGCCGCTTGTCTGTTCGATAGCGGGCAAATGCTGGTCGCGGGCGATCTTGCCCAGCCCGACCAGCCCCGCCTTGATGATCCCGCTCATGCCGCTTCCCTTATCTCTTAGTGATTGTCGCGCGGCAGGCCCTGAGTCTGGGCAATCCGCTGGAATTTCTCCGCACCCTCCAGGATCGCGCCCTTGTCCAGCTGCCCCACCAGCGCCCGCTGAATCTCCTGCCACGGCGTCTGCGAAGCGGGATAAGGATACCCCCCCTCTGCCCGCAGCGCCGCGCGCCGCGCCTCCAGCTCCTCGTCCGGGATCAGCACATTCACCGTCCGCGCCTCCAGGTCCATCCGCACCCGGTCCCCGGTCTTCAGCAGCGCCAGCCCGCCCATCGCCGCGGCCTCCGGCGAGGCGTTGAGGATCGAAGGGCTACCCGACGTCCCCGACTGCCGCCCGTCGCCGATGCAGGGCAGGGCGGACACGCCTTCGGTGATCAGGTAAGCGGGCGGCCGCATGTTCACCACCTCCGCCGCGCCCGGATAGCCGATCGGCCCCGCGCCGCGCATGAACATCAGCGTATCGGGCGTAATGCCCACCGCCGGATCATCGATCCGCGCATGATAATCCTCCGGCCCGTCGAACACGACCGCAGGCCCCTCAAAAGCATTAGGATCGGCCGGGTTGGACAGGTAACGCTGCCGGAACTCCTCACTGATAACGCTCGTCTTCATGATCGCCGCGTCGAACAAATTGCCCGACAGAACGAGGAAACCCGCTTCCTCCTTCAAAGGCTGGGCGAAAGGCCGGATGACATTCTCATCCTCGATCGCCACCCCTCGGCAATTCTCGCCCATCGTCCGCCCGTTGACCGTCATCGCGCCCTCGCGGATCAAGCCCTGCGCGATCAGCTGCCCCACCACAGCAGGCACGCCCCCGGCATGATAATAATCCTCGCCCAGATACTCGCCCGCCGGTTGCAGGTTCACCAGCAGCGGCACATCATGCCCCACCGTCTCCCAATCCTTCAGCGGCAGTTCGACGCCAACATGTCGCGCGATCGCCGCCAGATGGATCGGCGCATTGGTCGATCCCCCGATCGCCGAGTTGACCAAGATCGCGTTATGAAAGGCATCCAGCGTCAATATGTCGGACGGCTTCAGATCCTCCGCCACCATCTCCACGATCCGCTTGCCCGTGCGCCACGCGGCCTCCTGCCGATCGCGATAGGGCGCCGGAATAGCCGCCGATCCCGGCAGCATCATCCCCAGCGCCTCGGCCAGCGAGTTCATCGTCGTCGCCGTGCCCATCGTGTTGCAATAGCCGGTCGAGGGCGCCGACGAAGCCACCAGCTTGATGAAGCCCTCATCATCGATCTTCCCCGCCGCCAGCAGCTGCCGCGCATGCCAGACGATCGTGCCCGACCCCGTCCGCTGCCCCTTGTGCCAACCGTTCAGCATCGGCCCGACCGACAGCGCGATCGCGGGAATATTGACCGTCGCCGCCGCCATCAGCAGCGCAGGTGTCGTTTTGTCGCAGCCCGTCGTCAGCACCACCCCATCGATCGGATAGCCGTACAGCGCTTCGACCAGCCCCAGATAGGCAAGGTTGCGGTCCAGACCCGCCGTCGGCCGCTTGCCCGTCTCCTGGATCGGATGCACCGGAAACTCCAGCGCGATCCCGCCCATCTCGCGAATCCCCTCGCGGATGCGCTCGGCCAGCACCAGATGGTGCCGGTTGCAGGGCGAAAGGTCGCTCCCCGTCTGCGCGATGCCGATGATCGGCTTGCCACTGCGCAGTTCCTCCAGGCTCAGCCCGAAGTTCAGGTAACGCTCCACATAGAGCGCCGTCATGTCGATATTGTCGGGATTGTCGAACCAGGCGCGGCTGCGCAATTTCCGGTTGGGCTGAGACGAAGCGGCCATGAGAGTTCCTGAAAGACATGAGGTGCGCGATGCATTGACGCTATCGACCGTTGCATATACTCATACAAATAAGCAGACAAGAACGGAAATGACTTCAGCATGAGCAGCTATGATGTCGTTGGCGACTGGGGCACCAGCCGCCTGCGCCTCTTCCGCATGGAGCAGGGGCAAGTCACCGCCCGCCGCGAAGGTCCCGGCATTGCCGAAGCGGGCGCGAACGCCGCGCAAGCCTTCGCGCAAACCATCGCCCCCTGGCTGGAAGATGGCGCGCCCGACAGCATACGCCTGTGCGGCATGGCGGGCGCACGCGATGGCTGGGTGGAGGCGCCCTATGCCGACTGCCCCGCCACCGCGCAGCAATGGCGCGCCGCCGCCATGCGCTTCGACTGGCAAGGCGCTCCCGTCACGATCCTCGCGGGCCTGGCCTGCACGGACAAGGAGGGCGTGCCCGACGTCATGCGCGGTGAAGAAACCCAAATCTTCGGCGCAATGCATCGGAATCCCGATCTTGCACAAGGCCGCCACCTCATCGTCCTGCCCGGCACCCACAATAAATGGTCGCTGGTGGAGGAAGGCCGCATCATCAGCTTCCGCACCGTGCCCACCGGCGAACTCTTCGCCCTGCTGCGTGATCACTCCACCCTCGGCCCCAAATCCGCTCCCACCGAAGCCGCCGAAGAGGCGAAAGGTTTCGCCGAAGGCCTCGACGGGGCAGGGGAGGGCCGCCTCCTCACCAACCTCTTCGCCGCCCGCGCCAAGCGTTTGCGCGCCGGACGCTCCCCCGATTGGGCCGCTGGCTATATCTCCGGCCTGCTCATCGGCTGCGAAATAGCCGAAGTGCGCGCCATGCTCGGCGAAGTAAGCGGCATCACCCTCATCGGCGACCAGCGCCTTTGCGCCCGCTATGCAGAGGCGCTGGAGGCACAGGGCCTTGCTTCCCGATCTTTGAGCGGCGACGATTGCGTCCTCGCTGGCCTCACCCTTCCGGAGAATGCTGCATGACCCTCGATTCCCTTCTTGCAGCCGGAGCGCCCCCCATCGCCGCTATCCTGCGCGGCCTTCGCCCCGAAGAAGCGGTGGAAATCGGCGCGGCTCTCATCGATGCGGGCATCCGCATTATCGAAGTGCCGCTGAACTCGCCCGAACCCTTCGAAAGCATCACCGCGCTCCAACAGGCGTTCGGCGCGACCGCGCTGATCGGCGGCGGCACCGTGCTGACGGTCGAAGCGGTAGACGACCTGCGCCGTACGGGCGGCCGCATCATGGTCACGCCCAATACCGACCCGGCCGTCATCGCCCGAGGCGCGCAATATGGCTTCGACATGCTGCCCGGCTTCATGACCCCCAGCGAAGGCTTTGCCGCCGTCCGCGCTGGCGCCCGCCGCCTGAAACTCTTCCCGGCCGCCAGCCTCGGTCCCGCCTATATAAAGGCCATCAAGGAAGTTCTGCCGCGCCATGTCGGCCTCTGGGCGGTGGGCGGCACAGGCGCTGACACGATCGGCCAATGGCTTGGCGCAGGCTGCGAAGGCATCGGCGTCGGCGGCGCGCTATACCGCCCCGGAGACAATGCCGCGACGGTGGCGGAACGCGCGAGGGCGTTGGTCGCCGCGTGGCGTGCCATTGGTTAGGCGCGCTCCCGCTCCCTCCCTTAGAGATTCGTGCTCCTGCGAAGGCAGGAGCCCAGTTCAAACCTCGCCGCTGGGCTCCTGCCTTCGCAGGAGCACGGGTAACCCCCATTCAGGCTGAGCAAAGTCGAAGCCCACTCTCCCAATCCACTACCCCACCCGTTGCTCTTCCCGCCGGTCCAACATCTCGCGCACCTTCCCCGCCAGTTCCGCGTAAGTGAAAGGCTTGGTCAGCAACTCCACCCCCGGGTCCAACCGCCCATGGTGGAATATCGCGTTGCGCGCATAGCCCGTCGCGAACAGGATCTTAAGCTCTGGCCGCCTCGCCGTAGCTTCCCGGGCAACGTCCGCGCCGGTCATCCCACCGGGCAGCACCACATCGGTAAATAGCAGGTCGACCGGCACCGGGGCGTGCTCCAGCGCGTCGAGCGCCGCCGCTCCGTTACTGGCCTCGATCACCCGATAGCCCAGCTCGTTCAGCACCTCGACCGCATAGGCGCGGACATTATCGTCATCCTCGCACACCAGAACCGTTTCATCGCCCCCGCTCACGGCCGGGCGCGGCGCCTCCTCCAACTGATCATTTGCTGGCACCAGCCCATGATAGCGCGGCAGGTAAATCTTGACGCTCGTCCCTTCGCCGACCTCCGAATAAACCCGGATGTGGCCGCCCGACTGCTTGATGAAACCATAGACCATGGACAGCCCAAGCCCGGTGCCCCGGCCCACCTCCTTGGTGGTGAAGAAAGGCTCGATCGCGTGGCTCAACGTCTCGGCATCCATGCCCTGTCCTGTGTCCGACAGGCTGATCAGCACATATTGCCCAGGCTGCACATCCTCTTCCTTCGCCGCATAATGGTCATCGATATGCGTATTGGCGACCTCGATGGTCAGCTTGCCGCCACCGGGCATCGCATCACGGGCGTTGACCGCGAGGTTCAACAGCGCATTTTCCATTTGATTAAGGTCGATCTCAATCGGCCAGGCGCGCGCGGTCTGAATCGTCTCAACCTCGATCCGCTCGCCCAATGTGCGGCTCAGCAACTCAGACATGCGGCTCACCAGCCGATTGGGGTTCACACGCTCGGGCGCCAATGGCTGGCGGCGGGAAAAGGCGAGCAGCCGCTGCGTCAGCATGGCTGCACGTTCGGCGCCCGCCATCGCATTGTCCGCCGCACGGCGCATCCGCTCATTATCATTGAGGCCGCGCTGGAGCAGTTCAAGATTGCCCGTCACCACCTGCAACAAATTGTTGAAGTCATGGGCCACGCCACCGGTCAACTGGCCGAGCGTCTCCATCTTCTGCGCCTGCCGCAACGCGGCCTCCGCATCGGCAAGCGCGCGGGCATGGGCGCGCTGTTCGGTAACATCCCGCGCCACGCAATAGATCAGCCCATTGTCGGGCACCGCTGTCCAGCTGAAGTTACGATAATCGCCGTCCTTTGTTCGGAACCTGTTTTCAAAGCGCCGCGTGGGAATGCCTTGCTGGAGCGTATCAACCTCGTTCCGGACATGCGCGACATCATCGGGATGCTCCATCCATTCCGACGTGCGGCCGATCAACTCCTCCTGGCTCCATCCCAATATGTCCGTCCATGCAGGGCTGGCCGACAGCCATGTGCCGTCCATGTCGGCTATCAGAAAAGGGTCGCGGGCCAGCGTCCATAATCGGTTGCGATCCGCCAGCATCTCCCGCTCGGTTCGGACGCGCTGCGTCGTCTCATTGACGATGCACAGCGCCCCGCCGATCGACCCGTCCGCTTCGAACACGGGTGAATAGCTGATGTCGAAATAGACTTCCTCGCCCCGGCCGCCATCCCGCTCGATGTAAAAGGGGCGGTCCTTGGCATGCACCGTCTCGCCCTTTTCGAGTACCGACAGCAGCAGCGGCTCCAGATCGTCCCACAGCTCGGCCCAATTCTCCCGTGCCGGACGGCCCAATGCCCCCGGATGCTTGTCGCCAATCGTCGGCGCATAGGCTTCATTATAGAGCGCGCAGAGTTCAGGACCCCAGAACAGCACGATCTCCGCCTTGGAAGACAGCATCAGCCGCACCGTTGATATCAGCGCAGGCGACCATTGGCGGACCGGACCCAGAGGGGACCCGTCGCCGATGCGCGCCGTCAGGTCTCCGATCGGACCCTGCGCAGCGATCATCCCGGCAGTGTCGTTCGCCAGGGCGCTCATCGATTATCCTCTGTTAAGAAGTGCATAGACGGGATACGCCTGTGCGGTGATTTGTATCCGCTCGTTACGGGGCGTTGCGACCTTTTGTCCAATGGGCGCCCTCTTGCAACAATCCGGGCATCGGCGCATGGATCGGCGCCATGACCGAACTTGCCCTTCGCCCGGCCATGGCTACATCCCGCCCACTTTCCATCGCCCGCTGGCTGCTCACGGTAGCCGCGCTGGTTTTCTGCATGGTCGTGGTGGGCGGCATCACCCGGCTCACCGAATCGGGCCTGTCGATAACGCAGTGGAAGCCGATTACCGGCGCCATACCGCCTCTTACCCATGACCAGTGGATGGAGGCATTTCGCCTTTATCAGCAGATCCCCGAATATCAGCAGTTGCGGCAGGGCATGGCCCTGTCCGATTTTCAGTTCATCTTCTTCTGGGAATGGGTGCATCGGCTGCTTGGACGACTGATAGGCCTCGCCTTCGCCCTGCCGCTCCTGTGGTTCGCCTTTCGCCGCGCGATCCCGTCCGGCTATGGCTGGCGTCTGGTCGCTTTGCTGGCGCTCGGGGGGCTTCAGGGCGCAATCGGCTGGTGGATGGTCACCTCTGGTCTGTCCGTGCGCACTGATGTCAGCCATTACCGGCTTGCGGTCCATCTGCTGACGGCACTCTTCATCATCGGCGGCCTTGTCTGGACGGCGCTTGATCTGTTTGCCCTGGCGCGGAGCCCGGCCGTCCGTCCTGCCGCGCTCAGGCCTTTTGCGCTGGTCGTCCTGCTGGCGCTGCTGGTCCAGCTGATGTTCGGCGCGTTCACCGCCGGGCTCGACGCCGGCTATGTCTCGAACAATTGGCCGCTCATGAACGACCATCTCGTGCCGGAAGGGATTTCGTGGCTGGGATCGCTTTGGGCGACCTTGTCCAGCGACCCTTATCTCGTCCATTTCATCCATCGCTGGTGGGCATGGGTTGCCGCCGCGATGTTGATCCTGCTCGCGCGGAGGGCAAAGAGGGCGGGGCGGCGCGGTCCCTCGATCGCCATCAATGCTGCCGTCGGCACGCAGATCGCGCTGGGCATCGCCACCGTCGTCAGCGGCATCGCCTTGCCGCTCGCGGTGCTGCATCAGGCGGTCGGCGCCCTCGTCGTCGCTTCCGCGGCCTGGGGTGCGCATGCGATCGGGGCACGCCGGGCGTGAGCGGCGTCGCGCTCGTCTACACGCTCTTCGGTTCGGCGGAGGCCGCCGACCGCGTCGCGCGCCAGCTTATCGGGGAAGGGCTTGCCGCCTGCGCCAACATGCTCGGGGCTGCGACGTCGCTCTACGAATGGAACGGGGTGCTGGAAAGCGCGGCGGAGGTGCCGGTGCTGTTCAAGACAACGCCCTCGCGCCGCGACGCCCTGATGGCGCGGATCGCGGAACTTCACGACTATGAAGTGCCCGCCATCCTCGCAATACCGGTGGAAAGCGCCGATTTAAGCTACGCAAAATGGGTGGCTGAACAGATCGTGAAGTGACGGGTATCATTTTACCCGTCAGGAAACCCGCCGAATCTCTTGACTTCCTGAACCTCACCGGTCATTAGCGCCCATCTTTGATCGCCCTCAAAACGCGTTCAATTCACTATTTCATTCTGGAGATTGGCACCATGAAGGCGCTGATGAAGACCACTAAGCCGGCAACCCCGGCAACGGTCGAAAAGAAGTGGATCCTGATCGACGCGGAAGGTCTCGTCGTCGGCCGCCTCGCCTCGACCGTCGCGAACATCCTTCGCGGCAAGCACAAGACCAGCTTCACGCCCCACGTCGATTGCGGTGACAATGTCATCATCATCAACGCTGGCAAGGTGAAGTTCACCGGCCGCAAGCTGACCGACAAGGTCTACTACAAGCACACCGGCTATGCTGGTGGCATCAAGGAAACCACGCCTGCCAAGATCCTGGAAGGCCGTTTCCCCGAGCGCGTGCTTGAAAAGGCCGTTGAGCGCATGATCCCACGTGGTCCGCTCGGCCGTCAGCAGATGCGCAACCTGCGCATCTTCGCCGGTGCTGAACATCCGCACGAAGCGCAGAACCCCGAAGTGCTCGATTTCGCATCGCGCAACCGCAAGAACAAGGTGGGTGCATAATGTCCGATAACCGCCAGTCCCTGTCCGACCTCGCGTCGCTGACCGCCAACGCTCCCGCGCCCGCCGCTGGTGAGACCGTCGCTGCCGACGCGCCGATCGCTCCTGTTCAGCCCTCGGCTCCCCTACGCGCCCAGGAAATCGACAGCCTCGGCCGCGCTTATGCGACCGGCCGCCGTAAGGATGCCGTCGCCCGCGTCTGGGTGAAGCCCGGCACCGGCAAGATCACGGTCAATGGCCGCGATCAGGAAGTATATTTCGCTCGCCCGACCCTGCGTCTGGTGATCAACCAGCCCTTCGGCATCACTGAGCGTGAAGGTCAGTATGACGTGATCGCCACCGTCAAGGGCGGCGGTCTCTCGGGCCAGGCTGGTGCGGTCAAGCACGGCATTGCCCAGGCTCTGTCGAAGTATGAGCCGGCGCTGCGCAGCGCGGTCAAGGCCGAAGGCTTCCTGACCCGCGACAGCCGTACCGTCGAGCGTAAGAAGTACGGTCGCGCCAAGGCTCGCCGCAGCTTCCAGTTCTCGAAGCGCTAAGCGTCAGCTACCAATATTTTGGAAGGGGCCGGTTTTCCGGCCCCTTTTTCTTTGTCTGCAACCGTTGCGCAATCGTACCGGTGGCAACCTTCGGTTACTCCAAGTTGTTGACCCATCGTAGCTTTCGATAGGAGGACGTTATGGGTGAAATGACTGACAAGGTTAAAGCGGCAGGCAATAAGATTGCTGGAGCGGTCAAGGAAGCTGCGGGTCGGAACCAGAATGATGCCGACTTGGTCGCAGAGGGTAAGGCGCAGAAGGCTAAGGGCACCGCTCAGGACATCAAAGGGTCTGTGAAGGGTGCGCTTGGCGACAAGATTTGACCCAACCCAACCCGATATAATTTAAGAGAGGCCTCGCCAACTGGTGGGGCCTTTCGCTTATCGGTTAGTCCCTAAGTCCGCTTGGTGAGGCATGTTCTTCCGCTTCGCTCAGATAGGCCCGCACATCTCGCCGCAGCTCTCCCGCGCAGAGATAAAGCGCTATGACGTTGGGAATTGCCATCAGGAAAAAGCTGCTATCGACGATGTCCACGACCCGACCTAGGTCGATCGCGGCCGCAGGAGGCAGCGCGACGATATAGAGGATCTTGTAGCTCCACTGCGCCTTTGGCCCATGACCGAACAGATACCCCCAAGCCTGAAGGCCGTAAAAGCCCCATGCGACAAGCGTGGAATAGGCGAACAGCACAACGACGATCGCTAGCAGCCATGGAAACCACGGTGATACCTGCGAGAAGGCGGCGGACGTGATCGCGATACCTTCCAGTCCCGACGTCCAAGTGCCCGCGACCACCAACGCCAGGCCACCTAGGGAACAGACGATCATTGTGCCGAGCAGCGGTTCAAGCAGGGCCACCAGTCCTTCTGAAACCGGATGACGCACTCGTGCCAAGCTGTGCGCCATGACCGCGGAGCCGACACCGGCCTCGCTCGCAAAGACCGCTCGCCTCATCCCCGAGACAAAGGCGCCGACAGCGCCCCCCCGTGGCCGCGCTGCCATTCCAGGCGCCGTGCCATATCTGGGCCAATGCGTCGGGTATCGCTGGTGCGTGGATGATGAGGACGGCGGCGACACCAACGAGATAGATGGCTACCTTGAGTGGTGTGAGACGTTTCGCGACCTCGCCAAGCCATGCCGCGCCGCCCAGTGTCACCAGCGCCACGGCGGCGGCTAACAGCGCGCCATAGGCCCAGCCGTCAGAGAGGCCGGTTACAACCTTCACCTGCGCGAAGCTCTGGTTCACCTGCACCATCGGGATCGCGCCGAACAGCGCAAAGAAGGCGTAAAGGCCCCCAAGCGTAAGGCCCAGACGAGGCCAGCCGCGCGTCGCGCCGATGGCTCTGAGCACATACATGGGGCCGCCATGCACATGGCCGCGCTGATCGAATGTCCTGTATTTGAGGCCGAGCGTGACTTCGGCCATCTTCACGGTCATCGCGAACCAGCCGATCACGAACATCCACAAGATCGCGCCCGGCCCGCCCATGGTCAATGCAACCGCGACCCCGGCGATGTTCCCGAGACCGATCGTTCCGGCGAGCGCGGTGGTCAAGGCGCCCCACTGACTGACGTCGCCCGTGGCCTCGCCCGCGCGTGGCTGGGTCCGCAATATCCGTAGCGCCCGTCCCACGGCGTGGGCATTGGGGAAGCCCAGCCAGATGGTGAAAAACAACATCGGGATCGCAAGATAGAGGACGATCAGTTCGATCCGAACACCCAGAACGGGAACCTTGAAGAAGACCGCGCCTGAAAGCGCGTCCACCGCTGCATTGAAACCATCCATTTGCTATGGGATGACTGCTGGCCAGTGGAAAGTCGAACAAAGATTGCTATGGACGACGGCAACTTACGCCGCGTTGCAGGACAGAAATCATGAGCAAGCGTTATTTCGGCACCGACGGTATCAGGGGCCGCACGAACCAATGGCCGATGACCGCCGAACTCGCGATGAAGGTCGGCATGGCTGCGGGAAAGCATTTTCAGCGCGGGAGCCATAGGCATAGGGTTGTGATCGGTAAGGACACACGCCTGTCAGGCTATATGGTTGAAAACGCGCTGGTCGCGGGATTCACTGCGGTGGGGATGGACGTCGTTCAATTCGGGCCGATTCCAACGCCCGCCGTGGCGCTGCTGGCGCATTCGATGCGTGCCGATCTGGGCGTCATGATTTCGGCCAGCCACAATCCCTATGCCGACAACGGGATCAAGCTGTTCGGACCTGACGGCTACAAGCTGTCCGATGAAGACGAGCTGAAGATTGAAGCGATGCTGGAGCAGGATATTCCGCTTGCGGCTTCATCGGAAATCGGACGTGCGCGCCGGGTCGAGGACGCCCGGGGCCGCTACATCCATGCGGTCAAGTCCAGCTTTCCCGCAGACCTTCGTCTCGACGGGCTGAAGATCGTCGTCGATTGCGCGAACGGTGCCGCTTATCAGGTCGCGCCCTCGGCTCTTTGGGAATTGGGTGCTGAGGTCATCGCGATTGGCGTGACGCCAAATGGCATCAATATTAATGATGGTTGTGGATCGACCTCTCCGCTTCTGTGCCAGGAAACGGTCGTGTCGTCCGGTGCGGACATCGGGATCGCTCTTGACGGCGATGCCGACCGGCTGATCGTCGTGGATGAGAAGGGCCAGATCGTTGATGGCGATCAGATCATGGCGCTGATCGCGAGCAATTTCGCGCGCGATGGATTGCTGCGGGGGGGCGGACTGGTTGCGACGGTTATGTCCAACCTAGGCTTGGAGCGCTTTCTGGCTGCGCAGGGGATCAATCTCGAGCGTACCAAGGTTGGGGATCGTTATGTGCTGGAGCGGATGCGTGAGGGTGGCTTCAATGTCGGCGGTGAACAGTCGGGGCATATGATCCTGTCCGATTATGCGACGACCGGCGACGGGACTGTTGCAGCGCTGCAGGTGCTAGCGGCGCTTGTTCGCGCGGGCAAGCCCGCCAGTGAAGTGCTGCATCAGTTCGATCCCGTGCCGCAGTTGCTCAAGAATGTCCGCTTTTCCGGTGGCAAGCCGCTGGAGCATGAGGAGGTCAAGCGGGTGATCGCTCAGGCGGAGGGCGAATTGAATGGTTGCGGCAGATTGGTCATTCGTCCGTCCGGCACGGAGCCTGTAATCCGTGTCATGGCGGAGGGCGATCGGGAAGATCAGGTGCAGGATGTCGTCCAACGGATCTGTGACGCTGTCGCGAAGGCTGCGGCCTGATGCTGGATATGCGTCCTGATTGCGAGCGCTGCGGCGTGGATCTGCCAGCTGCGGAGCCGGGCGCTTTCATTTGCTCATTCGAATGCACCTTTTGCACGGCGTGTGCCGAGGCGCTTGATGACCGTTGCCCTAATTGTGGCGGGGAACTGATGGACCGGCCGACGCGAGCAGGGGATGCGCTTGCCAGCTATCCGGCTTCTACCGAGCGTCGCTACAAAGCATGAGGCCCGCGCGCATTTTGGTCATCGCCGGGTCGGACAGTGGCGGAGGGGCTGGCATTCAGGCGGATATCCGCACAGTCACGCTGCTGGGTGGGCATGCGATGACCGCGATCACTGCGATCACTGCTCAGAATACGCTGGGGGTGCAGGGCGTGCATGCGGTGCCCACCGATATGGTGTTGCGGCAGATGGATAGCGTCATCAGTGATATCGGCGTGGATGCGGTGAAGATCGGGATGATCGGTTCGGCTGAGACCGCGCAGGCCGTTGCTGATCGATTGGCCGAATTGGTCGATGTTCCGGTCATATTCGATCCGGTGATGGTCGCTACCAGTGGATCGGTGCTGGCGGATGAGGCGACGATTGCGGCGTTTGAGCGGTTGATGGCGCTGGCGACTTTGGTGACGCCGAATATTCCGGAACTGGAGGCGCTGGGGGGCGAGGAGATTGCGATCCGTTTCGGTACGCATGTGCTGGCGAAGGGTGGGCATGGCGAGGGGGCGATGCTGACGGATCGGCTGATTGGGCCAAAGGGGTTGGTAAAGTCATGGAGCAATGCGCGAATTGAAACGATTCATACGCATGGGACCGGGTGTACCTTGGCCAGTGCTATTGCTGCTCGGTTGGGGCAGGGTTCAAATCTAGTAGAAGCCATTGAATTTGCTCGTAAATATGTCAGGGAAGCGTTGATGTTGGCGCCGGGGCTGGGGCAGGGTCATGGGCCTATGGGGGCACCGTTCGGGTTTCACCAACATGCCTGATTTCGCGCATGAGCGGCTGCATCATCCGGGTCTGGTCGCAGGCGTGGACGAAGCAGGCAGGGGGCCGCTTGCGGGGCCGGTCGTGGCCGCTGCCGTCATCCTGCGGCAGGAGGATTGCCCGGATGGCCTTAACGACAGCAAGCAGTTGACCGCCGCGCGGCGTGCCGTGCTGGAGGTCGAAATCAAGGCACGGGCGCTGTGCTGGGGGATTGGGGTCGCGTCGGTCGAGGAGATTGACGAGATCAACATCCTGTGGGCGACGATGCTGGCGATGACGCGCGCGGTCGAGGCGCTGGCGCATGATTGTGCGCATGTGCTGGTGGACGGCAATCGTTGCCCGAAATGGCGGTGGGCATCGACGGCCGTGGTGGAGGGCGACGCCAAATGCCTGTCGATCGCCGCCGCGTCGATATTGGCCAAGGAAGCGCGCGACCGCATGATGATAGAGGCGGCCGTGGCGCACCCCCATTATGGCTGGGAAAGCAATAAGGGCTATGGCAGCCCGATGCATTTGGCGGCGCTGCGGGAACATGGTCCGACGCCGCTGCATCGTCGCAGTTTTGCCCCGGTCGCGCAGCTGGTGCTGTTGTAGGACTTCGGCCGAATGGTCGCCGGATAGGCCGACTTTGGCCATTCAAGGGTAAACCCGACGCCGGCTGGTTTCTGCCGTGACAAGATCAGTCCGTGGGAGCCGGCTTTCGGGCTTGACCCGGGGTCTCGCTGCCTCGGCAGCATCGGATAAGAAGCGGGACCTCGGAGCAAGTCCGGGGTGACGATCACTCAAACTGATCATGCTCTAACCTGTGCCACCGAGGGATTAAGAAACGCGAGTGGGAGGCCGCTTGTTGGCTGGCGTTTCCGTGCATTATGACTAAGAAAGACTTAATGCGCGTGATGCCGTTCCTGTTGGCGCTTGCCGCCATGGTTTCCCTTCAGCCGCTGAGCGAAACTGTTGCCGAGGCCGCGATTCCCGATGGTGAGGTGGTGCAGCCGGGCGGCTATCGTTGGTTGGAGGAAGGGCCGTTCGATGGGCCGCTTTACCTGATCATCAGCCTTCAGCGGCAGATGGTCCATGTTTATAACGGCGACCGGCTGGTGGGCGTGGCGAGCGTGTCAACGGGCACGGCGAGACATCGGACCCCGACCGGCGAGTTCACGATCCTGCAAAAGCGGGAATGGCATCGGTCGAACCTCTACAGCAATGCGCCCATGCCGTTCATGCAAAGGCTGACATGGGATGGGGTGGCGCTGCATGCGGGGCATAATCCCGGCTATCCGGCGAGCCATGGTTGCATAAGATTGCCTACTGCCTTTGCCCGGACATTATTTGGGATGACTCAGCTTGGGACGCTGGTTCGGGTGAATTCGGATGAGTTGAGGCCTGCGTTGATGCTGGATCGGCTGGTGCTGGATGATCCGGGGACGGCGGTGGTCACTTTCACGCCCGGTGCCAAGCCGCCGGTGGTGGAGCAGGCTAAGGTTGAATTGGCGGCTAGGGATGTGCCTGTGCTGGCGATTGATCCGAGTGTGTTTCGGCCACGGTTGCGGCGGTGGTAGGGTTGGTGCGCGTGTTTTCCGGGAGGTCTGGCGACTTCGTTTTGAACAGGTGAGGGCTCGGTTTTGTTCGGCCTGAACGAAAGTGAGGCGGGACGGCTTACGCGCTGATAACGTGCCTTTGTAGCGTTCCGGGTTGATTGTTGAAGAGAAGGAAGAGGCTTCGACAAGCTCAGCCCGAACGGGGTTGGGTTGTTGGCCTGAAACCCAGGGCGAACAGGGTTAAGAGTGCTTGCGATCCTTAGACCGCACTGAGCCCCGCGTCGGCGAGGCCGCGCCATAGGTGCAGGGCCTGGACGCTTTCCTTTACGTCATGGACACGCACCATTTGGGCGCCCGATTGCGCGGCGCGGAAGGCGAGGGCGATCGAGCCGCCTAGGCGTTCGGGGGCGGGGGCTTCGTTGGAGAGCGCGCCGATCAGACGCTTGCGGCTTCCGGCGAAGAGGAGGGGCACGCCGAGGCCCTGAAAGGTGGCGAGGCCGTTGACCAGCGCCAGATTGTCCGCGAGCGATTTGCCGAAGCCCAGGCCCGGATCGATCATGATCCGGTCGCGAGCGATGCCTGCCGCCACACAGGCTTCGATGCGGCTTTCGAGGATGTCGAACACATCGGCGATGACATCGCCATAGCCGCCCGGATTGTCGTGGGGGTCATCGCCGGAGGAAGGCGCATGCATCAGGATGACGGGGCAGGTAGCGCGCGCGGCGACTTCCATCGCGCGGGGGTCGTGGGCGAGGGCGCTGACGTCGTTGATGACCTTTGCACCTGCTGCGAGCGCCGCTTCCATGACGCCAGCTTTGCGGGTGTCGATGGAGACCGGGACGCCTGCGGCTGCCAGCTTTTCGATGACGGGGACGACGCGGGCGATTTCGTCGCCCTCCCAGACTTTGGGCGCTTTGGGGCGAGTGGATTCTCCGCCTATGTCGATCAGCGCTGCGCCTGCTGCCGCCATGGCAAAGCCTGCGTCGGCGGCGGCTTGCGGGTCGTCCATATGCTTGCCGCCATCGGAGAAGCTGTCGGGTGTGACGTTGAGGATCGCCATGACTTGCGGCGCGTCGAAGCGGATGGTGCGATCGCCTAGTGCGAGCGGCTGCCGTTGGGCGGAAATGTTGGCGGCCAGGCGCTGGGCTCGTTCGGCGAGCGGAGCGGGGAGGGTGGCGATGGTTTCCGTGAACTGGGCGACCGGGATTGTGGTTCGGGCGAGGCGTTGGGAGCCTTGAAGTGCGGTTAGCTCATAGGCCTGGAACCAGAGGAGGCCGTTGGCCATCCGTGCCGCTGACCCATCGGGCAGGCCGATGGGGGAGGGGACGAACCATGTGGGCTTTAGGTACAGCCGGGCGTCTTGAGGGAGAGTAGAGAGGGTCATGGCTGGTCTCGTTCACGCTGCGCCTGTCGAGGGCTTTTCCTTGTTAAAGGAAAGGAAGGGGCTTCGACAGGCTCAGCCCGAACGGAGGTTGGTTTGGAGCCGTGAAATGGGCGCTTATCAGGGCTCGTTCGCCAAGAGGTACGTCTGGCGCAGCGTGTCGATGGGCTTGAGCACGCCATCGACTTCATGATGCCAGAAGGTCCAGCCATTGCAGCTGGGCGCATTTTGCAGGGTTGCGCCCATCTTGTGGATTGAACCGGTGTCCGTGCCGACGCTGAGCGAGCCGTCCGCGCGCACGGTGGCCTGCCAGCGGCGCTTGGCGTCGGTCAGGATCGCGCCGGGCTGAAGATAGCCGGTTTCGACGAGCGTGCCGAAGGCGACCTTGGGCTGGCTCTTGGCGCTTTGCATGATGGTGAGGGCGGATTCGTCCAGCGGCAGGGCGGCTTCGATGCGCTCCATCGCGACTTCGATATAGCTGTCCTCGCGTTCGATGCCGATCCATTTGCGGCCGAGACGCTTTGCGACGGCACCGGTGGTGCCGGTGCCGAAGAAGGGGTCGAGCACGACGTCGCCGGGCTTGGTGCAGGCCAGAAGCACGCGATAGAGTAAGGATTCGGGCTTTTGCGTCGGGTGCGCCTTCGTCCCGTTGCGCTTCAACCGTTCCTGTCCGCCGCAGATTGGCAGCACCCAGTCGGAGCGCATTTGCAGCTCGTCATTGAGCGTCTTCATCGCCTTGTAGTTGAACGTATATTTGGCGTCCTCGCCCTGGCTGGCCCAGATCAGCGTTTCATGCGCGTTGGTGAAGCGGGTGCCCTTGAAATTGGGCATGGGGTTGGACTTGCGCCAGATGATGTCGTTGAGAATCCAGAAGCCTTCGTCCTGAAGGGCAGTGCCGACGCGGAAGATATTGTGGTAGCTGCCTATGACCCAGATGCTGCCATTAGGCTTCAGGATGCGGCGGGCCTGCGCCAGCCATGCCTTGGTAAAGCGGTCGTAGCTGCTGAGCGTATCGAATTTGTCCCAGTCATTGTCGACGGCATCCACCCGGCCGCCTTCGGGGCGGAACAGGTCACCGCCCAGCTGAAGATTATAGGGCGGATCAGCGAAGATCATGTCGATGCAGGCGTCGGGCAGCTTTGCCATTTCGGCGATGCAGTCGCCGCGCAGCAGGCAGTTTGCCGGGACGTTGACCGCCTCTTTTTCAATCGGCGCAACCGCCCTTTTACGCCGCGGTGCGACGCGTTCCATGACACCCATTATGTGACCCCCATTCGTTTCGAGGACCAGCGTTGAGTCGTCGAGAGTCCGGCGTCAAGATCAACGGCTTAGCCGTAGAGCCTCAGACAAAAGTTAACAGCGTGAGAACGAAAGAGGTAGACACGACATGTTGAGTCCGGATTTAGCCACGGGACTCAATATCAGGTGGTGTGACTCAAAAGACTCAGCTGCTGGACCCCGCCAACTTTTTTTGGTTAACGTCGCTTGGACCCTTCAAAAACGGTCTTCGCTTGATCTATTCATAATCATTTGGTTATGACTTCGCAATGAACGATACACTTTCAGGCGGCGACCGCTCGGCGGCATGTGATGAACTTTTCAAGGCGCTTTCCGACGGGACGCGGCGCGCTCTGCTGGAATATCTGGTGAAGGAGGGGGAGCAGAGCGTCCATGCTCTGACAGCCGTTTCCGATGTATCGCAACCGATGGTGTCGCGGCATTTGGGGAAGTTGAAGCGGGCGCGGCTGGTGACGGCTCGCCGTGCGGGGCGTGAGACCTATTATGCGGCGCGGGTGAAGGGCCTGGCTCCGGTCGTGCAATGGATGGCGATTTACGGGGCGCTGTGGTCGCAACGCTTTACCGCTTTGGAAGAATTGAGCGAGCCCGCCTGACGGGGCTACGCGCCACATTTTCCCTTGCATTGCGGGCCTAAATGGTGATCGAAGGCGCGATGATCCATGTTGCGGGAAGGGGCGGGGTGGGCCGCCCTAAGGGCATGCGGCATGGTGACGGGAAAAGAGACGTGGAGAAGATTGCAGGCCGCCTTGGCAAGATTCAGGGGCGCGCGCGCTTTGTCAGGGAAACACCCGATGTCAGGCGTCAGGCGCTGATCGAAGCGACGGCGCAATGCCTTGCGGAGAAGGGCGTGGCCGCGACTTCCGTTCGGGCGATCTGCGCGCGGGCGGGCGTGTCGGCGGGGTTGCTGACGCATTATTTCGATGGTGTCGATGCCCTGATCCTCGCCACCTACCGCGAGGTTGGAAATAAGGTGGCGGCGGCGTTGGAACAGGCCGTGGCGGAGGCGGGGCCTGATCCGCTTGACCGGCTATGGGCCTATATAAGGGCGAATTTGCAGCCGCCGGTGCTGGACCCCAATTTGCTGGCGACCTGGATTTCCTTCTGGAGTCTGGTGAAGACCAGTCCCGAGATCGCTGCGACGCATGCGGAGACCTATGGCGGGTCGCGCGAGCGGTTGGAGGTGTTGCTGCGCGAGGCGGCGCCGCAGATTCCGCGTCCTGCTGCGCGGATCGCGGCGATTGGTTTGACGGCCATGCTGGATGGGCTGTGGCTGGAGCTTTGTCTGGATTCCTCGACCTTCACCATCGATGAGGCGCTGGAGATGGCCAGGGAAGCCATGACCTATGTCCTTCAGAAGCCAAGGGATGAGCCGGTCGATCAACGAGTGGTGGGTTGATCGCTTTTCTCAATCAGTGGTGTGAAGAAAAGCAATTTCCCCTGACCCTGCTACCTCCCTACATAGGCCGGGCAACAGCAACCCCTCAGAAGGAACTGGAAAGCCCATGGCTCTCATCAATACCAGCATCAAGCCGTTCAAGGCGACCGCTTTCAAAGAAGGCAAGTTTGTCGACGTCACCGACGAGGACGTGAAGGGCAAGTGGGCGATCTTCTTCTTCTACCCCGCTGACTTCACCTTCGTGTGTCCGACCGAACTGGAAGACCTGGCCGGCATCTACCCGACGCTGCAGAAGCTGAACGTGGAAGTCTATTCGGTTTCGACCGACACGCATTTCAGCCACAAGGCCTGGCACGACACCTCGCCCGCGATCAGCAAGATCAACTATTATATGCTGGGTGACCAGTCGGGCACGATCACCAACAATTTCGACGTGATGCGTCCGGGCGTCGGCCTTGCCGACCGCGCGACCTTCCTGGTCGATCCCGAAGGCGTGATCCAGTTCATGGAAATCACTTCGGAAGGCGTCGGCCGCAATGCGACCGAACTGCTTCGCAAGGTCAAGGCTGCGCAATATGTCGCCGCTCACCCCGGCGAAGTGTGCCCGGCCAAGTGGGAAGAGGGTGAAGAAACCCTGGCTCCCTCGCTTGACCTCGTCGGCAAGATCTAAGCAAAACTCAGCCTTTCGCCGGGCCGGGTTGAGCAACTCCCCGGCCCGGCGGGGGTTATCCAAACATTTTTACCGCTATCATGCCGGGCCTTGAGGTCGCTCAGTCCGGCAAGCGGACCCGCGTGCCCACGGGCGGTGCGCCAATTCTATGGAGCTACGAAGATGTTGGACGCAAATCTGAAAGGTCAGCTGAAGACCTATATGGCGAACATCACGCAGCCGATCGAGCTGGTGGCGTCGCTGGACGAAGGCGCGAAATCGCGTGAACTGGAAGGGCTGCTGAACGAGATTGCCGAGTTGTCGGACAAGGTGGCGGTCACTTCCGGCAATGACAGGCGCAAGCCGAGCTTCATGATCCGGCGGGCTGGAACCGATATCGGCGTGACCTTTGCGGGCATTCCGATGGGGCATGAGTTCACATCGCTGGTACTGGGGCTGTTGCAGGTGGGCGGCCATCCGTCCAAGGCCGCGCAGGAGTTGATCGAGCAGATCAAGGATCTGGACGGCGACTTCGCTTTCGAAACCTATTTCTCGCTGTCATGCCAAAGTTGCCCGGACGTCGTGCAGGCGCTGAACCTGATGAGCGTCCTAAATCCTCGGATCAAGCATGTCGCGATCGACGGCGCGCTGTTCAAGGAAGAGGTGGATGCGCGTCAGGTGATGGCGGTGCCGACCGTGTTTCTGAATGGCGAGCCCTTCGCTTCGGGCCGGATGGAGCTGGAGCAGATCGTCGCGAAGATCGACAGCGGGGCGGCTGACCGTGCTGCTGACAGGGTTCGTGCGCAGGAGCCGTTCGAGGTGCTGATCGTTGGGGGCGGTCCCGCTGGTGCCGCGTCTGCCATCTATGCGGCGCGCAAGGGCATTCGCACGGGTGTCGCGGCGGAACGCTTCGGTGGGCAGGTGCTCGACACGATGGCGATCGAGAATTTCATCTCGGTGAGCCACACCGAGGGGCCGAAGCTCGCTGCTCAGCTGGAAGCGCATGTGAAGGATTATAATGTCGAGGTCATGAACCTGCAAAAGGCGGCCAAGCTGATCCCGGCCAAGAGCGAAGGTGGCTATCATGAGGTGGTGCTGGAAAATGGCGCGTCGCTGAAGGGGCGCACCGTCATCCTGTCCACCGGCGCACGGTGGCGGCAGATGGGCGTGCCGGGCGAGGACGAATATCGTAACAAGGGCGTGGCCTATTGTCCGCACTGCGATGGCCCCTTGTTCAAGGGCAAGCGTGTGGCAGTGATCGGCGGCGGCAATAGTGGTGTCGAAGCGGCGATCGATCTGGCCGGTATCGTTGCTCATGTGACGCTGATCGAGTTCGATAGCCAGTTGCGCGCCGACGCTGTGTTGCAGCGCAAGCTCGCCAGCCTGCCCAATGTGCGGATCATCACTTCGGCGCTCACTACCAAGGTGGACGGCGATGGAGCCAAGGTTACGAGCCTGTCCTACAAGGACCGCAACGATGGCACCGAGCATTATGTCGAGCTGGAGGGCATTTTCGTGCAGATCGGGCTGGTCCCGAACACGGAATGGCTGAAGGACGCGATCGCGCTGTCGCCACGCGGAGAGATCGAGATTGACGCCAGGGGCGAAACGAGTCAGCCAGGGATATTCGCTGCGGGCGACTGCACGACCGTGCCCTACAAGCAGATCGTGATCGCCATGGGAGCGGGATCGACTGCGGCGCTTTCCGCCTTCGACTATCTTATCCGCCTGCCCGCTTCGGAAGAGGCGGCGCAAGCAGCCTGACGAGACAGCCCCCGAGCGGGGAGCTGGGAAGCGGTCGCCCCCAGGCCCGGTGGCGACCGCTTCTTAGTGTGTTGGGTTGAGGGGGCCGTACCTCTTGATTGAATTCCTCACCCCGTTCGGGCTGTCCGAACGAGTCACTTGCCTCATTCGGATGTCGAAGCCCTCTTTCTTGAAAAAGGAAGTAAAAGCCCTGCGACAGGCTCAGGGCGAACGGTGTTTTTTAGAGGTGGTGCCGATTTACACCTCGATGCTTTGGAACGAGGCTAGCCAGCGTGGCGCGCCGTCAGCAGATAGTTGATCGCCTTGTTCGACGAAAGCGTGAAGCCCTTGCGCGGGTCGAAAGAGAGGCCGGTTACATCGGTCACCTCCAGTCCGGCCTTGGCGAGCATCTCGGTCAGTTCGTCAGGCGTCAGGAACTTGTCCCAGTCGTGCGTTCCCTTTGGAATGCCGCCGATACCTTCGCCGATGCGGATCATGGCGAGGCGTGAGAGTGGGGTGCGGTTTGGCGTGGACATGATGAGCATGCCGTTGGGATTGAGCTTGTCCGCCAGCGCACGGACGAAGGCGGCGGGGTCGGTGACATGCTCCACGACTTCCATGGAGGTTACGAGATCGAAGCTTCCGGCGTCGAGTTGTTCGACCGGCGTCGCTCGATAATCGATCATGAGGCCCTGACCACCCGCATGGGCGCGGGCGATGGCGATATTCTCTTCCGCTGCGTCGAGCGCGGTGACGGCAGCCCCCAACCGCGCCAGGGGTTCGGACAACAGGCCCGCGCCGCATCCCACATCCAGCGCAGATTTGCCTTCAAGCGGGTGGAAGCTGCTTTCTTCGCATAGCCAGTGCCGATCGATGGCGCTGCGGATATAGCGCAGCCTTACCGGATTGAGTTTGTGCAGCATCGCACTGCTGCCCTTGGGATCCCACCAGTCGGCTGCCATCGCGCCGAAGTGGGCGGCTTCGCGGGGGTCGATCGTGCTTGTCGCTGAATTGGCCATGAGCCTTGATTATCAAGCTCCGCAACGGCGCGCCACGGGCATTTATTTCTTGCGCGGTGGCGGGCCTTCGCCGTCGAGATATTTATCCTCGGCATCCAGCTGGCGGTGCAGCTCGCGCGTCGCTGCTTCCGTCCTCGCCAATTCTTCGGGGCTTCTGTGGCGCCGGTTGCTCATCATCACGTAGACCAGCACCGCCGCCAGCAGGATCGGGCCTCCGATCGTGATAAGCCCGTACAGGATTCCGTCCATGGCTTCTTCCTTCCATTCTTTGCGTAAAGGAATGAGTGGTGAGCCGTGGGGTTCCACCCGGCGATGGCTTGCTTGCCATATCCGCCGCTGCTGCTATAGCGGCGCCGTTTTTCCCCGGAGGGGGAGGGACGCTTTCCAGATCAGCAGACAGGTTTGACAGGCAAATGGCGCGCATCGTGATGAAATTCGGCGGCACCTCCATGGCGGGGATGGAGCGAATTCGCAACGTGGCCGCGCGCGTCAAGCATGTCGTCGAGCAGGGGCATGAAGTCGCCGTCGTCGTGTCGGCCATGGCAGGCGAGACGGATCGGCTGGTTGGGTTCTGCAAGGAGGCTTCCGCGCTTTACGATCCGGCCGAATATGACGTCGTGGTCGCGAGCGGCGAACAGGTTACTAGCGGTCTGCTCGCCATGACTTTGAAGGCCATGGGTGTGGACGCGCGCAGCTGGCTCGGCTGGCAGCTGCCCATTCGCACCAATGAAGCCCATGCCAAGGCGCGCATTGGCGAGATCGATACGATCGACCTGCTTTCGTCCATGCGCGGCGGCACCGTGGCGGTTATCCCTGGTTTCCAGGGCATGATGGAGGATGGCCGCATCTCGACTTTGGGTCGCGGTGGGTCGGATACGTCTGCCGTGGCGGTCGCGGCGGCTCTGAAGGCCGATCGCTGCGACATTTATACTGACGTCGACGGCGTCTACACCACCGACCCCCGCATCGTGGCGCGGGCGCGCAAGCTGGACCTCGTCACCTATGAGGAAATGCTGGAGCTGGCCTCGGTCGGGGCCAAGGTGCTCCAGACGCGCTCGGTCGGCCTCGCCATGAAGGAAGGCGTGGTCGTGCAGGTGCTTTCCTCCTTCGATGATCCCACCCAGACCGACCTCCCCGGCACGCTGATCGTCAGCGAGGAGGAACTGGAAGCCAAGCTCAAGGAAGACAAGATGGAACGTCAGCTCATCACCGGCATCGCCCATGACAAGAATGAGGCGAAGATCACCCTGACCCGCGTGCCGGATCGTCCGGGCGCGGTGGCGCACATCTTTGGCCCGCTGGCCGATGCGGCGATCAACGTCGATATGATCATCCAGAATGTCGGCCGCGACAAGGGCGAGACGGACGTCACCTTCACTGTGCCGGGCGCTGATCTGGCGCGTGCGCTGGACGTGTTGGAAAGCCAGAAGGAAGAGATCGGCTTTAATCGCGTGATCCCTGACACGAAGGTCGCGAAGATCAGCGTCGTGGGCGTGGGCATGAAGAGCCATGCGGGCGTCGCTTCGACCATGTTCAAGTCGCTGGCGGAGCGTGGGATCAATATCCTCGCCATCTCGACCAGCGAGATCAAGGTTTCGGTGCTGATCGACGAGGATGAGACGGAGCTGGCGGTGCGTGTGTTGCACACGGCTTATGGGCTGGACGCGCCGGTAGCGTAAAGATTAACTCCCCTCCCCTTCAGGGGAGGGGCCGGGAGTGGGGCCGTGCCCCATAGAACAATGCGTGGGGAAGCCCCCCCACCCCAACCCCTCCCCTGAAGGGGAGGGGCTTTGTGATTCTAGGAATATGCATATGACCAACGCCAAACTCACTTCCCTGATGGCTCGCGGCACCGAATTTCTTGGGTCTCAGGTTGCGATCATGTGCGGGGCGATGAGTTGGGTGTCGGAGCGGAACCTGGTGGCGGCCATCTCCAACGCGGGCGGCTTCGGTGTGATCGCTTGTGGTGCGATGACGCCCGAGCTGCTCGACAAGGAAATTGCGGCGACCAAGGCGCTGACCTCCAAGCCCTTTGGCGTGAACCTGATCACCATGCATCCGCAGCTGTTCGACCTGATCGAAGTGTGCGCGCGCCATGAAGTCAGCCATGTCGTGCTGGCGGGCGGGTTGCCGCCCAAGGGCAGCATCGAGGCGATCAAGGCGAAGGGCGCGAAGCTGATCTGCTTCGCCCCGGCGCTGAGTCTGGCGAAGAAGCTGGCGCGGTCGGGTGTTGATGCGTTGGTGATCGAGGGGATGGAAGCGGGCGGCCATATCGGCCCGGTATCGACCAGCGTGCTGGCGCAGGAGATTCTGCCGGAAATGGCGGCGCAGCTTCCGGTGTTCGTTGCTGGCGGTATCGGCCGTGGCGAGCTGATCGCGGGCTATCTAGAGATGGGTGCGGCGGGCGTGCAGCTGGGCACCCGTTTTGCCTGCGCGGCCGAGAGCATCGCCCATCCGAATTTCAAGAAATCCTTCTTCCGCGCGTCCGCTCGCGACGCGATCGCGAGTGTCCAGATCGACCCGCGTCTGCCGGTCATTCCTGTGCGTGCGCTCAAGAATAATGGCACGGAAGCCTTCACAGCCAAGCAGCGGGAAGTCGCCAATCTGCTCGACAGCGGTTCTGTCGACATGATGGAGGCGCAGCTGCAGATCGAACATTATTGGGCTGGTGCGCTGCGCCGTGCGGTGATCGATGGTGATGTCGAGGGCGGGTCGCTGATGGCGGGTCAGTCGGTCGGCATGGTCACCAAGGAAGAGCCGGTCGCGGAGATCATCGCGCAATTGATGGCCGAGGCTGCGGTTGCGCTGGAGCGCCGTGCCGCCTGAAACATATCCGGACCCGATATCGGGACGAGCCGAATCTCTTGAGGGATGAAGTGATCCGGGCGGTCATCGTCAGGAACGCGCGGCTTTGCCATGAGTTTTGCGCAGACAGTTCATCATAAGGGATATCGGGTTGCCTCTGCGTGCTGCTTCATGTCGTGTCTGGACAATCGCTTCGGTCGCCGCCTTGGCGCTGGTTGCGGGTTGCTCCACGCCCAAGGCTCCGCCGACGCCCCCGCCGCCGATCGTCCGGACGATCAAGCCCCTGCCGCCGATGGGCGCGGTGGAGGATATGAGCATTCCCGACGTTGATCCGCAGGGCAAATATCTGACGCCCAATCGCGGGGTGACGGCCAATACGGCGCTTTGGCATGTCCGGATGGCGCTGAACGTAGCGGCGCTGTCCTGCCATGGCGTGAACGAACCGGCGCGGGTGCAATATAATCAGATATTGCGGGTGCATAAGGACGTTCTTCAGGAGGCCAACGCGGCGGTCGATCGCAACTATACCGCCGCTTATGGGAGCGGTGGCCTTCAGTCGCGTGAGCTGCTGAATACGGTCGTCTATAATTTCTTTTCGCTGCCGCCGGTTCAGCCGACCTTCTGCAAGGCGGCGATTGAGGTCGGGGCGAAGGTGCTTGGCCTGCCGTCGAACCAGTTGTTGACCTATGCTCCGGAGGCTTTGACCGCGCTTGAGCAGCCGTTTCAGGAATTTTACGAGGCCTATGCAGACTATCTGCGGCGGCTGGCGGAGTGGCAGTCCCGCTTTGGCGGGACGGTGACGGTGATCGTGTCTCCGACGCCTTTACCACCGCCGCCCAAGCCGCCTGCGGAGATCGGGGCGGGCTTTGTGCCGCCGCCTGCGCTGCCAAGGTTGCGCGAGGAAAGCGGGCAGGCGCTGGTGCCGGGCGCAACGTCTGCGCCGCGCGTGAATGTGCCGACTTTTCCGGTGACGCGCTAATCGGAGGGATAGGTCGCGGGAGCCTTTGCGGGCAGGGGGAACAGGCGCACGAAGCGTTCCGCCAGGGCGTGGTCGCCCTCGACCTGAAGCGCTCCGGCGACGTCGTTGAAGCTGGCTCCACCATAGACGACGGCGGCCAGGGCGTTCTGGTCTCCGCTGAGGACGACGTCTGCACCCTCGACGAAGCCGCGATCGATGGTGAAGTCGCCACCCTTTAATAGCGCGCGAAATTCTTCCTCGCCGAAGCGGAAGCCGATTATGGCGTTCATGTCGCCGATGCGGTTGCGATCGATCATCGTGCGCATGGAGAGGACGACCGAGACGTTACTCATCGGCTGGCCGGGCTGCATCGTGGGTGAGCGGCTGGCCCAGCGGCCGAGCACCTGGAACAGGATTTCCGACTCGCGGCCCCATTGCGTCAGCTCGTAAATCTGGCTGGCGGCGGGTGGGGGCAGGCGGCGGCGGATGAGGACGCTGGCGGCTTCCAGTTCCTCCAGCCGTTGGGTCAGCACATTGGCGCTGATTCCGGGCAGGCTGGCGCGCAGATCGGTGAAGCGCTTGGGTCCTAGCATCAATTCCCGCATTATAGGCATGGCCCAGCGGTCACCGATAAGGTCCAGCGCATGGGCGACTGCACAGCCATCCTGATAGGCGCGCTTTTTCAATTGCGAGTCCTTAGTTATTTTTTCTAACTTAGATGTTGCATAAGATAATCTATGGGTCCACAAAGTTCAAGGCGGTGAGTCGAGAGCGATAGCTCCTTGCCGCGAAGCTCAAGGAGATGCGTGATGCCTGATGTCCCCGCGCCCAAGATGATTTTCGTCAACCTGCCGGTGAAGGACTTGCCAGCTTCCATCGCCTTTTACGAAGCGGTCGGTGCCGTGCGGAACAATGACTTTGCCGATGACAGCGCGCAGATGGTCAGCTTTTCCGACGCGATCCATGTGATGCTGCTGACGCATGAGCGTTTTTCCAGCTTCACTACGCGGCGCATTCCCAACGCGCATGAGACTGCGCAGGTGTTGCTGGCATTGAGCGAGGCAAGCCGCGCCGATGTTGATGCGACCACGGAAAAGGCGCTGGCGGCGGGCGGCAGCGAGCCCAATCCGCGGCAGGACCATGGCTTCATGTACGGCCGCAGCTTTGCCGATCTGGACGGCCATATCTGGGAAGTCGCCTGGATGGACATGGAAGCCGCGCTGGCGGTGAACAGGCAGGAAACGGCGGCCTGACCGACCCTCACAAGCAAGGAGAGATACGATGAGCTATATGGACGGATTCGTGATCCCCGTGCCCAAGGGCAACAAGGAGCGGTACAAGGAGGTTGCGGCCTATGCCGCGCCCATCTTCATCGAACATGGCGCGTTGCGGGTCGTGGAATGCTGGGCCAATGATGTGAAGCCCGGCAAGACCAATGATTTCCGCACCGCCGTGATTGCGGAAGAGGATGAGGACGTCGTCTTCTCCTGGATCGAATGGCCCGACAAGGCGACGCGCGACGCGGGCGCTGAAAAGGTGATGAACGATCCCCGGATGCAGCCCAAGGAAGGGGAAGACATGCCCTTTTCCGGTGCGCGACTGATCTATGGCGGCTTTGAAGTGCTGCTGGACCAGAAGGCTTGAAGGGAGGAGAGCAATGACGGACCTGATCGGCAAATTCTTCTGGTATGAACTGATGACCAGCGATCCCGACGCGGCGATCGCCTTCTACGGCGAGGTGGTAGGCTGGACGGCGCAGCCCTTTGGTGGCGAGCGGACGGACGATCCCTATAATGTCGTGTCCGGCAGCGCGGGTCCGGTGGGTGGCATCATGCGCATTCCGGCGCAGGCAAAGGATTGCGGCATGTCGCCATGGTGGGGCGGCTATGTCGGATCGGCCGATGTCGATGCGGATGCCGGGCGGTTGAGCGGTGCGGGGGCAAGCGTCAAGCGGCCGCCGGAAGATATTCCGGGCGTTGGCCGTTTTGTCGTGATGAGCGATCCGGGCGGGGCGATCTTCATGCTGCTCAAGGGGTCGAGCCCCGATGGCATGGACGCTGCCCCGCCGATGGCGAACGGCCATGTCGGCTGGCACGAGCTTTACAGCGGCAATTTCGACGCGGACCTTGCCTTTTACACGTCCCAGTTCGGCTGGGGGACGGGCGAGGCGATGGATATGGGGCCGATGGGAAGCTATCAGCTTTTCTCCATGTCCGGCGGAACCGAGTTCAACGCGATGGAGGGCGGCATGATGCGCAAGCCCGAGCAAATGCCGGTGCCGCAATGGCTGTTCTACTTCGTGGTGCCCGACATTGATGTGGGCGTGGAGAAGGTGAAGGCGGGCGGCGGCACTGTGCTCAATGGTCCTGCCGAAGTGCCGGGCGGCGCATGGATCATCCAGGCTACCGACCCGCAAGGCGCGATGTTCGCGCTGGTCGGCATGCGCACCGCCGCAGCGTAAGGAGAGGAACGATGTCGAAGATTTCACCCTGTCTGTGGTTCAACGGACAGGCAGAGGAAGCTGCGCGCTTCTACGTTTCCGTCTTTGGCGGCTCGGTGGATTCGATCAGCCGCTATCCGCATGATGTTCCTGGCCCTGCTCCCTTTAAGGAAGGCGATGTGCTGTTGGTGGAGTTCACCTTGTTCGGGCAGAGTTATCAGGGGCTGAACGGCGGGCCGGAATTCGGCTTTACCGAAGCGGTGTCGCTGTCGATCTCTTGCAAGGATCAGGCGGAGGTGGACCGCTATTTCGACGCGTTGACAGCGGATGGCGGCGCGCCCGGTCCCTGTGGCTGGGTGAAGGATAAATATGGCCTGTCCTGGCAGATCGTACCCGAGGAGGTCATGGAGATGCACCGCAAGGGCGGCCCCGGCATTCAGCCCATGATGGCCGAGATGATGACCATGCAGAAACTCGACCTCGCCCGGATGAAGGCGGCCTATGAAGGAGCAACGGTATGAGCAGCGCGCAACATGAGCTGTCGGTCAGCTGTCACATCGCCGCCCCGCGCGAGATCGTGTGGAAGGTATGGACCGACCTGAAGGATCAATGGTTTTGCCCCAAGCCGTGGCGAGCCGAGGTGATCGAGGAAGATTTACGCGCCGGTGGTCGCAGTGCCGTGCGGATGTACGGCCCCGATGGCGAGGATACCGGGCCGATGGAGGGCATTTTCCTTGAGGTCGTTCCGGGAGAGCGGGTTGTATCGACCGATGCTTATGCGTCCGGCTGGATACCGCAGGAGCCATTCCTGACGTCGATCTGGAGCTTTGCGCAAGAGGGTGAGGGGACCCGTTTTACCGCAACGGCGCGGCATTGGAGCGAGGAAGCGTTGAAGCGCCATGAGGCGATGGGATTTCATCCTGGGTGGGACCAGATGGCGCAGCAGTTCAAGGAATTGTGTGAGACTTCGGCGGCGACGGCTTGATGGGGTAATTCCTTCCTATCGGGAGGTGGGGAGGTGGGCTGACGTTGCGCATTTTCCCCTCCACCGCCTTTGGCGGTCCCCCTCCCCATCTGGCGATGGGGAGGATTTTGGGGGTGCTATGAGGGTCTTTTGACGATTTGATGGGGTTCTCTCCATATTAACCCTGACTTCCTCTTGGAAAGGAGGCCCGCGATCTGTTAGCGCTTGACCATGCCTACGACGCCCGCCGCCGCCGCCCGCCAGATCCTCACCCGATTACAGGAGGTGATGGCTGCGCGAACGAGCGCGCAGGCGAAGCTGAACAAGGTCGTGGACATTATTGGCAAGGCGCTGTCGAGCGAGGTTTGCTCCATCTATCTGGTGCGCGAGGGCCTGCTGGAACTGTTCGCGACGCGCGGTTTGAAGCAGGAGGCCGTCCACGTCACCCGCATGGCGATGGGGGAGGGGCTTGTCGGCCTGATCGCCACCAATGTGGAAACGCTGAACCTGGATGAGGCTGCTGCGCATCCTGACTATAGCTATCGGCCCGAGACGGGCGAAGAGCTGTTCCACAGCTTTGCGGGCGTGCCGATCGTGCGGCGGGAGCGGGCGATCGGCGTATTGTGCGTCCAGCATGTCGAGCCACGCCGATATGAAGAGGTCGAGATCGAGGCGCTTCAGACCGTGGCCATGGTGCTGTCGGAACTGATCGCCAATGCCGAACTGGCCGATGACGGCCCGGCGGATTCGCGGGTGCAGGATACGGGCACGATCATGTTGCAGGGGTTGCAGCTGGTCATGGGGATGGCGCGTGGCCACGCGGTGTTCCACCAGCCGCGTGTTCATGTCGAACATACGGTTGCGGAGGATACCGAGGCGGAGCGCCAGCGCGTCATTTCAGCTTTCACCAAGATGCGCGAGCAGATCGACCGCATGACCGGCGCGGTCGAGTTCGGGATGGAGGGCGAGCATCAGGAGGTGCTCGAGACCTACAAGATGTTCGCCTATGACGAAGGCTGGATCCGGCGCATCAATGAGGCGATCGACAGCGGATTAACCGCCGAGGCGGCGATCGAGCGCGTGCAGCAGCGTACCCGCATGCGCATGCGGCAGATCGACGACGCGTTGTTGCAGGATCGGATGCATGATCTGGAGGACATGGCCAACCGGCTGTTGCGGATCGTGTCGGGACAGTTGGGGACGGCGGCGACGATGGGGCTTAGGCAAGACGCCATCCTGATCGCGCGCAATCTGGGTCCGGCGGAACTGCTGGAATATGACCGGCGGCGATTGAAAGGCGTGATCCTGGAGGAAGGGTCGCTGACAGCGCATGTCACCATCGTCGCGCGCGCCATGGGCGTGCCGGTGCTGGGGCGCGTTCGCGAAATCCGGCACAAGGTGAATGAGGGCGACCTCATCCTGATGGACGTCGTGTCGAACAACCTGTTGATCCGCCCGACGGCGGACATGGATGAGGCGTTCGAGAACAAGCTGCACGTCACGCAGAAGCGCCGGGCAGAATTTGCCGCGATGCGCGATCTGCCATCGGTGACGGCGGATGGGCAGCGTATCGAGCTGATGGTGAATGCGGGCCTGCGTGAGGATGCGCAGGCGCTGGACCTGGTCGGCGCGGACGGCATCGGGCTGTTCCGCACGGAGTTCCAGTTCCTCGTGTCCGCGACTTTGCCGCAGCGGGAAAAGCAGCAGCGGCTTTACAAGGATGTGCTGGACGCGGCGGGCGACCGGCCGGTCATCTTCCGCACCGTCGATATCGGGGGTGACAAGGCGCTGCCCTATATGCAGCGCGACGATGACGAGGAGCTGGAGGACAATCCGGCGATGGGCTGGCGCGCGCTGCGGCTGGCGCTGGACCGCGACGGGTTGATGAAGGCGCAGGCCCGGGCGTTGCTGGAAGCGTCGGCGGGCAAGGTGCTGAACATCATGTTCCCGATGGTGTCGGAGCCGTGGGAATATGAGCAGGCGCGCGCTCTGGTGGAGCATCAGCGTGAATGGCTGCTGTCCCAGCGCAAGAAGGTGCCGACGGCGGTACGCTATGGCGCGATGCTGGAGGTGCCTGCGCTGGCGGAGGTGCTGGATCTGCTGCTGCCCAAGCTGGATTTCCTGTCCATCGGCACCAATGACCTGACGCAATTCCTGTTCGCCGCCGATCGGGCGCATCCCAAGCTGGCGGAGCGATATGACTGGCTGAGCATCGCCATCTTGCGCTTCCTCAGCCGGGTGGTGCGGACTTGTGAGGAGTATCAGGTGCCGGTTGGCGTCTGTGGAGAAATGGGCGGGCGGACGCTGGAAGCGATGGCGCTGGTTGGCCTGGGCGTTCGGCGATTGTCGATTACGCCTGCGTCGGTTGGTCCGGTCAAAGCCATGATCCGGGTTATCGATGCCGCCGAGTTGCAGGCGTTGATGCGCAAGCTGCTGGACGACGGGGTTGTGGATATTCGTGGCGCGCTGACGCAATGGGCGGATGAGCGGGGCATCGAACTGAATTGAACCGGAAAATGGGTCAGACACGACCCCGGCGGCGTTGACAATCCCTGTGCCGGAATGAGACAAGACCGGCTTATAAGATCGCGGAGCAGCATGGCAGAACAACCCGAAGTGGAAAGCGGCGCGACGGCGCCGGACGTGCAATTGGGCACTCCGGGCGCAAAGCTGCGCGCGGCGCGTGAGGCGCATGGCATGTCGATCCAGGACGTCGCGACGCGCACGCGCATCGCGCAACGTCAGTTGGAGGCGATCGAGCGGGACGATTATTCGGCGCTTCCGGGAATTCCCTATGCGGTCGGCTTTGCCCGTGCCTATGCCCGCGCGGTCGACCTGGACGAGGTCGCCATTGCCGCCGATGTGCGCCATGCCGTCCATAATTCCGAACTGGGCGCCAATCGATACGAGGCGTTCGAACCGGCCGATCCGGCCCGTGTGCCATCGCGCGTTCTTGCCTGGACGGCTGCGGCCATCGTGATTGTGCTGGTGGCTGGCTTCACCATCTGGCGTACGCAGATGCTGACCCCGCCGACAGGGCAGGAGATCGCTGCCGAACAGGCCAAGCCTGCCGTTGCCGCGAAACCGGCGCCGGGCGCGCGTCCCGCCGCGCCGGTGGTGCAGACGGTGGTTTTCACCGCTAACGATGATGTGTGGCTGCGCATTTATGACGAGGCTGGCGACCGGCTGAAGGATGGCCTGATGAAGAAGGGTGAGAGCTTCACCCTGCCAGCCACGGCCCGCAACCCCATGATCCTGACCGGCCGTCCGCAAGCGTTGACGGTTACTGTTGGTGGCAAGCCTATTGCGCCGCTTGGCGCACCTGATCGCACGATTTCCGATGTGCCTGTTTCGGCGGCGGCGTTGCTGGCTCGGGCTGCTCCGGCGCCTGCCGCTGCGGTCGCGTCGCCTGCCCCTGCGGTTGCGCCCCCGGCTGCCCCCTCGGCTGCGCAAACGCCTGCTGCGCGGCCCGTGACCGGGAGCGTGGCGCCTGCGATCCCTGCGGAGCCCGCACCAGCGGCCCCACCCACGGCGGATTAAGGCGTCGCCAATCCCTGTTTGAGCCGCACGTCCTGCTTTACGGCGGCGAATATGGCCTTATGGTTAAGAGCGGGGAGCGCGGCCTTTGCGGGCCGTATCGTCGGTGAATTTAAGTTTTAGTCGGGGATCATCATGCGTTACGCCTTGTTTGCGACAACCGCCCTGCTGCTGGGGGCGCCCGCTATGGTTGCGCTGGGGCCAGCGGCGGCCGCCCAGAATGTGGCGCTGGATGTGCGCGTCGACCGGCTGGAAAAGGAAATGCGCGCGGTACAGCGCAAGGTCTTTCCCGCAGGCGCTCCGTTGCAGGCGGAGATTAATCGCCCGGTGACGCCCACAGTCCCGCCCGGCACGCCGTCGTCTTCGCCTGTCGCCGATCTGACGGCGCGCGTGGGTGCGCTGGAATCGCAGCTTGCCTCGATGACCGGGCAGGTCGAGGAAAACAGCTTCAAGATCCGTCAGCTGGAAGAGGCGTTCAACAAATATAAGGCTGAGGCGCAGAGCCGCGCTGAAGTGGTTGCTCCGCCGCCCGTGCGCCCTGTGGTTCCTGCGGATAATGCAGCTCCGGCCACGCCGAAGTCGGGCACCAATGGTGGCGCAACCGAAGCGCGCAAGGCGGCCGTGGCGGCGATCGAGCGGCCATCGACCGGCGATGCGGCGGCCGACGCCTATAGCTATGGCTATCGTCTGTGGGACGCTAAATTCTATCCCGAGGCGCAGGCGCAGCTGAAGGCAACGGTGGATAAATATGGCACGGCGTCGATCGCGAGCCGCGCTTCGAACCTGCTGGGCCGCGCCTATCTGGATGATGGCAAGCCTGCACTGGCATCCGTCGCGTTTTACGACAATTATCAGAAGCGCCCCAAGGGGGATCGCGCCGCCGACAGCCTGGCCTATCTGGGTGAGGCGCTGATCCAGCTCAAGAAGCCCGCCGACGCGTGCAAGGTCTATGCGGAGCTGGAACAGGTCTATGGCGCCACCATGTCGGCCAGCCAGCGCGGCATGATGGACAAGGGCCGCGCCAAGGCGAAGTGCAGCTAAGGCACTCGCATGGCCGCGCCGCATTCGGCTCAGCCTGACCTAGAAGCGCTGCTGACGCGGTCGGTTGGTGCGCTGGTGGGGGACGATGCCTCGCTGCGTTTTGGCGTGGCTGTGTCGGGCGGTCCCGACAGCATGGCGTTGCTCGCCATGGCTGCGCATGCCTTCGCGGGCAGGGTGGAAGCGGCCACCGTTGACCATGGATTGAGGCCAGAGTCTGCGGAAGAGGCCGCAATGGTGGGGCAGTGGTGCCGCAGTAGCGGAGTTCCCCATGCCGTGCTGCATCCGCCCCAGCCTCTCACCGGCAATGTCCAGCAATGGGCGAGGACCCAACGCTATGCGGCGCTGGATCAATGGAGGGCCGATCGCGGGATCGACAGGATCTTCACCGCGCACCATGCCGATGATCAGCTGGAGACCATGCTGATGCGGCTTAACCGGGGTGCCGGGGTCAATGGCCTGGCCGGAATCCGCGCGCGGCAGGGGCATATATTACGACCCTTGCTAGGCGTGCGGCGCGCGCAACTGTTCGACTATGCGAGTGAGCACGGGCTTCCCTTCGTCAACGATCCTTCCAATGTCGATCTGCGATTTGATCGGGCGGTGATTCGACGGCATCTGAAGGAAGCCGAATGGCTCGACCCGCAAAGTGCCGTCCGCAGTGCGGCGGCGCTGGCGGAGTGCGAGGAAGCGTTGGATTGGACGGTCGAGGATATCGCGGCGGCGCATGTTCGCAGGGAAGGGGAGGCGTGGCTGCTTACCCGCACGGATTTGCCCCGTGAGCTGCTGCGGCGCTTGTTGCTGCGCATCATCGCCGAGGCGGAACCCGGCGCGGAACCGCGAGGCGAGACGCTCGACCGGGCGATCGCGGTTGCGATGCGGGGCGGACAGGCGAGCCTCGGCGGATTACTGCTGAAAGGGGGCGCTGTCTGGAAAGTCCGCGTAGCACCGCCGCGACGTTGAGGTAGAATCGATCTTAGGCGCGAAGGCCCACTGATGACCGCGATGATGAGTCTCGTCCGAAACGACGTCGGGCATTGAATTGATCGTTACGGAAAGGTTCCACGGATTAACGCGCCGACGCCTCGCTCCGTCGAATTGTTGCAGCGCAATGACCTTTCCTTAATAGCCTTCAGGCGTATTGGGGTCGGCACTCAGGCATGGAAAGTCATTTATGTTCGAATTTGCGGCGTTGACCTATGGTGTGCTCGCCAGTGTGATCCTTTCGGCGGCGCAACGTAACCGGAAGCTCGCGCGCCCGCATCCGCCGTTGCTGCTGTATGTCGGATATTTGCTGTGTGGCGTGTCGGCGGGCTTGGCCGTCATCCTGGCCTATATCGCCCTGTCGCAGTTCGCGGGCGGATAACGTCAGCAGACCCGTTGACCCAACTTGCGATTTTGCCGGAGCATCCTATCTTGCCCGGTGAAAGAGAGTGATGATGAACGACGAGAAGGACCCTCAGGGTAACCCCTGGATCAAGAGCGCGATGATTTGGGCGGGGGTGATTGTCGCTCTGCTGCTATTCGTCTCGATGTTCGACAGCCGTTCCGCTTCGCAGGCGGGCAGCGGCATCGCCTATTCCGAATTCCGGTCGAAGGTTCAGGAAGGGCAGGTCAAGGACGTCGCGATCGCGACCGACAAGATTACCGGCACACTGACCAGCGGGCAGCGGTTCAACACCGTACCCGTCAATGATCCGGGGCTGACCGGGCTGCTCGACGATTATAACGTCAAATATTCCGGACAGACGGAGGAGCAGCCGAGCTTCTGGCAGATCATGCTCTATCAGTCGCTGCCATTCCTGCTGATCCTGGGCATCGCCTTCTTCGTGCTGCGCCAGATGCAGAAGGGCGGCGGCGCGGGCGGTGCGATGGGCTTTGGCAAGTCCAAGGCCAAGCTGCTGACCGAAAAGCATGGCAAGGTGACGTTTGATGACGTTGCTGGCATCGATGAAGCGCGCGAGGAATTGCAGGAAATCGTCGAGTTTCTGAAGGACCCGACCAAGTTTGCGCGGCTGGGCGGCAAGATTCCCAAGGGCGCATTGCTGGTTGGTTCGCCGGGCACTGGTAAGACACTGCTGGCCCGCGCGATTGCGGGTGAGGCGGGGGTTCCCTTCTTCACCATTTCAGGTTCTGATTTCGTTGAAATGTTCGTCGGCGTCGGTGCGAGCCGTGTCCGTGACATGTTCGAGCAGGCGAAGAAGAATGCGCCCTGCATCGTCTTTATTGACGAAATCGACGCGGTCGGCCGTCATCGCGGCGCGGGTCTGGGCAACGGCAATGACGAGCGCGAGCAGACGCTGAACCAGTTGCTGGTCGAGATGGACGGTTTCGAGGCTAACGAGGGCATCATCATCGTCGCGGCGACCAACCGCCCCGACGTGCTGGACCCCGCTTTGCTGCGTCCGGGCCGGTTCGACCGTCAGGTCGTGGTGCCGCGTCCCGACATTGAAGGGCGCGAGAAGATCTTGGCCGTGCACATGAAGAAGGTGCCGCTGGCGCCGGACGTCAATCCGCGCACGATTGCGCGCGGCACGCCGGGCTTCTCTGGCGCTGACCTTGCGAACCTTGTTAACGAGGCGGCGCTGATGGCTGCTCGTCGGGGCAAGCGGCTGGTTGCGATGGACGAGTTCGAAGCGGCCAAGGACAAGGTCATGATGGGCAGCGAACGCCGCTCCATGGTCATGACCGAGGACGAGAAAAAGATGACCGCCTATCATGAGGCGGGCCATGCTATCGTCGCGGTTCACGAACCGGCGTCCGACCCGATCCACAAGGCGACGATCATCCCCCGCGGCCGTGCGCTGGGCATGGTGATGCGCCTGCCGGAGCGGGACAGCTACAGCTATCACCGCGACAAGATGCACGCGAACATGGCCGTCGCCATGGGTGGCCGCGTCGCCGAGGAGATCATCTTCGGTTACGACAAGGTATCGTCGGGTGCTTCGGGTGACATTCAATATGCCACCAAGCTGGCGCGCGACATGGTCACTCAGTGGGGCATGTCGGACAAGCTGGGGCCGCTCCAATATGAGGAGCAGCAGGGCGAAACCTTCCTCGGCTATTCGCAGAGCCAGCGCGTCCATATGTCGGACGAGACGGCGAAGCTGATCGACAAGGAAATTCGCGGACTGGTGGAGCAGGGCTACACGAGGGCGCAGGAAGTGCTGAAGGGCCATGAGGACCAGCTGCACCTGCTCGCCAACGCCATGCTGGAATATGAGACGCTGTCCGGCGAAGAGATCAAGACGCTGCTCGACAAGGGTGAGATTACCCGCGACGACGGCACCACGATCAAGCCATCGGTCGTCCCGGCGGCGGGTTCCTCCATCCCCAAGACGCGCAAGCGCAAGGGGCCGTTCGGCGATCCTTCGCCTGCCGGGATCTGATCGGCGGTCAAGGGTTTGAAGAGGGCGCTGCCGTTGGGCGGCGCCCTTTTTGTTTGCGGCTATCTCATCGTGGTGAGATAGGGATTGTCATGGCAAAAGCTGACCGACTGGAACGCCTGGACACCCGCCGTTTGGAACTGGAGGCGGAATATACCGAGAAGCTCATCGACGCATTGCGCGTGACTGCTTCGGGGAAATGGGGCCTGTTCGGGCATAAGGAGGACCGGGCAAGCCGCGCCGCGATCGCTCCGGTCATCGAACAGTTGGCGGAAATCGGGGAAGCCATCGACCAGGCGCGGGAGCAACTGTTGATGCCGCCGTTCGAGTTGCAACGGGAGTTTCTTGCGTCGCGCGGCCCGGTCAGTTCACAGGCTGTTGGGGAGCCGAAGCAGGCGCAGGCATGGTTGGATCGGCTTGTGGGTGCCGCCGCTAAATCCTGAAAAGCGCCCGTCCTTCTGTGCCGTGAGGCGCCCAGCAACAAAATGCGCCTAAGGTCTGGCCGTTTCGCTGGTTAATGGTTACATGGGCCGCCACGAATCCCCAGCGATCCCCCGCCAGGTCGCGCAAATAGAAAGTGGCTTTCACATGGACATCCGCCTCGGCCTCACCTTTGACGACGTGCTGTTGCAGCCCGGCGAGTCCGATGTGCTGCCCAGCCAGGCGGACACCAGCACCTATGTGACCAAGCAGATCAAGCTGAACATTCCGGTCCTGTCCTCTGCGATGGACACGGTGACGGAAGCGGACATGGCGATCGTGATGGCGCAGCTGGGCGGTATCGGCGTTCTGCACCGCAATTTGTCGATCGAAGAGCAGGCGGATGCGGTGCGTGCGGTCAAGCGCTTTGAGAGCGGCATGGTGGTGAACCCTATCACGATCACGCCCCGCGCTACCCTTGCTGACGCGCAGATGTTGATGGAGCGGCACCGGATCAGCGGCATTCCGGTCGTTGAGAACAGTGGCAAGCTGGTCGGCATCCTCACCCACCGCGACACGCGCTTCGCGGAAAACCCCAATCAGCCTGTCAGCGAACTGATGACCAAGGATAATCTTGCCACGGTCAAGGCTGGCGTCGGCCAGGAGGAAGCTCAGCGCCTGCTGCACCAGCGGCGGATCGAAAAGCTGCTGGTGGTTGATGACGACTATCATTGCGTCGGCCTGATCACGGTCAAGGACATCGAAAAGGCTGTCACCTATCCGCAGGCGACCAAGGATGGTTCGGGCCGCCTGCGGGTCGCCGCCGCCACTACAGTGGGTGACAAGGGCCTGGAGCGCAGCGAGGCGCTGATCGACGCCGAATGCGACCTGATCGTCATCGATACCGCGCACGGCCATAGCAAGCAGGTCGCGGTCGCGGTCGAGGCGGTGAAGCGTCTTTCCAACCATGTTCAGGTCGTGGCGGGCAATGTTGCGACGGCCGAAGCGACCAAGGCTTTGATCGACGCCGGGGCGGACTGCGTGAAGGTCGGCATCGGGCCTGGCTCCATCTGCACCACGCGCGTGGTGGCGGGCGTGGGCGTGCCGCAGCTGACTGCGGTCATGGATTCCGCCAATGAAGCGGCAAAGCATGGCGTTCCGGTGATCGCTGACGGGGGGCTTCGTACGTCGGGTGATGTGGCAAAGGCGCTCGCGGCGGGCGCGGGCTGCGTCATGGTCGGTTCGTTGCTGGCGGGTACGGCCGAAGCGCCGGGCGAAACCTTCCTCTATCAGGGTCGCGCTTACAAGAGTTATCGCGGCATGGGTAGCGTCGGCGCGATGGCGCGGGGCTCGGCCGACCGCTATTTCCAGGCGGACATCAAGGATCAGATGAAGCTGGTGCCCGAAGGGATTGAAGGACAGGTGCCGTTCAAGGGGCCTGCGAAGGACGTCATCCATCAGCTCGTCGGCGGCGTGAAGGCGGCGATGGGCTACACCGGCAGCCGCACGATCAAGGATCTTCAGGAGCGCGCCCGCTTCGTCCGGATCACCAATGCGGGCCTGTCCGAAAGCCATGTCCATGACGTGACCATCACGCGGGAAGCGCCCAACTATCCTACTCGCTGAGGCTAGGGCGGGGTGACCCCCTCCGCGCGTGTTCAGGCCGCGATCGAGCTGCTGGACGCCATCATCGCTTCGGCGCGCGATGGTGGACCGGCTGCCGATACGTTGATCGCACGCTATTTCAAGGAACGGCGCTATGCCGGTTCACGCGACCGGCGGGCGGTGCGCGATCATGTCTATGACGCGGTGCGCCGGGCTGCGGAACGGCCGGAAAATGGCCGTGCGGCAATGATCGGACTGGCGCTGGAGCGGCCGGATATCGCGGCTCTGTTCGACGGATCGCCGCATGGACCTGCGCCCATCCTTGCCGATGAGGTGGGTGCGATAGCCGGGGGGGTGCCCGCTTGGCTTAAGCCGCTGTTTGCAGCGCCTGTGGAGCAGGAGGAATTGCTCGGCCGGGCGCCCGTGGATTTGCGGGTGAACCGGCTGAAAGCGACGGCGGAGAAGGTCGCGCCGCTATTTCCTGAAGCGGTGCCGATCGACGGCTTGCCAGACGCGCTGCGCCTGCCGGAGGGCTGGCCGGTCGAGCAGAGCGATGCATGGAAGCAGGGGCTGGTCGAGGTGCAGGATGCGGGCAGCCAGCTCATTTCGGCGGCTTGCGGCGCTACGCCCGGCATGACTGTCATCGACCTTTGCGCGGGAGCGGGCGGCAAGACGCTGGCGCTTGCGGCGGCGATGGCCGGACAAGGGGCGCTGATCGCGGCGGACACGATCCGCTCGCGCCTCTCGCGCCTCGACCCGCGAGCCGAGCGGGCGGGGGCAACCTTCATTCAGACATTGCTGCTGGATCAGGGACATGAGGCGCGCGGGCTGGAGAGCCTGCAGGAGCGGGCCGACGTCGTGCTTGTCGATGCGCCCTGTTCCGGGACCGGGACCTGGCGGCGTAATCCCGAGGCTCGCTGGCGCCTGACACCCGCGCGGCTGGAGCGGCTGGTGCGCGAGCAGGCGCGCATATTGGACTTCGCGGCGCCGCTGGTGGCGCCCGGGGGAGTGCTTGTTTACGCGACCTGCGCGCTGACGGATCAGGAGGGCGCAGGGCAGGTCCAGGCGTTTCTTGATCGCCATGAGGGATGGAGAGCTGAGGCAATCCCGATTATGGCAGGGCGGGCGCATGGGCATGGCCGTTTGCTGACGCCGGGCCATGACGCGACGGACGGTTTCTATTTCGCCCGGCTTCGGCGCGGTGCATGAAAGAGGCGATGGACAAGCCCCAGCAAAATGACGACACTCGGGCAGAATCAACGCCTGAAACATGGCTGGAGTTGTGCATGCGTTTTACCCCTGCTTCGATCGCCCTTGCCGTCCTGTTGACCAGCGTGTCGAGCGCCGGTTTGACGCAGCGCCCGGATGCCCAGATTTCGCCTTTGTCTATCGAATGGCAGCAGGCGGGCGTCACTGCGCGCCGGGCAGGAAATTTCAGTGCGGCGAACGATGCGCTGGAAACGGCGCTTGCGGTCGATCCGCGTAATCGCTCAGCCTATATTGAACTGGCTGAGGTGGCGCGCGCGCAGGGCCTTCAGGGCAAGGCCATCCGCCTCTATCGCGAGGCGCTGTTGCTCGACCCGAATGATGTGCATGCACTGGTCGGGCAGGGCGAGGCGATGGTCGAGAAGGGCGCGATCGCCAAGGCAAAGGAAAATCTCGCCCAGGCGCAGAGCGCATGCAAGTCGGACTGCGCAGCTGTCGGCAAGCTCGCCGCCGCGATCCAGAAGGGGCCGCCTGCGACGGTGCTGAGTGCGAAGGATGCTGTCGTAGTGCCGAAGGCGGTGGAGACCGAGACGCCTTGAAGCTTCTTGAAGGGGTTACGCATGACATTCCCTCCCGTAGGTGGGAGGGGTTGTCGATAGGCGCGGGCGAAGCGAGCCTGCGGGTGTGCCGCTGAAGAATAAGGTCGGGCGTTGCGCTGGCCCACCCCCTAACCCCCTCCCGCTTGCGGGAGGGGGGATGACTGAAATCCACCCTCGCCAGTATCGACGGCGCCGATTGTGAGGCGCTGCGCTCCATAGGCGGCCTTCCGGATGGAGAGGGGCGAGCTACTCAGGTCGGTAGTCGACCACGACAGGAGTACTGAAAGCGGTGGCTGGTGATGGAATGCCCCGATCAAGCTGGGGGCAGAACGGATCGTGTCCGCCTGGGCCAGCGCCAACCCATTTTCCGACGTATCCACCGGACCAGCCCAATTGCAATCGCTCCTGCGACAAGCCAGGGCAGAGCGGCAACGATAGCGGTTAAAAGGGCGGCGATACTCGTGCTGAGCGTCTCGCGGGCCTGGGCAATGCTGGTGCGAATGGGAGAGCCGCGTCCCGGCGTATCATTGAAGGCGTAACTGATGGAGATTCGCGACATTGCAACCCGCTGCGCAAGGCTGGCTTGCTCCGTGCGAGCGCTGTCCAATTCCTCTTGCGTAGAAGCATAGGCGCGCTCGGCTTCCACCAACTCGCCCACCTTACCGTTACCGGACTGGATGATAGCCAGCAGCCTTTCTGCGAGTGCTTGCTTGGCACGTACCCGCGCGTCTGTGTCTATGACCTGTCGCGTCACATCTTCTGCCTCGACCTGTCGGTTGGACAGCGTTGCCCCGTCCGCGATAGCGATCGCGTCGAGTTGCGGGTTTATCTCATTGGTTATCCGGGCATCGACTAAGAGTATCGCCTCATCTGTCACGAAGTGGTCATACGGTCCCGGAGTATTGAGCGTCGATTTTACGACCAGACATCGTTGGGGTCCGAGCCGTCGACAAAGTGCGATTTGCCGCCCCTGTACCTTTGCGACAGTTCGTCGGTCGAATGTGTAGGTGACCGTATAGCTGTAGGCAATGCTAGGCCCTGCTATGGTCGTGGCCGAGTTCGGTATACTCGGTGCAGGTTCAGCCGCAATTTGGGGCAAATTGAGCATTTCCGAAGACTTCATGTCCTGAGGCTTGCTTCCGCACGAAGCGAGCAAGGCTACCCCAAGTAGAACTACATTCCGTCGCATCGTCCATCTCCCCCCAGACAGGAACGCCTATGCCAAATCGCGTCATTTAGGAACCCATCTATTGGTTTTGATGGTCTGCTTCTGTGCCAATCTTCCGCTTTAGGCAGACTGTCTGAAATCCACCCCCAACAGATCTATGATCCGCCCCCTCCCATTACACGCGCCACTTCAACAAATTCCTCCACGCTCACCGTTTCGGCCCGCCTCTGGGGATCTATGCCGACTTGGTCCAGCGCATCGAGTGCTCCCGGTAGACCTTTGAGGCTTTGGCGCAGCATCTTGCGGCGTTGGCCGAAGGCGGCGGCGGTGAGGCGTTCGAGATGTTTGAGCTGCACGCCCTCTGGCGCTGCTTTGGGCGTGATGTGGACCACGGCGGACATGACTTTGGGGGGCGGGGTGAAGGCGCTGCGGTGGACCTTCATGGCGATCCGGGCGTCGCTGCGCCACTGGGACAGGACGGCGAGACGGCCATAATGGTCGCCGCCCGGTTTTGCGACGATGCGTTCGGCGACTTCCATCTGGAACATGAGCGTCAGGGAGGACCACCAGGGCAGCGGCTTCCATTCCGTAGACAGCCAGCCGATCAGCAGGGCGGTGCCGACGTTATAAGGCAGGTTGGCTATGATGTGGGCATGTTCGCCAGCTTCGGCGTGCGCGTCCACCTGCATGGCGTCGCCGGATATGACGCGCAACTGGCCGGGGAAGGCATCGGACAATTCAGCAAGGGCGGGCAGGCAACGGCGATCCCGTTCGACAGCGACCAGCCGTGCTCCGGCTCGCAGGATCGCGCGGGTCAGGCCGCCGGGGCCGGGTCCGACCTCGAACGCGGGCTGATCCGTCAGTGATCCGGGGATGGCGGCAATGCGATCGAGCAGCTGTTCGTCGAGCAGGAAGTTCTGGCCGAGCGCCTTGCTCGCTTGCAGGCCGTGCGCCGCGATGACTTCACGCAACGGCGGCAGGACCGGCCGCGTATCAGCCCCCATGGCTTAACCGCGATCGCGCAGATTCCGCCGCCATCTTGAGCGCGGCCATCATCGCGCCGGGGTTTGCGCTGTCCGTTCCGGCAATGCCGAAGGCGGTGCCGTGGTCGGGCGAGGTGCGCACGATCGGCAGGCCGAGCGTGATGTTGACGCCCTCATCGAAATGCAGCGTCTTGAGCGGGATCAGCGCCTGGTCGTGATACATGCACAGCACCGCATCGTAGGTTTCGCGGGCGCGGGCGTGGAACAGGCCATCGGCTGAAAGGGGGCCGACAATGTCCATTCCTTCCGCCCGTAGCGATTCGATCGCGGGACTGATGATGTCGATTTCTTCCCGGCCCAGCGCGCCGCCCTCACCCGCATGGGGGTTGAGTCCGGCGACGACGATGCGTGGGCGCGGGATGCCGAAATTGCGCTGCAATCCCTTGACCGTGGTCATGGCGCGGGCGCGGATCAGGTCGATGGTCAGGGCCGAGGCGACCTCTGCCAGCGGGATATGGATGGTGATGGGCACGACCTTCAATGAAGGACCTGCGAGCATCATCACCGCATTGTGGGGGGCTACGCCGCAACGTTCGGCGATGAACTCGGTCTGGCCGGGATGGGTGAAGCCGACGCCGTAAAGCTGCTCTTTGCCGACAGGGGCGGTGACGATCCCGGCGGCCGATTCGGTGCGGGCGAGGCCGACCGCCACTTCCAGTGCCTGAAACGCAGTGCGCGCACCGTCGATGCTGGGGGAGCCCGGCACGATGTCACCGGCGTCGGCGACCTGGAGGCAGGGAAGCGCGGTATCGAACAGCGCCGCTGCCTCTTGCGGTGTGGCTATGGGCGCGACAGGGCCGGACCAGACCCGGCGCAAGGATGCCGTGTCACCCACGGCGAAAAAAGTGGGCAATCCGCGCGCTTCGCGCATCACCCAGCTTTTTGCTACGATTTCCGGGCCGATCCCCGCCGGGTCGCCCAGCGGGACGGCAAAAGGTGCCAGCTCCGGTCGAGCCGAGGCTGGATCAGTTATAGTCGATGATGGCATCGCGGCGAAGGTCACGCAGATAGATGCGGGCGCGCTTGTTGACCCGTTCTTCCTCCAGCTGAGCCATGATCTGTTCGGCGTTCGGCGCGGCGGCGTTGCTTGCTTCATCGCGGCCGCAAACGACGAGAACGCGCACGCCGTCATTGACCGAGCCAAAGGGAGGGGTCGCTTCACCAACCTGCAGGCCGAGGAGGATTTCCTGCAACTGCGGCGGCAGGTCGCGGACCTTCACATTGTCATTGTCCACGACATCGGCGCCGATCTTGCCACCCAGTTCATTCGCCTGGCCGCATCCCTTGATCGTCTTGATCTGCGCGGCGAAGCTGGCCGCCTTGGCACTCGCTTGCTCCTTGGTCGTGCCGGGCGGGAAGCTGATCGACAATTGCTTGAGGCTGAGCAGAGAGTCGCGCGGGTCAGCGGTCAGCACCTTGCGCTTGTCCATGACATAGATGACGGAGATGCCGCCCGGAACGGGGATGGGGCCAGCGAGCTGCCCGACCTGCATCTCATTGGCGGCCTTGGCCAGTTCATCGGGCAACTGCGCCGGGCGAACCCACCCAAGGTCGCCGCCGACCGCAGCCGTCGATGCTTCGGAAAACTGGCGGGCGTAGGCGGCGAAGCTGCCGCCCTGCTTGATCTGTTCGATGATGTTGCGGGCATTCGAGACGATCTGCGCCTCATTTTCGGGCGTTGCCGACAGGTAGATCTCACCGATGCGATATTCGTCGCTGCCCTTGGCCGCGTTCATGCGATCGACGACCGACTTCACCTCGTCTGCGGAGACGTTGACGAAGGGCTGAATGTTGCGGCGGAGCAGGCGGCTCCATGCCAGCTCGCCCTCGATCTGACGCCTGATGCTGGCGGGCGCGCTACCCTGAGCGCGCAGATATTGGTCGAACTGGGCGGGCGACTGCTTGAAGTTCGCCGCGACACGCTCATAGCTCTGGTCGATTTCTGACTTGTCGATCTTGATGTCGTGGGCGGCGGCTTCCTGAATCTGAAGCGTCTCGTCGATGAGGTTGCGCAGCACCTGCACGCGCAGCCGCTCCCGTTCCTCTGGCGACACCTTGCCACCATTTGCCGCGAGGATGAGCGCCAGGCGCTGATCCACGTCGGTGCCGGTGATGATGCGGCCGTTGACGATGGCTGTAGCCTTGCGGACATTGGGATCGCTTTTGCCAAAGACGGTCACGTCCTTGGGCAGGTTCAACTGCTGCGCGGCGACCCCTTCATCGTCATTGACGGTCTGGGCGGCGACAGGGCTGCCGATCGATCCCAACAGGATGGAGGACAGGAGCAGAGCGCGCGCGCTGGTCCGAAGCGATTGTCCAAGGCGGGAAGGCGGGAAAACGACAGGCTGCATCGTCGACAAAACTCTCCATTACGGTCCGGCGCGTGATGCGCCGGTCCGCCTTAACCGGTCCTGAGCGGCCAGAACCGGTCCTGAACGGGAAGGGTGATCCTTATATGCCGATATTCCGAAAAGCCAGCCGTAGTTGGAAGCTGTTGCCCTTTCGCGCATCACCGGCGGCCAGATAATCGCGGCGCCACGTCAGGCCCAGCGTCAGACAGTCATCCTGATAGGCGATGCCGAGCCGGTGACGGACGGGTTCGTAGCCATCGGCGGCGCTGCCTAGGTCTTCCTTCTTGTCGGTCAGATCGACGACGGTGGACCCGAAAACGGACCAGAAGCGGGCGAATTGCACACGGCCGCCGAAACGCAGTTCCTCGCGGTCCTGCAGATCCTCAAGCCCCGGCGCGGCGTTCCGGTTGAGCCGGAGATAACCGACCATGGCATAGGTCTTGCGACTGCCGATCGTCGCGTCGATTTCGTTGCGGCGTACGTGCAGTCCGTCCTTGTCCAGTCGGAAACGGTGGATAAGGCTGACGAAATCGCGGAAGCGCACGGTCGTGCGGCCGACGATGTCGGACATGCGATCGGAAAGGCCGGTGCCGTCGGGCAGGATGCTCTCGCGACTGTTGAGGCGGTAGCTCTGGCCGACCACGCTTTCCAGCGAAAAGCCGGGCAGGGAGAGGCTATATTCCAGACCGTAGGTGATGCGGGTCGAATCTTCGAACCGGTCATAGCCTGCGAAGCGATTGAGCGCGAAGAGGTTGCTGTCCTCCAGATCGATGGCGCGCGCGTCTTCATTGGGTAGCGAAAGATTTGCCAGCCGGGGCGCTGCTACGATCTGCACGCGGGGGGCGATCCGCTGAACCCCGCCGAATGCCTCACCCATGAAGGGCCAACGGACGTCGATCGCGGCTGCGGCGATGCCGCGCGCCTGCCAGCCGGGATCGCCGGCATAGCGGGCGATGTTGTTCTGCAGATTGTCGCTGCTGTGATAGACGTCGCCGCGAAGATAGGTGGTGAAATTCACCTCCTGACCCATGCCCGTCAGCTTGCGCAGGTTCCATTCAAAGGCAGCGAAGGCGCGCTGCGTATCCTGGCCGTGGGTGCGGGTGATCGCGAGGCTGTTTGCCTGAAACTGAATCCGGCCGCCGAGCAGCGGGTCGATCAGGCGCAGGCGATAGTCGATCACGGGCAGCGCGATCGGCGTTTGCCCCTGCGGATCGCCAAGGCGCAGCGTCTGGACGGCCCAGCCAGCGATGGAGAAATAGCTGTTCTCGCCGATGCGCTGGGCGCCCAGGGTCGAACGCAGTCGATCGTCGCGGCTGATGTCGTAGCGGCGAAGGAAGGTGCGGTCGCTCGCCACGCGGAGCGATCCGTTGACGCTCCATTCCGGCGTCAACTGCATGGCGCCGCTGGCATCCAGATAGCCGCGAAAATCCTTTTCCGATCCTGCTGGCCCGGTGGAGCTGGGCAGGGAGCTGCTGGCGTCGATCCGCCGCGCATGGGTGGCGTAGCCGGTGATCTGATAGGCGCCACGGTCCCAGCGATGGCGGAAATTCGCCTCCAGCATCGGCAGCGTCTTGGAATAGACGTGCGGCGTGATCGTCAGGTCGCGGTTAGGCGCCAGTTTGATGTAATAGGGCAGGGCGACTTCAACGCCGTTATTCCGGTCGTAGCGAAGATTTGGCACCAACAGCCCCGTGCCGCCCGTATCACCGACAGGGTGCGAAAAGCCGGGCAGCGGAATGAGCGGCAGGCCGAACACTTCCACGCTGGCGTTGCGGTATCGCACGCGGGCGGCGACGGGGTCGTAGACGACCTTGACCGCCTTGATCTGCCAGGTGGGTTCCTTGGGGCAGCCGTCGCTGTCCTCCACGCGGCAGCCGGTATAAGCGGCCTTGTGCAGCGTATAGACGCCGTTCACCCGAACGCCCTGCACCGCCGCCAATCGGCCGCCCGACTGAAGCACCAACAGCATGTTTTCGACCGTGCCGTCCTTCAGCGTGTCGGTCACCTGGAAGCGGTCGCCATAAGCGATATTGCCTTCAGGATCGGTCGCCGAGACATTGCCGCGCGCTTCCACCTGCCCCGTGCTGCGGTTCCACACGACCTTGTCCGCGCGCAGCCGGTTGCCCTGGCGCAGCAGCTGGACATTGCCGGTGGCCGTCACGATTTCCGTATTATTGTCATATTCCAGGGCGTCCGCCGCAAAGCCGATTTCTTCGTCGGTCGCAGGTACAGGCGCGTCCGGCGCGCTCACTGGTGTCGGCGGTGATTGCAGTTCCTGCGCGAAGGCATGTGGCATCCCGCCCATGCAGGCGAGTGCCGCGCTTGCGGCCAGCATATGTTTCAGACGCGAGGAAGGGGGAAAATTATGCAAGGGGATCGTGCCTCTTCAGGGGCGCTTCGTTGCCCGCCTATCGCATTGCTTTGCGCGCGCCGCAATCTTTCGTCACGCTTCTTTTGCCGGAAATCGGTCGAACGGCTTTGCCAGATGGGGCAAGCGACATTATCTGGCATGGAGCGCTCCTAGCGCCCTACGATCAGAAAAGCAGAAGAAGGACCCTTGATGGAAATCGCATTCACCCCGGTGCGTCCCGACGCCGACACGCTGGTCTTTGCCGTTCCCAAGGGCGGTTTCGATGCCTTGCCCATCGCGGCGGCGCCTACTCTGGCGGCGGGTGCGGCGGCGGCGCGCTTCACGGGTGAGGCGGGCGGAAGCTTTGAAAGCTTTGCCGAAGAAGGCGGCAAGGTGCTGCGCATCGTTCTCGTCGGCACCGGCAGCGGGAGCGAGGCGGATTATGAACGGGCGGGCGCGGCACTGACTGCGCGCCTGTTGACGAGCGGGGCGAGCCATGCCGCGGTGGAATTTTTCGGCGGCACGACTGGCGATATGGCGGCCCATTTTGCCTTTGGCGCATCCCTGCGTGCCTGGCGGATAGACACCTATCGCACCCGACAGCCGGAAAAGACAAAGCCGACATTGATGAAGCTGTCGGTCGTGGCGAATGACGCGGACGCGCACTGGCAGCGGCTGGCGGCGGTGGCCGATGGCGTCAGCTTCACGCGCGAGCTGGTCTCTGAACCTGCGAACATCCTGTATCCGGAAAGCTTCGTCGAACGCTGTCGTCATCTGGAGCAGCTGGGCGTCAAGGTTACCGTCCTCGACAAGGCGGCGATGGCGGAACTGGGCATGGGTGCGTTGCTCGGCGTGGCGCAGGGGTCGGTGCGCGAGCCCCGCCTGCTGGCGATGGAATGGGATGGCACTGGCGGCGCGGGCGACAAGCCCATCGTCTTTGTCGGCAAGGGCGTGACCTTTGATACCGGCGGCATTTCGTTGAAGCCCGGCGCGGGCATGGAAGACATGAAGTGGGACATGGGCGGCGCAGGCGCGGTCGCGGGCGCGATGAAGGCGCTCGCGGGGCGCAAGGCGAAGGCGCGCGTCATCGGCGTTTGCGGTCTTGTGGAAAACATGCCGGACGGCAACGCGCAGCGGCCTGGCGACATCGTGACCTCCATGTCGGGCCAGACGATCGAGGTCATCAACACCGATGCCGAAGGGCGGCTGGTGCTGTGCGACGTCATCACCTGGGCGCAGAAAACCTATTCGCCTGAAGTTGTCATTGATCTTGCCACCCTGACCGGCGCGATGATCGTGGCGTTGGGCGATCAATATGGCGGACTGTTCGCCAATGACGAAGGGCTTGCCGAGGACCTGCTCGCTGCTGGCAAGGCGGCAGGCGACCAGCTTTGGCGCTTTCCGCTGGGCGATGCCTATAACAAGCTGATCGATAGCCCGATCGCGGACATGAAGAATATGGGCGCGCGCTATGCCGGATCGATCACCGCCGCGCAGTTCATCAAGCGATTCGTCGATGAGGGGGTCAAATGGGCGCATCTCGACATTGCAGGCATGGTCTGGGCCGACAAACCCGGCGCAACCTGGGACAAGGGTGCGACCGGCTATGGCGTGCGCCTGATCGATCGTCTGGTGGCGGACAAGTTTGAGCGCTGATGCAGGTCGATTTCTACCAGCTTAGCCGTGATCCTGTGGACCGGGTGCTGCCCGCCATTGCGGCGCGCATACTCGGCCTGGGGGAACGGCTGCTGGTAGTCGCGCAGGAGGTGGCGCAGCTTGAACGCATTTCGGCTGGGCTGTGGAACGGGCCGCCGGAAAGCTTTCTTGCCCACGGCCGGGTGGGCGAGGGCAGCGAGGCGATGCAGCCGGTACTTCTGGCGCAAGATTGCAGCCCGACGAACGGCGCCCGGCATGTCGCGATTGCCGATGGTATCTGGCGTGAGGAGGCGCTCGATTTCGAGAGGGCTTTCTACTTTTTCGACGCGCTGACCGTCGATGGTGCGCGCGAAAGCTGGCGTGCCCTATCGAAGCGGGAGGGGGTGACGCCCCGCTTCTGGCGGCAGGAGCAGGGGAAATGGGTGCAGGGGCCGTGAGTAAGGGGGGCTATCGACGCCCCCTTGCGGTGCGGAGCGGCGCGGTCTAAAGGGCGCGCCAATTCCAACAATCCGGAGCTTTTGAGCCTTATGGCCGTGACCCGCACCTTTTCGATCATCAAGCCTGACGCCACGCGCCGCAACTTGACCGGCGCCGTGACCAAGAAGCTGGAAGAAGCAGGCCTGCGCGTCGTCGCGTCCAAGCGCATCCGCATGAGCCGCGAACAGGCCGAAGGCTTCTATGCCGTTCACAAGGAACGCCCTTTCTTCGCTGATCTGGTGGCCTTCATGATTTCCGGCCCGGTCGTCGTCCAGGTTCTGGAAGGCGAAGACGCCGTGAAGCGCAACCGCGACATCATGGGCGCCACCAACCCGGCCAACGCCGACGAAGGCACCATCCGCAAGGAATATGCCGAGTCGATCGAAGCCAACTCGGTCCATGGTTCGGACAGCGAAGAAAATGCCGCGATCGAGATCGCCTATTTCTTCAAGCCCGAAGAAATCGTCGGCTGATCTAATCGATCAGGATGAAAGAGGGGCCGGGGACGCAAGTCTGCCGGCCCTTTTTTTGTTTTGGGAGGGAGAAGGTGAGCGATTTCGCCTTTCAGGCCCCTCTCCCGCCTTCGCTGCGCTCGGCACCCTCTCCCCTGAAGGGGAGAGGGAATGGCCCCCAAGACCGAATCCGCCGCAAGCTCAATTCGAAACGGGCGGTGCTTCGAATCGATCGATCACCCATTCCTCAGCCTGTGCGCCGCCGATCCATTCCTGCATCCAGGGATGATTGACGACCGCCTGCATATAGGCTTCGGCAAAACGTGCGACGGGCAGCTGATAGGTTATGAAGCGCGTCACGACCGGGGCGAACATCACGTCCACCGCGCCAAATTCGCCGAACAGGAAATCGCCCACGCCACCATAGCGAGCCCGGGCCTGTGCCCATAGCTGCATGATGCGGGCGATGTCCTGCGCGACAGCTTCGGATGGCGGCACTGCGTCGTAAATCTGGCGGATGTTCATGCTGTGCTCGCGCCGCAGCGCCGCGAAGCTGGAATGCATTTCCGCCGCCATTGACCGGGCCATCGCCCGCGCCGCCGTGTCGGTGGGCCAGAACTTGTCGCCGCCAGCCTTCTCGTTCAGATATTCGATGATTGCCAGACTGTCCCAGACAACGGTGTCGTCGCCGTCCCACAATATGGGCACCTTGCCCGAAGAAGGGGCGAATTCATCGCCTTCGCGCCGCCTTTCCCAGGCTTCATCATAAAGCGGGACCACGACTTCCTCGAACGGCAACCCGCTGAGCTTGCAGGCGAGCCAGCCCCGCAGAGACCAGCTGGAATATGCCTTGTTGCCTATGAATAGCTTCATCATCGCCCTTCTTTAGACGGGCGAAGGAAGGGGTGTCGAGAGCAACCGGACGGCGCATTCGAGTCACTTTCTATATTATTTTGGTAGAAAATACTTTGTGCGGGGCTTGGCGGCATCATGGGCGTCGTCGTATGGCGCGACGGCGAACTGACGCCGAGTGGGGGGAATTATGGACTGGCTGCATGGAATAGCGGGCCTGTTCGTCGGAATCATGGTCGGAATGACGGGCGTTGGCGGCGGGTCGCTGATGGCGCCAATCCTAATCCTGCTGTTCGGCGTCGCACCGGCGACGGCGGTCGGCACCGACCTCTGGTTCGCGGCCATCACCAAGTCCGTGGGCGGTGCGATTCATCACCGTCACGGCGGGCCAGATGGTGGCCCGGATTATCAGGTGGTGAAGCGCCTGTGCCTGGGCAGCCTCCCCGCCGCGCTGATCACGCTGTTGATCCTTTCCCAGACGCATATGCAGCAGATCAAGAGCGGCGTCGTCACGAGCGCGCTGGGTGGCGTCCTGATCATGACGGCGATTGCGACCATGCTACGCGGGCGATTCCACCGTTGGGCCTTGGCTCGCCGCGTTGGTACCGCCGATCGCTTTACGCGTTGGCAGCCTCCACTGACGGTTGCGGCAGGTGCGCTGCTGGGGGCGATGGTAACACTGACCTCCGTGGGCGCGGGGGCGATCGGCGCGACATTGCTCCTTGCGCTCTATCCGCTCCGCATGCGGCTGCAACGGTTGGTGGCGACGGATATTGTTCATGCCGTGCCGTTGACCTTGGCAGCGGGGCTGGGCCATCTGTGGATTGGCCATGTGAACGGCATGCTGCTCGCCAACCTGTTGATCGGATCGATCCCGGGCATCATTATCGGATCGCTGCTGGCGACGCGCGCATCAGACCGCGTGCTTCAGCCGTTGCTGGCGATCATCCTGGTTCTGGTGGGCTGGCGCCTTATCGCAGGATAAGGCAGCTTTGGAGGCCCGAGCCGGAATCGAACCGGCGTGCAAGGATTTGCAGTCCTCTGCGTAACCACTCCGCCATCGGGCCTCGGCGTGGGTGGCCGCAAATGTGCGGCTTTTGATGTAAAGTCAAGCGCGGCCATGTTCGCTGATCCCAAGATTATCGTTCACGGGCGTGGAAAGCCGCTTGGCGTTGCTTGTCGCGTGATCTAGAGGTCCCGATAATGTCAGCGCTGTATTGCCATACCAATACAGTTATGCCAATCGAGGTAGTATCGTGACCGAGCAGAATTTTTCATCGATGCGGGCCGCCATGGTCGAAAGCCAGCTTCGCACCAGCGATGTCGATGACCCACGGGTGATCGCCGTGATGGCGCGCCTGCCACGGGAAGATTTCGTGCCTGCTGAACGGCGCGCCATGGCCTATGTCGATCGTTCGATTCCGCTTTCCTCCGGCCGCGCGCTTAATCCGCCGCTGGCCACCGGACGGCTGCTGAAGGAAGCGCAGGTGGAGGAGGGTGATCGCGTTCTGCTCATCGGCGCGGCCACGGGGTATAGCGCGGCACTTCTTGCCGCTCTTGGCGCCCAGGTGACAGCGGTCGAGACCGAGGATGGCCCGCAATTGTCGGGCAATAGCGCCACGGTCGTACGCGGCCCGTTGGAAGCGGGCGCTCCGCAGGGTGCGCCCTACGACATCCTCTTTATAGATGGCGCGGTGCAGGAAGTGCCCGCGACGCTTGTCGAGCAGCTTGCGGATGGCGCGCGCGTGGTGACGGGTCTTGTCGAGCGCGGCGTCACACGCCTGTGCAGCGGGCGGGTGGTTTCCGGCATTCTGGGTCTTGTCAGCCTGACCGATCTTGAGATGGTCGTCCTGCCCGGTTTTGCTGCGCCGGAGCGTTTCGTCTTTTAATTGGCTGGGGGGGTCATGACCGCAAAGCAGGTGTTTCTTCGGCACTCCGCCGCCACGGTTCTGCTGCTCCTTACCCCCGGGATCGCGCAGGCTGAAACCTTGCAGGGCGCGCTGGCAAAGGCTTACCATTCCAACCCGACGCTTACCGGCACCCGGGCTCAGCAGCGGGCGACGGACGAGAATGTGCCGATCCGCAAGGCGGATGGACGGCCCAATATCGCGACCACCGGCGAATATCAGGAATTGCTGGTAAAGCCTGCACGGTCCTTTCTCGCGCCTGATCGCTCGCTCGTCGGCTCCGCCACGGTCAACGTCCCTATTTATCAGGGTGGCGCAGTCCGCAACGGGGTAAAGGCGGCCAAGGTCCGCGTGCAGGCGGGTCAGGCCAATCTGCGCGGGACCGAGGCATCGATCTTCTCCCAAGTTGTCGCGGCCTATATGGATGTGATCCGTGATAGCGCGATCGTGTCTCTGAATTTGGCGAATGTCAGCGCGCTTGGCGTCAACCTGCAGGCAACGAACGACCGATTTGAAGTCGGCGATCTTACGCGGACGGACGTTGCCCAGTCCGAGTCGCGGCTCGCGTTGGCCCGATCCGACCTGCAAACGGCGCAGGCGAACCTGATCGCCAGCCGAGAGAATTATATCGCCCTGGTCGGCGCGACGCCTGATGATTTGCAGCCGCCGCCGCCGCTCCCCGGCCTTCCTGCTACGCCGGAAACGGCGGTACAGGTGGCGCTTTCGGACAATCCTGACCTCATCGCCGCGAAAAAGGCGCGTGAAGCTGCTCGCTATGACGTGCGGGTGGCAAAGGCAGGCGTCCTCCCGACGCTGTCCGGTTTCGCGCAGGGCAGCTACACCCATTATCTGGGATCGCTCGACGACCCGAGCGATCCATCGCAGATCAACAAGCAGGTGGTCGCAGGAGCGACGTTGCGCCTTCCGCTTTATCAGGGCGGCCGACCCGGAGCGCAGGTGCGCCAGAACCAGGCGCTCGAATCGCAGGCGATGGAGCAAGAAATAGAGGTCGAGCGGGGCGTCATCGCTCAAACGCGGTCAGCGTATGCGAGCTGGCAGGCGTCGCTGCAAAGCATCGAATCCAACCAGAAGGCGGTCGAGGCGGCCAACCTTTCGCTGGAAGGCGTGCGGGCGGAAAATTCTGTCGGCAGCCGCACCATATTGGACATATTGAACGCGGAACAGGAAGCGCTCAACGCCAAGGTGCAATTGGTGTCGGCCCGGCGCAACGCCTATGTCGCGGGCTTCAGCTTGCTGGCCGCGATGGGACATGCGGAAGCGGACGACCTCAGTCTGGAAACAGGCACGCTCTATAATCCCATGGTTAATTATGAGCGGGTGAAGGGCAAGTGGTTCGATTGGGATTTCGATCCCGCGCCCCAGCCTGAAGCGACCAGAACCGTTGACACGCCTGCACAAAATGCCAATGTGCCTGCTGGTTTGGCGCAACAACCTTAAGGTTAACAGGGGTTATTCATGGGCGACATGAGCAAGGAACCCTCGATGGAGGACATTCTTTCGTCCATCAAGCGCATCATCGCTGAGGAAGGTGAGGAGGCTGCGCAGGCGGTGTCGCGCCGTGGTAAAGCCGATGCCGCACCCAAGCAGGCTGCCGAACCCGCCGACCCTGCGGTCGAGGAAGTGCTGGAACTGACTGACGAGGTTGGAGCGGAGGAGCCGATGCCTGCCCACAAGACTGGCCGTGCAACGCAGGTCGAAGTGCCGGGTGAGGAAAGCTCAATCCTCTCGGTTGAAAGCGAAGTGGCCGCGCGGCATTCGCTTTCGGCGCTGTCGTCCATGCTGGTAACGCCCAAGGATGGCGAGGATAATACACTGGACGGTCTGGTCCGGTCCATGTTGAAGCCGATGCTGAAGGAATGGCTGGACGCTCGCCTTCCCGCGCTGGTGGAAGACATGGTGGCAAAGGAAATCGCCCGCATCACTGGCCGCTGATCTGGCGGGTCTCCGCGTTCCGACTTATGGCGCATTGGCTCGGCTGACGGCTGCAAGGCGGTAAAAGCGCTGGAATGGTCAGGGAAGGGGCTTTAAGGCGCCTTTCCATGACCGAACTGCCCAAAACCTTTGACCCCGCTGAAATCGAATCCCGCTGGTATGCCCATTGGGAGCAGAAGGGGCTGTTCCGCCCTGAACGGCCGGACGCCGAACCCTTCACCATCGTCAATCCGCCGCCGAATGTGACCGGCAGCCTGCATATCGGCCATGCGCTCGATAACACGTTGCAGGACATCGTCATCCGGTACGAGCGGCTGCGGGGCAAGGACGCGCTGTGGGTCGTGGGCACCGACCATGCGGGCATCGCGACGCAGATGGTGGTCGAGCGGCAGATGGAGGCGCGGCAGGACAAGCGCACCAACTATACGCGCGAGCAGTTCATTGAGAAGGTCTGGGAGTGGAAGGCCGAAAGCGGCGGCGCGATTACGCGTCAGCTACGACGGCTTGGTTGCTCGATGGACTGGGCCAATGAACGCTTCACCATGGATGAGGGCTTTTCGAAGGCCGTCATCAAGGTGTTTGTGGAGTTGCACAAGCGCGGGCTTCTGTACCGCGACAAGCGGCTGGTGAACTGGGACCCGCGTTTCCGCTCGGCGATTTCTGACCTTGAGGTCGAGACGCAGGAAGTGAAGGGCGGCTTTTGGCATTTCCGCTATCCGCTGGCGGATGGCGTGAAGCTGGCCAATGGTGCGGATCATATCGTCGTGGCGACCACGCGGCCCGAGACGATGCTGGCCGACATGGCGGTGGCGGTGCATCCCGAAGACCCGCGCTACAAGGACGTCATCGGCAAGGACATCCTCCAGCCGATCACCGGGCGTCGCTTCAAGGTGGTGGGTGACGAGCATGCTGATCCCGAACTGGGGTCGGGCGCGGTCAAGATCACGCCGGGGCATGATTTCAACGATTTTGAGGTGGGCAAGCGGGCCGGCTTCCGCGCGGCCGAGATGCTCAACATGTTCGATGCCGATGCCAATGTGGTGCAGACGGCGGACGGGCTGATCCCGGAGCGTTTTCTGGGGCTGCACCGCTTCCGCCGCGATGGCATTGATGGCGCGCGTGAGTTGGTCGTCGCCGAGATGAAGGCGCTGGGTATGCTGGTGCCGCATGTCTCGAAGAACAAGGAAGGCGAGGAGGTCGAAGCCGATTTCGAGCCGCGCACCATCCAGACGCCCTTTGGTGATCGTTCGGGCGTGGTGATCGAACCCTGGCTGACCGATCAATGGTATGTCGATGCCGGGAAGCTGGCGGTCGCGCCGATGCAGGCCGTGCGTGACGGGCGGATCGAGATCGTGCCCAAGACTTGGGAAAAAACCTTCTTCAACTGGATGGAGAATATCCAGCCCTGGTGCGTGTCGCGCCAACTGTGGTGGGGACATCAGATCCCGGCTTGGTATGATGAGGATGGTAATCCCTTTGTCGCGGAGAGCGAGGAGGAAGCGCAGGCGCTTGCTGGCAACAAAAAGTTGGTTCGCGATCCCGATGTGCTCGACACATGGTTCTCCTCCGCGCTCTGGCCTTTCGGTACGCTGGGTTGGCCGGATAACCTCACGCACCCCTCCCCTTCAGGGGAGGGGCCGGGGGTGGGGGCTCTCGGCGAAGCTGAGAGCGTGGGGCACTCCCCCACCCCAACCCCTCGCCTGAAGGGGAGGGGCTTACTTCCCCGTCCCGGTTCGCTTCTCGACCGTCACTATCCCAATGATCTGCTGATCTCCGGCTTCGATATCCTGTTCTTCTGGGATGCGCGCATGGCGATGCAGGGGATGGAGTTCATGGGTGATGTGCCGTGGCGCAAGCTCTACCTCCACGGGCTGGTACGCGCGGCGGACGGGCAGAAAATGTCCAAGTCCAAGGGCAATGTCGTCGATCCGCTGGGCCTGATCGACAAGTTCGGCGCGGACGCGCTGCGTTTCTTCATGTCCGCCATGGAAAGCCAGGGCCGCGACGTAAAGATGGATGAGAAGCGGGTCGAGGGGTATCGCAACTTCGCGACCAAGCTGTGGAACGCGGCGCGCTTCCTGCAATCCAACGGCGTTACCGCATCGACGAGCCATGAGGCGCCTGCCGCCGCAGCGCCGGTCAACCGCTGGATCATTGCCGAGACGGTGGCGACCGTGCAGGCGATCGACACCGCCATGACCGAGCTGCGCTTCGACGCGGCGGCGAATGCCATCTATCATTTCGTCTGGGACCAGTTTTGCGACTGGTACATCGAACTCACCAAGGGTTCGATGGATGAAGAGACAAAGGCTGTCGCGGGCTGGGCGTTCGACCAGATTCTCGTCATGCTCCACCCCTTCATGCCCTTCATCACCGAAGAGCTGTGGAACCTGACCGGCACCCGCGAGACGGAACTGATCGTCGCTCGCTGGCCACAGGCGCTCTGTGCCGTCGATAGCGAGGCGCAGGCAGAGATTGACTGGCTGATCCGCTTGATCAGCGCGATGCGCACGGCGCGAACGGAACTGAACGTGCCGCCGGGCGCCAAGCTGAAGGTCGTGGTCAGCGAAGCGTCGGAAGAAACGCGACGCCGTATCGATCGGCAGGGCGCGGCCTTGGCGCGTTTGGGGCGGGTGGAGAGCCTGTCCTTTGGCGATAGCGTAGCTGGTGGCGCGGCGCAGATCGTTGTCGATGAGGCGACCTTCATCCTCCCGCTGGAGGGCGTGATCGACATCGCGGCGGAAAAGGCGAGGCTGGCAAAGGCGCTTGCCGCTGCGGAAAAGGAACGGGATTCGCTTTCCGGGCGTCTTTCCAATCCGAGTTTCGTGGAAAAGGCCAAGCCCGAGGCGGTCGCCAAGGCGCGTGAAGATCATGCCGAAAAAACCGCAGAGGCGGAAAGGTTGGCGGCAGCGCTGGATCGTCTGGCCTGATCGGTTAATGATGAAGCGCTTAGGGGAGGGCAAGAATGGCGGCAGGGAAGCGTGAAACAAGGGACCTGGTAAACGGGCCTATCGCGTCGTCCTTGCTGGTCTTTGCCGTGCCGACGCTGGCGTCCAACGTGCTTCAGTCATTGAATGGATCGATCAACGCCATATGGGTCGGCCGCTTTCTGGGCGCGCAGGCTCTTGCCGCGACGGCCAACGCGAACATCACCATGTTCCTGATGTTTTCCATCGTGTTCGGATTTGGCATGGCATCGACCGTGGTGATCGCCCAGGCGGCGGGTCGGGGCGATATGGATGCCGCTCGCCGGTCCTTCGGGTCAGCGACGGGCTTTTGCACCATATTGGGCACCGTTGTCGCTGCGGCTGGATGGGCGGCTTCGCCCGCAATGCTGCACTTGCTGGGAACGCCTGCCGAAGCATTTGACATGGCGCTGATCTATCTGCGCGTGATTTTCATTGCGATGCCCGCAACGTTGATCAGCGTGATGATGATGATGGGATTGCGGGGAGCTGGGGACGCGCGCACTCCTTTGATTTTCATGTTCGTCAGCGTCGGGATCGATCTGGTGCTGAACCCGGTATTCATCATTGGGCTGGGGCCGATTCCGGCGATGGGCATCGGCGGATCGGCGGCGGCCACGGCGGCGGCCGGCATCGCCAGCCTGCTTGGCCTGATCTTCTATGTCTATGCCAAGGACCTGCCGCTGCGTTTGCGGGGGAAGGAGCTGCGCTACCTGATCCCCGCTCCCGACCAGCTGCGTATCCTGCTGGGCAAAGGGTTGCCGATGGGGCTTCAGATGATCGTCATGTCGGCGGTCGGCCTGATGATCATCGGTCTGGTTAACCGCGAAGGCCTAATCGTTACGGCGGCTTATGGCGCGGCGCAGCAGATCTGGACCTATTTGCAGATGCCTGCGATGGCCATGGGGGCGGCGGTCAGCGCTATGGCGGCGCAAAATATCGGTGCGGGCCGGTGGGACAGGATTGGCCGGATTACTGCCTATGGATTGGGCTATCTGCTGCTGATTACGGGCGCGATGATTGGCGTGATCCTGCTGTTTCATGCGCCGCTGCTCTCGCTCTTCCTTGGCGACAACAGGGCCGCGATTGATGCCGCCTGGAAAATGCAGTTGCTTGCGACCTGGAGCTATATGCTGTTCGGCGCAACGATGATTCTGTTCGGGGTGATGCGGGCGAATGGCGTGGTGGTGAGGCCGCTATTGATCCTTACCGTCACGCTGTTCGGCGTTCGCCTTGGCTTTTATCACTTCAGCTATCCGTATCTGGGCGCCAATGCCTTGTGGTTGAGCTTCCCTGTGAGTTCAGGATCAGCCCTTCTGATTGCAGGTCTCGCCTATCTGCAGGGCGGCTGGCGCAAGGCGACGCTGCTCGTCCCCGTGCATGAGGAAGAGTGCCGGGAAAGCATCAGCGCGGAGAGTGAACCCGCAGGCCGGTTCGCGCCTGCGGGCTGACGGTTATCGTCCCTGGCTGCGCCAGCGGGTGATGGTGCGGTCGAGAATGTCTGCCTCTCCACCGGACTGGCGCCAAAGGTCCGTGAAACTTGGATCGCCGGACGCGGGCCGTCGGTGCTCTTCCAGATTGTCCAGTGCGACACGGATCGGCACCGCGACACCTTCACCGCAGATGATCGCCTCTCGATTGCGGAGCGCGGGAATGGAGTCGAGGAAGCCGCGCGCGCCTTCGGGCATGGCGGCCTTCACGAATGCCTGGTCGCGATCATTGTTGAGGCGCATGGAAATGATGGTGCCGCATTGCGACAGCACGCCTTCGGCCAAGTCTGACGGCCGCTGCGTGATGAGGCCGAGCGATACGCCATATTTGCGGCCTTCCTTGGCTATGCGCTCCAGGATGCGGCGGACGGCCTGGCCGTTGCCGGTGGTAGTACTGGGAATATAGCGGTGCGCCTCTTCGCAGACGAGCAGGATCGGCCGCTGAGCTTCGTCCCGCGCCCAGATGGCATAGTCGAAGACCAGACGGGACAGTACCGATACCACCACAGAGGTGATGTCCGACGGCATGGCCGACACGTCGATGATAGAAATCGGCTTCCCGCCCGATGGCAGGCGGAAGATCTTCGCCAGAAATTCCTGCATCGTGTCCGCGACCAGCATGCCTGAGAACATGAAGCTGTAACGGGGGTCCGCCTTGATCTCATCGATCTTGGTCTTGAGCCGCATATAGGGCAGGGCGCCCGTGCCCTTGTCGAGTTTCCCCATCTCATTTTGCAGGATGTTGGTGAGATCCGACAGCAAATAGGGGATCGGCGAATCGACGGTCAGCCTGCCGATGCTTTCCGCCAGCCGGTTCTTCTGCCGCGCGGCGAGCAGGCATTTAGCGAGAATGTCGCAGTCGACGGTGCGATCGGAGCCTTCGGAGGTGACGAATACCTCGCAATGCTCCTCGAAATTCATCAGCCAATAGGGCAGCGCAAGGTTGCCTACGTCGAAGACCGCGCCATTCTGGGCAAAGGCCGCACCATATTCGCCATGGGGATCGACCATCACGATATGGCCTTCGGGCGACAGGTCGCAAATGCGGTGAAGAATGAGAGCGGCACTGGTGGATTTGCCCGTACCGGTCGAACCCAGCAGGGCGAAATGTTTGCCCAGCATCGAATCGACATAGAGCGCGGCACGCGTGTCTGTCGTGGGGTATACGGTGCCGATTTGCACATGGGGCCGGTCATCGGCAGCGTAGATTTGCTGCATGTCGGCGCTGGATACGGGGAAAATTTCGGTCCCCGGCGCAGGATAGCGGGTGACGCCGCGACGGAAGTGATGAATGCGGCCGGTGAGCGGTTCTTCGTCACCTTCGCCCAGAAAATCGACATCAGCGATGATCAGGCCGCTGTCCTGCCGATCCATCGTCATGGAGCGCACGCTGGCGATGAGCCATGCACTGCCTACACGCATTTTTACCTGGCTGCCGACTTGCCCGGCCATTGCCGTGCAGGGGTCGCTGTCATGTGCGAGAGTTGCAATGGAGGCGGCGTCGATCAGCACCTTGGAACTGGAACCGGCTATCTGAAAAACCGCGCCCATGGCGTTTGCTGCGGCAGGCTTCGTTTGGCCGTGCGTAAATTCGGCAGCTCCCGGCATGTGGCTCATACACCCCCCTTAAATCTGATTTCCGGCGCGCGCTGCCGGAATTCGGCCTGCTTGTGTAGCCCTGCATAGGTAAAGAAATGGCTTATCGCCGACGTTTTGCACCCGCCTCCGAACCAAGCTGTTAACCTCGCTATCGCCACCTCCCGCCGCGCGTTCGGGCGTCTACTCTGGCGCGAATCGTTCGCCATGCGTATCGGCCGCTGACTGCCGTAAGATCAGGATATGCATTTGACCCAATTGATGACGGCCGATGCGGCGCGCCGATCCGATGCGATTTCCATAGCTCGGGTGATCTGCATATTGGGCGTGGTCTATGTGCACGCCTGGACCGGGTTGAACGGTCATGACCTGGAAATCGCTCGCGGCACGCCTCAGGAAAATCTGCGCTGGTTGCTCATGGAAATATTCGGACGCAGCGCAGTGCCTCTGCTGGGCGTCATTTCCGGCTGGCTGGTGGCGGGATCGTCCCGTGCGCAGAACTGGTTCCGTCATGTGCTGCAAAAGGCGCGGACGATCCTGTTGCCGATGATCCTGTGGAATGGGCTTGGCATCCTGCTGGTATCCGGCGCGGCGTGGTCCCTTGGGTTGTCTGCGCCCGTTCCAGTGTCGTTTGACTGGTTGTTTCAGGAACTGTTCGTTGTCAGCCGGAACCCGGACATCAACGTGCAGATGCCGTTTCTGCGCGATTTGTTCCTTTGCATGGTCATTGCTCCGTTGCTGCTTCGCCTGCCCAATCGCGTGCTGATTGGTGTTGCTGCTGTCGCAGCGGTCGCCCAACTGGCGGGCTGGGGGCCGCCGGTGTTGATGCGGCCGGCAATCCTGTTCTTCTTTGTCATAGGGATGATGGCCCGGCGGGCCGGGCTGGCGGAGCGAGTCGCTGCACTGGGTTGGACGGCCGCAGCAACGCCCTTCCTGTTGCTCATGTCCGTGCAACTTCATTTTTCCCTGCAGGCGGTGCAGGGAGCGGGGATCGGCGTCGGTTTGCTTGACCTTGCAGTGCGTGTTGCGGCGGCCACCTGCTTCTGGCGGCTATCCTGGGCGCTGGCGGAAAGCCCGATGCGGGGGTTGTTGTTGAGGATTGAGCCCTTCGCCTTTCTGCTATTCTGCTCGCATCTCATTCTGATCTGGCTGGGCGGGCCGTTGCTGGGCGTGTTGTTCGGAAAGCTCGGTTCGCCTTTCTATCCCGCTTATCTGCTGATCCAGCCGTTGCTGGTCCTGATCGCGGTCCTGCTGCTGGGATCGCTTCTCAGCCGTGCCTGGCCGGATCTGGCCAAGGTGCTGAGTGGCGGACGCTTGCAGGGAGCTTCGGCGCTCAGCTAATTGTCTTGGCGGCGGCGATGGCGATCTCCAGGCTGCGCTTGCGGGCACTGAAATCATGGATTTGCCCGCCGATGATCAACTCGTCGACACCAGTCCGCTCTATGAAAGCGGCAAGATCCTCCTCGACCTTATCCTGTGTACCGATCGATGTGGCACTCAGGACATCCGAAAGCATCGCCTGCGCGCCGGGAGGTAGGCTTTCGAAATAGCCGGGAATGGGTGGCTGCAACTTGCCCGGCTGCCCCGTGCGGAGACGAACGAAGGCCTGTTGCATGGAGGTGGCGAGCAGTCTCGCTTCTTCCATGCTGTCGGCCGCGAATATATTATAGCCTGCCATCACATAGGGGCGATCAAGCTGGGCCGATGGCCTGAAGTCGCGACGGTAAACCGCGATCGCGTCCTCAAGCGCGCCAGGAGCGAAATGGGAGGCGAAGGCATAGGGCAGGCCCAACGCGGCGGCGAGTTGAGCGCCGTAGAGGCTGGACCCGAGAATCCAGAGTGGCACATCTTCACCCGCGCCGGGCGTTGCCTGAAAGCCGAGCCTTCCATCACCCGCAAAATAGGCCTGCAATTCCAGCACGTCGCGCGGAAATTCATCCGGCCCACCGGAAAGCGTGCGGCGCATGGCCTGAGCCACCCGCTGGTCCGATCCGGGCGCGCGGCCTAGCCCAAGGTCTACTCGACCGGGGAAAAGCGCTGCGAGCGTACCGAACTGTTCGGCTATCAGCAGGGGGGCATGGTTGGGGAGCATGATGCCGCCCGAACCTATGCGGATGGTCGATGTCGCATGTCCGATATGCGCCAGCACCACCGAAGTTGCGGCCGATGCGATGCCCGGCATGCCGTGATGTTCGGCAACCCAATAGCGATGGAAGCCGAGTTGTTCGGCATGAACGGCGAAGGCGGCGGCGTTGACGAGGGCCTCGCCAACGGTGCTTCCTTCGATGACGGGGACAAGGTCCAGAACGGAAAAACGGATCATCGCCCGGATATGGGGCGATGATCCGTTTTATTTCAATACCTAGATATCGTCTCAGATCAGCCTACGCGTCCGAACCCCTGCGACGGTGGTTCGGATCGGCGGCCGAATGTGGCGGGACGACGCGCGACCAACGGATTGGAGTCGCGATCGAGGAGGGACATTGTTTCGGTAAAGCAGGGCCGCAGGCTGACGACAACCTCGATCAATTCGTCAGGACCCTCGCGTGTTTCGACGCAGCGGCGTGCGACCATCTCAATGCGTTCGGCCATGCTGCTCAGGCGGTGGGCACCAAATTGAGCCGATTCGCCCTTCAATGTGTGAGCGGGCGTGACCAGCGCGATGGCGTCGCGTTCGCGGATCGCCTGCTCGATCGCGCTTATGGCCTTGTCGCCATCCTCACGAAAATAGCTGAGAATCCGGAGAAATGCGCTGCCCAGTTCCGACCGGGACTTTGCCAGATCGGCCTGATTGACCAGTTCTGCCTCTCGATACGACACCCTGTCACACTCCCTGTTGCAGCTTCAGAATAGAAGCCGTGCGTAAACAGCAGGTTAAGCGGTGGTGTCAGAAGAAGGGTGGCGTCAGGATTTACGCGACAATTCAAAGCGATCGCCAGCAGCGGCGGAGAAATTCCAGCCATGCTGCCGGGTAAGCGCCTCCAATTCGCGGGCGGCGTTGGGATCGTCTGCTTCAACCGTTACCGCGTCGGCCGACCTCATCGCCCGAGCAGCGCGCAGGGCGGGCCAAGGGCATTTCATTCCCCTGGCATTCACATAGGCGGTATCATTTGCTGGCATAGGGATTGCGCGCGCTGCGTAACGTAAGGCGCACGGGCACGGCGCCGAAGCCCAGTTCCTTGCGGATGCCATTGACGAGATAGCGCCGGTAGCTTTCCGGCAGTTCGTCCAGACGCGTGCCGAACAGTACGAAGGTAGGCGGACGGGTCTTGTTCTGAGTGATATAGCGCAGCTTGATCCGCTTGCCGCCGGGGGCGGGGGGCGGATTGGCCTCCAGCGCGCGTTCGAACCAGCGGTTGAGTATGCCGGTGGAAACGCGCTGCGACCAGGCGGTGCGCGTTTCGAAGGCGACACGGATGAGGTCGTCCAGCCCCTTCCCGGTCGCGCCTGACACGGTCATGATCGGAACGCCGCGTATCTGCGCGAGGCCGTCGGAAAGCGCCTGCTTGATGCCCTGATACAGGGCAGAGCCATGTTCCACCGTGTCCCATTTGTTGAGCGCGACGACGAGGGCGCGGCCTTCCTCCAGCACCTTGTCGGCGATGCGAAGGTCCTGCGCCTCAAGGCCGCGCGTGGAATCGAGCAGAAGCACGACGACTTCGGCGAAGTTCACAGCGTTCAGGCCGTCCGAAACGGCGAGCTTTTCGAGCTTGTCCTGCACTTTGGCGCGCTTGCGCATGCCGGCCGTGTCGATCAGGCGGACGGGGCGGGGGTCGGCTTCCTCATCGCGCGGGTCGGTCCATTCCCAGTCGACCGCGATCGAGTCACGGGTGATGCCCGCTTCCGGGCCGGTCAGCAGGCGGTTTTCGCCCAGCAGCCGGTTGATGAGTGTCGATTTGCCCGCATTGGGACGGCCGACGATGGCGAGCTTAAGCGGAGCGGCCTCTAGATCGGCCTCGCTCGGTTCGGCTTCCTCTTCTTCCTCATCCTCCCGGTCGATATAGGGGAGGAGTGCCTGGAACAGGTCGGCAAGTCCCTGACCATGTTCGGCGGAAAAGGGGATGGGGTCGCCCAGGCCCAGGCTGAATGCCTCCATCACGCCGTCGTCACCGGCTTTGCCCTCGGCCTTGTTGGCCATCAGCACGACGGGCGCGTCGCCTTCGCGCAGCCAGCGGGCGATTTCCTCGTCCAACGGGGTGATGCCAGCGCGTGCATCGACGACGAACAGGGCGACATCGGCATTTTCGACCGCCGCCTGTGTTTGCATCCGCATGCGGCCGGGCAGGGTCTGGGGGTCTTCGTCCTCATAACCAGCGGTGTCGATGATGGTGAATTCGACGCCAAGCAGGTTCGCTTGCCCTTCCCGCCGATCGCGCGTGACGCCGGGCTGGTCATCGACCAGCGCCAGCTTCTTGCCGACGAGCCGGTTGAAGAGGGTGGACTTGCCCACATTGGGCCGCCCTACAATGGCAACTGTGGGCAGCATGATAGCCCGTTTCCTTTAAAACACTGGTGCTCCTGCAATGGCAGGAACCCAGTCCAAGACGTGGAACTGGGCTCCTGCCCTTGCAGGAGCACGATTATCTAACATTATCGTGGGCGTTAACGAAGCGCCGTCAGCTTGCCGTTGTCAGCAAGGATATAAAGCATGTTGTTGGCGACAACGGGGGAAAGCGACATGGACTTGTCCATATCAACAGCCGATTGAACGGCGCCCGTTGCCGGATCGACATAGTTGAGATCGCCATGGGTGGATACCAGGATCAGGCGACCGCCTGCCAGAACGGGACCCGTCCAACGGATGGCGTTCGCCTTCTTCTTTTCCTTTTCCCAGCGGCGAAGCTGGCTGATCCAGCGAATCTTGCCGGTCGCGCGGGCGACGCAAAGCAGCTTCGCGTCGCTGGTCACGACGAATACCCATTCGCCCGCAACCCACGGCGTCGAGATGCCCGCGATGTTGATTTCCCACAGGCGCTGGCCGCTCACCAGCTCATAGGAGGCCATGCGGCCACCCTGACCGATGGCGAAGACGCGGCCACGGTCGATAACCGGATTGGCGTCGATGTCGGTAAGCGATGCCACCGCCGTCGAAATGCTGGTGCGCGAAAGGGCGTCGCCCCATAGCGTGCGGCCATTTTCATAGCGGTACGCGGTGAGTTCGCCCGAGCTATAGCCCGCGATCACCGTGCCCTGCGCAGCGGCGGGGGCGGCGACGCCGAACACGCCGGTCACCTGCAACGTGCCGCTGTCGGTCCATTGGACTTCGCCATCGCTCTGGTTGAGCGCGAAAATCTGGTTGTCCTGCCCCATGACATAGACATGGCCATTGGCGAGCGTCGGTGCGCCACGCAGAGGGCCGCCGGGGCGCTTCTTCCACAGGATGGAGCCGTTCGCGGCGCTGAGCGCGGCTACGTCGCCCACGCCGGTGCTCGCATATACCTTGTCATCGACGATGCTGACGCCGCCGCCGAACAAGGCGCGACCGCTGCCTTCGGCGGGCAGGGCAGTTTGCCAGAGTTTCGCGCCAGTCCCCGCATCGAAGGCGATGACATGGGCGCCCGCGTCGATGACGTAGAGCTTGCCGTTGGCGATGACCGGGGAGGAGGCGAGGCGGGCGCGCGGCGTGCTCCCCTCGATCGAACTGGTCCAGGCGGTGGCGGGGGAAGCGCTTAGCGCTAGATGGCCCATCGCCTTGGAGGGGCCGCCGCCCGGCTGAGACCATTGATCATTGGCATAGGCTTCCGGAAGCGTGACCGAAACATCGGCCAGCGTCGGATCGACCTCCACCCCTTGCTCGTTGGTCAGGATCGATACGCGGTTGCCGACCACGGGGGTCTTGGGTCCACCCTTCTTGCCCCCGACGATACCGCAGCCCGCCAATAGCGCGACCATCGCGGCGACGGTCAGGACCCGGCGCGTGCCCGCAAATTTCGTCATGCTGTGCATCCCCATGCGCTTATCTTCATCCCTGTCCCGGTACGGTCGGCGTTTCGACTGCATCTATGCCCAATAAGCCCGCCATCTGTCGCGCGCGTGAACGGATCGATTGAGGCACGGTGGCATCCTTTGCCATCGCCGCGAACAGCGGGCCAGCAAGATCGGGCTTGCGCATCTTCATATAGGATATGGCGACCAGTTCGCCCGCGCTGCCGAACCATGGCGCGCCCTCAACGGCGAGGGGCTTGAGGCGATCGACCACCTGTTGCGGCTGAAGCGTCTCGAACTCCAGCGTGGTCTGGCGGATCAGGGCGAGGTCGCGATAGGGCTGATCAAGCGAGCTGTCCGCTGCCATTGCCTTGTAAGCGGCGATCGCAGCCTTGTTGTCGCCTTTGCGAGCGGCGACACCGGCCTTCACGAGCAGGGCTGACGCGCGGAAGCCGGGCTGGCTGGCGTCGCTCAGCGTGTCGAGTTGCTTGGCATCGGGCGTCCCGCCGCCCGCAGCGGCCGAGATGACCTTGTCCATTTCCTCGGACACGGCTTGCGACTGAGTGGCGCTGTAATGCTGCCAATAGAGCCAGCCAGCGAAGGCAACGAGGCCGATGACCACGGCCGCGACGATCCAGCGGCCAAAGCGCTGCCAAAAGGTCAGCAACTGGTCCTGACGCACGGCCTCATCGACCTCGCGCATGAATGCTTCGCTATTTTGCGGCGTCAGGGCCACGTGGGTCTCCAGATATGCGTCAGAAAAAGCTCGCGGAAGGCGCGATCAATAGCGGCGGTGGCGCTTAGCGCAAATTACTTTTTGGGGCGATAGACCTGATCTGCGGTGGGGAAGCTGCGATTGCGCACTTCTGCGGCATAGCGTTCGGCTGCATTGCTGATGGTTTCGGCAATGTTTTCGTATCGTTTCACGAAGCGTGGCACTCGTTCGAACATGCCGAGCATGTCCTCCGCGACCAGCACCTGGCCATCGCAATGGGCCGATGCGCCGATGCCGATGACGGGGATGTCGAGGCTGTCGGTGATGGCGACGGCTAGGTCCTCCATGACGCCTTCGAGAACGACGGCGAAGGCGCCAGCCTGCGCGACGGCGCGGGCGTCGTCCATGATCTTGGCATGTTCTTCCTGGCTTTTGCCGCGCGCGCCATAGCCGCCGAGCGCGTTGACGGCCTGCGGTGTGAGGCCGACATGGGCCATGACGGGGATGCCGCGCTGGGTGAGGAAGGCGATGGTTTCCGCCATGGCTTGTCCGCCTTCCAGCTTGACGGCGGCGCAGCCAGTTTCGGCCATGACGCGGCTGGCGCTGGCGAAGGCGTGGGCGGGTGAGGCTTCGTAGCTGCCGAAGGGCATGTCGACGAGGACGAGGCTGTGATAACTACCCCGAACGACGGCGGCGCCGTGGGCGATCATCATGTCGAGCGTGACGGCGAGCGTCGAGGGTAGGCCGTAGATCACCTGACCCAGCGAATCGCCGACGAGCAGCATGTCGCAATGGGGATCGAGCAACTGTGCCTGCCGGGCGGTATAGGCGGTCAGCATCACCAGCGGCTCGTCCGTCTTGCCCTCGACCTTCCGGCGCTGAATGGCGGGGACGGTCAGGCGCTTCATCGGCGCGGGCGTGGGATTGGCGCGGCTGGTGGAGGTGTCGAGCGTGAAGGTAGTGGACATGGGAGCGATGTACCCCAGTGAGATTGCGGGCGCAAATCGGGGGCGAAATCCCGTCATCCCAGCGAAAGCTGGGATCTCCTTGAGCCAGACTGTACCCCTTCGTCTAAGATCCCAGCTTTCGCCGGGATGACGAATTTCTGTCTTCAAAAAGAACGGGAGCGGCAGGCCTGTGCCGCTCCCGCAGGGGTGAACATCGTTACGGTATCAGAACGAGAATTTGATCGTCCCACCCCAGGTCCGGGGATCGCCCACCTGACCAGCGATCAGGCCGGTGTTGCCGGGGGCAACCTGCAGATTTTCGATATAGTTGACGTCGAAGGCGTTGCGGACCCAGCCGAAGACGTCGAACCCTTCGCCACGGAAGCCTGCGCGGAAGTTGGTGAGGGCATAGCCCTTCACCTCGGTATAGCGTGAGGGCGAGGCGTTGGAGTTCCAGTGCGAGCGGTAATTGCCGTCCACGCCCAGATAGACCTGACCTTCCTTCGCCAGCAGCGTCACCGGAATATTATACTCCGCGCCGTAGGAGAAGGCCCATTTCGACACGCCGGGCAGGTCCTGGCCGGAAATGTCGCACTGGCGCGGGCTGGCTGCGCCCGGAACGCCCGGTTGCGAATAGTCGGCCGGCACGCCTGCGGGCTGCGACGGTCCACCGGACAGTTCAGGCAGGCAGGGTGCGTTGGTGAATTTCTTATACTTCGCATCCGTGTAGGCAGCGTTGGCATAAGCGGTGAAGCGGTCGCTAGCGACTACCTTGAAGTCCGCCTCGATACCCTGCGACCGGACCTTCTCCGCATTGGCGAGGTAGCCGCGCACGGTGCCGAACTGGCCGCCGTTCACGGTCGCTTGGAAATCCTTGATCGTGGTGCGGAAGGCGGAGATGTTGAAGGTCGCGCGGCGATCCCACAGCTGGGTCTTGAGCCCGACTTCAAAATGCTGGACCGATTCTGGCTTCACCGTCGCGGCGTCATAATTGACCGTATTGTCCAGATTGAGCGGCAAGCCGTTCTGGTTGATGCCCAGCGTCTTGAAGCTCTTTGCATAGGTCGCATAGGCGAGGATGTCCCGCGCGATCTTGTAGTTGACGTTGAAGTCATAGGTGAAGTTCCACGCGCTGTCCGATGGCGCGCTGACCTGCGGCTGATAGACGCCGCACTGCTGCGACGTACCCGCAATCGTGCCGGGCGCTGCGGGCGTGGTGCAGCTGATTGTCTGACCCTGCGCGTTCGTCACGACACGCTGGTAGAAGCCCGACTTCTTGTCGTAGTTGAGCCGCAGGCCGGGCTGGATCGTGAGCGCGTCGGTGACTTTCCAGCTAAGCTGACCGAACAGTGCGGCGCTTTCGCTCTTGAGCCACTGGGTGTTGCTGGCGGTGAGGCCTGCAAGCGTCACGGGGTTGTTGGCCGGGTTCAGGGGGTCGGGCGATGGCGCGAGGCTCCACTGGGCGGCGGCGCTGCCCTGCTGCTCGGTGCCCTGCGTGTCGATCCGCTGCTTGAAGCCGAACAGGCCGACCACGAAGTCGATCTTCTGGCTTTCGTAATTGTAGCGGAATTCCTGGCTATACTGGTCCTGCTGCGAGGGATTCTGCGACTTGGAGACGATGGGCAGACCGGTGAAGTCGCGGTCATTTTCCGGCTTCCAGTCCCAGAAGCGCCAGGCAGTGACCGAGGTCAGGGTGCCGGGGCCGACATCCCATTTTACCCGTGCCGACACGCCGCCAATCTTGTTGCCAGCGTTGAGGTTGCTGTCGAGATCGGTCAGGCGATCGTAGGGATTGCGGCTGGGCACGACATAGCCCTGCGCGGCGGCGAGTGCGTCATATTGACGGGTGAGCGGGCGCTGCGTCCGGCCGACGCGGACGAAGGTCGTGCCGCAGCATTCCGGGTCCTGCTTGCTGTAATCGCCTGACAGGGTGATGCTGAAATCATCATTGGGCTTGAACAGCAACTGGCCGCGCAGGCCCAGATTGTCCTGTTCATTGATCCAGCGCTGCGACGTGACGTTATAGAGGGTGCCACGGCGGCTGGTCGCCGCAACCGCCAGGCGCGCGGCGATCGTGTCGGACAGCGGGCCGGAGATGGCGGCCTTCGCCTGCCGGTAGTTGAGGTTGCCAACGCTCAGTTCAGCACGGCCTTCGAAATCGAAGGTCGGCTGGTTGGTCGTGATGTTGATGGCGCCTGCCGTGGTGTTCTTGCCGTACAGCGTGCCCTGCGGGCCGCGCAGCACTTCCACCTGGCTGACGTCGAGGAAATCGAAGGTCGCAGCGGCGACGCGCGAGTTATAGACGTCATCGACATAGATGCCGACGCCCTGTTCAAAGCCGTCGCTGGTCAGGCCGAACGGCACGCCGAGGCCACGGATGTTGACCGACGTGTTGCGCGGATTGGTCGTATAGACCTGCAAGGTCGGTGCCAGCTGCTGAAGCTTCACGACGTTGAAGTTGCCGGTGGCTTCGATGCTGTCGCCCTTGATCACGGAGATCGCCAGCGGCACTTCCTGCGCCGTTTCCTGGCGGCGACGGGCGGTGACGATGATCACCTCACCGCGAGGGCTCGAAGCCTGTTCGGCTGCATCGGCGCCCGGGACAGCTGCGTCGGCGGCTGGTACAGGCGCTTCCTCGGCATGAACGCTGGACGCAAAGATGGATGCGCTCGCCACACCGGCGAGCAACAGAGAACGCGCAATCATAAAAATTCCCCTTCCGGACGTCCGGTGAATGTTGATCGCGGCCTTTCCGGTGGTCCGGTCAAAACCGATGGTCTGGGAATGGTATGGACAGTTAGCGGCCCACCCCCTGCCGCCTATCAATAACCGCCTGTCCGGCGGCTTGGTTTTGCAACCCTTAAAGGCCCCCGCCGCTTTCAGGCGGTGAGACGAGTCTTTTCCGTCACGTCGATCTGGACGACGCGGGCATCATGCACGGTCAATGTGATCGACCCGAAACGCAGTGCTTCAAGAACGCCGCGAACCTTTTCGATGCTGACGGAAATGTCCGCCCGCTGACCATCTGCGCGGCCGTTGCGGGCAAATTCTGTTGATCGGCTATCACTCATAAGCACCTCATGGCCTGCTTTTATCTCAACTAATTTAATAGACAAAAAAGCAAATATATAGGGCGCCCAAGTTTGCCTTGTCGCGCCCTTTAAAATTCAGCCGATCAACCGCATCGCCGCCAGTTTGCGGTCATGTTGATGATGGGCGAGGGGAATGGCTGGCCGCATCTGCCGCATGAGCGAAGCCTGTTCATGTGCGTTGTCGACCAGCCGTTCCAGCAGGGATTGGCCGAAATCCCATGTGCCAAGATTGGCTTCAGCATTGATATGTCCGCTAAAGCCCGCATCGACAAAGCTGCTGCCCCAGTTTTTGGCGATACTGTGGGCGCGTTCGAAGAAGATATAAGGGTCATTACGGCTGGCGACGACGATCGACGGGAAGGGTAGCTGTGCTCGTGGCGTCGGCCCAAAGCCGCCGATAGTCTCGGGCGTTTCCATCCGGTCGCAATCAGGCGGCGCGACCAGCAATGCGCCCGTCACCGGCCAGCCATAAGCCTGGCTTTGCAACGCCCCCCACCAAGCGACGGCGAGGCAACCCAAGCTGTGCGCGGCCAGGATGATCGGTCCTTCAACTTCCCGGATCGCCGCATCAAGGCGGGTGACCCATGCATTGCGGTTGGGGCTGGCCCAACTGCCCAGATCGACACGCTCGCAATCGCCGCGCATGCCCTCCCAAAGGGTTTGCCAATGACCGGGGCCGCTGTTGTTGAGACCCGGTATGGTCAGCACGACAGGATTGCGCGCGTCGCCCAGATGTCCGAATCGGTCCATGGTTTGATCCTCGTCCAATTACAGCCCTGATGTATATTCTATTCATTAGGTAGACAATGCTTCAGCGATCAATTGTGTCCAAATTTGGGCGATTGGATTCATCTGGCGTTCAGCTTAGGAAAGCCGCCGTCACGCCTGTCACCAAGGATATATGAGGCCGTAATAGGAGAAGACGTTGCGGCCATAAGCCTCGTCATAATCCGGTCGGCTGTCCGCCATGTAACGAGGGGCGTTATCCAACACCTCTTTGCTCAGATCAACGACATAGCCGCCTTTTTCCGTGTCATAGTTCAGCATCGACCATGGGATGGGGTAATGATCATGGCCAAGGCCGAGGAAGCCGCCAAAGGACAGAACGGCGTAACGCACCTGACCGCTGCGCTTTTCCACCATGAAGTTGGAGATATGGCCCAATCTTTCTCCTTCGCGGTTGTAGACCACTGTTCCTTCCACACGGTCGGACGCGATCAGGTCGCTGGGATTTTCCATTGCAGGGTCAGTCATTGTCACCCTCCTTTATGCGAATCAGGCTATGATGATGAAACCGGGCAGGATCAGCGGGGTTCCCACTCTTCACGCAGGAGGATGACATGAAGATCAATCGCAGTGGTTCGGCGGTATGGAGCGGCGGCCTGAAGGACGGAAAGGGCGCGATTTCGACGCAGAGCGGCGCGCTGGACGCGCACCCCTATGGCTATGCAATGCGCTTTGAAGGCGTGCCGGGGTCCAATCCGGAAGAGTTGATCGCCGCTGCCCATGCGTCCTGTTTCACTATGGCGCTGTCGCTGATCCTGGGCGAAGCTGGACTGACGGCGGACAAGATGGAGACCAATGCTGTCGTCACTCTGGAGCAGCAGGAGGGAGGCTTTGCCATCACGGCAAGCAAGCTGACGCTGAAGGCCACTATTCCGGGTGCTGACGACGCGCAGTTTCAGGAATTGGCGGCGAAGGCGAAGGAAAATTGCCCTGTGTCGAAGCTGCTTAATGCGGACATCAGCCTGGACGCGGAACTGCTAGGCTGAAGCGGGACGGCGGGAGCGTATATGTTCCCGCCACGCGATGTAGAGGCCGCTCATGATGATGAGCGCAGCCCCGATCCATGTCGTGAACATGGGCCATTCGCCCCAGATCAGCAGGCCAAGCATGGTCGACCAGATGATCGTGCTATAGTCCATCGGCAGCACGACCGACACGGGCGCATGACGCAGCGCCCCGGTCATGCACAGCTGCGCAATGCCGCCAGTGACGCCGACGCCCATCAGCATGGCCCAGGTCATGGGATCATGCGCCTTTCCAACGAAGAGCATGAGGATGCCGAGTGGCGGGATGGAGAGCGTCGTGAACCAGAAGACGATGGCGCCGGTCCTTTCCGTACGACCCAGGTCACGGAGCAGCAGGCCAATGCAGGCGGTGATGACAGCGGCGGAAAGCGCGACGGCAAGGCCCAGCGGCGGGAAGTGGGCGCCGTCTGGGCGGACCATGATGATGATCCCCACGAAGCCCAGCAGAATGGCGGCCCAGCGATGCGGGCCTGTCGCTTCCCGCAGCAGAAGCGCGGAGAGCAGGGTGGCGAATATCGGCATGGTGAAGCCGATTGCCGTGGCCTCAGTCAAGGGCAGCAGCAGGTATGAGCCGAAGTTGAGGACCATGCCGGTAAGGCCGAGCACGGTGCGGCTGACATGGGCGCCAAGACGGTTGCTGCGGACCGATGGAAGGCCGTCAGTCATTGCGACCCAGGTGACGATCAGCGGCAGAGCCAGCGCCTGGCGGTAGAAGATAAGTTCGATCAGGCTGACGCCGCGTGTGCCGACGACTTTGCCCAGCGCGAACATGACCGCCATGAACATCATCGCCAGCAGACGCAGACCGATGCCCTTGAGCGGATGCTCCTCTCGCGCGGGGGGTGGGGGCGGAAGCTCCTCCGGCGGGCTGATGGGGGCGGGGGGTTGCACACGGCCGCTTTAACCGGCGGACGCGAACACGCAACCACCGGGCGGACAAATATCGATCATGGTTCGGATAGCGGTGGGTGGCCGCTATCTTCCATGCAGGATCAGAGGCAGGCTTCCAGAAAGGGTTGATCGAAGCCGAATTGCCGCGCCTTGTCGAGCGTATAGGGACGCAGGCCCATCGATCGATATTCGCCGACGATCTTACCACTGTCATCTTCGTCATGATATTCGAACTTGAACAGTTCCTGGGTGACGATGACGTCGCCTTCCATGCCGATCACCTCGGTGATGTTGGTGACGCGGCGCGAACCGTCGCGCAGGCGCTTTACCTGCACGATCAGATCGACCGAGTCGGCAATCTGCTTGGAAATGGCTTCCTTTGGGATCTTGATGTCGCCCATCAGGATCATGTTTTCCATACGGCCAAGGCACTCACGCGGGCTATTGCTATGCAGCGTGCACATGGAGCCGTCATGGCCGGTGTTCATCGCGGCGAGCAGGTCGAAACACTCCGCACCACGAATTTCGCCCAGGATGATGCGGTCAGGACGCATACGCAGGGCGTTCTTGACGAGGTCACCAATGGTGATGGCGCCTTGCCCTTCCAGGTTCGGGGGGCGGGTTTCCAGTGGCAGCCAGTGGGGTTGTTGCAGGCGAAGTTCGGCCGCATCCTCGATCGTGAGGACGCGCTCGCCCGGGTCGATCATCTTCGACAGGGCGTTGAGCATCGTGGTCTTGCCCGAGCCGGTGCCGCCCGAAATCACGATGTTCATGCGTGACGCGCCCGCGATCTTGAGCGCGGTAGCCATCTTCGGGCTCATCGCACCCCATTGGGCGAGCATGTCGATGGTGATCGGCTTGGCGGAAAACTTACGGATCGAGATGGCGGTGCCGCGCAGCGAGAGCGGCGGCACGATGACGTTGACGCGGCTGCCGTCGGGCAGGCGGGCGTCGGCCAGCGGCGTGGTCTGATCGACGCGGCGGCCGACCTTGTTCACGATGCGCTGGGCGATCTGGAACAGATGCTCCTCGTCGCGGAACTTGATCGGCGCGATCTGGAGCTTGCCCTTCTTTTCGATATAGGTCTGCTCCGGGCCGTTGACCATGATGTCGGTTACCTCGGGGTCGGCCAGCAGCTCCTCTAGCGGGCCGAGGCCGAGCAGTTCATCGACCAGCACCTTTTCCAGCGCGAATTGTTCGCGGCGGTTGAGGGTGAGCTTAAGCTCCGCCAGCACTTCCATGATGATCGGGCGGAATTCCTCGGCCAGTTCATCCTTGCTGAGCGTCGCGGCGGCTTCGGGGTCGACGCGCTCGAGCAGGCGGGGGAGGACCTGTTCCTTGATTTTGTGGACGGAGGCTTCGAAGCCTTGAGGGCCTGTGTCGGCTACATGTTCGGCGTTGGCGCGATCCGACAAGCGCTGCAACGCGTCGGCGTTGCGCTGCATCTGGCTGGTGGGCGCGGACAGCGGATCGATTGGGCTTTCGGCGGCGGGCAAGGGAGCCATGTCTAGAGGGGGGAACTGGTCGCCGCCTCGTGCTTCCTCACGCGGGGCGCCGCCCTGCATTGGCCGGGCTACACCGAATCCCGGCTTGATGCCGGCAGGTCCATTTTTCCGTCCAAACGCGCTCATAATTCTCCGCCGCGATATTCCGTAGGATTCGCCTGCCGGAACAGGCTGATCCGAATTGGTTGCAATGGTGAATAAGGCGGAAACTTTGACAAATGGCTAATGGCGCCGACGACGGCGCCCGGTGACCAGTGGGGGGTAAGATTGCCCCCTGATAGGAAAAGGCCGCGCTCCTGTCTGAAGGCGGCCTTTTTCAATCCATCAGCGGGGTCAGCTTGGGTCTGTTAGCCCGCATGCTCTGCTAGGACGGTCAGGCCCTTTTCGTTGACTTCAGCGAAGCCGCCCTGGACGGGGATGATTTCGGGCGCGGCGCCCGCGCTGGCGAAAATCTGGATCGCGCCGTCGCGGACGGTGGACATGAAGGGCGCGTGGCCTTCCAGCACGCCGAAGTCGCCATCGGTGCCGGGGACGACCACCTGATAGACCTCTTCCGAGCGGACGAGCTTTTCGGGGGTCACGAGTTCGAAATGCAGTGCCATCTGTAACTCTCCCCCCTCCCTTTCAAGGGAGGGGCAGGGGGTGGGTGCGATTGCGCAAGCAATCGCCTGCAACATGGCGGGATAGGTTGAAGCTCGCTGGCGCTCGCGGCCCACCCCTTAATCCCCTCCCGCCTGCGGGAGGGGAAATTTGGTAGCTTACGCCGCCTCAGCAGCCAGCTTCTTCGCCTTTTCGATGGCTTCGTCGATGCCGCCGACCATGTAGAAGGCGTTTTCGGGCAGGTGGTCATATTCGCCTTCGACCACGGCCTTGAACGACTTCACCGTGTCTTCGATCTGAACGAACTTGCCCGAGATGCCGGTGAAGACTTCGGCGACGTGGAAGGGCTGCGACAGGAACTTCTGGATCTTGCGGGCGCGGGCGACGGTCAGCTTATCTTCTTCCGAAAGCTCGTCCATGCCCAGGATCGCGATGATGTCCTGAAGCGACTTGTACTTCTGCAGGATCGACTGGACAGCGCGAGCCGTGTCGTAATGTTCCTGGCCCACGGTGCGGGGTTCGAGAACTCGGCTGGTCGAGTCCAGCGGATCGACCGCCGGATAGATGCCCAGTTCCGAAATGGCGCGGTTGAGAACGGTGGTGGCGTCCAAGTGAGCGAACGAAGTCGCAGGCGCCGGGTCGGTCAAGTCGTCCGCGGGGACGTACACGGCCTGCACCGAGGTGATCGAGCCCTTGTTGGTCGAGGTGATGCGCTCCTGGAGAGCGCCCATGTCGGTCGACAGGGTCGGCTGATAGCCCACGGCCGAAGGAATACGGCCGAGCAGAGCTGACACTTCCGCGCCCGCCTGGGTGAAGCGGAAGATGTTGTCGACGAAGAACAGCACGTCCTGGCCTTCCTGGTCGCGGAAATATTCCGCGATGGTCAGGCCCGACAGGGCGACGCGAGCGCGGGCGCCCGGGGGCTCGTTCATCTGGCCATAGACCAGAGCAACCTTCGAACCTTCGCTGATGGCGTTGCCATCGGCATCCTTGGCAATGACGCCAGCGTCGAGGAATTCGTGATAAAGGTCGTTGCCCTCGCGGGTCCGTTCACCGACGCCCGCGAACACGGAGGTGCCGCCATGGCCCTTCGCGATGTTGTTGATCAGTTCCTGGATGAGAACGGTCTTGCCGACGCCCGCGCCGCCGAACAGGCCGATCTTGCCGCCCTTGGCGTAAGGGGCGAGAAGATCGATGACCTTGATGCCGGTGACGAGGATCGAGCTTTCAGTCGACTGATCGACGAACTCGGGAGCCTTGGCGTGGATCGGTGCGGTCAGCGTGGTGGCGACCGGGCCGCGTTCGTCGATCGGCTCGCCGACGACGTTCAGGATGCGGCCGAGGGTGGCCGGGCCGACGGGAACGCTGATCTGCGCGCCGGTGTCGGTCACTTCCTGACCGCGAGTCAGACCGTCGGTCGAGTCCATCGCGATGGTGCGGACGGTGTTTTCACCCAGATGCTGGGCGACTTCCAGAACAAGGCGGTTGCCGTTGTTGCTGGTTTCCAGCGCCGAGAGAATTGCGGGGAGCGCATCGGGGAAGGTCACGTCGACGACAGCGCCGATGACCTGCGAAATGCGGCCTACATTGTTGGTGGTTGCCATGACTGCTTCCTTGCGTGCGTGATCTTAGAGGGCTTCTGCGCCCGAGATGATTTCGACCAGTTCGGTGGTGATCGCGGCCTGGCGGCTGCGGTTATACTGAATGGTCAGCTTATTGATGAGGTCGCCAGCGTTGCGGGTCGCATTGTCCATGGCGGTCATCGATGCGCCCTGTTCGGACGCGTTGTTTTCCAGCAGCGCCTTGAAAATCTGCACCGTGATGTTGCGCGGCAGCAGGTCGTCGAGGATCGCTTCTTCGCTCGGTTCATATTCGACCGTTGCGGGGATGGCGTTGCGATCCGCGTCTTCGGGGATCTTGACCGGGATGATCTGCTGCTCTGTCGGGATCTGGGCGAGGGCCGACTTGAAGCGCGAGAAGAAGAGGTGCGCTACGTCGAACTTGCCGTTCAGATACATGTCGGTCAGCTCATGCGCGATCGCTTCGGCCTGAGAATAGCCCGGTTCCTTCGCGCCGGTTGTCTCGAACTGTGCGGCGATCATGCCGGGGAAGGTGCGGTTGATGACCGGACGGCCCTTGCGGCCGATCAGGTAGAAGCGCACGGTCTTGCCCTGCTGGATCAGTTCGTCCGCCTTGGCGCGGGCGGCCTTGACGATGTTGGCGTTGAACGCGCCAGCAAGGCCACGGTCCGAGTTGGCGACGACCAGCAGATGGACGTCATCCTTGCCGGTGCCAGCGAGCAGCGGCAAGGCGCCTTCGCCCGATCCGCCTGCGATCTTGGACGCGAGCGAAGCGACGACGGCTTCCAGGCGGCTGGAATAGGGGCGCGCTGCTTCGGCGGCAGCCTGCGCCTTGCGCAGCTTGGCCGCGGCGACCATCTGCTTCGCCTTGGTGATCTTCTGGGTCGATTTAACCGACCCGATGCGGATCTTCAGTTCCTTGAGGCTTGCCATCTCAATCCCGAACTCAGTGGAAGGAGGCCGCCGGTCGCCCGGCGGCCCTCATCTTACGCGAAGGTCTTGCCGAAGCTGTCGAGCGCGGCCTTCAGCTTGGCCTTGGGCTCGTCGCCCAAGTCCTTGCTGTCGCGGATCGCGGCGAGGACGTCGGCATGGTCGTGACGCAGATAGGCGAGCATCAGCTCTTCGTAGCGGGTCACGTCCTTGACGGCGACATTGTCGAGATAGCCGTTGGTGCCGGCGAAGATCGACGCGGTCTGCTCTTCGAAGGGCAGCGGCGAGAACTGGGCCTGCTTCAGCAGTTCAGTGAGGCGCGCACCACGGTTCAGCAGCTTCTGGGTCGAAGCGTCCAGGTCCGAACCGAACTGGGCGAAGGCCGCCATTTCGCGATACTGCGCCAGCTCCAGCTTGATCGAGCCCGACACCTTCTTCATCGCCTTGGTCTGCGCGGCGGAACCGACGCGCGACACCGAGAGGCCCACGTTAATGGCCGGACGGATGCCCTGGTAGAAGAGGTTGGTTTCGAGGAAGATCTGGCCGTCGGTGATCGAGATCACGTTGGTCGGGATGTAGGCCGACACGTCGCCCGCCTGCGTTTCGATGATCGGCAGCGCGGTCAGCGAGCCGTTGCCGTTGGCATCGTTCATCTTCGCAGCGCGTTCCAGCAGGCGGCTGTGGAGATAGAAGACGTCGCCCGGATAGGCTTCGCGGCCCGGAGGACGACGCAGCAGCAGCGACATCTGACGATAGGCGACGGCCTGCTTGGAAAGGTCGTCATAGACGATCACGGCGTGCATGCCGTTGTCGCGGAAGAATTCGCCCATGGTGACGCCGGTGTAGGGCGCCAGATACTGGAGCGGAGCGGGTTCCGAAGCGGTCGCGGCGACGACGATGGAATATTCCATCGCGCCATTTTCTTCGAGCTGCTTGACGATCTGCGCGACGGTCGAGCGCTTCTGGCCGATGGCGACGTAGATGCAATAGAGCTTCTTGCCCTCATCGTCGCCTGCGTTGATGCCCTTCTGGTTGATGAAGGTATCGATCGCAACGGCGGTCTTGCCGGTCTGACGGTCGCCGATGATCAGCTCGCGCTGGCCGCGACCGACGGGGACGAGGGCGTCGATCGCCTTGAGGCCGGTCTGCACGGGCTCGTGCACCGACTTGCGGGGGATGATGCCCGGCGCCTTGACTTCAACGCGCTTGCGCTCGGTGTACTGGATCGGTCCCTTGCCATCGATCGGGTTGCCGAGGCCATCGACCACGCGGCCGAGCAGGCCCTTGCCGACCGGAACATCGACGATGGTGCCGGTGCGCTTGACGGTGTCGCCTTCCTTGATTTCGGCGTCCGAGCCGAAGATCACGACGCCGACATTGTCGGCTTCGAGGTTGAGCGCCATGCCCTGCACGCCATTGGCGAATTCGACCATTTCGCCCGCCTGGACGTTGTCGAGGCCATGGACGCGGGCGATGCCGTCACCCACGGTCAGCACGGAACCGACTTCGCTCACCTGCGCTTCGGTGCCGAAATTGGCGATCTGGTCCTTGATGACCTTCGAAATTTCTGCGGCGTTGATATCCATGTTCAGCCTTTCATCGCCTGGGCGAGACTATTCAAACGGGTGCGGATGGAGGAATCGATCATCTGGCTGCCGATCTTGACGACCAGCCCGCCGAGGATCGCGGGATCGACCTTGGCTTCGAGCGCGACGTCGCGGCCGACGCGGGCGCGGAGGTTTTGCGCAAGCGCGGCGATCTGGTTCGAATCGAGCGGATGCGCGCTGGTGACTTCCGCGCGGACTTCGCCCTTGTGATTCGACAGCAGCGTTTCATAGGCGCGGATGACCGCGGGCAGCTGCGACAGGCGGCGGTTCGCGGCGAGAACGCCAAGGAACTTCGTCGTCAGCGCGTCGATGCCGATGGATGCTGCGACCGCTGCGATCGTCTTTCCAGACGCGTCGCGGCTCAGCACGGGATTGTTGATGAGGCTCTTGAAATCAGCCGATTCGGCGATCGCCGCCTTGATCGCACCGAGGCTGGCCGCCACGGTGTCGAGGGCGTTGCCGTCGCGGGCCAGATCGAACAGCGCAAGCGCGTAGCGTCCGCTGAGGCTAGCCTGAATGCCGCCGGTAGTCTCCACGCGCTTACCGTCCTCCAAATAATTTGCCGGTCATGCAAAAAGAGGGGCGCGGTCTTATCCGTCCCGATCCCCTGTCGCCCGGCCGGTTAGCAGCGGCTTTATGACTATGCAAGTCATGGAACGCGATTCCGTCACAAGGATGGAATGGAGGCGACAGGACGGCGCTTTCCGCCGCGCGATTTTGGTCAGTTTGCGGGGTCGGGGGGAGCGAGGCGGCCCTTGCGGCAATGATAGACCAAGCGTTCATTGGGCTGCGCGGGCAGCAGGGAGGCAAGATCGCTTCGCAGGGCGGCGATCCGGGCGAGCAGATCGGGATCGGTGCCGCACGCCTTGATCGGGCCGTCCTTCAGCAAGGCGCGAGCCTTGTCCATCGCATCGCCATCCGGCAGCCAGCGCTGGACGCGCAAGGTGCCGCTCGCCGGGTCAAAACGGCTGACGGTGATGAAGTTGCCCGAATCCGGGACGGCGGCGCGTTCCCATTCATTGCCGACGCTGACATATTGGCTGTTGCCGTTGGCGCAGCCGGTGCCGGTCCAGTTGAAGGGAATGTCGTTGGCCTCCGACACGGTGAGGCGGCTGCGGCTGAGATCGACCGCGCAGACATTGTCGCCTTCCCACGCATAGGCATGGTTGCCCGCCACCCTGCCGTCGTCGGGCAGTTTTACACGCTCATCCACGCTGGAGAAGCTCGGCCGCAGCAGGAACAGCGCGACCGCGCCCAACAGCAAGATGCCGCCGCCCGCGAGCGACCACGTCGCGCGGCGTTCGCGGCCCTGGCTGTAGAAGAGGCCGCCCGCGCCGAACCCAAGCACCGCCAGCGCCAGAAGCACGGCCGCGCCCGCCATCGCATTTTCGCGGCCAGAGATGACTTCGCGTTCCGCCGCGTCGCGCGCCTTGCCTAGCGCGGCTTCGCGCGCGTCGGCCCGGGCGCGCTCTGACTGTTCGCTTTGCTGCGCCGCGCGCTGGGTGAGCGCGGCGTCTGCGGCGTCGGCTTCGGCCATGGATCGGCAGGGAACGACGGTGCGCAGGGACGAAACGCCCGCCTGCCGGAGGAAGGACGCGACCTCGCGCCAGGATACGGCGAACCCGAACTTGGCGTCATTGCCGTCCGAGACGGACCCGAAGCTGTTGACGCCCAGCACCCGGCCGCAATCGTCGACGAGCGGGCCGCCACTGTTCCCGGCGGCGAGGGGGGCGGTGTGGAGGACGGTGTCGAAACTGTGGCTTGACCTGCCCGACGACACGTTGCCGCTGGTCTTTACCGTGCCGAGCGGCTCCACCATTTCCTTGAGACCAAGGCCCTGGGCGCGGTCGACCGTGCCGGGATAGCCGATCGCGGTCACATGCTGTCCATCGCTGACGGCACCGGCATAGAAGGTGCTGACCGGCAGGCGGCCTTCCTCAAGCTGAATGAGCGCGAGGTCGTTGCCGGGGGAGTAGGCGATGACGCGGCCGCCATAGCTTTTGCGGCCTTCGGAAGGGACGACGCCGATGACGAGGTTTTTTTCCTCGCGGGTCAGTTCGACGACATGGGCGTTGGTCAGCACCTTGTCTGGCGCGACCGCAAAGCCGCTGCCATGGCCGACGAAATAGGCTTCGCTGCCGTCCGTCGCCACGATGGCGATGCGGACAACGCCGCGCGCGGCGGCGGCGATGTCCTGCTGTTCGGCGCGCGCTGTCGCGGGCAGGGCGAGGGCGAGCAAGATGCAGAGGCGGCGGAAGAATTCGACCATGATGCGGCGCATTCATATGGTAAAGTCTGGCTGAGGCAATCGGGAAATGCTTTGAGCGCAAGAGGCGGGAAGGCTGGCCCGATCGCGCCTGTTATCCCATATGCATGAACCAGATGACCGAAGTTTCCGCCTCGACACCGCTGCCGATGGATGACGATGCCTGCTGGAACGCGTTCCAGCGGCGTGATCGGGACGTGGATGGGCGGTTTGTGGGCGCGGTGCTGACCACCGGCATATATTGCAAGCCAAGCTGCGCGGCGCGGCATCCCCGACGGGAGAATATGATCTTCTTGCCCGATCCTGCTTCGGCGAGGGCGGCGGGCTTTCGTGCCTGTCTGCGCTGTCGGCCGGATGAGGTTGGCCGGGATCGGTTGGCGGTTGAAGCGGCCAAGGCTTTCATTGCGGGGTGCGAGACGGTGCCCTCGTTGGAGGAGGTCGCAGCCCATGCGGGCTATGCGCCGCATCATTTCCATCGGCTGTTCAAGCGGGATACGGGCCTGACGCCTGCTGCTTATGCGCGGTCCTTGCGGGCTGAGCGGCTGAAGGTGGCTTTGGAGGGAGGAGGGAGCGTGACCAGCGCGATCTATGATGCGGGCTATAATGCGCCGAGCCGGGCCTATGCCGATGCCGAGCGGCATTTGGGCATGACGCCAAGTGCGTGGAAGGATGGCGGGCGGGGCGTGACTATCCGATTTGCGGTGGTGGGGAGCAATCTTGGGCCGGTGCTGGTCGCGGCGACCGATCGGGGATTGTGCCGGATCAGCTTTGAGGAGGATGAGGATGATCTGCGGCGGCGCTTTCCGAAGGCGGACGTAATGCCGGGAGATGCGGCGCTGGACGCGCTGGCGGCGCAGGTGGTGCGGCTGATCGAGGATCCGTCTGAGCCTTTGGATTTGCCGTTGGATGTGAATGGCACGGCTTTCCAGCAGGCGGTTTGGGCGGCATTGCGGGCGATCCCGGCTGGCGAGACTCGGAGCTATGGCGAGATCGCGGCGGCGATTGGGCGGCCGGGGGCAGTGCGGGCTGCGGGGACGGCTTGTGGGGATAATGGGTTGGCTGTGATTATTCCCTGCCATCGCGTGTTGCGGAGCGATGGTAGCCTTGGTGGCTATGCCTATGGGTTGGAGCGGAAAAAGGCTTTGTTGGAGCGGGAGCGTGGGGGGCAGAAGGTAGGCTTGGATTATCGTGGATAATCATCCTCCCCATCGGCAGATGGGGAGGGGGACCGTTCGCGAAGCGAATGGTGGAGGGGGAAATCTCACAGGTCGTGCCACTTTCCCCTCCACCAGCCTGCGGCTGGTCCCCCTCCCCACGCTTCGCGCAGGGAGGATTTAAAGAGGACGGTTGCGTTGCGATCCCTTCAGCCGCTCCATGATCGCGTGGCGCTCCGCTTCGTTCATGTCGCGCCAACGGGCGATTTCCTGAACCGTCCGGCCACAGCCGGTGCAGATGCGGCCTGCCTTGTCCAGCTTGCAGATGTTGACGCAGGGGCTCTCCATAAGCGTTCAGGCCATCACATGAAGCTGTAGGGGTCGACATCCACCGCGACCCGTGTCCCTGATTTCCACGTGATGTTGTCCAGCCATTCGCGGATCGCCGCTTGCACGTCGATCTGGCGGCTGGCGTGGATCAGCAGGCGATGACGGTGGCGGCCGCGCAGGACGGAAAGGGGCGCGGGGGCGGGGCCATAGACGCGCATGCCGTCGATCAGCGGGGCGGACTTGCCGATCAGGCGGGCGACCTGCGCGGCTTCGTCGGCATCCTCGCTGGAGATGATGATCGCGGCGAAGCGGCCGAAGGGCGGGGCATTGGCGCGGCGGCGGTTTTCGGTTTCGACCTCGTAGAAGCGTTCGGAGTCGCCCGCGATGAGGGCCTTGATGACTTCGGCTTCGGGCATGCGGGTCTGGATGAAGACGCGACCGGGTTTCTGTCCACGGCCCGCGCGGCCCGCCACCTGCACGATTTGCTGGAAGGTGCGTTCGGATGCGCGCAGGTCTCCGCCTTCGAGGCCGAGGTCGGCGTCGATCACGCCGACCAGCGTCAGGTTGGGGAAGTGATAGCCCTTGGTCACGAGTTGGGTGCCAATGATGATGTCGACCGCGCCTGCTTCGACCGACTTCACGAACTCGGCGGCCTTGGCGGGCGACCAGAGCGTGTCGGAGGTAACGATGGCGGTGCGTGCCTGCGGCCAGAGCGTCTTCACTTCATCCGCGATGCGTTCCACGCCGGGACCGCAGGCGACGAGACTGTCCTCTTCCTTGCACTCCGGGCAGAAGCGCGGCGAGGGGATGACGTGGCCGCAATGATGACAGGCGAGGCGCTTCGTCAGTCGATGTTCGACCATCCAGGCGGTGCAGTTGGGGCATTGAAAGCGATAGCCGCAATGGCGGCACAGCGTCAGCGGCGCATAGCCCCGCCGGTTGAGAAAAAGGAGACTCTGTTCACCCTTTTCCATCACCTCGTCGATTGCGCGGATCAGCGGCGGCGCGATCCAGCGGCCGCGTTCGGGCGGATCGGTGAGAAGGTTGATGCCCTCGATCGCGGGCATTTCCGCGCCGCCGAAGCGGGCAGGCAGCTTGATTTCGCGATAGCGGCCAAGCTCCACCTGATGCCGGGTCTCGATGGCCGGGGTGGCGGATGCGAGGATGACGGGGAATTTCTCTATGAGGCCGCGCATCACCGCGACGTCGCGGGCGTGGTAATGGACGCCATCTTCCTGCTTGAAGCTGGCCTCATGTGCTTCATCGACGATGATCAGGCCGAGATTGGGATAGGGCAGGAACAGGGCGGATCGTGCACCGACCACAACTGCTGCCTCGCCTGATGCGATTGCCCGCCAGGCGCGACGGCGTTCGGATTGGCGCAGGCCACTGTGCCAGCTGATCGGCACGGTGCCGAAGCGCTTTTCGAAGCGTTCAAGGAACGGCTCGGTCAGGGCGATTTCCGGCAATAGCACCAGGACTTGCCGTCCTTCGCGGATGGCAGCGGCGATGGCTTCGAAATAGACCTCTGTCTTGCCGGAGCCGGTGACGCCGTCGAGCAGGAAGGGGGCGAAGTCGCGCTGATGTACCGCGTTCACGAACTCGGTTGCGGCGTTGGCTTGGCCGTCGGAAAGCTGGGGCGGGGCGTGGTCGGGGTCGGGCCGGGGGAAGGGCGTGTCGATGCTGACTTCCACTGCTTCTAGCGCGCCCGCCTTTGCCAGTCCGCGTATCACGGCGTCGCTCACACCGCCGATCAGCGCCAGCTCGCGGATCAGGCCCTGCCGCTCGCCGATGCGCTCCATCGCTTGCGTGCGCTGTTCGGTCATGCGCCCCTCAAGCTGATTGCCCGGCAGGTCGCCGGTGCGCTTGTATTCGATGACGGTGCGCGCCCCCTCCAGCGCCGACATCGACGCCAGCGTCATGCGCAGCACCGATGCGATGGGGGCGAGATAATAGTCCGCCGTCCATTCGATCAGGCGGCGGAGGCTTTCAGGGATCGGCGGCGCGTCCACGGGTCCGACGATGTTGCGCAGGCGATTGTCGCCGACGCTTTCAACATCGGGGAAGCTATCCTCCTCCCACACCACACCGATGATTTGCCGTGGGCCGAGCGGGGCGACGATAATGCTGCCCGGCTCAACGTTCATGCCGTGGGGCACGCGATAGTCGAGCGGCCCGAGGGCAGCGTTCAGAAGGATGACACGGGCGCGCGAACTCATCCGCCCCTCCCTATCGCCTGGGGGGCGGGAGGCAAGGCGGCGCGTTCAGATTTTCCAGCTGAGCGTCAGCCAGGGGACATGGACGACGGCATCGGGGGCCTGATCGCGGAAGGTCTGCTGGCGCATATAGAGCAGCTGGGCGTCGAGCGACTTGCTGAGCGGTTGGCGTAGGCCGATTTGCTGGCGCATGACGGCGAGGCCGGTCTTGTCGCTGGGCTTGGCGCGGTTGAGGTGAAAGAAGAACTCGGTTGCCGCGATCAGGACCGGGGCTTTCGATGAGCCGAGCGGGATGGATGCCTGAACCCGCTGGCGCAGCCGCCAGCTTGCGCGGTCGGCGGTGTCGAAGAAGCGCTGCTCCATACGGGTGCGGGCCAGGAAAATGCCGCGGGTGAAGGTGGCCTGCTGGAACAGGCGCAGTTCCTGTTCGGGCGCGGAGTGAAAGAAGGCGATGCCGCCGCCGATCTGGGCGCCTGTGGCGACACGGTGGTCGAGCAGGATGCGGGCCGTCTGCTGCTCTCCATTGGAGCTGTCGCGGCGGAAACGCTGGCTGAGATCGAGTGTGATCGTGTCCGCCGGGCTGGCGGTGACGACAAGCGATTCGGTGAGCCAGGCTTGCGATTCCTCCGTTGCGGCGGTGGCGGGCGGAGCGGCGAACGCCGCCAACAGGGTGAGTGCGCCCGATATGTGGCGTGGGCGCAGATAGCGGTGCATCGGTCAGTCCTTTGGAAAGTTGGGTCGTCATAATGTTACGGAGCTGTTTCCGTAAAGCCTGCCGCTGGCAATAATGGCTAAACTGGGGATCACCCGCTAAAGGGGAGCCGATTCGCACATCCCGCCCGGAGCAGACCCATGAAGTTCTTCGTCGATACCGCCGACACCAACGAAATCCGCGACCTCGCCGCGACCGGCCTGCTGGACGGCGTGACCACCAACCCGTCGCTGATCCACAAGTCGGGTCGCAAGTTCATGGAAGTGGTCGAGGAAATCTGCGGCATCGTCGATGGCCCGGTTTCCGCCGAAGTCGTCGCGCTCGACCATGAGACGATGATGAAGGAAGCCGAGGTGCTGCGGAAGATCGCGGACAATGTCTGCATCAAGGTGCCGCTGACCATCGATGGCCTCAAGACCTGCAAGGCGCTGACCAGCGAAGGCACGATGGTCAATGTGACGCTCTGCTTCTCGGCCAATCAGGCCCTGCTGGCGGCGAAGGCGGGCGCGAGCTTCATCTCGCCTTTCGTTGGTCGGCATGATGATAATGGCTTCGATGGCATGAAGCTGATCGAGGATATCCGTCTGATCTACGATAATTATGCGTTCGACACGGAAATCCTGGTCGCGAGCGTGCGCCACCCGATCCATGTTCTGGAAAGCGCGAAGATCGGCGCGGACGTGATGACCGCGCCGTCTTCGGTGATCAAGGCCCTGTTCAATCATGTGCTGACGGATAAGGGCATCGCGGGCTTCCTGGCGGACTGGGAGAAGACCGGGCAGTCGGTTCTTTAAGGTTCATGACATCTCCAACCGTTCGCCCTGAGCCTGTCGAAGGGCTTTCCTTTTCTTGAAAATGCGAAGGAAAGGGCTTCGACAAGCTCAGCTCGAACGGAGGGGGGCGTGCTTTCTCCGCTTGGTTCGCAACCTCTTGCCCGATGCATCATTCTCCTCGTGAAGGAGAGGTGCGATGTTCGTCGCGGTCTATTGGTGGCGGGTGCATCCGGGGAAGGAAGATCAGTTTCGCGCGGCGTGGCGGCGCGGGACTGACCTGATCCGGGAGAAATATGGCAGCTTCGGTTCGCGGCTCCACCGGGACGCGGACGGGCGCTTCGTCGGCTATGCGGAGTGGCCGGACGAAGAGACATGGCGCGCGGCTTTCGACCAGAAGATGGTCTATGATGAGCCGGAAACGCGTGCCGCCTTTGTCGATGCGATCGCGGAAGTGCCAGCCGATGCCGACCCGATCTTCACCATGACGGTGACGGACGACCTGCTGATGCGGGCGCGGCCGGATGACAGTCCGCTCGATGGCGAATAGGAACGGCCTCGACTTTGGCTGGGGTTTCCTGGCCGCCGCGATACTCATCGCCGGGTTGCTGATGCTGCTGTTCGGTTGGCGCTTGTAGCCAAGATGGCGACCCCGACAGGATTCGAACCTGTGACCATTCGCTTAGAAGGCGAATGCTCTATCCAGCTGAGCTACGGGGCCGCATCGGCGCTTCGATAGCGGGGCTTGTGCCCGCGCGCAATCATGCCTGCCATTGCATTTGTGCGGCGGGCCGATATGCAAGGGCGCATGACCGATTTGGGGGTTCGGAAAATCGATGCGGAGGCGCTTGGCCAGCGGCCGATGCGCTATTTCGATTTCTTCATCGTGGCGTTCGTCGCCATATTGCTGCTGTCGAACCTGATCGGCGCGGCGAAGCTGTCGACCGTTGGCGGCTTTACATTCGGTGCTGGCATCCTCTTCTTTCCGCTCGGCTATGTGCTGGGGGACGTGCTGACGGAGGTCTATGGCTATGCCCGTGCGCGGCGATGCGTGTGGGCAGGCTTTGGCGCGATGTTGTTCATGGCGCTGATGAGTTGGGTGGTGGTAAAGCTGCCGCCTGCGGAAGGCTGGCCGGATCAAGCTGCCTATGAGGCGGTGTTCGGCAATACATGGCGGATCGTCTTTGCGTCACTCGCCGCATTTTGGGCGGGGGAGTTCGCCAACAGCTTCGTGCTGGCGAAGATGAAACTGCTGACGCAGGGCAAGCATCTGTGGATGCGGACGATCGGGTCCACGATCGTGGGGCAGGGCGTGGACAGCCTGCTTTTCTATCCGCTGGCCTTTTATGGTGAGTGGAGCAATGCCCAGGTGCTGACGGTGATGGTCACCAACTGGATGCTGAAGGTGACGTGGGAAGCGGTTTTGACGCCGATGACCTATCTGGTGGTGAACAGCCTGAAGCGCGCCGAGGGGCTGGACGTCTATGATGAAGGGACGGATTTCACGCCGTTTCGGACCCGGATTTAGCCGTTTCTCGACTTCGCTCGAAACGAACGGGGTCAGGCGGGGTAGTTCGCTCGTACGAAATATAACCCATCCGGCGGGGCGTTGAGGCCGAGGGCGGCTCGGTCCTTCGCATCCCGGGCGGCGCGCATGTCTGCTATCGACCATCGTCCCATCCCGACCAACGCCAGGCAACCGACCATCGAGCGCACCTGATGGTGGAGGAAGGAACGTGCTTCGGCATGGATGGCGATGCGGTCGCCTTCGCGCTCCACGTCGAGGCGGTCGAGTGACTTCAATGGGCTTTCCGCTTGGCAATGGGCCGATCGGAAGGTGGTGAAGTCGTGGCGGCCGACGAGCAGCTGCGCGGCCTCCTGCATGGCGTCGGTGTCGAGCGGCTGGATGACGCGCCAGACCAGACCGCTCTCGAAGGTGAGCGGCGCGCGTCGGTTGGCGATGCGGTAGACGTAGGCGCGGCCGGTACAGGAAAAGCGGGCGTGCCAGTCATCGGCTACGGTTTCGCAGGCGAGGATGGCGACGGGGTCGGGACGCAGGAGCGCGTTCATCGCTTCCATCAGGCGGAAGGGCGCGATCGGTTTCTCAATGTCTGCATGGGCGCGCATGGCAAGGCCGTGGACTCCGGCATCGGTTCGGCCAGCTGCGTGAATCACGGAGCGCTCGCCGGTGATGGCGTGGATGGCGTCTTCCAGTGCTTGCTGGACGCTGGGGCCGTGCGCCTGCCGTTGCCAGCCCATGAAGGGGCGGCCGTCAAATTCTACGGTGAAGGCGAAGCGGGTCATTGGGGGTTATATCAGCGAAAATATTGGCGCCGTCATCCCAGCGGAAGCTGGGATGTGGGGCCATGTGGCATGCCGTCCCCTGAGATCCCAGCTTTCGCTGGGATGACGGTTGGGAGGTGAAGTGGGATTAACCATCGACGCGCGACCCTGCGGGCATGTCGTAGCCGCGCAGGAGTTCGCCCGGAGACATCGCACCCTTGCCCGCGCGCTGGATCAGGGTGGGGCGGATCGCGCCGTGGCCGCAGCCGATGAGCAGGCTGTTGTCGAGCAGTTCGCCTGGCTGACCGGCATGTTCCTCGACCTGGGCGGCGAGGATGCGGAAGCGTTCTCCGCGATATTCCAGGAATGCGCCGGGGAAGGGGTTGAAGGCGCGAATCTGTCGTTCGACCTGATGCGCGTCGCGGGTGAAGTCGAGACGGGCTTCGCTTTTGTCGATCTTGGCGGCGTAGGTGACGCCCTCTTCGGGCTGAGACACGGGCGGGTGCGCAGGGAGGTCGTCCAAGACCTCGACCATCAATTCAGCGCCTGCCTGCGCCAGCTCTGCGGTGAGCGTGCCAGCCGTCTTGTCCTCAATTGGGGTCACATGCTTGGCGCGCATCGGGCCGGTGTCGAGGCCCGCTTCCATGTTCATGATCGTGACGCCGGTTACATTGTCCCCGGACAATATCGCACGCTGGATCGGGGCCGCGCCACGCCAGCGGGGGAGCAGGGACGCATGGATGTTGAGGCAGCCGGAACGGGGCGCTTCCAGTATGGCGCGCGGCAGGATGAGGCCGTAGGCGGCTACCACCGCGACATCGGCATTGAGAGCGGCAAAGGTGGATTGCACCGCCGCGTCCTTGAGTGAGATCGGCGTGCGCACCTCTATGCCCATCTCCTCCGCCTGAGCCTGAACGGGGGAGGGACGCAACGCCTTTCCACGCCCGGCGGGGCGGGGTGGTTGGCTGTACACCGCCACGATCTCGTGCCCGGCCTTGGCCAGCGTCACGAGGGCGGGGACGGCGAAATCCGGGGTTCCCATGTAGATGATGCGCATAGTCGCCTCTCAACTCTTTTGACCCCGGACTTGCAAGCCCCTATCTCGGTTCCATGGCTTCTCCCGAAATCGATGCGCTGACGCAGGCGCTGTCCCGTCTGCCGGGCCTTGGCCCGCGTTCGGCGCGGCGCGCTGTGCTGCACCTGCTGAAGAAGCGGGAAAGCGCGCTGGAACCGCTGCTGCGTGCGCTTGATGCGGTGAACGACCGGCTGGTTACGTGCGGTTTGTGCGGGAATGTCGATACGGTGGATCCCTGCGGCATCTGTGCCGACCCGCGCCGCGACGCTCGCGCGCTGTGCGTGGTGGAGGATGTGGCGGACCTGTGGGCGCTCGACAAGTCGCGGCTTTTTCCGGGCCGTTTCCATGTGCTGGGGGGGCGATTGTCGGCGCTGGAAGGGGTACGGCCGGAAGACCTTTCCATCGATGCGCTGGTGACGCGAGTCGAAGTGGGCGGCATTGATGAAGTGGTGCTGGCGATGAATGCGACACTGGAGGGGCAGACCACCGCGCATTATCTGGCAGAACGGTTGGAGCGCTTTCCCGTTCGGCTGACGCAGTTGGCCCATGGCGTCCCCGTGGGCGGTGAACTCGATTATCTGGATGAGGGCACGTTGGCGCAGGCTTTGCGGGCGCGGCGGCCTGTTGGGTGAATTTGGCGGTCGCTTGAAAAAGCCCGTCGTTGCGGCTATTTTAACCACATGGCCATTCTTCCAATCCTTGAGGCGCCTGACCCGCGCCTGCGTACCATTTCGTCTCCGGTGGAGGCGATCGATGACGATCTGCAACGCCTGATCGATGATATGTTCGAGACCATGTACGACGCTCCGGGCATCGGATTGGCGGCGATACAGGTTGGCGTACCGAAGCGCGTGCTGGTGATGGATTTGCAGGAACCCGAATCAGACGAGGAAGGTGCGCCTTCGGTGAAAAAGCCGATGGTGTTCATCAATCCCGAGATTTTGGAGGGTTCGGCGGACCTGTCAGTCTATAATGAGGGCTGCCTGTCGGTGCCGGACCAATATGCCGAGGTGGAGCGGCCCGCGACGATCCGGGCAAGCTGGATGGATCGCGAAGGGCGTATTCATGAGGAGCAGCTTGAGGGCTTGCTGGCCACCTGCTTGCAGCACGAGATGGATCATTTGCAGGGCGTGCTGTTCATCGATCATCTGTCGCGGTTGAAACGGGACATGTTGATGAAGAAGCTGGTGAAGGCGCGCAAGGCGGCTTGAAGTCTTTCCCCAATCCTCCCTGCGCGAAGCGTGGGGAGGGGGACCGTTTGCGTAGCAAATGGTGGAGGGGAAAACGGCACGACCTCCGCGTTCGTCCCCTCCACCACCGCTACGCGGCGGTCCCCCTCCCCATGTGCCATGGGGAGGATTTTGTTTAACCCACGCCGTCCGTATCGAGCGCGTAACCCGCTGAACGCACGGTGCGGATGATGTCGCGATATTGGCCGTCGGCGTTGATTGCTTTGCGGAGGCGGCGGATGTGGACATCGACGGTGCGCAGTTCGATGTCGCTGTCCTGCCCCCAGACGCTGTCCAGCAACCGTTCGCGCGAGAAGACCCAGCCGGGATGCTCCAGGAAATGTTTGAGCAGGCGGAATTCGGTGGGGCCGAGGGGGATGACCTGACCGCCACGGCGGACCTTGTGGCCGACCGTATCCATCTCGACATCCGCGAAGGTCAGCGTCTCGCCAGCAAGGGCGGGACGGACGCGGCGGAGGACTGCGCCGACGCGCGCGACCAGTTCGCGGGGGGAGAAGGGCTTGGTGACATAGTCGTCCGCGCCGGTTTCCAGGCCGCGGACCCGGTCTTCTTCCTCGCCTCGGGCCGTCAGCATGATGATCGGGACATTGGCGGTGCCGTTCATGCGGCGCAGACGGCGGCAGACTTCGATGCCGGACAGGCTTTCCACCATCCAGTCGAGCAGGACGATGTCGGGCACATTTTCCTGCGCGAGGAGCAGCGCTTCCTCGCCATCGACGGTGTGGGCGACTTCGAAGTCCTCCCGCTTGAAATGCCAGATGAGAAGTTCTGCGAGGGCCGCGTCATCTTCAACCAGAAGCATCTTGGCTCTCGCCATGCTCAATCCTCCAGGGGTTGGGTGCCGCCGCGTTCGCGTTCCGGGGCCATCTGGCCGGTCGCGGCGTAATAGACCATCTCCGCGACATTCGTGGCGTGGTCGCCGATGCGCTCGATGTTCTTCGCGATGAATAGCAGATGCGCGCACTCGCTGATCGTCTTGGGATTTTCGACCATATAGGTGACGAGGCTGCGGAAAACGCTGTTGTAGAAATCGTCCACCACCGTGTCGCGCTCGATCACCGCCGTGGCGAGATCGGCGTCGCGGGCGGCGAAAGCGTTGAGCGCGTCGTGCACCATTTCGGCCGCTACCTGACCCATGGAGGGGAGGAGGGAGACCGGCTCCAGCGTGCGCTGGTTGGTGGCGATCAGGGGAACGCGCTTGGCGATATTCTTGGCATAGTCGCCGATGCGTTCGACCACGCCGACGATCTTCAGCGCAGCGATGACGTCGCGCAGGTCGTTGGCCATGGGCGCGCGCAGGGCGATGACCTGGATTACCAGCTTTTCAACTTCCGCCTCTATGGCGTCGATGCGCTTGTCGTCGGCGACCACCTGCGCGGCGAGCGTCTTGTCCTGCCGCTGGAGGGCAACCATCGCATTCTCGATGGCCGCTTCGGCGCGGCCGCCCATTTCGGCGATGAGGCCGCGCAGCTTGTCGATTTCCTCGTCAAACGCCTTGATCGTATGTTCTGCCATTATCTCTCTCCCCGGATCAGCCGTAGCGGCCGGTGATGTAATCCTTGGTCCGCTCTTGGCGGGGGTTGGTGAAGATGTCGCTCGTCACGCCATATTCGACCAGTTCGCCCAGATGGAAGAAGGCGGTGCGCTGCGACACGCGGGCGGCCTGCTGCATATTGTGGGTGACGATGACGATCGCGTAGCGGCCGCGCAGTTCGTGGATCAGCTCCTCGATCTTTGCGGTCGCGATCGGGTCGAGCGCCGAGCAGGGCTCGTCCATCAGGATGACTTCGGGTTTGACCGCAATGGCGCGGCCGATGCAGAGGCGCTGTTGCTGGCCACCTGACAAGGCGGTGCCGCTGTCGTGCAGGCGGTCCTTCACTTCTTCCCACAGGCCAGCGCGGCGTAGCGATTTTTCGACGATGACGTCGAGGTCCGCTTTGGCATGGGCCAAGCCGTGGATGCGCGGGCCGTAAGCGATATTCTCGTAAATCGACTTGGGGAAGGGGTTGGGCTTCTGGAACACCATGCCGACGCGGGCGCGCAGTTGCACGACGTCCATCGAGGGGGCGTAGATGTCCTCCCCGTCGAGGGTGATCGTGCCTTCGACGCGGGCGGAAGCGACGGTGTCGTTCATGCGGTTCAGCGTCCGCAGGAATGTCGACTTGCCGCAGCCCGACGGGCCGATGAAGGCCGTCACATTGTCCATATCGACGTCGATCGAGACGCCCTTGATCGCCTGCTTTTCGCCGTAGAAGACCTTCACGTCGCGCGCGGTCATCTTGGTTTCGGTGGCGGGCACCAGTGTCTGTGGTTCGTGCATCATGTTTACCACCGTTTTTCGAACTTGTTGCGCAGGTAGATGGCGAGGCCGTTCATCGCGAGCAGGAAGACCAGCAGGACGATGATGGCGGCGGAGGTCTTTTCGACGAAACCCTTGGAGACTTCGTCGGACCAGAGGAAGATCTGCACCGGCAGGACGGTCGCGGGATCGGTAATCCCGCCCGGCGGCGTGGCGATGAAGGCGCGCATGCCGATCATGAGCAGCGGTGCCGTCTCACCCAAGGCGCGGGCCATGCCGATGATCGTGCCGGTGAGGATGCCGGGTAGGGCGAGCGGCAGGACATGGTGGAAGACCACCTGTACCGGGCTGGCACCGACGCCGAGCGCGGCGTCACGGATGCTGGGCGGGACCGACTTGATCGCGTTGCGCCCGGCTATGACGATGACCGGCATGGTCATGAGTGCGAGCGTCATGCCGCCGACCAGCGCGGCCGAGCGCGGCAGGTGCAGGAAGTTTAGGAAGATCGACAGTCCCAGCAGGCCGAAGATGATGGAAGGGACGGCCGCAAGATTGTTGATCGACACTTCGATGATGTCGGTCAGCCAGTTCTTGCGCGCATATTCCTCCAGATAGACGGCGGTGGCGACGCCGATCGGGAAGCTGAGCACCAGCGTCACCAGCATCGTCAGCAGCGATCCCTTGAACGCGCCCCAGATGCCGACCTGTGTCGGATCGGTGCCGTCGCTGGCGGACAGGAAGCTCATATTGAAACCGGTCGTGAGCAGGCCTGCCTTGTTCAGGCGCTCCACAGCCGCTTCGGCCTCGGGCGAACCCTCGCTTTTTGCCGCCAGATCGATGGTGGTCGCTGCGGGAAGTTTGATGGTGTCGGTGCGGCTAAGGATGCCGGGATCGGCCTTGATAGCGTCGCGCAGAACAATCCAGGCCGTGGGCGACACCCATTCCTCGGCATCCGCGCCCAGCGCCTTTTTCACGACGTCGCCCGTCACCATCGGCAGGTTCGCGTTGGCGAGCGCCTGATCGGTAATTGCGTTCGGATCGAGCAAGATCGGTGACGCGGGGAAGTCGATTTTCACCGCTATTTCCGTTCGCGTGAAACCGCGCAGGCCGTTGCCCAGCATGTTGAACAGCAGGAAGGCAAGAAAGGCGGCCGACAGTGCCACGGCGAGAAGGCCAGCCGCCTTGAAGCGGCGCTCGGAGGCATAGCGCCGGGCGATCCGCTTGCGCATCGCGTCCGACTTCCAGTCGGTGGGGAGGCGTTCGGGTACCATTATTCGTAAGCCTCGCGATATTTTTTCACGACCCGCAGGGCCACGATGTTGAGCAGCAGTGTCACCACGAAGAGGACGAGGCCAAGGGCGAAGGCCGCCAGCGTCTTTGCGCTGTCGAATTCCTGGTCGCCGGTCAGCAGTTGAACGATCTGCGTCGTGACAGTCGTGACGCTGGCGAAGGGGTTCAAGGTGAGGTTTGCCGCCAGACCGGCTGCCATCACCACGATCATCGTCTCACCGATGGCGCGGCTGACGGCCAGCAACACGCCGCCGACGACGCCGGGAAGGGCGGCGGGGATCAGTACGCGGCGGATCGTCTCGCTGGTGGTCGCGCCCATGGCGAGGCTGCCATCGCGCATGGATTGCGGCACGGCTGCGATGCTATCGTCCGCCATGGAAGAGACGAACGGTATGATCATCACGCCCATGACCAGACCAGCGGCCAAGGCGCTTTCCGAAGACGCGCCCTGGATGCCGATCGCCACGGCGAGATCGCGTAGCGCGGGGGCCACTGTCAACGCGGCGAAATAGCCGTAGACGACGGTGGGCACGCCCGCGAGCACCTCAAGGATGGGCTTCATCCACTTGCGCACTGTGGGGCTGGCATATTGGGTCAGATAAATTGCGCTCATCAGGCCGAGCGGGATGGCGACGACCATGGCGATGATCGCGCCGATGAAGATCGTGCCCCAGAAGAGCGGGACAGCACCGAACGCGTCATCATTACCGTAGCCCAACGCCGCCGATTGCGGGCTCCATTTGGTGCCGAAGAGAAAATCGAACGGGTTCACCATCGAGAAGAAGCGAAGGCTCTGCCACAGCAGCGACGCGACGATGCCCAATGTGGTGACGATCGCGAGGAGTGATGCCACAAGCAACACCGCCATCACGAGCCGTTCGACCCGCGTGCGCGCCCGGAAATCAGGCCGCACCCGAGTGAAGGCATAGGCGCCCCCGGCAAAGGCAAGCACCAGTGCGAGCGCTGCGCCCGCGATGCCATATTTGCCGATGGCGTCCTTATAGGGTTGGACAAGGCCCTGCGACAGCGGGTTGAACGCACCCGCTTGCGAACCGCTGGCGATCGCGCGCGCTTCGCCCAATATGGCCGAGCGCGAGAAATCATCTGCCGGCAGGCTGTGCGCAGCCGGGCTGCTCAGCACCTCCTGCGTGACGAGCCCAGGGGCGACGTTCGCCCAGACGGCGAGAAAGATCGCCGCCGGGATGAGCGTCCAGAGCGCGACATACCAGCCATGATAGCCAGGAAGGCTATGCACGGCATCGCGGCGGCCCGAGGCGCGCGCGGCGGTTTGCAGCCGCAGCGCGCGCGTCCGGGCACTGACCCAGGCGATGGCGCCCAGGCCTGCCAGCAGCAGGAAGATTGCAGGACCTGTCATATTTTCCGCTTACTTGAGCTGCGAACCGTCGAGAATGGTAAGCGACTTCACCGCTTCCGCGCTCGCTTTGCGTACATCATCGGGTGCTGCGACCATGCCACGCTTGGTCAGCGCTCCATCAGGGCTCCAGTTCGCGGCGAAAGCATCGAGGAAAGCCTGAAGGCCCGGAATCGCGGTCATGTGCGCTTTCTTCACATAGATGTAGAGGGGGCGCGCACCGGGATATTTGCCCGTGGATACGGTTTCGTAGGTGGCTTCAACGCCGTTAAGGGACACGTCCTTCAGCTTATCCTTGTTTTCCTCAAGATAGCTGAAGCCGAACACGCCGAGCGCGTTCGGATTGGCGGCGAGCTTCTGCACGATGAGATTATCGTTTTCGCCCGAATCCACATATTTGCCGTCCTCGCGGACACGAGTGCAGGTAGCCTTGAACTCGTCCTCGCTCTTTTCCTTGAGCGTCTTCATGGCTGGATCGGTTTCGCAGCCCTTGGTCAGGACCAGCTCAGCCAGCGAATCGCGGGTGCCGCTGGTCGACGGCGGGCCGAAAACGCTGATGGCTGTCGCGGGCAGGCTGGGATCGACGTCCTTCCAGGTTTCGGCCTTGTTCGGACCCTTGCCATAGGGATTGGCGGCAAGCGCTTCATAGACGATCTTGGGCGTCAGCTTGAAACCGGGGCCTTCCTTTGACTCGGCGAAGGCGAGGCCATCGACGCCGACCTGGACTTCGATGATGTCCTTGACGCCATTTTTCTGACAGTCTTCGAACTCGGCCTTCTTCATGCGGCGCGAAGCGTTTGCGATGTCGGGATGCTGTGCGCCGACGCCAGCGCAGAACAGCTTTATGCCGCCGCCGGTGCCCGTTGATTCGATGATGGGCGATTTCATGCCCGAATTGCCCTGAACGAACATTTCGGCAACCGCCGTTGCAAAGGGATAGACGGTGGAGGAGCCAACCGCGCGGATCTGGTCACGCGTGCCACCGGCGCCGCCGCCGGATTGGTCGCCGCAACCGGCCAGAGTAAGAGCGGCCGCTGCGGTAGCAGCCATCAGAGCGAAATGCTTCACGGATAGTCTCCTTCATCAAAGGCCGCGATTCGCAATCGCTGCCCCCCTTGGCGCGCAGTAGCCGCGGTAGGTCGCGCCTTTGTGACAGTCCAATTGCACTTTTATGACATTGGGGGCGGAAGCTCAAAAGATGAGCAGAATTTATTCAATGTTTGGACACTGACAGCCTCTCTTCAGCGGGCATCGGCGGCAGCAGGACCGTGATCGTGGTCCCTTTTCCCGGCGCGCTTACAATGTCGAGCCGACCACGGTGCCGCTCCACGATATGCTTCACGATGGCGAGGCCAAGGCCGGTGCCGCCCACAGCCCGGCTGCGCCCGGAATCAACGCGGTAGAAGCGTTCGGTCAGCCGGGGCAGATGATCCGGGCCGATGCCTTCGCCTTCGTCGGCGACGGTGAGGCGGGTCATTCCGCCCGGACCTTCGGTCAGGCTCACGCGAATCGGTGTTCCGGCCTTTCCATATTTCACCGAGTTGCCGATCAGGTTGTGAAGCAGTTGTGACAATTGCGGCCTGTCTCCCGCGACCTCCGGCAGGCCGGGTGTGACGTCCAACTCCACTTCCCGGCCCCGGTCGCCATGGCTCGTCCGGAAAACGCCCACCACCTCGGCGGCCAAGGAACCAAGATCGACGGGGCTGTCAGGGACGCGGTATTTTTCCGCCTCGATGCGGGAAAGGGAAATGAGATCGTCGATCAGCCGCTGCATTCGGCGCGCCTCACCGTCCATGATCTTGAGGAAGCGTTGCCGCGTATCATTGTCGCGGCCAAGGTCTGGGTCACCCAGCGTTTCGATAAAGCCCAAAATGCCCGCGAGGGGCGTGCGAAGCTCGTGACTGGCATTGGCCACGAAATCGACGCGCATTTTTTCAGCGGCATAGGCGCCGCTATGGTCGGCAAGATGCACCAGCCGACGCACCGCGTCATCGTCGCCGATCGGTGCAATGCGCATCTGCCAGCGTTGATCGCGCGTCCCAAGGCCCACCAGTTCCAGCATCACCGCCTCGCTCATCGGTGCCAGGCTCGCGAGCCGTTCGGCGGCGGCGGGGTGGCGGATGGCGATGCGGGCATCCTCACCCTCGATATGCGCGCCGAGCAAGCGTTGCGCCGCCCGGTTGGCCCGGATGATCCGCCCGCGCTCTATGAGCATCAGGGGGTCTGCAATCGCCTCCATCATGTCGGCGAAGTCGGGATGTTCGACTATATCGGTGACAGGTTCGATGGAGGCAGGCTCGGCAGGGCGGGACGTGGGCGCTTGCGCGGCGATGATCAGGACGGCGATGCCCGCAAGCACAGGAAGAGCGATCGCCCAGAACGCTGCGCCCATCAGCAATGAGGTTCCGGTAGCCAGAAACAGCATGGCGAGCGACGCCGTGATCTGGGAAATGCTCAGTCGATTCATGGTTACCGCGCTGGATTATTGGCTGCTTTGCTGCAATGGCTGGCGCAATAGCGTGGATTCTTTACGCTTTGGCAAGCGCGATAGCGGATCAGGACGGTATGAAAGAGCAATCGCCCGGACAGCATGCTTCCGATTCCGTGTCTTCAGAGGCCACGGAGCGGGACGCCGACTCGATCGCGCCTTCGCGCCGCCAGCTGCTGATGGGTGGCGCCGTTGCCGCATCAGCGATTGTGTCCATCCGTCCGGCCCTGGCCAATACGGCCGCGTCCGTGCTGAACTGCACCATTCCGGTTCCCGATCAGGCGCGTGCAGGAAAATATATCGCGCCCAATGGCCAGCTCCTACCGGCAGGGACAGCGGGCGCCGTCCCTGCGCAAGGGCGCAGCTATAGCGGTGAGCAGGTCCGGCAGGCTCTGCGCGGCGGCAGGCTGCCGGGCACAAGCTATGAGCAGAATCAGGCGTATCTGAACTATATCCGGCGCCTTCAGTCCGGAACCAGCGGCTTTACTTGTTACGCATCATTGCAAATGCCGCGTTAGGCACCTGCTTACTCCTGTGCGCTACAGCGGAGCGCCGCCAAGGAGGTTGAAAGCAGTTTGTGACCGCAGAACGTCGTTATCGTAGAGACAGTGACATAGCCGCGTGCGTGTTGGAGGACATCATCGTCCTCTACCATCGCGCGTCGGGTCAGACGCATATGATGGTCAGCCCTGCTCCAGAGATATTGGAGGCGCTGGATGACGAAGCTGACGCCTCGGCGGCGCAATTGCATGCGCGGCTGGGACGTCACTATGATCTGGGCGAGCGGACGCAGGCGATTGCGGAAATCGAGACGCATCTGGAAGGGCTGACGGCGCTGGGTCTGGTGCGCTGTTCATGAGGCACCAGCTTTCCTTGTCCATCGGCCCCGCGTCATTTCGGATCGGTTCAGCATGGCGGGAACCGATCGACCTGCTGGCGCAGCTGTACGACGGCTATCCTCAGCCAAAGGACAATGTGGCCGACTTTACCGTTCGGCTGGAGCCGACGAGCATGGTCCGGCGCTGGGTCAGGCCGTCGATCTTCATCACCGGCGACCATGGCCTAGCCGATGCGGCGCCGATGAGTTTGACGCATGGGCTGTTGGCGGCGGAAATGGGCATGAACCTGCAAATGGCGCTGGGTTGGCGGCGGCACCTGCTGCTCCATGCGTCGAGCGTGGAGAAGGATGGCCGCGCCCTTGTGATGACCGGGGAGTCCGGGTCGGGCAAATCGACGCTCGCGGCACAGCTTGGCGAACGTGGCTGGCGGCTCATGGGTGATGAATTTGCTCTGCTGGACCTGGCCACCGGGGAATTACTGCCTTTCCCTCGGCTCGTTTCGCTCAAGAACGGCGCCATAGATGTGATCACGGGGGAGGTTTCGGCTGAGCGGATGGGGCCGTTAATGGCTGGCACGGCGAAGGGGGACATTCGACACCTCATGCCGCACCCCGATGCGGTCGCGCGGATGACGGAAGCGGCAAAGCCCGCCCTACTGCTTTTCCCGCGCTTCGGGCATGCCACCGACGTTCGCCCGATGGGGCAGGGTGAGGTTTTCATGCGCCTGACACAGGCGTCCACCAACTATGTCGCATTGGGAGAGGCGGGGTTCGGTGCGCTGACCCGGTTCGTCCAGCATGTACCCGCGCGGGCGATCGACTTTCCCTCAGGCGACGAGGCCATCGCGATGGTCGAGCGGTTGTGGGAAGAACTCGCATGAGCGCCGCGCTTTTGGTCAGGTCGCTCCGCGATCCGGGGTCGGTCAGGCGTCTGGACAGTGCCGGGTGGAATGCTTTGATCGCGGCGGCTCGGGCTGAGCGACTGATCGGGACGCTGGCTATGGTCATCGATGAGGGATTAGTGCCTGAAAGGGTGCGGCCGATCCTGGCAGATGCCCGGCTGGATGCGGAGCGGGAAGCCCGGCAGGCGCTATGGGAAGCCGATCGGGCTGCCCAAGCGCTGGGAGAGCCGGTGCTGCTGTTGAAGGGGACCGCCTATGCGGCAGCTCGCCTGAGGGCAGGCGCGGGGCGGTTTATCGGCGATCTCGACATTATGGTTCCGCGCGGCCGTTTGAAGCAGGTCGAGGACAGGTTGATCGCGGCGGGGTGGGAGTGGGTCAAGGAGGATGCCTATGACGACGCCTATTACCGGCAATGGATGCATGAACTGCCGCCGATGATCCATCGCGAGCGGGACAGGATGATCGATGTGCATCATACGATCCTGCCGCTGACCGCGCGGCCGAGGCCGGACGCGGAGGCGATGCTGGCGGATGCTGTGCAGGTGACTGATCGGTTATCGGTTTTGTCGCCGGAGGATATGATCTGTCATTCCGCCGCGCACTTGTTTGCGGATGGTGATCTGGCGGGCGGTTTGCGCAACCTGTGGGATATTCACTGCCTGTGCCGCGAATTTGGGGAGGGTCAGCAGGATTTTGATCTTGGCTTGCTTGAAAGGGCGGCGGAGCATCAATTGTATGCGGTGGTTTTGCGCGCGCTGAGACTGGCGCACTTCCTGTTTGGCGCCCCTGTCCGGCCCCTTCGCTCACCCATTCCAGTGGACTATCGCCCGAGCTGGAACGACCGCCTTTTCATAGCGCGTCTGCTGGCTCGGGACGGTTGGGGGCGTGAAAGGCGCAAGCTGCTGCGCTTCGCATTTTACGTTCGGTCGCATTGGCTGCGCATGCCCCCGATGATGCTGGTCCGGCATTTGCTGACGAAGTGGCGCAAAGGGCACCGGCCCGTCTAGCGCCTAGCCGTGACATGCAGATGGGGAACAATGTTCTGAAGATTGCCGAGTAAGGCGAAAGGCGTCGGCTTTCCGGAAGGTTCGGTAGAGGCGGAAATCGCCATCCCCATCCACATCACGTCATGCCACTGACCGAATTTGAAGCCGACTTCCCGGTAGATGCCGACCTCCTTCATACCCAAAGCGGTGTGAATCGCCACGCTGGCGCTGTTCGGAAGAGTTATGCCCGCGAAGAGGCTGTGATAGCCCTGATGCCGCAATATCTGGATCAATATCTCGTAGAGACGCCTCCCGATCCCGCGACGATGATGATCAGCCGCCAGATAGACGGAGATATTCGCCGACCAATCATAAGCCGCCCGGCCGCTATGGGGTCCGGCATAGGCATATCCCACTATCTGACCATCCACCTCGGCGATCAGCCATGGGTAATATTTTAAGCAATCGGCCATCCGAAAGCTGAATTCCTCAGCGTCTGGCGGCACGCTTTCGAACGAGATTACGGTATTCAGAACATAAGGGGCGTAGATCGCTGAGATGTAAGGCGCATCGTCCTCAACAGCCGTTCTTATGATTGCCGTCATGTCATGAATCCTGTTGAAACAGGGGGAACCGTGGGATCGCTGCGGCTTACCGCTTCAATATGTTCAACGCGAGCACCGTCATGGCCTCGCTTGCCGTGGCGATGACCTTGTCGGCCTCCGGAGCCCAGAAGGGGCTGTGAAGGGAGGGGAGGGTGAGCTGGCCAGCGGCGGCTTTTGCCATCTGATCGGCGGGAACTCCTCCGACCCAGAAGATGAAGCTTTTGATGCTTTTGTCAGCCCGGTAATAGCGGCCGAAATCCTCGCCTCCCATAGATGGTTTTGTCTCGATGACGCGTCCTTCGGGGAAATGCGCTTTGAGCAGCCGGGCCATGTCGTTGGCGAAGGCGGGCGGGTTGTAAGCTGCGGGCGTGAACTCATCCTTGACCGCGACAATCGGCATCCGATCTTCGGCAATGCCCGCCGCGATTGCCTCACCGCGCGCGATACGTTCGATGCCGTGGATCAGCCGTTCGCGGCTCTCATCGGAATAGCTGCGGACGGTGAGAAGCAGCTTCGCCTCATCAGGGATGATATTATGCTTGGTGCCGCTCACGAAGCTGCCGACCGTGACGACTGCGGGGTCCAGAGGGTCCTGTTCACGGCTGATGAGGGTCTGAAGAGCGCCGACGATGCGGGCGCCCAGCACTATGGGGTCTTTTGTCGTTTGAGGATAGGCGCCATGACCGCCGGTGCCCCGAACGACTATGTCCACGCTGTCTACATTGGCGAGCGCATAGCCGGGGGTGTAGCCGATCGTGCCCGCCGGAAGATTGGCGGCGTCATGGAAGGTGATGGCATGCGTGGGACGGGGGAAGCGCGTGTAGAGACCATCGTCCAGCATCATGCGCGCGCCTCGACCGACTTCCTCGGCTGGCTGGAGGATCATGACCAGCGTACCGCGCCAGCTGTCCTTGCTTGATGACAGCAGCCTAGCTGTTTCGATGAAGGCGGTCATGTGCGTGTCGTGACCGCAGGCGTGCATGACACCGGTTTCAATGCCTTCAGCCGTCTTGGTACGAACTTTCGAGGCGAAAGGGAGACCGGTCTGCTCCGTGACCGGCAGGCCATCCATGTCCGCGCGGATGAGGAGGACCGGTCCCTCGCCATTTTTCATGACCGCGACGACGCCGGTGCCGCCCACCTTTTCGGTGACTTCGAACTTCATCGCCTTGAGGCGGCGGGCAAGCTTTGCGGCGGTCGCTGTTTCCTGCTCCGACAGTTCGGGATGGGCATGGAGATCGCGGTAAAGCGTCATGAGGTCTATCATGTCGCGATCGATCTGGGCGGCTATCCCCTGTGGAACTGGGGGTGCAGGAGCAGGCGCGGCACCGGTCTGTGCCGTGGCGGCAGGCGAAAGAGTGGCGGCGGCCATGATGAGCTTGAACGCGTGACGCATCGGCTATTCTCCCTGTTGGATGGGAGCATAGGAAGATTTGGCGGCGCAAGGAAAGTGGCAGATATGAAAAGGCGCCCGTCCATTGAAGGACGAGCGCCTGTCATGGTCTGTCGCGACGGGATCAGAAGTGGAAGATCACACCCGCGGTCGGACGGAAGCTGTCGAAATCATAGGTTTCGGTCTGGAAGCGCAGGCGAATGCCGCTGTTGCCGGTGATTCCGCCAAGGCCGATGTCCTTCGGGCCAACTTCGACGCCAACGCCGTACATCCAGTCCTTGCGGTTCGGCCAGCCCTGCTTGCCGTTGACCCACTGGTAACCGGCCGATGCGAAGATCATGCCGCTTTCACCAGCGCGCGCGCCGAAGCGGCCCTTCACGCCATATTCCCAATCAATGTCAGCCCAGCCCTTGGTGGCGTTGCCTTCGACGCCCACGAAGACGGGGCCGAGTGGAACGTTGACACCAGCGACGCCGCTTACGATTGCGCCGCTCATGATGGTTTCGCCGGGAACGCTGCCGAACTCCGAACGGCGGTCGAAGCTGTGCCAGCCGCCAAGGATGCCGACATAGGGTTCAACGCCGAATGCTTCAGTGCCGTCAGGTGCCGTTTCTTCCTGCGCATGGGCGAGCGAAGGCAGCGCCGCCAGCATGGCGGCTGCGAAAATATACTTCCTCATATTGGCTACTCCCTTGAGCCTTGTTCATAAGATGCCTGGGAGTAACGGGGGCAGCCGCCTATGGTTTCCCCACGAAAAACAATTGGTTCAACAGCGTGGCAAAATTGCAACGGCTCTTATTGGGCAGTCCAGCCGCCGTCGATATTCATGTTGGCACCCGTAATATTGGCCGCCGCATCACTGCACAGGAAGAGCGCCATCGCCGCAACCTGATCCACGGTCACGAATTGCTTGGTCGGCTGTCCAGCGAGCAGCACATCATTCATCACCTGCTCGCGCGTCATGTTGCGTGCTTTCATTGTGTCGGGAATCTGGTTTTCGACCAGCGGCGTCCAGACATAGCCCGGTGAGATGCAGTTGGCGGTGATACCGAATGTGGCGAGTTCGAGCGCCAGCGTCTTGGTAAGCCCAGCGAGTCCATGTTTGGCGGTGACATAAGCACTCTTGAAGGGAGACGCCGTCAGCGAATGAGCGCTGGCCGTCTGGATGATACGGCCCCACTTTTTCGACTTCATGTAAGGAATGGCGAGGCGGGACGTGTGGAAGGCGCTGGTCAAATTCAGCGCGATGATGAGGTCCCATTTGTCGACCGGGAAATCCTCGACCGGGGCGACATGCTGCATGCCCGCATTGTTGATGAGGATATCGACGCCGCCGAAGATGCTGGCCGCTTCCTGCATCATCGCTTCGATCTCGGCGGCTTTGGTCAGGTCGTGCCCGCTGTAGAGCGCCTTGGCGCCGCTCGCCTGTTCTAGCGCCTGCCGTTCCTGTTCGATCGCTGCGCTGTCGCCAAAGCCGTTGATGATGATGTTCGCGCCCTCGGCCGCAAGCGTCTTTGCATAAGCAAGGCCGATGCCGGAGGTGGAGCCCGTGATCAGCGCTGTCTTTCCGGCGAGGGTCTTGGTCATGCGTTCTTCTCCTTGAGAGTATCGGGGGCCTGGAGGTCGAAGGTGGCGCTTTTGCCGTTCGTGATGTTGCGGGCGATAAGGTCGCCCTTGTGCATCACCTCTTCCACGGCGTCGCGGCCTTGGCTCCAATGGTCCAGCATGGTGGAACGGGAAAATTCAAAGTCGCGGGCGCCACTTTCCCAAGCGCGACTGCGGTAGATGAGGTGGACGATGTTGACCGAGCCACGGTCGAGATATTCCCTGAGGCGCAGGGCGTCGGCATCGTCCTTGAGGTCTGGCGGCAGTTTGTCGAGCAGCGCCTTGATCGCCTTATGCTCGCGGCGCAGGCGTAGATATTGATCGGTGACCTGACGCGTCCGGCTGGAATATTGAATGTCCTTGGCGCGGGAATAAACGTCCGTCATCTGGCGCGGCATCGGACCTTCGGCCGGGAAAAGATCGACCTGAAAGACGAGCATGTCGTCATTTTGATGTTCCAGCACGTGAGCCAGGGGCGTGTTGGAAACGAGGCCGCCGTCCCAATAATGCCGCCCGTCTATTTCCACCGGGGGCAAGCCGGGGGGAAGCGCACCCGAAGCCATGATGTGGCGCGCGTCGATGCGGGTCCGCCCGTCGGGGCCTCGCGTGTCCCAATAGGCGAAGTTGCCGCTTTCTACATCCACCGCTCCGACCGAGAGGCGGACAGGGCCGTCATTCAGCAGGTCCCAATCCACACAGGCGTCGAGCGTTTCCTTAAGAGGCGCGCTGTCATAGAAACTGATGGCTCCCGGCGTGCCTTCGGGCATCATCACGGAAGGCCAGAGGCGCGGGCGGAACATGCCGGGCACGCCGAAGGTGGCAACGGCTCCCGCTGCCATGAGATGTGCGGCCTCCCGAATATGATCGATTTCGGGCAGGACGATATTGGGAAGGCCGCCGGAAACTGTCAGCCAGAATTTCTTCATCCTGCTGATGCGGCGGTGCGGCGGATTGCCTGCTATGATCGCAGCATTGACAGCGCCGATCGAAATGCCCGCGACCCAGCTGACGTCGATGCCAAGTTCATCAAGACGCTGATAAACCCCGGCCTGGAAAGACCCAAGGGCGCCGCCGCCCTGAAGCAACAGCGCAACATCGTGGGGCAAGGGGAGCGGCGTGCTCGCCCGGCGCGGAATGGAAGGATCGATATCGGCCATGTCGCAGTGCAATATAACGACTAGCTCGCGGGTGCCAACTTAATGTGCTGCAACAATCCGATAAGCTGAAAGCAACCAACTCCATATCGCAGCCGTTCCAACCTTCACGCTGATCGGATAGGCATGGGATGAAAGAGAGGGCGTCATGCGGCTGGACGACGAACGGGAAAGCTCCAATTTCGAGGTGCAAAGCGGCCGTGGCGGCTTTGGCGGCGGGCTGGGCGGTGGCCTTGGCATGCTGTTGCCATTCATCGGCAGCCGTTTTGGTTGCGGCGGGATCGTCGTCGCGCTCATCATCCTGATGGTGATGGGCGTCAATCCGCTGAGCTTGGTTGGTGGCGGAGGTGGCGTGCAGCAGGATGTGTCCGTCAGTCGTGATCCGCAGAAATTGTCGGAAATTCAGCATTGGTCTTTGAAGGTCCTGGGATCGACGGAGAAGGTGTGGGGCCAGATTTTCCAGCAATCGGGGCAGCAATATCAGCCGACAGTCCTGTCCTTTTACTCGCAGGCTGGCGCGTCGGGCTGCGGCGCCGCGCAAAGTGCAATGGGTCCCTTTTACTGCCCCAATGACAAAAAGGTGTATCTGGATACCGATTTTTTCAATGAACTACGCCAGCGCTTCGGCGCGCCGGGTGACTTTGCCCAGGCCTATGTGATCGCCCATGAGGTTGGGCATCATGTGCAGGATCTGGAAGGCACTTTGGGGCAGGTGCAACAGCGTCAGCGCAGTGTGGGCGAAGAGCAAGGCAATGCCCTGCAAGTGCGCGTCGAGTTGCAGGCGGATTGCTATGCAGGCGTGTGGGCGAAACGCACGGGGCTGATGGAAGCAGGCGACCTGGAAGAAGGCATGACCGCCGCGCAATCCATCGGCGATGATACATTGCAAAAGGCGGCGGGACGGCGTCCCGTGCCGGAAAGCTTTACCCATGGATCAAGCGAGCAGCGGATGACCTGGCTGCGCAAGGGGCTGGACAGCGGGGACCCGGCGCAATGCGATACTTTTGCGGGGGCGGCGCGCTAAAAAGCGATCTAAACTGTCAGAAGGGCCGGGCTTCCGAACTTGTTGCGGCATCGCTGTTACCGGCTTCGCCCGCGCCGGTCGGCGGTTCACCGGGAAGGCCGTTGCCGGGCGCGAGGAAGGGCTTGCCCGCTTCCGGCATGGGCTGGCCGAAGGATACGGCAGCAGGGGTCTGCTCCATCGGAACTGGCGCTACGACAGCTTGTTGGGTGGGCAATGGCTGTAGAACCGGGGGCTGCGGAACCATGGGTTGAACCACTGGATCTGAGGGCGTCGCCGAAGGGTGCGGCGTGATGCCCTGAACCAACAGAACGATGATTGGGGCGCTGACCAACGTGATGGCGGCGAAAGCCTTGTAGAGCATGCAGGCACATCCTGAACCAAAGACGCGCTGTTTCTAGTGGCTTTCGGTAAATAAAATCCTGCGCAGCCGGTCTAATTTCGGTCGAGCTTTTTCAGCAGGTCCATCATGTCCGATGGCAAGCTATCGCGCTTGGCGCGGAATGTGGACTGCAACGCATTGCCGATGCCTTCATAGGGCTGAGGCGCGCCGACTGTCAGGAATTTGCGATCAGTGGTCTTCCGCCCGTTGCCAGATCGGCTCACTGATTTACGCTGCATTTCCATGTTTCTACAACGGGCGGCAACGGGAAAAGTTTCTGGCATTCATTTGAGGCTCGGGCGATAGCGGCGATATGACAGGAGAGATTGCGGTGGTGGACTGGACGGCGGCGTTGGCGCGGATGCGTGGGCATTCGCCTTTCCTCGCCCGACAGATGGACCGGTTTCCCGAAGTGGTCGATCTGTTGGCGGCCGGAGATGTCGAGGCTGCGCTCAAGGCCGCTCACGGCGTATCGGACGCGGACGAGGGAATCGCCAGGTCACTGCGGCGGCGGAAGGGCGCGCTGTCGCTGGTTACGGCGGCGGCGGATCTGTCGGGCGCCTGGGACCTGGATCGGGTGACGCGCACCTTGTCGGATTTTGCTGACCAAGCTTTGGAAGAAGCACTGCGCGCCACCTTTGCCGAGCGGTATCCGGGCGTGGAGCCGAAGGGATTTGTCGTGCTGGCGCTGGGCAAGCATGGCAGCCGGGAGCTGAATTACTCATCCGACATCGATCCCATCCTGCTCTATGACCCGGCGACCCTGCCGCATGGGGAGCGGGAAGACCCGGCTGATGCGGCAGTGCGGATCGGCAGGCGGGTGAGCGAGCTTTTGAATGCGCGGGACGGCGATGGCTACGTCTTTCGCGTCGATTTACGGCTGCGTCCCTCTCCCGAAGCCACGCCCATTGCGCTGCCGGTCGAGGCGGCGATCGGCTATTATGAATCGACGGCGATGGGATGGGAGCAGGCCGCTTTCGTCCGCGCGCGTCCTGCGGCGGGCGACTTGGCGTTGGGCGATTATTTCATGCAGCAGATACGCCCTTTCGTCTGGCGGCGAAGCCTGGATTTCGGTGCGATCGACGCGATCACCGACATATCGCGACGAATCCGCGACCATTATGCGCAGGGTCAGGCTTTCGGGCCGGGCTATGATCTGAAACGGGGACGTGGCGGCATCCGGGAAGTGGAATTTTTCGCGCAGACCCACCAGTTGATCCATGGTGGCCGCGATCCGGCGCTGCGGTCAGGCAATACGCGGGAGGCGCTGAAAGCCTTGGCGACGGCGGGGGTCTTCGATCCGGAAGTCTCGCGCAAGCTGGACGAAGCCTATGTGCTGTTCCGGACGATCGAGCATCGGCTGCAGATGGTCGAGGACCGGCAAACGCATGAGCTGCCCAAGACCATCGAAGCGATGGACAACGTCGCGCGGCTGCATGGGCTGGACAACGGCGCGGAACTGCTCGCGCTGCTGCGCCCGAAGGTCGAGTGGGTGGGCACCAACTACGATCAGCTGACGCCTGCTGAAAAATCAGAGTCGCTTTCGCATGACGAGGACCGGCTGGCGGCGCAGCTGGCGGAAATGGGCTTTGTTGATCCGCAGGCTCCGGTTGCGCGGATTGCTCGCTGGCGCACGGGCAGCATCAGGGCGTTGCGCAGCACGGCTTCGCGGGAGGCGCTGGAAGATTTGCTGCCGGGATTGATGCGTACGTTAGCGGCGGCGCCCGATCCGGTACGGGCGCTGAACCGCCTTGATGACCTGATCGGAAGGCTGCCGAGCGCCATCAACTTCTTCAAGCTGCTTGCCGCGCGGCCGGGGCTTGCGGAGCTGATGGCGGAGTTGCTCAGTCATGCGCCAACGCTGGCGGATGCGCTGGGACGACGGGCCGAACTGCTCGACGGGCTTATCGATACGTCCGCTTTTGATCCGCCGCCTGCCGTGGAGCAACTGGCCGCACAGTTCGCGCAGCTGGAAGCGGGCGAGGATTATCAGGCGCTGCTGGACCGGGTGCGGCAGCGCGTCAATGATCGGCGCTTTGCGCTGGGCGCGCAGATCATTCGCGGCGGCGATCCGCTGGAAGCAGGGCGTGGTTATTCGCGGGTGGCTGAGGCGGCGATCGAGGCGTTGGCGAGTGCGACCGTCCGGGAATTTGAGGCGGTGCATGGGCGGGTGCAGGGTGGCGAGATGCTTATCCTTGCGCTTGGTCGACTGGGCGGCGGCGTTTTGACGCATGCTTCGGATCTGGATCTGGTTTTTCTTTTTTCCGGCGATTTCATGAAGGAATCCGATGGAAGAAAGCCATTGGGGGCTACGCAGTATTTCAACCGGCTGGGGCAACGCATAACCAATGCGTTATCGGTGCAGACGGCGGCGGGGCCGCTTTATGAGGTGGATACGCGGTTGCGGCCTTCGGGTGCGCAGGGGTTGCTGGCGGTCAGTCTGGACAGCTTCGCCAAATATCAGCGCGAGGAAGCGTGGACCTGGGAACATCTGGCGTTGACGCGCGCGCGGCCCATTTTCGGGTCGGACAGCGGCCGGGCTGCGTTGAGCGCGATATTGGCCGAGACTTTGGAACGGCCGCGCGATTTCCCGGAGCTGGCGCGTCAGGCGGTGAAGATGCGCCGGGATATCGCCGCGCACAAGCCGCCCGCCAGCGAGTTGGACGTCAAGCTGGTGCCGGGGGGCTTGGTCGATCTGGAGTTCCTGATCCATGTGTCGCAGTTCAAGCATGAAATGGCGTTCAGTCCTGACTTGCGCGCCGCTTTGGATGAACTGGTCGAGGCGGGTCATCTTCCAGCCGATCTGATCGATGCGCATGACCTGATCACGCGCTTTCTGATCGTGTCGCGGCTGGTTTCGCCCAAATCGACCGAGCCGCCAGAGGCCACCCGGCCCGTCGTTGCGCGGGCGTGCGGCGTGGAAAGCTGGGACGCGCTGCTTGAAAGCTATGCGCAGGCTCGGCAAAGGGTGAGCGATGCCTGGGCAGCGCTGTCCGCGCCCTATTCGGAGGAAGAAGATGCTGGAAGCCGGTGATGCCCTGCCGAGCGTGACGTTGAAGGATGCCGATGGCGTTGACTTCACATTGGATCGGTTCAAGGGGAAGCCGGTCGTCGTCTATTTCTACCCTAAGGCTGATACGCCCGGCTGCACCAATGAGGCCAAGGACTTCACCGAAATGGCTGGCGAATATGCGGCATTGGGCGTGCCGGTGGTCGGCATTTCCAAGGACAAGCCCGCAAAGCTCAAGAAATTCGCGGACAAATACGGCCTGAACGTGACGCTCGCGTCCGACGAGCCGGGCGAGGCGTGCGAGGCGTTCGGCACTTGGGTCGAAAAGTCGCTCTATGGCCGGAAATATATGGGGATTGAGCGGGCGACCTTCCTTGCCGACGGAACGGGCAAGATTATGCGCGTCTGGCCCAAGGTGAAGGTGAAGGGCCATGCTGCCGAAGTGCTGGAGGCCGTGAAGGCGCTTTGAATTTGCCGGTCGAGATTGAGAGCGTGGGACGGGCCTGCGCTCATGTGCTGATGACGCCGGAGCCACGGGACAAGCTGATGGCGGCGCGCGCGGTGGCCCGCGCCTGGAGGCAGGGCCGATTGGCGCACCAGTTCGACGCCGCGATGCCGGACACGCCTGCTCGGCCCGACGCTCCCGCCCTGCTGCCAGCCAATCAGATGCCCAAACGCGGCAAGATCGGTTCCGACCGGTCGCGGATCGCCATGCTGCATGCCCTGGCGCATATCGAGTTTGTCGCGATCGACCTTGCCTTCGACCTGATTGGCCGGTTCGGGAGGGAGTTTCCGCAAGCCTTCGTCGATGACTGGATGCAGGTGGGCGCGGAAGAGGCGATGCATTTCGCATTGCTGGACCGGCGTCTGCGGCAACTGGGCAGCTTTTACGGCCAATTGCCTGCCCATGACGGGCTGTGGCAGGCCGCTACCGAAACCGCAGGGGATGCCATGGCGCGGCTCGCCATCGTTCCGATGGTGCTGGAAGCCCGCGCGCTGGATATCACGCCCGCCACGATCGCGCGTTTCGAAGGCGTGGGGGACGAGCCATCCGCGCGCATGTTGCGCCGCATTATGACGGATGAGATTAGTCATGTTGCCGCCGGGACAAGATGGTTTGGTCATGCGGCGAACCGAGAGGGGCTGACCCCCGCAAATCATTACCAAATCCTTGTAAAACGCCATTTTCGCGGTTCGTTGAAACCGCCGTTCAACGACTCGGCGCGTCGACAAGCCGGTTTAACGCTGGATTTTTACGGCGCGCTTGCACAATGAAGCGGGAAATGTCCTTTTGGTGACGCGGGTGGCGATTTAGGTCGCATTTGGTCAACACGGGGAGCGCCGAGAGGCTCAAAAAGCCTCCGGAGGATAAGTCGGGGTCGGCATGTTGTTTCTTCGTTCGAATAATGCGCGTAGCGCGCGATGGTTCCTGTCTGCGTGTAAATCCATTGGGGCTATGGGCGTAGTGAGCGCGTTGTGCGCCGCAGTGCCTGTGCAGGCCAAGTCTATCGCCGACGATCCTTATGGCGATGCGTCGGAAATCAATAGCAGCGCGCTTGGCCCGGCAGATGTGGGCTTTTCCAATCTTTTCACCAGCCTTCAGCGGTTGGACGGCGGCGTAAAGGCGGCCAATAATATCCCCACCGGACGGCCTGTCGAAAGGCTGTCGCTGACATCCAACTTTGGCGTTCGTTCCGACCCGTTCAACGGCGGCGCACGGATGCACAAGGGCATCGATATTCCCGGACCAGTCGGCACGCCGATCTACGCGACCGCAGACGGCATTGTGAACCGCGCCGGATGGGCGAGCGGCTATGGCAATCTGGTCCAGATTTCTCATGGCGGCGGTCTTGAGACCCGTTATGGCCATATGTCGAAGCTGATCGCGGCCCCCAACAGCTTTGTGCGTCGTGGTCAGTTGATCGGCCTGATGGGATCGACCGGCCGCTCCACAGGCAGCCATCTTCATTATGAAGTCCGCGTTGAAGGCCGGGCGATCAACCCGATGCCGTTCGTTGTTGGTCCCGATGTTCTCGTAGCGATGAACACGAAACCACCCATCGCCATGGGTGGCCCGACGAAAGCGCAGGAGCATGACGCGGAATAATCCGCGCTACGCCGCTTATCCTTTTCAAAGGCTCGGCACCGATGGGTTGCCGGGCCTTTTGCTTGATCTTATCTAGGCGCCATGACTGATATCGACCTCACCCCTTCCGCCGCTGCCCGCGTGGCTGCGATTGCCGCCAAGCAGGGCAAGCCCGCTATCCTGCGGCTGGCGGTCGAGGGTGGCGGATGTTCGGGCTTTCAATATCGTTTCGGACTGGCCGATGCAGTGGAAGCGGACGATCTGGTCGTCGAACGGGACGGCGTGACGCTGGTCGTCGATGATGTGAGCCTGGACTTGGTGCGGGGTGCTGCCGTTGATTTTGTGTCCGACCTTGGCGGATCGGCGTTCAAGGTGACGAATCCCAACGCCACCGCTGGCTGCGGTTGTGGGTCGAGCTTTTCGATTTAAGCACGGGCTGTGCTTTTGTTCGCCTTTGACGCTTTCACCCGTTCGGGCTGAGCTTGTCGAAGCCCGCTTCTTCTTGAAGAGAAGTAGAGCCCTTCGACAGGCTCAGGGCGAACGGTGCTGAAGAATTGCACCACCAAGCGCTAATCACCGGCTGTGGGTCCCTTGTCTAAGGGGGGCTATTCTCTTTAGGGATGCGCGGGAGGAGAAAAGCCCCATGCGCATCGCGACATTCAATATCAACGGCATCAAGGCGCGATTGCCGCGCCTGCTGGAATGGCTGAGCGAGACGCAGCCGGATGTCGCCTGCCTTCAGGAAATCAAGACTTCGGACGAGACATTCCCGCTGAAGGACATTGAGGATGTCGGCTATGGGGCGATCTGGCACGGGCAGAAGGGCTTTAACGGGGTTGCTATCCTGGCGCGGGGCGAGACGCCGGTCGAGGTGCGCCGGGGGCTGGAGGGCGAGCCCGAGGACGAACATAGCCGCTATATCGAAGCCGATGTGAAGGGCGTGCGGGTGGCCAGCATCTACCTGCCCAATGGCAATCCGCAGCCGGGGCCGAAATTCGATTACAAGCTGCGCTGGATGAAGCGTCTGCGCGACCGTGCGGCGGAGATCTGGGCGGAGGAAGTGCCTGCCATTCTTGCTGGCGACTATAATGTCATCCCGCGCGACCGGGACGTTTATTCGGTCAAGGCGATGGCCGACGACGCGCTGATGCAGCCGGAAAGCCGGGCCGCTTACCGCCGTCTGCTGGGCGACGGATGGACCGATGCGATTGCGAGCCGACACCCGGCGGGTGGGGTTTGGACCTATTGGGATTATCAGATGAACGCCTGGCCGCGCGATGCCGGTTTCCGGATCGATCATCTGCTGTTGAGCCCGGCGGCGGCCGACCGCCTGGTTGACGCGCAGGTGGACAAGGATTTTCGCGGACGGGAGAAGGCGAGCGACCATGCACCGACATGGGTTGAGCTGAGCGAGTAATCAGGCGCGGGCGGCTTGCGCCACGCGGATGCCGGGACGGGCGGATGGGTCGGCCAGCTCATGTGCCTGCCATCCGGCCGCGTCCCGGCTATATTCGACATGGTGGCCGCGCTGAAAGCTCGCGCCGTCCCAGACGATGACCTGCAACTCGATCCGGTCGTTGCGGTGGACATGGAGCCAGTTGAAGCTTTGCGGTTCGGCGTTGCGGAGGCGGGTCGATGTCGCGGTGCCAGCCTGAATGACTAGCGCGCCGCCTGCGTCTGCGACCATCTTCTGCGCCGCTTCGGCATAGGTGCGGTGAAAGTGGCCGGCGAGGGCGATGTGGATACCCGCTTCTGTCACCGCCTCGACGGCGTCCTCATGGCGGCCGACGGCTTCGCTGAGTTCGCTTCCTTTGCCGATGGGCATGGCAAAGAGGGGGTGGTGGGTGACGAGGATGCGCGTCTTTTCCGGCGCGACCGGGGCGAAGCGCTCTTCGATCATCTTCATCTGCTCATGGTTGATGCGTCCGTCCTTGATCGTCAGGGAACGGGCCGTGTTGATACCCAGGATCGCGACCTTTTCATCCTCATACCAGGGGCAAAGCTCATTGCTGATATAGCGTTTGTAGCGATCCAGGGGGGCGGCGAAACGGCGGACTATGTCATAGAGCGGCACGTCATGATTGCCCGGAATGACGAGCAGGCGCATGCCCGCCCCGCGTAGCCGATTGAGCCAGGCGGAGGCGGCGCGAAATTGATCGACGCGGGCGCGCTGCGTGAAATCGCCGCTGATGATGACGAGGTCGGGCTGGCTGCGTTCCAGCCAGGCTTCGGTGGCGGATACTATTTTGGGATCGTTGGCGCCAAAATGGATGTCGGACAGGTGAGCGATGCGAGCCATGGCTTTCCAACGACTGTTCACGCGGATTTGTTGCGGTGAGGAGCCGATAGGGCTCTGGCGAGTTGTTGGGGCATGGAAACGAACTCCCTGCCGCGCGAGGCGGCGCTGATCGTCAATGTTCACAGCCGGAAGGGGGAGGCGCTTTTCGAACAGGCGCGGGAGAAGCTGGAGGCGGCAGGGGTGCGCCTGATTGCCGCGCATGCCGTGCGCGATCCGGCGCGGTTGCAGGAGACGGTGCGCGAGGCGGTGAACAGCGGGGCGCCGATGGTCATCGTTGGTGGCGGCGATGGCTCTTTGTCCGGGACGGTGGATGAGCTGGTGGGGAAGGATTGCGTCTTTGGCGTGTTGCCACTTGGCACGGCCAACAGCTTTGCGCGGACGCTTGGCATTCCGCTGGATTTGGACGGTGCCGTGCAGGTCATCGCGCAGGGCAGGCGGCGACGTATCGACCTGGGGATGATCGACCACGATTATTTCGTCAACGCGGCCTCGCTCGGGCTGTCGCCGATGATCGGGAGGACGGTGCCGCACAAGTTGAAGCGCTATCTGGGGCGGATCGGTTATCTGATCTGGGCGGTGAAATGTTCGGTCGGGTTCCGCGCGTTCCGGTTGACGATCGATGACGGCCAGGCCGAGCGGCGGATGTGGTCGACGGAAGTGCGGATATTGAATGGCTCCTATCATGGCGGGGTCGAACTGTCCGATCGCGCCGACGTGGATAGCGGCGAGATCGTGGTTCAGGCGGTTGTGGGTCGCAGCCATGCAAGGCTGGCGTGGGACTGGTACGCCAAATTCTTCAAGCTGCGTGACAGGGATGCGCAGACGGAAGAATTTCGGGGCCAGTCTTTTAGGATCGAGACGCAGCCTAGGCAGCGCATTTCGGTCGATGGTGAGGTGGTCGCGAAGACGCCCGCGACGGTGAAGGTGGCCGCGGGCGCGATCGATGTGGCGGTGCCGGGTTAGGCCTTCAGGCGAGGTTCTTTTCGTAGATCTGGTAGATCTTGTTCACCTTGCCATCGATGGCATCTGCGATGGCGTTCATCCCCTGATTGTCGTCGAGCACCCAGCCGAGCTCACCCCGCGTTGCGCCATAGCGGCTGACGGCGTTGCGGCGGATATATTCGATCATCATGAAGGCAAGCTGGCTGGCGAGGCGGGATGATTGGAGCCGCTGGACCACGCCCATCAGCGGTACGCGCATGGTGCGGACTTGCGGCTTGCGCAGCCACCAGAGCAGCTTTGCCCAGCCGAAGGGGAAGAGGGAGCCGTTCAATGGCGCGGTGGCTTCGTTGAGGTCGGGCAGGGTCATCATGAAGGCGACCGGTTCGCCGTCGAGTTCGGCGATCATGATCAGGTCTTCGAACACGATGGGCTTCAGTTTCTTGCCGGTGTGGGCGACTTCGGCGTCGGTGATGGGCACGAAACCCCAATTCTTGCCCCAGGCGTCGTTGAGGATGCCGAGCAGGATGGCCGCTTCGGCATCGAATTTTGACTTGTCGACCTGGCGGATGCGGATGCGGTCGCTCTTTTCGCCGGAGGAGACGATCCGCTGGATGAGGGGCGGGAAGGGGTTGGTGATGTCGAGTTCGTACGTCTTGAGCTGCTTGACGGGCTGATAGCCCGCGCCCTCGATCATCGCCTGATAAGCGGGGCTGTTGTGGCCCATCATCACCGTGGGCGGATGGTCATGGCCTTCGATCAAAAGGCCGGGTTCTTCCCAGATGGAGAGCGAAATGGGGCCTAGAACGCGGGTCATGCCCTTTGCGCGGAGCCAGCCTTCCGCCGCTTCGATCAGCGCCTTGCCGGTTTCGGCGTCCTCCGCTTCGAAAAAGCCGAAATTGCCGGTGCCCGGACCCATGCCCTGTTCAACCGGCTGGGCGAGCGCGAGATGATCGATATGGGCGGAGATGCGGCCGACGACCTGACCATCGCGGCGGGCGAGAAAATATTGCGCCTCGGCATGGCCGAAATAGGGGTTCTTACTGGGCTCTATGACGCCATAGACTTCGCTCTTGAGAGGCGGCACCCAGTTGGGGTCATTGGCGTACAAGCGCCATGGCAAGTCCACGAACGCCTTGCGATCGGCCTTGGAAGTGACGGGGGTTATTAGCAGATTCGAGTGAGCCACGGCAGAGCTTTCGCTAAAGGACCGGAGCAGTTCGGCGCTTGTTACGGGATTGTCAATCCGGAGCACGCCTGATGACATAGCAAGGCGATACTGTCATGCCGCTGCCACGATTTCAGCGCATTTACCATTTAGGAGCGCCTGCATGACTGTGCATGATCCCATCATAGCGGGCGCGGCCGTCAAGCGCGCCTCGATTCCGGATGACGCCGCGATGCTGCGCGCCGCAGCGGAACTGTCGCGCGAATTTGCGGTGGCGAACCCGAGGATTTACTGGCCGGACCTGCTGGCGTCGGCGCTAATCGGCTATGCAGCGCTTTCCGGGGCGATTCTGGCCGACAATGTGGCGTTGGCCCTGTTGTGCGGACTGGTGGCGATGCTGGCGCTTTATCGGGCGGCGAGCTTTATCCATGAGCTGACGCATATCCGCAGGGACGCGCTTCCCGGTTTCCGGCTGGGGTGGAACCTGCTGGTCGGCATTCCGCTGATGATCCCGTCCTTCATGTATGAGGAAGTGCATACGCAGCATCATGCGCGCACCCGCTATGGCACGGCGAACGATCCGGAATATCTGCCGCTGGCGCTGATGAAGCCATGGTCGCTGCCCTTGTTCATCCTGATCGCGTCGCTGGCGCCCGTGGGTCTGATCCTGCGCTATGGCGTGTTGGCGCCGCTCAGCGTCTTCATCCCCGCGCTGCGGCGCAAGGTCGTTGCTGAGTTTTCGGCGCTGTCGATCAACCCGGCCTATCGCCGCCGGGCGCCGGAAGGGGAGTTTCGCCGCCGCTGGCTTTGGCAGGAGGCGGGAGCTTCGCTGTTCGCACTGGCCCTGATCGGCAGCGTGTTTGTCTTCGGATGGAAGCCTTTGCTCGTCTATATGGCTGTGCATTCGGGCATGACGGTGATCAACCAGTTGCGCACGCTGGTAGCGCATCTTTGGGAGAATGAGGGCGACGCGATGACTGTGACGGCGCAATATCTGGATTCGGTGAATGTGCCGCCGCCTTCGCCGCTGGCCGCGATCTGGGCTCCGGTGGGGCTGCGCTATCATGCGCTGCACCACCTGCTGCCGAGCGTGCCTTATCATGCGCTGGGCAAGGCGCATGCGCGGTTGATCGCGGCGCTGGGGGAGGATTCGCCTTACCATCGCGGCAATTATGCGGGCATGTGGCCGCTGGTGGGGAAGATTGCGCGCAGTACGATGGGTCGGCGCTGAATTTTTTCGCGCAGAGGCGCAGAGGACGCAGAGAAGAATTGGAATACAGCCTTCGGCTGCTTCTTTAGTGCTGGCGTGTTGGTACCGAAAATTCTCTGCGACCTGCGCCTCTGCGCGAAACCAATAGCTATTCTTCTGTTCTGAACAGCACGGTCTCGCCCACGAGCAGGAACAGGAAGAAGGGTGCCCACGCTGCAAGGATGGGCGGGTAGGCGCCGAGATTGCCCATGGCGAGCGAGAAATTGTCCGCGACGAAATAGGCAAAGCCGAGCGCCATGCCGAGCACCGCGCGGACGAACAATTGGCCCGAGCGCGCAAGGCCGAACGCGGCGACGGACCCCAGGATGGGCATCAGCAGGGCCGAAAGCGGGCCGGACAGCTTGTGCCACAGGCTGCCTTCCAGTTCGGCGGTCGGCCGCCCGGCGTCGCGCAGATCAGCGATCGCGGCGCGCAGTTCGGAAAAGGTCATGGCGTCAGGATCGACCCTGGCCAGCGTGAACTGGTCGGGCCGGATCGCATTGCCGAAACGGACGGTGCCAACCTGCCGTTCCGTGCCGCGGGCCACGTCGAATTGGCGTGCATCCTCCAGTACCCAGCTCTTGCTGGCGGCGTCATAATGGCCGCGAGGCGCCTGGACGATGGTCGTCAGGCTGTTGTTCACGCGGTTGAAAATCTCGACCTTGCGCAACTGCACGGCATTGCCCCGGCCAGCGACGATCGCGGCAGTGACAAGGTTGTTGCCGTCGCGGACCCAGGGATTGGATTTGACGCCGCTATCGGTGGGCACAGGACCGTAATCCACCGCTTGCCACGCGCTGAGCGCTGCGGTTGCGCGGGTAACCACGCGTTCATTGAAGGCGTAGCTGATGATGGCGACGCCGAGCGCGGAGGCGATCAGCGGCGCCAATATCTGGTGCGCGGACAGGCCCGCAGCCTTCATCGATACGATCTCGCTATTCTGGTTCATGCTCGCGAGCATGATGAGCGTGCCCAGAAGCACCGAGAAGGGCAGGAAACGCGCGACGATCTGCGGTATGCGAAGGCCGACATAATGCCACAGCTGCGCATCGCCGTTACCGGCATAGGCCAGGATGTCCCCTGACTCGCCCAGCAGGTCCAGCGTTTGCAGCACGACCACCAACAGGGTCAGCACCGCGAAGGTTCGCGTCAGGAACAGGCGCGCCATGTACCAGCTGATCTGGCTGGACGGAAAGAAATCGAATTGCATGGGTCAGGCTGCTCCCTGCGCGGTGGCCACCCGCTTTCGCCCGAAGCGAAGCAGTTTCGCGATCTGCTTGCCGAGCTTTGCAAAGGCATATTCGAGGGCGCCGATCGGCTGGCCGCCGGGGCGGTGCGCCACGACGTGATACATCCACATGATCAGTCCGGCCGTCAGCAGGAATGGCGTCCAGAGCGCTATGATTGGATCGACTTTGCCCAATGCGCCGACGCCTTGGCCATATTCGTTGATCTTGTGATAGGTCACGATGAAGACGATCGAGAGGAAGACGCCCAGCGCCGACGTCGATCGCTTGGGTGGGATGGCGAAGGCAAGCGCGGCGAGCGGCAGCAGCATCATCATCGCCACCTCCACCAGGCGGAAGTGGAAGTTGGCGCGGATTTCGTTGCGCAGCTTTTCCGGCGTCGCGGGGTCATGGCCCATGACGGCAAGTTCGGGAATGGTCTTTTCCCGGTCCACGCTGCGGCCACGGAAACGCTCTATCTGCGGCAGGTCGATCGGCAGATCGTGGCTGGAGAAGGAAAGGATACGGGGCGACTTATATTTGGGCGCGTCATTGACCAGCACGCCATCGCGCAGGCGGAAGATGATGGTGTCTGGATCGTCCGTTGCCAGGAAGCTGCCCTGTGCAGCGGTGACGGCGACGGTCTGGCCATCCTTTCCAATGGCGCGCACGAAGATGCCCTGAAGATTGCGGCCCTCATCCAGGCTGCGTTCGATGCGCAGGGTCATGCGCTTGCCCAGGCTGGTGAATTCGCCCACTTTGATCGACGCGCCCAGAGCGCCCGAGCGCAGTTCGAAGCGGAGCGCTTCATAGGCGTGGCGGGACAGGGGCTGAACGAAGCCGACGATGCCGAAATTGAGGAGCGCGAGCGCGATCGCGTACATATAGGGGACACGCAGCAGGCGGCCGTAGGACAGGCCGACGCCGCGCATGACGTCCAGTTCCGATGACAGGGCCAGCTTACGGAACGCCAGCAATATGCCCAGCATCAGGCCGATCGGAATGCCGAGTGACAGATATTCGGGCATCATATTGGCGAGCATGCGCCACACGACGCTCACCGGGCCACCTTCCGCCGCCACGAAGTCGAACAGGCTGAGCATCTTGTCGAGCACCAGCAGCATCGCGGAAATGACCAGCGTGCCGAGCATCGGCAAGGCGATCAGACGGGCGAGATATCGGTCGGTGGCGGTCAGCATTCTCTATGTGGTCGTCCCATCACCATGATTTGGCCGCAAACCCCGCCCATAGCAGAGTCACGGAAATGAAGTTCGCGGGGGCGAACAGGGGCTCGCCGTCCGGTTTGATCGGGCGGCTATAGCTTCACGGAGTTGGATGGTCATGTTCAAAGTTGCGATGGGCCTTTTGTCGGCTGGGGCGGTGTTTGCCTCTATTCCGGCCTTGGCTCACGGACAGGAAATCGGGAACGAGCTGGATCGTTGTGGTCCGTCCGCGAAGGGTCCTGCGGTGCTGGTCGACGTCCGGGGTTTTGCGGCGGCGACGGGCAAGGTGCGCGTCCAATCCTATCCCGCCACCAAAAATGCCTGGCTGGCGAAGGGCGCATGGCTGAACCGGATCGACACTGTGGTTCGTCCGAGCAATGGAGGCATGCGCTTCTGTGTGCCGGTGCCCGAACCGGGTAGATATGCGATTGCAGTCCGGCACGACCGGGACGGCAATGGCAAGACGAGCATTTCGCGCGACGGCGGTGGTTTTTCCAACAATCCGTCGATCAGCATCTTTAACCTGGGCAAGCCGTCGGTCGAAAAGGCTGCGGTGAAGGTGGGTCCGGGTGTGACGCGGATCACCATTAAACTTCAATATATGTGAGTTCCGATGGTTCGGGTCGCGCTTCTGTCCAATCCCAAGTCGACGGGCAACCGGCAGACGCTTCCGCGCGTGCGCAGTTATTGCGCCAGCAATCCCGACATCTTCCATTATGAGGTGGAGCATGTCGATCAGATCGGCCGCGCGTTGCAGACTATCGCGCGCGTCGATCCGGTCGTGATCGTCATCAATGGTGGCGATGGGACGGTACAGGCGGCGCTGACGGAATTGTATCAGGGCGAGCATTTCAAGGGGCGCGTGCCGCCGATCGCGGTGCTGCCCAATGGCAAGACGAATTTGATCGCGCTCGACCTTGGCATCCATGGCGATCCGATCAAGGCGCTGGAGCGGATCGTCCAGATCGCCAAGGCGGGCGTGGACGATCATGTCGTGGCGCGTGAGTTGATCGCCCTGTCCGACGGAGGGGCGGAATCGCGGCCGGTGCTGGGCATGTTCCTGGGCGGCGCGGGGCTTGCCGATTACATGCTTTACTGCCGTAACCAGATTTATCCGCTTGGCCTGTCCAATGGGCTTAGCCATTTCCTGACGGTGATAGCGGTGCTGGTCTCGTTGGTTTTCGGCATTCGCGCGCGGTTCCTGCCGCAATCCAGCCATCCGGTGCGCATCTCGCTGATCCGGGAAGGGCAGTTGGCGGGGCGCTTTGCCGTGCTGATCGTGACGACGCTCGACCGGCTGCTGCTGGGCGTGCAGGCGGGGGACAGCCGTCGCGGGAACATGAAGCTGATGGCGGTGGACCAGAGCCTGGCCGCGCTTTTGCGGCTGGCGTGGGCGAGCATCACCCGGCGTGTCGGCAAGGCGCAGGTGCAGGGCGTGCATCTGGAGCAGGGGGATATCATTCGTATCGAGGGTGAACGTAGCAGCGTCATCCTGGACGGTGAGCTGTTTGAGGCTTCGGAGGGCAAGCCGATTGTGCTGCGATCGACGGAGCCGGTGCCTTTCCTGCGGTTGGCGGCTTAGAACACCCCTTCCTCCGTTCGGGCTGAGCTTGTCGAAGCCCTTCTCCTTTCTAAAAGAAGGAGAGCCGTTGGCTTCGTCGGCCTTCGGCTCGCAGGCTCAGGGCGAACGCGGTTGGGGGGGGGCTATTCCTTCCGCTTGAGGGCCTCCGCGAGCGACACGGTTGCGCTGCCTCGCCGGGCTGGCTTGGCCTGGCTGGGGTCGGGCTTCCAGCCGCTGAGATACAGGATCGCCATGTCTTCGGCAGTGCGGCCGTCGGGATCGGCGGCGGCGGCGAAGTGCTGGCTTGCTTCGATCAGTGCGTCGCGGCGCAGGGCTGGGGGATGGGACGCAAGCACATTGCCCGCTCCCATGCCGCGCAGGTCCTGCATCAGGCGTAATATGTCCCCATAGCGTACGGTCAGCGTCTCGCTGTCCGCCACTGGCATGGCGAAACCGGCTCGGCTCAGCAGGTCGCCTGCCGCGCGCACATCGACTTGCGGATGGATGTGCTGGGCGGGGCGATCGCCTTCTCCGGCCATCAGGGCAGCGCGCAGGCGGGGCAGGGTCCCCGCGCCGGTGAAGGCGGCGAGCAGCAGGCCGTCGGAACGCAGTATGCGCCGCATGAGGATGAGCGCGCCGGGCAGGTCGTTCACGCTGTCCAGTGTGCCGCAAGCGATGATCAGGTCGAAACTGTCGTCGGCGAAAGGAAGTGCATCTTCTTCCGCCTGCACCCCGCCTTGAGCGCTCGCGGCTGCGAAGCCGGGGTCGGTGTATATTACCGACTTCCCCAGGGCTTCGAGCGCGGCGCGGGCGCTGCCGTCCGGGCAGCCGATGACGAGAACGTCAGGCAAGTCCCGCTGCACATCGGCGAGCCGGTCGAGCAATTCGTCCAGCATCGCGCGATAGAGAAAGTCATGCTCGGCAAAGCGCGGCATCATCCGGTCCCGCCGCCTGGCGCGCAATGTGCGGTCGAAGATGTCGGGCTGGGTCATGGCGGGCCTTGTGCATCGGTGCCGGAGCGGGAACAAGGGCGATCATGCACCTTGCCTCTCTTCTCAAGGGCGCCGTTCGCCCGGCGCTGGATTATGCGCTGCCGCCGCGTTGTCCCGGATGTGGCATGATCGTTGAGGCCGACGATGCCTTTTGCCTCCCATGCTGGAGCAGGATGCGCTTTCTGGGCGAGCCTTGCTGCGCGCGATGTGGCGTGCCGTTCGAACATGATCGCGGCGGGGACGCGGCATGCGGCGCCTGCCTTGCCGATCCGCCGGCATTCGACAGCGCGCGGGCGGTGCTGGCCTATGGCGATGTCGCGCGGACAGTGGCGCTGCGGCTGAAATATGGACGGCGTATTGGCCTGGCGCGGTTGATCGCGCGGCATATGGCAAGGCGCCTGCCTGCGTTTGATGCGCCGCCATTGATCGTGCCGGTGCCGCTGCATCGCTGGCGGCTGTGGTGGCGGGGCTTCAATCAGGCGGCGCTGATCGCGGATCATCTTGGCAGGGCTTCGGGGCTGGCGGTGGACAAGCATGCGCTGCTTCGCGTCCGTGCGACGCAGCCGCTAAGGGGCATGCATGCGCGGCAGTGGACCAAGGCTGTCGCGGGCGCCTTTGCACTGGCTAAGGATCATGGCGTCAAGGGCAAGGCAGTGCTGCTGATCGACGATGTTCATACCAGCGGCGCGACCGCGGCTGCTTGCGCGCGGGCGCTGAAACGCGGCGGTGCGTCCAGCGTTCATCTGTTGTGCTGGGCGCGGGCTTTGCGGGAAGGCGCGGAAGGGACTGATTGACAAAGCGCCGTTCAGCCACAATTTCAGCGCGCAAGGAGTATTAGATGGCGAAGGTCGAAATCTACACGAAGGCATGGTGCGGATATTGCGCGCGGGCAAAGGCGCTGCTGGAGGGCAAGGGCGTGGCCTTTGAAGAATATGACATCACGATGGGCGGCCCGAAGCGCGGCGAAATGCTGGATCGCGCCAATGGCGGGACCACGGTGCCGCAGATATTCATCGATGGCAGGCATATTGGCGGCAGCGACGACATGGCGGCGCTGGATCGTCAGGGCAAGCTGAACCCGCTGCTAGGGCTGTAAGCGCCATGCGGGCCGCGATCTTCCAGATGACGAGCGGGATCGATCCCGCCGCGAACGCAGCCGCCATCGTCGAGATGGCGAGGCGCGCGGCCGAACAGGGCGCGGACATGCTGTTTACGCCGGAAATGGCGGGATATCTGGATCGCAGCCGCACGCGCGCTGCGGATACCCTGCGGAGCGAGGCCGATGATCCGGTGCTGGATGCGGTTCGCGAGGCGGCGGCGCGGCATGGGTTGTGGGTGCATCTTGGTTCCTTGCCGCTCAAGGAAGAAGGTGGCGATGGCCGTTGGGTCAACCGCAGCTTCATGATCGATGACAAGGGTGGCATTCGGGCGCGCTACGACAAAATCCATCTGTTCGATGTCGATCTCGCGACCGGGGAAAGCTGGCGGGAATCGTCGGTCTATCGGCCGGGGGAAGAGGTGGTGGCGGTCGATACGCCTTGGGCAAGGATCGGATTGTCGGTGTGTTACGACATGCGCTTTCCCGACCTGTATCGCGCTCTTACCAATGCGGGCGCCACGATGTTGCTGATGCCTGCCGCGTTCACCGTGCCAACCGGGCAGGCGCACTGGCACGTCCTGCTGCGCGCCCGTGCGATCGAAGCTGGATGTTTCGTGATCGCGGCTGCGCAGACCGGCCGCCATGAGGATGGGCGGGAAACCTACGGCCATAGTCTGGTAATCGATCCCTGGGGTGAGGTTTTGCTCGACATGGGAGAGGAGCCGGGACTAGCCCTTGCCGAGATCGACCTGTCGCGCGTAGAGGAAGTGCGCGGGCGCGTGCCTGCAATCGCCAACCGACGTAACCTTCCAGCGGACGTGACCATTTCGTGATTGTTTTTGACCTCAAATGCGGTGCCCATGGCCATGTGTTCGAAGCCTGGTTCGGATCAAGCGCGGACTATGAGGATCAGGTCGCTCGCGGCCTGCTGGCCTGCCCCATGTGCGGCGATGCGGAGGTTTCGAAGGCATTGATGGCGCCCGCTGTTGCCGCCAAAGGGAACAGCCGCAAAGGCGATGCACCAGTTGCCACCTCGACCGCGCCGGTCGCCATGGCAGGCGACGAAGTCCGTATGCGCGAGATGATGCAGGCGCTGGCCCAGGCGCAGTCAAAGGTTCTGGAAGATTCGACCTGGGTCGGCAGGGGCTTTGCCGAACACGCCCGTGCCATGCATTATGGTGAGAAGGAACGGGCCAGCATCCACGGTGAAGTGGCGCCCGACGAAGCGCGCGCGCTGATATCGGAAGGTGTGGAGGTTGCTCCGTTGCTGTTTCCGGTCGTGCCGCCCGAAGCGAAGAATTGACCGCGCCTGCGACGCAGCATAGAGCCGTCACCGGGCACCCGTAGCTCAGCAGGATAGAGCATCAGATTCCTAATCTGAGGGCCATGGGTTCGAATCCCGTCGGGTGCACCACATTTGTTTGCGCGATGCCGCCCACCAACCCATCGCGCGGGTTCGACTTCGCTCCGCTCAGCCGCACCACCTTTTTCAAGGCCTTGGGTGACGCGAAGTAGCCAGGCAAAAGCCTCAAGCTATCGTCACCACCCGCGCCGAGCCTGTTCGGTCGAGCGGCTTTACCACGACCTTGTCACCCATCCGGTCAAAGGCGATGTCAATCGATGCTTCGCCAATGCGCAGGCCGTAAAGCCGCAGCTCGTCGAGGAATCGCGGCAGGGCTGGCTCGCGCAGGGAGATTTCAGGGCCTGCCACATCGAAGCCGATCCCAAGGCTTGACTGGATCAATGACAAAGGAGCGGCGGCGGACCATGCCTGGGGGCTACAGGCCACGGGATAGAAGGTCGGCCCTTGCGCACGTCGGCGGGGAAATCCGCAAAAGAGTTCCGGTAGGCGCATGAGATCCACATAGGTGGCGGCCGCGAAGAGCCCTTCGAATATCTGTGCAGCCTCGCGCTTGTAGCCGTAGCGGGAGAAGCCTGCCGCGATGAGGGCATTGTCATGCGGCCAGATCGAGCCGTTATGATAGCTCATCGGATTGTAGCGCGCTTCCGTCGATGCGATGGTGCGGACGCCCCAGCCGGAAAAGGAGGCTGGCGCCATCAGTGTGCGCACCACCGATTCCACGCGCTCTTCCCGCGCGAGGCCGGTAAACAGCACATGTCCGGCATTGGAGGAACGAACGCGGCAAGGCTTCTTTTCTCCATCCAGCGCCAGCACATAGGTGCCGAGTTGGGGGTCGAAGAAGGCGGCATCGAAATGGTCGCGCAAACGGTCGGCGCGTAGTCCGTAGTCCGCCGCACGTTGAGGATTGTCGATCGCCCTGTGGATGCCTTCTGCGGCTCTCCAGGCGCCGTAGACATAGGCCTGAACCTCCGCGAGCGCGATGGGGCCGCGCGCGATCGAACCATCTTCGTGGAAGATCGAGTCATGGCTGTCCTTCCAGCCCTGATTGGTCAGGCCCTGATCGGTGAGCCGCCCATATTCCACGAAGCCGTCGCCATCGCGGTCGCCATGCTGATCGATCCATTCGAGGGCTGCATCCAGATGCGGCAGCAGGCTGGTGATGAAGGGCCGGTCGCCCGTTCGTTCCAGATAGGCGCCAGCCAGCATGATGAACAACGGCGTTGAATCGATGCTGCCATAATAATGGCGGAACGGCACTTCGCCCAGTTCCGCCATTTCACCATGGCGGACCTCGTGCAGGATTTTCCCCGGCTCCGCGTCTGCGGCTGGGTCGAACGCGGTGGCCTGATGCTTGGCCAGATAGCCGAGTACGCCCCGGCTGATCGCGGGATCATACCAAAGCGTTTCCAGCGCGGTGATGATGGCGTCGCGGCCGAACACGGTGCTGAACCAGGGGATGCCCGCATAGGGATAGGGGCCAAATTCGGTGTCCGTGGACAGCATGGTGATATCCGCAACGGACCTTCGCGTAACCTCATCGAACAGAGCATTTGATGACCGAACGGTCGCACCGCGTGCCCTTGCCTGTTTCAGCGACTTCATGGATTCGCGAAGGGTTTTGAGGAACTGGCGTGAGAAGGGTTCCTGCGTCAATTCCGCCCGCTCGCACGCAACGCGCATGTACAGGGTGCGCCGTTCGCCGGGCGGGACCATGACCTCGAACATGGCGTGGCTTTCGGTTAGTTCTTGAGGCGCCGGATCAAAGCAGAGATGGGTTTCGCGGGTCTTGGCGTCGCGGCCTTCATAGACGAGGAGAATGTCGGCGCTTCCCACGACAGGGGGCTTCATCACTCCCTTGCGCAAGCGCGTCATGCCGCGAATTTCGAAAAGATCGGCAAAATCGGCAGCGAAGCTCATGTTCACCTTCACCGTTCGGGCCTCGGTATCGAAGTTGCGGATCGTGATCCGCTCGTGGATGGCGGAGTCCCACAGGAACCTTGTGCGGCGCAGGTGAATGAGGTCATGTTCCACCGCGACCCTGCCATCGTCGCCCGAAAAATCCGGATTTGTGAGGTCGCATGTCAGCATGGCGTTGTCGTCGCGCAGTGCGGAACTCAGCAATATGGGACGGAGTCCATTGACCGTCATATAGAGGTGCGACAGGTGCCGGGTGTCGCGGTGGTAGAGCCCTTCGGGGCTACCCGGTCCTGCGATCGCATCGCCGCTATGATCGAAGACCGCAAAGCTGTCGCCATGCTTCAGCGTTCGCGGACGCCGTTCGTGGAGCGAAGCGGTGGCCGGGATGAAGAACTGGGTCTGCTGCTGGGACAGGGACTTTGCCGGTTCCGTGGCCAAGGCTTCTGGCTGCAACTGGCTCGCCGTCATGGGACTCTCCTTATCCGACGACCTGAAGGTGAAGCTCTGCTTCATCGCCGCGCTCGCGGCGAAGCCGCGCGGCATCGGTGCGCGCGCCGGGCAGGCCATGATAAAGCGAGACATAGTCGGCCGCCATCCGGTCTGCCGTGAAACGTGCGTCAAAGGCGGCGCGTACCCCCCGGCGGTCGAGTTCGCCGAGCCGTGAAACGGCTTCGACGGCCTGATCTTCCGTATCGACGATGAAGCCCGACACGCCGTGGTCGATAATCTCGGGAACCGATCCGCAGCGGAAGGCGATGACGGGGGTCGCGCAGGCCATTGCCTCGATCATCACTAGGCCAAATGGTTCGGGCCAGTCGATCGGGAACAGAAGGGCGCTGGCGCCGCCCAGGAAGTCGGCCTTCTGTGCTTCGTTGATTTCGCCGACGAAATGAATGTTGGGATGAAGGTTTATAAGCGGCGCGATCTCCGCCTCCCAATATCCCTTGTCCACATTGTCGATCTTGGCGGCGATCTTGAGCGGCCTCCCGGAACGGGCGGCTATGCGGATGGCGCGGTCGGGCCGCTTTTCCGGCGATATCCGTCCGAGGAATGCGAGATAGCCGTCATCGCTGTCGATTTTCGGCGGCAGCAGGTCAGCGGGAAGGCCGTGATAGACGGTGCCCGCCCAGTTCACGGGCGGCATAGGCAGCCGTTGGTGGTCGGAAATGGAAACCAGGCTGTGATCGCGGAAGGTTTGGTAGAAAGGGCGCAGGTCCGGCAGGTCCAGACGGCCGTGCAGCGTCGTGACGCATCGGCCGACGATGTCCTGCACCAGTGGCATGTGGACGAGGTCGATGTGGAAATGCAGCGCATCGAACTCATGGGCGCGCTGGCGCACCGCTTCCAGCAGCATCATGTGATAGGGAATCGCGTCGCGAACATGGGGATTGAGGCGAAGCGCCATGTCAGTGACGGGCACCAGTTCCGCGCGCGTGACGGAATCGCCGCTGGCAAACAACGTTACGTCATGTCCCTGATCGACCAACGCTTCGGTAAGGTAGGAAACGATGCGCTCGGTTCCGCCGTACAGCTTTGGCGGCACGCTTTCGGCCAAGGGAGCGATTTGAGCGATTTTCATTCAGCAATCCTCATCATTGGCCATGAAGGCGCCAAAGGCGCGGAAGGCCGTTGACGAGGGTTAAAAGCCTGAGCGCCGGGCGGGTTGCATGCGCCGATCAAACGATGAGGGATTTTGGCGCGTAAAAATGTTTTGCCGCGCCGAAGCGTTTCCGCGCGCGCAGCAACAATTTGTCACATTCGGAAAATTTCAGAGACATTTGCCCCGCCTATGCCTTGGCGAGTGCTTCCTACGCCAAGGAGTTTCTTCGCATGCTTTCCATCTTCGCTTCCGCTGCCGTCATGGCCGTCGTCGCTCCGGTCCACAGCGCGGACATCAGCCATGCGTCCACAGCCTATCGGACGAGCTACGAAACGGTGTCGACGGTTCATGTCCAGCAGGTCGAACCGCGCTTCGCCACCCGTCCGGCCACGCCCGTTTGTCGTTGGCAGGCCGAACTGGGCGTGAACCGCTCGGTGACGGCAGAGGGCAATGCGATTGCAGCAATGGGGAAGGCCATCCATCGCTTCACCCCGCTATCGGGTAGCTACGCCGGCAGCTGTGCAAGCGCGCAGGGTCAGATCGACGCGGAGATCGGGCGCTACGCTCAGGCGCGCGCTGGCGAGGCGCTGGCGGCGGCGCAAGGCGACAGTGCGGTTATCCAGGGTGAGCTTGATGGCCTTCGCAGCCTGTCAGTGAAGGGCGGATGAGTCCACCGCTGATCCTGATTGCCGAGGAAAAGCCCGAACAGCGCCAGCAGGTGCGCGAGTATCTGGAGCAGAGCGGCTTTCGCGCGCTGCCTGCGGCGTCGGCATCGGACATATGGAACGCGATCAAGACCGCGCCCGTCGGTGCGCTGGTGCTGGATGCAGCGCTGCGCGGCCCCGATGGCATGGACCTTTGCCGTGACGTCCGGGAGCGGAGCGACGTGCCGATCATCCTGGTTGGCGCAGGCGGAAGCGAGGTTGACCGGGTCGTCGGACTGGAACTGGGTGCCGACGATTATATGGTCAAACCCTATTCGAACCGGGAACTGGCCGCAAGGCTCCGCGCGGTGCTGCGTCGCAGCAAAAAGGAGCGGTTGATCGGCCTGCGCGCCAGCACGCTGGCTCGGTTCGACGGGTGGCAGGTCGATTTCGCGCGGCGTGAAGTGAAGGACGAGGGTGACCAGCCGATCGATCTTACCGCCGCCGAATTCGCACTGCTCCAGGTCATGCTGGAAAATCCGCAGACGGTCATTCCGCGCGCCAGGCTCATGGAATTGGCCGGTGTGCGCGACGCGCCATCATCCGATCGCAGCATCGACGTGCTGGTTAGCCGCGTCCGGCGGAAGCTGAGCGTTGGTGGCAGAGCCGCGCCGATCGTCACCGTTCGGGGGGCGGGATATATGCTGAGCGCTGCTGTCGAGAGGCAGTGATGACAGAAAATCCAGTCAGACACACTATTTAACAAAACCGCTGCGACGCAGCAAAAGCGCATGCCTATCCTTCAAATTGCGCCGATCCGCCCCCTGATCGGCAATCAAGATGAAGGATAGAAGCCATGAACGAGCTTATCGGTCGCGTCTTCAGTTTCGAAAGCAAGGTCTTTCCGGACAAGAGCACGCTTTACAACCAGCTTGCCAATCACGGACAGAGCCCCAAGGCGCTGATGATTTCCTGCGCTGACTCCCGCATCGTGCCGGAACATATCATGCAGGCTGATCCGGGCGACCTGTTCGTATGCCGCAACGCGGGCAACATCGTGCCCCCGCATGCCAGCCAGCTGGGCGGCGTCACCGCGACGGTGGAATATGCGGTCATGGTTCTGGGCGTACGCGACATCATCGTGTGCGGGCACAGCGATTGCGGCGCGATGAAGGCGCTTGCGACCGACGCCGACCTGACGTCGATGCCCAATGTTGCCGCATGGCTGCGTCACTCGCATGCCGCGCAGAAGGTGTGCCGTGAAAATTACCCGTCCGATCTGAGCGACGCGGAAAAGCTGCGCAACATGGCGCTGGAAAATGTCGTGGTGCAGTTGAACCACCTGCGCACCCATCCGTCGGTGGCGGCGGGCGTGGCGCGCGGGGAAATCGCGTTGCACGGTTGGTATGTCGATATTCATGCGGGCCAGGTTCTGGGGCTCGACGGGGAAACCGGCCGGTTCGTGCCCATGCGCGAAGGCGATCCGCTTCCTGTCGCACAGGCGCAGGCGCGGCGCCTTGCTGGTGAAACCAGCATCGCAATGGCCGCGGAGTAACCCATGCTGAAGGCTCTTTCCGGCGGCACGTTTAGCCGCGACTTCACCGCATCCATCGTCGTGTTCCTGGTGGCGATGCCCCTCTGCATGGGCATCGCGGTCGCCTCCGGCGTGCCGCCGGAAAAGGGACTGATCACCGGCATCATCGGCGGCATCGTCGTCGGCCTGTTGGCCGGTTCTCCCTTGCAGGTCAGTGGCCCGGCGGCAGGCCTTGCCGTCATCGTCTTTGAAATCGTTCGCGAGCAGGGGCTGTCTGCGCTCGGACCGATCCTGATCCTTGCCGGCGCGATTCAGGTCATTGCCGGATTGATGAGGGTCGGGGGCTGGTTTCGTGCCATTTCGCCCGCCGTCGTCCACGGTATGCTCGCAGGCATCGGTGTGCTTATCGTCGTGGGGCAGTTCCACGTCCTGTTTGATGATAAGCCGCTTTCCAGCGGCCTTGCGAATCTGGTGGCGATGCCGGGCCAGCTTTTCGGGTTGAGCAATCAGGACGCAGCGACCGCCTTTGCCGTGGGTCTTGTCACCATCGGCGGCATGTTGGGTTGGGAAAAAATCCGCCCCGCGTCGATGAAGCTGCTGCCCGGCGCCCTTGTCGGCGTGGTTCTGGCCACGCTGGTGGCGTTTCTGTTCAGTCTGCCGGTGGCGCGCGTCGTAGTGCCGGAATCGATCGTCGCGGCGGTGACATTGCCGGGCGAGGGGCTGTTCCAGCAGTTGATGAACCCGACGGTCATCACCACGGCAATTGCGATCGCGTTCATCGCCAGCGCTGAAACATTGCTGTCGGCCGCTGCGGTGGACCGGATGCATGATGGCGTGCGGACCAACTATAATCGCGAATTGAGCGCGCAGGGCGTAGGCAATCTGCTGTGCGGCGTTGCGGGCGCTTTGCCGATGACCGGCGTTATCGTCCGCAGTTCCGCCAACGTCCAGGCTGGCGCCAAGACCCGCATGTCCGCTGTCCTGCACGGCATCTGGATACTCGGCTTCGTCGCGCTGCTGCCCTGGTTGCTGCGTGAAATTCCGATGGCGGCACTGGCGGGCATCCTGGTCGTGACCGGCGTTCGATTGGTCAGCCTGGACCATGTGAAGCACCTGCTTCACCGTTATGGCCCGCTGCCCGCCGTGGTGTGGGCGGTTACGCTGATCATGGTGGTCACGATGGATCTGCTGACGGGCGTGCTGGTGGGTATTGGTCTGTCGCTGCTTGAGCTGCTGCCCCATGCGCGCCGTCTGCGCCTGGGCATGGATGAGGACCGGCGGGATGACGCGCATGAATTGGCACTGCATGGCACGGCCACATTCCTGACACTTCCCAAATTGTCGGCAAAGCTGGAGTCGGTTCCCGCCGAACGTCCAGTCATCCTGAACGTCGAGCGGCTGCTCCATATCGACCATACCTGCGCCGAGATGGTGCGGGAATGGATGGATCGCCGCCGTGGCACCGGAGCCAGCGTCGAACTGGCGGGTGCAACCGGACGCCTGCGTAACCTCGCCGCCTGAACCTCACCCCCATCAGGCGTCGTTAGCCGCCGCACCACTTCCAGGGTGCGGCGGCTTTTTCATGTATGGATGTGCGTGAGAAATCAAATAGACACAATTGGAACGCGATCAGCAAATAACCGTGCCTTTGAGGGCACGGCCTGAATGTCACCTTCGCACTTGCGGTAAAAGTCCATTCCCCTTCATCCGGGCGCGCCTTAGCCTGATGTCAATCCGCCGGGATCCGGGGCATTCAGACCTTTGGGCCAGAGCGGACGCAGGATGGAACATTCTTACCGAAAAAGGGGAATGTTCATGAAAATCGCTAAGTTGCAGATGGCCTGTGCGGCTCTTGCCCTGTTGTCGAGCGCTCCGGCCTTCGCTCAGGAAGAAGCTGAAGGTCCCGTTACCGTTTCAGGCAGCGTCGCGCTGGTTTCCGATTACCGTTTCCGTGGCGTGTCGCAGAGCGACAAGGGTCTGGCCGTTCAGGGCGGCATCACTGCCACTCACGAAAGCGGCGCCTATGCCGGTGCCTGGGCTTCGAACCTTGCTGGCTGGGGTCAGTTCGGTGGTTCGAACATGGAACTGGACCTGTTCGCAGGCTATGCCATCCCGCTGGGCAGCGCGACGCTGGACGTCGGCCTGACCTGGTACATGTATCCGTCGGGCGCGGACAAGACCGACTTCGCTGAGCCTTATGTGAAGCTTTCGAGCCAGCTTGGTCCGGTCAAGGGTCTGCTGGGCGTCGCCTATGCGCCCAAGCAGCAGGCGCTGGGCAACTGGTGCAGCGACGCGGCATGCACGGTTGCCGATCCGGGCGACAAGGATGACAATCTGTACATCTGGGGTGACGTGAGCGGCGCAGTGCCGGGCACGCCGGTTACGCTGAAGGCGCATCTGGGCTATTCGGACGGCAACCCCGGCCTTGGCCCCAATGGCACGTCGATCGCGCCCACGGGCAAGTATCTCGACTGGCTGGTCGGCGCGGACGTCGCGATCCCCGGCACGCCGCTGACGCTGGGCGTCGCCTATGTCGATACCGACATCAAGCGTTCGGAAGAAACCTACATCCGCCCGAACTTCATGGTTCAGGACGGCGACAATTTCGGCAAGTCGATCGCCCGCAGCCAGGTGGTCTTCTCGGTTTCGGCCGCTTTCTGATGAAATCATGCCGGGCCTTTCACGAGGCCCGGCATGGCATTCTTGCTCGTCATGGGGGCGAAATTGTCCCTTGCATGACAAATCATTGCTGAACCTGTTTCCAAGGGTTTCCAATGTAACGTCCGGTTGACCCTGCTGGAAGCCGCCCCTACTTCAGGCGCTATGAGCCGTTTTAGTTGCGCAACATTTCCGGCATGACTGCCCCCACGATCATACTTGTCGAGGACGATCCGCCGCTGCGCACGCTGACCGCGCGCGCTCTTCAGGAACATGGCTATCAGGTGCGTCCGGCCTCTTCGGGGCCGGAAATGTGGGTCGCCTTTGACGCCGGGCCGGTTGATCTGGTCGTGCTGGACGTCATGCTGCCGGGCACCAACGGCATCGACCTGTGCCGCCAGATCCGGCGCAAGAGCGACGTCCCGATCATCTTCATCAGCGCGAAGGGCAGCGAGACCGATCGGATCGTGGGCCTGGAACTTGGCGCGGACGATTATCTGCCCAAACCGTTTGGCACGCGCGAACTGATCGCGCGGATACGGGCTATCCTACGCCGCGTGGGCGTGGAGCGGGGGCCGGACGAACATCGCGAGAATGAGGCGCGGTTCGACGGCTGGGTGGTCAACTTCCCGCGCCGGGAACTGCGTTCCCCCACCGGCGCGATCGTGGACCTGACGGGCGCGGAGTTCGATCTGCTCGGCTCCTTCCTCAGCCATCCGCAGCGGGTCATCGCGCGCGAGCGGCTGATCGAATTGTCGCGCACCCGGATGGGGGATAGCTCCGACCGCAGCATCGATGTGCTGGTCAGCCGGTTGCGGCGCAAGCTGTCGACGCAAGGCGCGGCGGCGCCGATCACGACGGTGCGCGGTGTGGGTTATATGTTCAACGCGGAAGTCAGCCGGGCTTGAGTTTGCATATGAGCCGGTCGCTAGGTCTGGTCGGACGGCTGCTGGCAATCCTGCTGCTGGCGCTCACACTGGAATTTGCGGTCGGTACGCTGATCTACGAGCGGGCTGGTCATCTGTCCTTGCAGGATGACGAGGCGCGGCGGTTGGCCGAGCATTTGGTAATCGCGCGCAAGCTCGTGACCGAGCAGGAACCGGCCGATCGGCACGCAATGGCGATCCAGCTAACCACCGATCGCTATGATGTCCATTGGACTCCTGCGTCACCACCGCCGCCAACGCTGGCGCCGGAATTGCAGCGGATGCGGCGCCAGATCATCGCCTGGGAACCAAGCCTGGAACAGTCGAGACTGTGGCTGCGGCTCGCATCGCCCGGGGGGCGGGTGTCGCAGATCAATGGCGGTTTGCAGCTACCTGATCGCAGTTGGCTCTATTTCGGTATGCGGCATAGTGGCGGGCAGTGGACCTTTACCATCGGCAGGATGGGGCTGGCGCTCATTCCGCTTGTGGCGCTGATGGTGGCGGGGGCCATGCTGATCCGACGGACGCTGGCGCCGCTCAAGGATCTTACCAAGGCGACCGAGCATATCGGCCTGAGCGATGAGGTCGTGGTGGCGGAAAGCGGGACCAGCGATGTGCGGGACCTGATCCGCGCGTTCAATGCGATGCAGACGCGTATCCATCGGCTGATCACCGAGCGTACCGAAACGCTGGCGGCCGTCGGGCATGACTTGCGCACGCCTCTGGCGCGCTTGCAGCTCCGGCTGGAGGGCATCCCCGATGCGGAAGCGCGCGATGCGATGGCCGGTGACCTTGAGGAAATGGGGGCGATGATCGAATCGCTGCTGGCGTTCCTGGGCGGGGAGAAGAATGGCGAGCCACCTGTCCGCGCGGACGTGGCTGTCACGGTCGCGACGGTGGTCGATAGCTTTCAGGATCAGGGCGCCGATGTCAGCTATGAGGGGCCGGATCATCTGGAAATGGATGTCCGTCCGCTCCAGCTGCGCCGCGCGGTCACAAACCTGGTCGAAAACGCGCTCCATTATGGCCAGCGCGCTTATGTCAGTGTCGAGCGTCGCGACGGCGAGGTGGTGATCCGGGTGGAGGATGATGGTCCGGGCATCCCGGAGGACAAGCTGGAGGAGGTGCTGAAGCCCTTTTTCAGGCTGGATGAAGCGCGGGGACGTCATACGCGGGGCCTGGGGCTGGGGCTCGCGATCGTGGCGAAGGCGGTCGAGCAGGAAGGCGGGAGCCTGGTTCTGAAAAACCGGCCCGAAGGCGGGTTGAGCGTGGAAATCCGCCTGCATATGGCTGGTGCCAGTCCAATCCGTTGAAACGGGCCGACGCTTCCGGTTAAAAAGAAACATCGCGGCGACAAGCAAAACTCGTTTACCGGATCGGCTGGTGGCGGTCTATGCCAGCTTCCGTTGAACAAGAGGCGCATATGACCGCAGAAGGCGAAAGCGAAGATCAGCTTCTGGAAGGCTATTGGGACCTGGATCGGCTGGTGAGCGATCTTGGGAAGGTTCGTACAGGCTGGCGCGCGGCGCAGCAGCATCACGCCGAATATGGCGCGGAAGGTTTTCCGTCACGGGCCAATCTTGCCAAGATCATGACGTCGCTATGCGGCGCGCTGTTTCCGTTGCGCCTTGGTCCCAGCTTCATTCGCATCCATAATGAAGATGCTTTCGTAGCGCAGACGTTGCAGACGGCGCTCAGCCGCCTCTATGGTCAGATACGCCTTGAGCTTCTCTATATCATGCATGGCAGGCCGCCTGCCGATATCGATGGCGAAGCAGCGCGCATCATCGGCAATTTCGCCCAAAGCCTGCCGGGCTTGCGGGAGTTGCTCGATTCCGATGTGGAAGCGGCGTTTCTGGGCGATCCCGCCGCGCGCAGCGTGGATGAGGTGCTGATCTGCTATCCATCGATGCTGGCGATCATCCATCATCGGCTCGCCCATCGCCTCTATGATCTGGGCGCGCCGCTGGTCGCCCGCATCATCTCCGAAATTGCCCATTCGCGTACGGGTATCGACATTCATCCCGGGGCAACGATCGGGCGCAGCTTCTTCGTCGATCATGGCACCGGCGTTGTCATCGGCGAGACGGCCATAGTGGGTGACAGGGTACGGCTGTATCAGGGCGTGACGCTGGGCGCGCGCAGCTTTCCTGCCGATGAAAGGGGGGCGCTGGCCAAGGCGATTCCCCGGCATCCGATCATCGAGGATGACGTGGTGATTTACGCGGGCGCCACCATTTTGGGCCGCATCATCATCGGCAGCCGGTCAGTGATCGGCGGCAATGTCTGGTTGACCGACAGTGTTCCGGCGAACAGCAATGTGCGTCAGGCTAAGGCGCAATATGAGGTCACCAGTCGGGTCGAAGTGTCCGCCCCGCACCGCGTCCATTCCCTGATGGACGCGGAACGGGACGGCTTCGCGGAGAATATCTGACCGTTAGAGCGTGCTGCGTTCAATTGGGCGCAAGACGCGCGCTGGAGCTTCCTGCCTTTTATCTGAATCCCTCAACCCCGTTCGGGCTGAGCTTGTCGAAGCCCTTCCCTTTCCAAAAGGAAGGAAGGCCCTTCGACAAGCTCAGGGCGAACGGTAACAGAGGACGATTTTGATTAAGGCACGAAGCTCTAATCCGCCGCGCAGCTGTCGCCTTGGCCTGCCAGCAGATCGAGGCACCTGCCATCTATCTCATTGCCGGGCACGGGCAGATGAATGAGCGCCGCCAGCGTCGGCATGATGTCCGCCACTTCGACGCCGAGCGGCTGTTCGAAATGCCGCATGCCTTTGCGCCAGAAGAGGATCGGAACGCGCCGATCCGTGTCCCAGGGCGAGCCATGCGTGGCGACCGCACCATAGGAAGGATTAGCGATGGGCGACACGCGCGGTTTCAGCAGCAGGACAAGGTCGCCCGAGCGTTCGGGATCGAAGCTGGCCCGGACTAACTGAAGCAGGCTCCAGCTTTCCGGCGGACCTGAAGGAGACGGCGCGGCGGCGATCTGCGCCTTGGTAAAGACGGTTTCGACCTGCGGATGCGCGCGTAACAGGGCGAGTGTGGCGGCTTCGACCTTGGCGCGCTGGACGCGGGTAAGATTGCGGTCGAAATAGAGGTCGCCCGACGGGCCGTCGCCCTGGATCAGTCCCTTGCCACCTACGCCGGTGCGGGCGGCCACTGCGTCTGAAAGCGTTCGGGGCATGAGCGCCGGATCGACGCGCTGTTCCATCGGCATCGCATTTTGTTGATGGCGCTCCGGCAGATCGTGGCCGCCATGATCTGCGGTGAGCATGACGACATAATCAATGCCCTGCTTGTCGAGCCGGTCGAAGAAGGCGCCCAGTTCGCGGTCCAGCCGATCGATCTGGATGCAGCTTTCGGTTCCTTCCGTGCCATAGGCGTGGCCGATGAGGTCGGTCGCCGAAAGGCCGATGGAAATGAGGTCGGTCTGAGGCTGCTTGCCAAGGTCCATGCTTTCGATGGCGGCAGCGGCGAACGCCAGGGTCATGGCATCCTGCTCGGGCGACGCACGGAATGCGCCGAATTGACCGGCGGGCCTTGCGAAGCGGCCGGTGCCGACAACCCGCGAGCCCGCACTTACGGGAAAATCCTTGGCGGCGCATTGCGGGGGGAGATCAAAGCCGGGATTGGGCTCAGCCAGCCGTTGTGCGAACACTTCATTCACCCGTGCGACCAGCGGCGGCGTTGGCGTGCCGGGATAGCTGACATAGCCCTTTGACCCCAGCCACCATGCTTGATCCGTCTTTGCGCCCCCCATCATGATGGCCGCGCGATCCTTTCCGGCGATTGCCACATTGCGGACGGCGGGATTGATTGCCTTCATGCGCTCGCCGAGCGTGGGAACGCGCAGATGGACAGGGGAAGGGATATATTTGGAACTGCTGCTGTCGGGCTGTTTCTCATCCTCCGCGCAGTAGATTGTCTTGTCGGGCCGGGCAGCGCTCTGATCGATCCAGCTGTTGGCGATAATGCCAGTGCGTGACGGGCGGCTGCCGGTCAGGATGGTGCTGTGGCCGGGGCAGGTTTCGGTGGCGGCGTGGCTTTGATATCCACGCGGGAACACGGCGCCTTCGCTCAGGCGCTTGAGGCCGCCGCTATAATAGGGGCGATATTCGCTGAAAAGATCAGCCGAAAACTGATCGACCGAGATCGCGACGATCAGCCGTGGCGGAGCATCGGAAGGAGCCGGACTTGCGGCAGGCTGAGCCAGCGCGGGCAAGGGCGCCAGCAACAGGAGGGTATGAAGCGTTTTCCTGAACATCTTTTCCGATCCCTTCTGTGCCTTGACGGCGCAACCATGCCGACCTAGCCCGCTGTGATCCACACGAACAGAGGCCCGATGCGGATTTTCCATGTCCTCCTGATGACGCTGGCGCTGTTTATCGCGCCTGTTGCCAGCGCCCAGGGCGCATTCGGATCGGGTGCGCCGCATATCGCCGCGCAGTTGGTCGCCGAAAGCGACGCGCCTGCTCCGGGCCGGACCAGCAGCATCGCCTTCGCCATGACGCCAGAGGCTGGCTGGCATGGCTATTGGCAAAATCCGGGTGATGCGGGTCTGGGCATGACCGTGAAATGGGTGCTGCCCAAAGGTGTGAGCATCGGGGCTTTGCGCTATCCGGTGCCCGAGACGCTGCTCATTTCTGGCCTCATGAACCATGTTTATGAAGGGCCTTATGCGCTTCTCGCGCCTGTGACGATTGCGCCCGATGTGGCGAAGGGTACGCGCCTGCCGATCCGTGGGAAGGCGGAATGGCTTGCCTGCACCGACAAGATTTGCGTGCCCGAGAGTGCCGATATCGCGCTGGATCTGGTCGCGGGCGATGGCGCGATGGCGCCCGCGACGCAGGCCCGGTTCGATGGCTGGCGCGCGCGCTTGCCGCGTCCGCTCGGGAGTGAGGGGCGTTATGCCCTTGCCGATGGCAAGCTGCGGATGTCGATCCCTTTTCCGGGGGAAGCTGCGGCGTCTGACGTGCATCTCTTTCCACTGGAAGAGGGTGTGGTTCGCTATGCCGCGCCTCAGTCGGTCCATCGTCAGGGGGACCGGCTGCTGATCGAAACCGAGGCCGGGCAGGGGTTCAAGGGAGATGCGGTGCAGGCGGTGCTGCGCACCGGGGATCATGTCGGCTTTCTGGTGACGGCTCGCCCGGGCGTGGTTTCGGGGGCGAGTTCAGACCTGTTGCGCACGGCGTTTATCGCGCTTGGTGGGGCGATATTGGGCGGGCTGTTGCTCAATATCATGCCGTGCGTGTTTCCGATCCTGGGGCTGAAGGCGCTCAAGCTGGCGCGCGCTGGGGGTGATGAGGCAACGGTGCGGCGGGAGGCGCTGGCCTATGGCGCGGGCGTCATCCTCACCTGTCTGGCGCTGGGCGGGCTGCTGCTGGCGATCCGGGCAGCGGGCGTGGCCGTGGGCTGGGCGTTTCAGTTGCAGGACCCGCGCGTTATCTTGCTGCTTCTGCTGCTGGTCACGGCGGTCGCCTTCAACCTTGCGGGGTTGTTTGAACTGAGCGCCTTTGGAGGTGGTGAGAAGCTGGCGGGGAAGAAGGGCATTGCGGGTTCCTTCTGGACCGGCGCGCTGGTCGCTTTCGTCGCTACGCCTTGCACCGGGCCATTCATGGGGGTGGCGATGGGGGCGGCGTTGGTGCTGCCGGTCGCGGCGGCGCTTGCGGTCTTTGCGGGGCTGGGCCTGGGGCTTGCGCTGCCCTTTCTGTTGCTCGCCTATATGCCGACGCTGCGGGGGCATTTGCCACGGCCGGGAGCGTGGATGGAGACTTTCCAGCGAATATTGTCGATCCCGATGTTCCTGACCGTGCTAGGGCTGGGCTGGCTGCTCGGGCAGCAGCGCGGCGTGCCGGGGATGACGATTGGTCTGGGGGCGGCGTTGCTGTTGGCGCTGCTACTGTGGTGGCTGGGGGAGCGTCAGCATCGCGGCAAGCGGGGTGGGCTGATCGTCATGCTGGGTGCCGTTCTTCTGCTCGGCGCGGGGGGGCTGCTGCTGCCTGCACGGACGGCTGGTGTTGCGCAGGCGCAGGACGGCCTTGTGGCTTTCGACGAAGCGCGGCTTGCCGGGCTGCGCGCGGCTGGAAAGCCGGTATTCCTCTATTTCACCGCCGACTGGTGCCTGACTTGCAAGGCCAATGAGGCTGCGGCCATTGATCGGGCCGAAACGCGGGAGGCCTTTGCCAAGGCGGGGGTGACGGTGATGGTCGGTGACTGGACGAGTGCGGACCCGGCCATCACACGTTTTCTGGAAGCGCAGGGACGATCGGGCGTGCCGCTCTACCTTTGGTATGCTCCGGGAAAGTCGGCTGAGGTGCTGCCGCAGTTGCTGACGGTGTCCACGCTGACGGCGCTGGTGCGCTGATGGCGAAGCTGCGCGCGGATCAGTTGCTCGTCGATCGCGGGCTGGCCGAGAGCAGGGCGCGCGCGCAGGCGCTCATCCTTGCAGGTCTCGTCTTTCTGGGCGATCGGAAGATCGAGAAGGCGGGTCAGCAGGTTGCGGAGGATGCCGCGCTGGAGGTCAAGGGCCGCGATCATCCCTGGGTGTCGCGTGGCGGCATAAAGCTGGCCCACGGCATTGATCATTTCGCGCTGGATGTGGTCGGCATGGTCGCGATCGACGTTGGAAGCTCGACCGGCGGCTTTACCGATGTGCTGCTGACCAACGGCGCAGCGCGGGTTTATGCGGTGGACAGCGGGACGAACCAGCTTGCCTGGAAGCTGCGATCCGACCCGCGCGTGGTCGTGCATGAACAGACGAGCGCGCGCATATTGACCGCCGACCATATCCCGGAGCCGGTCGATATCATCGTGTGCGACGCGAGCTTCATATCGCTGGCGAAGGTGCTGGACCGGCCCCTGAGCTTTGCCCGGCCGGGCGCGCACCTCGTTGCGCTCATCAAGCCGCAGTTCGAGGCTGGACGGGAAGAAGTCGGAAAGGGCGGCGTCGTGCGCGATCCAGCAATCCATGCCCGCGTTTGCGAGGAAGTTAGCCAATGGCTGACGGCGAAGGGATGGACGGTGCTGGGCGTGACGCCGAGCCCCATCACCGGCCCCCAAGGCAATGTCGAGTTTCTGATCGGCGCGAGGTTGGACGGCTAAGGCGCGGGCTTGCTCATGGTCAGGCAGGCGTTTGATTTTGTGACAGATGCCGGTCTTCAACCTCTATTCGCGGTTGCGGGATAAAGTGTTTCACCGCAAACCGTTCACTGGCGGCTTGACAAGACCCTGAAGGATTCGCCCGAAACCGCCGAGTGAGGATTAGTGGAGCTGCGCCGACGATGAACGAAATCGCGTCCCCCGGTCAGTTGCGTTTGGCCTATCTGCGCTGGGCGCTGGTCACGGTTCCGGCGATCGTGTTCCTGGGCTTCCTGTCGGGCAAGCTGGCCAATAGTGGCTATGGCAACCGCTGGTTTGACGCGCTGGTGAAGCCGGACTTCATGCCGCCCGGCTGGGCTTTTGGCGTTGCGTGGACGATCCTTTACATCCTGATGGGTCTTGCTCTGGCCATCGTCATTCATGCGCGGGGAGCGCGGGGCAGGGCGGTGGCCATCATCCTGTTCCTGATCCAGCTGGCGCTCAACCTCGTCTGGTCGCCGCTTTTCTTCCGCGCGCATCAGGTCGATAATGCGCTTGGGTTGATCATCGTCCTTTTCGTCGCCGTGGCCGTAACTGCGTGGCTGTTCTGGCGCATCAGACGCGTCGCGGGGCTGTTGCTGCTGCCTTATCTGGCGTGGCTGGGCTTTGCATCGGCGTTGAATTATGAGATCGGGCGCCTCAACCCGGATGCTGAGACCCTTGTCGCGCCCGCGCTCAAGACCCAGATATGACATCATCGTGGCGCACATTTGCGCGCCAGCAAACAAGGACATTCAGATCATGCAGAGCGAAAACCGCTTTTTCGACGACCTTGCCAAGCTGGTGAACGGCGCTGCGGGAACAGTCGCTGGCATGAGCCGGGAATTTGAAACCAACGCCCGGGAAAAGGCCAAGCAGTGGATCGGCGGCATGGATTTCGTCAGCCGCGACGAATTCGATGCCCTAAAGGCGCTGGCGGCGGCGGCCCGTGAAGAGGTTGAATTGCTGAAGGCCCGGATCGACGCGCTGGAAGGCCGGTCGGCTGAACCAGTGACAAAGACCGTCCGCTCGCCAAAGCCCAAGGCAGGCGACGCGGAATAAGCAGGCTTCGCCGCCTGTCCGTTGGTTTTCTGCAACGATCGCCTATTTTGATGCGTTTCCCTCAGTCGGTGGTTTCCTTGCCGCCGGGAAATGCTCTATGGCCAGCCAATGATGGACAGCGACGAATTTGAAAATGGCGGCCAGGAGGCCGCGCCGATCGATATGCTGGCCGCCTATTTCGAAGCGAATGGGTGGAGTTTCGATCAGGTTGGCGAGGATGAGATCGTCGCCAGCACGCAGGGTAGCTGGGCGCAATATGAGCTTCGCGGCATCTGGCGCGACGAAGATCAGGTGCTGCAATTGCTGGCTCTGCCCGACATTCGCGTGACGGAAGAGAAACGGGCGACGATTTACGAAACGTTGGGCCTGATCAACGAGCAGCTTTGGCTAGGCCATTTCGAGCTTTGGTCGTCGAGCGGCATCGTGCTGTTCCGGCACGGCGCTCTGCTGGGCGCGGGGGGCGTGTTGACGCTGGATCAGGCGCAGATACTGGTCGAAACCGCGATCGACGAATGCGAGCGCTTCTATCCTGTGTTCCAGTTCGTCCTATGGGGCGGCAAGAGCCCCGCGGAGGCGATTTCCGCCAGCCTGATCGAGACGCGCGGCGAAGCCTGAGGATTGTCCATGACACAAGCTTGGCCCGCGCACCTGTTCATGGTCGGCTGCGGCAACATGGCTGGGCAAATGCTCGCCCGATGGTTGGCATGCGGTCTTGATCCGGCGAGCGTCACCGTGTTGCGGCCGAGCGGCCGTGCTGTCGCGGACGGGGTGCGGGTGGTGACAGACTATCCTGCATCGCTGCCAGCGCATGCGACGGTGCTGTTGGGAATGAAGCCCTATCAGCTAGACGATGTAGCAGCCTCGCTTGCGCCGCTTTGCGTGGCTGACACGCGCATTGTCTCGATATTGGCCGGGACCCCGGTTGCGGACCTGCGGCAGCGTTTCCCGGTGGTTCAGGACATTGTTCGGGCGATGCCTAACCTGCCTGTAGCTTTGGGGCAGGGTGTCACGGGACTGTACGCCGACGGCGCGGTGTCCCACTCAATCCGCAGCGAAGTGGACGCGCTTATAAAGCCATTAGGTACGGCCGAATGGATCGATGACGAAGGGCAATTCAACGCGCTGACCGCCCTGTCAGGCTGTGGACCGGCCTTTTTGTTCCGTTTTATCGATGCGTTCGCGCGTGCAGGGGAAGCGATTGGACTTTCAGCCGATCAGGCCGCACGGATGGCGCTCGCCACCGTCCAAGGTTCTGCGAGCCTTGCTGCCCAAGCAAGCGAAAGTCCGGCGATACTGGCCGACCGCGTGGCTAGCCCCGGCGGGATGACGCGCGAAGGGTTGAACGTCCTCGACGCGGATGATCGGCTGTTGAAACTCCTCACCGACACCTTGGCTGCCGCCCGCGACCGGGGCGAGGAAATCGCCCGCGCGCGCTGATCCGCGGTTCCGATGCGATGGTGGCGCGTTTAGACTGAATGCACCTGCCTAAGTTGGGGAGTTCGCCATGCTGGCTGTGAATACGCCGATCCTGGTTCTCACGACGGGCGGGACGATCGACAAAATCTATTTCGATGCCTTGTCGGACTATAAGGTCGGCGAAAGCGTCGTCGCCAAGTTGTTGCAGATTGGCGGGGTGAAGCGTCCCTTTCGAATAGAAGAGGTGACGCGCAAGGATAGTCTGGAGCTGGACGACACCGACCGGACGCTGATCCGCGAGCGGGTGATTACAGCGCCGGAAAGCCATATTGTCATCACCCATGGCACGGACACCATGACGGAGACAGCCAAGGCTCTTGAGGGCGTGAAGGGCAAGACGATCGTACTTGTCGGCGCTCTCGCCCCTGCACGCTTTGGCGAGAGCGACGCCAGCTTCAACCTCGGCATGGCGTTCGCGACAGCTCAGATTGCCGATCCTGGTATCTACATCAGCATGAGCGGATCGGTGTTTCGGGCGGATCAGGTCGTCAAGGATCGATCAAAAGGCGCGTTCGTCCCGCGATAAGCGCCGATATCGGCATCAGCTTTGCGGTGCCTTCTGCCAGTGCTGCGGACCGCTTACCGTATCAGGAGGGATTGGCGCTGGAGTGAGGCCGTTGTTTTAACGTCATCTTCGCGTCTCCGCGCCTCCGCGTGAATATCATTGGCGCAGAGCCCGCAGAGGCTCAGAGCGCGCACGGGAATGCAGATTTTTCTCTGCGCCTTCTGCGGCCTCTGCGCGAGAAATAGGCTGTCGTCGCGCCGACTGAGCATGATCCAGGAACCGCCTCCGCCATTGCGCATTATTCGTGCGGGTGGCGTAACGATGAGGAGGATATTCATGGCCGATTATCAGGAGCGTCCAGCGACGACGACTACGATAGTTGAGCGGCGCGGCGGTGGCGGCACGGCGATTGCGGTGCTGCTGCTGGTAGTGGTGGTGGCGATTGCCGCCTTTTTCCTGATCAGCAGTCAGACGCGCAAGGATAGCGCGGTCGAGAGCGCTGCCACGCAGGTCGGCCAAGCCGCGAGCGATGTTGGAAGCGCTGCCAAGGATGCAGCCGACAGCGCGAAGGGTGAATAAGCCGAACAGCTCTATTAGAGCGGCATGCCTTTTATCCGAATCCCTCAACCCCGTTCGGGCTGTCCGAACGAGTCACTTGCCTCGTTCGAATGTCGAAGCCCCTTCTTTCTGAAAGAAGTAGAGCCGTTGGCTTCGCCGGCCTTCGGCTCGATAGGCTCAGGGCGAATGGTAAAACAAGGTAGGGCTGATTTTAAAGCTCGAAGCTCCAGCGGGCAGAAGAAAGGGCGCTCCAGATCGGAGCGCCCTTTCTAAGTTCATTCACCTGCCGTTGTCGGCTCGGTTGAATTTCGTTCAGCCTTCCACCTTGGCATATTTCGGCGCGGCTTCATTCAGGATGCGCAGGATCTTCTTGAGAGCGCTCGGCTCATCCGTTTCTTCCATCGCAGCCAATTCGCGAGCGAGGCGGCTGGACGCGGCTTCGAAAATCTGCCGTTCGGAATAGCTCTGCTCAGGCTGATCGTCGGCGCGGAACAGGTCGCGGGTCACTTCGGCAATCGACACCAGGTCGCCCGAATTGATCTTCGCTTCATATTCCTGCGCGCGGCGCGACCACATGGTGCGCTTGACCTTCGGCTTGCCCTTCAGCGTTTCGATCGCTTCTTCCAGGGTCTTGTTCGACGACAGCTTGCGCATGCCGACGCCTTCGGCCTTGTTGGTCGGCACGCGGAGCGTCATGCGCTCCTTTTCGAACCGGAGCACGTAAAGCTCCAATTCCATGCCCGCGATCTGCTCCTTTTGCAGTTCGACCACCCGGCCAACACCGTGCTTGGGGTAAACAACATAATCACCAACGTCAAAGGACAGCGCCTTGGCAGCCATTTGAAACCTTTCTAATTCTACCGGAGACGGATATCGCCGCGTCACAGATGCGCAGAGTAGCACAAGCCGAGGATTCCACGGCGCCACCGTCAGGACATGAGCAAATACTCCAGGACGGAATGCGACCGTTTCCGCCTCTTGACCCTTATTTAGCAGATTCGTAACAAAATTGCCACCCCCAGACGCAAAATCCGGGAGTGGGCCTCATGCCGAAACGCTAGGGGTAGTTTGTCAGCGACGATCTGGCATCAATATCATGATCGACAATGATGGACTTTCAGGATCGGGACGCGCCGTCCTGCTCGTCGCCGCCGCATCCGATCAGCTGCCAGAGCCGGGCTCGGGCGAGAAGAACTTCTCCAACTTGTTCTCGACGCCCTTCATCTCGTCAGCGTCGGCAGGCGCATCGCCCTTGACGGTGATGTTGGGCCATTCAGCCGAGAATTTGGTGTTGAGTTCCAGCCACTTCTCCAAACCATTCTCCGTATCGGGCAGAATGGCTTCGGCAGGGCATTCAGGTTCGCACACGCCGCAATCGATGCACTCGTTGGGATTGATGACCAGCATGTTCTCGCCCTCGTAGAAACAATCGACGGGGCAGACCTCGACGCAATCCATATATTTGCAGCGGATGCAGTTGTCGGTCACGACATAGGTCATGGATCAGCACTCTATAGGGGTTCGACAGCGGCGGCCCTGCTATGCCCGGCGCGCGCGAAGGTCAATGAGGATATTTTTGTCTCCCTAATCGCCCAGCTTCAGTTCCTCATAACATGTCTGAGCTTCTGGCGCTGGCCCCCGGCGTCCCGGAAGTTCCACGACGCGGACCACGCGTACCCCGCTGGGGTGAGGAAATGTGATGAGATCGCCCGCGCGCACGGGCGAATGGGCGCGCTCGATGCGGCGGCCATTCAGGCGGATATGACCCTCTTCGGCCAATTTCTGCGCCACCGACCTGCTTTTGGCGAGCCGGGCGAACCACAGGAATTTGTCGATGCGCAGGCTCGGTCCATGATTGCCGAGGGGTGCGCCTTCAGCCATTGCGGCCAAGAAGCTCCGCCAGGCCCGCAAAGGCATTGTTGCCCGCTGGCGCCGCCGCACCAGTCGAAGCGGGGCGGGAAGGCGCGCCACGCGCAGGAGCGCTGCGCCGGTTAGGTCCACGGACTTGCTGCTGATCCGGTCGCGCTTTTTGCCGACCACGGAAGGTCCAGTTCGCCCCGCCCTCGGTCGCTGGCTCGACAGGGCGGAACCCAGCCAGGCGCATCAATTGCAGGAAAGCAGGTTCGTTAAGGCCGAGCGAGACGATCTGCGGGCTTTGGGCGGTGAAGGCCTCGCCCTTCGCGATCGCTTCATGGGCGGCGCGGGCCATGCGCTCCGCCATGTCGATTCGCAGCATCTGATCGTCGAAGCCGCGGAAGCCGGCGATCCGGGCACCCATCTGTTCCGCCTTTTCACCCGTCGGGATAAGCGTCAGGCCGGGCAGGGGCAGGGGCAGGCATGGTTTGGCGATGCGCGCCGCCAGCAGCGCCGCGCGCCATCGTGCCGCTCCGGGCTTCAGAAGGCCCGGATGATAGATGTCGAGCACTCCGATATCGATCCCCGCACGACGCAGCAGGTGGCGTTGATCCTTTTCCAGATGGTTGAGCGCCGAATCGAGATCGGTCCTCGCCATGACCCCGCCAGCATCGGCCAGTTGGGCGAACACGGCCCGCACCACCGCAGGAACCGCCGGATCGGCCGCGCTGGCCGCCATCTTCACCAAGGGCAGAAGATGCTTTTCCTTTTGCGCCTCCACCCAAAGGGCGAGACGCGCACTGACCTGCTTCTGCACATCCTGACCAAGCGCCAGAAGGCCGCGATCAAGCCGGATTTCTGGCGCCAGCAGCGATGGGCCGACGAGCAGAGCCGCCACGGCATTGCCCTGCCAACCGATACCCGGCGCCTGTCCCGGCTCGTCCATCAGCACGAAATCCGTGTCGGGCGCGCCCAGCAATTCGTCAGCCTTCACTCGTAATATCCTTCCAAGACGGCGCTCCGCCGCCGCCAGCAGCATCTTTCTATCCTGATGCCGCGTAGCCGGATCGACCGAGAAACGAAATCCGTCAAGTCGCCCGATCGTCTCACCATCGACGCAGACCGTCCCGTCCTGCTCCACATCGACGGGCAAATTGCTGGCATCCTGCCCCATGTCGCGCAACAGTACAGCGGTGCGGCGATCGACAAAACGCTGCGTCAGCGCGGTATGCAGGGCGTCGGAAAGCCTTTCCTCCAGCGCGCGGGTCCGCTCTGCCATCTCGGCTGGATGCGCCAACCAGTCGGGGCGGTGGGCGATATAGGACCAGGTGCGGGCGGCGGCGATCCGCCCCGACAGCGTATCGATGTCGCCCTGCACCGAATCGAGCCGCGCGAGTTGCTGAGCGAACCAGTCGCGCGGAATGTGGCCCTGACCCTCGGACAGGAACCGCCAGATACGGCCCACGGTGCGCGCATGATGTTCCGCGCCCAGCTTCTGGAAATCGGGAAGGCCACATGCGGCCCACAGCCTTTCGACGGCCTTCTTCCCCTTGACCCGGTCGATGACCAGTGGATCGTCGGACAGCCGCCGGAGCACGGCCAGGTCCACCGCTTCGGGTGCCGCACGCAATTCGTCACGGTCGGGCCGCGTCTCCAGCTCCATGATGAGGCGGTTGACGCTGTCCATGCGGGGCTGACCTTCGCGCCAGAAGAGTTGCTCGACCGGCGGGAAGCGATGCGCTTCGATCGCCTCTATCTCTTCGGGCGTGAAGGCCGCGTCACCATCTTCATGGCCAAGGCTGCCGAAGGTCCCGTCCTTGTGATGACGCCCGGCCCGACCCGCGATCTGGGCCATTTCCGATACGGTCAGCCGCCGCGTCCGCCGCCCGTCGAACTTGCGCAGGGAAGCGAAGGCGACATGGGCGACATCCAGATTGAGCCCCATGCCGATCGCATCGGTAGCGACCAGATAATCGACCTCACCATTCAGGAACATCTGCACCTGAGCATTGCGGGTGCGGGGCGACAGCGCCCCCATCACGACAGCAGCGCCGCCACGAAAACGCCGCAGCATCTCCGCCACGGCATAGACTTCCTCGGCCGAGAAGGCGACGACAGCCGATCGCTTCGGCAGGCGCGACAGCTTCTTCGCCCCGCCATAGGACAGCGTGGAAAAGCGCGGGCGGCTGACGATTTCCACTCCCGGCACCAGTGCTTTCACCACCCGGCCGATGCTGGCCGACCCCAGGATCATGGTCTCCTCCCGACCACGCGCCCGCAGCAGTCGGTCGGTAAAGATGTGCCCACGCTCCGGATCGGAGCCCAGTTGCGCCTCGTCCAGCGCGACAAAGGCAAAGTCGCCAAGGCCGTTGGCTCCGGCCTCCCGGCCTACGCCGATCGGCATCGATTCGGCCGTGCAAAGATAATAGAGCGCGCCCGGAGGGACGATCTTCTCTTCCCCGGTGATCAGCGCGACCTGACCCGGACCTTTGATGGCGACGACGCGATCGTACACTTCGCGCGCCAGCAATCGAAGCGGAAAGCCCATCATCCCGCTGGAATGACCGCACATGCGCTCGACGGCCAAATGCGTCTTGCCGGTATTGGTGGGACCCAGCACGGCTGTGACGGGCGATCGGGCGAATGGAGCCATGATCCTCTCTATGTCGGGGATGAGTGCAGCGAGAGCAAGGGGAGGGGCGCGATTCTCCTTTGAGCGATGCAGCTTGCGTTGTTCAACGGCTGAAGGGCACGTTTCGTCGCTTGAATATGGTTAAAAAATCCGTCTTTATTTGACTTTAACCCTATGCGTTCACAACAATGCCCATGAACGCGCGGCGGGGGTCGGGCGAAATTTCAGCCCGTGGGGGGCTTTTTCAAGTGTTTCACGGTAGCCAGTTCAGTCCTCAGCAGGGGGGCGCATCCGCTTCCCTTTGGGTGACTGACGCCATCGGCAAGGGGCCGTTTACGACCGCCGATGCGCGTGACTGGCGCACCCGCCTGCGCGACTGGGCTGATGAGGTCGAACTGGTCCCCGATCTTGGCCAGCGAGTGGGTAGCCGTACATGGTTTCGCGGGCTTGCTACCTGCTTTGGGCTTTGCGCATCGGCGCTCTACCTCTCCCCCGGCGTTCAGCCTCTGCCCGGCGAGCCGGAGCCACTGCTCGCTCAGCCGCAGTTCGAGGAAGTGCGCAGCCAGATGATCACGCCGCTCGCCATGGGCGCGGACAGTGGTCGGCGGATGGGGCCGACCGATGCCGTCCAGCCTCTGCGCGAAACGCCCGAACGTCCGCAGATCGAATTGCGCGCGCAGATAGGTGGAAGTGATTCGCTTAGCCGGGCCTTGGCGAGGGCGGGGGTCAGCAATGCGGACGCTGCTCAGGTCATGGCGCTCGCCAGCGGCGATATAGCCAAGGGCCTGAAGCCGGGCACGCCGCTCGACATCGTGCTTGGCCGCCGCGCGAGCCGCGACATGCCCCGGCCGCTCGACCATCTCGCCTTCCGCGCCCGGCTCGACCTCGCGCTGGAGATCAATCGGGTGGGCGGGCTGCTGCAAGTGAAGCGCACGGCTATCCATGTCGATGACACGCCATTGCGCATTCAGGGCGTGATCGGCGACAGCATCTATCAATCCGCGCGTGCGGCTGGCGCACCGCCCAAGGCGATTCAGAGCTTCCTGCGTGTCATTGCGCAGCAGGTCGATCTGGGCTCGATCCACAGCGGCGACCGCTACGACATCATCACCGAATATCGCCGGGCGGCAACCGGCGATGTCGAAGTAGGCGACCTGTTGTTCGCTGGCCTGCACCGTGCCAGCGGCCGGGGCATCGACATGCTCAAATGGACCACCGACGGCCGCAGCCAATGGTTCGAGGCATCCGGCGTCGGGGAACGGCGCGGCGTGCTGTCCGCGCCGGTGCAGGGTCGCATGTCCTCTGGCTTCGGTATGCGCCGCCACCCGATCCTTGGCTATACGCGCATGCATGCGGGCATCGACTTCGCCGCCGCCTATGGCTCGCCCATCTATGCGGCGACCGATGGCGTGGTATCCTATTCAGGACGCCATGGCGGTCATGGCAATTATGTCCGGCTGGAACATGGCAACGGCCTTGCCACCGGATATGCCCATATGAGCCGCATCGCCGCGCGCTATGGACAGCGCGTCCGTCAGGGGCAGGTCATCGGCTATGTTGGTTCAAGCGGTCTTTCGACTGGCCCGCATCTCCATTACGAACTGTACCGCAGCGGCCGAACGGTGAACCCGCTTTCGGTCAAATTCACCACGACGGCTCAACTTGCCGGGGGAGAACTGGCGGCTTTCCGGAACCGGCTGAGGCAGTTGAAGAGCCTGCGCGTCGGCGTGCCGGTGACCATCGCGCAGAACAAGTCACAGGCTGCGGCGCCCACCCTGTAGAGCATTTAGCCGCTTCCCGTAATTGGGCCGCTTCGCTAACCCGCCTCCATGACCAAGATCACCGCCCTGCTGCTCGCCGGATCGCGCCCCGGTTCCGATCCTCTGGCGCAGGCAGCCGGTGTCGCGGTAAAGCCTCTCGCGCCTGTGGCGGGCGAGCCGATGATCAATTACCCCGCGCGGGCGCTGCTTGCGCGTCCGTCGGTCGGACAGGTCGTCATTCTCACCCAGACCCCGGAGCTATATTGCGCCGACCCCGCCACAGCCTGGCTCGGCGAAGACCCGCGCGTCCGCTTCGAACAGAGCGGAAGTGGCATAGCGTCCACATTGCTGGGCCTCCTGGAACGGCCAGACCTCCCTTTTCCGTTGCTCGTCACCACGGCGGATCATGTTCTGCTCGACGCCGCCATGCTCGACCAATTTGTGGCCGAGGCAGAAGGGGCCGACATTGCGGTGGCGATGGTCGAACGGGCGACCTCGCTTGCCCGCTATCCCTCGTCGCGGCGGACCTGGCTCAAATTCAGGGACGGCTGGTGGTCCGGCGCCAACCTCTTCTGGTTCGGCAGTGCGAAAGCGCGCGCCGTCATCTCGCTCTGGCAAGAGGTGGAGCAGGACCGCAAAAAGGGTTGGAAGATACTGGCCGCGTTCGGGCCGATCGCCTTGCTCGGTGCCATGCTGCGCCTCTCAACACTGCGCGGCGGCGTAGCGCGCATCGGCCGCCGCTTTGGCCTCGTCGCCCGACTGGTGCCCATGCGCAAAGCGGAAGCCTGCATCGACGCGGACAAGGTTGAGGATGTGGTGCTGATCGAACAGATATTGAGCGACCGCGCCTAAGCGTCAAAATCGCTTCATGCTTTTGCTGCTTTGATGGGTAGCAAATGGTGGAACGAGGCGCTAAGGGCCTCATGCGCGCGCCCCCATATAATTATTGGCGCGGACGGAGGACATCTTAAACCATGGCCGAATTCACCCTGCCCAAGAACAGCAAGATTTCCGGTAAGGGCGTGACCCACAAGGCGCCTGACGGTGCGAGCAACGTCAAGAGCTTCAAGGTCTATCGCTACGATCCCGACTCGGGTCAGAATCCGCGCTATGACACGTTCGAGATTGACCTCGACAATTGCGGTCCGATGGTCCTCGACGCGCTGCTGAAGATCAAGAATGAATATGATCCGACGCTGACCTTCCGTCGCTCCTGCCGCGAAGGCATTTGCGGTTCCTGTTCGATGAACATGAACGGCAAGAATGGCCTTGCCTGCACCACCTCGATCGAGGAGTGCGCGGGCAAGGAAGTGCGCGTCACGCCGTTGCCGCACATGGACGTGATCAAGGACCTCGTTCCCGATTTCACCCATTTCTATGCGCAGTACAATTCGATCAAGCCGTGGCTGCAAACCGTCAGCCCCGCGCCCAGCGGCAAGGAGCGGCTCCAGTCGCCCGCCGACCGTGAAAAGCTGGACGGCCTGTATGAGTGCATCCTGTGCGCCTGCTGCTCGACCAGCTGCCCGAGCTACTGGTGGAACTCCGACAAGTTCCTCGGCCCGGCGATCCTGCTTCAGGCCTATCGCTGGCTGGCCGACAGCCGTGACGAATATACTGGCGAGCGTCTCGATGAGCTGGAAGATCCCTTCCGTCTCTATCGCTGCCACACCATCATGAACTGCGCGAATGTCTGCCCCAAGGGTCTCAGCCCTGCCAAGGCGATCGCGGAGACCAAGAAGATGATGGTCGAACGGCAGCTTTGATGCAGTGAGCGACGAGGCTGGTCCTGTAAGCCGGGTGCTGGAAGGCCCTTGGGCTGACTGGCTGCGCTGGAGCGATCCGGTTCCGGAGACATTCCTCAGCACATCGGTCGGCCCCAGCTATTCGCGAGGTGATGGTGAACGCCGCGCCACGGTGGTGTTGGAAACCCGCCAGTCGCACGCCAATCGCAACGGCGCGCTGCATGGCGGCTTTCTCGCGGCCTTTGCCGACCATGCCTATTTTGCGGCGCTGGCGGCCATGGGACGTCCCGAACAGGCGGCTGCCGTCACTGTCGATCTGTCCATGCAATATTGCGGCTCCGGGAAAGTGGGCCAGCCGCTGCGCGCCGACGTCGAGGTGCTGCAGGAAACCGGGCGCTTATTCTTCATGCGCCTGACTCTTCATCAGGACGACGCGCTTGTCGCTTCCTCCACCGCTACCGTACGCAAGGTGCCAGTCCCCAAATGAGCAGCGTGATCGAGCGTTATCGCGTGCTCGTCGCGGCCGGGGAACTGCGCCCTGATCCGGACCAGCAGGCCGCCGCAGCACGGCTGAACACGCTTCAGCAGGAATTGGAAGCGGCTCCTCCTCGCGGGTCGACCTTGTGGAAATTGCTGCGAAAGGCGCCTGAGCCACCACGCGGCCTCTACATGTGGGGCGGTGTCGGCCGGGGCAAGTCGATGCTGATGGACCTGTTCTTCGACACCGTTCAGGTCAAGCGCAAGAAGCGCGCCCATTTCCACGAATTCATGCTCGACGTGCATGCGCGGCTTGCCGAGGTCCGCAAGGCGGAGAAGGGCGATCCCATCCCTCCGGTTGTGGACTCGCTCGCCGAAGAAGCGCGGCTGCTCTGCTTTGACGAGATGGTCGTGAATAATATGGCGGACGCCGCCATCATGTCACGTCTGTTCACCGGGCTGCTGGACAAACGGGTGACGGTCGTCACGACTTCCAACCGCGCGCCGGATGAACTTTACAAGGATGGCCTTAATCGTCAGCTTTTCCTGCCGTTCATCGACCTCATCAAGGATCGTCTGGACGTCCTGACCCTCGATGGACCGACCGACTACCGGCTGGACCGTTTGGGAGACGCGCAGCTTTGGCATTCGCCCAATGGTCCAGCGGCGACCAAGGCGCTGTCCGAGGCGTTCTTCCGCCTTACTGACTATCCGGTGGAGGATCGGGCGAAGGTTCCTGTGGAGGACATAGAGGTGCAGGGTGGGCGCACCTTGCATGTGCCGAAGAGCCTGAAGGGCGTTGCGGTCTTTTCCTTCAAGCGCCTGTGTGCGGAGGCGCGCGGCGCGCCGGACTATCTTGCGATCGCGCGGCGCTTTCATACCGTCATCCTAGTCGGCATCCCGGTGCTGGGGCCTGAAAACCGCAACGAAGCCGCCCGTTTCGTCACGCTGATCGACGCCTTGTACGAATATAAGGTCAAGCTGCTCGCGGCGGCCGATGCGGAACCCGCACAGCTTTATCCGCGTGGCGATGGCGCGTTCGAATTCGAACGCACGGTGTCGCGGCTGATGGAAATGCAGTCGGACGACTATCTCGCCCTCGGGCACGGCCCGAAATAACGCCGTTCGGCGCTGCGGGGTACTCATTCATCCTATTGAAAATGGCCCGGACGCTTCCTTCTGAGGGGAAGCGCCCGGCAGGTGGCCGCTGCGGGACAAGTCAGCGCCAGGGTAGGAGCGCGTAACGAACAGGGGCGAAAAGGCCATTAATGCAACTGCGAATGAATTGCAAAGATAAATCTCCCAAACCCCGTTTAGTTGGTTGAATCATTAATGAGATCAGCTTAAGCGGGCGGGCAATCCCAATTTCCGTGCTTGGAGGATGATTGCATATGGCCCGTAAGAAGATCGCGCTGATCGGCGCTGGCAATATCGGTGGTACGCTCGCGCATCTCGCCGCTCTCAAGGGTCTGGGCGACATCGTCCTCTTCGACGTGGTGGAAGGCGTTCCTCAGGGCAAGGCGCTTGACCTGTCGCAGTGCGCTTCGGTCGAAGGCTTCGATGCCAAGATCACCGGCTCCAACGATTATGCCGACATTAAGGACGCCGACGTCATCATCGTCACCGCTGGTGTCGCTCGCAAGCCGGGCATGAGCCGCGACGACCTGCTGGGCATCAACCTGAAAGTCATGAAGGCCGTGGGTGAGGGCATCGCCGCCAACGCCCCCAACGCTTTCGTCATCTGCATCACCAACCCGCTTGACGCGATGGTGTGGGCGCTGCGCGAATTTTCCGGCCTGCCGCATAATAAGGTCGTCGGCATGGCCGGCGTCCTCGACTCGTCGCGCTTCAACCATTTCCTCGCGGAAGAGTTCAATGTTTCGGCCAAGGATGTCACCAGCTTCGTGCTCGGTGGCCATGGCGACACGATGGTCCCGGTGATCGAATATTCGACCGTCGCAGGCATTCCCGTCCCCGACCTCATCAAGCAGGGCCGTTCCACCAAGGAGCGCATTGACGCCATCGTACAGCGCACCCGTTCGGGCGGTGGCGAGATCGTCGCGCTGCTCAAGACTGGCTCGGCCTTCTATGCCCCGGCCACCAGCGCGATCGCAATGGCTGAAGCCTATCTGGGCGACAAGAAGCGTCTGCTGCCCTGCGCTGCCAATCTGACCGGCCAATATGGCGTCGATAATCTTTATGTCGGCGTGCCCGTGATCATCGGCAAGGACGGCGTTGAGCAGGTTGTCGAGATCGAGCTCAACGACGAAGCCAAGGCGAACCTCCAGGTGTCGGTCGATGCGGTCAAGGAACTGCTGGAAGCCTGCAAGGGGATCGATCCCTCGCTCGCCTGAGCCAAGAGCTGCACCAGTGCGTCCCAGGTGAGTGAGCAGCCTGGGACATGCTGCCTTCATCTGAAGTGCCACGTCCACAGAATGCAAAGGGACTGACATGTCCATTCTGGTGAACAAGAACACCAAGGTCATCACGCAGGGTATGACCGGCGCCACCGGCACCTTCCACACCGAACAGGCGCTGGCCTATGGCACGCAAATGGTCGGCGGCGTTACGCCGGGCAAGGGTGGCACGACCCATATCGGCCTGCCCATGTTCGACACGGTTGCCGAAGCCAAGACGAAGACCGGCGCTGACGCTTCGGTCATCTACGTGCCGCCGCCGTTCGCGGCTGATTCGATCCTGGAAGCGATCGATGCGGAAATCCCCCTGATCGTCTGCATCACGGAAGGTATTCCGGTGCTGGACATGGTTCGCGTGAAGCGTGCCCTGTCGGGTTCGAAGTCGCGTCTGATCGGTCCGAACTGCCCCGGCGTCTTGACCCCCAATGAATGCAAGATCGGCATCATGCCCGGTTCGATCTTCTCCAAGGGTTCGGTCGGCGTCGTATCGCGTTCCGGCACACTGACCTATGAAGCCGTGTTCCAGACCACTAACGCGGGCCTGGGCCAGACCACCGCAGTCGGCATCGGCGGCGACCCGGTCAACGGCACCAACTTCATCGACGTGCTGGAACTGTTCCTGGCCGACGACGCCACCGAATCGATCATCATGATCGGTGAAATCGGCGGCGACGCGGAAGAACAGGCTGCCCAGTTCCTGATCGACGAAGCCAAGCGCGGCCGCAAGAAGCCGATGGCTGGCTTCATCGCTGGTCGCACGGCGCCTCCGGGCCGCCGCATGGGCCATGCCGGCGCGATCGTGTCGGGCGGCAAGGGCGACGCGGAAAGCAAGATCGCGGCGATGGAAGCGGCCGGGATCAAGGTTGCCGCCAGCCCGTCCGAACTGGGCTCGACACTTGTCGAAGTTCTGAAGGGCTAAGCAAAGGCAGACAAGGTGGCCGGGCTGCACCCCGGCCGTCTTGATACCCGCTTCGCGACTGCACGCGGTCGGCATGGGACTTAAGGCATGGGTTACGAGAACCAGGACTTTGAAATGGAGCGCGGGCCGAGCTGGGCACGCCCCAATTGGCCTCTGGCGGACACTGATGATCTGACCGGTGCGCTCGATCCGACGCAGATGCAGGTGGCGGTGAAGGCTGCCGCCAAGGCTGCGGGCAGGCCGGTTTCGGACGCGGATGCGGTCAGCGCGGCAGATGACGCGATCCGCGCGCAGCTGTTGATCCGGACCTATCGCGTGCGCGGCCATCTGGCGGCCAATCTCGATCCGTTGGGCCTCGTTCAACGGGATCTGCCTGCCGACCTGACGCCCGAATATCACGGCCTTAACGACGTTGATAAAAAGATCTATCTCGGCGGTACTCTGGGCCTGCAATATGCCACGGTAGGCGAGATCGTCGCGATCCTGCGTGCCAATTATTGCGGCAATGTCGGCCTGGAATATATGCACATAGCCGACGTGGAAGAGCGTCGGTTCCTACAGGACCGGCTGGAAGGCAAGAACAAGGAAATCCACTTCACGCCCGAGGGGAAGAAGGCGATCCTGTCCAAGGTGATCCAGGGCGAACAATACGAAAAGTTCCTTGGCCGCAAATATGTCGGCACCAAGCGCTTCGGTCTGGATGGGGGCGAGTCCATGATCCCCGCGCTTGAAGCCATCATCAAACATGGTGGTGCGCTGGGCGTGCGCGAGATCGTTTACGGCATGGCCCATCGCGGCCGTTTGAACGTGCTCGCCAATGTGATGGCCAAGGGCTTCCGCGTCATCTTCCACGAATTTTCGGGCGGCACCGCCAACCCTGAGGATGTCGGCGGTTCGGGCGACGTGAAATATCACCTCGGCACCTCCACCGACCGCGAATTTGACGGCATCAAGGTGCACATGTCGTTGGTGCCTAACCCGTCGCACCTCGAAACCGTCGATCCGGTGGTTCTGGGCAAGGTCCGCGCGCAGCAGACCTTCCGCGATGACCTTGAAAAGCATGAGCAGGTGCTGCCGGTTCTGATCCACGGCGATGCGGCCTTTGCTGGTCAAGGCATCGTTTGGGAATGCCTCGGCTTCTCCGGCGTTTCCGGTTACAATACCGGCGGCTGCATCCACTTCATCGTCAACAACCAGATCGGTTTCACGACGAGCCCGCAATTCTCGCGCGGTTCCCCTTATCCGAGCGATGTGGCGAAGGGCGTTCAGGCTCCGATCCTGCACGTCAATGGCGACGATCCGGAGGCGGTGACCTTCGCCTGCAAACTGGCGATCGAATATCGCCAGACCTTCCATCGCGACATCGTGATCGACATGTGGTGCTATCGCCGCTTCGGCCACAATGAAGGTGACGAGCCGAGCTTCACCCAGCCGCAGATGTATGCGAAAATTCGCCAGCATCCTCCCGTCAGCGACGTCTATTCGGCGCGGCTGAAGGCAGAGGGCGTGGTTGACGATGATTTCGTCAACAAGGTGACGGGCGATTTCGTCAACCATCTGGAAGAAGAGTTCGAGGCGGCAAAGAGCTACAAGGCCAATAAGGCCGATTGGTTCGCCGGTCGCTGGTCGGGCCTGCACAAGCCAGCCGACGCGGAAACCGCCCGCCAGAATGTGGAAAGCGCGATCAGCCAAAAGCTGTTCGATAGTCTGGGCAAGACACTGACCACCGTTCCCGAAGGTCTGAACGTCCACAAGACGCTGAAGCGCGTGATCGACGCCAAGGCGGAGATGTTCAAGAACGCTGTGAACTTCGACTGGGCGACCGGCGAAGCGCTGGCTTTTGGCTCGCTGCTGTCGGAAGGTTATGGTGTTCGTCTGTCGGGGCAGGACTCGGGACGCGGCACCTTTAGCCAGCGTCACGCGGTCTGGGTCGATCAGGACAGCGAGAATAAATATATCCCGCTTTCGACCGTGCCGCATGGCCGCTTCGAGGTGCTGGATTCGCCGCTTTCCGAATATGGCGTGCTTGGCTTTGAATATGGCTTTGCACTGGCTGACCCCAAGAGCCTCGTGCTGTGGGAAGCGCAGTTCGGCGACTTCGCCAACGGCGCGCAGATCGTGTTCGACCAATATATCGCCTCGTCGGAAACCAAGTGGCTGCGCTCCAACGGCCTCGTCTGCCTGCTGCCGCATGGTTATGAAGGGCAGGGGCCGGAACACAGCTCGGCGCGTCTGGAACGCTTCCTTCAGCTCTGTGCGGAAGGGAATATCCAGGTCGCGAACATCACGACCCCGGCCAATTATTTCCATGTCCTGCGTCGTCAGATGCTGCGCTCCTTCCGTAAGCCGCTTATCATAATGGCGCCGAAGTCGCTGCTGCGGCACAAGCTGGCGGTGAGTAAGGCCGAAGACTTTGTGGGTGAGACGCATTTCAAACGCATCCTGTCCGATCCCCATGCCGCAGCGGATGCCGATACGAAGCGGCTGGTTCTGTGCTCGGGCAAGGTTTTCTATGACCTTATGGAAGCGCGCGACGCGGCAGGTGATAAAGATGTGCAGATCCTTCGCATCGAGCAGATCTATCCCTTTGCCACGGAAGCATTGGCCACGCGCATCAAGCGCATGACGAAGCTTGAAGAGGTGGTCTGGTGCCAGGAAGAGCCGCGCAACAATGGCGCCTGGTTCTTCGTTGAACCTTATGTCGAGGAAGCGCTGGCGCAGGCAGGGAAGGCGCCGATGCGCGCGCGTTATGCGGGCCGCAAGGCTGCCGCTTCGCCCGCCACGGGCCTCGCCAAGCGCCACGTCGCCGAACAGGGCGCCCTTGTAGCCGATGCGCTGGGTCACAGCGTTCGTGAAGAAATCCGCCGCCAGAAGAAAGGCTGACACAGCTCATGGCAACTGAAGTCAAAGTCCCCACGCTGGGCGAATCCGTTACCGAAGCGACCGTTGGTCAGTGGCTGAAGAAGCCCGGCGAGGCGGTGAAGGCCGATGAACCGATCGTCAGCCTGGAAACCGACAAGGTGGCGGTGGATGTGCCCGCACCGGTCGCGGGAACCTTGGGCGACATCATCGCCAAGGAAGGCGACACGGTGAACGTCGGCGCGCTGTTGGCGATGATCAACGAAGGCGTTGCCGCCGCTGCGCCTGTGGCTGCCCCGGCTTCCGCTCCGGTTGCCAAGGCAGAGGCTGCGACGCCTGCTCCTGCGACTTCGGCGCCTGCCGATGAGGATGAGGGTGGGAATCTGACTCTGTCGCCAGCCGTTCGCCGCCTGGTGCTGGAGCATGGACTCGACCCGAGCAAGATCAAGGGCACCGGCAAGGACGGCCGCCTGACGAAGGATGATGTGATGGCCGCCGTGGCTGCGGGCACGGCCAAGGCGACGGCGTCGGCACCGGCCGCGGCGCCAGCTGTCGAGGCGCCTGCTGCTGGCCCGAGCCGTCGTCAGGAGCGCGTCAAGATGACGCGCCTGCGCCAGACGGTCGCCAAACGCCTGAAGGAAGCACAGAATAACGCGGCGCTGCTCACCACCTATAATGACGTCGACATGACAAATGTCATCGAAGCGCGCGCGAAGTATAAGGACCTGTTTGAAAAGAAGCATGGCGTCCGCCTGGGCTTTATGGGTTTCTTCACCAAGGCCGTCTGCATGGCGCTGCGCGACATTCCAGGCGTCAACGCGCAGATCGAGGGTGACGAGATCGTCTATAATGACTTCGCCGATATTTCGGTGGCCGTGTCGGCCCCGAACGGTCTGGTCGTGCCGGTGATCCGCAACGCTGAAAGCCTTAGCGTCGCCGACATCGAAAAGACGATTGGCGGCTTTGGCAAGAAGGCCAAGGAAGGCACGCTGACCATGGAAGATATGAAGGGCGGAACCTTCACCATCTCCAATGGCGGCGTCTTCGGTTCGCTCCTGTCGAGCCCCATTATCAACCCGCCCCAGTCAGCGGTTTTGGGCCTGCATCGTATCGAGGACCGTCCGGTCGTCCGTGACGGCCAGATCGTCATCCGTCCAATGATGTATCTGGCGCTCAGCTACGACCATCGCCTGATCGATGGCCGTGAAGCGGTGACCTTCCTCGTCGCGGTCAAGAACGCGATCGAGGATCCGACCCGTCTGCTGATCGACCTCTAAAGATCAACCTTTCATTCCGTTCGGGCTGAGCCTGTAGAAGCCCTGTCCTTTCTAGGGGACGAAAGAAAAAGTAATGCCCTCTGGCAGGCTCAGGGCGAACGGAGATTGAGATGGCTGACTTCGATTATGACGTCCTGGTGATCGGCGCGGGTCCGGGGGGCTATGTCGCGGCCATCCGCGCGGCTCAACTGGGTCTCAAGACTGCGTGCGCCGAGAGCCGTGAGACACTGGGCGGCACCTGCTTGAATGTCGGCTGCATTCCGTCGAAGGCTCTGCTTCACGCGTCGGAGCTTTATGAGGAGGCCGCAGGTGGCGCGCTCGCAAAGCTGGGCGTCAAGATCGACAAGATGAGCCTTGATCTGGATACCATGCAGGGCCAGCGCAAGGATGCCGTGAAGGGCCTAACGGGCGGCATCGAATTCCTGTTCAAAAAGAACAAGGTCGACTGGTTGAAGGGCCGGGCCAGCTTCACCGGCGCGAACACGGTCGATGTTGCGGGCAAGGCTGTGACCGCGAAGAATATCATCATCGCGACGGGTTCCTCCGTGACGCCGCTGCCGGGCGTCGAAGTGGACAACGACAAGGGCCTGATCGTCGATTCAACCGGCGCTCTGGAACTGGACAAGGTTCCGGATCACCTCGTCGTCATCGGCGGGGGCGTCATCGGGCTGGAATTGGGTTCGGTCTGGCGCCGTCTGGGCTCGAAGGTGACGGTCGTCGAATTTCTCGATCAGATCCTGCCGGGCATGGATGGCGAGGTTCGCAAGGAAGCGAACAAGATGTTCAAGAAGCAGGGCTTTGAATATAAGCTCGGCACCAAGGTCACGGGCGCCAAGGCGCATAAGAAGGGCGTCAGCCTGACGGTTGAACCCGCTGCGGGCGGGGCTTCGGAGACGATCGAGGCCGATGTCGTGCTGGTGTCGATCGGCCGCCGTCCCAATACCGACGGGCTGGCTCTGGACAAGATCGGCCTTGAACTCAACGCGCGCGGACAGATCGAAACCGATCATGACTTTGCGACCAAGGTCCCCGGTGTTTGGGCCATCGGCGATGTGATCCCCGGCCCGATGCTGGCGCATAAGGCTGAGGACGAGGGCATCGCCGTTGCGGAGAACATCGCCGGGTTGACCGGGATCGTGAACCACGCGGTGATCCCGTCGGTGGTCTATACCAAGCCTGAGATTGCAGGCGTCGGCCTTACCGAGGAAGCCGCCAAGGAACGCGGTGCGGTCAAGGTCGGCAAGTTCCCGATGATGGCGAACAGCCGCGCCAAGACCAATCATGAGCCCGACGGCTTTGTGAAGGTGATCGCCGATGCGGAAACCGACCGGGTCCTGGGCGTGTGGATCATCGCGACCGTGGCTGGCACGATGATCGCGCAAGCGGCACAGGCGATGGAATTCGGCGCATCGAGCGAGGATATCGCCTATACCTGCCACGCGCATCCGACGCATAGCGAAGCGATCAAGGAAGCCGCGATGGCGGTCATGGGCAAACCGATCCACATGTGATCGGCGCCTTTGGCGAAGTTGGAAAGGGCCGCCGCTGTGCGGCCCTTCTGCTTTTCAGGCGCTGGCGATGCGTGGCGTGGATGCCGCCGCTATGGTTGGCGAGGATAGCGCGCGCCGGATGCAGACGCGGTTCCGGCCACGCGCCTTCGCATCATAGAGTGCTTCGTCAGCGCGAGCGATGGTGTCGTGGATTGACGTGTCGCTGCGTTGAGTGGTCGATAGGCCAAAGCTGGCAGTCAATGGACGGCTGAGCCGCAGTTGCGTTGCAATCGTCGTCGTGAAGCCTTCGCGCAGCTTGTTCGCGATCTCCGCCGCATGTGCTGCATCGATGCCTGGCAGGAACAGGACGAATTCCTCTCCACCGAAGCGGGCCACGACCGCGCCCTCCGGAGCCATTGTGGTCAGAAGACGAGAAAGCGCCCGGATCACCTGATCGCCGGATGCGTGACCATATTCGTCATTGATGGTCTTGAAATGGTCGATGTCACAGACAATGAGACTTCCTGCGGGCAGCTCATCCGATTGCCTACGCTGGATGGCGTCATCGAATCCCCGACGATTGAACAGGCCGGATAACGGATCGACCATGGCTTCCCGCTGGTAGCGGCTCAGTATGTCGATCACCTGAGTCGCAAGAGCAGCGAACGCGAGAAACAAGCCGAATATGCATGCCAGCGCCTGCATCAAAAAGGCATATTCGCTGGTGAGGAAGTCGCCATTCTCCGACAGCGTGAGCGGGACAGTGGTGCCGCGAACGAAATTATCCAATGCGACGAGCGACGCAGCGGCGAACAACGTCCGATCGGCCCCTGTACGCAAGTGATCCTTCGCCGCGACAAGGGGAAGTCCGATCAGGAGAAAGCAGCCAAAGTCCGAGGCGACCAGCTCGAGCGGCAGATTGTCCATCGCATAGGCGAGGATGCACAGCAGGATCGAGCCGCCCCAGATCATCAGCCGCGCCATCAGAAGCCAGGATGGTCGCCAGCGTTGCAACAGGGCCTGACCGAAAAGCAGGAACCCGGTGGCAAACAGCAGATCAGCAATAATGCTCCAGACAGGGTCTGGGATTGCGGCAAAACCAACGGGTGCCGCAAATCCTGCGGCGACGCAGGAGAAGGCCGCGCTCCACCAGGCAGCGGCTCGCACGTGCCAGTTACAGATGATCAGGAACGCGATGCCAAAGCTGGCCATCATGATCGGCAGGAAGAAAGCGAAATTTTCTCCCATGCTGACCGCCTTTACCTGCTGTTACCCTGAAGATCGACAGCACGAAGCCGCCGTTGGGGCGGCGGTATAAGCCTTTGTTTAAAAAATACTTCCAAAATCGACGAGATGTTCATCCGCTATGGATCAAACGGCCGACGATCAGCCTGGCCAACCTTCGAGAAGCGGCATCAGTTCATCGAAATGATCTATGACCGCGTCTGCTTCCAATTGTTCGACGGGGCCGTCGAGGAAGCCGAAACTGACCGCTATGCTTGGTACTCCCGCGTTACGAGCACCCGCGATGTCGTTGATCGTGTCGCCGAGGAATATCGTGCGGCCGCCGCCAGCGCGCGCGATCATCTCGTGGATCGGCGCTGGGTCCGGCTTTGCTACGCCAAGCGTGTCGCCGCCAATGACGCTGACGAAGCGTTCGGAAAGGCCGATCTGATGGAGCAGGGGAATGGTGAAGCGTTCTGCCTTGTTCGTGCAGATCGCGAGTTTCACGCCTGCGCTGTCCAACGCCTCCATGGCGCCCATGAGGCCGGGATAGAGAACCGAATGGATGGCGAGATTCTGCTCATAATAATCGAGCAACGTCGGCAGCATCTGAGCCAGCAGGGCGTCATCATAGCCGCCCGATGCGGTTAGCGCCCGTTCCAGCATGACTTTCGCGCCCTTGCCCACGAACGGGCGGATGGCATCGACGGGAAAAGGCGGGCGGCCATCGGTCGCGATCGCGTAATTGACTGCCGCGGCGAGGTCGCCGCTCGTGTCGAGCAAGGTGCCGTCGAGGTCGAAACCCACTATATCGAAGGGAATGCTGGTCATGCGCGGCTCATGCGGCCTCTCCGGTGGCAAAGGCAAGGCAAACGTGGCAGAGAGCGATCAGATTCATAACCTTCCTGCTAAAGAGGACGCGTTCCGCCGTGACCGCCACCCGCCCACTCGCCATCATCATCCTTGCCGCCGGGCAGGGCACGCGCATGAAGTCCGCCAAGCATAAGGTGCTCCATCCGGTCGCGGGTCGGCCAATGTTGCTGCACCTGTTGGCCAGCGTCGCGGAGCTTCAGCCCGAGCGGCAGGTCGTCGTGGTTGGCGCGGGCCGCGAGCAAGTGGAAGCCGCTGTCGCCGGAACAGGCGCGGTGATCGCCGTGCAGGAGCAGCAATTGGGAACTGGCCATGCTGTTGCCCAGGCGCATGACGCGCTTGCCGGTTTCGCTGGTGACATATTGATCCTCTATGGCGATGTGCCGCTGGTGCGGGCAGAGACCATGCGGGCCATGCTGGACCGTTTGAACCTGGGTGATGACCTGCGCGCCGTGGTGCTGGGCTTCAGGCCGGAGGACGCGGGCGCCTATGGGCGGATCATCACCAGTGGGCAGGGCATCATCGACAAGATGGTCGAATATAAGGATGCCGACGCGGCCGAACGAGCCGTGACGCTGTGCAACTCCGGACTTATGGCTGTGCGATCGACCGACCTTTTTGTCCTGCTCGACAAGATCGGCAACGACAATGCGGCAGGCGAATATTATCTGCCCGACATCATCATGCTGCCCGGCGCTCAAAGTGCCGTCATCGAAACCGAGGCTTGGGAAGTGGCTGGCGTGAACAGCCGGGCGGAGCAGGCCGTGATCGAGGCTGCCTGGCAGGACCGGCGGCGCAGCGAGGCGATGCGCGATGGCGTGACGCTGGTAGCGCCGGAAACCGTGTTCTTCGCGCATGACACTGAACTGGGCCGCGATGTCATGGTCGAGCCCAATGTTGTATTCGGGCCGGGCGTGACGGTGGCTGATGATGTGGTCATCCACGCCTTCTCGCACATCGAGGGCGCAACCATCTCCAAGGGTGCCGAGATCGGCCCCTATGCGCGACTGCGTCCCGGAGCCCAAATTGGCGCAAAGGCGAAGGTCGGCAATTTCGTCGAAATCAAAAAGGCGGAACTGGGCGAAGGCGCTAAGGTCAACCACCTGTCCTATATTGGGGATGCTACCATCGGGGCAGGCGCCAATGTGGGCGCGGGTACGATCACCTGTAACTATGATGGCTTCTTCAAATATAAGACGGAAATCGGCGCGGGGGCGTTCATCGGCTCCAACAGTGCGCTGGTAGCTCCGGTCAGGATCGGCTCAGGCGCGATCGTCGGGGCAGGGAGCGTGGTGACCAAGGAGGTAGAGGCGGACGCTCTTTGCCTCGTCCGGCCCGCGCAGGAGGGCAAGCCCGGATGGGCGGCGCGTTTCCGCGCTGGCATGCAGGCGCGTAAAGCGGCCAAGTGAAATCCCCGTTCAGTCGTGGCGGATGCTTTTGGGCGCTGCTTCTGCTTGGCCTGATCGCGGCAGGCTCTTGCATCTGGCTTTTCACCAATGCGCGGGCTACGCCCATGGTGCGCCGGATAGACATTGCGCTGCCATTTCCGGAAGGCGCGCCGCGGCGGCCGGTAACGGTCGCCCTGATGACCGACTCTCATTTGTCGGGACCGGATAACAGTCCGGACAGAATGGCGCGGATCGTTCGTCAGGTGAACGGACTGAAGCCAGATCTTATCCTGCTGGGCGGGGACTATATCGGCGATCATAAGGGCGGTGCGGTTTATGATCCGCAAGCGAGTATCGCGTCTTTTTCAGCTCTTCGTGCGCCAATGGGTGTGGTGGCGGTACTCGGCAATCACGACGCGCGCCGTTACGCGAAGATCAGCCGCACCCAATGGCGCGCCCTTTTTCGGCGGATCGGGATCATCCTTTTGACCGACCAGGCGGTGCGCCGGGGGCCGCTGGTGATAGGCGGGTTGCGCGATATTTACACCGATCGCCCGGATGTCCCCGCCGTGTTAGACGAGATGAAGGATATCGGCGGCGCGCAGATAGTCCTTTCCCACGGGCCTGACGTTTTTCCCTCCCTGCCCGACAGGCCGTTGCTGGCAATGGTTGGGCACACGCATTGTGGTCAGGTGGCGCTGCCCTTTGCGGGGATCGTCTATGTGCCGTCTCGCTTCGGCACCCGCTATGCTTGCGGGGTCTATCGTGACGATGCGAAATCCATGATCGTGTCGGCGGGGATCGGCACCAGTGGCCTGCCGATCAGACTGCTCTCGCCGCCCGATGTCTGGTTGGTTACAATTCGTCCAGAATGACTGTCTACCCTGTCGCTGTTCCGTCGATCATGGCATAGGTGGGCGCGGAACGGGTTGGTCGTTTGTTTGCATAGCTTTGAGGCTCAGGATTCATGTGCGGTATCATCGGTATCATCGGTAAGGACGATGTGGCGGAGCGTTTGGTCGATGGGCTGAGGCGTCTGGAATATCGCGGCTATGACAGCGCGGGTGTCGCGACTGTCTATGAGGGCGCGATCGAGCGGCGGCGGGCGGAGGGCAAGCTTGCCAATCTGGTGAAGGAATTGGCGGATAATCCGCTGCCGGGGACGACCGGGATCGCGCATACCCGCTGGGCGACGCATGGGGCGCCGACGACGAACAATGCGCATCCGCATGCGACCAATGAAGTGGCGCTGGTGCACAATGGGATCATCGAGAATTTCAAGCCGCTGCGGGAAGAACTGACCGGCCGGGGACGCCGTTTCGATAGCGAAACGGATACGGAAGTTGTCGCGCATCTGGTGAGCGAGTTGGTCGAGCAGGGCGCGTCGCCGAAGGACGCGGTGGCGCAAGTTCTTCCCCGCCTGCATGGCGCCTTTGCGCTGGCCATCCTGTTCCGCAGCCATCCCGGCATGCTGATCGGCGCGCGGCTGGGGTCGCCGCTGGTCGTGGGCTATGGCGAGGGTGAGACCTATCTGGGCTCCGACGCGCTAGCGCTGGCGCCGTTGACCCAGCGCATTGCCTATCTGGAGGAGGGCGACTGGGTCGTCATCACCGCAGAGGGTGCGGAGATTTTTGACAAGGACAACAACCCTGTCGAGCGGCCAATCACCATTTCCGGCGTGACCGGCGAGTTGATCTCCAAGGGCAATCACCGCCACTATATGCTCAAGGAAATCTACGAGCAGCCGGTGGTCGTCGCTCAGACGCTGAAGTCATACCTTCAGCGGATGGAAGACCGGGTGTCGCTCCCCATTCCGGATTTCGACCTGGGGGCGATCCGCCGCGTCACCATCGTTGCGTGCGGCACCAGCTATTATGCGGGGATGGTCGCCAAATATTGGGTGGAGCAATTCGCTCGCGTCCCCGTCGATATCGATGTGGCAAGCGAGTTCCGCTACCGCGCGCCCGTGATGGAGGATGGCGGGCTGATGATCGTCATCAGTCAGTCGGGCGAAACCGCTGATACGCTGGCCGCGCTCCGCCATGCCCGTAGCGAGGGGCAGAAGATCGCGGCGGTCGTCAATGTGCCCACCAGCACCATGGCGCGGGAGGCTGATCTGCTGTTGCCGACCCATGCCGGGCCGGAAATCGGTGTCGCGTCGACCAAGGCCTTTACTTGCCAGCTGGCTGTTCTGGCGGCATTCGCGGCGAATCTGGCGCGGGCCAAGGGGCGACTGGATGCGAAGGGCGAGAAGGAGCTGGTCCGTCACCTCGCCGAAGCGCCTGCCGCTCTTAACGGCGCGCTGGCCTATGACGAGTCGATCGAGGGCATGGCGCACCTGATCGCGGGGGCGCGGGACGTGCTCTATCTGGGCCGGGGTCCGGATTATCCGCTGGCGCTGGAAGGGGCGCTGAAGCTCAAGGAAATCAGCTATATCCACGCCGAAGGCTATGCGGCCGGCGAGATGAAGCACGGGCCGATCGCGCTGATCGATGACAAGGTGCCGGTGATCGTTCTGGCGCCGAGCGGACCGCTGTTTGAAAAGACCGTCAGCAACATGCAGGAAGTGCAGGCGCGCGGCGGCAAGGTGGTGCTGATTTCCGACTATGACGGCGTGAAGGCGGCGGGCGAGGGCTGCATCGCTACGATCACCATGCCCAAGGTCCATCCGCTGATCGCACCGATGGTCTATGCGGTGCCGGTGCAACTGCTCGCCTATCATGTGGCGGTGGCGAAGGGGACCGATGTCGATCAGCCGCGCAATCTGGCAAAGTCCGTCACCGTCGAGTGAAGGGATAGCGATCACGAATGTGGTGGTTGAAAAAGCCGCCCTTCGAGGTCGCTTTGGTCATCTCTGTGGCCAGATTTTCCGGCACATCGAAATAGCTGTAACGCTTCCCGCTGACGAACTGGACGTCCAGCCGGTGTTCGGCGGCGTCATAGTGAAATTCGCGAATGGCTGTCGATGGCACGGCTTATGTAATGATCGATGGCTGAAGATGTTTCATGTTCGAGCGGTGGTGTGGTTTCGATCCCGTGCAGTTGTCCTTTCTCGTCGTCCCAGCGGCAAGCTGGGAGCTCGTGAGGCGAGTTCGAGTGCCATCGACCGAGATGCCAGCGTGCGCTGGCATGACGAAATGAGGAGGGTCGGCTGGCGATCAAAATTGGCCGTCACCCGGGAAAGCTCGCTTCCAAGAAACTGTCATTCAGATCGCGCTCAACCTATAGATTGAGTTAAGAGCCCTTCACTATTAGCACCACCGCCATGAGCCGTTTTTGGAGCCAGTTTGTTCACGATCTCCAGCCGTATGTGCCGGGAGAGCAGCCTCCTATTCCGGGCTTAGTGAAACTTAACACTAATGAATTGCCAATGGGACCGGCCCCTTCTGTGCTGACGGCGATCAGGCAAGAGGCTACTTCTACTCTCAGATTGTATCCTGACCCTCAGTCATCAGCCTTGCGGGATGAGATTGCCGCTTATCATGAGGTGGATGGCGACCAGGTTTTTGTAGGCAACGGTTCTGATGAGGTACTGGCCCACACCTTTGCTGGCTTGCTCAAGCACGATGCGCCGATACTGTTCCCGGACATCACCTACAGCTTCTACCCTGTCTACTGTCGCCTGTACGGGATCGAGTACGAGACGGTGCCGCTGGACGTGGGATTTCACTTGCGCGTTGATGAGTATCGCCCCGGTAACGGCGGGATCATATTTCCTAATCCTAATGCACCCACAGGCATCGCCGTCAGCCTTGCGGAGATTGCTCGTCTGCTGGAACGGCATCCAAACGTGCCGGTGGTAATTGACGAGGCTTATGTCGATTTCGGTGGAGAGACGGCGATCCCGCTCATCGCCGATCATCCTAATCTTTTGGTCGTTCGCACCATGTCCAAGTCGCGTGGACTGGCGGGACTGCGTGTCGGCTATGCGGTTGGCGATCGAGCCTTGATCGAGGCGCTTGTGCGAGTGAAGGATAGCTTTAACTCATACCCGATCGATCGTTTGGCTCAAGTCGGTGCCATCGCCTCACTGCGCGACGAAGCCTATTTCCAGCTGTGCCGAAAACAAATCATGCAGGCGCGCGATGTAATGGTCGATGGCCTCGAAGCGCTCGGATTTGGAGTCCTGCCATCAGCAGCCAATTTTGTATTGGCATGCCATCCCCGGCACGATGGAGCTACGCTCGCGGCGCGCCTCCGCGAAGCGGCTATACTTGTGCGGCATTTCAATTTGCCTCGCATCAGCAACTATCTCCGCATTACGGTAGGAACCGACGAGCAAATTCGTCTGCTGCTGAACAGTTTAGAGAGAATAACGCTTCGCCGCGACTAACTGACGGACGTTCGCAATGCGCTTGAAGATACCGCTCACCGAACTGTCTCCTGACCACCCATCCAAGACATTCCTGTGCATGAGCTAGGGAGCGAAAGGTAGCCACGCTCGCTTTTTTCACCCACCGCCAGGCGCATTGTGGCCTCCAGCGGGCACCGGGCCGCCGCTCGGCGCATGGGCATGATCGGGGCTGCTGTCCCAGTCGATATGATAAAGGTCGAAGCGGCGATCGCGGAGGTTGCGCACCGTGCCTTCCGCTCGCGCCCAGCTGAGGTCGGCTAGGTTGACGTCGGCCATGGTCAGCGTTTCGACATTCTCGGTGGACTCCGCCGCTATGCCGTCCCGGGCGAAGGGTAGGTCGCAGGGTGTCAGGATGGCGCTTTGCGCATATTGAATGTCCATATTGTCGACGTTGGGCAGATTGCCGACATTGCCGGACATGACGACATAGCATTGGTTTTCGATCGCCCGCGCCTGCGCGCAGTAGCGCACGCGCATATAGCCGAGGCGCGAGTCGGTGCAGAAGGGAACGAAGATGATGCGCGCGCCCTGATCCACCAAACGGCGCGCAAGTTCGGGAAATTCGCTGTCATAGCAGATGAGGACGCCGATCGGGCCGCAATCGGTCTGGATCACGTCCAGCGAATCGCCGCCCTTGATGTTCCACCAGAAAGCTTCGTTGGGGGTCGGGTGGATCTTTTCCTGCGTGTGGACCGATCCATCGCGCAGGGCGACATAGGCGATGTTCTGGATGTCGCCATCGTCGGCGCGCGTCGGGTGGGAGCCGCCTATGATGTTGATATTATATTCCAGCGCCATGCGCGTCAGTTCCTTCGTCAGACGCGGTGTGTAGCCGGTGAGCTTGTCTATCGCTTCCAGTGGCGACAGTTTCTTAGTTTCGAAGGAGAGTAGGGGGAGGGTGAACAGCTCCGGGAAGACGATGAAGTCGGAACGATAATCTGCTGCAACATCAACGAAATATTCGATGTTGCGGATAAATTCATCGAAGTCGGCGACGGCGCGGGCCTGAAGCTGGCAGGTGGCTAGGCGAACGCTCTCGACGCCGCGCGGCACCCGCATTTCGGGCGCTTCGTCGGGATCGACATAAGGGTTGCGCCACACCAGATGCGCGGCGTGGCCGTCGGATTGCTTGTCTTCGGGCAGATAGTTTTCGAGGACGCCGAGTGGTTCGAACTGGTTCTTGAGCTGGAAGCTGATGACCTGATCACGCAGCCTGCCCTGGACCACCTTGTCGAGGTAATCGGCGGGGCTATCGACCCGGCGTTTCGCGCGAGCATAGCCCGGCATGCGGCCCGCGATGACGATGCCGTGCAGGTCCAGCTCTTCGGCCAGTTCCTTGCGCTCGTCATAGAGCCGCTGGCCGATGCGAAGTCCGCGCAGCTTGGGATCGACCGCCATTTCATAGCCATAGAGCCATTCGCCAGCCGCGCTGTGCCGGGTGCCGAAGCCGTTGGCGGTGATTTCTTCCCAATCGTGGAAGGAAAAGGCCATTGACCGGCTGACGCGCATGGTCGCGCAATAGCCGACGATTTTGTTGTCGTAGAGGGCGACGAAGCAGCCGTTCGGGAAATTGTTGATCTGGCCGCGCAGGGTTGCCAGCGAATAGTTGGCCATGCCGGGATAGACGCGCGCGATCAGCCTTTGGATGCCGCGAACGTCGGCGGGCACCGCAGTGCGGACCTCCAGCCGTTTGCGTGTTGCTGTCGTCATCGCCGATCTCCCGCCATGGAAAAGGCGGCGCCGTTGGACGGCACCGCCTTATTCCGTTTCCGTACTGAATGCCTAAAAGGCTGGATCAGTTCCAATTGCCCATGGCGGTTTCGAGGTTCGCGCGGATCGCCTCGAAGAACTGCTCGGTGGTCATCCATGCCTGATCCGGACCGATCAGCAAGGCAAGATCCTTGGTCATCGCGCCGTTTTCCACGGTTTCGATGCAGACCCGCTCCAGCGTTTCGGCGAACTTCGTGACTTCCGGGGTGTCGTCGAACTTGCCGCGATAGGCCAGGCCCTGCGTCCAGGCGAAGATCGACGCGATCGGGTTGGTCGAGGTCTGCTTGCCCTGCTGGTGCTGGCGATAGTGGCGGGTGACGGTGCCGTGCGCGGCTTCTGCCTCGACGGTCTTGCCATCGGGCGAGAGCAGGACAGAGGTCATGAGGCCCAGCGAGCCGAAGCCCTGCGCGACGGTGTCGGACTGAACGTCGCCGTCATAGTTCTTGCAGGCCCAGACGAACTTGCCGCTCCACTTGAGGGCGGAGGCGACCATGTCGTCGATCAGGCGATGTTCGTAAACGATGCCCTTCGCGTTGAACTGATCGGCGAATTCCTTGTCGAACACTTCCTGGAACAGATCCTTGAAGCGGCCGTCATAGGCCTTGAGGATCGTGTTCTTGGTCGACAGATACAGCGGCCATCCGCGGTCGAGCGCATAGTTCATGCTGGCGCGGGCGAAGTCGCGGATCGAATCGTCGAGATTGTACATGCCCATGGCGACGCCCGGGCTGGGGAAGTTGAAGACGTCTTTCTCGATCTTCTCGCCGTTCGCGCCGTCCCAGACCATGCGCAGCTTGCCGGGGCCGGGAACCAGGAAGTCGGTGGCGCGATACTGGTCGCCGAACGCGTGGCGGCCGATGACGATGGGGTCGGTCCAGCCTGGAACCAGGCGGGGCACATTCTTGATGACGATCGGTTCGCGGAACACGACGCCGCCTAGGATGTTGCGGATCGTGCCATTGGGCGACTTCCACATTTCCTTGAGGCCGAATTCCTCGACGCGCGCTTCGTCCGGGGTGATGGTGGCGCACTTCACGCCGACCCCATATTGCTTGACCGCATTGGCGCAATCGACGGTGATCTGGTCGTTGGTTTCGTCGCGCTTTTCGACGCTCAGGTCATAATATTTGAGGTCGATGTCGAGATAGGGGAGAATGAGGCGCTCACGGATCCACTGCCAGATGATCCGCGTCATTTCGTCGCCGTCGATCTCCACGACCGGGTTTTTGACCTTGATCTTCGCCATGCGCCTCTTCGCCTTCTTCGTTTGGATGCAATTGCGACACGCCCTAGGGAAAGCGGCGGCAATGTTCAACTGCGCAATAGGTTTTTGCGAAGCAATGTCATTTGGGCGGGGAGGCGGTATCGGCCGTTGTCACTGCAAGTGACTGTGCCTAAAGACGATGCCATGGAAAATGACGAAATCACCGTCGCTTTAGGCGGCAATGTGAAGTGGCGCTTCCCTTCGGTGCATCCGGAGGGGATGAAATTCGGCCTGATTGCTGCGGCGTTTACGATAGTGCTGTTCCTGGTCGGCTGGACGATACCCGGCTGGCTGATGGTGATGGTGACGATCTGGGTGTTCGCTTTCTTCCGCGATCCGGTGCGCGCCGTACCGCAGGATGAGAGGGCGATCGTGGCGCCTGCCGATGGCCTCGTGACGCTGATCCAGCGCGTGCCGCCGCCGCGCGAAATGGCGGGCGCGGATGGCCTTGGCGATCAGCCGATGATCCGCGTTTCGATCTTCATGAGTGTGTTCGACGTTCACATTAATCGCACGCCGATCGGCGGGACCGTGAAGTCGGTCGTCTATATTTCGGGCAAGTTCCTGAACGCCGACCTCGACAAGGCGAGCGAGGACAATGAACGGCAGCACATATTAGTGGAACGGCATGACGGCTTGCGCGTCGGCTTCACCCAGATCGCGGGGCTGGTGGCGCGGCGGATCGTGCCGTTCGTGAAACCGGGCGACATGATCGCGGCGGGGCAGCGGATCGGGCTCATCCGCTTTGGCAGCCGCGTCGATGTATACCTTCCCGCTGGAACGGCGCCGCGCGTGGTGCTGGGCCAAAGGACCGTTGCAGGCGAGACCATCCTGGGCCAGATTGGCGACATGCGGGTCATTTCGGGTATCCAGCAATGAGGCAGCGGCGCGCTATCCCGCGTGGGCTTCGCCGGGGCATCACGCTGCGGATGGTCGCGCCCAATGCCGTCACCGCAATGGCGCTATGCTTTGGCTTGACGGGCGTGCGTTATGGCATTTCCGGAGAGTGGGAGAGGGCGGTCCTGTCCATCCTGATCGCGGGCGTGCTGGACGGGCTCGACGGTCGCATCGCTCGGCTGCTGCGTGGGGAAAGCCGATTCGGCGCGGAGCTGGATTCGCTTTCCGACTCCATCGCCTTTGGTGTTGCGCCAGCGCTGATCCTGTACCTTTGGTCGCTGCATGCCATGCCGAAGTTCGGCTGGATATTCGCGCTGGCGCATGCACTGTCGTGCGCGCTGCGGCTTGCGCGTTTCAACGCCAATATCGACGCCGACATACAGCCGCATAAATCGGCTGGGTTCCTCACGGGCGTGCCAGCGCCTGCGGGGGCTGGACTGGCGTTCGTGCCACTTTATCTGTGGTTAGTCACAGGGCAGGAAATTTTTCGAGCCTGGTATGTGGTTGCGCCCTGGACGGCCTTCATCGCCTTCCTGATGATCTCCAGCATTGCGACCTACACTTGGTCGGCGCTGCGGCTCCGCAAAAGGATCAGACTTGAGGCGATCGCCGTCGCTGGCTTACTCGCCGCGTTGCTGATCACGGATCCCTGGCTGACGCTGCTATTCCTGTGCGCCATATATCTCGTGACGATCCCGTTTGGGATGATGTCCTACGCTAAAGTCCGGCGGCAGCAAGCGACCGCCACCGGGACGTGACGAAACGGATCAGGCGGCGAAAGCGTGCGGCCGTGTTGCAGTGGGAGCGACCGGGCGACTTGGCGTAGCACGGCGGCGGCTGATCCGCAGGCGATACACTGGCGGCTCTTGAGGGATGGGCTCAAACAACAGGGCGGCTACCATCTTTTCATGATAGAGCGCGAACATCCCGATTATCACACTGGCGGCGAGCAGAAAGGCCGCGAAGAAAACCGTAGCTGCAACAATGGTGAACATAAGACCGCTCACTCTTCCTGTGCTGAGAACCGTAGGTCCTGATTGAAGTCCAAACCGGTCGAACGTCCGATTTGTTCCCATGTTCTCTATATGTTCTACTTTGTGGGCGTCGTCAAGCCCTTGCATCGCGCGTAGCGCCGCGCTAAGGGCCGCGCCATTCCACATGGGAATCGCACATATCCGGTGCTGACGGCGTGACGCCCCAGTTCCTGATTCCCAGAGGTTAAACCGGAAGGAGAAATATTATGGCGGCTCCTGTCGTCACCATGCACCAATTGATCGAGGCTGGCGCCCACTTCGGCCACCAGACCCACCGCTGGAACCCGCGCATGAAGCCGTACATCTTCGGCGAGCGCAACGGCATCCACATCCTTGACCTGTCGCAGACCGTGCCGCTCTTCGGCCGCGCGCTCGACTTCGTGTCGGCGACCGTTGCCGCCGGTGGCAAGGTTTTGTTCGTCGGCACCAAGCGCCAGGCGCAGGACCCGATCGCTGAAGCTGCTCGCAAGTCGGGTCAGCACTTCGTCAACCACCGTTGGCTGGGCGGCATGCTCACCAACTGGAAGACCATCTCGGGCTCGATCAAGCGCCTGAAGACCCTCGAAGAGAAGCTGTCGGGCGACACCCACGGTTTCACCAAGAAGGAGGTCCTTCAGATGACCCGCGAGCGCGAGAAGCTCGAGCTGTCGCTGGGCGGCATCCGCGACATGAACGGCATTCCTGATGTCATGTTCGTGATCGACGCCAACAAGGAAGAGCTGGCGATCAAGGAAGCCAACACGCTGGGCATCCCGGTCGTCGCGATCCTCGATTCGAACGTCTCGCCCGACGGCATCGCTTTCCCGGTTCCGGCGAATGACGACGCCAGCCGCGCGATCCGCCTCTATTGCGACGCCATTGCCGCAGCAGCCACCAAGGGCAACCGTGGTGCGCAGCAGGCTTCGGGCGTTGACCTCGGTGCTCTGGACGAGCCCGAAGTTGAAGAGGTCGCCGCTCAGGCCTGATCCCGCGGTCTTCGAACTGCAAGATTAAGAGGCTAGGGCGCGCTCCACCGGAACGCGCCCTAGTGCTTATTCGAACCCCGTTTATTTGAACCCCATCGAAATTAGGAGCCGAAACATGGCCGAGATTACCGCTGCTGCCGTCAAGGAACTGCGCGACCGTTCGGGCGCGGGCATGATGGACTGCAAAAAGGCGCTCGCTGAAGCCAATGGCGACATGGAAGCCGCCGTTGACTGGCTGCGCGCAAAGGGCCTCGCCGCCGCGCAGAAGAAGTCGAGCCGCACCGCTGCCGAAGGCCTGGTCGGCGTTGCCGTTGCTGGCACCAAGGGCGTTGCCGTTGAAGTGAACAGCGAAACCGACTTCGTAGCGAAGAACGACCAGTTCCAGGACTTCGTCCGCACCGTCGCTCAGGTCGCTTTGCAGACCGGCGCGACCGATGCAGAGGCGCTGTCGTCGCAGGCTCACCCGGCTGGTGGCACGATTTCCGAGAAGCTGGTGTCGAACATCGCCACCATCGGTGAGAACCAAACCCTGCGCCGCATCGGTCAGCTGGAAGTGAGCCAGGGCGTTGTTGTTCCCTACGTTCATAACGCCGCTGCGCCGGGCCTCGGCAAGATCGGCGTGCTGGTCGCGCTGGAAGGCGATGCGCCTGCTGACGTGCTGGAGCCGCTGGGCAAGCAGATCGCGATGCACATCGCTGCCGCCTTCCCGCTGGCGCTGTCGGCCGATGACATCGATCCTGCAATCATCGAGCGCGAAGCTGCGATCGCGCGTGAAAAGAACGCCGACAAGATTGCTGGAAAGTCCGAAGAGATCGCTGCCAAGATCATCAATGGACCGGTCGAAAAGTTCCGCAAGGAAAATGCTCTTCTGACGCAGGCCTTTGTGATGGATGGTAAAACTCCGGTGCAGGACGTTATCGCGGCGGCGGCGAAGGATGCAGGTGCTTCGATCAGGCTGAAGAACTATGTCCGCTTCCAGCTTGGTGAAGGCATCGAGAAGGAAACGAGCGACTTCGCCGCTGAAGTCGCTGCGGCCGCAGGCGTTTGATCCGGGCCTGATCCGACAGAATGTTCGCTTAGGGCGGCATGCGGGGGGCAACGCTTCTCGACAAGTTGCCCAAGCACGCTAAGGACTTCACAGAATGGCGCGCGCTGCCTAAGGTGCGCGCCATTCCTTTGTCTGCTCCAATTGATGGAATTTTACTCCGCATGACTCGTCCGCCGTTCAAGCGCATCCTGCTGAAACTCTCGGGCGAAGTGCTGATGGGGCAGGGGCAATTCGGCATCGAGCCGGAAACCGTGAACCGTGTCGCGTCCGAAATTGCTGCGGCGAAGGATGCGGGCTTCGAAATCTGCGTCGTTGTCGGCGGCGGCAACATCTTTCGTGGCCTGGCGGGAGCCGCCAAGGGCTTCGACCGCACGAGCGCCGATTATATGGGCATGCTCGCTACCGTCATGAACGCTTTGGCGGTGCAGAATGCGCTGGAAAAGATCGGCTATGACACGCGCGTTCAATCGGCCATTCCGATGGCGACCGTGTGCGAGCCCTATATTCGGCGCAAGGCGGTGCGGCACATGGAAAAGGGCCGGATCGTCATCTTCGCGGCGGGCACCGGCAGTCCTTTCTTCACCACCGATACCACGGCGGCACTGCGCGCGGCCGAGATGAACTGCGACGCGCTGTTCAAGGGCACCAGCGTGGACGGCATTTATAATGCCGACCCCAAGAAGGTAGCCGACGCTGCGCGTTATGATGAGATCAGCTTCGACAAGGTGCTGAACGATAATCTGAAGGTCATGGACGCGAGCGCCATTGCTCTCTGCCGCGAAAACAATATCCCCATCGTCGTCTTCAACATCCGCGAAACCGGCAATCTGACAAAAGTGCTGGCCGGGGACGGAGTTGCAACGATCGTGCAAAATCAGGAGCACTGAAAGACCATGGCTCAATATGACAAGGCCGACCTCGAACGCCGCATGCACGGCGCCGTCGAATCGCTGAAAGGTGATCTGGCGGGTCTGCGTACCGGCCGGGCCAATATCCAGTTGCTCGATCCGGTCACGGTCGAGGTGTATGGCGCGCATATGCCGCTTAATCAGGTGGCAACCGTCTCGGCTCCCGAACCGCGCATGTTGTCGGTGCAGGTGTGGGACAAGAGCAATGTCGGCCCCTGTGACAAGGCGATCCGCTCGGCGGGCCTTGGCCTTAATCCGATCATGGACGGTCAGACGCTGCGTCTGCCGATCCCCGACCTGACCGAGGAACGTCGCAAGGAACTGGCCAAGCTCGCCAGCAAATATGCCGAGGGCGCCCGCGTCGCCGTCCGCAACGTTCGCCGCGATGGCATGGACCATCTGAAGGCCGACGAAAAGAAGGGCGAAATCAGCGAGGACGAACGCAAGCGGTTGGAGACAGAGGTGCAGAAGCTGACGGATAGCACCATCTCGGATATCGATGCTGTCACGGCGGCCAAGGAGAAGGAAATTCTCGGCCAGTAAGCCGGGACGCTCCCTCCGTGTTCATCGCTCGCGCGCAACTTTGATGGCCAGCCAAGCCAAATCCGACTTCGCTCATGACGGCGCGTCCGGCCATGGTGCGCGCCATGTCGCCATCATCATGGATGGTAATGGCCGCTGGGCGAAGAAGCGGTTCCTGCCGCGTATCGCAGGACATCGGGCTGGCGTCGAAGCGGTCCGTAGGGTTGCTCGGGCCGCGCGAGACCTTGGGCTGGAATGCTTGACGCTCTACGCCTTCTCCTCGGAGAATTGGAAGCGACCGGCAAATGAAGTGGCAGACCTTATGGGGCTGCTGCGGCGCTTCATCGAATCGGACCTCGACGAATTTCATGCCAATGGCGTGCGGTTGCGGGTGATCGGCAACTATCAGGCGCTTGATCCGTCTCTCGTCGACCTGATCGAGCGTGCAGTGGCGCGAACCGCGTCCAACAATGGACCGATCATCGCGATCGCGCTTAATTATGGCGCGCAGGACGAAATGGTGCGAGCGGTCCAGACTATCGCGCAACGGGTGCGGGCTGGCGAAATCGATCCCGAAGCCGTTCGGTTGGAAGATGTTGAGGCGGGATTGGACACGGCCGATCTGCCGCCGCTCGACCTGCTGATCCGGACGTCGGGAGAGCAGCGGCTGAGCAATTTCATGCTGTGGCAGGCAGCGTATGCCGAGCTATATTTTACCGATATGCTTTGGCCCGATTTCGATGCGAGGGCGCTTGCCGAGGCACTTGACGCCTTCCGTTTGAGGGACCGCCGCTTCGGCGGGCTTTGACCGATGTCCAGTGAGCTTCGCACCCGCGCGGTCGTTGGACTGCTGCTTATAGCCTTGGCCTCCGCCGCCCTTTACTTCGGGGGCTTCTTCTTCTGGTTGCTGCTCGTCGTCGCTGGCGTGCTGATGCAGGGGGAGTGGGCGGACCTTACGGGCGCTTCGCCTGAGCATCGGCGGCTTTCGATGTTTGCGGTGTCCGTGCCGCTGGCGCTGCTCTGTCCGCTGGCGGCGGGCCTGTCGTGGACAGCCTTCACGCTTGCGGTCGCCGCTTTCTTCTTTGTAGTCCTGGTCACGCGATCGGCTCGGCTCTCGCTGGGGATATTCTACGTTTTCGTGCCGGTGATGGCGCTCATCTTTCTGCGTCAACAGCAGCCGGGCGGGCTTCTGCTCGCCTTCTGGACTTTGTCGCTGGTGTGGGCGACCGATATTGGCGCTTATTTCGCGGGGCGTTCGATCGGTGGCCCAAAGCTGGCGCCAAGGGTCAGCCCTTCCAAGACCTGGGCGGGGCTGGGCGGCGGCGTGTTGGCGGCGTTGATCCTGGGTTTCGTGCTGCATCGTTTCGCAGGGTTGCCGATCCAGCTTGCCGCGGCGAGCGGGCTGCTGGCGGTGGCGGCGCAACTGGGCGACCTGCTGGAAAGCGCGATGAAGCGCCGTGCCGGTGTCAAGGACAGCGGGACCCTGCTGCCGGGCCATGGCGGCGTGATGGACCGTTTGGACGGGGTCGTCGCGGCGGCGCCGCTCGCTGCTGCCCTCTATCTTTTGCTGGTGTTCCCATGACGCGCAAGGTTTCCATCTTTGGCGCGACAGGGTCGGTCGGCATGTCGACGCTCGATCTGATCGAGCGTGATCGCGATGCGTTTGAAGTGGTGGCACTGACCGCGCATAGCGACGTCGATGGGCTGGCCACGGTGGCGCGCCGGTGCAACGCCCACATGGCTGTGATAGGCGACGCCGCCCACTACGATGCGCTAAAGGCGGCGTTGCAGGGGTCTGGGATCAGGGTCGCAGCGGGCGAAGCTGCTCTGATCGAGGCGGCAGAGACGGGGGCGGACTGGACCATGGCCGCGATCGTTGGCTGTGCGGGCCTGCGTCCCACGATGGCGGCGCTGAAGGCGGGTGGCACGGTGGCCCTTGCCAACAAAGAATCGCTCGTATCGGCGGGTGCGCTGATGATGGACGCAGCGGAGCATTCGGGTGCTACATTGCTGCCGGTCGATAGCGAGCATAATGCTATTTTTCAGTGCCTTGCCGGAAGCGGCTTGGATGATGTGGCAAGGATCATCCTGACGGCGAGTGGCGGCCCGTTCCGCACGCGCAGCCGGGAAGAGATGCGTCACATAACGCCAGCGCAGGCCGTGGCGCATCCCAATTGGTCGATGGGCGCGAAGATCAGCGTCGATAGCGCCACGATGATGAACAAGGGCCTGGAACTGATCGAGGCTGCTCATCTGTTCCCCGTGGGGCTGGAGCGCATCGAAATTTTGGTTCATCCCCAATCGATCATCCATTCGATGGTCGAATATCGGGATCGGTCGACCCTGGCGCAGCTTGGATCACCGGATATGCGCATTCCCATCGCCAGTGCGCTCGCCTGGCCCAATCGGATGGAAACGCCCTGCCAGCCGCTGAACCTTGCCCAGGCGGGGCGGCTTGATTTTGAGGCTCCCGACGATGTCCGCTTCCCCGCGCTTCGTCTGGCGCGACAGGCGGCGGAACAGGGCGGGCTGGCGCCTGCGATCCTGAATGCCGCCAATGAAGTGGCGGTGGCGGCGTTCCTGAATGAGGCCATCGGCTTCCTTGATATCGCCATGATTGTGGAGGACGTTCTGAACCGCTATAGCGCGCCAGTGCCAAGCGGGATCGACGATGTGCTGGAAGCAGATGCACAGGCGCGACGCATGGCGGGCCAAGTGATGGAAAGATTGACGGCTTGATCCAAAATCCCGGGTTCCTGTTGACGGTCCTCGCCTTTGTAGCGGTCATCGGGCCGCTCGTTTTCGTGCATGAACTCGGCCATTATCTGGTCGGCCGCTGGTGTGGCGTGAAGGCGGAAGCCTTTTCGATCGGCTTTGGCCCGGAGATTGCCGCATGGGTGGACCGGCGCGGTACACGCTGGCGCATCGGCGCTTTGCCGCTGGGTGGCTATGTCCGCTTCAAGGGTGACATGAACGCCGCCAGCCAGGCAGATCCCGCATGGTTGCAGCTTCCCGCGAGCGAGCGCGCCGAAAGCTTTCCGGCCAAGCCGCTGTGGCAAAGGGCGGCAATCGTCGCGGCAGGGCCGTTCATCAATTTTCTGTTTGCCATCCTGATCCTGTCCACATTCGCCTTCGCTTATGGCGAGAGCCGAACCCCGGCGGTCGTGGGGAAGGTGCAGCCACGCAGTGCAGCGGCGGCGGCGGGCATCCAGCCCGGAGATCGTATTCTGTCGCTCAATGGGCGGGAAATGGCGACCTTCGACGACCTCCGCCTTTATGCGCAGATCCGTCCCGGTCAACCGGTGACCATCCTGCTCGAGCGGGCGGGCAAAACTGTTGAGAAGCAGGGCAGTGTCGGCGCCGTTCAGGAGCGCGATGGCTTCGGCAACAGTTTCAAGGTCGGGCGGCTGGGCATCGCTCCTGGACAGCCGGTGATTGAGCCGGTGGAGCTCTGGCGCGCGCCTGTTGTCGCTCTCAAGCAGACGGGCCAGATCATCCGTACGATGGTCGAGACGCTGGGGCAGATATTGGGCGGCGGCCGGTCGTATAAGGAACTGGGCGGACCACTCAAGATCGCGGAGGTTTCGGGTCAGGCCGCGACTTTGGGGGTTGAAAGCTTCGTATTCTTCATGGCCCTCATCTCGATTAACTTGGGGTTCATCAACCTGTTGCCAATTCCCATGCTGGATGGCGGACATCTGCTGTTTTACGGGGTGGAGGCGATACAGCGCAGGCCCGTCAGTCCGCGCGTGCAGGATTGGGCGTATCGTTCGGGTCTGGCGGTACTCCTGGCCATGATGATGCTGGTGACTTTCAACGATTTATCTTCTTTCGGGCTCTGGGAACGCCTGTCCGGCTTGATCGGCTAAGCCGTATCGGGCAGGGAGGCGCGATTTAGCGCCGTGTTTCCCGGCGTGAACGAACATATGCTTTTTTGTAAAAGGGTGGAGCGGGTGACAGCGATGATGAGCAGCAAGAGACAGCGCCCGGTTGTCGCGGCCCTTCTGGCAACGACGATGATCGGCGGCCTGTCTGCGGTTCCCGTGCTGGCGCAGGAAGCACCACAGCCTGCCGCGCCTGCACCTGTCCCCGCCGTGGCGTCGGCTATGGGCACCATCCGCAGCATCAGCGTGGTGGGCCAGCAGCGTCTCGAACCCGATACGGTGCTGTCTTACACGAAGTTGCGCATAGGCCAGCCCTTCACCCAGGAATCGCTCGATCAGGCGCTGCGCGACCTGTATGAAACCGAGCTGTTCGCGGACGTCCAGATCCGTAACGACAATGGCGCGCTGACCGTCGAGGTGAAGGAAAATCCGGTCATCAACCGCATCGTGCTGGAAGGCAACAAGCGGCTGAAGGAGGACAAGATCCGGCCGGAGATCAAGCTTGCGCCGCGCCAGATCTACACCCGGTCGAAGGTTCGCGCCGACGTTGCCCGCATCATCGAACTCTATCGCCGCCAGGGCCGCTTCGCGGCCACGGTCGAGCCCAAGATGGTGCAACTCGACCAGAACCGTGTCGATATCGTCTTTGAAATCTCGGAAGGCCCCAAGTCGAAGGTCCGCCAGATCAACGTCATCGGCAATGACAAGTTCAGCGATGGTGAACTGCGTAGCCAGATGGTGACGAAGCAGTCGCGCTGGTTCCGCGTCTTCTCCTCCGGCACCAGCTACGATCCGGATCGCCTGGCCTACGACCAGCAGAAGCTGCGCCAATTCTACCTGACCGAAGGCTATGCCGATTTCCGCGTGATTTCAGCTGTCGCGGAACTGACACCTGACAAGCAGGACTTCATCATCACCTATGTGGTCGAGGAAGGTAAGCGCTACAAATTCGGCGACGTGAAGGTCGAATCCGATATCCGCGACCTGTCGGGTGCGTCGCTGACCAAGACGCTGCCGATGAAGAAGGGCGATTGGTACAACGCCAAGCAGGTTGAGGACACCGTCGACACGCTGAGCGAGACGGCGGGCCTGTTTGGCTATGCTTTTGCCGACGTGCAGCCGGACTTCAACCGCGACAAGGACAGCCTGACGATGGGGATCAATTTCCGCATCGCCAATGCGCCGCGCGTTTATGTCGAGCGGGTGGACATTAACGGTAATACGCTGACCCAGGACAAGGTGGTCCGCCGCGAGTTCCGTCTGGCAGAGGGCGACGCGTTCAACAGTTTCCTCGTCAAGCGTTCGAAGGACCGCATCAACTCGCTCGGTTTCTTCCAGGAGAAGCTCGACATCGAGCAGAAGCCGGGCTCCGCGCCCGATCGCATCGTGCTGGAAACCAACGTCCAGGAAAAATCGACGGGTGAACTGTCGCTGTCGGCGGGCTTCTCGTCGCTTGAGCGCTTCATCGTCTCGGCATCGATCACGCAGCGCAATTTCCGTGGCAAGGGCCAGGAATTGCGCACCAGCGTCAATTATTCCAGCTATTCCAAGTCGGTCGAAGTGGGCTTCACCGAGCCCTATTTCATGGACAAGAATATCGCGCTGGGTGGCGATATTTATCGTCGCGACCTGAACAGCTTCCGCTTTACGGGCAGCGGCAACGATCGCGACACGACATATAAGCAGACGACGACGGGCTTCCAAATTCGCGCGGGCGTGCCGATCACCGAATATATGTCGCTCGCGCTGCGCTACAGCCTCAACCTGGATGATGTCAGCCTGGATGAGGATACATATTATTCCGACGTTGACGGCGACGGCGACAGGGAATGCGACCCTATTCTGGCAGGGCGGTATCTCTGCGACGCGATAGGCAAGCGGACGACGTCCTCCCTGGGCTACTCGCTGATCTACGACAATCGTGACAACCGCATTCGTCCGACGCGGGGTCACAATGTGGTGGTGAGCCAGGACTTTGCTGGGCTTGGCGGCAGCGTCAAATATGTCCGCACCCGCCTGAATGGGTCAAAGTTCTGGCCGCTCGGCGGGGGCTTTATTTTCTCGCTTTCGGCTGAGGGCGGATACATTCACTCGTTGGAGGGTGAGCGCCGCGACGCGACTGGTACGATCGTTGACAAGGTGCGCCTGACCGATCGCTTCTTTCTGGGCAATCCGCAAATTCGCGGATTTGATATTCGTGGCATCGGACCGCGCGTGAAGCGTTTCTCCCTGATCGAAGATCCCGACAACCCGGGTTCATTCATTCGCAATACGGGCAACAATAACACCCGGGACGATGCACTTGGCGGCAAGATCTACTATCTTGCCCGCGCCGAGGTTGAAATCCCGTTGGGATCGGGCGCCCGCGAAATGGGGCTTCGTCCTTCGATCTTCGTAGATGCAGGCGCCGTCGCGGGATTGCGTGATCCTGTGCCGACCAATTTCGCCGGTTTCTGCTCAGTCACTCCGAACACCGGCACGACTGGGTCAGCGAGCACAGTTCGCGCCCCCGCGCTGGGACAGTGTGATCCGGCTCCGACCGGCTTCACGGCTGACTATCTCGACGGCACCGGATTTGAAGAAGTTTATCTCGGCGACACGCTCAAGCCGCGTGTTTCCGTGGGCTTTGGCGTCAACTGGAACTCGCCGTTCGGGCCGTTCCGCATCGACATCGCCAAGGCCCTGCTCAAGGAACCAGGGGACGACACTCAGCTCATCAGCTTCAACGTAGGGACTCAATTCTAATGAATAAGATGCTCAAGGCCGCGGCGCTTGCTCTTGCGCCCATGACTGCCATCGCGCTGACCAGCGTGCCTGCCGCAGCCCAGTCGAAGACTGGAATCGCCGTTGCAGACTTGCAGCGTGCGGTAGCGACCAGCTCGGCCTACACCACGGCTCGCTCACAGATTCAGACGACCTACAAGGCGCAGATCGACAGCTTCACCGCGCGCAAGAACGCGATCGACGCCGACCTGAAGGCCAAGGGAACCGCACTTGAAGCGGCGATGAAGGCAGCGGGGAATAAGCCGACGCCGGCGATCCAGACTCAGTATGAAGCCTATCAGAAGGCTGGGCAGAACGGTCAGGCCGAACTGCAGCGCCTGGGCCAGCCGATCGCGCTCGCCAACGCTTATGTCGAAGAGCAGATTTCGGCCAAGCTGTCGGACGCGCTCAAGTCGGCGATGACGAAGGCGAAGGTCGACCTGATCCTGGCACCCGACGCCACCGTGTCCTACCAGCCGACCGTCGATATCACGCAGCAGGTCGTGACCGAGCTCAACGCGCTGGTGCCGAGCGTCGGCATCGTGCCGCCCGCTGGCTGGCAGCCCGGCGGCGCTCGTGGTCAGGCGCCGACGCCTGCCGCAGCGGCTCCCGCCAACCCGTCGCAGCAGCCGACCTCGCGCTGATCGCAGCGATGACGGGGGAAGTTGAAGCGGCCACCGCCGCCGTGGGTGCCATCGATATTCGTGGCATCATGGCGGCGCTGCCGCACCGCTATCCGATGCTGCTCGTCGACCGCGTGGCCTCTCTCGTCGTGCGAGAGAGGATCCATGCGGTCAAAGCCGTGTCGATCAACGAATCGTTCTTCCAGGGGCATTTTCCTGGTCGGCCAATCATGCCGGGTGTGTTGATCGTCGAGGCGATGGCGCAGGCGGCGGGCGTGCTGACGGTCGAAACGCTCGATCTGCGAGGATCGGGCAAGCTCGTTTATTTCATGAGCATCGACGGGGCGAAGTTCCGCAATCCGGTGGAACCGGGTTGCTTGCTGGACCTGCATGTCGAATTGCTTCAGATTCGTGGCCGTGTCTGCAAATTCGTGGGCAAGGCAACGGTGGATGGCAAGCTTTGCGCCGAGGCAAACTTCGTCGCGATGATCGCCGATCCGCCGGAGGACTGAAGGCCGGAAGGGGTTGCGTTCGCGCGTGATCCCATGTAACCGCGCGCCTTCGCAAGAATTCGCATCCATGGCCGGTCGGAAACCGGCCCATTGACGGAGCAGACTCATGAAGGCCAATACCCATCCCGATTACCACCTGATTACCGTCCAGATGACCGACGGCACCACCTTCCAGACCCGTTCGACCTGGGGCAAGGAAGGCGATACGCTGGCGCTCGACATCGACCCCAAGTCTCACCCGGCCTGGACGGGCGGCAACCGCCAGCTGGACACCGGCGGCCAGGTGGCGCGCTTCAACAAGCGCTTTGGCGGCCTGACGCTGAAGAAGTAATCGGTTCCTTGGTGGAACGAATGGGAAGGGCGCCTGATGGGCGCCCTTTTTGTTTTAGCTGTGATAACGGGCTCAGTATATTCCCCTTCCCCTTCCGCTTGCGGGAGGGGTTAAGAGCGGAGCGAGTTTCTAAGCTGGCCTTTTGAAATGGGCCACGTTGCACTGGCCCACCCCCGGCCCCTCCCGCTTGCGGGAGGGGAGCAATTAGCCTCAGCCTGCCGTGCGATCCTCATCGAGGAAGGCTGCGACATCATTCAGCACCACATCCTTTGACAGGAACGTCTTTCCAATCCCCCGCGCCAGCAGGAAGGGGAGGGCGCCTGCCGCCATTTTCTTGTCGTGCAGCATATGAGCAACCAAAGCGGCGCCGTCGGCTTTCACATGAGCACTTGCAAGATCATGCGGCAGGCCAACGGACTTCAGATGTGCCGTCACCCGATCCGCATCCTCCACCGGACACAGGCCCCGCCGCGCGGAATAGCGGAAGGCGAGCGCCATGCCCGCCGCCACGCCTTCGCCATGCAGCAGCAGATCGGAAAAGCCCGTATCCGCCTCCAGCGCATGCCCGAAAGTATGGCCAAGGTTCAGCAGCGCGCGGCGACCGGATGTTTCCCTTTCGTCATCCGCGACGATGGCGGCTTTCGCTCGAACACTTCGTTCGATCGCGAACTCGCGTGCGTCGCGGTCGCCCGCGAGTAGTTTCTGCCCTTCGGCTTCACACCATGCGAAGAAATCCGGGTCGTCTATCAGGCCATATTTCACGACCTCGGCATAGCCCGCGCGGGTCTCGCGCGCGGGCAGGCTGTCGAGCGTCGATGGGTCGATAAGGACAAGGCTGGGCTGATAGAAGCTGCCGATCAAGTTCTTGCCCGCGCTCGCGTTGATCGCGGTCTTGCCGCCTACGGAGCTGTCCACCTGGGCGAGCAGCGTCGTTGGCACCTGGATGAAGTGGCAGCCGCGCTTAAGGATAGACGCTGCGAACCCGACGAGATCACCGATCACTCCGCCGCCAAGCGCCACGACATGATCGCCGCGTTCCACTTCCAGGGCCAGCAATTGGTCGAGCAATTGCTCAAGGTGTCGCCAGCTTTTCGTCTGCTCGCCTGCGGGCAGGATGATGGGTTCGACGGCTATACCGGCGCCGCGCAGGCTGGTTTCGAGCCGCGGAAGCTGCGCCTTGGCGACATTGGCGTCGGTCACGACGATCAGCCTGCCGCTGCGCGCGTAGGGCGCAAGATGATTGGCCGCCCGGTCCAGCGCGCCTTGTTCGATCACGATATCGTAACTGCGCGCATCCAGCGCGACGCGAACTATTGCCATGCGGCCAGTTTCTCCAGGATGCGCTCGACCGCCACTTCGTGCGGGGCGGCGATGCTCTTCACATGAATGGGCGCGAGCGCGTAGACAGGATTGCGCACCGCCGCGAGTTCGGTCAGCACGACGCGAGGATCCTTACCCTTCAAGAGCGGACGTCCTTCCCGCCGCGACACTCGATCGACCAAAGTGTCGATGTCGGCGTCGAGCCATATCGCAGTCCCCTGATCGAGGATAAGCGCGCGAGTCTCTTCCTGCATGAACGCGCCGCCGCCGGTTGCGATCACCTTTGGCTCGTCGTCCAGCAGCCGGGCGATCACCCGGCGTTCACCGTCGCGAAAATATCCTTCGCCATAGCGTTCGAACATTTCCGAAATCGTCATGCCAGCGGCCTTTTCGATCTCTTCGTCCGCGTCCACGAAGGTAAGGCCAAGCCGCGCCGCCAACCGGCGCCCCACCGTCGATTTGCCGACGCCCATCATCCCGATGAGGACGATGGAACCGCGCTTTGACTGCGGAGGCACGGATTTGCTGTTTCGCTGCATTGCGGAGGGGGCTATACATCCCCCCGTCGCAGAGGCAAATCGCAACTTTCCTCAACTTCACGGCTCGGCCGCACAAGGATTCATGAGAAGCAATCGTTCCTTCAGCACCTTCGAGAGCGGTTCGCGTCGTCGCGGCACGCGCTTGCCCATCATTCCCATCGTCCTGATCGTCCTGGTGATCGGTCTGGTCGCGCTGCTCTGGTCGCGCGGCGGAGAACGGCCGCAGCAGCGAGTGGAAAAGGCCATTCCCGCCGAAAAGCTGGGCAAATAAAGGCATGCGTCAAGGCCGGTTGAATGCGAAATGGGCGCTTGGAACGCTTGCGCTCGCTCTCACGCTGCCGGTGATTGCGCAGGAGTCGCCTGAATCGCTCCTACCCCCCGGCTTTGGAGAGGCGCCCGAGACGCCGTCGGCCGCTGGACCGCAAACGCCTCGTCCGGCAAGTCCGGCTGCTCCCGTTCCGATGATTCAGCCCTTGCCGTCCGGCAGCGCTATGGCTCCTGCCGACAATGCAGCGGGAAATGGTCCAGAGGAAGCGTTGTCAGAAGAAGAACTGGCAGCGCAAAAGCAGAAATATGACCTTCCGGAAGGCGCGCATCGGTCGCTGGACCGGATTGGGCCGCTGACGCCCGAACGGCGTGGCCTGACGCCCGATGCTTTTGGCGCGCAGTCCGGACGATTCCTCGCCACGCTGATGAAGGAAATGCGGGCGCCGATCGCGTCGCGTTGGGCCTCTATTTTGCTACGGCGCGCGCTGCTGTCCGCAACCGACACGCCTCGCGATATCGACGGCGCCGACTGGGTTGCGGAGCGGGCCTGGTTGCTGCTGCGCATGGGTGAGGCGGATAGCGCGCGGCTGCTGGTGCAGAGCGTCGATTCGGACAAGTTCACGCCACGCCTCTATGCGGTGGCGATGCAGACTTATCTGGCCACGGCGGATCCGGCTGGCCTGTGTCCTTTGTCGGCTGGCGCGCTGCGTTACAGCAAGGAGCCGGGGTGGGACATGACGCGGGCGATCTGCCCGGCATTGTCGGGCGATCAGGGGTCGGCGAGCGCTGCGCTCAATCAGGCCCAACGGCGGGGCGTGGTGCGCGGCATAGATTACCGGCTCGCGGAAAAGGTCGTGGGCACCGGGTTTGACGCGCGGCGATCGGTGAAGATCGAATGGGATGGGGTCGATGGGCTGACCGCATGGCGCTTTGGCCTGGCAACCGCGCTCAATGTGGAAATTCCCGAACCGCTATATACCACCGCCGGGCGCCACGTCCGCGCGTGGGAAGCGCGCGCGCCTGCGCTTAGCGCGGTTCGTCGCCTGCCGGGCAGCGAGGCGGCAGCGCGGCTTGGCGTGTTTTCTAGCCAGGCGTTGGTAGGATTTTACAGCCAGCTTGGCGCTGACGGCGACGCGCCGCCCGAAATCGCCGACCGGATCGACGCGCTGCGCACAGCCTATCGCGGTGGTTCGCCCGAAGAGCGGCTTCAGGCCATGCGGACGTTATGGGGGGACAATGGCAGGCCGGATTATGTCGGCCTGATCGCCACGGCCAAAGCCGCCGCCGCTTTGCCGGTCGCGGATGTCGATGCGCAAGACGCCGCCAATCTGATCGCTGCCATGCTGACGGCAGGATATGATCGCAGCTTGGCCCGCTGGAGTGGGGTGGCGCGTCAGGCAGAAGGGGAAGGCGCTGGCGATCTGTGGGCATTGCTCGCAGTGGGCGCGCCCAGTGCCGTCGTCGAGATCAGCGAAGGCCGGATTTCCTCCTTTGCCGAACAGGCCGGTGCGCAGAAGGGGCAGACGTTGATAGCCGCGCTGGCGGGTCTCGCTCGTATCAATTCGCAAACAAGCGCGTCATTGGCGCAGGAAAATGGACTCACCCTGGCGGTGAACAGCCGTTGGGCCAGGGCGATCCATCAGGCGGCGGCGAGAGGGGAAAAGGCCACCGTCGCCCTGCTCGCCGCGGTGGGCATGCAGACGGCAGAGTGGAATCGCCTGCCACCCGCTCATCTCTATCATATCGTCGCTGCTCTGCATCAGGTCGGGCTTGATCCCGAAGCGCGGATGATCGCGGCGGAGGCGATTACGCGGATTTGAGTCCATGGGAGAAGATGGCGCGCTGATCGGTCGGTTTCTGGAAATGATGGCGGCTGAACGGGGTGCATCGCGCAACACCTTGCTGGCCTATCGCGCCGATCTGGAAGGCGCGGCGGCGATTTTGGGCGGCCTTTCGATCGCGACGAAGGATGGCATTGCAGGGCTGGCGACAGCCTGGGCAGAGTTGGCGGCCTCGTCCGTCGCGCGAAAGGTCTCCGCCCTGCGCGCATTCTACGGCTTTCTGGAGGAAGAGGGGCTGCGGGCCGACAATCCTTCCCCCGCATTGCCACGCCCCGCAACGCGAAGGTCCCTGCCAAAGATATTGTCCGCGCAGGAAGTCGAATCGCTCTTTGCCTTGATCGAACAGAAACTGGCGGTCGAGCATCCTTCCGCGTTGGATCTTCGTCTGTCTGCCCTGATCGAGCTGCTATATGGTTCCGGTTTGCGCGCTACCGAACTGGTATCCTTGCCCCGTCGCGCGCTGGCAGCGGATCGGCCGTTCCTGATTTTGAAGGGCAAGGGCGCGCGTGAGCGGTTGGTGCCGATATCGGATCGGGCGCGGGCCGCCGTTTCCACGTGGTTGCCGCATGTCCCGGCTGAAAGTCCCTGGCTGTTCCCGTCGGGCAAAAATTATCTTAGCCGCATTCGGCTCTATCAGTTGGTGAAGCAACTGGCCGCCGCCGCTGGTATCGCCCCGCAGCGGGTCAGTCCCCACGTGCTGCGCCATGCCTTCGCCACGCACCTGCTGGAAGGGGGAGCGGATCTGCGCGCGTTGCAGTCGATGCTTGGCCATGCCGATATCGGAACGACGCAAATCTACACCCATGTCGATAGCCGCCGGTTGGTCGAGCTGGTCAACAGCCGTCATCCACTGGCGACAATGCGCCATCGTTTCGTTGACGAAGAAGCGTCTGCCCCCTAACGCCGTCGGCCATGGTTAGCTTTCTGGAATTTGAAAAACCTATCGCCGAGCTAGAGGCGCGTGTCATCGAATTGCGCGCTACGGCCAGCGCCGGTGACATCGATATCGGCGATGAGATCGACAAGCTTGAGCAGCGCGCGAGCAAGGTGCTTGTGGACACCTATGCCAAGCTGACGCCTTGGCAGAAGACCCAGGTGGCTCGTCATCCCGATCGCCCGCACTTCAAGGATTATGTCGCGGGGATGTTCGACAATTTCATGCCTTTGGCGGGTGACCGGGCGTTTTCAGATGATCAGGCGATCATTGGTGGTCTGGCGATGCTGGGTGACCGCCGAGTCATGGTGATCGGTCATGAAAAGGGCGACGACACCGCCAGTCGTGTTCGTCACAATTTCGGGATGGCGAAGCCCGAAGGCTATCGCAAGGCGATCCGCCTGATGCAATTGGCTGACCGTTTTGGGCTGCCGGTCGTGACATTGGTGGACACATCGGGCGCGTTTCCAGGCGTACAGGCGGAAGAGCGCGGTCAGGCTGAAGCGATCGCCCGCTCGACCGAACAGTGTTTGGCCCTGGGTGTGCCCATGGTCGCTGCGGTAGTGGGTGAGGGGGGCTCCGGCGGCGCAGTCGCATTGGCGGCTGCGAACCGGGTGCTGATGTTCGAGCATGCGGTCTATTCGGTCATATCGCCCGAAGGCTGTGCGTCGATCCTGTGGCGCACTGCTAACAAGGCGAGCGATGCCGCCACCGCTATGCAGGTTACCGCCCAGCATCTTAAGGATTTGGGCGTCATCGACCGGATCATTGCAGAACCCATTGGCGGTGCGCATCGTGAGCCGGTGCAGGCGATCGCCAGTTTAGGTGCCGCCATTGGCGAAGAGTTGGATTCCCTTGCCGGATTGAGCCCGCAGGATCTTCGTACCGATCGAGCCGACAAGTTCCTCGCCATCGGCGCTTGATCTAGGCTGTAGTGACATTTTAGGGATTCACGCGAGCGTAGATTTCTTCTGTGGTTGCCGCCCGTGGCGCAAGAAGTTTCTGATCCGATGCGCGAGTGATCGAGTGCGGTCTTCTGTAAGGCCTTTGAGATGCGGCATTCAGAAGCCGCTGGCCGGTATGGTGATCTGCGGATCAGGTCCAAAACTGATTCTCGAGCTCGAGGACTCATAGAAATCAACTGGTTTTCCGGATCCAGATCTGTTCGATCATTTTGCCCATTCGGGTCGTCGCCTTCTTTCACCTCCCGTTATCCGACATGACGGATTTGTGACATGTGGGTCACGCCGCCACCTATGCCGGAACTCGATAATCCTCATTCTTCGTCAGCATGGCCCAGATTGTGCGTGCCATCTTGTTGGCCAAAGCGATCGCTACGATCATCCTGGGTTTGCGCATGGATATGCGCGCCAGCCAGGAACCTTCAGGAATCGATTTGCGGCCCATCCAGTTCAGGCGCGACATCGCCCCGATAATCAGCAGCTTGCGGATGTCGGATTGTCCGGCCTTGGAAATGCGTCCGAGCCGCTCCTTGCCGCCGGATGAGAACTGACGTGGGACGAGGCCGAGCCAAGCCGCGAAGTCGCGACCGCACCGGAAGTTTTCCATAGGCGGAGCAAAGGCCTCGACAGCCAGGGCGGTCAAAGGTCCTACGCCGGGGATTGTCTGCAAGCGCCGCGCGGTGTCGGCTTGCGCCGCCAACGCTTTGATCTTGCCAGTGCGGACATTGATCCGGACCGTCTTCTCGGCAATCTGCTCCAGCAAATCCCGGCATTCCTCGCGCATCAAATTGGGCAAGTCGCTGTTCGGTGCGTCTAGGATCTCTTCGATCCGCTTGATCTGGTGAATCCCCTGAGGAACGACATGGCCATACTCATAGAGGTAAGCCCGGAGGGCGTTGACCAGTTCGGTCCGCTGGTGGACGAGCCGCTCTCGAGCCCGAAACAAAATAGCTCGGCTCTGCTGCTCAACAGATTTTGGTTCGACAAAGCGCATTTCGGGCCGCTGGGCCGCTATTACAATCGCCTCCGCATCTGCCGCATCATTCTTCTGCCGCTTTACAAACGGCCGCACATAATGAGGCGCAATCAGCTTCACGTCATGACCAAGCTTGGTCACTTCACGGGCCCAATAATGCGCGCTGCCGCAGGCTTCCATCACGACCACCGCTGGAGGCTGCCCTGCAATGAATTTGTAAAAGCCTTGCCGCGATAGCTTCTTACGGAACTGCATCTGCCCCGTCATCGACGCGCCGTGCAACTGAAAGACGCTCTTTGCCAAATCCACCCCGATCATCGTATCCTTTGTCACGGTTGCCGTCCTTTCCGCTCAGTGGCCTCAACACCACATCTTGGCACATTGCGATGCCGTCTGGGGAGGGCGGCAACCACCCCATCTGATTCAACACTGGCTTTTGGAGGCTGGTGTGGAAGGCGAGGTTTTACGGGACGATCAGTGGGAGCGACTGCGCGAGTTTGTGCCGGGCGGACGAAAGGGCAAGCGTGGTCCACGCAGCGATGGCCGCCGGTTTCTTGATGCGCTGCTGTGGCTGGCGCGTTCGGGCGGACGCTGGCGTGATTTGCCCGAGCGTTTTGGCCCCTATCAGACGGCTAAGCGGCCCATATTACCTCTATGGACGGCTCTCCCTTTGCAAGCGGCATTGAAACGTTCTGCGTGGATCAGTTGCAAACATCTATCCGGCGTCAGCTGGTTTCCCAGAGCGCCCAAATGGGGAATCCGCACACGCGCACCTCTACAGCTGGTAGGCCTCACAGGCCTCGATAATAGTCAGGTTCGTCGCGCGTCGGCTCGATCAGTGCAGTCCATTTCTCCGTCTACTCGCAAACTGGTTCCGATCTTCAGGCGGCGGCGCGGTAGTGATCGCCCGTTCGAAGCACGGCCCAGATTATCCGTGCGTTCTTGTTGGCGATGGCAACCGTCGCGCGGTTGAAGCCGCGTCGCTCCCGAAGCTGGTTGGCCCATTGGCTCATGGGATCGTTCTTGTTGGTTGCCGTTCTCACGACGGCGCGAGCGCCATGCACCAACAAGCTGCGCAGATGCTGGCTGCCTCGCTTGGAGATGCCCATGAGTACGGCCTTGTCGCCGCTCGAAAACTGGCGCGGTACCAATCCCAGCCAGGCTGCCATGTGGCGCCCATTTCTGAAGTCCGAAGCGTCGCCGACTGCCGCCACGATGGCTGTCGCCGTTTTGGGTCCAACGCCTTTGATTCTGGCGACGCGCTGACAGGGCTCACTCGCCTTGAAGACCGCTTCGATTTTCTTGTCGAAATGTTCGATGCGGCGATCGAGATCGCAGAAGAAATCCCAGAGCTCGGCAATGGTCTCGCGCGCCATAGTCGAAAGACCGGATTCGGCACGCGCCAGGATTTCCGGGATCATGCGTCTCGCCCGGGTGATCGACTTGGCAAAGGCAATGCCGCGATCAAGCAACAGTCCGCGCATCTGGCTGACCAGGGCGGTTCGATGATTGACTAGGCGCTGGCGGGCGCGGTGGAGCGCCTGGATATCCTGCTGTTCCACGCTCTTTTTGGGCACCAGCGGGATGTGGGGTTGGCGCACGGCCGTGCAGATCGCCTCGGCATCGTTGCCATCGTTCTTCTGCCTGCGGACGAACGGCTTCACATATTGCGGGCTGACGATCTTTACCCTGTGGCCAAGTGCTTCAAACTGGCGCGCCCAGCAAAAGGCACCCGTGCAGGCCTCGATGGCGATCGTGCATGGCTCGATACCGGCGAGCACAGATAATAGCTGATCGCGCATGACCCTGCGTTTGAAAACCGCATTGCCTTTGCGATCCACGCCATGAAGCTGAAACACGTTCTTCGCCAGGTCGATACCGAGGACATCAATGGTCATCACTTCTCTCCTTGCACGTCCGGTCGCACAACGTTGCTCCGGAGTGGGAGAGCCGTCCATCCCATTAGGTGGGTCGAGCAAGGGGTGATTGACCGGATATTCGCGGCGGTATCGGACGATCCCGACATCGAATGGCTTGCGATCGACGCCACCGTGATCCGCGCCCAGGCTCAAGCGGCCGGAGCGCGGGTAAAAAGGGGGGCGTTCAAGCCCAGGCTCTCGGCCGCTCCCGAGGCGGGTTCGGCACTAAAATCCACGCCGTAGTCGATGCCCTTGGTCTGCCGGTGCGCTTCATGCTCGGTCCCGGACAACAGAACGACATGGCGCCTGCTTGCGACCTGATCCGAGGACTGCCCGCAAAGCAGGTTCTTGCCGATCGCGCCTATGATGCCGATAGCCTGTGCGATCTGATCCGTGCCCAAGGCGGTGAGGCCGTCATCCCGCCACGCCGCCATCGCAGCATCCGCCGACCATATGATGTCATCGCCTACAAACAGCGATGGGGCATCGAAGGCTTCTTCGCTCGCCTCAAACAATGGCGCCGCATCGCTACCCGCTACGACAAAATCGCCGCCAACTTCCTCGGCTTCATCAAGCTCGCAAGCATCATGCTATGGCTCAAATGATTAAATCGTCACTACAGCCTAAGACTGCTCTCAGGGAACCTGCATCCCGAACGTCGTTTCGTCTCAGTAACAGGTTGAGCATGTCTGGAAGAGCCGTGAGAGGGGATTAGCGTTGATGAGCCGCAGCCCTTCTTTACGGCGCTTGATCCACGCCAGGGGTCATCGAAGGAAGCCGCTTCCGCCATCCCGACTTGCGTCTAGCTTTCACTGCGCCATCCGGGTTCGGTATGGAAAACAGCGATGACGCAGTTTCGATTCCGCCGCGGGTGGGCAAGTCCAGTTTGATGGGGTCGCCTATTCGTGCGACCTTCCCGGCTATATTGATTCGGCTTTCGCAAAGCTTGGTGGTGGTAACAGCTGCATACCAGCAGGCGAGGTGCGTCGAACGACGATCAATGGAATGGCGGCTGCCGGGCGAACCATCAGGGCAAGCGCCAATTCCAGCCAGGTTGATGCGACGGTATTCGCCTATGATTTTGGTGGCGGGAAGGCCTATCATTTTCTGCTGCTGACTCCTGTGGGGCAGGGCCATTTTCTTCCATTGTGCAATCCGTCACGCAAATTACCTCACAGGAAGCCGCAGCTATAAAGCCGCGTCGCATCAGCGTGGTGATCGTCAAGGCTGGCGATACGGTGCAATCGATTAGCCGACGTATGGCTATACCGACATCAACTGGAGCGCTTCTGGCGCTCAACGCTTTGACCGTCCAAAGCGTCTTAAAGCCCGGCCGACGAGTAAAGATTATTACATAGCCGTCGGGGAGGGTGCAAAACTAAAAAAGGCGGCAGGATCACTCCAGCCGCCTTTTTTAAAATCGTTTCGAAATCAGTTCATGTTGTTCGAAACTTTGTTAAAGGTGTTGCCCAGCTTGCCGCCCAGGCTGCTCATCGCGCCGATGGCGGCAACAGCGATCAGGGCTGCAATCAGGCCGTATTCGATGGCCGTTGCACCTTTTTCATTCTTCAGCATCTTGCGAACGAACTTCATGTGAAGTCTCCTTGACTAGAAAAAATCCCGTTTAACTACCCGGCCGCCCCGCTTGAAATAGGTCAGCTATGGACGGTTTATGAGAGTTAGGTTGACAAAGATTTAATGGCGCGAAGGAAGTGTCAGATATTGATGGTTAATGCGCGAGAACCTCTGTGGCGACGTTGTTCCACATGTTTGTGGTTTTGGTCGCGACATTCGATATCGCCGCGAGTGCGGCAAGGCAGACTAGAGCAAGGATCAGCCCATATTCGACTGCGGTTGCTCCCCGTTGACACTGCAACAACCTCGATCGGGATAGGCGTTTGATCAACCCGCGCATTGCATCACCCGTTTATTGCAGACAGTCCCGTTTGGCCTTGTAAAAGAACCAGAGTTAACAAACCCCTTTTCTGGACGAATATGACGATCATTCATCCCCTGCTGGTAGTGGCTGCCGCACTTGTCGACACGGATGGCCGCGTGCTGCTTCAGCAACGGCCGCCTGGGAAGGCGATGGCGGGACTGTGGGAATTTCCTGGGGGCAAGTTGGAGGAAAGCGAAACCCCGGAGGCTGCACTTGTCCGAGAGTTGGAAGAAGAACTCGGCATTCGCACGCACACAAGTTGCCTTGCGCCCGCAGCTTTCGCCAGTGAGGCGCTGGGAGACCGGCACTTGTTGCTTCTGCTCTATGTGTGCCGAAAATGGGAGGGTGTGCCCGAGGCGCGACATGCCACGGAACTTAAATGGGTCAGGCCCAACCAGATGTATGCACTGGATATGCCGCCGGCGGACCTGCCGTTGATTGGTCTGCTCGATTCGCTGATTTGAAACTGGGCGGGCTGCCGGGGCGACCTCGCCCGCCGAATCACTCTTCCCTGGCTTTGCTCTGCAGCTGAATATAGTTCTGAATGCCCATGCGTTCGATCATTTCGAACTGGGTTTCCAGCGTGTCGACATGCTCTTCCTCGCTTTCGAGGATCGACTGGAACAGGTCGCGGCTGACATAATCGCGCACGCTCTCGCAATGGGCGATGGCGTCCTTCAGGACCGGAAGTGCTTCATATTCCAACTCGAGATCGGCTTTCAGTACCTCTTCGACCGTTTCGCCGATTTTCAAGCGGCCGAGCAGCTGAAAATTGGGCAAGCCGTCGAGGAAGAGGATGCGTTCCGCCACCTTGTCGGCATGCTTCATCTCATCGATCGACTCTTCATATTCGAATTTGGCGAGCTTCTCGATGCCCCAATGATCGAGCATCCGGTAATGCAGGAAATATTGATTGATCGCGGTCAGCTCGTTCTTGAGGACCTCATTGAGATAGTCGATGACTTTTGAGTCACCCTTCATGGCGCTGTCCTCGGGCTATTGGAATGAAGCCGTAACTATAGGGCCATCGCGGGGCTTTGTTAACCGGAAAGCCGCGGAAAAGGGGGATTTTGCAAGCCGCTATTGCGTCGAGTTCGCGGCAAAAGCGAGACGCCCGCTGCGGATGGCACGCAATCGGATCAGGCGGTCGCGCGTTCGGCAGCTATCAGCGTACGAGCGAAAGGTACGCATTGGCCGCATTTGGGTCGACGGCCGAGGCGAGCATAGGCGCTGCAAGGGGTGTCGGCGCCGCTCCGCACCGCTTCCTTCAGTTCCTTTTCGCGAATGGCATTGCAGACACAGACGACCATGAGGCTCTCCCTGACTCGGGAAATATCTCAAATGATAATGGGTCGCAATAGAATATTAGATGCTGTTGCGAATCTTTTGCGGTTTGCCGCGAGCCAAGCTTCGCCACAGCCATTCCAATGGCCCCATGGCGAATCGAGAGAGCCAGGCCGTCGACCAGACAAGCATGAACAGCCATCCACACAGCACAACCAGTGGCAGTTCCGATGGTCGGAGATGCGCAAATAGCCCCAGGCCCCATCCATAGAAGACGGCGGACATGATGAGGCTGGTGCCGAGATAATTGCTGAGAGCAAGGCGGCCCGTGCGTGCGACTGCCATCGTCATGCGCCTCTGGCGATGTCGAGTGAAGATCCAGAGGATCAGTGCCGCCCAGCCCGCTGCTAGCGGGATACGAAACGGAAATGACCAGGCAAGCGATGCGCCCAGGGATGAGACCGCAGGGAAGTCTAGCCAGAGCAGCCAGCCCGCAAGCACTGCCATGGGCGGCAAGCCGACCAGGAAACAATGTCGGGCAGTGCGCCAATATTGGTCCGCTTCCCATCGTCCGGTCAGGAATCCGCCCTTCAACATCGCCATGCCCATGAGCATGAAACCCAGGGTGTCGAATGCGCTCATGAAGAAGGTCCACCACCAATCGCGAATGAGAAGGTGCCAATGATGCGTCAGGATGGTTGAGAAGCTACTGCGATAGGTGGCGATCTCCCGGCGGATGGCTGGATCATCCGGGTTGATGAATGGACCGATATATTGTGCGAAGCTCTCCCGCATGCTGGCGGTTGCGTCCGGTGCGGCAGCTGCATCCGCCCATTGGTGGATGCTCAACATGAATGCCGTGCAGACCAGAAAATGCGCGAGGAAGAAGAAAAAAGCCCATTTGATGAGCGCCAACGGTTCCTTGCGGACGAACAGCATCGCGATCAGCCCGATCAGGGCATAGTTCATCAATATGTCGCCTGCCCAAAGCAGTAGATAGTGGGCAAGGCCGAAGATAAGCAACCAGGCCGCCCGGATGATTTGCGCCCGTTGTCCATCACGCCCCTCCATCTCCTCCCGATCGATCAGCAGCAGCATGGATGCGCCGAACAATAGTGAAAAAAGAGCCCGCATTTTCCCGTCGAAAAACAGGAAGCTGATCAGCCAGAAAAGTTTATCGCCGACGGACAGCGGGCCAACAGCGGTGGCGTTGAAATAGGCCGTCTGCGGCAGGGCAAAGGCGCTGATGTTCATCCACAATATGCCCATGACGGCACACCCGCGCAGCACGTCCATGGCGGCAATCCGGGATGAAGGAGGAGACATGCGGCGAGGTTCCTTAAAGACGCTGGCAAAGTCGGCGGGGCTCTGTCATGCGACTAGCCATGAACACGGGCCGCAAGCAACGGATAAGCGAAGCATTCGGCGCGGCGGTCGGCCATTACGAAGATCATGCCGGTCCCCAACGCGCGGCGGCGGCGCTGGTCGCCGACCTTGCTCAGCGGCAGAAGCCCAGCGGAGTGGGGCGCATCCTGGAGATCGGTTGCGGCACGGGCCTGCTGACTCGCGATATTCAGCAGCGTTGGCAGAGGGCGGAGTTGTTGGTCACCGATCTTTCTCCGGAAATGCTTGCCCGAACGGCTACAGGAGCGTTCGTTGCGGGGACTTTCCTTGCCATGGATGGCGAAGCGCCGCCGTTCGAAGGGGAATGGTTCGACCTCATTCTATCGAGTCTCGCCTTTCAATGGTTCGACGATATGGAAGAGGCCATCGCTCGTTTGGTGGCGTTGTTGAGACCGGGTGGCAGCCTGATCTTTTCTACCATGGGAAAGGAGAGTTTTGGCCGTTGGCGAGCAGCTCATCAGGCTTGCGGTCTTGTTCCCGGCGTGCCCGATTACCCTTCGCTTGATGACCTGTCCTCAATGCTGCGCCGATATGAGGATGCCTTCGCCTTTGATGAAATTTGTCCGCTCAGCTGCACCGGGGCGCGTGGCCTGATTGCTCATTTGAAAGGCATTGGCGCGGTCGTATCGAGCGAAGGCCGGAAGCCGCTCTCGCCAAAAGAACTGAAGAAGGTGATAGCGGCGTTCGATGCCGGGGGTGGTGCTGACGCCTACCAGATATTGTTCGGACGGGTGACCCGGCCTGCCTGACATGGCTCCTGCTGGGCAGGAGCCATGTGCGGTGGCACTTACAGTTCCGCGTCCATCAGATCGGGGAAGAATCCCTCGTGCGCAGCGCGCAGGTCGGCGAGCTTAACGTCCGCCACCTTGTCGCCGCCGACCGCACCGATCCTGACTGCCCCGGCGATCTCCGTACCTGCCGCCGCTGTTACGACATAGCGGCCCTGATCTTCGCCAAAGGCAACTGCTGTGTTCAATTCGATGTCTAGCTGCGCGCCTATTCCGCCAGTCAGCGCCATTTCGGCGACGGTGACCAGCAGGCCTCCGTCTGAAATATCATGGACGGCATTGACCTTGCCTTGCGCGATCAACGTGCGGACAGCTTCAGCATTGGCTCGTTCGGCAGTCAGGTCGACCTTAGGCGCGTCACCAGCTTCACGACCCTGAATTTCGCGCAGCCAAATGGACTGGCCAAGATGTGAGCCCTCGCCGCCGATCAGCCAGATTGCATCGCCTTCTTGTTTGAAAGCGACGGTCGCCATCACATCGACGTCCTTCAACAGGCCAATGCCGCCGATGGCGGGGGTGGGCAGGATTGCCGAGCCGCCGCCCGTCGCCTTGGATTCGTTGTAGAGAGAGACGTTGCCCGACACGATGGGGAAGTCGAGCGCGCGGCAGGCGTCGCCCATGCCTTCCAGGCAGCCGGTGAACTGGGCCATGATTTCCGGCCGCTGCGGATTGGCGAAGTTCAGGCAGTTAGTGACGGCAAGCGGCGTCGCGCCGACGGCTGAGATGTTGCGATAGCATTCGGCGATCGCCTGCTTTCCACCCTCATAGGGATCGGCATAGCAATAGCGCGGAGTGCAGTCGGTGCTGATCGCGATGCCCTTTTGCGAGCCGTGGACGCGCACCACTGCCGCGTCGCCGCCGGGGCGCTGCACCGTGTCAGCGCCGACCATATGGTCATATTGCTCCCAAATCCAACGGCGGCTAGCGATGTCGGGCGAGCCCATCAACTTTACGAGATCGGCGCCGATGTTTGCGCTTTCGGCGATCTCGCCCAGCGGCTGGACACCTGACCACAGCCTATATTCGTCCTTGGGCATCGACGGGCGATCGTAGAGCGGCGCGTCGTCGGCCAGCGGGGCGAGCGGAATGTCGCACACTGTCTCGCCCTTGTGCACCAGAACCATGCGGCCGGTGTCGGTCACATGACCGATCACGGCGAAATCCAGTTCCCACTTGCGGAATATCGCTTCGGCGAAAGCTTCCTTGCCCGGCTGGAGCACCATCAGCATGCGCTCCTGGCTTTCCGAGAGCATCATTTCATAGGCCGTCATGCCGGTTTCCCGCTGCGGCACGTCGTCCATGTTGAGCTGAATGCCTACGCCGCCCTTGGATGCCATCTCTACCGAGGAGGAAGTGAGGCCGGCCGCGCCCATGTCCTGAATGGCGACGATTGCGTCCGATGCCATCAGTTCAAGACAGGCCTCGATCAGCAGCTTTTCTGTGAAGGGATCGCCGACTTGTACGGTCGGGCGCTTGGCATCGGCGTCGTCGCCGAAGTCCGCAGAGGCCATGGTCGCGCCATGAATGCCGTCGCGGCCCGTCTTGGATCCGACATAGACGATCGGATTGCCGATCCCGCTGGCGGCCGAATAGAAAATCTTGTCCGTGTCCGCGACACCCACAGTCATCGCATTGACCAGGATGTTGCCGTCATAGGCAGGGTGGAAATTCACCTCGCCGCCCACGGTCGGCACGCCGACGCAATTGCCATAGCCGCCGATGCCATGCACCACGCCGCTGATGAGATGCTTCATCTTCGGATGATCTGGACGGCCAAAGCGCAGCGCGTTCATGTTCGCCACTGGACGCGCGCCCATGGTGAAGACGTCGCGCAGGATGCCGCCGACGCCCGTCGCCGCGCCCTGATAGGGTTCGATGTAGGACGGGTGATTGTGGCTCTCCATCTTGAAGATCGCCGCCTGCCCATCACCGATATCGACGACGCCTGCATTTTCGCCGGGACCACAGATGACTTGCGGCCCTTCAGTCGGCAGCTTCTTCAGGTGGATGCGGCTCGACTTGTAGGAGCAATGCTCCGACCACATAACCGAGAAGATGCCCAGTTCCGTCAGATTCGGCTCACGGCCGAGGGCGTTCAGAACGCGGTCATATTCTTCCGGCGAAAGGCCATGTTCGGCGACAATTTCCGGGGTGATCTGAGTGGCTGCGGTCGACATGAGCGGGCCTTTAGCGGGGGCGCGGCGGATAGACAATCCTCGTGCGGCTGAAGTCGGGAAAACATGCTATTTATATGCGTTGGATCACCGATCGGAGGAGGGGAAATATGGAATGGATGTTGTTGCCGCTGCGTCGCTACGCCCGTTTTTCCGGCCGTGCCCGGCCAAAGGAATATTGGATGTTCATCCTCTTCCTCCTGCTTTGCTTCATCGCGATCAGCATTGTCGAAGGACTGCTGGGCCTAAGCACCACAGAACATTGGGTGCGCCGGGGTCCCTGGTCGTTCAATACCGGCTATCACACGCGGGGAGGGCCGCTCACCGGCCTGTTCGGCCTTGCCATCCTGATCCCCTGGCTCGCAGTAGCGGTGCGGCGGCTGCACGACACGGACCGGAGCGGATTTTGGCTGCTGATCATTTTCTTCCCGCTGATCGGAAGCCTGGTTCTGCTGGTCTTCTTCATCATGAGCGGGACGCGCGGTCCCAACCGCTTTGGTCCCGACCCCGTCGAGGTTGGTGAACCCGAATTGGTCGGCAGGATAGGGAAATGAAAAAGGCCGGGCTGTTGAGCCCGGCCTGTGAAAGACATGGAAATGTTGATCAGGCTTTGCAGCTAAGGCCGCTTTTGCCCGGAAGGGTGGCGGTGATCTGCTTGCCGCTGCCATCGACCAAATAGCCGCCTTCCGCCGTGAACGGCTTACCAGCTTCGGGAGCGACGAGCTTCGTCGGCGCGCCGTTCTTTTCGGTGCGCAGGTTGGCGGTCTTGTCGTCGCTCAGGAAGTCGACGAAAATGAGGCTGTTATCCTTGCAGCGATACTGGCGGCTTACCTTCACCGAGGGGGGCAGTTCGACAGGTGCGGCATTCGCGAGCTGTTGAGCCATCGGATCGGCAGGGCCGCCGACGACTTCGGGTTCATCATTATTGTTGCAAGCGGAGAGCATGCTGAGAGCAACGGCGGAAATCAGGGGGAGATAATATTTCATAGCGGTCCTTCTATGTGCACTTGCTGGCGCGAGCGTCAACGCAAAACTGCCAAAATCCCGCCAGCTTTGTGCGAGTTTCGATGATGCTTTTGTTACAAGCAGGCCCGGAATCCGCCTTATGGCGCGGTGCAGACTTGACCCGGCCCCCTGCGCTCGCCAATGCATGGGGCATGGCCGAAGACAGCAAGACAGAGCCGGGCGATTTGTCCCAATTGTCGTTTGAGGATGCGCTGCGGGCGCTGGAGTCGATCGTCCGCCGACTGGAAAGCGGTGATGTGCCGCTCGACGAGTCGATCTCGCTCTATGCGCAGGGTGAAGAACTGCGCAAACGCTGCCTTGAACGCTTGCAGGCGGCTGAGGCGCGCATCCAGAAATTGACCATCGATCCCAGCGGCGTCGTCACTGGCGCCCAGCCTTTCGGCGCGGATTGAGCGCCGCGGCCATGGAGGGGCTGACCTCCGGTTCAGAGGTGGTGACCACCCGTGCGGCTGCCGTCGCCGCAGACATTGATCGCGCGTTCGAACTGTTGCTGACCGTTCCCGATGATCCGCGCGCGCGCCTATATGAGGCCATGCGCCATGCGGCCATAGGCGGCGGCAAGCGATTGCGTCCCCTGTTGGTGCAGGCGGCGGGCGAGTTGTTCAACATCTCCCAGGATTCGCTGCTTCGTATCGGGCTGGCTGTCGAATGCATCCATGTTTACTCGCTGGTGCATGACGATCTTCCGGCGATGGATGATGATGACATGCGCCGGGGTAAGCCGACGATCCACAAGGCTTTTGATGAGGCGACGGCGATTCTGGCCGGTGACTGCCTTCACGATCTGGCCTTTGAAATATTGGCCGATGAAGAAACGCATCCGGACCCCTTCGTGCGGGTGGAGCTGGTAAAGGCGCTGGCGCTGTCCAGCGGTCCCGCAGGTATGGCGGGCGGACAGATGATGGATCTGGAGGCGGAAGGCACCAGCTTCGACCTTGTCACCGTAACGCGCCTGCAACAGCTCAAGACCGGGGCGCTCATCGCCTTTTGCGTCGACGCGGCCGCAATCATGGCGCGCATTCCGGCCGATGCTCGCACCAGCCTTCATGGCTATGCGCGTGACATTGGTTTGGCTTTCCAGATTGCCGACGATCTGCTGGACGTCGAAGGTGACGCAGACCTGGCGGGCAAGGCGCTGGGCAAGGATGCGGCGGCGGGCAAGGAAACCTTCGTTTCCCTGCTGGGCGTTGAGCGCGCGCGTGAGCAGGCGCGCTTGCTGGTGGATCAGGCCAAGGCGCATCTTCATGGGTTCGGCGGGGAGGCCGATCTGCTGCGAGCAATCGCAGACTATATCGTGGAAAGGGACCGGTAAGGCATGAGCAGGCAGCGGGTGGGGGTCTATCCCGGCACGTTCGACCCGATCACTTTGGGTCACATGGACATTATTCGCCGAGGGGCCAAGCTGGTCGACAAGCTGGTGATCGGCGTGACCACCAACATTTCCAAATCGCCCATGTTCTCCGATGAAGAGCGGCTGGAGATGGTGCGCCGTGAATGCGCCGACATCGACACGGAGATTGTGGTCACTGGCTTTAATTCGTTGCTGATGGACTTCGCCGAATCGCAGGGCGCCAGCGTCATCATCCGTGGCCTGCGCGCCGTTGCCGACTTCGAATATGAATATCAGATGGCGGGAATGAACCAGCAGATAAACCCGCGCGTCGAAACGGTCTTCCTCATGGCCGACGTCTCGCTTCAGCCGATCGCATCGCGGCTGGTCAAGGAAATCGCGCTTTACGGCGGTCCGATTCACAAGTTCGTAAGCCCCGCCACATGCCAGCAGGTGGTGGCGCGGGTCGGTGAGATTGGAAAGAAGGGCGACTAATAAGGGCCGCTCAGCCTTCGTTCAGTTGCCAATCGCGAAGAGCGCGTTATCAGAGCAGCTTCACCACCAGGCTTTAGATATTAGGGAAAGCTCATCCATGCGGTTCAGTTCGGCGTTCAAGACCGTGGCGATCACTGTCGCTCTCTATGCGTCGGGCGGCGTGGCGCTGGCCCAAGGCGGCGGGGGTGCTAATGCCGAAGAGGCAAAAAGGGCGGAGGCGGCCGCGCGGGCCGAGCAGAATGCCAAGTCGATGGGACAGGACCCCAGCGCGAAACTGCCGCCTGCTTCGGTGCCCGTGGACCCGCAGGATGTCTGGGACCTCGACCTGTCGAGCGGCGGCCGTGTTCGCATCCAACTGCGTCCGGATATTGCTCCCCAGCATGTCGAGCGTATCAAGCAATTGACGCGGCAGGGCTTTTATAACGGCCTGAAATTCCATCGTGTGATCCCTGGCTTCATGGCGCAAGGCGGCGATCCGAAGAATGACGGAACCGGCGGATCATCGCTTCCCGATTTGCAGGCGGAATTCAATCCGATGCCGCATCTTCGCGGTACCGTGTCGATGGCCCGCGCGCAGGACGAAAACAGCGCCAACAGCCAGTTCTTCATCCTTTTCCTGCCCCGCATGCAGCTGGACAAGAAATATACGGTGTTCGGCCGCGTGATCGAAGGCATGCAATATGTCGATGCCATCACGCCGGGCGAGCCGCCCGCAAATCCGACCACGATCCTGCAGGCATCGATTGAAAGCGATGGCAAGCCGCCGGTCATGGCGCTGCCCACGCCGCCCGCGCCTTCCATTATCGCGCCCGCACCCGCACCGGTGAAGAAAGCGTCATCGCAGAAGAAGCGATAAGTCGCACCTGAAGTGGATCATGCCGATCTCGCATCGGCATGATGGCCGTGCCTTGAGGACAGCGCCCGCATGCGCGTAGATCTTTTCGATTTCGAACTGCCGCCTGAAAGCATCGCGCTAAGGCCCGCGTCGCCACGCGATGCGGCGCGCCTGCTGTTGGTCGATGGCGAAAAGCCTTTCGAAGATCGCACAGTCCGGGATTTGCCCGCCTTACTGCGCGCCGGTGATGTGTTGGTGTTCAACGATACCAAGGTCATCCCCGCTCAGTTGGAGGGCATTCGCGGCCAGGCGAAGATTGGAGCAACCCTCCACAAGCGCCTTGGCCTGCGGCAATGGCAGGCGTTCCTTCGCAATGCCAAGCGGGTGCGCGAGGGCGACCAGATAGATTTCGGTGCAGGCGTCACGGCTTTGGCGGGCGCGCGCGATGACGATGGCGGGGTGACACTGACCTTCGAGGGGGATGAGCCTGTCGAAGTGCTGCTGGAGCGGGCGGGGCGCATGCCATTGCCACCCTATATTGCCAGCAAGCGGCCGACGGATGCCCGGGACCGCAGTGACTATCAGACCATGTTCGCTCGCGAGGACGGGGCGGTGGCGGCTCCGACGGCGGCTTTGCATTTTACGCCTGCGTTGATGTCGGCGCTGGGTGAAGCGGGTATCCTATCGGAAACGCTGACGCTTCATGTGGGGGCGGGTACGTTTCTGCCGGTGAAGGCGGAGGATACCGATGATCACCGCATGCATGCGGAATGGGGCCGGATCGAGCAAGCCGCCGCTGACCGCCTGAACGCTGCCCGAAAGGCTGGCGGCCGCCTTATAGCGGTGGGCACGACCAGCCTGCGTCTGCTTGAGAGCGCCTGCGGGGAAGATGGAGTGATCCGTCCGTTCGCGGATGAAACCCGCATCTTCATCGCGCCCGGCTACCGCTTCCGCGCCGTGGACGGCCTCATGACCAACTTCCATCTGCCGCGATCGACCTTGTTTATGCTGGTCAGCGCCCTGATGGGGCGGGAGCGCATGCAGGCGGCTTATGCTCATGCGATAGAAAGCGGATACCGCTTTTACTCCTATGGGGACTCGTCGCTTCTTCTGCCTTAGCTCGCAGATCCGCTTTAGGATCGCCCCACGAACAGAAAGCCGACCGCCGCCATTATACACAGGAAGGCGGCGACGTGACGCCAATGCAGCGGTTCGCCCAGGACGGTCACCATGAAGCCGCCGAATATGATCAGGGCGATCGCTTCCTGCGCGATCTTCAACTGACCTGGGCTCCAGCTGCTGGCGAACCCAATGCGATTTGCGGGTACGGCGAAACAATATTCGACGAGCGCGATGCCCCAACTGATTAGGATTACCAGCAGGATCGGCTTTCCCATCCCGCTCTTCAGGTGCCAGTACCAGGCTATGGTCATCAAGAGATTGGAAATGACCAGCAGCAATATGGTTGGCATGAAAGGGCCTCGTAACGCATGGAGTTTGCGCTCTGGCATTGCTTGAGGCCCAAGGGCAAGGGCTTGATCGCCCTTATCATCCTCCCTCTATCTCGGCCGCATTTGAAGGTGGGATAGGGTCACTGCTGGGGAAAGGACTCGGAAAAGCAAAGGGTCCGGACATCCGCCGGACCCTTGCCCATTTTTTGTCTTAAATTAGCGATGGCGCTCCGTATCGCGGGAGCTGGTGCTGCCAGCGCCCCAGCCGCCCTGTTCGCGCCCTTCACCAAAGAGCGCATTCTGCTCGCCTTCGGTCTGCCACGCATTGTGCGCTTCGTCCGCAGTCTTTTCCAGCGTCACCCTCTGCTCGTCCACCGACCTGATCCAGGACGACGGGATGGAGTGATGCATGCCGCCGGCATCTTGATCGTTCTTCGCCAGTATGATGCGATCGCCGCTTAAGCGATCGACCGTTCCCACATGAGCGCCGTCGCTTCCGACGACTTCCATATGTTCGCGAACCTGTTGCACCGCCTGACGCTGTTCGGTGCGCCGCTTGCGCCAAGTGCCGAACTCACTGTTGAAGCGATCGCGATGTTCCCGCTGATATTCAGCATAGTCGCGGTCCAGCTCATTCATCCGCTGTTGTCGCCACGCATAATAGTTGGCGTCATGATGCTCGCCATAGTCATGCGTGGGGCCGTAGGCGCGTACGCGATTGCCATGATCTTCGCTGCCATAGCCACTGCGTTCCCCTGTGTAGGGCGCATAGCCGCGGTTCGGCAGATACTGGTTGCTGCGCGATGCCGAGGCGAACCCGATGCGGCTGCTTTCATCGCGCGGGTCGCCATAGGGGCGGTTATAATATTCGTCATATTCGCGGCGGCGTTCTGCTTCCTCATCGCCGAACCAACTGCGGATTTCATCTCCCGCGCGATCGAAAAAGCCACGCTCTTCCGGATCATAATGTTCTGGTGACCGCCGGGAATCCGGACCGCTGAACTGGCCGCGCGTGCCGTAGCGATAGCTACGATCATCGCGCCAGTCACGCTGCCCGCGATGGCGGTCGGATCCGCGATCCCAGTCGCTGCGAGCCCTGTCATCGTCGCTATAGCGACGTCCGCCTTGATAGCCCATCGTCCTTCTCCTTGGCTGCTGTTGCTACGGCATAAAAGCCGTTGCATCACCAATGAGCAGCAGGGCGCATCGTTCCGGATGTTACGTGCGGGTAACATCGCTCTTCCGCACCGTGCTGCCGATGTTGCTGCAAGGCCGAGCTTTTCCGAAAAAGCCCGTTGCAAGGGAATCTCCGCTCGCTTATAGGCAGCGCTCCTTTGGGGCCGTAGCTCAGCTGGGAGAGCGCGTCGTTCGCAATGACGAGGTCAGGGGTTCGATCCCCCTCGGCTCCACCACCCCTCAAATGACGGGTGATCCGGAAAGACTTTACCGTTAGCATTGTACGCGCCTATGGCGGCTTTCATGGCATCGACCAAGAGTGAAGGGCGGGCGGCAGCGACAGCTGTGATCGTTCGCGATATGCCCGATGGGCCGCCGCATATCCTGATGATGGAACGCGCTGGGAGCATGGCTTTTGCAGCGGGAGCGCTGGTGTTTCCGGGAGGCGCGGTTGATGAGGCGGATCGGGAATTGGCCCGCGCCGTGGACGCGTCCGGCAACGTGGAGGAGACCGCCGCTCGACTGGCGGCGATCCGTGAAACGCTGGAGGAAAGCGGCCTTGGCATCGGTTTTGGGGTGCGGCCCGATCCGGCGCAATTGTTCGAAATGCGGCGCGCCCTGACGGAAGGTGCAGGTCTTTCGGCGATCATCGAAGCCCACGGTATTAGGCTGGCCCTCGATCAATTGGTGCCATTTAGCCGCTGGCATCCTGCGGGCGCGGAAATGGCTGCGCGCATTTACGATACGCATTTCTATTTGGTGCAGGCGCCAGAAGGACAGGTCGCAAGTGCGGATACGACCGAGAATGTCCGGTTGTTCTGGATGAGCGCGAGTGACACGATCGCTCTGTGCGACGCGGGCGGCGGGCGGATCATTTTCCCGACCCGCCGCAATCTTGAGCGATTGGCCCTGTTCGACAGCTTCGCCGCGATGGCGGCCCACGCAGCGTCCTTTCCCGTCGAAAAGATCAGTCCCTGGCTGGAAGAGAGAGGCGGCGTGCGCCATCTCTGTATCCCCGATCATCTCGGCTATCCCGTGACGTCGGAACCAATGGAGCGTGTGCAGCGTGGTTAGCGCAATCGCTGTCTCAGATGGCGCCTTCCCGCTTATTTCAGCGATCTTCCAGCGCGACTGAAACGCCGCGCGTCAGGACCATCTGGCGGGTGGCTATGCCGTTAGCGTCGTTATGGACTCGCGCCGCACACAGGCATAGATTCGCGCTCTTCACGCATGGAGGTCGTCATGCCGCAGTTCGTGATAGAAAGAGAGATGCCCGGCGCGGGAAGGCTGCGGGGCGATGAGCTCAGGAACGCGTCACAAGGTTCGTGTAATGTGCTGCGCGAACTTGGACCCGAGATACAGTGGGTCCACAGCTATGTGACGGATGACAAGATCTATTGTCTCTACCGCGCGCCCAGCGAAGAGTTGATCCGGCAGCACGCCGAGCTTGCGGGGCTTCCCGCCAACAACATCGCCAGAGTGCGGTCGACGATCGACCCCACCACGGCCGAGTAGTTATTGCCCGAAGCCAGCCTGCCGCGCGAGATCGACGGCCTCCCGCGCTGCCGCGAGGAGTGCGCCACTCTTTGCCTCGCATTCCCGCTGCTCATATTCCGGCGTGGAGTCGGCAACGATGCCCGCGCCTGCCTGGACGTGCATGATGCCATCCTTGAGTACGGCGGTGCGTAGCACGATGCAGCTGTCCATATTGCCGTCGGGTCCGAAATAGCCGACGCCGCCTGCATAGGCGCCGCGCGTCTCCGGCTCCAGTTCCGCGATGATCTCGCAAGCGCGGACCTTGGGCGCGCCCGAAACCGTGCCTGCCGGGAAGCCCGCGAAAAGGGCGTCCAGCGCGTCCTTGTCCGGTGAAAGGCGGCCGACGACATTCGACACGATGTGCATGACGTGGCTGTAAAATTCGACCGTATAGCTGTCGGTTACCGTCACTGACCCGGCAGTGGCGACCCGCCCCACATCATTGCGCCCGAGGTCAAGCAGCATCAGATGTTCTGCCCGTTCCTTTGGATCGGCGAGCAGGCTTTCGCGATTGGCAGCATCTTCGACAGCATTTTTGCCGCGTGGTCGCGTTCCCGCGATCGGGCGGATGGTGACTTCGCCATCCCGTGCCCTCACCAGAATTTCGGGGCTGGAACCGATCAGGGCAAAGCCGGGCAGATCGAGATAATAGAGGAAAGGCGAAGGATTTATTCGTCGCAGCGCCCGGTAAAGGGAGATCGGCGGAAGGGTGAAGGGGCTGGTGAAACGCTGGGCGAGTACCACCTGGAATATGTCCCCGGCGACAATATAGTCCTTGGCCCGCTCGACCATGGCCTTGTAGCGACCCGGCTCCAGCGCGGGGGTCACATCGACATCGGTAATGTCCTGGGGTGCAGGCGTGTGCGGCAAAGGCGCCGCCAGTCGCGCCGCCGCTGCATCGATCCGCTCCAGAGCCTGCGCGATCGCCGCGTCGGCATCGCTGAAGCTGCCCTTCCATACCGGCGCCACGAAATACAGCGCGTCGGCCAGCCGGTCGAACACAAGGATGATGGTCGGCCGGACGAACAGCATGTCGGGCAGTTCAAGCGGATTGGGTGCAGGGCGCGGCAGCTTTTCGACAAGGCCGACCGTCTCATAACCGAAATAGCCCACCAGGCAGGCGAGGGCAGGGGGAAGCGCGGGGTCAAGATCAGCCCGGCATTCCGCCACAAGCGCGCGCAAGGCATCAAGCGCGCCAGCCGCTTCCGGAACAAATGCCTGCGGGTCCGTCGCCCAGTGGCGATTGATCTCCGCCGCCTGTCCCTGCGCGCGGAAGACAAGATCGGGCGCGAGGCCGATCAGGCTATAGCGCCCGCGAACCGCACCGCCTTCGACCGATTCCAGCAGAAAGTCGCCACGATCGGCCACAAACAGCTTGAGCGCGGCGGAAATCGGCGTGTCCGTGTCCGCGATCTGGCGGCGCCACACCAGCGCCGAATTGCCAGCGGCCAGTGCGGCATGAGCAGCCGCTATCCCGTCATTGCCTGCGCTGCCCGAAACCATGTTACTGTGCGCCGCCATTGGTGCTGGCAAGCGCGCGCTGGACGCTGGCTACAGCTGACGGGTTCCGGGTCACACCAAGCTGCTTCTCGACCGCCCGTTCGAATTGCTGCCCATATTCCTGCCCGACGACATCGCCAAGCTGGCTGCGGACCTGATCAAGCAGGGCGGTCTGGCCACCCGCATCGCCATGTTTGATACCGTTCAGCTGCACGACGAAATAGCCGCGATCCTGACCGATCGGCATCGTCTTGACGCTGTTCGTTGCCATGGAGAACAGGATCGCGACCTCGGCGGGGGGGCGCTGACCTTCCCGCATGATATCGGCGCGACGCCCGCCTACGGTCTGCGGCGCGGGCAGGCGGACGCCAGCCTGGGCCACAGCATCGGCAAGCTTCATGCCCTTGGCGACCTTCTCGCGGATCTGCTCGGCCAGGGCCTTCGCCTTTGCGTTGCCCTGCGCCAGCTTATACTGGGCAAGTACCAGCGGCTTCACCTTTTCCAGCGGCGGCGGCGCGGCGGCGCGAATCTCGGCGGGGGCGGCGAGAGCGTAGCGCTGGTCGGGCGTGACGGGCACAAGTTGCGCGTCATCGTCCTGACTCATCTGGAACACGGGAGCCAGCAGCGGACGGACATCAGCCGGAGCCTGATAGGCCTGATCCTCGACCTGCTTGCCGTTGGCGATCAGGAAGGGCGTCGTTTCCAGCTTCAGGCCATTGTCCTTCACCACTTCCTCAAAGCTGCCGCCATCGGCGATCTGATCTTCAACCTTCCCGGTGAACTCGCTCAGCAGGCGCTTCTGCTTTTGCGAGCGGAGCGTCGTTGCGATGTCGTCGCGCACGGCTGACAGCGGCCGCGCGGGAACGGTCTTGACGTTCGATACGCGCAGCAGGATCCATCCGAGTGGTCCTCGGATCGGGCCGACAAACTCGCCTTGCTTGGCCGCAAAGCCTGCATTTGCGATTGCGGCGGACGTTGCGGTGGTCAGGCTTTCACGGCTTTGATCCACCAGCGTCGACGCCTCCAGCCCTGCGCCCTGCGCAGCGGCTGCAAGCGACTTGCCGCCCTTTACCTGCTCTGCGATCGTTTTCGCGGCGGCTTCGCTGGGCAGGATGAGCTGCTCGAAATTGCGGCCTTCCTTGGCGGCATAGTTCGCCTTGTTCTGATTATAGAATTCGGCAATTTCGGCGTCAGTCGGCTGCGAGGCTTGCGCGAAGCGTTCGCCATCGATCACGGCATAGCGAATGCGGCGCTGCTCTGGGATGGTGAAGCGCCCGGCATTCTGCTGATAATAGGTGGCGAGCTGTGCGTCGGTGGGGTCCTTAATGTCCGCAAAGGCTGCGGCGGGGATAGCAGCGATCGTCCCCTGGCGCGCCTCCAGCAGCAGCGAGGCATAGGGCAGGATGATGCTGTTCGGCAGCTTCACGCCAAGGCCGAGCGGAGCGAGCATCTGCCGTTCCAGAATTTCGCGGGTGATGTCTTCGCGCAGGGCCTGTTCCGTGATGCGTTCGCGTAGCAGCAGTTGGCGGAAATTTTCTTGACTGAAATTGCCTGCTGCGTCCTGGAAAGCAGGTATCTGGGCGATCTGCGCATCGACGAGGCGCTTGGAGATATGGACGCCCTGATCCTTGGCATATTCCTTCAGCGTCATCGCGGCGACCAGCTGATCATAGATTTGGCCAGCGGCGCCTTGGGCGAGGAAATCGCTGATCTGGAGGCCGGGGGTGGCGCGGCGGGCATTTTCGAAGACGCGCTGAACCCGCTCCTGGAGCTGGGTTTGTGTCAAACGGGTGCGGCCCGCCTTTGCGACTGTTTCGCCGCCGCCACCCAGTGAGGTGCCGAACTGACCGCTGGACAAATCGCCCATGATGAACGCCGCCGCGATGACGCCTAGGAAAAGGAGCGCGAAGAGGGCGCCGAATTTCGAGTGGATGAAGCGGCGGAAGTTTGAAAGCATGGAGTAAGTCCAGAATAGAAAGACTTTTACGGGCGGCCCGCTTTAGGGGCGGATCGTCGCGGCGGCAAGTGCGGCTTGGCTGGACAAATGCCGTGCCTTTGTTCATCGGCCTGTCGGGGCTGGCCCGGCGCGGGCTGGCGAATGGACGAATGACTGAAGGGGTATGGATTGATGGGCAGGCGCAAGCTGGTGGTCGGCAACTGGAAGATGAACGGCCTGCGTTCACAGCTGCCCGAAGTCGAAGCGATCGGCGCGCTGGCGGCTGAGCGTCCGGTGGCCGAGGTGGGGCTGTGCCTGCCCGCGACGCTGATCGCGGCGGCCGATCAGGTGAAGGGCGGCGCCTTTGTCGGCGCGCAGGACTGTCACATGAACGATAGCGGCGCGCATACAGGCTGCCTGTCGGCGGCGATGCTGGCCGAAGCAGGCGCGAGCTGGACGATCGTTGGCCATAGCGAACGGCGGCAGGATCAGGGCGAAACGGACGCCGATGTCGCGGCCAAGGCGCTCGCGGCTAAGGCTGCGGGTCTGAAGGTCATCCTGTGCGTCGGCGAAAGCCTTGAGGTGCGAGACGCTGGCGGGGCCGAAGGCGTTGTGTCGGCGCAGTTGCTGGCATCGCTGCCGGAAGGCGCGGCGGCGGACTGGCTGGCCATCGCCTATGAGCCGATCTGGGCGATCGGCACCGGGCGAATCCCGACGATGGACGCGGTCGAAACCATGCACAAGGCACTGCGGGCGGCGTTGGCTGGCCGGATCGGCGATGGCGAAGCGGGTGCCATGCGCATCCTCTATGGCGGGTCAATGAATGGCGAGAATGCGGCTGAATTGATGGCGATCGAGGATGTCGATGGTGGGCTTGTGGGTGGCGCGAGCCTGACCGCAGCTAAGTTTGCGCCGGTGATTGCTGCGGCGGGGTAGTAAGCGGAAGGGCTGTTCACTGGCAGCGTTTTTCGACTTCGCTTGAGACGAACGGGGTTAGGGCTGTGTACATTGGCCGCGGGCGTTGGCTCGCTTCGCTCGCACCCACCCCCGGCCCCTCCCTAGAAGGGAGGGGAGATGAAGAGGTGGAGCGGAGACTTAGCCCGGTTGCCCCGGCGGCGCTTCAACGCTATGGGCTCCACAACGCACCCCATTGGGACAGATATTCTCGCATGTTCACCTTCATCCTCGTCGTGCAGGCCATCGTGGCGGCCCTGCTTGTCACCGTCATCCTGATGCAAAAGTCGGAAGGCGGCGGTCTGGGCGTGGGTGGTAGCCCGGCGGGATTGATGTCTGCGCGGGGCGCGGCGGACTTTCTGACGCGGTCGACGACGGTGCTGGCCACCATCTTCGTTCTGCTGTCGGTCGTTCTGGCGGTGATCGCATCGGTGCAGCACGCGCCGAGCGATATCGATACCTCGCTGGTGAAGCAGGCTCCGGCGGCTCCGTCGACCCCTGCGCCTGCCGGTAGTGTCGATCCGTTGGCCGGGGCAGCAGGCGCTGCGAGCAATGGCCAGGCGGCGAATGGCGCGGTTCCGCTCGTCAACTGATCTTTTCGATCACATTTTCGATCTTTTTTTGCTCGCGCGTGGATTCGCGCGCTTGCCCAACTTGTTTGTAAAAGGCTAAGCCTCCTCTCCCATGGCGCGGTATATTTTCATCACCGGCGGCGTGGTCTCCTCGCTTGGCAAGGGCCTTATGGCCGCATCGCTCGCAGCGCTGCTGCAGGCGCGAGGTTTCCGCGTGCGTATCCGGAAGTTCGATCCCTATCTCAACGTCGATCCGGGAACGATGAGCCCGTATCAGCATGGCGAAGTCTATGTGACCGATGACGGGGCGGAAACCGACCTCGACCTTGGCCATTATGAGCGGTTCACCGGGGTTTCGGCGCGCCAGTCGGACAATGTGACGCAGGGCCGCGTCTATCAGACGATCATCCAGCGCGAGCGGCGCGGCGATTATCTGGGCGCGACGGTGCAGGTGATCCCGCACGTCACGGACGAGATCAAGGCCTTCGCAATAGCCGAGTCAGACGATCTGGATTTCGTGCTGTGTGAAATTGGCGGGACGGTCGGCGACATCGAATCGCTGCCGTTCATGGAAGCGATCCGTCAGTTGCATAATGACCTGGGTCGCCGCCAGTCGATCTTCGTCCATGTCACGCTGGTCCCCTATATTGCGGCGGCGGGCGAGCTGAAGACGAAGCCGACGCAGCATAGCGTGCGCGAACTGACGTCGCTGGGCATCCAGCCCGACATTTTGCTGTGCCGTTGCGAACATCCGCTGCCCGACAGCGAACGGGCGAAGATCGCGCTGTTCTGCAACGTCCGCAAGGAAGCGGTGATCCCCGCGCTCGACGCCAGCAGCATCTATGCGGTGCCCGCGCAATATCATGCCGAAGGGCTGGACGAGGAAGTGCTGCGCGCTTTCGGCATCGATGACGCGCCCAAGCCGACGCTCGATCGCTGGATGGACATTATGGACCGCCAGCAGAACCCTGAAGGCGAAGTGACGATCGGCGTCGTCGGCAAATATGTCGGCCTGCCGGACGCCTACAAGTCGCTTTACGAGGCGCTGACCCATGGCGGTTTCGCCAATCGGGTGAAGGTGAAGATCAAGTGGATCGACGCCGAACTGTTCGAGAAGGGCGATGATGTCGCCGCCAGCCTGGAGCCGATGCACGGCATTTTGGTCCCCGGCGGCTTTGGCGTGCGCGGGTCGGAAGGCAAGATCGCGAGCGTTAAGTTCGCTCGCGAACGCAATGTGCCTTTCTTTGGCATCTGCCTTGGCATGCAGATGGCCTGCATCGAAGGTGCGCGGAACACGGCTGGTATCGCCGAGGCGTCCACCACTGAATTTGGCGAGACGTCAGAGCCGGTCGTCGGCCTCATCACCGAATGGATGAGCAGCGAAGGCTTGCAGAAGCGCACGGCCGAGACGGATCTGGGCGGCACGATGCGGCTGGGCGCCTATCCCGCCAAGCTCACCGGCAACAGCGTGGTCGCGGGCATATATGGCACGAGCGAGATCAGCGAGCGGCATCGCCATCGCTATGAAGTTAACGCGGGCTATCGCGAGGCTTTGGAGAAGGGCGGGCTCATCTTCTCGGGCATGTCGCCGGACGGCACGCTGCCGGAGATTGTCGAGCGGCCGGATCATCCGTGGTTCGTTGGGGTGCAGTTCCATCCGGAGCTGAAGTCCAAGCCGTTTGATCCGCACCCGCTGTTTGCGAGCTTTATCGAGGCTGCGGTCAAGCAGAGCCGGTTGGTTTGACGGCTGCGGATTCGGGCTGCGGCGGTTAGAGGGAGGCGGCTTTTCCCCGGACCTGATCCGGGGGCCGCTTGCCCGCCCCAAGCGAGGAAGCGGCTTCCGGTTCTATTATGTCGCGGCGGAGGCCAAATCGGCATGGACCGCGCCCGGTAGCCCGATAGCAAAGTCGAAGACTGACAGATTGTTGATCAGCCCAGTCACTCGAAGCTGTTGTGAGGGCAGGATAAAGCCGATCGTTCCAGCGGCGCCCATCCAACCGAACAAGCCCTTAAGCCCGCCATGGTTGGCAATGCAGCCGCCTGCGCCAAAGCCGACCACCCCAGGTATGCCGACATAGTCCCGCATGTTTACGCCCGGCGGCAGGAGGTTGGAGGTTCCAACTGCCACAGCGGCAGGTGGAAGGACATGTGCTTTGCCCAAGCTTCCATTGTTGGTCAGCATGGTCAGAAAACGGTCGTAATCATGGGCCGATGATATGAGACCGCCACCGCCTGAAGGAAATGCGGGCTTGTCGAGGAAGATTGAAGTCGGACCTGGATCGACTGCGGCCAAATTGGCGCCTCTGCCGCTATAGTTTGTGATAAGGCGCGCCTTCTTACCGGCGGGCACATCGAAGAATGTGTTTTTCATGCCCAGCGGTGCGAAGAACCGCCGTTCCAGAAACTGATCGAACGGCATGCCTGCCGCCACTTCTATAATGCGGCCCAGTAAGTCCAGCCCCACCGAATAGCTCCAGACTGTGCCGGGGTCCGACATTAGGGGAGCAGCCGACAGCCGCTCGGCGAATTCCTTGAGGCTTGCTACTGGGGGGTGCTCCAGCCGGTCAGCGCGGCTGCGCAAGTTCTGGCTCAGACCCAGCCTCTGATATTCGGCTTTGAGCGGCCCCTTCATGTTGAGTCCGCCGCCAAAACCGGCGGTGTGGGTCAAGAGATGGCGTATCGTCATGACAGAGGCAGCGGGACGGCTCTCGAGGCTTTGGCCAGGGTTGGTCAGGACGCGCATATTCGCAAAGCCGGGGATGAAGTCGGCAACCGGCTGATCGAGCTTCATCCGGCCTTCAGCGATCAGCAGCATCACCGCCATGCCGGTGATCGGCTTGGTCATTGAATAGACGCGGAAGAGCGTGTGCTCGTCCACGGCGTGCGGATCATCCAGGGCGATGGTGCCGCTGCTGATATAGGTTGGCCGATCAGTTCCGTGTCCGATCGCCACGATGGCGCCGGGCGCGGCCCGTCCCCCGATCACGCCATTCACCATTCCGCGAACCGCCGCGAAGCGATCGGCTTTACGCGCGCGTCCCGCCGAGGCGCTCATCAGGCCGAGGCAGGCTGCTCCCTTCAACAGGTCGCGCCGTAGGAACATCGCATCTGGCATGGTTGTCCTCCCCCCTCATTATCGCTCGCAACGGTGTAAATATTGTATGAGCTGGGTCAATGATCGAGATATGGGCGCGCGAGCGATCGGCCGAAGCTGGCTAACCCGCTGGCGTCAGTTTCAACAGTCGGGCCTGCGATCCCCGGCCGCCATCCTCCAGCAGCCAGAGCGCACCGTCGGGGCCTTGATCCACTTCCCGAATCCTTGCGCCCATGTCCCATTGGTCGGCTTTTGACGCATTCTCACCGTCCAGTTTTACGCGCACCAGTGACTTGCTGGACAGGCCGCCGATGAAGAGCGAATTTTTCCACTGCGGGAAGAGATCGCCCGAATAATAGAGCAGCCCGGCGGGTGAGATGACGGGATTCCACCAGAGTTTCGGCGGCTCGAAGCCATCATGCGGGCTGTGGTCGGGGATCGGCTTACCATTATAATGGTCGCCGTTTGACGCCTTGGAATAGCCATAGTTGAGGGCGGGTTTGATGAGGTTGAGCTCGTCGCCGCCCTTGGGTCCCATTTCCTGTTCCCATAGCCGACCGTCTTTGTCGAAGGCGATTCCGAGCAGGTTGCGGTGGCCATAGGACCAGACAGCAGGATGGAATCCCTTGGCCGCGAGGGGATTGCCCGCCGCCGGGGTGCCGTCGAGATTGAGGCGTAGCACCTTGCCCAGCGTGGCCTTGGGGTCTTGGGCTGGGTCGAACTTCTGGCGCTCGCCATTGGTGAAGAAGAGGTGGCGACCATCGGGGGAGAAGGCGATGCGACCGGAATAATGGCCGTTGCCTTCGACATAGGGGGTGGCGCGGAAGATGGTTTTTACGCCGTCGAGCCTTGTCGTCCCGTCGCTGGCCTGGTTGAAGATGCCCGTGGCGAGCGCGACGCCCTTGCCGCCAGGGCCGCTTTCCGAGAAGCTGAAATAGACCTTCCTGTTCTGGGCGAACTGGGGATGAAGCACGACATCCATCAGCGCGCCTTGGCCCGCGCTATCGACTTTCGGAATGCCGCTGATCGGAATCTTTGTTCCGTTCTTGGGGTCGAAGAGGATCATCTCGCCCGCCTTCTCCGTGATCAGCGCGCGGCCATCCGGCAGGAAGGTCATGGCCCAGGGCGAATCGAAATCCGCGATGATAGAGGTTTTGAAGGGCTTTTCGGATGTCGTGACATTCTGGCTCTCGGCATCGTCGGGCGAGCAGGCCGTGAGGGCCAAGAGGACGGTGGTGATGAGGCTGCGGTTCATCCAAGTCTCCGTTCGGGCTGAGCTTGTCGAAGCCCCTCCCTTCTTGAAGAAAAGTAGAGCCGTTGGCTATCGCCGCCCTTCGGGTCGACAAGCTCAGGGCGAACGGAAATCTCTATAATCCCTGCTGACGAATAATGTTGCAGCTTTCGCTCCTGCCCCCTATATCGCCCTTGCTTCCTTACATCGTCAAACATGTTGGGGTCGCAGGCGGAACGCTTGCGGCGGCGGGAGCGCACATATTCTGTTGGAGACTGCATGGCGGACATCGCCGAACTGATCGCGCTGATTGAACCGGAGGTGAAGGCCTTGGGGTTTGACCTTGTGCGCGTGAAGCTGTTCGGGTCCGGCGACGAATATACGTTGCAGGTCATGGCGGAGAATCCCGCGACCAAGCAGCTCGTCATTGAGGATTGCGCCACCATCTCGCGGCGCCTGTCCGACGTGCTGGATGAGGTTGATCCGATCGAGGAAGCCTATCGGCTGGAGGTCAGCTCGCCGGGTATCGATCGGCCGCTGACCCGTCTCCACGACTTCATGGAATGGGCCGGGCATGAGGCGAAGGTCGCCACGACTGAAACCGTCGAAGGCCGCAAGAGCTTCCGCGGCATCCTGAAGGGTGTCGAGGGCGATGATGTCCAGTTCCAGGATAACAAGGCCGGGGATGTCTCCATCCCCTTCGCGCTGGTCGGCGATGCCAAGCTGATACTGACCGACGCACTCATTTCTGCTAGCATGCCGCTCTCCTCCGATGGGGCGGACGAGTTCGAAACCGAAGAGTAAGGGTTCACGACCATGGCCAACGCCATTTCCGCCAACAAGGCCGAGTTGCTCGCGATCGCGAACAGCGTCGCCACCGAGAAGATGATCGACAAGGCGATCGTCATCGAGGCGATGGAAGATGCGATCCAGCGCGCCGCCCGCGCGCGCTACGGTGCGGAAAATGACATCCGCGCCAAGCTGGACCCCGACAGCGGCGACCTGCGCTTGTGGCGCGTCGTCGAGGTGGTCGAGGCGGTTGACGACTATTTCAAGCAGGTTGACCTGAAGCAGGCGCAGAAGCTGAAGAAGGACGCTGTTGTCGGGGACTTCATCGTCGATCCGCTGCCCCCGATCGATCTCGGCCGCATCGATGCTCAGTCCGCGAAGCAGGTGATCTTCCAGAAGGTCCGCGACGCTGAGCGCGAGCGTCAACATGAGGAGTTCAAGGACCGCGTGGGTGAGATCATCACCGGCGTCGTGAAGTCGGTCGAATTCGGCCATGTCGTGGTGAACCTTGGCCGCGCCGAGGGCGTGATCCGCCGTGACCAGCAGATCCCGCGCGAAGTCGTCCGCGTCGGTGATCGCATCCGCTCGGTGATACTGAACGTGCGTCGCGAAAATCGCGGGCCGCAGATTTTCCTGTCCCGCGCGCATCCCGAGTTCATGAAGAAGCTCTTCGCGCAGGAAGTGCCCGAAATCTACGACGGCGTCATCACCATCATGGCCGCCGCCCGCGATCCGGGCTCGCGCGCCAAGATCGGCGTCATCAGCCGCGATTCGAGCATCGATCCTGTCGGCGCCTGCGTCGGCATGAAGGGTAGCCGCGTGCAGGCCGTCGTGCAGGAAATGCAGGGCGAGAAGATCGACATCATCCCCTGGTCGGAAGATACGGCGACCTTCGTCGTCAACGCGCTCCAGCCCGCACAAGTCGCCCGCGTCGTCATTGACGAGGAAGAGGAGCGCATCGAAGTCGTCGTTCCCGACGATCAACTGTCGCTCGCCATCGGCCGTCGGGGCCAGAATGTCCGTCTCGCTTCACAGCTGACCGGCAAGGCCATCGACATCATGACCGAAGCCGACGCGTCCGAAAAGCGCCAGAAGGAATTCGTCGCCCGATCCGAACTGTTCCAGAACGAACTGGACGTGGACGAGACGCTGTCGCAGTTGCTGGTCGCCGAAGGCTTTGGTGAGCTGGAAGAAGTCGCCTATGTCGGCGTCGATGAACTGGCGGCGATCGAAGGGTTTGACGAGGATCTGGCCGCCGAGCTTCAGAGCCGCGCTCAGGAAGCGTTGGACCGCCGCGAAGCTGCCGCCCGTGAGGAACGTCAGGCACTGGGCGTCGAGGATGCGCTGGCCGACATGCCGCACCTCACCGAAGCGATGCTGGTGACGCTGGGCAAGGCGGGCGTGAAGACGCTCGATGACCTGGCCGACCTCGCCACCGACGAACTCGTCGCGAAGAAGCGCGTGGACCAGCGCCGCCGCCGTGAGAATAAGGACGAGGATAAGGGCGGGATTCTCGCCGAATATGGCCTCAGTGAAGAGCAGGGCAATGAGATCATCATGGCCGCCCGTGCGCACTGGTTCGAAGGCGAGGAAGCTTAAGCGCTCCATGCCCTTCGTCGATATCCGTCTGGCTGGAAACGCCACCCGTGAGCAGAAGGCAGCGATCGTTGCCGACGTCACTCAGTCGCTCGTCGAGCGGCTGGGGAAACCGGCGTCTGCCGTGCAGGTGGTGATTTCCGAAATCTCGACGGAGAATTATGGGTCGGGCGGACAGCTGATTGCTGATCGCGCGGCTGCCTCCAACCCTGGGGAGGACGCCAATGCCGCGGTCACTTCCCGATGAGAGGCTGACGCCAACATCTAGCGCTGCCCTATCAATCCCCCCTCCCGCAAGCGGGAGGGGCAGGGGGTGGGCACGATTGCGTAGCAATCGCCAGAAAGCTTGGTACGCAGGCATAGGAACGCGCTTCGCACGACCCATTCTTGCCCAGAGTCACGCGCCTCGTGGCGGTCCATCCTTTAACGGGAGGGGCTAAAGTCATGACTGAGCGTAAATGCATCCTCTCAGGCGATCGCGCCGACCCGGATACACTGATCCGCCTCGCCGTCGGTCCAGAAGGTCAAGTGCTGCCCGACATCCGAGCCAAGGCTCCGGGCCGTGGCGCGTGGATTGGCATTCCGCGCGCTGAGCTTGAGCAGGCGCTTGCCAAGGGTAAGCTGAAGGGTGCACTCGCGCGCGCCTTCAAGACCGGCGACTTGCAGATTCCCGACAATCTTCCCGCCCTGATCGAAGATGGCCTGCGCAAGGCTTTGCTGGATCGCCTGGGGCTGGAGGCGAAGGCGTCCATGGTCCTCACCGGCTCGGAAAAGATCGATGTCGCCTGCCGTCAGGCCAAGGTTCAACTGCTGCTCCACGCCGGTGATGCTGCGGCGGACGGCAATCGAAAACTCGATCAGGCGCTGCGCGTCGGACAAGAGGCGGAAGGCACCGAATTGGCGGGCGTCGTCTTGCCTGTGGACCGACAGGCCCTATCTATGGCAATGGGGCGGGACAATGTCGTCCATATCGCAGTGACCGACTCGCGTGCCGCGTCGCGTCTGCGTACGGCCATCGGCCGCTTGGAAAGCTATCTGGGTTGCGCTACCGAGGCGCCCGTGCATGGGGAGCATGACTCCGCCGGTGCGCTGGGCGCCTGAGGCCGCACATGAATAAGGCGCCGACGGGCCTTGCCGGTCGGATGTAAGTGAAGGGTACAGTTCAGTCGTATGAGTGACAGCAAGGAAGACAAGCCGGTTCTGGGCCGCAAGCCGCTGGGCATCAAGCGGACCGTTGAATCCGGCCAGGTGCAGCAGCAGTTCAGCCATGGCCGCAAGAATACGGTCGTGGTTGAGGTGAAGCGGCGCCGCATTCTGGGTAAGCCGGGCGAAGCCGGTGCGCCTGCGGCTGCGCCTCAGGCTGATCCCGCCCCGGCGCCCGCCGCAGCGGCCCCCGCGCCTCAGCCGCAGGCGCGCGCGCCGCAACCCGCCGCTCCCGCGCGCCCCGCTCCGCCGCAGAGCCTGATGTCGCGTCAGGAATTGCAGGCGAAGCTGCTGCGCGAGGCGGAAGAAGCCCGCATGACCGCGCTGGAAGATGCGCGCCGCCGCGAAGACGCCCAGCGGAATGCCGCGAGCGAGGATGAAAAGCGTCGCGCCGAGGAAAATCGTCTGGCTGCGGAAGCTGCTGAGGCCGAAGCCGCGCGCCGTGCCGAAGAAGAAGTCAAGGCCGCCGAGCAGCAGCCCGAGCCAGAGCCCGAGGCTCCCGCCGCGCCTGTCGCTGAGGAAAGCTCCGAAGCGCGTCCCGCTGCCGCTCCGGCCGCGACCACTTCGGCTGCGCCGCCGCCGCGCCGCTTCACACCTGTTACCCCGATCAAGCGTCCCGAACCGGCCAAGCCGGATCGGGCCAAGCGTGCGGGCGAGGACAATCGCCGCCAGTCGGGCAAGCTGACTGTCACCCGTGCGCTCGCGGACGATGATAGCGCTCGTGCCCGCTCGCTCGCCGCATTGAAGCGTGCCCGCGAAAAGGAACGTCGCGCCCATTATGCCGGTGGCGCGCAGCAACGTGAAAAGCAGGTCCGCGATGTCGTGGTGCCCGAAAGCATCACGGTTCAGGAGCTCGCCAACCGCATGGCCGAAAAGGGCGCGGACCTGGTGAAGGCCCTGTTCAAGATGGGCACTGCCGTCACGCTCAACCAGCCGATCGATCAGGATACGGCGGAACTGCTGGTCGAGGAATTCGGCCACCGCATCCAGCGCGTATCCGATGCCGACGTTGAAATCGGCATTGAAGGCGAAGTCGATGCGGCAGAGACGCTGAAGCCGCGCGCGCCGGTCGTGACGATCATGGGCCATGTCGATCATGGTAAGACATCGTTGCTCGACGCGCTGCGCGGGACCGATGTGGTCGCGGGCGAAAGCGGCGGCATCACCCAGCATATCGGCGCCTATCAGGTGACGACCAAGGGTGGCGACGTCATCACTTTCCTCGACACGCCGGGCCACGAAGCTTTCTCGGAAATGCGCGCGCGTGGTGCGAACGTCACCGACATCGTCATCCTGGTGGTGGCGGCCGATGACGGGCTGATGCCGCAGACGATCGAGGCGATCAACCACACCAAGGCGTCGGGCGTTCCGATGATCGTTGCGATCAACAAGTGCGACAAGCCGGAAGCCAATCCGCAGAAGGTGCGCGAGCGCTTGCTGAGTGAAGAGATTGTCGTCGAGGATATGGGCGGCGACGTTCAGGATGTGGAGGTTTCGGCGCTCAAGAAGACCGGCCTTGACGAACTGATCGAGAAGATCCTGCTTCAGGCCGAAGTCATGGAACTGGGCGCCAACCCCGATCGCGCTGCCGAAGGCAATGTGATCGAGGCGCAGCTCGACAAGGGCCGTGGCGCGGTCGCTACCGTGCTGGTTCGCAAGGGTACGCTGAAGGTTGGTGACACGTTCGTCATCGGCGCCGAAAGCGGCAAGGTGCGCGCTCTGATCAACGACAAGGGTCAGAATGTGAAGGTCGCAGGGCCATCGACCCCGGTCGAGGTGCTGGGGCTTTCCGGTGTGCCTCTGGCGGGTGATCAGCTGACCGTTGTCGAAAACGAAGCTCGCGCTCGCGAAGTTGCTGCCTATCGTCAGGAACAGGCGACCAAGAAGCGCACCACCAGTGCCCCGACCAGCTTTGAACATATGTTCTCGGCACTCAACACGACCGTCATCGAATATCCGGTGGTGGTGAAGGGCGACGTGCAGGGTTCGGTCGAAGCGATCGTTAGCTCGCTCAACCGCATCTCGACCGACGAGATCAAGGTCCGCATCCTGCATTCGGGCGTGGGCGCGATCACCGAAAGCGACGTCACGCTGGCCGCCGCCAGCCGCGCGCCGCTGATCGGCTTCAACGTTCGTCCGAATGCCAAGGCGCGTCAGCTGGCGGAGCGCGAGAAGATTTCGCTGCGCTATTATGACGTGATTTACGACCTTCTTGAAGAAGTTCGCGGCGAAATGGCGGGTCAGCTGGCCCCCGAACGCATCGAAACCATCGTCGGCCGTGCCGAGGTGCTTCAGGTGTTCCCGGCGGGCAAGAAGGACAAGGCGGCTGGTCTGCTCGTCCTCGACGGCATCATCCGCAAGGGGCTCAATGCGCGCCTCACCCGCGACGATGTCATCGTGTCGCGCACGAACATCGCTTCGCTTCGCCGCTTCAAGGACGACGTATCCGAAGTGCGGGCGGGCATGGAGTGCGGTGCGGTGTTGCAGGACACGAACGACATCAAGGCTGGCGATACGCTGGAACTGTTCGAGGTCGAGGAACGCGCCCGGACGTTGTGATCCGATAAAGCCCCCCTCCCGCGAGCGGGAGGGGTCAGGGGTGGGCGCGAGCAACGCGAGCGTCCGACCTGGCTCCTGAGCGATTGCTAACGCAATCGCACCCACCCCTGGTTCGGGTAAACAGCGCCCCGCGCTGTTTAGGTCAAGCCGGGGGCTTGACCGACCCGAAACACCCTCCCGCCTGCGGGAGGGGGGAGATTTAGGCTAATGGCCCAACAACCCGAAGGCCCCTCCGTCCGCCTCCTCCGCGTGGGTGAACAGGTGCGCCATGTCTTGTCCGACATTCTCCAGCGCGGTGACGTGCATGATGATGTGCTGGCCAAGCATGTCGTCAGCGTCACCGAGGTTCGCATGTCGCCTGACCTGCGGCACGCCACGGTGTTCATAAAGTCGCTATTGGGTCAGGATGAGGAGGCGGTGCTGAAGGCGCTGCGCACCAACACCGCCTATCTCCAGCGCGAGGTGGCTCACCGCATCCGCCTGAAATATGCGGCCAAGCTCAAATTCCTGGCGGACGAGAGCTTTGACGAAGGTAGCCATATCGACAAGCTGCTGCGTGATCCCAAAGTCGCGCAGGATCTTGAACAGCCGGATGATGAGGGCTGACGCGCTGCGTTGATCCGATGCACGGCTGGATCATCCTCGATAAACCGCACGGACTTGGCTCGACGCAGGCGGTCAGCGCGGTCAAGCGCGCCCTTCGCCAAAGTGGTGCTGGCAAGTGGAAGGTTGGCCATGGGGGCACGCTCGATCCGCTCGCTACCGGCGTGCTGCCGATCGCAGTGGGCGAAGCGACGAAGCTCGCCGGGCGGATGCTCGACAGCGATAAGATCTACGACTTCACGATAGCATTTGGCGCACAGACGGACACGCTGGACCTCGAAGGAAAGGTGATCGCGGAGAGAGACGTGCTGCCTACGCTCGTGGAAGTGGAGGCGGTGCTGCCCCGCTTTACTGGCCCGATCGAACAGGCGCCGCCCGCCTATTCAGCAATCCTCATCGATGGGCAAAGAGCCTATGATCTTGCGCGCGCTGGGCAGGATGTTGAGATGAAGACGCGCAATGTGACTATATCCTCTCTCCGGATACGGGGAGAGGATAGCGAAGCTTGCTCGCAAAGCGGGCTAGCGCAGCTTGGAGAGGGGCAGGGTGCGCCAAACCCCTCCCCAACTCCGGCTAGGCAGCACGCTGCCAAGCCTGCGTATCCTCTCCCCCTCCCGGGAGAGAGGATCAGCCAAGTCACCCTGCGCGCCCATGTCTCCAAGGGCACCTATATTCGCTCGCTCGCCCGCGACATCGCGATCGCCCTCGGCACGGTCGGCCATGTCACCATGCTCCGCCGGGTTAAGGCAGGCCCGTTCACCCTCGAATCCGCTATTTCACTGGACAAATTGGACGAAGCTGCTAGGGGCGGCGGCTTCGGTGGTCTAATGCTGCCGTTGACCGCAGGGCTGGACGACATCCCGGCTCTCGCAGTCTCTCCCGACGATGCGCTGGCTCTCCGACAGGGGAAGGTGCTCGTGGGGAAACCGCATACCGGTCTCATGCTGGCGATGGAGGGCGACACGCCCGTCGCGCTGGTGGAGGCCAGTGGCCCTGAGATCAGGGTGGTGCGCGGCTTCAATCTCTAGATGTTATGAAAGGAAGCCGATGTCGATTACTGCAGAGCGCAAGGAAGCGCTGATCAAGGAACATGCCCGCGCCGAAGGCGATACCGGCTCGCCGGAAGTCCAGGTTGCGATCCTTTCGGAGCGCATTTCGAACCTGACCGAGCATTTCAAGGGTCACCACAAGGATAACCACAGCCGTCGCGGCCTGCTGATGCTGGTCAACAAGCGCCGTTCGCTGCTGGACTATCTGAAGAAAAAGGATGGGGCGCGGTATACCGACCTCATCGCAAAGCTGGGCCTGCGCAAGTAAGCCTGCTAAAGAAGGAGCGGCCCCCGCGCGGGGCCGTTTCCGATTCCGGGGCTCCTGCAATTCGGCAGGATGTTCCGACCAAGGGGCCAGACGATGCTCCGAAACCGCTGCGGGCCGGTTTAGCCCGCATCACAGGCCCCGCCCGGCAATAGGGCCAGGCGGGCGAAGGAAAATATTATGTTCGATGTAAAGAAGGTATCAATCGAGCTGGGCGGAAAGACCCTCACGCTCGAAACTGGCCGTATTGCGCGTCAGGCTGACGCCGCCGTGCTGGCAACCTATGGCGAGACCGTGGTGCTGTGCGCCGTGACCGCCGCCAAGTCGGTGAAGGAAGGACAGGACTTCTTCCCGCTGACCGTCCATTATCAGGAAAAATATTCCGCAGCCGGCCGCATCCCCGGCGGCTTCTTCAAGCGTGAGCGCGGCGCGACCGAAAAGGAAACGCTGACCAGCCGCCTGATCGACCGTCCGATCCGCCCGCTCTTCCCCGAAGGTTTCTACAACGAAATCAACGTCATCGCCCAGGTGCTGTCGTTCGATGGCGAGAGCGAGCCCGATATCGTCGCGATGATCGCCGCTTCGGCTGCGCTGACCCTGTCGGGCGTGCCCTTCATGGGTCCGATCGGCGCCGCGCGTGTCGGTTACAAGGATGGCGAATATCAGCTGAACCCGTCGATGGACGAGGTGAAGACCGGCGAACTCGACCTGGTCGTCGCCGCCACCGGCAACGCCGTGATGATGGTCGAATCCGAAGCCAAGGAGCTTTCGGAAGACGTGATGCTCGGCGCCGTCCTGTTCGCCCATGAAGCGAGCAAGAAGGTCGTCGACGCGATCATCCAGCTGGCTGAAAAGGCCGCGAAGGATCCGTGGGAAGTCGCCAAGGGCGAAGATCTGGATGACCTGAAGAAGAAGCTCAAGAAGCTGATCGGCAAGGACATCACGGCCGCCTACAAGCTGACCGACAAGTCCGCGCGCTCCAACGCGATCAACGAAGCCCGCGCCAAGGCGAAGGCATTCTTCGCTGAGGAAGGTCTCGACGCCCAGACCGTCATGGCCGGCATCAAGCTGACCAAGAAGCTGGAATCGGAAATCGTCCGTGGCGCCATCATCAAGGATGGCAAGCGCATCGACGGCCGCACCACCACGCAGATCCGTCCGATCGAAGCGATGGTCGGCTTCCTGCCGCGCACCCATGGTTCGGCGCTGTTCACCCGCGGTGAAACGCAGGCGATCTGCACCACCACGCTCGGCACCAAGGACGCTGAGCAGATGATCGACGGTTTGAATGGCGTCTATTATGAAAACTTCATGCTGCACTATAACTTCCCGCCCTATTCGGTCGGTGAAGTCGGCCGCTTCGGCGCGCCGGGGCGCCGTGAAGTTGGCCATGGCAAGCTGGCATGGCGTGCGCTGCACCCCGTGCTGCCCAGCAAGGACGAGTTCCCCTACACCATCCGCGTTCTGTCGGACATCACCGAGTCCAACGGCTCGTCGTCGATGGCGACGGTCTGCGGCGGTTCGCTGTCGATGATGGATGCGGGCGTTCCGCTGAAGCGTCCGGTGTCGGGCATCGCCATGGGCCTGATCCTCGACGGCAAGGACTTCGCAGTCCTGTCCGACATCCTGGGCGACGAAGATCATCTGGGCGACATGGACTTCAAGGTGGCGGGCACGGAAGCGGGCATCACCACCATGCAGATGGACATCAAGGTTGCCGGCATCACGCAGGAAATCTTCGAAGTCGCCCTGCGTCAGGCGAAGGAAGGCCGCGCCCACATCCTGGGTGAGATGAACAAGGCCCTGTCCTCGACCCGCACCGAGCTGTCGGCGCATGCCCCGCGCATCGAGACGATCCAGATCGACAAGTCGAAGATCCGTGACGTCATCGGCACGGGCGGCAAGGTCATCCGCGAGATCGTCGCGGAAACCGGCGCGAAGGTCGATATCGACGACGAGGGCATCATCAAGATCAGCTCGTCCGACATCGACCAGATCGAAGCCGCCAAGAAGTGGATCCTCGGCATCGTCGAGGAAGCGGAAGTCGGCAAGATCTACAACGGCAAGGTCGTCAACATCGTCGATTTCGGTGCGTTCGTGAACTTCATGGGTGGCAAGGACGGCCTCGTCCATGTGTCCGAAATGAAGAATGAGCGCGTCGAGAAGCCGACCGACGTCGTGTCGGAAGGTCAGGAAGTGAAGGTCAAGGTCCTCGAGATCGATCCGCGCGGCAAGGTTCGCCTGTCGATGCGCGTCGTCGATCAGGAAACCGGCGAAGAGCTGGAGGACACCCGTCCTGCCCGCGAACCGCGCGAGCCCCGTGGTGATCGTGGCGATCGGGGCCGTGGCCCGCGCCGTGATGGCGGCGACCGTGGCGGCCGTGGTGGTGATCGCGGTGGCGATCGCGGCCCGCGTCGTGACCGTGGCCCCCGCAGCGAAGGCCGGGGTGGCGATGACGATGGCTCCAACGCAGGCCTGCCCGACTTCCTGACCCAGGACTGATTGGTTCCAGACCATTAGTTTAAGCGAAATGAGAAGGGCGCCCCCACCGGGCGCCCTTTTTCGTTGGAGGCCGAATTATTTGATCTCAATCAATTGGAGATGGCCGAACTTCTGTTACTGTACGGCGCAATTTCAGGGGGATTAGATGCAGCGTACCAATGAAAGGTTCGTCGAGCGCCTTCCTCTTGTGCTTCGACGGCCGTTATATGCTTATGTCGTCTCGGCGCTGTTTTGCGGTGTCGCTTTTGTCCTTAGGCTGACGGCGCAAGGTTTCCTGCCGATCGGCTATCCTTTCGTATCCTTCTTTCCGGCTGTCATCCTTTCGACCTTTTTATTCGGGCTGCGTCCCGGGATATTTGCGGGAATAATTTGCGGGATACTGTCCTGGTATTTCTTCATTCCGGCGGGTTCGGGCGGCAGCCTTGATAGCGGCGTCATCCTCGCCCTTATTTTCTATGCGGTCGTGATCGGCATCGACATTGCACTGATTCATCTGATGCAGCGGGCCAATTTCAATCTTGCCGTGGAACGGGAACGCAGCCGTACGCTGGCGGAAAACCGGGAACTTCTGTTCCACGAATTGCAGCATCGCGTTTCCAACAATTTGCAGGTCGTGGCCGCGATGCTGTCATTGCAGCGGCGCCATGTAGACGATGAGCTGGCGAGCAGGGCGTTGGACGATGCCGCCAGCCGCCTCGCGCTGATTGGTCGGATCAGCCGGGCGTTGTATGATCCGGCAGAGGACGGGCAGGACCTGCATGCCTTTCTGACGCGGCTGACGGCGGATGTGCTGGAGGCGAGCGGGCGGGATGACATTTGCGTTACCGTCAGCGCTCCACCGGGCCTCACGCTGGAATCCCATGTCGCCGTGCCGCTGGCGCTGATCGTGGCGGAGGCGGTGAGCAATGCCATTGAGCATGGCTTGCCCAATCGTGGCGGAACGATTGACGTATCACTGGAGGATTCGAGCGGGACGCTGTCGCTGAAGATCGCTGATGATGGCGATGGCCTCTCTCCCGATTTCGAGATCGAGAAGGGCAATTCCATCGGCCTGCGCATTGCAAGCGCGCTGGCGAGCCAGCTCAGCGGCCAGTTCGGCCTGCACGCGCGGCCGGAAGGCGGCGCCATCGTCCGGTTGGACCTGCCTGCGCAGGCGCGTTGAGAGCCTGAAGCGTCCGCACGCTATTCTGCCGCTTGGCGAGTGCCATTCGCTCCGCTATGACCCGGCCATGCTGACGAAAACCATGACGCGCATTGGCGCTGCTACCGCCCCGGTTCTGCTTGCCGCCTTGCTCGCCGGCTGCGCCACGTCGAAGAACAAGGCCGACACTCAATATGTCGCCCGCGACGTGTCCACGCTTTACAATGCGGGCAAATACCGGCTCGATCGCGGGCAGTATAAGATGGCCGCCGCCCTGTTTGACGAGGTGGAACGCCAGCATCCCTATTCCCCCTGGGCGCGCCGGGCGCAGCTCATGTCCGCGTTCAGCTATTATATGAACAAGGATTATAGTGAATCGATCGCGGCGTCGCAGCGCTTTCTGGCGATTCATACCGGCAACAAGGACGCGCCCTACGCCTATTATCTGATCGCACTCTGCTATTATGAGCAGATCGCCGACGTCACCCGCGACCAGAAGATCACGCAGCAATCGCTGGATTCGCTGGGTGAACTGATCCGCCGCTATCCCGATACCCGTTACGCCGCCGACGCGCGGTTGAAGCTGGACTTGGTCAACGATCACCTCGCGGGCAAGGAGATGGAAGTCGGCCGTTTCTACCAGCGTCGTGGGCAGTGGCTGGCGGCGACGCTGCGCTTCCGCGTGGTCATCGACAAATATCAGACGACCACTCACACGCCCGAGGCGCTGGAGCGTCTGGTCGAAAGCTATCTCTCGCTCGGCATTCCGGAGGAAGCGCAGAAGGCTGCGGCTGTTTTGGGCAAGAACTATCCCGGCTCCAAATGGTATGAGCGTAGCTACAAGCTCATGCGGGAACATGGCGCGAAGGCGTAATTGCCGATTTACCGTCACCCCAGCGGAAGCTGGGGTCTCAGGCCATTGGGCACGACCCGGCGGCACGAGATCCCAGCTTCCGCTGGGATGACGTCTGGAGATCGGCCGCATTGCTGACCAATCTTTCCATCCGCAACGTCGTCCTGATCGAGGCGCTGGACCTGGAGTTCGGCACGGGCCTTGGCGTGCTGACGGGGGAAACGGGCGCGGGCAAGTCTATCCTTCTCGATTCGCTTGGGCTGGCGCTGGGGGCGAGGGCTGACAGCGGCCTCGTCCGCAGCGGAGAGGCGCAGGCGAGCGTCACCGCGACCTTCGATATACCCCGTGCCGATCACAGAGCTGCCGAGCTGCTCGCCAGCAACGGCATCGAAATGGATACGGGCGAACCGCTCATCATCCGCCGCACGCTGAAGGCTGACGGGGGAAGCCGGGCATTTGTCAATGATCAGGCCTGTTCCGCCGCCTTGCTGCGCGACCTGGGCGGCACGCTGGTCGAGATACATGGGCAGCATGACGATCGCGGGCTGCTCAATCCGCGTGGGCATCGTCAGTTGCTGGACGTCTATGGCCGTTGCGACAGCGCGTCGGTGGCATTTGCCCACTCTGCCTGGCGCGCGGCGGCGGATCGGCTGGCGGAAAGCCGCGCGGCGGTCGAGGTGGCAGCGCGGGATCGCGACTATCTGACCCATGCCGTTGAAGAATTGGCGCGTTTTGGCCCCGAACCCGGTGAGGAAGCGGCGCTGGCCGAAGAGCGCGCGACCATGCAAAAGGGCGCGCGGCTGTCCGATGATCTATCGACGGTGACGGATTGCCTCACCGGGTCGGATGGCGGGCTGGCGCAGTTGCGGCAGGCGGCGCGGCGGCTCGACCGCATGGTGGGTGAATATGAACCACTTGCCGAAGTGCTCGCCGCCCTCGACCGGGCGGTGATTGAGGCGGGCGAGGCGGAGGACCGGCTGGCGAAGGCAGCGGATGCGCTCAGCTTTGATCCGGCGCGGTTGGACGCGATCGAAACGCGGCTGTTCGACCTGCGTGGATTGGCGCGCAAGCATCAGGTCGCCGCAGATGACCTTGCTGCGCTGCGCGATGAGATGGCGGTAAAGCTGGCCGCCATCGAGGGTGGAGAGGAGCATATCGCCGCGTTGGAAGCCGCTGTCGCTGCCAGCGCGGCCGCCTATCGCGAGGCGGCACAGACGCTCTCCGCCCAGCGCAAGGATGCCGCCGCGCGGCTCGATGCCGCCGTGGCGGCTGAACTCGCGCCGCTGAAGCTCGACGCCGCGCGCTTCCGCACGACCGTCGCCGCGCTCGATGAAGGGCAGTGGAGCGCGCAGGGCATGGACCGGGTGGAGTTCGAGATTTCCACCAACCCCGGCGCTCCCTTCGCGCCCCTGGTCAAGATCGCATCGGGCGGCGAACTTTCCCGCTTCATCCTCGCGCTCAAGGTCGCGCTGGCGGAGCGGGGCGGGGCGGACACGCTGATCTTTGACGAGATTGACCGGGGCGTCGGCGGCGCGGTGGCGTCGGCGATCGGCGACCGTCTGGCGCGGCTGGCGCGGAGCAACCAGATACTCGTTGTTACCCACAGCCCGCAGGTGGCCGCGCGCGGCGCTGGCCATATGCTGATCGCCAAGGCCAGTGACGGCACCGTAACCCGCACTGGCGTCCATGCGCTGAGCGATGGTGAGCGGCGCGAGGAGATTGCCCGCATGCTCTCCGGCGCGGAGATCACCGCCGAGGCAAGGGCACAGGCGGAGCGGCTGCTGGAAGTCTGAACTGCTACGAGCCAATGATCGGTTCTCGACAAGCCCGCCCTGAACGGGGATGGAGCAGATATGAGTGACTCGATCGACCCGACCCTGATGACTGAAGCGCAAGCCGCCAATCGCCTGATGCGGCTGGCCAGAGAGATTGCGCGGCACAATCGCCTCTACCATGATCAGGATCAGCCCGAGATCACGGACGCCGCCTATGACGCGCTGATCCGCGAAAATAATGCGCTGGAGGCTGCCTATCCGCAGCTCGTCCGCGCGGATTCGCCCAATGCGCAGGTCGGTGCCGCGCCGACTTCGGGGTTGAAGAAGGTCCCGCATGCGGTCCGCATGATGAGCCTCGACAACGGCTTTTCGGACGAGGACATTGCCGAGTTCCTTGCCCGCGTCCGCCGCTTCCTCGCGCTGCCGGATGGCGAGCCCGTCGCGCTGACAGCTGAGCCGAAGATCGACGGCCTGTCCTGTTCGCTCCGCTATGAAAAGGGCGAGCTACGCCTCGCCGCGACCCGTGGCGATGGCATGACGGGCGAGGATGTGACCGCCAATGTGCGCCACATCGGCGATATTCCCGACCGCCTGACCGGCGACGACGTACCCGACCTGTTCGAGGTCCGGGGTGAGGTTTATATGGCGAAGGCGGACTTCGTCGCGCTCAATCAGCGCCTGCTCGCGGAGGCCGATGACCCGGAAAAGGCGCGGCAGTTCGCCAACCCTCGCAACGCTGCGGCGGGATCGCTGCGGCAGAAGGACGCCGCCGTCACCGCCAGCCGCCCGCTGCGATTCCTTGCGCATGGTTGGGGCGAGGCGAGCAGTCTTCCGGCCGAGACGCAGCTTGGCGTCATGCAGGCAATTGCGCGCTGGGGCCTGCCGGTGTCGGACATGCTGACCCGCGTCGATACGCTCGACGCCTTGATTGCACATTATCGGGGCATTGAAGCTGCGCGCGCTGACCTTCCGTTCGACATCGATGGGGTGGTCTACAAGGTCGACCGGCTCGATTGGCAACAGCGGCTGGGCTTTGTTGCCAAGGCGCCGCGCTGGGCCATCGCGCATAAATTCCCGGCGGAACGGGCGCAGACCACCTTGGAGGCGATCGACATTCAGGTTGGTCGGACGGGCAAGCTGACGCCGGTTGGGCGGCTCACCCCCGTGACGGTCGGGGGCGTCGTAGTGTCCAACGTGACGCTGCACAATGCCGACGAGATCGAGCGGCTTGGCGTGCGGCCGGGCGACCGGATAGTGGTGCAGCGTGCGGGCGATGTCATCCCGCAGGTGGTCGACAATCTGACCCGCGACGAAGCGCGTCCCGCTTTCCTCTTCCCCGATCATTGCCCGGTATGCGGGTCGGAGGCCGTGCGCGAAGAGGGCGAAGTCGATATCCGCTGCACCGGCGGGCTGATCTGCGGCGCGCAACGGTTCGAACGGCTCCGCCATTTCGTCAGCCGTGGTGCGCTCGACATTGAGGGGCTGGGCGAGAAGACCATTCAGGAATTTCTCGACCTTGGATGGATCACCGAACCGGCTGACATCTTCCGCCTCAAACAGCATCGCGCCGCGTTGCTCGGACGGGAGGGATGGAAGGAAAAGTCCGTCGATAACCTGTTCGCTGCGATTGAGGCGAAGCGTGCCCCGGACGCCGCGCGCCTGCTTTTCGGCCTTGGCATTCGGCACATTGGCGCGGTCACCGCTCGCGACCTGCTGAAACGCTATACGAGCCTGCCCGGCGTCAGGGCGCTGGCAGAGGACATCATCGCCTTACGCGATGCCACCATCTGCGCCGAGGGTGAGGAGGAAGCACGCTTCCGCAATCGGCTGGACAAGGCGATCGCGGAGATGATCGGCGTTGAAAATGTCGGCTCTGCCGTCGGCCATGCCCTCGCCGACTTCTTCCACGAACCGCATAATCGGGAGGCGTGGGACGACCTGCTGTCCGAAGTGTCGCCGCCTGACTATGTTGTTGAAACCACCGCCAGCGCGGTGACGGGCAAGACGGTGGTCTTCACCGGCAAGCTCGAAACCATGAGCCGGGATGAGGCCAAGGCACAGGCCGAGCGCCTGGGCGCCAAGGCCGCCGGGTCGGTCAGCGCCAAGACGGACCTGGTGGTCGCTGGCCCCGGCGCGGGATCGAAGCTGAAACAGGCGGCGGGCCTGGGGATTCCCGTGATCGACGAAGCCGCTTGGGCCGAAATCGTGAAGGCGGCGGGGTAGGGGCGACGCTCCGTCGGATCTACACTACGTCCGTTCGTTTCGAGCGCAGTCGAGAAACGCTGTGCATTCGAGCGGCGTGTAGCAATTAATTGTTGCCGCCGCGCGCCCCGCTTCTCGACTGCGCTCGAAGCGAACGGATCAGAGATAAATCATTTTATTCCAGCTATCAGTTTCAAATGCGGGGCGACAAAGCTCTATCGACCCGCCACCTGAACCTTATCCTGAGTCTTCGTATCGAAATCGCTCGCATCGTGCCGTTCCCGAAGCTGTTCCTCCAGCGGCCCATTCGCCCGGTTCACGATCCGGCCGCGCTTCACGGCAGGGCGCGCGTCGATCTGCTTCGCCCAACGCTGCACATTGGCATAGCTCTGCACGTCCAGAAATTCGCCCGCGCCCACATAGGTTCGGTCAAGTGCCACCCCACCATACCAGGGCCAGATCGCGATATCCGCGATCGTAAATTCATCGCCGGCGATATATTCCTGCTCACCAAGCTGGCGGTCCAGCACGTCGAACTGCCGCTTCACCTCCATCGCATAGCGGTCGATGGCATATTCGATCTTTTCAGGCGCATAGGCGAAGAAATGGCCAAAGCCACCGCCCAACAGGGGTGCGCTGCCCATCTGCCAGAACAGCCAGGACAGGGTCGCGGTACGCTTCGCCGGGTCCGTGGGCAGGAACGCGCCAAACTTCTCGGCCAGATAGACCAGGATGGCGCCGGACTCGAACACCCGCTGCGGCGGTGAAACGCTGTGGTCCATCAGGGCAGGGATTTTGCTGTTCGGATTGACCGAGACAAATCCGCTGCCGAACTGGTCGCCCTCGCTGATGTTGATGAGCCAGGCGTCATATTCGGCGCTCGGATGGCCCGCCGCCAGCAACTCCTCCAGCATGATCGTGACCTTTTGCCCGTTGGGCGTGCCGAGTGAGTAGAGTTGCAGCGGGTGCTTCCCAACCGGCAGTTCCTTGTCGTGGGTCGCGCCCGCGATCGGCCGGTTTATGTTGGCAAAGGCACCGCCATTATCCTTGTCCCATGTCCAGACGCGAGGCGGAGTATAGCTTTCAATCATTTGGCAAAATGCTCCCATGGGGATGTCGTCCCGCAAGTAGGGAGCATCATCCTGTGCCGCAACGGTCGGGCTCAAGGGAAACGGCTTGGACACGCCAACGGTCGCAACAATCCCGCGCATTGGCGCTGCGTGGATGACAAATGGCCGCCCAACGCGCACAAGGCGTACGCTTTCCGTTCGTGACGGGAGGCATAAAAAATCTGCATCCATCTCTTGACCGGCAATTTCATCGCTCCATATTCCGCGACGCTGGCACTCTTCAAAAGAGAGTGCTAACAGAACCTGGTTCATACGGGAGAAGGAACGGCGTTCAGCAGATTCGCGGATAGGGAAATCCCCGCGATTGAACGTCCGACCCAACCCAATAGAGGGAAAGGCAACTCAACATGGCATTTCGTCCGTTGCATGACCGCGTTCTCGTTCGCCGCGTAGAAGCGGAAGAAAAGACTGCCGGTGGCATCATCATCCCCGACACCGCCAAGGAAAAGCCGCAGGAAGGCGAAGTCGTTTCCGTCGGCACCGGCTCCAAGGCCGAAGACGGCAAGGTGACCCCGCTGGACGTCAAGGCTGGCGACCGCATCCTGTTCGGCAAGTGGTCGGGCACCGAGGTCAAGGTCGACGGTGAAGACCTGCTGATCATGAAGGAATCGGACATTCTCGGCGTCGTCGCGTAAAGCTGCGAACCGGATAGTCATTCCATTTTTTCGCGGATTTCAGCCATCAAGAATGGTGTGAACTTCGCAAATTTTACAATCTTTGAGGAAGGTAAAAGATCATGGCAGCGAAGGACGTAAAGTTTTCGCGTGACGCTCGTGAGCGCATCCTGCGCGGCGTCGACATCCTGGCCGACGCGGTCAAGGTGACCCTGGGTCCCAAGGGCCGCAACGTCGTCATCGACAAGAGCTTCGGCGCTCCCCGCATCACCAAGGACGGCGTCAGCGTCGCCAAGGAAATCGAACTGAAGGACAAGTTCGAGAATATGGGTGCGCAGATGGTCCGCGAAGTCGCTTCGAAGACCAACGACGTTGCCGGTGACGGCACCACCACCGCGACCGTTCTGGCCCAGGCCATCGTTCGCGAAGGCATGAAGTCGGTTGCCGCCGGCATGAACCCGATGGACCTGAAGCGCGGCATCGATCTTGCCGTTGCCAAGGTTGTCGAGGACCTCAAGGGCCGTTCCAAGCCGGTTGCTGGCACGAAGGAAATCGCCCAGGTCGGCATCATTTCGGCTAATGGCGACACCGTCGTTGGCGAAAAGATCGCCGAAGCGATGGAGCGCGTCGGCAAGGAAGGCGTGATCACCGTCGAGGAAGCCAAGGGCCTCGAATTCGAGCTGGACGTCGTTGAAGGCATGCAGTTCGACCGCGGCTACCTGTCGCCCTACTTCGTGACCAATCCGGAAAAGATGGCAGTCGAACTGGCTGATCCGTACATCCTGATCCACGAAAAGAAGCTGTCGAACCTTCAGTCGATCCTGCCGATCCTCGAAGCGGTTGTTCAGTCGGGCCGTCCCCTGCTGATCATCGCGGAAGACATCGAAGGCGAAGCGCTGGCGACCCTGGTCGTCAACAAGCTGCGCGGTGGCCTGAAGGTCGCTGCGGTCAAGGCGCCTGGCTTCGGCGACCGTCGCAAGGCCATGCTGGAAGACATCGCCGTCCTGACCAAGGGCGAAGTGATCTCCGAAGACCTCGGCATCAAGCTTGAGAACGTGACCCTGGGCATGCTCGGCACCGCCAAGCGCGTGACCATCGACAAGGACAACACCACCATCGTCGATGGCGCCGGTGATGCCGAAGCGATCAAGGGCCGCACCGAGCAGATCCGCGCTCAGATCGAGACGACCACGTCCGACTATGATCGCGAAAAGCTGCAGGAACGCCTTGCCAAGCTGGCTGGCGGTGTTGCCGTCATCAAGGTTGGCGGTGCTTCGGAAGTCGAAGTCAAGGAGCGCAAGGACCGCGTCGACGACGCGCTGCACGCAACCCGCGCAGCCGTTGAAGAAGGCATCGTCCCCGGTGGCGGCACGGCTCTGCTGTACGCGACCAAGGCTCTCGAAGGCCTTAAGGGCGTCAACGACGACCAGACCCGTGGCATCGACATCATCCGCAAGGCCATCGAAGCGCCGCTGCGCCAGATCGCCCAGAATGCGGGCGTCGATGGTGCGGTTGTCGCTGGCAACCTGCTGCGCGAAAATGACGAGACCCAGGGCTTCAACGCCGCGACCGACACCTATGAGAACCTTGTCGTCGCTGGCGTCATCGATCCCACCAAGGTCGTTCGTGCGGCCCTGCAGGACGCGGCCTCGGTCGCCGGTCTGCTGATCACCACCGAAGCGTGCATCGCCGAAACGCCCGCCGACGACAAGGCGCCGATGGGCATGCCGGGCGGCGGCATGGGTGGCATGGGCGGCATGGACTTCTAAGTCCTTCGCTCACGCGAAAACGAGAAGGGCCGGTGGAGCGATCCACCGGCCTTTTTCTTTGAGGGCTGCGGGAGCGAGGAGCTTGCAGGCCCTATGGCGTGGGCGATGCTATTGAAAGCTGGCATCTCCGGCGGGAGGCATGGCGCAATTTCGTGACATATTGGGGCATCATGCCTCAAATCGGCACAGCCTCCTATTTCCGTTCGCCCTGAGCCTGTCGAAGGGTTCCGTTGCTTTTCAAGAAGAAGAGGGCTTCGACAAGCTCAGCCCGAACGGGGAGGGTAATTCGGATAAAAGCTATGCTGCTCCAGCTTGCACAGGAGGGCTGACGGGGTTGCTCTACCGAGCATTCTATAGGGAAGTCTGAAGGTTAAGCGGCCGGACAAGGCGGCGGCAAATGAACGGGGCAGCCCCACGCCCGACAGCCGCGCAATAGCTCCATTTCGGGCATCTTCCTGCGCCGGAATTTACCAAATAGAAATCATGTTTGGCCAAAGATGACGGAGACGTGTCACGCCTCTTCCTTCATTGGAGCGCAAAATTGCGCGCGCACCTCGCGCCCGATACTCAGCAGAGCGCTGAGGTCCAGGACAGCCTTGTTCAATCGCTCTACGCCTCGCCCAAATCGCTGATGATCGGCGCGCTGGCCGGCGGAGCGCTCAGTTTCGTCGTTGCCGTCCACGCTGGCCGCGCCGAAATCACCACGATCGCGGCGTTGATTTTCCTGGTCGCGGTGAGCCGGTCGGTTTCGGCAGTCTATTTTCTGCGGCAGTTGGCTGATCATCAAGGACCCACGCAGCAAATCTGGGGCCTGGCCTATGAATTGGGCGCGTGGGGCTATGCGGCGCTGCTTGGTCTGCTCGCCTTCGCCACGCTGGTCCTTACCGGCGACGCGTCGTTGCATATATTGAGCGTGACGCTGGTGGCGGCCTATTCAGGCGGCATCGCGGGGCGCAATGCGGGCCGCATTCATATCGCGGTCGGCCAAACCTGTTTCGCGCTGCTGCCAACCTCCCTTGGTCTCTGCATCGCGGGGGGGCTTGGCTATTGGGTTCTGGCGACCATGCTGTTCCTGATGATCTTCGCCATGGCGGAGATCACGCGCACGACCCACAGAATCGTCGTGGAGGCATTGCAGGGCAATTATGAAAAGTCGCAGCTGGCGACGAAGTTCGAGCGGCTGGCGCGGTTCGACAGCCTGACCGGCGTCGAAAACCGCATGGCGATGCAGATGCGCCTGCGGGAATTGTTCGACAAGCGTCAGTCCGATCAGGACCCGATGGCCGTGTTCTGGATGGACCTGGACCGGTTCAAGGAGATCAACGATTCGCTCGGCCATATCATTGGCGATCAGCTACTCTGCACCGTAGCTGCCCGGCTTTCCCATGCGCTTGATAGCCGTGGTCATGTCGCCCGCTTTGGCGGAGACGAATTTATCGTGATTTGCCCCGGCGCGGATCGCTCCATTGCCGAGCAGATCGCCCGTGACGTGATGACAGAGTTCAGCCACGACTTCGACGTCAGCGGCTATCATCTGACGGTCACCGCATCGATGGGCATTGCGGTTGCGCCCGATGACGGGCGCGATAGCGAAGAACTGCTCCAGCACGCTGACATGGCTCTGTATGAAGCGAAACGCACGGGGCGGAACCGCCATGCGCAGTTCGATTGGTCGATGAAAGAGCGGCAAAACCGGACCTATGAGCTGGAAATGGCGCTGCGCAGCGCCATGGCGAATGGCGAACTGCTCCTGCATTATCAGCCGATCTTTGACACCGTCACCGGCAAGATCGCCATCTGCGAAGCGTTGATGCGGTGGGATCACCCGACCATGGGCCGGATTTCACCGGCCGAATTCATACCGGTCGCCGAAAGCAGCTCCCTGATCGAACCGATCACCGCATGGGCGCTGGAGCAGGCGTGCCGTGACGCCATGCTGTGGGAAGATCATGTCCGCGTCGCCGTCAACATCTCGCCCGCGCTTATCAAGAGCGACGGGCTTCCGCGCGCCGTCATATCGGCGCTGATGGGATCGGGCTTGAAGGCCAAGCGGCTGGAACTGGAAGTGACGGAGTCCATCTTCCTTGAAGATAGCGGCCGGACCAGCCTCATCCTGTCGGAGCTTCAGCGGATCGGGTTGCGGCTGGCTCTTGATGATTTTGGAACGGGCTATTCGTCGCTTGGCTATCTGCGCGACTATTCCTTCGACACGCTGAAGGTCGATCAGAGCTTCATGCGCAGCGTGGGGGAAAAGGGCCGGGACCGCGCGATCGCCCAGTCGGTCGCCTATCTGGCCCATTCGCTGGACGTCGAAACGGTGGCGGAAGGTATCGAGACCGAAGAGCAGCTGCGTTATGCGCGTGAGATGGGCTTCAGCAATGTGCAGGGTTTCGTGCTCAGCCGCCCCATGCCAGCCGAGGATCTGCTCAGGATGATGAGTGACATGCGGCGTGAGAAAAGCAACGTCGTCACGCTCATGCAGAGCCGCCGCCGCGCCTGACGGCTATTTGGTCAGGCGCGTCTGGGCAGAAGCAAGCCGACGCATCATGCGCAGGTCCTTGGGATCGAGCTTGAGCGCGGTAGCCGCCCAATTCTCCACAATGTCCTTGAGCTCGGCATAATCGAGCGGATCGACGCGGCGGCCCGCTTCGAACACGCCGACATGGCCTGCATGGTGTGGACGGTTGCCGGTGATATAGTCACGCACGGCCTGTTCGCCCTCTCCATCCTCGGCAAGGATGGTGACCACGCCCATGTCGTACATCTCTTCAGCGGTGTAGACTTTGCCCGACAGGATCATGCGCTCCGCCATGCGACGGCCGAGCTTGCGCGCCAGAATGGAATAGGCGCCCATGCCGGGGAAGAGGCCGAAGAGCATTTCGGGCAAGCCGAAACGAGCGCTCCGCTCCGCCACGACCACATCGAAGCAAAGAAGTGCCTCGAAGCCGCCGCCAAGTGCGTCGCCCTGTGCCAATGCGATGGAGATCAGCGGCATGTCCGCATTGCGCCAGGCGCGATGGACCACGTCGATGCAGGCATGGCCATATTTGACGAGGCCAGGCAGGTCGCCCCGCTCAATGCAGCCAGCAAACAGCTCAAGGTCGCCGCCGAGGTTGAAAACGCCCGGAAAACGTGAACCCAGCACCATATATTTGAGCGGCAGAGCGCCTTCATCAAACAGCCGCTTGGCCTCTGTCTGCCAAAGCCGAATGTCGCGCAGCATCGGCAAACTATAGTTTGGCCGATTCGCGGGCGTCATGAACGCCCATAATGTGTCGGTCGATTCTTCAAAGCTGACGTCGATCTGACCCAGGTCGAACAGCATCGAATGGCCGTTGTCGCGCGCCTGAGGCGCAGCTTCCGTAGCGGCAAATGGCTGAATGTTTTCGACGTGCAGATGCACGGGCGAAGCGTCCTCCACCTCATCACGTGCCGGATTAAACCGTCCGGAATCAATCATCTGTGCCCCCGCATTTCGATATATGCTGAGGAAAACAATATTGTCAGACCTATGCAACCGCTGCGAACCCGAAGAGTGGGTCATTAACCCTTTTTATCGCCGACTGTTGCCTCTAAGTAGCAGAAATGACGCGATCGCTATGGTTAACGTTGCATTAATGCAACAAATGCCGTTAACCAATTTGCAGATGAAGATCGTCTCAGGGCTTTGTTAACCTTTATTAATTATGAAATGGTGCATGGACAGACATCGCACCGATCCCCAGATTGTGACGCTCCTGCTTCATGATGAAGAGGGGACGAGCTGGACCCTTAACCTGGCGGCTGATTGCCTGTGCTTCATCGGCAATTATCGCCGCGTGGAGGGTTTCGACATCGATGCGATCGTGGCGTTCGACGGCCTGCGCAAGGCGGGTTGATCCCGCATAATTTTCAAAAAGCGGTTCCCACTTCTTCGCGCGATGTTCTAGAGCGCGCAGCGTGACTCAATCCCGCTTTTCCTTCGCTATAGCCGCAACGGACGGCAAGGCCCGTACGGGCACGATCCAGATGCGCCGTGGGGAGATCAGAACCCCGGCCTTCATGCCGGTGGGCACCGCCGCGACAGTAAAGGCCATGCGACCCGCTGAGGTCCGCGCGACTGGCGCCGACATCATCCTGGGCAATACCTATCATCTGATGCTGCGTCCCGGCGCCGAGCGTGTCGCAAGGCTGGGCGGGCTGCATGGCTTCATGGGATGGGACCGGCCGATCCTGACGGACAGCGGCGGTTATCAGGTGATGAGCCTGTCCGCGCTCACGAAGATGAGCGAGGAGGGGGTGGCCTTCGCCAGCCATATCGACGGGTCCCGTCATATGCTGACGCCCGAACGCTCGATGGAGATTCAGCGCCTGCTCGACAGCGACATCGTCATGGCGTTCGACGAATGCACGAAAAACGGCTGCACCCACGACGAAGCCGCGCATAGCATGGAGCGGTCGATGCGGTGGGCGAAGCGGTCGCGCGATGGCTTTGACGCGGGTGGCGAGCATGCCGAGCGCGCCGCGCTGTTCGGCATCCAGCAGGGTTCGCTTGACGAAAATCTCCGGCATATTTCGGCGCAGAAGCTGATCGAGATCGGCTTTGACGGCTATGCCGTCGGCGGCCTGGCGGTCGGGGAGGGGCAGGAGGCGATGTTCGGCTGCCTCGACTATGCGCCCGATATGCTGCCCCAGGACAAGCCCCGCTACCTGATGGGGGTGGGGAAACCCGACGACATTGTTGGAGCCGTGGAACGCGGGATCGACATGTTCGATTGCGTCCTGCCGACGCGCAGCGGGCGCAACGGACAGGCTTTCACCTGGGCTGGTCCGCTCAATATTCGCAACGCCCGCTTTGCTGAGGATCTTTCGCCGCTCGATCCGCGCTGCACCTGCCCGGTTTGCGCGACATGGAGCCGCGCCTATCTGCATCATCTGGTAAAGGCCGGAGAAATGCTGGGCGCGATGCTGATGACCCAGCATAACATCCACTTTTACCAGTCATTGATGCAGGCGATCCGCTACAATATCGCGCAGGGCCGGTTTGCTGCCTTCGCGGCGGATTTCCGGCGCGACTATCAGCGGGTCTGATGATCAGGGAATGACGGTGATGGCGATGGCATAGTCGCCAGCGACCGGATCATGATCCAGCGGAGCGCGTAGCTGGCGGGAAAGGCCCGTCAGTACCCGGCCATAACGTTCCTCGATCCGTTCGCCCATCGCATCCGAAGCGCGCAAGGCCGGGGAACTGACGTGAAGGACCGCGCGGTCTTCCCGTCCGGGTTCAAGCTGCACCGTTATGCGCATGCCTGTCCTGGGATCGGACAGCATCGCCAGTTCCACGAGTTCGGTCAGCAGGAATGCGATAGGCACGGCGACGTCCTGACTGATGTGCAGATTGTCGCTGTCGATCTGGATGCCGAACCGACGCGCTTCGGCTGGAGCAGTGCCGCGCAGGCTGGCGGACAATTCGCTGACCAGTGACCGCACGCCGACGCCGCGATGCTCCTCCAATTCCGCATAATGGTTGCGATGGACGACCGACAATGCATCGACGCGGCGCTGGATCGAGGCGTAGGCCTCCACGGCTTCGGGCTCGTGCGCGGCACGGGCATGCAGGCTGATCAGGCTGGCGATGATCTGGAGATTGTTCTTGACGCGATGATGCACCTCCCGCGTCAATTTGCGCTGGGTTTCAAGCCCCTCGGCCATCTCAGCCTCATGCGTTGCGACATCCTCGCTGATCTCGCGAAAGGTTTCGCCCAGCGCCACTATTTCCTGCGCCGGGGTGCGTATGCGGCGCATGGGCTCCAACACTTCGCCGGGATGATAGGCCGCCACAGTGCGGCGCAGCACCACGAGCGGGCGGATAAGCAGCCGGTTTACTACAAACCAGCCGATCGCCGCCGCCGCGAACCACATCACCAGCGGCAGGAACAGCGACAGCATGCGCGCAAGCGTGACCGGCGGATCGCGCAAGGTCATGGTGAGCAGGATGTCCGGCGGATCAAGCCTCGCTGACAGGCTGGTGCTTTTGCCCCGCAGATTGCCTGTTGGATGACTGACCACCAGAAGCTGATCGCCCTGCTGCAAGCTTAACTGCCGGTTCTGGAGCGTGGTGGTCGGGCTGGCGATCGTTTCCAGATAGGAGCGCGAATAATAGGCGATTGCCGCCACCTGCCGATTGTCGCTGACCACGCGGCTGACGAGATAGCCCGACGCTGGCAGCAGCAGCGCCGGGGCCGTGTGAAAACGTGCCGCCTTGGTCAGGCCGTGCGGTTCCGGCTGGGACGATCCGCAGATGCGGCGACCCTTTCGATCGTAGATATAGTATCGGCCGCCTTCCCGGTCGTGGGACGTCAGGAAGAGCGACAGCCGCTGGCACATTTCCGGCCCCTCGCTGCCGGTGGACAGCGCGTTGGCGGTAAGCAACAATGCCGTTCGATCCGAAGCCAGATCTTCGGTCAACTTGCGAGCGCTCTGCGTCACGGACACGCGAAGCAGCGCTTCCTTTTCCAAGTCTGACGTCCGGATGGCCTGCAAGGACGCCACAAGCGCGATAAGGCCCAGCGGCAGCAGGGCGAGCGTCAGGATGAGGAACATCTTGACGCCGGTGGATTGGATCAGGCTGTTCAAGTTACGCATGAGCAATCAACTGGCTGGGACTGGCCGTCCCGTTCATGCGATAATCAGGAATGTATCGACTGGAATAGCTTGGCGCACACGAATATGGGCGGCCCAAGCAGCAGCGGATCGACCCGCGCATATTCCATTTTCGAAAAGCACCAGTCTGCCCTCCGTCCGGGACGCCTCAATGACGTCGTTCCTTGAACCGACGCTTAGTCCAGCTTCCGCAGTAGGTCGAGCATTTCGGAGGGAATGTCTTCATCCACCGCACGCTGATAGACGGAGCGCAGCGCGTTGGCGACTTGTCCGTCACCCTTGGCCGGGGAGGATCGCCGTTTGCGGGGGGCGTTGCCAGTTACGCCCGAATCCGGGGTGTTGGCGCCGACATCTTTCTTGTCCCCTCCCTTCACATCCCGTTCCGTCGTTGAAGCAACCAAAATACGCCCCTCTGCAACGCTAACATGTCAATCGACATTTCTTTTGCGGCTTTCCCGCACGACGTCAATTGACCGCCAGCGGAGCTTTACATCAAAATCCAGATTTCAGTTAAAAAACCGAACGGCAGTGAAACAAATCTTTTCGTCGTTGGTTCCGCACTTCGAAGCATTTTTTGTGGCCTTGTGAAAGGCGACCGAGAGGGGCGGGGGCTTGCCACATCGGCATCGGCAATCCATCCTTTCGCGCAGCGAGTGTTTAGTAGCAATGCGCCCTATGGGCTGGGAGAAGATTTACAGATGTCGCTTGGACAGCAACTGCACCCCCATCTTCCTTTCTTGCGCCGCTATGCCCGCGCCCTGACGGGCAGCCAGGGCCATGGTGACGCCTATGTTCGTGCGACGCTGGAAGCGATCGTCGCGGCGCCCGAAGAGTTTCCGGCCGATGTCGATCCGCGGCTTGGCCTTTACCGGACTTTCCACGCGATCTGGTCGTCCTCCCATCTGGAAGATGGCCCGGTCCTGACGGGGAATGACGGGCAGGAAGCGGTTGCACAGGCACGGCTCGCGCGGTTGACGCCGCTCCCCCGACAGGCGCTGCTGCTGACGGCGCTGGAAGGTTTCACGGTCGATGACGTCGCCTATCTGATCGGTCTGGACCCTGCCGATGTCGAGGCCCTGGTGGAAGAAGCGCTTGGCGAGATCGAGGCGCAGACTCGCGCCAAGGTCTTGATCATCGAGGACGAGCCCATCATCGCCATGGACATCGAAACGATCGTCCGCGACCTTGGTCATGAAGTGACGGCGATTGCCGTGACGCGTGAAGATGCGGTGCGTGAAGCGATGGCGGAGCGGCCGGGGCTGGTGCTGGCCGACATTCAGTTGGCCGACGATTCCAGCGGCATCGATGCGGTGAAGGACATTCTGGCGGAATTCTCCGTGCCCGTCATTTTCATCACCGCTTTCCCCGAGCGTCTGCTGACGGGTGAACGCCCCGAACCGACCTTCCTGATCACCAAGCCGTTCCAGCGTTCGACGGTCAAAGCGGCCATTTCGCAGGCTCTTTTCTTTGACGAGGCCACCGCCCCGGTATGATTGGGCAAAGCCGTCGTGCCATAAAAGACTGAATGAGTGGCGGAACCCGGCTCATTCCCCCGCGTTATTCATGCGTAACGATCGGGAGGTGAATTATGGCGGAAGAGGAAAAGCACGTTGCTACCGAAGACGCCAGGTCAGGATCGACGCCACACATAGTCCGTTACATTCTCGGCATTTCGCTGCCTCTGGTAATTATTGGCATGCTGATCGTGCTGTGGAGCTATTACGGGTAAACAACATTGGTTCCGTGGAACAATGGGTATAGGATGCGGACGCACATATGGCTTTGACGGCTTCGGTTCATGAGGCGAGGGCGACAGCCAGTAAGAGGGTTGTTCCCATGAGCGAAGGGCTTGGCCAGGAGGCGGAGCACCAGGAAGAAGAGCGGCAGTCGCTCTCGGATTCGGATTTCAAACGTGAACTAGCTGCGGTGATCCCGCACTTGCGCGCGTTTGGCCGGTCCCTTTCGGGCAATCGCGATGTCGCCGATGACCTCGTTCAGGAAACGCTTTTGAAGGCGTGGGCGGCGCGTGCCCGTTTCCAGGCGGGCACCAACATGCGCGCCTGGACGTTCATCATTTTGCGCAACCATTATCTGTCGCAGATGCGGCGCTCGCGCTTTCGTGGCGATTGGGATGACCTGACGGCTGACCGCCTGTTGGCGGCGCCTGCTGGTCAGGACAAGCATGTCGAGCTTTCCGATATGCAGCGTGCCCTGTTGCAATTGCCCCAGCCGCAGCGTGAGGCGCTCATCCTCGTCGGCGCGGGCGGTTTTGCCTATGAAGAGGCCGCCGAAATCTGCGGCGTCGCGGTTGGAACGATAAAGAGCCGGGTGGCGCGTGGACGCGCTGCGCTGGAACAGATTCTCGAAAGCGGCGATTTGCCGTCGCGGCGGACGCAGGAGACCAGAGACACAGCCGTGCTGGACGAGATCATGGACGATGTCGATCGCCTCAGTCGGGGGCGTGAGACAAGGCAGAGTCCCGACCTGGATGCCGATGACGTGTAAGGCCGGTTCCTGCCGACCTTCCCGGATGGGAAGGGGGATGGGAGAAGGACTATGGTTGAGGGTGAAAAGAGAGACCCTCCTCTGGACCGCGAACAGCGGGACCCGATGATCGAAACCCAGCGGTCTCGCGGTAGCACCGTGATTTTCGCGATCGTTGCGATTGCCCTGATCCTGGCTATCGGCTTCTTCTACCTGACCAAGGAACGCGAAAGTCGAGTGGGCGACACGCTGATCGAAGCGGCCGATTCACCCGATAGTGCAGCGCATGTCGTCGGCGATGCTGCCCAAAATGAGGCGGAGCGGCTGAACAGCCGGAACTGACCTGCGGGCAGACGCGCTGGCAGCGGAACAGGCGGCGGCGCAGGCCATCTTCAGAAAATCTTTGGGAATTTCCTCCACAGTCAGCGCATTGTCGGATTTTCTTACAGCTACTGTAAGCGATTCCGATGCCAACAAGGCTGCCTTTGCCAATGGCAGCGCCGGGAATGCGCGCGACTGATGATCAGGCTTTTCAAACATTATGTGCCGCATGCCGTGCTGCTGTTGGGACTGCTTGATCTGCTGCTGCTGCTGGGCGCTGCCGAAGCCGGATGGATATTGAGAGCTCGGCAGATCGGCATGGATGTCGATCAGATCACGACGCGCGCCGCGCCACTGATCAGCTTTGCGCTGTCGATACAGACTGCCATGATCGCGGTGGGCGTCTATGGGACGGAAGCGCTCCAATCGATCCGTTTTGCCTTTGCGCGCCTGCTCGTGGCGATCTCGCTGGGCGTCATATTCCTGTCGGTCATGCATTTCGTCCTGCCTGACCTGACGCTTTGGCGATCCAACTCTCTTTATGCCATGGCGCTTGCTGTCGCTCTCCTGTTGGCGGTGCGGCTGCTGTTGGGGTCGATGCTCGGCGGTGAAGCGTTCAAGCGTCGGCTTGTCGTGCTGGGCGCGGGCAATCGCGCCAATCGCATCCGCGAATTGGAACAGCGCAAGGGGGCAGGATTCCTGATCGTCGGATATATCGCGATGAATGACGGGACGCAGGTGATCCCCGAAGCGATCAACCGTAGCGCCATCTATAATCTGGCGGATTTCGTGGTGCGGCTGGCTGCCAGCGAGGTCGTGCTGGCGCTGGAGGAGCGGCGCAACGCGCTCCCCTTGTCCGATCTCCTGCGCATCAAGACGACTGGCGTCCATGTGAACGAGATTTCGACTTTCCTCGAACGGGAGACGGGGCGGGTCGACCTCGACAGCGTAAATCCCAGTTGGCTGATCTTTTCGGATGGTTTCTCCGCAGGCCGCCGCCTGTCCAGCATCGCCAAGCGGCTCTTCGACGTCATCGCCAGTTCGATCCTTCTGCTGCTGACCGGCCCGATCATCCTGATCGCCGCGATCCTAGTGAAGCTCGACAGCAAAGGCCCTGCTTTCTATCGCCAGCAACGCGTCGGCCTGTTCGGTGAAGAATTCTGGATCGTGAAGCTGCGCACCATGCGGCAGGATGCGGAGGTAAGCGGGCAGGCGGTCTGGGCGGAAAAGGACGATCCCCGGATTACCCGGCTCGGCTATTGGCTGCGTAAGCTGCGCATCGATGAACTGCCGCAAACATGGACGGTGTTGAAGGGCGAGATGAGCTTCGTCGGCCCCCGGCCGGAGCGGCGCCAGTTCGTCGAGGATCTGGAACAACATCTGCGCTATTATGCGGAGCGCCACATGGTGAAGCCGGGCATCACCGGCTGGGCGCAGATCAATTATCCCTATGGCGCATCGATCGAGGACAGCCGGAACAAGCTGGAATATGATCTCTACTACGCCAAAAATTATACGCCCTTTCTCGACCTGCTGATCCTGATCCAGACCCTGCGCGTCATCCTGTGGCCGGAAGGGGCGCGCTGAGGCGCGGCGATGGGCACGCTGCTGCAATTTGTCGGAGATTGGGGCCACGCGCTGGCCGCCGTGCTGTTCGCGGCGGTAGGGATATTCGCTCTGCGTCGCCAGGAGCAAGCGGCAGACCAGCGGATGCTGGCCGTCGCCCTGCTGCTGACATCCTGCTGGTCGCTCTATGTCTCCTTCGGCGGGGTCGATAAGCCGCTGACGGGCATTGGCGAGAATATCCGCAACGCCGCATGGCTGTTGTTGCTGTTCATGATGCTGCGCCGGGACGCGGCTGCGCGGGCGGGATCGATGGTGGCGATCGGGTCGGTCTATGCCGCCGTGGCGGGGCTGATCCTGCTCCAGACCTTCACGGACCTCATCTGGCGGGAATTACCCGGCACGAGCGACCTGCACCACATATTGGTGCAGGCATCGCTTAGCCTGCACATGATGACGGCGGTTGGCGGGCTGATGCTGGTCCACCATCTCTACATCAGCTGGCCTCCGCAGCAGCGGGGCCGGGTGGCGTTGCTGCTGGGGGCGCTGGCGGCGATGTGGACCTATGATTTCAACCTCTATGTGATCGGCTATTTCGCGATCGAGCGGGCGAGTTCGCTTTATGCGCTTCGTGGCTTGCTGATGGCGCTGCTCGCTCCGGTGATTGCAGTGGGCATGCGGCGGGATATGGCGGCGCAGGTTCAACTGTCACGATTGCTGACCTTTCGGGCGCTGTCACTCGTTTCGATCACGCTCTACGTGATCCTCGTCGCGTCGGCTGCGCTGGCGATCGAGCTGCTGGCTGGCCCATATGCCCGGATCATCCAGATCGGATGTGTCTTCTTCATGGCCGTCAGCGCGCTGGTGCTGCTGCCTTCGCCCCGGATACGGGCGCTTTGGAAGGTGCAGGTCGCCAAGCATTTCTTCCAGCATCGCTATGACTATCGCACCGAATGGATGCGTTTTGGCGAGACGATCGGCAGGCCGGGCAACGATGCGCCCCCGCTGGGCGAACGGGTGGCGAAGGCGGTGGCCGACATCACCGATTCCCCTGCCGCCATATTGATGCTGCGCGCGGAGGACGGCTCCCTCGCGCTGGAGACCCATTGGAACTGGGATAGTGATCTCGCCCATGATGCGACGGTGCCCGCGCCTTTCGCATTGTTGATTGAGCGGAGTGGCTGGATCATCGACATCGACCAGGACCTCGCGCGGCGTGAGGGCCGCGAAGCGCCCGGATGGATGCGTGCGGACGCGCGGGCCTGGGCGTTGGTCCCGCTGATCCATTTCGGCAAGCTGATCGGTGCGATCCTGCTGGCACGGCCTGCGATGGACCGGCGGCTGGACTGGGAAGACCTGGACATGCTGCGCACCGCAGGTCGGCAGGCGGCGAGCTATCTGAGCGAAGCGCAGGGTCAGCAGGCGCTGGACGATGCCCAGCGCTTTGACGAGTTCAATCGCCGCTTCGCTTTCATCATCCATGACGTCAAGAATTTGGTGAGCCAGCTGTCCTTGCTCGCCCGAAATGCGGAGCGGTATGCCGATAATCCCGAATTCCGGGCGGACATGGTGCTGACGCTCAAGGAGTCGGTGGGGAAGATGAACGACCTGCTGGCGCGCCTGTCTCAGCATAACAAGGCGCGCGCTGCCGAGCGCCAGCCGGTCTCTCTGCAAGAAATTGCGGAGAAGGTTGCCCGGAACCGATCGCGCCAGCATGAGGTTCGGCTGACAGGTGATGCTCCGCTCGCCTTTGCTGATCCGGCGAGGGTCGAGCAAATCATCATCCATCTGCTGCAAAATGCGATCGACGCGAGCGCGGCGGACGAGCCGGTCGAAATCCGGCTGGGCGGGGATGGCCGCTACTCGACGATAGAAGTGATCGATCAGGGCTGCGGCATGACCGCCGAATATGTGCGCCGTGATCTGTTCAAACCATTCTCCTCCAGCAAAGCTGGGGGCTTTGGGATCGGCGCTTTCGAAGCGCGGGCGTTGGCGCAAGGAATGGATGGAAGCATCGAGGTGGAAAGCAAGCCTGGGCAGGGAAGCCGTTTCACGCTGCGCCTTCCGCTCGCGCCGCATGGAACAGAGGGAATGGCCGCCTGATGAGCGACACGCGACCCAAATTGTTGATCGTGGAGGATGACCCCGGCCTGCAACGGCAGTTGCGTTGGGCCTATGAGGATTATCAGCTGTTCATCGCGGGCGACCGGGAGGAAGCGATCGAGATGTTGCGGACAGAGGCTCCCGATGTCGTAACGCTGGACCTTGGCCTGCCGCCTGATCCGGACGGCACCAGTGAGGGTTTTGCGACGCTGGCTGAGATGCTCCAGATCAAGCCCGATACGAAGATCATCGTCGCCTCGGGTCATGGGGCGCGCGAAAGTGCGCTCAACGCCATTTCCGGCGGGGCTTATGATTTTTATCAGAAGCCTGTTGATATTGACGAGCTGGGCCTGATCGTCCGCCGCGCCTTCCATGTCCACGCGCTGGAGAGGGAAAATGCCCGGCTTGCCGAGGTCGCGCCAGAGGAAGCGCGCGTGCTGGGGCGGTTGATAACAGCGGCCCCGGAAATGCTGAAGGTTGCCCGAACCATCGAGCGGGTGGCTGCGGCACAGGTTTCGGTGCTGCTGACCGGCGCAAGCGGAACGGGCAAGGAATTGCTGGCGCAGGGGCTGCATGATGCGAGCCCGCGCCGGAACAACGCTTTTGTCACCGTGAATTGCGCCGCGATCCCGGAGGCGTTGCTGGAAGCCGAGCTGTTCGGCCAGGACGGCGTGGCGGGCAAGATCGAACGCGCGCAGGGCGGGACATTGTTTCTGGACGAGATCGGCGAATTGCCGCCGGCTTTGCAGATGAAGCTGCTGCGTTTCCTACAGGATCGGCTGGTCGCCAGCGGGCCGGAGGCGGTCATGGTGGACACGCGCATCCTGTGCGCAACGCATCAGGATCTGGAGGAGATGATCCGCGCGGGCGATTTCCGCGAGGACCTATATTATCGCCTCGCCGAGATTGTCGTGCGGATACCGCCCTTGAAGGATCGGCCGGGAGACCCCGCGTTGCTGGCGCGTCATTTCCTCAATCGCTTCGCCAAGGAGATGAATCCGCAGGTCAAGGGGCTGGCCCCCGACGCTCTTGCCGCGCTCGATGCGTGGACTTGGCCGGGCAATGTGCGCGAGCTGGAAAATCGCATGAAGCGCGCGGTGATCATGGCGGATGGCAAGCATGTCACGGCCGCCGATCTGGACCTGGATGGCGACCGGACGGAGAGCAGCGACTTCGTGAATCTGAAGGCCGCGCGGGAAATGGCGGATCGGCGCGTCATCAGGCGGGCGATCGCGCGGACGGACGGCAATATCTCAGGCGCGGCAAAGATGCTGGGGATCAGTCGTCCAACTTTGTACGACTTGCTCAAACAATATCAGATACAGGGTTGAGTTATCAGGCTAGTTCAAGCCCGAGGTCCTCAGCCGAAATGCCCAGCCGCTTGATCTGATCGGCGACGGGCGGCCATAATTCGTCCAGAAACCGCCGCCGTTCTGCTTCGCGCAGGCGGCGTGTCGCACCTTCGGCCACGAACATGCCGACCCCGCGCCTGACCAATATCAGGCCGTCATCCTGAAAACATTGATAGGCCTTTGCGACCGTCAGCGGATTGGCGCCTTGTTGAGCGGCTAGCGCGCGCACGGAAGGGAGGATATCACCGTCGCGATAGCTGCCGTCGAGTATCGAGGCAGCGATAATGTCGCGGAGCCGCAGATAGACGGGTTTTGACTCATCGGCCATAAGTGCATCAGTGCCATAATACAGCGATGCAGGCAATGCTATGAGCGGTGTCCGCTACCGCAATCGCCTATCTATCTGTCCCAAATGGAAACTATTTTGTCATATTCTGGCCGAGGCCGTTCCTCTTGTGGCCGCCCCGGCGTGCCGATGAAGATGAATCCGGCAAGGCGTTCCTCGCCATGCGCAAAGGCTTCGCGCACATCCTCACTATAGGCTGGCCAGCCGGTCAGCCATCCCGCCGCAAAGCCTAGGGCGTGGCTGGCGTGCAGCAGGTTCATGATCGCCGCGCCCGAGGATAATTGCTGTTCCCAGACCGGAATTTTGCTCCCGGCGACAGGATCGGAAAGAGCAACGACGAGCGTGGGCGCCTGATGAGCGAACTGGCGCATTGCCTCCAGTTCCAGACGCCCTGCATCTGGCTTCTCGCGTCGATAGGCGTCCTCCAACAGCGTGGCGAGGCTCTCGCGCTTGTCATCCGGAACGATGACGAACCGCCACGGCGCCAGCTTGCCATGATCGGGCGTGCGCAGCGCGATCTCCAATATCTCGCGCAGCTGTCCGGCATCGGGTCCGGGAGCGATCAGGTCGCGCGGCTTGCCCGAGCGGCGGGTGTGCAGGAGCGAGAGCGGGGTCGAGGTGTCGTTGAACATGGCGCTCCAAATGGCGCGGCTCCACGCGAGGCGCAAGTGCGGCCTGCTTTGACAGGGGCGCGATTTCCGATCTAGGCTTCGTATCACCTTGGTCCGGACGGGAAACGGATGGCGACCTCTTCACCTATGACGCCCGCTTCGGGCAGGACATGGCTTGGCCACCCGCGCGGGCTGTTCCTGCTGTTCTTCGTCGAAATGTGGGAGCGCTTTTCCTTCTACGGCATGCGCGCGCTGCTGATCTTCTACCTGACGCAGCATTTCCTGTTTTCGGATCGTGACGCCGCCCATTCCTATGGCGCCTACATGTCGCTAATCTACATTTCGCCCCTGATGGGCGGCTATCTGGCCGACCGTTATCTTGGGCAGCGCAAGGCGGTGCTGTTCGGTGGCATCGTCATCGCGGCCGGGCACATCATCCTTGGCATGGAGGCGGACGGGGCGACGAACAGCATGGGGCTTGGCCTCTTCTGGCTGGGCCTTGCGACGGTCATCGTCGGCACCGGATTTCTCAAGGCCAGCGTGTCGGCAATGGTGGGGCAGCTCTACCCGCGTGACGATATGCGGCGCGACCCGGCCTATACGATTTTCTACATGGGCATCAATGTCGGCGCCACGATCGGGCCGGTAATCTGCGGCTATCTGGGACAGCGCTGGGGCTGGCATTGGGGCTTTGGCGCGGCGTCTGTCGGAATGATCGCGGGCGTCATCGGATTTATGCTGTGCAAGCCGCTGTTGCAGGGCAGGGGAGAGCCGCCCGATCCGGCGCGGCTAGCGGAGCGGGTCGGTGGCATCATCAGCCGCGAGTGGCTGGTTTATCTGTCGAGCCTGCTGTCCATTCTGCTCTGCTGGCTGCTGATCCAGCAGCATGCGGTCGTAGGATGGATGCTGGCGGGCGCGAGTGTGCTGATGGTGATCTACATATTGTGGGAAGCGTTCGGCCGGATGGAGCGGATCGGGCGAGATCGCATGTTGGCGGCGCTATTTCTGCTGGTGATCAACCCGCTCTTTTGGGGCCTGTATGAGCAGACGGGGTCCTCGCTCAGTCTTTTCACCCACCGTTACACGGACAGGAGCATTCTTGGCTTTGAAGTGCCCGCTTCGATGTTCCAGTCGGTCAATGCCGCCTATATCCTGATCTTTGGGCCGATCATGGCAGCCTTGTGGATTGCGCTGGCGAAAAAAGGACGGGAACCATCGACGCCTGCCAAGTTCGGTCTGGCGCTCATCTTGGTCGGCGCGGGATTTCTGATATTGGTGGCGGGCGCGGGAATGCCCGGAACGCTGACGCCGATCCTGTTCATCTTCCTGCTTTATCTTTGCCATACGCTGGGAGAACTGTGCCTGTCTCCGGTCGGTCTGTCGGCCATGTCAAAGCTCGCCCCGTCGCGGATGATCGGCCTGATGATGGGGATATGGTTCCTGGCCATGGCGCTTGGCGAATATGTCGCCGGGATGATCGCGGCTGCCACGGGCGGCACGGAAGGCGCAGCGTCACGCGACAGCGTACTGAGCGTCTATGACCAGATTGGCTGGTGGTCGATCGGCATCGGCGTGGTTGTCATGGCCATCGCGCCGCTGGTGAAGCGGCTGATGCATGTCGATCAACTCGGCGGCGATGAAGGCACGGAGGCAGAGGCGCAGCGAGATAGCTTCGCCATCGTCGATCGTGCAAGCGACAAACCGGCCTGAACCGTCAGGAGGTCGCGCCCCAAATGTCGGTGGCGCGAATGAAGCCGCGCTGACCGCCGACATCGAAACCGCACCAGCCATCATTGCAGGATGACAACCGACCGACCACGCCCTTTTCCGCGCGGAAAACGGTGCGCGCGCTTTCGCGCGCGGAGTCCCGCATGGGCGCGACCGATGCGGTGACGATGGCGGTCGGCGTGTCGCTGAGCAACCGGACGTGCATCCAGCCCTGCGTGCCGCCGGGATCCTCAATCTTGCGCCACAAGCCCAGGACTTGCACCACCTTCACGGGCAAATCGCGGCGGCGATAGACCCAGCTTGACGGATAATCCAGGCTGGGTCCGACGCGCATGCGCGCTTCGTCCTGGCTGAGCGAGGCCCAGTAGGGGACGGGTTTGGATGGTGCGGCCGATGTGCCGCTGGCGAACCACAGCGCAGCGGCGACGATTCCCGCTTGAGGCAAATACCTCTTCATCCCCGATCTTTTCCCCTTGAAGTGACAGCCGGTTATAGCGTCGGGCCGATGCGCCCGACAACCATTGTCTTGGGCCTGTGCCATCAGCGCTTGACCACCGCCATCGCCAGGAATAGCGGCTGATCATGACCAAGAAACCGCGTCCCGCCAAGCCGCGCGTCGTCGTGACACGCCGCCTGCCTCCCAATGTTGAGGCACGGATGGCGGAATTGTTCGACACTGTGTTCAATGTGGGCGACGTGCCCATGGACCGCACGGCGTTGACCCGGGCGATGGCGCAATGCGACGTGCTGGTGCCTTCCGTGACGGATCAGATCGACGCGGCCCTCATTGACCTTGCGCCGGAACGCCTGCAACTGATCGCCAGCTTCGGCAGCGGCGTCGATCATATTGACCTCAGCGCGGCACGGCGGAAGGGCATCATCGTCACCAATACGCCCGGCGTTCTCACTGAAGACACCGCCGATATGACGATGGCACTCATCTTGTCAGTCCCCCGGCGGCTGGCCGAGGGAGAGAAGCTGGTGCGGACGGGCACCTGGCCCGGCTGGAGCCCGTCCGGCATGCTGGGGCATCGCATCGGCGGCAAGAAGCTCGGCATTATCGGCATGGGCCGGATCGGTCGGGCGGTTGCGCGGCGTGCGGCGGCCTTCGGCCTGTCGATTGCCTATCACAACCGCCATCGGTTGCCTTTTGAGGTCGAACATGAACTGGAGGCGGCGTGGCACGCTGATGTCGATACGCTGCTGAGCGAATGTGACATCGTGTCGATCAACTGCCCCCTCAATGCCGACAGCAGGGGCATGATCGACGCACGGCGCATCGCGATGATGCGGGCGGACGCATATCTCATCAACACCTCCCGCGCGGAAATCACCGACGAGCCTGCGCTGATCGCGGCGCTTGCGGAAGGCCGGATCGCCGGAGCCGGGCTGGACGTCTATACACATGAGCCCGCTGTTGACCCGCGTCTTCTCGCGCTGTCCAACGTGGTGTTGCTGCCGCACATGGGATCGGCGACTTTCGAGGGACGGGACGCCACCGGCGCTCGCGTCATCGCCAACATCCGCAGCTGGGCCGACGGACATCGCCCGCCCAATCAGGTACTGGAAGGCTGGGTCTAGAGTGCAGGCGGCGGCGCGGCCTATCTGACCGTAAAGCTGTATTTCCCCGAAATCTTGCGTTGGTCGGCGCCAGCCGCATGCCAGTTGAGGTCATAGCTGCCCACCGGCAAGGAGCGGGGCAGGGTGACCGTCAGGGTCCTGCCATCGCCTTCGATCAATGTCTTGAACCCCTTGATCGGCATGGGTGCATGGCTGGCCATTCCCGGCATCCCTGTCATGACCAGATCGACGCTGCTCAAGGTGGGAAGCAGCTTTTCGGAGAAGGTCAGGCTGAGCTTTGCAGGCTTGCTGACGGTAGCATTGGCCGCAGGGGTAGAGGACATCAATTTCGGTTGCGCGCTTGCCAGAGAAGGTATGGCGGCCAACATAAGGGCGGCGGCGAACAGGGTAGGGCGCATGGTGCTGAACTCCGGTAATTCTTCGGTCACGGGATATGGGCGGCTTCCCTGACCTCGCAAGGATGGGCATAAATTTTTGCATGAGGCTTTGGAAGGTGCAGCATATATCTTTCGGGAAAGGGGGCTGGGATCATGAGCGGCCTTGACCGTCGCGGTGTGATCCGGGGATTGGGCGGCGTTCTGGCGCTGAGCCCGCTATTCCCTGCCTGGGCGCGAAGCGGCACTCCGGGACTGACGCCTCAATCAGGGGTATTGAGCGGGGAAGATATCGCGCTGACCATCGGCGAAGGGCATTTTTCCACGGGCGGACGATCAGCGCATGCGGTCATGGTGAATGGCACGCTGCCCGCGCCACTCATCCGGTTGAGGGAAGGGCAGAATGTCCGCCTGTCGGTCACTAACAGGCTGAAGGAAGATACGTCGATCCACTGGCATGGGCTGATCGTGCCTTTCCAGATGGACGGCGTGCCGGGCGTCAGCTTCCCCGGCATCCGGCCTGGCGAGACTTTCACGTACGAATTTCCCGTGCGGCAGTCAGGCACCTACTGGTATCACAGCCATTCCGGCATGCAGGAGGCGGTCGGCCATTACGGCCCGATCGTCATCGATCCCGCCGACGCCGACCCGGTGCGGGCGGATCGCGAGCATGTGATCGTCCTGTCGGACTGGAGCCCGGTCCATCCCCATATACTGCTGAAGCGGTTGAAGCAGATGGGCGGCTATTTCAACATGCAGAAGCAGACGCTGGCCGGGCTGCTGGCGCGCAAGGATCAGACCGCAAAAGAGCGCCTGCAATGGGGCGCGATGCGGATGGACCCGACCGATATATCGGACGTGACCGGATCGACGTACAGCTTCCTCGTCAATGGGCACGGCACAGCGGAAAACTGGACCGGCCTTTTTATGCCGGGTGAGCGGGTGCGCCTGCGGATCATCAATGCCTCTGCCATGACCAACTTCAATGTCCGGTTGCCGGGGCTGGCGATGACGGTGGTGCAGTGCGACGGCCAGCATGTCCAGCCGGTCGAAACGGACGAGTTCCAGATCGGCATTGCGGAAATCTATGATGTCGTGGTCCAGCCCGCCGAGGCCAAGCCCTATGGCCTGATTGCGGAAGCGATCGACCGGTCGGGCCTGGTCCGCGCGACACTGGCGCCGCGCGTCGGCATGGTTGCGGAGGTGCCGCCGCTACGTGAGCGTCCTCTGTTGGGCATGAAGGATATGGGCATGGACATGTCCGGAATGGACATGGGTCATGGCGGCGTCATGGACCTCAGTCAGCCAGCCAATGAAGGCATGGCTGGGCATTCCATGAAGATGCGGGACAAGTCCGTTGCGCCGCAGGTCAGCATGGGGCCGGGCGTCGCCACGCTTTCTCCCATGCCCGTGGACCGAATGGCTGATCGGCCCACGGGGCTGGAAAATGTTCCGCATCGAGTGTTGACCTATGCTGACCTCAAATCACTGCATCCGCACAGGGACCGGCGGACGCCGTCGCGGACGCTCGACATCCATCTCACTGCGAACATGGAACGTTATATGTGGTCCTTCGACGGGGTGAAGCTGTCCGATGGAGCCGATCCCATCCCGTTCCGCCACATGGAGCGAGTGCGCGTGAACCTTATCAACGACACGATGATGCCGCATCCCATCCATCTGCACGGCCATTTCTTCGAACTCGTGACGGGTGCGGACGAACATAATCCTCTCAAGCATACGGTGAACGTCCTTCCCGGCGGCAAGGTCAGTTTCGACCTGACCGCCGATGCCTTGGGCGACTGGGCATTTCACTGCCACATGCTGATGCACATGCATGCGGGTATGATGCGCGTCGTGACGGTGCGTCATGAGGAGGACGCAGCATGAGATTTGCCGTCGCGGCGCTGGTGCTGCTTTCTCCCACGCTCCCTGCTCAGGCGCAGCAGATGGATCACAGCCACATGCACCATGACGCCATGGAGCAGGTGCCGCAGGAGGATCATTCGTCGCATTCCCCTGCCGACGCGAGCAAAGCCGAGCATGCTGCCGACCAGGATATTCCTCAAGGAACGCCGCCAGCACCGCCCAGCGACCATGCCGCCGATGCCTTCTACGGCGCGGACGAAATGGCGCGCGCCCGCGCGGCCATGCTCAAGGAAAGCGGCGGCATGCGCTTTTCCAAACTGATGCTGGATCGGTTGGAATATCGCGCGGGCAGGGGTGGCGACACCTATCATTGGGAAGGCGAGGGCTGGATCGGTGGCGACATCAACCGTCTGGCTTTCAAATCGGAAGGCGAGGGCAAGATTGGCGGCGGGCTCGAACATGCGGAGGTGCAGGCGCTCTACAGCCGGGCGATCGACCCCTGGTTCAATCTGGAGGCGGGGTTGAGGCAGGACTTCGGCCCCGAAGCCGACCGTACCTATGTGGTCGCCGGGATTGATGGACTTGCTCCCTATTGGTTTGAAGTGAGCGCCCAGGCGTTTCTGTCCAACAAGGGCGACGGACATTTGCGGCTGGAGGCCAGCTATGACCAGCGCATCACGCAGCGGCTGATCCTGCAACCGGCGGCGGAACTGAATTTCGCCGCCCAGGATGTTCCTGAGCTTGGCATAGGATCGGGATTATCGGACGTCGAATTGGGGATGCGGCTGCGCTATGAACTCGCCCGTGAGTTTGCGCCTTATATGGGGGTGAACTGGGAGCGCAAGCTGGGAGGAACGGCCCGCATGGCAAGGGCCAACGGGGATGCCGCATCCGTCGCCAGTTTCGTGTTGGGCGTCCGTTTCTGGTTCTGATCGGAAGCGATCCGGGGCCAAAGGGCGCCTTGATCGAAGGTGGCTGCGGAACCGGCTAGCGCCGTCATCGGTTCAGACAATATCTATTATAGCGAAGGATTACATCATGATCCGTCTTGCCATCATTTCGCTGGTGATCGCTGCGGTGCTGGCCATTCTCGGCTTTGGCGGCGCCGCTGGCACCTTTGTCGGCATTGCGAAGATTCTCTTCTTCCTTGCCATTGCCCTGTTCGTGATCTTCCTTGTTCTGGGCCTGCTTGCTGGAAAAGGGATCAAGAACGCCATAGATTGAGCGCATGATCGAGATTGGCGCTGGAGTTGACGAAACCGGTAGGCTGACGCGAGACGAAGCCGGTTTCCTGCTCCAGCGCGATCTGGGCGGGACTTTCCGCCTCGTTCTGCTGCGAGTTCCTGTCGACCATATGGAAAGGCGCGTTCGCGTGCAGGGCTTTTATGCAGGCGATGAGATCGTGGAAGTGGAAGGCGTCGCCGCCATTTGAATTACTTCAACGGCAACGATCACATGTCACGCGGTTAGGGGATCGCCTGGCGGAACGGCGGTGTGAGTCTGTACGAAACGTGCGCAAGCGCCGACGCCACGGTTATTTTCCAGCGGCAGGGCGGTTTCGCAATAGGCGCATTCGGCCATCAGGCGGCCTACCATCCATTGGCTTCGGCCACAGCTGGGGCAATGGTTGGCTTCCCCGACATGATAATGGATGATGTATCCCCTTAGGGCCGGGTCAAATGACTTGCCGGTCACGAGGTTGGAAACTGGGCGCATCGTCTCTTCCTCCTCAGACATATTTTATCGGTCATCCAGTGAAGAATATCGTCGATATTTCAAAACACTGCGATACCACGACTTAAGTCAGAGCGCGCGACCCGCTTTATTTCCTGGTAACCCGCTCCATCTGTCAGAACGCGGTTACACTTCAATGTATCCCGCGTGCTGGGCCGCCGTCTACAATAAAGATTTGCGGGTCGTCCCATTTCGCGCCTTCGCATTGACTTGGCGACGGCAGTCGCTATGGCGGCGGCCATCAAGGGACATACCCGCTTCGGCCATCGGTTGGGGCGCATCCCGCCATCTTGTCGGTCCATCATTCGATGTACTGGGCAAGTCCATGGCGGAATGTCGTTATCCTCCTAGCCCCTTGGCCGGGCATTGCGAGGAGACGCACGACTCATGACCGCCATCGGACAGGACACTCTCGGCACGCGCGACACTTTGAAGGTCGGCGGCAAGGACATTGCCTATTATTCGCTGAAGAAGGCTGCTGCGAAGCTGGGTGACGTTTCGCGCCTGCCCTTCTCGATGAAGGTGCTGCTGGAAAACCTGCTCCGTTTCGAGGATGGCGTGACCGTCACCACCGACGATATCAAGGCGATCGTCGCGTGGCAGAATGACAAGGGCAAGGCCGAGCGCGAGATCCAGTATCGCCCCGCCCGCGTGCTGATGCAGGACTTCACCGGTGTTCCTTGCGTCGTCGACCTCGCCGCGATGCGCGACGCGATGACCGCGCTGGGCGCCGACGCCGCCAAGATCAACCCGCAGGTTCCTGTCCACCTCGTCATCGACCACTCGGTCATGGTCGATGAATTCGGCACGCCCAAGGCGTTCGAGCAGAATGTGGAAATCGAATATCAGCGCAATATGGAGCGCTATGACTTCCTGAAGTGGGGCTCCAAGTCGCTCGCCAACTTCTACGCCGTGCCCCCGGGCACCGGCATCTGCCATCAGGTGAACCTGGAAAATATCGCGCAGGCCGTGTGGTCGAGCGAAGGCCCTGACGGCGTGACCGTCGCCTATCCCGACACCTGCGTCGGCACCGACAGCCACACCACCATGATCAACGGTCTTGGCGTTCTGGGCTGGGGCGTGGGCGGCATTGAGGCCGAAGCAGCGATGCTGGGCCAGCCCGTTTCCATGCTCATCCCGGAAGTCGTCGGTTTCAAGCTGACCGGCGAGCTGAAGGAAGGCGTGACCGCGACCGATCTCGTGCTGACCTGTACCGCCATGCTGCGCCAGAAGGGCGTGGTTGGCCGTTTCGTCGAATATTTCGGCCCCGGCCTTGCTTCGCTGTCGCTGGCCGACCGCGCGACGCTCGCCAACATGGCGCCGGAATATGGCGCGACTTGCGGCTTCTTCGGCATCGACGACAAGACGCTGGATTACATGCGCCTGACCGGCCGTACCGAAGAGAATATCGCGCTGGTCGAGGCCTATGCCAAGGAGCAGGGCTTCTGGATCGACCCCGCCGTCGAGCCGGTCTTCACCGACACGCTGGAACTCGACCTTGCCACCGTCGTGCCCAGCCTTGCCGGTCCCAAGCGCCCGCAGGACCGCGTCGCGCTGCCCGAAGTCGATGACGTCTTCAACGCCGACATGGCCAACACCTACAAGAAGGCGCAGCAGCGCGTTCCGGTCGAGGGCAAGGATTTCGACATTGGCGACGGCGACGTCACCATCGCCGCGATCACCAGCTGCACCAACACGTCGAACCCCGGCGTTCTGGTCGCCGCGGGCCTTGTCGCCAAGAAGGCGAACGAACTCGGCCTGAAGCCCAAGCCCTGGGTCAAGACCTCGCTGGCGCCGGGTTCGCAGGTCGTCACCGACTATTTGAACAAGGCTGGCCTTCAGGAGCATCTGGACGCAGTCGGCTTCAACCTCGTTGGCTATGGCTGCACCACCTGCATCGGCAACTCCGGCCCGCTGGCCGAGCCGATCAGCAAGGCGATCAACGAAAACGGCCTCGTCGCCGCTGCCGTGATCTCGGGCAACCGCAACTTCGAAGGCCGCGTGTCGCCGGACGTTCGTGCGAACTTCCTCGCCTCGCCGCCGCTGGTCGTCGCCTATGCGCTCAAGGGCACGGTGATCGAGGACTTCATCACTACCCCGATCGGTCAGGGCAAGGATGGGCAGGACGTATTCCTGAAGGACATCTGGCCGACCAATGACGAAGTCGCCACCACCATAGCGGGCTGCATGGACCGCCCGATGTTCCAGGCACGCTATGCCGACGTCTATAAGGGCGATGCGCACTGGCAGGCGATCGATGTCACAGGATCCGCGACCTATAGCTGGCGCGCTGGTTCGACCTATGTCGCCAACCCGCCTTACTTCGAGGGTCTGACCATGACCCCGAAGCCGGTCACCGACATTGTCGAAGCCAAGCCGCTGGCCATCTTCGGCGACTCGATCACCACCGACCACATCTCGCCGGCCGGTTCGATCAAGGCGACCAGCCCCGCAGGCAAGTGGCTGTCCGAGCATCAGGTCGCTCAGGCCGACTTCAACAGCTACGGCGCGCGTCGCGGCCATCACGAAGTCATGATGCGCGGCACCTTCGCCAACATCCGGATCAAGAACCTGATGCTGGACGGCGTCGAAGGCGGCATGACCCGCTATGAAGGCGAAGTCATGCCGATCTACGACGCGGCGATGAAGCACAAGGCGGATGGCACTTCGCTGGTCGTCATCGGCGGCAAGGAATATGGCACCGGTTCGTCGCGCGACTGGGCGGCAAAGGGCACCAACCTGCTGGGCGTTCGCGCCGTGATCGTCGAAAGCTTTGAGCGTATCCACCGCTCGAACCTGGTCGGCATGGGCGTGCTGCCGCTCCAGTTCAAGAATGGCGAGAGCAAGGACACGTTCGGCTTCACCGGCGATGAAACCTTCACCATCCAGAATGTCGCTGGCCTGAAGCCGCGTCAGGATGTGGACGTGATCGTCAAGCGCGCCGATGGTTCGACCTTCACCTTCACTGCGCTCTGCCGGATCGATACCGTCAACGAGCTGGAATATTTCATGAACGGCGGCATCCTCCAGTACGTCCTGCGCAAGCTGGCTGCCTGATCAACTGAGGCGTTGAAAAGAAAACAGAAGGCTCTCTCCGTAAGGAGGGAGCCTTCTGTTTGTCAGAAGATCGTTCGCGCAGAAGCCGCAGAGAATGTTCGAGCTTACCGGCTCACCCTTCTTTCCAGACGCTCACTTGCCGCATTCTGTTGCATCTCTGCGTCCTCTGCGCCTCTGCGCGAAAATCGTTCAACCTTCGCCAAGTCGCTGATAAGAGTTCCGCCGGAGGGTCGGCATGACAATTTTCATCGAACTCGTCGGCTGGCTCGGCGCGCTTCTGGTTCTGGGCGCCTATATCCTCGTTTCGGCTGGACGATTGTCGGGTAGTTCAGTGGTTTTCCAGTGGATGAACGCGCTCGGCGCAGCCTTCTTCGTGCTCAATACCTGGTGGCATGGCGCCATCCCTTCCATGGTGCTCAACATCGTCTGGAGCGCTATCGGCTTCACAGCCCTGTGGCGTATCTGGCGCGGCAAGACTGCGGATGGCCGATAGGATGGTTATCGCCTCCTCAAGAAAGGCTGGGGTAGCGGGCGCGCGTTCGATCGATTAGGCATCTCATCAGCAATGAAAAAAGCACTGATCGTCCGTCATGTGCCGCGAGAGGGAGCGGCCGGGTTTCTCCAGCCGATCGAGGCCGCTGGTTATGAAATTGAGCGGATCGATGTTGCCAGCCCCGAATTCGCCCATGTGGATTTGTGTACGCCGGACCTCCTGATCATGATGGGCGGCCCAATGGGCGTTTATGAACAGGACATCCATCCCTGGATTCCGTTGCAGATCGACAAGCTCGCCGCGCGGCTGGAGCAGGACCTGCCGACCCTGGGCGTATGTTTGGGCAGCCAGATGATCGCTGCGGCGCTCGGCTCGCGCGTCTATCCTGGAGAGGCGATGGAGCTCGGCTTCGCGCCCGTCACGCTGAACGGCGCTGGAGCGGATTCGCCCCTGCGGCATATTCAGGATGTGCCGGTGCTTCACTGGCATAGCGACACATTTGATCTGCCGCGCGGCGTTGAATTGCTGGCTTCAACCGATGCATACGCGCATCAGGCATTCCGTCGGGGCCGCAATCTGCTGGCGCTGCAATTCCATGCCGAGATGGGCGAGGACCCGCGCTTCGAGGATTGGTTGACGCATTTCTGGGCCGATCTGGACATCGCAAAACAGTGTGGCGTGGCCCTGCGGCGTGATCATGATGAACATGGGCCGGGCGCGGTCGCGGCGGGCCGCGCGATGATCGGCGATTGGCTGGCGAAGTTAAGCGGGTGACGGACTGGGCCGAAGTTTAGAATTCGACGTCCAATTCCTCGACCTCGTCCGGCTCTTTCCGGGCATCGTCGATCCACTCGCGCATCAGGTCCCAGCTATTGACCGTGTCGCAATAGGCGGCAGCCGGGCCTTGCAACGCCACGGCATAGGTCAGGAACCGCTGCACGACGGGCGCGAACATGGCATCTGCCACCGTGGGGCTGTCGCCGAATAGCCAAGGGCCGCCATAGGAGCCCAGACATTCGGTCCAGATCGCCTCGACCCGTTCAATATCCGGCTTCGCACCTGAAAAGATCGGGAACTTCTTGTGCCGCACTTTCAGGTTCATTGGCAGGGCGGATCGCAGGTTAGCGAAACCGGAATGGATCTCACCCGATATCGAACGGCAATGGGCGCGTGCGATGCGATCCTTGGGGTACATGCCTGCGTTCGGATATAGTTCGTGCAGATATTCTGCGATGGCCAGCGTGTCCCAAACGCTCGCGTCCTCGTGAGTTAGGCGCGGCACCAGCACGGAAGGTGTCAGCAGCAAAAGCTCAGCGCGGTTTTCCAGATTTTCCAGCGCCACCATCTTCTCGGTCACGCGTAGCCCGGCAAGACGGCACAGCAGCCAGCCCCGCAGCGACCAAGAGGAATAAATCTTGCTCGATATGGTCAATTCCGCAATGGCCATGACGATCCTCCCGATCTTTATAGTTTTCCATCAAACATGATGCAGCGCAATACGCAAAAATCAGTATAACGAACGATGGCGGCCGAATCGGCCGGGGGAACATTTTGGGGCGCCGTTCATATTATGACGATGCTGTATAGTGGCTATCAGGCTCTGGAAGACATGCTGGCTCCCGCGCGCTTCGGCGCGGAACTGGCCTTGAACCTGCGCGACAAGATGGGTCCGGTGGCCGATTGGCCCATGCCCCGCCGCATGTTCGCGCTGATGGATGTATTCCAGGGTGTCCGGCTCACACACAAGCGTCCCGCCTATGGCGTCAACGAAGTCCGTAGCGGCAATGCTCTTGTTGCGGTGCGGGAAGAAGTGCTGCTGGACCTGCCCTTCGGCAACCTGCTTCACTTTGCGAAGGATGACGTGGAAACGGAGCAGCCGCGCCTGCTCCTTGTGGCGCCAATGTCAGGCCATTTCTCAACCCTGCTGCGCAGCACCGTGCGGACCCTGCTGCGCGACCATGACGTGTACATCACCGATTGGAAGAATGCGCGCGATGTTCCCTTGTCGGCAGGGCGCTTCGGTTTTGACGATTATGTCGATTATGTCATCACCTTCATGCAGGAGCTTGGCCCGGGCGCACACATGCTGTCCGTTTGCCAGCCCTGCGTACCGGCCTTTGCCGCCGTCGCGCTGATGGCCGAAGATGGCGATGCCGCGACACCACGATCCATGACGCTGATGGGCGGCCCGATCGACCCGCGTGCGGCGCCGACCGTCGTGAACGAACTGTCCAACGAGCGGCCGATCGAATGGTTCGAAAGGCAACTCATCACTTCCGTGCCGATGCGTTATCGCGGTGCCGGGCGGCGCGTTTATCCCGGCTTCCTGCAACTGTCCGCCTTCCTGTCGATGAACCTGGAACGCCACGGCGCCCAGCATCGCGAGCTGTATCAACTGCTGGCGGACGGGAACGAAGAAGAGGCCGAGAAGATCAAGGATTTCTATCAGGAATATTTTGCGGTTCTGGATATGACCGCCGAATTTTACCTGGAGACGGTAGAGCGCGTGTTTCAGCGCACTCTGCTCGCGAAAGGCGAACTCAGGCATCGCGGCCGGCTCGTCAATCCGGGTGCCATTCGCAAGACGGCGCTGCTGACGGTCGAAGGGGAAAAGGACGATATCTGCGCGGTCGGGCAAACGGCGGCGGCGCACGCGCTTTGCACGGGATTGCGGCCTCACCTGAAACGTCATCACCTGCAAATCGGCGCCGGTCATTATGGCGTGTTCGCCGGTAGCAAGTGGGAGAAGGAGGTTTTCCCGCAGGTCCGCAACATGATTCTGGCGATGAACTGACCAAGGGCTAAGCACCGCCCTCCGGCCGCGACCATATCCAAGTTCCACCGATCAGTGCGGCCGCCACCGGGATCAGGAACCAAGGGAAAGGCACCAGGAATGGCGCCAGCGCTGCACTGAACGCGAAAGCCGTTAGACCCGCCTGCTTTCCCCGGCGGCTGATTGCACCCTTGTCACGCCATCGCCGGATATGCGGCCCGAAATGCCGATGATCGAGCAGCCTGGCTTCCAGTGCCGGGCTTGACCGGGCGAAGCAGAATGCCGCCAATATCATGAAGGGCACCGTGGGCAGAAGGGGAAGGGCAATGCCCAGCGCGCCAAGGGCCAGCGAAATAAATCCAGCGACAAGATAAAGCATGCGCCTCATCAGGCGGCGGGCAGTCGCAGCCGCACCATCAGCCCGCCCAGATCTTCACTTTCCTCCATCGCCACCGATCCGCCATAGATTTCCGCGACGTCGCGCACGATCGCCAGGCCAAGGCCGGTGCCGGGCTTTCCGGAATCCAGCCTGACGCCACGGTCGAAGATGCGGGTACGTTCCTCCTGCGGGATTCCCAGGCCGTCATCCTCGACCAATATCTCGACCATGGCGCCCGCTCTGCCCACGGTGGCGAACACACTGCCGCCACCATATTTTGCCGCATTTTCGATAAGGTTGCCCAGCATCTCGTCCAGGTCCTGACGCTCCACCCGGACGGCAACCTCCTTGTCGCCATCCATGTCGATCCGCGCTTCGGGATAGAGGCGCTGGACGGCGCGCTCGACCGCTTGCAGGCTTGTCCATACTTCCGCCCGGCTCTGCGCCGCGCCACGCCGCCCAACCGCGCGGGCGCGCGCCAGATGGTGATCGACCTGCCTGCGCATCGTCGTCGCTTCCCGAATGACGGTTTCACCCAAGTCCGCCGATTGCGCGGTCGCGGCGTTCATGATGACGGTCAACGGCGTCTTCAGCGCGTGGGCAAGATTGCCCGCATGGGTTCGCGCCTCTTCCGCCTGCCGCTCATTATGAGCGAGAAGGGCGTTCAGTTCCTCTACCATGGGTAGCACTTCGGACGGCATCGGTTCGGTAACGCGGTTCTTTTCGCCCGCCCGCATCCTCACGATTTCCTTGCGCACCCGGCGCAGTGGCCGGAGCCCGTACAGGGTCTGGAGCGTCGTAAGCACGATGAGGCCGAGCGCGAGCAGGGCAAAACTCTGGGTCAGCGTGGACCGCAATGTCGTGATCTGGTCGTCCAGCCCGGCACGGGCGGCCGCGACCATGAACATCCAGCGCGTATCCGAACCCGGCAGGACGATGGTCCGCTCCATGATCCGCAAGTCCTCGCCCGGAAACTGCTTGCTGTCATAGGCATGGAAGCTGCGGTCATCATGCTCGGGCAACACTCTCAGCGCCCGATCCCACAGCGATCGGGAACGCCAGTCCTCATGTCCCTTGGCGCTGATCTGGTAATAAAGGCCGCTATTGGGCTCCAGAAAGCGCTGATCGGCAAGCGGGCGATTGAACAGCACTTCGCCATCCGGCCCGATCTCGGCCGAAGCGATCATCGCCGTCAGCACATAATTGAGCCCGTCATCGAAATTGCGTGTGATCGCCTGCGACAGCACGCGGTCGAGCGCCAACCCGCCGCCCAGCAGCAGGATGCTGATCCACAGCGCCGCGATGCCGATCATGCGTCGACTGAGCGACCCGGTCGAATGGACCGTGGGAGGGGAGGCTGGACTGGTCATTACAGCTGTCTGATGCCCACTCCGTTCGCCCGGGCTTGCCGAAGATCGTCCCGGCAGAAAAGGGGGCTTTGGCGGAACCAGCCCGGGGCAGAATTTGAGGACCTTAGCGGGCGGGCTCGTCCAGGCTGTAACCAAGACCGCGTATCGTCGTGATGACGTCCGCGCCCAACTTTTTGCGGATGCGGGTAACGAACACTTCGATCGTGTTGGAATCGCGGTCGAAATCCTGATCGTAGATATGCTCGATCAACTCGGTGCGGCTCACCACCTTGCCCTTGTGGTGGAGAAGGTAGGACAGCAGCTTATATTCCTGCGCGGTCAGTTTTACCGGCTCGCCCTTCAACGTGACCTTGCCCGAACGCGTGTCCAGCCGGACGTCGCCCGCGATCAGTTCGCTCGACGCATTACCCGAAGCGCGACGGATAAGGGCGCGCAACCGCGCGATCAGTTCCTCGCTTTGGAATGGCTTGGCCAGGTAATCGTCCGCGCCAGCGTCCAGCCCCGCGACCTTGTCCGACCAGCTGTCCCGCGCCGTCAGTACCAGCACCGGGAAGCTTCGCCCCTCCTTGCGCCAACGGTCCAGCACCGTCAGCCCGTCGATCGTGGGCAGGCCAAGGTCCAGGACCACGGCATCATAGCTTTCCGTCGTGCCCAGGAAGTGCCCGTCCTCGCCATCCGTCGCAAGGTCGACGGCATAGCCTGCGCCCTCCAGCGTGTTGCGGAGCTGTTGCCCAAGGCTTGGTTCATCTTCGACGATCAGCAGACGCATATGGCTCCGTTTCTTTGTATTTTGCCCATTGGCGCGTCAGTGCGCCCGGCCGGTTATATCGCCTGTGCGCCCGTCCGCATCAACCCAAACCACCTTGCCGTCCTTCACATATTTCAGGCGATAGCGGTTGGAGGATGGATTGAATTCCGCGCCGAGGTAGGTCGCTCCCCCCATCGCGGCGTCTACCCGCCGTTTGATGAGGGAAAATGGCATGGTTTGCCCGTCCAGCATAGCCCGGCGCGCGGCGTCCTGCTCGCCACGCTGACCGGCCCCGGCGTAGGAGGGCACGGCCACCATCGCGGCGATGGCGGCCATACCCGCAATCAGGCTGCTAAGCTTCATCGTCATGTGGCATGCCATAGGCGACAAGCATTGAACAGGTGGTGAATGGTGGCGTCAGCGCGGTGACAGGTGCCGGTCAGCGTTCCAGCGCATATTGGACGGTGAGGGTCACTGACGATCCAACCTGCCCCGGTTCTACCGGCGTTGCTTCCGCCGCATCTGCCTTGAAGCGGGCGGCGAGCATCGGCATGGGCGGACGGCCGCCGCTATTGCTCTCCGCGATGGAGACAAGTCGAGCGGTACGGTAGCCCGCCGCCTGCGCATAGAAATCCGCCTGCGCCTTGGCGCTCTTCAACGCAGCGCCGCGCGCCTGAACCAGCATCGGGGTCGGGTCCTCGATGGAGAAGGACGGACCATTGACGTTGGTCGCCCCGGCCTCGACCAGTGTGTCGAGCAGTTGCCCCGTCTTCTTGATGTCGCGCAGCTTGATCGTCAGCTGGTTCGACGCTTCATAACCGATGAAACGAGGGCCGGCAGGCTCACCGTTCTGGTTGCTGTAGTCATATTGGGCGCTGAGATTAATGCCGCTCGTCTGAATGTCCTTCTTTGGAATCCCGGCCTTGGCAAGGGTGGCGATCAGCCGGTCCATCTTCACCGCATTCTCGCGCATAGCCTGCGCGGCTGTGGGCGCGCGCGTTTGAACGCCCGTGCCGACCACGACCTGATCCGGCGCCGCCTCAACTGTTTCCGTTACGTTGAGCGTCACGACAGGAGCGGTCTCGGCGATGGTCACGCTGGTCTGCGCGACCGCCATGGCAGGCATCGACACAGCAGCGGCGGCGGCCATCAGGGCCAGGGCGGACTTCATGAGCGTATCTCCTTGAAAAGCGATGCAGCCGGTTTGTAACGGGTGCGATGAATGGACGCTGACAGGCGTTGAAAGCCGTCAGACAGCATCGGGTTCCACGCGCTCTTGCCCCGGCGCGCCGGAAGTCCTAGCTGCACCGCCATGGCCGCACCTATATTCTCCTTCGAAAATCTTGGTCTCAGCCAAGGAAGCCATTGGCTTTTCCGCCATCTCGACATTTTTGTCGGCGACCGTGATCGTCTGGCGCTCATCGGTCGCAATGGCGCGGGAAAGACCACGCTGCTGAAGCTGATCGCGGCGCAGATCGAGCCTGACGAAGGCACGCGCTCGGTTCGTCCGGGCGCGCGCGTCATCATGCTGGAACAGGACCCTGACGTCAGCAGCTTCGCCACCCTGCATGATTTCGCGCTGGCGGGCGAATATGCGCCCCCCGCCCATGAGGTGGAGGCAATCGCCAGCCAGCTCGGCATCGACCTGTCGCGTGAGGCTGCGACCGCCAGCGGGGGCGAGCGACGCCGCGCAGCCATTGCCCGCGCGTTGGCGAGCGAGCCCGACCTGTTGCTGCTGGACGAGCCGACCAATCATCTCGACATCGACGCCATCGATTGGCTGGAGGGATGGCTTGCCCGTTATTCCGGCGCCTTCATCGTCATCAGCCATGACCGCGCTTTCCTTACCCGCCTGACGCGCCAGACCCTATGGCTGGATCGCGGGTCGATCCGCCGCAACGAGATCGGCTTTGGGGGTTTTGAGGATTGGATGGAGGCCGTCTATGCGGAGGAAACCCGTGCCGCCGAAAAGCTCGATGCGAAGCTAAAGATTGAGGCGCACTGGCTGGAACGCGGCGTTACCGCACGGCGCAAGCGCAATCAGGGACGGCTCGCCAAGCTTTGGGAAATGCGCGCCCAACGCGCGGCTATGGTCGGCCCTCAAGGCGTCGCGAAGATTGCCGTCGCTGCCGACGACAGCAAGACCAAGAGCGTCATCACCGCTGAACATGTGACCAAGAATTTCGGTGACCGCACCGTCATCAAGGATTTTTCCCTACGCATCCAGCGCGGCGACCGCATCGGCATTGTCGGCGGCAATGGCGCGGGCAAGACGACGCTCCTGAAGCTCATGACCGGCGAACTCGCGCCTGATAGCGGGGTCGTCAAACAGGCCAAGTCGCTCGACATGATCTTCATCGATCAGCAGCGCAGCCTGATGCAGCCCGACAAGCGTGTCCGCGACGTGCTGGCGGAGGGCGGCGACTGGATCGACGTGCGCGGGGTCCGCAAGCATGTTCACGGTTATCTCAAGGAATTTCTCTTCGACCCCTCGCTGGCCGAGGCGCGCGTCGGCACACTGTCGGGTGGCGAGCGATCGCGCCTGCTTTTCGCCCGTGAGTTCGCCCGCGAATCGAACCTGCTGGTACTCGACGAGCCGACCAACGATCTCGACCTCGAAACGCTCGACCTGTTGCAGGAAGTGATCGCCGACTATGACGGCACGGTGCTGATCGTCAGCCATGACCGCGACTTTCTGGACCGCACGGTGACGGTGACGCTTGGTCTGGACGGGTCGGGGCAAGTCGATGTGATCGTCGGCGGTTATGCGGACTGGGTCGCCAAGCGTCAGCCCAGGAATGCGCCCCGGATGGAGAAGAAGGCTTCCGCCGCTCCGCCCCCGCCAAAGTCCGCGTCGACCAAGCTCAGCTACAAGGATCAGCGGGATCTCGACTTGCTGCCCAAAACCATCGAAAAGCTGGAACAGGACATTGTCCGCGATGAGGAGGCCTTGGCCGACCCATCGCTCTACACTCGCGATCCTAAGCGGTTCGCGGCGCTGACAAAGGCGATTGAAGAGGCGCGCGCCGACAAGGATTCGGCCGAGGAACGCTGGCTGGAACTCGCGGAAAAGGCCGAGGGACTGAGCGGCTGAACGAAGGGGAAAAGGGAATGGCGGCGATGGACGGATCGGCTTCAGGCGCTCTTGACCAGGCGCGCTCGCATCATGCCCTTCATTATGTCAACCGCGTCGGCTGGCTACGCGCTGCGGTTCTTGGCGCGAATGACGGCATCGTATCGACCGCCAGCCTGCTTGCGGGCATCGCCGCGTCGGGCGCCTCGCGCGAAACCATCCTGTTGTCCGGCATAGCGGCTTTGTTCGCGGGCGCCATGTCGATGGCGGCGGGAGAATATGTGTCGGTCAGCGCGCAATCGGACACGGAAAGGGCCGATCTCGCCAAGGAAAAACATGCGATTGCCCAGCAGCCGGATGTGGAATGGCAGGAGTTGCGCGGCATCTATATCGAGCGTGGCCTCACCCCCGAACTGGCGGGGGAGGTCGCGCGACAATTGATGGATGCCGATGCGCTTGCCGCCCACGCCCGCGACGAACTCGGCATTTCGGATATCAGCACGGCGCGGCCGGTTCAGGCAGCACTGACTTCGGCGGCGACCTTTTCCGCCGGTGCGATCGCTCCGGTCATTGCGGCGGCGGTCAGCCCGGCGCCCCATGCGCTGGCGAGCGTCGTCGTAACCTCGCTAATCTGTCTTGCCCTGCTGGGCTATGCTGGCGCGCGGCTGGGTGGAGGCAAGTTAGGTCGGTCGGTCGGTCGAGTGCTGTTCTGGGGCGTGCTCGCCATGGCGATCACGGCAGGTGCAGGCAGGCTTTTCGGCGCTGCGATATGATGGCAAGGTCCGCGCCATCCGGATTTCCAAGGAGAAGATCATGACTGCGATCCAGCAAATTCCGCTCAAGACGATCAAGGGCGCCGACACCAGCCTCGCCGATTATGCGGGGAAGGTGGTGCTGGCGGTCAACGTGGCCTCCAAATGCGGTCTCACCCCGCAATATGAAGGGCTCGAAAAGCTCTACCGCGATTATAAGGACAAGGGGCTGGTGGTCGCCGGTTTCCCGGCCAATGACTTTGCTGGTCAGGAACCGGGCAGCAATGATGAGATCGTGGAATTCTGCACGACCAATTTCGGTGTCGATTTCCCGATGTTCGAAAAGATCGTCGTGACCGGCCCGGAAAAGCATCCGCTCTACGCGGCCCTGACCAGCGAACAGCCCAAGGCTGCGGGCGAGGGCGCTGAATTTCGCGAAAAGCTTCGCGGCTATGGCATGACCCCGACCGAAGAGCCCGAAGTGCTGTGGAATTTTGAAAAGTTCCTGATTGCCAAGGATGGCTCGGTCGCAGGCCGCTTTGCTCCGGGTACGACGCCCGACGACCCGGCGCTGGTGTCGGCGATCGAGGCTGAACTGGCGAAATAAGAGGATGGGCATTTGGGCTGGTGCTGCTTCCTGCGCCCGCCCATAGGCCTGCCCCGCGCAGCACCCCATGCTTTCCCCTGCCAACGCCTTTCAGCAGATCGGACCGGTGCTGGAAACACTCAGCATCGTCGGGATCTTCGTGTTCGCGGCATCGGGCGCGCTGGCGGCCGCCCGGCTGGGGCAGACGCTGGTCACCTTCGCATTCTTTGCGTTGGTGACGGGGGTAGGGGGCGGCACCCTTCGCGACCTGTTGATCGGCGCGCCGGTTTTCTGGGTGCACGATCCGGTTCCGGCAATCACATGCATGGTGGCAGCGCTCCTGATCTGGTTCACGCCGCGCCGCTTCTGGAGCGATCGCGCGCTCGACTGGCTCGACGCCATCGGCCTCGTCTCCTTTGCCGTGTTCGGAGCCGCCAAGGCGATGAGCTACGGCATTCCGCCCTTCGTTGCCGCGCTGATGGGCGTGGTCACTGGCTGCGTCGGCGGTATCTTGCGCGATCTCCTTGCCCATGAGCCGTCCATATTGTTGCGCCCCGAACTTTATGTGACCGCAGCGGCCCTCGCTTCCGGCTTGTTTGTCATGCTGCGTTGGTGGGGGCTGGACGTGCCGGTAGCGGGCGTCGTCGCGGCGCTGCTAGGCTTCCTCCTGCGTGCCTTTGCGATCTGGCGAAGCATTGGCCTGCCGACATATCGAGGCGGGCGGTAAAGCGATAGAAGAAAGGGAGGGGCGCGGACCTCTGTAATCCTCCCCATGTTTGCATGGGGAGGGGGACCGCCGGAGGCGGTGGAGGGGAAATGCGCAAGCCTCGGACATTCCCCTCCACCATGCTTTGCATGGTCCCCCTCCCCACGCCTTCGGCGCAGGGAGGATTAAGCGAATTGGTTAGCCGAACCGCTCGTCGGCCACCGCAATCACCGCCAGAGGCTGGCAAGTATCCCAATCAGCCCACGCTCATCGGCGGCACTCACGCGCCGGGGAGCGCCGTAGCCACGGCATTCCAGACAATCGGCTCGTACGCCCGCGCCACTGATCAGGCCACGCACATCCGCAATAGCCTGCATGGCCCAGCGCCGCTGGATCATCGCCTGCCTGCTCAACATGTCGCGGGGAGCATCCACATCCTCATCTTCCCGTTCCGACATGGACTGGATGAACTCGGCGAACTTGTCGGGCTCCTTCTCGATGCGGTAAATTTTCGCCTTGGCAGGATCGAGTTTGGCGAGTTTCGCCGCTTCGGCAATCGCTTCCTCCAGCCCGCCGAAGCGGTCGACCAGGCCAATTTGCCTCGCCGTGCCGCCGTCCCACACGCGCCCTTGAGCAATGGCGTCAATCTGCTGGGGCGACTTGCGTCGGGCTTGGGCCACCAGCCCGATAAAGCGGCCATAAATATCTTCGATCCCCATCTGCATGATGCGATCGAATTCCGGCGTGGTGCCGCCTGCAATGTCCGGCTGCCCTGACAGCGGGGTGGTCCGCACGCCATCGGTCGTGATGCCCAGCTTGGCGAGCGTCCCTTCAAAGCTCGGCAAGATGCCGAACACGCCGATGGAGCCGGTGATCGTGTCCGGTTCGGCAAAGATCAGGTTGGCGGGCGTGGAAATCCAGTAACCGCCGCTCGCCGCGACATTGCCCATAGACACAACGATCGGCAGGCCCTCGCGCTTCGCTTCCATGATGGCCTGCCGAATCTTTTCCGATGCCATGACGGACCCGCCCGGCGAATCGACCCGCACGACCAGCGCTTTCAGGTCTTTTTCCGACAAGGCCTTGTAGAGCAGTGCCGAAATCGTGTCCCCGGCGGCGCTACCCGGTCCACCCTCTCCATCCACGATGTCGCCGGCGACGGTGATTACGCCGATCTGCCCGTCATTGGCCGGGCGATGCGCCTTGGCATAGCTTCTAAGGTCGATGGTCGCGAAATCCCCGACGCGATCATCGGACGGCTCACCTGCGACCTGCGCGACGCGTTTGCCGAAGGCTGCTTCGTCGCCCAGCCGATCGACCAGCCCGGCATTCTGCGCCGCCTTGGCCAGATTACCCCGCGCCGCTTCCGCCGCACCTGCCGGGTTCGCGACATAGGCCGCCAGCTTTGCGCGGGGCCGTGCCTTGCCAACTTCCTCCTGCCAATCCTGCCACAAGGCATTGGCCAGCGCCTGATTGGCTTGCCGGGCTTCGGGCGATTGATCCGTGCGGATAAACGGTTCGACGAAGCTCTTGTAGGTGCCGACGCGATAGACATGCGTGTTGACGCCCAGCTTGTCGATCAACCCCTTGTAGTAGAGGCCCGATCCACCGCGCCCCAGGATGGCGACGCCGCCCAACGGATCGACCCAGGTCTCGCTGGCATGGGCAGCCAGCTGATAGCTGTCGTCACTATAGATGGTGGCAAAGGCGAAGACCGGCTTCTTTGCTGCACGGACGGCGTCCAGCGCCTTGCCCACGCGGGAAAGCGCCACCTGACCGCCGCCCAGAAACCCGTCGAGGTTCAGCACCACCGCCTTGACCTTGCCATCTGACTTGGCCGTTTCCAGTGCGTCCACGATCTCGGAAAGGCGATATTCCTTTGTCTGCGGCCCGGACGATGTCAGCAACGAAAAGGGGTCCGCCTCTGCTGGTTGCTCGACAATAGTGCCGTCCAGCTTCAGCAGCAGCGCGCCACTGCTCACGCTGCGCGCGGGCTTGGGCGACCATGACAGCGCCGCATAAAGCAGGCCGAAAAAGCCGAGCAGGAACAGCAGAACCAGCCCGTCCTTGACCGCGACCAATATGCGCCAAACGCCCTTCACAAATGCCAAATTGCCGCTTCCTTATGCTTAGCTGCCCGAGCTATCCGATCGTCCGGCCGACTGCAATGTGGGACGCTCCGCTCGGCGCACAAGCTTGCGCCCGTCATTTCCGGCGTTATGGGAGGCGCCAACATTCGCGCTTATGTGCAGGAGAAGCGTTTCATGCCCACACTCGTTCTGATCCGTCATGGCCAATCGGCCTGGAACCTGGAAAACCGCTTCACTGGCTGGTGGGACGTGGACCTGACGGAAAAGGGCGTGGAGGAAGCGCGGGCTGCCGGTCAGCTGATGTCGGCAAAGGGCCTCGACTTCGACCGCTGCTTCACTTCGGTCCAGACCCGCGCGATCAAGACGCTGAACCTAGCGCTTGAAGAAATGGGCCGCCTCTGGCTGCCGGTCGAAAAGGACTGGCGCCTCAATGAACGTCATTATGGCGGCCTTACCGGCCTCAACAAGGCAGAGACCGCCGCCAAGCATGGTGACGCACAGGTGAAGGTCTGGCGCCGCAGCTTCGACATTCCGCCGCCGGTGCTGGAGCCGGGCGGCGAGTTCGACCTGTCGAAGGACCGCCGCTACGATGGCATCGCCATCCCCTCGACGGAGTCCCTGAAGGACACTATCGCCCGGGTCTTGCCCTATTGGGAAAGCCGCATCGTGCCGGAGCTGAAGGCTGGCAAGCGCGTCCTCATCTCGGCTCACGGCAATTCGCTCCGCGCGCTGGTGAAGCATCTGTCGGGCATTCCCGACGACGAAATCACCGAACTGGAAATTCCGACCGGCCAGCCGATCGTCTATGACCTTGCCGATGATCTGACGGCAAAGGACCGCTATTATCTGTCGGAGCGTTGAGCGTTCGAAATCCCGCATTGCCCCTTGCCGGTCGTCCGGCTAAGGGGCTTTGCTTTCCGCGCCATTAGGGGAAGTCAGGCGAATGACCGGAGAGAGCGCCGCGACGGTCGGCATTATCATGGGATCGCGATCCGATTGGGAAACCATGCGCCACGCGGCTGAAACGCTGAGCGCGCTTGGTGTCCTGCACGAATGCAAGGTCGTGTCCGCTCACCGTACCCCGCAGCGCCTTTATGACTATGCGACCGGCGCGGTCTCTCGTGGGCTGAAGGTCATCATTGCCGGGGCAGGGGGCGCAGCCCATCTTCCCGGCATGACCGCGTCGATGACGCGCTTGCCCGTCCTTGGCGTCCCCGTCGAGTCAAAGGCTCTGAAGGGCATGGATTCGCTTCTTTCCATCGTCCAGATGCCCGGCGGCATCCCCGTCGGAACGCTCGCGATCGGCAAGCCCGGCGCGATCAATGCGGCGCTGCTGGCAGCTTCCATCCTCGCCACCACCGACGATGCGCTGGCCGAACGGCTCGATATGTGGCGTGAAAAGCAGACCGACGATGTCGCGGAGACGCCAGAATAAGATGACGACCATCGCGCCCGGTTCCACCATCGGCATCCTTGGCGGCGGCCAGCTCGGCCGGATGATTGCGATCGCCGCCGCGCAGCTTGGCTACCGCACGCATATCTATGCGCCAGAAGAAAGCGGCCCCGCCGCAGACGTGTCCCGCTGCTGGACTCGCGGCGCCTATGAGGATGCCGCCGCACTGGCCGCCTTTGCCGACAGCGTTGATGTCGTCACCTATGAATTCGAGAATATCGAGCCTTCTGCCGTCGAAGTCCTCTCCACGCACGGTCTGGTCCGTCCCGGTGCGCAGGCGCTCCGCGTGGCGCAGGACAGGCTCGCCGAGAAGAATTTCGTCCGCGATCTCGGCGGCCTTACCGCGCCCTTCGCGTCGGTCGAAAGCCTTGATGACCTCCATCAGGCGATCGCCACGATCGGCAGCCGCGCGATCCTAAAGACCAACCGCATGGGCTATGACGGCAAGGGACAGGCGCGGATCAACGATCCGGCGGACGCTCCCGCCGCCTGGGACGCCATCGGCCAGCAAAGCGCGATCCTGGAAGGTTTCGTGACCTTCGAGGAGGAGTTCTCCGTCATCCTCGTGCGCGGCGCGGACGGCGAGGTCCGCTTCTGGGACTCGCCCGCCAACGTTCATGTCGACGGCATCCTCTCCACTTCCACCGCCCCAGCAGGCCCCCGCATAGAGGCGCAGGTGGAAGCGGCGCGCGCCCTCGCCGCGCAGGTGGCGCAAGCACTCGGCTATGTCGGCGTCCTGACGCTTGAATTCTTCGCCAGCGCCGACGGCCCCGTCTTCAACGAGATGGCCCCCCGAGTGCACAATAGCGGCCATTGGACGATCGAAGGCGCGGTCACCAGCCAGTTCGAAAACCATGTCCGCGCCATTTGCGGCCTGCCGTTGGGCGACACCAGACTGGCGGCACGGCGAGTGCAGATGCACAACCTCATCGGCGAAGAAGCCGACGCTTGGGCGGCGATCCTGTCCGATCCCACCGCGCATCTGCATCTCTATGGCAAGCATGAAGCCCGTCCGGGTCGCAAGATGGGCCACGTCACCCGGCTGACCCTGTGAACCAGCAGCAGGAAGTCGTCCTTGTCCTCGCCCGTGCCGATAATGGCGTGGTCGGCAAGGACGGCGGCCTGCCCTGGCGACTGCCCGCCGACCTCAAGCATTTCAAGACCCTGACCCTCGGTCACCCGATGATCATGGGCCGCAAGACGTTCGACAGCCTGCCCGGCCTGCTCCCCGGCCGCCGCCACATCGTCCTAACCCGCGATACTGGCTGGAGCGGGGAGGGGGCAGAGATCGCGCATGACGTCGCGTCCGCCCTTCGCCTGGCGGGCGGTCCTGCCGTCATGGTGATCGGCGGGGCAGAGGTCTATCAGCTCTATCTGCCCCACGCAGACCGCATCGAACTGACCGAAGTGCATTTCGACGCCCCCGGCGACACCGTGATCCCTTATCCCGACGCTACGCAGTGGGAGGAAGTCGCCCGCACCGATCACCCGGTCGAGGGTGCCTATCCCGCCTACAGCTTCGTCACTTTCCGCCGCCGCGCTGCGCCATGAAGCCGCATTGCCAGCGCGCGGCCATCTGCCTATAGCCAGCGCCATGGAGCGGCTTGAAAGCGGCGTCCCGATCCCTGCCCATCTGCGCGGGAGCATCATGGCGCTGGGCAATTTTGACGGATTTCACCTCGGTCATCAGGCTGTCGTTGGCCGTGCGGTGGAGCGTGCGCGGGCGGAAGGGCGCCCGGTTATCGTCGCGACGTTCGACCCCCATCCCATGCGCCTGTTTCGCCCGGAAAACCCGTGGTTCCGCCTCACCAGCCTGGACCAGCGGCAGCGCCTGTTCGCCGCCGCCGGTGCCGACGCGATGCTGGTTTTCGCCTTCACCCGCCAGCTCGCCGCCTTGAGCCCGCAGGATTTCGTCGATCTACTGGTAGACGGCATGGGCGTCGCGGGCGTGGTCACGGGCCAGGATTTCACCTTCGGCCAAGGCCGCACTGGCACCGTCGAAACGCTTGCCACACTCGGCTCCGCGCGGGGCATGAGCGCTGAGGCAGTCGCGCCGGTGACAGACGAAGGTGGGGAGGTGGTCTCCTCCAGCCGCATCCGTACCGCCCTGAAAGCCGGAGACTGCGCCACAGCAACGCGCCTGCTGACACGCCCCTTCGCCGTCCAGGGTGTGGTTCAGCATGGCGACAAGGTTGGCCGCACGATCGGTTTCCCCACCGCCAATGTTGATCTCGGCCATTACATCCGCCCGGCCTATGGCATCTATGCGGTACGCGGCCTGCTGCCCGATGGCCGTATTCTCGACGGCGCGGCGAACCTCGGCATTCGCCCCAGCTTTGACCCGCCGAAGGAATTGCTGGAGCCGCACTTCTTCGATTTCTCCGAAAGCCTCTATGATCAACGTATCGAACTGCAGTTGATCGAATTCCTTCGGCCAGAGGCGAAATATGAAGGGCTTGATGCCCTGACGGCCCAGATCGCCAGAGACTGCGACGCCGCGCGGCAAATCCTTGCGAGAACGCCGCACCTCGCCTAATGCACCGGGCACATTTTCTCACCCGTTCGGGCTGAGCCTGTCGAAGCCCTTCCCTTGTTCTGAATGGGGCGCAGTCTTGGGCCAAATGGCAATGCAAGCAGATACCGGACCAGATGACCGACCAGCCTGACTATAAAAGCACCGTCTTCCTCCCCGTCACCGACTTCCCCATGAAGGCCGGTCTCGCGCAAAAGGAACCGGCAATCCTCGCACGCTGGGAAGAAATGGACCTGTACGGCAAGCTGCGCGAGCGCCGGAAAGGCCGCGAACGCTTCATCCTCCACGACGGTCCGCCCTACGCCAATGGCGACATCCACATGGGCCACGCGATGAACAAGGTGCTGAAGGACATCATCGTCCGCAGCCAGTCCTTGCTCGGCAAGGATGCGCCCTATGTTCCCGGCTGGGACTGCCACGGCCTTCCGATCGAATGGAAGATCGAGGAGGAATATCGCAAGAAGAAGCAAAATAAGGACGAGGTTCCAGCGCAAGAATTCCGCGCCCAGTGCCGCGCCTATGCGGACAAATGGGTCGGCGTGCAAAAGGAACAGTTCAAGCGCCTTGGCGTCATGGGCGATTGGGATGATCCCTATCTCACCATGAAGTTCGACGCCGAAGCTACCATCGTGTCTGAACTGCTGAAGTTTGCGGAGAGCGGCCAACTTTATCGCGGTGCCAAGCCCGTCATGTGGTCCCCGGTCGAAAAGACCGCGCTGGCCGAGGCGGAGGTCGAGTATGAGGACATCGTCTCGACCCAGATCGACGTGGCGTTCGAGATTGTGGAAGCGCCCAACGCGCCGGAACTGGTCGGCGCGCATGCGGTGATCTGGACGACGACGCCTTGGACGATCCCCGTCAATCAGGCTTTGGCTTATGGGCCAGAGGTTGATTATGTCCTGCTGGAGGGCGATGGGCGCAAGTTCGTAGTGGCCGAGGCGCTCGTCGGGGCGTTCAAGGAGCGCACTGGCCTCGTCCACGCGCAACCGCAGAAACATTTCAAGGGCACCGCTCTAGCCGGAGCCACCGCCCGCCACCCGATCTACAACCTCCTCCGTCACCCCGGCGAAAGCCGGGGTCCCGCTTCCTCTTCCACCGCCAGCAGTGGGACCCCGGATCAAGTCCGGGGTGACGAGTGGGAACGGCAGCTAGCCTTCTTCGCCAAGCCGCGCCCGTTCCTGGCGGGCGATTTCGTCACCACCGATGCGGGCACCGGCCTTGTCCACATGGCCCCTGACCATGGCGAGGACGACTTCGCGCTCTGCAAAGCGCATGGCATCAACCCCGTCTTCGCTGTCGAGAATGACGGCAAATATCGCGAGGACTGGGCCTGGCTCGGCGGTCAGGGATCCGTCATCAATCCGAAATTCGTCAGCAAGGACGGCCCGATCTGCACCGATCTGCGCGAGGCAGGCGGCCTGCTCGCCGCCTCGGATGACTTCAAGCACAGCTATCCGCACAGCTGGCGCTCAAAGGCGAAGATCATCTTCCGCTGCACCCCCCAATGGTTCATCCCCATGGACCGCGCGATCAGCGACGGCGTCATCCCACGCTGCGCCGAGGAAGAAGCGATCCTCGCCCGCCAGGACAATGGCGCGACCCTGCGCGGAACAGCGCTCGACGCGATCGAGAACACCCGCTGGGTGCCCGAACGCTCGATCAACCGCATTCGCTCGATGGTCGAAGGCCGCCCCGACTGGGTCATCAGCCGCCAGCGCGCCTGGGGCGTGCCCATCGCTCTCTACGTCCATCGCAAGACCGGCGATTATCTCGTTGATAAAGCTGCCAATCAGCGCATTGTCGAAGCCTTCAAAGCTGGCGGCGCGGATGCTTGGTTCGGCGCCGACCATCAGGCGCTGCTGGGCCCGGATTACGACCTCAACGACTATGAGGTCGTGAACGACATTCTCGACGTCTGGTTCGACAGCGGCTCCACCCATAGCTTCGTGGTCGAAGGGCGCTATGGCGAAGGCGTCCGCGCTGATCTTTACCTTGAAGGCTCCGATCAGCATCGCGGCTGGTTCCAGTCCTCGCTGCTCGAAAGCTGCGGCACTCGCGGTCGCGCGCCCTATGACGCCGTCCTGACCCACGGCTTCGCGCTCGACGGGCAGGGCCGCAAAATGTCGAAGAGCCTCGGCAATGTCGTCGATCCGCTCAAGGTCATCGCCGAAAGCGGTTCCGACATCCTGCGCGTCTGGGTCGCCAGCACCGATTATTTCGATGATGTCCGCATCGGTAAGGAAGTGTTGGCCGGATCGTCCGACGCATACCGCAAACTTCGCAATACTTTCCGTTACTTGCTAGGCGCTCTTTCTGATTTTTCGGAAGAAGAGAGGCTGCCCGTCACCGAAATGCCGGAGCTGGAGCGCTACATGCTCCACCGCCTCGCGGCCCTCGACGCAGAGCTTAAGGGCGTGGTCGAAAAGGCTGCGGGAAGCGAAAACTGGCTGGAGTTCAGCCGCTACACCCGCGCGCTATTCGACTTCGCCAATAGCGACCTGTCGGCCTTCTTCTTCGACATCCGCAAGGACTGCCTTTACTGCGACGCGAAGAGCGATCCCAAACGCCGCGCCTATCGCACTGTGCTCGATACGCTCTTCCACGCTCTTGTCCGCTACGCCGCGCCGATCATTCCTTTTACGGCTGAGGAAGTTTGGCAAAGTCGCTATCCAAACAACGAAGAAAGCGTCCATTTTCTGGAATGGCCAGAGGTCGAGGCGACTTGGCTCAACCGGGGGCTGGACAACAAATGGACCGAAATTCGCAACCAGCGCGATCAGGTCAACGAAGCGATCGAACCTCTCCGCCGTGAAAAGGTCATCCGCTCAAGCCTTGAAGCCGACGTGGCCATGGGTATGCATGTTCCCAGCGACGGTGTGAACTTCGCCGAAATCGCCATCGTGGCGCGCATCGAAACGGGCGTGGGTGACGGTATCATCGTCAAGCCCAGCGACTGGCACAAGTGCGGTCGCTGCTGGCGTCTGCTGCCGGAAGTCGAGGAGGACGGCACACTCTGCAACCGCTGCGACGAAGTGCTGTCGGCCTGATGTTTATTCTGTCCTACAGCCGCCGGACTGCGCTATAGGCGCAACGCGTCCTGCGGTTGTAGATAACAGGAAGAAAATGGCGCTTATCTGGGGATCTCTCGTGTCACCTTTGTTACCCAAATTCTATCACGCGCACCGCTGATGGCACCAGTCAATCACCGGCCGCTCGGCCTGATCGTCGCGATCGTCACGCTCGCACTCGATCAATTGATCAAATACACTGTCACCTATCCGCTCGCGCTGAAAAGCCGCATGGATGAGGGGATCGAGATCCTGCCGATCTTCCGCCTGCGCTGGCTGGAAAATCGCGGTGTTTCGATGGGATTCTTCCATGCCGACACGGACATGATGCGCTGGGTCCTCGTTGGCATGACCATGCTGATCGCTGGCTTTGTCGGCGTGTGGATGTGGCGGGAAAAGGCGCGGCAGGATGTGGCTGCCCTTGGATTGGTCCTTGGCGGCGCCATTGGAAATATCGTTGATCGTGTTCGCCTTGGCTATGTCGTCGATTATGCCGATCTGCACTTTGGCGAATGGCGGCCTTTCCTCATATTCAACCTGGCCGATGCCGCGATCACGATCGGCGTGCTGATCCTGCTTGCACGGGCGTTGCTGCTGCGCGAGAAGAGCGCAAAGACGGAGTCACTGAACTGATGCGTAAACTGATCCTCGCCGCTGGCCTGATTTCCATGCTGTCCGCCTGCGGTGGCGGCGGCGGCCTGTTTAACCGGGCTCGCCCCGATGAGTTCGCCGTCTCGCGTCAGGCGCCGCTTGTGATCCCGCCCGACTATGCGCTGGTCCCGCCTGCGCCGGGTACGCCCGCCGCTGCGTCGGTCGATTCGAGCCGTGCCGCCATGGAAACCATGTTCGGTGGCCCTGCCCAGCGCAGCGCGGCTGAAAGCGCGGCGTTGAACGAAGCAGGCCGTGCCAATGCGGCGGCAAGCATCCGCTCCTCCGTTGGCGATCCGGGCACGGAAGTCGTCGACAAGGGCGCCGCGACCCGCGAAATCATCGCCGCGCCGGAAGGTGACGGGCAGGATGCCCGCGCTGCGATCCCGCAGCAGTAAGGCAGTAACAAGCTAGGGCTGGCTCTCGACGAAGTTCTTGAGCCTGCCCAAAGTCTCGTCCCACTGGCTTGAGACTTGAGCAAGCCAATCCCGTGCGTCCGCGATTGCTTCAGGTTCCAGGGTGAAAAGCACCTCACGCCCGGATCGCGTACGGCGCACCAGTCCCGCGCCCAGCAGGACGTCGAGATGCTTCGCGACCGCTTGACGGCTGATTGGCAGGCCCTCACCTAGTTGCGCGATCGATCGTTCCGCCCCATCGGAAAGCCGCCCAATCAACCCTAAGCGTGTGGCATCACCCAATGCGGCAAACAGCTGCGCAGGTGCTTCTTCAACCTTCGACATATTTTTGGATATTCTTCACCTGCTCTGCCCAACCCCCGTCGTTGGAGCGCATGACATTACCCCTGCGCGGCTCAGGCACCTTGTCAAATCCGCTTTCCGTGACTGTCAGCAAAGTCCCGCCGGGGACAGGTTCAAGCAGAAATTCGACCAATGTCCATTCCGGCACTGGTACGCCGCTTTCCATCAACTGCTTGTCACCGCCCGTCGCAGGCCATTCAAAAGCGAAGCGCCTCATGGGCTCGATTGCAACGACCCGTGCTTCCCAGCGATATTCTTCAAAACCGGGATAGGTCATATGCCCTGTCGACGCCTGACCCGCGACAAAAGGCTGGTCCAGAGCTACCTGGAACCAGGCGCCGAACTTTTCATGGTCGATCAGCGCATCCCAAACTCGCTCCACGGGCGCGGCGATTTCGATGTGTTTCCTGATTGAATCCACCATATAAGCAACCTCCGGGTTGCTTATAGGCGCTTTGCTTCCAGATATGCAACCATTTGGTTGCTTTATGCCCGGGCTTCTGTCGCTATCCCGGCGCTGTTATGCCGTAACGCCGTCAGTACGGTGTCGATGATCGCTGCGGCATCGAGCCGCGCGTCTGCATATTGTAGTTCCGGCTTGTCCTGGTCTTGGAAAACATCCGGCAGGCGCAGCGTACGCAGCTTCAGGCCATTGTCGATCAGCCCCAGATCACTCGCCAGCGTCAATACATGCGCGCCCAAGCCCCCGATGGCGCCTTCCTCAATCGTCACGGCAACTTCGTGCGTGGTGAGCAGGCGACGGATCATCGTTTCGTCCAATGGCTTGGCGAAGCGCAAATCCGCTACCGTGGTGGATAAGCCCTTTGCTTCCAACGCTTCAGCGGCGCGCAGCGCTTCCTCCAGACGAGTGCCGAGCGACAATATGGCGACCTGTCGGCCGTCCCGGACGATTCGTCCCTTGCCGATCTCCAGCTTCTCAGGCGTTGCCGGTAACGGCACGCCCACGCCATTGCCACGCGGATAACGGACGGCGATCGGCCCGCTGTCATGAAGGGCGCAAGTGTGGACCATGTGCACCAGTTCTGCTTCGTCTGAAGCCGCCATGACGACCATATTGGGCAGCGTGGCAAGGTAGGTGATGTCGAAGCTGCCCGCATGAGTCGAACCGTCTGCACCCACCAGCCCGGCCCGATCGATGGCAAAGCGCACCGGGAGATTCTGGATCGCGACATCATGCACGACCTGATCATAGGCGCGCTGGAGAAAGGTCGAATAGATCGCGCAGAAAGGCCGCATGCCTTGCGCCGCAAGCCCGGCGGCGAAGGTCACCGCATGCTGTTCGGCAATTCCGACATCGAACGAGCGTTCAGGGAAGGCCTCCGCGAACTTGTCGAGACCCGTGCCCGACGGCATGGCAGCGGTAATCGCGCAGATAGTGCTGTCGCGCCGGGCTTCGGCGACCAGGGCGTTGGCAAACACCGCAGTATAGCTGGGCGGCCCCGGAGGCGCCTTTGCCTGCGCCCCGGTGATGACATCGAACTTCTGGACGCCATGATATTTGTCCGCCGCCGCTTCAGCAGGCGCGTAGCCTTTGCCCTTCTGGGTCACGACATGAACGAGGCACGGCCCTTCAGCGGCATCCCGGACATTTTCCAGAACAGGTATCAACTGATCGAGATTATGGCCGTCGATCGGACCGACATAGTAAAAGCCCAGTTCCTCGAACAAGGTGCCACCCATCGCCATGCCGCGCGCAAATTCATCGGTTTTGCGGGCGGCATTGTGGAGAGGGCGGGGCAATTTGCGGGCGAGCCGCTTGGCAAGGTCGCGCAGGCCCAGAAATTCGCGGCTCGATACCAGACGGGCGAGGTAAGCGGAAAGGCCGCCGACTGGGGGGGCGATCGACATGTCATTGTCGTTCAGGATCACGATCAGCCTGTTTCCGGCCTCGCGCGCGTTATTCATGGCCTCATACGCCATGCCCGCCGACATGGCGCCATCGCCGATCACTGCTATGCCCTTGCCCGGCTTGCCTGCGAGCTTGCTGGCAACGGCAAAACCCAGTGCCGCGCTGATGGATGTCGAACTATGGGCAGCGCCGAACGGGTCATATTCGCTCTCGGCCCGTTTGGTGAAGCCCGAAAGGCCGCCACCCTGGCGAAGCGTTCGGATGCGGTCGCGCCGACCGGTCAGCACCTTATGCGGATAGCATTGGTGGCCGACATCCCAGACTAGCTTGTCATTGGGCGTGTCGAAAACATAATGGATCGCGGTCGTCAGCTCGACCACTCCCAGCCCCGATCCCAGATGGCCGCCCGTCACCCCGACGGCAGAAATCACTTCCTGCCTGAGTTCATCGGCAAGCTGAGGCAGTTGCTCGGGTTTGAGCGTGCGCAGATCCGCAGGCCAGGTGACCTGGTCGAGCAGCGGCGTTGTGGGACTGTCATTCATTAAAGGCATAGACTCCCAAGCGCGCTAAGCCGTTCCTGATCAAAGCGCAACGCCCGTGTCTCACGCTACGCACTTGGCGCAGGTTCCGAGTATCTCAATCACGGGCCGTTCCGCCCGGAATCCTTGATGTTCCGCAACGGCGCGAACGTCGCTCGTCACGACGTCATTATCGATATGCGTTGCTTCCTTGCAGTTACGGCAGACGAGGAAGATGCAATCATGATGACAACCCGGATGGGCGTTGGCGATATAGGCATTCGCGCTTTCCACGCGCATGGCGATGTTGTTCGCCACGAACAGGTCGAGGATGCGATAGACGCTGTTGGGCGCCACTCGCTTGCCCCGAACCTTGGACACGCTGTCGGCAATGTCATAGGCCGACGTGGGCTTTTCTTCGGCGGCGAGCGCATCGAATATCGCAGCGCGCATGGGCGTCCACTGCTCGTTCTGAGCTTCCAGCGCGTTGCGGGCTGCGTCGGCCAGGCTTGCGCCAGTCGGTTCGTGATGGTGATGGTGTTCGGCCATATGGGTCAATCTATGCGTGGGCGGGTTTGGGGGCAAGGGCGGCCTGTCAGCCGCGCCAATAGACCCAAGCCGCCCACAACCACCCCGCAATCATCAACGTGCCACCAATAGGCGTCACAGCGCCTAGCCAGCGGGGACCTCCCATGGCCATGGCATAGAGGGTCAACGCGAAGATCGCGGCGCCCACCAGAAGCAGCAACGCCGGACCGCGCGCGCCATTGGCTAGCGTCAACGCGGCAACCGCGTGGATCAACTGATATAAGCCGCCAGTCCGCAACCATTCGGCCGCTTCATGGCTGGATGCGCCATGGGCACCGAAAGCGCCAGCAGCGATGGCGAGCGCTGCTGAAAGCGAGGCCAGGACCGGGATCATGCGTTTTCCTCTTCTTCACCCCGAGCCATCAGGCGCATCCGCCTGCCGGGCCTGAACATCAGTTCCTTGGCGGCCAGCAACGTCCCTTGCTCCCCCTGAACCGTCAGCCGCTGATCATCATTTTCGCGATATTGGCGTTCAACCTCTTCTATTTCCGCCTGTGGCACGCCCAGCGTGTCCATCGCCTGGATTCCCATGCAAATGGCGGATTCGAAAACCTCGCGGACAATCCCTGCAAGATCCATATCCTTCAACGCGAGCAACTGCCGCCGGTCGAAGGCGCGAACGAGCAGTGCCGCCTGCGGAAATGCCTCGGCGATAGGTTCCAGTACGCGGCTGTCCAGCGACGGATCGTCATGGCAAAAAGCGATCAAACGGGCTTCTTCGGCGCCGGACCGGCGGAGCAAATCGATTCGCGTGCCGTCGCCATAATAGACTTTCATGTCGAACCGGCTCGACACCTCGATCTGGGCGGGCTTCTTGTCGATCAGAACGACCTCGAACCCATGCCCCATCAGCATCTGGGCGACAGTCTGCCCGAAACGCCCATAACCCACGATAATCGCGGTTCCGCGCGTTGCCTCGTCCGGGCCAGCGGGATTCCGCTGACCTTTCGGCGGCGCGAACTCCAACCTTCGGGCAAAGAGCATGAGAAATGGCGTCGTGGCCATGGAAAAGGTCACAATCGCGCTGAACAGGCTTGCGCCCTGAGGAGCTATCAAAAGGGCGTTTTGCGCCTGGGCGAAAAGAACAAAGCCGAATTCGCCGCCCTGGCTGAGCAACAGGCCCGCGCCGATCGCCTGCGTCCATTCCATGCCGAACAGCCGGGCAAGGCCGGTGATCAGCAATGCCTTTGTGATAACGAGCATCGCCGCCATGCCGATGACGAACAAGGGGTTCGCCGCGACGGCATGCAGGTCCAGCACCATGCCGACCGCGAGGAAGAACAGACCCAGCAGGATCGACCGGAATGGTTCTACATCCGATTCGATTTCATGCCGGTAGGGAGAGTCGGCCAGCATCACGCCCGCGACGAACGCGCCCAGCGCCGTGGACAGGTGAAGCGCATGCATAAGGGCAGCAGCGGCAAGAACCGTGAACAATCCGACTGCCACGAATAATTCACGCTCGCCCAACCGTCCCACCAGCTGAAGCAAAGGGCGCAGGATGAAACGCCCAGCCAGTACCAGTCCTGCGATGGCAGCAACCGTATAGCCCGCAAGCTGGATGCCTGGAGGGCCTCCAACGTCTGCGGGGTTGCGTGACAATGCCGCCACGATGGTGATCAGCGGGACGATCGACAGATCCTGAAAAAGCAGGATCGAAAAGACTTTCTCACCAAAAGGAGAGTTGATGCGTCCACTGCTTTTAAGGCTGGGCAGAACCTGTGCCGTGGAAGACAGCGCCAAGGGGAGGCCGAGCGCAATAGCTGCGCCCCAGGTGAAGCCGGTCGAAAAATAGATGATCGCGGTCAAAGCCAAGCCGCAGAGCACCACTTGGGCAAGGCCGAGGGCAAAGATGTCGCGTTTCAATCGCCAGAGCCGTGCTGGGTGCAGTTCAAGGCCGACGAGGAAAAGCAGTAAAACAATGCCGATTTCGGCAATCGCGAGCTTCGATTCCGCCCCGCCTACAAGGCCAAGGCCTTGTGGGCCGACCAATGCACCGGCAACCAGATAGCCCAGCACTGCGCCAAGGCCGAAGCGGCGAAACAGCATGACGAACAGCACCGCCGCGCCCAGCAGGATTACGCCTTCGGTCAGCAGAAGGTCGGTCGCGTTAAGAGGCGTGTGCGCGGCCGCAGCAGGGGGAGCAGGCATCAAGCCTCTGCCGCGCGTGCAGCTTCTGCCACCGCCTCGAAACTCAGGCGGATGGAAGCGTGCCGAGCCGGATATCCCCGGGCTGGAGCGAGAACGCTCAAGCCCGGCCAGAAATTCAGATCATCGCTTTCGCCAGAGAGATAGGCGGTTAGCTTGTCTCGCGCGGTCCCGAGTTCGGCCGCTGTCAGACCAATTGCCCGAGCCGACATCAGCGAAGCCGAAGCCTGGCCGAGTGCGCAGGCTTTGACATCCAGACCGAGTTCAACCAGCTTTCCGCCTTCCATCCTAACATCTACTGTCACGCGTGACCCGCAAGTGGGGGATCGCTTTTCCACACTTGCATGCGGCTGTGCCAGTCGCCGATGATGCGGGATACTGGCGGCGAGGCGCAATATGTCCTTGTTGTAGAGGGGGGCGCTCATGCTTCCCCTTTAGGACAGCTAGGGCGCATGAGAAAGGCCGCAGACATCATCGGTAGATTATTCGCAGCTTGGCTGCGGCATCAGCGGCATGTCGTCGCGCCGCAGCATGCCGCCAGCCGAGTTCACCCGTCAATCACGTCAAGGTTCCTGGCCTTCATCGGTCGGCTGTGTCGGCACGGTCCGCGGCGGCGGCGGCGGCGGCGTAGGGGGGACGGCGGGGGAGGGTGGCGCTTCAGGTTGGCCGATGGGCAGGCGCAGCTGATTAGGGCCTATGTTGACCGACACACCATTGTCATCGACGCCCAGGCTCATATTACCCAGGCCCCCTTCCACCGTCACATTCGCGATCGCGTTGATTAGGTCGCTATCCTGTTGCTCGGGGGGTGTTTCGACAGGTTCGTTGATCGCATCGGCCATGAAGTTCCGCCAGATGCGCGCAGGCACACCGCCACCTGCCGCGCCGCCTGGAAGGGGAGAGTTATCATCTTTGCCGATCCAGACGGCCGTCACCAGTCCACCGGCATAGCCAACAAAGATCGCGTCGCGGCTGTCCTGTGTAGTCCCGGTCTTACCGAATGTGCTGGTGCGAAGTGCCGCTGCGCTGCCCGTTCCCCGGTTTGCGGCCGACGACAACAGATCGCGGATCATCTCAAGCTGATCCTGGCTGAAGTGACGCTGACGGCTCATCAGGCGGCCGAACCACCCCTGTTCTTCAGGAGGCAGGCCGTGGGCGATGACGGGATAGGCACCCGCAGCTACGGTGGCATAAGCCTGCGCGAGCTGGATGAGGGGAATTTCGGACGTGCCCAGCGCAAGGCTGAGATCTTCTGTCAGCGGTGCCGTGATGCCCAGGTCGCGCGCCACCTTTATGACAGCGTCGACGCCCACCTTTTGTGTCAATCTGACTGCCGCCACGTTGCTCGACGCCGCGAATGCCTGACGCAAGGTGATGCGCCCGCGATATTTACCGCCGTGGTTGGCGGGCCGATAGGTCCCGCTGGTGATCGGCGTGTCCTCGATAAAATCCTCCGGCGTCATTCCGGATCGGAATGCGGCCAGATATACGAAGAGTTTGAAAGTTGATCCGGGCTGCCGCTTTGCCTGCACGGCCCGGTTGAAGCTGCTCGCGCGATAATTTTTGCCGCCGACCATGGCTACAACGCTGCCGTCGGGCTTCATCGCCACCAGAGCTGCTTCGGCTTGACCCAGAGGCGCTCGGCGAATTGCGGCTTCGGCCAGGCGCTGGATCCGCCAGTCGAGCGTCGTTGGAACAGTCTGCGCTCCATAAACCGCGCCCGCGCGGTCACGTGCCTCGGGTAGCACCCAGTCGGCGAAATAGGTGCCGGTCGTCGAATCGGGCGTTTCACGCACGTCCAGCCGCGCTGGACGCAGCCCGTTGCGTTCGGCCTTGCTGATATAGCCAGCGTCCACCATCGCCTGCGTCACGAGGGCGGCGCGCTCCCGTGCTCCTTTCAGATTCGTGGTCGGCGCGAGGCGAGATGGCGCCTTCAGCAATCCCGCGAGCATAGCGGCCTGCGGAATGGTGAGCCGTTCGGGCTGGCGGCTGAAATAGTGCAGCGAAGCCGCGCGCAATCCGTAGACATTGTCGCCGAAATAGACGTTCGACAGATAACGTTCGAAAATCTGATCCTTGGTCAGCCATGCTTCCAGCCAGAAGGCAATCAGCGCCTCCCGCGCTTTTCGTCCGAAAGTTCGGTCGCTGGAAAGGAACACACCCTTGGCAAGCTGCTGGGTGATGGTACTCCCTCCCTGAGACGAACCGTCCGACCATAGATTATGCCAGGCGGCTCGTACTATGCCTCGCGGATCGACGCCCCAGTGGCTGTAAAAGCGCCTGTCTTCGATCGCCATGAAAGCTTGAGGCACATGTTTGGGCAGATCTGCCATCGAAACGGGGCGATCGATTATCGCGCCGCGACGGGCGATGAGATGACCGTCGGCGGACATGAGGCTGACGCTAGGCGGCGCGATCGGCTTCAACGACCGTGAAAGCGGCGCGGTGACTGCCAGCCATGTGATCACGATCATCAGCAGTGCGAGCAGTCCAGCGACGATCCATCCCGTGACATGCAGCCGCCTTCGCCATGGCGTGGATGGAGCGAAGGAACTGGGTGGCCCTGCTCCGAACTCGCGGGGTGGCTGATCGGGCTGAGGCGCGGGGAGGGGATCTTTCATTGGCTCCAGCATGCTGTATTGTCAGATTGATACAGTCAATAGCGTCCTGTCGCGGGACACTCTCGGGTTAACCACGATAATGGGTGGCCGAAATGGTGAATCAGGCGTTAACTCGATGCCATGCGAACGCGTCCGCTTATCCTTACGAACGAAGCTGCCCGTCATCCCTTTCGTCAGCGGCTGCCTCGTCATGTCCTGAAGGTGAAGGACGCTTCGGCCCCTGCCTCGGATGAGAGTGACTGGAAGCTGTTTGTTCTCAGCTTCTGCGCATTTTTTACGGCTTTCTACAGCTTCATCTTCTGATCCGGGGTCCTCAGTCGCAGGCTTTGTGAAGCGTCCATGCGATCCAGGCGCAGGGGAGGCATAGTGCCGCCACCAGCAAAAGCTGGTCGATCACAGACATGCCTGCGATGCTGAGGCCAATCGCAAAAAATGATCCCAGAACCATGGCCCCTGAATTGACGATGTTGTTTGCGGCTACGGTGCGGGCAGCTTCGCACTTTTCGACCGTCGTCGTAAGGAATGCATAAAGCGGGACCACGAACATGCCGCCGAATGTCGCCACACCAAGCAGGCATGCCGATAATGCTAGCGCCAGAGGATGGGCAAGAAAGCCCTTGAGCGAAAGCATCGCGCCGCTTTCGTCGGGTGTCCATAGATCGCACACAATGTGAAACGCTACGATGCAGAGACCCATGCCAATGACGGATGCGGGGGCGTAACGCGCCGACACATGTCCCTGCAGCAGCCGGTTGATCGCGATCGACCCAATCGCGATACCCACGGAAAAAATCGCGAGGAACAGGCTGGCCACCGACTTATCCGCCGCCAGCACATTTTTGACGAGCGGTGGGAACTGGATGAACAGAATTGAGCCGACGGCCCAGAACACGCTGATTGCCATGATGGCCAGATAGAGGCGCCGGATATGCATTGTACCCCGCACCAGCGCGATCGATGATCGGATGATGTGAAAGTCAATCGGCTGCCGTTCCAGCAACGAAGGCGCGGCTGGCACTTCCCGGCCTGCCACATAGCCGATCAATGCTGTCAGGACGATGCCGATGGCTGCGACCTCCACCGGAATGAGGCCCGCCAGGATCGTTCCGGCAAGGATGGCGATATAAGTTCCGGCCTCTACCAGACCGGTGCCGCCAAGCACTTCGTCGTCATGCAGGTGCTGAGGCAGGATGGCGTATTTGATCGGGCCGAAGAAGGTGGAATGGACGCCCATCGCAAAGAGTGCGCAGAGCAACAGCGGAATGGCCACGCCATGGATCGCTATGCCGCTCCAGATCAGCCCCAGGCCCATGGCGCCAATCAGCATAATGGCGATCTCGGCCCCCTTTACATAGCGTATGATGACGGCCTTGTCCCGCTGATCAGCGAGTTGGCCGGACAGTGCGGACAGAAGGAAAAATGGCAGGATGAATATGCCCGTCGCCAACGCGCTGAACCAGGTTTCCGACCGTTCGTCATTATAGACGCTGTACACGACGAACAGCACCATCGCGTTTTTGAACAGGTTGTCGTTAAAGGCCCCGAGCAATTGAGTGATGAAAAGCGGCAGGAAACGTCGCTTGTTAAGGAGCCTGAGGGAGGCTTGCATAGGCAAGAAGGTCTTCTTCGCTGTGGACGAGCGGAGCGGGGTCTAGCGGCTGCCGCGTCGGCTGTCCAACGCATCCGAATGAGAAGTGATCATGCCCTTTGTTACCGCTGCTTGTGCAACGCGGCGGACTGTGGCAGTCCGCCGCCATGCTGACGCTCCCCAATCTGCTGACGCTTTCGCGGATATTGACCGTCCCGCTGCTTGTCGCGTTGCTCTGGCCCGCAGAGGTCGGCGCTCGCTGGACGACGGGCTATGCCTTTGCCTTCGGGCTTTATTGCCTGATGGGCATCACGGACTATTTCGACGGCTATCTGGCGCGAGCCCAAGGGACCGTTTCGAAACTTGGCGTCTTTCTGGATCCCATCGCCGACAAGATCATGGTCGGCGCAGTCATCCTGATGTTGGCTGCCACTCGAGATATCGCGGGTATTCACATCGCTGCCGCCATGATCATTCTGTTGCGTGAAATCGCCGTGTCGGGGCTGCGTGAATTTTTAGCAGGACTTCAGGTTTCGGTGCCGGTGTCCCGCCTGGCCAAGTGGAAAACCACTTTTCAGTTGATAGCTCTCGGAGCCCTGATCCTGGCAGGCGCGGTGCCTGCATTCCCCTTGGTTCAGTTGCTGGGCATCGTGACCCTCTGGGCCGCCGCTATCCTGACTTTGATCACCGGTTGGGACTATCTGCGGGTCGGTATCAAGCATATGGACTGATGCGTGGTTAAACTCGAAATCCTCTATTTCGCCTGGGTCCGAGAAATCATCGGCTGCGATGGTGAACAGGTCGACCGGCCCGCCGCCGATATGAGTGTCGCAAATTTGATCGCGCAGCTTGCGGAACGGGGAGGCTGCTATGCTGAAGCTTTGGGTGATACGGGGCGGCTGCGCGCGGCGTTGGATCAGCGCTTTGTGCCACTCGACACGTTGATCGGGGAAGCGAAAGAGCTAGCGATTTTTCCACCGGTCACTGGCGGATGAAGCGCGTTGCCATCCAGATTGAGGATTTCGACGTGGGCGCCGAGCTGGCTAGGCTGGAAGCTGCCGGAGGCGGGGCCGTTACCAGTTTCACAGGGGTCGTGCGTGGCGATAATGCGCTAGTTTCACTCGAACTTCAGCATTATCCGGCGATGACGGCAGCTCAGGTCGAGCGGATAATCGATGAAGCGACCGCGCGTTGGCCGCTTTTGGCCGTGCGCGTGATCCATCGCTTTGGAAAGCTTAAGCCAGGCGAACACATCGTTTTTGTCGGCACGGCATCTCGTCACAGGGCGGCCGCGCTGGAAAGTTGCGCCTTTCTGATCGATTGGCTGAAATCTGATGCGCCCTTCTGGAAGAAGGAGCATTTTGCCGATGGGGCGGCCGCCTGGGTGGAGGCGCGCGTTGAGGATGAGGCGAAGGCGCGCGATTGGACCCGCTGACGTTCAGGCGGCTTCGCTGGATTGCGGCAAATCGGCAGCATCGCGCAGAAGCTCGGCGAGCAGGCGGAATTCCTTTTCCCTCGGACTATTCTTGCGCCAGACCAAAGCAATGTCACGGTGCGACCGGTCGGATCGCAGAGGCCGTACGGCGATCTGCGTGTGATCCAATATTCCGCCCGTAATGGCCATTTCCGGCATGATCGTCATACCGAGGCCATTATCGACCATCTGAACTAGCGTATGCAAGGATGTGCCCATCATCATGGCGCTCGAACGGATTTCCGGACGGTTGCATGCCGCGAGCGCATGATCCTTCAGGCAGTGCCCGTCTTCCAGCAGAAGCAGCTTTGTCTCATCGATCATGTCAGGCGCCACCCACTCGGGCGGGTCGCGAGGATCGTCTTGAGGGAATGCGACATATAGCCGGTCCTGGAACAGCAGTTCGCTGTCCAACTCGCCGGTGGGAAAGGGCAGGGCAAGGAGTACGCAGTCCACATTGCCGTGGCGAAGAGACTCGATAGCCGTCTGCGTCGTCTCCTCCCGAAGGTAAAGCTTGAGTTCGGGCCTGTCCGCTCTCAGGCGGGGGAGCAGGCGAGGTAGCAGGAAAGGCGCGATCGTCGGGATGACGCTCATGCGCAACTCGCCGGTGAGTGGCTTGCCCGAGGCTTCGGCGATAGCCGCAAGTTCCTCCGCTTCGCGCAGAACGCGATGCGCTTTCTCCACGATACGGTCGCCCAGAGCGGTGAAGCGCACCACCCTTCGCGTCCGTTCAACCAGCGTCACGCCGATCAGCGATTCCAGTTCGCGGATACCCGCCGAAAGCGTTGATTGCGTGACATAGCAGCTGTCGGCTGCCTTGCCGAAATGCCCGTGCTGCTTCAGTGCAACAAGATATTGCAGCTGTTTCAGCGTGGGCATGTAACTCGACATCGATCGCCTTTCTCGATTAGAAAGCCGAAGATAAGAGCGTCAGCCGATATATCCAAGCCATTTGGCTACGCCGAACAAGGATGTGAGCGTCAGGATTGTACCAACCGCTGTGAATAGCATGCGAGGTGCGACGTGACGGGCAAGCATTGCGCCAAAGGGTGCCGCTATTATGCCTCCGAGCAACAGACCGACGGTGTAGGTCGTGAAAGCCTCCCAGCCCAGATGGAGCATGAAGGTGAGGCTGATCGCCAGCGTCAGCACGAACTCGACGGTGTTGACCGTGCCGATCGTATGACGAGGACTGGAGCCTTGGATTAGGAGGTTCGAGGTGACGATCGGCCCCCAGCCGCCGCCGCCCGAGGCGTCCATGAAACCGCCGACGAGGCCAAGCGGCGCCACCCACTTCGGGTCTCGTGGATGAGGTGGCAGATGAAAGCCGCGCCAGATCAGATAAACGCCAATTGCGGTCAGATAGAGTTGAACGAAGGGCTTGATCACTGATCCATCAATGTTCGAAAGAATGTAGGCTCCTGTCACGCCGCCAATGACGCCGGGAATGATGAGGCGTGAAAATAGCCGCCAATCCACGTTCCGGTGGGCGATGTGGCTTATGGCCGAGACAGCGGTCGTGAAAGTTTCCGCAGCGTGTACGCTGGCGGATGCCCGGCTGGGCGGCACGCCCAATGCAAGAAGCAGGGTGCTGGAAATCACGCCGTACGCCATTCCCAAAGCCCCATCGATCATCTGGGCTCCGAAACCGATCAGGATAAAGGGTAGAAGTTCGCTGAGATAAGCGAGGATGGGATCGGTCATTCAAAGGCCCCTGTTGATTGTCTACCGCATTGCTTGGTATATCATGGCTCTCCAAGAAACATTCTGTTTTATGGTCAGAAGCCGAAATAGCCACACATCTGGAAAATGGATTGTCGCAGGCCTATGTAATAGCCTTCGGTTTTCAGGGGCCGCTGCATGCTGCGCAATCTTATTGGTTATTTGGACTCGGTCAAATCGCGTGACCCGGCTCCGCGCTCGCGGGCTGAAATCCTCCTGTATCCGGGGGTGTGGGCTCTTGGGTTTCATCGCGTTGCGCACAGGCTCTACGGCCTTCGGCTCTATTTCATGGCGCGCGCGGTCAATCATTTTTCCCGCTTTCTCACCGGCAACGACATCCATCCCGGTGCACGCATCGGCAAGCGGTTCTTCATTGACCATGGCTTCACGGTAATTGGTGAAACGGCTGAAATCGGTGACGATGTCACTCTTTATCAGAATGTGACACTTGGCGGCACCGATCCCGCGAACGGCATTGCAGGCAAGCGGCACCCGACCCTGGCCGATGGAGTTATCGTTGGATCGGGCGCTCAGGTGCTTGGCCCTGTATATGTCGGTGCGCGTGCGCGCGTGGGCGCTAACGCAGTGGTCACGAAAAATGTGCCCGATGGCGCAATCATGGTCGGTATTCCGGCTCGGCAAATGGTTGTCGATGTCACCGCTTATCAGCGCGAGTTCCTGCCCTATGGCACGCCTTGTAGCGATTGCCATGATCCGGAAAAATATAAGCTGGAACAGCTTCAGCAAGAAATCGAGCAGTTGCAGAAGCGTCTGGCAGAGCTGCTGAAGCAGCGGCAGGAAGGGGCTCATGAACCCCGTGATGATGATATCCCCTTGTTCCAGGAGCGTGGTCGCGCCTGATGAGCAATGTGACCCCGTTCCCATCTCCAGCTAATCTGGCGGGGCAGACGGGGTTCGACCGATTGGAATTGCAGCGCATCATGGACCTTTACGGCCGGATGGTGTCGGCTGGGCATTGGCGTGACTATGCGATTGATCTTGGCCATGACGCAGCTGTTTTTTCTGCCTTTCGGCGGGCTGCCGAACGCCCGGAATATCGCATCGAGAAGCGACCTTCGCTCCGTCACCGGCAAGGAATGTGGGCGCTGATCGGGGAGGCCGGGGGCATCCTAAAACGAGGCACTGAACTTCAGGGCATTCTCGCGCCCGTTGAGCGCAGATTGCTTAAGATTGTGCGGGATTAGCGCTGTTTCTGATTGCGAGTGTCCGATATCGCGAAGACCAAAGGTGGCAGCCGATAGGGGGTGCCAGAGCTAATGACGAATAAGGCCGATTGATGACTTTGCCGAAGCTGCTTGAAGATCGTCTATCCCTGCCGCTGATAGCGTCTCCGATGTTTATCGTTTCTCGGCCCGCGCTTGTAATCGCTCAATGTCGCGCTGGCATCGTGGGCTCGTTCCCTTCGCTCAACGCACGGCCTTCAGGCGTGTTCGAAGAGTGGCTTCAACTTCTCCACCGGGAACTGACTGAGGATGACGCGCCTTTCGCGGTCAACCTTATCGTTCACAAGACGAATGCCCGGTTGGAAGAGGACCTTGCTCTCTGCGTCAAATATCGTGTCCCGATCGTGATTACCTCGCTGGGCGCTCGCCCCGACGTCAACGACGCGGTCCACAGTTATGGCGGGCTTGTGCTCCACGACGTCATCAACAATATGTTCGCCAGGAAGGCGATCGAAAAGGGAGCAGATGGCCTGATTGCGGTTGCTGCGGGGGCCGGGGGCCATGCTGGCACATTGTCGCCGTTCGCGCTGGTGGAAGAAATCCGCGCATGGTTTGACGGCCCTTTGATCCTGTCAGGTGCGATCGCAACCGGCCGAGCGATTGCGGCTGCCCGTATGATGGGGGCTGATCTGGCTTATATGGGCTCTGCCTTCATCGCGACTGAAGAAGCGAACGCTGACCCCGAATATAAGCAGATGATCGTAGATAGCAGCGCGGCCGACATCGTCTATTCGGATCACTTCACGGGCGTTCATGGCAATTATCTGAGACCGAGCATTACGGCAGCCGGATTGGACCCCGACAAGCTGGCGAATGCCGCCGACATGGATATCGCCGCCATGGCCGAGGATGAGAAAAAGGCCTGGCGCGACATTTGGGGGGCGGGCCAAGGCATAGGCGCGGTCGATAAAATTCAGCCCGCCGCTTCTTTCATAGAGCAATTGAAGGCGCAGTATCTTGATGCCATTGCATCCTTCCAATCAAAGGAAGGCGCGTAGTTCTGCAAGGAATACGTCAAACTGGTCGTGGTGCAGCCAGTGTCCGGCTTCGCCAAATTCTACCAGTCGCGCATCACGGAAGTGCGCTGCCCTGCCGTCATTCACCGGATTCGATGCCCAACTGTCCAGACCCAAGCAAAGGAGTACTGGGCAGTGAACTCGCGACCAGAACTGCGGTAGATCATCCCCAACCATGTCTTGCGGCGGCGTTTGACGAAGATAGGGATCGAACTTCCAATCATAGCTGCCATCTTCATTTTGGTTCACGCCATGAACCGTCAGATGCAGCGCTTGTTCTCCTGACAGGTGGTCGTTCCGTTCTCGCATGCGCGCGACTGCCGCCTCGAGCGTCGGATAGTGACGCGGCTGCTTGCGAGCGCTCGCGCGGCGCTGCTCGATCCATTCGCGCCAGCGATCGGGTGCGGGATGGGCTGCCTTGTCCTTAAGCCTCTCCGGGGAAAGGCCCAGCCCCTCGATCGCGACCAGACGGTCGACGCGCTCCGGGAAGAGCCCCGCATAGCGCAAGGCGATAGATCCGCCCAACGAATGGCCCACCAGCACAACCTTGTCCCGCCCCACCTGCTCCACAAGCTGGGCGAGGTCGTAGACGAAGTCCGCCATCAAATAGGTGCCCTCGGTAGACCAGGCGCTGTCGCCATGGCCCCGAAGATCAGGCGCCACGACATGGAAGTCACGCGCGAGTGCTCGCGCGGTCCAATCCCAGCTGCGCGCATGATCCAGGGCGCCATGCACCAGGATCAATGTGGGAGCGGAGCGGTTTCCCCAATCGACATAATGCAGGCGAGTACGCAGTGAAGTGAAGAAATGGGATGTCGGGCTTAGGGTGGCGACGTTGTCCGGACATTCGCCAAGCGGACTGGCAAAATTGGGGGTGATATTCATGTCCTCGGGCGCACTCCGCGGTTCTGGACGGCCAGCATCATAACTTAATCATTATAGCAGCATTTTTGAGAAAATAGATGGTGATAGTGAGCGGGGTGCCCGCCCTTAGCGTACCAAAGTGGGAGACGCTGAAGAAATGATTGGGTCGATCAAAAGCCTTCTGATCGCCCAAACGGAATTACCCGGTCAGCGGCCCGATCATGATGAGCCAAGGCCACCATGCGTGCCAGATCGGCCTGTTTGAATGGCTTGTCGAGCCTCAGCCGTTTTGTGGCGCCAGGGGGCAGTTCGGCATATCCCGTGATGATGATGACGGGCAGGTCGGGATGGCTTTCAGTCAGGGCATCTGCCAGTTGCGCTCCCGTCATATGGGGCATTGCGTGGTCGGTGATGACAAGATCAACGTCACCCTCGGTTAACATCCGTAGAGCATCCGCTCCGGACCCTGCCTGAAACACGGTATGTCCCAATTCCTCGAGCATGCCCGCCGTGTTTGTGAGAACCAAGTCATCGTCATCGACTGCCAATATGACGAGCGGTTGATCTGTGGGCTCAACGATGGTCGGGCTTTGGCGCTCGTCCTCTTCCGCGTCAATCTCATCAGCGGCCACTGGAAGCCAGAGCGAGACAGTCGAGCCCTGTCCCGGCTCGCTTGAGATGATCAGCGACCCGCCGCACTGCTCGGCAAAGCCGTGGACCATGGAAAGGCCGAGGCCAGTGCCCTTGCCTACGCCTTTGGTGGTGAAGAACGGCTCACGAGCCCGGGCGAGGGTATGTTCATCCATGCCTTCCCCTTCGTCGATGACCGAAAGACGGACATAATGACCACAGGGCAAATCGGGCCGTTGTTCCGCCGTAAGATAAGCCTCGGCACCTTCGACAATGATCCGGCCGCCGCCCGGCATCGCATCGCGAGCGTTTACAGCAAGGTTTAGCAGCGCCAGTTCCAGCTGCGCCGGGTCAGCATGCGCGGCGCTGAGGGATAGGGGGAAACGGGTCTCGATCGTGACGGTCGAGCCCAAGGTCGATTTCAGCAGCCCGGCCATGTTTCGTACTAGGGCGATGCAATCGATGCTGGCCAGTTTCAACTCCTGACGCCGGGCAAAGGCCAGCATGCGCTGGGTCAAGATGGCCCCGCGATCGGCCGCCGTCATCGCATTGTCGATATAGCGCGAGATGTCGGCTCCGGTTTGCAGCCGCTGCCTTGCAAGGTCCAGGCTTCCCATGATGACGGCGAGCAGGTTGTTGAAATCATGAGCGACCCCGCCCGTCAGCTTGCCGATCGCGTCCATTTTCTGCGACTGAAAAATGGCTTCGCGCGCTTCTTCCAGTGCCAGTTGAGTTTCCCGCCGCTCGGTCAGATCGCGCGTGATCTTGGCGAAGCCTATGAGGTGGCCCATGGGGTTGCGAATGGCGTCGATGACGACATTGGCCCAGAAGCGCGAGCCGTCCTTGCGAATGCGCCATCCTTCGGCTTCAAACCGCCCTTCTCGGGTCGCTGTTTCCAGAGCGCGGGAGGGTATCCCGGCCATACGGTCTTCATCTGAATAGAAGCGGGAGAAATTCTGGCCGAGTATCTCGTCTGCGGTGTATCCCTTGAATCGCTCTGCGCCCGCGTTCCAGCTTGTGATGGTGCCCACCGGGTCGAGCATATAAATCGCATAGTCCGTGACGCTTTCCACAAGCAGGCGGAAACGCTCCTCGCTCGCCCGTAGCGCCTCATCGGCCGCGCGCCGTTCCGTCAGGTCGCGCGTCACCTTGGCAAAGCCGATCAACTTTCCTGCGGAATCGCGGATCGGGTCGATGACGACGCTTGCCCAAAAGCGCCCGCCATCCTTGCGCACGCGCCATCCTTCGGCTTCGAACCGCCCTTCGTGCTCTGCTGTTTCGAGCGCAAGGGCAGGGATGCCCGCCGCCTGATCTTCCGGGGTGTAGAAGCGGGAGAAATGTTGGCCGACAATCTCTTCGGCCTCATATCCCTTGAACCGGCGCGCTCCTGCGTTCCAACTAACGATCGTGCCATTGGTTGAGAGCATGTAGATCGCGTAATCAGTAACGCTCTGGACAAGCAATTCGAAGCGGTTTCCAGAGTCCTCCGGCGCCGCCGTGTTCATAAGTTCCCCATTAAGTTATTGTATCTTCTGAAAACTGACAAACACCCCGAACGGTTCATCGTTCCGCTGGTGAACCGTCAATATGTCACTCAGCCCATATCGCTCTATTAACTAACGCATATTTTTGAGGGGCTTGGGGAGAAGAACCCATGCGGGGAGCTTTTTGGCGGGGCTGCGGGAGGTCGTTGACCTTCCCCGGATCAGCCGCTAATCCCGGCGGCGTTGCGGGTGTAGCTCAATGGTAGAGCTTTTGCTTCCCAAGCAAGTGACGAGGGTTCGATTCCCTTCACCCGCTCCATTTTTGCATCAGCCGACCTGCCGCTTGGCGAGCTTTCGTGCCAACGTCCTGCGATGCATACCGAGGCGGCGCGCTGCTTCGGATATGTTGAATTCGCTGTCCTTCAACACCTCGTGAATATGCTCCCACTCGAGCGTCTTGATCGATGTCGGACGTGGGGCGAGGGGTGTCGATGGGTCGCCAGTCGACCGGGCGAATGCTGCTTCGATGTCGTCCGTGTTTGAGGGCTTGGCGAGATAATGCGACGCGCCGAGCTTGATCGCTTCGACAGCGGTCGCGATGCTGGCGAAGCCGGTCAGGACGACGATCAGCATGTCGGGATCATGGGCATGAAGCGTCTGGACGCAAACCAGGCCGGACTCGGATGCTAGCTTGAGATCGACTACTGCATAGCGGGGATGGTGTTTCTCCAGCAGGGCGAGCAGGGTGGCATGGTTGTCAGCGGCCAGGACCTGATAACCGCGCCGTTCGAAGGAGCGCTTCAGGGTTTTGGCGAAAGCTTCGTCATCCTCGACAATAACCAGCAGCCGGTCATCCTCCATGGGGTAACTCCTCTTCGAAGGCGACCGTGCTGAGCGGGAAGCGGAGCAGGATGAGTGCGCCGCCGTCTGCGCCATTGCTGGCGGAGACGTTGCCGCCCAGTTTTCGTACGACGTTGACGACAAGGAATAGGCCGAGGCCGCTGCCTTGTTTGCCTTTGCTGGAGCGGTAGGGTTTGCCGAAATCGGCGAGCATCTGATCACTGAAGCCCTTGCCATTGTCGCGGACGGCGATGTTGAGGGCTGTGCTGTCCCGCCCGACAAGAAGATCGATGTAAGTGGCGCCGGCTTCGCGGGCATTGTCGAGGAGGTTGCCGATGGCTTGGCGGATGACGGGATCGGCGATGATGCGGGGGTAATCGTGGGGGCCGAAGTCGCAGTGGAGCGGCATTCCGGGATTGGCGGCGCGCCAGCTTTGGGCGATTGCATCAATGAAGTGGCGAATTGAAGTGATTTCTGGAGCTTCGCCTCGGGCTTCGCCGGATGATATGAGAATGCCAGTCAATATCTGTTTGCAGCGTTGGACGGCGGTCTGCATCTCGCCGACTTCCTCGAGAAGCGAGGGGTGCGCGGTGATTTCGGGCATGTGGCGCCAGTCGCCTAGTACGACGGCGAGCTGGGAGAGGGGGGTGCCCAGTTCGTGGGCGGCGCCGGAGGCGAGGAGGCCCATGCGGACGATATGTTCTTCCTCCGCCGCCTGCTGGCGTAGTTGGGCGAGATAGGCTTCGCGGGCCTGGAGGTTGCGGGTCACGCGGCTCATGAAAAGGACCAGCAGCACCGCAATCATGGCGAGGCAGATCCAAGTGCCGAGGATGTGAAGGTCGAAGAGGCGACCCTCCAGCGCGTGCGTCAGTTCCAGCGGTCGATAGACGACGGACAGAATCGCGGCGCAGAGCAGGGAGAGGAGGACGATGCCCCAGATGCTCCAACGGTCGAGCAGCACCGCGCCCAACGCCACCTGAAGCAGGTAGAGCGCGATGAAGGGATTGGTCGCGCCACCGCTGAGATAAAGCTGGGTGGTCAGCAGCAGCACGTCGAAGACGAGCGCGAGGAACAGCTCGGCGCGCGCAACGTCCGTCCGGCGGCGCAGGGTCGCAAAGGTGACGACATTCACCGCCGCCGCGATGGAGGCGACCAGCAGCATGGCGGCGACCGGCAAGCTGATCCCCATGCCCCAATGGACGAACAGGATTGTGGCGACCTGCCCGGCTATGGCAATCCAGCGAAGTTGAGCCAGCAATGCCATATTCTTGCGCCCGGCGGCATCGGCGGGCCACTGGCTGGGCAGCCAACGCGCGCTGACGGGAAGCCAATGCTTCATGCCCGCCTTTCCTTCCATTCATGACGCATGACGAAGATGTAGCCGCCACCCGCCATCGCCGCCAGCGCGAACCATGTAAGGGCATAGGAAAGATGGCTGTTGGGGAAGGTGAGGACGGTTAGCCCGCCTATCGGCAAGGATGCTGGCGGGCCGTTGCGTTCGGCGTCGATGAAATAATTGGCGACCGGCGCGCGAAGCTGGCGCGCGGTGGCGATGGCGGCAACGTCGCGTGAATACCAGCGATCTGCGGCAGGATCGTTGGAACGCAGGAAGCCGCCGCCCGGTTCGCTGAGGCGCATGAGGCCCGTCACTTGCACCTGCCCGCCGGGTCTGGAAAAGCGGGCGCGCGCTTCCGGCGGTACGAAGCCCCGGTTTACGAGCAGGGTGAAGCTGCCATCGGTGATAAGCGGGGTCAGTATCCAAAAGCCTGCGCCTCGCGCTGTCGATGCCTGCACCAGTGTTGCGCGGTCATGCAGGAAATGGCCTGTCGCGACCACCCGGCGATAGGCGTCATCCTCGGTTGCGGACTTAGGTGCGGGGACAAGGGTGGCGTGGACCCGGCTTTCGACCTTTTCGATCAGGTCGCGCTTCCAGGCCAGGCGATGGATTTGCCAGACGCCAAGGCTGACCAATCCCGCGACCGCCAAAGCGGCGGCGAGAGAGAACAGGATCAGGAACCCCGCCGACGGGCGGCGGGGCGGGTGGCCTGTCACGGCATCTGGCTCATGTCATGCACGCTCATATCCATTTGCGGCATCATATTGTGATTGAGATGATACATGACCCAGATCGACCCGGCGAGGGTGATGACGACCAGCACGATGGTGAAGATCAGCGCCAACATGGTCCAGCCGCCTTCCGAGCGGGTGTTCATGTGCAGGAAGTAGATCATGTGGACCAATATCTGCGCCACCGCAAAGCCCATGATGGTGAAGGCGGTCAGCTGCGGATCGCCCAGAACGCCGGTCATGACGAGCCAGAAGGGGATGGCCGTCAGGATCACCGACAGGCCGAAGCCGATCATGTAGCTGCCGAAGGTGCCATGGGCAGGCGCGTGCCCATGATGATCGTCGTGATGGCTTTGGTCGTGCGCGCTCATCGCAGCATCCCCATGAGATAGACGAAGGTGAAAACGCCGATCCAGACGACGTCCAGGAAGTGCCAGAACATGGACAGGCACATGAGGCGGCGCTGATTGGCAGGGATCAGACCCTTTTTGGCGACTTGCACCATCAGCGTCACCAGCCAGATTATGCCGAAGGTGACGTGGAGGCCGTGGGTGCCCACCAGCGTGAAGAAGGCCGACAGGAAGCCCGAACGCATCGGGGTCGCGCCTTCATGGATGAGGTGGGCAAATTCGTACAGTTCGATGCCAAGGAAGGCGAGGCCGAACAGGCCGGTGATAGCCAGCCAGCCCTGCGTCGCGGCCACCCTGTTCTTTTCCATCGCCAGCATGGCAAAGCCATAGGTGATGGAGGAGAAGAGCAGCATCGCGGTGTTGAGCGCGACAAGGGGGAGGTCGAACAGGTCCTTCGGGCTTGGCCCCGCCGCATAGCTGCCGCCCAGCACCGCATAGGTGGCGAAGAGGCAGGCGAAGATGAGGCAATCGCTCATCAGGTAGATCCAGAAGCCCAGCATGGTGCTGGACCCTTCCGGATGATGGGGCTCGTGTTCCAAATGGAAGAGCGGGTTGCCGTCCTTGTCGAGGAAAGCGGCGTCTACAGTGGGTGCGCTTGCCATGTGCTGTTAGCCCTGCATCGCGAGCTGGCGCGTGCGCTCGCCTTCTGTGCGCTCGACGACATCCTTGGGGATGTAGAAGTCGCGCTTGTAGTTGAACGTGTGGCCGATCGCGACCGCGAGGATGCCGATGAAGCTGAGGCCCGCGAGCCACCACATGTACCAGATCATGCCGACGCCGAAGGCCACGGACAGGCCCGCGATGATGACGCCGGTGCCGGTGTTGCTGGGCATGTGGATGGCTTCGTAGCCGGAGAGAGGGCGCTGATAGCCGCGCTTCTTCATGTCCGCCCATGCGTCGCCATCATGGATGACGGGGGTGAAGGCGAAATTATAGTCCGGCGGCGGAGAGCTGGTCGCCCATTCGAGCGTGCGGCCGTCCCATGGGTCGCCAGTCGTGTCGCGCAACTTGTCACGGTTGATGATGCTGACGGCGAACTGGATGAGCATGCAGGCGATGCCCGCCGCGATCATGACGGCGCCGAGGGCTGCGATCTGGAACCAGATTTGCAGGCTTGGGTCATCGAACACGCGCATGCGGCGGGTGACGCCCATCAGGCCGAGGATATAGAGCGGCATGAACGCGACCCAGAAGCCGACGACCCACAGCCAGAAGCTGCGCTTGCCCCATGTGGTATCCAGCTTGAAGCCGAACGCCTTGGGCCACCAATAGTTGATCGCCGCGAACAGGCCGAACAGTACGCCGCCGATGATCACGTTGTGGAAGTGGGCGATCAGGAACAGCGAATTGTGGAGCACGAAGTCGGCGGGCGGCACCGCAAGCAGCACGCCGGTCATGCCGCCGACCGTGAAGGTCAGCATGAAGGCGACCGTCCACATCATCGGCAGTTCGAACCGGATGCGGCCGCGATACATGGTGAAGAGCCAGTTGAAGAGCTTGGCCCCGGTCGGGATGGAGATGACCATCGTGGTGATGCCGAAGAAGCTGTTGACGCTGGCGCCCGACCCCATGGTGAAGAAGTGGTGCAGCCAGACGAGGTAGCTGAGGATCGCGATGACGACCGTCGCATAGACCATTGAGGAATAGCCGAAGAGCCGCTTTGACGAGAAGGTCGAGGTGACTTCGCTGAACACGCCGAACAGCGGCAGGATGAGGATGTAAACCTCCGGGTGACCCCAGATCCAGATGAGGTTCACATACATCATGGGGTTGCCGCCCATGTCGTTGGTGAAGAAGGCGGTGCCGACATAGCGGTCGAGGCTGAGCAGGGCGAGAACGGCGGTCAGCACCGGGAAAGCCGCGACGATCAGGATGTTGGAGCAGAGCGAGGTCCACACGAAGATCGGGAGCTTCATCATGCTCATGCCGGGCGCGCGCATCTTCACGATGGTCGCGATGAGGTTGACGCCGGAGAGGAGCGTGCCGATGCCTGCTATTTGGAGGCCCCAGATATAGTAGTCGACGCCTACTCCGGGACTGTAGGCGATGCCTGACAGGGGTGGGTAGGCGAGCCAGCCGGTGCGGGCGAATTCACCCACGAACAGCGACATCATGGTGATGACGGCGCCTGCGGTCGTCATCCAGAAGCTGAAATTATTGAGGAAGGGGAAGCTGACGTCGCGCGCGCCGATCTGCAGCGGGACCATATAGTTCATGATCCCGGTGATCATCGGCATCGCCACGAAGAAGATCATGATGACGCCGTGCGCGGTGAAGATCTGATCGTAGTGATGCGCGTTCAGATAGCCTTCGGAGCCGTTGAACGCCCATGCCTGCTGCAGGCGCATCATCAGCGCATCGGCGAACCCGCGCAGGAACATGATGAGGCCGAGGATCATGTACATGATGCCGATGCGCTTGTGATCGACGGTGGTGAACCAGTCGCGCCACAGCATGCCCCAAAGGCGGTATTTGGTGACGAGGCCGAGGATGGCTGCGCCGCCGATGACGACGGCGACGAAGGTGCCCATGACGATCGGCTCATGGAACGGGACGGCGCTCCAGTCGAGGCGGCCGAAGATCAGTTTCCAGATGCCGCTGTTTTCGGATGCGGGATGAGGGGACATGGGGGTCAGGGCCTTGGGAGGGAGGGGGAAGAGATTTTCTTAAGCCCCTCCCCTTGAGGTTCAAACGAGGCACGTGACTCGTTTGAAGGGTTGGGGTGGGGATTGTCGGCTTGGCGCAGCGCTTGGGGCGAGTCCCCACCCCCGGCCCTCGAACGGAGTCGCGTGCCTCCGTTCGACCTGAAGGGGAGGGGTGATGATGTGGCTCTAATGCCCATGATGACCGCCTGCATGCCCATCGGCATCCTTCTGCCCCGGAGCCTCATGACCTTGTGCAGCAGGGGTGCGCTCGGCGGCTGGCGTCATGCCGACGGGCTGGGCGATCTCGCCCTTCTTGCCCGGCTCGACAGGGTGGAAGCCGCCGACGTCGATAGTGCCGTCATGGCGCAGGCCTTGGGTGTCACGCGCCGATTCCTTTCCGCCGCCGCCCATCATGTCGGTCATCATGACTTCGTCCATGCAGCGCTTGCCGGGCTGGGCGCACATGTTGAGCGCGGCGTGGAACAGCTTGGGCTCGACGCCTGCGAAATACATGGGCGGCACTTTTTCGCTCGGCTGCTCCAGCTTCACATAGGTGGCGCGGTCGAGTGTTGCGTTGCTGGCCTTCACCTGCGCTACCCAGCGGTCGAAACCGGCCTGATCCATCGCCTTGAAACGGAAGCGCATGTGGGAGAAGCCTGCGCCGGAATAGTTGGCGGAGAAGCCTTCGAAATTGCCGGGCTTGTTGGCGACGGCGTGGAGGACCGTCTGCATGCCGGGCATGGCGTAGATCTGTCCGGCCAGCGCGGGCACGAAGAAGCTGTTCATGAGCGTCGCGGAGGTGATCTTGAACTCGATCGGTTGATCGACGGGCGCGGCGAGTTCATTCACCGTCGCGATGCCGAGTTCGGGATAGATGAACAGCCATTTCCAATCGAGCGCGACGACTTCGACCTGAAGGCGCTTGGTGGTGGGTTCGACCTTGCGCTCATGGTCGAGGCGATCGATGGGGCGGTACGGGTCGAGCAGGTGGGTGCTGGTCCAGGTGATGGCGCCAAGCGCGATGATGATCAGCAGCGGGGCGGACCAGATCAGCAGTTCAAGGCTCGTCGAATGGTCCCAATCGGGATCATAATCCTTCGCCTGCGCCTTTTCCCGGTAGCGCCAGGCGAACCAGATCGTCGTCGCCATCACCGGCAGAATGATGAGCAGCATAAGCAGCGTCGAAATGACGATCAGGTCACGCTGCTGCACTGCGACATCGCCGGCGGGGGACATGACCACCCAGTTGCATGCGCCGAGCGGCAACAGCAGCAAGGGCGCGAGTCGGCGCAGAAAAGCTCGGGAAAAGGGGCGAGGGCGTGCGGTCATGAAGCCCGGATAAGGGGGATGCTCGGCGATCGACATTGGACCTTTTGTCCTATCCCCTCGCAGGCGCAAAATAGGGCAATGGCCTTTCGACCACCGGGGCGATTCGCTATGCTGCAACGATGTTTGGCATGGATCGTTCCCGCAGCATGAAGGCCAGTCCAGACCGATGAACGCCGCGACCACTACGCCATCCTCCACGCAGATGGAGCGAGATGCACGCCTTGTGACGGCGCGGGATCACAAGGTCGCCCCGGGGGAGATCGCCATTGGCGTCATCATCGGGCGGACGTCGGAATTTTTCGACTTCTTCGTCTATGCGATCGCGTCTTGCATCGTGTTTCCGGCGCATGTCTTTCCCTTTTTGAGTCCCTTGGCGGGGACGCTGTGGTCCTTCGCTATTTTCGCACTGGCGTTTGTGACGCGGCCGATTGGGTCTGTGATCTTCATGGCGGTGGATCGGGCCTATGGGCGGGGCGTGAAGCTTACTATCGCGCTGTTTTTACTGGGCGGATCGACGGCGTTTATCGCGTTTCTGCCGGGATATGAGACGGCGGGTATCTGGTCGGCGGTGCTGCTGGCGGCTCTGCGGGCGGGGCAGGGGATTGCGCTGGGCGGGACGTGGGACGGGCTTGCGTCGCTGCTGTCGCTGAACGCGCCGCAGAACAAGCGCGGCTGGTATGCGATGATGCCGCAGCTGGGCGCGCCGTTGGCGTTGGTGGTGGCGAGTGGGCTGTTCGCTTTCTTCCTGTTTAATCTGTCGCGGGCGGATTTTCTGGATTGGGGCTGGCGCTATCCTTTCTTCGTGGCGTTCGCCATCAATGTGGTGGCGCTGTTCGCGCGGCTGCGGATCGTGGTGACGCATGAGTTCGAGCGGCTTTTCGAGGCGCGTGAGTTGCAGCCTTCGCCGGTGCTGGAGACGGTGCGGACCGATGGGCGGAACATCGTCATCGGTGCCTTCGCCCCGCTGGCGAGCTTTGCGCTGTTCCACATGGTGTCGGTGTTTCCGCTGTCGTGGATCGCGCTTTATACGAAGCAGCCGCTGGAACGATTTCTGGTGATCGAGGCGATCGGGGCGAGCGTGGGCGTGCTGGCGATCGTCGTGTCGGGGTTTGTCGCGGACATGGTGGGGCGGCGTAAGCTGCTTGCCTGGTCGGCGCTGGGCATCGGGATATTCAGCATTGCTGCGCCGCTGCTGCTCAATGGTGGTGAGCTGGCGGAGATCGCGTTCATGATTTTGGGGTTCATGTTGCTGGGGTTGAGCTTTGGACAGTCTTCCGGCGTGGTGGCGTCCAACTTCTCGACGGCGACGCGCTATACGGGGTCGGCGCTGACTTCGGACCTTGCCTGGTTGGTGGGGGCGGGCTTTGCGCCGCTGGTGGCGTTGGCGCTGTCGGTCACATTTGGGTTGGCGGCTTCGGGCGCTTATCTGTTTTCCGGCGCGGTGGTGACGGGACTGGCTCTGTTCATCAACAAGGAACTGGCGGGCAAGGACCGCTAAGCGGCTGCCTGCCTCATTCGCTCCAGTGCTTTCCGGTCGAAAAACCCGGTGGGGCCGGAGCGAGGCGCCAAGCGGGGGAGCCATGCGGCGTAGAGGTTGCGCAGTTCGCGCGGCAGGCCGTTCGGTCCCTCGCGGCCCATGATGTCCGAGACGATGCGGTTCTGGAAGAAGCGCAGCGAATAGTTGGTCATCCGGCGATATTGCATGAGCCAGCTTGCAGGGCTGGTGAGGCGGACGGGTTCGCAGAGGAAGCCTGCCTCTTCGCATGGAGCGACACGCTGACGCTGCCAGGCGGCATCGGTTTGCAGGTCGGTATGAGCCCAGGCGGCGACTAGGCCATCGTCACCGATCAGATCATCGGGCAGGCGCAAGGCTCGCGCGCGGATGCGGTTCACGAAATGGCCGGACAGTGCGTAAAGATCGCCGAAGAGGCCGCCGTCTGTTGACAGCAGGTGGCGGTAATGCGCGGCCATGCGGCCGTTGAGCGGCATGCCCGCCGCTGCATTGATTCCGTTGCATCCTACCGCTGCCACCAGCGCGTCGATGGAGTCGGGTGCGATCTGGGCGTCGCCATCGAGGAGGATGACGGCTTCGTCGGTCCCGTCGAGCAGATCATGGATCAGATGGTTCCACGTTCGCGACTTGCCGCCTTGGGCGATGTCATGCACCCGGACATTGGCTTGCCCGGCTGCGATGTCGCGGGCGCGGGCAGCGGTGGAGTCGGTCGAGCCATTGACGAGGACATGATAGACGGTGCCAGCCCGATCCAGCGGGAGCGAGGCGAGGCAGGTGCCGATCCGCCGCTCCTCCTGATGGGCGAAGATGCCGACGGCGATGCTCATGATGTCAGCGGAAGTCCCAGCCTTGTTGGCCATGGTCGACCTGATCAAGGCCCTCAGCGGCTTCCTCTGCCGTTAGACGCATGGGCAGTACGACCGATAGCAGCAGCGCGACGATGGAGGTTCCCGCCATTGACCAGAGGGCGACGGCGATGACACCGGCCAATTGGCTCAGCATGGCCGCTATGAGGCTGATGTCGCCTTCGAAACCGACGCCGCCAAGGAGCGGCTGAACGAAGATCGGCAACAGCAGGGCGCCGATCAAGCCGCCTAGCCCATGCAGCAGGAAGACCGACGCCGGATCATCGACGCCGCGCCCGAATGTTGCCTTTGCGATGCGGCAGAGAAGCGCGGCGGCAAGGCCGATCAGCATGGCCCCTCCGGGACCCGAAAGGGCGGCGGAGGCGGATATGGCGGCGAGACCAGCGACAGCGCCCGACATGATGCCGGTGGCGCTTATGCGGCCGGTCGCGGCGCGATCCGACAGCGCCCATGCGAGGGCGCCCGCGCAGGCCGCGAAATGCGTGTTGAGGACGGCCGTGGCGGCATTGTCTGTGGCGCCAAGAGCCCAGCCGCCGGAAATGCCCGCCCAACCGATCCAGATCAATGCTCCGCCCGCGAGGCTTAGCACGGGCGCGTGGTTCGCGGCAGCTTGCCGGGGCCGACGGCCGAGGATCAGGGAGAGCGCGAGCGCTGAAAAGCCTGCGCTCATGTGCATGACGAGGCCGCCGGAAAAGTCGATGACGCCGAGCGTTGCAAGCCAGCCGCCGCCCCAGATGCCATGAACCAGCGGGGCATAGACGATCAGCAGCCAGAGCGGGGCAAGGGCCACCATCCAGCCAAAGCGCGCGCGTCCAGCGGTGGCGCCGGGGAGGAGGCAGACGGCAAAGAGTGCCAAGGCCATCTGGAACAGGACGAATGCTGATTCGGGAACGGTCAGCCCGGCCTTCAGGGAGCCGAGGTTGGCGAGTAGGAGGTTCGCTCCGCCACCCAGCCATGCACTGCCCGGTGCGAAGCTGAGGCTGTATCCGGCGACGGCCCAGGCGAGCGATGCCCCCGCCGCGACGACGAGAAGCTGGGTGCTTGCCGAAAGCGCGCTTCGTACATTGACGAGGCCCGCGTGGCGCAGAAGCAGGCCAGGAAGTCCGGCGAGCAGTACCAGGAGGGCGCAGAGGATCATCCAGGCCGTGTCTCCGCTGTCCGCGACGGCCACCGCACCCTGCGCTTCTGCCGTTTGAGGGGAGGCCATGAAGAGGAAGAGGAGGAGGGCGCGAGCGAACATGGGACGATCCGGCAATGTTTGTTGCCCTATGGTCTATGGGGTCGCGGTAAACACTTTGATAAGGTTAGTGGGGGGGTGGGTTTGTGGGGGGTGACAGGTCTAGCGTTCTGCGTTGCTGGAATCACTCAGTCCCGTTCGGGCTGTCCGAAAGAGTCACTCGCCTCATTCGAATGTCGAAGCCCTCTCCTTTCTAAAAGGAAGTAAGGCCCTTCGACAGGCTCAGGGCGAACGGTGAGAGAGGCAGTGCGGTAGAAGGTTCGGCGCGCTAATAGGCTTCGCCGCCGCAGGAGATGCGGCCGGTGCCGCGATTTTCGACCTGGCAGGCGGCCTTGCCGACGATGGTGACGTCACCCGAGCCTGATGCTGATATCTTGGCGGTCACGTCGGCGGTCAGGGCGACATTGCCGGGGCCGTCATTGCTGACCGTCGCCTGGCGGACGCGCAGGCCATCGGCAGCTACCGCGCCCGGGCCGTTCACGCGCACTGTCGCGATTGCGGCTCGCCCCGCCAATGTTGCGCGGCCTGCGCCTGCGACGCCGAGGCTAAGCTGATCGAGGTCAACGGCCGCGACGCTGACATCGCCATTGCCGCCAAGCACGATCTCTCCCCGCAAGCCCTTCATACGGCTGACCGAGATGGAGCCGCCGCCGGTCAGCACTAGCCTTTCGAGCGTGCCGGTCGAAAGGCGGACGGTCGCGCGACCACCGCTTTTCTCGCCGGGTTGGGCGCGGTCCATCCTGATGGTCAGCAAGCGCCCCGATACATCTATGTGCAGCCGTTCGATCAGGGATTGATCGCCATCGACTTTGGCGGAAGCGCCAGCGCCCGTGGTGATGATCACCTCCACAGGCGCATCGACCCGGATCGCGTCGAAGCTGGTGATGGTATAGCCGCGCGTCGCCGATGCGGCGGGCATGGGCAGCAGCGCGGTGCCTGCGATCAGGGGCCAGAGGAGCTGTCGCAATCGACCTGTCATGGCCCTACCTTCCGTCACAAAGCGCGTTGCTTCAAGGTGATAGCAACGCTTTGCGCGGGGGCAAGTACCGATCGCGGGGGCTCAGGCCAGGCCGACTTCCTTTAGCGGGACCGAAGAATCGGCCAGCTGCGCTTGGTCGAGAAGGGCACCCGACAGGACGTGGGCGCGGCCCTGCACATAGTCCTTCACTGCATTGACGCAGTCGAGCGCGATGAGCTTTCCGGCCTTCAGATACAGGACCGAAAAGCTGCGGGTCGCCGGATCGCCGCGCAGGATGGTGTGGTCATGGCCGATCGAAAGGCCCACGGTCTGGAGCTTCAGATCATATTGGTTGGACCAGAACCAGGGCACGGCGTCATAGGCTTCTTCCTTGCCCATGATGTGCGCGACGGCCGTTTTTGCCTGATCATTGGCATTCTGCACCGACTCAAGGCGAAGCTGGGCGCCGCGCGCGAAGCGGTTGGCGTGGGATGCGCAGTCGCCGACGGCGTAGATGTTGGGCAGGCTGGTGCGGCAATATTCATCGACATCGACGCCATTGCCGCCAGTAGCGCCCGCAGCGATCAGCGGGCCGGTTTCGGGGATGATGCCGATACCGACGATCACCATGTCGGTTTCGATCCGTTCGCCATCCTGCATCAGCACGGCGGTCGCCTTGCCATCCTGCACCTCGATGCAGTCCATCTTGGCACCCGTGCGCAGATCGACGCCATGGGCGCGATGTTCAGCTTCATAGAAGCGGGAGAGTTCTTCACCGGCGACGCGGGCGAGGACGCGGTCGAGCGCTTCGAGCAGCACGACCTTCTTGCCGAACTTCGTCAGCACGGCGGCTGCTTCCAGCCCGATATAGCCGCCACCGATCACGACGACATGATTGATCTGGTCCATCTTCGCCATCATGGCGTCGACATCGTCGCGGCGGCGGACGGCATGGACGTTGGGCGCGTCGGCGCCGTCGCAGGTCAGCATGCGCGGGCTGCCGCCCGTGCACCAGATGAGCTTGCCGTAGGAAATCTGCTCATTTCCGATGGTGACGGTCTGGTTTTCCGGATCGACGGCCTTCACCCGGTGGCCGAGCAGCATGTCGATCTTGCGCTCTTCCCAGAAGGCGGCGGGGCGGATGAGGATGCGGTCGAAGACCTTGTCGCCCGCGAAATATTCCTTCGACAGCGGCGGGCGTTCATAGGGCGGGTATTTTTCGTCACCGATCATGGCGACAGACCCTTCAAAGCCGAGTTGACGAAGCGAAATGGCCGCCTGCGCGCCTGCATGGCCCGCGCCTACGATCAGAACGTCATAATGGCTCATCGGCCAGCATCCCCTCAGTCCAAGTTGCTGCCGTCCTTGGCGCGCTTTCCCCGGACTGACAAGGGGTAGGTGGGACTTTTGGAGTTGGCGGGTCGAAATATAAAATAGCGGATGGCCGCCTGTCCCCATGGCGCTGCCATCCCGGATTGTGGCATAGCCGCTCGCTAAAGTTGGGGGTTTTCTGCCTTATGGCTGACAAGGACTTGCCGGTTAGCGGGGGGCATGCGGCGCATGGTCCGCTTCACGGACTCGCACTCGGCGCGTTGGGGGTGGTGTTTGGGGACATCGGAACCTCTCCACTCTATGCGCTGAAGGAAAGCTTTGTCGGTCACCATCCGCTCGCGGTCGATCCGGTCCATATTTATGGCGTGCTGTCGCTGATCTTCTGGACGATGACCATGGTCGTCACGGTCAAATATGTGTTCATCATCCTGCGAGCCGACAATAATGGCGAGGGCGGCAGCATGGCGCTGCTGGCGCTGATCGGGCGGCGGATGGGCGAGACGCGCTGGACGCCCACGATCGCGGCGCTGGGCGTGCTTGCCACCGCGCTCTTTTACGGGGATGCGATCATCACTCCGGCGGTCTCTGTCCTCTCGGCGGTAGAGGGGCTGACGGTGGTGCAGGCGGGGCTGACGCCGCTGGTGCTGCCGATCGCGATCGTCATCCTGATCGCCCTGTTCGTTATCCAGAGCATCGGCACGGCCCGAGTCGGTGCGCTGTTCGGGCCGATCATGGTGGTCTATTTCCTGGTGCTCGCGATCCTGGGTATCGCCAACATAGTGCGGCACCCGGAGATCTTCGCCATCGTCAATCCTTGGTGGGCGCTGCACTTCTTCCTGATCGATCCGAAACTGGCATTTCTGGCTTTGGGATCGGTGGTCCTCGCGGTGACGGGGGCGGAGGCGCTCTATGCCGATATGGGGCATTTCGGGCGCAAGGCGATTAGCATCGCTTGGCTTTACGCGGCGCTGCCGTGCCTGATGCTCAACTATCTGGGGCAGGGAGCGTTGCTGCTGGATGAGCCTGCGGCTGCGAAGAATCCGTTCTTCCTGCTGGCTCCCGAATGGGCGAGGCTGCCGCTGGTGATCCTGGCGACATTGGCGACGGTGATCGCGAGCCAGGCGGTCATATCCGGCGCCTTTTCCGTGACGCGGCAGGCGGTGCAGCTGGGTTTCCTGCCGCGCCTGCGCATCCTGCATACCAGCGCGTCGGCGGCGGGGCAGATCTATGTCCCACTGATCAACTGGACGCTGCTGGTGCTGGTCATCATGCTGGTACTGGGCTTTGGCAGTTCGAGCAATTTGGCGGCGGCCTATGGCATCGCGGTCACCGGGACGATGGTTATCACCACCTGCCTGATGGGGGCGTTGATGTTCAGCGTCTGGCGCTGGAATCCCTTCGTCGCGGGCGTGGTGACGGGCCTGTTCCTGATCATCGATGGCGCATATTTCCTGTCGAATGCCACGAAAATCCCGGATGGCGGATGGTTCCCTCTGCTGGTCGCGGCCATAGCTTTCCTGGCGTTGACGACCTGGGCGACCGGACGGCGGATCATGCGCAATCGTCTGCGCGAGGACGCGATGGACCTGGACCTGTTCATCAAGTCAGCTGGAGCGTCATTGAAGCGGGTGCCGGGCACGGCGATCTTCCTGTCCTCGACGACGGAGGGTGTTCCACCGGCGCTGCTTCACAACGTCAAGCACAACCGCATCCTGCATGAACGCAACATCATCCTGACCGTGCGGGCGGAGGATGTCCCACACTTGCCCTATGACGGCCGTACCAGCGCCGAAGATCATGGCGCGGGTTTCTACCGCCTGATCCTGCGCCATGGCTTCATGGAAAATGTCGATGTGCCAGCCGCGATGAAGGCGGTGCGCGACTGCGGCGGGCCGATCGGCGTGGCTGACACCAGCTATTTCCTCAGTCGCGAGACGCTGGTGCCGTCCTCACGCCCGGGCATGGCCATATGGCGTGAGCGGTTGTTCGCATGGATGGTGCGTAATGCGGAAAGCCCGATGGCGTTTTTCAAGCTGCCGACCAATCGGGTGGTGGAACTGGGATCGCAGCTGGAAATCTGATCCAGCGATCAGGCCGGTTGCCGATGGCGCGCGAGCCATCGGCTGGCGGGGCATCAATTAGCCGATGTTTTTCTGACGCGCGATGAGGACGCTGATCGGCGAATTGCGGACGATCGCGGCGGCGTTGGAACCCAGCACGCGGGATGAAAGCGACGGTTGGTGCGAGCCGATGATGATGAGGTCGGCGCCCACGCGCTGCGCTTCATCCAGAACTTCATCACGCACTCGGCCGCGATGGGATGCGAAAGTGGCATGGGGCAGGCCGAACTCGGCTTTCCATTCGTCGACTTGTCGCTGAGCCTCTGTGATCTCCTGCGTGTCGAAATCGACGGTGATCGCGCCCTCATAATTTACCGGAAGGAAGTATCGCACATAAAGAATATGCACTTTCGCACCGCCCGTGGAAAGCGCCGCCGCCGCCTCCAGTGCGGACTTTGCATGATCAGGATCATGGATGTCGATAGCGACCAATATAGATGAAAAAGCCATGGTCTCTCCTCTCTTGATCAGAAGTGTCTATCAGGAGGGGCGAGCCGAAAGGTGTAGCATCTGTAACAAAGAGTTTCAGCCGGGACGGCAGCGCGCAGATGTCCCGGCGCCAGACGCGAAAGAGCGTCAGGATGGCCCCGACTGCTGATTTTCATGTGGATTATAGGTGGTAGCGGAGGAGGGACTTGAACCCCCGACACGCGGATTATGATTCCGCTGCTCTAACCAGCTGAGCTACTCCGCCCCATGGGCTGCGCCGGGCAGTCGCCCTGCGGTGCGCGCGCTATAGGCAGAGCGACTTGTGGGGTCAACGGGGTTTGGTGCCGCCTATGTAAATTCTCTGAGCCAGGGAATGCGAGCCGCGAAATATGGCCTTGCTACTTTTTGCGCTTGCAATCGTTCGGGCACGTTGCGCTAATGTTGCAATGCACAACCGGGCTATGCCCGAGGGAGGATCGACGCTTTGCCCTTCCACGAAATGTTTGAGCCGGATGGTTCGATACGGCCTTGCTATGCCGAGGTGCAGAATTGGGTGGAACGGACGGGCATCGCCGGGCTCAACCGCAGGTTGGATGAGGCGGAAGCGATCTTCAGGCGGATCGGCATTACCTTTGCGGTCTATGGCGAGGGCGGAGACCCGGAGCGGCTGATCCCGTTCGACCTGTTGCCCCGCATCTTCACCGCGCAGGAATGGCGGGTGCTGGACCGGGGCATCAGGCAGCGGGCGCGGGCGCTCAATGCGTTCCTGCATGACGTCTATCATCGGGGAGAGATTGTGAAGGCGGGGATCATGCCCGCCGATATCATCTATCAGAACAGCGCCTATCTCGCCGAGATGGCGGATTTTACCCCGCCGGGGAAGGTGTACAGCCATATCGTCGGGATCGACATCGTCCGTACCGGGCCAGCGCGGTTTGAGGTGCTGGAGGATAATTGCCGTACGCCGTCGGGCGTGTCCTACATGCTGGAAAATCGCGAGATCATGACGCGCATGTTCCCGGAGCTGTTCGCGCAGGGGCTGGTGGCGCCGGTCGATGATTATCCCGCTGAACTGCTCAAGAGCCTGAAGGAAGTCGCGCCGCCCGCGTGCAAGGGTGATCCAGTGGTCGTGCTGCTGACGCCGGGATCGCTCAACAGCGCCTATTATGAACATAGCTTCCTGGCCGATCTGATGGGCGTGGAACTGGTGGAGCCCGCAGACCTGTTCGTCGATGAGGATCGGGTGTGGATGAAGACGACGCTTGGCCCCAGGCAGGTCGATGTCATCTATCGCCGGATCGATGACGAATATCTCGATCCGCTGGTGTTTCGGCCGGACAGCATGCTGGGCATTCCCGGCATCTTCAACGTGTATCGCAATGGCGGGGTGACGCTGGCGTCGGCGCCGGGTGCGGGGATCGCGGATGACAAGGCGGTCTATATCTACGTTCCGGAGATGATCCGATTTTACCTGGGTGAGCAGCCGATCCTGGACAATATCCAGACGTGGCAGTGCGGGAAGCCCGACGAATGCGCCTATGTGCTGGAACATCTGCATGAGCTGGTGGCGAAGGAGGTTCATGGGTCGGGCGGCTACGGGATGTTGATCGGCCCCAAGTCGACCAGTGCGGAAATCGCCGCCTATGCGGAGCGGATCAGGGCCAATCCGGGCGAGTTCATCGCGCAGCCGACGCTGGACCTTTCGACCGTGCCTACGCTTGGCCCGGCTTCGGTGGTCGGGCGGCATGCGGATTTCCGGCCCTATTGCCTGGTGGGCAAGCAGATCAGGCTGGTGCCCGGCGGGCTGACGCGCGTTGCGCTGACGGAAGGGTCGTTGGTGGTGAACTCCAGTCAGGGGGGTGGGGTGAAGGATACATGGGTGTTGCAGGATTGATGGTGGGCGTCAGCACCTCTCGCAGTCATCGTCATCCCAGCGGAGGCTGGGATCTCGTAAGGTTATGTCGTGCCGTTTGGCCTGAGATCCCAGCTTTCGCTGGGATGACGGAACTGGGTGGGTTGACGGAGCGAGGCGGGATGACGGGCGGAAAGGCGGGCTTGGGATGCTGAGCCGGACTGCCGAGAATCTCTATTGGATGGCGCGTTATATGGAACGGGCGGAGGCTACGGCTCGTCTGCTTACCATGGGACAGCGCATGGCGATCCTGCCGGGGGCACATCATCGCGATGAATGGCGGTCGGTCGTGCGGGCAACCGGGGTCGATGGCCCGTTCCCCCCAGGCATACAGGTCGCCGAAAGGGACGCCATATCCTATCTGATGCTGGACCTGGATAATCCCAGTTCCATCCGGTCCTGCCTGCTGAAGGCGCGGGCCAATGCCAAGTCTGCGCGCACGATGCTGACCCAGGATATGTGGGAGGCGTTGAACGAAGGGTGGCGCAAGCTGGACAGCTATGATGTGGGGGAAGCGCGGCAGCAACTCCCCGCGCTGATCGATTGGGTGAAGACGCGGGTCATGACGTTCCGGGGTGCGGCGCATTCCGGGCAGTTGCGCAATGAAGGGCATGATTTCCTGCGTGCCGGGTCGGCGCTGGAGCGGGCGCAGATGACGTTGCGGCTGCTGGACGTCAAATATTATGTGCTGTTGCCCGAGACCGAGGTGATCGGGGGTAATCGCGATCATTATCAATGGACCTCGGTGCTCTACGCTCTGTCTGGAGCGCGGGCCTATCACCATGTCTATGGCGGCACCTACACGCCCTGGCAGATCACCGATTTCCTGATGCTGAACCGGCTGTTCCCGCGCAGTGTGGCCTATTGCTATGAACAGCTTGCCTATCGGCTGAACCGGCTGGCGGGTTGGCACAATGGGCGGGGCACGTGCCACGAGACAGTGCGGCAGATGGTGAACGATCTGGAAGAACTGGACAGCGGAGAGATTTTTCGCGTCGGCTTGCATGAAACCGTGCTGGGGGGATTGAAGATGACCAACCAATTGGGCGCGGAGATCGCCCAAACCTATCATTTCGGATGAAGGAGCGTCGTACGCCTTGAAACTGCTGGTCCGCCATCAGACGACCTATCGTTATGCCGCGACGGCAGGCCGGGTGGCGATGCGCCTGAAGCTGATGCCGATCGACACGGCCTCGCAAAGGGTGGTGGAATGGCAGGTCAGCGTGAATGGCGAGCCGGTCGAAGGGTTTCGCCGCAACAGCTTTGGCGAGATGGAGGCTGTCTGGATACGGCATGACCGGCTGGACAATGCGGTGGTCGTTGCCGAAGGGCTAGCGGAGACGAGCGAGACGAGCGGTGTTCTGGGACATGGAAACGGCCGGGTGCCTTCGGTCTATTTTCTGCGGGAAACGCAGCTGACCCGAAGTTCCGACGCCATTCGGGACATGGCGCTTTCCCTGCCGGATGATGGGGGGACGCTGGCGCGGCTGCATGCCTTGTCGGCGGCGGTCAGCGATGCGGTGGCCTATCGGGGCGGCGTTACGTCTTCGGATACCACGGCGGCAGAGGCCTTTGCGCTGGGGGCGGGGGTTTGTCAGGACCATGCGCAGATATTCATCGCGGGGGCGCGCGCCCTCGGCATCCCGGCCCGATATGTGACCGGCTATCTGCTGGCGGAGGGCGGGGTCGCCCTGCATGAAACCCACGCCTGGGTTGAGGCGTGTGTACCGGATCTGGGCTGGGTCGGGTTCGATCCGTCGAACCGGGTTTGTGTGACGGAACGTTACCTGCGACTGGCGTCGGGGCTGGATGCCAATGCGGCGGCGCCCATCCGGGGGTCAGTGACGGCGACGGGCGATATCTGGATTGACGCCGACGTCCGGATCGCGCAGGCGGAGGACGGGGTGGAAGAAAGGCAGCTGCAACGCCAGCAGCAACAAAGCCTTCAGACAGCCATCCCGCAGGGTTGAACGAATATAGGAGCCCGATGGGCAATGACCTATTGTGTGGCGGTACGCGTGGACCAGGGATTGGTCATGCTGTCGGACACCCGCACCAATGCGGGGATGGACAATATCGCCCGCTTTCGGAAAAGCTTTACCTATAGCGTGCCGGGCGAGCGTGCGCTGGTGCTCCTATGCTCCGGCAACCTGTCCATCACGCAGGGCGTCAAGACGATGCTGGGCCGTGCGATCAAGGATTCGCAGGTCGATCCGGACGTTGAAAGCATCCTGAACTGCGCCACGATGCACCGCGCGGCGCAACTGGTGGGGGATGCGATGTGCGAGATGCAGCAGCATTATCGCAGCACGATCGAAATGCAGGGATCGGGCGCCGATGCCTCCATCCTGCTCGCGGGGGAACGGCGGGGGGGCAAGCCGCGCCTCTATCTTATCTATTCAGCGGGCAACTTCATCGAAGCGACGGAGGACACGCCCTTCTTCCAGATTGGTGAGCATAAATATGGCAAGCCGATCCTGGACCGGATCATCAAGCGCGAGACGAGCCTAGAGGATGCAACCAAGGCGGTGCTGGTGTCGATGGATTCGACGTTGCGGTCGAACCTGTCGGTCGGCATGCCGCTTGACCTGACGGTGATCGAGCGCGGCCAGTTTGATTTCCGCGTCCGCACCCGGATCGAGGCCGATAACGAGGAATTTCAGCTGCTTTCGCTCAGCTGGTCGGCAGCGCTGCGCAAGGGGTTTGAGGACCTGCCTAACGTCATTGACTGACGGCTTGAGAGGCGGGGGAGGCGCAGCTTGCCCGCGCCCAAGCAATTCCATGCGATAGTCAGGCTTGCGCGCCCGGCGCTGCTGCCTATTTCATCCCGACAAACGAATCCAAAGAGCTGGGGAATCTGATGACCGCTACCCATTCCACTCGCATGCTGATCCTCGGTTCGGGGCCTGCGGGACTTTCGGCCGCCATTTATGGGGCGCGCGCAGGGCTGGCGCCGATCGTGGTGCAGGGCATGCAGCCGGGCGGGCAGCTGACCATCACGACCGATGTGGAAAACTATCCCGGCTTTCGCGATGTGATCCAGGGACCGTGGCTGATGGAGCAGATGCAGGCGCAGGCCGAGCATGTCGGCGCGCAGATGATGTACGACCAGATCGTCGATGTTGACCTGTCGGAGCGGCCTTTCCGCCTGACTGGTGATAGCGGGACGCGCTATTTTGCTGACTCTCTGGTGATAGCGACGGGTGCGCAGGCGAAGTGGCTGGGTACGGAAGGCGAGCAGCTGTTGCAGGGCAAGGGCGTTTCCGCTTGCGCGACTTGCGATGGATTTTTCTATCGCGGCAAGAAGGTGGTGGTGATCGGCGGGGGCAACACCGCTGTCGAGGAGGCGCTGTACCTCACCAACCATAGCCATGACGTCACGCTGATCCACCGCCGCGATTCGTTGCGAGCGGAGAAGATCTTGCAGCAGCGGCTTTTCGCGCACCCGAACATCAAGGTGCTGTGGAATCAGAAGATCGAGCGGTTCGTCGGTGGCGGCAATCCGGAAGGGTTGGTTGGCGTCGATCTGGTCGATACGGTGACGGGCAAGGCGTCGCATATCGAAACGGACGGGGCGTTCGTCGCGATCGGGCATCAGCCTGCGACTGAATTGTTCGCGGGCAAGCTGCCGATGGATGAAGGCTATCTGATCGTGGAGCCGGGCACGACGCGCACCTCCATTCCGGGCGTGTTTGCGGCGGGTGACGTCAGCGACAAGATTTATCGGCAGGCTGTGACGGCGGCGGGCATGGGCTGCATGGCTGCGCTGGACGTGGAGAAGTTCTTGGCCGAGGCGGACTTCGAGGCGATGGCGGCTGAGTGAGAAAGCGTGGAGCGGGGTGCGCGTTGCGTGCCTCGCTTTGCTGGGTGAGCGGGGAGTTTCGCTACCCTCCGTTCGCCCTGAGCTTGTCGAGCCGAAGGCCGGCTTTTCTTTCTTTTAAGTAAAGTGAAGGGCTTCGACAGGCTCAGCCTGAACGGGGATTAGGTGGTTGATGGACTGAGGAGCGTTCAGGCCTCTAGCTTCGTCCGCACGAAGGCGACCAGCGTGCCAAAGGTCTCGAAGGTTTCGCCGTCAATGTCGTCATCCTCGATCAGGATGTCGAGGCGGTCCTCCATTTCCGTCAGCAGCGTGGCGACGGCCATGGAGTCCAGTTCAGGCAGAGCGCCGAACAGGGGCGTGTCGGCGTCGAACGCATCGACGCGTTCCTGCGACAGGGCCAGCACATCGCGAAGCAGATCGCGCATCGCATTTGATATGTCGCTTGTCCGGTCGACCGGCATAGAGGTTTTCGCCCGCATGATGGGGGGTTTACCTAATCGTTCCGCCTTCAGCCCACAAGGGCGGAAATCGCGGTTCGCGCGGCGGGAATCCATGTCGAGGCAAATCGCGGATTGAAGAAGTCCAGGCGGTAAAGCGTCTGACGCTGCTCCATCCATTCCGCCTTGTAGGGATTGTCGCCGGTGCCGTAGTCGATCACGCTGACCTTGTCGGTATCTATGGCATGGGCGAACATCGCATGGCTGAGCAATGTGCCGGGTGAAGCGCCGTCGAAAGCGCGATCATGTGCGAGCTTGTGGATGAGGGCGACGTCATTTTCGACAGTCCACAGCTGGGTTGCCACCGGCTGGCCATTTAGTCGCGCGAAGCCAAGGCGAAGCGTTCCGGCGGCGGCCTCTCGCTCTGCTAGCGCGCGGAGGAAGGAAAGGCCGGGTTCTGGCTGCTTCCAACTGCTCGCATGTACCGTCACATAGTCGTGCCACAGGGCGTCATCGACCTGATCGCGAATCTCGATGGTGAAGCGGCTCGACCGGGCCTTGCGCTGCACCTGATTGCGCAGGCGGCTGGGGCGATCCGCCCAATAGGCGGCGAAGTCGCGGCCGTTCAGGGCGAGCAGATGGCGCCCGCCCATGGGTCGCCGCACGCCGAACCAGCCGCTACGCCGAAAGGCATCGAGGAGCATTTCCGCGTTATCGCCTACCGGGTAGAAGTCGATGTGGCGGCCGGTCTTGAACAGTTCGGCGGCGAGTATCTCTGCCAGACGGCGGCGCATGGGCTCATCAGGATCGCCGAGATATATCGGCGACCAGGCGAAGCTGTACCAGTTGGCAAGCGCGCTCTGGCGCTCGGGAGACGGCGACAGTAGGAACAGCCATGCTTCGACCTGTCCCTCGATCGCTTGAAGGACGCGGACTGGCTGGTGGGTGAAGCAATGTTCGTGCAGTGATTCGAACCAGTCGATGCGGTCGAACAGGGAGGGCGTCGAGGCGCGATCCATCCGTTCGCCCAGCACCTGCCGGGCATCTGCGATCGTGCTGTATTCCCTTGTGACCAGCAAATCATTATCTCCCCGGCACTGTCCCCATGCCTTAGGTGAAAAGTCTGGAAATGGAGTTAAGCAACGCCGCCCTGATCGATGGCGAGGAAGTTCGCCCGATCGACCACCTGTTGTTGCGGGGTGAAGCGGCGCGTCCGGCGCTGGATGGTCGGTCGGGATCGCAGGATTATGCCGAGCTTGAAACGACGTTGGGTCGGCTGGCTGGTTGGCTGGCGGGGTTCGGACTGGAAAAGGGCGCCCGGGTTGCAAGCTGGATTGCCAAGGGTCCGGTTGCCGCGCTGATGCCATTGGCGGCCCCGCGCGCGGGACTGGTGCATGTGCCCGTCAATCCGCTGCTGAAACATGCGCAAGTCGCGCATATCCTCGCCGACAGCGGGGCGCGGTTGTTGATTGGTACTCCGGCGCGGCTTGATACTTTGCAGCAGGGTGATGTTCCGGATGACTGCCGCCTGTTGCGGGAGGAGGACGCAGCGGCGGCCATGAGTGGTGGTGCTGAGTTGCCACCGTCTGAAGCCGGGCCGCATGATCTGGCGGCGATCCTTTATACCAGTGGGTCGACTGGACGGCCCAAGGGCGTGATGTTGAGCCATGCCAATCTGTGGCTCGGCGCGGCGAGTGTGGCTCGGTATCTGGGCCTCAGTGCTGAGGACCGGACCTTGTGCGTGCTGCCCTTCAGCTTCGATTATGGGCAGAATCAGCTGTTTTCGACCTGGTATGCGGGCGGGTGCGTCTATCCGCTCGACTATCTGACGGCGCGTGACGTCATGAAGTCGGTGGACAAGCGCGACATCACGACCTTGGCCGGGGTGCCGCCGCTTTGGGTGCAGTTGACGGAGCTTCAATGGAAGCCGGAGGTGGCTGCGAAGTTGAAGCGACTGACGAATAGTGGAGGCGCGCTCACCCGGCCGTTGGTGACGAAATTACGCGGTCTTTTCCCCAAGGCTGACCTTTATCCCATGTATGGGCTGACCGAGGCTTTTCGGTCGACCTATCTGCCGCCGACCTTGGTGGACAGCTATCCAGACTCGATGGGGTCGGCGATACCGCATGCCGAGATATTGGTTGTGCGGCCCGACGGCAGCCGGACGGACGATGATGAAGCGGGTGAGCTGGTTCATTGCGGGCCGCTTGTGGCGCAGGGTTATTGGCGGGATGAGGCGCGCACGGCAGAGCGGTTTAGGCCTGCGCCGCCATCCTCACGCTATGGCGGCATGGCAGTCTGGTCGGGGGATAGCGTCAGGCGGGACGGGCAGGGGTTGCTCTATTTCGTTGGACGTGATGACGCGATGATCAAATCCTCGGGCAATCGCATCAGTCCGACAGAGATTGAGGAGGCGGCGGTGGCGGTGCCTGGCGTCGCGGAAGCGGTCGCGCTGGGTATCAAGGATGAACGCTTGGGGCAGGCGGTGTTGCTGCTTATCCGGTCTGGCGACGCTGATGTTGAGGTGCTTGTCGAAGCACGGTTGAAGACCGAATTGCCAAACTTCATGCAGCCCCGAACGATCATCAGGCTGGCGGATTTTCCCCGGACGCCGAATGGCAAGATCGACCGAGTGGCACTGGCCAAGGAATATGACAGATGAAGCCGATGGGACCTGTTCCGCCCTTCTTTGAAGGCGAGGAAGGCATGCTGCTGATCGGCGGATGCGGTGCGGCGAGCCTTGTGGATGAGGCGGGGGATACGCCGTTGTTCGTCTATGACATGGGGATCGTCGAGCGGCAGGTGCGCGATTTGCGTGAAGGTATGCCGCCGCAATTGTCTATCCATTATGCGGTGAAGGCGAACCCCTATCCGGCGCTGCTGGAACGCATGGCGTGGTTGGTTGACGGCTTTGACGTGGCTTCTGGCGGGGAAATGGCGCGCGCGCTGGAAGCCGGGATGGATGCCGCGCATGTGAGCTTTGCCGGGCCAGGCAAGCGTGATGACGAACTTGCCGCTGCGATCGACGCGGGGGTTACGTTGAACCTTGAGTCGGAGGGTGAAGCGCGGCGTGCGCTTGCTATTGCCGAGAAGCGGGGGCGGACGCCCCGGCTGGCGGTGCGGGTCAATCCGGATTTTGACCTGAAAGGGTCGGGCATGCGGATGGGCGGCGGGGCCAAGCCCTTTGGTGTTGATGCGGATCGGGCGGCGGGTCTTGCCCGATCGTTGATCGATGCGGGAGCTGACTGGCGCGGCTGGCATATCTTTGCTGGATCGCAGGCGCTGGATGCGGAGGCGCTGACTGATACGCAGGCCGCGACGGTTGGACTGGCAGCGCGTCTCTCGGATGCCGTGGGTGTTGCGCCGCCACTCGTCAATCTGGGCGGCGGATTCGGCATTCCCTATTTCCCGGGCGATCAGCGGTTGGACATTGCGCCGATCGGCGAAGCGCTGGGCCAGACGTTGAACGCCCGCCCGGACATATTGGCGGAGAGCGAGTTTGCGATGGAGCTTGGCCGCTGGCTGGTGGGCGAGGCGGGCGTCTATCTGACCCGCGTGGTCGATGTGAAGCAGAGCCAGGGCGAGACCTTCGTCGTGGTTGATGGGGGGCTGCACCATCAACTGGCGGCTAGTGGCAATTTCGGCACGGTGGTGCGGCGTAACTATCCGATGGCGGTGGCGAACCGTTATGGCGCTGCCCCTGCTGAAGAGGCGGTGACGGTCGTGGGGTGCCTTTGCACACCGATCGATAAGCTGGGGGACAAGGTCGCCTTGCCCCCCGTGGTGGAAGGGGACCTGATCGCGATCTTCGCGGCGGGGGCCTATGGTGCTTCGGCGAGCCCTTCGGCCTTTCTCGGCCACCCGCCTGCGCTCGAACTATTACTTGGCTGATATACCAATAGTTTGACGCCTAACCGTATCTTTACCCTTTAGGGCCAAGAAGAGGCCCAAAGCCCATCGCTTTGCGGCCGCTTCACTTGCTTGGCGGCTGCGCTGGCGTGCGGCCCTGTCATGAGGTGAAGATATGCGTTTCCTGTCGGTTTCCCGGGCTCTGATCGGCGCATCGCTGCCTGCTTTGGCGCTGTCGGGCTGCGTATCGGGAGGCGGTGGTCCCCAGCTGCCACCGGCGTCTTTCGTGGCGCAGCAGGAAGGGCCGGGCGAGGAATATGTGATCGGGCCGCTTGATGATCTGACCGTCTTCGTATGGCGCAATCCGGAACTGGGCGCAAAGGTTCAGGTGCGGCCGGACGGGCGGATTACGACGCCGCTGATCGCCGACATGCCAGCCGTGGGCAAGACGCCCAAGCAGTTGGCCGACGACATGAAGGTGGCGCTTACCAAATATATCGAAAATCCGCTGGTGTCGGTCATCGTCAATAACTTTTCCGGCACCTTCAGCCAGCAGGTGCGGATTGTCGGCGCGACCGAAAAACCCGCCTCCATTCCCTATCGCGCCAATATGACGCTGCTTGACGCCATGATCTCCGTCGGGGGCCTCAGCGAATATGCGGCGGGCAACCGGGCGCGGCTCGTCCGCTTCAACAAAGAACAGGGCAAGCAACAGGAATTCAACGTGCGTATCGGCGACCTGCTGAAGCGCGGCGACAGCAAGGCGAATGTCATGCTGGCGCCGGGCGACGTCATCATCATTCCTGAAAGCATGTTCTGATATGGCCGGTCTTTACGACGAACTGCTGATTGCCCTTCACGGCATCTGGACCCGTCGCTGGCTGGCGCTGGGCGTGGCGTGGGGCGTGTGCATGCTGGGGTGGCTGGGCGTTGCCCTGGTGCCCAACAGCTATGAGAGCAAGGCGCGGGTTTATGTGAACACGCAGTCGCTGTTGCAGGACAAGGTTGGCATCACGCAGGTCCAGTCGCAGCAGGATCTGGACCGTGTGCGCCAGACGCTGGCCAGCACCGCCAATCTGGAGCGGGTGGTCAAGGAGACTGACCTCAACCAGACGGTGAGCGGCCCGCGCGACATGGCGGCCAAGATCACGGCACTGCGCGAAGGCATCACCGTGATGGCGCAGGCTGATCCCAGCATGATCGACATCAGCGCCAAGTCGGCCGACTCCAGCCTGTCGGACGGCGCCAATGCGCGGATCGCCCAGCAGGCGGTGCAGAAGCTGATCGAGATTTTCCAGGAAACTAATCTGTCGTCCGACCGGGTCGAGACCAAGCAGAGCCTTGCTTTCCTTGACCAGCAGATCGCGGCGCGCGGTCGTCAATTGGCTGCCGCAGAGCAACGTCGTGTCGAGTTCGAACAGCGCTATGCCGGGATGCTGCCGGGAGCGGGCTCCATCGGCCAGCGCATGGACGCGGCGCGGATGGAGATCAACAATATCGAATCGCAACTGGTGCAGGCGTCGAGCGCGCTGAGTGCCATGAACGGCCAGCTTGCCGGGACGCCGCAGGTGCTGCCGGGCGTTGGCGCTTCGGGTGGTCCTTCCGCACTGGCGCAGGCGCAGGCGGACCTTGCCGGAATGCGTGCGCGGGGTTGGACCGCTGACCATCCGGACGTGATCGCGGCCCAGCGGCAGGTCGATGCGCTGCGCCGTCAGGGTGGTGGCGGTGGCGGGGCGGCTGGTTCGCCCAACCCTGCTTATCTGTCGATCAAGTCGATGCAGGCGGAGCGGGCGGCGACGGTTCAGGCACTTCAGACGCGCAAGGCGCAGCTTCAGGCTGACCTTAACGCCATGTCATCGCGCCAGACCGATGAACCCGGTCTCGCCGCCGAGCAGGAAAAGCTCGACCGGGATTATGAGGTGCTGAAGACGCAATATGACAAGCTGCTGGCCGACCGTGAGGATGTGCGGCTGCGCGGCGATGTGAAGACCGAGACGGGCTCCGTCCAGTTCCGCGTGATCAATCCGCCGAGTGCGCCCACCGCGCCGACCGCGCCCAATCGGCCGTTGCTGCTGCTGGGCGTGTTGATCGTCGGCATTGGTGCGGGCGTGGGTAGCGCCTTTGCCATGGGGCAGCTCAAGGGCAGCTTCCCGACGGCTGCGCGGCTGGAGCGGGCGGTTGGCCTGCCGGTCATCGGTTCGATCACACAGACGGTCAGCGCCGCGCAGAGGGCGGTCGAAAAGCAGCGGCTCAAATGGTTTGCCGGTGCGAGCGGGGGGCTGGCGGCGCTTTGCGTGCTGCTGATCCTCGTAGAATTCATCCAGCGTGGCATGGCCTGAGGAGCGGCAAGATGAACAAGCATAGCTCCCTTTCCAAAGGTTCGCTGATCGAGCGGGCGACGGAAATCTATGATTTCAGCGCCGCCTTGCAGGGGCGCGCCGCTCCGGCGGTCGAGGTGCCTGCTGGCGAGCCTCTGCCTCCGGTGGTGGAGATCGCCCGGCCGGTCGCGGTGGAGGCGGGATATCGCGCGCCTGACTGGCGTGGGCCGGTGCAGAGCATCGATCGGATTGCTCTGGCCGAAAATGGCTGGCTGTCGCCCGATAGTCCTGCGACGGCGATCAGCGAGGAGTTTCGGCTGCTGAAGCGCGATCTGCTGGCGCAGCTTGGCGATGATCCGCGCGGCAATCGCGTGCTTGTCTGCTCGGCGCATAGCGGGGAGGGTAAGAGCTTCTGCGCGATCAACCTGGCGCTGAGCCTGGCGGCGGAGAAGGATCGGGAGATCCTGCTGGTCGATGCCGACTTCGGCAAGCCGGGCATTCCGGAAGCGCTGGGCCTGACAAGCGGGCCGGGACTGATGGACGCCATCGTCGATCCGTCAGTCGCGATCGAGGATTGCGTGATCCGGACGGACATTCCGTCTTTTGCCGTGCTGCCTGCGGGGCAGCGGAGCAACAATGATACGGAATATCTGGCGTCGGCACGAACCGAGACGCTGTTGCGCCGCCTGACCGAGGGGCGGCCTGACCGCGTCATCCTGTTCGATTCCCCGCCTTTGCTCGCTGCTTCGGCGGGTGCCGTGCTGGCGAGCCATGCGGCCATCGCATTGCTTGTGGTGCGTGCCGACCAGACCAGCGAAAGCGCTTTGCGCGATGCGGCGGGTATGTTGAAGGCGGCGGGACAGGTGCAGTTGCTGCTGAATGGCGTCACCTTCTCCGCCAGCGGTCGCCGTTTTGGCAGCTATTATGGCGAGGGGAGCGACGACGCATGATGTTGCGCACTTCCCTGAGGTTGCTGGGCGCAATATCGCTCGCCGCTTCGCCCGCCGTGGCGCAGGAGCGGAAGGTCGAAGTTACGCCCTATCTGGGCGTCGATCAGACTGTGCTCGTGCCGCTGAAAGGCGGTGGCGATGTCCTGACCTATACCAATGTGACGGCGGGACTGACGGCGCAGTTGCAGACGCGCCGTGTCGAGGCGGTCGCTGACATTCAATATAATCACAGCTTTGGCTGGGGGCGTGAGGCCAGCGATCAGGATGTGATCAGCGGTATCGTGTCGGGCCAGTATCTGGTGTCGCATGGGCTGACGCTTAACGCCGGGGCGCTTGCGACGCGGATTCGTACGGATGGGTTGTCGGGCGCGGCGACGCTGAACGATAGCCAGACGAGCCAGGTTTATGCCGGTTATGTGGGGCCATCCTATGCCTCATCCTTCGGCGACATTGACGTCACTGCCTCTTATCGGCTCGGCTATGCGCGGGTGGATGAGGATGTGAACGCCGACTTTGCCGGAGTGCCTGATGGCGGCTCTTTCAGGGACTCGGTGTCACACAGCCTGGCCGGTTCGGTCGGCGTGGCGCCGGGTGTTTGGCTGCCGCTCGGTATCGTGGCTAGCGCTGGCTATGACCGGGAGGATGCGAGCGAGCTTGATCAGCGGTTCGAGGATGCGTGGGGCCGGGTGGACGCGACGCGGCCGGTGTCGCCGACCGTCGCCCTTGCCGGGGGCGTAGGCTATGAACGTATCAAGATCAGCCAGCGTTCGCCCGAGCTTGATGGGAGCGGGGTGCCGGTCGTTCGCAACGGCCGCTATGTCACTGACGATAGTTCGCCGCGTGCGCTGATCTATGATTTCGATGACATCATCTGGGACGTAGGCGTGCTTTGGCGCCCCAACCGCCGCACCTCGCTGGAGGCGAGGGTCGGCGAACGCTATGGCGGCATGAGCTATACGGGCAGCTTCGTATGGCAGGGGCGGGGCCAGTCCTTCGCGCTGATGGTGTTCGACGGCATCGACAGCTTCGGGCGGATCATCACGTCCAATGTCGCGGCGGTTTCGGGCAGCAGCCTGAATGTCGTGCGCAATCCGTTCACGGGCGATTTCACCGGCTGCGCCTTCTCGCAAAGCGGCGGGGGGCAGTGCTTCAACGACGCGCTTACCGGAGTCACTGACGCAAACTTCCGCTATCGGGGCGTTGCCGCCCAATATGCGGCGCAGCGGGGTCCGTGGGGCCTTGGCATCGGCCTTGGCTATTCGCAGCGCAAGTTCGTGACGCCTTCGGGCCAGACGGTGTTCGTGCGCGGGACTCGGGACCAGAATTGGTATGGCACCGCCTCGCTAAGCTATGTGATCGACAGCCGGTCCAGCCTGGATAGCGCCGTTTATGCCAATTATTTCGATGCGAGCGGCGCGCGGCTCGACGTGCTGAACCTGGGCGCATTCACCAGCTACAACCGCCTCATCAACCGCAATCTTCAGGCATCCGCTTCGCTTGGGCTCGACAGTGCCAAGGCGGACGATCTGGATGCCGTCATCAACGCCATGGGCCAGGTCGGCCTGCGGTACAGCTTTTAATCGCGTCCGGAGACGAGAGATGTACGACCAGTTCTACGGATTTGAGGGCCGCCCTTTCCAGCTGACCCCCGATCCGCATTTCTACTTCGAAAGCGCAACCCACAGGAAGGCGTTGTCCTATCTGGGCTACGGCCTGGCGCAGGGCGAGGGTTTCATCGTGATCACGGGCGACATCGGCGCGGGCAAGACCACGCTGGTCGGGCACCTGATGGCGACGATCGACCCGGCGCGGCTGACCGCAGTCAAGATCGTGTCGACGCAGGTGGGCGGTGACGACATGCTACGCCTCACCGCGCAGAGCTTTGGCCTGCCGACCGACGACATGCCCAAGGCGCAGATTTTGCGGCAGATCGAGGCGTTCCTGCATGGCCAGGCGCGGGCGGGGCGGCGGTCGCTGCTGATCGTGGACGAGGCGCAGAACCTGTCTGTTTCGGCGATCGAAGAGCTGCGTATGCTTTCCAACTTCCAGTTGGGCGGGCAGTCGCTGTTGCAGATATTCCTGCTGGGCCAGCCGGAATTTCGAGATTTGCTGAAATCGGCGCAGCTGGAGCAGTTGCGGCAGCGCGTGATCGCGACCCATCATCTCGATCCGATGCAGCCGGAAGAGATCGAACCCTATATCCTGCATCGCCTGTCGATCGTCGGGTGGAATGGCGATCCGCAATTCACGCCGGAGGCGTTTGCCGCCATCTATGCCGCGACCGGCGGCGTGCCGCGCCGGGTCAATGTGCTCGCCAGCCGCGTGCTGCTGCTGGGTGCGCTGGATCAGTTGTCGGAGATCGATGCGGCGGCGGTGCAGGCGGTGATCGAGGATATGGGGGCGGACAGCGATGTTGCCGTGCAGCCGATGCCGTCATCCGTGCTGGATCGTGCAGAGGAGGCGCCTGTTGCGGCTCCGGTTGCGACTCAGGCTGAGCCTGCGCGCGAGACGTTGCGCGCCGAACTCAATGCGCTGCGGTCGCGTCAGCCCGAGCCATCGCCCGCGCTGATGGACGAGATTGCCACGCTGCGCGCGGAGGTCGACTCGCTGCGGATCGAACAGGTCGCCATCCAGGCAGTGGACCCGGAGGCTCTGAAGGATTGCTTCACCCTGATCGAGGAGCGGCTCTCCTCGCTCGAGTTCCGCGTGGGTGAACAGGATACCGCGCTGCGCCGGGTGCTGACGTTGCTGGTGGACTGGGTGGAGCGTGAACAGCGGATGGGCGACGCGCCGCACAGCGCTGCTGCCTGACGCTTCATCATGGTGCTGAATGCCCTGTCGGTCGATGTGGAGGACTGGTTTCATGTCGGCGCCTTTGAGCGCACGATCAGCCGGTCTTCTTGGGATGGACTGACGCATCGGGTCGAGCGCAATACGGATGCCGTGCTGGCCTTATTTGGCGAGGCGGGGGTCAGTGCGACATTCTTTACGCTGGGATGGGTTGCGGAGCGTTATCCTGCGCTCATGCGGCGGATAGCCGAGGCGGGGCATGAGGTGGCGAGCCATGGCTATGATCATGCGCGGGTGTTTACGCTCGGCCCGGAGGCGTTTTGCGCGGATTTGCGCCGGTCGCGGGCTTTGCTGGAGGATGCCAGCGGGCAGCGCGTCATTGGCTATCGCGCGCCGAGCTTTTCGATCGATCATCGGACGCCTTGGGCGCATACCATATTGGCGGAGGAGGGCTATCGCTATTCCAGCAGCGTCGCGCCGATCCGACATGATCATTATGGCTGGCCTGAATCTCCGCGCTTTGCCTGGCGGCCGGTGGCGGGGAGTGATTTGCTGGAGCTGCCGGTGACGACGGCTGAGTTTGGCGGGCGGAGGCTGGCGGCTGGGGGCGGAGGGTTTTTCCGGTTGCTGCCCTATGGCTTTTCCCGCTGGGCTATCCGGCAAGTGAACGGTCGGGAGAGGCAGCCCGCGATCATCTATTTTCATCCTTGGGAGATCGATCCCGACCAGCCGCGCGTGGCGGGAGCGCCGCTCCGCTCGCGCCTGCGCCATTACAGCAATCTGTCCGTCATGGCGGACAAGCTGCGACGGCTGACTGCTGATTTTTCCTGGACGCGGGTAGATGCGCTGGTCGCTCACCAGGCGGAGTTGGCGGCATGAGACCGGACGGCGGAGTCGGCGTGGTCACGCTCGAACTGGATGATCCCGCGCAGGGGGCTGCGGCAGATGCTTTTGTGAAGAGCAGCGTGGACGGAACGCCTTTCCATCGGCCTGCCTGGATCAAGGCGATTGAGCGTGGCACGGGCAACCGCGCGCATATGCTGGCTGCTGTCGCTTCGTCGGGGCAGATTGCAGGCCTTTTGCCGCTTACCCATATGAAGAGCCGCTTATTTGGTCAGGCCTTGGTTTCTTCCGGCTTTGCAGTCGATGGCGGGATACTGGCTAATGACCATGCCGTTATCGCGGCTCTGGCGAATGCAGCGCAGCGGGTTGCCGGGGATATCGGCGTGTCTTCTGTCGAACTGAGAGGGGGCGAGCTGCCGGGTGAGGGCTGGACGCTTCATCAGGACAGCCATCTCGGCTTTGTCCGGCCGATTGCGGCGGATGATGAGGCGGAGTTGCTCGCCGTCCCGCGTAAGCACCGCGCTGAACTGCGCAAGGCCTTGGCTAACCCGGCGCTGAGGTTTGAGGTTGGGCGGGACGAGCGGTTCCTGCGCGCGCATTATGATGTTTATGCGCAGAGCGTCCGTAATCTCGGGACGCCGGTTTTTTCAAGGCGCCTGTTTCGCGAAGTGCTGGCGGCGTTCGGTGAGGATGCCGATATATTGATGGTCTATGAGGGTGACCGGCCGGTTTCGGGGGTGTTGACGCTCTACCATCAGGGGCGGGTCATGCCTTTTTGGGGCGGGGGTGTCGCCGATGCGCGGCGGCTGCGTTCCAACGAACTCATGTATTACCGGCTGATGGGCCATGGGCGGACGCGCGGCATGCGCCTGTTCGACTTCGGGCGGTCAAAGACGGGAAGTGGGCAGGCCGCGTGGAAGAAGAGCTTTGGCTTTGATCCAGTGCCGCTGGCCTATCATAGCTGGTCGGCGACGGGCGAGCGGCGCGACGTCAATCCCAACAGCGTGCAATATCAGCGCCGCGTCGAGATGTGGAAGAAGCTGCCGTTGCCGATTGCCAACCTGATCGGGCCGCTGATTTCGCGGGGGCTGGGATGACGGGCGAGATAGTTTTCCTCTGCCACCGCATCCCCTTTCCACCCGATCGCGGGGACAAGATCCGGTCCTACCACATATTGAAGCGGCTGGCGGAGATAGCGCCCGTGCATGTCGGCTGCTTTGCGGATGACGATCGCGACTTGAGCTTCGCCCCAGCCATGGCGGAAATGACGGCGAGCCAGTGCGTACTTAAGCGGGACAGGTCGCGCGTTGTGGCTGGGCTGTCCGGATTGGTTAAGCAGCAGCCGATGCTGGTGTCCCTCTTCGATGATCCGCGCATGCATCAATGGGTGCGGAAGATTTTGGCGGAGCGTCCGATCGCGGCGGTGATGGGCTATTCGGTGCAGATGGCGCATTTCGTGCCAGTGCTTCCCGAAGGCGTTCGCTTCGTCATGGATTTCGTTGATTTCGATTCGGCCAAATATGCGAGCTATGGTGCGGCAGGCGGTGGTCCTATGGGATGGATCAACCGGCGGGAGGGACGGGTTCTGCTCGACTTTGAGCGTGCCACGGCCGAGCGCGCCGATGTCAGCGCTTTTGTCAGTGAGGCCGAGGCTGCGCTGTTCAGGGAAGCTGCGGGGCTCGATGCCATGCGGATCATCGGCATGGATAATGGCGTGGCGCTGGATTATTTCGATCCGACGGCCGAGTTTGACGCGATCCCCCGTCCGGTTGGTCCGCTCATCGTCTTTACGGGACAGATGGACTATCGGCCTAATGTCGAAGCGGTGGAAAGCTTTGCGCGCGATACCTTGCCGACTTTGCGGGTCAGGCATCCTGAAGCATGCTTTGCCATCGTGGGGCGCAATCCCTCGCCGCAGGTTAGTGCGCTGTCGCAGTTGCCCGGCGTCGTTGTGACTGGCGCGGTGCCTGACGTTCGCGGCTGGCTGGCGGCGGCGGATATTGTGGTTGCGCCGCTTCAGATCGCTCGAGGCATACAGAATAAGGTGCTGGAGGCGATGGCCATGGCGCGGCCGATCGTTGCATCGCCGCAAGCGGCCGAAGGCATCGATGCGCAGGATGGAGCGCATTTCCTCATCGCGGCTGATCCTGCCGAAGAGGTCGAGAAAATATGCGCGCTGCTGGCCGATCCTGATCGGGCGCGGCGTCTGGGCGAGGCTGGCCGTTCACGGGTGGAGCAACGTTATCGCTGGTCGGAAACGCTCAAGGACTTGCCGGAAATGCTGTTCGGTCCTGTGCCCGCTTTAGGCAGCCGGGCCGCATGACTGAGAGGACGCTGCCTTTGTCTCGAGCGCGCAGCGTTGGTGTGGAAGGCTGGCGCGGGCATCTCGCCGCGCTTGGTGTTCTGGCGTTCCTGATCCTCACGCTGTTCCATCGCGATGCGGCGGGCATGGTGTCGATCTGGTGGAACGCGTCCACCTTTGGCCACTGCCTCTTCATCCCGTTCCTGATCGCGTGGCTGGTGCAGCAGAGACTTCCCGGTCTGCGCCAACTTGAGCCTGTCGCATGGGCGCCCGGATTGATCTGGATAGCGCTGGGTGCTTTCGCGTGGCTGTTGGGAGCGGCGGCGGGTGTCGCTGTGTTCCGGCATGCTGCGATCATCTTGATGTTGCAGGGTAGCGTCGTCACGCTGCTCGGGCCTGTTGTGGCGAGGGCGCTGCTGTTCCCGCTTTTCTACGCCTTCTTCATGGTGCCAGTGGGAGAGGAACTAGTGGCGCCGCTGCAATTGATCACGGCGCGGCTGTGCATGGTCTTTCTCGATATTGTGGGGGTTCCTGCGCAGCTGGACGGCATCTTCATAACGACGCCGACGGGCTATTTTCGCGTGGCGGAGGCGTGCTCGGGCGCGAAGTTCGTGATTGCGATGACGGCCTATGGCGCGCTGGTTTGCAATGTCTGCTTTTCAAGCTGGCTACGCCGCATCCTCTTCATGGCTGGTGCGCTGCTATTGGCGGTGCTGGCCAATGGCTTGCGTGCATTCGGGACTATATGGATCGCGCATCTGACCAATATCGAGGCTGCGGTCGGCTTTGACCATGTCATGTATGGCTGGGTCTTTTTCGCGATTATCATGGCCGTGGTGATGGCGGCGGCGTGGCCCTTTTTCGACCGTCGGCCCGGTGATCCGTGGTTTGATCCCGCCAAGATTGGAAGTGTCGTTCGCGGCCGTCTGGCGCTTGTCGTCGCAGCTGGTGCAGCGAGCGTGTTGGTGCTGGCCGCGCCCGTCTGGTTGATCGTGAGCGCGGCGGCTAGCAAGCCGCTGCCCGGTGCGCCGATCTTCCCTGCGGTCAAGGGCTGGGCACTGACTTCGGCGCCACCCCGCTATCCATGGAGGCCGCGATTCGACGGCGCGGATTATCTTGTCCTTGGGCGCTACCGGAATGGGACGGGAGATGTGGTTGACCTCGCCATCGCCAGCTTTGATCGGCAGGATGAGGGGCGTGAGCTTGTGGGTTTTGCTCAGGGTGCCGCCAATCCTGACCAGCGCTGGTCATGGTCATCCCCTGCGCCCGCTCCTGCGGACGGGCTAGGCGAGCAGATTACCGCCCCCGGTCCGGTGGTTCGCCATGCCGCCAGCTTCTACAAGGTCGGAGACGGCCCCGTTACCGGCAGCGCGCCGCGTGTGAAGATCGACACGATGCTCGCTCGGTTGCTCGGCCGCGACCAGCGCGCCGGTGCGATCATCGTCTCGGCCGAAGAGAGGCAGGGCAAGCCCGCCGATGCCGCCATCGCCCTGTTCCTGCAAGATATTGGCGATGTGAAGGATTTGGCTGACCGCAGCCTCGGCATCCGCTAAAGCCCGTTCGCATGTGCGGAATAGCGGGCATCTTCCATCTTGAAACGGCCAAGCCGGTCGATCCGGGGCGGGTTCGCGCGATGCTGGACGTGATGCCGCATCGCGGACCCGATGGCAGCGGCGTATGGACGGCGCCGGGTGTTGGCCTTGGCCATGTGCGCCTTTCCATCATCGACCTTGGCGGCGGGGCGCAGCCCATGCTGACCGAGGATGAGAGCCTGGCCGTCACCTTCAATGGCGAAATCTATAATTTCGCCGAAGTTCGCGCGGAGTTGGAGGCCAAGGGCCATGTGTTTCGCACGGACAGCGATACGGAGGTCATTCTTCACGGCTACCGCCAGTGGGGCGAGGCCTGTGTGGAGCGGTTTCATGGCATGTTCGCCTTTGCCCTGTTCGACGCGCGGGCGCAGTCGCTGTGGCTGGTGCGTGACCGGCTGGGGGTGAAGCCACTATATTATGCGCAGCTTTCGGATGGCAGTTTGATCTTTGGGTCCGAACTGAAGAGCCTGCTTGCTCACCCGCTGTTGCGCCGCGCGCCTGATCTGGCGGCGGTCGAAGATTTCATGGCCTATGGCTATGTGCCCGACGACGCCTGCATCGTAGCGGGGGTGCGAAAGCTCAAGGCGGGGCACACGCTGCGGCTGGTGCGTGGTCGGCCTGTGCCCCAGCCGCAGCGCTATTGGGATGTGAGCTTTGCCGAACGCAGCAGGGCGAAGCCCGAGGCGCTGGAAGAGGAACTGGTCGCCTTGATGCGGCAGGCGGTCCGGTCACGCATGGTTTCCGACGTGCCGCTGGGAGCATTTCTGTCCGGCGGGGTGGACAGTAGCAGCGTCGTCGCCCTGATGGCGGAGGCGTCCAATCAGGCGGTCAAGACCTGCACCATCGGCTTTGATGTCGCGAGCCTGGACGAAAGTGCCTATGCCGACCGGATCGCCCGGCGCTTTGCTACGGACCACCGTATGCGGATCGTATCGCCCGATGATTATGGGTTGATCGATACGCTCGCCTATCATTTTGACGAGCCTTTCGCCGATGCTTCAGCGCTGCCCACCTATCGGGTGTGCGAACTGGCACGGGAGAAGGTGACGGTCGCCTTGTCGGGCGACGGCGCCGACGAAGCCTTCGCCGGATATCGCCGTCATCGCTTCCAGATGCAGGGGGAGCGGGTGCGCAGCCTCATCCCCGCATCGGTGCGGGAGCCGCTGTTCGGCACCCTGGGTCGTTGGTATCCCAAAGCCGACTGGGCGCCTCGGTCGCTGCGGGCAAAGTCGACCTTCCTTGAATTGGCGGGTGAGGGGAGCGAGGCTTATGCTGCATCCGTCAGCGTCATGCCTCATGCGCTGCGCCAAAAGCTGTTCAGTCAGGACATGCGCAGTCGGCTGGGCGCCTATCGGGCGGAGGATCGCTATATCCGTGCCATGGCGCAAGCGCCCGCGCGCGATCCGCTGGACCGAGCGCAATATGCCGATATTCATATTTGGTTGCCGGGCGACATCCTGACCAAGACCGACCGGATGAGCATGGCCGTGGGGCTGGAGGCGCGCGAGCCGTTGCTCGATCATCGGCTGGTGGAGTTTGCTGCTCGCCTTCCGGTCGCCCAGCGTATCCGGGGGAATAGCGGCAAATATCTGATGAAGAAGGCGATGGAGCCTTACCTGCCCCACGATATTCTCTATCGTCAGAAAATGGGCTTCGTGACGCCGATCAGCAACTGGTTTCGCGGGCCGCTGGCGGGGGAGGCGAGCGCCATTGCGGGTGGGTCGGCGCTTGCCCGAACCGGCTGGTTCGATGCCAAGGCGCTGGGGCGCATCGCTGCCGATCACAAGTCCGGGATGGCCGATCATGGCCGATTGCTCTGGCAATTGCTGATGCTGGACAAGTCGCTGACCCGCTTGTTCGGCCTTTGACCGGCTGGCAAAGAAGGCTCTTTCACGCAAAGCCTTGCATGGCAGTCCCGCCGGTGCCAACGGAGCGGGCGGGTTAAGGACAAGCAGGACGCAAGTGACAGTTTCGAAGGAAATAGTTCGAGCGCGACTTTATCTGCTGTGCCTCCTTGGAGACCTGGCAGGGCTGTTCCTGTCATTTCTGCTGGCGAACTGGTTCGTGCTGGGCGCGCTGCTGGGCGAGCCGGGGAAGCCGCATGGCCTCGTCATGTTCGCCATGGTCGCGCCGCTTTATATCTTGCTGGCGGTGCAGGGCGGGGCTTACGGCATCCACATGCTGGACGACATCCGGCGGGGCATCTTCCGCGGGCTGCTGGCGCTGGCGCAGGCGGCGTTGCTGATGCTGCTGGTGGTCTATTTGGGCAAGATTGCCGAGCAACTGTCCCGCTTGACCTTTGTCGTCGGCCTTGGCCTTTCGGCGGTCAGCGTCGCGCTGGTACGGCTGGCGATAGCCCGGCTGGGCGCTCGCTTGCTGGGGGAGGTGCCGCACCTCACCGCCGTCATCATGGATGGCGTGGAGATAGAGACTGGCGCGCATATGGAAGTGATCGATGCGGCCGCCGCGAACTTGCGGCCTGCCAGCCACGATGCGGACATGGCGGCACGGCTGGCGGCGGCGGTGGGAATGGCCGAGCGTGTGATCGTCGCATGCCCGATGGAGCGGATGAGCGACTGGTCGGTGGCGCTCAAATCCCTGTCTGCGCGGGGAGAGATAGTGGTGCCGGAGCTGCTGCGCTTCGCGCCCGCGCGGGTCGATGAGTTCGATGGGCAACCGACCATCATCGTGGCGGGCGGCCCGTTTCAGTTCCGGGACCGGATCATCAAGCGGATTTTCGACATTATCGTCGCGACCGCCGCGACCATCGCCATTTCGCCGCTGCTGATAGTTGCCGCGCTGGCGGTGAAGCTGACCAGCCCCGGACCCGTCATCTTCAAGCAGCCCCGGATCGGGCGCGATGCGCGGCCCTTCAATATCTACAAGTTCCGGTCTATGCGGATCGAGGCGGCTGACCACAAGGCGGACAAGCTGACAGCGCGCGACGATGATCGGGTGACGCCGGTCGGACGCTTTTTGCGCCGGACGAGCATCGACGAACTGCCGCAGCTTTTCAACGTGCTGCGCGGCGACATGAGTATTGTCGGCCCGCGTCCCCATGCCGCAGCGGCCAAGGCAGGCGACAGCCTCTATTGGGAAGTCGATGAGCGCTATTGGGAGCGGCATTGCATCAAGCCCGGCATGACCGGCCTTGCACAGGTCCGTGGTCATCGCGGATCGACCGACCATCATCAGGATTTGATCGACCGGCTCCAGTCGGACCTTGAATATGTGACGAAATGGTCGATCTGGCGTGACCTGCGCATCATTATGGCGACCATCGGGGTGCTGGTGCATCACAAGGCCTATTGATGCGCGGCGTGGACCTGATCCTCTTGCTCGTCCTTGTTGGGTCGGTGGTGGCGCTGCTTTGGCCGTTCCTCTTCTACCCGCTGATCCTGCGCGCCCTTCCGACGAAGCCCGAAGCGCCGCGCGGGGGTGAGGTACCCTCGGCTTCGCTGCTCTTCTGCGCCTATAATGAGGCGGCGGCGATGCCGGAGAAGCTGGCCAATCTGGCGATGTTGAAGCGCTGCCATCCCGCCCTTGAGATTCTGGCCTTTGATGATGGGTCGTCCGATGAGACGGCGTCGCTCATCGCGGCAGAGGGCGATCTGGTGACGCTGATGCGGGGGCCGGGTCGCAGCGGTAAGGCGCATGGCATGAAACAGCTTGCCGCGCGTGCTGCCGGCGACGTGCTGATCTTCACCGACGCTAATGTCATGCTGGACGAGGACGCGATCGGCAATCTGCTTGCCCGCTATGCTGATCCGCAGGTGGGAGGCGTTCTGGGTTCGCTGCATTATATGGGCGAGGGGGAAAGCGCGACGGCGTCGGTCGGTTCGCTCTACTGGCGGATGGAGGAGCGCCTGAAGGATGAGGAATCGCGCACCGGCAATGTGCTGGGTGCGGACGGCTCGATCTTTTCCATCCGTCGCGCGCTCTATCCTGTGTTTCCGGACAGTGTGCTTGACGACCTGACAGTGTCGATGGCCGTGGTGTTCGCGGGATCGCGGCTGGTCAAGGCGAAGGATGTCATCGCCAGGGAAAGACTGGTTGCGGGCAGGGGCGATGAATATCGGCGAAAGGTTCGAATCGCCGCTCGCGCATGGCATACGCATCTGCACCTTCGGCCTCAGCTTCGGCGTATGAAGGCGCTCGACCGTTTCAAATATGCGTCTCGCAAGATCATCAGGTGGTTCGGGGGCGTCGCCATCCTGACCGGTGGGATTGCGGCCCTGTTGCTGGCTGTCCGTATCTCACCTTTGCTGGCTATTGGTGCGACGGCGCTCGCGTTGCTTCTGCTGGCGCTGGGCTTGCGGGCGAAGTCGGGGCCTTTGGCGGCGGTGACCGACATTCTCATCGCCTATGCCGCGACGCTTCAGGGAGTCATGAAAGCCATGTCGGGCCGCACGGTCACTGTCTGGAATCCCGCAAAGTCACGCTGATCCCTCTCGCCAAAGGCGGGGCATCATGTATAGGCCCTCCCCAATGCTGATCGGAGCCAAGGCGTGATTACTTTCCAGCGGGTGGCGAAAGCCGTCAGCAAGCATCTGACCCGGACCATGCTTGTCCTGCGCAAGGCGATGGGCGCGCGCGCGAACCGGGCGTGCCCGGCATGTGGGCAGTCAGTCGTCGGCTTCTTCCGCTATGGCGAGAATGCGGAATGGGGATGCCCCAATTGCGGAGCCTCGCCGCGCGAACGGCTGATGAACCATTTGATCGCGAAAAAGACGCTGACGGTTCCGAAAGATGGGGCCATCCTGCACATGGCGCCCAATGAAGGCAGCCTTGTCCGCCGCTTTTCTTCCGCCGCCGATTATGTGCCCGCCGATCTCGATCCGGCGCGCTATTCGGTTCCCGGCATGCGCCGCGTGGACCTCATGGCGTTGGAGGAGCCTGAACAATATGACCTCTTCTATGCCAGTCATGTCATGGAGCATGTGCCGGACGATCACGCCGTTTTGCGCAATATCTATCGCGCGCTGAAGCCTGGCGGCGAAGCGTGGTTGATCGTGCCGCTGTGGGACAAGCCGACCGAGGACGGCAGCTTCGACATTCCGCCTCGGGAACGGGAACGGCGATTTGGCCAGTGGGACCATGTGCGCCAATATGGGCTGGATTTCGCCGATCGCATTCGCGCGGCTGGCTTCCTGTTGGAGGAGATCGACGCGAGCGGCATTGATGCCGATACGCGCCATTTCTTTGCGCTGGATGATCGTTTGTTCCGCGCCCGCAAGCCTGTAGGAAGCGCTGCCCGGTGAGCGCGCTGGTCGGCAGGACCATCGCCAGGATGGAGGGGTCTGCCCGGTTCATCGCCCTCATCAAGCTCGCCAATGTCGGGCTGACGTTGATCTGGGGTTTTGCGGTTACTTATGTTTTCGTGCGCGTCCTGCCGCTGCGCGAATTCCAGGCGTTCCTGCTGCTGGTCGCCTTCGGCAACTTTACCATTTCGGCCGAGTTCGGCCTGACCAGCATTATCTATGCCCGGCTGCGGCGTCATTGGCTTGGCCATGGCGGAGACAGCGGGGACGGTTTCCGTCTGGAGGAAATGGGCGTCCTTTTCCTGTTCCTTGGCATGCTGGTCCTTGGCGGGGTAGTGATCCTGCTCGTCGCGCTGGTGGCGGGCGGGATCGGTACGACGATGCCGCTTCTCTTCATCCTCTTTTTCCTGTCCGCCTGCATCAACCTTCCGGCGCTGCTCGCGAAACGGGCGCTGGCGGCGGTCGATGGGAATTTCGTCTGGGAGATGCTGGATTGTTTGCGGCGGATGATGACCATCGCGCTGCTGCTGCTGATCCTCAAAGGATTGGATGCGCGTCTTTCGGTGGCGCTGCAACTGGTCATCAGCATTGCCGCAATCGGATATGCCATCAAGTTGGTGCATGGTCGGTTGGGGATGGCGACGCGGCACTGGCTGGCCTTTCGCCGGGGCGGCGCATATGTGCGCACCCATTATTTGCGGGATATAAGTGCGTCGGCACTGTTCACCGTGTCTGAGATCGTCGCCTATAATGCGCCCTATTTCACCATAGCGATCGCCACGCAGGACGCGCGGCCGATGCTGCTCTTCGATTTCCTGTTCAAGATGTCGCGAGCGCTTTCCATGGCCATCCGCGCGATGGTGGAGGCCGCGCTTCCTCGCATCACCCGCGCTTTTCACGGTGGAGACCGGACCCGCCTGCGCCAGTTGCTGACCCGTGCACTTGCGGCCGGGTTTATCTTTGCCCTTGCCGCGTCGGCTGCGTTGCTGATGCTTGGCCAGTGGGTCTTCGCAAAGCTGTTCGCCGGACGAGCCGCCATTGGCTTGACCGACCTGCTGCTGATTGACGGCGCTTTGCTGGCGCTGACGCTGATTTGCGTGTCGGTCTATGTTCAGGCGGCGCTTGGGCGCTTTTCTCATTTGCTCAAGCGATCGCTACCATTCCTGGCCGGATCGCTGCTCAGCGTGCCGCTGGCAATGCTGTTCGGTGACGGGTTCGATCGAGGCTTTCTCGCAATCTATGCGCTGACGATGATCGTGGTCGCGGCGCTCCATGCCCTGTCGTTGCGCCGTCTGCTGCAAGGTCCGGCCGCGCAATGAAGATTGCAATGGTCGATCCGTCGCTGTTCACCGGGCGATATGATGACAGCCTGTGCAGCGGTCTTGCCGCACAGGGCGCGGATGTGACTTTGTTCGGCCGCCCGATGCGATCAACTGACGCCATCGCGCCGGAAAATTATAGATACGAACCGCGCTTCTTTCGCCGGAGCGAAGCACTGCGAGCGCGATTGGGGGAGGGCAAGGCCTTTCGTCTGATCAAGGCCGCCGAATATGGCGCCGCCTGTGCCCTCGGCCGGGTCAGTGCGCTGACAGCGGCGGATGTTGCGCATTTCCAATGGTTGCCCCTCGCGCCCGCCGACCGGCTGCTGTTGCGCCGATTGAAGGGGCGGGTGCCGATGATCCATACCGTTCATAACGCCGATGCCTATCATGCCGATGCAGGCGTGCAGGGCAGGGGATATCGCGCTTTGCTCGACCTGTTCGATGCGCTGATCGTGCATGGCGATACGACCCGTCAGGCGTTGGCGGCGCAGGGGATCGCATCGGCCCGCATTCATGTGACGCCCCACCCCCCAATGCGTCTGGCACCGGCAACAACGGCTGATCTGGTCGCTATCCCCGATGCCTCCGTCCCGCGCCTGCTCTTCTTCGGTACGATCAGGCCCTATAAGGGCGTCGATATATTGATCGAGGCTTGCATGTCTCTCTGGCGGGCGGGGCATGCTTTTGAACTGGTGGTGGCGGGCAAGCCCTTCATGGACGTAGCGCCATTGCTGGAAGGAGTCCGGGCTGAGGGCTTTGCCGACCGGCTGATTGCCGACCTTGGCTTCCTCACGGAAGGGCGGCTCGACGCGCATATGGCGAAGGCCGACGCCATCATCTTCCCCTATCGGCACATAGATTCAAGCGGCGCATTCCTGTCTGCCCTGCACCATGGCAAGGCGATGGTAACATCGGACGTGGGCATGTTCGCCGCCTTGCCGGAGGGAGTGGCGATCCGCACAGCGGCCGGAAATCCGGACGATCTTGCTCAAGCCCTCTTGCGGCTAATCCAAAGCCCCGCCATCAGGCAGACGGCTGGCGCGGCGGCACGCGCCTATGGTGAGACTATGGGCAGTTGGAAGGACACGGCCTTGGCAACGATCGGCATTTACCGCTCTGTTATGGCCTCGCGCGCATGAGCCGATATGTCCGCGAACTGGCCGACCGCGCGCTAGCGATCCGCCTCGCTATCGCCGGGCGGGTGCATCAATATCCAGAGATCCAGGCGCTTCGTCGGTTCCTCTCTGCCTTTGCGGTCGATTGCGTGTTCGATGTCGGGGCTAATCGCGGGCAATATGCGGTCATGTTGCGAAAAGACGTCGGCTTTTCCGGCACCATCCTGTCCTTTGAACCCAATCCCGACATATTTGCCGAGCTATCCCGCAGGGCGGCGTCCGATGCCAAATGGCATGTGTTCAACCTCGCCTTGTCGGACTTTGAGGGAAACGCCAGTTTCAACATCATGGCGGCCGATCAGTTCAGCTCGCTTAAAAAGCCGTCCGATCGGCAGGATGCGATCTTCGCAGAGCGCAACAAGGTCACCCGGACGGTCGAGATGCAATGCAGGCGGATCGATACGCTTCTGCCGGAACTACGGGCGGAGCATGGATTTTCCCGCCCATTCCTGAAGATGGACACGCAGGGTCATGACCTTTCCGTTTGCGAAGGCGCGGGGAACGCAATCGCGGCCATGGCAGGCGTTCAGACCGAACTTGGCGTGCGCCCCATATACGAAAATGGCGCCGGCTATCAGGCGATGATCGATTGGCTGGGGCAGCGGGATTTCATCCCTTCGGCTTTCTTCGCCAACAACAAGGGGCATTTTCCGCTGCTCGTCGAAATGGATGGCATTTTCGTCAACCGGGCGCTGCTGCCGCAGGAAAGCTGAATGTACGTTCCGCCCGCCCGGCCAATCAATGCCCGCCGCCTTTTCCTGGCGGGTGCCATCGGCCTGACCCTTTGGCTGGGCGCCACCTTCCTGTGGCATGTGACGTACCGGCAGGGTGTCAGCCTGGCCGTCATCCTGTTTCTGGATCAGGATTTTCCCGCGCTGCTGGGCGGGCTGTTACTGCTGACGTTGGCGGCGCTTTTTGCCGAGGGGATGGGGTTCCGCCTGCCCAAGCCCCGCGCGCGGATGATCGTACCGCTGATCGTCTTCTTCGGCCTCGTCGCCTGGGCGGGCCATTACTGGCTGTTCCAGAACTACGCGATTTCGCGGGATGAGGAAGTCGCGCGCTTTGCCGCCGCCTATATGCGCGAAGGATTGTTCGCCCGGCCGATCCCCGCCGAATGGGAAGCCTATCGGCGCGCGATCATGCCGGAATTCTTCTCCCCCTTTGGCGCGGCCGATTATTGGACTGCCGCTTATCTGCCGGTGAACAGCGCGATTCAGGCCCTGTTCTGGCAATTGGGGGACCCGAACCTGGCTGGTCCCGCACTGCTGATTGCCGGGCTTTTTGCCTTGTGGCGCGTGGCGCTGCATCTGTTCCCGACGCGGGACGATGCTGTTTGGGTGACGATGCTGCTTGGGTTGTCGTCCACGCAGCTATGGGTCACGGCGATGACCCCCTATGCGATGACGGGCCATTTCGCGCTCAACATGATCTGGCTCGCGCTTGTCCTGCGGGGTGGCGTGATCGGCCATGTCAGCGCTGGTGCGGTGGCGCTGGTGGCGGCTGGCCTCCATCAATGGCATTTCCCGCCCATCTTCATCGCGCCCTTCATATTGTGGATGCTCCTGTCGCGCCGCTGGGCCGTGGCCGCATTTCACGTCCTGATCCTGATCGCCATCGTTGTCGTGTGGGCAAAGCTTTGGCCCGGATTCCTTGTCCAGTCGTTGGGGCCTGCCGCCGATGTCCGCCCTTCCGCAGGGGTGGCGGACAAGGTCGGCAGCCTGTTCGAACGTTTGGGCGATCGCTGGCAACCGCTGGTGAACCTCAGCCGCTTTGCCGCATGGAACAACATATTGATGGTGCCGCTGGCGGCGCTGGGCGTGATGGCGATGCAATGGCGCAGGGCGTTGCGGGGGCAGGAAATCGCGTTGCCGCTGGCGCTGGGCTGCTTTGCCGGTTGCGCGCTGGCACTGGCGCAGGGCTATGGCTGGGGCTTTCGCTATGCCCATGGCTTCATCGGGCCGTTCTGCCTGCTGGCGGGCCTCGGCTGGTCACGTTTCCGTCCGGCGGCGATGCGGCCCATTTACCTGGCCGTGGCGATAACGATCGCGATGAGCGCCTTTCTTGTCTGGCGCACGCATGTTTTCGTCGCGCCCTATGCCGCCAGTCATCGCATGATTGATGCGTCGAAGGCCGATGTGGTGCTGGTCGATCCGCGCGGCGGATTATATGTGACCGATCTGGTGCGCGGCCGGGACGGTGTGCCGGGGCGGCCCATGGTGATGAACCTTGGGATGTTGACGCTGGGGCAAGTGGACGAGCTTTGCCAGCATTATGTCGTCGAGCTGTTCGACCGCGCCGAGTTCCGCCCGTTGGGCATACCGCTTGCTCGCTGGAATCTCGGGCGCATGGACGCGCTCCGCGCGCATATGAAGGCTGCAGGATGCGACAAACCGGTGCTGCCGCCGCTGCCTGAAACCATCGATGATGCGATGAACGCGTCGGGCGACGTGCTGTAATCTAGGGCTTGGCGCTCTTCATGAAGACCCGTTTGCCGCCGATCCATGTTTCCAGAACCTGCGTCGCCCGTATGTCGACGGGCCGAGCGATGGAAATGTCCCGGTCGATGAGGATGAAATCCGCGCGCTGTCCGGGGATCAAGCTACCGAAGCGTTTTTCCGCGAAACCCGCGAAGGCCGCCTGCCGTGTATAGCCGTCAAGCGTTGCCTCAAAGCTCACCCGCTGCTCCGGCATCCATCCGCCTGCCGGTTCGCCGGTTGCATCCTCCCGGCTCATGGCGACGGCCATGCCGATAAAGGGGTTTGGACTTGTGACCGGTGCGCCGGAGCCGAATGCCAATGGCGCGCGATTGTCGAGCATCGCTTTCCACGCATAGCCGCCCTTCAACCGGTTCTCGCCCATGCGCGCGACCGCCATGCGCCAGTTTGCGGTCTGAAGCGCGGGCTGCATCGACGCTATGACGCCATTTTGCCCAAAGCGGGGCAGGTCCACAAGATCAACGACGTCTGCTCCTTCGATCCGCCAACGCCTGTCGCCCTTGTAGGTCTGGCCCAGTTCCGTGATCGCATCCAGCAGTTCGCTGTTGGCCGCGTCTCCGGTCGCATCCACCGCGATCTGGAAATTATCCATCGCCGCGCGGCTCATCATGTTGCGCAGCTGCGTGGATGGGATCAGCGAATATCCGCGATGCCCCGGCGCGTCGGCATAATCGGCCTTGAGCCATGCCCCGCGCGACGAGAGGGATCCGTCCAGCGCCAGTTTCAGCCCGCCCATGCGCAGCCGGTCATCATAGAGCCACGGCGTCGGTTCAGGGCCTGCAATCAGCACCATATTGTCGAGGCCCAGCGCATAGGAGATGATCCGCACACGCAGCGCGCCGCGATCGGCCGAACGGCGGTATGCCTGCCAATCCTCGATCGTGGTGCCCATGTCGGCAATGCCGGTGACGCCGTTCGCCAGCAACAGCTGCTGAGCCTTTTCCAGCGCGATGTCCCTGTCCTTTGGGGCGGGAGGAGGGACGACCCGCTGGATCATGTCCATCGCCTTGCCGACGAACAGGCCGGATGGCTTGCCCCCGGTCATCTCGATCCGGCCACCGGCAGGCGCCTTGCTTATGGCGCCGATGTTGGCGGCTTTCATCGCCGCTGAATTGGCCCAGCCTGCCTGACCATCCGCGCTTTCCAGCCATATTGGGACATCGGCGGAGGCGGCGTCGAGATCGGCAGCGGTGGGCGCCCGATTAAGCCCCCAAAGCTCGGCATTCCACCCCCGGCCGATGATCCATTTCCGTCCGGGATTGGCGGCGACATATTCCCGTATCTTGCCCTGCGCGTCAGCCAGCGAGCGGGTGCCGGACAGGTCGAGCGTGATCTGCGTCAGGCCCAACGCCATGACATGGCCATGCGCGTCGATCAGGCCGGGGATCAATGTCTTGCCCCCGCCGTCCAGTTGGAAGTCCAGACCCTTCGGCCAGCTCTCACCCTTCTTCAACTTCTTCTTGCGGGGTGGCGCTTCATAGCGTCCGGGCAGCAGTCTTTCGACCTTGCCATCATCGTCGATCAGCAGAGCGCGGAAACGCACGGTGCGTCCATTAGCGTCGACCGCGATGCCGTTCACATTGTCGATGACCCCCGACGCGATAGCGGGAAAGGGCAGGGCGAACGCGGTGGTGGCCGCCAAAAGGGCGCGCTTCATGCCTTGGTGATCCGCCTCACCAGCGCGCTCGTATCCTGTCGGCTTCCGCCCATAGCCTGCACATCGGCGTAGAATTGATCGACCAGCGCTGTGACGGGAAGCGTCGCACCATTCGCGCGGGCCTCCTCAAGGGCGAGGCCAAGGTCCTTGCGCATCCAATCGACGGCGAAGCCGAAATCAAAACTGTCCTGAGCCATTGTCGTCCAGCGGTTATCCATCTGCCAGCTTTGCGCGGCGCCGCCGGACACGGCCTCGAACACCTTGTCCAGATCCAGTTCGGCGGCTTGCGCAAAGCGTAGCGCTTCGGAAAGCCCTTGCAGAACGCCCGCGATGCAAATCTGGTTCACCATCTTGGTCGTTTGCCCGGCTCCCGCGCCGCCGACATGCACGATCCGCGCGGCATAGCTTTGCATGACGATCCTCGCGGCCTCGACTGCCGGTCCCGTGCCGCCGCACATGATCGACAGGCGGCCGTTTTCCGCGCCTGCCTGACCGCCCGATACGGGGGCATCGACGCAATGAAGTCCCCGGCTTTCTCCTTCGACGAACAGTTGCCGCGCGATCCGGGCCGATACCGTCGTATGGTCGATGAACAGGCTGCCCGGCCTCATCGTCCGGAACGCGCCTTCCTTGCCAACGGTTACCTGCGAAAGATCATCGTCGGTGCCAACGCAGCTGATGACGATTTCGGCATCTTCCGCCGCCTTGGCCGGGGTTACCGCCACGGCGCCGCCATAGGCCTCGGCCCACTTCTTCGCCTTTCCGATGGATCGGTTATAGACGGTCAGTTCGTGTCCGGCCTTCGCCAGATGCCCGGCGATCGGGCCGCCCATGACGCCCAGACCGATAAACGCGATATTAGCCATATGCCTCGTACAGTTAGCCGCGTGGCCTTTTGCCATAGGACGAGATTTCGCCAAGGGCCAGTTCCTTCCGAGGTAAATTTCCGCTAGGGGCGAGCGCATGAACACGTTGAGCAAGATCGAAAGCGCGATGCCGCTGCCCGTTACCGTCGATGACATATTGGCGGCGCGCGTGCGGATTTCGGGCGCGGTCGTGCATACGCCGACGCTGATCAGCCAGACGCTGTCCGATATGCTCGGCTGTAAGGTCTACCTGAAGTTCGAAAACCTCCAGTTCACCGCCGCCTACAAGGAACGCGGCGCGCTCAATCGCCTGCTTCAACTGGACACGGCGTCGAAGGAGAAGGGTGTGATCGCCGCTTCCGCAGGCAATCATGCGCAGGGGCTTGCCTATCACGGCCGCCGTTTGGGCGTGCCCGTGACCATCGTCATGCCCGTGACCACGCCGACGGTGAAGGTGACGCAGACGCAAGGGCATGGCGCGACGGTCGTGTTGCATGGTGAGAAGTTCGACGACGCCAGCACCTATGCGCGCCAACTGGCCAAGGAAAATGGGCTGACCTTCGTTCACCCGTTCGATGAACCCGACATCATGGCCGGGCAGGGTACTGTCGCGCTGGAAATGCTGGAGGACGCACCCGAGATCGACACGCTGGTCATCCCGATCGGCGGTGGCGGCCTGTTTTCTGGCATGGCCACTGCGGCCAAGGCGATGAAGCCCGACATCCGCATCTATGGCGTGCAGGCGGAGCTTTATCCGTCGATGTACAGCCATATCAAGCAGGCGGGCCTTGCCTGCGACGGCGATACGCTGGCGGAAGGCATTGCGGTCAAGGAACCGGGCGAGCTGACGCGCCGCTTTGTGGAGCGTCTGGCCGACGACGTCCTGTTGGTCGATGAACGGCATCTGGAGGAGGCGTTGAGCCTGCTGCTCCAGATCGAAAAGACGGTAGTCGAGGGCGCAGGCGCGGCCGGGCTTGCCGCGTTGTTGATGCACAGGGAATTGTTCGCGGGTCGCAATGTCGGGCTCGTCCTGACGGGCGGCAATATCGACACGCGCCTGCTGGCGAATGTGCTGCTGCGCGATCTTGCGCGGTCGGGTCGTCTGGCGCGCCTGCGCATCATCTTGCAGGACCGTCCTGGCGCGCTGTTCCATGTCGCCCGCATCTTCGATCAGGAAGCGGTCAACATTCTGGAGCTGTCGCATCAGCGCATCTTCACCAATCTTCCGGCCAAGGGCCTTAGTCTCGACGTCGAGTGCGAAACCCGCGATGGGGAGCATCTCGATCGGCTGATCACGGCCCTGCGCGCCGCAGGATATGAGGTCGCGCCGATCGAGGTTGCCTGATCGACATCCCGGCGCAGGGAGTACGCATTTTTTTCGTGGTAAATGACCTTTTCACGGAAGGCTGCGGGCGTCATAGTCTGTCCATGACTCAAGTTTCGCGCAGCGTTTTGACGGAGACCGTGGGGTGAGCGCACCATTTCGTTTTCCGCGCTTCTTTGTGACGAACCCCAGCCCGTGCCCCTATATTCCGGGCCGGAGCGAGCGGAAGGTCTTTACCGAACTTAACGGCGACAATGCGTCGGAACTTAATGACGCACTCGGCCGCATCGGCTTTCGCCGCAGCCAGAATGTCGCCTACCGGCCCAGCTGCGCCGATTGCTCCGCCTGCGTGTCGGTTCGCGTGGTGGCAGGAGAGTTTTCGGCCAACGCGACACAGCGCAAACTCATTCGCCGCAACAGCGACTTGATCGTCACGGCATGCAAGCCATGGTCGACGGAGGAGCAATTCGAACTGCTCCAGCGCTATCTGAAGGCGCGCCATCCGGGCGGCGGCATGACCGAGATGGACGAGATGGATTTCGCCGACATGGTCGAGCAGACCCCGGTCGAAAGCCATGTCGTCGAATATCGCGAGCCCGGCAAGAATGGCCGCCCAGGCAAGTTGATCGGCGCATGCCTGACCGACCGGCAGGGCGATGGCCTTTCGATGATCTACAGCTTCTTCGATACGGAGCTGGAGCACCGCAAGGGGCTGGGCAATTTCATCATCATGGATCACATCCTGCGCGCCGCGAAGGCGGGCCTGCCCTATGTGTATCTCGGCTATTGGGTCGAAGGGTCGCAGCGGATGCAGTATAAAGTCCGCTACCGCCCGCTGGAAAAGCTGAGCCGCAGCGGTTGGGTGCGTTTCGACCCGCAGGAGCAGGCGCAGGCCATCCGGGGCGTGCTGCCCCGCGACGAACCGCCGTTGCCGATCGAACTGGCGGGTATCTTCCGGAAATAGCTCTCGAGCCTGCGGGCGCGACAAGGCCGTCCTGCGTCGAGCAAATCTATTTCGCGGCGAAGGTCACGGCCTCGATCTTGTTTCCATCTGGGTCGCGCAGGAATGCCCGTAATAATGGGCGTCATAGTTGGGCCGAACGCCCGGCGCGCCTTCATCGGTCCCGCCGAGCTCCAGCGCCAGTCGATGAAACGCGCGGACGGCTTCCCGGTCTGCCGCTTCGAAACAGATATTAACGCCGTTGCCGGACGACGCTCGATCCCCATTCACCGGTGTTTCGACGCTGAAGGCCACATCCGTCACGCCATAATCCAGTGAATGAGGATAATCGCGTATGTTGCGATAGCCGAGCAGCTTCATCAACGGGTCGTAAAACGCCCGCGCGCGTTCGACGTCGTTTGTCCCAACCGAAACATGATGGATCATGCCGCTTCTCCTGTCTTGCCTTCAGACAGGCTAAACCGCTGATCCTATTTGCAGTTGCACCTGCGTTTGACGCCATGGCGGCGCGTCGTCGTTTCGGTCACATAGCTGGTGGTGGTGACCGTCGGCGTGACGACCACTGTAGTTGTTGTGGCACCCGGATAATAATAGCCGCCCGCGATGTAGCCGGGGGCCTGTGTCGTCGTCACCACCGGGGCGCCTGGGCCATCATGCCGGACGAGGGGTGGGGGTGCGCCATAGGGTGGAGCTTCATAATCCACTCCATAGTTGCTGCGCGCCTCGCCTTCGAAACGGCCCTCATATTCGCCACTCACGGTGCGGCCGTTTTCGTCGCGCCAGGTCCCAGTCCAGCGTCCCTCATATTCATGGGGCGGGGGCGGAGGTCCGTCATGCGCAGTTACGTCATCATCATAGGGAACGCCGGGCCGATCCTGTTCATGATCGCGCGCATCCCATTCGACGTCGCTGCGATGATCCCGGACGCGGCCGTGACGATCGACCATCACAGCGTCGTCATAATAGCGGGACCAACCAAAGCCATCGGCGGGCGCAGGCAGACCATAGCGTCCATAATTGCCGATCCGGTAGGTGGGGCTCACCCAATAGGATGGCAGGACATAGCCCATGACCGGCCGCCGATATGCGCCCCAACCGCCCGGCGCATACCAGCCCGCGAACCAGCGGCCCTGAACGCGCGGTCCCCAGCGGTGGACCACCGTTCCGCGGTGCATTCCGGGATTTACCGGCCGCATGCCGGAAAAACTCTTGCCCAGGATAGGGAGCGTCGCGCCGGTCCCGGCGGCGTCACCTGCTAAAGCCGGTGTTGCAAGGCCGAGGGCAAGGCCCGTGCCCGCCAGCAAGATGCTCCAGATCCGCATGCAAAACTCCCCGTTGTTCATGGCTGCCTTGAGCATGGCCGTGACGTTAACGTCTGGTTTAGCATGATGATCCGCCACGATCCACGCGGCGGGGACGCCCCGCCTGTCCCGAAACGGAGCAGCGCGGTTAAGCGAGGCGAGTGCCCATCCGTTCGATCAGCATCTCAAGCCCATTCTGGTCGGCGATATCGAAACGCGCCGGGACAGGGCTATCGAGGTCAAGCACCGCAACGACGCGACCATCGACCGTAACGGGCACAACGATCTCAGATGCGCTGGCGGCATCGCAGGCGATGTGGCCGGGGAAAGCGTGGACATCCTCGACCAGCTGCGTCTCTCCCTTGGCCGCCGCCGTGCCGCAGACGCCCCGGCCCAGAGGAATGCGGATGCAGGCTGGCTTCCCCTGAAATGGGCCAAGCACCAGTTCACCTTCTACCATGCGATAAAAGCCTGCCCAGTTAAGGTCCGGAAGAAATTGCCAAATCAGCGCAGCGACATTGGCCATGTTAGCGATCGGATCGGGCTCGCCGTCCGTCACTGCCTCGACTGCCGACAGGAGGTCCGCATAGAGCTTGGACTTGTCGCCATCAGCTGGTGCCTTGAAATCAAACATCGGCAATCCTCAATCCATCCGCACCTTGCCGCGCCCTTGCTTTACCGAACTGCGCGCCTTTTTGGCGTCCACCCGGCGTGCCTTTGCCGCCTTGCCCGGCTTGGTGGCGATGCGCCGGGGATCGCGTTTGTAAGCCTGCGCTATCATCTCGGCCAGCCGGTCGCGGGCATCCTGTCGATTGGCCTCCTGTGTGCGGAAGCGGGACGCCTGGATCACGATCTCTCCGCCTGAGGTCAGGCGAGATCCCGCCAGCTCCTTTATTTTCCGGAAGGCATGGACCGGCAATCCCAGCCGATAGAGGGCCACTCTCAACTGGACCGCAGTGGCGACCTTGTTGACATTCTGCCCGCCGGGGCCACCGGCGGTGATGAAACGCTCCTCCAGCGCATCTTCCGGAATGTCAAAGTCCGGCATCATCCAGATACTCCGGCCCGAAACCAGCCGCCGCAAAGGTGGCGGGCAGGGGAGCTGTCGCCTCTGCCGGAGGCTTGCTCCCGCGCGGGACGCTGAGGAAACGGCTGTGCAGCAACATTGGTCCCTCGCCGGTGCCGTATACCGGGTCGCCAGCGATGCCAAAGCCCAGACCATATAATGTATGAGCGCGAATCTGATGGGTCCGTCCGGTTCGCGGCGTGAAGATGATCAGCGCGCGGCCATCCTTCTCCGCCAGCTTTCGCCATTCGGTCACGGCGGACTTTCCGTCCTTGGCCGCGATGATGCGCCAGCCCTTGGCCGCGCTGCTGACTTTCTTCAGCGATAGTTCGATAGTGCCGCTTTCGGTTTCCGGCACGCCGTCCACGACCGCGACATAGCGCTTGCTGACCGTGCCTGCCTCAAACTCTGCGGCATAGCGCTTGTGCGCCTTGGGATTGCGCGCCAGCAGCAGGCAACCGCTGGTGTCCCGATCCAGCCGATGCACTGGCAGGGGCCAGCGCTGAAAGCCGAAGGTCAGTGACGAAAGGTGGTTCTCCAGGCTCAGCGAACCGTCGCGCGGCGCATCGACCGGCAAGCCGGCGGGTTTGTCGAGAATGATGGCTTCACCATCGATGAAGAGAACTCGGTCATGCAATAGGGTCAAGGACTGGTTCCGGGAGCAGTTGGAAAGATTGACGGGCGCGCGCCGTCCTATAGGGCGTGGAAGCCATGGAGAACAGGGGGAACGAGGTCCAGCACAAGTCGGCGCCATCGGAACGGGTGCAGGGTGGTGGGCGGCTGGAATGGATCGATGTGGCGCGCGGCATCGGCATCATCGCCGTGGTGGCAGGCCATGTCTGGACCCGAGGGCCTTTCCGGGACGCGCTCTACAGCTTTCACATGCCGCTTTTCTTCCTGCTGTCGGGCCTGCTTTCCCGTCCGCAGCCGCCCAAGGGGTTCGCCCTGCGGCAATTGGCGTCGCAGATGCGCCCCTATGCGGCGTTCCTCGCACTGCTGATCATCGCGGATCAGATCATCGAGCCCATGAAGGGGCAGCGGCCCATCTTCAACCAATGGCCGGACGATATATTGCCGATCTTTCTTGGCGGATCATGGCTGCGCGGTCCCTATACCATATTCTGGTTCGTGCCCTGCCTGATGGCCGCGCGCATTCTGTTCAACGCGCTGCTGTCCCGTTGGCCCCATCCGCTCGACCGGCGCTGGTTTATCGCGATCATAGCTGTCTCTGTTGTAGCTTATGTAGCAGGGGAGGCGACCCAGACGTCCGTGCTGGGGTTGCTGACCGTGCCCATGGCTTTTGTGCTGCTCTGGATCGGAGCCGTGTGGCAGCAGGTGCCGTGGAGGCATTGGATGTGGCTCCCATTGGGTGCGCTGGCTCTGGCGGGACTGTCCGGTCTTTTTCCAACGCTCAACATGAAGGCTGCGGATTACGGGTGGCCGGTCCTGTCGCTTGCGTCAGCGGTGGCGACATCCCTGCTTATCTTCCGCATCTCGGTCCATGTCGCGCCTTTTGGCGGATGGCTGGCGGCAGTGGGCAGGGGCTCGCTTGTCACCATGTATCTGCACGTCGCGGTCATCCATTACCTGTCGCCCCATTTGGACAAGCCCTGGTTGCTGCTCCATGCGCTGCTGTTGCCCATCGCCGTCTATTACCTCCTGCGCGCCAGCCCGGTCGGCGGTCGCCTGTTCCTCTGAAAAAAAAGAGGCCGGTGCACCCATCCTATGCACCGGCCTCCATCGTTGTGCCTTGCGACCCAAGGCTCAACCGCTGCACCGAGAGGGGGAGGGTGCAGCCAAATTTCTACCCGTGCAGCTTGATCGCGGTCTCCGCGATCCGCCGTCCCTGATACCGGGCGCCTTCCAGTTCATCTTCGTCCGGCTGACGGCTGCCGTCGCTGTGCGCGATAGTCGTGGCGCCATAGGGTGCGCCGCCCCGCACCTTGTCGACGCCCATCTGCCCGGTGTGACCATAGTCCAGCCCCACGATCACCATGCCGAAATGCAGCAGATTGGTGATGATCGAGAATAAAGTCGTTTCCTGCCCGCCATGCTGGCTGGCAGTAGATGTGAAGGCGCCGCCCACTTTTCCGTTAAGCGCACCACGCGCCCAAAGGCCGCCTGCCTGATCAAGGAAAGCCGCCATCTGACTGGACATACGGCCGAAGCGCGTGCCGGTGCCGATGATGATTGCGTCATAGTCTGCAAGTTCTGACACCGTCGTAATCGGCGCATCCTGCTCCAGCTTGAAGCCCGCATTGCGGGCCACCTCCAAGGGCGCGGTTTCGGGCACTCGCTTGATATCGACCTGAGCGCCAGCGCCGACCGCGCCCTCCGCAACAGCCTTCGCCATCGTTTCGATGTGTCCGTAGGACGAATAATAGAGAACGAGCACCTTAGCCATGAAGCGTCTCCAGTCTTGGTAATGCATTGATCGGAAAAAGGTTTCTTGAATAATGCGACCGCTCGCCCCCTTAGGGGGGCAAGGTGAGCGAGCGGCCGATAGGCTCCGCGAGCCTATTCGCTATCGACGAGGACGATTTCGCTATCCTCGATCGCGGTGATCGTGATGGGCTGGCCGCCTAGGATCGCGGCTCCATCGCGTGCTTCAAAGGTCTGGCCGTCAATCTCGATCCGGCCGGTGGCAGACACGAGATACAGGTGTCGTCCCTCGGCGCTTTCATACGTCACGCTGGTGCCAGCCTTTATGGTGCCGCCGAGCAGCCGGGCATCGGCGCGGATACGCAGCGCATCTTGATCCTCCGCATAGCCGCTGGCGAGTACCACCAGCTTCCCGGCACGATCGCCTTTCGGAAAGGGCTTGGCGCCCCAGCTTGGCGCGCCGCCCTGCGCCTTGGGTATGATCCAGATCTGAAACAGCGTGCTTGTTTCATCCTCCAGATTATATTCGGAGTGACGGATGCCCGTCCCTGCGCTCATCACCTGTACGTCGTCAGCCTCTGTCCGGCCCTTGTTGCCCAGACTGTCCTGATGCGTGATCGCGCCCTTGCGAACATAGGTGACGATTTCCATGTCGCGGTGCGGATGCGGAGGGAAGCCGGTGTTCGCGGCGATTTCATCGTCATTCCACACGCGGATCGCGCCCCAGCCCATGCGATCGGGGTCGTGATAGTCGGCGAAGGAGAAATGATGGCGGGCGTTGAGCCAGCCATGGTCGGCATGACCCAGCGTCTCGAAGGGACGACGCTCGATGCGGTTTCCTGCGGCGGTGATCATATTTATGCCTTTCCTTGCGGCGAGAAAAAGTGTTCCCGCTTGCTTCCGATTGATTTAGCGATCAGGATCGTTTCTTAAACCAGCATCATTGAAACGGATTGTTTCCTATATGCGTCTTCCCGACCTTGAAGCATGGGCCATGTTCGCTGCCGTCGTGGAGCATCGCAGCTTCACCGATGCCGCCAAGGCGCTCAGTGTATCGAAAGCGACGGTCTCAAAGGCCGTCACACGCCTTGAGCAACATCTTGAGACCAGCCTGTTCAATCGCACCAGTCGCCGCCTGGCCCTTACCGAAAGCGGCAAGCGTCTCGCCAGTCATGCAGCCCGGATCTTAGAGGAAGGGCAGGCGGCGGAGGAAGCCGCTCGCCAGGATACGGACGAGTTGTCCGGAACCATCCGGCTGGGCGCGCCGATGACATTCGGATTGCTCCGCGTCGCGCCGCTGGTCGCGCAGTTCGCCAAGATTCATCCTGCCGTCGACATCAATCTTCACCTGTCTGACGCGCGGATAGACATGATCGAGATGGGGCTTGATGCCACCCTCCGCATCGCCGACATGCCGGACAGTTCGCTGCGGGCCAGGCGGCTGGGTGACGTCAAACTGCACGTCATTGCTTCTCCGGCCTATCTGGCGGAGCGGGGACGTCCCGCGCACCCGTCCGACCTCGGCACCCATGACTGTCTTTGCTATTCAAACGCCCCCACGCCGGATGTTTGGCGTTTCGCTGGCCCAGGTCAGCAGAATGTCGTGATACAGGTGAGGGCGCGTCTCACCGTCAACAGCGGCGACGCGATGCTGCCCGCGCTCCGGGCGGGCATAGGTGTCGCCCGGCTCCCCGATTTTATTGTGGGTGAAGCGCTCGCTTCAGGTGAGTTGGAAGAGGTTCTGCTGGATTGGAGGCCGCCGCCACTCGGCCTGCATCTGGTCACGCCGCCCTCCCGCTTGCGGCCTGCGCGGGTCGAAGCCCTGCTCGATTTCATCGCTCGCAACCACGGCTGCTAAAGCTTCGTTGCGCAGGTGAATCTATCTTGACTCAAAATGAATCACTTCGACAGAAAATTCTTGCAAACAGATTCAAATTCTCGCGACTCGCGCATTTCTGCGGGTTAGCGAAAAATTAACCTTTGTCCTTCAGAAGTTTTTTGGTTAATGAATTGGAGCAGACGCCGTTCTTAGGGGTTGACGGGATCTGCAAGGACAGGGGCTTCAATATGCGCGTTCTGCTAATAGAAGATGAACCGACAACGGCCAAGGCGATCGAGCTTATGCTCACGACCGAAGGCTTCAATGTCTACACCACTGACCTTGGCGAGGAAGGGCTCGACCTCGGAAAGCTGTATGACTACGACATCATCTGTCTGGATTTGAACCTGCCGGACATGCACGGCTATGACGTGCTGAAGAAGCTCCGCGCCGCCAAGGTGCAGACGCCGGTGCTCATCCTTTCCGGCATTGCGGAGATGGACAGCAAGGTTCGCTCCTTCGGCTTTGGCGCCGACGATTATGTGACCAAGCCCTTCCATCGCGAAGAGCTGATCGCGCGCATCCATGCTGTGGTTCGCCGGTCTAAGGGTCATTCGCAATCGGTCATCCGCACGGGCAAGCTGGCCGTCAATCTGGACGCCAAGACCGTGGAAGTGGACGGCAACCGCGTCCACCTGACCGGCAAGGAATATGCAATGCTGGAGCTGCTTTCGCTCCGCAAGGGCACGACGCTGACCAAGGAGATGTTCCTTAACCATCTCTATGGCGGCATGGACGAGCCTGAACTCAAGATCATCGACGTCTTTATCTGCAAGCTGCGCAAGAAACTGGCTCTGGCGTGCAGTGGCGACAATTATATCGAAACCGTGTGGGGCCGTGGTTATGTGCTGCGCGATCCTGATGAAGCGGAAGAGGTCGCGACCAAGGTCGCCTGACCCCGCAACCTTGCGCGGGTGCCAAAAGGCCGGTGATCCTATGGGATCATCGGCCTTTGTCGTTGACCGGGCCGCGCTGGGATCTGTGCTGATATGAAAAAGGGCCGGCGACCTCTTGGATCACCGGCCCTGTCTTGTCAGGCGGATGGGCGGAAAGGGAGCGGGCTTAAAGCCCGAAGTGGGGAATCCGCCCGAGTGGGGTCAATTGTCCGCCTGACCGGACGGCGTGCTTTCGCTGGAGCCTGATGCCTGGCCGCTTCCCGATAGCGCGCCGGTTGCATTGAGCGCCGCGCCTCCATTGAGAACGTTGCTGGCGCTCCCGGCTGAGTTTGCCGTGCCGGACTGTGCCGCACCCGCTGCGCTACCGGCCGCCGATCCAGCACCGCTAAGTGCGCCACCAGCCCGGTTGCGTGCCGCTTGAGCCGTTGCGCTGGCCTGTCCTTGCGCTGCGGCACCAGCAGTGACCGCGCGATCTCGCGCTGCGCCCGCCGTCTGGCTGACCCGATCCCGCACGCCGCCTACTGCATTGGCGACATCATTGGTGCCCAGCGTGTCGGCGGTCAGGCCACCGCTTGCCGATCCGCTGGCCGATCCCGAAACGTTTGCCCCATGGTTCTTGCCCTTGCGGCTGACAGAACCAGTGGCAGCGCCGTCAGCCCGGCCAGAACCAGAACCCTTCGCCGCAACCCCGCCATTGCCCAGATCGATGCTGCGGTCGAGGCCGATGCCGCCCGAACCGCTCAATGTGCCGCCGAGCGATCCACCAGCGCCGCCCAGTGCGCCGCCAAGGCCACCGCCCAAGCCGCCGCCGCCACCTAGAAGCTGAGCAGACGCAGGAACCGCAGTCAGGGCGGCAAGGCAGGCAGTGGCAAGAATGATTGTCTTCTTCATCGATCGTCTCCTTGTTCGTTGTCGATCCGATGCAAGGACAACGGGATGGCGATGCAACTTCATCCCTGACGTCGAAATATTTTTAACAACTAACTGATATTCAATTGATATTTCTGCAATCGCTACAGATGATACCATGCCCGAACGCTTTGCTGCTTCCCGGTTTGGCTTCCGCGATCAAGCCGTTCAGGCTGCCGCTCAGGAACAACCGCCCCGCAACCAGCGGCGCGGCGAAGGAGGTGCCTCGCACGCGCCCCTTGCCACCTCCGGCGTGAGCTGCATTCATGTCCGCACCGGGCGCCGCGAAATCCACATGCCGCGCACGCCCCGCTTCGGGCAGCAAACGTCCGCCGCCGTCTACGCCCGTCACCGCCACAACATTAGGATAGGAGGCGGGATAGGCGGGAGGGGCGGCCGGGCCATCATTGCCGACCGCCGCTACCACCGTCACGCCCTTGTCTCGCGCCAATCGGACTGCTCCCGCCAGCAGAGGATTATCGGGTCCGACCAGGCTCACCGTGACGACTTTGACCCCGCGCGCCGCCATCCACCCCAGCGCTCGCACGATCGCGAAGGCGCTGCCGCCCGCCGGATCATCGCCATACACGTCCGCCACGAGTAGGGGCGTCCCTGGCGCGGCGCCCCGGATGGGTCCGGTCCCACTGATCAAGGACGCCACCGCCGTGCCATGCGAACTGGCGCGAGGTGCGCCCCGAACGAAGCCGCGCTGCTCGACCGCGCCAGTGAGTGACGCGTGGCGGGCGACACCACCATCGATCAATCCTGCCGCTGGGGACCGGACAGTCCCTGTTCCAGCCAAGGCAGCACTCGCCGACTTGGGTGCTTTGCCGCCAGGGAAATAGAGATTATCCGCGCTCGCCTCCGCCTCTGGTGCGATCGAGCGCACCTGCTTCAATGCACGGGAGAGGCTTCGACCGGGCGGTACAGTCAGGCGCGTCAGCGGCAGGTCGATCCCCTCAACGTCCTCGCTTGCCACCCCATAGCCCGCGCCACGCAACGCTTCGATGCTCGCCTGCTTCGCACCCGTCATCAGGATGACGCCACGCCGCGCCGCTTCCTTCCTGTCGTCCAGTTCCACGCTGTCGCCATGCCGTCGCAGCAGATCACCGATCCGCGCCGCTCTTTCCGCCACGAGGCGCTCGGCAAAACGGGTTGAAGGAACCCGATCCAGCGCGCTGTCCGCCTCGTTGAGCAGGTCCGGAACCACCCTGCCGACCCGACCCAAGGCCCCGTTGGGGGAGGGCAGCAACTGCGCTTGCGCCGCTGGACCTGTCAGCAGCAGTCCCGCAACGATCCAGGAACGTAGGGCCTTCATATCTGTCTCTTCATCCTCGACTGGCGCGGAGGCGAATTTTCCGCTCCTTTCGCATCCATAATGAGTCATCGCGAATTTATTTCCGGTAGATATACGTCTTCGGGGATGAAACGAATGGGCACAGCCGTTTCATCCTTGAACAAGTGATGGAGACCGGATGTCGTTCGAAAACGATCTGTTGGCGATCCTTCCCCGGCTGCGCCGCTTCGCCGTCAGCTTGTCGAGGGATCGGGCCGATGCGGACGACCTTTGCCAGGCGGCGCTGGAGCGGGGGCTGCGGGCGCGCGAACAATGGCAGCCGGGGACTAGGTTGGACAGCTGGATGTATCGTATCATGCGCAATCTCTGGATCGATGAAGGCCGCTCGCGTCAACGCGCCGTGCGGACCTTTGCACCTGAAGAGGCAGGCGAGCATGTCGGCTATGCGGGCGACCAGCATGTGGAGGCGCATGTCATGCTTTCCGACGTCGATCGCGCGATGCAGGCTCTGCCGGACGATCAGCGCGAAGCCATCGCCCTCGTCCTTGTCGAGGGGCTGTCTTACAAGGAAGCCGCCGAAATTCTGGGCGTGCCCATGGGCACATTGACCTCCCGATTGGTCCGGGGACGCGGTGCCCTTATCGAATTGCTGGGAGAAGCAGCATGACCGACATTGACGAAGCCATGCTGATCGCCTGGGTCGATGGCGAGTTGGACGAAATCACTCGCCGCCGCGTCGATCGCGCCGTTGCGGACGATCCTGCCTTGGCGAAGCGCCTCGAAATGCACCGACATTTGCGGCAGCGTCTGTCCCGTCACTACGCGCCTGTGGAAGCTGAGCCCGTGCCACCGGCCATGCGCGCGCTGCTGGAGGAACGGGCGAAGGTCACGCCCATCACCCGTGCTGCGGCCCCTAAATGGCGCAGTTGGGGCATCGGTGGCGCGATCGCTGCCAGCCTTGTCCTGGGTCTTGGTGTCGGCCGTTTGTCGGGCGGCCCCGCTGGCCCGATTGCGGTCAAGGATGGTGTCATATCGGCCAGGGGTGAACTCGTCTCTGCTCTGGAGACTCAACTAGCTTCGGCCCAACAGGACAGATCGATCCGCATTGGCCTCAGTTTTCAGCGCAAAGGCGGAGGTTGGTGCCGCAGCTTCGAAGGCAGCGCCCTGTCGGGAGTAGCTTGCCGCGAGGGGCAAGGCTGGCAGGTTCAGCAACTGATTCCCGGCACCGCCCAATCGACGGATTACCGCCAGGCATCCTCCACCGACGCTCGCATCATGGCTACGATCAATGCCCTGATGGAAGGCTCCCCAGCTGACGCGACCCAGGAGGCCGCTGCGAAGGAGAAGGGCTGGCGTTGAACTTGGGGCGTCTTTCTGTTCTGGCTAAGTCTGCAAATACCAGCGTTCCGTGCCCTCAAGGCCGATCGCCGTCAGTTTGCCGCTGTTCCAGGCACCCGTGTCTATCCCGATCCGGTTGGCCTGCTCATCGACTTCGCTGGTTATGCTGTGCCCATGAACCACCATATAGGGATGGGCTTGCCGGTCATGCAGGAATTCGCCCCTGATCCAGCGCAAGTCCGCCGCGTCCTGCTTCTCCAACGGCAGGCCGGGCCTGATCCCGGCATGAACGAACAGATAGTCGCCCATCACAAGACTATCCGCGAAGTCGTTCAGGAAATCGACATGCTCACGGGGTACATTTTCCAGCATCCATGACGCGATGTCCTTGTCCGTCATCGCTGTGCTGACGTCGGATTCCAGCCCATAGCTGGCAAGGGTGGTATCGCCTCCGATGCGTCGGCAATAGCCCGCATACTGCGCATCGCCCTTCGCGGCTCCGACAAAGACCTCCTCATGATTGCCTTTGATCAGGTACACATTCGGGGATCCCCGCCACAAGGACATCGCATGCCCTATGACGGCGGCAGATTGCGGCCCGCGATCCATCAGATCACCCAGCAGGATGAGATGGCAGGGCAGGGGGGCGCGCGCCGCGTCATCCTGATCGATCAAACGCAGCAGCTGTTCGAACAGGTCGAGCCGCCCGTGAATGTCCCCAATGGCATAGACCCGCCGATTTCCCCCTATATCGGGCATGAAGGAGGGCGCTGGCGATGCACCGCGACGGAAAAACTTCAGCATGACTGGCGCCGATCGAAATTCATCCTCAGCCTTGTGGCACGGCCTTTAGAGTCGAGGCAATGTAACGCCTTGCTGCCCCATATATTTCCCCGCCCGGTCGGCATAGCTGACCTCGCACGGCTCATTGCCCTTGAGGAACAGGAACTGGCAGGCCCCTTCATTGGCGTAGATCTTGGCGGGGAGGGGCGTCGTGTTGGAAAACTCCAGCGTCACATGGCCTTCCCAGCCGGGTTCCAGCGGTGTCACATTCACGATGATGCCGCACCGCGCATAGGTGGATTTGCCAAGGCAGATCACCAGCACATCGCGAGGCACCCGGAAATATTCGACCGTCCGGGCCAGCGCAAAGCTGTTGGGCGGAATGATGCAGCAATCGGTTTTGCGATCGACAAAGCTGTTCGCCGCGAAATCCTTGGGGTCCACCACCGCGCTATCGACATTGGTGAAAATTTTGAACTCGTCGGCCACGCGCGCATCATAGCCATAGGAGGACAGGCCATAGCTGATGCAGCCGTCCCGCCGCTGATTTTCGACGAATGGCTCGATCATCCCTTGGGACATGGCCTGTTCGCGAATCCACTTATCCGACAAAATCGACATGGCTATTCTTAACTCTTACTGGAAGGATTGTGACCCAAGTCATTGGGTCCGAACGAAAAAGGCAAAAGTTCGGTAACGCTGTGTTGGACCACGGACTCGCCGTCGCCCGCCGCACAATAAATGGCGATCGGTCTGCCCGCCACCTGCTCTGCTTCGTTCAGTATCTGGCGACATCTTCCGCAGGGCGTTACCGGGTCAGCACGCCCCCCAACGACCGCAATTGCCCGCACGTCGCCGAGCCGTCCCTGCGCATTCGCCGCTGCCAGCGCCACTGTCTCAGCGCAGAGCGACAGGCCGAAGCTCGCATTTTCGAAGTTGGCGCCGACGACCACTTCGCCATCGGACAAGCGCACGGCTGCCCCGACAGCAAATCGGCTGTACGGCGCATAGGCATTTGCCCTCGCCGCGCGCGCTGCCTCGATCAGGCTTTCGACATCCGCATCAATATTCATGGCGCAACCACACCCCACCTGACCGGGCCATCGATGCCATCGATATGACGCATGTCATTCGCCGTCCACATGACCCATCGGCGGGTGGCATAATCAGGCGGAAAGAAATTTCCATCCAGCCAGAGCGTCCGGTTTATGCCTGACGCGATGTCATATTCCTCCTCGAAAGCCTCCGAGATGTTGAGGAGCACCGGCTTGCCTGCATTGCTTTCGACCAGGTTCACCAGCGTATTGAGTTCCGACAGCACCGCGTCCCGCCCCGGCCGCGCAGTGCAGCCAGGATCGAAGTCGAGCCGGATCACCGGGGGCAGGGCGGCATTATCCCGTGGCACTGTCGTGACGAAGCGTGTCGCCTGACCGGCGGCCCGGCCGCACAGGCTGAAATCCAGCACCGCGCCATAACGCAAACCTGACGATCGCGCCGCAGACCAGTTCCGCGCAAAGGCAGGGTCGCGGCCCTCTGTGCCCTTGGCCGCTCTTATATAGGCGAAATCGACGCCATTGGCGGCCAGCGTGCCCCAATCGATGGTGCCTCCGTCGGCGGAAACGGCCACCCCCTGAACCGGATAAACGTCCCGTCCCGGTGCCCAGCGGCAGGCATAAGCCCACAGCCCAAGCGCCAGCAAGGCAATGACGGCCGCGCCCGCAACAATGCGGACCAGAAACCGGCCGGAAGAATGCTGGCGAATGTTCTCTTACCCCTTGATATGCAGCACGCAGATGAGCGTGAACAGGCGTCGTGCCGTGTCGAAATCGACCTTGATCTTGCCCTCCAGCCGCTCGATCAGCATTTCCGCCGCGTCATTGTGGATGGCCCTGCGCGCCATGTCCACCGTTTCAATCTGTTGCGGGGAGGCGTTGCTGATTGCCTGATAATAGCTGTCGCATATCGCGAAATATTCCCGGATCGGACGCCGGAACCGGCCGAGGCCCAGGATGATCGCCTCCAGCGGCTCGCCATCCTCCCGCTTGATCTCGATCACCAGCCGCCCATCCTCGACGCGCAGCAGCACGCGGTAGGGACCTGCATAATCATCGGCATGGGTGCGCTGGGGCGCGAAATAATTGTCTTCCAGCAGGTCGAATATGGCGATCCGCCGCTCCTGCTCGACGTCCGCATTGCGCCAAAGGATCGTCCGCTCGTCAAGCGTGATGTCGATGATGCGCGGGTCGGTCATGGGTCCATAGTCCCTGCTGCTGCCGACGAGGAAAAGCAAGGGGGAGTTCTCCACAGCTTTGCCTGTCGGGACACAGCTTGCCCCTTGCGCAGAACCCCGGCGAGCGCGATGAGAGGCGCATGGTCGAACTGGTGCAGATTAATCCCGCCGCCGAAGCAGGCATCCCCGAACTCCCGCGCAATGTGGAGGCGGAAGCCGCGCTGCTGGGCGCGCTGATGATCGACAACCGCATTGCCGAGGATGTCCAGCTCAAGCTCAAGGCGGAGCATTTCTTCGAGCCTCTGCATGGCCGCATCTATGAAGCCGTGATGAAGCTGGTTGAGCGCGACATGGTCGCCAATCCGGTCACGCTCAAGCCATTGCTGGAACAGGACCCCGCGCTCAAGGAATTGGGCGGTGTCGGCTATCTCGCACAACTCACGGGCAATGGTGCCGCCTTGCTCGGCGCGCGCGATTTCGCCAGCCAGATTTATGACCTTGCACTCCTGCGTCAGCTTGTGAATGTTGGCCGTGAACTCGTTGAAAATGCTCTTGATACCAGCGAGGATGTCAACCCGCGCGAGCAGATCGAGATGGCCGAAGTCGCGCTTTACAAAGTATCGGAGGGAGAGGGCGAAACCGGCTCGGTCAAGAGCTTCGCTACCGCCACGACCATGGCGGTGCAGGTGGCCGAGCGAGCGCTCAACAGTGGCGGTCACGTTTCGGGCATCACCACCGGCCTCAACAGCCTGAATGAAAAGATCGGTGGCCTTCACAATTCGGATCTCATGATCCTTGCAGGCCGTCCGGGCATGGGCAAGACCTCGCTCGCGACCAACATCGCCTATAACGCCGCGTCCCGCTGGATGCGCGACCATGTCGATGGCATCCCGCCTGAAAAGAATATGGGCGCCAAGACGGCCTTCTTCTCCCTCGAAATGTCCGCCGATCAGCTTGCCACTCGCGTGCTCGCCGAACAGTCGGGCATCAGTGGGGAGGCGCTGCGCATGGGCAAGATCAGCCGCGCGGACTTCCAGAACCTGTCCCGCGCCGCGCGTGACCTTCAGGAACTGCCACTGTTCATTGACGACACGCCGGGTTTGACCATCGCGGCGCTGCGCACCCGCGCGCGCCGGTTGAAACGCCGACATGACATTGGCCTCGTGATCGTTGACTATCTTCAACTGCTACAGGGCAGTGGTCGGGGCAGCGACAATCGCGTGCAGGAAATTTCAGAAATTTCTCGTGGTCTCAAGACTTTGGCGAAGGAACTTAACGTCCCGGTTCTGGCGCTTTCCCAGCTTAGCCGTGCGGTCGAGCAGCGCGAAGACAAGCGCCCGCAGCTGTCCGACCTTCGTGAATCCGGCTCGATCGAGCAGGACGCCGACATGGTCTGGTTCGTCTTTCGCGAGGATTATTATGTCGCCGCGAAGGAGCCGGGCAACAAGGAGAGTAGCGAACATCTTGAATGGGCGCAGGAAATGGAGCGGATCTACGGCCTTGCCGAACTGATCGTCGCCAAACAGCGTCACGGTTCGACCGGCCGTATCCGTATGAAGTTTGACGCGAAAATCACCCGCTTCTCCGACCTCGCGGACGGCGGATATATGGGCGATTATGAATGATCTCCTGAGTTCGGCTCTGCTCGAACTAAGGGGCGAGGGCGCTCAACCCGTAATGAGCGCCTGCAACACCAATATCAGCCCAATCAGCCCAACCATATAGACCAGCGTCCGCACCACCGGCACGCCCATCGCGTAAAGCGGAAGATAGACGATCCGCGCGCCCAGCCACAGCCACGCGCCGATCGCCGTCAGGTCACTCGTCCGTCCCGCAATCACCACGCCGAGCAGCGCGACGATGGCGATCGGGTAGGTCTCAAGGAAATTTGCCTGCGCGCGCACCAGCCGCCCCGCGACCGGCTCCAGCGGCGGCAAACTCTCGTCCCGCGCGCCCATATTCCACTTCGGCCCATATTGCTTCGTCTTGAAATGCGCCGCCGCAAAAATATGCACCATCAGGAGCGCACAGCTCCACGCCAATATCTTGAGCTCGATCGCCATGCGGTATCCCCTTTCCACAGGTAAGAGGGCTAGGTTATCGCCATTCCTGCGCTCGCGCCAAGAGGCTTGCTCGACAGAACGATGCCGTTCGATTATGCGTGGCCAATACTGACGTCCCCTATCTGCGCGACGGCCGGCTCGCGCCACTCAAGCTGTATCCTCACGCTCGTGGAGGTGAGGCGGACGAGTTCCTCCGGGCCGAACGCTACTGATTTTGCGGGGATGCAGGGGGCGGGTGTCGGACCTGGACACCTCATCCCCCAAATTTTCCTTCGCCATGGGCAAAGCATTCTGAATTGAAACGGTTGAGCGCTTCCGCCATCTGGCCAGCATGGCCGAACAACTCCCTGCTACCGTCTTTCTCGTCGGCGCGGGTCCGGGTGATCCGGAACTGCTGACGTTGCGTGCTGCGCGCCTGATCGCGCAGGCGGATGTCATCGTGCATGACGGATTGGTTTCGGCCGAGATATTGGCCATGGCTTCGGTCGACGCTGAATTGATTTCCGTCGCCAAGCAGCGCAGCCGCCATTCGATGCCGCAAGAGGGGATCAACGCTCTGCTTGTGGAACTGGCGCTTGCCGGACGCAATGTCGTGCGGCTGAAGGGCGGCGATCCTTTCGTCTTTGGCCGCGGCGGCGAGGAAATGGAAGCATGCCGCGCCGCTGGCGTTCCGGTCGAAATCGTGCCGGGGATCAGCGCGGCGATCGGCTGCGCGGCGCAGGCCCAGCTTCCCCTTACCCATCGCGATGCGGCAAGTGCGGTGACCTTCGTCGCGGGCCAGTGCAAGGGGCTGACGGATCAGGACTGGTCCGGGCTTGCAGGCCATGGCCGCACACTGGTGATTTATATGGGCGTGGCGACGGCGGCGGATATCGCCGACAAGCTTATCGCCGATGGTGTGTCGCCCGCTATTCCGGTTGCGGTGCTGGAAAATGGCACGCGTTCCGATATGCGCACGCTGCGGACGCTGCTGGCCGATCTGGGTGACATGGTGACGCGTGAAAAAGTAAAAAGTCCGGCCCTGATTGTGGTCGGTGAAGTGGCGGCCTATGCGCTGGCGCAGGACGTGCTGGCTGGCTGGGCCGCACAGGCGAACAATGGGGCGGAGATGCATTCGTGAAGATTTTGACCGGCAATGACCTTGGCACCGGGGACGTGATCTGGTGGGCGGGCGACGGCTGGTCGCGGCAGGTCGGCGAATCCGTCGATGTGGGCGACAAGGGCGACGAGCTTGCCCGTGCCGAGGAAGCCGCGCTGCGGGTGGTCGCGCCTTATGTGATCGACGCCACCCTGACCGACGAAGGCGTGCGCCCGGCCCATATCAAGGACCGCATCCGCGCGCTGGGGCCGACCGTGCGCCCCGACCTGACGCTTAAACCGAATGACGCCGATGCCGGCAACTGGGTGATCTGACCATGTATCGTTATGACAGCTATGACCAGTCCATCGTGGACGCCCGCGTCGAGGAATTTCGCGATCAGGTGCAACGCCGCCTGGCCGGGCAACTGACCGAAGATCAGTTCAAGCCGCTGCGGCTGATGAACGGCCTCTATCTCCAGCTGCACGCCTATATGCTGCGTGTCGCTATCCCTTATGGCACGCTGAACGCGCCGCAAATGCGCAAGCTGGGCGAGATCGCGCGCAAATATGACAAGGGCTATGGCCACTTCACCACGCGCACGAACCTGCAATATAATTGGATCAAGCTGGCCGACGCGCCCGACATCCTCGCCGAACTGGCGACGGTCGAGATGCATGCCATCCAGACCAGCGGCAATTGCATCCGCAACATTTCGTCCGACCAATATGCTGGCGTCGCCGCTGATGAGGTGACGGACCCCCGCCCATGGGCCGAGCTGCTGCGCCAATGGTCGACCTTCCATCCGGAATTCACCTATCTGCCGCGCAAGTTCAAAATTGCGGTGATCGCCAGCGAAGAAGATCGCGCGGCAATGCGGCTGCATGATATCGGCTTGAAGCTGGTATCACGCGATGGGCAGATCGGTGCGGAAGTCTATGCCGGTGGCGGCATGGGCCGCACGCCGATGGTTGCGCCTCTTATCAAAGAGTTCGTGACCGAAGATGAGATCGTGCCTTATCTCGAAGCGTGCCTGCGCGTCTATAACCGCTATGGCCGCCGCGACAACAAGTACAAGGCGCGGATCAAGATCCTGGTTCATGAGCTGGGCGTCGAGGAATATAAGCGGCAGGTCGAGGAAGAGTTCGCGCATATGCGGGAGCTGGGCCTTAACCCGCCACGCGAGGAGCTGGACCGCATCCGGCCTTTCTTCGCCAACCCCGCTTATGAGCAGGGCCTGAGCGACGAGATTGACCGTAGCGACCCGGCCTTCGCCCTGTGGGTCGACCGGCAGGTCGCGGCGCACAAGCAGCCGGGCTATGCGATCGTCAACATCAGCCTGAAGCCGCGCGGCGGTATTCCGGGCGATGCTTCGGCCGAGCAGATCGAGTTGGTGGCGGACCTGGCGGAACGCCATTCGCTGGACGAACTGCGCGTAACCCATGCGCAGAACCTTGTCCTGCCGCATGTGAAGAAGGCGGACCTTTACGCCATCTGGCAGCAGCTGGATGAGGCTGGGCTGGCGGAGGCCAATCTGGACCTGATCGGTGACATCATCGCCTGCCCGGGTCTCGACTATTGCAGCCTTGCCAATGCGCGGTCGATTCCGCTGGCACAGAAGCTTTCGGAACGGTTTGCGGACGCTGGCCGTCAGAAGGAGCTGGGCGAGCTGAAGGTCAAGATTTCCGGCTGCATCAACGCATGCGGGCATCATCATGCCGGGCATATCGGCGTGCTGGGCGTGGACCGTAAGGGCGTGGAGAATTTCCAGCTGTCGCTTGGCGGTTCAGGCGCGCAGGATGCTGCCGTCGGCCAGATCACGGGGCCGGGCTTTTCCGAAGATGGCGTCGTGCATGCCATTGAAAAGGTCACCGACCTCTATCTCGCTCAGCGTCAGGAAGGCGAGCGCTTCCTCGACACCTATCGCCGTCTTGGCATGAAGCCCTTCAAGGAGGCGATCTATGGTTGAGTTCCTGACTTTCCGCGACGGTGAAGCGGCGCAGGAACCCGCCGTCACGGTCGAATCCTTCACTGGCCAGTCCAATTCGACTGCGGTGCGGATCGAAGCGGGCGAGGATGCGCGCGAATTGCTGCCCTATCTCGATCGGCTGTCGCTGGTTGAGGTCAACTTCCCCGCTTATGGCGACGGGCGCGGCTATTCGGCGGCCCGTATCCTGCGCGAGGCTGGGTATCAGGGTGAGTTGCGCGCTGTGGGCGATGTGCTGGTCGATCAGCTCAGTGCCATGCGTCGCTGCGGCTTCGACAGCTTCCGCCCCGACAAGGCGCTGGACGATGCCGCCGTCGATCGCGCCCTAAATCGTTATGCCGACGTCTATCAAAAGACCGTCGATGGTCGCAGCCCGGTTTGGGCGAAGCGGCACCCGGAGAGTATAAATGGCTGAACCTGCCCGCCAGCTTGACGTAATCGACGCCCGGCCTGCCTTCACGCAGGCCGACGCGGACGCGCTGAACGCGCGTTTCGAAGGCGTGGATGCATTGACGATGCTCAAGACCGTCTTTGCCGAAGGTCTGGCAGGCAAGGTGGCGGTTGTGTCTTCTTTCGGCACGGAAAGCGCCGTGCTGCTGGATCTGGTGGCGCGGGCGGACAAGAGCGTGCCGGTGATCTTCGTCGATACGCTCAAGATGTTCGCGGAAACGCTGAACTATCGCGATACGCTTATCAGCCGGATGGGTTTTTCCGACAGCCGGTCGGTCACGCCCAATGCGGAAGTGCTGGCGAAGAAGGACGAAACGGGCCTGCGCTGGTCCTATGACCCCGACGGCTGCTGCGACATCCGCAAGGTCGAGCCGATGCAGCGCGCCAAGGACGGCCTGGACGCTTGGATTTCGGGGCGCAAGGCATTTCAGTCCACCACGCGCCAGAACATGCCGCGTTTCGAGGTGGAAGACGGCCGCCTGAAGATCAATCCACTGGGCGATTGGGCGAAGGACGATCTGGAAGCCTATTTCGCGGAACATGACCTGCCTCGCCATCCGCTGGAGGCGCAGGGTTATCTGTCGGTAGGCTGCGAGCCGTGCACGTCGAAGGTGTTGCCGGGTGAAGACCCGCGCGCGGGCCGCTGGCGCGGCTGGGACAAGGTGGAATGCGGCATTCACTCGCCCGTGACGCCTATCCCGGCGCCCGTGGTTGATCCGGAAGATCCGGCTAATCAGCCTGTCTTCTGATAGACTGAGCCGACTTCGGCTGGCGAAATGAACAGCAACATCGCGTCATCCCGACGGAAGCTGGGATGACGCGATGCTCGTTCGACCTCTTGCGCCCGAGATGTGTAAGCTTACGGCTTTCGCTGGCATGACGTCAGAAAATGGCTGGAATGACGCCCGGGATAACTCCCTCAATCCCCCATCCCACTGACATCCACTTCCTTCAACCCAATCCCGATCGATGCCCGTGGCTGCTCGATTTCCGCCGATGAAACCGGATAGGCGCAATAATCCGCCGCATAAAAAGCGCTAGGCCGATGATTGCCCGAAATGCCTAGGCCCCCGAACGGCGCGGAGGACGAGGCGCCGTTGGTCGGCCGGTTCCAGTTGACAATGCCTGCCCGGATATTCGCCCAGAACTGATTATATTGCTCGGGCGACCCGCCGATCAGCGAAGCCGACAGGCCATAACGGCTATTATTCGCCTCCGCGATCGCTGCCGGAAAATCGGGAACGCGGATTACCTGTAGCAACGGCCCGAATAGCTCCACGTCGGGCCGTTCCGTCATCGCAGTCACGTCGATGATCGCGGGGCTCAACAACGGCCTGTCTTCCGACAGCCGCACCAGATGCTTTATCGGCCGCCCGCCATGGCTCATCAGATAAAGGAAGCTTTCGGTCAGCTGGTCCGCCGCATGATTGTCGATGACCGGTCCCATGAAGGGGGCAGGATCGGCATGCGGATGATCGACGATTAGTCGGTCGGCGATCTTCTTGACCTCGCCGATCAACAGGTCGGCTAAATCCTCCTTAACGATCAACCGGCTTGCCGCCGTGCAACGCTGGCCGCTCGACAGGAAAGCCGACTGCACCACAAGGACGGCGGCACTGGCGATATCGCCGGTATCCCATACGACGATCGGATTATTCCCGCCCATTTCCAGCGCCAATATCTTGGCCGGATTGCTGGCAAACTGCCGATTGATCGCCAGCCCCGTCGATGCCGATCCGGTGAACAAAATGCCGTTCACGTCGGCATGGGCCGCAAGCGCCTTGCCCTCGTCCGGCCCGCCCAGCACCAACCGCACGACATCCTGCGGCACGCCCGCCTCATGGTAGAAACGCACCAGCATCTCTCCCACCGCTGGCGTCTTTTCGGACGGTTTGAACAGCACACCGTTCCCGGCCAGCAGGGCAGGGATGATATGGCCATTGGGCAGATGGGCGGGGAAATTATAGGGGCCTAGCACCGCCATGACGCCATGCGGTTTGTGCCGCACCGACTGGCGGGCACCCATCGCCGATTCCAGTCGTCGTTGCCCCGTCCGCTCCGAATAGGCGGCCACCGAAATGTCGATTTTGTTCATCACAGCCGTGACTTCGGTTCGCGCGTCCCACAGCGGCTTTCCCGTCTCCCGCGCGATCAGGTCGGTCAACGCCTCTTCATTGGCGCGCACGACATTGACGAAGCGCCGCAGCGTCTCGATGCGATAGGAAATCGGTTGTGCAGCCCATGAGGGCCAAGCCGCCCTGACCCTTGCGACCTCCGCCTCTACATCGCTGGCAGTCCCCTGCCATAAAAGTGCGCCAGTGGCGGGTTCAGTCGAAGTCAGCGTCGCGGACATACAGCCGATATGGCGGATAACAGCCCATTAGGGAAGCGCCACAAAGCACCAAAGGCTCCCTCTCCCCTTCAGGGGTCGATGAGAGGCACGTGATCTCATCGAGGCGGGGGGAGAGGGGGCGAGCGCAGCGAGCGTCCCAGCGTCGCGTCCCCATAACCCGAATGACCTTAAGGCACCTCCGGCCCATCCCCCATAGCCTCACCCATCCGCCGAACCGTCGCCACTTTCTCATGCAACAGCGACCAGTCATCCCGCTCGGCAATGGCGCTCCAGATCGCCTCAACCTCGTCAATATGCATCGAACAGGGCGTCGCATCGCTCCAATAGCCATGCTCCTTGCCGCCACTCGCCTCCATCCCCGCGACAACGTCCCGGAACGGAGCCCATGCCTCACCCGAATAGTCCGCCCCGCCACGCGGCTCGCCACCGCGCCAGTCATGGAAGAAGCGATCGATCGGCGTTTCACTCGCGGCCATGCCATTGACGGCCGCCTGGATCATCGCGTTCGCCTCTTCTGAAGGGACCACGCCCAGCCGCCAGCAAAAGCGCCGAACCATTGCCTGCCCGAACAGGTCCGGGAACCGCTCCAGTTGCTCAATCAACGGCTCGGCTTCAACCAGCGGCCTTAGCGATACAGCCAGCTGCGCCACGTCCCAGTGGATCGCTTCCGCTTGCCGTCCGAAGGCATAAAGCCCAGCATGATCGAAATAGGCCGCCGTGAAACCCGGCTCCCATAAAGGCGTGAAGCGCCAAGGCCCATAATCGAAGCTCTCGCCCGTCACATTGATATTGTCGCTGTTCAGCACGCCATGCACAAACCCCGCGACCATATAGCTCGCCGTCAGATCGGCCGTCCGTTCGACCACACGGCCCAGCAATTGCGCGGGCGCGTTATTCCCCGGCTTCTCGTCATAAAGCGTCCGCAGCGAATAATCGGTCAGCCGCTCCAACAGGGGCTTGTCGTCGAAATAGGCGGCGCGCTGGAACGATCCAATACGGATGTGCGAATGGCTGAGGCGCACCATGACCGCAGCGCGGGTGGGGGAGGGTTCGTCATTGCGCTCCAGCGCCTCGCCCGTCTCGATCAGTGAGAAGGTCTTCGATGTGTTGACGCCCAGAGCCTCCAGCATCTCGGTCGCCAATATCTCGCGAACCCCGCCTTTCAGCGTCAGGCGGCCATCGCCAAACCGGCTGTAGGGCGTCTGGCCCGACCCCTTCGTTCCCACGTCCAAAAGCCGTCCTGCATCGTCGCGCAGCTGCGCGAAAAGGAAACCGCGCCCATCTCCTATATCGGGATTGTAGGCCCGGAACTGATGTCCATGATAACGCAGCGCCAAGGGCTGGGGCAGGTTGCCGGGCAGGGGGGCGAATCGCCCGAAATGACGAATCCACTCGTCATCGCTCAGCGTTTCCAACCCCACGCTGGCTGCGGCCCGGTCGTTACGGTATCGTAAAATCGTCTGCGGGAAGTCGGCGGGGGCGACCTCATCGGCGAAATCCGGCTGCAATCCGAAGATTTCCTTTGCCGGATTGTATCTGTTTGCTTGCGAGGATTTGTCCATGCGGCGATATGGGGGAGCGGGGCAGGAAGTTGCAACCGCTGGACATGTATTTGAGGGCGCACGACCGTTGACCAGCTTCACCGACGGCTATTGGTGGTCTCCCGACGGCCTCAGGCTCCATTATCGCGATTATGGCGGCGGTGAAGACGGCCGCCCGCCGCTGCTCTGCCTTCCCGGACTGACCCGCAACGCCCGCGATTTTGAACCCTTGGCCGATCGTCTGGCGGGCGATTGGCGTCTTATCTGCCCCGACATGCGCGGCCGGGCCGAAAGCGCGCAGGCCAAGGACCCGATGACCTATGTCCCGCTGACCTATTTGCAGGACATCAGCCGCCTGTTGGCTGACCTTGCCATCACCCGCTTCGTCGCGATCGGCACTTCGCTCGGCGGCCTCATTACCATGCTGATCGCTGCGACTCACCGCGAATGGCTGGCCGGTGCGCTCTTGAACGACGTGGGGCCGAAGCTCGAGCAGGCGGGCCTGGACCGCATCCGGGCCTATGTGGGCGTTGGCCAATCACATCAAAGCTGGGTCCAGGCCGCCCGCGCCCTCGAAGAGGCGAACCGCGATATCTACCCCCGCTATGGCCTCGAACAATGGCTAGCCATGGCCAAGCGCCTGTACCGCCTCAACAGCGGAGGCCGCGTCGTGCTGGACTACGACATGCGCATCGCCGAACCCCTCCGCTTGGCCGGAGGTGAGGCCGGGGTCGACCTATGGCCCGTAATGTCGTCCTTCCATGGCATTCCTTCACTGATCCTGCGTGGCGAACACTCCGACGTTATCAGCGCCTCAACAGCCGAACGTATGCGGGCAGATATGGGCTCGAGCGCTGAACTGGTGACCGTTCCCGACGTCGGCCACGCGCCTATCCTGGACGAGCCGGAAGCCGCCGCCGCCATCGACAGCCTACTCGCTCGAATCCTGCATGGCTGACACTCCACGGCGGCCGCCCCGCCTTCTTCATGTTCACGGCAGTTTTTCCCTCGGCGGCAAGGAAGCGCGCGCCGTCCGCCTGATGAACCTGTGGGGCAACCGAGCCAGCCACACGATCGTCAGCGCAGCGCCCGAAGCAATGGGCGCCCGATCGGCGATCGCGCCGGAAATCGATGTGAGCTTCCCCGATCCTCCGCTGCTAACCGGCCGCCCTAGCCCAAGGCGCTTCCGGGCACTGGGACGCTTCATGTCCAGCTTTGACCTTGTTCTCACATATAATTGGGGCGCGATGGATGCCGTCATGGCCCATCGTTTCTGCTCATCCTTTCTCCCGATGCCCCCGCTCATCCATCATGAGGATGGCTTCAACATCGAGGAGGCTGAGCGCCTCAAGACAGGGCGGAACCTCTACCGCCGACTGGCGCTTCAGCGCGTCCAGGCCGTCGTCGTGCCGTCCATCCGGCTCAATCAGATTGCCCGCACGATGTGGCATCAGCCTGCGCGGAAAGTTCATTTGATCCGCAACGGGATCGAGGTCGCGCAATATCTCCAACCCGTTCCCGACGCCATTCCAGGGCTGGTGCGCTCACCGGGCAAGTTGCTTGTCGGCACGCTGGCCGGTTTGCGCCCGGTGAAGAATATCCCCCGGCTGGTCCGGGCCGTCGCGCCGCACCGTGATAAGCTGCAACTAGTGGTCATCGGAGAAGGGCCTGAGCGCGACCCGATCATGGCGGAGGCGGCGCGGCATGGGCTCGATGACATCTGCATGCCCGGGTTCCTGCCCAATCCTTCGCGTTTCATAGGCTTGCTCGATATCTTTGCGCTGTCCTCGGACAGTGAACAATTCCCCATCTCGCTGGTGGAAGCGATGGCCGCTCGCCTGCCAGTGGCGTCAACCGATGTCGGAGACGTCGCTCAGATGGTTGCGCCGGAAAACCAGCCATTCATAGCCTCTGATGAGGCGGCACTGTCCGACGCGCTAGGGCTGCTGGCCGCAAGTTCCGAGCTTCGTAACCGCCTGGGTGACGCGAACCTGCACCGGGCTCAGCGCGATTTCGAAGAGGCTGCAATGGTGGATGCTTATGCGGCGCTTTATGGACAGGTACTATCCAGCCCCCATATTTTGCGGTAGGGCGCGGCCGTAAATTCGTCATCAGTCGTGAAAGCTGCTATAGAGCGGCGCTTAGTCGGCGGGTGACCCAGCAGCTGTTGCGCGGGAGATTAGGTTGTTCAAGGGTTTGAAGCCCATCATCTATGGTGGTCGTGAAGTATGGCCGCTGGTCGAGGGCGGGAAGGGCGTGGCCGTCTCCAATCACGCCAGTTCCGGTGCATGGGCCGCTGCGGGCGGCATCGGCACCGTGTCGGCCGTCAATGCCGACAGCTATGACAGCATGGGCAATGTCATTCCCCAGATCTACCACGGTCGTACCCGTCGCGATCGTCATGAAGAATTGGTCGCCTATGCTATCGACGGCGCGGTCGAACAGGTGAAGCGCGCTTTCGAAATCGCTGGCGGCAAAGGCGCGATCAACATCAACATCCTTTGGGAAATGGGCGGCGCGCAGCGGGTTCTGCACGGCGTTCTGGAAAAGACCAGAGGCATGGTGGCAGGCGTCACTTGCGGCGCTGGCATGCCCTATAAGCTCAGCGAAATCGCAGCTTCTTACGGCGTGAGCTACCTCCCGATCGTCAGTTCCGGCCGTGCTTTTCGCGCCCTGTGGAAGCGCGCCTATTCAAAGGCTTCCGAGTGGCTGGCGGCCGTGGTGTATGAGGATCCGTGGCTGGCGGGCGGTCATAATGGCCTTTCAAATGCCGAAGACCCACGGGCGCCTCAGGACCCCTATCCGCGCGTCAAGGCGCTCCGGGAAACAATGCGCGAAGGCGGCATATCCGACGAAGTGCCCATCGTCATGGCGGGCGGGGTCTGGCACCTTAAGGATTGGAACGACTGGATCGACAATCCGGAACTGGGCACCATTGCGTTTCAGTTCGGCACGCGTCCGCTGCTGACGCAGGAAAGCCCTATTCCTCAGCTGTGGAAGGAACGCCTGACCCAGCTGGAACCGGGCGATGTGCTGCTTCATCGCTTCTCGCCGACCGGCTTCTATAGCTCGGCGATCCGTAATCCCTTCCTGCGTCAGCTCGAGGCGCGGTCGGAACGTCAAATCCCGTTCAGCACGGAACAGGCGGGCGATCACACGCACCAGCTTGATGCAGGCGTGAAGGGCAAGAATTTCTGGGTAACGCGCGGCGATCTGTTGCGGGCGCGCGAGTGGGTGGGGCAGGGACTGACTTCCGCTCTCAAGACACCCGACAACACGCTGGTATTCGTCACCGAAGAGGAGAGGGCGGAGATCCGCAAGGATCAGACCGACTGCATGGGCTGTCTCAGCCAGTGCGCATTCTCAAGCTGGATGGACAGTGAGACGAACTCCACCGGCCGTCTCGCCGATCCCAGGAGCTTCTGCATCCAGAAATCCTTGCAAGAGGCGGTGCATGGCGGGGACCTGGACAAGAACCTTCTGTTTGCCGGACACGGTGCTTACAAGTTCAAGCAGGATCCTTTCTATTCCAACGGTTTCGTGCCGACGGTGAAGCAGCTCGTAGACCGTATTTTGACGGGCGACTGATGGCGGAGATTCAGGGATTGGCGGTGCTGGAATATCACACGCCACATTTTGACATAGTGCGCCCGGGCCAGTTCGTCCTTTGTGCGGTTTCGGGCGCACGTATCGATCTTGACGACCTTAAATATTGGAGCGCCGAATTTCAGGAGGCCTATCGGGGTCCCGCTGAGGCGACGGAGTCCTTCCTGCGTCATCGCGGTTTGGTCACGGCCTGACCGGCGCGCCACTTTTTGTTCCTTTTCCTGGTTTGATGCGTTATCCTGTCCACGCAGGCGACAAAGATCGCCGCGTGCGGAAGGATGTCGGCGATGTCGCGAATTGATGTCTATGGCGATCGGATATGTGTCGTCACCAGCTTCCTCATTGTGGGCTGGTTTATTTACGACATTCTATTTTGACCGGGCCTCGGCAACGTCGGCAAGCGTAAGTCGCTGCCATTAAAGCAAAGCTATGTTTCCTTTCGAAAGCGGCACAGTAGAAAAGGCTCGAGCTTAAGGCTCCGCGGCTTTTGAAGGATGACAGCTTGCTCCGCGTCAACAACGGCTAAAGCGCACGGCCCCCATGCGACCACGCAAGGTTTCGTGTTCCTCCGCATAAGGAGAAGACGATGAGCCCTCGACCCATTCTTGCACGCCGCAAATGCCCTCGCGACACGCGGCGCGACATTTACATTCCGCACTCATCCTGGTCTCGGAAGCCTGGTGCCACTGCTGATGCCGTGATCGCGCCCGAAGATTTTTGGGCGAAACTCGGCATCTGATCAGCGGAAAACGACGGTCTTGCCACCGTTCAGGAGCACCCGGCGGTCAGCGATCCAGCCGACTGCCCGCGCCAGAACCTGCGCCTCGATGTCGCGGCCGATGCGGATCATGTCTTCGGCCGTGGCACGATGGTCGACGCGCTCTACCGCTTGTTCGATGATCGGCCCTTCATCGAGGTCGGCGGTCACGAAATGCGCCGTCGCGCCGATCAGTTTGACGCCGCGCTCATGCGCCCGGTGATAGGGGCGCGCACCCTTGAATCCGGGAAGGAAGCTGTGATGGATATTGACGCAACGTCCTTCCAGCTGTTCGACAAGCTTTTCGGACAACACCTGCATGTAGCGTGCGAGGATCAGATAATCCGATCGGGATCGGCTGAAAACGTCCAGCAAAGCGGCTTCCTGCGTTGCCTTGTCCCCATTCGGCGGAAGCTCATGATAGGGGATGCCATGCCATTCGGTAATCCGGCGCATGTCGGGATGGTTCGACACGACCCCCATGATGTCGATGGCCAACGTCCCTGTCTGCCATCGGTGCAAAAGATCGGCCAGGCAGTGCGAGCCCTTGGAAACGGCGAGCAGCATCCGCGGCTTTTCCTGTGCGGCGGTGATACGCCAGTCCATGCCGAAGCGCGCGCCTACAGGATCGAACTCGCCTTGCAGTTGCTCGGTATCCGCGATCCGGTCATCAGTTGCCTCAAAGGCCACCCGCATGAAAAAGCGCTCCGCTTCCCTGTCGGCATATTGCTGGCTGTCGGTGATGAAGCATCCGCGTTCCGCCAGGAACTGGCTAACCGCTGCAACGATTCCCACACGGTCGGAGCAGACAAGCGTCAGCACCCATGATGGGATAATCGGATTGTTCAAAGGGAGCCTCCGCGAATGATCGGGAAAGCCGTTGCCTTATGCCGCTCCCATGATCAAGCCGTTAAAGGAACTCAGCCATTGGCGCTCGTCATCGCGAAAATTCCGGTCGCGTTCCCCGCGTCGAATGACAGGTCCAGCAACCCGCTTGCGGGATCGACGTCCCGACTGATGAATTCGTAGAAAGAGCCGGGTACTTGCCTCACCTTGTTTCCGGCAAATAGCCGTTCGACCGGGTCTGCTCGAAGGGCGGTCTGCTTCACGCGGCCATTGCGGGAGATTTCGACCTCATCCTTGATCGGCCATCCTTCAGCTTTCAGTCGCTGGGCCAAGGCCGCGACATCGGCCACCCGGTCGGTGGCATGGTTGAAGGCGTTGCCCTCCGTCGCGATCCACGCGGCTTCAGGCGACCGCGATAGCAACAGTTCATAGTCCTCCAACGTGGCAGGATCATGCTGCCGATCGAAGGCAGACACCAAGACCGGCAAGGCCGTCCGCGCATGCTCGAATGGGACAAGCTGTCCAGCTTCATAGGCGCGCAATATTGCCAGCGTTTCGGCATCGAGGGGATCGCGCGAGGTGTCAAAAACGCGCGCCGCGACTACGCCAAACTCGGCATCAAACCGATCGACATGCAGTTCCGAAACGAAGAATTGAGGAATGTCCTGAGGCGCATCGGAATGGGCATAGGCGCGCCCTGTCATTTTCAACCGGTCCAGAGGATAAACGCCAGCCAGCGTGTAGCCCAGTGGCTTTAGGATACGGGTGAAGGCGTCCTCTCCGGCGGGCAAAGCTCCCGTGGGGCCTTGGGGCAGGCGGATCGTCCTCAACGCCCCATGATCGAACACCACCTTGCCACCGCTGGCCAGCCTGTCAGCCACATAAGCAGCGCCGCTCGGAACCCGTTGCAGTAGGCCGTGAAACAAAATGACGTTCAAGGCCATGGCAAGTGCTGCCCGAGAGACATAGGGGCCAGTCTCCACGAGCAAAGCCGGTGCGATCGAAAGCGCAGCAAGCACTTGCTCCGCAGCACTATCGCCCAGCGTGGCCCTGACCAACGCTTCTACATTTCCCTGCTCGCTATCGACGGCCATGGCGCGCTCCATATCGGATATGGCCGTTATCGCGCGCCGATCCCCGACTTCCAAGAGCCAGTATTACGCCTCGTCACATTTTCCGGGGCATGCAATCGGCACCAGCAGCTTTGATGGCACTGCAAAGCCGTGACGCTTCCGCGCTGTTCGCCAACGGCCCAGCCTGCAACCTGGTCATGGCGCCGCCCTTCACCAGAAAAAGCTGATAGGCCGACAGGCCAGCCACTTTGCCGCGCAGACTGGTCCAAAGCGCGCGCGCGCGGGCTTCTTCGCTAAATGCCCCTAGCTGTACGCGCCAGGGTCCGCTGGCAGCTACCTTGGGCTCTGGCGTCTTGCTGGCCTTCGCCTTTTCAACGACTGGCTTCGGCGTTTGCGCGGCGGCCACGGCGGCCTTGGGCGCATCAGATTTCGGCTTCGGTAATGGCTTGGCGGGCGCAGGCTTTTCCGGAGTGCGCGCAGGTCGCAGATCGGCGCTCGCCATTGACGGCGTTTCTTCGCGCAGAATAGGCATGGTGGACAGGTGGTCATTGGCTTCCGCCAGCGCCGCTACCTCGTTCTGGCCCATCTCCCGCGCCAGCGCGAGCCCCTGCTGACGTTGATCATCAGGGATATATTTATCCATCTGCTTCAGACTGGCCGTCGCCTGCGCCAGTCCCGCAGCCGACGCGCGGCTCATCAGGGCATAGGCGCGGGGCCAGTTCTTGGCCGCCAGATCTCCGTTAAAAAGGGCGGTGCCGACGATATATTGAGCGCGCGGTTCGCCGCGGGCCGCCGATCGCTGAAGATAGGGGAGGGCGCTCGCCCGCTCGCCCTGCTGAAACATCAGCAGCCCAAGATTGTCCTCGGCGCGAACATGGCCTTGCGCGGCGGCCTTTCGATACCAATCAAGTGCGACGGCCATGTCGGCTTTGACACCGCGTCCAAGCTTGTTCGCCTGACCCATGTTGAATTGCGCATCAGGATCGCCTGCCTGCGCAAGCGGCCGCCAGACACTGACGGCTTTTTCATAATCACCCTGCTGCCAGGCATCGACCCCGGCTTTGACATCGGCAAGGGCAGGCGGCGCCAGACTCATCATCGTTGCGGCGGCCAAGATGCCCCAGATGTACTTCATGTGCATGTGCTCCTGAAAGAACAGCGTAGCCCCAGCCTATGAGCGAACAAGGTTAACGCTCGCTTAGCATTAGAAGGCGCATTCTTGATACCATGCTTCCTTTCGTAGGATGCGCCGAAGTTAACCAATTTTTAGGTGCCGCCGTGGCAGTCCAATAGGCAATTGGATTTTCTGGGGGAAACGCGCGTGCGCATACTCGCATTGGCATCGCAAAAAGGCGGATCGGGGAAGACCACCTTGTCTGGTCACTTGGCCGTTCAGGCGCAAAGGGCAGGCGCTGGCCCCGTGGTCCTGATCGACATCGATCCTCAGGGGTCCCTCGCCGACTGGTGGAATGAACGTGAGGCTGAATTTCCCGCCTTCGCCCAGACGACGGTTGCGCGTCTTGCGGCCGATCTTGAAATCCTCCGTCAGCAGGGCTTCAAACTTGCCGTGATCGATACACCCCCGGCGATCACCATGGCCATTCAAAGCGTCATATCCGTGGCCGAACTGATCGTGGTGCCCACCCGCCCCAGCCCTCATGACCTGCGCGCCGTTGGTGCGACGGTGGACCTGTGCGAACGGGCGGGCAAGCCGCTGATCTTCGTGGTCAACGCCGCCACGCCCAAGGCGCGGATCACATCGGAAGCTGCGGTAGCGCTTTCCCAGCATGGCACAGTTGCGCCGGTAACACTGCATCACCGCACCGATTTCGCCGCATCGATGATCGACGGCCGCACGGTGATGGAGGTTGATCCCAACGGCCGTTCGGCGGGCGAGGTCACCCAATTGTGGACCTATGTCTCCGACCGTCTGGAAAAGAATTTCCGTCGCACGGTCTTCTCGGTGCCCAACGGCACGGCGGGCACCAGCGGTGCGGTTCGTCCGGCGACAGGTGGCTTCGGCCGCCGCGTCGTAGGTCAGTAAAGGGAGGGAAGACATCATGGCCGAACCCAAGCCACTCGCTTCGCTGACCTCCGGACTTCTCGCCCGCAAGGGCGCTGCTCAGCCCGCCATGCGCCGCCCCATAATGGGCTTTGGCCATCAGGCAACGGCGGCGCTGCTGCAGGATGATCTGGGCTGGAACGACATGGGCTTCGACGTGAACGAGCCTGAGCCCGTGCCTGCCGAGCCTCGCGCCGTTATCGGGCTTACTCCGATGACGCTGCCGCCGGTAGCCGCGCCCATCCCTTCCGTCGTTGTAGAGCGAGAAGAATTGGCCGAGCGCATGGAAGAAGCGGTCAAGACGATCGCTCCCGCCATCCGTTCCGGAACCAAAGGCCGCAAGGCCGCCTTCACGCTGCGGCTGGACGCGGATCGGCATCTGAAGCTTCGCCTTGCGAGCGCCGTCGCGGGCCGTTCTGCCCAACAGATGGTGACCGAAGCACTCGATATTTTCCTCGCCAGCCTGCCGGAAATCGACCGGCTCGCGCAGCAACTGCCGCGCGACGAAGCAGAGTAAGAAGGATCAAGCCATGAAGCGCAGCGCTCTTTCCAAGGCGGCACTTTCGTCGCTGATTGTCGGGACCACGATGGTCGGCTGCACCGGCGCGGCATTCCGTCCGTCTGCCATCGCAGCGGCCAAGGAGGATCCCAGCCGTGCGACAGCAGCGATCGATAAGGCTCTGCTTAGCCGGGATGGCGTTCGCGCAGTCGCGGCGGCTGAGGCGGCGGTCCAAGCTGCTCCGCAAGACGCCAATTATCGGCAGTTGCTGGGTCGCGCCTATATTGCGAGTGGCCGTCTCATCTCCGCCGAAACCGCGCTCAGCGACGCAATGACTCTTGGCAATCGCGATCCCCGCACCATCGTCAGCCTCGCCTTGGTGAAGGTGGCGCTAGGCAAAAATGACGCGGCCCGCGAGTTGCTCGCGACCAATTCAGACGTCGTTCCCGCGAGCGACTATGGACTCGCCATGGCAATGGCTGGCGACGCGGCAGAGGGTGTCCGCATCCTGTCCGAAGCCATCCATGATCCCTCGGCCACTGCTCGCACGCGCCAAAATCTCGCCTATGCCTATGCGCTGGCGGGACGTTGGAAGGACGCGCGCGTGATGGCGGGCCTCGACCTTGAACCGCTCGCCGCCAACCAGCGCATCGCGCAATGGGCACAAACCGCTGCTCCCGATTTCGCGCAGCAGCGCATTGCCGGTCTGATGGGCATAGCGGTTGATGGCAGCGACGCGGGCCAACCCGTCGCGCTCGCCCTCGCGACCGAGGCCGCGCCGGTCCAGATGGCAGCGGCAAACGTGCCCGAAGCACCTGCCGCTTCTGGTGCGGAAGAGGTTGTCCCCGAAGCGACGCAGCAGGAACCAGTCCAGCAGGCAGTCGCCTTTACGCCTTATGTCGCTCCGGCGATGCCCATGAAAATCCCCCATGCTCCCGCAAAGGCCGCAGGGCTCCGTCAGCAGGCCGTCGCTCGCGCTCCGCTCGCGGCTCGCCCAGCGCTTCGTTTCGATGGCAATGGGAACAGCCCGTGGGTCGTTCAACTTGGCGCCTATTCAAACGCTGCGATCGCCAAGGAGAAATGGTACGATATCGCTCGCCGGAACAGCGCGATAGCCGCGTTGCCGGTCCTCACCAGCCAAATTACCGTGAACGGCGTCAGCTATGCCCGCCTTGCCGTCAGCGGTTTTGACGATCGCGCGGAAGCAATGGCGCTATGCCACGCAATCCGTGCTCGCCGTGGCCAATGCTTCGTTCGGGAAAAGGCCCCCGGCGCCGCGTCGCAGCGGTGGGCGCTGGCATCCAAACCACGCCAGTTCGCTTCGCGCTAACCTAAAGTTTTTCAGATCGATGACCTCATCCCCTCATGGGGATGGGGTTTGTCGTGTTTATGCTCTCTCGAGACGGTGAAGGGCGTCGCTTCGGCGGCGAGCAGTTCATCTCTACAGCCTCAACGTAAGAAGCAACGCAGCGATATTCCGGGAAGCGAATATGAGCGCGCCCTGTCCGCCCGCTCGGACGAATTCCGCTATATTCCGCAAATTTCTGGAGCCGCCCAAGTGGGCGAAAGTGGCTCCCCGAGTAGGATTCGAACCTACGGCCATTCGATTAACAGTCGAATGCTCTACCGCTGAGCTATCGGGGAGCAGCCCGGCTCTCGCTGGGCAGGCCGCGCCTATAGCAGCGAGATTCTTCGGATGGCAAGGACAGAATTGCGAATTTTTTCAGGCGATGAATTGTTCCGCTGCGATCCGGTCATCCAACGTATGTTCCGGGTCGAAAAGGAGGGTGAGCGGCGTCCCTCGATCGATCTGCACCTCGACCTCGGCGACGTCACGAACTTCGCGTTGGTCCGCCACCGCGCTGACGGGGCGCTTCACCGGATCAAGCACGGTGAAACGGATCGCCGTGTTTTCAGGCAGGATCGCCCCACGCCAGCGGCGGGGACGAAAGGGGCTGATCGGCGTTAACGCGACCAGGCCCGAACCCAGCGGCAGGATAGGGCCATGAGCGGACAGATTGTAGGCCGTCGAGCCAGCAGGCGTTGCGACCAGCACGCCGTCGCATACCAGTTCAGTAAGCGCCGTTCGGCCGTTCACATGGACTTCCAGCTTCGCGGTCTGGCGCGTCTCGCGCAGCAGCGACACTTCGTTGATGGCGGGAATCGAAAAGCGTTCGCCATCGACGGTATCCACCGTCATGCGCAGCGGATTGACCTTGAAAGGCTTGGCCGCCTCGATCCGCTGCTCTAGGCGTTCCAGCCGCCACTCGTTCATCAGGAAGCCGACGGTGCCAAGGTTCATTCCGAACACAGGCATGATCCGGCGGTTCTCCAGCATGGAGTGCAGCGTTTGCAGCATGAACCCGTCGCCACCCAGCGCGATGATCATGTTCGCCTGCTCCACAGGAACGAACTCATAGGCGGCGCGAAGCCGTTCCTCCGCGGCCTTGGCGGCTTGGGTGGGGGACGCGAGCAGAGCGCGGCGCGGCTCTTCGGTCATCCGCCGGTCACGCTCATATGGCGGCTAACGGCCGCGGCAGGCGCATCGCCGCCGATGCGAAAATCATGCTTGGCGGGCTTCAAACGCAGCGCACGATCGATCAGCGGCTCGACCGCCCCGATGCCACCTTCACGGAAGGCGGTCTTAAGGTCGACATGATCCTCATGTCCCAGGCACATGAATATCTTCCCTTCGCAGGTCATGCGCATACGGTTGCAATCTGCACAGAAATTGTTGGTCAGGGGTGTGATAAGCCCCAATTTCACACGCATTCCTTCGACCGCATGATAGCGTGAAGGCCCGCCCGTGCGATGCTCGATAGGCCGCAGCTCATGCTGCTGCCGCAGTTGCTCCACTACTTCCGTCATCGGCAGATAATGATCAGTGCGATCCTCGCCAGTCTCGCCCAGCGGCATCGTCTCGATCAATGTCAGGTCAAATCCCTGCTCATCGCACCACTGGAGCATCGGCAGGATTTCATCATCATTGACGCCCTTCAGCGCCACCATGTTGATCTTGATCGCTAGACCCGCCGCCTTCGCCGCCGCCAGCCCCTCAAGCACCGGCCGGATGTCCCCATTGCGCGTGACATGGGCGAACCGTTCGGGGTCCCGGCTGTCGAGGCTGACATTGATCCGCCGTACGCCCGCGTCAAAAAGCGCCTCGGCATGCTGGGCCAGTCGCGTGCCGTTGGTGGTCAACGTCAGTTCGTCGAGACCCTCGCCCAAATGGCGTCCAATGCGCCGTACCAAATCGACAATATCCCGCCTGACCAACGGTTCGCCACCAGTCAGCCGGATCTTGCGAACGCCCCGGCCGATGAAGAGGTCGGCGAGCAGCGCGATCTCCTCCAGCGTCAGGACCTGATCCTTGGGCAGGAAGGTCATGCGCTCAGCCATGCAATAGCGGCACCGCAGGTCGCACCGATCCGTGACCGAAATCCGCAAATAGCTGATCCGGCGGCCCAACGCATCGGTCATGGCCGTGCGTCCAAGATCGGGCTTGTTCATGCTCGACTAGCTAGGCCATGGCAAAGTCCGGTGCAAGCACTGCCGGTTGCAGGAGCGTGAACGGGTCGCTAACGCCTGTCTGCTATATGCCCGCCATGCGCTGTACCCCGGGAGTTTTGATGTGAGCGGTGAATCCGCACTGCATGGACAGCGCAGCCTTTTCATTCTGTCGCCCGGTGACAGAGATGGCTTGTCGCGCGCGGCTGGTCTGGCTGGCTGGCGTGCCATCGCTGCCCGGCGCACGAAGGATGCGGCGCAACGGTTCCTGCATAGCGATGCGCAGATCGCCCTTGTCGACATGCGCGATGCGGCGGACGGAGCCAGCGGCCTTGTCGATGTCTTTTCCCCGGCCGTAGAGGCGGGCGGTGGAGCGCTCATCGCCCTGATCGACGCGCAGGCGCTGGAGTCTGTCACGGGGCTGCTGGAAGCGGGGGCGACTCATTTTCTCGTCGCTCCATTTTCATCTGATCAACTGCGGGCGACGCTCGCTTCGGCGCAGCGTCTCGTGGACCGCCTGGGTGGGGGTACGATGCCCAGCCAGCGCGCCCAACGTATTCGCCGTGGCGACGCGCTATTCTGGGAATTGGAGCGGGGAGGGCGATCCCTGCGTCTCAGTGACAATCTTGCCCGGCACCTCAACCTGGATCGGCAGACGATCAGCCCTGCGCAGTTTGCTCGCTGCCTACCGCGCGCAGAACGGCGTTCTGTCATTGCGGGCTTGCGCGGCATGATGCGATCGGGTCGGCCAGAATCCTTTGCTCATGCGGCGCCGGGGAGACCGGGCGACCGGCTCGTTCATCATCTCCGCCTGATCGATGGCGTCGTGGCTGCCGATGTCGAGTGGTTGTCCGACACGCATGGGGACGACGCGACCGGCCGGGACGACCTGACCGGCCTTCGTTCGCGGCAGGCGGCGCTGGAGTGGTTGGAAAAGCGTTCCGGCCTTGCGACGACCATCCTCCTGCTCTCCATCAGCCAGTTCGACCGCATGAACGCCGCCTATGGTCAGGTGGTCGGCGACGCCCTGCTCGGCCGGATTGCGAGGAGGATCGAGCGAATGGCGGCAGACGCCGCGCCCGGCGCGATCGTGGCCCGCATCGCCGGGACCGAATTTCTCGTCGGACTCACGGGCGAGGCGGCCGCGAGCGACCGGGCAACCTTCCTCGCGCGCCAGTTGATCGGTGTCATCGGCCGCCCCTTCAGCGCGGGCGATCACCTAATCCGCCTGACGGCCCGCTGCGGCATCGCTCAGTCGCGAGCAGACGATGATGCAACCCGGCTGCTCCGGCGGGCGGGAACCGCTCTGGCGGACGCGCGGGCAGGGGGCGGTGAGGGTATCCGCATCTTTTCCGCCGAAAAGCGCAGCCGTCAGGTCGATGCCGACCAATTGGAAACCGACCTGCGCCTTGCGCTGCACAGGGGAGAAATCGGCATCGTCTTCCAGCCGCAGTATCCGGTAGGGGGCGATCACATGACGGGGGTGGAGGCGCTCGCCCGCTGGAACCATCCTCAATATGGCCCCCTCGGCGCAGGCATGCTTTTCGCGACAGCCGAACGATCCGACTATATGCTTCCGCTTTCGGCCCACATTCAGGCCGAAGCCTTGCGTCAGGCGGCGGCTTGGCCCCGGACCCTCTCGCATCTTCGTCTGTCGATCAACGTGACCGCTGCCGATATCGCGCAGCCGGGCTTCATGTCACAGTTCCTTGCCCTTGTTGACGAGAGCGGCTTTCCCCGTTCGCGCCTGACGGTTGAGATCACCGAAAGCGGCCTTATCGAAAATATTGCTGGGGCCACCGCGCTCCTCACTGCTCTTCGTGCGGAGGGTCTGGCGGTGGCGGTCGATGATTTCGGCACCGGCTATTCCAGCCTTGCCTACCTAAAGAGCCTCCCGCTCGACTATCTCAAGATCGACAGTGGCCTGGCCCAGGACATCGCGGGCACGGCCCGCGACCGGATCGTGGTCCGGGGCGTCATTCACATGGCCAAATCCCTTGGGATGAGTGTCATCGCCGAAGGTGTAGAAACGCAGCAGCAACTGGACCTGCTCGCACGCGAGGGTTGTGATTATTATCAGGGCTTTCTGCGATCGGCCGGGATATCCTCCGCTGAGCTGGCCGCGATGGCGCTGAAGGGCTGAGGCAACCTAAAAGGCGATTCCAGCCCGACCGATCAAGGTTGCTCCTGAGTGACGTGCCCGATCATCGATGCTGCTGTTCGCATAACGGACGCCCGCAAACCATTGTCGCTGCAAATAGTCGATGCTGATCCCATGGTCCCAATATGTGCCATCCGGCCGCAGGCGGGCTGCATCGCCCACATCTCGGGTCCGGCCGCTCGAACGACCGACGTGCGCCGAAACGGTGAACGGCGTGCCGGGAATACCCGCTGATGCCGAAGCCGAGAGGTAAAGATTATCTCCACCAATCGAACCTTGCCGGGGCGCATAGCTGGCGTTGATGTCGATATTTGCCGGGCCGATCAGAAAGCCCGCACCAGCTCCAACCTCGCCATATCCCTGTCCCGACGCGCCTGGAAAAAGGTGATAAACCCCCTTCGCAGAAAGCCGCCAGGCGCCCATTTGCCGGGCATAAGATGTGCCAAGGTCCACCACGGCATCGGCTCCACGGTGACGGCTGCTGTCCCACAAGGACGTTACTGCGGCATCGAAGCTCAATCCCTCCGTCGCCTGCATGGCGATTGTTCCCCGCACGACCGGATCGCCATCGCTCCAGCTCAATCCCCGCCTGCGTTCATCGCTTGCCACCTCGGCGGTTGCCGAAAACCGGTCAGCATATTGCGCCAAGGCGGGGGAAGAGGTGGCGGCCAGCATGATTGCGGCCGCCACCATCAAAGGCGCGTCAGTTTGAGGCAAGATTGCGAACCGCATCCAGCTCGGCCATCAACGGCGCGCGATCCTTCTCGGCCACCGCTACCAGATGTTCGCGGATCGCCGCGTCATGCTGTGCCATATTGCGTTCACCCGATTTGCGGCCGGGGGTACATGCCCCATGCTCGCTGCCGGAAAAACGCTTGTCGTGGGAAACCGTGCGCGCCAGCGCCGGACTATGATTGAGTGCGCGGTCCACGATGACCGTCGCGGTCCACTGGCACCGTTGCATATCCATGCGGTTGGGGGTTTTCGCGCCGACCGTGTTGGTCGTGAACTCTACGCGAGCCGAATAATTGGCTTGCACCGGCGTTCCGCCATGGTCGATCTGCACGCTGTGCGTGGCGGCAACTGCTGCCATCGCTACGAAGGTCGAAATCATGTCAATCTCCTGCTCGATGCCGGACTTTGCTGTCCAGTCATCGACGCAGCATTTAGATAGCGGATGTTGCTGCTACTTTGCTGACGCACGACAAAGCGGTGCTGAAGGAGGCTGAGACAGGCTGTCTCATGCAGCCGACTTCGCCAACCCCTTTGACAATTGCAGCGCTCCGTTCAACCGCGCCGCCGGGTCTGCCCAGGTGCGAGTGACCACGACCTTGCTATCCGGCCGCAACCGCGCCACGCCATTCAGCCGCTGAATATAGGCAACCAGTCCCTCCGGCTTCGGGAAGCGGTCTTCGAAGAAGCTGACCAGCGCGCCCTTTGGCCCCACATCGATCTTCGAGATATTGGCGGTGACGCAATTCTGCTTGATCTCGATGATCTTGAACAGGTTTTGCGTCGGGGTCGGCAGCTTGCCGAACCGGTCGATGAGTTCCGCAGCAAAAGCCTCCAGCCCCTGCCGGTCCTCAACCTCGTTCAGGCGGCGATACAGCCCCATGCGCAGGTCAAGATCGGGTACATAATCCTCCGGAATGAGGATCGGCGCATCGACGGTAATCTGCGGCGAGAAGCTCTCCCGTTTCTCGATCCCCGCGCCACCTGCCTTGGCCTCAAGGATCGCGTCCTCCAGCATCGATTGGTACAGCTCGAACCCGACTTCCTTGATATGGCCCGATTGCTCGTCACCCACCAGATTGCCCGCGCCGCGAATGTCGAGGTCATGGCTCGCCAGCTGGAACCCGGCGCCCAGCGTGTCCAGATCGGACAGCACCTTCAGTCGCTTCTCCGCCGTCTCGGTAATCACCTTGTTAGCAGGCGTCGTGAAATAGGCATAGGCCCGCGTCTTCGACCGCCCCACGCGCCCACGAAGCTGGTACAATTGCGCCAACCCAAACCGATCCGCGCGATGAATGATCAACGTATTGGCCGAGGGAATATCAAGCCCACTCTCAACGATCGTCGTCGACAGCAGCACATCATAACGCTTGTCGTAGAAGGCCGACATGCGCTCCTCAACTTCGGTAGCGCTCATCTGCCCATGGGCGACGATGGGCTTCACCTCGGGCACTTCTGTCCGCAGGAACTCCTCCACCTCGGTAAGGTCGGCAATGCGCGGCACGACGAAGAAGCTCTGCCCCCCGCGATAATGTTCGCGCAGCAGTGCCTCGCGGATGACGACCCCGTCCCAGGGCATGATGTAGGTCCGAACCGCCAGACGATCGACCGGCGGCGTCTGGATCACCGAAAGTTCTCGCAAGCCGGACATTGCCATCTGGAGCGTGCGAGGAATGGGTGTCGCGGTCAGCGTCAGCACATGGACGTCGGTCTTGAGGCTCTTCAGCCGCTCCTTGTGCGTGACGCCAAACCGCTGTTCCTCGTCCACAATGACAAGCCCCAGCCGCTTGAACTCCAGCCCCTTCGCCAACAGCGCATGGGTGCCCACGACAATATCGATCGTCCCATCGGCCAGCCCGGCCTTCACCGCCTTGGCCTCCTTGTCGGGCACCAGCCGCGAAAGCCGTCCGATATTCACCGGAAAGCCTCGGAACCGCTCCTCGAAATTCATATGATGCTGCCGTGCGAGCAGGGTGGTCGGGCAGATCACCACTACCTGCATCCCCGCCATTGCCGCCACGAAAGCCGCGCGCAAAGCCACCTCGGTCTTGCCGAAGCCAACGTCGCCACAGACGAGCCGGTCCATCGGCCGCCCCGCACCCAGATCCTCGACCACGTCCATGATGGCGCGGTCCTGATCCTCGGTCTCCTGATAAGGGAAGCGATCGACAAACGCCGGATAGCCCGCACTATCCGGCTCGGCCACCGTCGCCGCCCGGAGCGCGCGCTCGGCCGCCGTCTTGAGCAATTCACCCGCGATCTCGCGGATGCGCTCCTTCATCTTGGCCTTGCGCCGCTGCCACGCTTCGCCGCCCAGCCTGTCGAGGCTCACCCCCTCGCTGTCAGAACCGTAGCGGGAAAGAACCTCCAGATTCTCCACCGGCACATACAGCTTGTCGCCGCCCGCATATTCCAGCGCCACGCAGTCATGCGCCGCCTTGGCGACCGGGATTTGGGTCAGCCCCTCATAACGGCCGATCCCATGGTCCATATGCACCACCAGATCGCCCGGCGAGAGCGTCGCCAGCTCCTGCAAGAACGCGTCGGCATTCTTCTTCCGCTTGGCCCGCCGCACCAGCCGGTCACCCAGCATGTCCTGCTCGGTCAGCACCGCCACATCGGGCGCGGTAAAGCCATGATCCAGCGGCAGGACGATTAGAGCAACATTATAGCCCCTCCCCTTCAGGGGAGGGGTTGGGGTGGGGGCTGTAGGGTCGGGAGAGCTATCCGAATAGCCCCCACCCCCAACCCCTCCCCTGAAGGGGAGGGGAGCGGCTAGGCCCAATGCTTCCTGCCAATCGTCGGCCGCGCTCAAGCCTGTGACGCCGTGATCCGCGAGCAGCCCAGAAAGCCGCTCCCGCGCCCCCACGGAATAGCTGGCGATGACGACCTTCTTCTTCGCCCGCTGGAGGGAGGCGATATGCTTGCCGACAGCCTCATAGACATTGGCGTTCTGCGCCCGCTCCGGCGCAAAATCGCGCGGCCCATCAACCGCAAAGTCCAGAACGGTCGCGCTTTCCGGCTCATGGAAAGGCGTCGTCGCATGCATCGGCCATGCCCGCGCCACTTCGGCCCACTCGTCTGCGCCGAGATACAGCGCCTTCGGCGCCAAAGGCCGATAAGCCCCCGGGTCGGAAGACTTCGCCTGCACCCGATTGGCGTGATAGTCCCGGATCGCCTCGAACCGGGCTTCGGCCGCGCCCGCCACACCATGATCCAGCACAACCAGCGTATCGTCGCCCAGATGTTCGGTCATCGGCACCAGCCGTTCCTCGAACAGCGGCAGCCAATGCTCCATCCCCGCCAAGCGCCGCCCGTCGCTCACCGCCTGATAAAGCGGGTCGCCCGTCGCCGTGGCCCCGAACGTCTCGCGATAGCGCCCGCGAAACCGCTTGATCGTCTCTTCATCCAGCAAAGCCTCGGAAGCCGGGAGGAGGGTGAAGCCCTCGATACTCCCGCTGGTCCGCTGATCGGCGGGATCAAAACGCCGCACCGTCTCGATCTCATCCCCGAAGAAATCGAGCCGCAGGGGCTGTTCCTCGCCTCCGGGAAACAGGTCGACAATGCCGCCACGAATGGCGAACTCGCCCCGGTCGTGCACGGTATCGGTCCGCACATAACCATTGGCCTGCAACATCTCGGCGAGCCGCGAAATCGCGATCCGCTCCTTGGGCGCCAGCTTCGCGACCAATTGCCGCACACGAAACGGCGTCAACGTCCGCTGCGTCAACGCATTGAGCGTCGTCAGGACAAGCTGCGGCCCCTTGGGCTTACCCTGCAACGCATAAAGTCCCGCCAACCGCGCCGAAGCCGTGCGCAGCGAAGGACTGGCCCGGTCATAGGGAAGGCAGTCCCAGGCAGGAATCTCGACAATCTCGATCTCCGGCGCAAAATAATGCGCCGTGTCGGCCACCGCCCGCATGAGTTGCTCGTCGGGCGCCACGAACAACGTCCGCGAAGGCGCTGCTCGCGCAATGTCCGCGAGCACCCACGGCTGAAACCCCGCCGGAACGCCGGAGAGGGTCATGGGAGAGGAGGCTTTGAGGATCTTCAGAAGGTCGGTCATCTAATTCTCAGTTCCCCTCCCGCAAGCGGGAGGGGGTAGGGGTGGGTAATCCAACGCAGGTGGTGCAGGCCCACCCCGCTGCGACTAGCCGAGCCTGAGGCTCGGCAAGTCTCGCTGCCCCTCCCGCTTGCGGGAGGGGAGGGCAGTCACTTCCTCCCAATCTCCACAAAATCCATCTTCACAAACTTGTCCCACATCGGCCCGCGCCATTGCTCGGGCAACGGCAACGTCCCCAAGGCCCAAGCCATGATGTCGGCATCCTGTTCCTCGATAAACCGCTCGAACCAGTCGATCTCCTCCACGCCCCACTCGGCGTGGTAGCGATCGAAAAATCCACCCACCGCCAGGTCCGCTTCCTTGATGCCGCGATGCCAGGCACGGAATTGCAGGCGGCGGATGCGGGGATCTTCGTTCACAATTTGTTCCTTACGCGGACATGCCGAATAAACCGATCAGATGTTTGCGCATCGTCCCGGCTGGGCTAGATGGCGTCAGATAGCCATGCGACCCGATATCCTCAACCCACTCTTCACCGAAATCGAAGCCCTGAAGGGCGTCGGCCCTGCGCTGGCCAAGCCGCTGGAGCGCCTTGGCCTTGCCCGCGCCGTCGATGTCCTATTCCACCTGCCGGTCAGCTTTGTCGATCGCCGCATGGTGGACGAGTTGATCCTGTCCGACTCAGGGCGGGTCATCGGCATAGAACTCACGCCTACCGACTATCGCGCGTCCGGCAGCGCCCGCGCGCCGTTCCGCGTCATTGCGCAGGACGGGCACGGCAATACGGTCGCGCTGGTCTATTTCGGCCGCAACAGCGCCTGGCCACGCAAACTGCTGCCCTTGAACGAACCCAAATTCATCTCCGGCAAGCTGGAGGCCTATGGCGAAAATCTCCAGATCGTCCATCCCGACTATGTCCTTCCGCCTGAGGAAGCCGCCACCATCCCGGCGCGAGAGCCAGTCTACGGCCTTTCCGAAGGCCTCACCAATAACCGCCTGCGCGATCTCGTCGCCCAGGCGCTGAGCCGCGCCCCAGATCTCCCCGAATGGATCGAACCCAGTCTGCTTGCTCGCAAGGACTGGCCGACATGGCACGAGGCGCTCACCCGCGTCCACGCCGACCCCAGCGATGCCAATGCGCGCGAACGCCTGGCCTATGATGAAATCTTCGCAGGTCAGCTCGCACTCATGCTGGTCCGCCAATCCTCCCGCAAGCGCCGGGGCATCCCCATTGAGGGAGACGGCCGCCTGCGTGCCATGCTCGAACTCCCCTTCGCCCCGACCGGCGCGCAACGCCGCGCCTTCGGAGAGATTGAAGGCGACATGGCGCAGCCCGTCCCCATGCTCCGCCTCCTGCAAGGCGACGTCGGCTCAGGCAAAACCCTTGTCGCGCTCATGGCCCTCCTCAACACGGTTGAGGCAGGCGCTCAGGGCGCACTCCTCGCTCCGACGGAAATCCTCGCCCGCCAGCATTATGAAACGCTGCGAAAGATGGCGTCGGGTTTGCCCGTAACTATCGCCATCCTCACCGGCCGCGAAAAGGGCAGGGTGCGCGAATCCACCCTGATGGGCCTTGCAGACGGCAGCATCGACATCCTCGTCGGCACCCACGCCATCTTCCAGGAAGCCGTCCGCTACAAGAACCTCGCTTTGGCGGTGATCGATGAGCAGCACCGCTTCGGGGTTGCCCAGCGCATGATGCTTGCCGCCAAGGCCGAGCGCACGCCGCACCTGCTGGTGATGACCGCCACCCCGATCCCCCGCACGCTGACGCTCACCTATTATGGCGAAATGGACGTCTCCCGCCTGGACGAAATGCCGCCCGGCCGCCAGCCGATCCAGACCGTCGTCATGTCCGCCAACCGTCTCGACGAAGTGGTCGAAGCACTCGCCCGCCACATCGAAACCGGCGGCCAGGCCTATTGGGTCTGCCCCTTGGTCGAGGAAAGCGAGACCAGCGATCAGGCCGCCGCCGAAGCCCGCGCGGAATTACTACGAATTCGCTTCGGCGAACTCGTCGGCCTTGTCCACGGCCGCATGAAAGGCCCGGAAAAGGACGCCGCGATGGAGGCTTTCTCCTCCGCCCACACCAAAATCCTTGTCGCCACCACCGTCATAGAAGTCGGCGTCGACGTCCCCAATTCCAACCTCATCATCATCGAAGGCGCCGACCGCTTCGGCCTCGCGCAGCTCCACCAGCTGCGCGGCCGGGTAGGACGCGGCCAGAACCACAGCGTCTGCATCCTGCTGCGAGGCGGAGCCTTGAGCGAAACCAGCCGCGCTCGACTGGCGCTCATGCGCGAAACCAATGACGGCTTCCGCATCGCCGAAGAAGACCTTCGCCTCCGTGGCGCAGGCGAAATCCTCGGCACGCGCCAGTCGGGCGAGGCACAGTTGAAGATCGCCACGCCTGAACATCTGTCCGCCCTGCTTGACTGCGCGCGCGACGACGCGCACCTCCTGATTGACCGGGACGGTGGACTGAACGAAGCGCGCGGCCAGGCAGCCAGAACCTGCCTTTACCTGTTCGAACGAGATGCTGCGGTGGGATTGCTCCGAAGCGGCTGATCGACGCGACGAATTGCTGCAACAGCGAAACCATCACCCCGCCGCTGTCGTTGCCCAAAGCATGCAATCCGACATCAGCCTGCACCATGTCACGCCCATCGCGGCGATCTTCATCGCCATTTCGGTCGCCGTCGCCTTCCTGCTTCACTGGCTCGCTTACCGGATAGCGACCCGCGTGGCGCGCCGCATGAAGCTGGACCCGGTGATCCTGCCCGCCATCTATCATCCTACCCGCTGGATCGTCGTCCTGATGACCCTCGCCGCAGGCATTCAGCCGCTGACCTTCAGCGATCGTATAGAGACGATCTGGGCAATCGGATCAAAGATGCTCTTCATCCTGCTGGTCGGTTGGCTGATCTTCGCATCCATGCGCGCCTTCCGCACCATCCTCGAACAGCGCAGCGACATCACCGTCGAAGATAATCTGAAGGCCCGCCGCCAGCATACCCGCATCCGCATCCTCTACCGCGTAGCCCAATGCATCATCGGCTTCCTCATCCTATCGTTGATGCTGATCATGATCCCAGGCGTACGCACGGTGGGCGTCACCTTGATGGCCTCGGCTGGCCTAGCGGGCTTAGCAGTCGGCGCTGCTGCCCAGCCTGCGCTCAAGAACCTGATCGCGGGCATCCAGATGGCCTTTTCCGAACCGATCCGGCTGGATGACGTGGTGATCATCGAAGGAGAATGGGGCCGCATCGAAGATATCCAGCTCACCTATGTCGTGGTGCGCATCTGGGACGATCGGCGCATGGTCGTGCCGGTGTCCTATTTTCTCGAAAAGCCTTTCCAGAACTGGACTACAAAGACGTCCGATCTGCTCGGCACCGTCTTCCTCTATGTCGATCCTGCGGCGGACGTCGAACGCATCCGAACGCGCTTCATCGAAGCGGTGAAGGCCAACAGCTGCTGGGATGGCCGCGTCGCCATACTCCAGGTCACCGATCAAAAAGCTGACGCGCTGGAACTGCGCGGCCTGCTCAGCGCGCGCAATGCTGGGATAGCCTTCGACCTGCGCTGCGAAGTCCGCGAGGCAATGATGCACTTCCTGCGTACCGAAATGCCGGAGGCGCTTGTCCGGTCACGTCAACGCGTCGAAACCGATCAGAGCTTCGACCAGCTCCTTACCAGGCGGTCTGCCGTGGTGGGATGAGCGCCAGCATGGCCTCATAGACTTGCGGATCAATGGGCTGGCAAAACTCCACCCCGACCCGGCCATCCTCTGACCATCGAACGTCGGCCTGAACGTCCTTGACGACGGGCAGCCATATGGCGACCCGTTCGCCAATCGTGATCTCCGCATCGGTGCGGCACATCAAACCGAGTTCAGAGATGTTGATGACCCGAACGCCGTGGGTTCGGCCTCGGGCAGAGATATGGCTGACCATATCCACCAGCACGCGGGGCGTGCGGCGCTGATTGATGGAAGGGTCCCGTGAACGGGCGACCTGGGCGAGGCTTGCGAGCACCGAAGACATGATCGGAGCTTAAGGTGAGGAAGGTGGCGCCTTCCTTACCAGCTTTACTTAATCAGCCTTTAACTCTCTAAAGTTTCAAGCAGTTACCAGCCCATGTTTCTTAGCGCCGAAGCTCACCTTGTCGCCGGGCTTCAGCGCCAGCATGGGGTCGCTCACGACCTCGCCATTGACGCGAATGGCGCCTTCGGCCAGCTTGCGCCGGACCTCTTTGTTGGAAGCGGCAAAGCCAAGCGCTGAAGTGCCCTGAACAATGGTCAGTCCCTCAGCTCCCACGCTGATCGTCGGCAGATTGGCGTCCGAAGCGCCCTCTTCAAAGGTCTTGCGCGACGTTTCTGCGGCAGCAAGCGCGGCATCGGTTCCCCGGCACAGCGCCGTTGCCTCATTGGCCAGAACCTTTTTCGCCTCATTGATCTCCGCGCCCTGAAGCGCGGCCAACCGTGCGACCTCGTCCATCGGCAGGTCGGTGAACAGCCGCAGCCGGTTGGCGACGTCCGCATCCGCCGTGTTCCGCCAGAACTGCCAATAATCATAGGTGGAAAGCTGATCTTCGTTCAACCAGACTGCACCACCCACCGTCTTGCCCATCTTCGTGCCATCGGCATTGGTGAGCAGCGGCGTCGTCAGCCCGAACACTTGCGTCCCATCCACCCGGCGCGCGAGTTCGACGCCGTTGACGATATTCCCCCACTGGTCCGATCCGCCCATCTGCAAGCGGCAGCCCGACCGCCGCGACAGCTCCAGAAAGTCGTAGGCCTGTAGGATCATATAGTTGAATTCAAGGAAGGACAGCGACTGCTCCCGATCCAGCCGCAGCTTCACCGAATCAAAGCTCAACATGCGATTGATCGAGAAATGCTGACCGATCTCGCGCAGGAACGGGATATATTCCAGCCGGTCGAGCCATTCGGCATTGTCGAGCATGATCGCGTCGGTCGGCCCGTCGCCGAAGGTCAGGAACCGCTCGAACACGCGCTTGATGCTCGCGACATTCTCCGCGATCGTGTCAGTGGTCAGCAGCTTGCGCGCTTCGTCCTTGAAGCTCGGATCACCGATCTTGCCGGTGCCGCCGCCCATCAGGACGATGGGCTTGTGCCCCGCCTTCTGCAACTGCCGCAGCATCATGATCGAGACGAGATGCCCGACATGCAAAGACGGTGCCGTCGGATCAAAGCCGATATAGCCCGGCACGATCTGCTTGGCGGCAAGGCCGTCGAGCCCCTCCGCATCGGTCAGTTGATGAATGTAACCACGTGCCTCCAGGAGGCGGAGCAGATCGGACGAGTAGCTGGTCATAATGCGGCGCCCTCTAGCATCACGACACAACAACGTCACTCCCCGTCATCCTGAACTTGTGTCTCGATCCATTCCGCTACACAGAATGGAGGAGAGCAAAAGGATCGAAGCGGTGACACACAGCCAACCCATGCTGGCGATCGGCCTCATGTCGGGCACTTCGCGTGACGGCATCGACGCCGCGCTCATCGAAACCGACGGAGAGGGCTTCAGCAATCCCGTCACCTTCCACGCCATGCCCTATCGGGAGGGCTTTCGCATTCGCCTGGCCGAAGCGTGCCAGCGCGCCATGGCGATGGACAAGCCGGGCTTCGAGCCTCTCATTCAATCCGTGGAAGCCGAACTCACCGAGCTTCATGTCGAGGCTGTCACCGATCTCCTCGCGCGCAGCGGGCATATAGCGCAGGATATCGCCGTTATCGGTTTCCACGGTCACACGGTCGCGCATCGGCCGGAATGGCGCTGGACATGGCAGATCGGCGATGGCTCCGCATTGGCGGGGGCGTTCGGAATTCCCGTGGTCGGTGACCTGCGCAGCGCCGATGTTGCCGCAGGGGGGCAGGGGGCTCCGCTGATGCCCATCTATCACCGGGCCTTGGCGAACGACTTGCGCAAGCCGACGGCCATATTGAACCTGGGCGGCGTGGCCAACATCACCGCCATCGGAAATGATGGCGAACTCCTCGCCTTCGACACCGGCATGGCGAGCGGTCTGATCGACAATTGGATGCAGACGCATGGCGATCGGCCGTTCGACGAAAATGGCGCCACTGCTGCTCGCGGTAAAATAGATGAAGCGCGGCTGGACAGTTTGATGGCAGACCCCTGGTTCGATCTGCTGCCTCCCAAGAGCATCGACCGTGAAGCCTTCACCCTTGATGCGATGCATGGCCTGTCGCTTGAGGATGGCGCAGCGACGTTGACCGCGTTCACCGCCAGAGCGGTTGCGCGCGCGCTTGACCATCTCCCGTCCCGGCCTTCGGCTATCTATGTCGGGGGAGGCGGCCGCCACAACGCGACCCTGATGGGGATGCTGGCTGCTTTCACCAGCGCAGAGGTCCGTCCGGTCGATGATCTCGGCTGGGATGGCGACGCTCTTGAGGCGCAGGGCTTTGCCTATATGGCGGTCCGCCACCTCAAATCCTTGCCGATCAGCTTTCCCGGCACCACCGGCGTTCCTGTCCCAATGACAGGCGGCGTCCTTTTCGATCCCGCCTGACGCTTACCGTTTACGCGTCAGTTCCCGCATCCCGTCATCGATGCCTTCAAGGGTCAGCGGATACATGCGCTGGCTCATGATCTCCCGGATCATTCGCGTCGATTGGCTATAGTCCCAATGCTCGCGCGGCGTGGGGTTCAACCACACGGCAGCCGGATAGGTATGCAGCAAGCGGCTCATCCACACCGCGCCGGGCTCCTCGTTCATATGTTCAACGGAGCCGCCCGGATAGCTGATCTCGTAAGGGCTCATCGCCGCATCGCCGACAAAGATGACTTTATAGTCATGCCCATATTTGTGCAGTATGTCCCAGGTGGGGATACGCTCTGAAAAGCGGCGCCGATTATCCTTCCACACGCCTTCATAAAGGCAGTTGTGGAAATAGAAGAACTCCATGTTCTTGAACTCGGTCGTCGCGGCGGAAAACAGTTCCTCGCAAAGCCGGATGAACGGGTCCATCGATCCGCCGACGTCCAGGAACAGCAATAGCTTGACCGCGTTATGCCGCTCGGGCCGCATCCGTATGTCGAGCCAGCCTTGCCGTGCTGTGCCCCGGATAGTCCCCTCTAGGTCCAGCTCATCCGCTGCCCCCTCGCGCGCAAAGCGCCGCAGCCGCCGCAACGCCACCTTGATGTTGCGCGTGCCCAGTTCCTTGCTGCTGTCGAGGTTCTGGAACTCGCGCTTTTCCCAAACCTTGATCGCGCGCTTGTGCCTGCTCTCGCCCCCAATCCGCACGCCTTCCGGATTATAGCCGCCATTGCCGAAGGGCGAAGTTCCGCCTGTGCCGATCCACTTGTTCCCGCCCTGATGGCGTCCCTTCTGCTCCTCTAGACGCTTCTTCAGCGTCTCCATGATCTCGTCCCAACTGCCTAGGGACTTGATCTTCTCCATCTCCTCGGCGCTCAGATATTTCTCCGCGACCAGGCGCAGCCACTCCTCGGGAATCTCCGCCTCGACCCCGCTCGCATCCAACACGCCCTTGAAGACCTTCGCAAAGATCTGATCGAACCGATCGATCAGCCCTTCATCCTTCACAAAGGTCGCCCGCGCGAGATAATAGAATTCCTCGGGCCGCTGCCCGATCACGTCCCGGTCCAGCGCCTCCAGCAGAAGCAGATGCTCCTTGATGCCAGCGGGTATGCCAGCGGCCCTGAGCGCGTCGAGAAAGTTCAGCATCATGATGACTGCCTTGTCTGACAGCCCTGCCATGGATGCAAGGGGCCACGCATGGTTGATCAAATGTTAAGTGTTGCATCGCATCGTTAATAAGGCACTATTCATAAGCGGGCGGTTTGGGGTGGCACTCCTTGGAAAATGAGCATTTATTGACAGATCTGGGCGAACGCTCCGGCGACGTTGCGCTGCAATGCAGCGAGACGGCGGGTTTCCTCGGGGAACTTACCCGGCGCATTCAATCCGACTCGCTCCGCCTCTCACAGCTGCAAACCAATATGGAGACTCTGGCCGTCAGCCAGAATGAAAGCGTGGTGGCGGCTCAGGAACTCAGCCTCACGTCCCGGCGTGCGGCCCGCATCATTGCCGAAGGGCATGAAGCGATCACCCAGTCTCTCGCCCAGGTTGCGGGGCTGGTCGACCATGCCACGGGTCTGGAGGGAAGGCTTCGTCAGTTTCTTGGGGTCATTGAAACCGTCGGCGGCATCTCCGATCAACTTGGCGCGATCGCACGCCAAACGCGGCTGCTGGGCGTCAACGCCGCGATCGAGGCGGCACGGGGTGGAGAGGCGACGCAGGGTTTTGCCGTCGTGGCCGACGAAATCCGCCGCCTCGCCGGACAAGCGGGCGAGTCTGCCGCATCGGTCGGCGACAAGCTCGGCCAGCTCGACCGCGACGCGCGCCATCTGATCAGCGGCGTCGAAGCCAATATCGGACGTGGCCGGGACGTCAGCGCCCATATTGATACGCTGAGCGTCACCATGGCGGAAATAGCCTCGCTCGTGACGCAATTTGGCGAGCGTTCCCACGCCATCGTCACCTGCACCGATGAAGCCGATGCCGACGTAGGCGCGCTGCGACAAGGCCTCACAAATTTCAGCGACTCCGCTGCTGAAAGCGCCCAGCGCGTCGAAATGGCCAAGGCCCAGCTTGAGCAGCTTGAGGGCATGGCGAACGACATGCTCAACACCGCCGCTCATGGCGGGCATCAGACCCGCAACAGCCGCTACATTGCCTATGCCGAAGATGGCGCGGCAGAAATTTCCCGCCTGATCAATGATGCTCTGGCTGCGGGCGAACTGACGCCATCGGCGCTATTCGACAGCCATTACCGCCTGATCCAAGGCTCCCACCCGCCACAATATGAAAATGGCTTCATGGTCTTTGCCGACCGCCTGATCCGCCCGATTCTGGACCGCCAGACGGGGCAGGATAATGCCATCGTCGGCTGCTGCCTGATCGATATGAACGGCTATCTGCCGACGCATATCACGTCGCGAAGCCAGCCTCAGCGGCCGGGCATGCCGGAATGGAACATGGAATATGCCCGGAACCGGCAGATTTTCATGGACAGCCAAACCCGCCGCGCGCTCGACGGCGACGGAGACTTTTTTCTTTTCACCTACCGTCAGGACCTTGGCGAAGGCCGCTATCGCGCACTTCGCAGCGTGTTCGTTCCGCTGATCTTCGAAGGCCGTCGCTGGGGCCTGTATGAGGTCGGCTACCTCATCTGATCCTGTCAGTTCGCCGCGCCCTTGCGCACTATGACCTCCCCATTGGCCGCATAGGCAGCAGTCGTCCGCGCCTGCGCCGTCTCGGGGTCCTTGCCATCGAGAATCTTCGCGATCTGCCGGGAACTCGGCACGCGGTCATAAACGCCATAGAGCTTCGTCTCGCCGACCGAATGTATCGATAGCTGATAGCCCTTGCCGTCAACCGCTGGATCGAAGGCGAGTACCGTGCCCGCATCGTCGATTGGCACGATGACCGATCCGCCAGCCGCACCCTGCTGCGCCAGAAGATCATAGCTGCCTTCGCTAGTCTGCACCTGTCCCCGGATACAGAAAGACCCGGCCATTTCCCCAATGCGCCGGACATCGGTCCCCTCAGCAGGGATTGAAGCAGTGAGTTGCGCATCCCGGTCATCACCCGCAGGGCAGTCCGCGAACCGCACCGGAGAGACCGGCCGTACCGCAGCCGCATCATCGAAATGCAAGCCGCTAAGCATGCCATCCAGCCCTGCCAACACCTCCTTCCGCCGTTCACTCGGACCTGTGACCCGCAGTTTCACGAGCCAGCGTCCGGCCTGGGCAAAAGCTGCTGCCGTGGTCAGCGCCCCGTCGGCCGCATCATCGTAAACCGCACGGATCGCGCGGCCACCTTTGCCCTGCAACGGCACGCTTTCATAAGCAGTGCGGCGTGTCTTCGGTCCAAAACGATCCGTCACCGCGCGGTCGGTCATATAAGCGGCGATCGACGCGTCCGCATAGCTGGGCAGATAGACGTACAAAGTCGCCTGCACCGCCCCATCCTCCGACAGATATTGGGCATAATTGTCGATGCCCCTGCCGCCATTCGTGACCTCTCCACTTTTGGACAGGGAAAGCCCGGCGATCGTCTGGGGCAGGCTTATCCCCGAAGCGCGTGCGCGAAGGCTCCCATCGCTCGCTACCCACGCTTCCTGCACATCGGCACCCTGCGCCAATGCGGGCACCGGCAAAGCCAAGAGGATCGGCAACAGCGACAAGGCGAGCTTCGGCATAGGCATCCTTCCCATTCCACGCCGTCTTGTCGCGGCTCTGAAATTTATCGGGGAAGGTTGAGCGAAATCGCAAGGCTAAGGCAAGCGGCCTTTTACGCCACGGGCGGAATCTGCGCCGGATAATGGGGCAATTCGGCGTCCAGATGCGCCCAGTGCGGCGCCGCATCCGTCCAGATCACGGCCTGCGGCCCCGACAGGCCCGGATCATCCAGCGCGCCAGCCCTGATGAAGGTCAGATGCGGTCGCGATTCGGCTATGCTGAACAGGGGTGTTCCGCATTCGGGGCAAAAGCCACGACACATCCTGTTTCCGCTATCCGCGATGCTTTCATGCCAACGGACCTCGCCTTCGCTCTGCACCTTCTCCGTCGGAAAGCAGACATTGACCGTGCCTGATCCCCCGCCGAGATATTGGCACAGCCTGCACCAGCACATGCGCGCTGCCATCGGCTCCGCATCGATCTTGATGCGCACCGCTCCGCACAGACATCCCGCTTCATGCGTCATGCACGCCTCCATCATTGCGCCGGGCAGGGCAATCCCGCCTTTACCGCCCCTGCCGCCGTGCCATGAATGCCAGACGTTCGAACATCATGATATCCTGCTCATTCTTCAGCAGCGCGCCATGAAGCGGCGGAATGGCCTTGGTCGGATCGCGATCCTGCAACACCTCCAGCGGCATGTCTTCATTGAGCAGAAGCTTCAACCAGTCGAGCAACTCGCTGGTCGACGGCTTCTTCTTCAGCCCCGGCACATCGCGTATCTCGTAGAAAAGATCGAGCGCGCGGCTGACCAATATCTTCTGAATGCCGGGGAAATGAACATCGACAATGGCCTGCATCGTCTCCCGGTCGGGGAACTTGATATAGTGGAAGAAACAGCGCCGCAGGAAAGCGTCTGGCAGCTCCTTTTCATTGTTGGATGTGATGACCACCACCGGCCGTTCCTGCGCCGCGACCGTCTCGCCCGTTTCGTAGACGTGGAACGCCATGCGATCGAGTTCCTGCAACAGGTCGTTGGGAAACTCGATGTCAGCCTTGTCGATCTCGTCGATCAGCAGGACGGGCAGGGTAGGGGAGGTGAACGCCTCCCACAGCTTGCCCTTGCGGATATAGTTGCTGATGTCATGGACGCGCGGATCGCCAAGCTGGCCATCGCGCAGGCGGGCCACCGCATCATATTCATACAGGCCCTGATGCGCCTTGGTCGTCGATTTGACGTTCCATTCGATCAGCGGGGCATCCAGCGCCTTGGCGATTTCCTGCGCCAGCACGGTCTTGCCCGTGCCCGGCTCACCCTTCACCAGCAGGGGGCGGCGCAGCAGCACCGCAGCGTTGACCGCGACCTTCAGGTCGTCGGTGGCGACATAATCTTCCGTACCTTCAAACCGCATGAATCTTCGCTTTCCTCTACTGCCACCCGAGTAGGGAAAGCGATCCAGCGCCGCAATCGGTTATTCCTACGGTTTCTGCCGCCGAACCTCGGCACGCGCCTTCAGCAGGTCCCAAAGGCCACGCTGCTGGCTGAGCAACTGCCGCGCGCCAAATTGTATGGCCCGATCGGCCGCGCCGTCGCTGCCGATTGCTCGCGCTACGGCAAAGGTCTGCGCCCGGTCGGGAAGATCGGATGGATAGGGTTCAAGCCCCACGCGAATCGCCGCCATGTCGAGCACGTCGCGTACAGCCTGCCAGTCCAGCACCAGCGCCATGGCTGCGCCCATGGCACATCCGCGCCTGTCCGATTGAGCCAGCATATCCAGCGCATGACGTTGCTGGCTGACGATCGTCTCACAGTCGCTCTGCCCCGCTGTGCTGGGTATCGGGCCTAGCGCCACCGCAACTTGCGTCAGATAGGCTCGCTCCCGCGCAAACGCTTGCCCCGCCTGGACTAGCCAGCCCCGAGCCGCGATGTCTGCCGATCGGTTTGCCGCGTGATCAATGACGCCTGGGTGACGTCCGTGCAGCAGGCATAGATAATGCGCGGCATCGGCGAGGTCGGGCAATGTCAGGACAGCGTCACGGCTCATGATCGTCCTTGCGCTGCTCGCATGAGCATGGGCGGCCGTTCCATCAGCCGCCACCAGCGCCTCGATCACCTGAGATATGTCGCCTGTCGCCAAGCGTGTAGCTGCTTCGTTCATGATAACCCCTGCGGCCGCCGCGCCAGTGTGTCTGTTGCGACGACCATAGGAAGTTGAGGTAAAAGAGCGGTTTATGAGACGAAAAAAAGGGCGGCCCTAAAAGCCGCCCTTCTTGTTCGTTTCGCCGATTTCCAACCTTTAGATCGGGGTCGTCCTACACAGGAGCCCCCGCATCAAGGTGTCCTTTTTCTGTCACCCCGGGCTCGACCCGGGGTCCCGCTACCTTGCCGTCGCCAGAAGAAGGGAGGACCCCGGAGCAAGTCCGGGGTGTCTCTCTCACCCAACTAAGATCATGCTCTACTGGTCGAGGAAGCTCCGCATTTTCCGGCTGCGGCTCGGGTGCTTCAGCTTGCGGAGCGCCTTCGCCTCGATCTGGCGGATACGTTCGCGAGTCACGCTGAACTGCTGGCCCACTTCTTCCAGCGTGTGATCGGTGTTCATGCCGATGCCGAAACGCATGCGCAGCACGCGTTCCTCGCGCGGCGTCAGCGAAGCCAGAACCCGCGTGACGGTTTCCTTCAGATTCGCTTGGATCGCAGCATCCACCGGGATGACCGCATTCTTGTCCTCGATGAAATCGCCGAGGTGCGAATCCTCCTCGTCGCCGATCGGCGTTTCGAGGGAGATCGGCTCCTTGGCGATCTTCATCACCTTGCGCACCTTCTCCAGCGGCATGGAAAGGCGCTCGGCCATTTCCTCCGGAGTCGGCTCGCGTCCCTGCTCATGCAGGAATTGGCGGGACGTGCGGACCAGCTTGTTGATCGTCTCGATCATGTGGACCGGAATACGGATGGTCCGCGCTTGGTCGGCGATCGAACGGGTGATCGCCTGACGAATCCACCAGGTCGCATAGGTGCTGAACTTGTAGCCGCGGCGATATTCGAATTTATCGACCGCCTTCATCAGGCCGATGTTGCCTTCCTGAATAAGATCAAGGAATTGCAGGCCACGGTTCGTATATTTTTTAGCGATGGAGATGACCAAGCGCAGGTTCGCCTCGACCATTTCCTTCTTCGCGATCCGCGCCTCGCGCTCGCCCTTCTGCACCATGTTGACGATGCGCCGGAACTCGCCGAGCGACATGCCGGTCGCCTGCGCGATTTCGCTCACCTCGGCACGGATGCGCTCGACGGCGCGCGCTTCGGCTGCCGCAAAAGCGGCCCATTTCTTGTCGAGGCCCTGAACCTTGTCGAGCCAGGCGTCGTCCAGTTCATGGTTCACATAGCGGTCGAGGAAGTCCTTGCGGCTGACCTTATGCCGTTCCGCCAGACGCAGCATCTGCCCGCCCAGCGCCGTCAGACGACGGTTATAGGCATAGAGCTGATCGACCAGATATTCGATCTTCTGCTGGTGGAACTGGACGCTTTCGACCTCGGCGGTCAGCCGCTCGCGCAGTTCCTGATAATTGTCCTCGGCCTTCTGGCTCAGCGTCTCGCTATTGGCCATCGCGGCCATGCGCGATTCCTGAGCACGCGAGAAGGCGCGGAAAATCTCCGTGATGGTCGCGAATTTCTCAAGCGCCATCGGCTTGAGCGTCTCTTCCATCTGGGCGAGGGAGAGGGTGTTGTCTTCCTCCTCTTCCTCTTCCACGCGCCGGGCACGGCGTTCGGTCAGGCCGTCCTCATCCTCGTCGGAATCGGCTGCCTCTTCCTCCGGCTCCTCCTCTTCCTTGAAGCTGGGGCCAGCGGTTTTCTCGCTGATCTCGCCGTCATCATCCTCGGCGCCTTCCTCCAGATTCTCCGGAGCAGGGTCCTTGGAAAGCATCGCGTCGAGGTCCAGGATCTCGCGCAGCTGCATCTCGCCATTGTTAAGGGCGGTCGACCATTCGATGATCGCGTTGAAGGTCGTTGGGCTTTCGCACAGCCCCAGGATCATCGTGTCCCGGCCGGCCTCGATACGCTTGGCGATGGCAATTTCGCCCTCGCGGCTGAGCAGTTCGACCGCGCCCATTTCGCGCAGATACATGCGCACCGGGTCGTCGGTGCGATCGACCGTTTCCTTCTTCTTCTCGGTGACGAGCTTGGGCGCGCCTTCTTCATCGCCCGAATCATCTTCGGCGTCCTCGGCATCTTCGCGCTCGCGCTGCTCGTCGCCGTCCTCGCTGGCTTCTTCATTCTCGACGATGTTCACGCCCATTTCGTTGAGCGCGGCCATGATGTCCTCGATCTGCTCGGAGGACATCTGGTCCTGGGGCAGGGCGTCGTTCAACTCGTCATAGGTGATGTAGCCGCGCTTCTTGGCGCGCGCGATCAGCTTCTTGACCGAAGCCTCATTCAGATCGAGCAGCGGTGCATCGCCGCTATCCACATCCTCGCCCGCACCCTTGCCTGTCGCCTTGCTCGCCATTTATTCGCCTTAGCTCCATCATCCCGCCGGGGGACGATCTATCAAACAATATCTTCGGACTGCGCCAGTTCCGCCAGGCGCTGGTCATGATCCATTTTTAACCGCTGGATCCGCTGCTGCTCGGCAAAGGTTTCCTCGTTAAGGTCTTCCCTCGCCCGCCTCGTCGCCTCCGCCAGCGCCGTCTCCAACTCCGGTCCTTGTGCCATCACCCGGATAGCCTCCTCCAGATCGCGCTGAACGCGACCGGGATCGGTCTTCATCCTGCTGGGGGTGAATGTGAACGTGTCGGCCCGGAGCATCCCCTTCGCCATATTATACACTTCACCTTGGCCCAATATGGTAAGGAGGCCCTCTGTTTCAACTGTTTCTTGTCGGAACGATGCGGCAATCATCGCGCGCATCAGTTCGGCCAGCGCCGAATCGCCGATATGCAGCGCCGAAAGCATTTCCCGGTGCATCATTATCTGCTCGGGATGCCGCAACAAACTCGCCAGAACCGCGCGCAGCAGCCGCTGCTCCATGCCGCTGACGCCGATCGCCCGCGCCTCGTTCCCGACGGGGGGCAGGGGAGGCTTCCAGTTCCCGCGCCGGTCGCGCTGCCACCCTTGCCGAGTCCCGCTCCCGCGCTGATGCCGGGGGGCGTTCGCCTGCGTCTGCCGCGCAAAAAACAGCGCATCATAACGCTCACGGAAAATCTGCACATAATGCGCCCGCACATCGGGATGCGCGATGGCGTCGGTAATCGTGCGCAGCCGCTGCTTCAGCGCCGCCCGCTGCTCGGGCGTATCCAATGGCGCGGCCTTCTGCTCATAAGCCCACAGCCGCTCCACCAACGGTTCCGCCGCATCCAGCACCCGCTCCATCGCGCCCGGCCCCTCTGCCCGGATCAGATCGTCCGGGTCCTGCCCCGCAGGCAGCGTCGCAAAGGCCAAACTCATCCCCGGTCGCAGCAGCGGCAGCGCCCGCATAGCCGCCCGGATCGCCGCCTTCTGCCCCGCCGCATCGCCATCGAAGCACAGCAGCGGCACATCCACCATCTTCCACAGCCGCTCGATCTGATGCTCCGTCAGCGCGGTGCCCAGCGGCGCCACCGCCTCGCCAAAGCCCGCCTGCGCCAGCGCGATCACGTCCATATAGCCTTCGACCACGATCACCCGCCCGCTCTGGCGGCTCGCTGGGGAGGCGCGATCGATATTGTAGAGCGTCCGCCCCTTGTCGAAGAGCGGCGTGTCGGGCGAGTTCAGATATTTAGGCTCGCCAGCCCCCAGAATACGCCCGCCAAAGGCAATCACCCGCCCGCGAATATCCCGGATCGGCAGCATCAGCCGTCCCCGGAACCGATCATAGCTCTCGCGTTTCTTACTTTTTCCGCCGTCCGGCTCGGTGCCATCCGGATCGATCAGTAACCCCGCCTCGATCAGCATCGGCTCGCCAAATTCGTTCAGCGCACCCTTCAGCTTTCCCTTCGAATCCGCCGAATAGCCAAAACCAAAAGCCCGCCGCGTCGCGTCACTAATCCCGCGCCGGACAAGATAATCCCGCGCCTCCGCCCCCTCGATCCCGCCAAGCTGTGCCTCGAACAAAGCCTGCGCCGCCGCCATGACGTCATGCAGACCCTTCGCCTGCTCGGCCCGCTTGGCCGCCCGTGGATCGGGCGCAGGCACATCCATGCCCGCCGTCGCCGCCAACTCCTTCACCGCCTCCATGAAGGGCAGCCCGCGTTGATCCGTCATCCACCGGATCGCGTCCCCATGCGCCCCACAGCCGAAGCAGTGATAGAAGCCCTTCTCATCATTGATGGTGAAGCTAGGCGTCTTCTCATTATGAAAAGGGCAGCACGCCTTATACTCGCGCCCCGCCTTCTGCACCTTCACCGTCCGCCCGATCAGCGTCGACAGCGAAGTCCGCATGCGCAGTTCATCAAGAAAGGCAGGGGAGAGGCTCATTGCCTCTAAATGTCAGCTAAGCGCCGCCTTCACCAGCCCACTAGCCTTGCTCATGTCAATCACCGACCCATGCCGTTCCTTCAGCACGGCCATGACCTTCCCCATATCCTTGACGCTCGCAGCACCAACCTCCGCCTTGATTCCCTCGATCGCAGCCCGCGTCTCATCCTCGCTCAGCTGTTGCGGCAGAAAGCTCCCGATCACGCCCAGCTCGGCCTCTTCCTTCGCCGCCAGCTCTTCGCGCCCGCCATTGCGAAACATCTCGATCGATTCGCGCCGCTGCTTCACCATCTTCTGCAGCACCTCGACAACGATCGTATCGTCATCCGGCACGCTCGACGCCGTGCGCAGTTCGATATCCCGATCCTTCAGCTTCGCCAGGATCAAACGCACCGCGGCCAGGCGTTCCTTGTCCCCCGCCTTCATGGCTTCGACCTGGGCGCTCTTAACCTGCTCGCGAATCATGGCGATACGAATCCTGTTCTGCCGGAAAAGACCAGATATAACGCCTAAAGAGATTTTTTACAGTGGTTGACCGCACGGCCTCACAGGCATAGGTGACCGGCCGTTTAACCCGCTGCAGACGGGTTCCCGCAAAAAGCATAAAGGACGCTACGACCATGGCTGATGCCAAGACCCTCACCGTGCCCAAAGGAGCGACAGGGGTATTGGTTTTCGCCGATGGCAGCGCGGTGTTCGGCCGTGGCTTTGGTGCAGTGGGCGAAGCGGTCGGCGAACTCTGCTTCAACACCGCCATGACCGGCTATCAGGAAGTGATGACCGACCCCAGCTATGCGGGGCAGATCGTCACCTTCACCTTCCCCCATATCGGCAATGTCGGCACCAACCTGGACGATGTCGAAGCGGACAACCCCTTCGCGCTTGGCTGCGTCGTGCGGCAGGACGTGACGGAGCCCAGCAACTTCCGCAACGTCGAACCCTTCGACCAATGGATGCGCGAAAATGGCCGCATCGGCCTGTCGGGCGTAGACACCCGCGCGCTCACCCGCATGATCCGCCTCAAGGGCGCGCCCAACGTCGTCATCACCCATAACCCGGAAGGCAATTTCGACCTCGCCGCCCTCGCGAAAAAGGCCGCCAACTGGCCCGGCCTCGAAGGCATGGACCTCGCCATCGAAGTCACCGCCAAGGAAAGCCGCCTCTGGAAAGACGGCGTGTGGAAGCTCGGCCACGGCTACGGCAAGGATGAAGCGGGGCAGGAACGCCCCCATGTCGTCGCCATCGACTATGGCGCAAAGAACAACATCTTCCGCAACCTCGTAAAGGCGGGCGCCCGCGTCACCGTCCTCCCCGCCACCGCCACCTTCGAACAGGTGATGGAGCAGAAGCCCGACGGCGTCTTCCTCTCCAACGGCCCCGGCGATCCGGCCGCGACTGGCGAATATGCCGTGCCCGTTATCAAGCAGGTATTGGAAGCCGACAAGCCCGTCTTCGGCATTTGCCTCGGCCACCAGATGCTGGCGCTTGCCGCCGGTGCCAAGACCGTAAAGATGCACCAGGGGCATCGCGGCGCCAACCACCCGGTCAAGCGCCTGTCGGACGGTCTGGTGGAAATCACCTCCATGAACCACGGCTTCGCGGTCGACAGCGACACGCTGCCCGCCAATGTGAAGCCGACCCATGTGTCGCTCTTCGACGGCAGCAATTGCGGCATCGAACTGACCGACAAGAGGGCTTTCTCGGTCCAGTATCACCCCGAAGCCTCCCCCGGCCCGCAGGACAGCTTCTACCTGTTCCAGCGCTTCGTTGAGGGGCTTAAGTGAGCCTCAACCTGCCCCCGGTTGACGAAGCCCGCCTTGCGCAGGAGTGGGAGGCGGACAAGGAAGTCCTCGCCAATCTCGCCGCCAATGGCGACGTGGCGCGTCTGGCGCGCCCGGTCGATGTCAGCTTCAAGGGCAGCGAAAAGGATTTCGAACGCGTCCTGACCATCGCCAGCCAGTTCGGCTTCGTCGAGCTGGACCGCGAAGAGGATGAGGATGGCGATCTGTACCTGTTCCTTGAGTGCGAGCAGCCGGTCGATGAACAGTCGATCCGCGCCCTGACGAAGAAATGCCTCCAGATCGAAATCCTCTGCGGCGTCGAATATGACGGCTGGGGCTGCGAAGCTCGAGGGGGCGTGCATTGATGGTTGGATTCCATAAAGCGCGGCTTGTGGTGTTCGCTTCGGCCTTAAGCGTTAATCTCATTCTGAGCGCTGCCTGTTTGGCGCAATCAGTTTCTGAATGCGAAAAGCGCACCGAGGGAGTCTATAAAATTGGTGGTGAGAGCAAATACTACGTGGGAGCTGCTTTTTCCTCTCCTTTGACGGGATCGGAAAAGGCGGTGGCAGACTTTTACAAAAAGGCCTTCAATCGCGCACGTTATTGGTCGATTACAACATGTGGTTCTTACGTTAATGCGTCTGAAGTTGCGCGCCTTCCTAACTTTCAACCGCCGGCTTGCGACAAGGACTGGGGCACTGATCGCGTCATATTTTTGAGGTCGGCTGTTATTCAGTCGCGAGCTCAGTTCGATCAGTTGGTGCGCCAAACGTGCAAGCTGGAAGCGCCGGTTTTCAAGATGGCAAAGTTCGGGCTGATACCCGTTAATCCTCAACCCGAAATAATGTTCGGGCCTCCCCCCTCAAAGTCTAACAAATAACAGAAGGCCGACATGCCCAAACGCACCGACATCTCCTCCATCCTCATCATCGGCGCTGGCCCGATCATCATCGGTCAGGCTTGCGAGTTCGACTATTCGGGCACGCAGGCGGTGAAGGCGCTCAAGGAAGAGGGCTATCGCATCATCCTGGTGAATTCCAACCCGGCCACCATCATGACCGACCCGGAATTCGCCGACGCGACCTATGTCGAGCCGATCACGCCCGAAATCGTGGCGAAGATCATCGAGAAGGAACGCCCCGACGCGGTGCTGCCGACAATGGGCGGCCAGACCGCGCTCAACACCGCGCTCGCGCTCTTCAACGATGGCACGCTGGAAAAGTTCGGCGTCCAGATGATCGGCGCGGATGCCGAAGCCATCGACAAGGCGGAGGATCGGATCAAGTTCCGCGACGCCATGGACAAGATTGGGCTGGAATCGGCCCGCTCGCGCATCGCCCACACGATGGAAGAGGCGATGGAGGCGCTGGAGTTCACCGGCCTGCCCGCGATCATCCGCCCCAGCTTCACAATGGGCGGCACCGGCGGCGGCATCGCCTATAATCGCGACGAGTTCATGAACATCGTGCGCGGCGGGCTGGATGCCTCGCCCACCACCGAAGTCCTGATCGAGGAATCGCTCCTCGGCTGGAAGGAATATGAGATGGAGGTCGTCCGCGACCGCAACGACAACGCCATCATCATCTGCTCGATCGAAAATATCGATCCGATGGGCGTCCATACCGGCGACTCCATCACCGTGGCGCCAGCGCTGACGCTGACCGACAAGGAATATCAGATCATGCGCAACGCGAGCATCGCGGTGCTGCGTGAAATCGGCGTGGAAACAGGCGGTTCCAACGTACAGTTCGCGGTCAATCCGAAGGACGGCCGCCTGATCGTCATCGAAATGAACCCGCGCGTCTCGCGTTCGTCAGCGCTGGCGTCGAAGGCAACCGGCTTCCCGATCGCCAAGGTCGCCGCGAAGCTCGCCGTCGGCTACACGCTGGACGAGATCGAGAATGACATCACCGGCGCGACCCCGGCTAGCTTCGAGCCGACCATCGACTATGTCGTGACCAAGATCCCGCGCTTCGCCTTCGAAAAGTTCAAGGGGTCAGAACCGCTGCTCGGCACCGCTATGAAGTCGGTGGGCGAGGTGATGGCGATCGGCCGCAACATCCATGAATCGATGCAGAAGGCGCTGCGTGGCCTTGAAACCGGCCTCTGCGGCTTCAATGAGGTCCAGCATCTGGTCGGCGCGCCCAAGGACGACATTGTCGCGGCGCTTGCCTCACCGACGCCCGACCGCCTGCTCGTCGCCGCGCAAGCCCTGCGCGAAGGGCTGACCGTCGCCGAAATCCACAATATCGCCAAGTTCGATCCCTGGTTCCTGGAGCGGATCAAGGAAATCATCGACGCGGAAGCCGAAGTGCTGGCGAATGGCCTGCCACAGGACGCGGACGGCATGCGCCGTCTGAAGGCCATGGGCTTTTCCGACCAGCGCCTCGCCCATCTGGCGCTCAAGTCCGCCAATCTGCGCGGCATGGAACGCGGCATCGCACGCGGCTCGGGCCTGATCCATGAAGCGGTCAAGGCGATGACCGGCGGTGTCACCGAAGCCGAAGTACGCAGTCTGCGCCACAAGCTAGGCGTGCGCCCCGTCTTCAAGCGCATCGACACCTGCGCCGCAGAGTTCGAGGCGAAGACGCCCTATATGTACTCCACCTATGAAGCGCCGATCTTCGGCGAGGCGGAGAATGAGGCGCAGCCCAGCGACCGCAAGAAGGTCGTGATCCTTGGCGGCGGTCCCAACCGGATCGGGCAGGGGATCGAGTTCGACTATTGCTGCGTCCACGCCTGTTTCGCGCTGTCGGACGCGGGCTTTGAGACGATCATGATCAACTGCAACCCGGAAACGGTTTCGACCGATTATGACACCTCCGACCGCCTCTATTTCGAGCCGCTGACCGCTGAGGACGTGCTCGAAATCCTGAGCGTCGAAATGTCGAACGGCACGCTTGCGGGCGTCATCGTCCAATTCGGTGGCCAGACCCCGCTCAAGCTCGCGCAGGCGCTGGAGGATGCGGGCGTACCCATCCTCGGCACCTCGCCCGACGCGATCGACCTTGCCGAAGACCGCGAACGGTTCGCGGCGCTCATCGACAAACTCAAGCTCAAGCAGCCCGCCAACGGCATCGCCCGCAGCCGCGAGGAGGCGATCGCGGTCGCCAACCGCATCGGCTACCCGGTCCTGATGCGACCGTCCTATGTCCTTGGCGGCCGCGCCATGGAGATCGTCGATGGCCAGGCGCAGCTTGAGGAATATATCGCCACAGCCGTTCAGGTGTCCGGCGACTCCCCGGTGCTGATCGACCAATATCTGCGCGACGCGACCGAGGTGGACGTCGACGCGCTCTGCGACGGCGAAGACGTGGTGGTCGCGGGCGTCCTCCAGCATATCGAGGAAGCAGGCGTCCATTCCGGCGATAGCGCCTGCTCGCTGCCGCCCTACAGCCTGTCGGATGAGGTGATCGCGGAGATCGACCGTCAGACCGACGTTTTGGCCCGTGCGCTTTCGGTGCGCGGCCTGATGAACATCCAGTTCGCGGTCAAGGACGGGGTCGTTTACCTGATTGAGGTAAACCCGCGCGCCAGCCGCACCGTCCCCTTTGTGGCCAAGGCCATCGGCTCACCCGTCGCGAAGATCGCCGCGCGCGTCATGGCGGGCGAGAAGCTGAAGGACCTGCCGAAAATTGACCGCCACGCGATTTCGCACGTTGCAGTCAAGGAAGCGGTTTTCCCCTTCGCCCGTTTCCCCGGCGTCGATCCGGTCCTCTCGCCCGAAATGAAAAGCACCGGCGAAGTCATGGGCATCGACAGCGATTTTGCGACCGCCTTCGCCAAAGCGCAGATCGGCGCCGGCACCGTTCTCCCCAAGAGTGGCACCGCCTTCGTATCCGTCAAGGACAGCGACAAGCCTGTTATCCTGCCTGCGGTACAGAAGCTGGCAGGGCTGGGCTTCACCATCGTCGCGACCGGCGGCACCGCCCGCTATCTGGAAGAGAAGGGCATCGCGGTCCAGTCGGTGAACAAGGTCGCCGAAGGCCGTCCGCACATCGTGGACAAGATCACCGATGGTGATGTCGATCTGATCTTCAACACCACCGAAGGCTGGCAGTCGCTAAAGGACAGCAAGGCGATCCGCACCAGCGCGCTGCGTGCCAAGGTGGCCAGCTTCACCACGGCGGCAGCATCAGTCGCTGCGGCTGACGCGATTGAAGCTCTTCAAGGCCATGCCCTTGAAGTGCGGTCGCTCCAGTCCTATTATCCCCTGTCGCAAGCCTGATCCCCTGCACAAGGAAGCACGCTGCGGGTGGCTCCGAGTTGGAGCCGCCAAAGGGAAGTTTTGACGAAGGATTTGCAATAATGGCGACCGTCGAAAAGATGCCGATGCTGCAAATGGGCTATGACAAGCTCAATACGCAGCTCCGCGAATTGAAGGCCGAACGGCCTTTGATCGTGGACGCCATCGAGGAAGCTCGTGCCCACGGCGACTTGTCCGAAAATGCGGAATATCACGCGGCTAAGGAACGGCAGGGACAGGTTGAAGCCACCATCGCCGACCTCGAGGACAAGCTCTCACGCGCCCAGATCATCGACCCCAAATCACTGTCGGGTGACAAGGTCGTGTTCGGTGCGACCGTTACCTTGCTGGATGAAGATGAAAAGCCGGTTCGCTACCAGATCGTGGGGCAGGCCGAAGCCGACGCGAAGCTTGGCATGATCAGCTACAATAGCCCATTGGGACGCGCCCTTATCAGCCGTCAGGTCGGGGAAGAAATTGAGGTGTCGGTTCCGGCAGGCGACAAATTCTACCTGATCGACAAGATCGAATTCATCTAAACCGGTGAAACTGCCATCGGGCCGTATGACAAATGGGATCGCGGTGATCACTTTCGCCGCCTTTCTAATATTGTCTCTGACTGGCCAGGTGGACACCGCCGCCATCCTAGGTGGCTTTATTCCGGCCAGGATTGACGATCCTCAGCTTTTTGCAGGCGTAGTTGCTGTGCCTGTGTGGCTGACACCACTCAGTTGCACGCTGATCCATGCGGGTTGGCTACACATTGGTTTCAACCTGTTGATGCTGGTCTTTTGCGGGCGGCAGGTAGAGCAGGTGCTGCAAATGCGTGCGGTTCTGATCCTCTATATCGCCGGTGCCTATGGCGCGGCTTTATTGCAATGGGTGGCAGGACCCGCTTCGCCTAGCCCCATGGTTGGCGCGAGTGGCGCCATATCGGCCGTTCTCGCGACCTATGCTCTACTCTATGGCCAGCGTGCGGTACGGCGGATCGGCCCGTTTTCCGCCAACTTTCTGCGCGTGATCTGGCTGGCCGCTGGCTGGATCATCCTTCAGCTCATGATCGGCGTCGCGTCGTCGCGTGGCGGCTTTGGCGATCTTGGTCAAATCGCCATAGCCGCTCACATCGGGGGCTTCCTTGTAGGCTTGGTGCTGACCCGGCCCTTGCTGCTCTGGCGATTTCGCAAAGGACCCCGGCCAATCGTGTGATTGTTCAGGCTGGTGGCAAATCCGGCTCCAGCAGGCGATGCAGATGAACGATCACATAACGCATTTCGGCGTCATCAACAGTTCGCTGTGCTGCACCTCGCCATGCATTCTCAGCGGATGCATAGTCAGGAAAGACGCCGACCACATTGATTGAGTTCAAATCTTCAAATTCCAGCGTCTGAGGATTTTTGACGCGCCCGCCCATAACTAGGTGGAGTTTGCTCATAATATAATCTGTCTCCCTTAGAAGGAGCGGTCACCTTAGCAACGGCTCCACTCCTGTCCAAGGCTTCGTCACAAAAGCTACAGCTTTCGAACGTTCCGGCGGTCAGCGTTTCGGCAATCGGGCCTTGAGCGCCTCGCTAACAGTGTCGATTTTGCTGGCGACAAGCGACACCAGGTCGTCGGCCATGCGCGAGGCGGTTCCGGTGATATCGGCGGAGGCAGCGGCATCGCGAGCGGAAGCGGCAGTCTTGGTGGCGCTATCTTGCGCATGGTGCAGGGCGTCAGTTGCTCCAGCCTTGATATTCTCCGCGCCTTGGGCGGCGGCCGCGCTCGCTGCCAAAGCCGCTTCCACGACACGGCTGCCCGCCGTAACGGCAATAGCGGGAAGAGCCTTCATCGCCCTGCGGCTCTTGGGGAACAGCCAAGCCACGACGGCTCCAGCAGCTACTGCGCCAGCGACAGCGGCGACAGGGTGTTCCTGAACGATCTCATTGGCCCGAGCCGCAACCCGCTGAGTGCGATCACGCACATCGCTATAGGCGTCACCCGCGCGCTCGCGGCCGGTCTGGATCAGCTCAGCGGCATTTTCCCGAGCCTTCTCTGTAGAATCCCGGAACTTGCCTGTGGCAGTTCCGGCAATGTCGTTCGCTGCGTCGCGCACGCGAGTGATCTGGGCATGAATATCAGCCATGGTCAGTCTCCGCTCTTTCCGGGTTACGGTTAGTAATCCGAACGTATGTCCGTTTGAAAAGTGCCGAAATCGGGTTTCGGAAAAGATAGATCAGCAGAGCCGCTCCTGTCGCTCCAACGGCAATCGGCTGCTCATGAACCTTGGTCGACACATAGGTGCGACCATTGGTGATCCCTCTTGCCGCCTTCTCCTTGAGGTCCTGCTTCAGCCGTCCCGGCGCTATGCGAGCCTTCGCCGCCGACAGACTGGATAGAAACCGAGCCTTCCGCTGCTCCGCATCAATCGCGGCTTGCCGATATTTTTCGGTTCCATTCATGCCTTGATGGCCCTCCGCATGCGCGAGATCCTGGCCTTTGCGAGTAACAGCAATATGGCAGCGATGAGCAAAGCCACGCCGAACACCGCCAGCGCTGACCAGCCTGCTCCCAGATGGGGGCTAAGCGCCATTACGAGTCCCACCAGAAATGCGACCAGACCCGCGAAGCTGAGCAGGAAGCCAATAGTCGCGAAGATCGCAGCATCTCGAACACCGGCACCAGCTATGCCGACGCGCAGCTTCTGCCGCTCAATCTCCGCATCGGCGTAGGCCCGTCCGTCCGTATACAGCTTGGCGAACGTCGCGCGGACGCCGTCCTCCTGCTCATGCCCGGCTTCGGGGGGCTCTGCGATCAGGCTAGGTTCGTCGGTCAAAAACCCCTCCGCCCCAGCGTCGGGGCATTTGCGTGATGGATGGTACGTCGGGCTCAAGCCTTGTCGTCTGAACCCTTGGCCAACCGCATCAGGACGAAGCCGACCACCGCTGCCGCGCCGATTGCCACAGCAGGGCTTTTGCGCACGAAATCGCGCGCTTCGGTCATCAGTTGATCGACGTCCTTGCTGTCCAACGTGTCGGCAGCTCCCGCCACGGCTTCGGCCGCCTGCCGCGCATAGTCGCCATATTGCGGACCCAGCTTCGCATCGACAGTTCCCGCCGTGTCCGTGATCAGCTTGGCAAGGCTTTGCATCGCGGTGCCGGTCTTGTCCTTGGCAACGACCGCTGCGGACATGGCGGTCTTCGTTGCCTGATCCTTCAACGGATCGATATGCGTCTTCCAGTCAACGGTGTTGAATTTGTCAGCTGCCGTCCGAGCGGCCTTTTCCGCCTGTGCTTTCAGCGGTGCGATCTGTGCTGCCCAGCCATGTGACGCGGCGCCGTTACCTGACTTAGTGGTCGGTGCTGGCCGTATCGCCGCTGTCTTGGCCGGAGCGGGCGCGGCGGGGGTCGCTTCGCGGGTCGCAACGGGCTTGCCCTTGGCGGGCTTTGCTGGTGTGGCCTTCTTGGTGCGCTTGACGGGCGGGGTTTCCGGGGTGTCGGCCATCGTCCTATGTCTCCTCAGATTTTGTGGGGTCGCGATGCGGGCGAATGGATATCCGTCCTCAATGCTCGCGGCGGGCCACAGTTCCGTTGCCGTTACTAATTTGAGCATCGGCATTTTTCGAGTCCATGCAAGCCCTGCATTGCTAATCCTGAAGGCGCTGTCTAAGCGGGGCGCGATTTCAAGGCGCATTGCAGCATTCAGGGAGCGACCATGACCGCCATTCTCGATATCCACGCTCGTCAGATTCTTGATAGCCGGGGCAATCCCACTGTCGAAGTCGATGTCATGCTGGAAGATGGCAGCTTTGGTCGCGCGGCGGTTCCCTCCGGTGCATCGACGGGCGCCTATGAGGCGGTCGAAAAGCGGGACGGGGACAAGAGCAAATATCTCGGCAAGGGCGTGCTGGCAGCAGTGGCGGCCGTCAATGATGAGATTGCCGAACAGTTGATCGGCCTTGATGCGGAAGATCAGGCAGAGGTCGATGCGGCGATGATCGCGCTCGACGGTACTGAAAATAAGGGGCGCCTGGGCGCGAACGCCATTCTGGGTGTCAGCTTGGCCACAGCGAAGGCCGCCGCTGATGCTCGGGGCTTGCCGCTCTACCGCTATGTTGGCGGCGTTTCGGCTCATGTCCTCCCCGTGCCGATGATGAACATCATCAACGGCGGCGAACATGCCGACAACCCGATCGACTTCCAGGAGTTCATGATCATGCCCGTCGGCGCGGAAAGCATCGCCGACGCGGTTCGCATTGGTGCGGAAATTTTCCACACGCTCAAGAAGGGGCTTCATGACAAGGGCCTCGCCACTTCGGTGGGTGACGAAGGCGGCTTTGCACCCAACATCGCCTCCACGCGTGACGCGCTCGACTTCATCATGCTTTCTGTTGAAAAGGCAGGGTACAAGCCCGGCGATGATGTGGTGCTGGCGCTGGACTGCGCCGCGACGGAGTTCTTCAAGAGCGGCAAATATGAAATCTCCGGCGAGGGCTTGTCGCTGAACCCGGTCGAAATGGCCGATTATCTGGCGGCGCTCTGTGCGGACTATCCGATCAAGTCGATCGAAGACGGCATGAGCGAGGATGATTTCGAAGGTTGGAAGGCGCTGACCGACAAGATCGGCGGCAAGGTGCAGCTGGTTGGCGACGATTTGTTCGTCACCAATCCCAAGCGTCTGGAGATGGGAATCGGCAAGGGGCTTGCCAACTCGCTGCTGGTGAAGGTGAACCAGATCGGTTCTCTCACGGAAACGTTGGCGGCAGTCAATATGGCTCACCGCGCGCGCTATACCGCTGTCATGTCCCACCGCTCGGGCGAAACAGAGGACGCGACCATCGCCGACCTCGCGGTGGCGACCAATTGCGGTCAGATCAAGACAGGATCGCTGGCGCGGTCGGATCGGCTTGCCAAATATAATCAGCTGATCCGTATCGAAGAGGAACTGGGTGACGTCGCAGTTTACGCTGGCCGATCCATCTTCCGCTAAATTCATTTCAACAACCGGCCGCAAGTTAACCAGTTTTTGCTTGCGGCCGGCTCCGGCCTGTGATTCAACTGTTCCATGGCGCACATCGCGAAGCTCCGCATGTTGTTATTTTCGGCCTTCGGGCCTGCTATTGCGGTTCTGCTGTTGCTGTTCTTCGCCGGATATGTCGTGCTTGGTTCAAACGGCGTTCTCGCGTGGGGGGATTATACTCGCCAGCTACACCGTTCGCAGGCCGAACTTAAGTCGGTTGAAGCGCAACGGAATGAGCTTCGCAATCGCGTAGACCTGCTCAATCCGCGCCGCGTCGACCCCGACTTGAGCGACGAATTGATCCGTCGGCAACTCGGCGTGGTCCACCACGACGAAGTAATCGTCCCGCTCAACTGAGCCACAACGTCGCATGGCGTTATTAGGCGGGCTGTGGCGTTGCAATCCGGGCCGGTCTGTCGCTATATCGGGCTTCCTTCCATCCATCACCAGGCAAAAGGATAAGAGCCTTGGCGAAACCAACGACGCCGCGTCCTTCGCGTGCAAAGGCAAAGGCGCAAAGTCCTGCCAGCGCGGATCACAACCGGCCTCGCCCCGAAACTCCTTCGGATTACAAGGCCACGAAGGAAGAATTGCTGGAATTCTATCGGCAGATGGTCCTCATCCGCCGCTTCGAGGAAAAGGCGGGCCAGCTCTACGGTCTCGGCCTGATCGGCGGCTTTTGTCACCTCTATATCGGCCAGGAAGCTGTAGCCGTCGGCATCCAATCCGCGCTCAAGCCTGGCAAAGACAGCGTTATCACCGGCTATCGCGACCATGGCCACATGCTCGCCTATGGCATCGACCCCAATGTGATCATGGCGGAACTGACGGGCCGTGAAGCTGGCATTTCGCGTGGCAAGGGCGGTTCGATGCACATGTTCAGCGTCGAACATAAATTTTTCGGCGGACATGGCATCGTTGGCGCTCAGGTCTCGCTGGGTGCGGGCCTCGGATTTGCGCACAAATATAATGGTGATGGCGGCGTCTGCGTTGCCTATTTCGGCGACGGCGCTGCCAACCAGGGGCAGGTCTACGAAAGCTTCAACATGGCCGAGCTATGGAAGCTGCCGATCATCTTCGTGATCGAGAACAACCAGTACGCCATGGGCACGAGCGTCAATCGCTCCTCGGCGGAAGATCAGCTGTTCCGTCGCGGTGAAAGCTTCCGTATTCCCGGTATCCAGGTCAATGGCATGGATGTGCTTGCGGTTCGCGGCGCGACCGAGGAAGCACTTAAGTGGGTGCAGGGAGGTAACGGCCCGATCCTGCTGGAGATGAAGACGTACCGCTATCGCGGCCACTCCATGTCCGACCCTGCCAAGTATCGATCCCGTGAGGAAGTGCAGGCGATGCGGGACAAGTCGGACCCGATCGAGGGCGTAAAAAAATATCTGACCGACGCCGGTGTGAGTGAAGACGAACTCAAGAAGATCGATCAGGACATTCGCAAGATCGTGAGCGACGCGGCGGACTTCGCCGAAACGTCGCCGGAACCGGAGATGTCCGAACTTTATACCGACGTGCTGGTGGAGCAATATTAATGGGTATCGAAATCAAGATGCCGGCGCTCTCTCCCACGATGGAGGAAGGCACGCTGGCCAAATGGCTTGTGAAGGAAGGCGACGAAGTCCGTTCCGGTGACATTCTTGCCGAAATCGAAACGGACAAGGCAACGATGGAATTTGAGGCGGTCGACGAAGGAAAGATCGGCGCGATCGTCATTCCTGAAGGCACCGAGGGCGTGAAGGTGGGCACTGTCATCGCCACGATGGCGGGCGAGGGCGGTGAGGTTTCTGCTCCCAAGGCTGAAGCGAGTACGCCCCCGGCAAAAGCCGAAGCTGCTCCCGAAGCACCGAAGAAGGCGGAGAGCGGTACAGCCAAGCTTGCCTCGGAAGCGAAGGCCAGTGTTGCCGACCCCGCTCTTCCTGAAGGCACCGAATATGTGAAGACCACGGTTCGCGAAGCACTGCGCGATGCGATGGCCGAAGAAATGCGCCGCGATGAGCGCGTTTTCGTGATGGGCGAAGAAGTCGCCGAATATCAGGGCGCCTATAAGGTCACTCAGGGCCTGCTCGACGAATTTGGCGACCGACGGGTTATCGATACCCCGATCACCGAATATGGCTTTGCAGGCATTGGCGCTGGCGCGGCGATGGGCGGTCTGCGCCCCGTGGTCGAGTTCATGACGTTCAACTTCGCCATGCAGGCGATCGACCACATTATCAACTCGGCGGCCAAAACCAATTACATGTCCGGTGGGCAGATGCGCTGTCCGATCGTGTTTCGCGGTCCTAATGGCGCCGCGAGCCGCGTGGGCGCCCAGCATAGCCAGAATTATGGTCCCTGGTATGCGGCTGTCCCTGGCCTGATCGTCATCGCTCCTTATGATGCTGCCGACGCCAAGGGCTTGTTGAAAGCGGCGATCCGGTCACAAGATCCGGTGGTCTTCCTTGAAAATGAGCTTGTCTACGGCCGCAGCTTCGATGTGCCCAAGGTCGATGATTATGTTCTGCCGATCGGCAAGGCCCGCATCATGCGCGCGGGCAAGGACGTGACGTTGGTCAGCTACTCAATCGGCGTGGGCATCGCCTTGGAAGCTGCCGAACAACTGGCGGCAGAAGGCGTCGATGCCGAAGTGATCGACCTGCGCACCCTGCGCCCGCTCGATACGGCCACGGTGCTGGCCAGCCTGAAGAAGACCAACCGTCTGGTCGTGGTCGAGGAAGGCTGGCCGGTTTGTTCGATCGCCTCCGAAATCGCGGCAGTGGTGATGGAGCAGGGCTTCGACGACCTCGACGCGCCGGTGCTGCGCGTGACAAATGAAGACGTGCCGCTGCCCTACGCCGCGAACCTCGAAAAGGCCGCGCTCATCGACGCGGCTCGGGTTGTCGCTGCGGTTAAGAAGGTGTGTTATCGCGCCTGACACCATGCGCGGAGGCCCTGGGCGGGAGACAACTCGTCCAGGGCCTCCGCTGCAAGTTCGAAAAAGTCTCAGCTCGCCGAAAAGGTTGAGCAACTGGCCACGGGCGCGTTTTCGCTATTGTAGATGCCATTTGTGCCGCCCGCATAGTCGCGATTGTCGCGCACGGTCATGGCCGCGATTTCCCGTATTTCGGACAATGGCTGGAAGCGCGTACCGATCAGCGGCTGATAGGTGTAGCTGATCTCGACGAACATCACGGCGCCGTCGGATGGCGGGGACACATTGTAGGGATTGTTGGAGACGACGTTCCGCTCCGTCGCGCTCGCTGTGAAATAGCTTGAGGAGACGAAGTTTTTCAGCCCCTTGCAGCGTTGCCACTTGACGAGATAGGTGTTGGCTGCCGCACCAGGCTGAAGGCTCGACAGGATAATGCGCCCGTTCGTGAGCAGGCCAAGCTTGGCCGCTTGGAGATTAGCCCCGGTGAAAAGTTCGTTGATCTGCTTCTCACTGATGGTCTTGTTCGACAAGACCGTACCGGCGCCGATCCGCGAGGCGTTGTCCGCGATCTGCAAGGCGAGTTGGCTGACCCGCATCTTGGTGGTGGTAAAATTGGTGAGTTCCGCCGCCGACATCATGACGAGAACGACGAAAGGCAGGGCGAGGGCGAACTCGACCATGGCAACGCCGCTACGATCATAACGCAGGCAACCGATGTGGGTAAGGAAGGTCATGGGCAATTCCTCACGATCACGGTCGCCTGGTCACCATAGGGCTGGTTCACCAGAGCCGTCGAGGCGCCTAGCGCTACCTTGTCCGGCAAGCCGACCACGTGCATGAAGGGGAAAAGGCGCGGATAGACCACCTGCGCTGAATAGACGACGGTGTCCTGCGCGCCGCCCTGGCCGCCTCGCCCGCTGTCAATGTCCCAGCTGCCGCTGTTATTATTGTCCTGATAGGGTTCGCCAGCGCCACAGGCGCCATTGCCGTCCGTGTCGGTGAAGGGCTCTTTCGCGGGCGTGGCTGCCTTGGTGTAATCGCGAAAATTGGTCCGGGTGATCGTCACGGTCGCATTTTTGGCGAGCCGCTGGACCTGATCGGTGACGGCGGCATCGATCGTCCCTTGCACACTGCTCTGTGTGCCGGTCTCCAGACTCGCGTCGCGCGCTGCTTTCTGCATCGCACCCTGTAGGACGGACCGCATGTAGAGCGTATGCCCTAGGTCGAGCATGCCCATCAGCAAAACGATCAGCACCGGCGCGATCAGGCCGAATTCGACGATCGTGTTTCCCCGTTCCGAACGGGCGATCCCTTGGAGGGCAAGGCGCGCCGACATCAGTTGGTCAACCTTAGTTGCGAGATCTCATTGGCGATCGACTTGAACTTGTCGATCAACTGGGTGCTGTTCGTGGCGTTGTAGAAGCGGCCCGAGCTGGCGCAGGTGTTGAGGCGCGTATAGTCATCGCTGCCGACGGCGCCGTAATAGATGACCCACAGCGTGATGTTCTTGTTTTTGATCGCCTTGCACAGGGCGGCGAGGCGAGCATCGATCGTCGCCTTGAGTACGCTATCGCTGGTCGATGCGGCTTGCCGTCGGTCCCACCAGGGGAGACCGTACGCCAGGAGATTGGTGTTGGAGGCGACCGATGCGCCGTCCGTCATGAAGATCATGTGTCTTTCGATCGTGCCGCCATTTGCCGTCAACGCATTTTCGCTTGCGAACAGCCCGGTCGGGGACATCAGTCGCGTGCCCCAGATCAAACCGATATCATGATATGTGTTGCCGCTTGGAGACAGGGCGTCAACGTAAGTTTTAAAATCGGAAACTTCCCCCGATGCTTTGTAGCTTTGGAGCTTTCGGGCGGGCCGGGGGCAGGTGTAGCTGTAGTTGCGGGGCATGTCATTGACGCCGTAGGTGGTCCACCAGGACGAGTACCACGTCCCCGTTATCGTGATGTCGCTTGTGGTCTTGTTAAGCGATGAGTCCACGCGCCCCCAAACCGCGCCGGGCAGTACCGGCTTCCATTGCGTTTGGGGATCAGGGGTCGGGATCATATCAATATCCATGTCCCAAGCCGCGCTTGGAATTGGATCATAGTCGTTCGATGGATCGCCGTCGGTATTCTGCCATGCCTGTCGTTCCTCGATGCAGCCGTCCCACGTCACAGAGGTCCCCGTGCCATTGTCCCCGACAGGCAGTGTCACGCTACTGTTCCAGCTGCTACCGCCAGCTTTCAGCCCGCGCACGTCAAGTGCCTTTTGCTTGTATATCCACCCACTGAACACAGTTGATGTCGATGTTGTCGTTGTATCAGTGCGGGTATAATATCTTGTAAACGTTGCGTCTTTTTCCTTGTATCTGGTCCGGCAACGGCCGTTGCCGCTACTCCAGTCCCTCATTTCGTAGTCGCGGTATTCGCCGTCTTGAGTGGTCGACCAAGTATAGGTGGTTGTATTGCCGGATGTGCTGGACTGGACGTTTTGTGGATCGCTTTCACTTCCGGTCCAGAGATATCCATCGGCGGGCACCGCAGCCAGACAGTTAGCCTCCGACGAAGTGGTCTGGTTAGGGAGATTCACCCAATTGCTCCAGTTGCCGGAAACGGTCTGGTTGGAGCTGGTTACGATCGGCGTGCCGGGCGTGGTAACGTTCTGCGGAGTGAACTGGGCTTCGCGCGTCTGATAGCTTGGATAATCCTCCATCCACTCATTCTTGAGCAGCTTGCCCACGTTTGCATTGGTCGCATAGGGCACGAAGCCGAACCGAAGCTGGACGGTCGGGCTATTGCCGCCACTGGGCGTGCTGCCGCAATCGACATTATCGATGTCGATCTTCGCCAGCGCCTCATAGAAGCATTTGACCGCCTTCTTGAGGCCGTCGATCTTCTTTACGGAATCTCCGGGAGTGGGATCGTCCATCGACCCGGTCGTATCGAGTACGAACATCACATCGGTGTTGGGGATGCGCATTTCAGAATCGCAGTTCACATAGACCGTCTTTGACGTGTATCCGAAAACCTTCATGATGGTCATGGGCACCGGAGCCGACGCGGTGCCGGTCACGTTGCCGCCGCTCTCGGAAAAGCTGCGCGTGCGCAAGCCCGTGCCATAGCTGCCGGGCGTGAAGTTGGCGTCGAACAGTTGTTCGGCGACGCTGTTGGCCTTGTTGTTGTTGGCGTTCCAGGCGCCGGCACCCATCTGCTTTCGCCCGGCAAGCGCACCGGCGTCGCAGGCCTGCTGCAACCGCGCCTTGGTGAGGTAAAGGCGGCTCATATCGACACCGCCTCCCACCAAGCCTAGCAGCGGAAGGAGGGCCGCCGCCACAATCATCAGCGTGTTGCCCGCCTGATTATGATAAAGCCGCATCAAAATGAACAGCGCGCGCTTGATCCTGTCGGTCATATTTGCTCTCACCCGTGCTCATCCGCCCCGGCCCAGCCACGGCGGCGCACTGCCTGAAAATATGCAGTTAGAAGGACCAATATTCGGGGAATGATTAAAATTTCGACAATCTATAGCGGACGATATATGCGCAATGATTGATCAGACGGAAGATCGACCCTCGATACTAGGCGCTTTACTTTGCGCCTACGCGGGTGGCGACATTTCGCGCCACCGCTTACTATGGACGTTGGATGTGCGTCTTGGTCGTGTCGTGGCTACCACGACAGAACCGATGATCTGTCAGTTGCGGCTCGCATGGTGGCAGGAAGCGTTGACCGATGCAGTGGGCATGAAGGGCAGGGGTGATCCGCTGGTCGATGCGTTGCGCGCGGCTGGCGAAGCTCCACCGGCAGGCCTGACAGCATGGCTTGATGGCTGGGAAGCGCTCATCGCCGACGATGATCTGGATGCTTATGCGATCGGAAGAGGAGGAGGACTGTTCCAATCGCTCGCGGGCGAAGCAGAAGTCCCGGATTGGCTGATCCAGGCAGGGGCCGCATGGGCACTGTGGGATTTTTCAGGTCATGTCAGCAGTCCTAATCTCGCCGCCAAGGCCATCGATCTTGCCCGGCACAAGCTTTTTTCATGCGATCCGGTCTGGCCCGTATCATGGCGGCCAATGCGGATTGCCTATGGCTTGGCGCAAGGGGACATCAGGCGGGGGAAGGCCGCTCCTAACCGGTTGACTCCCGGCCTATATTTTCGGCTATTGCGCGTCGCGTTTAGTGCGCGTTGAGGGGGAATTTCGTGGGACGTATCATGGCTGGCGCCGGGGCTGCTCTGCTTCTTGTGGCGGCAGGACTTTTCTGGTGGCAAGGGCGCGCGGCCAGCAGCGCTGCTCCGGAGGCCATAATCGCTCCCCCGCCGCCGCCTGCGATAGACACATTGCCAGAGGGAAATCCCGGGGCCGTTGGCAAAGCACCTCCCACGCCCGGAGAAGCCAGTCCGCAAAGCCGCGAGCAAAAACGCTTCGGCCGTTATGACCGGAACCGTGACGGCTTTATCACCCGGGTCGAGATGCTGGGCAGCCGGGTCAAGGCGTTCAAAGCGCTCGACAAGGACAAGGACAACCTCCTTTCCTTCGAGGAATGGGCCGTCGCCACATCGGATCGGTTTGCCGACGCTGACGCTAATGGGGACGGCAAGCTCACTCCGGCGGAATTTGCAACGACCGCGCCCAAGCGAACGGCGAAACCGAAATGCCATTGCTGAACAAGAGGGCGCTCAGCTCATTTCAAACTGACTAAACCATTGCGCCAAGGAAGCGCGGGCGCGAGCAGTATAGGCCTCCTTGCGCTGCTTCTTCTTCACATCGTCCAGGGTCGGGAAAAGCCCAAAATTCACGTTCATCGGCTGATAATCCGCCGTCGCGATATTGCCCGTGACGTGACCCAACAATGCGCCAAGGGCCGTATCGCCAGGCGGCGGCGGCATGTGCTGGCCAAGCAGTTCGGCGGCGGCAAAACGCCCGGCCAGCAGGCCTATGGCCGCACTTTCCACATATCCTTCGCATCCGGTCATCTGACCAGCGAAGCGGATATGCGGCGCGCTCTTCAGGCGCAGGGTCCCGTCCAGCAGTTTGGGGCTTTGGATGAAGGTGTTGCGGTGTAGCCCGCCCAGCCGAGCAAACTCAGCCTTCTCTAGTCCGGGAATGGTGCGGAACAGGTCAGCCTGCGCACCATGCTTGAGCTTTGTCTGGAACCCAACCATGTTCCACAGCGTGCCTGACGCATTGTCCTGCCTCAGCTGGATGACGGCATAGGGCCAGCGGCCGGTGCGCGGATCGTCGAGCCCCATTGGCTTCATCGGGCCGTGCCGCAACGTTTCCGGGCCTCGGGACGCCATCACCTCGATCGGCATGCAGCCTTCGAAATAAGGCGTGTTCGTTTCCCACTCCTTGAATTCGGTCTTCTCGCCGTCGAGCAGCCCCTGCACAAATGCCTGATATTGGTCCTTGGTCATCGGGCAGTTGATATAATCCTTGCCTTCGCCACCGCCGGGGCCGATCTTGTCCCAGCGGTTCGCCATCCAGCATTTGTCCATGTCGATGCTGTCGAAGTGCACAACGGGCGCGATCGCGTCGAAGAATGCGAGATGATCCATGCCCGCAGCGGAGCCGATACTCTCCGCGAGCGCTGGTGCGGTCAGCGGTCCGGTCGCGACGATGGTCATCCCTTCGCGCGGCAACTGATCGATGCGCTCCCGCACGATCTCGACATTAGGATGATCGGACAGGGCGCGGGTGACGCCATCGGAAAACAGGTTTCGGTCGACGGCCAGGGCTGATCCAGCGGGGACCTTTGCGGGTTCGGCCTGCGCCATGATGAGCGAGTCCAGTCGTCGCATTTCCTGATGCAGCAGGCCAACGGCATTCTTGTCCGCATCGTCGGATCGGAAACTGTTGGAGCAGACGAGTTCGGCAAGGCCCTCAGTCTGGTGCGCCGGGGTCATGTCGCCACCACCCCGCATTTCCGACAGGCGCACCTTCACACCAGCCTGCGCCAGTTGCCAGGCGGCTTCCGACCCGGCCAGCCCGCCACCGATAATATGCACCTGATGATCTGTCGCTTCGCCCATTTGTCCGTCCATGCGTTGGTGGCTGGCGTTTAGGTCAATTGGCGGCAAAAGGAGAGCGCAAAATGATCGACCATATCGGCATCGCCGTGAGTGACGCGGGACGGTCGCGCGACTTTTACGACGAACTGCTGGGCGCGATTGGGCTGCGGCGTTTGGTGACCATCCCTGCGGCGGATAAGGAGAGCGGCGGTGAGACGCACGGCTATGGCCAGCCCGACGACGCCTTTTTCTGGATCGGCGACAATGAGAGGGTGGGTGAGGGCACTCACGTCGCCTTTCGCGTCGAAAACCGCGCGCAGGTTCATGCCTTTCACGCAGCGGGCCTGCGTGCCGGTGAGCGGGACCATGGCGCGCCCGGCCTCAGGCCGCATTACGGGCTAAACTACTACTCTGCCTTCATCCTGGACCCTGACGGCATCAACGTGGAAGCCGTTTGTCACGCGGAGGTCGATTTGAACGCGGCAGAGAATATCTATTAAGCCTGTTGCAGGCAGCGCTCGCGGTGGCGAGCCGCTGCCGGCATTCTATCGATCAGCCCGCTGCAACACTGTTCGCGGCCGACAATACAGCCTGCACCGAAGCAGTCGCGATGTCCGTGTCGGTGCCGATGCCGAAGACAGTGCGGCCATCGGGCGTGCGGCATTCGACATAGGCGGCAGCGGCGACGTCGGTCCCAGCGCCGATCGCATGTTCGCTATAGTCCGCAACCTCCAGATCGACGCCCAGATCGTCGCGCAGCGCGGCCAGAACCGAGGAGATGAGGCCGTTGCCGCGCCCGGAGATGGACCGTTCGCCACCCTTGTGCGCGATCTTGCCGGTGAAGATACGGTCGCCTGCATGGCCGCTCTCATTATAATCGATCAGCGTGTAGGGCTGGTCGCCGAAGAGGCGGTAATGATCCTCGAACGCGGTCCAGATATCGGCTGCGTTCAGCTCGCGGCTGGTCTGATCGGCCAGCGCCTGGACGACGCGGGAGAAGTCAGCCTGCATGCGCTTCGGCAGCTTCAGCCCCTTATCCTGCTGCAACACCCAGGCGACGCCGCCCTTGCCGGACTGCGAGTTGACACGGATCACGGCTTCATAATCGCGGCCCAAATCCTTGGGATCGATCGGCAGATACGGCACGTCCCAAATCTGGTCGTTGCGGGTTTCCTGAACGGCGAAACCCTTCTTGATCGCGTCCTGATGCGAGCCGGAGAAGGCGGTGAAGACCAGTTCGCCCGCATAGGGGTGGCGCGGATGGACCGGCAGCTGGTTGCAATATTCGACGGTCTGGATGACCTCGTCGATATCGGAGAAATCCAGCCCCGGATTGACGCCCTGCGTGTACATGTTGAGCGCGACCGTCACCAGATCGCAATTGCCGGTCCGCTCGCCATTGCCGAACAGACAACCTTCCACGCGATCCGCGCCCGCCATCAGACCCAGCTCGGCGGCAGCGACGCCGGTGCCGCGATCATTATGGGTGTGCAGCGAGATCACGACGCTGTCGCGCTGCGAAATGTTGCGGCACATCCATTCGATCTGGTCGGCATAGATGTTGGGCGTCGCGGCCTCGACCGTGGCGGGCAGGTTCAGGATCAGCGGGCGTTCGGGCGTGGGCTGGAGAATCTCCATCACCGCCTCACAGCATTCCAGGCTGAAATCCAGCTCGGCGGTGGAGAAGGTTTCCGGCGAATATTCGAAATGCCAGTCGGTGTCGGGCTGCTTCGCCGCATTGTCGCGCAGCAGCTTGGCCGCGTTGATCGCGATTTCCTTGATCTGCGGCCGGTCCATCTGGAACACGATGTTGCGCCAGGCGGGCGACACGGCGTTGTAAACGTGGACGATGGCCTGCTTCGCGCCGCGCAGGCTTTCGAAGGTGGTGGCGATCAGATCATCGCGAGCCTGGGTCAGCACCTGCGGGAAGACGTCATCGGGGATCGCGCCGTCGCGGACGAGACCGGAGATGAAGTCGAACTCGGTCGCGCCCGCGCTGGGGAAGCCGACCTCGATCTCCTTGACGCCGACCCGAACCAGCAGGTCGAAGAAGCGGCGCTTCTTCTCGGCATTCATCGGGTCGATCAGCGACTGATTGCCGTCGCGCATGTCGGTCGAGAGCCAGCGCGGCGGCGAGGTGATGACGGCGCTGGGCCACTGGCGATTGGGCAGATCCACCTGAGGGAAGGGGCGGTATTTCTGCGAAGGGTCGGTCAGCATCATGGGAAGCTACTTCTTTGCAAACGGGCGGCGCGAAGCTGGCCCGGTGGAACGACTATCTGCTTGGATATGCCCTTAGGCGGATTGCTGCGTCATTCAAGCGAAGAGCAGCAGAAATGCCACGCCTAAGGGCGTGTAAGTCGTAGCAGGGGAAGAAGCGCGCGCTGCATGGTGTGGACGCCTTAACCTTTTTTGGGGGCGGGCGTCCAGCTTTTGTTGTGGAAGGGGTTGGGGAGACGGTTCACAATGATCCATCCCATCGCGAGGCCTTCATGTCCCTGACCAACCTCCTTATACCGACCTACAGCCAGATGCTGAAAACGCTCTCTGGCTGGCTTGATAAGGCTGAGGGGCAAATGGGCGCAGATGCGGCCAACGCGCTTCTGTCCGCGCGGCTTGCTCCCGACATGTTTCCGCTGTCCACCCAAATCCGGTTCGCTTGTGTGCAGGCTCAGGAAGGCGTGTTTCTGCTGAAGGGAGAGGAGTTTCCCGCATCGACTCAGGCTCTTCTGGATGAGGGCCGGAACGCGGAGGAAAATCCCGGTTCCATGGCCAGCGCAAAGGCCAGAATTGATGAGACGCTCGTTCTGCTGGGCGATCTTGCTCCGGACGCGCTTGATGCCGACCCGCAAAGCCCGATTGAGCATGCATTGCCGATGGGCATCATTTTCGACCTAACGGCCGAACAATATGCTCGCGACTGGACGTTGCCCCAATTCTACTTCCACGTCATGACCGCCTACGCAATCTTGCGCAACCAGGGGGTAGAGTTGGGCAAGGCGGATTATATCGCGCACATGTTCCCATATATACGGCCGGGCACAATGCCGACTGGCTAAAGCCCGTAGCCACGCCGGTCCCAAGTGGGATAGGATTTATTCCGAGAACGGTCGGGGTGATGACGGCTCATCACCCGGACCTGACAGCTTACTTCTGAAAAGCGGCGACGATCTTCAGTTCCACATTATCGCCGACCATCGGGACGCCGTAACCCATATTGAAGTCGCTCCGCTTGACCGTTGTCGTCGCGACGAACCCGACATTTTCCTTGCCCCCCGCCATGGCCGGAGCCTTGCCCGCACCGTAGAAATCCGCATCGAGCGTCACCGGCTTGGTGACACCCTTGATCGTAAGATTTCCGGTGATTTCTGCGCTGGTCGCGCCATCGGGCTTCACGCTCGTGGAGACGAATGTCGCCTTTGGAAATTTGGCGCTATCGAAAAAGTCCGACTTCATCAGATGTTCGTCCAGCGCGGTGATGCCAGTGCGGACATTGGCGATGGGGACTTCAATCGAGACCTTTGCAGCGGCCACATTTTTGGGGTCCAGAGTCAGTGTGCCGACCGGGCCAGAGATGATGCCGAAATTGTTGGAGAAGCCCATATGGTCATAGGCGAAGGCGACCTGGGTGTGACCCGGATCAACCTGATAGGTGCCGCCGGTGACGCGGGACGGGTCCTTTGCGCCGGGCGCGGCGGGCATCTGCTGGGCGATGAGGGCTGTGCCGGTCAGGGTCGCAAGGGCAGCGACGGATATCAGGAATTTTCGCATGGATAGATTCTCCAGAAGCGGTCAAGGGACGCGCTACCTTAGCGGCGTCCCTTGATTGTTCCAGAGGCGTAACCGGAAACGGAGAGTTACCGAATTGAAATTCTGGGCTGCGCGCCTGTTCCGTCATCCCAGCGCAAGCTGGGATCTCAGCAGAAGGTGCGCAACGAGGCCCGAGACCCCAGCTTTCGCTGGGGTGACGAAGCTGGAGCCTCAGTTCTTTTCCTGATCTACCAGCTTGTTGGCGGCGATCCAAGGCATCATGGCGCGCAGCTTGGCGCCGGTTTCCTCGATCGGGTGACGCTGGGCAGCGAGGCGGCTGGCCTTCAGTTCGGGCTGACCGGCGCGGTTGTCGAGGACGAAGTCCTTGACGAAGCGGCCCGACTGAATGTCGGCGAGGACGCGCTTCATTTCCTTCTTCGTTTCTTCGGTGATGATGCGCGGGCCGGTCTTGATATCGCCGTATTCGGCAGTGTTCGAGATCGAATAACGCATGTTGGCGATGCCGCCTTCATACATCAGATCGACGATCAGCTTGAGTTCGTGGAGGCACTCGAAATAGGCCATTTCGGGCGCGTAGCCCGCTTCGACCAGCGTTTCGAAACCGGCCTGAACCAGCGCGGTCGCGCCGCCGCAGAGCACGGCCTGCTCACCGAACAGGTCGGTTTCGCATTCCTCTCGGAAGTTGGTTTCGATGATGCCCGAACGGCCGCCACCGACACCCGAAGCGTAGGACAGGGCGATGTCATGGGCGTTGCCGGTCGCGTCCTGCGCGATGGCGATCAGGCAGGGGACGCCGCCGCCGCGTTGATATTCGCTGCGAACAGTGTGGCCGGGACCCTTTGGCGCGATCATGATCACGTCCACGTCCTTGCGCGGTTCGATCAGGCCGAAATGCACATTGAGACCGTGCGCGAAAGCGAGCGCCGCGCCGGGCTTCAGGTTCGCGTGAATGTCGTCGGCGTAGATGGCGGCCTGATGCTCGTCGGGCGCGAGGATCATGAGGACATCGGCCCATGCGGCGGCTTCGGCGTTCGGCAGCACCTTGAAGCCTGCGCCTTCCGCCTTCTTGGCGCTGGCCGAGCCGGGGCGCAGCGCAATGGCGACTTCGGCTACGCCGCTGTCGCGCAGGTTCTGGGCGTGGGCGTGACCCTGAGAGCCGTAGCCGAGGATGGCGACCTTCTTGCCCTTAATGAGGCCGATGTCGGCGTCGCGATCGTAATAAACCTTCATGTCCGTTCTTCCTTCAGACCGTGCCTTTTCCTCGCCCCTTCAGGGGAGAGGATACGAAATCTCGGTTCGGCGGAAGCCGGACCTAGATGAAGTTGGAGAGGGGCTTTTCGCCACAGTGAGGGCGCTGCCCCTCTCCAGCTGCGACTAGGCGACAAAGCCGCCAAGTCTCGCTTCCTCTCCCCTGAAGGAGAGAGGATATTCAGTTCAGTTCGGCTCCTTGCCGCGAATCAGGCCGACGACGCCGGTGCGGCCGACTTCAACGAGGCCAATCTGGCGCATGAGGCCGACGAAATTGTCGATCTTGTCGGTGGTGCCGGTGATCTCGAAGATGAAGCTTTCGATCGTCGTATCCACCACCTTGGCGCGGAACACGTCGGCAAGGCGCAGCGCCTCGATCCGGTCTTCGCCAGTGCCCGAAACCTTGACCAGCGCCAGCTCGCGCTCGACGAAGGGGCCGTTGGCGGTCAGGTCCGTCACCTTGTGAACGGGCACCAACCGATCGAGCTGCGCGATGATCTGGTCGATCACCTTGGGCGGGCCGTTGGTGACGATGGTGATGCGGCTGATCGCATGATCATGCGTGATGTCCGCCACGGTCAAGCTGTCGATATTATAGCCGCGCGCGGTGAATAGCCCCGCGATGCGAGCAAGGATACCCGCCTCGTTGGTGACCGTCAGCGACAGGACGTGCCGCTCGCTATATTCTTCCTGAATGTGCATCAGATGCTCGTTCCGTTGTCCGGTTCTTTTTCGCGCTCATGGCGCTCGGAAATCATGCCCGTAAAGGCGTAGTGCCAGCTGCCCTCGTCGCGATGAGCGATGCGAACCGGAAATCCGGCAATGGCATCGAACATGCGGCTCAGATGTTCGCCCACATATCGCGGGCTGATCAACAGGCGGCCTATCCGGCGTTCGTGAAAATCGAAGCCCTCATCCAGGTGAACTTCCCAATCTTCATTCTCCGGATCGCTATGGTCCACGGTCCAGCCTTTCAGCTCGGCCGTGCCGCTCATCCGCTCGAAGTCAAAGGGTTCGCTCACATGGATGCGGAGCTTCAGATGCCCAGTCACGCCATAACCCTCACACCAAAGCCTTTGCCTCGTCCGACATGATACCAGCGACCTGGCTGGGGTCGAGCAGCATGTCAGTATGCGCCGCGCCCGACGGGATCATCGGGAAGCAGTTGGAAAGCTTCGCCACGCGGCAATCCACGATGACAGGGCCGGGTGTGTCGATCATCTGACGAATGCCCGCCGCCAGTTCCTGCGGCCCTTCGATGCGGATGCCGGTCCAGCCATAAGCCTCCGCCAGCTTTACGAAGTCCGGCAGGCTGTCGGAATAGCTGTTGGAATAACGGCTTTCATAGGTCAGTTCCTGCCACTGGCGGACCATGCCCATATATTCGTTATTCAGGATCAGCACCTTGACGGGCAGCCGGTATTGGCTTGCGGTTCCCATCTCCTGAATGTTCATCTGGATAGACGCGTCACCCGCGACACAGACGACCAAGCTGTCGAAATTGCCGACCTGCGCGCCGATTGCGGCAGGGAAGCCATAGCCCATGGTGCCGAGGCCGCCCGAAGTCAGCCACTTGTTCGGCTCTTCAAAACCGAAATGCTGGGCCGCCCACATCTGGTGCTGACCGACTTCCGTCGTGATGATGACGTCCTTGGCCGACTTGGAAGCGCGGTAAAGCTCCGCGATCGCCTCCTGCGGCATGATCTCTTCGCGGCTTTCCGGATAGGCAAGGCTATTACGCGCGCGCCAGCCTTCGATCCTGGCCCACCATTCGCTGAGGTCCGCAGCCTTGTGACCATGCGTTTTCCACGCCGCAATCATGTCGGTCAGCGCATTGCCGACGTCAGCAATGACCGGAAGGTCAACCTCGACCGTCTTGTTGATCGAGCTGCGGTCGATGTCGATGTGGATCTTTTTGCTGTTCGGTGCGAAGGCGTCGAGGCGGCCGGTGACACGGTCGTCAAATCGCGCACCGATGCAGACGATCAGGTCCGCCTTGTTCATCGCCCAATTGGCTTCATACGTGCCATGCATGCCCAGCATGCCCAGCCATTGCGGCGAGGAAGCAGGAAAGGCGCCCAAACCCATCAAGGTCGAGGTAACAGGTGCACCAGTCAGCTCCGCCAGTTCACGCAGCAGGATCGATGCCTTGGGACCTGAATTGATGACGCCGCCGCCAGTGTAGAAGACCGGCCGCTCTGCCTTGGCCAGCATTTCGACGGCCTGAGCGATTGCAGACGCGTCCGCCTTTGTCTGGGGCTTGTAGCTGGCATGCTCAAAGCCAAGCGGACGGGAGTAGGGCGCGGTGGCGACCTGCACGTCCTTGGGAATATCGACGACAACCGGGCCGGGTCGGCCAGTTGTGGCGATATGAAAGGCCTCGTGGATGACGCTCGCCAGCTTGGCGGGCTTCTTCACCAGATAATTATGCTTTGAACAATGGCGCGTGATGCCGACCGTATCCGCTTCCTGAAAAGCGTCAGTGCCGATCAGTGGCGTGCCGACCTGCCCGGTGATGACGACCATCGGGATGGAATCCATCAGCGCATCGGTGATGCCGGTGACCGCATTGGTCGCGCCGGGGCCGGACGTGACGAGAACGACGCCGGGCTTGCCCGTCGAACGTGCATAACCTTCCGCCATATGGGTCGCGCCCTGTTCATGGCGGACAAGGACGTGGCGGATCTTCGGATGATCGAAAAGTGCGTCATAAATGGGCAGCACCGCGCCGCCCGGATAACCGAACACGACCTCGACCCCCAGGTCGATCAGGCACTCAACCAAAATGTCCGCGCCGCTCTTTTCGGCCACGATGAAATCCTTCCACTGGATGCAGGTTGCGCCCTCTGCTCCAGATGAGGAGCGAAGGCAAGGTGGGTGCCTCTATTAGACATAAAATGGCTAGTCAATAGCTATTTGCGTAATTTAATTACCATTTCAGCGGATAAATTGGCATCAACATGTCGTGTTTCCCTGGGCCAACTGGCCGGGGGCTGGCGCGAAAACCAGGTATATTGGCGTTTGGCATATTGGCGGGTCGCAATCCGGCCGCGCTCCAGCATCATCTCGCGGCCAATATCACCGGCAAGCCAGCTCGCAATTTCAGGCACGCCAATAGCGCGCATGACGGGAAGATCGGGCGAGAGATTGCGCGCGAGGAGCGCTTTCACTTCGGCTACGGCGCCACCCTCTACCATCTGTTCGAAGCGTTGGTCGCAACGCGCGATCAACCAATCGCGTGGGGGCAAAAGGACAATCGGTGAAAGACGGATCTGTTCGCCGATGCCTCCCACCTTTCGTTGCTGCCAATAGGCGAGCGGCTGGCCTGTCGAACGAACCACTTCCAACGCACGGGCTACCCTTGTGCTATCGGCAGGCGCCAGCCGCGCGGCAGTTGCCGGGTCTTCGATTGATAATGCGGCATGGGCCTCCGCGACCGGCATGGCGCGGACGGCGGAACGAATGGCGGGATCGATGTCCGGCACCGGAGCAATGCCTTCAAGCAGCGTGCGCAGGTAAAGCCCCGTGCCACCAACCAGAATGGGCAGGCGTCCTTCCGCATGCGCCTTGTCGATCTCCTCGCGCGCTTCGGCCGCCCAGCGCGCAGCAGTACAGGCCTCCGCCCCGTCAATATGGCCGAAAAGGCGGTGTGGGATGTCCCCCATTTCCTCCCGGCTCGGGCGCGCGGAAAGAACTTGAAGATCGGCATATACCTGGCTGGCGTCTGCATTGATGACCGTTCCATTGGCCGCTTGAGCCAGTCGAAGCGCCAGCGCGCTCTTGCCGCTGGCGGTAGGCCCGGCAATAAGCGCGACGCGGGGGCGAGATTCGCCCATAGATGTTTCAGGAGTGTCCATGTTCGTCGCAACCTTAGTGGCAAGTGCGGCCTTGAGTCAGCGGGATATTGAAGATGCCGTGGCTCGGCTGGCGACGGCGGGCTGCGCGCCGGTGGATAGCAGGTGGCTTGATGAGGGCAAGGCTGCCGATATCTTCTTTGGCGGTGATCCTGTGTTGGCGCGGGCGGCATTAACTGGGATCGGCGACAGGATCGATGTCATCGTTCAACTTGCCGAGGGGCGCGAGAAGAAGCTGCTGATCGCGGACATGGACTCCACGATGATCACGGTCGAGTGCATCGACGAACTTGCCGATTATGCGGGCATCAAGCCGCAGATCGCCGATATCACTGAGCGAGCGATGCGCGGCGAGCTGGACTTTGCAGGGGCGCTGCATGAGCGCGTCGCTTTGCTCAAGGGCCTCGCCGATGAAGCGATCGATCGGTGTCGGGCAGAGCGTGTGAAGATCATGCCGGGCGCGGGAGCACTTGTGCGCACCATGAAGGCGAGGGGGGCTGAAACCCTCCTTGTGTCCGGCGGCTTCACCCGCTTCACCGGACCCGTGGCCGAGGAAATCGGATTTGATCGTGCGGTGGCGAATGTTCTTGAGATTGCGAATGGGGCGCTGGTGGGCACGGTAACGCTGCCGATCGTCGATGCGTCCCGCAAGCGCGCGGAACTGGAAGCCGCCATCGAAGCAGGCATTGATCGGGCATTGACGCTCGCGGTGGGCGACGGGGCGAATGACATACCTATGATCCAGGGCGCGGGCCTTGGCGTTGCCTATCATGCCAAGCCCAAAACGCGGGAAGCGGCCGCTGCGGAGATCGTCCACGGCGACCTCTCGGTGCTTCTGTATGCGCAGGGCATCTCTTCGGCAGAATGGGTCCAGGCGTAGTTGCTCTCCGACAGCGATCGGGATGGCATCTGCGGTCAGATACGAACAAGCATCCACAGCGCCATCGCAACCATCATGATGTTTTCCGTTAGGGACACGAACCCCAACGGTACATTGCTGCCGCCGCCGACGCAGGCGCATTTCAGTTCCCGCTTGTCGAGATAGACGGCCTTGAACACCGAAACTGCGCCGATGCCGCCAATGAACAGCGCGACGGGGATGGAAAGCCAGCGCAGAGTGCCGGTCAACATCAGCACGCCTGCGCCAAGCTCCAGAAACGGATATGCTTTCGCATAAGGCACATACCGGCGGGCAAGCAGGTCGTAGTTCAGGAACATGGTGGCGAACCGGTCCACATCCTGCAGCTTCAGCATGGCGAGCAGCATCATGGTGACAGCGATGAAACTTTCGACGGTCATGATGCTGACCAGCGGCATCGCGGTCAGCCAGCTGATCGCGAGCGCCAACAGCGCGCCGACCCCAAAGACAGCGAGGACCGGGATATAGCTGGTGGCGGACGGATCGGCGACTGTCAGGCCGAGGAAGCGGCGCAGATCGTCATGGCCGCCGATCCGTTCGCCATCAATGAAGATTTGAGGCGTCGTCTTGACGCCATGGGCCTGTTTAAACGCGTCCGTTTCCTCGCGGCTGGTGAGCCAGTGATCCTCCACCTCATAACCCTTGTGCCGCAATAGCCAACGGGCCTTGAGGCCATAGGGGCAGACATGACCCGGCATCACCATCCGATAAAGTACCGCCGTTCGTGGCAGGGCGGTCGTTGCTGTTGCGCTCGTCATGTCATCGCTTCCTCTTGGACAATATCGCTCTGCGCCCCATATGGGTTCCGTACCATGGTCCGGAGTCAAGCATGGCGATGACAATTTCTGGTCTGGCGCGCGCTGGTGGCGTGGGCGTGGAGACCGTGCGCTTCTATCAGCGGCGCGGATTGCTGGACACGCCGGATCGGCACGGCAGCGGACTGGCGCGCGGCGTCCGTCGCTATGATGATCAGGATGTGCTACGTTTGAAGTTCATACGCTCGGCGCAGGCGGCGGGGTTCACGCTGGATCAGATTGGCGAGCTTTTACGACTGGACGCCGGGCAGGACAGAGCGCGCGCTCGGGAGCTGGCAGCCGGGCGATTGGCTGCGCTGGACATGAAGATCGCCGAACTCCAGGCGGCACGCGATTCCTTAACGCGGCTCGCCAGCGCCTGTCACGCATCCGATGAGGGGCCTTGCCCCATCATCTCCGCCTTTGAGGGATAGCTCGTAATCCTGATAGGGGTTAGAAGCCTGCCATCAAACCGTCGATGGCGCCTTGCAGGATGTAACTCGCGGCCAGCTTGTCGACCAGCTCGCCCCGGCGCGCGCGGCTCGCATCTGCTTCCAGCAAGGTGCGCGTCACGGCCTGCGTCGACCAGCGCTCGTCCCACAATAGGATTGGCAAGCCAAGATCCGCAATGTTGCGGGCAAAGGCACGGCTCGCCTGGCTGCGCGGACTCTCGCTGCCATCGAGATTGAGGGGGAGGCCGATGACGACGCCCTTCACCTGCTGCTGCTCCATGAAAGCGGCGAGCGCGATCTTGTCCTTGCTGAACTTCCCGCGCGATACCGTGTGCGCCGGGCTCGCGATGGACCAGCCAGCGTCACACAAAGCCAGCCCGATCGTTTTCGTGCCGACGTCCATGCCGAGCAGGCGGCCGCCATAGGGCAGCGCCTCGCGGTAGGCCGCGCGGTCGGTGGTGAGCAGCGTGCTCATCTTTTCAGGAAACTCGCCAGTCGCTGGCGCGCATCTTCCCGAACGTCACCCCAGAACAGGCCATAGTCATAGACGTGATAATTATTGCCCGGCAGCGTGAACGGCCCCATGTCCACCGGCTCCCCGATCATCAATATGCCGCTGCTATCACACCGGGCTGGAACTACGCCCTTCAGCAGGCGTGGCGCTTTCCCTTCATCCCGGCTGTCGATAGTACCGAGATTGGCGCTTGCTGGAGCGGCTCCGTTGAGGGTGCCAGTGATGGGATTGGTGCAAAGCATATGCGTGCCCTTACGAGGGCGGCCGGTAAAACCGGGCATGCGTTCGAATCTTTCCACCATCGGTGCCGGATCAGCAGGCTCGGCATAGCTTTGCCAGCTGACAATGCACCGCGCCTGATCCCGCCGGGCGCAGGCGGGCAGGCCGACGGCGGGCAAATCCGCCTCCATGGAGACCGGCCAGCCAACGGCATAAACCGCCACGACGCGGGAAGCGACAGGCGTCCCCGCAACCTGATCGCGCAGCAACTGGAGCAGGTGGCGCGACCCTTGGCTGTGCCCTGCAAGGATCAGCGGACCCGTGGGATTGGCTTTGAGAAACGCCGCAAAGGCCAAGCGCACATCGCGATAGGCCGCCGTCAGCGCTTGCTCGCCAGCAGGCTTGTCGGTGAGGAATGCGCCATAATTGGCCTGTCGATAGCGCGGCACCCAGACATCGCCGACCGCGTTGAAGGCGCTCGCCTGCCCCTGCACGAAACGCCGCGCAGTCGTCAGCGCATCCTTGTCGTCCAATCGCATGTTCCAATGCGCGCCGCCAAAAGCGGTGATGTAGGAAGTCGGATGGATGAAGAAGACAGCCGCCTTCCGGGCAACCGCTTCATCCTTCTGTCCGGCGGGTTTCCACAAAGCCGGATTGCCTTGCGCGATGTCTGGCCTGGCGAACCACATCCTGGGATCATCATAGGCATTGACCGGAAGCGGGGCGATCGGGGTAAAGGCTTCTCGCGGCACCATGACCGCGCGGATCAGCTGCATCCCCCAGATGCGGTAAACCAGCAATGCCGCAAGAACCAGCACGATAAGGCTGGCGACGACATAGAGGAACTTGCGGGCCAAAACTTTGCTCTCCGCCGATCGCCAGGACCCCCATGGCCTGCGTCGAACGGCGCCTGTCTGGCGCAGGCACCTCTCATGCGCAAGTGCGGACTTGAAGCGGACGTGAGCGGGTGGTAGCGGCGGCCCATGTCGATAGACCTTCAGACCGTAAAGAAGATCGCCAGCCTTTCGCGCATTTCGGTGACCGAAGCCGAAGCCGAAGCGATGGTGCCTGAACTCAACAACATCCTTGGCTGGGTGGAGCAATTGGGCGAGGTGGATGTGACCGGCGTCGAGCCGATGACCGCCGTCATACCCAACACGCTGCGCCTGCGTGAGGACGCCGTGACAGACGGCAATGTTCGCGACAAGGTGCTGGCGAATGCTCCGCAAGCCGAACATGGCTTCTTCGCTGTGCCCAAGGTGATTGAGTGAATCTTTATATCCCCGTTCGGGCTGAGCTTGTCGAAGCCCAGTCCTTTCTTGAAGAAAAGTGCAGCCCTTCGACAGGCTCAGGGCGAACGGAAGTTGGCGCATGACCGATTTAACTGATCTTACAGTAGCCGAAATCCGCGACGGTTTCCGCGCAGGCGACTTTTCCGCGCGCGAAGTGGCCGAAGCGTTCAACGCCAATGTCGCTGCGGCCAAGGCCCTGAACGCCTTCATCGTGGAAACGCCGGAAAAGGCGCTGGCATCCGCCGATGCCGCCGACAAGGCAAAGGCTGCGGGCGAAGCGCTCAAGCCGCTGTCGGGCGTGCCGATCGGCATGAAGGACCTGTTCTGCACCGAAGGCGTGCAGACGACCGCCGCCAGCCACATGCTGGAAGGCTTCAAGCCGACTTATGAATCCACCGTCTCCAAAAAGTTGTGGGACGCGGGCGCCGGGATGTTGGGCAAGCTCAACCTCGACCAGTTCGCCATGGGCTCATCCAACGAGACCAGCTATTTCGGCAATGTGATCTCGCCCTGGCGGCGCGGCGGTGGCGACAATGCCGCGCTGGCGCCGGGTGGCTCCTCGGGCGGTTCTTCGGCCGCGATCTCCGCCCGGCTGTGTCCGGCGGCGACCGGCACCGACACGGGCGGTTCCATCCGTCAGCCTGCCGCCTTCACAGGCATCAGTGGTATCAAGCCGACCTATGGCCGTTGTTCGCGCTGGGGCATCGTGGCCTTTGCCTCCTCCCTGGATCAGGCCGGGCCAATGGCGCGGACGGTGCGCGACAATGCGATCCTGCTGGAAACGATGGCAGGCTTCGATCCCAAGGATTCGACCTCGCTCGATCTGGCCGTGCCGCAGTGGGAAGCCAACCTCACAAGCAGCCTCAAGGGCAAGAAGGTCGGTATTCCCAAGGAATATCGCCCCGATGGCTTGAATGCGGAAATCTCCGCCATGTGGGATCGCGGCATCGATTGGTTGAAGGATGCAGGCGCCGAGGTCGTGGAGGTATCTCTTCCCCACACCAAATATGCGCTGCCGACCTATTATATCATCGCTCCTGCTGAGGCTTCCTCGAACCTCGCCCGCTATGACGGCGTGCGCTACGGCCAACGCGACCTGCCCGATGGCGCGGGCCTCCAGGACATGTATGCCGCCACCCGTGCCTTGGGCTTCGGGCCGGAGGTAAAACGCCGCATCATGATCGGCACCTACGTGCTATCGGCGGGCTTCTACGACGCTTATTATACGCAGGCGCAGAAGGTGCGGGCGCTCATCGCGCGCGATTTCGAGCAGGCTTTCGAGAAGTGCGACCTGCTGCTGACGCCGACCGCGCCGAGTGCGTCGTTTGCGCTGGGGGAGAAGCAGGCCGATCCGCTGGCCATGTATCTGAACGATGTCTTCACGGTGCCTGCCTCGTTGGCTGGCCTGCCCGCCATGGCGGTTCCGGGTGGACTGGACTCGCAAGGGTTGCCGTTGGGGCTCCAGATCATCGGCAAGGCGCTCGATGAGCAGACCGTGCTGAACGCAGGACTCGCGATCGAGGAACGTGCGGGCTTTACCGCGCGGCCGGAGAAGTGGTGGTAATCAAACTCGTCATGCCAGCGCAGGCTGGCATCTCAGGCGATGTGGCACATATGAGAAAGATCCCAGCTTCCGCTGGGATGACGGTGTAGAAGATGACCGAGACAGCATACCGCATTCAGGGCGCAACCGGCGAGTGGGAGGTCGTGATCGGCCTGGAAGTCCATGCGCAGGTGACGAGCCAGGCGAAGCTCTTTTCCGGCGCTGCGACGGCGTTCGGCGCGGAACCTAACACGCAGGTGTCGCTGGTTGACGCGGCCATGCCCGGCATGCTGCCCGTGCCCAACCGTGAATGCATCCGCCAGGCGGTGCGCACCGGCATGGCGATCAATGCAAAGATCAATAAATGGTCGCGCTTCGATCGCAAAAACTACTTCTACGCCGATTTGCCGCAGGGCTATCAGATCAGCCAGCTCTACCATCCGCTGGTCGGCGAAGGCGAGATCGAGATCAATCTCGATGAAAAAAACCCCGACGCCACGACCAAGCGGATCGGGATCGAGCGTATCCATGTCGAACAGGATGCGGGCAAGCTGATGCACGACCAGCATCCGACGCGCTCCTATGTCGACCTCAACCGCTCGGGCGTCGCGCTGATGGAGATCGTGTCGAAACCCGACATGCGCTCGCCCGCAGAAGCTGGCGCCTATTTGTCGAAGCTGCGCACGATCCTGCGCTATGTCGGCTCATGCGACGGCAATATGGATCAGGGTTCGATGCGCGCCGACGTTAACGTGTCGGTGCGCAAGCCCGGCCATGAGTTCGGCACGCGAACCGAAACGAAGAACGTCAATTCCGTCCGCTTTGTCATGGCGGTGGTGGAATATGAGGCCAGCCGTCAGGTCGATGTGCTGGAAGCGGGAGGCAAGGTCGTTCAGGAAACGCGCCTCTATGATCCGGACAAGAATGAAACGCGGTCCATGCGGTCCAAGGAAGATGCGCACGACTATCGCTACTTCCCGGATCCGGACCTTCTGCCGCTCGAACTGGAAGACGCCTTCCTGGAGGAATGCCGCCAGTCCTTGCCCGAACTGCCGGACGCCAAGCGCCGCCGTTATGAGGAGCAACTGGGCCTTTCGGCTTACAATGCCGCCACGCTGACCGCCGACGCCGACACTGCGCGCTGGTTCGAAGCCTTGCTGGCCGAAGCCGCGCGCATTCAGAAGAAGAGCGAGGGCGAGGTCGCCAAGGCTTCGGCCAACTGGCTGCTGTCCGAACTGTACGGCGCTCTCAACCGCCTCGGAAAAAGCCTTGAGGACAGCCCGGTCGGCCCCGAAGAGGGCGCGGAACTGCTCGCACTCGTTGCCGATGGCACGATCAGCGGCACCATCGCCAAGCAGGTGTTCGAGATCATGCTCGAAACCGGCGATCGCGCGCCGAAGATCGTTGAGGAAAAGGGGCTGAAGCAGACCAGCGACACCGGCGCGATCGAAGCTGCCGTGGCTAAGGTCCTTGCGGACAATGGCGACAAGGTTGAGCAATATAGGGCGGGCAAGGAAGCTCTGTTCGGCTTCTTCGTCGGCCAGACAATGAAAGCCATGCAGGGCAAAGCCAATCCGCAGGTCGTCAATGACCTCGTCCGCAAGGCGCTTGCCTAAATCGAAGCCCGCTGTCTAAACCCCTGAGTGGAAAGCGGAAGCGGGGGCGCTTCCGTCCACAGGGGGTAAGACATGAAGCTACGCGGGCTGATCGCGGGACTAGCGCTGTTGGTGGCCTGCGCGCCGCTGAGCGTTCAGGCCGAAACGCTGACCAATGACATGGTCGTGTCGCTCGTTCAGGCGGGATTGGGTGACGACGCCGTGATCGCCAAGATCAAGGCGTCCGCCGGTCATTACGCTCTATCAACTGACGATCTGATCGCCTTGAAAAAGCGCGGCGTGCCCGGTCTGGTCATTGCCGCCATGATCCAATCCGGCGCTGAAGGCGCGGTTTCGTCCAAGGCTGTATTCTCCGCTGACTCGCCTGACCCACTGGTCCCGCACCCATCCGGCGTCTATCTGGCAACCGACGCGCGCATGGTGCGGATCGATCCCACGACATCGAACCAAAGCAAGACCGGCGGCATATTGGGCTATGCCTTTACGGGCGGCATCGCTTCGCTCAGCATCAAGGCCGTCATTCCCAACATCACCGCACGGGTGCGCACCGGCCGAACGCGCCCGGCATTCTATTTCTACTTCGATGAGGCGACGCGCGGCCTTTCCCAGTCTGGCGGCGGCTCATTGTGGCTGTCGGGTCCGGCAAGCGCCATCACTTCTCCCAATGAATTCAGCCTCATCCGGTTCGAGGTGAAGAAGGATCGTCGCGAACACGCGTGGGCAGCATGAACCTGGCAGGCGCGAAGGCAGGGGTGATGGACAAGGACCGCATCCCCTTCGACTATGAACAGGTGACGCCCGGAGTGTTCAAGGTCACCCCTTCATCGGACCTCGCCGCTGGCGAATATGGCTTCCTCTATTCGGTAAGCGCGGGCGCTGGCCCCGGCATGTGGGGCAACGGAACGGGCTCCGCGCGGATTTTCGATTTCGCCGTCCATCCTTGACGGAATGGGACGCCGCCTGAGGAGCAAGCGGCGTCCCGTCCACAAGGCTGTCCCGGGGGACGAGACGGCCTCATGGCAGGTCTGGCGGGCAAAGGAGGGGTGGGCGCCCGCCAGCGTTCATTGGCATGACGTCACCATAGGATCTTTGCCGTAACCGCTGGCGTCAAAAAGCGAAGTCCATTCCAATCCTTAGCGTTCGCGGACGCATCGGCGTCACATAATCGCCGCGCAGATTAAATGGCGTGCCCAGCGAAAAGCGATTGCTGCGGCTGTCCAACAGATTGCTGAGCGACAGCGAGAATTGCAGCGGCCCACGCGAAATGCTCGCGCTCACCGCCGTATCGACATAATCGCCCTGGTCGCGCCCAAGGACAGGACCAACGCCCAGCCGCGATTTGCCGATGTATCTGGCGGACCCATTCAGGTGCAGGGTCATGCTGCCGCTTAGCCGGGTTCGATAGTCGATCGCGATCCGCGCAGCAAGGTTGGCGACATTGGGCAACGTCATCGATTCGTCTGCGGCCACCAGTGCCCGGACATAGGGCGCGGCCTTTTTAAGCCGACTGTCATTATACATAAAACTGCCATCGATGCTCAACGTCGGGAGGGGCCGCACAACGATGCGGCCTTCGACGGTAAAGATGCGTCCGTCACCGATATTGGCCGTCGCGGGCAGACCGATCCTGTCGATCACATCGGCCTGGATATCCCGCCAGTCTGTATAGGCGAAATTCCCGCTGATCGCGACCAGATCGTCACCGGAAACGCGCTTGCGGAACCCGAACTCCAGCGTCGATGCCCGGTCGTTGCTGAACCGCATCACATGCTGGTCATCCACCGCCAGTCCGCCCGGTCGAAAGCCCTGCTGATAGCGGGCGTAGAGGGTCAGGCCCGGAATAGCATCGCTCAGCAGGGAAAGGGACGGCAGGAAGATCGTCTCATGCCGCTTCGCCTCCGCTTCTGCTCGCGCGATCTCGGCACTGGCCAGCAGGGCGACAGGATCGACTGCCTCGCCTGACAGGCTGCTGTTCGTCAGCCGACCGCCGAGGGTGGCGACCAACCCGGCCACGGGTTCAAAGGACATCTCGCCAAAGACCGTCGCTTCCCGGATGCGATTGCGTACCCCCGTTGCGACCGCTGGAGTGCCACTGCCGTACAGCGGGACGCCGGGAATAATCTCATCCCCCACGAAGCCGGGGCCGAAGGAAACCAGCGACCGGCTCAGCTGCGATGTGCTTTCCAGATAGGAAAGGCCGACGATCCAGCCGAGACCATTTTCCCTTTCCCGCGTGAGGCGGTTTTCCGTCGAAAAGATGGAAACCCGATTATGCTGGGTGAAGAGCGCGGGCGGCGTGGAGGGCTGCGTCGCGTCATAGCTTTCGGTCAGAATGTTGCGGACATAGCCGGTCGATGACACGAAGCGCAGGTCATCCCATTGCCTTTCGACACGCACATTGCCGAGCGCATAGTCGGAGGACGAGGGTTGCGCCAAGCTGGACCTCCGGTCGAGGGGACCCGCCGTCCGATCCGCATATTGCGCATCATCCCCGTCGATCCGCTGGTAAAGCCCCGTGAGGTCGATCACCCAATCCTCATTGGGCGCAAAGCGCAGCGCGGCGCGGCCACCATATATATCCGTCCGATTGACGTCATTGCGTCGGCGCTGGAGATCATAGATATAACCGCCCTCCCGAACGCCGTAGCCGACAATGCGCAGCGCCAGCCGTTCCGGAACGACCGGAACGTTCAACATCGCGGAAACATCCCCACCCGGATCGCCATGCTGAGTGATACTGAGGCCGGTGGATAGCTGCCCGCCGATCCGTGCGAGATTGGGGGGATTGGGCACCAGACGAACGATCCCGCCCAGCGACCCCGCGCCGTACAGCGTGCCCTGCGGCCCTTCCAACACTTCGACGCCCTGCATGTCGTAGAGGCGCAGGTCGGGATCAGGTGCCGCATAGTTGAGGCGCATGTCGCCAAGATATTGCCCCGTGGTCGCCTGTGTCGGACCAGCAATGGCGGAATCGGCGATAGCACGCAGGAACAGCTTGTTACGGCCCGGACCAGCATGGGTGGAACTCAGGCTGGCGACACGGCTCAGCAGAGTTGCGGTGCCAGCCGCGGCTTCTGCGCTGGTGAGCGGGGCATAGTCCAGGGCCTCCACGACGCCGGGATAGCGGGGCAATGGAACGTCGCGCTTGGAGGCGGTGACGACGATCTCGGCGAGCGGTGGCGGCTCGGGAATTGCTGACCTGGCGCGAGCGACAATGGCAGGGGCAGGCGTCACAGGCGCTCGAACGATGCGCCAGGTGCTGGCGTTTATCCGCTCGGCATGAGCATTGGTCCCGCGCAGCAATCGGCGTAGCGCCGTCTCAACCGACAAACGGCCCTCGATCGCAGGTGTGGCAAGACCCGCGAGCGACTGGTCCGACATGCCGATGGATGCGCCCGTCTGACGGCCAAGCACAACGACAGCCTCACCCAGCCGGGACGGGGCGATGCTGATCATCTGCCTGTCCGCAGCGTTCGCCGGGGATGTGGCTGCAACGGCTAAGGCAGTGACGATAAGGACGTCAGCGGATCGAGCCATCCTTTTCCTTCAGCAGCCATCCGTCACCTTGCCGCACGGCCGAAAGACCCATGAGCGGGGCGGCGGCTGCGAAAAAGCGCGGCAGGTTTTTGTCCAGCCGGATCGTGCCCGTAAACCGCGTGCCGCCTGCCGCAGGCGTCGTATTCAGCTTCACCCCCAACGATCGTGCGATGTCCGCGCTGATCTGAGCCACCGGCATATTGTCGTAACTCAGCCGCCCCTCGCGCCAGCTGGCCACGCTATCGGGCGCGACGTTCATCAGCCGAACGCCGGTGGGGTCGCTCGACAGCCCCCGGCCTGCGGGCAGGGCAATCGCCTGCCCTTGCGGATCGAAGATCACCTTGCCCTCCGCAACGCCGATCCGTGTCGCATTGCCGCTATGGACGATGTTGAAGACGGTGCCCGCATCCTCGAATACGGCTTTGCCCACGCTTACCCGGAACGGATCACTGCTGTCATGGTGGACGGTAAAGGCAGCTTCGCCCCCATCGAGTGCGGCGAAGCGATTATTCTTGTGATCGAGGCGCAACGTCGAACCACCGTTCAGGTTTATGCGCGTGCCGTCGTCCAGGACGATGTTGCGCACCTCACCCGGACGGGTGGTCACGGTATAGATGTCGCTCCTCGTCCAGTTGCCGATGGAGACGGCCGCCACGATTGCTGCGGCTATCGCGCCTCCCGCAATCCAGCGTCCCGGCCGCGATCCCGGCGTTCCCGGATCATTTGCGGCGGCAGGCTTGGCTTCGGGGGCCGACATGATGGCAGCCAGTCCGGCATCCGCCGCCATCACGGCATCATAGGCTGCCGCATGCGCCGGATCAGCCTCCAGCCAGATGGTGAAGGCGTCCCATTCAGCAAAATCGGGATCGCGCGTGCGGATGGCCCATCCGAGCGCCTCCTCATGAAGCATGGCATTCGCCCCGGTCATATATTGCCCCTTACCGGGCGAGACGCCGCAGTGCCGCTCATTCCGTATCCAGCCTCTGCTTGAGGACGGTCAGCGCGCGATAAGCCTTCTGCAAGTCCTTCTCCACCGTCGTCAGGCTGACCCCCAGTTCCTCGGCGATCACTCGCTGCCCGACTCCTTCGATCCTAAATCGACGGAACACCAGTTCGACACGTGGTCCCAGTTCGCGTAGCACCTCCTGCGCGTTCTCCACGATCTCGGCCAGGATCAGCCGCTCATCAACGGCCATGTCCTCGCCCGGATCGGCCATGACGCCGCCAGCGCTCTCCGCCCAATCATGCTCCCGCTTTCCCCGGCGCGTGCTGGAACGATAACGGTCCAGCATCAGATTGTTGGCCGCGCGATACAGATAGGGCAGGGGGTCAGCGACCGGACCAACATCCCTCGCTTCCAGCTTCATCCACATGTCCTGAAGCAGGTCTTCTGCATCATCCCCCGCGCCACGCGCGCGCAGGAAGCGCAGCAGCGCTCCCCGGTTCGTCAGAAATATCGCAGATAGGCCGCTGGCCATGCCGTTGTAGGTCCAGTGCAGGTGAGGGCGCCTGAAATAGAGGGCTCAACAGGTCTTTGGCAATGGACAAGCGAACTGCCCCCGTCGGCATTGTCCTCGACGCGCCACTACTCTAGCACAAATCGGGTGAGTAACCGGAGGCAGGATGCAGGCGACCACGCAGGTTGACGTAGGGGCAGCTACAGCGACGGACATGAACCCGCAAAAATTGGAGCTGCTTGCCACATCGCTGCACGAAAAATATGTGGCGACAGGCAAGCTGCCTCATTTGCGTCTGCTTGTGTCACGCGATGAGCGGGTTCTGCTGTCGCATATCAGCGGCTTCGCGCGCGCCAGCCATGAACCCCTTGAAGGAGACTCCCTGTTCCGGATCGCGTCGATGACGAAGCCGGTCACATCGGTCGCTTTCATGATGCTGGTCGAACAGGGACTGGTCGCGCTGGACGATCCCGTGACGGATGTCCTGCCGGAATTTGCAAAGCTCTCCGTGGGACGAGATCGGGCGCCCTTAAGGCAGCCGATGCGAATGATCGATCTGCTGCGCCATACATCTGGGCTGACCTACGGCCTCCAGCGGCAGACGATGATCGACGCCGAATATCGTCGGCTCGGACTGGACGAGTTTCAGCAGAAGCGCAGTTCCGAAGAGTTCATCGCGGCATTGTCCCAACTGCCTCTGGAATTTTCGCCCGGAGAACGCTGGAATTACTCGGTCGCAACCGATGTTCTGGGCGTGGTGGTCGAACGGTTGAGCGGCCTTGATCTGGACAGCTTCTTCACTCAGCGCATCTTCCGTCCACTCGGGATGACCGACACGTTCTTCGAGTTGCCCCGCGACAAGGTGGGACGAATGACCGACGCATGGCAGCTGCGCGCCGACGGCGACCTGTCGCTCTACGATCGTGGCGCCCGCAGCGGTTGGCGACGAAGTTTGAAGCTGCGCTCCGGCGGAGGCGGGCTCATATCGACCGTGAACGACTATCATCGCTTTGCCCGGATGCTGTTGCGGGGCGGTGAACTGGACGGAACGCGCTTGCTCGAACCGCAGACCGTAGCCGCCATGTATGCAAATCACCTTCCAGGCGGGGGCGATCTTGCCCGCCATTCCTTGTCCTTGTTCAGCGAGGCGGATTATGCGGGGGTAGGCTTCGGGCTGGGCCTGGCCACTGACCTTGCGACCGGAGAATATTTTTGGGGAGGCCTATTCTCCACCTTCTTCTTCATCGACCCCATGGAAAAAATCATCGGGCTGCTAATGACCCAGCATCTGCCGTCGACCAGCTATCCGATCCGCTGGGAACTGCGCGATGGCGTGCGGGCAGCGATTGCGGCACGCAAGGCCTGAGCAGATGAGATCGGCTTCGTGTGGCATTCGGGCCGAAAGCCAAATTTGCACCTTCATGCATTGCCGCTATGCTGGTGAGCGGGGGTGAAATGCACATAATGAGGCACGAGATTGACCGCCAAGGGTAAGCCGATGCTGAAGGATGTAGGCGATCGTCCGCAAACCTATTCCAGCCCCGCCATCATCGAACGGCGCAAGCGCATTCTGCAAGAAACGCGAAAACTAATCGCTGAACAGGGCATCGCCGCCTTCAGCATGAACGAGATCGGGCACCGCGCGGGCGTTGCCAAGCGAACACTCTATAATGCGTTCCAGACGCGGGAACGGATGATCGCGGCGGCGATCCAGGAATATTTCGACGAATATGTGAGCAATCTCTCCTATGTCAGCGAGCCTGGCACGATGGAGCATAATATCGAACGCATGATTTCCGTCCTTCAGCGCAACGCTAAACTGCGAAATTACGTGAAGGCGGTCATGTCGCTCTATTTCAGCTCCGATGTCGACCACGATATCTGGACCGCCATCCACGCGCCAGCCGTCCACCATAATCGCAGCTGGATCGCGGCGCTGGAAGCGAAGAAGCAGCTTCAGCCATGGGTCGATGTGGATAGGCTTGTCGATGATCTGGTGCGGCTCGAATTCGCGACGATCAACGAATGGGCGCAGGGCCGCATAGCTGACGATGAAGTCATAGTCCGGCTCGTCAGCAGCTACCTGGGCTGCCTTTCGGGCGCGCTGAAAGGCAATGCGCGCAAGGACGTAGAGGCGCTTCTCAAGGACATCGCCGAACGCGGCGCAGATGCCATCCCGGTGCCCCATCGCGCAAAGTCGATAGCAGCTTGAACTTCTGCTTTCGGTTCACGAGGCAGAGACGGCCACCATCGACCAAGCATTTCCCCTTGGGTCTGAGGGAGAGGGGGATGGCGGAAAATGGTGAGCCCTGCTGGACTAGTTTTGTCCTGAAAATTCTGCTAACGAAACCAGAAAGGTATTGAATTTCAAGGTGATTGGCTTCCTTACTGTGACTCAAAGTGTGATACTTTCTACAGGTAGGGAAGAGCTTTTGGCCGCCGCAGTCAAATATGTGAAAACCCGCAACGGGGTTTACCAGTATGTGCGGCGCGTACCTGAAAGCGTGAAGCGTCAGCCCGCGCATTATGCTCATCATTTTGGATCACGACCCTTGTTCCGGGCTTCCTTGAAGACCAAGGATCAGGGGCAAATGCACATTGCAGCAATGGCCGCTCATACGGACTTTGAGCGCCGTCTGGCGTCGATCTCCGGCGGGATTATGCCACAAGCGCCAAAGCTGTTGGCGGTGTCGTCTTCGCCTCTCCGTACCGTCACTCAAGCGGACCTAAACGAACTGACCGCCCGCTACAGAAAGGTAACGGCGGAGTCGTTCGAGCGCGCCTACGTTAAGGCGGATGCCAGCGCAGAAGATGCGGCAGAGTATGAACGTATCCTCTACAACATCGAAGTGGGGGCTGAGGAGGAGCGTAAGGCCTTGGAAGCCAGAGCAGGTGGAGGCAAGGCCAGCGCGCTTTCCGATGATGCGCTTTGGGTCATCGGCAATGATCGATGGAACGCCCCCGCTGGTTCAGAAGCGTTCGGTGCCATCGTCGGCGCAATCCGTGCCGGTACTCAGCAAGGACGAGACGATATACAGGCGCTTATAGAAGGGCGAAAAACTCCCCGCCTCGCGGCGCAGCGCAGCATAGTCGAACCTTCCGTACCAACGCTGAGCGAGGCTGTTGATCAGTACCTAGACCATCGGAAGCTGCCTTTCAGAACGGAAGCGGAAGTTCGATCATCGCTACGTCTCTTCGAAAAATTGTTTGGGAATAAACGGCTCGACGGGCTGACTCGTCGGGACTTCCACAACTACGCTGAGCATCTCGCTAAGCAGGTGATTGGCGGAAAAACTGTGGGAAGCATTGTACGGCCTCCTAGCAGCGCCACGGTCAAAAAGCGGATCGGTTTGCTGCGATCCGTTATCAACCATGCAATAGATCGAGATTGCTTTTCAGGACCGAACCCGGCCAGCGGTATCAAAGTGGATGCCTATGTAGAACGGCCTAACAGGTCGGTCATGCCTGAGAAGCGCCGTCTGAGCGTAGATGAGATGAACCTGCTGTTTCAGCACCCTTGGTTTACAGGCTGTGCGTCAGAGACGAACACGCACGTCACGGGAGGACATCGACTGAGAGGGCAGGAATATTGGGTGCCGGTGGTTGCCGCGCTTACCGGATGCCGTGCGGGCGAGCTTGGCGGCTTGATGCTTTCGGAAGTGATGTTGGAGGGGACGACCCCGCATCTGCTTATTAGAGACAACCGATACCGCAGAACCAAAGAGGGCTACCAGCGCAAGGTTCCAGTGTTGGACGCTTTGTTCGACCTCGGTTTTGCCGATGTTCGCCGTCAGCACCAATGGCACAGATTTGAGGTTGTGATTTAAGGAGGATTTGGGTCTCGTCGTAGTGACGAAGGAACGAAGATGAGACCCAAATCCTCGATTGCCAAGAAGCCTGCCGAGCAGGTGGTGAAGGACATCCGGCGGGCGACCCGGCGGCACTTTTCTGCCGAAGACAAGATCAGGATCGTACTGGACGGACTGCGCGGCGAAGACAGCATCGCCGAGCTGTGCCGCAAGGAGGGCATTGCCCAGAGTCTGTATTACACTTGGTCGAAGGAGTTCATGGAAGCGGGGAAGCGCCGCCTGGCCGGTGACACCGCCCGTGCCGCCACCACCGACGAGGTGAAGGATCTGCGCCGCGAGGCCAGCGCGCTGAAGGAATGCGTCGCCGATCTGACCCTGGAGAACCGCCTGCTGAAAAAAAGCATGATCGCGGATGGGGGCGACGACGAATGAGGTATCCCGCATCCGAGAAGCTCGAGATCATCCGGATCGTCGAGCAATCGCACATGCCAGCCCGCAAGACGCTGGAGCAACTGGGTATCCCGCGCCGGACCTTCTGCCGCTGGTATGACCGCTACCTTGAGGGCGGTCCCGAAGCGCTGGAAGATCGGCCCTCGGCACCGAGCCGGGTGTGGAATCGTATCCCGGCTGAAATCCATGACCAGATTATCGAACTGGCGCTGGAGCAGTCCGAGCTCTCCCCACGCGAGCTGGCCGTGCGGTTCACCGACGAGCAGCGCTACTTCGTGTCGGAAGCCACGGTTTACCGCCTGTTGAAGGCCCACGATCTGATCACGAGCCCTGCCTATGTCGTGATTAAAGCCGCCGATCGCTTCCACACGCAGACCACCCGACCGAACGAGATGTGGCAGACCGACTTCACCTACTTCAAGATCATCGGCTGGGGCTGGATGTACCTCTCAACCGTGCTCGACGACTTCTCCCGCTACATCATCGCATGGAAGTTGTGCAGCACGATGCGGGCCGAGGACGTGACCGACACACTGGACATGGCGCTCGCGGCATCGGGCTGCGATCAGGCCCACGTGCATCACCGGCCACGCCTGCTGTCGGATAATGGCCCTTGCTACATCGCCAGCGATCTCGCCGATTACATCGAGGTCCACAAGATGAAGCATGTGCGCGGCGCGCCCTTCCATCCCCAGACCCAAGGCAAGATCGAGCGCTGGCACCAAACCATGAAGAACCGCATCCTGCTGGAAAACTACTTCCTGCCCGGCGACCTCGAGGCCCAGATCGCGGCGTTCGTCGAGTACTACAACCACCAGCGCTACCACGAGAGCCTGGACAATGTGACGCCCGCCGATGCCTACTTCGGCAGGGCCGTAGCCATCATCAAACAGCGCGAAAGGATCAAGCGACAGACCATCGAACATCGGCGCTTGCAACACCGCAAGCTCGCCGCATAACATCAACCCCCAAACGAGGCCGACACTCCGCTAATCTACGCCGCGAGTTGCGCCAAATGTTCTGACGACGGACACAGAAGGCCTATTGTATCGTACCTTTTCTGTACAAGACCTTCATACGGATCGCTGGCTCGGCGGAATGTACGACAGCGACCTAAGGCCTATAGCTAATGCAATGAAACGAATTGAGAGTGATCACGGTCTAAATGATCAGCAATCCTTCTATACTCATAGCGCGCCGGAAGATTGGTTGAAACTGTCCAAGGCGTACGAAAATGTCTTGGACGTAAAATTTGAAGAAACTCTCCGCGAGTTTGGCCTCGCTGCTGATGCGGACATGTGGCGAAATGACAGGACGCGTTTTGATCAAGAACGTGAGGCCGCAAGACTCAGCATCTTCGAGGCCCTTAACGTTGAGAAGGCGGTGATAGGCGCAATCGCCACCTATGAGCGGGAAGCGGAAGTGTGTGCCGCCGTACGTGCCTATTGCTCTGCAAGTGTTATGCTAGGGGCGGCGGCGGAAGGTAGGTTACTTCTCGCCTGTCTACAAAACCCAGTGAAATGTCAGGCCGCTGCGACATCCCTTCCGAAGAGTGTAAGGCCTAGGAAATCTGATCCGTTGAACTGGACTTTAGAGCATCTTATTAAAGTTGCAGATGCTGCTGGTTGGATAACGAATTTGGCCGACGATGAAGTTGTTTTTATTGTATCAAATTGGCTGGATAAGCTGCGCAATAATAGAAACTTGCTTCATGCTGGTCGTCAAGCGAAATATAAGCCACATATCGATATCGATGAAGAGGCGTATAACGATGCAAATGCTGCGTACCTAGCCTTGCGAACTTGCTTAGACTACCCGGAAGGGATCGATGTGGGAGAGGTATCTATCATGCCGTACGATCTATAAATAACGTAGAAAATTTCTTGGTTTGCCGCCGTCTATCAAGAGAAGTCGTTTCCTCTAGCCGCGATACGAATAGGTCCGCCGTTCTTACCAGCATCTACACCGTGAAATTCAATCTGGAAGCTCGTATGCCGCTTGCGACGAAACATATCTTTGTAAGAAATTTTACCTCTGCCAAAGACAACCGCTCGCCCCTCTAAAATAGCTTTGTGAATATCCTGAGGTAAGGGATTATCCATCTCTAGCTTGATCAAACTAGGCATGTCTGGATGGATTGTTATCGCGGGTGCGTTCTGTAATGCCTCTACATTTTCTGGTTCATTGGCCCAATCCCAATTTGGCGGACGCACGACAACGCTGCTTTGAACGCAACAGTTGATGGCCGGGGTAGCTCCGTAGTTTATAATATGAAATGGTATACTGATCTTTTTGTTTGGTTGAACGATGCCTTCGCCGGTAGGTTCAACTCTTAGGTATGCGCGTTGTTCGCGGCGTGAAATCTCCCGAGTCTCCCACAACGTCCAAACTAGAAGGCCAGTACCAATCCCGCTTATTATCAGCGCCCAAAAGGCATAACGAGCAGCATCGTTAGCGGCGTCAGCGGCCTTCCATTGGGCACATAGATCATCATTGCTTTTATACTTGCCTGAACCGCAAGCGGGTGCTTCTGGCGGAGGCGGGGCCAATTTGATGGGGTTAGTCACTTCAATGCGAAGTGGCTTAGAGCTATCTGCTGGCTTAACTAAGGAGGGAGTAGGTTTGGCGTAGCCACTGCTTGGAGCCAAGCTTGCTTCCAAAAATAGACCGCACAACGCGATAGCCGTTACCTTGGCGGTCGCAAGCGCTGCTCGGATTAACTGCTCTTCCATAAATCCCCCGATTCGTACCCGTCATGCCGATGACGGGCGGGGGAGGGAAGACCTTACATGAATGCGCAGTACGTTCAGTAGGGAAGGCCCATTGGCGATTAAAAACTGTGATACAAAATGTGAGACAATTGCCTCTAAATTTCACCTAAACCATTGATTTAATTGGTTTGGTGAGCCCTGCTGGATTCGAACCAGCGACCTACTGATTAAAAGTCAGTTGCTCTACCGACTGAGCTAAGGGCCCTCTCGTGCGAGGTCCGCACGCACTAGAGGCCGTTATGCGACTGGTCAACCTCTAGGACGCAGCAAAACTTGTGCTTTTCGCAACCTTGCCCGCAGCTGCCGGATGGACAGGCCGGAAACCGGATCGCGCCAACCCGGTGCGATCGTGCAAAGCGGCGACAGCACGAAATCGCGCGACCGAAATGCGGGGTGCGGAATGTTCAGCGTCCTGCTCTGCCAGCGCCCGCCGGACCACAGGATGATATCGATATCGATCCTGCGCGCGCCCCAGCGGCGATGGCGGCGCCGACCGAGTCCCGCCTCAATCATCTTGAGCGCGCTCAACATTGCCTTTGGTGGCAAGTGGCTCTCAATCAACAAGGCGCTGTTCGCATATTCCCGCAACGAAGGCCCGATCGGCGATGACGTCAATGTCGGCGCCATAGCAAGCACCCGGCCAACCCGCTGCAAGCGGGCCGCAGCTTCCTTCACCAGCATCTTGGGCGTCCGCTTCCCCGACAGCGGCCGGTTCGACCCCAGTGCAAGCGCGTAAAGATGAAGAGTGCTTGTCTTGACCATCACACTGCGCCTAACCGCTACGCATGACGCTGCAAAGCCCCATAGCTCATGCGGAAGCTCCGCTCGATTGCCCGCTCTGCCCGCGCCTCGTCGCTTTGCGCGAGGAATGCCGGACCCAGCATCCAGACTGGTGGAACGCCCCGGTGCCTGCATTCGGCGATCCGCTCGGCCGCATCGTCATCGTCGGCCTGGCTCCGGGCAAGCAGGGAGCCAATCGCACCGGCCGGGCCTTCACTGGCGATTTCGCTGGCAACCTTCTCTTCGCGACGCTGCTGAATGTCGGTCTGGCCCAGGGCACCTATGAGGCACGGCCCGATGATCAGCTCGTCCTGCACGACGCCATCATCCTCAATGCCGTGAAATGCCTCCCGCCCCAGAATAAGCCCGTGCCGCAGGTGACGTGACCCCCGATTTTTCCTCCAGTTAGCGCTAGAGTCCGATCCAACGAAGGGACGGACGGAATGAAGCGGAAGCAGTTTTCGGAAGAGCAGATTATCGGCATTTTGAAGGAAGCCGAGGCGGGTGCGGTGGTCACGGAATTATGCCGCAAGCACGGCATGTCGAGCGCGACCTATTATGCGTGGAAGGCCAAGTATGGCGGTTTGGAGGTGTCGGACGCGAAGCGACTGCGGGCGCTGGAGGAGGAGAACTCCAAGCTCAAACGGTTGCTCGCGGACACGATGCTGGACAATGCGGGGTTGAAAGACCTGCTGTCAAAAAAGTGGTGACGCCCGCTGCACAGCGCGAGGCGGTTGTGCATCTCCAGATCACGTTGGGGATGAGCGAGCGGCGCGCGTGCCGGGTGATTTCAGCGGATCGCAAGAGCATGCGCTATCGCTCGTGCCGCCCCGATGATGCCGATTTGCGGTCGCGGTTGCGCGAGTTGGCGCAGCAGCGTCGGCGGTTCGGCTACCGGCGCTTGCACATCCTGCTCCGCCGGGATGGCATTATGATCAACCGCAAGAAGACCCAGCGGCTCTACCGCGAGGAGGGGCTGACGGTTCGGCGGCGGCGGGGCAGAAGGCGCGCCGTTGGGGCGCGGGTGCCGGCTCCGGTGCTGGCGCTTCCCAACCAGCGCTGGAGCCTGGACTTCGTTCACGATCAACTCGCCACCGGCCGCCGGTTCCGTATCCTCAACATCGTCGATGATGTGACGCGTGAATGCTTGCGGGCGGTGCTCGACACTTCGATCTCGGGCAAGCGGGTGGCGCGCGAACTGGGCGATCTCATCGCCGAGCGCGGCGCGCCCAAGATGATCGTCAGCGACAACGGGACCGAACTGACATCGAACGCGGTGCTCGCCTGGTCGGGCGATGTCGGCATCGAGTGGCACTATATCGCGCCGGGCAAGCCGACGCAGAACGGGTTCGTCGAGAGTTTCAATGGCCGCATGCGCGACGAGCTTCTCAACGAAACGCTGTTCTTCACGGTTCGTCAGGCCCGCTCGATCCTCGCCAACTGGGTCGATGACTACAACACCGAGCGGCCGCACTCTTCGCTCGGCTATGCCACACCGGCGGCGTTCGCCGCCGAACTCGAAAAGCAATGGGCGGGTTTAAACCCGCCCATTGCTTCAACCGCGCTCCTGCGCGACAACAACGGTCGGTCTCTGGTTGCAGCTGGATGAAAGGCGGGGGTCACGTCACAGGAAGCACATAATTGCCGCATATTCCTGAAGTCCGCCGTGGAAGCTCTGCCCAACGCACGGATATTCATCGCGCTAGGCGAGATCGCGCATCAATCGGTCGTGAAGGTGCTGGGCGGCAAGCTTCCAAAAGCCCGCTTCGCCCATATGGCGGAACATCGCATGCCAAGCGGTAAGATTGTGCTCGACAGCTATCACTGTTCCCAAAGAAACATAATGACCGGCCGCCTGACGAATGAGATGTTTGCGGCCGTTTTCGAAAGAGCAGTGGCGCTGCTCTGACGCAGACCGCTCAGCTTATCAGATAGTCGAGATAAGCACCTTCCGGCGGCCCATCCATCGCGTCCATCATTGGCCCGAACAGCCCCTTGTCCAGCATCGGCCCCGCCGCCTTGTGCGCATCGACATCAGCCCAGCGCTCGATAAAAACGAAGCGACGCTCATTCCCCAGGTCGCGCAGCATCTCGACACCCTCGCAACCCGGCAGCGGGCGGACGGCGGCGGCAAGCGCGCGAAGGGCAGTTTCCAGCGCCGCGTCCGACCCTTCCTTTGCGTGCATCACATAATGGCGTGCGACCGTCATGGCGTCATTCTCCCAATCAAATGTCTTGTGCGATCCGGGAATAAAGCTCCGGTCGCCGATCGCGGAAGAACCCCATGCCAGCTCGATGTTTGCGCGCCTGGGCCAGATCGATCGTAGCGACCAGCGCGCCATGATCCTTCGCATCGGCTTCCGCCGCGAAATCGCCCCACTCATCGCTGATGAAGCTGTGGCCGTAGAATTTCTGACCTTCCTCGTCACCAATCCGGTTCGCCGCGATGACCGGCATGCAATTGCTGACGGCATGACCGATCATGGCCCGGCGCCACATGCGGCTAGTGTCCAGATCCGCATCATAGGGTTCAGATCCGATCGCGGTAGGATAGAAGAGCAGCTCGGCTCCCATCAGCGCCATGATCCGCGCCGCTTCCGGATACCATTGGTCCCAGCAGATGCCGACGCCGATCGTGCCGTAGCGCGTCTCCCAAACCTTGAACCCGCTATTGCCGGGACGGAAATAATATTTTTCCTCATAACCCGGCCCGTCCGGAATGTGGCTCTTGCGATAGACGCCCATGATCTCGCCTTCATCGTCGATCATCGCGAGAGAATTATAATGATGCTGGCCGTCCCGTTCGAAAAAGCTGGTGGGAATGTAGACGCGCTCCGCCTTTGCCACCTTGCGCATCTCGGCCACGGCGGGATGTTCGCCGATCGGCTTGGCATTGGCGAACAGGGCCTCATCCTCGACCTTGCAGAAATAATGCCCTTCGAACAGTTCGGGCGGCAGGACGATCTTCGCGCCCCGTGCCGCTGCCTTCACCACATGGTCCGACACCATGGCGACATTGTCATCCAGATCCTCTGAAAAGGCGAGCTGAAGGGCGGCAACGGTGACTTTGGTCATATCCTCGATGGTCCTAGAGGCGAATGCCCAACCGGGCGGTGATGGCGACGGTTGCGAGATAGAGAAGGATCGTCATTGCGCAACCGGCGGTCAATGCTGGGGGAAAGGAAATGCCCCGCCGCAGCAGCGCGGGGATCAGCAGGAACATGGGCAGGGACGGCAGGACATAGTAAAAGGTCGCCTCTGCATGCCGCGCCATATTCTCGGCATCGGGCTTGTCATTCCACAGCCATATCATCCCCAGAACCGAAATCAGCGGCAGGGACGCGATCAACGCGCCAAGCGCCGGATATCGCCGGGATACGACAGACACGATGGCGATGATGACGCCCGACAAAAGCGCGCGTATCGCCAGCATCTCGCTCATCACGCGGACGGCATCTGCTGGCTGCAACAATGGAAACTGCCGCCGCCTGACAGGATGGCGTCGCTGCGGAGCCCGATGATCTCGCGATCGGGGAAGAACGGCTTGATCGTGTCCAGCGCCGCCTGATCATTGGGCTGGCCATAGACGGGCACGATGACGGCAGCGTTGCCGATATAGAAATTCATGTAGCTGGCGGGGATCACTTCGCCATCCACCAGCACGCGGCCGGGGGAGGGGATGGACGCCACCTCGACGCCGAACGCCTTTGCGCGAGCGCGGGCATCGGCATAGATGGCGGCGTTGGGATCATCATCCGTGCTTGCTTCGGGCAGTGCCAGCACCCCCGGAGCAACGAAGCGAGCCAGATTATCCACATGGCCGTCCGTATGGTCGTTCAGCAACCCGTCGCCCAGCCACAACATGTCGGAAAGCCCCAGCGATCCCGCCAGCAGCGTTTCGATCTTTCCGCGATCCAGGTCAGGGTTGCGATTGGGATTGAGCAGGCATTGCTCGGTCGTCACGAACAGGCCAGTGCCATCCGTGTCGATGGCGCCACCTTCGAATATCCAATGCTGCGAGGATGTCGCCAACCCGGTGGTCGCGGCCAGACGCGCACCGATATCTTCATCGCCCGACATCTGATATTTGCCGCCCCAGCCATTGAAGCCGAAATCGACCAGAGCCCGCTCGCTTCCGCGCATCACCGCGATCGGCGTTGTGTCTCGCAGCCATACGTCGCCCAGCTTCTGGACGACGATCGTCACATCCGGTCCAGCCAGCGATCGCGCCACTTCCGCGTCGCCCTCGTTGGCGCAGACCAGCCGCACTTCTTCGCCCTTGCCATCGGCATGAAGCGCCCGGGCAAAGGCAGCGATCTGCACCCGCGCATCTTCGAACGCGTCCGGCCATTCCTCCGGATAAGTGGGAAAGCCGATCCAGGTCCATTCATGCGGCGCCCATTCGGCAGGCATACGGAATGTCATCGGCTTTCTCCTGCTGAGATGGCGTTGTCCCCTGCGCTCTACAGGATTGAGGTCGGTGTGACAGCGCCAAATTCAACGGCGTCAGCCCATTATCTGCGCGGTCCACTGATCGAGCAACTTGAATCCCAAGGCTACCTCGAAACTCAGTCCCACATAATCATCCTCACGCCAGCGGACTGTGGCGTCCCGTTTTCCGAGCCCTTCGACGATCACCTGCACCTTCATGTTTTCTCGCAGCTGATCCGCTTCGTCGAGAAGCTTGATCCCAAATAGCGAAATGTCCTGCATAGTGCAGGAATGCATGCCGGTGATCGTCGCCACGGTGACCGGCATGACAATGTTCAGCCGGACTGCTTCCCGCTCGCTGCGGCCCTGCCTTTGTTCCGCGATGATGGTCGATATGGCGATATGCTCTTCGAACAGCAACGACACATGATCGCCCATGTTCATGCCGACGACCGCCGAAACGGAAAACCCGTTGCGCAGGCCCAGGTTGACGCTCTCGCCCGCCTTCATTGGCAGACTTGTTCGCACGAGCGCTTCACGCGGTGACAGTGAATGGACGACGCACAGGCATTCCTTGTGCGCCGTCACCAACTTGCCCACATGCAAGATTGTGACTGACTTATTGACTTCCACGACCCATCCCCATTTTTTTATCGTTACGTTTCCGATTCTTCGGACCCTTTGGTCATAGGGATCAAGTTTCCGTAAGGGAAACAATTAACTGGCTGGCCTAATTTGATAATGGGGCGAGCGCGCGCAGATCGATATTCTGCGTCGGATCGGACAGAAAATAGCGCGTCGGTCGCGCTCAATGATGCTGATGGCTGGCTCGACTTTCGTCCCGGATAGCGCGGAATTCGTCCCCTGCCATCCAGTTCGGCCACTCGGTGGTGTTCGCCAATGCCCTGCCAACCTCGTAATAAAGTTTTAGGTCAGCCTTCACGCCGCTCCAGTCCCATTTTGGATCATATTCGTCCTTTGGGCTGTGGTAACGATGGTCCTCATAATCCTTGGCCGCTGCGGCGCCCGCTTCAATCCCGCCCTTCGCCAGGTCTTGCCCACCTTCGAAATAGAGCATCGGCACGCCATGTTTGGCGAAACTGAAATGGTCGGATCGGTAGTAGAATCCTTTTTCCGGCGTAGGCTCCAGGCTGGCTACACGCTTCTGCGCGGCCAGGGCACGATCCAGATAGGCGTCCAACTGCGATTTGCCCTTGCCGATCACCACGACGTTTTTCGCCAGCCCTGCCATGCTGAGCGCGTCCATGTTGACGCCGCCCACTGTCTGCTTCAGCGGAAAGACGGGGTGGTCCCCATAATAGGCTGATCCCAGAAGCCCGGACTCCTCCGCAGTCACCGCCAGGAAAACCTGACTACGCGCGCTCGGCCCCGCTTTCACATTCGCCTCCGCCAGCGCAACCAGCGCTGCGGTCCCGGTCGCATTGTCGATGGCGCCGTTGCAGATGTCGTCGCCATCGGGCGCGGCTTCGCAGCGGCCAAGATGGTCCCAATGCGCCGCATAGAGCACATATTCATCAGGCCGGGTCTTGCCCGGCAGCAGAGCCACGAGATTCTTGGACATGTGCTTGCGGATGGCATTGTCAAAGGAAACGTTCGCCTTGATGCCTTTCAGTGGCACCGCCTTGAACCCGCGCTTCTTCGCCGCCGCGCTCAATCTATTCAGATTAAGACCCGCACTCGCCATCAGCGCCGCAGCCTTGTCCTTCTGCATCCACCCAATAGCCGCCGATTGTTTCGCATTGCCATCTGCGCTGTCCGCGACATGCTGCGCCCCGGTCCAGCTCGATTGAACGACGTTCCAGCCATAGGCGGCGGGCATAGTGTCATGAACGATGATCGCGGCCGCCGCGCCCTGCCGCGCGGCCTCTTCGAACTTATAGGTCCAACGGCCATAATAGGTCATGGCGCGGCCGTTGAACGGCCCGCTCAGGCTCGGGCTCTGATAATCCGGATCGTTGACCAGAATGATGACCGTCTTGCCTCGGACATCCACCCCGGCATAGTCGTTCCACTTCTTTTCAGGCGCCTTGATGCCATAGCCGACGAAGACGACCGGGCTATCCTTGACCTCGATATGCGGCGCAGCCGTGCGGTAGGTGGCGATTACCATCTGCGATCCATAATCGGCCGAAACCGGCCCCTTGCCGCCAATGAAACGCAGCGGCGAAACATTTTTCGCCGCGATCTCGACCAGCGGGACATCCTGGAACCAGCTTCCCTTGTTGCCCGGCTTCAACCCGATCGCCTCGAACCGTCGCACCAAATAGGAAAGCGTCTTCTCCTCCCCCGCAGTCCCCGGCGCCCGCCCTTCATAGGCGTCCGATGAAATTTCTTTCACCACTTCCTTCATGATATCGATCGACGGACTTATGTCCGATGAGGCCGCCGCCGCGGCACTGCCAGCAACTACGGCCATCAGCGAAATTGAAATAAACGGACGCATCGCAACAGCCTTGAAAAGGGAAGGGCGCAGCATTTCTGCCAGCAGCCCTCCCACGGGACAAGGTTTGTTGAACAAACAAAAAAGGCGGCCCCAAAGGACCGCCTTTCCGTACATTATGACCCTGATGGATCAGCGCGAATAGAATTCGACGACCAGATTGGGTTCCATCTTCACCGGGTAGGGCACTTCGTCCAGCGTCGGGACGCGGACATAGGTGACCTTGGCGGCGCCATCGGGCGACACATAATCAGGGATGTCGCGCTCAGGCAGGCTCTGTGCTTCCAGAACCAGCGCCATTTCCTGCGCCTTCTTGCCCAGGGTGATTTCGTCGCCCGGCTTAACCAGACGGCTTGCGATGTTGCACTTCACACCGTTCACATAGACGTGACCGTGCGAAACCAGCTGACGCGCCGACCAGATGGTGGGCGTGAACTTGGCGCGATAAACTACTGCGTCCAAGCGGCGCTCCAGCAGACCGATCAGGTTCTGGCCGGTGTCGCCCTTCATACGGGCGGCTTCGGTGTAGTTCTTCTTGAACTGCTTTTCGGTGATGTCGCCGTAGTAGCCCTTCAGCTTCTGCTTAGCCTTGAGCTGGATGCCGTAGTCGGACATCTTGCCCTTGCGTCGCTGGCCGTGCTGGCCGGGGCCATATTCACGCTTGTTGACCGGGCTCTTCGGGCGACCCCAGATGTTCTCGCCCATGCGACGGTCGAGTTTGTACTTCGCGCTGGAACGCTTCGACATGATAATTCCTTACAATCGCTAACAACGTTTGCTCACCCTCCTGATCCGAAAACCGGTTCCCACTTTTCGGGGAGGGTGAAATTTATTCCCGGTCCTCGCCTGCTTGCCATAAAGGGGCAGGGCCGCCGCTTCACCGGGGTGCGGGGCCAATCACGAAGGCGCGCCTATGGAGAAGGCAAAGTGGCATGTCAACCCTCGACAGCCGCCCTCGGCGCGCCTAGTCAGCGTCGCCATGGACCCCGAAACCTACACCAGCATGGCGCAAGTCCGGACCGGCGTGGATGAAATCGACCGTCAGCTAGTTGCGCTGCTGGCTCGACGCTTCGCCCACATGCGCGCGGCAGCCCGTATCAAGCCAGACAGAAGCGCCGTCCGCGACGAGGCTCGTAAGGCGGAGGTCATCGACAATGTTCGCGCTGAAGCTGCTCGTCTAGGCGTTCCCGCTGACATTCTCGCCGCTTTGTGGGACCAGTTGGTTGAAGCTTCGATCGCCTATGAAATGAAGGAATTCGATCGCCTCAAGGCTTAGCGTGATCGCGGATTGCTCAAGGCGGAAAGTACGCCGCGCAGCGTCCGCACCTCCAGATGGTTCCAGCCGGGCTTCGTCAGCAGGTTCCGCAACGTTCGCTTGGTCGCGGGTGCCCGATCGGGCGGGAAGAAATAGCCCGCTCCTTCCAGCAAAGTTTCGAACTGGTTTATCATCCCTTCCAGTTCCGCCTGTGGCGCCGGTTTGCCAAGGTCGACGACCGTCGGCTGTTCCAACTGAGCCGGTTTCGACCATTCATAGGCGCACAGGATGACCGCCTGCGCCAGGTTCAATGATCCGAATTCCGGATTGATCGGCACGGTCACGATCTTGCGCGCGAGCGCCACATCCTCCGTTTCAAGCCCTGACCGCTCCGGCCCGAAAACATAGGCCGCCTTTCCCGTAGCCTCGTGAATTTCGCGTGCCGCTTCTTCCGGCGTCACTACCGGCTTGGTCACGCCCCGCTTGCGTACCGTGGTCGCATAAACGTGCGAACAATCCGCGACGGCGTCGGCAAGGCTTTCAAAAACCTCCGCCTTGTCGAGCACGACATCGGCTCCCGCCGCCGACGGACCAGCATCAGGATTTGGCCACCCATCGCGCGGGCTGACCAGCCGCATGTCGGTCAGCCCGAAGTTCAGCATAGCCCGCGCGGCCTTGCCAATATTCTCGCCGAGTTGCGGGCGCACGAGGACGATGACGGGGCGGGGTGCTGAAGGCTCTGACATTATCCCGTTTGCTCTGAAAAATGGCCGAGCTTATCGCAGCTCGATATCGAAGGACTTTTGCGAAGTGGCGAATGGGAAGTTGGGCTGGCTGCCCTCACTCACTCCCAACCTCCTTCACCGAGCCCGCGAAATCCTCAAAGTCCTGAGCATCGGTGAAGTCCTTATACACGCTGGCGAAGCGAATATAGGCGACGCTGTCGAGCCGTTTGAGGCCTTCCATCACCATCTCGCCGATCGCGCGCGCAGGCACTTCGCCGTCGCCGCTGGTTTCCAGCTGCCGCTGAATACCGGAGATGAGCTTTTCCAACCTGCTGGGATCGATTTGCCGCTTGCGACAGGCGATGTCGATGGAGCGCGCCAGCTTGTCGCGATCGAACGCTTCCTTGCGGCCCTCGCTCTTCACCACCCATATGTCGCGCAACTGGATGCGCTCGAAAGTGGTGAAACGGGCTCCACAAGCTTCGCACTGTCGTCTGCGGCGAATGGCGGCACCATCTTCGGTGGGGCGGCTGTCCTTTACCTGACTGTCGTCATGAGCACAGAAGGGGCAACGCATTCAGTAATAAGCTCCGTTCGTTCGGATGAGTCGAGACACGAGATGGCACAGCCGCCGCGCCTCGACCACCCCTGACAGAAGGAAGCTATCAGCCTTCGTAGATCGGGAAGCGAGCGCAGAGTGCTGAGACTCGTTCCCGGACGTTGGCTTCGACCGCGGCGTCGCCATGCTCGCCATGGTCCCGTAGACCTTCCAGGACGTCCGCGATCATGTCGCCGATCGCTTCGAACTCGGCGACGCCGAAACCGCGCGTCGTACCGGCGGGCGAACCCACGCGGATGCCGCTGGTCTTGGTCGGGGGCAGGGGGTCACCCGGCACGCCATTTTTGTTGCAGGTGATGAAGCTGCGCTCCAGCGCCTCGTCGGCATCCTTGCCCGAAATGCCGTAGGGACGCAGATCGATCAGCGCCAGATGCGTGTCCGTGCCGCCCGAAACGACGGCAAGGCCGCGCTGCTCCAGCTTGCCCGCCAGCGCCTTGGCATTAGTGACGATCGCCTGCGCATAGATCCTGAACTCGGGCCGCAGCGCTTCGCCGAAAGCGACCGCCTTGGCCGCGATAACGTGCATCAGCGGGCCACCCTGAAGGCCGGGGAACACTGCCGAATTGATCTTTTTCGCAATGGCTTCGTCATTGGTCAGGATCATGCCGCCGCGCGGGCCGCGAAGGGTCTTGTGCGTGGTCGTGGTGACGACATCGGCAAAACCGAACGGCGTCGGGTGCGCGCCACCGGCGACGAGGCCAGCGAAGTGCGCCATATCAACCATCAGCAACGCGCCCACCTTGTCCGCGATCGCGCGGAACCGGGCGAAGTCGAGGTGACGGGGATAAGCCGATCCGCCCGCGATGATGAGCGTTGGCTTGGCTTCGATCGCCTGGGCTTCGAGGGCGTCATAGTCGATGACGTGCGTATCCTCGCGTACGCCATACTGCACGGCGTTATACCATTTGCCCGACAGCGCGGGCTTTGCACCATGCGTCAGGTGGCCGCCAGCGTCGAGCGACAGGCCCATGATGGTGTCGCCCGGCTTGGTCAGCGCCAGCATCACCGCGCCATTCGCCTGCGCGCCCGAATGGGGCTGCACATTGACGAAACCACAGTTGAATATCTGCTTGGCCCGGTCGATCGCCAGCTGCTCGACCTCATCCGAAGGCGCGCAGCCCTGATAGTAGCGCTTGCCCGGATAGCCCTCTGCATATTTGTTGGTGAAGACGCTGCCCTGAGCTTCCAGCACCGCCTTCGAGACGATATTTTCCGAGGCGATCAGCTCAATCTGGTTCTGCTCGCGCTTCAGTTCCTTGGTGATGCCAGCGAAGACCGCCGGATCTGCATCGGCCAGGTTGCGCGTGAAATAGCCTTCGGCGCGGATATCGGAGAGGTCGGGCTGGGCGAGGGTGGCGGTGCTCATAGGGCTGGCTCCTTAAAGCGCGGGCTGGGAGAGTTTTTCGACACGGCCACTATGGCGGCCACCGCCGAATTCGGTGGAAAGAAAAGCGGCGATGCAGGCTTTGGCCATATCCACGCCGATCAGGCGCGCGCCCAGGGCCAGCACGTTGGCGTCATTATGCTCACGCGACAGCGCTGCGGAAAGCGGCTCGGAAACCAAAGCACAGCGACAGGCCGGATTGCGGTTCACCGCGATGGAAATGCCGATTCCAGAGCCGCACAGCGCAATGCCGCGCTCCGCCGCGCCAGAGGCGATCGCGCTGGCGAGCTTGTACCCGAAATCGGGATAATCCACGCGGTCGGCCGTCGCGGGGCCAAGGTCATCGACCTCGTGCCCTTCGGTGCGCAACCATTCGGCAAGTTCCGCCTTCGGATCAACGGCGGCATGATCGGAAGCTAGGGCGATTTTCACGGCGAAATTGTCCTGTCACACAAAGGGTGATTCGTATCCCGCGCCTCTTAGGGGCAGAGGCGCCCAATTGCCACAGTCCAGCTGGCCGCTTATGGCCTGCTTCATGGCATCGACAATATTATCCATTCTCATGCTCGCGGGACTGTTTCTCACGGGCGGCGGCATCTACGCGATCGTGAAGAAGGGCGATCGCAAGCGTGGCGTCCTGATGATCATAGCCGGACTAGTCATGTTCGCCAATGTCGCGATTTCCGCTATCCCCGGCCCCGATGTACCGATGCTGGAACGCCAGAACCACTGATCAGGCGCGCAGGGCCATCGCCGCCAGCAGATCGGTTTGCGTCACCATCCCACGCAGCTGTCCCTCGCCATCCACGACGATGGCTTCATGCGTCAGTCCACTCGTCAGTGGCCGGAGCAACTCCGAGACTGGCGTATGTTCCGACACGAGCAGCGGCTCCGACGCAATGTCGCGGGCCGTCTCACCCGCCCGCGAAAGGTCGAGTGGACCGACCAGACCTCGAACCCGACCAGCCTCATCCAGCACCGGCAACGACAATAGACGCCGGGTGCGCAGCAGTTCGGCGGCCTCGGCCACGGACTGGCTTTCACGAATGGCCAGTATGTCGCGTGACATGATCTCGCCGCACGTCAGCGTGGCATGGCTGCGCTCGGCCGCGCGAACCTCCGCATCATGCAGCACGACCTGCAAGTCGGCGGCGTTGACGTCCAGAACATCGCCATAGGCCTGCAATGCTTCTTCGACATCTTGCTCGGAAGGTGGCGTTCGCAGCAAGGGCGCCGGATCATTCGTCCCATGTGCGCTCGGAGCTTTGGGCGCGACATGGGGATAGCTGTGCCCGGCGATCCGGTGAAAGATAATCGCTACCGTCACCAGCAGCGCGGTGTTCAGCCCTACCGGGATAAAAGCGAACATATAGCTCGGCGCACCATTGGCCGCGCCCAACACGACCGAAAGTGCGACTGCGCCGCCCGGCGGGTGGAGGCAGCGCAGCAGGGACATGCCCCCAATGGCGCAACCTACCGCCAGAGCAGCAGCTATCGTAGGATCAGGGATTAGTCGCGCGACGGTAATCCCGACTAGCGCCGACACGACATTGCCGCCGAAAACGGACCATGGCTGTGCAAGCGGGCTTGCTGGCACAGCGAACAACAGCACCGCCGAAGCGCCCATCGGGGCAACCAGCAACGGATGCGCTATGCCGTTCCCCAGCATCAGGCCGCAAAGCAATCCCGTGATCGCGATGCCGCCTATCGCGCCGCTCGCCGCTTTCAAACGGTCGAAAAATCCCGGCCCGGGCGGCGCAGGTATGAAGGCGCTGTAATAGCGGCTCCATATCAGGCGAACGTCGTTGTTCTTCTCGTCACTCATGGCCCGCCGCCGCTAGTCGCGGCGACCGCGCAGGCCAAGATATATTTTCTTGATAGCTGATTTGGCCGGAAACAAAGAAGGGCCGCGTTGCGAGCGGCCCTTCTTCAGCAACCTATGGAATGTCTCAGCGGATCGGCGAGTCAGGCGACAGGCGCATGTCGAGATAATTGTCGACCGACTTCATCAGCTGATCCAGCTCATGTTCGAAAAAGTGGTTCGCGCCACGGATTTCGTCATGATGGATGGTGATGCCCTTCTGCGTGCGCAGCTTATCGACCAGCTTCTGCACCGCGTTGGCAGTCACGACCTCATCCGCCGTTCCCTGCACGATGATACCGGAGGCAGGGCAGGGGGCGAGGAAGGAGAAGTCATACATGTTCGCGGGTGGCGCGACCGAGATGAAGCCGCGTATTTCTGGACGGCGCATCAGCAGTTGCATGCCGATCCATGCGCCGAACGAGAATCCCGCGATCCAGGTGGTTTGAGCCTCGGGGTGGAAGCTCTGAACCCAGTCCAACGCCGCGGCGGCATCGGACAGTTCGCCGATGCCATTGTCGAAAGTACCCTGGCTGCGGCCAACGCCCCGGAAGTTGAAACGCAACACGGCAAAGCCGCGCTTCACGAAAGTCTTGTAGAGAGCCTGCGTGATGCGGTCGTTCATCGTGCCGCCACCCTGCGGATGGGGATGCAAGATCATCGCGACCGGTGCGCGGGGACGGGGCGGAGGGCTGAAACGGCCTTCGAGGCGGCCTTCGGGTCCGGGGAAAATAACGTCGGGCATGGCACCTGTTATGGTTCTGGCCGCCACCCGGATAAAGGAGGCCGGCGGTTGGATGCGGGCGCGCGAAAGCCAGTGCTGGCGTTGCGCGGCAGACCGCCTATATAGAAGCCACCGCCATTTTCGCAATCAATGAGTAACATCGCCTCGTGGCCCTTGATCGCCTTTATCTGGACCACGCTGCGACAACCCCCATGCTGCCGCAGGCGAAAGCGGCCATGCGGGAGGCCATGGACCTGTGGGCAAATCCATCCAGCCCGCATGCGGAGGGACGGGCGGCCCGTGCTGCCCTGGAGGATGCCCGATCGCGGATCGCTGCTGCCTTGGGATGGAAGGGGCATGTTCTGTTCACATCGGGCGCGAGCGAGGCGATCGTCATTGGCCTGACGCGAGCAAAGGCCGCCCATATTTTAACGTCTCCGGTAGAACATGATTCGGTTCTCCGCGTGGCGCCTGAGGCCGAACGGCTGAAAGTCACCGCAGAAGGCGCAGTGGTGCTTGCTTCAACTACATTTGGTCCCGGTACGCTCCTCGCCATCCAGCATGTGAATAATGAAACCGGCGTCATTCAGCAGCTCGAAGCATTGGACCGTCAAGGATTGGTCCTCTTTGCCGACTGCGCTCAGAGCGCAGGCAAGCTTCCCCTGCCTGACGCGGACATAATCGCGATCAGTGCCCATAAATTTGGAGGGCCGCCCGGAGTGGGCGCGCTTCTCGTCCGGGATTTGGCGCTCCTGCTACCCAGTGGTGGTCAGGAACAGGGTTATCGGCCCGGCACTGAAAACCTCCCCGGCGTTCTTGCCATGGCTGCTGCCCTGGAAGATCGCCCTGGCTGGTTGCCGGAAGCTGCGCGACTCCGGGAGCGACTGGACCAAGCCATCGAGGAAAGGGGGGGCGAAATCGTTGCACGCGCCGCGCCTCGTAGCCCTGCGATTGCCAGCTACCGCCTGCCCGGCGTTTCAGCCCGCGCCCAACTCATTCAGTTCGACCTGGCCGGAATTTCTGTTTCGGCGGGCAGCGCTTGCTCATCCGGGTCGCTCAAAACCAGCCACGTCCTGCACGCCATGGGTTGGGACGAGGCTGCGGCCGGTGAAGTCATACGGGTCAGCTTCGGTCCATCGACCAGTGATGCCGACATTGACCGCTTCCTCGACCAATGGACAAGGATGGCGAGCAGGCGGCCATGACCATCTATCTGGACTATCAGGCCACGACGCCGCTCGCTCCAGAGGCCTTTGACGTCATGGTCCCACTTCTGCGCGACCAGTTCGCCAACCCCCACAGCGCCCACCGCTTGGGGAGAGCCGCTGCGGCGCAAGTCGAGCTGGCACGCGAAGAAATCATCAGGCTGTTGCCCGAGGGAGGGCGGCTGATTTTCACATCGGGCGCGACCGAAGCGCTGAACCTCGCCATTCTCGGGGCGCCCGTCGGCGACATAGTGACGCTGGCGACCGAGCATGCCGCCGTTCTTGACACGGTGTCCGCGCTCGGAGCCAAGGGACGCAGTGTCACGATCCTGCCAGTCGGCAGCGACGGCCTTGTCGATCTGGACGCAGCGGAAGCCGCGATCAAACCCGGCGTGAGGCTCGTTGCTGCGATGCTGGTGAACAATGAGATCGGCGTCGTTCAGCCGGTGGACAAGATCGCCGACCTTGCTCACCGCGCAGGGGCGCTGTTCCTCTGCGATGCGGTGCAAGGCTATGGCCGTGCCCCGATCCCCGATAGCTGCGACATGATCGCCATAAGCGCGCACAAGATCCATGGTCCAAAGGGCGTGGGTGCCCTCTGGATACGGGACGAGGTGAAGTTGGAACCCGTCATGTACGGTGGCGGGCAAGAGGCGGGCCTGCGATCAGGCACGCTATCGCCTGCCTTGTGCGCCGGTTTCGGCGTCGCCGCTCGGTTGATGCGGGAAAGGGCGGAGCAGGACCACGCCCATGTAGAGGCGCTATGGCAACAGGCGCGCGAGCTGTTCGACACATGGACCCTCAACGGCAGCGTGGACGTGCGCTATCACGGCAATCTCAATATTCGCCGAGACGGGATCGATGGCGCCCGGCTGTTGTCGGAATGCCGTGAAGTCGCATTTTCGCTGGGAAGTGCTTGCGCGAGCGGCTCCGGGCGGCCAAGCCATGTGTTGCGTGCCATCGGATTGTCGGACCGGGAGGCGCGTGGATCGGTGCGGATCGGCTTTGGCCGGTACACGACACTGGCCGAATTGGAGAGCGCCGCAAAGATAATGAACGACGCGGCAGCCGTACAAGCGGCGCCGTAGCCAAGGGAGTCGCAATCATGATCAGGGTCACGTTCGTCAGTGCGGATGGCGAAAATCGTCAGGAGGTCGATGCCGTCGCAGGCTCGGTGCTTCTGGAGGTAGCTCAGGCGGCAGGCCAGCCGCTGGAGGGAACGTGCGAGGGACAGATGGCCTGTTCCACCTGCCATGTGATTGTTGAAGCTGAAGATTTTTCCAAACTGCCGCTAGCCAGCGAGGCGGAAGAGGATATGCTGGACCTAGCCGCAGCAGCCACGCGGACCAGCCGTCTGTCCTGCCAAATCATATTGGAGGATAAGCTCGACGGCCTCACCGTCCGCATCCCCGGCGAATCCTATAATATGCAGGGCATGTAGCGCATGCGCCTTCGTATCGGTGTCGTGGCGGGGGTGATGGTGTCGCTTTCTGGCCCAGTCATGGCGCAACAGGAAGGGGCGCGCCAATCCCTCTTGCCGCCTGCGCCGCGTTACATGGTCAGCGAATCGGCTATGAAGTCCGTGCGCAACCCGCGCGAGATCGAGAAGGAGACCGGCGGCCGCCTCGGCGTGGCTCTGGTCGATAACAAAGGCGCGTTACTGCTTGGCTTCAACCGGGACGAACGCTTCGCCATGTGCTCGACCTTCAAGGCGCCTCTGGCCGCAGCCGTGCTCATGGGCGCCGATGCAGGGCGGTTCGGGCTGGAAGGACAGGTGGCGTTCACTGACGCTGACATTCTCGACTATGCACCCGTGGTTAAGGCGAACCGTAAGCGCGGCCGCCTGTCCCTGGCCGAACTGGCCGAGGCGGCAGTGGAGGTCAGCGACAACAGTGCCGCAAACCTGCTGCTGCCGATGATCGGCGGCCCCGAAGGCCTGACCGCCTTCGCTCGCGCGCATGGCGACACGGTGACGCGCCTCGACCGGACAGAGCCCTCGCTCAACGAAAATGTGGAGGGCGATCCTCGCGACACCACCAGCCCCGCCGCCATGGCGGGCCTCATCGCGCGTCTGCTCTTCCGCGACATGAAGCCCGAAAGCGCCGAGCGTCTCCGAACCTGGCTCAACGCCAGCACAACGGGCGATAAACGCATCAAGGCTGGCCTGCCAAAAGGGTGGATTTCAGGCAGCAAGACCGGCAGCTGCGGCACCGCCTATAATGACGTGGCATTGGTGAAGGCGCCGTCGGGCGAGGAATATGTGCTGGCCGTCTATCTCGATCGGCCGACCACCGATGCCAAGGCGGCCGAGGCCGCCATCGCCGAAGCGGCTCGCGCCGCACTTGATTTCGTCGCAAAGGCGCAGCGAACCGGACTTGAATAACCCGGCCCTTGCCATCGCCACAGCCTTTCGCCATATGCCGCGCCGGGAGTCGGGCGGACGTGGTCGTCGCCAACCTGGTCAGGTCCTGACGGAAGCAGCCACAACGATTTCGCCGCGGGTCGTTCCGGCTCCCACCTTTATTCGGCTTTCCGGCTTCGACAGCCGCTCCTCAAGCCGCTAGATTGTTACCATGTCCGATTCATCTCAGCCCTATCGCGTGCTTGCGCGCAAATACCGGCCGCGCAGCTTTCGCGAACTGATCGGGCAGGATGCCATGGTCCAGACGCTGGGTAACGCGATCCGTCGCGGTAGGCTGGCCCACGCGTTCCTGATGACCGGGGTGCGAGGCGTCGGGAAAACATCGACCGCGCGCCTGATCGCCAAGGCATTGAACTGCGTAGGGCCGGACGGGCAGGGCGGACCCACCATCGATCCCTGCGGCGTGTGCGAACCCTGCCAGGCAATTGCCGAGGGCCGCCACATCGACGTGGTCGAAATGGACGCCGCCAGCCACACTGGCGTCGATGACGTGCGCGAGATTATCGAGGCGGTGCGCTATGCCGCAGTCTCCGCGCGCTACAAGATCTACATCATCGATGAAGTCCATATGCTGTCGAAGAACGCGTTCAACGCGCTTCTCAAGACGCTCGAAGAGCCGCCAGCGCATGTGAAATTCCTGTTCGCCACGACCGAAGTGAACAAGGTCCCCGTTACCGTCCTGTCCCGTTGCCAGCGCTTCGACCTGCGCCGTATTCCCGCTGAACTGCTCGCGGCCCACTTTGCCCATGTGGTCGAGGCGGAACAGGTTGCCGCCGAAGACGATGCCCTCGCGCTGATCGCCCAGGCAGCCGAAGGCTCCGCCCGCGACGGCCTTTCCATCCTCGACCAGGCGATTGCCCATGCGGAGATGGGGGAGGGCGCCCCGCTCGTCACAGCCGCTCAGGTCCGCGATATGCTCGGCCTTTCGGATCGTGGCGCCGTTCGCCGCCTGCTCGGCCTGCTGTTGGAGGGCGATACCGCCGCGCTGCTGACTGCGGTGCGCGAGCAGTATGCGCTCGGTGTGGAGCCCCTGTCGCTGGTCCGTGGCCTGCTTGAACTGGTGCATGCCGTGACGCTGGCGAAGGCGGGGCGGGATATCGCCAACCCCGGCCAGTCTGCGGAGGAACGGGAGGCGCTCTCAACCTGGGCCTCGCAAATCGGTTTCGCGCCGCTTCATCGGCTCTGGCAACTGCTCCTAAAGGGCCATGACGAGGTTGCGGGCGCCGCGTTCCCCATCGAATCCTGCGAGATGGCCCTGCTACGCGTCATGCACGCCGCGACCATGCCCGACCCCGGCGAGATCGCGCGTCTGCTGCGGGAAGGCTCCGTTCCGGCTGCGCAGACAGCTTCGGCTCCTGCTTCATCCGCCGCTGCTCCTGCCGCATCACTGCCCAGGGATGCGAAGGCCCTCGTCGATTTGCTTTGGGAACAAAAGAAGGGCCGGCTCGCTGACTTCCTTCATGATTGCGTGCGCGTCGTCCGGTTCGATCCACCTGAATTGGAATTACAACTAACGCAGGAGTGGGCCGACGGCGATTTCTGCCGTACGCTCGCAGTGGAATTGCAAAAGGCGACGGGTTCCTCGTGGCAAATAAGGCGCAGTGAAGGCAGTGCCGTTCCGTCATTGCTGGAGCAGCAACAGGCAAGTCAGGCGCAAGAGCGCGCCGAAATATTCGATACCCCGGTGGTGAAGGCCGTGCTTGCAGCCTTCCCCGAAGCCGATCTTGATCGGACCGAAGCATGGAGCGCAGAGCGATGAAGGATTTGAACGAAATATTGGGCATGGCCAGCCGCGTGCAGGAAGAACTGCAACGCGCGCAGGACAATCTCGACAAGATCGAGGTTGAGGGAGCCGCAGGCGGCGGTCTGGTAAAGGTCCGCGCTTCGGCCAAGGGGCGTATCGTCGGCGTGTCGATCGACGATAGCCTGCTCGCTCCTAGCGAAAAGCAGATGCTTGAGGACCTGGTAGCCGCGGCTTTCAACGACGCTCGCAAAAAAGCGGACGAGGTAAGTTCTGCCGAAATGTCGAAGATGACGAGCGGCCTCCCGCTTCCGCCGGGGTTCAAGCTGCCTTTCTGATCGGCACTCGGATAACAGTCCGTTCAAAAGGACGGCACCAATTGAATGAGGCCCCGACTGTCCCCATAAAGCCATGAACCGCATGGCAGAGCAAATAATCGTGCGGCCCGCCGGAGATTGAATGACTACGCAATATCCCCTCCTTCCGTTGCGCGACATCGTGGTTTTCCCGCAGATGATCGTCCCGCTTTTCGTCGGCCGCGACAAGAGCGTCTCTGCCCTTGAGTCGGCGATGGAAGGAAATAAGGAAATCTTCCTCGTGTCGCAGCTTGATCCTGCCGAGGATGATCCGAACCGTGACTCGCTGTACGACACTGGGGTCGTTGCCATCGTGCTGCAGCTGTTGAAGCTGCCGGACGGCACCGTCCGCGTGTTGGTCGAAGGAAAGCATCGCGCGCAACTGCAGTCGATCAGTTCGGCCGACAACCATCTGATCGCCGAAGTCGATCCGGTCGATGAGGTCGCGGCCGAGGGGCCTGAGGCCGAGGCGCTGATGCGCTCCGTCGCCGAGCAATTTGAAAACTACGCGAAGCTCAACAAGAAGCTGCCCGCCGAAACGCCGGTTCAGCTTCGTGAGATCGACGATGCAGGCCGTCTCGCCGACGCCGTTGCCGCCAACATCAACGTGAAGGTCGCCGACAAGCAGTCGCTGCTGGTGGAGGCTGATCCCGTAAAGCGTCTGGAGATGGTCTTCGCCTTCATGGAAGGCGAGCTTGGCGTCCTCCAGGTCGAAAAGAAGATTCGCGGCCGCGTGAAGCGGCAGATGGAAAAGACCCAGCGCGAATATTATCTGAACGAGCAGCTCAAGGCGATCCAGCGCGAGTTGGGTAATGGCGAGGGCGAAGAAGGCGACGAACTCGCCGAACTGGCCGAGAAGATCGCCAAGACAAAGCTCAGCAAGGAAGCGCGGGCGAAGGCGACGGCCGAGTTCAAGAAGCTCAAGGGCATGCAACCCATGTCCGCCGAAGCCACGGTCGTGCGTAATTATCTCGACGTGCTGCTAGGCCTGCCCTGGGGCAAGAAGGGCAAGGTCAAGACCGACCTCAAACGCGCGCAGGCGATCCTGGATGAGGATCATTTCGCGCTGGAGAAGGTCAAGGACCGGATCATCGAATATCTCGCCGTGCAGGCCCGGACCAACAAGCTGAAGGGGCCGATCCTCTGCCTCGTCGGCCCTCCGGGCGTTGGCAAGACCTCGCTCGGCCGATCAATCGCCAAGGCGACGGGTCGCGAATTCGTGCGCCAGTCGCTTGGCGGTGTGCGCGACGAAGCCGAAATCCGTGGCCATCGCCGTACCTATATCGGGTCTCTGCCGGGCAAGATCGTGACCAACCTCAAGAAAGCGGGAACGATGAACCCGCTCTTCCTGTTGGATGAGATCGACAAGCTGGGCCAGGATTTCCGGGGCGATCCGGCTTCGGCGCTGCTGGAGGTGCTGGATCCGGAACAGAACAGCAAGTTCCAGGATCACTATCTGGAGATCGATGTCGATTTGTCGGACGTGATGTTCGTCACGACCGCCAACTCGCTGAACCTACCGCAGCCGCTGCTGGACCGCATGGAGATCATCCGGCTGGAAGGCTATACCGAGGATGAGAAGGTCGAGATTGCGCAGCGCCACTTGCTGCAGAAGCAGATCGACGCTCACGGCCTCAAGGAAGGCGAGGTGGAAGTCACCGAAGCCGCGATCCGTGATCTTATCCGCTACTATACGCGTGAGGCTGGCGTCCGCACGCTTGAACGTGAAGTGGCACGGATTGCCCGCAAGGCGCTCCGCAAAATCCTAGAAGGCGTTTTCGAGAAGGTCACGATCACGCCGGAAAATCTTGCCGAATATGCCGGGGTGCGGAAGTTCCGCCACGGCGTCGGTGAGGAGGAGAACCAGATCGGCGCCGTTACTGGCCTCGCCTGGACCGAAGTTGGCGGCGAGCTGCTGACCATCGAAGCGGTCACCGTCCCTGGAAAGGGCGCCATCCGGACCACCGGCAAGCTTGGCGAGGTGATGAACGAGTCCGTGCAGGCGGCCTTCTCCTATGTGAAGGCGCGTTCGCCCGGCTACGGTATCAAGCCCAGCATCTTCACCCGCAAGGACATCCACATCCACCTTCCCGAAGGTGCGGTGCCAAAGGATGGACCGTCCGCAGGCATCGGCATGGTGACGAGCATCGTCTCGACATTGACCGGCATCCCTGTTCACAAGGATGTCGCCATGACGGGCGAGGTGACGCTGCGTGGCCGGGTGCTTCCGATCGGCGGCCTCAAGGAAAAGCTCCTCGCAGCCTTGCGAGGCGGCATCAAAACGGTGCTGATCCCGGCGGAGAATGAAAAGGATTTGGCGGAAATTCCGGCAAATATTAGGGAAGGGCTGGAAATCGTTCCCGTTTCCCATGTGGATGAAGTGCTTGCCCGCGCGTTGATTTCAGTGCCTGAAGCGATCGCCTGGACAGAAGAAGATGACCTGGCCGCCCAGCCGAGTCCGGCTACAGGGCGGGATGGGGACGCGACGCTTCGCCACTGATTGCAGGCACAACGGTAATTAGCCGCCACTTTCAGTAAGATTTAGGCCTATGGTTGAAAATCTCATTGGAGGTGGTGGCTTTGTCGCTTTCCCTTTGACAGCCGATCAAAGCTGGGCCTTATTGCGCCGCCGACGCCGCGATTCCTTAGCTATTCACACAATTAGAAGGGGGTTCCCAAGGTATGAACAAGCAGGATTTGATCAGTGCTGTTGCCGAAAGCAGCGGCCTTAGCAAAAGCGACGCCAGCAAGGCGGTCGAAGGCGTATTCGATTCCATCTCGTCTGCACTTAAGAAGGGCGACGAAGTCCGACTCGTGGGCTTCGGCACCTTTTCCGTTTCGCAGCGCAAGGCGTCCACCGGCCGCAATCCGCGTACTGGCGAAACTATGACGATCAAAGCGTCGGCCCAGCCCAAGTTCAAGGCGGGCAAGGGTCTGAAGGACTCGGTCAACTAACAAGCAGGATGGCGCCTTCCAGGGCGCCTTATCCAGAAACCAAGATGTTGGGCATCGCGGCCTGATTGGTTTAGGAGAGTAGCGTCGCCGAAGGTGAGAAAGCCTCGTTGCGACCATGTACTGAACAGAGGAAAGAGGGGCGCGGACCAGTCGGTCGGCGCCCCGTTTCTTTTTCCATCGTGCGCACGCATTTGCCAGCTTGACGACTAACCAATCGCCGCATATGTGCCGCATCTCTCTTGGGCCGCACGGCCCTGTGGCGATCGTAGCTCAGTTGGTTAGAGCGCTGGTTTGTGGTACCAGAGGTCGGGGGTTCGGATCCCCTCGATCGCCCCATTTTCCTCCTTTTTCTGACGCGATGGGCTTCGCATGAGCCCTCCACCGGACTATAGCGCGACTATGGACGATGCGCGTGACAAGGGCCTGACCCTCAATCCCAAATATGATCGTGACGGACTGATCACAGCGGTCGTGACCGACGCTGGCGGCGGCGATGTGCTTATGGTCGCCCATATGAATGCGGAAGCGCTGGCCCTGACCGTGGAAACCGGATTGGCGCATTTCTGGTCGCGCAGCCGCCAATCGCTCTGGAAAAAGGGCGAGACGTCGGGCCACATGCTGGAGGTACGCGACATCCGGATCGATTGCGACCAGGACGCGGTTTGGGTGAAGGCGGTTCCGGCAGGCCCCGCCTGTCACACAGGCGCGCGTTCCTGCTTCTTTCGCCACGTAGGCCCGGAAGGACTGACTGCTGTCGATACGGTGGAATAGCCTAGCCTTCCTGCCGCTGCTGGTTGCGTGCCAGGGGGACGGCGGGCGCTCTGCAACCTCGACAGGCAATACGGCTTCGGCGGCAGGGCTGGAACGTGCGGCGATTGAAAGCGGCGTCATTGCGGACACCTCCAGATCGACTCCCGTCGGACTTTTCCAGCGTCATCATGAGGCGGGCAGTGACAGCCTGTGCATCATCCCCGGTCGATCCGGCGACTTCCGCTTCGGCGTCGAGGCCATTTTCGGCGAGGATCAGCGCTGTCGGGGGCGGGGCTCGGCAAAGCGAGCCGGAGAGAAGCTGATACTCAGCTTCAATCGCGCCGGGGGTTGCATCATCGTCGCCCAATATGATGGCGATCAGATCGCCTTCCCCGGTGTTCTCGACCTGAAGTGCGCTGATCTTTGCGAAGGCCGGGGCTCACTTGAAGGCGTCAGCTTCCCCCGCGCATCGAGCGACGCCAGCTCTGCGCTGCGCGCCACCGGGGGCGATGGCAATCCGCTTTGTGAACAGGATTGACGCGGTTCAGCCCGCGTCTCGAACCTGGCTGGTGTCCAGCATTTTGCCCTGCGTGATGATCACCAGATCCCCCAGCTTCACCGCCGCGAACAGCTTGCGCGCGAAGGCAGTCGGCACCCCGATGCAGCCATGGGTTGCATTCCCCCATTTGACGTCGCTGCCATGGATCGCCACGCCATCATTCGTCAGTCGCAGCATATAAGGCATCGGCGCATCATAAAGGTTGGACACATGGTCCGCGTCCTTCTGCGTAATGGGGAAGGCGCCCAAGGGGCTGGGCTTGTCATCCGCGCCATAAAGGATCACTGCCGCGCCAATTTCATGGCCAGCGCGAAATGCTGACAGCGTCTGAGCTTTTAGATCCACCGTGATGATGACCGGCCCCGTCGCAGGAGCCTGGCTCTCATCCCAGACATAGTCGCCATGACGGAACGGCCCCTCGATCGGCAGCACGCTTTTGACCACCAGCGCGTGCGGATCGACGGGCAGCGGCTGTGACCGGCTTCGCTCGATCGGTGCGTTGGCAGGAGCACTTTCAGGTGAGGCGGTCTTGTGCGGCGAGGCCTCAAGATCGCGCCCGCGATCCATATACATACTCACCAGCAAACCGGCAGCGCCAAGCACGCCGCCTATGATCAGCTTCGGCCCCGCCGCTTTCGCTACATTCCGGATCAGTCGCGCCATGCCCGTTCTATTGCATGTAAAAGGTTAAGCTCAGCCTTCCCGATCCACCTCGGCCGCCGCGATTGCGGTCAGGTTCAGGACGCCACGAGCGGTGACACCCGGCGTCAACACATGAATGGGTTGCGCCAACCCCATCAGCATCGGTCCCACAGTCGGTGAGCTGGATGAGGCGGACAGCGCGGTGAGGGTGATATTCGCCGAATCGAGGTTCGGCATCACCAGCAGATTGGCAGGCCCTTCAAAGCGTGTATCAGGCACCAACCGTTCCCGCAGCGATTGGCTGAGGGCGGCGTCAGCATGCATTTCACCATCGACGAGCAAATCGGGCGCCTGTGCGCGCACCAGTTGCAACGCCGTTCGCATCTTTCGTGCGCTGGGGCTATGCGACGCTCCGAAGTTCGAATGCGAAAGAAGCGCCACGCGCGGCGAAAGCCCGAAGTGCCGAAGCTCGGTAGCGCCCGCTATAGCCATCTCGGCCACCTGCTCGGGTGTCGGATCGGGGACCATATGCGTATCGGCGATGAACAGCGCGCCTGCGTCCAGGATCAGTCCCGACAGCGCATAGACGCGACTATGTCCCGGCCGACGCTCGATGATCCGCAGGACATGTTCCACCTGACCCCAATATTCGCTGTTGCCGCCGACCAGCGCCGCATCGACACGTCCGGTGCGCAGCAGCATCGCTGCCGTGACCGTCGGGCGCCGGTATACGTGACGCAACAACTCGGCTGTAGGGACGCCCTTGCGCGCTGCAATGGCGCGATAGGCATCCACCAGCTGTCCGAGCAGTTCGTGATCGGTTTCCGGATCGACCACCTCCACATCGCGATCCAGCTCGAACCGTAGGCCAAGGCTGGGCAGCTTATCCTTCAATATCCGCCGCCGGGCGACGATGACGGGGCGAACGATCCCCTCGTCCAGCCCGTCCTGGATCGCGCGCAGCACGCGCTCATCCTCGCCTTCACCATAGGCGATGCGGCGGCAGGTGCCGCGCGCGGCCTCGAATACCGGCAGCATCAGCTGCGCTGATCGCGTGTTCTGTTGGGCCAGTGACCGGCGATAGGCTTCGATATCCAGCGAACGCTTCGCCACGCCGCTGTCCATTGCCGCCTTGGCCACCGCAGGCGCAATTTCCGCTATCAGGCGCGGGTCGAAGGGCGTCGGAATGATATAGTCCGGCCCAAACGCCAGCCGCCGCCCGCCATAGGCCTGCGCAACGCTGTCATGCGCAGGCAAGCGGGCGAGCGCGGCGATCGCTTCCGCCGCTGCGGCCTTCATGGCCTCGTTAATCTCGGTCGCCCGCGCATCCAGCGCGCCCCTGAACATATAGGGGAAGCACAGAACGTTATTGACCTGATTGGGATAGTCGGAACGGCCGGTTGCAACGATCGCATCGGGCCGCGCCTCACGCGCGACCTCGGGCCGGATCTCCGGCTCCGGATTCGCCAAGGCAAAGATCAGTGGATTGGGCGCCAGCAAGGGCAACCACTCCGGCTTCAATACCCCCGGCGCCGACAGGCCCAGGAAAATATTAGCCCCCGGCAGCACTTCGGGCAAAGTCCGCGCATTGGTGTCGCGCGCATAACGGGCCATGTTGGGCAACATGCCCTCGCGGCCAGAATGGATGACGCCATCCTTGTCGGTCAGCGTCACATGCTCGACCGGAAGGCCCATCGACACCAGCAGATCGACACAGGCCAACGCCGCCGCTCCGGCGCCCGATGTGACCAACCGCGCTTCTGACAACGTCTTACCCTGCAAGACCAGCGCGTTGCGCACGGCAGCGGCCACAACGATCGCCGTTCCATGTTGATCGTCATGGAAGACCGGAATCTTCATCCGCTTCTTGAGCTCCGCCTCGATGGCGAAACATTCCGGCGCCTTGATATCTTCCAGATTGATGCCGCCGAATGTCGGCTCAAGCAGCGCCACGGCCTCGATGAACTTTTCCGGGTCGGTCGTGTCCACTTCTATGTCGAACACATCGATATCGGCGAATTTCTTGAAGAGGACGGCCTTGCCCTCCATCACCGGCTTGGACGCAAGCGCACCGATGGCACCCAGCCCCAGTACGGCCGTGCCGTTGGAGATAACCGCAACCAGATTGCCGCGCGCCGTATAATCCATCGCCTTGTCGGGATCTTCGGCGATGTCTAGGCAGGGCGCGGCCACGCCGGGCGAATAAGCCAGCGCCAGGTCGCGCTGGTTCACCATGCGCTTGGTAGGTTCTATCCGTAGCTTCCCCGGCTGCGGAAAGCGGTGATAATCCAGGGCTGCGCGGCGGGTGTTGTCGTCCATGACCCGGCCTTATTATTGATTTGGGATAGGGGCAATGCCGACACGCCCGTAAATGGCCGATTTACGTGTCTTGTCGGATAAGAGAACCCGCTTGACCGCTGCGATGAAAAGCCCCGCTTGTGCGCCGGGGCGCTTCCCACTAAATCGCGCGCATGACATCGACCAACGACATTCGCCGCTCCTTCCTCGACTATTTCGGGGCGAACGGCCACACCATCGTTCCTTCAGCGCCTCTGGTGCCGCATAACGACCCGACGCTGATGTTCGTCAACGCGGGCATGGTGCCGTTCAAGAATGTCTTTACGGGCCTGGAATCGCGGCCCTACACGACCGCGACCAGCAGCCAGAAGTCGGTTCGTGCAGGCGGTAAGCACAACGATCTCGACAATGTCGGCTATACCGCGCGCCACCATACCTTCTTTGAAATGCTCGGCAATTTCAGCTTCGGCGACTATTTCAAGGAACAGGCGATCACTCATGCCTGGACCCTGTTGACCAAGGAATGGGGCATCCCGGCGGAAAAGCTGACCGCGACCGTCTATCATACCGACGACGAAGCCTTCGACCTGTGGAAGAAGATCGCTGGGCTTCCTGAGCATAAGATCATCCGCATTCCGACCAAGGATAATTTCTGGGCCATGGGCGACAGCGGCCCCTGCGGTCCCTGTTCGGAAATTTTCTATGATCATGGCGATCATATCTGGGGCGGCCCTCCGGGATCGCCGGAAGAGGATGGCGATCGGTTCGTCGAGATCTGGAACCTCGTCTTCATGCAATATGAGCAGGAAGCGAACGAGATCGTCGGCGAACTGCCCAAGCCCAGCATCGACACCGGCATGGGGCTGGAACGCGTCGCGGCTGTGCTGCAAGGCGTTCACGACAATTACGACACCGACACTTTCAAGGCGCTGATCGAGGAATCCGGCGCGCTGACCAAGACCGCGATTGATGGCGAGTTCAAGGCTAGCCACCGGGTCATCGCGGATCACCTCCGCTCGACCAGCTTCCTGATTGCGGACGGGGTCCTGCCCGCCAATGAAGGTCGTGGCTACGTCCTGCGCCGCATCATGCGCCGCGCCATGCGTCACGCGCATATCATCGGCGCGAAGGAACCGTTGATGCACCGCTTGGTGAGCAGCCTCGTCTCTGAAATGGGCGGCGCCTATCAGGAACTGGTCCGCGCCCAGCCGTTGATCGAGGAAACGCTGCTACGAGAAGAGACTCGTTTCCGCCAGACCTTGGAAAAGGGCCTCAAGCTGCTCGACGAAGCGACAGTCGATCTTTCCGAAGGCGGCACGTTGCCGGGCGAAACCGCGTTCAAGCTCTACGACACCTTTGGCTTCCCCTATGACCTGACTGAAGACGCGCTGCGCTCCCGCGGCCTAGGCGTTGATCGCGAAGGTTTCGACGCTGCAATGGCCGAGCAGAAGGCCGCCGCCCGCGCTGCATGGAAGGGCTCCGGTGAAAAGGCATCGGACGAAATCTGGTTCGATATCGCCGAAAAGGCGGGCAATACCGAGTTCATCGGCTACAGCTCGACCGAGGGCGAGGGCGAGGTGCTCGCGATCGTCAAGGACGGTGTGAACTTCGACAGCGCAGCGGCCGGTGATACGGTCACGATCATCACAAATCAGACGCCATTCTACGGCGAAAGCGGCGGCCAGATGGGGGACGCGGGCACGATCACGTCGCTGTCCGGTCTTGTGGCTGATGTAGAAGATACCGCAAAGCCACTTGGTCGCCTGCACGCGCATCGGGCAAAAATCGGGACGGGCAGCATCAAGGTAGGCGATACAGTGCATCTCACCGTCGACACCGACCGCCGCGATCGCATCCGGGCGAATCATAGCGCCACCCACCTGCTCCATGCCGCGCTCCGAAACACCCTGGGCGCGCATGTGACGCAGAAGGGCAGCCTCGTGGCGCCCGATCGCCTCCGCTTCGACTTTTCGCATCCCGAAGCGCTGACCCACAGTCAGATCGCCTCGATTGAAAGCCTGGTGAACGAACAGGTCCGCCACAATGAGAGCGTCACGACGCGCCTCATGACACCCGATGACGCCATCGCGGCGGGCGCTATGGCTCTGTTCGGCGAAAAATATGGCGATGAAGTCCGCGTTCTTTCCATGGGTAAGGGCGACGCGAACAGCTATTCGGTTGAGTTGTGCGGCGGCACCCACGTCCGCGCGACGGGCGACATCGCGATTTTCAAGATTATCTCCGAAAGCGCGGTATCTTCAGGAGTTCGCCGCATTGAGGCACTGACGGGAGAGGCGGCCCGCCTTTGGTTGACCGACCGCGAAGATCGCCTGCGCCAATCGGCCGCCGCGCTCAAGACCACACCGGAAGAGGTGCCCGCGCGCATCGCCGCTCTGGTGGAACAGAGCCGCAAACTCGAACGTGAATTGGCTGAAGCGAAGAAGGCCCTGGCCCTCGGCGGGGGCAGCGGCGCTCAGGCAGCCGGACCTGAAAAGGTTGGCCAGATCGACTTCATCGGCCAAGTGATCGAAGGGCTTGATCCCAAGGAGCTGCGCGGGATTGTTGACCAAAACAAGGCCGCGCTGGGCAGCGGCGTGTCGGCCGTGCTCGCCCTGGTGGACGGCCGCGCCAGCATCGCGGTAGGCGTGACGGATGACCTCACCGGAACGATCAGCGCCGTCGATCTTGTCCGTGCGGGTGTCGAAGCGCTAGGCGGGAAGGGCGGCGGCGGTCGTCCGGACATGGCTCAGGGCGGTGGACCGGAAGCAGATAAAGCAGGCGCCGCGATTGATGCGGTCAAGGCGGCCTTGGCCAGCGTTCCGGCATAAAAATTCCGGGTTTCGAAGGCTGTCGACAAGGAGGCGATGCTTAAGCTGCGTTATCGCCACCTTGTTTCTGCTGTCATCACCGCTAATCTGGCGAGAGACAATGATCGGGGGGATCATGCGGTTTCTTGTTGCTATCTGTTTACTGCTGGTGCCCACTGCAGCGCGTGCCGAATGGCTGGAAGCTTCGAGCGACCATTTCGTCGTCTATGCCGAAGCTCGGGCAACCGACGCTCGTCTCTTCTCGCAGCAGCTTGAAAGCTATCATGCGGCCATGGCGGCGGTCACGGGAACGCCGAACCTCCGTCCTAGCCCCTCCAATCGACTGACTATCTATGTAGTGAGCAGTGAAGCCCAGGTCCGAAAGCTGTATGGGGCCAATTCGCAATATATAGGCGGATTTTACATACCTCGTGCTGGAGGATCGGTCGCTATCGTTCCCCGGGTCAGAGCGACGCGCGGTCAAATCGACACGTCGATGATCACGCTGCTCCATGAATATGCACATTATTTTCTGATCGGATCGAGCAACTTCCCGATGCCGCGCTGGATGTCGGAAGGTGCGGCGGAGTTCTTTTCGTCAGCCGCTTTTCCCAATGATGGCGGAGTTGAACTCGGGCGGCCCGCGCAGCATCGCGCCTATGAGCTTTATATGGCGATCGACGTGACCGCGAACGATCTGCTTGATCCTGCCGCCTATGAAAAGCGCCGAGGCAAGGGGTATGATGCGTTCTATGGCAAGAGCTGGCTGCTTTATCATTACCTGACTTTCAGCTCCGACAGGAAAGGCCAGCTTTCGCGCTACCTCACCCTTATGTCCCAGGGTAAGGACCCACGGTCTGCTGCGATCGAAGCGTTTGGAGATTTCGGCCAGCTCGAACATGAGTTAGACCGCTATTTGCTCAAATCCCGCATTGCCATGCTCAAGCTGCCAGCCAGCATGATCAAAACCGGCCCCGTTGTCGTGCAAGGGGTAAGTGCGGGAGCAAATGCAATGATGCCGGTCATCATCCGTTCCAGGCGCGGCGTCGACGATGAAGGGGCCAAGGCCGTTCTGACGGACGCGCGCGCCATAGCTTCGCGCTTCCCGAAAGATCCAGCGGTCCTATCCGCGTTGGCGGAGGCCGAACACGACGCTGGGAACGACAAGGAAGCGATCGCCGCAGCAGATGCTGCCCTGGCTAACGACCCGAAGCAGGTCAACGCCTATGTCCAGAAGGGGCTGTCCCTTTATCGCATGGCGCCAGATGCCCCGGATCAGGACGAGGGCTATAAGCAAGCGCGCGCCACTTTCATTGCACTCAATCGCATAGAAAATGACCATCCGCTGCCGCTCTTTTATTATTATGACAGCTTCGCCCGGCAGGGGAAAACGCCATCTTCGCTCGCGCTTCAAGGATTGGAGCGCGCGTCGGAACTGGCGCCCTTTGATCTCGCCCTGCGTATGACTCTGGCGATGCAGCAATTGCGTATCGGTGACCGCAAGGAGGCGCGACGCAATTTACTGCCCGTGGCCTATAACCCCCATGGCGGCAACCTTGCCGAGACCGCAAGCACAGTATTGGAACGGATGGACAAGGAACCGAACTGGGATGGGACCGGCATGTCCGGCACGGGGCCTGGCAATGCTGTAGCTATTGGACCTTAGGCACCTCGTCAGGGCGGAGACGCCTCAGTTTCGGAGCGGTATCCATCTGCGCCGCATCTTTAATGCCCATGCGCAAGTCCTCACGCGTTTGATGGATCGAGGCAATAACCGGCCCCATCGCCACGCCCAGGTCGATGAGCGCGGTTTCTGCGAGTTGCAGCGAGCTTTCAAGCGTCTCGGGAACCGCATCGCTTGCGCCCGCCTGGTAGAGCTGTGCCGCATGATCAGTATCGCGCGCACGGGCGATGATCGGCAAATCCGGGACCCATCCACGCACCCGTTTCGTGACACGCACCGAAAGCACGGGATCGTCCATGGTAAGGATCAACGCTCGCGCATGGCCCAAACGGAGCTTGTCGAGCATTTCCACGCGGGCTACGTCCCCGAAGAGGATCGGGTAGCCGCCACGACGCCCCTCCGCCACTACGTCCGGATCCGACTCGACAACGGTGAAACGCTGGTTGTGGAGGCGAAGCAGGTCGCACACCATTCGCCCGACGCGCCCGAACCCGATTACGACCGCCGCCGCCTCGGTGCTTTCCTGCTGTAGGTCTGGCGCTTCCTCGCCCAACGCCATTTCCAGCCTGCGCGCAATGTCGTGACCGATACGTGCGAGAAGTGGCGTGATCGTCAGGCCGATGGCTGTGACGATCTGCCAAAAGGCGGCGGTCGACGGGAGGATGAGCTTGGCTGCTGCTGCTGTCGAAAGCACGATGAGGGTGGTTTCAGAAGGACTTGCCATCAGCACGCCAACTTCTAGAGCCACACCCTTTCGCGCGCCCGAAAAATAAAGGAGCGCGGCGGTGACCAGTGTTTTGACCAGGACAACTCCAACGACCGCAAGAACAAGGCTAGGCCAGTTCGCCAGGATCACCCGGACATCCAGGCTCATGCCCACAGTGATAAGGAACACACCAAGCGCCAGCCCCTTGAAGGGCGCTGTCATCACTTCCACCTCACCATGATATTCGGTCTCTGCGATGAGTAGCCCTGCCAGCAGTGCGCCGACGATTGGCGAAAGGCCTGCGAGCGAAGTCGCGATGCTCGAAACGATGACCACCAGCAGACTGGCTGCAAGAAAAACTTCAGGGCTTTTGGTCCGCGCGGCCTGGCTGAAGATATGTGACAGGAAAATGCGGCCAAGAACGAGCATCACCGCGATCGTGATGCCGCCTTTTAGCAGCGTATTGGCCAGTTCGCCCCAGGCACCCTCAGGACTAGAGGCTACTGACGGCGCGAGCGCGCCGAGCATGAATATTATGGGGACCAGCGCCAGATCCTCGAACAATAGCATCGCGAACGCGGCCCGGCCCACCGCGCTTTGCGTGCCCACCATAGGGAGCACCACGGCCGTCGAGGAAAGGGCCAGGGCAAGACCCAATCCGACCGCTCCTGCAGTTGGCTGTCCCAGAAAGTAGAGCCCCAAAGCGATCAGCGATGCGCCGCCGATTAGTTCGGCAGCGCCGACACCAAACACTTGGGCGCGCATTGTCCAGAGGCGACGAAAGCTGAGCTCAAGTCCGATCGAAAAGAGAAGTAATATGACACCAAGCTCAGCGAATGGTTCAATCGCTCCTCTGTTTGAGATGGTGACATGATAAAGCCACGGATATTCGGCGACCAGCGCGCCAAGGCCCGATGGGCCGACGGCTAGTCCCACCAGAATGAAACCAATGACGGGGCTGATCCTCAAGCGTGCAAAGCCGGGGATCACCAACCCGGCGGCACCCAGAATGACGAGGGAATCGCTGAAGCTTTGTGGATTGATTGCACCGGCCATGCGCCATCATTGCGGTAAGCGCGGCAGAATATCCAGCCTTGCGGCAAATTCACGTGCCTATGCGTGATACCCCTGGTGCGGACGGCGGGACTTGAACCCGCATTCCCAGGGGGAGGCGGATTTTAAGTCCGCTGCGTCTACCGATTTCGCCACGTCCGCGTGGCGCTCCCCTGACCCTTCCGAACGCGCAGGTCAAGATGCGCTGGCGTTCACTGCGCTTTACTGTTCAGCCGTTCGCGCATTTCCTTGCCAGGCTTGAAGTAGGGCACCCGCTTGGCTGAAACAGGAACTTGCTCGCCGGTGCGTGGATTGCGTCCAGTCCGTGCATCCCGCGCACGAGTGGTAAACGCGCCGAAACCGCGCAATTCTACCCGGCCGCCACCCGACAGGCGGTCAACAATCTCTTTGAAGAAGAGGTCTACAATCCTCTCGACCTCTTGAAGGCCAAGGTCCGGATTTTCCTCTGCCAGAGTCTGAATTAATTCCGAGCGTATCATTGGTCCTCCAGCTCCCCCTTCTGGTTCCCAGTTTTGTCATAGTGAGTCCCTACCCACATGACAATTATCCAATGTCGGTAGTTGTTTTCTCATTTTGGGATAGAAAAAGCCCGCCGGAAGAAGTTCCGACGGGCCTATTACTTTAGTTGTATCCGAAGGGATTAGCCTTCGTTCTTGGCCTTCAGCGCTTCGCCCAAGATGTCGCCCAGCGACGCGCCGCTGTCGGACGAGCCATATTGAGCGACTGCCTGCTTCTCTTCTGCAATCTGCAGAGCCTTGATCGAGAAGGTCGGCTTCTTGGCCCGATCGAAGCCGGTAACCAGTGCGTCGAACTTCTGACCGATCTGGAAGCGCTCTGAACGCTGTTCGTCGCGGTCGCGGCCAAGGTCGCTGCGCTTGATGAAGCCGGTTGCGCCGTCGTCGCCAGCCTGGACTTCCAGACCACCGTCGCGAACTTCCAGAACCGTGACGGTGATCGTCTGGTTCTTGTTCAGACCAGCTGCAGCGGCGGTGGTGCCGCCAGCGGCCGGGCCGCCACGCTCAAGCTGCTTCATGCCAAGGCTGATGCGCTCCTTCTCGACGTCGATGTCGAGAACAACGGCCTGAACCGACTCGCCCTTGCGGTGCAGAGCCAGCGCGTCTTCGCCCGAAATGCCCCATGCGATGTCCGACATGTGGACCATGCCGTCCACGTCGCCGTCCAGGCCGATGAATAGACCGAATTCGGTCGCGTTCTTGACTTCGCCCTCGACGGTCGAACCGATCGGGTGACGTTCGGCAAAGCTGTCCCAGGGGTTGTTCTGGGCCTGCTTGAGGCCGAGCGAGATACGACGCTTTTCGGGATCGACTTCCAGAACCAGAACTTCGACTTCCTGGCTGGTCGAAACGATCTTGCCGGGGTGGACGTTCTTCTTGGTCCAGGACATTTCCGAAACGTGGACCAGACCTTCGATGCCCGGCTCCAGTTCGACGAACGCACCATATTCGGTGATGTTCGTGACGCGGCCCGACAGCTTGGCGCCGACGGGATACTTGGCGCTGGCGCCTTCCCACGGATCGCTTTCCAGCTGCTTCATGCCAAGGCTGATGCGCTGGGTGTCGCGGTTGATGCGGATGATCTGAACGCGGACGGTGTCGCCGATGTTGATCATCTCGTTCGGGTGGTTGATGCGCTTGTACGACAGGTCGGTGACGTGCAGCAGGCCATCGATGCCGCCCAGATCAACGAACGCACCATAGTCGGTGATGTTCTTGACGACGCCTTCGATGATCTGACCTTCGGCCAGCGTCTGGATGAGGCCGCTGCGCTGTTCGGCGCGGGTTTCTTCCAGAATGGCGCGGCGCGACACGACGATGTTGCCGCGGCGGCGATCCATCTTGAGGATCTGGAAAGGCTGCGGAATGTCCATCAGCGGGGTCACGTCGCGCACGGGGCGGATGTCGACCTGGCTGCCGGGGAGGAACGCCACGGCGCCGTCGAGATCGACGGTGAAGCCGCCCTTGACGCGGCCGAAGATGACGCCTTCGACGCGAGCATTTTCGGTGAACTCGGATTCCAGCTTGTCCCAGGCGGCTTCGCGGCGAGCGCGGTCGCGCGACAGCATGGCTTCGCCATGGGCGTTTTCGACGCGGTCGACATAGACTTCGACTTCGTCACCGACCTTCAGATCAGCCTTCTGGCCTGGCGCAGCGAATTCGCGCAGCGGCACGCGGCCTTCCGACTTCAGGCCGACGTCGATCAGCGCCATGTCGTTTTCGATGCCGGTAACGGTGCCCTTTACGACGCGGCCTTCGAAGCCGCCGTCCTCGCCACCGAGAGAATCATTGAGAAGCGCGGCGAAATCGTCGCGCGAGGGGAATGCCGTAGAGGCCATGGTAGTTCCTTCACTCGTCATTGCTGGCCTACCGGTTGTATCCGGTGGTCTTTCAGGCCAAACCGTCCGCACGGCCGGATTGCCGCGCGAACATCCGTTCGGCCATGTCAGGTGAGACGCTCTTTGGATAAGCGAAAAGGGCGCCGGGGAATCCCAAGCGCCGTCATCGCGTCAGGCCTGTTGCCGACGTTCCAACTGGGCGTCCACCAGAGCAATCGCCTGCTGGACGGCGGCGTCTATAGTCAAATTGCTTGTGTCGAGCAAGTCCGCGCCATCAGCCATTCGCAGCGGCGCATGATCCCGGCTCATGTCGCGAGTGTCGCGTGCCTGAATATCCGCGATCAAGCTATCCATGTCCGGGTGTCCGCCATGGGAAAGCGCATCATCATAGCGACGCTTGGCGCGCACGTGAACGCTCGCCGTGACAAAGACCTTCGCATCCGCATCCGGTGCGATCACCGTCCCGATATCGCGGCCGTCAAGTATCGCGCCACCCGGTCGGGTCGCAAAATCGCGCTGTCGCTGGACGAGTGCCTGGCGAACGCTCGGGTGGATGGAAACGCGGGAAGCGAGCGAGCCGACGGCCTCGCTCCGCAGCGCAGGATCGCAAAGCACCGCGTCATCAAAATCGCAAGCGGCAACCGCGTCGGCTTCATGGTCCGGATCACCCCCAGCCTTGAGCACGGCGAGCCCTACCGCACGATAGAGCAGTCCGGTATCGAGGACTGGCAACCCGTAATGACGTCCGAGCGCCTTGGCGATCGTACCCTTGCCCGATGCTGCGGGACCGTCGACGGCGATGATCATTCTGCTTTGCCTTTTCGCAACGTCTTGGTGAGACCAATGACGGCTATAAAGGCCCAGACGACCTCCAGCACCATCGATGCGACGTTGAAATGAACCGTCAGTGAGTAGATCAGCAGCAACGAACCGATCAGGTTGAGAAAATTGAAGAGCCTGAAGTTCAGCACCTTCGCCATGTTGCTGTAGGCGTAAGCAATAACCATGAGGCCGCTGCCGATAAGGCCAACCACGTTGGGAAAATCGAAATTCACGCCATTGCGCCGAGTGTTTGCAAGAGCGCGGTAAAGCCGGGGAAGCTGGTCGCGACCGGGCGCATGTCATCGATGGTGACGCCGTTTTTGGACACAAGACCGGCCACCGCAAAGCTCATGGCGATACGATGATCCAGCTTCGTCGCGATGGGGCCGCCGCCGGGCAGTAGCGTACCTCCGCTTCCTTCTATGACGATGCCGTCCTCCAGTTCCTCCACTCTAACGCCGATGGCGCGAAGGCCCGCCGCCATGGTCGCGATACGATCAGATTCCTTGACCCGCAATTCTTCAAGGCCTCGGAAGGTGCTGCGCCCTTCGGCAAGGGCAGCCGCGATGAAGGCGACCGGATATTCATCGATCATGGAGGGCGCGCGGGCGGGGTCTGGTTCGACGCCCGTCAGGCGGGACGCAGTGACGACGATGTCTCCCACCGGTTCCCCGCCGACTTCGCGCGGGTTCTCGATGACGATGTCGCCGCCCATCTCGCGCAGCAGATCGATCAATCCTGCCCGGGTCGTATTCAGGCCGATATTTTCAATGGCAATCTTCGAGCCGGGGACAAGCAGCGCAGCGACCATGGGGAAGGCCGCCGATGAGGGGTCGCCGGGGACGGTGATGGCTTGGGGATGAAGTTCGGCTTCGCCCTTTAAAGTGATGATCCGTGTTCCATCCGCATCGACTTCTACGTCCAGGTCGGCGCCAAAGCCCTTGAGCATGCGTTCGCTGTGATCGCGAGTCGGAACCGGCTCGACGACGCGCGTAACTCCGGGGGTGTTCAGACCAGCCAGCAAGATCGCGGACTTTACCTGCGCTGACGCGACTGGAAGGCGATAATCCAGCGCCACGGCAGGACAGGCGCCCCGCATGGTGAGCGGCAGCCGGTGTCCGGGGCTGGTGGTGAAGCTGGCGCCCATATGGGACAGCGGCTCGGTGACGCGTTGCATCGGGCGCTTGCTCAGCGATGCGTCTCCGATGAAAGTCGCGGTGATGCCATGACTTGCGACCAAGCCCATGAGGAGGCGGGTCGACGTGCCACTGTTGCCCATGTCCAAAGCTGTTTGGGGTTGCAGCAATCCGCCCACGCCCACGCCCCGAATGTGCCAGATGCCGTCATCGTCTCGTTGGATCTGCGCGCCCATCGCACGCATCGCCGCGGCAGTGGCCAACACATCCTCTCCTTCCAACAGGCCTTCGACGCGGCTTTCCCCAACGGCCAGTGCAGAGAGCATGAGTGAACGATGCGAAATGCTTTTGTCTCCCGGCACCCTTACACTGCCCGCAAGCGGAGGAGCACTGGAGAAGGTCATGGGAACAGGCTGATCGGAAGAAGTGGTCACGGGTCAATCCGTTTGTCAGGAAACTGAAAAATTGCGCCCGGCTTTTGACAGCGCGGTTCCGCTATGGCAAGGCGCCCGTCGCTTCGCGGGCGACATGGTCGCGCCGCGTGATATTCGTTGAAGCACTCGTAAGAAGGACAAGGCCGGACATGGTCAAGGCTGAATGGGGCACGAAGCGTACCTGCCCGAAATGCGCCACGCGCTTCTATGACCTGGGCAAGGACGACCCGGTCACCTGCATCAACTGCAACACCGCCTGGGAACCCGAACCGGTCCTGAAGTCGAAGCAGCCGCTGCCGTACGAGGAAGCGCCGAAGAAGGTTATCGAAACCGCCGACGGGGAGCTGGAGACGGCAGATGATGATCTGGACCTTGATCTGGACGTTGATGATGATGGCGATTCGCCGGACAATGACGTTGACCTGGGCGGTGACGATGACCTCGGCGTGGATGCCGCCGCCGACGACGGCGACGACGACAATTAAGTAATTTTGTGCTTGCCAAGGAAGTTGCTGCCTCCTAATGGCAGCGACCTCCGAAGCGCCGGTCCCAAGCGGCGCTGACACTGGTAACGGGGCCTTAGCTCAGCTGGGAGAGCGCCTGCATGGCATGCAGGAGGTCAGCGGTTCGATCCCGCTAGGCTCCACCAGTTTTCCGGACGGCCCAAGCCTCACCTGTATAGCCCGGAAGCTATCAAGCGGGTGCTTGGCATCCTATATCGGCCGACGGCTCGATGCCGGACATGGCCCAATCCATTGGGATGCGGTATGATGCCGCGCAACGATGGGGCCTTAGCTCAGCTGGGAGAGCGCCTGCATGGCATGCAGGAGGTCAGCGGTTCGATCCCGCTAGGCTCCACCATCTTCCTTCGCGATAGGCTGGCACTAGTCATCAGCGAATGGCAGCTACGCTCGCCAGATCGTGGCTCAGGGCGTGGTGTAGCGTTTGATCGCCATCGCGCTTCAGCAGGTGGTGAGAGGGAGCGCTGGAATAGTGACCCTCCTCCGGCAAACGACGAGATAGTTTAGGAACGCTGACCAAGCTGATAGTTGACGCGCATGAGCCGCACGAGAACTGACTTGGTCAAGTTCAAGCTGGCTGCACGAAGCTGTCCATCACACGCTTACGGCCAGCAGTTTCAAAATCTATCTCGAGCTTGTTGCCTTCGATCTCCGCAATCGTGCCGTAACCAAATTTCTGGTGAAATACGCGCAACCCCAGATGCATGTCATCTCGCCCCTTATTGCCGAGGGACACAGCCGACGCGCGCGCTTCAACGATCCGTACGGGTTCGCGGGAGAACTGGCCATTTTGTTGCGCCCGCTGCCAGCCTGGGCCGCGCCCGCTGCCTCGTTGCACGTTGGCGAAGGGATCAGCGCGCTCGGACCAGTTGGCACGCCATAGGGATGCGCCGCCCGCCATGCTGCTTTCCTCCTCGACATGTTCCGGAGGTAACTCGCCTACGAACCGTGACGGGATGGAACTGGTCCACTGGCCATATATTCTCCGGTTTGCGGCATGAAGGATGACGCACAGCTTCCTGGCGCGGGTAATCGCCACATAGGCGAGCCGACGTTCTTCCTCCAGACTGTTGAGACCGCCTTCGTCCAACGCCCGTTGCGAAGGAAAAATACCCTCTTCCCAGCCCGCCAGAAAAACGGTGTCGAATTCGAGCCCTTTGGCCGCATGGATGGTCATGATCGTGACCTTCCGTTCCTCGGCTTGCGCATCATTGTCCATGACCAGCGACACATGTTCGAGGAACGCGCCCAGCGTTTCATATTCCTCCATCGCGCGGGTAAGTTCATTCAGGTTTTCGAGGCGACCTGCGCTTTCGGCTGTGCGTTCTGCCTGAAGCATTGCCGTGTAGCCGCTTTCGTCCAGTATCTGGCGCGCGAGTTCGGCATGGGGAAGCTGGGTCGCACGGTCGCGCCAGCGGGCCAAATCCCCGACAAAGGCGCCAAGGCTGCGGCGCGCCTGCGGAGTCATTTCGTCGGTATCGAGAATTCGTGCAGCCGCGAGCGCTAAGGGTATGGCCTCGGCCCGAGCAAGGCGGTGAAGTTTCTCCACGGCTTTGTCACCCAAGCCGCGCTTGGGAACATTGACGATCCTTTCAAACGCCAGGTCGTCGGCCGGTTGGTTGACGAGACGAAGATAGGCAAGCGCGTCGCGTATTTCGGCCCGCTCATAGAAGCGAAAGCCGCCCACAATCCGATACGCGAGACCGATCTGAATGAACCGATCTTCAAATTCGCGGGTCTGGTGCTGTGCCCGGACAAGGATGGCCACATCTTCCAATGATCGCCCCGAGCGCTCGATCGCCTCGATTTCGTCGCCGACGCGGCGAGCCTCTTCTGGCCCGTCCCAAACGCCGATGACGCGGACTTTCTCCCCGATGTCGATGTCGGTCCAGAGCGTCTTGCCTAGCCTGTTGCCGTTTTCGGCGATCACACCGGACGCGGCGCCCAGGATATGGGGCGTGGATCGGTAATTCTGCTCCAGGCGGACAATCTTGGCGCCCGGGAAGTCCTTTTCAAATCGCAGGATGTTGGCGACTTCCGCGCCCCGCCACGAATAGATGGACTGATCGTCATCACCCACGCAGCAAATATTCTTGCGCTGCTGAGCGAGTAGACGGAGCCAGAGATACTGGCTGCTGTTCGTGTCCTGATACTCGTCCACCATGATATAGCGGAACCGCTGCTGATAGCTTTCGAGCACATCCCGGTGACGCTTCAATATGGTGAGTACATGGAGCAGCAAGTCGCCGAAGTCGCAGGCGTTTACATCACGAAGGCGGGCCTGATAGGCAGCATATAATTTCTGCCCGCGCCCATTTCCGTAAGATTCGCTATCTCCCGCGCTGATTTCGTCAGGCGTCAGCCCCTTATTCTTCCATTGATCGATCAAGCCACCCAGCTGCCGCGCTGGCCAGCGCTTTTCATCAATCCCTTCAGCCTGGATCAGTTGCTTCATCAGCCGAAGCTGATCGTCGGTATCAAGAATGGTGAAGTTCGATTGCAGCCCGACCAATTCGGCATGTCTGCGAAGCATTTTGGCAGCGATGGCATGAAATGTGCCGAGCCATGGCATGCCTTCCACCGCCGGACCGATCATACGTCCGACACGCTCGCGCATCTCGCGCGCGGCCTTGTTGGTGAAGGTGACCGCCAGGATTTCCGACGGATAGGCACGGCGCGTAGCTATAAGATGCGCCAGTCTTGCGGTCAGCGCAGCCGTCTTGCCGGTTCCGGCGCCCGCCAGAACAAGAACCGGACCTTCGACAGTGAGGACGGCTTCCCGTTGCGGCTCATTGAGGCCCTGAAGATAGGGCGGATCATCAGGCGAGGGAGCGGGAAGGGTCATGGTCAACAACTAGGGAGCATGGATAGAGGGAGCAAGGGCCAGTCCCCCCTTGCGACTGAAGACGATCCATGAGAACAAAAGGCGAATCATGCAAGGGGAAAGGCTATGGCCACTGGACGGTGCCAATGTGGTGCGATTCATTATGAGGCTTTGGGCGAACCTGTTTACAGCGCTCTTTGCCACTGCAATGACTGCCGCCGCAGCGCTGGAGCGCCAATGGTTGCGTGGACGCTGTTCGCCGAGGACGACGTCAAGGTGACCGGGGAGCCGACCCTTTATCAATCCTCGAAGGAAGCCACGCGGCACTTCTGCGCCAGATGTGGAACAGGTCTTTTTTATCGCAATGCCACGTCCTTTCCGGGGATGGTCGATATTCAGGCATCAACTTTCGACAACCCCTCGGCCTTTCCTCCCGTCATTCATGTCCAATGGGCCGAAGCTGTACCATGGATGGAGAGGGTCCACGCAATGCCGCATGTCGAACGCTATCCCGACGGGTAGGCGTCATTCGTTTGGTGGCGGCATAGCAACAACTCGTCGTCCATATCGGAACGCGTGCGTCACTTATCCGGTTGTTCCCCCGCCAAAAGGCAGAACGGGTTGATGGAACAGGAAAGGATGACCCATGAAATCGATCATGCTTGCGGGTGCCGCTATGCTGGCTTTTACCAACGGCGCTACTGGCATTGCGATCGCTCAGGGTGCGCCGGAAAGCACGGCTCAGCCCCCAGCCACTGATAGCATGCCGACGGATCCGGCGGTTCCAGCTACGCCTGCGAGCCCTGCAACTGCGGCAGATCCCAATGCTGGTCAGCCGACGGGAGAGGTTCCAGCCGACACTGGCATGATACCCGCAACGCCGGGTATGCCCAAGGACCCCGCCGCGCCTGTGGGCAGTTCGGCCAATCCGGTGACCGTTGGCGGTAACATGACCCCTCCGCCTGCGGGCGGTAAAGACTATCCGCTATGCAGTCGTACGGTACAGGATAGCTGCATCAATCCAGGCGAGGCGCCGCGTTCGAAGAAGATGGCGCGCAGGCATCGCTGACCGGAGAAACGGTGCCGGGCAGGGCAGCGATCAGCGCTGCCAGCCCGGTCCTGTCTTTGGCGGCGTCCGCCAGGCTGTGCTGGTCGAGTACCGCCAGAAAAGCTGTAGTTGCGGCCTTCAAAATGCCCGATAGGCCACAAGCGGCGCGGAGGCCGCAGCCTGCGCAGTCTGCCAGGTTCATGTCCGTTTCGGTGTGACGGACAACATCCCCCAGCCTGATTGCTTCAGGAGCGCGGGCAAGGGTGAAGCCGCCGCCTCTGCCGCGCCGGGTCAGGATGAACCCGCCTTGGCCGAGGTGGTGGACGACTTTCATCAAATGATTGCGCGAAAGAGCGTAGGCGTCGGCGACCTCGGGGATGGTTGCGCGACCTGTTGGCGTGACGGCCAGATGGATGAGGACGCGCAGGGCGTAGTCGGTGTGGCGGGTCAATTGCATGAGGGAATGCGTTAATTGAACGGGGTTTGCAGATCAAACATGTAGCTTGTTTACATGTTTAAAGATGTACCGTAAAGGCGTCTTTACCGAGTCTCTAGTTCAAAGGGGTGCATATATGAGCCAGCTCAGCGCTGAAACCATCGCGATCGTCAAGGCAACCGCTCCCGCGCTGCGGAGCCATGGGGTGGAGATCACGACCGCCATGTATGCGCGCCTGTTCCAGGATGCGTCGATCAGGGACATGTTCGATCAGGCGGCACAGGACAGCGGCGAGCAGCCCAAGCGGCTGGCCGCGGCGATCCTGGGCTATGCCGAGAATATCGACAAGTTGCAGGCGCTCACCGGCGCGGTCGAGCGCATGGTGCAGCGGCATGTCGAAACCGGCGTGAAGGCCGAGCATTATCCCAAGGTTGCCGAAGCACTGCTGCCCGCGATCCGCGATGTGCTGGGCGCGGAAGTTGCCACGGACGCTGTGCTGGAAGCGTGGGGCAAGGCCTATTGGTTCCTCGCCGAGATATTAATTGGCAAGGAAGCGCAGGCTTATGAGGATGCTGAGGCTGCTTGATTGATGGGTGGATGGGGATGCCTCCTGGGGCGTTCCCCTCTCCCTAGCCCTCTCCCCTAAAGGGGAGAGGGAATCGCTCTTAACAGGGTCAGGCGGGCTTTGCCGACGTCGCGGGTTGCGTCGATGGTGAAGCCCTTGACCGCCACATCTTCGCGGCGATCGGTTTCGATGCTGATCCAGGTCGCGGGGCCGGTCCAACCCAGACGGCTTAACTTGTCGAGAGCGACGACGCCTGCGCCGCTGTTATAAGGCGGGTCCATGAAAATGAGGTCCAGCGGTTTCAACGCGGGGCCGAGCGACAGGACGCTGCTCTGGCGGATGTCCGGCCGGATGCCGAGCTTGTCGCCATTGGCGCGGATCACATTCAGAGCCGCCTGATCCTGTTCAACGAAAAGGCAGCTAGCCGCACCACGGGACAGGGCTTCAAAGCCCAAGGCGCCCGATCCTGCAAAGAAATCGCCGACGGCCAGCCCTTCAAATGATCCGATGCGGCTCACGAGCATGGAAAAAAGCGTTTCGCGCGTACGGTCGGCCGTGGGGCGAGTGGCGTCGCCCTTGGGAGCTGCCAGCGGGCGGCCGCGCCATTGGCCTGCGATGATTCTCATGATTGGCGTCCATGCAGAAGGAAAGCCCTGAGACAAGCGCAGGGCGAACGGGTTGAGCTTCAGGATTTGGGCGTCTTCAAGCTCTTGCGGAAGACGATGAGGTCGTGCTGGCGCACTTCCTCCACCGCGCCCGACGCGAGCTCGCCGAGGTGGAAAGGGCCATAGCTGGTGCGGATGAGGCGGCTCACCTGTAGGCCCAGATGCTCCAGAACGCGCCGCACTTCGCGGTTCTTGCCCTCCGTGAGGGTCATTTCGATCCACTGGTTGCGGCCGGTGCGGCGTTCCAGATTGGCTTCGATCTGGCCATAGCGAATGCCGTCAATCTCTATGCCCATAAACAGGTCTTCAAGCTGGGCTTGGCTGATTTCGCCAAAGGCGCGGGCGCGATAGGTGCGCGGCACGCCGGTCGCGGGCAATTCCATCTGCCGCTTGAATTCGCCATCGGTGGTAAGGAGCAGCAGCCCCTCCGTGGTCATATCCAGACGGCCGATGGGCATGAGGCGGGGCAGGTCGGCGGGCAAGCGGTCGTAGATGGTGGGACGGCCGCGCGGATCGCGCTCGGTCGTCAAATAGCCCGACGGCTTGTGAAAGAGGAAGAGACGGGCGGGAGCGGGTTGCGCCACCGGGTTGCCATCCACCGCCACGCCATTGAGCGAGGTCAGCAGGGTCGCCGGGGTCGAGATCAATTGGCCATCGAGAGTGACCCGGCCTTCCTCGATCATCCGTTCTACTTCCCGGCGCGAGGCGACCCCGGCGCGGGCGAGCAGCTTTGCGATGCGTTGCGGTTCGTTCGTGCCGCTGGCGGCAGCGGCCATGCGCGCCGGATGGGGATTTGCTGGCTTGGCCGGAGCAGCGCTTCTTTTCTTGAAAGGCGGACGGGCAGGGCGCGACGAACCGGCGGGCTTGCCGTCCGTGGGGCGCCGGGGGCCGCCCGGTCCTGTCCTGCGCGGCGGTGCTGATTTTTTCGGCGGCTCCACGCTCGGTTCCTTTTAACGAAGCGACGGCATTCCCATATCGGAGATGCCGGGAAAATGACGAATAGTGCCGTCCTGTCGCCGAGTGCGCAGGATCGGCCGCAACTCCCTTAAGGGGTCGCGCGTTTGATCGGGTGCATGGCGCATATGGGGCGGATCGGCAAATGTTTTTCGGGCTAGTCAAAGGGGACTCGAAGCCACGGCAGCAGGCACAGGCCATCATCAGCGTGCTGGTGGTGGAAGATGAGCCTTTGGTCGCCTTCGACAATGAGCATGTGCTGGAGCAGGCCGGCTACCGCGTTGCCGCGACGGTCGAGGATTATGACCATGCAATCAGCGTCATTGAGCAGGACGAGGTCGATCTGGTGATCGCCGACATCACGCTGCATGGCGACAAGACGGGCATTGATGTGGCGCGACATGCCTATGCAAAGGGGCTGGCGGTGCTGTTCGTGAGCGGGACCTGCCCGGTGGATGCGCATGAGATGGCGGTCGGGTGCCTGGCCAAGCCCTATTTGCCGCGGGATCTGCTGGCTTCGATTGGGGTGATTGAGGCGGTGCTGCGTGGTGGGGACCTGCCGCGCGTGCCGCGTGGGTTGCATTTGTTTGATCGGGTGGGGTGAGGGTGGCGAGGCGCGGATGCGCTTTTGGTTGATGACAGGTTCAACTGGGGAACAGGTCACTAACGACCACTTGCGGTCGTTGGAGATTGGTGACACCTCCCCTTTATGAGACGCACGTTACACAGTGTGGCAGGGCTTTGCGTCGCTGCCATCTTTATGTTCCCGCCTGCATTCGCAGCCCAACCTGACACGCTCGTCGCCAATCAGTATTTGAAAATGGGCGACATTATCCTTTGCCGCGACCAGATAGCCGACGCCTCATTGTCTGACGCTGCTTTGTCCCTGCTACTTACGGTTTCGGGACGTGAGCTTGTTACGACCGAAACAGCCAAACATGTGGGCAAAAATATCGCATTTCGGTTGGGAGATCAGGTCATCATGGATATCCCAGTTCGTGAACCGATCACTGGTGGCTCACTCCAGATTTCCAGCGATTCGCCGGATGATTTGAGGAGGATGCTCAAAGCGGTACAAATTTCGTGCCCTCATGCCGAGCGGCAACCGAGCTAAGTGCCGATCCCGCCCAAAGCACGACATATGATCTGGCTTGATCCGGTTCGATTAGCCGTCATTGTCTACTTATCCCATCAGATGGATTGGTACTGGACCCGCACCAATGCTCATTCTCGTACAAATCGATACTTCGAGCGCAGACTTTGACTTGTTTGAAAAATATGAGAACAAAGTGCTTGGCTTACTCGGTAAGTACGGAGCGCGAGTGGAGGAGCGGTTACGCGCTTCTGACAGGCAGAGCGAAACCCATCTGCTCTATTTTCCCAACTCCGAATCCCTTGCGAGTTTCCGGGATGATCCGACGCGCGCAGCACTTCAAGACACTTGGCATCAATGTCGTGCCACCTCCATTCTCACAGAGGTCATACGCTTGAAATAGTGGCAGCTTACGAACTAATTCTGCGAGAAGCCGACAGTCGCAAATCCACCCATCCAAGGCATTCCCCTCCCGCAGGCGGGAGGGGTTAGGGGTGGGCGCGAGCGTAGCGAGCCTTGCGTGAGCCCATTTGACGAGGCCGGTGTTGCGCTAGCCCACCCCCGACCCCTCCCGCCTGCGGGAGGGGAGATGATAGGAAGGCTCCCGAAGCGCCATTTTGGAAAAAGTTGGTGACCTTTGGGTTGCATGCCCTGAGCCGGTCATATGTCCGGGGCGAGTTCTGCTTGTTTCTCCGATGATTGGCCATATGGTGGCGCGATAAGCATTTTGGGGGCGCACCTTTTTCATGACTGACATTGCCGTGGGCACCCGAGGCTGGCTGGATGCGGTGAAGCCCTATGTGGAGAAGGCGCCGCTGGCTGCGCTTTTCCTGGGGATTTCGTCGGGTTTTCCCTTTGCCATGATCGGCGCGAACCTGGCGTCGCGGCTGGCGCAGGATGGGATCGACAAGAAGAGCGTTACGGCGTTCAGCCTGGTGCTGCTGGCCTATAATCTCAAATGGCTGTGGGCTTGGGTGATCGAGGGGGTGAAGTTGCCCCTGCTGCATCGATTGGGCCAGCGCGTGTCGTGGATGCTGGTGGCGGGACTGCTGGTGATGGCGGCGGTGGTCAATCTGGCGGTTGTCGATCCGGCCAACGACCTGATGGGGACGGTGCGGGCGGCGATCCTGCTGGGGATTGCGGGGGCGACGTTCGACATCATCATCGATGGGTATCGCATCGAGATATTGCGGCCCGAACAATTAGGTATCGGCGCTGGCATGTCGCAATATGGGTGGCGGATCGGCGCGGCGGCGGCGGGCGCTCTGGCGCTGGTGGTGGCGCAATATTGGGATTGGACGCTGGCTTATCTGGTCTGTTCTCTGTTCGCCCTGCCTGCCATGTTGGCCGCATTGATCGTTGGCGAGCCTGAACGGCATCGGGAGATTGCGTCCCGGAAGACGGGCGGGGAACTGGTGCAGGCGATTATTGGGCCTTTTGTTGATTTCTTCAAGCGCAAGGGCGCGCTGCTCGTCCTGCTGTTCATCATCGTCCACAAGATTGGCGATACGCTGGCCAACCTGACGTTTCGGCTGCTGTTCAACGATCTGGGGTACAGTAATGAGGAGATCGCGATCTACGATGTGGGCGTGGGTTTCTGGGCATTGCTGGCCGGGATTTTCGTGGGCGGCGTGTTGTATGCGCGGTTGGGATTGAAGCGGTCGGTGCTGATCAGCCTGGTGCTGATGGCGGTGTCGAACTTCAGCTTTGCCCTGCTGGCGGCGACCGGCAAGAGCAATGTGGGCATGGCGGGGGCTATCGGGTTCGAGAATTTTGCTAGCGGGATCGGTGGCGTAGCGGTGGTCGCCTATTTCTCCGCGCTGTGCGACCTGCGTTTCACCGCCGCGCAATATGCGATGATTTCGGCGGCGGCGAGCATTGTCGGGCGGTTTCTCACAGGAACGTCGGCGGGGACCTTGATCGAGCGGTTCGGCTATGTCGATTTCTATCTGCTGACAACCGTGCTGGCGCTGCCGGGCATCATCCTGTTCTGGCTGATGATGCGCAGCGGGCTGGTGGATGCGAGTGTCGGCAGCGCCGCTACAGATGAAGGGATTCAGGCTCCGGCGTAAAGGTCCAGCGGGCGGCCTAGGTCGCTGTGGGCCTGGGAGACGGCTTGCAGGCAGGTGAGGGCGCCTAGCACATCGTCCGTGCCGAGCAGCGAGGCGAGTTGCTCATAGGATGAAGGCGGGTCCTGTAGCGCTGTGCTGATGGAGTGCATGAGCGATGCTTCGTCGGCGGTCATGCGCGCGCAGCAGCAAGGCGCGACGAGTATTCGGCGGGTTGCGCAGCGGGCAAGTTCGAGCATCATGGCGCGCATGAGGACTAGCGGGCGGCGGTAGCTGCGCCCGAACGCGCCGAGCATGGCGTTGGCTGCGTGGGCATCATCGACCCCGGCGCTGGCCATTCGTCGCATCGCGTAGAGGAACAGTCTGTTGCCGTAGCCGGCAGGCATTGCGCCGGGCAGGTCTAGGGGGGTGATCTCTCCACTGGGCATATGCGAGCACCTTTTATCCGTTGGGTTACGGAGGACAGGTTACGCTATTGCGAGTCAATCTCAAGTGTATTCAGTCGGGATATTGCTCGTTCAGGCGCAAAATTTCGCCTGCGAGATAGAGCGACCCGGCGATGAACAGGAGTGGGGCTTCGGTTTTGGATGACGCCGCGACGGCTTTGATAGCGGCGGCGGGATCTGCATGCGCTGTGCAGTCGATGCCCCAGCGCTCCGCGATGGCGGCGAAGCGGCTGGCGGGATGGTGCTCGTGGCCGGGGACGGGCAGCGCGTGGATGTGGGCTATGCGTCCGGCGAATGGGGCGAGGAAGGCATCCACTTCCTTGTTGGCGAGCATGCCGATGACGAGGTGCAGTTTGCGTCCAGCGAGGCGATCTGTGGTGAAGAAGGCGCTGATGGCTTCTCCGGCTCCGGCGTTGTGGCCGCCGTCGAGCCAGGCTTCGCTTTCGGGAGGGAGCGGGGCTAGCAGCGGGCCGTGGTCCAGGCGTTGGAGTCGGGCGGGCCAGTGCGCCCAGAGGGGGGCGGCTTTGAGCGCGGCTTCGCTGACGGGCAGGGCCGTTTGATGGCGCAGCATGGCGAAGGCGAGGGCGGCGTTCTGCACCTGATGCGCGCCGGGAAGGCGGGGGAGCGGGGTTTCGATGCGGCCTTGTTCGTCGCGATAGTGGAGGCGGTCGCGGTAGCTGGCTGCATCCCAGCTTTCGCCCATGGGGAGCCAGTTGGTGCGGGCGCGGGCCGATGCTTCGCGCATTGCGGGAGCCAGTGATTCGGGATAGCGCTGGGTTACCAGGGCAGCTCCCGGCTTGGCGATGCCCGCCTTCTCCGCCGCTATGGCGCGCAGCGTGTTGCCGAGGAACGCCTGATGGTCGATCCCGAGCTGGGCGATGCCGCAGACGGCGGGGTTTTCGATGACATTGGTAGCGTCCAGACGGCCGCCCAGCCCTACTTCAAGGATGCAGGCGTCTGCGGGATGCTCGGCGAAGGCGAGGAAGGCGGCGGCGGTAGTGACTTCGAAGAAGCTGGCCCCGATGCCTTCGGCCACGTCCAGCACGCGGGACAGATAATGGGCGAGCGCTTCGTCGCTGATCAACTGACCGTTGAGGCGGATGCGTTCGTTGAAGCGGACGAGATGGGGCGAGGTGAACACATGGACGCTCCGGCCGTCTGCTTCGAGCGCGGCGCGCAGGAAGGCGCAGGTCGAGCCTTTGCCGTTGGTGCCTGCGACATGGAAGACGGGCGGCAGCGCGCGGTGCGGATTGCCCAGCCTGTCGAGCAGGCTGGTGATACGTTCAAGACCCAATATGTCCGCACCGGGCGACAGCGTAGCGAGCCGATCCAGCTGCGATTGGACCGCCGGGTCGTCCGAAATGGCGTGGTCGGGCATGGCCCTATGTTCCTCGCCCGATCGCGTCAGGCAGCGGCGCGAGGGGCTAGATAGCCGATCACTCGGGCCAGCGTGTCGCGTAATTCGCTGCGATGCACGACCATGTCGAGCATGCCATGTTCCAACAGATATTCGGCGCGCTGGAAACCATCGGGCAGCTTTTCGCGGATCGTGCTTTCGATGACGCGCTGGCCCGCGAAGCCGATCAGCGCATTGGGCTCGGCGATCTGGACGTCGCCCAGCATGGCGTAACTCGCCGTTACGCCGCCCGTCGTGGGGTCCGTCAGGACGACGATATAGGGCAGGCCTGCGGCGTGCAACTTCTGGATGGCGACCGTCGACCGCGGCATCTGCATCAGGGACAAAATCCCTTCCTGCATGCGCGCGCCGCCCGCTGCGGTGAAGATGACATAGGGGCATTTGTGGCCAATCGCCTCATTAATGCCTTGGATGAAGGCCGCGCCTACGCCCATGCCCATCGACCCGCCCATATAGGCGAAATTCTGCACGCCCATGACCAGCGGCACATCGTCAATTGCGCCGCGCGCATTGATCAGCGCATCCTGGTCCCCGGTCTGCGCGCGGGCAGCCTTGATCCGGTCGGGATAGCGTTTGGAATCGCGGAACTTCAGCGGGTCTTCCTGCACCGGCGGGGTGGGGAGCAGGATGAAGCCAGCATCGAGGATCTGCTCGAACCGTTCAGACGGGCCGATGCGGCCGTGATGGTCGCAGCGCGGGCAGACGGAAAGATTATCCTCCCACTCCTTGATGAAGATCATCTCGGTGCAGGACGGGCATTTGTGCCACAGCGTCTCGGCGGTGGTTTCCTTCTTTGCGAGGAAGGGAACGGCCTTGCGGACGCGGTTGATCCAGCTCATGCGGCGGTCTCCCGGAAATGGGGGCTGTTGGCTTTGAGAGCGCCGCTCAATGTGGCGACGAACTCCTGAACGAAGGGCGCGGCGGCATCACCATGCGAGCCGACGATGTCGACAATGGCTGACCCGACGACGACGCCGTCAGCAACGCGGCCGATGGCGGCTGCCTGTTCGGCGGAGCGGACGCCAAAGCCGACCGCGATGGGGAGGTCGGTTGCGGCTTTCAGCTTCTCGACGGCCTGCTCGACGGCTGTTTGGGCCGCTTGCTGCTTGCCGGTCACGCCTGCGACGGCGACATGGTAGAGGAAGCCGCTGGCGCCGTTGAGCACGGCGGGAAGGCGAGCCGCGTCGGTAGTCGGCGTGGCAAGGCGGATAAGGTGAACGCCCGCCGCGCGCAGGGCCGGGCCGATTTCGGCGTCCTCTTCAGGCGGGACATCGACGCAGATCACGCCATCCACGCCTGCTTCGCGGCACTGCTGCGCAAACCATTCAGAGCCGCGGATCAGCATGGGATTGGCATAGCCCATGAGGATCAGCGGTATATGCGGGTGGCGGGTGCGGAAGGTGGTGGCGAGGTGGAAAATGTCCTTCGTCTTCGTGCCTGACCCGAGGCTGCGCAGATTGGCGAGTTCGATCGCGGGACCGTCCGCCATCGGATCGGTGAAGGGCATGCCGAGTTCGATGATATCCGCGCCGCCCGCAACGAGGGCGTCGAGGATCGCCGGGGTGGCGGCAACGGTCGGGTCGCCTGCGGTCACGAAGGTGATGAGGGCGGCGCGGCCTGCTTCCTTGCAGGTGGCGAAGCGAGTGGCGAGGCGGTCAGTCATGGTTGAATCCGGCGCAATGTGCTCCTGAGCAGGCAGGAGCCCAGTTCGGGCGTAGGGTCTGGGCTCCTGCCTGCGCAGGAGCACGGCGTGCCAAGGGAGAACTCACATTTCCACTCCCAGCGCGTCGGCGACGGTGAAGATGTCCTTGTCGCCCCGGCCCGAGAGGTTGACGATGATGATCTGGTCCGCGTCCATCGTTGGCGCGACCTTTTCCGCGCTGGCGATGGCGTGGGCGGATTCCAGTGCCGGGATGATGCCTTCGAGAGCGGCTAGCTTCTGGAAGCTGGCCAGCGCTTCGTCATCGGTGATCGGCATGTACTGGACCCGGCCGATTTCGTGCAGCCAGCTATGTTCAGGGCCGATGCCCGGATAGTCGAGACCTGCCGAAATGCTGTGCGCTTCGGTGATCTGGCCGTCTTCGTCCTGAAGCAGATAGGTGCGGTTGCCGTGCAGGATGCCGGACGCACCGCCTGCGAGGGACGCGGCATGTCTGCCGGTGAGGCCTTCGCCTGCTGCCTCCACGCCGATCATCTTGACCTCAACATCATCGAGGAAGGGATGGAAGAGGCCGATCGCGTTCGAGCCGCCGCCGACCGGAGCAATCAGCATGTCTGGCAGGCGGCCTTCGATTTCGAGAATCTGCTCGCGCGCTTCGCGGCCGATGACCGACTGGAAGTCGCGGACCAGTTCCGGATAGGGGTGTGGGCCTGCTGCCGTGCCGATGATGTAAAAGGTATCGTGGACGTTCGAAACCCAATGACGCAGGGCATCGTTCATCGCGTCCTTGAGCGTCTGCGAGCCGGAAACGACGGGGATGACTTCGGCGCCCAATAGCTTCATGCGGAAGACGTTGGGCTTCTGCCGCTCGACGTCCTTTGCGCCCATGAAAATCTTGCATTCCATGCCGAACAGGGCGGCTACGGTGGCGGTGGCGACGCCGTGCTGGCCAGCGCCGGTTTCGGCGATGACCTTCTTCTTGCCCATGCGGCGGGCGAGCAGCGCCTGGCCGATGCAATTGTTGATCTTGTGCGCGCCGGTGTGGTTCAGTTCCTCGCGCTTCAGGTAGATTTTGGCACCCTTGCCTTCGGGGGCGTCGGCGCGGAGCGCTTCGGTTAGACGGCTGGCATAGTAAAGCGGGTTGGGACGGCCGACATAGTTGCGCAGCAGTTCCTCAAACTCTTCCTCGAAAGCGGGGTCCTGCCTCGCTTCCTTGTAGACCTTCTCCAGCTCCAGGATGAGCGGCATCAGCGTTTCCGCGACATAGCGGCCGCCGAAGGAACCGAAATGGCCGGAGGCATCCGGTTGCGAGCGGAGGGAGTTGTTGATGGTCATGATTGCTGTGCCGCTTTGCAGAAGGCCATGATCTTGTCCACACTCTTGATGCCCGGCGCGCTTTCCACGCCGGAAGAAACGTCGATCATCGGGGCGCCGGTGATGCGGATCGCTTCGGCGACATTGTCGATGCCGAGGCCTCCGGAAAGACCCCAGGGCATGGATATGGGGACGCCGCGCAACAGGGTCCAGTCGAAGCGTAGGCCCATGCCGCCCGGGAGCGCCGCGCCGTCCGGTGTCTTCGCGTCGAAGAGGAGGAGGTCGGCCGCGCCGGTATAGGCTTTTGCGGCGTCGATGTCGGCGCGGGTTTTTACGGAAATGGCTTTCCAGACGGGGAGGTTGAAGCGCTTAGCGATGGCGGCGGTGCGCTCCGGGCTTTCCTTGCCGTGGAATTGCAGGGCGGTGAGGGCGTTTGTTGCGGAGAGTTCGGCGAGGGTTTCGTCGGTGGGGTCGACTAGGACGGCGACGCGCTCGATATGGGCGGGGACTGTTGCGGCGAGGGCGCGTAGTTGATCGGCTTCGACGTGGCGTGGGCTTTTGGGGAAGTGGACGAAGCCGAGGTGGGTCGCGCCCGCGCGGATAGCTGCGCCGACCGTGTCGGGTGTGGAAAGGCCGCAGATCTTGATGGCGAGTCGGGACATTTGGGGGCTTTAGCGTGTGTTGGCGTATCGTAGAACCGTTCGTTTTGCGCTCCGCGCTCCTGCGAAGGCGGGAGCCTGGTCGAAAGGGCGGGACTGGGTTCCTGCCTTTGCAGGAACACGGTGCTTCAGGCCGAGGCCAAATCCATGTCATGCAGGGCGAGCCATTGGTCCGCATGATCGACGCAGGCTTTGCCGAGGAAGGCGTCGACCTGATCCAGCAGATCGGCTTCGTCCATGACCAGCGGATCAAGTGGCGGGTGCCAATCGAGACGGAAATGAGCGCCCTTGGTCCTTGCCAAGGTGAAAGGCAGGAAGCGGGCGTTGCTGCGCCGGGCAAGGCGTAGCGCGATGGAAAGATTTCCCGACGGTTCCACATTTCTGCCGAAGCGCGGGAACCAGACCTGTCGATCCCTCCGTTCGTCCACCAAGATGTAGAGCATCGCCCTGTCCTTTTCCGCAAGGTGCCGCAGGATCGATCGGGCGGCGCCGCTGCCGGTGATGGCTTCGCCCATATAGCTTTCCCGTGCCCGCTTCAGCATCTTGGCCTGAGCGGGGTCCGAAGGAGGGTCGTAGACGCCGAGGCCGGGACGATCGGTTGACGCTTTCAAATGAGCGGCGAGCAAATCCCAGTTGCCGATATGGGTGGTCAGAAAGATCATGGGGCGGGCCGAGGCCAGCGCTTCCCGATAGGCTGGTTCGTTCATGATGCTAACATGGCGGTTGTTCACGAGCCGGTCGATATTGGCGAGTTCGGCCATCGTGCGACCGAGATTGAACCAGCGGCGGGTAAGCATTTCTTCGCGGGCGGTTTCGTCCAGGTCCGGGCGCAGGATGGCGAGGTTGGCGCGGGCGCGCTGGTCTCGCAGTTTCATGTTCCTGCGTGCGACGTTCGCCGACAGCCAGCCGCCCAGCCATGACGCGATGGATGCGGGGAGGATGCGGAGGAGGGTGAAGAGAAAGGGGTTGGAGAGCATCGCGCCTGCCGTCATACAGCAGCGGTCGGGGTGGTAAAGGGCTTGGATTTCTTATGGGTTGGGCCTTTTGGCTGTGGGTGGTGTTGCAGGGGCTCTCGCTGCTGGGGGTGCTGAATTACTGGCGGCATCTTCCGGTCGATCGTCAGGAGGAGGCGCCCGGGGGCGTGGTCGTGCTGCTTTCGGTGCGGGATGATTGGGATGGCGGCCCGGAATTGATTGCGCGGTTGAAGGCGCAGACGGCTCGGTTTCGGTTGGTGATTGCTTCGAGCGGCGGGTGCGCGGCGGCGCAGGCTTTGGCGGCGCGGGAGGGGGATTGGGTGCAGCTTGTCCGCGCGGGCGTCGCGGTGGATGAGGGGCAGAAGGTTCATAAGTTGCGGGCGGCTTTGCGGGCTTTGCGGCCGGAGGATCGCTATCTGGTGTTCGTGGACGCGGATATTGAGCCGCCGGTGCGGTTGGTGGGGCGGTTGCTCTTTCCTCTGGTGCGGGGGAAGGCGGATATTGTGACTGGCTATCGGTTACTGTTGCCTGAGCGAAGTGCGGTGGCCGCGCTGGTGGGGGCTGTGGAGATGCAGTTGGCGACTTTGCCTCGGGCTGCTGGCGCGACCATGCCGTGGGGCGGGGCGATGGCCTTGAGCCGGGAGGTGGCGGAGCGGCTCGATCTGGATGCGGCGCTGGCGGGGCGGTTGTCGGATGATATGGCGATCGGGCTGGCCGGGTGGCGGGCGAAGCTGCGGTTGCGGCCGGTGCGGGATTTGTTGGTGGCTTCGCCGATGGAGGCGCGGGGTGCGATTGCTTTTGGGGTGCGGCAGTATTGGCATATTGTGACGAACAGCGTGGGGATGTGGGCGGTCGCGACGCTGGTGGTTGGGGTGCAGGCTTTGGGCTGGGTTTGGGCGCTTGGCTGGGGTGATTGGAGTGCTGTAGCGGTGGGTTATGCGACGGCGGCTGGGCGAGAGCTGGTACGGCGGCGGATTTTGGCGGGCGTGCTGGAGATGGGGCAGGTGCGGGCGGCTCGACGATCGCTGTGGTGGGATGTGCTGGCGCCGTTTTTGGTGTGCTGGGTGCATTTGGGGATGCAGTTGGCGGCGGCTTGGTCGCGGCGGATCAGGTGGGGCGGGTTTGATTATTGGGTGAATAAGGGGATGGTTGTGCGGATGGAGAGGAGCAACTGACCGCTATCATAGGGGGTCATTGGGTGGGTGAGTCCATATCCTAGAAGCTACCGTTTGTTGGCAACTACCGACGAAGCGAACGGTGCATTGCTTTGTCGATCAGAAGCGGCAATGCTGATCCTCGCGGCACGAAGTCAGCCGCGACAATCGAAGAATTTGGACCATACGCATGAGTGCTGTTCTCACTTCCGCAATGCTGCTTCAATGCTTCTTTAACCGCCCTGCGGACGGCTCCGTGGCGCCTGGTGATATACCCGTTGTGAAGGTGCCATTGGGGGCCGAGATGACCAAGAGCTTGAATGCCAAACAGCCGCCCATCAGTCATAACAGCTTTATTGGCGAGAACGGACCTGCGCGCGAATGGGTTTTCGGTAATGCAAGCGATGCAAAAGCGGCAAGTGTTCAATTGTTAAGGATATCTCTGGCCGATGCGCTGCTTTCGCCATCGCCCTACAATGCGCGGTTCGGCACGGCCATCCGCACCGACAATGGTGACTACCGATTTGAAACCAAGATGGTCGGGTACTGCAAATTGCTGCCTTCCGCAGCCCCAGCGCAGTAAATTGCATTCCTCATAACAATGCGACGACTGTGAATCTACCAGTCCGCTACCCACTCCACTTCGTCACTCCCGCAAAGGCGGGAATCTCTCTCCCACAAGCAGGGTCTAGGTGACATGTCTGGTGATGGCTTCCCGCCTTCGCGGGAATGACGGGAGGAGAGGAGGTGCGCTTCGCTGAGTGGTTTCGACTTCGCTCGAAACGAACGGGGTTAGAAGCCCGCAGGGAACAGATGCTTACCCTGCTCATCCAACCGTAGCACCACCTTCCCCGCGACCGCGCTTAGGGGCAGGTCGGCGTACAGATGCGGGAAGAGGGCGCCGCCGCGTGACTCTTCCCATTTCAGCGCTTCGCGGAAGGGGGCGAGGTCCACCATGATCATCACCAGATTGTCCTGGCCCGCGAAGTGTTTGGCGGCGGTTTCGGCGGCCTGCTGCCGGGTGGACATGTGGATGTAGCCGTCGGCGAGATCGACTGGCGCGCCTTTGAACACGCCGTCGGTCTTTAGCTGGTCATACTGATCCTTGGTCAGGATCTTGTAGGCGAAGAGGTCGGTCACTCTTCGGTGAGGTCCGGGTCAGATTCAGGGCTGACTTCCGGGGAGGTTTCGAGGCCTGCGGGGGTGCTGACTTCGGTTTCCTCGTCGCTTTCCTCGATCTTCGCGGCGCTGACGACATGTTCGTCATCCGATACGTTGAAGAGGCGCACGCCTGCCGAGTTGCGGCCGATGACGCGCAGGGTGTCGAGGCCCATGCGGATCAGCTTTGCCTGATCGGTGACGAGCATCAGATGATCGCCGTGGCGCGCGGGGAAGCTGGCGACAACCGGGCCGTTACGCGCGATATTGTCGATGTTGGTGATGCCCTGACCGCTGCGGCCGGTGCGGCGATAGTCGTAGGCCGACGACAGCTTGCCATAGCCGTTGGAGCAGACGGTGAGGATGAACTGCTCCTTCGCCTGTAGCTCGGCGAAGCGCTCCTCGGGCATCTGCGGGGAGCCTTCCTTCTCAGGCTTCCACGGGGCGAAACGGAGATAGTCTTCGCGCTCTTCCTGCGTGGTTCCGGCGCGGTGGAGGATGGAGAGGGAGATGACTTCATCATCCCCCTTCAGCGTCATGCCGCGCACGCCCGTTGAAGTGCGGCTCTGGAATTCGCGCACGTCGGTCGCCTTGAAGCGGATTGCCTTGCCCTGACGGGTGGCGAGCAGGACGTCATCTTCTTCGCTGAGCAGCGCCACGCCGATCAGGCAATCCTCGCTGCCTTCATCGAAGCGCATGGCGATCTTGCCATTACTCGGCACGTTCGCGAAGGCGTCCATGCTGTTGCGGCGCACCGTGCCGTTCGCGGTCGCGAACATGACGTGCAGGTCCTTCCAGCTGTCCTCATCCTCGGGCAGCGGCAAGACGGTCTGGATCGTTTCGCCGGGGCCGAGCGGCAGCAGGTTCACCATCGGGCGGCCGCGTGTCGCCGGGCCGCCTTCGGGGAGGCGCCAGACTTTGAGGCGATAGACCTTGCCCGCCGTCGAGAAGAAGAGAACCGGCGTGTGCGTGGAGGTCACGAACAGTTCGGTGATCGCATCCTCATCCTTGGTCGCCATGCCGGAGCGGCCCTTGCCCCCGCGCGCCTGGGCGCGGAAGCTTTCGAGCGGGGTGCGCTTGATATAGCCTTGGACGGTGACGGTGACGACCATCTCCTCGCGCTCGATCAGATCCTCATCCTCGATGCCGTCGGCGGCAGCGGTGATTTCCGAGATGCGCGGGGTGGCGAAGTCGCGTTCGATCGTCTCGAACTCTTCGCGCATGACGGCGTAGAGCTTCTGACGGTCGCCGAGGATGGCGAGATATTCGGCGATGGCTGCGGCCAGTTCGGCCAGTTCATTGCCGATTTCGTCGCGGCCGAGCGCGGTCAGGCGATGGAGGCGCAGGTCGAGGATGGCGCGGACCTGAATGTCCGACAGGCGATATGTTTCGCCGCCTGCTTCGGTTTCAATCGCTTCGACCAGCTTGAGGTATGGCGCGATTTCCGCCACCGGCCAGTCGCGGGCCAGCAGGGTTTCGCGTGCCTCGGCGGGACTGGCCGATCCACGGATGATGCGGACGACTTCGTCGAGGTTGGTGACCGCGATGACCAGGCCCAGCAAGATATGCGCGCGATCGCGAGCCTTGTTGAGTTCGTACTTGGTGCGGCGGGTGATGACCTCTTCGCGGAAGCGGACGAACGCCTCGATAATGTCGCGGATGTTGAGCAATTCCGGGCGGCCGCCGCGAATGGCGAGCATGTTGGCCGGGAAGCTCGACTGGGCGGGGGTGTTGCGCCAGAGCTGGTTCAGCACGACTTCGGGTGTGGCGTCGCGCTTCAGGTCCATGACGATGCGAACGCCCAGACGGTTCGATTCGTCGCGAATATCGCTGATGCCCTCGATCCGCTTGTCCTTGGCGGCTTCGGCGATCTTTTCAACGAGGCCGTTCTTGCCGACCTGATAGGGGATGGCGGTCAGCACGATGGAGCGGCGGTCGCCGCGACCTTCCTCGATCACATGGCGCGAGCGCATCATGATGGAACCACGGCCGGTATGATAGGCGTTGCGGGCGCCGGATTGACCAAGGATCAGTGGAGCGGTCGGGAAGTCAGGAGCGGGGACGATCTGGATCAGTTCATCGATCGTGATCGCCGGATTATCGATATAGGCAAGGCAGGCGCGGATGACTTCGCCCAGATTATGCGGCGGAATGTTGGTCGCCATGCCGACCGCGATGCCGCCCGCGCCGTTGACGAGCAGGTTCGGGAAGCGGGCGGGCAGCACCTGCGGCTCGCTCTCCGAAGCGTCATAGTTCGGCTGGAAATCGACGGTGTCCTTGTCGAGATCCTCCAGCAGGGCGGTCGTGACCTTGGCAAGGCGCGCTTCGGTGTAACGCATGGCCGCTGGCGGATCGGGGTCCATGGAACCGAAGTTCCCCTGACCATCGATCAGCGGCACGCGCATGGACCAGTCCTGCGTCATGCGCGCCAAGGCGTCATAGATCGCGCTGTCGCCGTGCGGGTGATATTTACCGATCACGTCACCGACGATGCGCGCCGACTTGCGATAGGGCTTGTTATGCTGAAAGCCCGATTCATGGGCCGAGAAGAGAATGCGGCGGTGCACCGGCTTCAACCCGTCGCGCACGTCGGGCAGGGCGCGGGCGACGATGACCGACATGGCATAGTCGAGATAGCTGGCCTTCATCTCATCGACGATGGAGATGGGGCTGATGTCCGAAGGGTCGGCGAGGGCAGTCTCGTCGGTCAATGCGATTCTCTTTTTGGATGGAACTGTTTCGTTGCTCATGCACTAGCGGAGCGAAACAAATCTGTCACCCCTCGCGCGCACGCGCGCTCGCGTCAGATCAAGCTGTAAGAAAGGGCTGACAGGCGGAAAACTGCTGCATATACGATGTTCAAACGTCATTCACGCGCCGCCCCCTAAACGGCGCTTAATCAAGCGGCGCCTTTCCCCAAGGCGCAGAGGAGAAGATGATCATGCGTTTTGTATCCCCCGTGGCGCTTGCCTTGGCTCTTGCGGTCACCAGCGGCGCTGTTTGCGCGCCCGCGATGGCGGCGAAGAAGGAGGACAAGAAGGGCGGAGCGCCCAAGCTCAATGTCTCGCCCGACGTGATCAAGGCTTTGCAGACGGCGCAGGCAGCGGCGCAGAAGAATGACTTTGCCGCAGCCAAGGCGGCGCTGGCCGATGCAGACAGCAAGGCCAAATCGAACGATGACAAATATCAGATTGGCGCCGTCAAGCTGAATGCCTCCATCGCCGCCAAGGACAGCGCGATGCAGAGCGAGGCGCTGACGCAGATGCTGGACAGCGGCCTTACCCCGGCGGATCAGGTCGGGCAATTCAACGCGGTTGCCGCCGATCAGGCGATGCAGGCGAAGAATTATGATCTGGCGATCCAGCGGGCGCAGGCGGCGGCTCAGGCGGGCTACAAGCCTGAAGCGGTCAACGCCACATTGGCGCAAGCCTATTTCGGGAAGGCAGGGACGGCCAATCCTTCCGCTGAACCCGCTCGCGGCCTCAACCAGAAGGGCCTTGCTTCTCTGAAGGCCGCAGCCGACGCCACCAAGGCGGCGGGCGGTCAGGTGCCAGCCCAATGGTATCAGATCGGCGTGAGCCGGGCGGCGGCCGCGCGCCTGCCCGAAGTGACCGAATGGGCGACATTGGCTTATCAGGCGGCACCCAACGGCGAGAATCTTCGCACGCTCATCCGCCTGTTCCAGCAATCCAACCCCAATATCACGACGCGCGAGAATCTGGACGTTCTCCGCTTGATGGCGGCATCGGGCGGCCTGGTGGTGGCAGGCGACTTCCTTGAATATGGTGAAATGGCGTCAAAGACCGGCATCTATGGCGAGGTAAAGTCGGCGATCGATCAGGGCCGCGCCAAGGGAGTGCTGAAGGGTACGGCAGGTGCGGACCTGTACCAGACCACAACGCCGAAGATTGCGGGCGACAAGGCTTCCCTGGCTTCGGCGGAAGCTGATGCCCGCAAGGCTGCCACTGGCAAGATCGCGGCGGCCACTGCGGACGCCTACCTCGGCTATGGCGATTATGCCAAGGCGGCTGCGATGTTCGACCTCGCGAAGCAGAAGGGCGGCGTCGACGCGGACGAAATCAATACGCGCATGGGCATCGCCAAGGCATTGGGTGGCGATGTCGCTTCGGCCAAGGCGGCGTTCCAGTCGGTTCAGGCCGGGACGCGCAAGAAGATCGCCGATCTCTGGCTGGCCTATCTCGCCACCAAGGCCTGATTTGAAACAGGGTGCGCTGATCGGGTGATGGGCGCACCTTCTTTCCTATCATCGACATAACAGGGACCTGCGCCAGATGGCGCACGACAAAAAGGGGACGGCCGACATGATCGCGCTGCGACAATCCATGCTGAAATCAGGCCTTCTTGCGATCACCGCCGTTGCGGCTTTTTCAATACCGGCGGCGGCGAAAAAGGCTTCGGCCAGCGGGCCGGTCATCGTCATGAGCGAAGGGTTTCGTGCAGCGGCTCAAGCAGCCGACAGCGCGATCAAGGCAGGGGACGTCAATACGGCTCAGGCGCAGATCAGCGGCTTGACGCCGACGAGCGATTATGAGGCCTATGCAGCGGCAGGGCTGCGGTTCGAGCTGGCGGTGCTCAAGCAGAATTTCCAAGCGCAGCGGGTTGCGTTGACGGACATGTTCAAAACCAGTTCCGTGCCCAAGAAGGATGCTCCGCGATTACGCTATGTCGCTGGCTACCTGTCTTATGTGGTTGGCAATTATGACGATGCCTTCGCGCAGCTCGATTATGCCAAGACGCTGGGTTATGACGGGATCGACGCGACGATGCTGCGCGCCGACATCTACCTTCGGAAGAACAAAGCCAAGGAAGCGCGCCCCTTCGTGCAGGATGCGCTGGCCCGGCAGCGGGCGTCAGGGCAAGCCGTTCCGGCAGCCTGGTATGACCGGGCGATTTCGCTTGCCTATGCGGCAGGAGATTGGGCGGAGGTTGGTTCGCTCTATCGCCAGCGGCTGGCCCATTATGGTTCGGCGCCGGAATGGCGATCGGCGCTTGCCAACTATCTGACGGCGCCGGGCACAGACGCGCAGCCGCAGTTGGACCTGTATCGGTTGCAGGCGGCGAACGGCGCGATGGCGAGTGAACGGGACTATCAGGCTTATGCACAGCTTGCCGAAAAGGCGGGCAATTATGCGGAGGCAAAGGCGATCATCGAAGCGGGGCGTTCGGCGGGCAAGCTGACGACGACGCAGGCCGCGACCGCCAGCCTGATGAAGAGCGTTGCGCCAAAGGCCGCGAAGCAAATCGCGGCGCTGCCCGCTGCGGCGAAGAAGGCCGCAGGCGCGAAGGATGGATCGGCAGCGTTGGCCGTGGCCGACAGCTATTTTTCGCTCAGCCAGTTCCCGCAGGCTGTCGAGATGTACCGGCTGGCCCTGTCCAAGGGCGGGGTTGATCAGGGGAAGGCCAATGCGCGCCTTGGCATCGCGTTGGCGCGTTCCGGCGATCTGGCGGGGGCCAAGACGGCGCTTGCTCAGGTTACGGGTAATTGGGCCAATGTCGCTGGATTCTGGAGCGTTTGGGTCGATCAGCAGAGCCGCAAGACGGCGTTTCAGCCAATGGCGGTTCCGCCTGTAAGCTAAGTGATTGACCCAAGGGCCAGCACGCGGCGCAGAAGCGTTGCTGGCCTAGTGGCGGCGAGCGATCGCCGCCATTTTGCTGGTCACAGCGGCAGGGGGACACCCGGCAGGTTCTTTGCCATGCGGATGGTGAGCGAGGTCTTGACGCTCACCACGTTGGGCGCGGGCGTCAGTTTCGACGTGAGAAACTGCTGGAAGCTTTGGAGGTCCTTGGCCACGACCTTCAGGATGAAGTCGATCTCACCATTGAGCATGTAGCATTCGCGCACTTCCGGCAGGGTTGCGACATGATCTTCAAAGGCTTTCAGGTCAGCTTCCGCCTGGCTCTTCAGGCTGACCATCGCGAAGACGGTGATGGTGTAGCCCAGCATGGCCGGGTTGACGACGGCGTGATAGGAATTGATGGCGCCGCTTTCCTCAAGCGCGCGGACGCGGCGCAGGCAGGGCGGGGCGGTCAATCCGACCTTTCGAGCCAGTTCCACATTGGTCATCCGGCCGTCCTGCTGCAGCTCGCCCAGGATGTGCATGTCGATGTCATCGATATTTGGGCCAGCCATCCGCTTGCTTATTTCCTTTCTCATTCCTTCCCAACATCATAATAATATTTCAGGGCAATGCAATTGTCCCACTATGCGACGATCCGAAATCGCCACGTCCGCCCCCTTTCCCTAACCGGCGGGAAGGCTTATTCCTGCGGCATGATTTCCTTCCACGATGAAGTTCTGCGCATCGCCGGAAGTCCTCAAGGGGAATAGAGTGCGCTTCAACGATCTGATGCAGACGGTTCTGGCCGCAGAGAATAGAAGCGGCCTGGGCGCGGTGACGCTGTGGCGTCAGTGCGTCGACCTGCTCGCGCAGAATGATCGCGCGGATCGCGGCACTTTGCCGGATGAGGAACGTGCCGCGCTGCTCGATCGGCTCGCGGCGCTGCAATCCCAATTGTCGGAAACGCAGCGGATCGCCACGGTGGTCGAACTGGGCGGCCGCCTTCGTTCGCCAGCGCTGGTGGAGTTTTTTGCCAATGATCGTCCGGCGATCGCGGCGGCGGCGATGTCGCGCGCGCGGTTGCCGGATGACGCGTGGATCGCCCTGTTGCCGCGCCTTACCCCGACCGCGCGCGGTGTGTTGCGCGGGCGGCGCGATCTGGGTGCCGGGACGCAGCAGGCGCTGGAAGCATTTGGCGCGGCCGACCTTGTACTGACGAGCGATCTGGCGGTGGAGCCGGGCGAACAAGCGGAGGACATGCTGCTGACGCCCGCGATGATGGCGCCTGCCGAGCAGTTGCCTCCGTCAGCGGACGTGGAGGAAGCGCCGATCGAGGAGCCTGCCGACGGTGCGGCGGATGATGTCCCGGTGGGCGATGACCAGATCCGGAATCTTGTGGACCGGATCGAACGCTTCACCAGTGCGCGGCGGGTGCCAGATGTGGTCGTTCCGCGGGCTGATACCGGACAGGCGGAGGTCGTCAACGCCTTCGCGTTCGAGACCGACGCCACGGGCATGATCATCTGGGTCGATCAGGGGCCGCGCGCGGCGCTGATCGGGCTGTCGCTGGGTGAGGTCGCCGTTACGGGCGCGAGTGGGCCGGATGGAAGCGTCGCGGGAGCCTTCATGCGGCGCAGCGGGTTTCAGAATGGGCGCTATACCGTTGTCGGTGGCGCGATGGCGGGCGAATGGCGCCTGTCCGCGACGCCATTTTTTGACCCACGATCAGGCCGTTTTCAGGGCTATCGCGGTCAGGCGCGCCGCCCTTATCTGCATGAAGTCGCCGCCCCGCCACAGGCCGAGCCTGTGTCTGTCGCGGGGCTTTCGGCGGACTCGTTGCGCCAGTTGGTGCATGAGCTGCGCACGCCGTTGAACGCCATCCTGGGCTTTGCCGACATTATCGAACAGGAGCTGTTCGGGCCGAGTGGGCCGGAATATCGCGAGATGGCGGGAAAGATCGCGCTGGACGCCCGGCATTTGCTGGCGGCGTTCGATGACCTTGACCTGGCCGCCCGCGTATCGCGAGGCGAAGGGGCGGAGGCGCCGAGCGCCGTCGATCCGGCGCTGTTGATCGCACAGGTTTCCGCCCGGTTCCGCGAGCAGGGCGAAGGCAATGGTGCGCAGATCGACATCAATCTGGCGCGGGCGCTGCCGATGGTGCGGATCGACCCGGTGCAGGGTGAACGCATGGTGCAGCATCTGATGCGGACGGTCGTTTCCGTTGCGGCGCCGGGCGAAGCGCTGAGCGGGGCGTGCTGGTTCCAGCCGGATGGCGGGCATGGCTGCGTCATGCTGGCGGTCGACAGGCCCGCGAGCCTGGACGGAATGGAGGATGAGCGGCTGCTTGATCCGGGCTATACGGCCGATGGCGACTGGGCCGACGGGCCGCTGTTGGGCCTTGGCTTTTCACTGCGGCTGATCCGCAGCCTGGCTGCAGGATGCGGCGGCGCGTTGCAGATCGAAGCTGACCGATTCCTGCTTTCGATGCCCGCCATCACATCGGCAGAGGACGCGGCAGGGAGCCTCTGATCCTCGCGCGAAACTCTATCGCAACCATTGAGGGGTAGGGGAAAGGGCATGAACGCTTTGCCCCATGACGGCAGTTTGCTGCGCGCTCCGATGCCGGACGACATGATCACGCTATCCCCCGATTTCGGGACGCGGTTCATGCTGTTCGTCGATACCGAGGAGGAGTTTGACTGGAACGCGCCATTCAGCCGTGACGGTCATGCCGTGACCGCGCTGGCCGGGATGGCGCGCGGCCAAGCCTATTTTCAGGCGGCCGGAGTGAAGCCGGTCTACGTGACCGATTATCCGGTGATCGATAGCGATGCTGCTGCGGGCATGATGGCGCAATGGGTCGCGGACGCCGCCGCCGATGTGGGCGCTCATCTGCATCCCTGGGTCAACCCGCCGCATGTGGAGGAGGTGACGGAGGCGAACAGCTATGCCGGTTTCCTTCCCGAGGCGTTGGAACGGGCCAAGCTGGAAACGCTGTGTCAGCGCATTGCCGAGCGTTTCGGACAACGCCCGGTCGCCTATCGCGCGGGGCGCTATGGTGTGGGTCATAATAGCGCGCGATTGTTGGAGCAGGCTGGATTTCGTCTGGATAGCTCGGTGCGAAGCCGGTTTGACTATAGCGGCCAGCATGGACCCGATTTTCGCGGCCTGCCGATCAATCCCTATTGGGCCGGGCCGGAACGATCGCTTGTGGAACTGCCGCTTTCGACGGCCTTCACCGGGCTGCTGCGGCATGGTGGCGAGCGGCTTTATGAGAATTTGTGGAATGTCAGCCCCCTGGCATCGGGATTGGCGAGAACGGGCATGTTCAGCCGCATTCCCTTGACGCCGGAGGGCGTGCCGGTGCGCGACGCGACAAGGGCGATCGACGCCTTGATCGAAGAAGGCGCGGCGGTGCTGAACTTCAGTTTTCATTCGCCGACGCTGGAGCCGGGCCACACGCCCTATGTCCGCGATGCGGCAGATCAGGCGGCCTTTTACAGGTGGTGGGACACGGTTCTGGATCACCTTGCGCGGCGGAATGTCCGTGCCGCGTCGCTGGATCAATTATTGGCAGCAGTGCCGGTGCCGACACAGGCTTGCCAAGCGGCGTGATGCTGCTTATCCGGTCGGGCAGGTGGGGCCTGTAGCTCAACGGTTAGAGCTGGCCGCTCATAACGGCTAGGTTGCGGGTTCGAGTCCTGCCGGGCCCACCAATATCTCGTTTCCCGCTATGCTGGTCCGAATGGGGCCGGAACATCGGCGCTCACTCATCCATTTTCCGCCTTGGGAGAGATGGATGGAGGCGAATGATCATGGGCAAGGGTATATTGCTGTGGCTGATCGGCATTCCGATTCCGGTGATTATCATATTGTGGCTACTGTTCCGGTGATGCCGATTGACGGGACGCGTTCTTCGCCGCTAAGGCGCCTTACGTCGGGGAGTAGCGCAGCCTGGTAGCGCATCTGCTTTGGGAGCAGAGGGTCGCAGGTTCGAATCCTGTCTCCCCGACCACTTTCCGGAAAATCTATTAGTATCATTCTTGCCCTCTTGGGGACGAGCTTTGTGGTGCATATCTGTCTTCCATCGGTGGACTGCGGTGCTGTGGATGATTTCGAAGTTTGGCTATGGAATGCCCCAGTCAGCCGCTCTAGATTGAGCTATCGCGCGGTGAAGGGGGCTATTTTGTGAAACGTTGGCCTAGCGGCAGACCGATTGGCTGGAGTGCAAACTCGACATTCGGCATGCCGTCTCGGGGCACTTCATCCGCCGAGAGACCCCAAAAGACGTTGGAAATTGGACCGCCCCAGCTACCGCCCCCGCTTAAAGGCAGCGAGCGAGGCGCGATTATCTTCCCCGAAATGACGTTGAGGCCGGAAGGGAAAGGAACCCGGATTTCAGGGGGTGCGTTCGATCCCGATGCCATACGCGCCGCGCTTCTGCTTTTTGAGCGGTTGGACCACCCTAGGTCGTAAACTCATAAAATGGCTTGAGGATTGGCCATTTGCATGATTCAAGAGCCTCCAGATTTGGAGGGTTTGATGGCACGGCGGCGGTATGAACTGACAGATCGGGAATGGGCGATTATCGAGCCCTTGCTTCCCAACAAGTCGCGCGGCGTGGCCCGGGTGGATGACCGTCGAGTTATCAACGGGATCATGTGGCGCTTTCGCTCGGGAGCGACGTGGGCCGAAGTGCCCGAGCGCTATGGGCCTTCGACAACCTGCTACAATCGGTTCGTCCGCTGGCGCAAAGCCGGGGTGTGGGACCGGCTGCTGGCAGCGGTTTCTGCCGGATATAATGGCGAACTGGTGATGATCGATTCCACCTGCATGCGCGTCCACCAGAATGGTGCGACGGGCAAAAAGGGGGAGGCTGCGATCGTGGCATGGGACGTTCCCGGGGCGGCCTTACCAGCAAACTCCATGCTCTTGTCGATGCTGACGGACGCCCTGTCAGCCTGAGACTGACAGGCGGGCAGGTCCACGACGCCTGTGAAGCCGAGGCGCTGATCGAGGCCATCCCCGAAGGCGCAACCCTGCTGGGCGACAAGGGATATGACAGCAATGCCATCCGTGAGGCCGCTGCCGCCAGGAACGTTTGGGCCAACATTCCCAATCGATCCAACCGCACGCAACGCTTCGCTTTCTCGCCATGGCTCTACAAACAGCGAAACCTCGTCGAGCGCTTCTTCAATCGCATCAAACAGTACCGCGGCATCGCGACCCGCTACGACAAAGACCCGGCCAACTTCCTCGCCGCCATCAAGCTCATCTGCGTTCGCCTCTGGTGCAACGCGTAATGAGTCTACGCGCTAGTAATTCGATGCTCCAAATAGGTCCCGAAATCCCCGAAGGGCTGGAAGGTTGGGATGGCATCCAACGAACGCGCTTGCCTATGTCCGGTATGCTTACGCCTGACCTCTATGCTCATGTTCTGCAACGCTCATTCGAAGCGCTGGACCAGCGCGAGTCGGGCCGCTGGACGCTGACGCGAAGCGCCCAAAGCATCGGCTTCCCAAAAGAAATGATGCGTCCAGATACAGCCTTTTTGATTAGATTGGTCGATGCCTTACCCATTCCTGACAGAAGTGTTCCTTATGATGAGGTCTTGCTGTTCAGGCAGAGGCGCGCTTCGGAGTTGCAGAGCCTTCGCCATCACCTCGAAGGCTTAGCGCTATCCATCGCAGAAAACGGCGCGGGTGGTCTTGGCGAAACCATTGCTTTCGAGAAATTCCAACGATCCTTGGCCGATCATGCGCAGGTCGCTAGAGAGACCAACTTCCTGAAACGGCTCATTAATCTAGAGGTGAAGTTCAGCTGGAGTGACCTATTTTCAGCACAGACCATGGCGTTGCTTGGTAGTGAAGGAGTGGCGGCTGCGAACGGCGCGCCGCTTTATGCTGTCGCAATACCCGCTCTCGTGGGATTACAACCCGCAGTAAGCGTAGAGCCCACGATAGGCTTGAGGCGGACAGCCAAGCATCCGACTCCATTCGAATATTTATTTCAGGCTGGGCGCGAGCTTTAAAATGATCTGGAGTGATGGAGACTGGTCCGTAGCGTCCCAAGTTTCGTCGTCACGTACACAAAGAAAAAGGGCGGACCGTTAGACGGCCCGCCCTCTTGAAAATCTTGCTGACGCGAAGATTATTCGGCGTTTGCAGCGTTCGAAGCAGCGTTCGCAGCGTTGTCAGCGGCATTCGCAGCGTTGTCGGCTGCGTTAGCAGCGTTCTCGACAACGTTTTCGACGACAGCGTTCGAAGCGTTCGCGGTCTCGTTGGCCGGCTTCTCACCGCAAGCGGCGAGGGCCATCAGGCCGGCCGAAGCGAAAACAACAGCGATCTTCTTCATTGTGTACGGCTCCCATAGCATATTGCCGCGTCGGCATATTTGTAACACGCCCGACGCGAGCGACCCGCATTAACGTGTGCGCTGCACAAATCAATGCTTTTCTGCGTCGGTGAAGCGACGGAATCACGCGACGGAGTGTTGTCTACTACAAAAGTTCACTTAACCGCCAGTGATTCTGCCGCATCAGCGATTGCAAAAAGCGTAACCGCCCAGGCGCTGACATTGTGTTGCAGTTGAGCGCGATCGACCTTGTCTAACGTGTCGTCGGCGGTGTGGTGAATGTCGAAATAGCGCGTGCCGTCCTGCTGCAAATCAATGACGGGGACGCCTGCCTTGACCAGCGGTTCAATGTCCGATCCGCCGCCTGCCGCCACACGACTGGGCGCGATCCCCAGCGGAGAGAGCATGCTGGCAATTCGATCCGAAAGTGCTTCATGTCCTGCGGGCAGTTTGAAATCGACGCGCCAGACCCGGTCGGCGCCGAAGTCGGACTCCATGACGACGGCGTGCCGTTCTCCGCCATGTGCCGCGAAATAAGCGCGGCCGCCGTCGCCGCCCACTTCCTCTGCTCCCGCCATCAATATGCGGATGGTTCGACGGAGCGGGCCAGCCTTTGCGGCATGAAGCGCAGCGGCGGTGATGATCCCGCACCCAGAGGCGTCGTCTATCGCTCCGGTGCCCTGATCCCAGCTGTCGATATGACAGGCGGCAAGGATGATCCCGGCCGTCGGATCCGTGCCCGGCAGTTCGGCAATGACATTGCCCGATGGCTGGCCCTTCAGCATTTTGGATGTGAGGGTGAGGCGCAGGCGAACCGGCTGCCCTCTGGAGAGGATGCGCGTCAGTTGGTCGGCGTCCACGGTGCTAAGCGCGGCTGCGGGGATCGGCTTCACGCCATCGGCCCACATCTGGACGCCGCTGTGGGGGAGGCGGTGGCTGTCCGTGCCGATCGACCGTATCACTATGGCCGACGCACCCTTTTTCGATGCAATGCTTGGCCCCTGACGACGTGTGGCGCCGAAATGGCTGTAGGAACTGCCATCCTGCGTCGCCGCCATGGCGTGGCTGACGAAGGCAATCTTGCCTTTCAGACTGCCTTCGGGTGCTGATTGCAGGTCTGAAAGGGTGGGAAAATATATGACTTCGCCTTCGATGCCATTGGCAGAAGTGGACGCGCTATTTCCCAGCGCCGCCAGCGCGAGATTTTGCGGGAAGGGGGACAGGATGCGCGCCTCGTCATGGCCCCGGACCCAGACTGGCATTTTATAGGGTTCGGATCGCACATTGGAAAAGCCGAGCGTCTTGAGCTTCACCACCGCCCACTCGCGGGCGCGCGCTTCCTGAGGCGTTCCGGCGGGGCGGGGGCCGACTTCCGTCGTCAGCCCTTCGGTGAAGTCCCAGGCAATGCTGTCCTGCAACGCCGCCTCTCGAATCGCTGTCGTGTCGGCAGGCGCGGCGGCGAGGGGCAGGGGGGAGGCGATGCTGCCGAGAAGGAGCGCGGCGATGGTGCCCGATCGGATTTTCTGCATGGGTGAAGGCTTAGCCAGCCATCCCGCATTTGCCAATGGCGCCGGGCTTCGCTAACTCCGGCGCGATTTTACCTCATTCGTCCTTTGGAGCGTCTTCAAGCCATGTCCGCCTCCTCGCAATACGCCTTCGTCATGAAGAACATGACCAAGACCTTCCCCGGCGCGCCAAAGCCGGTGCTGAACGGTATCAACCTGCAATTTTATCGCGGTGCCAAGATCGGCATCGTCGGTCCCAACGGCGTAGGTAAATCGACGCTGATCAAGATCATGGCGGGCATCGACACCGATTACAGCGGTGAGGCATGGCCGGGCGAGAACATCACCGTGGGTTATCTGGCGCAGGAGCCGCAGCTCGACCCCGCCAAGAATGTGCTTGAGAATGTGAAGGACGGCGCGCGGGAAGTCGCGGACAAGCTGGACCGGTTCAACGAGATCAGCATGATCATGGCCGATCCGCCGGAAGACGCCGACTTCGACGCGCTGATGGCCGAGATGGGCGAGTTGCAGGAGCAGATCGACGCGGTCGATGGCTGGACGCTCGACAATCAGCTTGAGATTGCGATGGAGGCACTGCGCTGCCCGCCGTCGGACTGGTCGGTGGAAAGCCTGTCGGGCGGTGAAAAGCGTCGTATCGCACTGACCCGCTTGCTAATCCAGAAGCCGGACATCCTGCTGCTCGACGAACCGACCAACCATCTTGACGCCGAGAGCGTGGAGTGGCTGGAAAACCACCTGAAGGAATATGCAGGTGCGGTGTTGATGATCACCCACGACCGCTACTTCCTCGACAATGTGGTGGGTTGGATCCTGGAACTCGATCGCGGGAAATATTTCCCGTACGAGGGCAATTATTCGACCTATCTCGAAAAGAAGTCGAAGCGTCTGGAGCAGGAATCCCGCGAGGAATCGGGCCGCCAGAAGGCGATCAAGGACGAGCTGGAGTGGATCCGGCAGGGACCGAAGGGGCGCCAGACCAAGTCCAAGGCGCGTATCGCCAAGTTCGAACAGCTGGTCGCGAGCCAGGAAAGCCGCACGCCCGGCAAGGCGCAAATTGTTATTCAGGTGCCCGAGCGCCTGGGTGGCAAGGTCATCGAGGCGAAGAACATCTCGAAAGCCTATGGCGACAAGCTGCTGTTCGAGGACCTGTCCTTCACTCTGCCGCCGGGCGGCATCGTTGGCGTGATCGGGCCAAACGGCGCGGGTAAGTCCACGCTGTTCCGCATCCTCACGGGTCAGGAGACGCCGGATTCGGGTGAGGTCGACATCGGTTCGACAGTACGCCTGGGCTATGTCGACCAAAGCCGTGACCATTTGGACCCGTCAAAGAACGTCTGGGAAGAAGTGTCGGACGGCCTCGATTATGTGAAGGTCAATGGCCACGACATGTCGACGCGGGCCTATGTTGGTGCCTTCAACTTCAAGGGACAGGACCAGCAAAAGAATGTCGGCAAGCTGTCTGGCGGTGAGCGCAATCGCGTGCACATGGCCAAGATGCTGAAAAAGGGCGGCAACGTGCTGCTACTCGACGAACCGACCAACGACCTTGACGTTGAAACGCTGGCGGCTCTGGAAGAGGCGATCGAAAACTTCGCGGGCTGCGCCGTGGTTATCAGCCACGATCGCTTCTTCCTCGATCGCCTTGCCACGCACATTCTTGCTTTCGAAGGCAACAGCCATGTTGAGTGGTTCGAGGGCAACTTCGAAATGTATGAAGAGGACAAGCGGCGGAGGCTGGGTGATGCCGCTGACCGTCCGACAAGTCTGGCTTACAAGAAACTCACGCGCTGATGGAGGTTGTGCGGCGCGTCGGGTGAGGATGATTGCAATTATAGCAACGATATCTTCGCCCTTCGCACTTGCACAATGAAGGTGCGAACCACATATCGGAGAGGCCTTTCAGGCATCCTCTCCTAAAACTTTCAGGCCGGCCCGCGTGGGTCGGCCATTTTTTTGGTCGAGGCGCGAGTGAATGGCTCCGTGAATTTATTTGGGCCACTCAATCGGTTCACATGGAAAGCGAGGCCAGCTCACCTGAGTTGCAAACAGCCAAAGGGGCGCGCTTTAAAAGGAAGTAGAGCCCTTCGACAAGCTCAGGGCGAACGGTTTGAGAGGGTAGATCGGCTCTCTAGCAGGTCGGCTTCTTCTCGAAAGACGTCAAACCTTCGACAGGTATGTCGGCTTTATCGACGCGGGACACCTGCGCCGCTGGAGGACCTTCAGCCGCTAAAGCCGTGAACCGTTTCACAGTCTCACTCGCGCCCTCGACTATCGCTTCGACGCTGCCGTCAAGGCGATTGCGGACCCATCCGGCCAAGCCCAACTCGGCGGCCGTCTGTTTTGCCCAATTGCGATAGAATACGCCCTGCACGCGGCCCAGGATCATGAGGTGCCGGGCGACGACCATCGTCAGTGAACCCGTTTGATCCAGGTCTGGCCGTTTTCCCGCGTTTCCGTGATGAAATTGGGGATCGCCTGCACCAGATCCGACAGGCGCTTGAAACCGTAATTGCGCACATCGAAGCTGGAGCGATTGCCGACGCGTTGCCCGACTGGTCCCAGCGCGGCAAAGCCTTTCTCATCGCGCTTGGCCGCATCATAGGCTTCAATCAGGAGACGGATGACTTCATCATCCACCTTCTTGTAGTCATTCCTGACTGGCGCGGCGGCTTTGGGCGATACGTCGAGCGGCATCGGCTCCGGCATCGCTTCGGACGCCGATTCCGCCAGAGATCGGGCGAGCGCGGCTACGTCGATGAAGCGGGTGCAGGCCCGACGGAAGCCTTCGGGAGTCTTGTCCGAACCGAAGCCATAGACGTCGATCCCTTCCTGACGGATGCGCGTCACCAACGGCGTGAAATCGCTGTCGCTGGACATGAGGCCAAAGCCCGTGACCCGGCCCCCCGCCATCAGGTCCATGGCGTCGATCGTCATCTTCATGTCGGTGGCATTCTTCCCCTTGGTGAGGTCGAATTGCTGCTGCGTTTCGATGGCCTGCGTCACGGCCTGCCGCGCCCAGCCCTTGAGCGAGGGCTTGCTCCAATTGCCATAGGCGCGGCGGATGTTGACGGTTCCAAGCTCGGCCAAAACAGTCAATACCGGGTCGAAATGGTCGGCGGAGGCGTTGTCAGCGTCGATCAACAGGGCGACATTGCCGCTGGGGATCGCCGAGGGCATCAGGCCGATTCCAGCGCCGCCGGATGGAATTCTCCGGTCGCTTCATCCAGCAGATGAAGCTGCCCGTCTGCAATCGCGAAGAATGCGCCGACCAACTTCAATTCGCCATTGCGTTCCTTGGTGCGGACGCAGGGGAAGGTACGCAGATTGGCAAGGCTGACCTTGACCCCTTCCTGCTCCATGGCGCGATGCGCGTCGCGGCCGTGATCATCGCCAAAGCGTTCGACGACCTTTTCCCGCGCGCCATCAAGCATGTCTATCCAGTTATGAATGAAGCCGCCTTCTCCGGGAGGGGCATCCTTCAGCTCCTGGCTAAGCGCTGCCTTGCAGCCGCCGCACTTACCATGGCCCATGACGACGATCTCGCCGACCTTGAGCACCTGAACGGCAAACTCCAGCGCCGCCGAAACGCCGTGATGGCCCGGATTGGTTTCAAAGGGAGGCACGAGCGCCGCCACATTGCGGACCACGAATATTTCGCCGGGGCTGGTGTCGAAGATCTGCGCGGGATCGACTCGGCTGTCGGAGCAGGCGATGACCATGACGCGCGGGCTCTGCCCTTCGCTCAATTCATCCCATCGGCCACGCTGTTGAGTCCAGCCGGTGTTGCGGAAGCGGCGATAGCCTTCGAGCATGTCGGAAAAGTCGGTCATGCCCAAATCTCTGCCCAACAATCTGGGGGCTGGCAAGAGTGGGCATGCATCGCTATTTGATGGCGCATGACAGACACCGCTCCGCTACCTGTGCAAGCCACTCCGCAACGTGCGCGCAAGCCCGATTGGATCAGGGTGAAGGCGCCGACGAGTCCGGGCTATAACGAAACCCGGAAGCTGATGCGGGAAAAGGGGCTGGCCACGGTCTGCGAAGAAGCGGCTTGCCCGAATATCGGGGAATGCTGGACCAAGAAGCATGCGACCGTGATGATCCTGGGCGACGTGTGCACGCGGGCCTGCGCCTTCTGCAACGTCAAGACCGGCATGCCGCGCAAGGTCGATCCGAACGAGCCGCAGAATCTGGCCGATGCCTGCGCGGAGATGGGGTTGGAGCATATCGTCATCACCTCGGTCGACCGCGATGACTTGCCCGATGGCGGGGCGTCGCAGTTCGTGAAGGTGATCGAAGCGTTGCGGCGGACGACTCCGGACACGACCATCGAGATTTTGACCCCGGATTTCCGGAACAAGCATGAACGCGCAGTCGAGATGATCGTGGCTGCGCGGCCGGACGTCTACAACCATAACCTTGAGACGGTGCCGCGTCTGTATCCGACGATTCGCCCCGGCGCCCGCTACTATGCGTCGCTGCGGTTGCTGGAGACGGTGAAGAAGCTGGACCCGTCGATCTTCACCAAGTCGGGGATCATGCTCGGCCTGGGTGAAGAGCGTCTGGAGGTCCATCAGGTGATGGACGACATGCGTTCGGCCGACATCGATTTCCTGACCATGGGGCAATATCTGCAACCTACGCCAAAGCATGCCAAGGTGATGGAGTTCGTGACGCCTGCGGCGTTCAATGCCTATGCCGGGATCGCGCGCGCAAAGGGATTTTTGCAGGTGGCATCGAGCCCACTGACCCGTTCCAGCTATCATGCGGGTAAGGATTTCGCCGAAATGCGGGCCGCCCGTGAAGCTCAGTTGGCACGGGCAGCGCGCTGAAAACATGCCGAAGCATCACGAAACGAGGCCACTTCCCTACACGCCTGACCAGATGTTCGACCTTGTTTCGAATGTGTCGTCCTATCCTGAATTCCTGCCGTGGGTCAGCGCCATCCGCGTTCGTCAGGACAATGATTCGGAGATGGTCGCTGACATGATCGTCGGCTTCAAAGGCATCAAGGAAAGCTTCACGTCCCGCGTGCACAAGCATCGACCTGATTTCGTGCGCGTGGATTATCTGGAAGGGCCGCTCAAGCACCTGCACAACCAGTGGCGGTTCCGCGATGACGGGAAGGGCGGCGTCCTTGTCGATTTCGAGGTTGAATTCGAGTTCAAGAATCGGCTGTTCGAGATGATCGCCGGGCAGATGTTCGACAAGGCGCTGCGCAAGATGATCGGCGCCTTCGAAACCCGTGCGGCCGAACTTTACGCGGACTCGGGCAGCAGAAGCTCAAGCGCGCAAAGCGCCGCCTGAAGGCGAACGCCGCCCCGGCCGCTATCCTCAAAATGGTGCATATCCGCGACGACCTTATCCGGGTTGCCGCCGCGTTCGGCGCGAGCGAACACGACGGTGCCCACGGGCTTTTGCTCTGATCCGCCGCCGGGACCGGCGATGCCGGTTATGGCAACGGCTACATTAGCGTGGCTTTTGGTGAGAGCGCCCTGCGCCATTGCCCAGGCGGTGGCGATGGAAACGGCCCCGAAGGTTTCCAGCACATCCTGGGAAACCTTCAGCAGTTCATTCTTCATGTCATTGGAATAGGTGATGAATCCTGCTTCAAAAACCTCTGAAGATCCAGCGATTTCGGTGAGGGCAGCGGACACAAGGCCGCCGGTGCAGCTTTCCGCAACAGCGATGGTGCGGCCAGCGCGGCGATTGGCGATGATGACGCGTTCGGCGAGGTCCACCAATTCGGCGGGGAGGATGCGATCTGGCATGGGGTCAGAATAGCGCGGGGAGGGAGATGGTTGCAACGGCTTGTGCAGCGATGCCTTCGCGGCGTCCGGCAAAGCCCAGACGTTCGGTGGTGGTGGCCTTCACGCTGACCCGGTCGATGGGAATGGCTAGCAACTTGCTGATGCGCTGGCGCATTGCATCGCGGTGAGGGCCGATCTTCGGCGCCTCGCAAATGATCGTGACGTCGATATGATCAATGCGGCCGCCCCGGAACGTTACCCGCTCTCCGGCATATTCTAGGAATCGGGAGGATGCCGCGCCGCGCCATTGCGGGTCGGATGGAGGGAAGTGAGTGCCGATGTCCCCTTCGGCAAGAGCGCCGAGAATGGCGTCTACAATCGCGTGGATCGCGACATCGGCATCGCTGTGACCCGCGAGACCCGTTTCATGGGGGACCTGAATGCCGCAAAGCCAAAGCTCTTCGTCCGCAGCGAGCCGATGCACATCATAGCCCATGCCGACGCGGGTCGTTCGTTGCGATGCCAGCAGCGCTTCGGCCCGGATAAAATCCTGGGGATAGGTCAATTTTTCCAACCTTTCGTCGCCGGGAACCAGCGTGACGTCATGACCCGCGTGACGCAGCATCTGGGCATCATCGGTGGCTTCGCGGCCATTGTCCCAGTTGCGATGCGCGGTGAGGATGGCGTCGAAGTGAAATGCTTGCGGGGTTTGCACCCGGAAGAGCGCCGATCGATCCACAATGTCGCCCACCAGGTCGCCAGCTGACTTTACCAATGTGTCGGCGACGGGGAGGGCGGGAATGGCGCCCGGCGCGAAGTCGAGCGCGGCCAGCAGTTGATCGATCATGGAAGCGGACAGGAAAGGACGGGCAGCATCGTGAATTAGCACTCTGTCCGCGCCACCGGCGGCGGCGATGGCCTCAAGCCCGGCGCGGACCGATCCGCGGCGGCTGTCCGCGCCCTGGAGAATTGAAGCGACCTGATCCTCGTCAATCAGCGACCGGACTGTTTCCTCCTGCCCGGCGCCGATGACCAGGTAGACCGCACCGACCAGCGGATGAGCCGCCAGTGCCTGAACGGAGTGGGCGATGACGGCCTTACCCCCGATGGGACGGAATTGCTTAGGTGTATCGCCCCCGGCGCGACTGCCCTGTCCGGCGGCGAGCACCAGCGCGGCGACCCTGTGATTGCTCCCTGTCATCGCAGCGCGTGTAGCGAACGGCGGGCCGCTCCGCCAGACGGCTTGCTTGCCGCATCGCCGCTTTTCCGCTAAGGGCTGCCTGTTTTTTAGGCAAAGCTGGTGATGCGCATAATTTCCCCCATCTCCGTTGGTCCGGTGACGATCGACATGCCCGTGATCCTGGCGCCGATGACTGGCGTCACGGATATGCCGTTCCGCACTCTGGTCCGCCGTTACGGATCGGGCCTGAATGTGACGGAGATGATCGCGAGCGCGGCAATGATCCGCGAGACGCGGCAGTCTTTGCAGAAGGCGGCCTGGCATCCGGTGGAGGAGCCGGTGTCCATGCAGCTTGCAGGATGTTCACCGCAGGAAATGGCCGAAGCGGCGAAGCTGAATGCCGATCGTGGCGCGGCGATCATCGACATCAATATGGGCTGTCCGGTCAAGAAAGTTGTAAACGGCGACGCGGGTAGCGCTCTGATGCGCGACCTGCCTCTGGCCGCTGCGCTGATTGAGGCGACCGTGAAGGCCGTCGATGTGCCGGTTACCGTCAAGATGCGCATGGGGTGGGATCATGCCAGCCTCAACGCCCCTGAACTGGCGCGGATTGCGCAGGATCTGGGCGCGAAGATGATCACTGTACATGGGCGGACGCGCTGCCAGATGTACAAGGGCAGCGCCGATTGGGCGTTCGTTCGAAATGTGAAGGATGCCGTGTCGCTGCCCGTGATCGTCAATGGGGACATCTGCTCGATCGAAGATGCGGAAACAGCGCTGGAGCAGAGTGGCGCGGACGGCGTCATGATCGGTCGGGGCGCCTATGGTCGGCCTTGGCTGATCGGACAGGTGATGCACTGGTTCCGCACGGGGCAGCGCCTTCCCGATCCTTCGCTAGCCGAACAATATCAGCTGATAACAGAGCATTATCGTGCGATGATCGAGCATTATGACGGCCTGACGGGCGTCAACATGGCTCGCAAGCATATCGGTTGGTATACAAAGGGGCTCACCGGATCGGCGGAGTTTCGTAACGCCGTCAATCAGGAGCCGGATGGCGACGTGGTGCTGGATATGCTGGCGCGCTTTTATGAGCCGCTGATTGCGCAGGACGGAGCGATCGAGACGCGCAAGGCGGCATGACCATGCCACTGACGACTGTCCCGCCGCCCCCGATGCAGCAGGATGGGCCATCGCCGTCGGAATTGATGATCGCACTCCCCGTGGCGACATTAATCGTGGCGCCTGACAACAGCATTGCGGATGCGAATGTTCGGGCGGAAACTTTGCTAAACATGGCCCGGTCCGCGATCGTGGGAAGTGATGTCACGCGCACGGTTCGAATGGCGGATGCGAGCTCTCGCTTCGACATTTGGCATAGCAGCAAGCCAATCGCCGCTTATGACGTCAAGGTGCATGCGGGGCGAACGGCGGAGATGGAAGTCGATCTGATGATCGCGCCGATTGTCGATCATGAAGGGTGGCGAGTGGTGTCGATCCACGCTCAAAGCCATGCGCGGCAAATTGGTCATCGTGGCACCCCGGGCGGCGCGCGATCGGCCATGGGGGCCGCAGCCATATTGGCCCATGAGATCAAGAACCCACTGTCGGGCATCCGTGGCGCAGCGCAGCTTCTGGAGTCCGGCAACGATGGACGCGATGCCGTGCTGACCCAGTTGATCTGCAACGAGGTCGATCGGATCGCCGCCCTGATCGACCGGATGCAGGATTTTACGACCGATCACAGGTTGGAATGCCGCCCAGGCAACATCTATCCCATGATAGATCGGGCGGCCAACATCGCTGCTGCCGGTTTTGCAAGAAATATGAGGATCATAAAGCGTTACGATCCGTCATTGCCATTTGCCGTCATCAATGACGATGCACTTGTGCAGATCATGCTCAACCTGCTGAAAAATGCCGCCGAGGCGCTGGATGAAGTTAGAGAGCCCTGCATCCGCGTCGAAACCGCGTTCCGCCATGGCGTGTCGGTCGTGCTAGGCGATGGAAAGGGCAGCGCGGTACTGCCGATCGAGATACTGGTCATCGATAATGGGCCGGGCGTGCCTGAACATATATTGGATCACCTGTTCAACCCCTTCATCACGGGCAAGCGCGACGGGCAGGGGCTGGGGCTGGCATTGGTGGATAAGCTGGTGCGGGACATGAATGGGTTCGTCCAATATTCACGCGATCCCGACGCGGGCGAATCGACGTTTCGAATCCTGCTTCCCATGGGGATGGGAGCATGACGACCACGGGGTCGATACTGGTCGTCGATGACGATCCCGCCATTTGCATGGTGGTCGGGGAAGCGCTGCGTCGGCAGGGGCATAAGGTAAAGACCGCCTCGTCCATTCGGGAGCGTAGCGCCCTGATCGACAGTTTTGCGCCGGATGTACTCATAACTGACGTCATGCTGCCGGATGGAGATGGCTTGGACGGCGTCGCGGAGATCCTGGAGCGCAGGCCGGGCCTTAGCGTGATCATATTGTCGGCGCAGAACACTTTGAACACTGCGATCCGCGCCACGGAGAAGGGGGCCTTCGAATATCTTCCCAAGCCGTTCGACCTCAATGAATTAGCGCGGGCGGTGGGGGACGCCCTGGGCATGAACAAGGCCGAGGAGGGCAATCAGGAGGATGGCCTTCCGCACGATGGCCTGCCTCTCGTCGGACGATCTCCCGCCATGCAGGAGGTTTACCGGACTATCGCGCGGGTATTGTCCAACGATCTTAGCATTCTGGTGCTGGGGGAGTCGGGTACGGGCAAGGAACTTGTCGCCGAAGCGATCCATGGGCTGGGGCAGCGCCGCACCAAGCCGTTCGTTGCCATCAACATGGCGGCAATCCCGCGCGAACTGATTGAGGCCGAACTGTTCGGCTATGAGAAGGGCGCGTTTACGGGAGCCAACGTCCGCACCGCCGGCAAGTTCGAGCAGGCGCAGGGCGGAACCCTCTTCCTCGACGAGATTGGCGATATGCCGATGGAAGCGCAGACGCGCCTGCTGCGGGTTTTGCAGTCGGGTGAGGTGACGACGGTCGGTGGATCGAAACCCGTGCGGGTGAATGTCCGCATCGTCGCGGCGACGAACAAGGATCTTCCCAAGCTGATCGAGGAGAACAGGTTCCGGGAAGACCTTTATTACCGGCTGAATGTCGTGCCTATCCCCTTGCCTGCCTTGCGCGAGCGGCGGGAGGATGTGATCCTGCTCGCAAGGCATTTCCTGGAACGCGCCGCGCAGGAGGGGCTGCCCCGAAAGACGCTGTCGGACGATGCCGCGCAATTGCTGATGGCCTATCATTGGCCGGGCAATGTGCGTGAGCTTCAGAACCTGATGCAGAGGCTGGCGGTGCTGAGCCGTGAGACTGTGATCGCGGGAGAGATGTTGCGCAACAGCCTGCCACTGGACTTGGTGCCTCCTGAGTATGCCGCGCCTGCCGATCAATTGGTCCTGGCCGTGCGCGAATGGGCAAAGCGGCAGTTGGGGGTCGGCATCGGACAGCCCAATCGGAACCTGCATGATGATATGCTGGCGGTCGTCGAACCGATCCTGTTGCAGGAAACGCTGGCGAGCGTGGATGGTAACCAGATCCGGGCCGCCGGGTTGCTGGGGATCAACCGTAACACGTTGCGCAAGAAGTTGACCGACTATGGTTTGGACCCGCTGCAGTTGCGCGTTTCGGACTGAGCCGGGACGAAACGACACAGGCGTTCGGCCAAGGGACAATCTGTCCCAAATACTGTGTTTGATCAGGCACGGCGTTGTTGTAAGAAAGCCACTATGGAAGGTGCAGTGACTCTCTCCACGCGAGGTCGGGCATGGAAGAGATATTTTCCGCCCTTCCTTCGACGTCATCTCGCTCCGCTGGTGGAGGCGGTCACGTTGATGCTGTTCCTTGGAACGGCGGGCATCACCTATTTCCTGTTGTCGGGCCAGGGGCAGTCCTACACGCTGCTCACGCCGCCGATCGTCGCGTTGCTGCTGGTGGGAAATCTGGTTCCGGCGATCGCGCTTCTCGTGCTGCTTGGACGCCGGGTCGCGAAGCGCCGCGCCGCCCAGTCCGCGATAGGCAGCGACGGGCAACTTCACGTCAGGCTGGTGGCCATCTTCTCGATCGTGGCCAGCGTCCCGATGTTGCTGGTCGTCATCTTTGCCTCACTGTTGTTCCAATATGGCGTGCAATTCTGGTTTTCGGACAGCGCGCGCGGGATGTTGCAAAATGCCAGCGACCTTGCGCGCGGCTATTATGAGCAGAATCTTCGCGAGGTGGGCGACGAAACCGTCACCATGGCGAGCGACTTGCGGGATTATCTCGGCCAATCGAAGGTATCGAGCCCGCGTTTTGCCGAAGGTTATATTTATCAGGTTGTCACACGAAAGCTCAATCGCTCGGCAATCATTGAAGTGGGTAAGGACGGCGTGGCGCGTACCGCCGCAACGGTTGATCCGGATAGCCGACCCGCCTCAGACATGCTGTCACCCGATGCGATCAAGCGACTGGAAGCTGGCGAGAATGTGGTTGTCGCCGCGAAGCCAAACCAGATCGAAGCGGTGACGCTGCTCTACCCCGGCGCGAAAATCTATCTTTATGCCACTCGGGATTCCGGTTCGACTGCGTTCAGCAACGTGGAGCGCGCCCAGAAGGTCCTGTCCGACTATGATATCTTCGCCGCCCAATCACGCGCCCTTCAGCTACGATTTAACGTTGCCCTTTTCGTGGGATCGCTTCTGCTGGTTGGCATAGCGGTCTATATCGCTTTGGCAGTTGCGGATTGGATGGTTCGCCCGGTGAATGAGTTGGTGACCGCCGCCCGGCGGGTGACGGCAGGTGACCTGTCCGCTCGCGTTACCAGTCCCCAGTCCCGCGATGAAATCGGAACGCTCGCATCTGCCTTCAACAGGATGACCCAGAGGTTGGAAGCGCAGACCGGCGCGCTCGTCGCCGCAAACAGCCAGTTGGATGAACGTCGCGCCTTTATCGAAGCCATCCTGTCAGGGGTTTCCGCAGGCGTATTGTCGGTGGACAGGGAAGGGGTGATCCTGCTTCTCAACAGTTCGGCCGCCGCCATTCTGGTGAAGGACGGCGATGATCCGGTAGGGCGACCGCTGAGCGCCGTTTCGCCAGAACTGGCGGCCCTTATCGCTTCGGAGGAGGGGGCGGGGATTGTCCAGACACGCGCGCATGGCGAAGTACGGACCTTGGCCGTCAAAGTGTCGGAGGACGCGTCCCGCCATATCCTGACGTTCGACGACATCACGCAGCAATTGTCCGATCAACGACGCGCCGCGTGGTCAGATGTGGCTCGTCGGATAGCGCATGAGATCAAGAACCCGTTGACGCCCATCCAGCTCGCGGCCGAGCGTTTGCAGCGGCGCTATGCCGAGGAAGTGACGAGCGACAAGGCCACCTTCGCTCGCCTGACCGGGACCATCGTCAGACAGGTAGGCGACCTGCGACGGATCGTGGATGAATTTTCTTCGTTTGCCCGGATGCCCAAACCTGTGTTCCGCCGCGAGGCTGTTGCGGATATCGCCCGTCATGCCCTGTTCCTGCACGAAGTGGCACATCCCGACGTCAAGTTTGAATTCCATGGCGGGCCACATGATATGGAACTTGTTTGCGACCGGCGGCAGTTGGGGCAGGCGCTGACCAATATCGTAAAAAATGCCGTGGAGGCTATCGAACCCAAGCCCGAACCTGCCGAGGGTGGAGTCCGTGGTCATGTTCGCATGACGGTCGGTCAGGAGGACGGCAACCTGCTCATCAACGTCAGCGATGACGGGATCGGGCTTCCGCCGGAGCGGGAGAGGGTGCTGGAACCCTATATGACGACCCGCAGCAAGGGGACGGGCTTGGGGCTCGCGATCGTCAAGAAGATCGTCGAGGAACATATGGGTGAAATCCGCCTGGAAGATGCGGAAGGCGGAGGGACGAGCGTTACGTTGCGCTTCCCCACTGCCGCTCTTGAGAAATTGGAAGAAGGGCAGGTCGTAGCATTGCCCAAGGGAAAAGTGACAGCCAATGGCGCTTGATATTTTGGTAGTCGATGATGAAGAGGACATCCGTGATCTGGTCGCGGGCGTGCTTGAGGATGAGGGCTTTACCACTCGCACTGCCGCCAACAGCGACAGCGCGATCGAGGCGCTGGATACCAGACGTCCTTCGCTGGTCCTGCTGGACGTCTGGCTTCAGGGGTCGACGCTGGACGGTCTGGAATTGCTGGACGTGATCAAGCAACGCGACGCGACCATTCCGGTGCTCATGATTTCAGGGCATGGAAATATCGACACGGCCGTGGCTGCGATCCGCAAGGGCGCGGCGGACTTTATCGAAAAGCCTTTCGAGGCCGACCGGCTGTTGCATCTGGTCGCGCGCGCTACAGAGACCGAGAGATTGCGGCGGGAAAATCAGGTCCTGCGTGCCCGGTTTGGACAGGATGACGAACTCACGGGCACGTCGGCCGCAATCAATGCGGTTCGGGCGACGATAAAAAAGGTCGCGGGCACGGGCAGCCGGGTGCTGATTTCCGGTCCTGCGGGCGTCGGCAAAGAAGTAGCGGCTCGCATGCTTCACAGCTGGAGCGGGAGGGCCGACGCGCCCTTCATCATCGTCGCGGCGGCGCGAATGGACCCCGACCGGGTCGAAGAGGAACTGTTCGGCGTCGAAGATCCCAGCGGCCTTGTGCGTCCCGGCTATCTTGAGCAGGCGCATGGCGGCACGCTTTACCTTGACGAGATCGCGGACATGCCCGTCACGACGCAGGGCAAGATATTGCGGGTTCTGACGGATCAGAGCTTCACGCGCGTGGGCGGGCAACGGCAGGTGAAGGTGGACGTACGCGTCATCTCTTCGACCGCGCGGGACCTGGCGGCGGAAATTGAGGAGCGGCGGTTCCGGGAAGACCTGTTCTATCGCCTCAACGTCGTGCCCCTCATCATCCCTTCCTTGTCGGAACGGCGAGATGACATACCACCGCTGGTCGAGCATTATCTCGCACGGTTCGCGGCGGAACGGCGGGTGCCGTCGCCGGAGATCGCCAGTGATGCCATGGCCGCGCTTCAGGCGAACGAATGGCCCGGCAACGTTCGCCAACTGCGCAACGTCATCGAGCGGACGATGATCCTCGCTCCGGGCGAGCGGATTGGCCGGATCGAGCTGGACATGCTGCCTAGCGAACTTTCCAGCAATGGCGCAGGCGAAGGGATGGGTCAGTCCGCGATCATGGGGGCGCCGTTGCGGGAAGCACGCGAAAGTTTCGAACGCGAGTATCTGCGCATTCAGATCAGGCGATTTTCCGGCAACATATCCCGGACGGCCACGTTCATCGGCATGGAGCGGTCTGCGTTGCACCGCAAGCTCAAGCTGCTTGGGATCACGGATGGAAAAGACAATTGATGCAAGGGGATGAACGATAGCCCATCTGGGGCATGGACGCCCCTTCGCAATTGCGGTAGCTTTCTGATTGCCCCCGGTGAGCGGGGGCAGGCAAGACACCCTGCCCAGGGGTGCAAGAGCGGGTAACGTCCCGCCAATAAGGTGAAGACCATGGCAGAAAAACTCAATAATCTTCAGGACATATTCCTGAACAACCTGCGCAAGAGCAAAACCCCCGTGACCATGTTTCTGGTAAAGGGTGTGAAGCTGCAAGGGATCATCACCTGGTTCGACAACTTCTCAGTTCTGTTGCGGCGCGATGGGCAATCGCAGCTTGTCTACAAGCACGCAATTTCCACTGTGATGCCCGCTCAGTCGATGGACCTGACGGACCTTCGCAAGGCGAGCGACGGCAATGCCAAGCCCAAGCTGCTTCAGGAAATCTTTCTGAGCGCCGTCCGCAAGTCCGGGAGCCCGGTAACCATGTTCCTGGTCAACGGCGTGATGTTGCAGGGCGAGATCGCTGCATTCGATCTTTTCTGCATGCTGCTGGAGCGCGACGGCATGGTGCAGCTTGTCTACAAGCATGCCATCTCCACTGTTCAACCTCTCCATGCGCTCGACCTGAGTGGCGAAGGCGAGGGTGAGGATTGATCAATCTATTTCGGTACGGCCCGCCTTCTGATGAGGCGGGTCGGCGCCTGATGCGTTAGCCGCTTATGGCCGTCTTCAACCGGGACTCTGCCGACGAAGTGTCGCGCGGCGCGCGGGCCATAGTCGTGCGCGCTGAAACTCACGGCGTCGAAAGGCGTGATAGTGACGCCCGTCTTGAGGAGGCGAAAGGCCTCGCTCTGGCTATCGGCATAGACGTGCGCGCGGCGCAAGCGTTTCGTGTGCGGGATCGGAAGCCCGCAACGCTGTTCGGAAGTGGTCAGGTCGATCAGATCGCGACCCTGGCGCGGATGGAAGATGCCGAACTGGTCATTGTCGACAACGCGTTGAGCCCGGTCCAGCAGAGCAATCTTGAAAAGGCGACCGAAGCCAAGGTGATCGACCGAACCGGGTTGATTCTGGAAATCTTCGGCGAACGCGCGGCCACCAATGAGGGACGCCTTCAGGTCGAACTGGCCCATCTTGATTATCAGGCGGGCAGGCTGGTGCGCAGCTGGACCCATCTTGAACGGCAGCGTGGCGGCTTTGGATTCCTTGGCGGCCCCGGCGAAACGCAGATCGAGGCGGACCGGCGGATGATCCGGGATCGCATGGCAAAGATCAGGCGTGAACTTGACCAGGTGACCCGCACCCGCAGTCTGCATCGGGCGCGGCGGCAGCGGGCTCCCTGGCCGGTGATCGCGCTCGTCGGTTATACCAATGCTGGCAAGTCCACGCTTTTCAACCGCATGACGGGCGCCGATGTCATGGCGGAAGATTTGCTGTTCGCGACGCTGGACCCGACCATGCGCCAGATCGCATTACCGGGATTGGACAAGGCGATCCTGTCGGACACGGTCGGCTTTGTGTCGGACCTTCCGACTCAGCTTATTGCGGCGTTTCGCGCCACGCTGGAAGAGGTTCTGTCCGCTGACCTCATCATACATGTCCGCGACATCGCGCATCCCGATAGCGAGGCGCAGCGCGATGATGTGCTGGACGTGCTGAGTGAGCTTGGTGTTGCGGGTGAGGGCGCTCTTGAGGGCGGAGCAGGGGACGACGCTCCCCCGATTATCGAGGCGTGGAATAAACTTGATCTGCTCGGTGAGGAAGAAGCTGCGCAACTTCGGGAAATTGCGGAGCGGCGCGGAGATGTCGTGATCCTTTCCGCTCTGACTGGGGACGGCGTGGATGATCTGCAACGATGCATAAGCGCCCGACTGACTGCTGGCGCGCAAATCCATCAACTTCGAGTGCCGTTGGCGGATGGCGCTGCCGTTGCCTGGCTGCACGAGCATGGTGAAGTGATAGGCAGCGAAACAGTGGATAGCGAGCTTGTCGTCAAGGTTCGGCTGTCCGACTCTGCCTTTGCTCGTTTCAGGAAACGCGCGGGTTCTTGATCGATCAAGGGCGGGCCAATTCGCGTTTGGCCTGCCGCCACAGAGCTTCTTTTCCATCAAGGTCGAGGCTTTGAAATCGATCGCCAGCGGTCTGTTCCATGACGCGGAAGCGGGCTTCGAATTTCGCGCTGGCGGCCCGTAGCGCGGCTTCTGGATCGACCTTCAGGTGCCGGGCCAGATTGACGACAGCAAACAGCAGGTCGCCGACCTCCTCCTTATGTTCTTCGGGCGATGTGGCGTCGTGAACTTCCTGCAATTCCTCTTCAATCTTTGCGACCGCACCTTGGGTGTCGGGCCAGTCGAAGCCAGTGCGGGCGGCGCGCTTCTGGAGCTTTTCGGCGCGGAGTAGTGCTGGGAGCGCGTTGGCAACGCCTGCGAGAGCGCTGCTGTCGGGTTCTCTGGCGGCGCGTTCGGCTGCTTTAATCGCTTCCCATTGGGCGTGGCCATGTTCGCGTTCGGCACCTTCGCCGAAGATGTGCGGATGGCGGCGGATCATTTTGTCGGTGACGCCGTCGATGACGTCCTGGAGATTGAAGTGCCCGGCTTGTTCGGCCATGCGACTGTGGAAGGCTACCTGTAGCAGGAGGTCGCCGAGTTCGTCGCAGAGCGCGGGCATGTCGTTACGTTCGATCGCGTCGGCCACTTCATAGGCTTCCTCGATCGTGTAGGGAGCGATGCTGGCGAAATCCTGCTGGATATCCCAAGGACATCCGGTGTCCGGATCGCGGAGACGGGCCATGACGTTGGCGAGCGGCATGATGTCGGCGGGGCTCGCTTTGGTGCTGGATGACATGGGGGTCCTGAAATCAAGAAGGAAGTGGCGAGAAGATAGAGTTTTGGTTGGGGGAAGGCTATCCCTTCCGGACTGACGTTTGTTCGATAATATATATTATGTTAAATATCAACATAGGTGACCGTTCGTAGCGTAGCCAGATGAGGCAATTAGTCGCTGTCACCGATAGTCACCTGCCACCGAAACGTGAACGCTCCTTTTATCAGGCGATACCGAGAACGCCCCCGCATATTAGTCTTCCCGGATCTGACTATGGCGGCGGGTGTCGGGCATTTTGATGTAGATGATCAGCGATATGGCGATCATGACGCTTACATAGATGTAAAATGCCTGTTCGATGCCGATCTGCTTGAAATAGAGCGCCACGAATTCGGCCGTTCCGCCGAACAATGTGTTCGCCAAAGCATATGGCAACGCGACGCCGAGCGCGCGGATATGGGCTGGGAAAAGCTCCGCCTTCACGACGGCGTTGATCGATGTGTAGCCGGTGACGATGATCAAGCCCGCCATCACCAGCAGGCCCGCTATCAAGGGATCACGAGTTACGGCAAGCGTGGCGAATATCGGATAAGTGAACAGCAAGCCCAGGATGCCGAACCCGATCATCAACGGTTTACGCCCGATCCGGTCGGAAAGCGCCCCGGCTACAGGTTGCAACAACATGAAAAAGAACAAGGTTATCCCATTGATCTGTGATGCTGTTTCCCGGCTTAGCCCCGACGTGTTCACCAGGAATTTCTGCATGTAGATGGAATAGGCATAGAAAGCGATGGTGCCGCCCGCCGTGAGCAGCATCACGGTCAGCGTTTCGCGAGGATGCTTGGTGATGAGCTCGACAAAGCCGGATCGCGGCGCTCCTTCGGCTTTCGCCGCGTGGTAGCTCTGCGTTTCACTGAGCCCACGGCGCAGCCAGAAGACGATCACGGCCAGCGCACCACCAATCACGAAAGGTATCCGCCATCCCCAGGCATCAAGCTGCGCAGTGGTCAGCACGCCCTGAAGGACAAGCAGCACGCAAATTGCGACGAGTTGCCCGGCGATAAGCGTAACATATTGAAAGCTTGAGAAGAAGCCGCGCCGATCTCGTCCCGCCATTTCAGACAGATAGGTTGCGCTGGCCCCATATTCGCCGCCGATCGAAAGGCCCTGCATCAGGCGGGCAAGGACGAGTAGCAGGGGCGCCCCTACCCCGATCACATCATAGCCGGGCGTCACGGCAATAAGCAGCGAACCCGCGCACATGAGAGCCACGGACAGGGTGAGACCGCTTTTGCGTCCATGTCGGTCAGCATAAATGCCCATCAGCCAAGCGCCGATCGGCCGCATCAGGAAGCCCACGGCGAATATCCCTGCGGCGCTCAAAAGCTGGGCGGTGCGATCTTCGCTCGGGAAGAAATGCGGTGCGAAATAGAGTGTGAAGGCGGCATAGGCGTACCAGTCATACCATTCCACGAGATTGCCGGTGGAACCGCCGATGATCGCCTTCAACCTTTCACGCTGGGTCGGTGCGCGCAGCGCCAAGGTTGCCGTCATGGATTCAGCACCATCTCACCATTTTCGACGCCCCAGCTTTTGAGCCGGGACAGCATGTTCATCCCTATGACGTTCACCTCACCAAAGGCGGGCGATATGACGATCGGAAGATCGCTAGACCGGATTGGGCCGATGGCGAGGGTGGAGATGGAGGAACGCTTGGCGTCAATCTGACCGTTGGCGGTCATCATCGACACGCCCGGTGCGTTCAGGTCAAAATTGAGCCCGGCCGCACGCGCCGAGGGGACGGAAAGGGCCGTGATGCTGGCGCCGCTGTCTATGAGGAAACGGGTGGCAGTGCCATTGACTGTTCCTTCGACCCAGAAATGTCCGTCAGGCGCCATGGGAATGCGAAGTGCCTGACCTTCGGCGCGGGCAGGAGGCGGTGTTGGGGGCGTTTCCTGCGAAACCGGCCCTGCCCCTTCCCCAGCCATTCTGGTAGAGAAAAGTCCGGCTTTCTCACCAATTTTGAACAATCCCAGCAGGGCCGCGAATATGGCGACCCAGACCAGTGCAAGGCGGAGCATGCCAGCCATGGGCATGCGGCGAGCCAGCAAGGCGGAGCCGACGAGAACAAGCGCGAGCACATACCAGATGCTGGAAGCCGCCTGATCCCCATTCATGCCGTCAGCCCCCATCCCCGTTCAATTCGATCCACATGCCATCATAGCCGGGCTCCACGCCGTCCGGCAGCGTTTTCAACAGAGCCGCATAGTCCATGCTTTGATCCATATGCGTGAGAACGGCGCGGCCGGGACGGACGGCCGAAATGCCATCGAGGGTCAGGGCCAGATGCGGATGGGTCGGATGCGGCTTTTCGCGGAGGGCGTCGACAACCCAGACGTCCAACCCGTCGTAAAGGCTGATCATGTCGGCTGTAAGATCATGAAAATCAGTGGCATAGCCTATCGACCGGCCACCCGATGTGAAGCGAAAGCCGGTTGAGTAAATCTCGCCATGGGGCTGGTCTGTGCAAGCGATGTCGATGTCACCGATGCGCAGGCCATCGGGCAGCACATGCGGTTCAATGGTCTGATGATAGCCCTGTCGTCCTTCAAAGGCGTAGGCAAAGCGTTCCTTCAGAAGTTTGAGCGTCTGGCGGCGGGCATAGCCTGGCACGGGCGTGCGGCGGTGGTGGTAAAGCTGGCGCGCGTCATCGATGCCGTGACAATGATCGGCATGGTCGTGGGTCCAGAGAATGGCGTCGATATGGATGACATCGGCGGCCAGCAGCTGGGCGCGCATGTCGGGGGACGTATCGATCAGGAGACGCGTGGTGGGGCTTTCTACCAGGATCGAGGCCCGTGTCCGCCGGTTCTTCGGCTCGGCAGGGTCGCAGCTTCCCCAGTCATTGCCGATCCGCGGGACGCCCGATGAGGTGCCACAACCCAGGATGGTGAGCTTAAGGCTCATGCCGTCTGCGCTGCTCCGGCCTTGCTGAACAAGCTGTGGAAGTTCGCTGAGGTTGCGGCGGCTAGTTGCTCCTCGCTTTCGCCGCGCAGCTTTGCCAGAAAGCGCGCGGTGTCGGCCACGAATGCCGGTTCGCAGGACTTGCCACGGTGAGGCACGGGCGCGAGGAAGGGGGAGTCCGTTTCGACCAGCAGCCGATCGAGCGGTAGACGGGCAGCGGTTTCCTGAAGATCCTTCGCGCTTTTGAAGGTCACGATGCCCGAAATGCTGATGTAAAAGCCGAGGTCCAACGCCGCATCGGCAAAGGCTCCGCTGGCGGTGAAGCAATGGATGACGCCGGGATAGGCGCCCTGCCCCATTTCCTCGCGCAGGATGGCGAGCGTATCCTCCTCGGCATCGCGGGTGTGGACGATGAGCGGCAGGCCGGTCGCGCGGGACGCGGCGATATGGGCGCGAAAGCTGCTTTGCTGTCGGGCGCGGTCGCTATGGTCATAATAATAATCGAGGCCGGTTTCCCCGATGCCTACGACCCGTGGATGGGCGGCGCGTTCGATCAGCTTGGCTGTGTCGATGTGGGGATGCTCGTCGGCCTCGTGGGGATGGATTCCCACTGTGGCGTAGACATCGGGTTGCTGTTCGGCTGTCGCGAGCACCGCATCCCATTCGCTTTCGCGGGTCGCGATGTTGAGCATCAGATCGATGCCAGCGGAGCGCGCCCGTTCAAGCACATTCTGCTGATCTTCGACCAAGCCTTTGTAATTCAAGTGACAATGGCTGTCGATCAACATGGATCAGGCGTCCGCTTCGGTAAGTTCGAGGCGCGGGAAGAGTGGCTTGGGCGCGCCGAGGGTGAACCCGCTGGCGCGGAGATCGGCGTAGCTGCTGCTGCCGATCGCTTCGTAGGTCCGGCTCGTCTGCGGAACGCCCATCTGGTCTAGGAGCGCGGTGGCGCTGGCGGGTATCACGGGCTGGATGATGATGGCGAGGTTGGCGATGGCTTCGTAAAGCGTCGCCAGCACCGCCTCCATCCGGGCCGGGTCGGTCTTGCGCAAAGCCCAGGGCGCTTGCGCGTCGATATAGGCGTTGCATGCGAATACCGCGCGCATCCACGCTTCGATCGCCGTAGAGGGGGCAAGATCGGCCATGGCGGTCTGGAAGGTTTGGGCAGCGTCGCTGATCGTTTTCAGCAGATCGCTGTCCACATCATGCGGCGCGGGTTCGGGCAGGCGGCCTTCCAGATTCTTGGCGATGAAGCTCAGGGTGCGCTGCGCCAGATTGCCGAAGCTGTTGGCTAGGTCGCTGTTCGATCGGGCGACGATCGCCTCTGCGCTGTAGCTGCCGTCGTTGCCGAAAGTAACTTCGGACAGGAGGAAATAGCGGAGCTGATCGACGCCGAAACGCTCGGCCAGTTCCATTGGGTCGGCGACGTTGCCGACCGACTTCGACATCTTCTCACCACGGTTGAGGAGGAAGCCGTGGCCGAAGATCTGCTTGGGCAAAGGCAGTTTCGCACTCATCAGGAATGCTGGCCAGTAAACGGTATGAAAACGCACGATATCTTTGCCGATGATGTGCGTTATGTCGCCGCCTTCGGACCAGTAGCGCGCCATGCGTTCGGCGTCGTCGGGATAGCCGCAGCCAGTCAAATAATTGGTGAGCGCGTCGACCCAGACATACATGACATGAGATGTACCGGCTTCGGCACTGCCCGGCACCTTGACGCCCCAGTCGAAGCTGGTGCGCGAGACGCTGAGGTCAGAAAGGCCGCCCTCCACGAAGCGCATGATTTCGTTGCGGCGGCTGTCGGGCTGAATGAAGTCGGGCTGGCTGTTGTAGAGGTCGAGCAGCTTTTGCTGATAGGCGGACAGGCGGAAGAACCAGCTTTCCTCGACCGTCCATTCGACCGGCGTGCCCTGAGGTGAGAGCTTTTCGCCCCCTTCCCCATCGACCAGTTCCTTTTCGTCGTAAAAGGCTTCGTCGCGGACGGAGTACCAGCCTTCATAGCGGCCGAGATAGAGGTCGCCATTGGCCTCCATCGCCTGCCAGATGGCTTGGGATGCGCGGTGATGGTCAGGCTCGCTGGTGCGGATGAAACGATCATAGCTGATGTTCAGCCTGTCGTTCATATCCTTGAAATATCCGGACATTTCGTCAGCCAGCGCGCGCGGTTCGATGCCGCGCGCGCGGGCGGCCTGATCCATTTTCAGGCCATGTTCGTCAGTGCCGGTCTGGAAAAAGACGTCGCGGCCCATCATCCGCTGGAACCGGGCGATCGCGTCAGTGGCGATCACCTCATAGGCATGGCCGATATGGGGGCGGCCGTTGGGATAGCTGATGGCGGTGGTGATGGTGTAGGGCTGCGACATGCGCCTTCCCTAGCGGCTGTTAAGGCGCGCGCAAAGCCTGCTTTTCAACGCTGATCGGGCGCGAGGGCGGCAACATGGCCCGCGAGTTCGAAAGCGACGGCAGCGGGATCGAGCGAGAGGATGATGGCGCCGCTGGCGAGTTGGCGCGCGGCTTCCCAATGGTCGAGCGCGCTGCCGAGCGCGGGGCCGCTGCGCTCGCGGGCGGCGTCGGCGATGAAGGCGGGGACGCGTTCGAGGAATGCTTCATAGCGCGGGCGCGCAGCTTTGCCGGAGAGCTGCTTTGCGAGGATGAGGCGGTGGCGGTTGCCGGGGTCGCCATCGGCTGCGATCGCGCGGAGCATGCGGTCCAGGTCGGTTACGTCGAGGCCCGCGTAGCGCAGGGCTTTCCCGGGGGCGCCCTCTCCCAGGGCGGCGAGCGCTTCTATGTCTGCGGGTGAGAGGTCCGGCTGCTCTCGGCGGAGGATGGTGCGCATGGCTTCGTGGTCCAGCGGGTCGAAGCGCAGGGTGCGGCAGCGCGAGCGGATGGTCGGCAAAAGGCGGCCGGGCGCGTGGCTGACGAGGAAGAAGAGCATGTCGGCGGGCGGCTCTTCCAGCGTTTTGAGTAGCGCGTTGGCGGCGCCGCGTTCGAGGTCGTCGGCGCTGTCGATGACGACGATGCGGCGTTGGGACAGGGAGGGGGCGGACTGGACGAGGCGCTGGAGGCCGCGCACCTGATCGACGGAGATGTTGCGGGCGGTGCCGGTTTCTTTTTCCAGACAGTAGAGTTCGGCGTAGTCGGGATGGGCTTCCGCTTCGATCAGCTTGCGGATGGGGTGATCGGTGGGGACGGACAGGCCTTCGCCGTCGGGTGCGGGGCCTGCTGCTTCGGCTAGGAGGCGAAGGGCGAGCGCACGGGCGAAGCTCGCCTTGCCGATGCCGCGCGGGCCAGCGAATATCCAGCCATGATGCATGCGGCCACTGCGGGCGGCGGCGAGCAGCATGTCGGCTTGGGTGTCATGGCCGAGGATCGCGGTCATGACAGTAGGTCGTGGAGCGCTGCGAGGAGGCGCGAGGTTACGGCTTCGGGGTGGCCCGACGCGTCTAGGGTGCGGATGCGGGCGGGGTCTTGCTCGGCGAAGCGGGTGAAGGCGGCGGCGACATTGGCGTGGAAAGCGGCGTCGCGGCCTCCGATGCGGTCGGCGGCGTCTCCGTCGCGGGACCAGGCGCGTTGCTGTGCCTCGGCTTCGGGGAGCGTGAGGAAGAAGGTTCGGTCGGGGAGGAAGTCGGCGCTGCCGATGCGGTGGAGGGCCAATATGTCGGTGTCGGTGAGGTCGCCCATGCCTTGATAGGCGCGGCTGCTGTCGAGGAACCGGTCGGACAGCACCCATGCGCCGCGATCCAGCGCGGGGCGGATCGTCTTTTCGATATGATCGGCGCGAGCGGCGGCGAAAAGGAGCGCTTCGGCGCGGGGGTTCCAGCGGTCGGCGGCTCCGGTGAGGAGGAGGGCGCGGATGGCTTCGGCGCCTTCGCTGCCGCCGGGTTCGCGGGTTTCCACGACTTCCAGGCCCTTGGCGCGCAAGGCGGCGGCGAGGGCGCGGAGTTGCGTCGATTTACCGGCGCCCTCCCCGCCCTCCAAAGTGATGAACCGGCCGCGTGTCACCCGAAGAAGGACTTCAGACCGTTCCAGAGGCGACCGAAGATGCCCGCTTCGGACACTTCCTCGCCCGCCACCAGAGGCAGGACCTGCGGCGGGGTGTCGGGGGTGGAGACGATCAGTTCGGCGACCTTCTGCCCCTTTGCGATGGGCGCCTTGATCGGGCCGGTATAGGCGACCTTGACCGAGATGTTGCCCGATGCGGTGCGAGGCAGCGTTACGGCCATGTCCTGCGGCGCGACGAGCGGCACGCTGGTTGCGCTGCCCAGCTGAACTTCGGCGGTTTCGACGGTCTGGCCCTTTTTGAAAAGCGGCTGCGCCTTCCACGCCTTGAAGCCCCAGTCCATGAAACGGACCGACTCTGCGATGCGGCCGTTGAAGCTGGTAAGGCCTGCCACGACCATGACCAGGCGGCGGCCGTCCTGTTCGGCTGAACCAGTGAAGCCGTAGCCTGCTTCTTGCGTATGGCCGGTCTTGAGGCCATCTGCGCCCGCGATTTTGCCAAGAATGGGATTGCGGTTCCCCTGCGCGATGTCGGAGCCGCCCATGGTCTTGCCCCAGGTGAAGGAGCGCGTGGCGTAGAAGCGCTTGTAGAGGTCCGGCGTTTCTTCGATCGTGGCTTCGGCAAGAAGGGCAAGATCCTGCGCAGTTACGTAGGTGACGCCTTCATCGGGCCAGCCGTTGCTGGTGCCGAAATGGCTGTTCTTAAGACCAAGGCGCTTGGCTTCGTCATTCATCTGCGCGACGAAGGCCTGCTCCGTTCCGGCGATCCCTTCGGCTAGCACGACGCAGGCGTCATTGCCCGAAAGGGTCACGATGCCGTGGAGGAGATTTTCCACCGACACCTGCTCACCCGCCGACAGGAACATGGTCGAACCGGCCGCAGGGCCGTGCCACTGCTTCCAGGTTTCGGGGCGGACGGTGAATTTCGTGTCGAGCTTCAAATCGCCCTTCTGGATCAGGCGGAAGGCAACGTGCGCCGTCATCATCTTCGCCATGGAAGCAGGCGGGATGCGCGTTTCGCCGCCCTTGTCATAGAGCACGGCGCCCGATGACAGGTCCTTCATGTAAGCGATGGGCGCCTCACTGGTGTAGGGAGGCGCCGCAGCCGTGAGAGGCTGCGCCAGCAATCCGACGAAGAGGATGGCGGCTAGTGACTTGTTCATGAGGACTGCCTTCGCACTGATGGATTCGGGTGATGAGAATGCCGTGCCCCTGTCATTAGCCATGACAGACACATTCTCAAGAGGGCTGGCGCTTTACTGCCTGACGGCGTCTGCAAGCAGCCCGACCGACAGCGCGTAGAAATTCGAGCAATTATAATCAAGGATCGCCCGGTAATTGCTGGTGAGCAGATAGGCGGTCTTGCCCGGACCATCGGGTTCGAGCAGCGTTGCCAGCACCGTGTCCGCTGGCCAGCTGCCGCCCGTCGGGACGATGCCCCGGCTGCGCCATTCGGCCATTGTCAGCCAGCGGCTGTGACGGTTGAACACGCGGGGACAGCGCGCGGGTGAAAGCCGTGCCGACACGCTCGCCCGGTTGAACCCGGCGGGCACCGATACGGCGACGCCCCATGGCTGGCCGCGCCGCCAGCCTGCGTTGACGAAATAATTGGCGATAGAAGCGAGCGCGTCGGCTTCGCTGTTCCAGATATCGGCGCGGCCATCGCCGTCGCCATCCTTGGCCAAGCGCAGATAGACGCTGGGAAGAAATTGGGGATAGCCCGTCGCCCCTGCCCAACTGCCGATCAGGCGGCTGCGCGGCACGCCATTGTCCAGCATCTTGAGCGTCGCCAGCAATTCCGGTTCGAACAGGGTGCGGCGGCGGCCTTCATAGGACAGCGTCGCGAGCGAACGGATGAGGTCGAAGTCGCCGGTATAGGAACCGTAGTTGGTTTCATGGCCATAGATCGCGACCATGATTTCCTCCGGCACGCCGGTTTCCGCCTCTATCCGGGCAAGCCGGGCGCGGTTCGCCTGATAAGCGGTGCGGCCACGGCTGATGCGCGCGGCATCGACATGCTGACGCCGATAGGGTTCGAAATTTGGAATGGGCGAATAGGCCCCTCCCCCCGGCTGGTTCTGATCCAGTTGGACGACGCGCGGGTTCGGCGTGAGCGTGGGGAAGACGGAATCTAGCGTGGAAGAGCGGATGCCCATCGCCTGCGCCTTTGGCCGCAGCGTTTCCAGATAGCTGCGAAAACCCGCGTCCTGAGCCATGTCCTGCGTCATGCCAGGCCCCGCCATCAAGCTGCCCGCCGTGACGACGGCAAGACGCAGTAGAAGCGAGTGAATGGTTGAACGCATTAGAGAATCTCCCTCAGCCCTTTGTGGCACAGCGACAGCAGGAGGCGAAATCCCCCTTGTCGCTTCCGTTCCCACAAGAACGCGCCGAAAGCGGATTTTGGTCATTTTACGCTTGGCATGACGCAAAGCTTCGCTAGGAAGCGAGCGGACGGACAGGTGGCCGAGTGGTTTAAGGCAGCGGTCTTGAAAGCTAACGGGGGTTTCGACGCTCGGCGGCACGGACTGACAAAAAAGGAGCGTAGTTAGAATCGCTTAGCGACGGGTCGGGAAATGGAAAAAGCGAGCGGCAGCGCCGCCATCTAGCAGATTTCTAGCCGCGCCGCTGAATCGGTATGGAAGAGTGTCCGAGTGGTTTAAGGAACTGGTCTTGAAAACCAGCGACGGGGCAACCCGTCCGTGGGTTCGAATCCCACCTCTTCCGCCATCCCCGTCATCGCGTCGTGGGGGCTATGCAGGTGCTTCTCGTCAGAACGGCACATCGTCATCGAGGTCGCTGTCAAACGGGGAGGCCAATGACGAAGCCAGCTTCCTCGGAGCGCTAAGAGCCTTAGCCGGCACCACCGCCGGAAGCTGCTTGGTTTCGTCTTCGGCAGCCTTCGCTTCTGCGACCGTCTGCATAATACTAGTAGTCAGCTTATGGGTGATGTCTACCGACGCCCAGAGCGTACCGGGAACGCTTAGGATCAAATAAGCCAAACGTGCGACGGCCAACATATTAAGCCGACGCTTCTCCAGTTCAGCTTCAAAGGCATCGAGTTTCTTTAATAGAGCCTCACGCTTAGCGGCGCTCATATTGCCATTCTCAATGCATTGCTTGAGCCCGCTAAGATACGTTCTTAGTTGATCTTTTGTCTTGGGTAGAACCTCAACAGAATCACGTTTCGCGCGAAGGCTATTATCCAATATCAATTGCGTGACATAGTGATCTAAATCAGATTTGAATTGACGATGATCTGTGTCTCGAAAATTGGAATATTGAGGCACCTCCATCGAATAAAATGGCTCAATCTCGAAACGTTTCGCAGCCGCGACAACCACGTTCATAAAACTGTAGCGAAGCTCTTCGATCTTCTGCCACTCATACTGATTTTCCGGATCAAGCGCACCAATTTTGGTGGAAAGGCTCCGTTGAGTTGCGTTGACGAGCTGCATAAACGCCATGCGCGGATCTTCGTCGAGATCGTCAAGTTCGTCCTGATTAACAAATTCCAGAATGCTCATCGGCCACACGCCCCACTGATGCCCTCTGTTGCGATCGGTAGCATGAACATCCGCAGTTTCCCAGACGTTCTCACTTCGTTCTAGAGCGTCGTGCTGCGAAGCAAAGCGTGCCATCCCATACGCCGCCGCTTTTCCATAGCAACCTGAAGTCCCGTTGATACAAATCGCCAGCAATACAGAGGATCGATACGACAGCAACTTGTCGGTACCCATCGTGCACGTCATTAGTGTGGAATGGAGAACGTGAAAACAGACGGACCAACTGGCGGCCCCGATTTGACGGGCGAACAACTCGCGCGTGCCGTGGCGGCCGATTTTGAATCCTTCTTTCTACCATGGGGACCGCTCGAAGTGAGGATTGCTGTCGAGGCAGCTCATAGCGCGTGTATCCGGCGCAGCGGTGAAGAAACACGGATTGTCATTCCACCTGATATGGCACGCGAGGAGATCGACAGTCCTGATCGACTCTTCTTTCATCTGCTCATCCTAAGCCACGAGTTAGCCCATCTGGTGCACCGGCACCTTTATGCCGGGGTCCAAGAGGCAGCCGATTATCGTGCCCTCGAATATTGGGCGGATTTTTATGGCGCGAAAGTGATGATGACGCTGGTGACCTTTGGGGAACGCGTGAACAAAATTTTCCGCGTATTCTTTCCTGCCACGCACTTTTTCGAGGCGGCATTGGAGAGTGTCGGACGAGCAGTCGGACGACTCGTTGAGACCGTTTATACGGACGACGATCGTTATCCGCCTAAGCTGCTCAGGGTAGGCCTGACCTCCAATGGGGTGACCTCGTTCCTACGCCATGACATGATCAATCCCCCGCCCATTTGGTATTTCAGTGTATTCAAGCGCGTATTTGCCTCCCAGCCGGTTCGCGAGCTGATGCTTCTGTATCCCGAACAGATGGACCTTAACGTGGACCCGATTGAACGCGCCCGGAAGTGGCACCGCGAAATGCAGGGCGATAAGATCGCGATCACGCCATGGTTTAAGCCAGAGGTCGTCATCTATCTCCACACCAGCTTCGATCAGACAGATGAGGAGAGGGCCGCCTCGGAACGGATGCGCCTCGAAGAATTGCAGGCTGCCGGTTATCTGCTCAACGAGCCGAAACCCGGCGGAAGTGAAGCGGATGCACGGTTGTAACCTTAGCGCAAGCGTTCTTGGAATGATCGCACCCCATCGATAGACTTTGGTTATGGTAGAAAGCCTGATGCCCGAAAGAGTCGAACAAACGGAGAAGCCTGATCCACGCATTTTTTGCTTCGAGCGAGATGAAGATGATCGCGCATTCGAAACCTCTGTGACCGCCCTAATGGGAAGGATGCAGGAGCAGTCGCGCCAGATGTTCATTAACGAGCACAATGTTCTTCGTATGAATCATGGCGCAAACTGGGTCCATTCGGCGCGCGACGCAGAGCCTGACACAACGATGCACAGCATTTCTGCGGAATGGACGATCCCATTCGCAGGGATCGCGGAGAACGATCTGAATCTGATTGCTCAGACCATTCTCCCCGTGAACGAGGAGATGGAGCGCCAGTTCGCTCAAAACATATATGGCGTGATGGGTGCGGCAGCGGAAAAGGTCGGCAACGTTGTCGATGCCAAGGAGGCCGGATCGTTCGCGCTTTCGATGCTGGAGATGTTCCGAAAGATTGAGTTTGGTGTCGATCGTGACGGAAATGTCTCGATGCCTCAGATACATGTCGGGCCGGGTATGTATGAGCGCATTGTAAGCGAGATGCAGGACGTGCCGCCCGAACTTTCTGCGGAGATCGAACGGGTAAAAGCGGAGAAAATTCAGCTAGCTCTGGACCGAGAGGTCGAACGGAAGGCCAAGTTTAAGCGGGCGAGCGGATGAGTGGGCGTGCGCTGATCGCCATTGGTTGTAACGGCTATGAACATCTGAACCCATTGACTGGCGCGGAAGCCGATGCCGCCGGAATTTACGATGCGCTCATACAGCCCCAGATCGGTGACTATGATGTCTCGCGATCATACATCTTGCGCTCTCCCTCTCTCCAAGAAGTGCGCGACACCCTAACTACGACCTTATTTTCCGGTGAGGCACTGGACACGCTGACCATCGCTTTCGCCGGTCACGGCGCCGTCAGCGGGGGCAGCTTCTACATGGCGCTGCGCGATTCACGAGGGCAAGCCTTGTCCGCCACTGCGCTGTCGCTGGCGGACCTATTTCGGATGATCGCCGAGGCCGGCCCCAAGCAGACCTATCTCATTATCGATGCTTGCCAATCCGGCGGGTTGATTGCGGACCTCAATGTTATCCTTAAATCGGAGGTAATGGGCGAGCTTGGGACACCCGGCGTCACCTTGCTAGCAACGGCTGCATCTAATGAATCGGCCGTGGAAATCGGCGGCCATGGTATAGGCACGGCGGCGCTACTCCAATGCATTCGGGGCGAGATCTTTCTTCAGGACAGCAATCCTGCGCTCGACCTTGTCGAAATTGGGCGCGCGGTATCGCAGCGCCTCAGCGCGGCGGGCGAGCAGACGCCGGTGGTCTGGGGCCTCAATCTTTACGGCCCGTCAAGCTTCAGCAAGAACCCGCATGTGGGAACCGGAAACGCGCCGCTCAGAAGCGTACTGGCTGGATGGCCCGACGCCAAGAGCGCGGCGGCGATTCGATCAAACTTGCCGCGCCTCTGGGAGCCTTATGTCGCCTTGACTCGGCGATGGGACCCGAGGGGATTTGTCGACCGGCTTTCGCCACTGCTTGATCAATTACAAGACGATCCGATGGTGCTTCTGAACTTGAGTGAGCGCGTCTCGGAAGCTTGCGCAGCTCAGGCCCGGGAGGCGCGAGACCGGTTTCGTGAGATTGAGGTTCAGGCGGCCTGCATCGTCGCGTTGCTCCCATATTCGTCGCAGCCCGCCGTGGCCGATCACCTTGTCCGGCAATGTGTCGAGCTCGGCGTACAGGTTGAAGTGGCCTTGCAGGAGGTGATCGCCGCCGCCGAAGCATATCAATATGCACTGGTAACCGGCGGTCTTGGCGATCTCTACTATCTACCTATTCGTATCTCAAAATTGCTCGGCTGGAGCGGTTTTGCGATCCATGTGCGACTGTTGACTGGCAACGATCCCGGACCGGCTAAAGCTGTGCTCTCGGGTCTCCTGGCAAAGGTATTTGAGACTTACTCGCTTTCGCTTGTGGCGATGAGCGACTGTCAGGCGTCATTTCTCATTGCAGCAATAACGGCGTGCTCTCGCGTCGGCCTCATCGATGAAGCCGAACGATTGCTGGGACATTATTTCGCGTCCGTCGTGAGTTGCGGTGGTAAGATCGCGCGGACTGACCTCGATCCCTCTAGGGTTCTCTCCTATTTGGTAGCGCGCAGCAGTCCGCCAATCGGGCTTGGCCTCGACGTGATCGCGCAGCCCACCGAACTCGTGCTTGCGCTTCTGCGCTTGTCACGGCTAGCCGACCTTACCGACGAGTTCGACCTCGCACTTTCTGAACTCGATCACCTAGCACTTAACGCTTATCTGCCTGATGACTATCGGCAGTTCGGCGACGAGCATATCGCCAATGGTGTGAATGCTGTATTCCACATCGGGCATGATTTCTGGCGTGTGGCTGACCTCGAATCTGCCTGGCCAGTATTTCCCGGTCCCGCGGATGCGGGCACATCCATGGCGTCCCTGCTGGCGTCCCTCATCTTCCCGGACCGATGCCCTTGGTTTCTCTTACCTGTCCCCTCGCTCGTTGAAGGCAACGCGCTAACGGGCATTGATTAGCTCTATGGAAATCATCCGACCTTTTCGGCATAAAACGCCGTGAGATTTACAAGGAAGGTTTTGGCAATATCCTTCTCGTCAAAGGTTGCCGCACGCCTGCTGCCTTCAACTTTGATCGCAATGGTTTTGGCGTGAGCGATAGCTTCCATATCCTCGATCGACACATAGATGAGGCCGGTTTCACGGAGACTGGATGATGCCGACCGGCTCATGGAATTGTATTGGATGCCGTCGCCGAATGCGGAACCTCCCCGCACGAACGAGGCGGAAACGCGCTTCGAGCTGTCGATTATGAACACGATGCTCTGCGGCACGCCGATACTGTTGGGCGTAAGCGCTAAAACACTCCCACTGGGAGGCGTCACGCGGCCTGATCGATGACGGTGTTGGTGGCGGCGCGGCTATCTACCCAGTTGTAGGGGAGCAGATCATCGACCGGATCTGCGTCGCCGCGCAGGACGATACGGGCGAGGACGTCGGTGAGGTAGGCCTGCGGGTTGATACCGCTCAGTTTGCAGGTTTCGATGAGGCTGGCGAACGTCGCCCAGTTTTCAGCCCCCAGATCATGACCTGTGAACAGGGCATTTTTCCGCTGGAGCGTAAGCGGCCTGATTGACCGCTCAACGGTGTTGTTGTCCAGCTCGATCCGTCCATCCTCGAGGAAGCGGACGAGGCCTTTCCAGTGGTTGAGGGTGTAGCCGATGGCCTCAGCCGTGTTGGAGCTCCGCGGCAGCTTGGGCAGCATTTCCTCAAGCCAGGGCCGCATGTCGGCGATGATTGGGGCGGATTCAGCCTGACGCACCGCCAACCTGTGTTCGGGGCTGGAGCTTCGGATACGCGCCTCGATCTTATAGAGGCTGGCGATCCGCCGCAGCGCCTCATCGGCGACCGGAGCGTTGCCACCCTTGGCGTCGTCAAAGAAGCCACGCCTTACATGCGCCTTATGTCGATCTCGACATAAGGCGCATTATCCAGAGCATGGTTTTATCTGGGGTATTTTGGGATATAGTCCGTGCTTGCCGGAGATTTCGGCCTACTGGGCTCCAGATAAAAGCCGCGACCTCGCTGTTGGGGGCCGCCGCGTGCGGGGGCGACGTTGCAGATACCATTGCGTACCAGGTCGACGATCGAGGACTATGTCGCCACGCAGGAGTGGCGGCGCGCGCGACTGTTGCGCTGCCCGCTCCATCCGAGCGGCGGCTGTGCATTTCGCCGTCACGGTAGCTATGCGCGCCTGACCAGCCCGGGTGTACGGATCGCTCGTTGCTACTGCCCACAGGGGCACATAACATTCAGCCTGATCCCGGATTTTCTCGCCGCTCGGCTGCCCGGTTCGCTTGCCGCGATCGATCGCATGGTTGGGATAGCCGCGTCGGAGCGAAGCATGGAAGCCGCCGCAGACGCAGCACGCGGCCCGGATATTTCCCTTCCAGGCGCGGTGCGCTGGCTTCGCCGCCGCGTTGTTGCGGTGCGCAGATCCGTTGCCGCCGTCAAAGTGATGGCGCCCCGGATGGCGAAGCCGAGCTTGCCGGTGAGCGACGTTCCAGCCCTTGCGACGCTCCGCCTAGCCCTTTCCCCGCAGCTGTTGCACTGTATTCCGGCACCCTTGGGATTCCGACCCATCCAGAGGATAGGCATTGTCGGCGATGCCGATGGCTCTTGCCAACACGATGCGGGGCGTGATCATGCTTTCACCGTCAGCTACGCTTTGCCGATCGAGGTAAAGCCATGCCCGTACATGTCGATCATATCGCCGCAGCCGACCCTGCCGCGCCCACCTCCGACGATATCCGCCGTATCTGGAGCGCGGAGCGGCGCCTTGGGGCAGGAACAGCGATTGTCTATCTGAACCGCATCCAGCAGTTTCGTACCTATTGCGCCTTGCACGGTTTGGTCGAGCGAGATGAGTTGACCCTCGAACGCGTTGGCCGCTTCAAAGACTGGTATGCAAAGCGACGAGGGCTAGATCCGCTTTCTCTCAGACTTTCCAGCAGCGCCCTGCTGTCGCTCAGCCGTGTCTATCATTGCTTGGGGCTTGCCCCACCTGACTGGCGACCGCCTCGTCCAGGGAAGGCTTTGCTGCCGCCGTTGCTCGCGCAGTATGCCGCCTATCTGACTCAGCATCGCGGTAATCCAGAGGTGACGGTTCACAAGAAGCTGGGCCACATCAGTAGGCTTCAGGATCACTTGATCCAGGCCGGCAAGGACTGGCACTCGATGCAGATAACCGATGTCGACGCATTTCTGGTTGGCCGCGCCGCGCGATATTCCCGATCGCATGTGAGCGACATTGCTTGCACGGTACGCTGCTTTTCCCGTTTCCTGCACTGGAGTGGGCAGAGTCCGGTCGATATCAGCGAGGCCGTGATCGCGCCCGTGCAACGACGGCACGAGCGACCGAGACGCGCCCTTTCCTGGGACGATGTGAAGCGGCTCCTGATGGCCGTGGACAGATCGAGTCCGCAGGGCCTTCGCGACTATGCGATCCTGCTGATGATGAGCGCCTATGGCTTTGGCGCCGGCGAGATCATCCGCTTGCAGTTTCGGGATGTCGACTGGGATAACAGCACGCTGTCAGTCCTGCGCCCAAAGACGGGCGTCGCATTCACGCTACCGCTGTTGCCACCCGTCGCCAAGGCGCTGGCAGAGTATCTACGGGACGGCCGACCCGCTGATACACCCACCCGCCATCTTTTCGTGCAGATGAAGATGCCGCTGGAGCCATTCGCGGCTTCGAGCGCGATACGCCACATCGTGATGAAGCATGCGAAGATCGCGGGGATCGATGCACCATTTCTGGGCAGCCATGTCTTGCGACATTCTCACGCGGCGCGCCAGATAGATCTGGGTGCGCGGCCCCAAGTGGTATCGGATCTCCTTGGTCACCGGGATCCTGAGTCGGTCTCGGCCTATGTGCGGATCGCCACCGCATCCCTGCGCGAGATCGCATTGCCGGTGCCGACATGACCACCGTCATCGTCCTGGAAGAGTTGAGGAACGACGCAGCGAGCTTCCTGGCGTTCAAGCGCGCCATGGGCCATCCCTATCGACGCGGCGAGTTTGAGATCGAACGCTTCCTTCACTTCGTCGAAGACCAGTGGGGCAACGATGTCGATATTTCGCTGGCCGAAGCGATTAGCCGCTGGTGTGAGCGTTTGCCCGACCGCAAGGCGGTCACGCTCGGCAATGAGTTCGGGGTAATTCGTCAACTTTGCCTGCATCGCCGGCGTCGCGATCCCACCAGCTATGTGCCCGAGCACGCCTTTGCGCCGGTGAAGGAGTCGACGTTCTTCCCTTATATTTTCAGCCGCGACGAGATCCGCCGCATTCTCGCCGCCGCGTCAGCGCACCAAGGCCGCTTCATATGGGCATCGATGCTTCGAAGGCTGATTCTCGTGCTCTACTGCACCGGCCTCAGGCTCGGCGAGGCGGTGCGCCTGACCATGGATGATGTCGATCTCGACCGTGGGACTTTGCTCATCCGCAACAGCAAGCGGCGTACGCGGATCGTCCCCATGCGCGACGATCTTGTCGCAGAGCTTGGTCTCTATGTCGATGATCGATGCCGACTGCTTCACGATCGTGGTCAAGGGGATTGCGAAGCGCTGTTCGTTCGCCTCAACGGCGCGCCACTCCACACCCACGCTGCGTCCGACGCTATTCGCAACCTCCTGCGCCGCCTCGATATTAAGCCCGCGCAGGGCCGCGTCGGAGCGCGCCCATATGAGTTTCGGCATGCGTTCGCGGTTCACCGCCTGACAGCATGGGCGGAGGAAGGCGCTGACATTCACGCCAAGCTCCCGTGGCTTTCTGCCTATCTCGGGCATCAGAACGTCATTGGCACCGAGGTCTATCTGAAGGCGACGCCGCAACTCCTGGAACTCGCGAGCACGCGCTTCGAACAACATATGCGCCACGCCCGGCAGCCACGATGAAGAAGGCCGGACCTCAGGTGCTGTTCGCTCTGGTGGAGTCGTTCTTCTCCAACTATCTGCCGCGCCAGCGCGGCGCGAGTCCACATACGACGCGCGCCTATCGAGACACGCTCAAGCTGCTGTTTCAGTTCGTTGCCCAGCGTCGCGGCCGCGAGGTCGCCGCGCTTGTGCTGGAGGATCTCGACGCCGAGACCGTCGCCGGGTTCCTCGATCATCTCGAGGGCGGAAGATCCAACTCCACCGCGACACGTAACTGCCGCCGTGCCGCGCTTCGCAGCTTCTTCAAGCACCTCTTGCGCAACGATCTCGATAATGCGCTCCGCTACACGCAGGTGTTGGCGCTGCCGTCGAAGAGGGCGAGGCAGAAGCCCGCAACCTACCTCGAAGCAGCTGACGTGCGGGCCATCATCGCCCATCCCGATCGGCGGACCCGCAGTGGCTGGCGCGATTACACGCTGCTGCTTTTCCTCTATAATTGCGGCGCCAGAGTGAGCGAAGCAACCGGTCTGCTGTGGCAGGACCTTCAACTGACGCCACCGCACCAGGCCCGATTGCGTGGGAAGGGCCGCAAGGAGCGGCTCGTTCCGCTATGGCGCGAGACGGCCGACGCGTTGCGGCGCCTGCAAAACCTGTCGGGCGCTGCGGGCCAGCAACATGTTTTCATGAACCGCCACGGCGAACCGCTGACCCGCGATGGAGCCGCGTACATCCTTACCAAGCATGCCTCGCCAGTCGTCCAGGATCGACCCAGGCTGGCGCGTGACCGCATCACTCCTCACGTTTTCCGCCACAGCTGCGCCGTCGCGCTTCTGCAGTCGGGCACCGACGTGACCGTGATCCGCGATTATCTCGGTCATTCCAGCATCGCGACCACGAACCGGTATATCTCGACGAACCTGAAGATGAAGCGCGATGCGCTACAGAACTTTTGGAAGCACGCCGGTATCGAACCCGCAACGGCCACGCCTTGGAAGCCAAAGCCGGATCTGCTTTCGTATCTCCGGTCCCTATGATTTTATCACGAGTTCCACACTGACCTTTTCCGCCGATCCCGGACGTCAGAAACGCGTGGCCCCAGATAAAACCATGCTCTGGATAATGCGCCCAGCAGAAGGCGAGCGTTCCCGGGCCGCCCTTCCGGTCCGGCGCCTCTATGTGCTTATAGGCACCATAGCCATCGCATTGAACGATGCCGGTGAAGTCCCCGAGCAGCTTTTCCGCCCAGACTTTCCCGCGCCCGGGCATGTAGGTGTAGACGACCGCCGGTGGATCGGCGCCGCCATGCGCGCCATCATCACGAGCGATCGCCCAGAGATACCCCATCTTCACTTTGCCGGTTCCGGGCGCCAGGACCTTGGCAGTGGTCTCATCGACGAACAACCTCGCGCCTGTCAGCAGGTCGGCTTTCATGCGGCTGCTCAGCCGCCCGAGCCAAGCCGCAGCTCGACCCGCCCAGTTGCACATGGTTCCCCGGTCGATCTCGATGCCCTGCCGCCGCAGCGCCTGCGCTTGCCGATAGAAGGGCATGTGATCGGCATATTTCTTGACCAGAACATCGGCGATCAGCGCCTCGGTGGGAAGGCCGCCTGGCACCACATGCTTGGGTGCGGGCGCCTGGAACACGCCGTCGCTGCAGGCGCGGCACGCCATTCTCGGCCGGGACGTGACGATCACGCGATATTGGACCGGGATCACATCAAGCCGGCTCGATATGTCGCTGTCTATGCAGTGCAGCGTGCCTCCGCAGCAGGGACATTCCTTCTCGTCTGGAAGGATCACTTCCTCAACCCGGGTCAGGTGCGCGGGCAACGACGCCCGTGCTGCCCCGCTTTCCCTCCGCGCCCGTTCCTTCTTCTGGCCTGCCGCCTGCTCGCCAAGCGCCTCCAGTTCAGCACGGGCGACGTCGAGATCATCGAAGGCAAGCGCCAACTGATCTTCACTCAGCTTCTCGGACCGCTTCCCGAATGTCGTGCGGGTGATCTGGTCGATGATATGCTGCATCCGAGCTTCACGCTCGAGGCCGGCCAGGACCATCGCCTTGAGGGTGGCGACATCGTCAGGAAGGTCGGCTGCCGTGGCGGACATGCTCCATTTCTGGCAGTTTTGGGGTGGTCCGCAATGGCCTATCGATCAGGGGAATCAGGCGTGCGACCTATCGCGTCGTCACCGGAACCTGGGTGCGCGGCGTGTGCATTTTCGACCATTGCAGCCCTTCGAACAAGGCTGACGCCTGCGATGCCGACAGCCGCATCACGCCATCATGCGCCCGGGGCCAGTGAAAGCCTCCGGTCTGCAAGACCTTGCTCACAAGCACCAGGCCGGTGCCGTCCCAAACCAGCAGCTTGATCCTGTTTGCCCGCTTCGAGCGGAAGATGAAGACTACCCCCGAGAAGGGCTTGAGTCCGAGTTCATGCTCGACCAGCGCCGCCAGGCTGACGGCACCTTTCCTGAAATCGACCGGCTTTGTCGCCACCATCACCTTGAGCGGCCCTGGCGGGATGATCATCCCGACCGGCTCACAGCGGCGAGCACCCGGGCGATATGATCCTCGCGCGCGCCCGGCGGCACGTGGATCGCGAGGGCGCCCGTGCGGATCACGATCTCATCGCCTCCACCGTCAGGCGAGCCGGTGCCGCCCGCATCTTCAATCACCGCCGGAACAAAGCCCAGCTTTTTGCTGGCCATGCGCTTGCCCGGAATGCTGTCATGCCGCCATGCGTAGAGCTGCTGCGGCAGCAGTCCATGCGTTCGTGCAATTTCCGCGATGTTGGCGCCGGGCTCGAAACTCGATGCGATGATCCGTGCCTTGGCTTCCGCCGTCCAGCGGCGCCGCATCGGCCCTGCTGGAATGACGTCCATACGCGAGGGCCGCTGACCCTCCTGCCTTTCGAAACCTGTTTCGAATGTTCTTACATCATCAGCCACTACGATACCCCTCAGACGAGGGGCAAAACATAGCCAGATCAGCGCCTACGAAAATGTGGGGAGGTTCTCGCGCTTACTGTTGGGCGATCCGTAGGTGGTGTCTATTTCCGTCTCATTGTGGAAGAAGAAGCCGACCCTTGCGATTTTTCCATCCGCTCGATTCCGCATCACTAACGGCTCAAGGTAGAGTCCCTGCCCGTTGATGTAGATTCCCCCGGCCGGGGACTTTTTCGAAATACGATTGTTCAACCCCATGAACGTGATCGTCGGGGCATCCGAGAATCGGTCGTCCGTTTGCTCGATCTTGAATTTGCCGGGACCGAATAGACCTTGCGCGGATGCCGGAGCGGTCAGCGCCATGCTTCCGGCAAGCAAAACCCCGACGCTGACCAGCTTCCCAAGCGTTCGCATATGGCGGTAGTTACGCAACGTCATATTCACGCACTCCTACGCGCCGGCGAGCAGCTTCCACACGGGAGCGCAGCTCCTCCCGCAGTGATCGGGCATCTTCGACGTTGCCGATTCGAAAGGTCGTTCTCCGCCCTTCGCCGACCCCTGTCGCATCGGATGAGATGATCGAAAGATCGCCATTGCCGAAGAATTGCTGCACCAGCGAGAAATGAGCCTTGATGTCCTTGATCCGGTAGAGTTCGATTTCCTCCTCGCTGCGCATGAGAATACCGCGCCGCATGAAAAGGCGGTCACCTTCCAGCCAATAAAGGCTGGTGCGATTGGTCAGTGCCTTCAAGGCGAGAATTGGAAGCGTCACAATCCCCGCCCCACCCATGGTAAGTAGCGTTATCGCGATCATAAACCAGCCGGTTGCTGACTTGAGCAAAAAGGCTTTTGTCGAGGAACGAAACTCGATTGTGTGGGATATATTGGCTCTGGTGTCCCTGAACGCGGCGGTCGCCATGGCATTCTCCTTCGTCTGGCATAACCTCCAAATAGCCCTGACAGGTTAATAGGGACTATATTCCCTAGAGAATATATACCCGATCGCCTTCCATCGTCAGATGGACGACTGGCGCGCCATTGTTGGGAAGAATGTGCGGCGATTCCGCCAGCGCGCCGATATGACGCAAGAGCAACTGGCATTCGCGGCGGAGATCGACCTGACCTATGTCGGCGGCATAGAACGCGGAAAGCGCAATCCGTCCGTTCTGGTTCTGGTCAGGATCGCAACGGCGCTTGGCACGGAACCAGCCGAATTGCTCAAGGCTGTTTCTGAATAGGCCAAGTTGTGCAGATCAGCGATCCGGCGTTAATGTGTTAATTTCTGCATTAGTCATATCTATCAATCGCTTGTAGGCATAATTTCGTGTTTCTTTTATGTTGATTTAGATACCCACCGCTGCATCCAGAAGTTGGCGCATGGCGCAGCGGCGAAATGGGGCGATTACAGCGCTGGCTCGCGGCATGGGTATGTGTACGGGGCGGCAACCCATGTTTAGCGCCCCAGCGCCCGGCGCTGTCGGCCTGTGCGGCAACTTGTGGCGTGCGCAACGCACCTCCCCACAAACTGGGGGCAATTTTCGCGTGAATGCCGGTGGCTGATGCGCGTTGAAAAAGGTGCGTTGCCCCTAAAGGGGTAACCCAGCTACGCACCCTGCGGGGTGCTGCTGGCCCTTGTGGGGTTCGGGGAGCGTTAGAACGGGATAACGCGCCCTCAACGCACCCGGGGCGCGTGGCAACGCCCCTCATTGTGTCACCAGATAGACGTTCCCCGAGGGTGCCTTCTCGTCGGCATCTACCAGACGACTTGCCGCCCGCAGCCTGTGGATCGCGTCGCGAAGCCTGACCTGCGTGAGCTTGCGCTCTTGGTTCATCTGGTTGGCGCGCTGCCCTTCCAGCGACCTGCCGCTGGGATATTCGCCGTTCTCGACCGCGCGCTTCACCCATTCCCAAACAAACTGCTCGTCCTCCGCGTCCTCGGCACTCCTGTCCTGTTTGAACGGGTGGTCAGCGCCAGACGCTTCTTCCGCTGGCATGGGAGCAACAACGAGCGACGACATATAGTCACCGTCCTCGTCCATTCCGATCTGGACCACTTCCAGCCGGAACCGCGTTCGAGCGCCGGTGCTGCCGTCCTTCACCTTCGCGAGGACAAATTCAGCCGCGAGCGCTGGGTCGTCCTTGTCGCGCTGACACTCAATCACAAAGTCCATCGCCGCATGGAGGCCGGACCAGCCGCGCATCCCGCGCGAACTGTCTTTGCCACTGTGATGGATCAGCAAGACGACGCCGCCAAGCCGCAATTGCAGGTCGCGGAAAATGCTGATCATCTCCGCCATCGCGCTGCTATTCTCGTCAATGCCTGCCGAAGCGTGCGCGAGCGTGTCAATGCACAACACCCCGCCAGCCCAGCCCTGCTCCGTCAACGTCGCGACCAAGGTGTCCCGGTCCACCTGCTCGCGCAGATTGATCGGTTCCATGATGACCGAAATGTTGGTTCGCACGTCATCGGGCGGGATAACCGAAAACAACATTTCCGGGTTCTGCCGTGCAGCCTGCGCCAGCCGCCATGCTTTCACGCGATTGGGGATGCCACCTTGCCCTTCGAATGGGACATAGACGGCGGGAGCAGCCCGCACCCGATTGCCGAACCACTCGTTTCCGTTCGAGATGTGGGCCATCAAGTCGAGAGTGAGGAAAGATTTGAAGGTGCCAGAGTCACCATAAATCGCACCGATACCGGCATCGGGAATGATGCGCTTCACCAGCCATCGCAATTGGGGGAGACGGTCCAAATCTCCATCGCTGAGCAGGCTGAAATGGCGCTGGCTATGCGGTGGCGGTCCCTGCCACAGCAATCCCGCCGCCATCGCTTGCCCGTGCTGTATGCTTGCAGCGTCGTTGGCGAGGTGTTGCATCGCCAATGCCATTGTGGATTGCGCGTAGTCGATTCGCTTAGCCTTCTTCCGTTCGCCAAGCTTTGATACGCGAAACGTTCCCCAGCATTCGCCGGGGGATTCGGTGAGCGGCACGAGCAGCTTGATAAGGGCCAAGTCTGCCTCCGATTGCGAAGGATAGCGTCCCTCCCAGTCCCCGCCGAACAAGCGCCCCAGTTCTCCGCCGTCCTCTGCGGCGCGTGCTGCGGCGCTCCAATCCGCATGATCTTCGCCCCAAAGCGCAATCTTGGAGGGAGCTTCCGGTGTCATCAGTGAGACCATGTTGGTGAGCAGCGCCTGGCGTTCCGCGATAGGCTGATCCCGCACGACATTGCCCGTGCAGATCATGAAGCGCGCTTGCGAACACCTCCACCCCATCGCGGCGCTTGCCATCGCCGATCTTACCCCTCACCCAAACATGGAAGCCGCGCCCGGATTGGGAATGTTCGGTGTAACTGTCGAACCGGTCGATGATGGACTGGTAGCGATCAAGTGCCTCGCGCGACGTTCCATCCTTAACGTCCATGTCGATGCACGAATATGGATCGTCCGCCGTCTGCACATATCCAATGCCGCAACCTCGCGCGACCGCACTGCGGCTGGCGGTGTCGAAATCCGTCCATGTGGCAGGATCGGTAACGCTGGCAGGGCGACCATCCGCTGTCAGGGGACGCTTGTTCTGCCCTGCCAAACACCATTGCGAGCGTTCGCGAAGCTCTGCGGGAATACGAGGCCAATCAATCATGACGGGCCTCCCTGCCGGTGGGGGTAGGATGGGATTTTCGCGCAACGCCGCCTGCATCCGGCAAATTTTTACGCGGCGCGAATTTCTCGAATAGTTCGAAACACGTTGATGTTTGCGACCTATCGCCGCTTTCTGTTACGCTGCTGTGCACGGTGATACTCCGGCGGCAGGACATGGTGAACGCCCGGTCCTGCCGCTATTCATGAGGAAAGGGTCAGGCGGCGATTTGCTCGCTGGTGCTGTATCGCGCCCCGGTCGCCAGCCATGCCAGCACGTCGCGTTCAGCATACCGGACGATACGAGTTCCGGGCGGGGCGAAATGACGGAGGGGAATACCGCGCCCTCGGTAGCCTTCGAGGGTATCGACCGACACGCCGATAAGTTTGGCGCATTCCTTGGGATCGAGGGGACGCCCTTTGGGCGTATAATTGAACAGCTCGCAAAGCTGCTCGAAAGACAGGTCAGACATACACGCAACTCCGCGCATCCCGCCAATGGCAGGTCCGTCATGCCTCCGAGTTTTGTGTCGTCACCTGCCCCAGTCGGCATCGGGGGTGTCCGGGGCCTAGGGGGCTTTCACCCTTGCGCCTCACCGGCTTGCGTCTCTGGAATTTTCCTCGTGGGTACGCCCCAGTGCGGCGCTGTCACCTGTAGGTAACGGTGAAAACCTTATGCTACCGGCAGCCAGTCGCGCAACCCCGTTTGCCTTGTTTATTTTCGTCGCCGGGACGATCAATTATCAATGTCCTAGAATAGTTTCCATTCGACCTTGCAGAGCGTTCGCCAAGGCTGCTCGTCCCTCCGCGTTGTTCAAATATCGGATATATCGCAGGTGACGAAGATCGAACGGAATATCATGCTCGCTCTGCGTGATGAGGATGACCTCTCGCCCCAGCGTGTGAGCAATACCTGCCTCATAAAACACGTTCGGATTTCGGCCCGAGCAGTCGCAGATCACCACGCGAGAGCGGTCGATGAGCGATACCACGTCTTGGATAATCGCCGGGTTTTCCCAAATGTCATCTGCTCGACGGCAGCGTAGGCCCGCATTGTCAGCGGCAAGCTGGATCACCGCATAGACATCGTTAAATCCGGCATCAAAGGGCATCATTGCGGACGCAAGCGTCGGTTCAATATTCTCATGTTCGGCAATTTGAAACACCGTCGGGCGTTGGCGGCGCGGTCGGACATTGCGAAGAAGAAAACGGTAGAGGTCCACCTCCTTCACTGCCCAATGATTGCGCGAAAACTCAAAGTCGTGAGGCATATCCAGTGCGTTGCGGTTCGCCCAGATCAAACTGTTCTGCAATGGCGGCACATCGGCATCTAGCGCATATTCAAAATGAATCTCGCGGTTGGCGATACGCGCCCGTGTGATTGAACCAACGTGACAGACCTGCTCTTCGTTGCCTTCATTCATGAATAAGCATGGCAATCGGGTGAGTCGGTCGAGGGCAGGATTACCACCGTCACGGAACTGATCGGCAATACGCTCATCGGTATATTCAAACATCCGGCTCAAAGGGAGCGTCCCGGTATTATCGCCCCACTCAAACCAGCGCATAATCAGATTGAACATTTATGCCCCCCCAAGTCTCTCCCACATTGCGAGATTAGCCTGCGAATGTCACGGCTTAGCTGCACCGATATGCGACCGCCGCACACAACGGCCCAGCGTCGCCTGCTGGGGGCGATCAGCACCGTGCCGCCGTACACCGGCTCCCCTTGCCGGCCAAGGCTGTGCGCGAGTCTACGTGGCCCCAGTTATCTGCGAGGGCAGTTCATCTGCGCCAATCGCTTTCGCGTTTTCCAATTCAATATGCGCGGGGCGGTAGGCTCAGATCGTCTTTGCGTATAGATATTAGACATGAGCGGACGATCATTGGATGACTTCAATCACGAAAGGCAGGCACTGGATGCCGCGCACGCACAAAATGAAGCTGGGCGAGATGCCTTCATAGCCTTGGCGCACACCGCTTTGTTTGCGGCATCTGTATCATTCGTAGGCGACGTTGCGCCAATAACAGAAGCGATTTGGCGACCGGCATTGATCCTAGGCTGGTCCGCTGACGTCGTGGGCCTTCTCGCACTCACCTTTAGCTTTGGCGCGGCCCGTAAGGCTATCGACGCACGCCGAGCGGCATTGAATGATCCCGATCCACCGAACGACCGCATTTGTGAGTGGCTTAATGCAACAGCGCTCTGGTCTTTTCCTGTCGCCCTTCTATGTTTGTTCTCGTTCGTCACTGCAAATGTGGTTCATGCCGATGTCCGACAAACCAAGCCCTCCGATACCGCCGAATTACGAGAGACGGGGAGCAGTGCCGCCCCCGCGAGCGCCAGCGCACGGAGGCATATCCAAACCAGCAAGCGGAGTGATCCCGGCACCACGAGCACCGGCGGCACCGCCACCCCCTCCGCCGCCCCCCAAGAAGTAAGTGCGAACGGCGCGAAACCTATCCGATCAGAGCAATAGCCAATCAGGCCCGCAGTGCTACGACGTTCGCGCCATTCGCCTTCTCCGCCTGCTCCTCGATCCAATCCGCAATGCGCTGGGTTTCGGGCTTGAGATATTGCAGGCGTGAGGTTTCAAGATAGTGCTTGGCGGTGACGGAACTGTTCGGAATGTGGTTCGTCAGCAACTCAATCTTCGTGAAGTCCACGGCGCAGTTTGCAACGCCGATGGTGATGTAGGTGCGTCGTAGATCGTGGTTCGTGACTTTGGTCCCGGCGACCTCGCTGATCTTCCGGCGCGTGTCGCGCGGGTCGATGATGTGGCCCGATCGCGACCACGAGGCGAACACATGCGGATTGCCTTCTACCCTTGCCCGTGATTCCAGCAGCGAAACCGCTTGCGACGACAGCGGGAGCCACACCGGATTACGGTTCTTTGGGTCGGGCAGATGGAACCAACCTTCCTCCAGATTAACGCGATCCCATGTGAGCGAGGCGGCTTCCTTGAGGCGGCACCCGGTCAGCAGCAAGAACATCGACAGGTCGATGGCAGCGAGGGTCTCGCGGTTGTGGGTCTCGCCGCGCCACTGTTCCAGTGCGTTCCATACCGCGCCAACCTTGGGGTCGGGCACGCGACTGGTGCGCGGCTTCAACTGAATCCAATCGTCCTTGAGCGCCCCGACAGGGTTGTGCGTGATGACGGGCGAGCCGTCCGAACGCCGATAGCGACGGCTGGCGAAGTTAATCAGAGCGCGAAGCACTGCAAATCCTTGATTCGCTTGGCCCGGTGCCCCTGCCTTCCCGCGCAAGCCCTTCGTCAGCATGTCGCGATAGCGCTTCCGCACATCGTCCTCGCTGATGGACGCGATGGGCTTGGACAGCCACGCCTCAAACGTGGTCGTCACATGGCGCTCGATCACGTCTGCGCTCGAACCCTTCAACTTGCCCGGTCGGTCCTTGTAGGCGTCAGCCACATCGCGGAGTGTCACCGCCACGGCGGCGTCGTGCTTCTTGGCATCGCGCGGGTCGATTCCCTCGCGCATGTCCTGCAACAGCTTCTGCGCCCGCTTGCGCGCAGCGTCCTCGGTGTAGGTGCCGTATGCGCCAATAGTGAATTGGATCGACTTACCGGCAACCCTTCCCATGACGATGAACACCCGGCGCGGCGGCTTCCCCGGTGCTGGGGGTGGAGCCACCCGCAACCCATAGCCCTTCACCGCCTCGTCCCAATGGACCTGATAACCCTTCTCCGGGGCTTGAACCTTGTCGATAAACGCCTTGGTGAGCTTCACCATATGACCTCCTTCTAGCGCATTTCTAGCACGCGGCACAGTGCTACGACGTGCTGCCACGAGGCTGCAAGGAGGTTATATTATTGATTCATAAGGCGTTTTAAGGCGTCTGCGTGCCACTACAGGTTACTGCCGGGTCGGGTGTCCCAAACTTGAAAACCGCCGTGGGTTTACGCTCACCGTGGGTTCGAATCCCACCCTGTCCGCCATTTTTGCTATTGATGGATTGATTTTGCTGTATCTTTTAAAGAGATTGCAGCTCAACCCACAATCCAGCGGCTAAATCGGCGAAAAAGGCTTTGTGGAATGAAACGCTGTTTCCACCCCGACATATGCGCCTCGCGTTTGTACGGTATATAGGGTGAAATTTTATTCATTCGAGGGGTGGTATGGGCGTTGATTGGCCGGTCGTTTTCGAAGGCGCGAAAACAGTTCTTGACCCTCTTTCGAACGCGTCGTGGCCCATTGCCGTAGGCGTGATTACATGGATCTTCCGTGAGCCAGTTAAAGCCATGATCGGCCGTGTGCGGCAACTTAGCGGGTTTGGCGGTACGGCGGATTTTACGGCGAGTGATGCGATTTCGCAGCGGCAGTCAGCCGAAGGCTCTGCGACTGCTTCGCTTCCAGCGCTTGCCGACACGAACAATCTTCCGCCGCCCGACCCCGTGTTTGACATTCTCGACGGGCAGTTGGCAACTGTATTGGAACAGCACGTTCAAGGTGGCGATAACGTCAAGCTCGCTTGGGCGATCCGCCAGCGCTCCGTAAGTGAAGCGACGCGCATTCACGAGACGAATTATCGCGTGATATTCGGTTCGCAAATCCAAGCACTCAAAACCTTGAATGTCGTCGGGACTGGCGCGGTGAGTGAGTTCGAAGCGTTCTACGAAACCGTGCGAACAAATCCTGCTTGGGAAGCAATGCACAAGGACCGTACGTTCGATCAATGGGGGCAATTTTTAATAGACGCAGCGTACGTGGCGTTGGTTGAAGGTTCGGAGCCACCAACGGTGAAGATTACACCGTTCGGCAAGCAATTCCTGCATTGGATGGTTCTCGCGGGAGTGCCCGACGCGAAGCCGGGCTGATTTAGGCGGGTTGGCGAAGGCTGCGAGGGCGCTAATTGCCCCCGATCAAACTGGCTGAAGAGGAGAAACCGGTGGGCGGTGTCGCTGTCTATATCAGCGGTCTGGATTGATCAGGAACCTGCGGCGCGCAACAGGGTGATCGCCCTGGCGGCAGCCGGGACGAATGACGCCACCCCCTTCTCATGCAGAGCGAATATCTGCGTCCGCATTCGCGGTTCCCAGAATTTGGCGATGTGGTCAGCGACGGCCTGTGCCGCTTTCTCTTCGCCCATCGTCATGAAATTTCTGGCGATCTGGTTGGCCATATAGACCAGCCGGTCCTGATTGGACATCATCGATTGGTCTTCAGTCATGCCGTCATTCCGCTGCGTGGATCATGTCGATGCGCCGACTGCGCCGTGCTTGCGCGTCATAGCTTTTCTGCCAGTCGCTGGGACCATTGGACGCGGACACCTGCACCGCCGTCACCTTATATTCCGGGCAATTGGTGGCCCAGTCCGAATAGTCGGTGGTGATGACGTTCGCCTGCGTTTCGGGATGGTGGAAGGTCGTATAGACAACGCCCGGCGCGACGCGTTCGGTCACCAGCGCTCGCAGGGTGGTTTCCCCTGCCCTGCTGCGGAGCGTTACCCAATCACCGTCCTTAAGGCCCCTGTTTTCCGCGTCGCTGGGATGGATTTCCAGTCGATCTTCGGGATGCCAGGCAGCATTGGCGGTGCGGCGGGTCTGCGCGCCGACATTATATTGGCTAAGGATGCGCCCTGTGGTCAGCAATAGCGGGAAGCGCGGGCCGGTCTTTTCATCGGTCGGCACATAGTCGGTGACGACGAACTTGCCCCTGCCCCGCACGAAACCGTCAATATGCATGGTCGGCGTGCCGTGGGGAGCCCGGTCGTTCGCGGGCCATTGCAGCGACCCTTCCGCGTCCAGGCGGTCATAATGCACGCCCGCGAAGGTCGGGGTGAGCGCGGCGATTTCATCCATGATCTGCGCCGGGTGGCTGTAGGTCCAGTCCAGCCCCATGGCGTTGGCGACCAGTTGCACGATCTCCCAATCTTCATAGCCGTTGAGTGGCGTCATCACCTTGCGCACGCGCTGAATGCGCCGTTCGGCATTGGTGAAGGTCCCGTCCTTTTCCAGGAAGGTGGAGCCGGGCAGGAAGACATGGGCGTAATTGGCGGTCTCGTTGAGGAAGAGGTCCTGCACCACGACGCACTCCATCGCCGCCAGCCCGGCCGCGACATGGTGCGTATTGGGGTCGGACTGGAGAATGTCTTCGCCCTGGATGAAAATGCCCTTGAAGGTGCCGTCGGTCGCCGCATCCAGCATGTTGGGGATGCGAAGCCCCGGTTCGGGGTCCAGCGCCACGCCCCAGCTTTGTTCGAACAGCGCGCGGGTGGCATCGTCGGAAACGTGGCGATAACCGGAAAATTCGTGCGGGAAGCTGCCCATGTCACAGGCGCCCTGCACATTATTCTGCCCCCGCAGCGGATTCACGCCCACGCCCTCACGCCCGACATTGCCGGTCGCCATCGCGAGGTTGGCGATCGCCATGACGGTCGAGCTGCCCTGGCTATGTTCCGTGACGCCGAGGCCGTAATAGATCGCGCCGTTGCCTCCGGTGGCGTAGAGGCGAGCGGCGGCGCGGACCTCCTCCGCCTTTACTCCTGTCAGCGGTTCGATCGCTTCGGGAGAACGGGCTGGCTGTGACACGAACTCGGCCCATTCGGCAAATTCGTCCCAATCGCAGCGCGCGCGAATGAAAGCTTCATCGTACAGCTTTTCGGTCACGACGACATGAGCGAGAGCCGTCAGCATGGCGACGTTGGTGCCCGGGCGCAGCGGCAGATGATGTTCCGCCTCGACATGCGGGGACTTCACTATGTCGATGCGACGCGGGTCGATGACGATCAGCTTGGCGCCCTGCCGCAAACGCTTCTTCATGCGCGAGGCAAAGACCGGGTGGCCGTCAGTCGGGTTGGCGCCGATGACGAGGATCACGTCGGACTGCATCACGCTGTCGAAATCCTGCGTCCCGGCTGAGGTGCCGAAGGTCGTACTGAGGCCATAGCCGGTCGGCGAGTGGCAGACGCGGGCGCAGGTATCGACATTATTGTTGCCGAAACCCTGGCGGATCAGCTTCTGGACTAGGAAGGTTTCCTCATTGGTGCAGCGGCTTGATGTGATGCCGCCGATGGAACGCGTGCCATATTTGGCCTGGATCCGGCGGAACTCCGCTGCCGTGTGGGCGATTGCTTCGTCCCACGATACCTCGCGCCAGGGCTGGTCCACGGACGTGCGGATCATGGGGTTGAGGATACGGTCCTGATGCTGGGCATAGCCCCAGGCGAACCGGCCCTTGACGCAGCTATGGCCGCGATTGGCCTTGCCCTCTTTCCACGGCACCATGCGTATCAGCTCCTCGCCCCGCATTTCCGCGCGGAAGGTGCAGCCGACGCCGCAATAGGCGCAGGTAGTGACGACGGCCCGGTCGGGCGTGCCGACCTCAACCACCTTCTTTTCGATTAGCGAGGCGGTGGGACAGGCTTGCACACAGGCGCCGCAGGATACGCATTCGGAGCCAAGGAAATCCTCGCCCTGCGACGCCGAGACTTTCGATCCAAAGCCCTTATCCTCAATCGTCAGCGCGAAGGTGCCCTGCACCTCTTCACAGGCGCGCACGCAGCGGGAGCAGACTATGCATTTGCTGGGATCGAAGTCGAAATAGGGGTTCGACTGGTCCTTGGCCTGCCCCATATTGGTCGCGCCGTCATAGCCATAGCGGACCTCGCGCAGTCCCACCGCACCGGCTTGATCCTGCAATTCGCAGTCGCCATTGGCCGCGCAGGTCAGGCAGTCGAGTGGATGGTCGGAGATATAAAGTTCCATCACCCCCCGGCGGAGCTGCTTCAGCCGATCGCTTTGGGTGCGAACCACCATGCCTTCGGCGATGGGGGTGGTGCAGGATGCGGGATAGCCGCTGCGCCCCTCTACTTCGACCAGGCATAGGCGGCAGGAGCCGAAACTCTCTAGATTGTCGGTCGCGCATAGCTTTGGAATGGAGCAACCGGTGAGCGAGGCGGCGCGCATGATGCTCGTGCCCTCGGGCATGGTGACGCTTTGGCCGTCAATGGTGAGCGTGACGGGCTTGCCCGTGGTGAGGGCTGGCGGGGTGCCATGATCGGCTTCGCGGGTGAAGGTCATTCCGCAGCTTCCTTGGTAGACGCAGGCGCGCCAAAGTCTTCGGGGAAATGGTCGAGCGCGCTCAGCACGGGATAGGGGGTGAAACCACCGAGCGCGCAGAGTGAGCCATATTTCATGGTGTCGGCCAGGTCGCGCAGCAGCACGGCTTGCGCCTCCAGCGAGGTATCGATCCGCGCCGGAGACCGGGAATAGAGCGCCTTGCCGAGATAGCTGTCGGAAGCATCACTCGCCGTTACGGGTGCATCGTTTCGTGTCGCGATGATCCGATCCATGATCTCCACCCCGCGTGTCGATCCAATCCGGCACGGCGTACATTTGCCGCAGCTTTCGACCGAACAGAACTCCATGGCAAAACGCGCCATATGCGCCATATCGACGCTGTCATCGAAGACGGTGATGCCCGCATGGCCGATCAGCCCGCCAGCTTGCGCAAAGGTTTCATAGTCGAACGGCAGATGGAACATCGATGGCGGGAAGTAAGCGCCAAGGGGGCCACCCACCTGCACCGCGCGAACGGGGCGACCGCTCGCCGTGCCGCCGCCAATCTGGTTCACCAACTCTGCCAATGTTATGCCAAAGCCGATCTCATAAAGGCCGCCATGCTTTACGTTGCCTGCGAGCTGCACCGGCATGGTTCCGCGCGAGCGGCCAAAACCAACCGCCGCATAGGCGTCCGGCCCCTCTGCCAGGATGAAGGGCACCGCAGCCAGCGACAGCACATTGTTGATGACTGTGGGTTGACCAAACAGCCCCTGCAAAGCCGGGAGCGGCGGCTTTGCCCGCACCTGTCCGCGTTTGCCCTCGATACTGTCGAGCAGCGCTGTTTCCTCGCCGCAGACATAGGCGCCCGCGCCCTCGCGCACCTCCAGCGTGAAAGGCGCGATGAGATGCGCGCTGGCGTCGATCGCCGCGCGCATGGTGGCGATGCTATAGGGATATTCGCTGCGAATATAGATATAGCCATGGGCCGCGCCGACGGCATGGGCGGCGATCGCCATCCCTTCGATCAGGCAGAAGGGATCGCCCTCCATCAGCATCCGATCCGCAAAGGTGCCGCTGTCGCCTTCATCGGCATTGCAGACGATGAACTTGGGGACGCCCGGCGCATCCAGCACCGTCTGCCATTTGATCCCGGTCGGGAAACCGGCGCCGCCGCGTCCGCGCAGCCCCGACGCCTTTACCGCGTCGACCACTTGCTGGGGGGGCATGGCGCGAGCCTTTTCCAGCCCCTTCCAACCATCATGGGCGGCATAGTTGGTAAGGCTAAGCGGATCGATGATGCCGCACCGTGCGAAGGTAAAGCGCTGCTGACCAGCGAAGAAGGGCAAATCGTCCACCTTGCCGAGCCTGGCAGGATGTGTGCCGTCCAGCACCGCCGCGACATCCTGTGGCCCGACCGGACCGTAACCGATGCGGCCTGCATCCGTTTCCACTTCGACCAATGGCTCGATGGAAAACAAGCCGCGCGATCCCGTGCGCACCACTTCGCACCCTGCCTGCGCGAAGCCGCGCGCGACTTCGTCAGCGCCGAGCGCGACGGAAGCCATATCTCGGCTGATAAAGACCCGGCTCATGCCGCCATCTCCGCCGCGATCCGCTCCAGGGCTTTGGCATCGATCCCTGCAACCGGCCGGCCGTCCACCAGCGCGTTCGGCCCGATCGCGCAAAGGCCCAGGCAATAGACAGGCTCCAGGCTTAGCTGGCCGTCCGCCCGCGTTTCGCCCATGGCGACGCCCAGAATTTGCGCCGCCTGACGTTCTACCGCCGCGCCGCCGCGTGACTGACAGCTTTCCGCGCGGCAAAGCTTCACAATGTGGCGGCCGGGCGGAACACGCCGAAAATCATGGTAGAAGGTGATGACGCCATGCACGTCCGCGCGGGTGAGGTTCAACGCCTGCGCAATTAGCGGGACCTGCGCATCGTCGATATAACCCGCCTCGTTCTGCACCGCATGCAGAAGGGGCAGTAACTGGTCGCGCGTGGCGCCGTGACGCGCGGTCCAGCTTTCGATAAATGCTTCCATTCTGCCCTGCCTGCAGCCTTCGATCCGCCGCCATGGTGCCGGGCCACCCGGCTCGGGTCAAATTGAAGCCCCTAATGGGTGATAGAGATATTCTATGAAGCGGCGCGATACCCGTTGGGCAAGCGCAGGTCGCGCGCGACGCTGAGGACCGCTTGAGCCAACGGTCCCATCGGTGCACGATCCGACACTATGACGCCCACCCGACTGCCCTCCGCCGTGGCGGGCAGCGGATAGGTGCGCGCCCAGGCCAGCCCCTCCAGCAAGGTCGCATGATTTTCCGGAATGATGGAACAGAGCCGCCCCTGCTGCACGAGGCCGAGCAGCGCGACATAGCTGTCCGCCGTGACCACCGGGCGCAGGGCAAGCCCGCGTTCGGCCAGACGCGCGTCCAGAATCCGCCTGTTCTGCATGCCCTGATGCAACAGGCACAGCGGCAGGTCCGCAAGATCGGCCCAATCGAGCGGATCGGGTATCGCCGCACAGCCGACCGCACCGATGAGGATGGCCCGCTCCGTATAAAGAGGCACCGACAAGGCGTGAGCCGGGGGCTCAAAATCGAGATAGGTGATCCCGGCGTCCAGTTCGAAGGCAGCAAGGCCCCGCTCGATCTGCCGGGAAGTGAGCGCGCGGACGGAGATGTTAAGGCCCTGATGGCGCTCCAGCATCGCTTCGGTGAGATGGCCGATCACCGGCATGGCGGCCGGGATCGCGCCCAACCTTAATTCGCCCTTCAACGGACCACGGGCCGTTTCCGCCGCGTGACCAAGGGCTTCGGCAGCGGCGATCAGTTGCCGTGCCCATGGCAGGATAGCCTCTCCCTCAGCCGTCAATCCCACATATTTGCGATCGCGCCGGATCAGCCGCTTTCCCAGTTGCGCTTCCAGTGACGCGATGCCCACGGACAGGGTGGGTTGCGAGACATTGCAATAGGACGCGGCGCGCGCGAAATGACCTTCGCGCTCCAACGCCAGGAAATATTCGACAAGGCGCGTCTGCATGCTGTCATCTACACTGGATCGGGCGCAAGTTCATAGAGCGAAACTATGGCCGCCGTTTGGAGCAGTGATCGGGGCGCGAATTCGGCCGTATGCGCATCCTGTTGGCCGATTATGCAGATGATCGCACCTGCGCCTCGCCTTAACCCTCGTTAAGGAGTATCGTGAACCAGCATGCTATCACTTCCACCTCACCATCTGGAGGTTGCAATGTCTGGGCAAACGGATGCACCTTATTTGTTCCGGCGCGCACGGGAGGAAGCTGCCAAGGTAAACGAGGCCTTGGCAAGGCACGCTCCGGCCGAAGAGGTCGCGGCGCATCGGGAATTGGCGTTGCGGTACAAGGTGCGGGCGCTGGCCGCTTCCTGTCCCGATCAGGTCCTGCATGACGCCATGGAAAATTTTGACGTGCCGGGCGACCCCGTAGGCGGAAAGCCTGCGCATTAATAACCCAGGGGGATTGCAGCCGATACAAATGAAAGCGCCCCCGAGCAAGGGATGCCGGGGGCGCGACTTGTATGCTGTCGGGCATCCAAATCGCGGCGCGTTTAACAGAAATTGTTGACGGCCGCAATCCAGTGATAACTTTCCAGCGGCCATGCCGTAACGTCAGCACGGCACGTCGCCTGTCCAACTGTGCAATTTACTGATGGGACAAAAAGGCCAATTGAATTAGCGTCCCCTGCCATCACATGGAGCTTGCCAAGCGAAGGCCCGGAATGTGCGCAGGGGGAAAGCAGGATATGGTTCAACCGTCGAATAAGTGGCTACGGCGATCGCCGATCGAAACCGGCGCGCTGGGCCGCTGCCCCCGGTGCGGTAAGGGACATATTTTCAAAGGCTTCCTCACCGTTCGCGATCGGTGTGAGGTTTGCGGACTGGATTATTCCTTTGCGGACCCGGCGGATGGCCCAGCGGTGTTCGTGCAGCTGTTCGCCTGCGTTCCGGGCGTCATATTCATCGTGATGCTGGAGATATTGGCGCGGCCACCTCTATGGGTGCACATCGCCGTCGGTATCCCGGTGCTCATATTGACGACAGTGTTACCGTTACGCCCGATCAAGGGCTGGCTGGTCGCCGCCCAATATGTGACGAAGGCGCAGGAGGCAGGGACGGCGGACTTATGGGCCAAGCTGCACGGAGATGGGCCGGACAAGCGGGATTGAGCGATCGGGGCGTATGGATCGCTCCTCGGTGGAATTCTTCAGACGCGAGCTGCGCCGGTAATTGATGCCTGAGATGCCCTGAGTTCACGGAACAAGTGCAACACCTGCTAGGGTGTTGTTGCGATGGGACAGAGATATGGCCAGCTCAGCCTTGAGGAGCGGATCGAGATTTACCACCTGCATGCAGGCGGTAAATCGCAAAGAGCCATAGCGGCGCATCTCGGGCGGGCGCCAGCTACGATCAGTCGCGAACTGCGGCGCAACAGCGTGCGAACCAAGGTCTGGCCCGGTGGCTATGAGCCTGTCCGCGCCCAGCAGCTTGCCGAACGCAGGCGCCGATGGGATTGCCGCTTCAAGCTGGAACGCCAACCGGACCTGCGCGGCCTTGTGAGGGACGGCCTTGCGATGGGATGGTCCCCCGAGCAGATCGCAGGCCGATTGACGCGCGAACATGGTCGCACCCTCATCAGCCCTGAGTCAATCTACCGCTTCATCTACCACCGTTCGGCACAGAAGGATTATTGGCACCGCCTGCTGCCGCGCGCCCGGCACAGGCGCGGTCACCCTGTCCCTACCGGCGGGAGCATGCTCGACATCATCAAGCATCGCCGCTCCTTGAGCGAGCGCCCTCCTGACGCCGATGATCGGCAAAGCCCAGGCCATTGGGAAGCCGATTTCATGCTGTTTGCCCGCTATGGCCAGGCCATCCTCGTCGCCCATGAACGCGCCTCCCGGTTCACGATCATCCACCGGCCACAGGATCGAAAGGCCCCAAGAACCGCAGGCCATCTGGCGGACATGCTGGCCGACCTGCCCAAAACCCTCCGGCGCTCCATCGCTTTCGACAATGGACCAGAGTTCGCCCGGCATCACCAGCTCGCAAGCCAGATCGGCATCCAGACCTTCTTCTGCGATGTCCGATCACCCTGGCAAAAAGGCGGCGTCGAAAATGCCATCGGACGCCTCCGCCGCAGCCTGCCGCGCAAAACCAACCTCGATGCCATCACCCCCGATGACATCCTCGCCGCCGTACAGCGATACAATCATACGCCAAGAAAATGCCTCGACTTCCTTACTCCCGCAGAGGCATTCTCACGCTTCAATCCAAATGTTGCACTTCAAACGTGAATCTACATGCCAGCTTACGCTGGCATGACGGATCTAGGGCGCGCTCCGTTAAATCGGAGCGCTCAGGCGAGCGCGCCGTGGCAGTGCTTGTATTTTTGACCGGAGCCACACGGGCATAGCGCGTTGCGGCTGATATCCAGATTAGTGAACTCACCGGGCTGAGCATTGCCGACCGGCGGACGCGGCAGCGTGGTCGTGATGCTGCCCAACTGGCCCGCGTCGATGTCACCGCTATTATCTTCGCCCGAGAAGGGGTCGATGTGCGTGGTGATGAAGTCGGGGAGCACCGGCAAGTCGAACTCAGGCAGCGGCTCTTCCATCCTGAACTGGACGCGCGCGATCGAGCCGGTCACATCCTCGCGGATGTTGCTCAGCATGCGCTCGAAAAGGGCGAAGGCTTCCTGCTTATATTCGTTGATCGGCGTCTTTTGCGCATAGGCGCGCAGGTGAACGACCTGGCGCAGCGCGTCGAGGGTCGACAGATGCTCTTTCCAATGATGGTCCAGGCTCTGGAGCAGGATCGATTTTTCGATCATGTGCCAGTTTTCCGGATCGATCCCGCCAATCTTTTCGGCGACCGCTTCATCGGCAAGAGCCTTGAGGCGTTCCTCGATCAATTCCGGATCGACGGCATCTTCCGTCAGCCATGCGTCGAAGTCGGGTTCAAGCCCGAGGATTTCCGCGGTGCGCGCCTTCAGCCGGTCGATATCCCACTGTTCGGGATACGTGCCCGGAGGACAGGATGCGCCGACAAGGTCGTTGACCGTTTCGTGCCGCATGTCCGTCACGACGTCATCAACGGTGTCAGCGTCCATGATGTCGGCGCGCTGTTCATAAATGACCTTGCGCTGGTCGTTCATGACGTCGTCATATTCGACGACCTGCTTGCGGATGTCGTAGTTGCGCGCTTCGACTTTCCTCTGCGCGGTTTCGATCGCCTTGCTGAGCCACTTGGACGGGGGCAGCGCCTCGCCATCCTCAAGGTTCGAACGGATCATCTTGGCGAACATGGTGTCTGGGCCGAAGATGCGCATGAGATCATCGTCGAGGCTGAGGTAGAAGCGCGAGAGGCCAGGGTCGCCCTGACGCCCTGACCGACCGCGCAGCTGGTTGTCGATGCGGCGGCTTTCATGCCGTTCGGTCGCGAGGACGAAGAGCCCACCGGCGGCAAGCACCTCGGCCTTTTCAGCCTCGATCTCGGCATCGATGCGGGCGATGGCGGCTTCGCGCTCCGGTCCTTCCGGCATGTCGCGCAGCTCGTCTTCGACGCGCATTTCCAGGTTGCCGCCCAATTTGATGTCGGTGCCGCGACCAGCCATGTTCGTGGCGATGGTGACGGCGCCCTTGCGGCCCGCCTGCGCCACGATATGCGCTTCGCTCTCATGGAAGCGGGCGTTCAGGACGGCGTGCTTCACCCCCTCTTGATTGAGGAATTCGGACAGCATTTCCGACTTTTCGATCGATACCGTGCCGACGAGGACAGGCTGCCCCTTTTCGGCATGGACCTTGATCGTCTTGGCAATGCCGCGGAACTTGTCTTCCAGATTTTTGTAGAAGCTGTCTTCTTCATCGACACGTTGCACCGGCCGGTTGGTCGGAATGGTGACGACGTTCATCTTGTAGATTTCGTAGAATTCGGTCGCTTCGGTCGCGGCCGTGCCGGTCATGCCGCCGAGTTTCGGGTACATGCGGAAAAAATTCTGGAAAGTGATGGAGGCGAGCGTCTGGTTTTCCGGCTCGATCTGGACGCCTTCCTTGGCTTCCACCGCCTGGTGCAAGCCATCCGACCAGCGGCGGCCATCCATCATACGGCCGGTGAACTCATCGATGATGATGACCTTGCCGTCTTTCACGATGTAATCGATGTCGCGGCGGAACATCACGACAGCGCGCAGCGCCTGGTTGACGTGGTGAACAACGGCGGTGTTTTCGAAATCGTAGAGGTTCGCGCCCTCCAGCAGGCCAGCATCTTCCAGCAGACGCTCGATCTTTTCCGTGCCGTCCTCGGTCAGGGTGACGGTGCGCTGCTTCTCGTCCTTCTCATAATCGGCTTCGTCCAGCTGCTTCACGATCGCATCGACGGCGACATAAAGCTCCGACTTGTCATCGGTCGGACCCGAGATGATCAGCGGGGTGCGCGCTTCGTCGATCAGGATCGAGTCCACCTCGTCAACGATGGCGAAGTTGAAGGGCCGCTGCACCATCGATGCGCGGTCGTACTTCATATTGTCGCGCAGATAGTCGAAGCCGAGTTCGTTGTTCGTGGCGTAGGTGATGTCGGCGTTATAGGCTTCGCGACGCTGATCCTCGCTGAGGTTCGGCACGATCACGCCGGTGGTGAGGCCGAGGAAACGATAGACCTGCCCCATCCATTCGCAGTCGCGGCTGGCGAGATAGTCGTTGACGGTGACGACGTGGACGCCCTTCCCCTCCAGCGCGTTCAGATAGGTGGCGAGCGTCGCGACCAGCGTCTTGCCCTCGCCCGTGCGCATTTCGGCGATCTCGCCGCGATGGAGGACGATGCCGCCGACCATCTGCACATCATAATGGCGCTGATGAAGGGTGCGCTTGGCGGCCTCGCGGACGGTGGCGAAGGCTTCTGGCAGCAGGTCGTCGAGCGTTTCGCCCTGCGTCAGGCGTTCGCGGAATCGCGCCGTCTGGGCCGTCAGTTCCTCGTCGCTCATCGCCGAAATGGCGGGTTCGAAAGATGCGATGCGTTCGACGATCTTGCCCAACGACTTTACGTAGCGTTCGTTGGACGATCCGAAGATGGACTTGGCGAGTGCGCCGAACATGCAAGTTCCTGACAAAAGGGGAGCGCGCGCCCTTTTAAGGCAACGCACACGGATATGCGCGGCGATTTAGGGTTTGGCTGTGGGATAGTCAATTGATGAGCGGCCTGAACGCTTCGATCGAGGCAATGATTGACGGACGGATGATATGCGCTAATCCGCGCTCATGACACAGCGCTCTCCCCTCGCCCCCGCAGCCTTTCCCGAACTTCCCGCCATTTCGGGCGTCACCGCGCGCGTTGCCAGCGCGCGATACAAGAATTGGGATCGGTGCGACCTGACCTATGTGGAACTGGCCGAGGGTACGGCGGTTGCTGGCGTCACGACGCAGAGCAAGTGCCCCTCGCCCGAGGTTGAGTGGTGCCGGGACGCCATTCCGCTCGGGTCGGCGCGGGCGCTGGTGGTGAATGCGGGCAATGCCAATGCTTTCACAGGCCATCGCGGGCGGGCGGCTGTCGAAGCGATCGCTGCTAAGGTCGCCAATCATCTTGGGTGCCTGCCTTCGGATGTGTTCGTGTCTTCGACTGGGGTGATCGGTGTTCCCTTGCCGGTGGACAAGGCTGAGGCTGGGCTGGAGGCGGCTTTCTCCGCCCTGCCTTGCGAGTGGGAAGAGGCGGCGAACACGATCGGCACGACTGACACCTATGCCAAGGGCGCGCGCACGAGCGCCATGATTGGCGGGACGCGCGTGGAATTGGTGGGGATCATCAAGGGATCGGGCATGATCGCGCCGGATATGGCGACGATGCTCGGCTATATCTTTACCGACGCGGCGATCGAGCCGAAGCTGTTGCAGCAGATGCTGTCGGCGGCGAACCGGCGGACTTTCTCCTGCATCACGGTTGATAGTGATACATCGACCAGTGATACGGTGCTGGCCTTTACCACGGGCAAGGCAGGCAACGCCCCGTTGGCGTCGATGGACGATGCGGGAGCGGATGCCTTTCAGGCGGCGCTGAGCGACCTTTGCCTGCAACTGGCGCATCTGGTGGTGCGCGATGGCGAGGGCGCGTCGAAGTTCATCGAGATCAGCGTCGAAGGCGCGGAAAGCGACGCAAGCGCGCACCGGATCGCGATGTCTATCGCCAATTCCCCGCTGGTGAAGACGGCGATCGCGGGCGAGGACGCCAATTGGGGCCGCGTGGTCATGGCCGTGGGCAAGGCGGGCGAGCCAGCGGATCGCGACAAGCTGTCCATCCGGTTCGGCGTGACGCAGGTGGCCTCGGGCGGGCTTGCCGTAGAGGGATATGACGAAGCGCCGGTTGCCGCGCACCTCAAGGGGCAGGATATTCAGATCGGCGTGGACCTTGGCCTTGGCGAGGGCCGCGCGACGGTCTGGACCTGCGATCTGACGCATGGATATATCTCGATCAACGCGGATTACCGTAGCTGATGCCGATTGAGCTGCATGACGATGTCGTCACGTTGATGCGTGAGGTGGCGCGGGATATCGTCATGCCGCGCTTCCAGAATTTGCGCGCCGACGAGATCAGCGAGAAGGCCGTCGATGACTTCGTCACCGTTGCCGACAGGGAAAGCGAGATCAGACTGGCCGAAGGGCTCAGCCGCATTTTGCCCGAGGCAGGCATCATCGGTGAGGAAGCCTGTGAGGCGGACCCGGCGATATTGGATCGGGCGGGTGACGGGCTTAACTGGATCATCGACCCGATCGACGGGACAGGTAATTTCGCGGCGGGGCGGCCGCCCTTTGGCATCATGATCGCGCTGGCGGATGCCGGGACGACGTTGGCGGGGTGGATATTGGACCCGCTCACCGGCCGCTTGTGTCACGCCATATTGGGCGCGGGCAGTTATATCGATGGCGAGCAGGTCCGGGCGCGGGAGAGCGGTGATCCGCTGCCGATTGCGGCGCTGGCGGTTTATTTCATGACGCCGGACGAGCGAGCCGATATTCAACGGCGGGCGGAAGGCCGCTTTGCGCTTGTGGACATTCCGCGCTGTGCGGCGGAGCAATATCCCCGGCTGGTGCTGGGGCAGAATGATGTTTCGGTCTTTGCGCGGACATTGCCGTGGGACCATGCCGCTGGGACGCTGTTTCTGAATGAGGCTGGCGGTTGTTGTCAGCGGTTGGATGGGTCGCCTTATGTGGTGGGCGATTTGCGGCGGGGGTTGTTGGGGGCTTCGTCGTCGCGGTTGTGGGAGGCGGCGGCGGAGGTGTTGTTTCATTGAGATGTGTGGGTGGAGAGGTTGCGCTTTCCCCTCTCCCCAACCCTCTCCCCTGAAGGGGAGAGGGAGTCAGAGGTGCGTTAGAGGACGCTTTCGATCCAGCCTTTTAGGGCGCTCTTGGGCGCCGCGCCGACCTTGGTGGCGGCTGCTTCGCCATTTTTGAACAGGATCATCGTCGGGATGCCGCGCACGCCATATTTGCCGGGCGCGTCGGGATTTTCGTCGATGTTGATCTTGGCGATGATGACTTTGTCAGCCAGTTCCTCGGAGATTTCTTCCAGGGCGGGGCCGATCATTTTGCAGGGGCCGCACCATTCCGCCCAGAAATCGACAAGCACGGGCTTGTCTGCGTCGATCACGTCCGCCTGGAAGCTGGTGTCGGTGACTGCCTTGGTAGCCATGTTATAATTCTCCTTCAGTTGGGCGGATATCTAGGACGGTGACGCGTCCGTCTCAACGGGTGAAAGCGGCAAATTCTCCTGCGCGGGGGGAAAGCCCGGCTTGTGCGCCGCGAGAAGATCGTGCGGAAGCGTGATGAGGCGCGGGGCGCTGGTGTAGAGCAGCGCGGCTTCTATCCGCCGGTCGGGGAAGATGACCTGAAGCGCGGCGGCGTAGGCTGCCATCTGGCGGACATGGGCGGCGGGGACTTCCTCCACGCTGAGTGGCGCTATGCGGCCCGTCTTGAAATCCACGACCTGCACGCGATCGGGGGCGATACATAGCCGATCCACGGTGCCGGAGATGACTATCTCGCCGACGACCGCAGCGACGGGCGCTTCAGCAAGGGCGCCGGGAGCAAAGAGCGGCGCGAAGTTGCTGTCCTCGATGACGCGGAGGGCCTGCGCGATGACGTCATGACGCAGTGATGCGTCGGCCGCGCCCTGTTGTTCGAGCCAGCGGTCAGCGCGTTCGCGACGTTGTTCGGGCGAAACATCCGGCAACCGTTCAAACAAGGCGTGCAGCCAGCGCCCACGCTCACTCGCCGCCCGCATGGCAGGCGTGGGCGGGGGATAGGGCACGTCATCCTCTACCGGGGCGGAAGGCGCGAGCGGCCGGGGCGGACGCGCTTCCTCTGGCGCGGGCTGACGCAGCCAGTCGGGTTCGGCATGCGACGCCGCTTCAACGGCAGCGGCCTTTTGCAGGGCACGTGGAGGCAAGGTTTCCGCGCCCAGCCAACGCCGCCGCGCGCCCCACAAATGATCGTCCTCCCATTCCGCGCCAAGGGCGATCATGGCGTTCTCGACTGCCGTGAACCAGCTTTCGGGTTGCGGCATGCCTCGGGCGCGTGGGCCTAGCGATCCGGTGACGACCAGCCTTTCCTCCGCACGAGTCAGCGCGACGTATAGCAACCGCCAATGCTCCTCCCGTTCGGCGGCGCGGGCTTCCTCCAGAACTTGCCCGATGGGACCCAGACGCTCGGACTTTCGGGGAGCGAGGATGGGCAGGCCGTTCCATTCGAGGGAATCGCTGCGCGTTCCAGCATCGGGATCAAGGCAGGCATCGGCCAGGATGACGACCGGCGCCTGCAAACCCTTCGCGCCGTGGACGGTGAGGAGCCGGAGCGAATCTCCCTGCGCGGCGGCATCGCGGACGATCTCCACTTCACCCCGGTCGAACCAGTCCACGAAACGCTGCAAGGAGGGGTGATCGTCCGTCTCAAAGGCGAGTGCAGCGTTGAGCAGTTCCTCGATCGGGTCGGCGGCTTCAATGCCGAGACGCTCGATGAGTTGGCGGCGACCTTCCATCGGGCCGGACAGGATCGATTCGAGATAGCGGTAGGGCGTGGTCAGATCCGCGCGGTTCAGTAGGGTGCGAAGCGGGGCGAGCGCCTCCTCGTCCTGGGTGCGGGTGAGATGCTGCCAAAGTCCAACGCGGCGGTTCATGGCGCGGGCCATGAGATCGTCCTGCGACCAGCCGATCAGCGGCGATACCAGCAGCGAGGCAAGATTGAGATCATCTTCAGGCTGAACGGCGAAACGGAGGGCGGCGAGGAGGTCGCGCACGGCAAGCGGTGCGTTCAGGCGAAGGCGATCGATGCCTGCAACGGCGACGCCTTCCTCATAGAGGCGAGCAACGATCAGGCGGGCTAGTTCGCTGCGACGGCGGACGAGGATCATGATGTCGCCTGCCGTGACCGGGCGGCCACGACTTTCGAGCATCATGCCGTCGTCGATCCACTGGCGGATTTGCCGCGCGATATTCTGGGCGAGCAGGCGTTCCTGATCGGCGGCCCAATCCTCCTCGCCTTCTGCGTCTTCCGACAGAACGGCGATGGCGGGTTTCCAAAGCAGGACTTCGCCGGGGAAGCGGTTGGCGCTGATGTGCTGGACGGCGCCCGAGAGGAGGCCGAGCCGCTCGGCGCTCAAGGTCGCGATCGTCTGATCGACTACGTCGAGTACGGCGGGCGTCGAGCGAAAGCTGCGTTCGAGCGACAGGTCGTGGAAGATATGGTCGGCATCTTCCGCATTGCGCTGGAACGCTATCTGCGCGGCGGCGAACGCCTGCGGGCTGGTGCCCTGAAAACCGAAGATCGCCTGCTTGAAATCGCCGACGGTGAAGATGGTGCGGACGCGATCGCCCTTGGCCCCCTCCCCTGCGAAAAATTCGGCGGCGAGCGCGCCGACGATCTGCCATTGGCTGACGTTCGTGTCCTGCGCCTCATCGACCATGATGTGGTCGATACGCTGGTCCAGCTTGTAGCGAATCCAGTCTGCGATGCCGGGTTGGGACAGAAGATTGGCGGTGCGGGCGATGAGGTCGTTGAAATCCACGGCACCGGCGAGCTGCTTCGCCTCTTGATAGGCGCGGGCGTAGGCGCGTCCTGCATGTAGCCCCTCGGCGAGCAGATCGGCATAGGCGGCGAGCGCCTTGAGGTTCAGAAGCTCGACGCAACGGGAGTGGAGGCGCGCGCTTGCCTCTCCATAGCCATCGACCGGGGGAACCCAGCCCTTGGTCGTAATGAGGTCCCCATCCTTCTTCGCCCAAGCGGCGTGCAGATCCTCCAAAGCCTCCGCGCGGTCGCGAGCGCTCAGGGCTCGCCACCGGGCTATGCGGTCACAGCGCTCCAGGGCACGGCCGGTGCCCCAATCGGCATTGGCCTGAGCAATCCAGGCGAGGGTTCGCATGTCGAACTGTGCGTCGTCGCACTGGCTGGCGAGGTGAGCGATGACGTCACCTTCAGGAAGGCCCAGTTCGCGATAGAGCGAGGCGGCGATGTCTTCAGGCAATTGCTCCAGCGCGGGCAGATGGGCAGCGCAGCGCAGGAGGAATTGTTCGGCGCCGCCTTCCCCCAAACGCAGGCTGATCGCTTGTAGCGCTTCCATGAGCCGGTCGTCGCCCTGATCCTGCGCGCGGACAGCCAGATCGGCCAGGGTCTGGCGGGCGAGCGCGGCCTGCTCCCGCTGGTCGAGGGGGCGGAAACCCGGCGGCAGGTCCGCTTCGAGCGGGAAAGCGGTCAGCAATTGCTGGCAAAAGCCGTGGATGGTCTGGATACGAAGGCCGCCGCCGGTGGATTCCAACACCTCCGCGAAGAGGCGCCGGGCGCGATCGCGAGCCTCCGGGCCGCTATCCTCGTGCAGCGCCTCCAGATCCTCGAACAGTTCGCCTTCCTCCATCTGGACCCAGGCGGCGAGGCGATCATGGATGCGGTCAGCCATTTCCGCCGCGCCAGCTTTGGTGAAGGTGAGGCAGAGGATATTTTCGGGCCGCACGCCCTGTAACAGCAGGCGGAACACGCGAGCGGTCAGCACGTGCGTCTTGCCCGTGCCTGCCGAAGCCGACAGCCACACATGGGCGTCAGGCGACGCGGCGCGCGCCTGCGCTCCCGCGAGCGGTTGAAGGGCCGAGGTCTTCCTAGACATCGTCGCGGCCATACCATTCCTCCAGCCGCATCAGCTGGTCATAGTCGCCGTAGTTTGCGACTTCGGGATTTACTTGCGCGTCGAAGGGGGCGTTACCCGTCAGATAATCCCCGGCGATTTTCTCGAACCATTCGTGGACGAGCGCGGTGAAAGACGATGTCACGATCTTGTCGCGCTTGCCCATCGGATCGACGGGGCTTTCCCGGTAGCCGAAGGCGTCGTTCTTCTTGGCGAGGGACCAATATTCGAAGCATCCTGTGGTTCCAGCGCCGTCGATGGCCGGGAAGCCCCCCTGTTCGACGATGAGGCCCAATAGCCCTAATTGGAGCGAATAGCCCGCCTTGACCTGCTTGGCGCTGGGCGGTTTGCCGGTTTTGTAATCGACTATGGCTAGCGATCCGTCCGGCATCCGGTCGATGCGGTCAGCCTTGCCGGTGAGGGTCACGCCAGCGATGTCCGCACGGCCGTCCGTCTCCACCGCCAGGATGGAGCGACCTGCTGCCTGATCGTCGGTCACCTCGGCAGCGATCCAGCGGATGGCCTCGATCAAACGTGGTTGCCAGAGCGCTTTCAGCAACGGGTGCACATCGGGCCGGTCGAACATCGCGCGGGCGCGAGCTTCCAGATCGGCGGGATCGCGCCGTCCGGCCTCCGCCCAGTGCTGGAGGATTTCATGGACAGCCGTGCCGCGCCATGCGGGGCCAGCGTCGGCATCGACCGGGTCGAGGCGATTGAGGCGCAATATCCGCTTGGCGTAAAAGGCGAAGGGGTCAGCCTTTAGGCGGTCCACATCCGTGACAGGGATCAGCTTCGGGCGGACGGAGGCGGGTGGCACTGGCGCGGGGCGGCGGCTGGGCTGGTGCCGCGCTGGGCGGTCGAGTGCCTGCGCCAGCGCGGCGTAACGATCCGCGCTCTTCCATTGCGGGCCAGCCATTGCCTTCAGGCGCAACCAGAAGCGGGAGGCTATGGCGGGGCCTCCCGCCCCCCTTCTTGCGCGGGTGATGAGGACGTGGGGGGCGCCCAATGCGCTCGCAAAGTCATGGGCTGCGCGGCCGATGCGGGTTTCGAGCCCCGGAAGACCGAGTTCCCTCCGGATGCGCGGAGCAAGCCAGGGATCGGGCGATGGCAGGCCGGGCCATGTACCCTCGTTGAGGCCGCCGAGAATCATGAGGTCGGCCTGAACCAACTGGGCCTCGATCAGACCCAATATAGAGATGCGCGGATGGCCGCCCTGAATCGGGCGCACAGAAATGCCGCCCAACATATTGTCGAGCAGCGTCGGGAGGGAGCGGATGTCAGACTGTTGAGGGCCTTCCGGGGCCGCCTGTTCCAACTCCGCGAACAGATCGGCGGCGGCGTGGCCCTGCACACCGGACCATATGGCATCGCCGGTCAATGCTCCGGCTTGTTCGCGGAGGGCCGCCAGTTGCGCGGCAAAGGTCGGGGCGGCTGCGCAGGCTTGCTCCAGCGGTTCGAGCAGCGCGCGCGCCTGGGACCACCATTGCCGTGTCTGGGTTCGCAGCGCCTGCTGGCGATCCTCTCCTTCGCGTTCGTTCAGGAGCAGATCGATCCCTTGAAGGCCCGCAGGAGGACGCGGGCCGCGTAGTAATAGATCAAGATCACGCACACCCTCCAGCCAAGGGAGCCGCCCTTCACCGCGCATGACCAGCGGATGTTTGAGCAGGGTCAGCAGCGCGACGGGCGCGAAGCGTTCTGCCACCGCTTGGGCGAGCGCAATGAGCAAGGTGCCGGGCGGCAGGCGAGACAGGGGCAGACCAGCGGAATCGTCGGCTGATATTCCCCAGCGCGCCAGATGCGCCGACACGCGCGTGGCAAGCTGGCGGTCGGGCGTAACCAGCGCGGCGGTACGGCCCTGCGTTTCCACCGCCTCGCGCAGGGCGATGGCGATCGCCTGCGCTTCCTCGCCGGGCGTTGCAACTTCCAGAGCCTCTACCCCTGTGAGTGACCGGTCGGCCGTCCTGAGATCGCGCCAACGGCTGGTGAGGCGCGGGGGGAGCATGGCGTTGGAGATGTTGCGGCTGCGGACGGCGCGTGCATCATGCTCGCTGCCCCAGCGCCACAGCGCTACGTCATCGCGGGTGGCGCTCATTTCGTTGAGCAACCGCTTCAGGGCATATTGGGGATGAGTTTCATGCGCAGGGGGCGCACGGCCGGTTACCGGGTCCGGCGCGAAGGGACCGATGGCATCCCATGCGGCTTCGTCCATTTCATGGTCGAGGCCAGCGAAAACGACGCTGCCGCGTGGCAGGACGGCAATCCTTCGAAGCAGACCCGCGACCGCCGGAGCGGTCGTGGCTATGCCAGCGGCGATGACGAAACCGGACGGCGGCTCTGAGGCCCAACGTGTGGCGAGACGATCGAACAGGCGATTGCGGCGGTCGGCCAGGTCAATGAGGCCAAGCCGTGCCAATTCCTCGGGCCAGCGGCGAATGAGGATGGAGAATAGATCGAGCGATCTTTGCCAATGGCCCGACAGTTCATCCGACAGCGTGAGTTCGGAAAGCGCGGTGATGGGAACCCGCTCCACCTGCATCTGGTCGAGCACTGTGCCAAGCGCCTGACCGAGCTTGATCGCCTGCGCGGCGTCCATTGGCTGGCCAGATGCCTGCTGAACCATGCGGGCCAGGATCATCTGGCGGCGCATGGGCGCAATTGCCGGGGGAATGGCCTCTCCCTCCGCCAGAGGATCGAGCGCGCCGCCCGCCTGTTCGCCAAGATCAGGATCGCCGATCGCGACCAATCGGGGAAGAAGCAGGCCGCCGCCCGATCGGCGAACAAAAGCGTCGCTGACGGCACGGATGGCGCGGTTGGTGGGCAGCAGAATCATGCCCTGCGCCAGCGCCATGGGATCGCCGCCATGCTGCGCGACTATGCCCGCTGCCAAGGCGTCGGAAAAGGCGCGGTGCGCGGGGATGTTGAACAAGGCGGGCCGGGTGCGGTCACCCATAGGCGAGCATCGATTCCACAAAAGGAATGGCACGCGGCGTGCCGACGTCGAACCAGAGGCCCTGATGTGACACGCCGTAGAGCCGCCCCGCTTCTATAGCGCGGTTCCAGAAGATATTGGTCGAAAAGACGTCGGATGGCGGATCGACCAGCAGGCTGGGCGAAAGGATCTGCACGCCGGTAAAGACGAAGGGCGCGACATGGCTCGTCTTGCGGCGGCTCAACCGGCCAGAGGCGTCCATGTGGAAGTCGCCCGGTCCCGTATGACAATGGGCGCGGGCGAGCGGCACCAGCAGCAGCAGAGCGTCCATGCGATCGGGGTCCCACAGGCGCTGCATCATGCTCAGCGTTTCCTGCGGCCCGTCAATCCAAAGATTGTCGCTATTGGCGCAGAAGAAGGGCTTTTCGCCCAGCAGCGAACGCGCATGGATCAAGCCCCCGCCCGTTTCCAGCAGCTTGGGGCGCTCGTCCGAAATCAGCACCTGCATGCCGTTCGAATGGGCATTGAGATGCGCCTCGACCGTGTCGGCGAGGTAATGGACATTGACCACCACCTTGCGGATGCCGCCAGCGGAAAGCCGGTCCAGCGCATGGTCCATCAGCGGCTTGCCGGCCACCTTGACCAGCGGCTTTGGACGCGTGGCCGTGAGCGGGCGCATCCGCTTCCCAAGGCCAGCCGCCATCAGCATTGCCGTGTCGATCATGCGGGGACGTTATCCTGAAGCGCGAGGTGGCGCTTTTCCGCTGGGATGTTGGCGGCGAACCAGTCCGCTACCGGCGCGAGCGCGGGGTGCGCCAAGTCGCGTTCCAGTAGGTCCCACATGCGCGGCAGGAAGGACAGGTAGCGTGGCTTTCCGTCCCGCTTCCAAAGCCGCGTGAAGATACCGATGATCTTCGCATTCCGCTGCGCGCCCAGCACGGCATAGGCGGCGTCGAAGTCGGCCGGGGGATTTGCGATGGCCTTATAATGGCCAACCATCGCGGCCTCCACCTCCGGCGGCACATCGCGTCGAGCGTCCTGAAGCAGCGACACGAGATCGTAAGCCGGATGCCCGGCAAGCGCGTCCTGAAAGTCGAGCAGGCCAAGCCCGCGCGCCTCGGGCCGATCGATCAGCATGATATTTTCGGCATGATAATCGCGCAGCACCGTGACAGTGGGGCTGACGGATTGCTCCACGATCGGCAACACGGCATCCCAGGCGCGGGTATAAGCGTCCGCATCCACGGAAAGGCCTATCGCGGGGCAGTACCATTCAGTGAGCAGCCCGGCTTCGCGTTGATAGACAGCGCGGTCATAGGGTGGCAGTTCTGCGGCAGGCAGGCGATGAAGATCAGCGAGCAGCTCGACTGCGCGGCTATAAACGCCTTCCTCGTCGGCGGGGACATCGTCCAGATGTTCCTTGACCCGCAAGTCGCCGAAATCCTCGATGAGCACCAAACCTTGTTCCAGGTCGCGGGCAAGGATCGCCGGGGCAGCAAAACCCTGCCCGGTCAGATGTTCGGCAATGGCGATAAAGGGGCGCGGGTCCTCATGTGGCGGCGGCGCGTCCATCAGCACGGCACGGCGCGCGCCATCGACCACGCGGAAGTAGCGGCGAAACGATGCATCACCCGCCAGCGGGACGATAGCGGCGTGCCCCCACCCCGCAGCTGAGAGAAAGGCGGGAGCGGAAGCGGGCGGGATCATATCTGCGACCATCGCTCTGTCCAAGCGTCCGGCACGCGCACTGTCAAGCGCCGAGCGCCGTCGGGTTCAATGTCGATGTGGAGCCGCAGCGCGTGGGGCCATGCATCCGGACCCAGACGGTCGGGCCATTCCACGATCAGCAGGCTGTCCATCAGATATTCGTCGAGCGCCAGTTCCTCCGCTTCCTTGGCATCATCAAGACGATAGAGATCGACATGGGCGACGGGCAGCTTCACCTCCGGCACATCATAGGGCTGGACGATCGCGAAGCTGGGGCTTGGCGCCTCTCCTTCAAGACCAAGCCCCTCCAATATGCCGCGCGCGAGCGTCGTCTTACCCGCGCCAAGGCCGCCCTCCAGCGCAATGACGTCTCCGATGCGCGCCACGTCAGCCAGACGGCGGCCGAGCACCAACATCGCCGCTTCGTCGGGCATGGTCAGGCTCTGCTCAGCCACGGGGTAGCTCGATCACCGCCATGGTGCCCTGCCCCGGCTCCGACACGAGCTGGAGGGTGCCGCCATGCGCCTCGGCCAATTGCTTGGCGAGCGGCAGGCCTATCCCGGCCTTTTCGCCGCTGCGCGCCTGTTCCGCCCGCGCCGCCGCATCAAAGATCGTGGCTCGACGCTGCGCACTGATCCCGGGACCGTTATCGGACACGACCAGCCGCGCGGAGTCGCTGCTACCGTCGCCGTGCAGCAATACGCGTGCGCCGCGCCCGCTGTAGCAGACCGCATTTTCCAGCAAATGATCGAGCGCCTGGCCGATCCGGCGGCTGTCGCCTTCCACCTTCCCCAATGTTTCATGCAGGGAGATCGCAAGGTCGATACCCTTGGCCGTTGCCTCACCCTTGATCCGTTCGATGCTTTCCTTTGCCAGGACGGCGAGATCGACAGGAGCGCGGTCGATCGGGAGCATCCCTGCTTCTCCTTGTGTCAGGTCCAGCACATTGTCGATCAACATGGCCAGGCGATTGGTACTCTGAAGAATGCCATCGACATATTCCTTGGCGGAATCGCTCATCTCCCCGGCATAACCGGCGCTCATCATTTCGGCGAAACCCGCGATGGTGGTGAGCGGCGTACGCAATTCGTAGCTCATATTGGTGACGAAGGCGGTCTTGACCCGATCAGCCTGCTCAAGCGCTTCGTTGCGGTCGCGCAGCACCTGTTCGACCCGGCGGCTGTCGGTCACATCCAGCATCGTGAAAAGCGCATTGCCGTCGGGGAGAGGGATGGCCGCAAATTCGAAGATGCGGCCGTCTGCAAAGCCGACATGGCCGACGCGCTGCTTACGCTCCACTGTCGCGGCGCGGACCAGTTCGCGGACGAGATTGGCTTGCTGCGGCTTGGCGAGGCGGGATTGGACGGCGCGGAGAAGCTCGTCGATGCGCGGGTGCTGCGCCAGGAGATCTTCGGAGATTTCCCAGATCGAGCGGAAACGGCTGTTCCACAGCGACAAACGACCATCGGACGAAAAGACGCCGATCGACTCGAACAGATTGTCGAACGTAGCCGTGCGGACTCGCAGCAGCGTGTCGCGCGCGCTGGAAAGCTGGACCTGTTCCGTCCGATCCTCAAAGATCAGGAGCAGACCGCCGTCAGGCAGTGGCTGACCATAGACGCGCAAATGCGTCCCATCGGCGAGCAGCCAGTTTTCCTCACGCGGATCGGGGGAGAGGAACCAATCGCGGCGTTCGGCGCGCCATGCCGGAAAATCGCGATGTTCGGGCAGGCGGCGAGCCTCGCGCATGCGGTCGAGGACGCGTTCAAATACCGGCTGGTCGGCCAGATGTTCCTGATCCAGCCCGAACAGGCTCATGAATGGCTGGTTCCAGAAACGCAGGGTGCGATCCGGGCCAAAGCGGGCCACGCCTGCGGAGAGGCGATCGAGCAGGTCGCGCTGAGCCGCTTCAAGGCGGCGATGCTCGACCCGAGCCTGTTCAAGCTCATTCTGGTCCATCGCGAAACCGGCGACGCCAGCTTCGCCAAGCGGCACATCGACGACCCGCATCGTTCGGCGTTCGCCATCGATTGTCGCTGGCACCATGCGCTCGACCACCCGATCCTCGGCCAGCGCCTGCTCTGCAGATGACTGAGGGCCAAGGCCGCCCACCGCCTCGACCAATTCTGTCCCATGGGCAATGACGTCAGCTGCATTGGCCCCATCCACCGCGCGGACATAGGCAGCGTTGACGAGGCTGAGGCGCATGTCGGCGGTGCGATGCCACATTGGGAAAGGCGCGGCTTCCACAAGGCCAGCGAGCGCTTCCAGGGCCTCGCGCAACTGCTCCACCTTGCTCTTCAGCGCCTGGATTTCCGACTGGCTGTCGGTCGCGTCGAATATCCACAGGACTACGCCGCCGCTTTCGGCGAGCACTGGCCCGGCAGGCGCGCCGCGCACCAGCAGGAGCCGGGAGGACCCCTCTCCTCGCACAGGCAGGGCGAAGCTGCGTCCGGCGCGCTGGGCCGCCGCTATTTCCTGCGCGAGAGCCGCTGCGTCCTCCGGTTCCAGGCCGCCGTCGGGCGCGGTCAGTTCGGATACGAAAGCGGGCACCCGGTCCTTGCCAAGCCATTTGGCGAGCCGGTCGGCGGCCTCGATCCGGCCATCGGCATGAATGATGATGGGGGCGGCGGGCGCTGAAGCGAGCAGGCTGGACAGGCGGTCGAACTTGCCCTGAACCTGCGTGCCCTCGCGCCGCATGCGCTGCCCGGTCGAAAGCGCCCACACTGCGGCGGCCAGCCAGGCGGCCAGCACGATCCCCAATATGACTGCGGCAAATGGGGTCAATGACGTCATTGCGCCTGTTCACCCCTCATCGCGACCTGCCACCCCTTTGCATGATTATCAGGGGACTAACCCAAGTCGGGAGCAGCGTGAAGCGGGGAGTTGGAAGAAATGCGCAGCTCCTTAAAGACGGACACGCCCCCATCTTCGTCATGCCAGCGAACACTGGCATCTCAGCCGGACGCCGTTGGCAATAGATCCCAGCTTTCGTTGGGATGACGGGAGGCTAAGCATAAAAAAGGGGGAGACTTTCGCCTCCCCCTTTCCGGTTTGCTTAGTAGCGGTAATGGTCCGGCTTGAACGGACCTTCCGGCTTCACGCCGATATAGGCGGCCTGCTTGGGGGTCAGCTTGGACAGCTTCACGCCGAGCTTTTCGAGGTGAAGCGCCGCCACCTTTTCATCCAGATGCTTGGGCAGCACATAGACGTCGTTCTTATACTGGTCCGACTTGGTCCACAGTTCGATCTGCGCCAGCACCTGATTGGTGAAGCTGGACGACATGACGAAGCTCGGGTGGCCGGTCGCGCAGCCCAGATTGACCAGGCGGCCCTTGGCAAGGACGATGATCTTCTTGCCGTCGGGGAATTCGACTTCGTCGACCTGCGGCTTGATTTCGGTCCACTTCATGTTGCTGAGGCCCGCAATCTCGATCTCGCTGTCGAAATGGCCGATGTTGGACACGATCGCCATATTCTTCATCGCGCGCATGTGATCGACCGTGATGACGGCTTCGTTGCCGGTCGCGGTGACGAAGATGTCGGCGCGGGTGGCGGCTTCTTCCATCGTCACGACTTCATAGCCTTCCATCGCGGCCTGAAGCGCGCAGATCGGATCGACTTCCGTCACGAGCACGCGGGCGCCGCCGTTGCGGAGCGAGGCTGCCGAACCCTTGCCAACGTCGCCGAAACCAGCAACGCAAGCGACCTTGCCCGCCAGCATGACGTCAGTGGCGCGGCGGATCGCGTCGACCAGCGACTCCTTGCAGCCGTAGAGGTTGTCGAACTTCGACTTGGTGACGCTGTCGTTCACGTTGATCGCCGGGAAAGGAAGCTTGCCCTTCTTCGCCAGCTCATAAAGGCGGTGGACGCCGGTGGTGGTCTCTTCCGACACGCCCTTGATCGCGGCAACGGTCTTTGTGAGGTAGCCCGGACGATCGGCCAGGAAGCGCTTCAGCGTGGCGACGAAGATTTCCTCTTCCTCGTTACCCGGCGTGAACAGCTCTTCGCCAGCTTCAACGCGGGCGCCCCACAGCGCGAACATGGTGGCGTCGCCGCCATCGTCCAGGATCATGTTGCAGGGCGTGTCACCCCAGTCGAAGATGCGGATGACATAATCCCAATATTCCTCCAGCGTCTCGCCCTTGACGGCGAAGACGGGGATGCCGCGCGCGGCAATGGCAGCAGCGGCATGGTCCTGGGTTGAGAAGATGTTGCACGAAGCCCAGCGGATTTCCGCGCCCAGTTCCGCCAGCGTTTCGATCAGAACGGCGGTCTGGATCGTCATGTGGAGCGATCCGGTGATGCGCGCGCCCTTAAGCGGCTTAGCGGCGCCAAATTCCTGACGCAGCGCCATGAGGCCCGGCATTTCGGTTTCGGCGATCTCGATTTCCTTGCGGCCGAACGCGGCAAGGTTGATGTCGGCGATCACATAGTCCTGCGCCTGGGTGGCGGGTGCTGTGGCCACGAGCGTGTCTCCATCGGTTTAGAATGTGCCGGAGCCGCTCGCATGGCGAAACGGCGGCGATGGTCTGCGCTTTACCAATCGCCGCCGGTGATGGCAACTCGATATAAAGTTTTCTTTATGTCACTCTTCTCCGGGTCGGGAGGCGACCGCGACCCTCGTTTCGCCCAAATCAGCCGATGGCTCCGCTTCCCGACCCCGATCGCCATGACAACGTCGCAGCGAGCGTCCGAAAAATGCGGATTGATGCCCGCAGCGTCCTTCGCAAGTTATGCGACGCAATCAGGCGGAGCCAGCGCCGCTCACAAGATGAGACGCATCGACTCCGGCAGCGGCATAGGCCGCTGCCCATTTTTTTTCCGCCGGAACGTCGAACAATATGTCCGCGCGGCATTTCGCCGGGAACCAGCTTTCGCCAGTCATCTCCTGATCGAGTTGCCCTGCCCCCCAACCGGCATAGCCGAGGGCGACGATATAGCGACTAGGGCCAGTGCCTTCCGCGATCGCCTTCAATATCTCCAGCGAGCCCGAAAGCCCCCAGTCCTCGCCGACCTCCACCATGTCATGCCCTTTCCAATCGAGGGAATGCAGCACGAAGCCCCGGCGCGGTTCGACCGGCCCGCCGCGAAGCACGGGTATGTCGGGGACATTGGCGGGGTTGATGTCAAAGCTTTCGAGCAGCTCATGCAGCCCCACGCCCTCAATCTCATCGCTGACCGCGATGCCGAGAGCGCCATTTTCATCATGGACGCAAATGGCGATCACGGAATGATCGAAGCGCATGTCTTCCATGCCCGGCAAAGCGAGCAGGAAGTGACCGGCATAGGAGCGAAGCTGATCCATAAGATGAATATACGCTGCCCAGCGGCTTTGCCAATGGCAGGCTGTCGTTCACCGGGGGCGATGCGGCACGTTCGCGCACCTTGACACAGGACCGCCAAGCGCCGACCTCCCGCCTCATCAACGGTAGGAGACAGAATATGACCATCGCAAAAGGGGATCGCATCCCCACCACCACCTTTGCCAAGATGACGGAAAATGGGCCGGAGCAGGTCTCCTCCGACGAATTTTTCAAGGGCCGCACGGTGGCGCTCTTCTCCGTTCCCGGCGCCTTTACCCCGACCTGCTCGGCCAAGCACCTCCCCGGCTTTGTCGAGAAGGCCGACGCGCTGAAGGAAAAGGGCGTTGACGAGATTGCCTGCACCGCCGTCAATGACGCATTTGTCATGGGCGCCTGGGGCAAATCAGCCGGGGCAGACGATAAGGTCACCATGCTGGCGGATGGCAATGGCGACTTCGTCAAGGCTGCGGGCCTGACGATGGACGGCAGCAAGTTTGGCATGGGCACACGCGGCCAGCGCTTTTCCATGATCGTAAAGGATGGTGTGGTGACCGAACTGAATGTCGAGGCACCGGGCGAGTTCGAGCTTTCGTCGGCGGATCATCTGCTGGGGCAGCTCTGACGCGATGGCCGCGCGACGATAACCCCGTCGCGCGGCTACCGGCCTTCCTTCCGTCACATATCTGCGGTAGCAAGGTTCGATGACAAAAAGCATCGGCAGCGCGGCGGTCGCGCAACTGGACCGGATCTACCAGACCTCTATCGGAAATCTGCGCGAGGCCATGCAGGCCTATGCCCGGGATGGCAGCGTACCGCCGCCAGAGGCAAAGTCCGATCGCCGCTTCTGTTATCCCGAACTGCGCATCGTCCATCATGCCGAAACCGATGCCCCGCCGCCGGGGCGATCCTTCGCCCGTTTGTCCAAGCCCGGCCTATATACCACCACGGTTACCCGGCCGGAGATGTTCGGCGATTATCTGGCCGAACAGATCGATTTGCTCGTCCGGGATTATGGAGTGGAGGTCGAAACAGCGGTCAGCGATCAGCAGATACCCTTTCCCTATGTGCTGGATGGGCTGGACATCAGCGCTCTTGACGGCACCCCTCCCACCGAACTGGCGCGTCATTTCCCCGCCACCGAGTTAGCGGAGATCGGGGACGAGATCGCCGATGGCCTGTTCATGCCCGATGCGGAAGGGCAAAGGCCGCTCGCGCTGTTCGACGGGCTGCGCACCGATTTCTCGCTGGCCCGACTGAAACATTATACGGGGACGCCAGCCGAGCATATTCAGCGATACATCCTCTTCACCAACTATCATCGCTATGTCGATGAGTTCGTGGCCTGGGCCTGCGCGGAACTGCAAAGAGACGGCTCACCCTACACCGCCTTGTCCGGCGCAGGCGGCGTCTATGTGACGCGGGAGACGGCCGATCCAGCGCGCATGATCGCCGACAGTGCATGGCGCAAGCATCAGATGCCCGCCTATCACCTGATCGCGCCCAATCGCAGCGGGATCACGCTGGTCAATATCGGCGTTGGTCCTGCCAATGCGAAGACCATCTGCGATCATCTGGCGGTGCTGCGGCCGGAAGCCTGGCTGATGATCGGCCATTGCGGCGGCCTGCGACCCAGCCAGCGGATCGGCGACTATGTGCTGGCCCATGCCTATTTGCGCGACGACAAAGTGCTGGATGATATGCTGCCACCCGAAATACCGGTGCCAGCCATTGCAGAGGTTCAGGTCGCGCTGGCCAAGTCCGCCGAGGCGGTGTTGGGTGGCAGCGGTGATGAGGATTTCAAGCGGAGGCTGCGCACCGGCACGGTGGTGACGACAGACGATCGCAATTGGGAGCTACGCTATTCCAGCTCAGCGCTGCGGTTCAGCCTGTCGCGCGCGGTCGGGATCGACATGGAGTCCGCTACGATCGCGGCACAGGGCTATCGTTTCCGCGTTCCCTACGGAACATTGCTCTGCGTGTCGGACAAGCCGATCCACGGCGAACTGAAGCTGCCGGGGCAGGCGAACCGCTTTTATGAGGAAGCAATCGCCGGGCATTTGCGGATCGGCCTGATGACGTGCGAACTGCTGCGGCAGGAAGGCCCCAAGCTGCACAGTCGCAAGCTGCGGGCCTTCAACGAGCCGCCATTTCGGTGATCGATTGGCGGGTTAGTTGGTCAGGAACTCTACCATGGCCTCGCCCAATTCCTTCTTCGTGACTGCGGCCATGTGATTGCCGGGTATCTCGACATAGCGGCCATTGGGCAGCGTATCGACCAGTTCCTGCGCAATCCCATTATCCTGATCATCGACGCCGCAGATGACTTCGGTTGGCTGCGTAAAGGTCGCAATCGTCTCGGCTGATGTATCCACGAAGGTGTTCAGGATATGCAGGAGCGCGACCGGATCGCCCTTCGTTGTTTTCAGGAAGGCTTCCGTCATCCATTCCGACGTGCCGCGCTCGAACGTGCCGAGGTTGGTGAGGACGTTGCGATAATAGCCGCCCTTGTCGAGCGTATTGACGAGGCCGCGCAGTCCCATGCCGGCAAGGATCACCCGGCGCGGGTTCGCGCCGCGCGCCAGCATCCGTACCGTCGTCCGCGCACCCAGCGAATAGCCGCCCAGGTCATAATCGGTCAGGCCAAGCTGGTCGATGACCGCCAAATTGTCCTCCGTCAGGGCATCGGGCGGATAGGCGGCGGGATCATGCGGTTTGCTGCTTTCGCCATGCCCGCGCAGGTCCGGCATGATCAGCCGGAAGCCAGCCTCCACAAGCCGCGCGGCATGGCCGTAACGGATCCAATTGGTCCAGGCGTTAGAGAAATAGCCATGGATGAGGACGAGGTCGCGCCCCTCCCCAACGATATGAACCGCAATGGGAAGACCGCCGAGCCCCTCAACTTCCATCTTCTGTAGTTCAAGGTCGGTCATGATAACTCCCTCACTGTGTCGGCGCTGCTCGATATGGCCTTGGCGCCGCCTTGTCGATGGCGGCGTAGGCCAAGGATCAGCAGGGCGATTAGTGCACCGACCTGAGCGGCGGCCATGTCCTTCTGCGGGTCCCAGACATCGCCTTGCTGGCCATTATACCAGTCGGCGGTTTCTCCTTCCGCCATTAGTGTCAGCAGCCATTCGAAGGATTCATAAAAGGCGCTGATGAAGCCGATTGTGACGAAGCCGAAGGCCAGGCTCCAACCCAATGACATGCCGCCTCGCCGCTGCGCGATCTGTGCCAGCGGGTGCGTCAGAAGCAGGCCAAACGCGAAATGGACGAGCCGGTCATAACCATTGCGCCGCCACCCGAAGGTGCTGGAAAAATCATGGCCTGTCATCGAGCGCGCCCAATCGTCATAGGGCACATAGGAATAGATGTAGCGTCCGCCCAATGTATGCAGGAGCAGAAACAAGGTGATGCAAGCCACTGCGCCATTGCTTAGAGGCCAGCGCCGCAGAAGCCATGGCGCAGCCAAGGCGAGGGCTAGCGTCGGCCCATGCTGTAACGGCGCGAGTTCGGGAAATGGCTGATTGATCTGCGCGGCGGCGATGGCGCCGATCAGCAGCAGGATCATCCGGCGCTGCGCTATCGGAAGGCTTTTCCAAACAGCGGCAGCGCCGGATATCATAGAGGGCCTCAGCCCTTCTTCAGGTGACGACGGCCCAGCAGTTCAGCGATCTGCACGGCATTAAGCGCAGCGCCCTTGCGGAGGTTGTCGCTGACGCACCAGAGGTTCAGGCCATTTTCGATGGTCGAATCCTCGCGGACGCGGCTGACAAAGGTCGCATAGTCGCCAACGCACTCGACGGGGGTGACGTATCCGCCATCCTCGCGCTTGTCGACGAGCATCACGCCCGGCGCTTCACGCAGGATGTCCTGGGCTTCCTTGGCCGAAATCTCGTTCTCGAACTCGATGTTCAGCGCCTCGGAGTGGCCGACGAACACGGGCACGCGCACGCAGGTCGCCGTGACCTTCACCTTGGGATCGAGGATCTTCTTGGTTTCCGCGACCATCTTCCATTCTTCCTTGGTCGAACCATCGTCCAGGAAGCTGTCGATGTGCGGGATCACGTTGAAGGCGATTTGCTTGGTGAACTTCTTGGGCTCGGCCGGATCACCGACGAAGATGTTGCGCGACTGTTCGAACAGCTCGTCCATGCCTTCCTTGCCCGCGCCGGACACCGACTGGTAGGTCGCAACGACGACACGCTTGATCTTCGCGGCGTCATGCAGCGGCTTCAAGGCCACGACCATCTGCGCGGTCGAGCAGTTCGGGTTCGCGATGATGTTCTTCTTCTTGTAGCCATCGATCGCGTCCGGGTTCACTTCGGGCACGATCAGCGGGACATCGGGGTCCATGCGATAAAGCGACGAATTGTCGATCACCACGCAGCCAGCCGCAGCCGCCTTGGGCGCATATTCAGCCGTCGGGCCGGAGCCAGCGGCGAACAGGGCGATGTCCCAGCCCGTGAAGTCGAAATGTTCGATATTTTTGACTTTGAGCGTCTTGCCAGTGTCACCGAAATCGATTTCGGTGCCCTGCGACCGGGGCGATGCGACCGCCGCGATCTCGTCAATCGGGAACTCGCGCTCGGCGAGAATGGTCAGCATTTCGCGGCCCACATTGCCCGTGGCACCAACGACGACGACCTTGTAACCCATGACTAAAGACTCCACTCCATGCAAAATTGCGGAGTGGGCGCCATAACGTTGTCCCGGCAATTGTCCAGCATGAAGCAGCTTTGCGCGCCGATAGCCTTTATTTACCCGGCTGCGGCTCGTCGGGCGCGGTTCCGTTGCGGCGGAGGAAATCCTCGATCGTGCGCCACAGGTGGATGCTGATGCCGGGGCCGCCCACGCGGTGTGTCTGGCCGGGATAGACCATCATCTCGAACGGCACGGCAGCAGCCTGCATCCGGGCCATCAGGGCGGTAGCGTTGTCGAACACGACATTGTCATCGGACATGCCATGGATCAGCAGCATCGGGTCCGTGATGCTGGCAGCGTCATCGACGGCTCCGGCCGAGGGATAGGCGCTCGGCCGATCCTGTGGCTTGCCCAGATAACGCTCGGTATAATGTGTGTCGTAAAGCTCCCAGCGTGTAACGGGAGCGCCCGCGATCGCAGCCGAGAACAGGCCTGGCGCCTTTTCCAGCAGCTTGACCGACATATAGCCGCCATAGGACCAACCATAGGTCGCGATCCGCTGCGGATCGACATAGGGCTGGGATTTCAGCCACTCGACGCCCTTCAACTGGTCATCGACCTCGACCGTTCCCATCGCCCGGTAGAGTTGGTCCTCGAACGCCTTGCCGCGATCCGGGGTGCCGCGATTATCGATGGCAAAGACGATCCAGCCGCGATCCACCAGATATTGATAGATGGGCGATCCCCATTGGTTAGTGACGACCCTCCCCGCCCCCGGCCCTCCATAATGCAGCATGAAGACGGGGTATTGCTTGCCCGGCTCCAGCGGCGGGGTCATGATCCGTGTATAGAGCGTTGATCCGTCCGCCGCCTTGATAGTGCCGAAGCGCGTATTTGCATGGCTGGCGAGGTAGGGGGCATAGGGGTGATCCCCGGTCATGGCATTTTCTGACAGCCACCGAAGCCGCTTGCCGCTGCCATCGGCCAGATAGACCTGCTTGGGCTGGTCCGTGTTGCTGCGAGAGATCACCAGATACGTTGCGCCGCTGTCCATCACCGCATCGTTCCACCAGCCATTGCTGGTCAATTGCCGCAACGGCCCCTTTCCAGACAGGGCGGCAGCGTAAAGCTGCTGCTCCAAAGGCGTTTCGCGATTGCCGGTGAAATAGACGGTGCCCTGCCGTTCATCTACCGCCACCACGTCCCGCACTTCCCATGTGCCACTGGTCAGCGCGACCCACTTGCCGCCGCGAACATGGTAGAGATGGCCGTGCCCCGTCTTCTCCGACCACCACAGGAAGCTGCCGTCATCCAACGGCTTGAAGTTATTGCTGAGGTTGATCCAGCTTTTCGCCCTTTCGGTCAGGACGATCCTGGACTTGCCCGTCGCGGGATCGACCGCCAGCAGATCGAGCCGCTTCTGGTCACGGGTCTGGCGCTGGACGTAAAGGGTCCGACCGTCCTTGGACCAATCGACCCGCGCCAGATAGATGTCGCTGTCATCGCCAAGGTCGACCTTCACTTGGCCACTGCCATCCGGCCGCATGACATAAAGGTCGACCAGCGCGTTGGGTGTCCCCGCCGCGGGATAGCGTTGCTGATAGACTTTCGTGCCTTCGCCGCCGATTGCGGTGCGGGTGACGATACCGACCGGTCCTTCATCCACGCGAGCAACCGCGATCAACTGGTCGTCAGGCGACCACCAATAGCCGGTCCGCCTGTCCATTTCCTCCTGCGCCACGAACTCGGCCACGCCCCAGCTGACCGTGTCACTCGCCCCCTGCGTCACTTGCAACTCCCGCCCGCCGATCGGCTGCACGAAGAGGTTGCCGTCGCGTACGAAGGATACAAAGCCGCCCTTGGGACTGACCACGCCATTCAATTCACTGGTAGGACTGTTGGTCAGGCGCGACACCTCGCCATCGAGCGATGCAAGGTAAAGATCGCCATCCACCGGGACGAGGATGCTCCTGCCATTGGGAGCCCAGTCATAGCTGACGATCCCGGTGCTGCCCGCGACCGACCGATCCCGCTCGCGCTGCATCTTTTCCGCTTCGGAAAGTTCGGCGCCGCTGCCGGTCTTCCTTGAATCCACCAGCATGCGCTCAGCCCCAGTCGCGCTGTCGATGGCCCAAAGGTCCAGCCGTTCCTTCTCGTCCGGGCGGGGCTTGAGCAACGTGACAAGCTTGCCATCTGGCGAGAGTTTCAGAGCTCGCGGCTGAGGCCCCGACAGGTCGGGATTGGCGAAGATGCGCTCCAGCGTCAGTTGCTGTTGTGCGGCAACCGGGATTGCAGCACTTGCCAGCAGTGCCACAGCGGCTGCGCTGCCCTTCAACAATGAGGACATTTTTATCCTTTCGCCTCGGCCAAGACAGCCGGATGTATCGCCGCGAGTTAACGCGGAGCGGACGAAAAGATCAATGTAGGGACATAATCTTTCTCACCATGACCTAAGGAGATCATGGTGGGCGCGACAGGGATTGAACCTGTGACCCCACCCGTGTGAAGGGTGTGCTCTACCGCTGAGCTACGCGCCCCCTGAAAGGAGGATGCGGCCATTGGCATCGGCCACGGCTCCTGTCAAGACGAGCTTAGACGGGGAGTTGCAAATTGCACTCATTGCCTTTTAAGCATGAAAGTTTAGTGGCAGGAACGATACAGGGAGTGACTATCGATGCGTCAGACCATTGCCCTCATGATCACTGGGCTTCTTCTCACCAGCTTGGCGGCCTGCAACACCGTCAAGGGCGTTGGCCGGGACATTGAATCGGTCGGTCGGGCCGGTGAGAGGGCGATGTAAGGACAGATCGGCCCTACCTTCACACCGATTATTGGAGGACGCGGTTAGTCATGGCCGCGCTTCTTTCCAGTTTCACGCCATCGCAATCCGGCTGGCCGCAGTTGCATGCCGCGATGGTGTAGCGGACGCCGCACATCACAAGGACGTCATGGTCGAAGGTATAGTTGGAAATCCCTGCCCGCTCGACCTTCTCTCGCGCTCTGGCTTTCAGAGACATGTGAAATTTCCTCCCACTCACCGTCCGGACATGATCTTTGCTGCTCTGCACAAAGTCAATTGACCGAGATCGGTTCCTGAATGGATTGTCATAAATCTGTCCAGAAAATGACACGATCCAACGCCCTCCGCTACTATGCTTGCGCGGTAGCCCATTCGCACCCATATGCCGCGCCATGAACGACCAACGCTCCTCCGCCATGCCCGTCTGGCACGGCACCACCATCATGTCCGTACGAAAAAATGGGAAGGTGATCGTGGCCGGTGACGGCCAGGTTTCCATGGGTCAAACGGTGATGAAGCCTAACGCCCGCAAGGTTCGTCGGCTGCATGACGGTTCCGTCATCGGCGGTTTTGCGGGGGCCACGGCCGACGCCTTCACCCTGTTCGAACGCCTTGAAGCGAAGCTGGAACGGCACAATGGGCAGTTGATGCGCGCTGCGGTGGAGTTGGCGAAGGACTGGCGCACGGACAAATATCTCCGCAATCTGGAAGCGATGATGATCGTCGCCGACAAGGAAGTGACGCTGATCCTGACGGGTAATGGCGATGTGCTGGAGCCGGTTGGCGGCGTGGCGGCTATCGGATCAGGCGGCAATTTCGCGCTCGCAGCGGCCCGCGCGCTGGTGGAGTATGAGGAAGATGCAGAGACGCTTGCGCGTAAGGCTATGGCCGTGGCGGCGGATATCTGCGTCTATACCAACGATCAGCTTGTGATCGAAGAATTGGCGAGCGTGACTTGATGTAAAGCCCCTCCCGCAGGCGGGAGGGGTTGGGGTGGGCATTTTCCCTATCCCTAAAAGTTGAAGTCGATTGCTTTCGCAATCGCCCCCCACCCCCGGCCCCTCCCGCTTGCGGGAGGGGAGTGAGAAGAAGATGAACGACAATCTGACCCCAAAAGCCATTGTTTCCGCTCTCGATGCGCACATCATCGGTCAGGCCGATGCCAAACGCGCCGTTGCCGTGGCGCTGCGCAACCGCTGGCGTCGGCAGCGCCTCTCGCCCGACCTGCGCGATGAGGTGACGCCGAAGAATATCCTGATGATCGGCCCCACCGGCTGCGGCAAGACCGAGATCAGCCGCCGCCTTGCCAAGCTCGCCGATGCCCCGTTCGTCAAGGTTGAAGCCACAAAGTTCACCGAAGTCGGCTATGTTGGCCGCGATGTGGAACAGATCGTGCGCGATCTGGTAGAGGAAGCGGTACGTCTGGAAAAGGATCGCCGCCGCGAAGCCGTACGCGAAGCCGCGTCGGAGGCGGCGATGAGCCGTCTGCTCGATGCCCTCACCGGCAAGGAAGCGAGCGAGGCGACCCGCCTCTCCTTCCGTCAGCGGATTGAAAACGACCAGATGAATGATGTCGAGGTTGAGGTGGAAGTCGCCGACAGCCCCTCCATGCCGATGGAAATCCCCGGCATGGGCGGCCAGATCGGCATGATCAACCTGTCCGACATGATGTCAAAGGCATTCGGCCAGACCCAGAAGAAGCGTCGCAAGCTGCGCGTGGCCGAGGCTTGGGACAAGCTGGTCGAGGAAGAGCAGGACAAGCGGCTGGATCAGGACGATGTTGCCCGCGTCGCCATCGCAAGCGCTGAACAGAATGGCATCGTCTTCCTCGATGAGATCGACAAGATCGCCGTCAGCGACGTGCGCGGTGGCTCGGTCAGTCGCGAAGGCGTGCAACGCGACCTGTTGCCGTTGATCGAGGGCACGACGGTCTCGACAAAATATGGGCCGCTAAAGACGGACCACATCCTGTTCATCGCATCGGGCGCTTTCCACGTCGCGAAGCCCAGCGACCTCCTGCCGGAGCTTCAGGGCCGCCTGCCGATCCGCGTCGAACTAAAGGCGCTGACGGAGGATGATTTCGTCTCAATCCTGTCAGACACCAAGGCGAGCCTTGTTGCGCAATATCGCGCACTGCTGGCGACGGAAGGCGTCACGATCGACCTCACGCCCGACGGTATTCGCGCGGTCGCGAAGATCGCCGCCGAGGTGAACGGCGAGATCGAGAATATCGGCGCCCGCCGCCTCCAGACGGTCATGGAAAAGCTGCTGGAAGATGTGAGCTTTGATGCGGAGGATCGTCAGGGCGAGACTCTGGTGGTCGATGCGGCCTATGTCGAGAAGCAGCTGAGCGAAGTGGCGCGCAACACTGACCTCAGCAAATATGTGCTGTAACTAACATAAAGCCCCTCCCTTTTAAGGGAGGGGTTGGGGTGGGTGCGAGAGTAGCGAGCCTCCTTCGGAGGCCCCACCCCTTGATCCTTCAAACGAGTCACGCGCCTCGTTTGAACGCCTGCGGGAGGGAGATTGATTAGTAAGAACGCCCTACCAAGACTCGCTCCACCGCCTTCTCGCCGGTGAAGATGCACGCACCATCAGCAGCGTCCGCATCCAGCGGCACGTTGCGCAGCGTCAGCTTCTCGCCCTTCAGCCACTCGATCACCTTATCGAGCGCCGGACCCGTGGGCTTGGCCCATTGCACCAGCGCCCAGCCCTGCTTCTTGCTCGCAGCGAAATGGGCTTTGAGCGCATCCAGCGACGCAATCGACTTGTCGATATTCCCATGCAGCCGCGACTGGGCGTCGGCGAAGAGCGCCTGCTGAATCTCCTCCAGCATGCCGGTCGCCGCGCTCAGGAAATCGCCCTTTGCGACGATCTGGCTGTCGAGCTTCCCGTCCTCCCGATACAGCCGGTCACGGCGCAGAACCGATACGTTCCCGCCCGCAACATCGCGGCCGCCCACTTCGATGACGATCGGCGCGCCCTTCTTCACCCAGCCCCAGCGCTTGTTGGCGGCCTTGGCGGGTCGCTTGTCCAGAAGCGCGCGGACGGGCTCGCGGAATACGTCCTGCTTGTTCAACTCGGCGACCAGATCGGCGCAATACTCCAGGATCGCGGCATCCTCGTCATTGTCGCGCAGCATCGGGACGACCACGACCTGATAGGGTGCCAGACGCGGCGGCACGCGCAGGCCGTCATCGTCGCCATGCACCATGATGAGGCCGCCGATCATGCGGGTCGACATACCCCAACTGGTCGTCTGCGCCAGCTCCTGTTGCCCTTCCGCATTCTGGAACTTGATGTTCTGCGCCCGCGAAAAAGTCGTGCCGAGGAAATGCGACGTGCCCGCCTGAAGCGCCTTGCCGTCCTGCATCATCGCTTCGATGGAATAGGTCGCGACAGCGCCGGGAAAGCGCTCATTTTCCGGCTTCTCGCCAGCGACCACCGGGAGCGCAACGCATTCCTCCGCGAAGCTGCGATAGACCTCCAGCATCTTCATCGTCTCTTCCATCGCCTCATCGACGGTGGCGTGCGCCGTATGCCCTTCCTGCCAGAGGAACTCGGCGGTGCGCAAGAACATGCGCGTGCGCATTTCCCAGCGAACGACATTGGCCCATTGGTTGATCAGCACCGGCAGGTCGCGCCAGCTCTGCACCCAGCGTGAGAAGGCCGCGCCGATAACCGTCTCCGAAGTCGGACGAACCACCAGCGGTTCCTCCAGCTTTGCCTCCGGATCAGGCACCAGCTTGCCGTCTTTCTGGATCAGGCGGTGATGCGTGACGACCGCCATTTCCTTGGCAAAGCCGTCAACATGCTCCGCTTCCTTTTCGAAATAGGAAAGCGGGATGAAGAGGGGGAAATAGCAGTTTTCGTGGCCGGTTGCCTTGATCCGTTCATCCAGCAACTTCTGGATGCGTTCCCAGATGCCATAGCCCCATGGCCGGATGACCATGCTGCCGCGAACGCCGCTTTCCTCGGCCATATCGGCTTCGCTGACGACGGCCTGATACCAGGCGGCGAAATCCTGTTCGCGGGTAACGGAAAGGGCGTGCTTCACGGGTCCGGCCTTGTTCTTCGACTTAAAGGATGGCGCGCCATAGGCGAAGCGCGCCGTCCCGTCGACCCCGAACGCGCGGGTTCAGCCCAGCTTGTCGATCTTCGCATTGAGGGCGGAAAGCTGCGCCTTCAAATTCGCGATCTCGTCATCCTTGCTACTTTCGGAAGCGGGCTGCGCAGGAGTAGGCGCGCCCGGCATTCCCGGCATGGTGGGCATTCCGGGCACGTTGCCAAAGGCATTCGCAGCGGCTTCGATCATCTGCATGTTGCGCTTCGCGATCTCCGCCAGCGGACCGCCGCCAAAGGCGCCCTTCATCGCTTCCTGGAACTGCATCTGGTTCTTGCGGAACGCGTCCATGGACGCTTCCAGATATTGCGGCACCATGGACTGCATGGAATCGCCATACATGGCGATCAGCTGGCGCAGGAAGTTGACGGGCAGCATGTTCTTGCCCCGCTGCTCTTCCTCCATGATGATCTGCGTGAGGACATTATGCGTAATGTCCTCCCCGGTCTTGGCATCCACGACCACGAACTCGCGCCCCTCACGAGTCATTTGCGACAGCAGATCAAGGGTGATGTAACTGGACGTTTCCGTGTTATAGAGACGCCTGTTCGCATATTTCTTGATAACGACCGGCTCTGATTCATTGGCGGTCTTGGTTTTGGCCATGGATTCCTCTCCCACACCTGCACTTTCCGCATTAGCACAAGGCGTTGCCGCACCGCAACATGGCCCTCGCCCATTGCCCCTCTTTCTCGACATTTTATGGCGGGAAACGGAGCATGACCCTGATCTGCGACGGGCAGCTTTCCAAGGTCTGCGCAAATATCAGCACGCCACCCGGCCGCCTCCGCCACCGGCGCCCGCCGTCTTTGCTGCAGCCGGAAGCGCCAGATTGCTGCGATACGGCACGGAAAATAGCCGTGCGCCGGTGGTCTTCATCCCTTCGCTGATCAATCCGCCGCAGGTTCTGGACCTGTCGGAAGGGCGATCCATGCTGCGCCACATGGCCGCAGCAGGACATGACGCCTATTTGGTCGATTGGGGCAGCCCCCGTGCCGAGGACGCGCAACTCGACCTTGAGCATCATGTGACGAAGCGCTTGCTTCCTCTGCTGGAATCGCTCCCCCACCCGCCCATCCTCGTCGGCTATTGCCTGGGGGGCAGCCTTGCTCTGGGGGTTGCGGCGGTTGCCGAGGCGAAGGCCGTCGCCACCATCGCGGCGCCGTGGCAATTTGATGGCTTTCCCGATGCCGACCGCAACCTTATCGCATCGCTCTGGCGTGGCGCGAAGGCCACCAGCGAGCAGCTCGGCTATGTGCCGATGGAAGTGCTGCAATCGGGCTTCTGGGCGATGGACCCGGCCCGCACCATCCGGAAATATGCGGCATTCGCCGGAATGGAGCCAGGCTCTGAAGCGGAGCGCGCTTTCCTGGCCGTGGAGGATTGGGCGAATGGTGGATCGCCCCTGACCTTCGCGGCGGGCCAGGAGCTGTTCGAAAACTTCTACGGAAGCAATGTCACTGGCCACCGGCAATGGCGAGTCGATGGCAAAACGGTCGATCCTGAAAGCCTTCGCTGCCCGACATTCTCCGTCCGATCCGCCACCGACCGCATCGTCCCGGCCAGCGCCGCGCCGGAACTGGCCGATGGTTTTACACTGCAACTCGGCCATGTCGGGATGATCGTCGGAAGCAACGCCCCTCAACTCCTCTGGCACCCTTTGTCCCTATGGCTTTCAACCCATGGAGGTTGATGATATTGCAGCCCCGAGCCGAAACCCTTCATCGAGGACAGGATTTTGTCAGACATCGTCATAACCGCTGCAAAGCGTACCGCCGTCGGCAGTTTCATGGGCGCATTCGGGTCCACGCCTGCGCATGAGTTGGGACGCACCGCCATCATCGCGGCGCTCAATCAGGCCGGGATTGCGGCGGAGGAAGTCGACGAGGTCATACTGGGCCAAGTCCTGAGTGCGGCGCAGGGGCAGAACCCCGCGCGTCAGGCCGCCGTCAACGCCGGAATACCTGTGGAACGCACGGCCATCGGCATCAACCAGCTATGCGGTTCGGGTCTTCGCGCGGTCGCGCTCGCGGCGCAGGCGATCAAGGCGGGTGATGCCCGCATCATGATAGCGGGCGGGCAGGAAAGCATGTCGCTCGCTCCCCATGCGCAATATCTGCGTGGCGGCGCGAAGATGGGGCAGATCTCATTCATCGACACGATGACGCACGATGGCCTGACCGATGCGTTTAACAACTACCACATGGGCGTCACTGCCGAAAATCTGGCGGAGCGGTATCAGATCAGCCGCGAAGCGCAGGATGAGTTCGCCGTGGCAAGCCAGAACAAGGCGGAAGCCGCGCGGGCGTCCGGCCGGTTCAGGGACGAGATCGTCCCGGTGACCGTGAAGGGTCGCAAGGGTGATACCATCGTCGATGCCGACGAATATATTCGCGCTGGCGCTACACTGGAAGCAATGCAGAGCCTGCGCCCGGCGTTCAAGAAGGACGGCAGCGTAACCGCAGGCAATGCCAGTGGCATCAATGACGGCGCTGCCGCACTCGTCCTCATGACCGCAGCCGATGCCGCCCAGCGGGGCACTGCCATTCTTGGGCGCATCGCAGGCTTTGCTACCTGTGGGGTTGATCCTGCGATCATGGGCATCGGCCCCGCCCCCGCGTCGCGCAACGCGCTTGCCAAGGCGGGTTGGTCGGTGGCCGACCTTGACCTGATCGAAGCGAACGAGGCTTTCGCGGCCCAGGCGCTAGCGGTTGGTCAGGAACTGGGATGGGACCCGGAAAAGGTCAATGTGAACGGCGGAGCGATCGCCATCGGCCATCCGATTGGAGCGTCGGGCGCGCGCGTGCTGACCACGCTGCTTTATGAAATGCAGAAGCGTGATGCGAAGAAGGGCCTTGCAACCCTCTGCATCGGTGGTGGCATGGGCGTTGCCATGTGCATCGAAAGATAATTGGCAATTGGGCCGCCGGATCGAGTTCGGCGGCCTACCACATCCTTATTCCCAGAGCCGATCGTAACGGGGACCGAGGCCCGTCAGCAATTCATATTGCGACAGGCCGGATAGCGTAGCGGTCGCGGGCAAGTCGTAGGCGATGTCGAGCCAATCCCCTTCCGACACTGACGGCATCGCAGAGACATCCACCGCGACGAGGTCCATCGAAACCCGTCCCACGACCGGCAGTTGAACGTCGCCCGCGCTAACCATCCCTCGACCGGAGAAGCAGCGCAAATAGCCGTCCGCATAACCGATGTTCAACACAGCTATTTCCATGTCGCGCTCGGCGATATGCACCGCGTTATAGCCGATGCCATCGCCTGCGGGCACATGGCGCCTTTGCAGGACCTGCGCCTGTGGAAAGACGACCTGCGCGATGTTTCCGGCCGCTTCGGTTCTGGGAATGCCCCCATAAAGCGCCAGCCCCGGCCGCGTCAGGTCAAAGGCATAGGATTGGCCTAAGCAAATGCCCGCGCTGTTCGCCAAGCTGTGACGGCGCGCGGTAGCTTCACCCTGCAATGCCCCGAACCGATCAAGTTGCAGTTTGCTCAGCCCGCTATCCTCATCGGCCGAAGCCAGGTGACTGAGCAGCGTATCGACCGTCAACCCGTCCAGAGCGGCGGCGACGTCACTCCGCCAATCCAGCCCGAGCCGGTTCATTCCCGTGTCAACCATGACGTCGCAGGCGCCTCCGCCCGCCGCCTTCCACCGCGCGATCTGACCCGCCGTGCAGAGGACCGGCCGCGCGCGCGATGCGATCGCCGTCTGCATATCCTCGCGGCGCACGCCGTGGAACACGGACAGGTTAATCCCATCCTGTAGCATCGGCTCCAGCAAAGCCGCTTCAGCCCAGTTCGACACGAAAAAGTCCCGGCAACCGGCGACAAGCAGGCGGCGCATCACCTCGACCGCGCCGGTGCCGTATCCATTCGCCTTGATAGCAGCGCCACATGCAGCGCCGCCGCTATGCCGTTGCAACCAGCGCCAGTTATTCACAAGTGCGCCGCCATCGAGGCGAAGGCGCAGCGGAGCGGTAAATGCGGTCATCGCCGTTGCGATAGCGGCATCCTGTACAGGCGTCGAGGGTTTCGAAGGGCGCGGCTTCTTGCTCCGGGGTCAGCGGCACTGCCGACGTGACAGCCTCTGAGAGCTGAACCCTTCATGCGACCGCAGACAGCCCATCGGACCCTGAAAGACCGAACCTGACGCAGCCCCTATCGGCTTACGCAGCGCGGGGTTTTGGCATCAACAAGATTTGGGCGCGGAAAGGAGACAATCCCCACCGCACCCAACTCCAATTCCTATTCCAGTTCCAGGATGATCGCGTCCACCGGCAGGCTTTCGCCCTGCGCCGCCGACACGCTCTTGACCACGCCCGCCTTGGCAGCGCGCAGGATATTTTCCATCTTCATCGCCTCAATCACGGCGAGCGGCTGACCGGCCTCGACCTTGTCGCCTTCCTTGACGTGCAATGCAACGAGCAGGCCCGGCATCGGACAGATCAGGAAGCGCGACAGATCGGGCGGGATCTTTTCGATCATGTGCTTGGCATGGACCGCTGCATGGGCGGGCAAAATGCGCAGCTTGTGGCTTGCGCCATGAGCCGTCAGCACGAAGCCGGAGCGAACCGGCGCGATCTTCACCGCCAGCAGTTCCTCGCCAAACTCCGCCTCGATCAGGCGGTCACCCGGCGTATATTCCAGCGCCAGGTCGATCGCTTCGCCATCAACGGCGACGTCATCCCCGTTGATGACCACGTCGTGGACCGCCTCGCCGATCTTCACCTGCCAGTTGGTGGGAGCGCGCAACTTCTTGCCAAGCTGCCCATCGATGCGGCGGGCACGATCGGCCTGCGCCATCGCTGCAAACGCGCCAATCGCCGAAAGCTTCTTCAACAGCGTTTCGGAAGCAGGCGCACCGGTAAAGCCCTCCGGATATTCCTCCGCGATGAAGCCGGTGGTGATGTTACCCGAACGGAAACGCTCATGCTGCATCAGGGCCGAGACGAAATCGATATTGTGGCCCGGCCCTTCGATCTCGAACTGGTCGAGCGCCGCGATTTGCTTGTCGATCGCTTCCAGACGGGTCGGCGCCCAGGTGATGAGCTTGGCGATCATCGGGTCATAGAACATCGACACTTCGCCGCCTTCGACCACGCCGTCATCCACGCGCACGCCGTCGCCGGTCTCAGGCGGGTTGTAGCGGATCAGGCGCCCGGTGGAGGGCAGGAAGCCGCGATAGGGGTCTTCGGCATAGACGCGGTTCTCGATCGACCAGCCGTTGATCTTCACATCTTCCTGGCGGAAGGACAGTTCCTCGCCATTGGCGACGCGGATCATCTGCTCGACGAGGTCGAGGCCGGTGATTTCCTCCGTGACCGGATGCTCCACCTGAAGCCGCGTGTTCATTTCCAGGAAGTAGAAGCCATCGCCGGTCTTGTCCGCGCCCGACACGATCAATTCGACCGTGCCCGCGCTGAAATAGCCGACCGCGCGAGCGAGAGCGACGCACTGTTCGCCCATCTTCTTGCGCATTTCGGGGCTGACGAAGGGCGACGGCGCTTCCTCGACCACCTTCTGGTGGCGGCGCTGGATCGAACATTCGCGCTCATTGAGGTAAACGATGTTGCCGTGCTGATCGCCCAATATCTGGATTTCGATATGGCGCGGGCTTTCGATGAACTTCTCGATAAAAACGCGGTCGTCGCCGAAGCTGTTCAGGCCCTCACGCTTGGTGGCTTCAAAGCCCTCGCGGACGTCCTGTTCGGAGTAAGCAAGGCGCATGCCCTTGCCACCGCCGCCGGCCGACGCCTTCATCATCACCGGATAGCCGATCTCGTTTGAGATTTTCACGGCATGTTCGGTGTCCTCGATCACGCCGACATAGCCGGGGACGACATTGACGCCCGCTTCCATGGCAAGCTTCTTGGATTCGATCTTGTCGCCCATCGCCGCGATGGCATTGGCGGGCGGGCCTACGAAGATGATGCCCTCGGCGTCCAGCGCTTTGCGGAAGCTCTCACGCTCCGACAGGAAACCATAGCCGGGGTGAACGGCATCAGCGCCCGTATCCTTACAGGCCTGAATGATCTTCTCGGCAATCAGGTAGGACTGAGCGGCGGGCGACGGGCCAATATGCACCGCTTCGTCGGCCATCAGTACATGGGGTGCACGCGCGTCGGCATCGGAATAGACCGCAACGGTTTTGATGCCCATCTTCTTCGCCGTGCGCATGACGCGGCATGCGATTTCGCCACGGTTCGCTATCAGGATCTTGGTGATTGCCATTATCTGTCCTTGCCCCAGTACTGATCATTGCCCGCAGGCAGTTGGCGCTACCAACTCAATCGAGAGTCGGAATTCGCTGGAAAGCCTCGTTCAAAAGCTGAGGGAACAGAGCCTTCCGCTTTGTAGCTTCCGGCCTCACACCAGAACCCAGCCTTAGCAGGCTCTTTTTGCTCAGCTTTGGCCAACGCTTCCACGTTGGCGTTCAACAACCGTGATGCCATGAGGCAATTGCCACGATTGTAATCCCCTTCCTCCTTTGCATCGAAAGTCGCCCAATGAACTCTTTCGGAGAGCATCAGCGGGGAGTTCCGGTAAAGGGTATAGCTGTTGTCCGCTTTCCCTTCACAACCGCTCAAGATGAAGGCGGTCACGATTGGGAATAGTCCAGTGCACAGGACTGGCAACTTCACTCCGCCGCCTCCAGATGCCCGTGCGGCTGCGCCATCATTGGCGTCAGCCCGAGCTTCGAAAGCAGCGCGCTATCCTTGTCGTCCCCGGCATTGGCTGCGGTGAGCAGCTTGTCGCCGGTGAAGATGCTGTTCGCCCCAGCCATGAAGCAGAGCGCCTGACAGGCCTCGCTCATGCTCTCGCGGCCCGCCGAGAGGCGCACCATCGATTGCGGCATGACGATCCGCGCCACTGCAACAGTGCGCACGAACTCCACCTCATCGATCTTGGCGAGCGGCGTGTCCTTGAGCATATCGCCAAGCACGGTCCCGGCCACCGGCACCAGCGCGTTGATCGGCACGCTTTCAGGGTGCGGCATCGTGCCAAGCGCATGGAGGAAGCCAATGCGGTCAGAGCGCGTCTCGCCCATGCCGACGATCCCGCCGCAGCACACATTGATGCCGGCCGAACGTACATTTTCCAGCGTCTCTATCCGGTCCTCGAAGGTCCGGGTGGTGATGACGTTGGCGTAATTTTCCGGCGAAGTGTCGATATTGTGGTTGTAATAATCGAGACCGGCATCCGCGAGTTGCTTCGCCTGATCGGACGACAGCATCCCCAGCGTCATGCAGGTTTCCATCCCCATCTGGCGCACGCCCTTCACCATTTCGATGAGCTTGGGCATGTCCCGTTCCTTGGGATTGCGCCACGCCGCGCCCATGCAGAACCGGCCTGAACCATGGTCCTTCGCCTGAGCCGCCGACTGTAGCACGGCCTGCACGTCCATCAGCTTGGTGGCTTTGAGGCCGCTTTCCGCCTCGGTCGACTGGCTGCAATAGCCGCAATCCTCCGGGCAACCGCCCGTCTTGATCGACAGCAGCGTCGAAAGCTGCACTTCATTGCGCGGGAAATTCGCACGATGGATCGACTGCGCTTCGAACATCAGGTCGTTGAAAGGCAGATCGAACAGCGCGGCAATTTCGTCGCGGGTCCAGTCGGTGCGGGCAGCAGTCTCGGTCAAGCGGCTTCCTCCAGCCCCGCCGGGGGCATGTTGTGGCCGAGGAGGCGCAGCACATCGGCGGCGCATTCCACGACGTTGGAGCCCGGTCCATAAATGCCCTGAACGCCCGCGTCACGGAGATAGTCGTAATCCTGCGGGGGGATCACGCCGCCCGCGATAACCTTGATATCGTTACGGCCCTTTTCGCGCAGCTGGCGGATGAGTTCGGGGATCAACGTCTTGTGCCCTGCGGCCAGCGACGAAGCGCCTACCACGTCCACGCCACTGTCCAGCGCCAGAACCACAGTTTCCTCCGGCGTCTGGAACAGCGGGCCGGACACGATGTCGAAGCCCATGTCCCCAAATGCGGACGCGATCACGTTGGCGCCCCGGTCGTGGCCGTCCTGTCCCATCTTGGCGATGAGTAGTTTCGGTTTGCGACCGAGGCGCCGCTCGACGGCCTGCACGCCGTCAAGAACCTGCTTCCAGCGGCTGTCCTGCGCATAAGGCTTGCCATAGACGCCCTTCACCGGCGTCGGGACAGTGCCGTAGCGGTCAAAGCTGTCCTCCATGGCGGAGGAGATTTCGCCCAGCGTGGCGCGGGCGCGCGCTGCTTCAACGGCATGGGCGAGGAGGTTGTTTTCGATGGACTGCGGACCAGCGGCGGCCTGACGCAGCGATTCCAGTGCAGCCTGGCACTTGGCTTCGTCGCGCTCTGCCTTCACCCGGTTGATGCGGGCGATCTGCGCTTCGCGGACCTTGGTGTTATCGACTTCCAGTGTTTCCAGCAGGTCTTCGTTGGCGAGGCGATATTTGTTGACGCCGACAATGACGTCCTCGCCCCGATCTACCCTCGCCTGACGGGCGGCGGCGGCGGTTTCGATCATTGCCTTGGGCCAGCCAGCGCCGACAGCCTTCGCCATCCCGCCTTCGGCTTCCACGCGGTCGATGATCTCCTGCGCGGCATCGACCAACTGCTGGGTCAGCGCCTCGATATAATAGCTGCCGCCAAGCGGATCGACGACATTGCACATGCCGGTCTCTTCCTGGATGACGATCTGCGTGTTGCGAGCGATGCGGGCGGAGAAGTCGGTCGGCAGTGCGATCGCCTCGTCCAGCGCATTAGTGTGCAGCGACTGGGTCCCGCCCAGCATCGCCGCCATCGCCTCGATGGTGGTGCGCATAACGTTGTTATAGGGGTCCTGCTCGGTCAACGACACGCCCGACGTCTGGCAGTGCGTGCGCAGCATCTTGGAGCGCTCGTCCTGCGCTCCCAGCTTGGTCATGGCGCGATGCCACAGCACACGCGCCGCGCGCAGCTTGGCGATCTCCATGAAGAAGTTCATGCCAATGGCGAAGAAGAAGCTGAGGCGTCCGGCGAACTTGTCGATGTCGAGGCCCGAAGCCACCCCATATTTCACATATTCAATGCCGTCTGCGATGGTGAAGGCCAGTTCCTGCACCTGCGTCGCGCCGGCTTCCTGCATATGATAGCCGGAGATGGAGATGCTGTTGAACTTGGGCATCTCGCGGCTGGTATAGCCGAAAATGTCCGAGATGATCCGCATGCTCGGTTCAGGCGGGTAGATATAGGTGTTGCGGACCATGAACTCTTTCAGAATGTCGTTCTGAATGGTCCCGTCCAGCAGCTTGCGCTCGACCCCCTGCTCCTCACCCGCCACGATGAAAAAGGCGAGGATCGGGATCACCGCGCCGTTCATGGTCATGGAAACCGACATCTTGTCGAGCGGAATGCCGTCGAACAGGATCTTCATATCCTCGATCGTGTCGATCGCCACGCCCGCCTTGCCGACGTCGCCGACGACGCGCGGATGGTCGCTGTCATAGCCGCGATGGGTGGCGAGATCGAAGGCGACCGAAAGACCCTTTTGCCCTGCGGCCAGATTGCGGCGGTAAAAGGCGTTGGATTCCTCGGCGGTCGAGAAGCCCGCATATTGCCGGACGGTCCAGGGGCGCCCCGCATACATGGATGCGCGCACGCCACGGGTGAAGGGCGCGAAGCCGGGCAGACCGGGGTCGACGGTCACGTCTTCGGCAGTATAGAGCGGCTTGACGGTGATCCCTTCCGGGGTCTCCCAGTTCAAATCCTTGCCCTTCACTTCCTTGGCGGCGGCGGTCGCCCACTGATCCAGCGTCGGCTTGTCGGTCATCGTTTCCATTCCTTTCCTCGCCCCTTCAGGGGAGAGGATACGCAGGCTTGTCAGCTTGGCTGACTAGCCGAAGTTGGAGAGGGCCTCTGCCCACCCCGCTGCGACTAGGGCCTGCTGCGCAGACCCAAGTCTCGCTGCCCCTCCCGCCTGCGGGAGGGGTGAATTCAATGCGCCTCTTTCGGCGTCTCCATGATCTCCGTCAGAACCCCGTTCATATCCTTGGGGTGAACGAAGAAGATCAACGTCCCATGCGCGCCGATGCGCGGCTCGCCCAGAACCTTCTTTCCGAGCCCCTCGAACCAAGCCTTGGCCTCGTGAATGTCGGGCACCTCATAGCACATATGATGCTGCCCGCCCGCCGGGTTCTTGGCGATGAAGCCGTGGATCGGGCTGTTCTCACCCAAAGGTTCGATCAGTTCGATCTGCGTGCCTTCGGTGCCATTTTCGCCCGGCGTATCCACGAAGCATACCTTCACCCCCTGCGCGGGCAGGTCGAACGGTTCATGCGTCAGCGTCGCGCCCATGACGTCGCGATAATAAGCGAGTGACGCTTCCAGCGAAGGCGTCGCCACGCCGATATGGTTCAAGCGACCGAGTTTCATCACGTCTTCCCTACTTCGTCACCCCAGCGAAAGCTGGGGCCTCGTGCCTTGAAGGTCCAGCCAAGCCGCCTGAGATCCCAGCCTGCGCTGGGATGACGACCTTGCGAGCCATCAAAGCGGAATATTGTCGTGCTTCTTCCACGGATTTTCGAGGCTCTTGTTGCGCAGCTTGCGCAGGCCCAGAGCGATCCGCTTGCGGGTCGAATGCGGCTGGATCACCTCGTCGATGAAGCCCTTGCTCGCCGCCACGAACGGATTGGCGAAGCGGTCCTCATATTCCTTGGTCTTTTCCGCAATCTCTTCGGGCGTCTTGCCACGGAAGATAATCTCGACCGCGCCCTTCGCGCCCATCACCGCGATTTCCGCGGTCGGCCAGGCATAGTTGAGGTCGCCGCGCAGATGCTTGGACGACATAACGTCATAGGCGCCGCCATAGGCCTTGCGCGTGATGACGGTGATCTTCGGCACGGTCGCCTCGGCATAGGCGAACAGCAGCTTCGCGCCATGCTTGATGATGCCCGAATGTTCCTGCGCGGTCCCCGGCAGGAAGCCCGGCACGTCAACGAACGTCACGATCGGAATTTCGAACGCATCGCAGAAGCGGACGAAACGCCCGGCTTTCTTGGACGAGTTTATGTCGAGCACCCCGGCAAGCACCATCGGCTGGTTGGCGATGATGCCGACGGTCTTGCCCTCGATCCGGCCGAAGCCGCAGAGGATGTTGCCCGCATGAGCAGGCTGAACCTCGAAAAAGTCGCCTTCGTCCACGACCTTGCGGATCAGCTCATGCATGTCATAGGGCTGGTTCGCATTGGCCGGGATCAGCGTGTCCAGGCTCTCTTCCATCCGGTCCCACGGATCAGCGCTCGGTCGCTCGGGCACCGGCTCCCTGTTCGACGCGGGCAGGAAGTCCACGAAATCACGGGTCGCCAGCAGCGCCTCGATATCATTCTCAAACGCCACGTCCGCCACGCCTGACTTGGTGGTATGCGTCACCGCACCGCCCAGTTCTTCCTGCGTCACGATCTCGTTGGTGACGGTCTTCACCACATCGGGGCCGGTGACGAACATGAAGCTCGAATCCTTCACCATGAAGATGAAGTCGGTCATGGCAGGCGAATAGACCGCGCCGCCAGCGCACGGCCCCATGATCACGCTGATCTGCGGCACCACGCCGGAGGCAAGCACGTTGCGCTGGAAGATTTCGGCATAGCCAGCGAGCGAAGCCACGCCTTCCTGAATGCGTGCGCCGCCGGAGTCGTTAAGGCCGATCACGGGCGCGCCGACCTTCAGCGCCATGTCCATGATCTTGCAGATCTTCATGGCGTGCCGTTCGGATACCGCACCGCCATAGACCGTAAAATCCTGGCTGAACACGAAGACCAGACGGCCGTTGATCGTGCCCGATCCTGTGACCACGCCGTCGCCCGGAATATGCTGCTCGTTCATGCCGAAGTCGACGCAGTTATGCTCGACATACATGTCGACTTCTTCAAAGCTGTCTTCGTCCAGCAGGACTTCCAGACGCTCCCGCGCGGTCAGCTTGCCCTTGGCATGCTGCGCGTCGATACGGCGCTGACCACCGCCCAGGCGCGCGGCCTCGCGCTTGGCTTCCAGCTGTTCGATAATGGCGAGCTTCGACATATAGAATATCTCTCCGGTGACGACACGGTCGGCTACATCTGCCCCCTTTCCCTTCTTTCGCAATTTTCGCAAATGCAAATTTGCCAATTTGCAAATCACGATTTCGCAAATTATGGGCAGTGGATGGCACGAGGCAATCGTATTTTCGCAGGTCCACGGCTGCGGCAGCTTCGCCTGGACCACCGAATGGACCAGGCCACCATGGCGCAGGCGTTGGGGATTTCCGTCTCTTATCTCAGCCAGCTGGAAAATGACGACCGCCCCCTGACCGCCAAGGTAAAGGCTGCCGTTGCCAGCGCTTTCCCCACTGATTGGGCCAGCTTCGACAGCCGCGAGGAAGAGCAATTGCTCGGCGCCTTCACCTATGCGCTGGCCCATCCCGAACTGCCCGGTCCGCTGATGGAACCGGAGCGGATCGAGAAGCTCCACCTCCAGTTCCCGGAGTTCGCAGCCCGCTATATCGATCTCTACAACGCCCATATGCGCGCCAACGAACGCATCAATATGATCGAGGAGGCGATCGCCAACGATCATGAAGTTCAGGCGCGCCTGCCCTGGGAAGCGGCACGCGACTGGTTTCATGAGGCGGGCAATTATGTCCACGCGCTCGATTGCCTGGCGGAGGACATGGCGTCCAGCTTCACGGCCGGACAGGTTCTGGACGAAGGCATGCTGGTGGAGGCGCTTGCCCGCCGCCACGGCATTGAAACACTGATCGCCGACACGCCCGATTCCGCCCTGCGCGCCTATTCGTCGAACGATCGCCGCCTGTTCGTGAACGCGGCTCTCCCGACGGAAAGCCGCAAGTTCATGCTGTCTCACCAGCTCATGATGCTGGAGGGGCAGGCCGTGATTGCCGACGTCGTGAATCGGGCCGCCTTGCCGGTGGAAGGCGCCGACAGGCTGCTGGCCATCGGTCTCGGCAATTATGCGGCGGGCGCGCTGCTGATGCCCTATGCCCAATTCCGTGCGGCGGCGCGTGAAGTGCGTCATGATATCGACCGGCTGGCCCGCCGTTTCGGTGTGAGTTTTGAACAGGCTTGTCACCGCCTGTCGACCCTTCAACGACCCGGCCTGCGCGGCATCCCCTTCTTCTTCTGCCGCGTCGACATGGCGGGCAACATCACCAAGCGACACAGCGCCACGCGCCTGCAATTCGCCCGTTTCGGTGGCGCCTGCCCCTTGTGGAACGTCCATGAAGCCGTCGCCATACCCGATCGCATCAACGTCCAGCTCGGCGAAACGCCCGACGGGGTGCGGTACGTGTCCATGGCCAAGGGGTTGGTAAAGCCTTCGGGCAGCTATTCACGCACCCCGCGCCGCTACGCCGTTGTTTTGGGATGCGAAGTCGCCCATGCCGCGAACTTCGTCTATGCTGACGGGCTACAGCTAGAGATGGAGGGGGCCGCCACCCCCATCGGCATAACCTGCCGCCTCTGCCCGCGCCAAAGCTGTGACCAGCGCGCCTTCCCGCCCGCCGACCGGCCGATCCGCGTCGATCCGGACAACCGCCAGATCGTGCCCTATTGGATCGGCTGATCCGCCTCGCCAGCACCCAGCTTGCGGAAACTGGCCCTTTGCGGGCTTCGATGGCTGCTTAAGATCGGACTTATGGACCACGGCCTTTTTCACCGCGCCGAATTGCAGGCAGACCTTACACGCGATGGCTTTGCCCGCATCGCCGGACCTCACATGCTGGCGGTGCTGAAAGCCGATGAACCATGCTGGGAGCAATTCGCCGATAGCTGGAACGACCTTGGTCCTGACCTCTACATGGCGGACGGGGGACGTTATCGGCGGCGGCGGCATGCCGCATTTCGCTGTGAGCAGGGACATTTTACGCGCAAGCCACACCAACCGCATTTCCAGAGCCGCGATTACAACCCACTGAACGGCGATGTGCAGCGCTGGTTTGATCCGGTTCATCAGGAGACGATCGACAATCCTGTCATGCAGGCGATCTTCGCCTTTTGCGCGGCGAATTTTGGAGCCGATGTCGCACGGGAGTGGCATGTCGAAATGCATCAGTTCCGCATCGAGACGCGCGAGGAGCATATCGGCCGCCCGACGCCTGAGGGACTCCACCGCGACGGAGTGGACTGGGTCCTCGTGATGCTGATCGAGCGGCGCAATGTGGACGAAGGCGTGACTCGCATCGGCGCGCCGGACGGCACGGCTCTAGGCGAATTCACCCTCGCCCAACCGGGGGACACGGTGCTGATCGACGACCGCCGCATCCTGCATGGCGTCACGGAAATCCACCCCGTAGATCCACGACAAGCCGCGTGGCGCGATGCTTTGGTCGTGACCTTCGCGGCGGCTCGCTGACCTATTTCAGCAGCACCAGTTCCTCAGCCATGCTGGGGTGGAGCGCCACAGTGTCGTCAAACTGCTGCTTGGTCAGTCCCGCTTTCACCGCCACCGCCGCAGCCTGTAAAATCTCCGGTGCATCCGGCCCGATCATGTGCAGCCCGACCACGCGGTTCGTCGTCGCGTCCACCACCATTTTGTACAGCGCGCGTTCATCCCGACCGGCAAGGACGTTCTTCATGGGGCGGAAGTCTGAAGTATAGACCTTCACCGTCCCCAGCTTGTTCTTCGCCTGCGCCTCGGTCAGTCCCACGCCAGCCAGGGGCGGGTGACTGAATACGGCAGACGGGACGCAGTCATAATCCACCGTCCTGGGATTGTCGCCAAACACCGTGTCGGCGAAGGCATGGCCTTCCCGGATGGCGACAGGCGTTAACTGCAGCCGGTCGGTGACGTCGCCGACCGCATAGATGCTCTCGCAACTCGTGCGGCTATATTCATCGACCTTGATCGCCCCCTTGTCGTCCAGCTCCACGCCTGCATTTTCAAGGCCGAGCCCCTCGACATGCGGCTGACGTCCCGTCGCAAACATCACCGTGTCGCAGGCTATGGGATCGCCATTGCTGAAATGCATGCACAGCGTGCCATCCTCATTCTTTTCGATCCGCTCCATCTCCGCATTGAAGCGGAACTGGATGCCTTTCATCGTGGAAATCTGGAGAAGCCGGTCGCGGATCTGTTCGTCATAGCCGCGCAGCAGCGTCGATGACCGGTTGACGATGGTCACATGGCTGCCAAGCTGATGGAAGATGCCCGCAAATTCATTGGCGATATAGCCGCCGCCGACGATCACCATCCGCTTGGGCGCGTCCTCCAGATGAAAGGCTTCGTTGGACGTGATGCCATGCTCCGCTCCTTCCATCTCCGGGATAGCGGGCCAGGCCCCCGTCGCGACCAGGATATATCTGGCGCTGATTTCCCGACCGCTTGAGAGCTTAACCGAATGCGGCCCGGTGATCGTGGCGCGTTCCGCGATCAACTCGACCTTATGGCTCTCGAGCGTGTTCCTGTAGAGCCCTTCCAGCCGATCGACATCGGCCAGCACATTGTCGCGCAGGACTTTCCATTCGAAATCGCAATCGGGGACATGCCAGCCAAAGCGTCGCGCATCCTTCAGATCCTCAGCAAAATGGGCGCCGTAGATCAGGAGCTTCTTGGGCACGCAGCCGCGAATGACGCAGGTGCCGCCGACCCGATATTCCTCGGCGACCGCGACCTTCGCGCCATGCGCCGCCGCCACGCGCGATGCACGCACCCCTCCCGATCCCGCACCAATGACGAAAAGGTCGAAATCGTAGTCGGTCATGCTGTTCTCCGCTGGATGGAGGCCGGATATGGCGGCTATCCAGCGGAGTTACAATCATCTTGGGCCTCTATGCACCGCCCAACGCCAGATCGATCAGTGCCATGGTCGAGGGGTCAAAGCCCTTCGCCCCTTCCGCCTCGATCGACTTGGCGATTTCCTTGCCCAGTTCCACGCCGAATTGATCGAAGGGATTGACCCCCATCAGCACCGCATTGGCAAAGGTGCGATGTTCGTAAAAAGCGATCAGCGCGCCCAAAGCATCGGGCGTCACATCCTCCAGCAGAATAGTGGTGGACGGCCGATTGCCCGGATAGGCGCGAGCGGGATCGTCCGCATTCTCCTTGCCCCGCATCAACGCCGCACCTTGTGCGAAGCAGTTGACCAGCAACGCCTTGTGATGCGCCGGATCCAGGGCATGGCCGGGATCAATCGAGGCGACGAACTCGACGGGCGCCACGATCGTACCCTGATGCAGCAACTGGAACACAGCATGCTGCGCGTCGGTGCCGACGCCACCCCATGTAATCGGTGCCGTCGGCCCATCGACAGGCTGGCCATCGCGCGTCACGCTCTTGCCATTGCTCTCCATCTCCAGCTGCTGGAGATAGGATGGCAGCAGCCGCAGCCGCTCATCATAGGCGAACAAGGCGCGCGTCTGGCACCCCACGACACGCGCATAATATTGGTCCACGAAAGCCGCGATCAGCGGGGCGTTCCGGGCCGGATCGGACAGCCGGAAGTGCCGGTCCATCGCCGCCGCGCCCTCCAGCAGGCTTTCAAACGCATCCCAGCCAAGCGCCAGAGCAGCCGGGAAACCGATGGACGACCAGAGCGAATAGCGCCCGCCTACCGTCTCGGAAAATGGCAGGATGCGCGTTTCGTCCACGCCCCATTCGATCGCCTTGTCAGGATTGGCGGTCAGCGCAATCACCTTGCCATAGGGATCATCCACCCCCGCCTCGACAAGCCAGTTGATCGCGCTCGCGGCGTTCAACATGGTTTCGGTGGTGGTGAAGGTTTTGGACGCAATGGCGATCAGTGTCGCTTCCGGATCAAAGCGCGCGATCGCCCGCTCCAGCGCGGTCCCGTCAACATTGGACACGATCGCCACGTCATAGCGCGCACCGTCGCCGCCCAGCGCGTCGATGATCAGGTCAGGCCCCAGCGCCGACCCGCCGATGCCGATATGCAGGATATGGCGGATCGGGCCTAGCGCCTCCCCCTCGATCGCGTCGATCAGCGCGCGCATGCGGGCGTGCAGCATCTTTGCCCGCGAAACGCTTTCCGCATTGCCTTCGCCACGTTCTGCGGGATGTTCGGCGGCGCGACCTTCGCTATTATTGATTGGCTCGCCCGCGAAAAAGGCGTCACGCCATTTGGCGAAATCCTTCTCCTGCGCCAGCTTCAGAAAGCCGTCCAGCAGATCGCTGGTCAGATGCGTTTTGGACCAGTCGAAACGGATAGGCCCCTGGGTCAGCGTGAACTTGCTCAGCCGGTTCGGGTCCGCCGTGAAGATGGACTTCAATTCGGGCTGCGGGATGGCCGCAATGGCCTCCAGTGCAGGGCTGGTCATGGAAGGGTAAATCCTCATTTTCCGTGGTTAGCGACGACGCCGCACCTGTCGATTCTCCCGTCTCTTACCCAAGCGTAACGGCCAATGCACCGCCCGCTATGCTTGACGGCGGGTTTACAACGCAGCAAAAGCCGCAACGGCCTGTTTTCAAGGCGGATCGAAGGACTAGACAATATAGCATGAGCGCAAAATCCGAAACGCGGGACTTCCTTTGGTTTCTCGCCAAGCTGGCGGTGTTCGTCTTTGTCCTGCGCAGCTTCATCGTATCTCCGTTCAATATACCGTCTGAATCGATGCAGCCCCGCCTGTTGATCGGCGACTATCTGCTCGTTGCCAAATGGCCCTACGGCTATTCGCGCTATTCGCTGCCCTTCAACCTACCGCTGATCCCCGGCCGGATCCTGGCATCCACGCCCCAGCGCGGTGATGTGGTGGTGTTCAAGGCGCCGCCGAGCCAGAAGAATGACTATATCAAGCGGGTGATCGGCCTGCCCGGCGACATGATTTCAGTACGCGGCGGGACGGTTTATCTGAACGGTCAGGCCATTCGGAAACAGAGGGTCGCCGACCTCGTCATCCCCGTCTCACCTAACATGGTCGATGCCGCAGCCAAGGAGGGCAGCCCCTCCCCCTGTTACCGCCCGAAGTTCGAGCAAGATGCGCCAAGCGGCGGGCGTCAGTGCCGTTATCCACAATATCGAGAGACATTGCCCGGCGGCAAAAGCTACAACGTCCTCGACCTCGTCCCCGACGGGGCCGCCGACGATCGCGACACGGTGCTGGTGCCTGAAGGTCATCTATTCATGATGGGCGACAATCGTGATCGCAGCGCGGACAGCCGCTTCCCGGCGGTCGAAGGCGGCGGCATCGGGCTGGTGCCTGAGGAAAATCTGGTTGGAAAGGCGATGATTTCGGTCTTCTCCACCGATGGCAGCGCTAATTGGCTCCTCCCCTGGACATGGTTCACCGCAGCGCGCTGGAACCGCATCGGGGAAGGCTTTTGACGAAGCCCGACACGTCTGGCTGGCTCGCCGGGCTGATCGGACGAGCGCCGAAGGACGAGGCGCCTTTCCGTCAGGCGCTTACCCACGGCAGCGCGAATGCCGTCAATTATGAGCGGTTGGAATTTCTCGGTGACCGGGTGCTCGGCCTGATCGTCTCCGAATGGGTTTATGAGCGTTTTACCGGAGAACCCGAAGGCAAGCTGTCGCGCCGCTTCAACGCGCTGGTGTCGGGTGAGACATGCGCCGAAGTTGCGCGCGCGGCTGGCGTCCCCACGCATCTTATCCTCGGCAAACAAGCCCGCGACGACGGCGCGGCCGACAGCGACAATGTGCTGGGTGACGTCATGGAGGCGCTGATTGGCGCGCTTTATCTGGAAGCAGGCATTGACGATGCCCGCGGGCTAGTGCGTCGTCTCTGGGCCGACCGGGTGGACACGCAGGAAAGCGCGCCAAAGCATCCCAAGTCCACCCTTCAGGAATGGGCCGCCGCCAACCGCCGCAAGCCCCCGGAATATGCGATGACTGACCGCTCCGGGCCACACCATGCGCTGCGCTTCACGGTGACGGTGAGCATCAAGGGCGCAGGTGAAGCAAGCGCGACGGGAGGAAGCAAGCAAGAGGCGGAGACGGCTGCGGCGAAGGCATTGTTGGATAAGCTAAACGGCTGAATCCCGCCCCTCCAACATGCCACCTCACTCCGTTCGCCCTGAGCTTGTCGAAGGGCTCCGCTTCCCTTCTTCAAGCCAACATGCCTTTCTACACCTACATGCTCCACTGCGCAGACCGCAGCTTTTACATCGGCCACACGGACGATCTGCAAACCCGGATCGCTCAGCATGAAGTCGGCGCGATGCCCGGCTACACGCAAAACCGCCGCCCGGTAAAACTGGTCTGGTCGCAGGAGTTCGGAACCCGTATGGAGGCGCTAGAAGCCGAGCGTCAGATCAAGGGCTGGAGCAGAGCCAAAAAGCTCGCTCTGATCCGAGAAGATTGGAGACTAATCTCCACATTGGCGCGCCCAAAATTAAAGTAGAGCCCTTCGACAAGCTCAGGGCGAACGGAGTTTTTGTTTGACGATTGATCCTGAATCCCAACGCTGCGGCGTCATCGCCATAGTCGGCGCCCCCAACGCTGGTAAATCCACGCTGGTCAACGCCCTGGTCGGCCAAAAGGTCGCGATCACCAGCCCCAAGGCGCAGACGACCCGCACCCGCGTCATGGGCGTCGCTATCGAAGGCGACACGCAGATTGTCCTGGTCGACACACCCGGCATCTTCGCACCAAAGCGCCGCCTTGATCGCGCGATGGTTCAGGCCGCATGGGGCGGCGCGCAGGGCGCTGACCTGATCGCATTGATCGTCGATGGGAAGGCGGGCCTCGGCTCAAAGATGGAGCCGATCATCGAGGCGCTGACACATCGGCCCGAACGCAAATGGCTGATCCTCAACAAGGTCGATATCGCCATCAAGGAGAAGCTGCTGGTCCACACCCAGAAGCTTTATGAACGGATTGGCTTCGAAGAGACATTCTTTATCAGCGCCACGACGGGCGATGGCCTGCCCGAGCTCAAGACCGCTTTCGCCAATGCCATGCCCGAAGGCCCCTGGCACTTCCCGGAAGATCAGGTCTCCGACGCAACCGATCGCATGCTGGCCGCCGAAATCACGCGCGAGCAGCTTTATCACCAGCTCCACGCCGAACTGCCTTACGCGGCCGCAGTCGATACGGAACAGTATAAGGAACGCGAGGACGGATCGGTCGAAATCCATCAGCAGATCCTTGTCGGCCGTTCCAGCCAGCGTGCCATCGTGCTCGGCAAGGGTGGCCAGCGCCTCAAGGAAATCGGCTCAAAAGCCCGCGCCGAACTGGCGCAGCTACTGGGTGTCAAGGTCCACCTCTACCTCCACGTCAAGGTGAAGGAAGATTGGGAGGACGACCGCTTCATCTACCGCGACATCGGGCTTGATTGGGTGGAGTAGCGCTCATCTATCCCCGTTCGCCCTGAGCCTGTCGAAGGGCTCTTCTTCCTTTCAAAAAAGTAAGAGGCTTCGACAAGCTCAGCCCGAACGGGAGGTGGGGGGAGATCTATTCCGCCGCCGCCTTCTTCTTCGCGGGCGCCTTCTTGGCAGCAGGCTTCTTCGCCGCAGCCTTCTTGGGCGCCGCCTTCTTCTTACCCTTCTTCGCAGGCGCTGCAGCCGCCCGCGCGTCGATCAACTGCGCCGCTTCCTCCAGCGTCAATGCATCCTGCTCGATCGTCTTGGGCAAGGTCGCATTGGTCGTGCCGTCGGTGACATAAGGGCCATAACGCCCCGCCATCAGCTTGATCTCCGCCTCGGTACGCGGATGCTTGCCCAGCACCTTCAAAGGCTCACGCGAGGCGCCACCGCGCCCGCCCTTGTTCGCCGCGTCCGCCAGCTTGGCGACGGCGCTATTCATCCCCACCTCGAAAATCTCGGCGGTGGAGGACAGCCGACCATATTTGCCGTCATGCAGCAGATAAGGCCCAAAGCGTCCGATATTCGCTACGATCGGCTTGCCCGTTTCCGGATGCAGCCCGACCTCACGGGGAAGGCTCAATAGCTTCACCGCCCAATCCAGCGTCATTTCGCCATCAGGCAGGTCCTTGGGAATCGATCCGCGCTTGGCCTCCTTCCCCTCGCCCATTTCGATATAGGGACCAAAGCGTCCAGACTTGCGCACGATGTCCTGCCCGGTTTCGGGATGCTGCCCCAGCACCTCCGGCCCCTTGTCCTCACCGCCATCGCTGCCGCCCGGTTGCCCGAACTTGCGCGTAAATTTGCACTCCGGATAGTTGGAGCAGGCGATGAACGCGCCGAACCGGCCGCCACGCAATGCCAGCTGTCCGTCGCCGCACATCGGGCAGGCGCGCGGGTTGCTGCCGTCAGCCTTCGGCGGGAACAGCATCGGTTCCAGGAACTTGTCCAGCTCCGCCGTGATGTCCGACGGCTTCTGCTCCATGACCTCGGCGGTCTTGGGCTTGAAGTCGCGCCAGAAGGCTTCCAAAACGGCCTGCCATTGCGCCCGGCCGCCCGAAATTTCGTCCAGCTCGTCCTCAAGGCCCGCCGTGAAATCGTAGCTGACATAACGCTCAAAGAAGCGCTCCAGGAACGCCGTCACCAGCCGTCCGCTTTCCTCGGCGAAGAAGCGGTTCTTTTCCACCCGCACATAGTCGCGGTCCTTGAGAACCTGCAGAGTCGAGGCGTAGGTGGAAGGTCGCCCGATCCCCAGTTCCTCCAGCTTCTTGACCAGCGATGCTTCCGAATAACGCGGCGGCGGCTGGGTGAAATGCTGTTCCGCCGTCACCTTCTTCTTGGCAGGCGCATCGCCCGCCACGAGACGCGGCAGCAGCTTGCTGTCGTCATCCTCGGCATCATCGCGCCCTTCTTCGTAGAGCGCGAGGAAGCCCGGAAAGATCACCACCTGACCTGTCGCGCGCAGCGCGTGCTGCCCGGTGCCATCGACCAGATCGATCACCGTCCGCTCCAGCCGCGCCGAAGCCATCTGGCTCGCCAGCGCCCGCTTGAAGATCAGGTCATACAGCCGCGCATGATCGCCCGAACCAACCTTGTCCCGTCCGAACTCCGTCGGGCGAATGGCCTCGTGCGCTTCCTGCGCGTTCTTGGCCTTGGTCTGATATTGGCGCGGCTTCTCCGGCAGATAGCCGCCATCATAGCGCTCTGCGATCGCCTTGCGCGCCGCCGAAATGGCGCTGCCATCCATCTGCACGCCATCGGTACGCATGTAAGTGATCGCGCCATCCTCATAGAGCTGCTGCGCGATCCGCATCGTGTGGCTGGCGGAGAAGCCGAGCTTGCGCGCGGCCTCCTGCTGCAATGTCGACGTCGTGAACGGCGCGGGAGGATTGCGCGAAACGGGCTTCGTCTCGACCTTCTCGACGGTGAAGCGCCCGGCCTCCACGTCCGCCTTCGCGGCCATGGCGTCGCCTTCCTTGCCGATGGTCAGCCGGTCGATCTTCTCGCCCTTCCAACGCACCAACCGCGCGGTAAAGCCCTGCCCCCCCTGCTCCATCTCAGCCGCGACCGACCAATATTCCTGAGCGACGAAGCTCTCAATCTCACGCTCGCGATCAACGACAAGACGCAGCGCGACCGATTGCACACGCCCCGCCGACTTGGCCCCTGGCAGCTTGCGCCACAGCACGGGCGAAAGTGTAAAGCCCACCAGATAGTCAAGCGCCCGCCGCGCCCGATAGGCGTCGATCAAATCCTCATCCAGCGCGCGAGGCTTCGCCATCGCGTCCAGCACTGCGGCCTTCGTGATCGCGTTGAAAGTCACCCGGTCCACGGTCGCGGGCAGCGCCTTCTTCGCGCGCAGCACTTCCTGCACATGCCAGCTGATCGCCTCCCCTTCGCGATCAGGGTCAGTCGCCAGGATCAAGCGCGTCGCCTTCTTCGCCTCATCGGCGATGGCTTTCAGCTGCTTGCCCTTGTCCCCATAATTTTCCCACGACATCGCAAAGCCATTGTCGGGGTCCACTGACCCGTCCTTCGGCGGCAAATCGCGGATATGGCCATAGCTGGCGAGGACGTGGAAATCGCCGCCCAGATATTTCTCGATGGTCTTCGCCTTGGCTGGCGATTCAACGATGACAAGCTGCATTCATGCCCCGGTTTTTGAGTTCTCTCACGTACACGCGCGAGTCTGGAAGGCGGCGGTGCCCTGCGTCAAGAGCATCACGACAGGCTTACCTTGCCGCCCGCATGACGTTCCAGCCGACCGGCCAGTTCCAACTCCAGCAGCACGGTCTGAACGATGGCAGGGCTGAGATTAGAAAGGCGAATGACCTCATCGACAGGCGCCGACGCATGGCCGAGCAGACCCAGAACGATCTCCCGCTCCTGCCCCGCCACATCCGACGAGACCGGCGCGCCGCTAAAGTCGAGCCGCCCCTGCCGCACCATGCGCGCGTCGATGCCTCCAATTGCCTCGATCACGTCCGCGCCATTCTGCACCAGCGTTGCACCTTCGCGAATCAGGTGATTGCATCCTTGCGCCCGTGGATCAGCTGGCGATCCCGGCACCGCCATGACCTCCCGCCCGGCCTCGACAGCCAGTCGCGCGGTGATGAGCGATCCGGACTTCGGCGCCGCTTCCACGACCACCGTCCCTGCCGCCAATCCAGCGATAATGCGATTACGCGCCGGAAAGTGACGCGCGAGCGGCTGCGTTCCGGGAGGATGCTCGGTAACCAGCAGACCCTCATTCGCCACCTGCTCCTGCAAGTCGCCATTTTCTGGCGGAAACACGACATCGATACCGCAGGCGATGACCGCGATCGTCCCGGTTCCCACCGACCCTTGATGCGCGGCCGTATCGATACCCCTCGCAAGGCCCGACACCACCACCGCGCCCTGCTGTCCCAATTCCTGCGCCAGCGTCCGCGCGAAACGGCAGGCGGCGGCGGAGGCATTTCGCGCACCCACAATGGCCACGCACTGCCGCCCGGTCAGCCCAACATCGCCGCGCACGATCAATGCAGGCGGCGAACCATCCATCTGTTCCAGCAGAAAGGGATAGTCCTGATCCCCCATCAACAAATAGCGCGCGCCGAGCGCCCGGCTGCGGGCAATCTCCTGCTCGACGGCGCCTGCGTCCGCCACAGCCGCCTTCCCGCCGCCTCTTGCAGCAAGCTCCGGCACCGCCCGCAAAGCCTCTCCCGCCTTTCCGAAGCGCGCCATCAACTGCCGGAAAGTAACCGGCCCGATGCGGGGCGAACGGATCAGGCGGAGGCGATCAAACCGCTCCTGCTCGCTCACCCTTTGGCAGCCCCGATCTTGGGTTCGGTCCCCTTAGCAAGCCGCGCGATATTGGCCCGGTGCCGCCACAGCAGGATCAGCGTCATTGCCAACGCTACAGGAACCAGATCAAACCGCCCCATGAACCACAGCGCGACCGGAGCGCTGATCCCCGCCGCCATGCCTCCAACTGAAGACCATTTCGTCCCGAACAGCGCGCCCAGCCATACAAGCGCGAACACTATTCCCGCAGGCCAGTGCAGCGCGGTCACCACGCCCATCATCGTCGCCACGCCCTTGCCCCCCGCAAAGCGCAGCCACACCGGATAGCAATGCCCGATAAAGGCCATCGCCCCCGCCATCGGCCCGCCATTGTCGATCAACGCCGCGCCGATCAGGACGGCCGCCGCGCCCTTTAGCAGGTCAAGCAGCAAGGTCGCTGCCGCCAACCCCTTGCGCCCCGTCCGCAGCACGTTGGTCGCACCGATATTGCCCGACCCGATCTGCCGCAAATCCCCGGCGCCGGTGACGCGCGTCAGCAGGAGGCCAAAGGGAATGGACCCCAGCAGATAGGATATCAGCAGGACGAATGTGGGAAGTAGCCAGGGAGGGTTCATGATCTCGCCGAAATGATTGCGGCGCGACCATAGCGTTGCCGCCGTGGGGGGCAATGGCGAAGCTGCCCCAACCGAAACAAATCCTCCCCACGCCTTCGGCGCAGGGCGGATCAGGAGACCCCAATATTGACAGCCTCATCCTCACCCGCGACATGTGCGCCATAATGAAGGTCGCCGCATCAGCCCCCCTGCTCTTCTTCGATTCCGGCGTCGGCGGGCTCTCCATCCTCGCGCCAGCACGTACAGCGTTGCCCAGCGCCCCTATCGTCTATGCCGCCGACAGCGCAGGCTTCCCCTATGGAACGAAGAGCGAGGCAGAGATCGCCGCTCGCGTGCCCGCGCTGCTCGGCCGCCTGGTCGAACGCTTCCGCCCGCGCCTTGCCGTGATCGCCTGCAACACCGCCTCGACCATCGCGCTCTCCGCTGTCCGTGCTGCGCTCGACATCCCCGTCGTCGGCACCGTCCCCGCTATCAAGCCCGCCGCGCTTCTTTCCAAAAGTCGCGTATTCGGCGTGCTAGGCACCGATGCCACCGTGCGCCAGCCCTATGTCGATCGCCTAACGGCCGAGTTCGGAGCAGACTGCACCGTCCTGCGTCACGGTTCCGCTGCCCTTGTGCAGTTGGCCGAAGCCAAGCTGCGCCGCGAGCCTTTAAACCCCGCTATCGCCCGCGACGCTCTCGCTGGTCTTCTCGATCAGCCCGGCGGCGACCTTATGGATACGGTCGTCCTCGCCTGCACGCACTTCCCGCTGGTGGAGGCGGAACTCGCGGCCGCCGCACCCAGGCCCCTCACCTTCGTCCACGGCGGGGAAGGCATCGCGCGCCGCATCGCCTACCTCACACAAGGGCAGGATTGGCCAGCTTCCCGCCCGTCCGGAAAAGCCGTGTTCACGCGCCTGGACAATAGCGTCGCGGCGCTCGCTCCCGCACTCGCCGACTTCGGCCTCACCCAGATGGAAGCGCTGTGAAGGGGTGGGACCTTTAGTCCACTCCCAACTTCCGCTATCATCGTGATAGGTAATTCTCCCTAACGCTGCGAACGGTTATCGCTGGTAATGAAGCGCGGCAGCAGGTAAACGGCCCGCAAGAGGGGAATGCGGGCCACTAAGGGACTAGGGCGTTACGTGAACTACAAGCATATCTTCGCGCAGGCGATCGACCGGCTTCACAGCGAAGGCCGCTACCGCGTGTTCATCGATATCCTGCGGAACAAGGGTGCCTTCCCTAACGCCCGCTGCTTCCATGGCCATAATGGCCCGAAGCCGATCACCGTCTGGTGCTCCAACGACTATCTCGCCATGGGGCAACATCCCAAGGTCGTCGCCGCCATGGAAGAGGCGCTGCACGATGTCGGCGCAGGCTCCGGCGGCACCCGCAACATCGGCGGCAACACTCATTATCACGTCGATCTGGAAGCTGAACTGGCTGATCTGCATGGCAAGGAAGCGGCTCTACTCTTCACGTCCGGCTATGTGTCGAACGAAGCGGCACTTTCCACTCTCGCCAAGCTGCTTCCCGGCTGCATCGTCTTTTCCGACGAACTGAACCACGCCTCGATGATCGCGGGCATCCGCAACTCGGGCTGCGAAAAGCGCGTTTTCCGCCACAATGACGTCGATCATCTGCGCGAACTGCTCGCCGCAGAAGATCCCGACGCGCCCAAGCTGATCGCCTTTGAAAGCGTCTATTCGATGGACGGCGACGTCGCCCCCATCGCCGAAATCTGCGACCTGGCCGATGAATTCAACGCGCTCACCTATCTGGACGAAGTGCATGCGGTCGGCATGTACGGCGCGCATGGCGGGGGCATTTCCGAACGTGACGATGTCGCGCATCGCCTGACGATCATCGAAGGCACGCTGGGCAAGGCTTTCGGCGTCATGGGCGGCTATATCACGGCCGACCAGATGATCGTCGATGTGATCCGCAGCTACGCGCCCGGCTTCATCTTCACCACGTCACTCTCGCCCGTCCTCGTCGCGGGCGTCCTCGCGAGTGTCCGCCACCTCAAGCAGTCGAACGAAGAGCGCGAAGGCCAGCAGGTCGCCGCTGCGACGCTCAAACGTTTGATGGCGGAATCGGGCTTGCCGGTCATGCCGTCCGTCACCCACATCGTCCCGCTGATGGTCGGCGACCCAGTCAAGGCCAAGCGGATCAGTGACATCCTGCTCGCCGAATATGGCGCCTATGTGCAGCCAATCAATTACCCCACCGTCCCACGCGGCACCGAGCGGCTGCGCTTCACGCCCGGCCCGGCGCATACCGTGGAGATGATGCAGGACCTGGTTCAGGCGCTGGTCGAAATCTGGGATCGGCTGGAGCTGGAACTTAAGAAGGCCGCCTGACCGGACCTCTTGCGGAACAATAGGGGCATTTCCCATCTTCTTGGATGGATATGCCCCACTGGATCGAACCGCACCCCACCGGAATATACGTCCGCCCCGCTGACGCCTGGATCGATCCATCACAGCCAGCCGAACGCGCGCTCGTCACCCACGGTCACGCCGACCACGCGCGCGGCGGCCACGGCCATGTCTGGGCGACCCAAGAAACCCTCGCCATCATGACCCTGCGCTACGGAACGGCCAGCGGCACCCCCGTCGGCTATGGCGAGCAAGTCCGCATGGGCGGCGTCGATATATCCTACATCCCCGCCGGCCACGTCCTCGGCTCCGCGCAAATCCTGCTCGAACATGCAGGGGAGCGCGTCATCGTCACCGGTGACTATAAGCGCCGTCCCGACCCCACCTGCAAGCCGTTCGAGCCAGTCCCCTGCGACATCTTCGTCACCGAAGCGACCTTCGGCCTCCCCGTCTTCCGCCATCCCGATACCGGCAGCGAAGTCGATCGCCTTCTGGCCGCACTTCACGCCCACCCCGACCGCTGCGTCCTCGTCGGCGCCTATGCGCTGGGCAAAGCCCAACGCCTGATCTGCGAAGTCCGAGCGCGCGGGCATCATAACCCAATCTACATCCACGGCGCGATGGAGCGCATGTGCGCCCTCTATCAGGATTTCGGCATCGATCTCGGCAAACTCCGCCCCGCCACCGGCGTCCCGGCGAAGGAGATGCGCGGCCACCTCATCGTTTCGCCCCCTTCCGCCCTCAACGACCGCTGGAGCCGCCGCCTGCCCGATCCAATCACCGCCATGGCATCAGGCTGGATGCGCGTGCGCCAGCGCGCGCGACAGAAGAATGTCGAACTCCCCCTCGTCATTTCCGACCATGCCGACTGGGACGAGTTGACCAGCACCATCCGCGAAGTCGCGCCCACCGAAACCTGGATCACCCACGGCCGCGAGGAAGCCCTGCTCCACTGGTGCATGACCCACCAGATGCGCGCCCGAGCGCTGGAACTGGTCGGCCGCGAAGATGAGGATGAGGGGTGATGATCACCAAACGCCCCCTATCGCCGTTCGCCCTGAGCCTGTCGAAGGGCTTTTCTTTCTTGAAGAGAAGTAAAGGGCTTCGACAAGCTCAGCCCGAACGGAAGAGAGGTTTCATTTTGTGAGACAATTCTCCCAACTCCTGGACGGCCTCGTCTACACCCGCTCCCGCAACGGCAAGCTGGACCTCATCGCCCGCTACATGCGCGAAGCCCCTGATCCCGATCGAGGCTGGGCACTCGCCGCCCTAACCGGCAATCTCGACATAAAAGCCGTCAAAGCCTCCGCCATCGGAGAGATGATCCGCGCCCGCACCGACCCCGTCCTCTTCGAAATGAGCCGCGACTATGTCGGCGACCTCGCCGAAACCGTCGCCCTTCTCTGGCCCAAGCGCGAAGACCAACCCGCAGAAATAGGCGACGCCACCCTCACCCTCTCCGCCATCATCGACCGCCTGCACAGCGTCAGCCGAGCCGCAGCCCCAGCCACCCTCGCCCAAATGATGGACCACCTGGACGCGTCCGGCCGCTTCGCCCTCCTCAAGCTCGCCACCGGAGGCCTGCGCGTCGGCATCTCCGCCCGCCTCGCCAAGACCGGCTTCGCCCAAGCCTTCAACCTCGACGTCGATGATGTGGAGGAATGCTGGCACGCCCTCAGCCCACCCTACACAGCCCTGTTCGACTGGGCCGAAGGCAAGTCCGACCGCCCCGACCCCGCAGGCACCCCCTTCTTCCGCCCCTTCATGCTCGCCCACCCGCTGGAGGCCGACAGCGTGGACCTGACCCACTATGCCGCCGAATGGAAATGGGACGGCATCCGCATCCAGATCGTCGGGACCGGCGAGCAGACCCGCCTCTACAGCCGCGCCGGGGATGACATCACCGGCAGCTTTCCCGAAATCGCTCAAGCCTTCACCGCCCACGCAGTCCTCGACGGCGAACTCCTCGTCAAAGGCGAATTTCAGGGGGGCGAGGCGGCCAGCTTCAACGCCCTCCAGCAACGCCTCGGCCGCAAGGCGGTGACGGCCAAGATGATGGCCGACTACCCCGCCTTCGTCCGCCTCTACGACATCCTCCTCCACGCCGACGAAGACCTCCGCGCCCTGCCGTGGGATCAACGCCGCCCCCGCCTCGAAGCCGTCGTCCCGACCCTCAACCCCGACCGCTTCGACATATCCGCCCTAATCGAAGCGCCAGACTTCGAAAGCCTCGCCGAAATTCGCGCAGGCGCCCGCGACGCCGCCATCGAAGGCGTGATGCTCAAGCGCCGCGACAGCCCCTATGTCGCCGGACGCAAGGCCGCGCTCTGGTATAAATGGAAACGCGATCCCCTGACCGCCGACTGCGTGATGATGTACGCCCAGCGCGGCCACGGCAAACGCTCGTCCTTCTATTCGGACTACACCTTCGGCTGCTGGACGGAAGAAGGCGAACTGCTCCCCGTCGGCAAAGCCTATAGCGGCTTCACCGACGAGGAACTGAAATGGTTAGACCGCTTCGTGCGCACCAACACGGTCAACCGCTTCGGCCCCGTCCGCGAGGTGGAAAAGTCACTGGTGCTGGAAGTCGCCTTCGACAGCATCCACGACAGCAAACGGCACAAGTCCGGGCTGGCGATGCGCTTCCCGAGGATAGCCCGAATCAGGCGGGATAAGCCTGCGGGGGAGGCGGATACTGTCGAGGGGTTGAAGAGGTTGGTGAGTTAGTCAGGCGGCAGGAGGCGCCGGTTTCATTTTATGCTCATTGGCCAGCTTGCGAACCATATCCCGCACCTCTGCTGGAGTGTTCCCGCTGACCACTTCCACATACCCAATGCCAGCGCGACGCAAGGCTTCCTTCTTTATAGCATCTCTCGCGGCGGTTTCCGGACTGCCGTGATGACCCGTACCTTGAAACTCGACGGCATGTAGCGGTCGGCAGTCGCGGTCGACAATCAGCAAATCCACTCTCTTGGCATTGATTGCCCAGAAAGCGTCTTTATCCCGGCTATAGAGAATTTCGCCCAGGGACACTTGGCCCATTGCGCGCCATCCCGGACACTCATCGGCGAGCACCTGATCAATGCAGCCAAGTAAGCGGCGCTCAGGCTTGTTGAGTAGCGCGCGCCACTGAAAATCTGCGTTCATGACCACTTTCAGTTGGTCAGCCGCCATTTGCGTTGAATCTTGTGATCGAGCAGCTTCCACTGGAATAGCCGAGGGAAACCGGGTTTTCGAAGCCCGCGACTTGGTGGAATTTCGCCCACGCCAATATGCCCGCCGCTTATCCCGATCTATGGCAGCAAATGTCTTTTCAAACGCGACACCGATTATAGCGCCAACCGCCAAAACGGCAAAAAGCGTAACCGGCATATCGAGCATGGCATCGAGTTCTTTTAACATGGCACCCCGAGGTCGATCCCAAACAAGAATGAAGTTAATATGATTGCCGCGTCAATGACCGTGAACTGGTCCAACTGAAGTTGCTGGTCAACCACGTGAAAGGAGAGCCCCCATGCCCTACACCGGAAGCTGCCACTGCGGCGCGGTCACCTTCACCGTAGCCGCCGACGCGCCCACCGAGGCCATGTCCTGCAACTGCTCCCATTGCAGCCGCAAGGGCTTCCTCCTCACCTTCGTGCCCGCCGACCAGTTCACCCTCGGCAGCGGCAAGGACAAGCTGACCGACTATCAATTCTACAAGCACCAGATCACCCACCGCTTCTGCAACATCTGCGGCACGCAATCCTTCGCGGAAGGCGATTCCGCGAACGGCCCGATCCGCGCCGTCAATCTGCGCTGCGTGCCCTCGGTGGAAATAGACGCGCTCACGATCAACAAGGTCGACGGCGCGAGCTTCTAGCCCCCCCTCCGTTCGTTTCGAGCGTAGTCGAGAAACGGCAAGCGCAAACATGTCATTTCTCGACTTCGCTCGAAACGAACGGCGGTAGCTTATGTCTGACTTTGCGCTGTCACGCTCACCCCCTATATGGGCGCTTTCGCGCAACGGGCGCGCTTCACCTATGGAGCAGTGGAATTGAGCAAGGTTCTGGTCATCGGCGCGGGCGGCGTCGGGTCTGTCGCGGTTCACAAGATGGCGATGAATCCTGACATTTTCAGCCATATCACGCTCGCCAGCCGCCGCCTCATCAGCTGCGAAAAGGTCGCCGAATCGGTGAAGGCTCGCACCGGCGTCACCATCGACGTGGCGCAGGTCGATGCCGACAATGTCGCGGAAACCATTGCGCTCATCGAGAAGGTTCAGCCCAAGCTGGTCGTCAATCTGGCCCTGCCCTATCAGGACTTGGCGATCATGGAGGCCTGCCTCGCGACCAAGACCGACTATCTCGACACCGCCAATTACGAACCGCGCGACACGCCCAAGTTCGAATATAGCTGGCAGTGGGCCTATCAGGATCGTTTCAAGGAAGCAGGCATCATGGCGCTGCTCGGCTCCGGTTTCGACCCCGGCGTCACCAGCGTTTTCGCATCCTACATCAAGAAGCATCTGCTCGACCGGATCGACACGCTCGACATTCTGGACTGCAATGGCGGCGACCACGGCCAGCATTTCGCCACCAACTTCAACCCGGAAATCAACATCCGCGAAGTGACCGCCCCCTCGCGCCACTGGGAAGGCGGCAAGTGGGTCGAAGGCCCGGCGCTCAAGCACAAGCAGGTCTTCGACTTCGATCAGGTCGGCGAAAAGAACATGTACCTCATGTATCATGAGGAACTGGAAAGCCTCGCCAAACATTATCCCGAAATCAAGCGCATCCGCTTCTGGATGACCTTCGGCGACGCTTATCTGAAGCATCTTGAAGTGCTCCAGAATGTCGGCATGACCCGCATCGATCCGGTGATCTACAATGGCCAGGAGATCATTCCGCTCCAGTTCCTGAAGGCCGTTCTGCCCGAACCGTCAAGCCTCGGCTCCACGACCAAGGGCAAGACCAACATCGGCGACATCGCGACCGGCGTGAAGGATGGCAAGCAGAAGACCGTCTATGTCCTCAACGTCTGCGACCATGAAGACGCCTATGCCGAAACCGGCAATCAGGCGGTCAGCTACACCACCGGCGTCCCCGCGATGATCGGCGCCGCCATGATGCTGACCGGCGCATGGAAGGGCGAAGGCGTGTTCAATATCGAACAGTTCGATCCCGATCCCTTCATGGACATGCTGAACAAGCACGGCCTGCCCTGGCAGGTGAAGGAACTGGACAAGCCACTGGATTTCTAATCCTAAATTCCCTCTCCCCTTCAGGGGAGAGGGTGCCGAGCGCAGCGAAGGCGGGAGAGGGGAATGACCCGTCCCTAGCGTTGTTCCCCTCTCCCCGACCCTCTCCCCTCAAGGGGAGAGGGAGATAGGAGCTGTCCATGGAAACCAAAGCCGGCGACCCCGCCGCCTTCGCGCATTTCGACCTCCACCGTGTCCCCTCCCCCGCCTTCGTCGTGGATGAGGCCGCGATCCGCCGCAACCTGTCCATCCTGCGCGACATAGGCGACCGCGCAGGCATCAAGGTCCTGGGCGCGCTCAAGGCCTTCTCCATGTGGTCCCTCGGCCCCGTAGTCACCGAATATCTCGACGGCGTCTGCGCGTCCGGCATCTACGAAGCACGCCTCGGCCGCGAAGAATATGGCGGCGAAGTCGCGACCTACTGCGCCGCCTACAAACCGGACGATCTGGCAGCGATCCTCAAAATCTCGGACCACGTCATCTTCAACAGCCCCGGCCAAATCGCGCGGCTCAAACCCGTCATCGATGATGCCAGAATGAACGGTGTGAACTTCGACATCGGTTTGCGCATAAATCCCCTCCACGCCGAGGGAGAAGTACCCAAATATGACCCCTCGCAGCCCCACAGCCGCCTCGGTTTCCCCATCGATCAACTCCGCCCGGAACATCTTGAAGGCGTCGATGGCCTCCATGTCCACAACCTGTGCGAACAGGATTTCCTGCCGCTCGAACGCACCTGGGCCGCGATAGAATCGCGCGTCATGCCGCATGTCAGCGGCCTGAAATGGCTCAACTTCGGCGGCGGCCATCATGTCACGCGTGCTGACTATCAAATCAACGACCTGATCGCCTTTCTCCAGCAGATCAAGGCGCAGACCGGACTTGAACTCTATATCGAACCCGGCGAGGCGATGGCCCTCGATGCGGGCATCCTGATCGGCGAAATCCTGGACGTCATCGACAATGGCATGCCCGTCGCCATCACGGACATTTCCGCCACCTGCCACATGCCCGACGTCATAGAGGCGCCCTACCGCCCCGCCATGCTCCATGAACAGGATGAAGGGCCAGTGACGCGACTCGGCGGCCCCTCCTGCCTGGCGGGCGACATTATCGGCGACTATCGAATCCCCGGCGGAGCGACTCCGGGACGCCGCATCGCCTTCCTCGATCAAGCCCACTACTCGATGGTAAAGACTAACACCTTCAACGGTGTACCTCTCCCCTCCATCTGGCTGTGGAACTCAAAGACCGACGAACTCAAGCAAATCCGCCGGTTTTCCTACGAGGATTTCAAGTCCCGTCTCTCCTGACGCACGGTTCATACCCGCCCGCGCAACAAAATTTACACACGCGCTTTACAGGGGGGACCCCTACGCATATATCGCCGTTCCGCTGCCCCATGGGACTTCCACCGCAAGGCAGCTTTTAATGCCCTGAACTACACTGGAGGTCCCTTGAGTTGCACAAGCACCATAGCGCGCTGGGGGTAGCGACCGCCCTCAAACCGGCAGCACCGGTAACGCTGATCCGCCCGCAGGCTGCGGCCCGCGCCGCCCGATTCTTCGCTGAGAAGTTTCCGGGGCGCTCGCTCTACGCTGTAAAGGCCAATCCCTCGCCGGACTTGCTCCGGACGCTTTGGGACAGCGGAATCACGCATTATGACGTTGCGTCCATCGCCGAGGTTCGCCTCGTCGCGGAAACGCTGCCCAACGCGAAGCTGTGCTTCATGCACCCCGTGAAGGCTGAAGAAGCCATTGCGGAGGCTTATCACGTCCATGGCGTGCACACCTTCTCGCTCGACACGATCGACGAGCTGGAAAAAATCCTGCGTGCCACCAAAGACGCTACGGACCTTGAACTCTGCGTCCGCCTGCGCGTCTCGTCCGAACATTCGGAATTGAGCCTCGCTTCCAAGTTCGGTGCGGAACTCGGCGAAACCCGCGAACTGCTGATGGCCACCCGTCAGGCGGCTGACGCGCTTGGCATCTGCTTCCATGTCGGAAGTCAGGCGATGAGCCCGCAAGCCTATAGCGACGCTATCGAACGCGTCCGCGCGGCCATTGTCGATGCAGCCGTCACGGTCGATATCATCGATGTCGGCGGCGGCTTCCCCTCGGTCTATCCCGGCATGGAACCGCCAGCACTGGAAGCTTATTTCGACGCCATCTATCGCGGTTTCGAAAGCCTGCCGATCAGCTATTCGGCGGAACTGTGGTGCGAGCCTGGCCGCGCGCTTTCGGCCGAATATAGCTCCATCATCGTGCGGGTAGAGCGTCGTCGCGGCACGGAACTCTACATTAACGATGGCGCTTATGGCGCGCTGTTCGACGCCGCACATATCGGCTGGCGTTTCCCAGTCGCGCTGCTGCGCGAGGAAGAGAGCGAGGCGGATTTGACCGGCTTCTCCTTCTACGGCCCGACCTGCGACGACATGGATCACATGGTGGGTCCGTTCATGCTGCCCGACGATGTGGTGGCGGGTGATTATATCGAGATCGGCATGCTCGGCGCATATGGTGCGGCGATGCGCACCGGCTTCAACGGCTTCACCTCGGAAGCGGTCATTGAAGTTGAGGACGAGCCGATGGCCAGCCTCTACGCCGATCCGGTTCCGGCACGCCGTCGCGCAACTGTCATCAAGCTGGGCTAAAAGGCTCAAGCTCCCCTTTGGAGAGGGTGCCTGTTCCCTCGCCGCAAATATGTGGCGAGGGATCATTTTTTTACGAGCGGCGAAAGACCGCCGCCAGTTCGACATGGGTCGACCATCGGAACTGGCCAACCGGCTTCACCTTGTCCAAAACATATCCGCTTGCGACAAGATGCGCTGCGTCGCGGGCAAAGCTCGCCGGGTTGCACGAAACATAGGCGATCACCGGCACTGTTGACGCCGCCAACTGCATCACCTGCTCCCGCGCGCCCGCCCGGGGCGGATCGATCACCACCGCTGCAAACCGATTGAGCTCTTCAGGAACCAGCGGCCGCCTGAACAGATCGCGATGGTCGGCAACCATTCGCCGCTGTACCCGATTGGCCGCCAGTTTGAGCGACAGCACCAGATCGCGCGCACCCTCGGCCGCATAAACCGGACGCTCCTTACCAACCCCGAGGGCGAATGTACCAAGCCCGCTAAAGAGGTCGGCAACCGCACCGCTTACGGGTAGAGCCTCTCTCACGACCCCCAGCAGAGCAGATTCCCCATCTGGAGTGGCCTGAAGGAAGGCGAAGGGAGGAAAGGCTACGGCAACGCCACCAAATGTCATCGTGCCCGGCTCAGGTTCCCAGCGCGTTTGCTGGCCATCACCTTCATCGATCGTCAATCGCGCCAAGCTGTGAACAGCAGCAAAGTCACGCAACGCCTCGTCCGCCGTCAAGCCGGGAACCTGAACATTTTCCAGAAGCAGGTCCACGCCTTGATCGATAAGGGACATGCGAACGTGCGCCGCCCGCCTATCCGGCAGGATCAGCGGCAACAACGCTCTCAGCGGCTCGATCAGGGCAAAAAGCCGAGGTTCCAATATTTCGCACATCGCAAGATCGATCAGCTTGTGACTACCCGATTCAGCAAAACCGATGGCGATCCGCCGCCCCTCCCGAACGGCCCGTAAGGACGTCCGGCGCCGTGTCCTGGGCGGCGACAAATGAGGCAACAGCAATGACCCAGCCGCCAGCGGCAGGCCCTGCCCCATCAAGGCGCCGGTCACGCGCCCCGTGACGAACTCAGCGAGGCTTTGTTCATCGACATGCTGCAGTTCACACCCACCACAGGCGGGGAAATGAATACAGGGAGCTTCAACATGATGGGGACCAGTTGAAAGACTGCCATCGGCCGCCAGCCTGTCTCCCGGCGCTGCGAGCGGCACGTGCCTCCCGTCGGCGGTTACACCATCGCCCTTTGCGGCGATGCGAATTATAAGGTCATTGTTGATGTCGGTCACAGGCGGGAGGCGATAGCCGCTGGCAACCGGGTGATCAAATCATCCGCAATAAACGCCGCTCCTGCACGTCTCGCTGCCTCGCCATGAAGCCACACGGCTTCGCTCGCCGCGCGAAACGGGTCTCCCCCAACCGCCAGCCGTCCAGCAGCCAGGCCTGCCAGAACATCCCCCGTCCCGGCTGTCGATAGCCAGGATGACGCGCCGGTTGCTACAGCAACGCAGCCATCGGGTGCCGCGATGATGCTATCCGATCCTTTTAGGATCACTATGGCCCCCGTTCGCTGGGCTGCTTCAGCCGCTCGATCAATCTTGCTACCGGGCAGATCGCCAAACAGCCGCACGAACTCCCCCTCATGTGGCGTCAGGATCGACGAAGGCGGAACTGGCCCCACCTGCCCCGTTGCCAACAATGTTAGTGCGTCGGCGTCGAGCACCAGTGGATGACCGCATTGCAGCACTGCTTTCAAACGATCGGCTGCATGCTCATCATGGCCCAAGCCAGGCCCGACCAGCACCGCCGCAAACCTGTCGTCCTGAAGTTGCGCCTTAACCTGATCGGGCTCGTCAGCCCGCAACGTCACGATGGCGTCCTCAGCGGAAGAAGCTGTGTCCATGACCAGATGTCGAACCATGCCTGCGCCGGAACGCGCCGCAGCCTCGGCAGCAAGCCGCCCCGCCCCCGCCATGCCGCCACCCACTATAGCCACCAGTCCACGGCTATATTTATGATCTGTTGCTCCCGGCGCTGTCAGGCGAGGCGGAGCAAGCCTATGAACGGCTCCGCCACCCCCCACGCCAATGTCCACACAAATCAGCCGCTTGAACGTACCGGCCGCAGGATGCAGCACATGAGCAGGCTTGAGCGCCCCCAGCGCAATGCAGACGTCGAATTGCGGCACCGGGGACAGCAGCGCACCACTGTTCGTATCGACCCCACTCGGCAGGTCGATGGTGTAGCTGAGACCGGATCGCTCCGTGAGGCTGTTCAGCCGTTCGGCAACAACCGTATCCAGCCCACGCGAAAGCCCTGTGCCGAATAGAGCATCGACCAGCTGGGTTGCCGAACCAGCGTCATTGAGGGGCTCGATCGGCCCATTCCATGCGGCCCGCGCACGGCGGCTCGAATCCGTGCGGCTTTCCCCCAATGCCGCGACACGGACGGGCACGCCCCGCGCCCGCAGCAAACGCGCAACGACAAAGCCATCGCCGCCATTATTCCCTGGACCGCACAGCACCAGAAGGTCCCGCCGACCGCCCGCGCGCCAAATGACCTCTGCCGCAGCGGCCCCCGCGCGCTCCATGAGTTCATATTCTGGGATACCACTCGCGAACACGGCCTGCTCGGCTTGCCGCATCTGGTCGGCAGTCAGGATGGCCGTCCCCATCATGGCACGGCCGCCGGAGGGATGGTTGCTGGCAGCCTATAATGATCCTGACCCGCGCTTACTTCGATAACGGCGTCGCTAATTACGGCGATCTTCGCGGGCTCCGCGCCATCAGCCGATGCTAAACCCCGCCTGTCTCCCAGAATATGAAAGCGGCGGAACCCACCATCTGGGTGGCGGATGGTTAGAAGCTGTCCGTCCTGCTCAACCAGGCAAGTACGCGCCCATTTGGCGTCGGCACCGATCGCGCAGTCCGCAAGAGCCCTTTTTTCCGATGCAGAGTTCGCAAAGGGGCTCTGCGCCCCTTCGCCCTGATCACAGCCTGCCAGGGCAAGGCACATCAGCCCCGCCCCGGCGATCTGTTCAGATATCCGCATAGACATGGGTTTCGGTCTTTGCTCCGGGATGCGTCACTGCCCCCTTGTAAGCCGGTCCCACATTCTGTGCATAGCGCCACAGAGCGCCTGATTGATAATCATTCTGGCGAGGCTTCCAGTTCTTTTGCCGCTCGGCCAGCACGGACTCGGAAACCTTGAGGTCGATCGTGCCTGCTTCGGCGTCGATAGCGATGACGTCGCCATTCTCGACCAGCGCGATCGGACCTCCCTCGGCAGCTTCCGGCCCCACATGCCCAATGCAGAAGCCGCGCGTCGCGCCAGAGAAGCGTCCGTCGGTGATCAACGCCACCTTCTCGCCCATGCCCTGGCCGTACAGCGCGGCCGTGGTCGATAGCATCTCGCGCATGCCGGGACCGCCCTTAGGGCCTTCATAGCGGATGACGATAACCGATCCTTCGGCGATGTCGCGCGCTTCGACCGCAGCAAAAGCGTCTTCCTCACAATCGAAAACGCGAGCAGGCCCTTCGAACTGGAGGCGGTGCATGCCCGCGACCTTCACGATCGCGCCATTGGGAGCAAGCGAACCCTTCAGACCCACGACGCCGCCCGTCGGAGTGATCGGCGACTTGACGTCATAGATGACCTTCTGGTCAGGATTCCAGGTCACTTCCTCGATATTCTCGGCGATCGTCTGGCCGGTGACGGTCATGCAATCGCCATGCAGCAGGCCGTTGTCGAACAACGTCTTCATCAGCATGTAGACGCCGCCAGCATCATACATGTCCTTGGCGACATATTTACCGCCTGGCTTGAGGTCAGCGATGTAAGGCGTCGACTTGAAGATTTCCGCCACATCGAACAGGTCGAAATCGATGCCGCATTCGTTCGCCATAGCGGGCAAGTGCAGCGCTCCGTTGGTCGAGCCCCCCGTCGCGGCAACGATCCGGGCCGCATTCTCGAAGGCTTCACGAGTGCAGATATCACGCGGACGGATGTTCTTCGCCAGCAACTCCATCACCTGACGGCCAGCGGCGACGGCAACTTCTTCGCGGCTCTTGTAGGGAGCCGGCGCCATGTTGCTGTTCGGCAGCGAGAGGCCGATCGCCTCACCCACACAGGCCATGGTGTTCGCCGTATACTGACCGCCGCAAGCGCCGTGTCCGGGGCAAGCGACCTTTTCCAGCGCGATCACATCCTTCAGCGGACAGGCACCCGCCGCATATTTGCCGACCACCTCGAACACATCGACGACGGTAACGTCGCGATTTTCAAAACGGCCCGGCAGGATCGACCCGCCATAAACGAAGATCGACGGCACATTCAGGCGCAGCATCGCCATCATCATCCCCGGCAACGACTTATCGCATCCGGCGAAAGTGACGAGAGCGTCATAGCAGTGGCCGCGAACCGAAAGCTCGACCGAATCCGCGATGACTTCGCGGCTCGCCAGCGAGCTCTTCATACCCTGATGGCCCATAGCGATACCGTCGGTGACGGTGATGGTGTTGAACCGGCGCGGCATGCCGCCTGCTTCGTTCACGCCCTGACGACAGAAGTCCGCCTGCATGTCGAGCGTCGTGTTGCAAGGTGCGCTGTCATTGCCCGCCGAAGCAATACCTACGAAGGGGCGGCCAATCTCTTCTTCAGTCAGGCCCATCGCATAATAATAGCTACGATGCGGAGCGCGCTCCGGACCAACCGAGACATGGCGGCTCGGCAGTTTCGACTTGTCGAATGTATGAGACATAAAACCTACCCTTCTTGCGCGCCTCCTTTCCAAAAAGGGACGAGTCACGCAAGGCTATTGCGGCATTGTAGCACGATGGGGCCAATTATGCTGGCGAAGCGGCCTTGTCCTTCGCCATCGCTCACCAGATCCTGCCGCATCTCGATACCAAGATAGGGTATGCCATTGGCTTCGGCATGACGGTTCATGGTCGCGTTCAGCAGCCGCCCCGAATAGGGTAGCTGATCGCCGACCATCAGGCCAGCCTCCACCAGCATCGGAATGGCGATGCGGGCCGCACGGTCATCTTCATTGTAAAGCACGCCGATGTCCCATGGCCGTTCCGCCTCGGGGTCACTTGCCAACTGCGGCGTGAAGCTGTGCACTGAGAGGATGAAAGGCGACGTCATTCCGTCGAGCAGTCGGCCGATCTGATGATGATAGGGATGATGAAAGCGGATCATCCGGTCGGAAAGGTCTGCATGGCGATTGCCGGGAATGACATGGCCGTCGCTCATCACGGGTAGCAGGCCCGGCGCGTCATCCTCACGATTAAGGTCGATCACCAGTCTGGAAACGCCACCCAATATCGCGGTGCATCCCAACTGCTCCGCGAGTAACCGGCTGACCTCGGCCGCTCCGATGTCTATGGCGATGTGGTTGCTCAGCAGGGCAGGATCGATACCCAGATCGATGTCGGCAGGCACATGAGCCGACGCATGATCCGCGATGATGAGCAGGTCGAGGGGGCCGCCTTCCACCTGTGTAAATGCCTCGCTCACGCTCTGCGAATCTCCGTTTCCATGACCCACCAGCGGGGTTGCATCGCTGATATTGCGCGCGCAGCCGCTGCTCCCTCACCCGAATCATTGAACAACGCAAAGCAGGTTGCGCCAGACCCTGACATCCGAGCCAGCCTGACGCCCGCTTGCTTCCGTAGCAGTGAAAGCACGTCGGCAATGACAGGCGCTACCGCGATCGCCGCCGGTTCCAGGTCATTGCGCGCCGTTGCTATCACGTCGTCAAGGACAGCGGCAGTCAGGGGGCCTCGATCAAGCCGGTCCCATCGACTGAAGACATCCGCCGTGGAAACGCCGACACCTGGATTGACCAGGAGCATCGCGGTCCCCTCCAAGCCTTGGACATCGAGCGGCTCGAGCACTTCGCCCCGCCCGCGCACCATCTGCGTAACGCTGCTGACGCAGGCTGGCACGTCCGAACCCAGGCGCAAGCCGATGCGCTCCAGTTCAGCGCCGGGGAGTTGTGCATCCCACAGCCGGTTCAGCAATCGCAACGCCGCCGCCGCGTCGGCAGAGCCGCCGCCAATGCCCGATGCTACCGGAAGGTTCTTTGTCAGCTTCAACACCGCGCCGCGCGCTTCACCCAGATGGTCCTGCAAGGCCCGCGCGGCTCTCATGACGAGATTATCTGTGCCGGAGCCCAATACCTTGCCGAACGGCCCATCCAGCGTCAGGCTGATTTCCTCTCCATGGCCTAGACTTCCGCTGAGGAAGTCTCCGTCCTTCGCAAAGACAAACAGGCTTTCCAGCGCATGATAGCCATCCGGCCGCCGATCTCGCACGTGCAGGGCCAGATTCACCTTGGCGAAGGCGGTTTCCACCAACATTGCAGCTTCAGGGCGCGACATATTCTGGCGTCATCCCGGTTTTCGCCTTCGCATGAAGTCGCGCCGCCACCTCTCCTTCCGCGAAGACAGCAGCAGCCCGCCAGGCGTAGCGCGCTTCATAGCGGCGTCCGGCGGCCCATAGCGCATCGCCCAAATGCTCGTTGATGGTCACATCAGCCGGAGCGCCTTCGGCCGCACGCTCCAGCACCGGCACCGCCGTTTCCATATCTCCGGTCACGAAATGCGCCCATCCAAGAGAATCCGTTATGGACGGGTCGTCTGGTTTCAGGGCGCTCGCCTTCTTCAGAAGTTCCAGCGCAGCCGGAACATTCTGCCGCCGTTCGACCTGAGCGTAGCCCAGATAGTTCAGCACCGCCGGTTCATTGGGCGCAATCTTCGCGGCGCGCTCCAGGGCTCCACGCGCTTCGTCCCAGCGGCCCGCCTGCTCAAGCGCACTGCCCTGCATCAGCAACAGAGGCCAAGGCATATTAGCCGCGTCATAACGTGCTTCAGCCATACGAAATACGTCAGCAGCCCCGCCGAAATCCTTCGCTTGCGCCAGCAATTGCCCCAGCTTCACCATAAGGTCCACATCCGCGCCAGGCGCCTCAGCAAGTGAGCGGGCGAGCGATATGGCCCCGGCGCTATCATTAGCTGCCGCCAAGGCATTGACCATCGCCGTCTGCCTAAGCGACCCAAACCAACCTTCTGGCGCGACCTGGTTCAGTTCAGACACAGCCTGTTCCCCGCGACCAGCTTCGGTCAGCAATTGCGCCAGGACCAGCCTGCCATCAGCGCCGCCGGGATTGGCGAAGCTGGCGATGCGAGCCAGCCTGATCGCCAGCATCCGCGTGCTCTCATCAGATGAAATGTCGGCAGCCAAACGCACAAGCAGCCGGGCAAACCCCTGCGCTGGCGTCAGCGCTCGCCCCGCTTCCCCGGCTCCGCGTTTGCGCGCGATATCCTTCCGCGCCAGAGCATAATCGGCACGCCCATCAGGAAGCAAAGCCATCGCCTCCGTTCTCGCGCCCCGAGCCGCAAGCTGCGCCGCGAAGGTCAGCCGCATTTCGGCGAGTTCGACCGTGCGCAACCCCAGCGCGCGATTGATCGCCAGCCCAGCATCCGCAATGTCTCCACGGCCAAGCGCCTGGAGCGCGATATGCTCATCAATGTATCGGCGCGCGAGGAAGGCATAGCGATCCGCCGGGTCGATCTCTGGCGGCGCAACCCGGCCTTCGCCCACCGCAATCCAGCTGCGAACTATCGGTGCCAGAAACCCGAAATTGCCTTCAGCCGCGACCCGATCCGTGATCTGACCGGCCGCCTTCCAATCCTTGCGGGCCAAAGCTTCGCCAAGGAACAGGAGCGTTCCGTCCCTTGGCAGCAGACCCTTGGCGTCAAGCAGCCTTGCCGATCGCAGAGCCAGAGCCATGTCCCCGCTCAGCAGGGCATGCAGGTAGGAACGCCTCGCGACCTCCACACTGTCCGAATCGCCGACTAGTGCATCGCGATAGCTATTAAGCGCAATGCGCGCCGCTCCATCACTGTCGGCCAACCTGCCCCGCGCATAGGCATGCAGCGCGCTCGACCGATCCACCGATGCGCCAGCAGGGGAAGCCAGCAGCATCGGCAACAACATCGCAGAGAGCAGGCGCCTACATGTTGGGATAGTTCGGCCCCCCGCCGCCTTCGGGCACGACCCAGTTGATGTTCTGCGTCGGGTCCTTGATGTCACACGTCTTGCAGTGGACGCAGTTCTGGGCGTTGATCTGGAACCGAGGATTGCCCTCATCCTGCCCAACCACTTCATAGACCCCTGCCGGGCAGTAGCGCTGGGCCGGTTCGTCGTACATGGGGAGGTTGTAGGCAATCGGGACGGACGGGTCCTTCAACTGAAGATGAACCGGCTGGTCCTCCTCATGATTGGTGTTCGACAGGAACACAGAGGACAGGCGATCAAAGCTGATCACCCCATCAGGCTTGGGATAGTCGATCTTGTGCCCGATCTCCTTGGGCCAGATCTTTTCATTGTCCGGCTTGTGCTTCATCGTGAAAGGCAGGCCGATCTTCAGCGTGCGCATCCACATGTCGATGCCTGCGAGCAACGTGCCGATCGTATTGCCGAACTTGGCCAGCAGCGGCTCGGCATTCTTGACCAGCTTCAATTCGTCCGCGATCCAGCTCGACCGCAGGCGATCATCATAGTCGTGCAGGACATCGCGCGAGCGCTCGTTCTGGATCGCCTCAAATGCCGCCTCGGCCGCCAGCATGCCGGACTTCATCGCCGTATGCGTGCCCTTGATGCGCGGCACATTGACGAATCCTGCCGAGCAACCAATCAGCGCACCGCCGGGGAACACCAGTTTCGGCACCGACTGCCAGCCACCTTCATTGATCACGCGCGCGCCATAGGACACGCGGCGGCCGCCTTCCAGATACTGGCGGATCGCCGGGTGCTGTTTCCAGCGCTGGAACTCCTCGAAGGGATAGAGGTAAGGATTGCGGTATCCGAGGCCGACCACGAAGCCGATCGCGACCTGCCCGTTTGCCTGATGATAAAGGAAGCCGCCGCCATAGGCGTCAGTCAGCGGCCAAGCCTGCGTGTGGATGACCAGGCCCGGCTTGTGCTTGGCGGGATCAATATCCCACAATTCCTTCATGCCCAGCCCATAGACCTGCGGTTCACAATCCTTGTCCAGTTCGAACTGGCGCTTGAGGATCTTGGTCAGGTGGCCGCGCGCGCCTTCGGCGAAGAAGGTATATTTGGCGTGCAGTTCCAGCCCCGGCTGATAATCGCCCTTGCGATTGCCTTCCCGGTCGATGCCCATGTCGCCGGTGGCAACGCCTTTTACGCTACCATCTTCATTGTAGAGAATTTCAGCGGCGGCGAAGCCAGGGAATATTTCGACACCCAGGCCTTCGGCCTGCTCGGCAAGCCAGCGGCACAGATTGCCCAGCGACCCGGTATAGGTCCCCTTGTTGTGCATCCAGCGCGGCGTGGCGATGTGGGGCACAGGCAATTTGCCGCGCTTGGTCAGGAACCAATGCTGGTTATCGCGCACGGGAACCTCGGCAAGCGAGCAGCCCATCTCACGCCAGTCCGGCAGCAGTTCATCGAGCGCCTTGGGATCGACCACCGCGCCCGACAGGATATGAGCGCCGATCTCGGACCCTTTTTCCAGAACGCACACCGCCAGTTCCTGACCCGCGTCGTTGGCCAGCTGCTTCAGCCTGATCGCCGCAGACAGCCCCGCCGGTCCCCCGCCGACGATGACGATGTCATAGGGCATCGATTCCCGTTCGCTCATAATCCCTCCATCGAGACGGGCCGGATAGTTTCCCTCTCCTGTCCGGCCGCCGCATTACTCAAACGATTTACCACTGGTTGCCGATGAAGATTCTTGACCCCGGCGTCAACCTCTGGCCCTAGAAGAACGATGCGGGGAATGACGGAAGACTTGGCCGATGCTGCCAGCGCCTATCTGGCATGGTGGGACATGGCGGGCGTTGATGGCGCGACGACGGAAACGCCGGTGAATTGGCTGCGCCCAACTACAGCTGCCGCTCCGCCATCGTCCACTGCTTCTCCCGCCACTTCTCCCGCCACAGTGGAGAAGCCCGGATCGCTTCAGGATTTCACGACCTGGCTCACCGAGGACGCGGGACAACCCGAGCGCCGCTGGTCCGGACCATCGATATTGCCGCAGGGACAAGCCGGATCGCCGCTGATGATAATCACGGACATGCCCGATCCGGCCGACATGGAAGCAGGCGCATTGCTTGCCGATCGCGCCGGACGCTTGTTCGACGCCATGCTCTCTGCCATCGGCCTGTCGCGTGAGACGGTCTACATCGCCTCCCTCTTTTGCGCGCGCCCACCCGGCGGCATGGTGGAGGCGGCGGACCTGAATGCTGCGGCCGATCGCATGCGGACCCATGTTTCCCTCGCCGCTCCCGGCAAGCTCCTGCTTCTGGGCGACCGGACGATCCGCACATTCCTTCCCGTACAAGACAAGCAAGGGATGGAAAGTTTACACTTTTTTAACCATGATGGCGGCATTGTGCCTGCTTTAGCCACTTTCCACCCGCGGCTCCTGCTCGGGCAGCCTGCGGCGAAAGCGGAATGTTGGCGCACATTGCAACGCCTGGTCGAGGATATGCATCAGTGATTCGCGCGCTCACCCGATCTTCCTGTCTGGCTCTGGCCGCCATGAGTGCCGCCGCAGCCATGCCCGCAAAAGCGGATAACGCGCCGTCGGCCGCAGCGTTCAGGTCCGACTTCAACTCCGCCTTATCCATCAATGACGCCGACAAGGGGCGTTACTCGGCCATTTACGGCGCACTGGCGAATCAGAGTTGGGTTGACGCAAAAGCCATGATCCTGACATTGGATCCGCAGGACCCGATGCGTTTCGCTGCCCTCTCCGACCTCTATGTGGCGAAGGACTCTCCACGCGTTGAGCTGTTCGATGTGCTCGACCTGGTGAACAAGGCAGCTTGGCTTCCCAACGCGGATCAACTTTCGCGTCTGGCGCAAAAGCGCGGCGCGACGATCCTGCCCACCCTCCCGCAAATCCAGAAGATGGTATGGCTGGGTTCCGCACCTCGCCGCGAATATGTCGCCACGACGAAGACCGACCTGCTGGCCCAGGCGCTGGTTGGCCAGATCACGCCTTTCATCAAGAATGATGATCCTGTCGGAGCGGAAACGCTGCTGGCGTCCGGGGAAATCGGCCTCACCCCTGAAGGCGTGACGGAAGTGCGCCAGCGTGTCGCCTGGTCCTATTATATTGAGAATAACGACGCCGACGCACGCCGCATGGCCAACCGAGCGCTCGAAACCCGTTCGAGCAGCGACTGGGCGGTGCAAGCGCACTGGACGCTGGGCCTTGCATCGTGGCGGCAGCATGACTGTGCCACAGCCGCGCCTGCGTTCGCCAATGTTGCGGCCCTCGCTGGAAATGCCGACATGCGGGCAGCGGGAGCCTATTGGGCTTCCCGTGCCTATATGGTTTGTGGTCAGGCCGAAAAGGTCGAAAGCCTTCTGAAGACTGCGGCTCGATCCGATGAAACCTTCTATGGCCTGCTCGCCCGCGAGACATTGGGCCTGCCGGTTGGGGGCGCCAAAGTGGCGCCCCGCTTTGGCGCCGCCGATTGGCAGCAGCTCAAGGACAGCCCGAATGCCCGCGCGGCCATTGCTCTTGCCTCCATCGGGCAGATCTCGAAGGCCGACCAGTTCATCCGCCACCAAGCGCGGATCGGCGGCGCGGCCCAATATGACGCGCTGCTGAAGCTGGCCAACGCTCTCAGCCTTCCCGCCACCCAGCTTTGGCTCGCGCATAATGGTCCGGCGGGTAAACAGCCTGGCAGCTTCGCCCGTTTCCCGACGCCCGACTGGCGTCCGGATGGCGGATGGCGTGTCGATCCCGCGCTGATCTATGCGCACACGCTTCAGGAATCAGGGTTCCGTAGCGACGTGGTCAGCAGTGCCGGCGCCCGCGGCCTGATGCAGGTCATGCCCGGCACCGGCAGCGACATGGGCCTTTCCTCCCCTGCCCAACTCTTCGTTCCATCGATCAACATGGAATATGGTCAGCGTTACCTGGAAAATCTCCGCAACATGAGCGCCACCGGCGGTCTTCTGCCCAAGGTCATGGCCGCTTATAATGCAGGCCCGCTGCCCGTCGAACGGTGGAACAGCGAGGTCAAGGACAATGGCGACCCTCTCCTGTTCATGGAGTCGCTGCCCTATTATGAAACCCGCGCTTATGTGAACATCGTCATGCGCAACTACTGGATGTACCAAATCCAGGCGAAGGGCAGCGCCGATTGCCTCACCGGCATGGCGCAGGGCATGTGGCCGACCTTCCCCACCGCCAAGGGGACGCGCATGGTGAGGCTGAGCCAGAACAGCAACCTGTCCGCACCCAGCATCGCGGGCGGCTCTGACTAATGCCGATCGATGAGGACCGGCCATTTCTGCCGGTGCGGATTGCGGTCCTGACTGTGTCCGACAGCAGAGGCCTTGCAGACGATCGCTCCGGCGACACCTTGGTGGAACGGATAAAGGCGGCGGGCCACATATTGGCTGCGCGCTATATCGAAAAAGACGATCGAGCCGCGATCGTTGCCCGCCTCCATAGCTGGATTGACGATCCACAGATCGACTGCATCATTACCACCGGAGGCACGGGCGTCACCGGTCGCGATGTGACCCCGGAAGCGATCGCACAGGTCCAGGACAAGGAAATACCCGGCTTCGGCGAACTGTTCCGCTGGCTCAGCTACCAGACAATCGGAACCTCGACGATACAGTCACGAGCCACCGCCTGCGTCTCGCGGGGGACCTATATCTTTGCACTGCCGGGTTCTACCGGCGCGGTGAAGGACGCTTGGGACGGCATCCTCTCCACCCAGCTCGACAGCCGTTATCGGCCGTGCAATTTCGTCGAATTGATGCCTCGCTTGATGGAGCGCTGACTTACTAAGGCTTGCCACCGTGTTCCCTATATGTTCTAAGGAAGCATGGTTGCTGAAAAGGGTCGAGGCGCGACGTTGAATGTCGCTAGTCACCGCTTCAATGTCGCGGAACAGATCGCTGACGGCGACTGGCTCGATACGCTTGATGCCATCGATGGCCCCGCACCGCGCCGTCGCACACAAGTCACCGTCGAACATCCCCGCACTATCATCAGCCGCAACAAGTCGCCTGATCTCTCCTTTAGCCAATCGATCAACGCTTATAGAGGCTGCGAGCATGGATGCATCTACTGTTTCGCCCGGCCAACCCACGCCTATCACGATCTGTCACCCGGTCTGGACTTCGAAACGCGGCTCTTCGCCAAGCCGGATGCGCCCGCCCTGCTCCGCGCCGAACTGTCAAAGCCGTCCTACCGAGTCTCCCCTATCGCCATGGGGACGAACACCGATCCCTATCAACCGATCGAACGGGATTGGAAGATCACCCAGCAATGCATTGAGATATTAGCTGAATGCCGCCACCCACTCTTCATCACGACAAAGTCCGACCGGGTTCTTCGTGACCTCGATCTTCTGAAGGAGATGGCGCGCGACCGGCTCGTCGCCGTGATGATCTCCGTAACGACCCTTGACCCGAAGGTCGCGCGCACTCTCGAACCTCGCGCAGCCCATCCACTTCGGCGGGTGGAGGCTATCCGTCAGCTGGCGCAAGCAGGCGTGCCAGTCGTCGCCAGCGTCTCTCCCATCATTCCCGCCATCACGGACCACGAGATAGAGGCCATAGTCGAGACGGTCGCCGCCGCCGGAGCTCGCGACGCCACCTTCATTCCGGTGCGGCTCCCCTTCGAAGTGGCGCCCTTGTTCCGCGCCTGGCTTCAGGAACATTACCCAGACCGAGCCGCGAAGGTCATGGGAATCATTCGTGAAATCAGGGGAGGCCGCGACAATGATCCTGATTTCGGGAGCAGAATGCGAGGGCAGGGGGTTTGGGCCGACCTGATACGCACCCGCGTCATCAAAGCGCGAAAACGCGTCGGCTTTTCAGGCGAGAGGCTAACACTCAGGACCGACCTGTTCCGTCCGCCCGCAGGTCCACAGCTTCAACTCTTTTGATCAGGCCGTTGCCGCGACCAGCCTGAAGCCGGAGCGCCGAGTCCGTGCCCGATACCCATCCGCTTTCGGCTCCATCCGTTCGAAGCTTTGGATGGACAAGCCCGGAATGAGCGCGATCGCATCCACCTGGTCCGCCCCGATCAGGAAATCATCCCCAACGAACATCCGCGCAGCCTTACCGCCCGCCAGTGGGGTACGCAGGAAAACCTCGCTGCGCCCACCCCTGTTGCGCAGCAGCAGTTCCGCCAACGCGTTTACAGCTGAAGCATCCTGCACGTCCACCACCAATTCCATCCGCGATGCGCTGGCGAGTTGATTGAACTGCTCCACGCCTCTGATCGTCACTCGAGGTGTTTCTTCGCCCGGCATACGATCCAGCTCTACCATCAACAGGGCGCAATCACCGTCCCGCGCCATAGCCTCGATAGCCTTGCATGCATCTTCATCGAAGCAACTCGCCTGGAATTGCCCGCTGCTGTCGGAGAATGTCGCTGCCGCATATCGCGCGCCGCGTCGCGTTTCGCGCCAGCGCACCTCTTCCACCATCGCGGCCATGACCGCGTTGGCGCGACCGCCCTCCGCCACCTGCTCGGCACAGATCGCTCCGTAGCTTTTCGCACCGCGCGCCTCAGCCAGATGACGATAGCGATCGACAGGGTGCGCCGAGAAATAAAAGCCAAAGGCTTCTTTTTCCTGCGCCATTCTGTCCGCAGTGGACCAGGTCTGATGGGGCGGAATCCGGACGTCTGCATGCGGCGTCTCGACGTCGCCAAACAAGCCGCCCTGCCCGCTTTCGCGCGCTTCAGCAGCACTGGCGGCAACGCTCAGGATAGTGTCTGCCGCTGCATGCACTCCAGCCCGATCAGGATGGATTTCGTCGAACGCGCCTGACGCTGCCAGGCTTTCAAGCTGGCGGCGGTTCAACAGTCGCGGCTCTATCCGATCCGCAAAGTCATCAAGGGACTTGAACGAGCCGCCCGCATCCCGCTCGGCAACCAGCTGCTCCATCGCCTTTTCACCGACGCCCTTTAGGCCCCCCAGGGCATAGCGCACCGCGAAACCTAGGCGCGCATCCTCACCCTCATACTGGATCGGTTCAACGGAGAAGTCGGCAAGGCTGCGATTGATATCGGGCGCAAGGCAGCTGAGGCCCATGCGTCGCATGTCATCAACAAAGATGGTCAACTTATCCGTGAGATGGATATCGAATGCCATCGAGGCGGCATAGAATTCCGCCGGGTAATGCGCTTTCAACCATGCCGTCTGATAGGCAAGCAGCGCATAGGCCGCGGCGTGGGACTTGTTGAAGCCATAGCCCGCAAACTTGTCGATCAAATCGAACAGCTCATTGGCTTTGGCGGCCGGAATGTCGCTCCCGGCGCAACCTTCCACGAACCGCGCTCGCTGAGCATCCATCTCCGCCTTGATCTTCTTGCCCATGGCACGACGAAGAAGGTCAGCGTCCCCAAGGGAATAGCCCGCCAATATCTGGGCGGCCTGCATCACCTGTTCCTGATAGACGAAGATGCCGTATGTCTCTTCGAGGATAGGCTTCAGAAGAATATGAGGATATTCAATATCTTCCTGGCCATTCTTACGGCGTCCGAACATGGGAATATTGTCCATCGGGCCGGGTCGATAGAGCGAAACGAGCGCGATGATGTCGCCGAAATTGGTGGGTCGAACGGCGGCCAGCGTCTTGCGCATGCCTTCCGATTCCAGCTGGAACACGCCGACTGTGTCACCCCGCTGAAGAAGGTCATAAACCGCCGGATCGTCCCAACTGAGGACGCTTAAATCGATCTCGACGCCGCGCCCGGCCAGCAGCTGGACCGCCTTTTGCAGAACAGACAGCGTTTTGAGACCCAGGAAGTCAAACTTCACCAATCCCGCGCCTTCGACATATTTCATGTCGAACTGGGTCACCGGCATGTCCGACCGCGGATCGCGATAGAGCGGCACAAGCTGTGACAGCGGCCGGTCGCCAATGACGACGCCCGCCGCATGCGTTGAACTATGCCGGGGGAAGCCCTCCAGCTTCATCGCATAGTCAATCAGTCGTTTGACTTGATTGTCATTGTCATATTCGGCCTTGAACTCTGCCACTCCGTTCAACGACCGTTCCAGCGTCCAGGGGTCTGTCGGATGATTAGGCACCAGCTTGGCAAGCCGGTCGACATGGCCATAGCTCATTTGCAGGACGCGTCCGGTATCCTTCAACACCGCGCGCGCCTTCAGCTTACCGAATGTGATGATCTGCGCCACATGGTCGGAGCCATATTTCTGCTGAACATAGCGGATCACTTCACCACGCCGCGTTTCGCAAAAGTCGATATCGAAGTCCGGCATGGAAACGCGTTCGGGGTTGAGGAATCGTTCGAACAGCAACCCCAGTTGCAGGGGATCGAGATCGGTAATGGTGAGCGCCCAGGCGACCACCGAGCCAGCGCCCGATCCGCGGCCCGGACCCACCGGAATATCCTGCTCTTTCGCCCATTTGATGAAGTCGGCAACGATCAGAAAGTAGCCGGGGAAACCCATCTGAATGATGATGTCGGTTTCGAACTTCAGCCGGTCGAAATAGGGCTGGCGGGCCTCCTCTCCCTCGATCCCCGCCTTTTCCAGCCGCCACTCCAGTCCTGCCGTTGCCTGCTCGCGCAACATCTGCGCCTCGCCTTCGATGTCGCCAGCGAGGCTCGGCAAGATCGGCTTGCGTTTTGGTGCAGCGACCGCGCAACGCTGGGCGACTATAAGCGTGTTGGCGATTGCTTCCGGCAAATCCTCAAACAGCCGCTTCATTTCTGCGGCCGGTTTCATCCAGGCGTCAGGCGAACTCGTCCGCCGGTCGGGAGTTTCGACATAGGCCCCATCGGCGATGCAGAGCATCACATCATGCGCCTCGTGAAAGTGAGGTTCGGCAAAGCAGGTCGGATTGGTAGCGATCAGCGGCAGATCACGCGAATAGGCAAGTTCGAGCAATTCAGCTTCCGCCTTGCCTTCGACGGGATCAAGCCTCCGGCAAATTTCGACATATAGACGATCCGGAAAGAGGGTCTGAAGCCGGTCAGCATAGGCAAACGCGGCGTCAGGCTGGTCCTCCGCGAACAATCGAGCAAGCGCTCCCTCCGCCCCAGCGGTCAGAGCGATAAGCCCTTCCGTCCTGCCAACCAGCGCATCCAGAGTAACGTGGGGAACTTCTTCGACCGGACGGTCGAGGTGGGCCATCGAAACCAGCGCGCAAAGATTATCGTATCCCGCTTCATCCTGGGCATAAAGCGCCAGCCAATCATGGACAGCAGCGGCATTGGCAGGGCGCCCCGGTCGCAATATGCCCAGCATGGCTCCAATTATTGGCTGAACGCCCTCGCCCTTACAGGCATCTGAAAAAGCCATCGACCCATAAAGGCCATTGCGGTCAGTAATCGCTGCTGCCGGAAAGCCCAGCGTTCGCGCTTGCTTCGCGATCTTCTTCGGCTCGATCGCGCCTTCCAGCATGGTGAAAGAGGAAAAGATGCGAAGGGGTACAAAACCGGCATGAGGCATTTTGCATTGATAGCGCCGCTACCACCTCGGGCGCCAGTCCTTCTTGAGAAATGCTGTGGATAAACGGAAGCGTCCGTCAGCTCGCCAGCTTCACCGATGCGGCGCAATCTCGGGGCCGCTTTCCCCATGATTAAGCGTCCTCCAACTTATCACACATAATTGGACGCATATGCGTTTACGGCTTCATTCGGGCTCGCCGCCTATCCCGATCATGGCAAACCTGGGCAACTCGTCCAAACCCCCGACGCAGCGCTCCTCCGCGCCAACACGCAGGGGCGAAACCAGATCGTGGTAGCCACTGTCCGGGAAGGTGCCTCAGCTCAAGTCTGAAGCCTCTTCCAGCAACCCTTCATGAAGGCGGACGACGCGATCCATCTTTTCCGCGAGCCTTTCATTATGGGTCGCGACCAGAGCGGCCGAGCCTTCCTCCCGCACAAGGCGGAGAAACTCTGCTAGCACGATATCGGCTGTCCGTTCATCCAGGTTGCCCGTCGGTTCATCGGCTAGGATCAAGGCAGGCCGGTTTGCGAGTGCCCGCGCCACCGCCACACGTTGCTGCTCGCCGCCGGAAAGTTGGCTAGGCCGATGATCCAGTCGATGACCGAGGCCCAAAGATGTGAGGAGCGATTCAGCCCGAGCGCGCGCCGCATTGACTTCCTTGTCGCGGATAACCTGCGGCAGGATGACATTCTCCGCAGCGTTAAAATCCGGCAGCAGGTGGTGGAATTGATAAACGAACCCCAATGCATCCCTGCGCAAGCGAGTCCGCCCGTCATTATCGAGGCGCGCAGCTTCCTCGCCGTCAATGCAGATAGAGCCGTCGAACCCGCCTTCCAACAGCCCGACTGCCTGCAACAGGGTCGATTTGCCGGACCCTGACGGCCCCAGCAGCGCCACGATCTCTCCCTCTCCCACGGTCAGGTCGATGCCGCGCAGGACCTCGATCGTGACGTCCCCTTGAGTGAAGCTGCGCTTCAGGCCCGCAACCTTCAATATGTCATTCATAGCGCAGCACCTGAACGGGGTCAGTATTGGCAGCCTTGAAGGCCGGATAAAGCGTAGCAAGGAAACTGAAAATCAGCGCCATCAGGCAAATAATCGTGATTTCGATGGGATCTGGCTTGGCCGGTAGTTCGGTCAAAAAACGGATCGAGGGATCCCACAAATTTTGCCCGGTCAGGAACTGGATCGTATTCACAACACTCTGCCGGAAAAAGAGGAAGGTGAAGCCCAGCACCAACCCGGCCAGCATGCCCAGCGATCCGATGGTCACGCCCACGGTCATGAATATCTTGACGAGCCCGACCCGGCTTGCACCCATTGTTCGCAGGATCGCAATGTCACGCGTTTTCGCTCGCACCAGCATGATCAGCGAGGAAAGGATGTTGAAAACCGCGACCAGCACGATGATCGAAAGCACCACGAACATCGCGACCCGCTCAACCGCCAGCGCTTCAAAAAGGGAGGCGTTCATCTGACGCCAATCGGTCACGACAGCCCGACCCGCGACCTTTCCAGCCAGCGGTTCCAAGATCGTTCCCACCCGATCAGCGTCCACAGTCTCGATCTCGATCATCCCGACCACGTCGCCGAGCAACAATAGGGTCTGCGCATCTTCCACCGGCATCACGACGAACGCCTTGTCGTAGTCGTAGACGCCCACCTCAAAGATCGCCGCCACCTGATAGGATATCTGGCGCGGTACAGTACCGAATGGCGTCGATCGCCCTGCGGGATTTATTATGGTGATGCTGTCGCCAAGCTGAAGGCCCAGATTTTCAGCCAGTCGCGATCCTATGCCAACCTTGCCCGCGTTGGCGGTGAGGTTATCCATGCTCCCCGCCAGCACCTTCGCCTTTAGTGTCGCATTGTTCCGGATGTCCTTGACGGTCATGCCGCGAACGAGGACCGCTTCAACCCGTCCCTGAAAACTGCCGAGCAGCGGCTGTTCGATAAGCGGCGTTGCGCTGGTTACGCCAGGCGTCGCCTTTGCTTCTTTCAGAATGGATCGCCAATCGGGCAACCGCCCACCATAGCCCTGCACCACCGCATGGCCATTCAATCCCACAATTTTGTAGAACAACTCAGCGCGAAACCCATTCATCACACTCATCACGATGATCAGCGCGGCCACCCCCAACATCACGGCGGCGAGGCTTATCCCGGCGACGAGGAAAATGAATCCTTCCCCCTTCCCAGGCAGCAGATAGCGCTTGGCAATCATGCGTTCGTAGCGTGACAAGATCATGGTGGCGCGAACGGCCCTTTGCGTGATGGTAATTACTGCCCGTCTAGCAGGGTCTCCACTAACGGCAAGCATCGCAGATTGTTGCACCTCAGCCACAGGCATGAAGCTAAAATCTTCCCGTACGGAAATAGCCCGTGACAGCGGGCCTTCGGAGCCATAGCAAAGTCAGCGAAGCACAGGTTAATGGCCGTGGTTCAGGGATACTGCTTCCCGCTTCGAGCTTAGGGGGCTAAGAAGTGGTTGAGGCAGACCAAGGGGGAGACGAGCAATCGTCCATTAGTGCCCGGATCGTGGAAACATGATCCGGGCACTTTTGATTCCGGCCGAAACAGGCCTCTTGAAACCCGATTTCGTTCAACCATATCAACGACGCGCGGCCGCCTGATGGGGTCGCGCATCGTATCGCCGGACGCCAGCATGGGTCCGGTATGATCATTTTGCTCTGATGGAGATTATGACATGCGTGGTTTTGACCTTACCCCCTATCGCCGCTCCACGGTGGGTTTCGACCGACTTTTTGATCTGATCGAAAACAATGCCCGCCTGCAGCAGGGCGACAATTATCCCCCCTTCAATATCGAGCGTCTTTCGGAGGACCGATATCGGGTTACGCTTGCGGTGGCGGGCTTTCGGCCTGACGAAATCGACATCACTGCCCAGCAAAATCTGTTGCAGGTTGTCGGTCGCAAGGAAGATAGCCCGAACTCTGATCGCTCCAAATTCCTTCATGTCGGCATCGCCAATCGCAGCTTCGAGCGGCGTTTCGAGCTGGCCGACTTCGTGCGGGTGGAACAGGCCGATCTCGCAGACGGGCTGTTGACGATCGAACTCGTCCGCGAAATTCCTGAAGCGATGAAGCCCAAGAAGATCGCTGTGAATGGCGGGCAGCTGGTCGATATCAACAAGGATCGCGACGCAGCCTGATCGGATGTTCATGGGGCGCGGCCTGATGGTCGCGCCCTTTTTGCATCTCAAATCTCTACCTGGCTCCCCAGCTCGACAACGCGGTTGGTGGGAAGGCGGAAAAACTCCATCGCGCTTTCCGCGTTTCGCAGCATCCAGGCGAAGATTTTCTCTCGCCACAGCGGCATCCCTGGGTTGGCAGACGGCAACAGCGTTTGGCGTGCCAGGAAGAAACTGGTTTCCATCATCCTGAATGCCTGACCACATCCGGTGACATTCTTGAGGGCCGCTGGAACGTCCGGTTCCTGCATGAACCCATATTCCAGAACAAGGCGGAAAAATCCTTTCCCCAGATCCTCCAACCTGCATCGGCCATGATCCTCAACGACCGGTACATCCCTGATCTTCACCGTCAGCAGGATGACCCGCTCATGCAACACCTTGTTGTGTTTCAGGTTGTGGAGCAAGGCATGGGGAACACCGTTTGGCGTGGATGTCATGAAAACGGCCGTCCCCGGAACGCGTACGGCGCTGTTGGCGGCCGAGGCCACGAACACGGGGATCGGCATCGCGCCTTCGCGCAAGCGATCCTGTACCAACCGACGCCCCCGCGACCATGTGGTCAGCAGCGTGAATACGACGAAACCGATCAACAGCGGGAACCAGCCGCCATCCGGCACCTTGGTAAAATTGGCCGCGAGATATGCGCCATCCACGATAAAGAATACCGCAAGCAAGGGTGCGGAATAATACCAGCGCCACTTCCATAACCTGTAGAGCAGCACGGTCAGCAGCAGATTGTCGATGAACATCGCTCCTGTGACGGCAATGCCATAGGCGGCAGTCAGATTTGACGATGTCTGGAACACCAGCACCAGCAGGATGACCATCACCATCAATCCCCAATTGATAAGGGGGATATATATCTGCCCGGCGGTCGAAGCACTGGTATGCGCAATCCGCAAGCGGGGCATGAAGCCCAGTTGGATCGCCTGCTGCGTCACTGAAAATGCGCCGGAAATGACCGCTTGACTGGCGATTATCGCAGCCAAAGTTGCGAGGCCAACCAAAGGCAACTGCGCCCATTGGGGTGCCAGATAATAGAAAGGGCTGTGGAGCGCAGCCGCACCTTCTCGGAACAACAGAGCTCCCTGCCCCATATAGTTCATCATCAATGCCGGGAGCACGAAGCAAAGCCAGGATACGCGGATAGGGCTCCGCCCGAAATGGCCCATGTCAGCATACAGCGCTTCAGCCCCGGTCACCGCAAGGACGACCGCGCCCAAGGCGAGGAATGCCGGCAGCGGATCGGTCATGAAAAACATGAACGCCCAATAGGGGTTGAACGCGAAGAGAATGCCAGGCGTCTTGATGATGCTGATGACGCCCAAGGCCGCGATTGTGACGAAATACAGGAGCATGATGGGGCCGAAGAGGGCAGCAACCCGATTGGTCCCAAATCCCTGTATCCAGAACAGACCTACCAATATGATCACCGCAGCAGGCAAAATCGCAGGTGCCAGTTCAGAGTTGTAAACGGCCAGACCTTCCACCGCCGACAGCACTGACACCGCAGGGGTGATCATGGAATCGCCATAGAAGAGAGCGGTGGCAAACACGCCCAAAAGGACGATGCCGCGCGACCATCGCTGAGTCTTCGTTTGCCCGTTAATCAGCGCGAGCAGCGCAAGGCTGCCACCTTCGCCCTTGTTGTCGGCGCGCATGATGATCGAAACATATTTCAGCGTCACGACCAGCATCATCGACCAGAACATCAGGCTGATGACGCCAAGAATGTGGTCGGGATCGAGCGCCAGATGATGATGGCCGGCGAAAGTTTCACGAAAAGCGTAAAGCGGGCTGGTGCCGATGTCGCCGAACACGATGCCGATCGCGCCGACGACAAGCTTGGTCGTCGCCTTCTGGCCTGCGTGGCTGTGTCCTTCAGACTCGTCGTCCTGCGCGTTCGCGGCGGCGCTCGCCAATTGATCAGCCATGAAGGAAACGCCAGATGGTCATGATCATACGACACTCAAGCCAAGGCATGCGCTCGGGGACGACCCCGCCTGCCTCACAAAGATGGCGCGCGCCCTATCACGCCTCCTTGACCAGCGCAATTCACGAGCCATGTCATTGAACCGCAGACGCGCTGTCAGCCAGCATCGCGTCGATACGCCCGACGTTAAGTTCCAGTTCCGCCTTGATTTTCGAGCCTTCAGGCGCCCTTGCAGCCAAAGGCGCCCAAAGATCGCGGGCGGCCTGCAATTGGCCCGCCCGAACGAGAGCCAGACCGTAGAAATAAGGCGGAGCAGGAGCTTGTGGGTCAAACGACATCGCGCGTCGGTAAGCAAAGTCAGCGCTCGGTGAAACGACGCCGCCAGCATGCGCCACAAGCGCATTGCCAAGGCCGAGCCACAGGTTGGGATCACCTGGCGATTGTTTGATCCCGGCGAGCAGCACATTCGCCGATTCTTTCGTCTTGCCCTGCCTGCCAAGTCCGTCTGAGAGCATCAACCATTGCCCTGCCGGACCATAGCGTTCCGCCATGCCGCGGCGCTGTTCGGCGACTTGCTCATCAAACTGCTTGCCAGTTGACGCAGCAGCACTTCTGGGCGCTCCCACCAAGCCAGGATTTCCCTGCCACGCATAACCGGCAAGGCCGAGTAGCAGAGCGGTAGCCGCTAGCTCCCATGAAACGCGCGGAATACGTCCGACGGCTACCAGAAGCGCCATCAGGCAAACTGCAAACCCAGTCGCTATGACCCAGCCTGTCATCGCCGTCCTTTCCGCTTGATCCGTCCGCGAACGAGCAGCAGCCCAAGGCCAATCAGCAATAATGGCGCGCCCCAAAGCGGCCAAAGGACCGGGTTCGCCGTAGGTTCATAACTTACCCAATCGCCATAACGTTCGATCAGCCAACTCCGGATATGCTCGGGTTCTTCCCCGGCGATGATCCGCTCTCTGATTTGGGAACGCATATCACCTGCCAGACTGGCGTTGCTGTCAGCAATGGATTGGCTCTGGCAAGTGAGGCAGCGGATCGTCTCCATCAACGCCTTCGCTTTCCGCTCGAGTGCCGGGTCGTCAATCTGCCGATCTGCATAGGGAGCTGGAGGGAGGGCGGACTGCGCCAGCACTGGCGAACTGATCAGCAATGCAAGCAATGTCAACAACAGCCGTGTCATCGCGCAGCCTCTAAACGCTCTAGAATCATCGGGATGTCGTCCGCCCTGATGTCCCCGACATGCTGATAGGTGATGCGCCCTCTTCCGTCGATGATGAAGCTTTCCGGCACGCCCGAGGATCCGATCGCGATCTGTACACTGCTGCGTGCGTCAAGGCCGATCCGGCTGTATGGATTACCATAGCGCTGGAGGAAGCGATCGACGTCGGGACGGGCGTCGCGAATCGCGATCGCGTCAATTTCCACTCCCGCCTGTTTAAGCGCCAGAAGCTGTGGAGCCTCAGCAGCACAGGGGACGCACCAACTGGCAAAAATGTTCAATAGACGTGGCTTACCCGTTGCCAGTTGCGCGCTCGCCAAAGCGGGACGATCGCTAGCCGCTGCGGGCAATGTGAATTCGGGCAATGTCTTGCCGACGAGCTTGGAGGTGATGACCCGATCGTCCGGTTGCAGCAAACCACTGGCGAACAGGATGAAAAATCCCGCAAAAAACACAAGAGGTAGCCAGATCAGAAGCTTCTTCATGTCGCAAACGTCCTGCTACGCCATTTAAGAAGCCATCCGCGCCGCTCGCGCCCTACCAATGCCAATGCGCCACCAAGGGCGATCAGCCCGCCGCCAAACCAGATCAGCGTGACGAAGGGCTTCCACCAGACCCGCAGTTGCCAACGTCCCTCGGTCGCCTCCTGGCCGAGCACCACATAAAGCTGGCCGTTCCACCGGGTCAGCAGGGCCGCTTCAGTGGTGGTCGTGGGGGGGGAAGGGAAGAAACGAGATTGTGGATGCAGGGTAACCGGTGCCCCATTCCCCCGGCTCACCTCCATGTCAGCTTGTAACGCTGTCCAATTGTCTCCGGCGACCGGCGAAATCTGCACGAGGCGGAGTTTCCAATCGGCAGCTTCGACGACGTCACCGGGGCGGACGGCCGCCAGCTTTTCAACGGTAAACGCGGAATCACAAGCCATGCCCGCGAGACTGACAGCGCATCCCAGATGGGCGATGACCATTCCCCAGGTAAAAAGCGGCGTGCGCCGCAAGTTGCGCTTCCACAAGGGGGCAATGCTCCCGGCGGCCACAGCCAAGGCGATGACCAGACCAAGAAACGGCAGCACGCCGATCCGGCCCCAAGCGAAAATCGCCATCATGGCAACAGCGGTCAACGCGATTGCCGCAGGGATGATCATGCGCCCGGCAACCTCTGTCAGCTTGTCCCGGCGCCAGCGGGTCAAGGGGCCGGCCGCCATAAAGATCATCAGGATGAGCGCAATTGGACCAACTATCCTGTCGAAATAGGGAGCACCGACCGATACCTTGTGCCCAAATGCCTCGGTTAGCAGCGGATAGAGGGTCCCGATCAACACCAGACCAAGGATGACCGTCAGCAGCAGATTGTTGATCACCAACATGGTTTCGCGGCTGACAAGCTCAAATGGCGCACCCTCACGAACTGCGCCAACCCGCCAACCGAACAACGCCAGCGCCCCCCCGATATAAAGGCCCAGGAGGATGAGGATGAAGCTGCCGCGTTCCGGATCGACAGCGAAGGCATGGACGCTCGTCAATATGCCTGAACGGACGAGAAAGGTCCCAACCATCGACATCGAGAATGCGACAACAGCCAACATCACGGTCCAGGCCCGTAACGCATCGCGGGTGGCAAGCACTGTCACGCTGTGCAGAAGTGCCGTTGCCGCCAGCCACGGCATCAACGAAGCGTTTTCCACAGGATCCCAGAACCACCAGCCTCCCCAGCCCAGCTCATAATAGGCCCAGTAGCTGCCAGCCGTGATTCCGAGCGTCAGAAGTATCCATGCTGCCAGCACCCAAGGACGCATCGCCTTAGCGAAATCTGCATCAACCCGCCGCGTCAGCAGCGCGCCGATGGCAAAGGAGAAGGCGACGGAGAGGCCGACATATCCAAGATAAAGGGTCGGCGGGTGGAACGCGAGGCCGGGGTCCTGCAACAAGGGATTGAGCCCCTGACCATCCGCTGCGGGAGGAGTGATCCGTGCGAAGGGGTTGGAGGCAAAAAGCAGGAAGGCATAAAACCCCAGGCTAATAGCCGCCTGACCGCCCAGCGTCGCCATATGCGTTTCTCGCCGTAGCGCCCGTTCAAACAGGGCAACCGCAGCCCCCGCGACGCCCATGACCGTAACCCAGAGCAGCATGGAGCCTTCGTGGTTGCCCCAGGTTCCAGCGAACTTGTAAAGCCACGGCTTCATGGAATGGCTGTTGGTGGCCACTAACAGCACCGACATGTCCGATCGCATGAAAAGCGTTACCAGCGCCACAAAGGCAATGGCGGTGAGAGCGCCTTGGGCGACAGCTACCGGTCGGACAGCCTGAAGCAATTCGCTCTTCTTTCCCGCCAGCCCGAAAGCCACCAGGCTCAGTTGTAAAAACGCCAGCGCCGCCGCAAGCCAAAGTGCAGCCAGACCCGCTTCGGCGATCATGCCGCCTTCTCCGCTCGTTCCCGCCCTATGGCCACCCCAACAGCGTTCACTGGCCTGCCTTCATCTCGTGGGTCGTCTCATTATACTGAATGCCTTCGAGTTCCCGCGGCATGTACCGTTCATCATGCTTGGCCAGCAGGTTGGTGGCGATGAACGTGCCCGTGCCATCGAATGATCCCTCCGCGACCACGCCTGATCCTTCCTTGAAAAGATCTGGGGCGATGCCCTTGAAAACAGCGGGAACTGTCGCTTTCCCATCCGTCACGTCAAAATGCATGGTAACGCCATCGGCGGCTCGCTTGAGACTGCCTTTCACCACCATTCCGCCTAGACGAATGGACTTGCCCGGTTCGACACCTTTGGCACCAACGTCGGCGGGCGCGTAGAAATAGGCGGCTTCGTCGCGCAATGCCGATGCTGCGAGCAAAGCCGCTCCGATCAAGGCGAGCAAGGCGACGACCGCCAGAATGAGGCGCTGATGCTTCGCTTTCATGGCCGGTCTGACAATCTCTGCGCGGCTGACTCTGCATCCCGCATAGCGCGCCAGCATGCAAAGCATAGGGCCAAGGTGCCCAAAAAGGTCAGCGCATAGGCGCCGACAACGAAAACCCATTGGTTCATGCCACTATCCCCGCGCCAGCCGCTGCATGCGCGCTTCCACCTTGTTGCGCGCCAATATCGTGCGCATCCGCATCAACACGATCGCCCCAAACAAAAGGGAAAACCCGATAAGGGTAAATCCAAGCGGCCAGAGAATCGAAGCGTCGATACTCGATCCGCGCATCGTGATGCTGGGTCCCTGATGGAGGCTGTTCCACCACACGACTGAGCGGTTTATGATCGGGATATTGACCGCCCCCACCAACCCAAAAATGGCTGTGGCCGCACTCACGCCCCCCTGTTCCTGACGTGCACTGGCATTCGCCAGCGCTATATATCCAAGATAAAGGAAAAGGAGCACGAGCATGGACGTCATCCGGCCGTCCCACTCCCACCAGGTTCCCCAGGTGGGACGCCCCCAAATGGACCCTGTCGCAAGACAAATCGCCGTAAACAGCGCGCCCGGAACAGCAATCGCGCGCCCTGCAACGGCAGCCAGCGGATGCCGCCAGACCAGCTGCATCAGCGCCGAGACAGCAATACCTGTCCATCCGGCCATTCCAAGCCATGCCGCGGGCACATGGATATAGAGTATGCGAACCGTCTCACCCTGGAGATAGTCCGCCGGGGTGATGAACAACCCGCAGCCCGCACCCACAAGAAGCAGAACGAAACCTGGCCAGAACAGCCAAGTGGTCAGTGGCCGAGCGATCTTCAGGAAACGGGTAGGATTGGCGAAGCGATGCATTTGGACAGGCTCTTTAGCTGCGCCGAACGCGCAAAGCCAGTGGCGCTTTTTCTGTTACGCACAGTACATAATGTCGCTGCCACAGCGGCCCAAACAGCCTTTTTTGTTTCAGACAGGCGACAAATCAGGATCGAACCACTATATGCGCGCGCAGCAGCCATTTTTAGGCGCACAGCATCGGCTATGGATCCGCTCGCACCCATGTTTACGACAAACCCGCTCGACGACGACAAGCTGCGTGAAGAATGCGGCATTTTCGGCGTCATTCAAGCCGAGACCGCTTCGGCGATCGTCGCGCTTGGCCTTCATGCGCTTCAACACCGTGGACAAGAGGCCGCTGGTATCACCAGCTGGGACGGTCACGACTTCCATACCCACCGCGCCATGGGGCACGTGGCGGGAAATTTCGACCGTGACGAAGTGATTCGCGGCCTGCCAGGCAACACGGCATCGGGCCATGTCCGTTATTCGACTACGGGCGAAACATCCCTCCGCAACGTACAGCCCCTCTATGCCGAACTCAATTCCGGCGGCTTCGCCATTGCCCATAACGGCAATATCTCGAATGCGATGAAGCTCCGTCGCGAGCTGATTCGTCGAGGTTCGATCTTTCAGTCGACCTCCGACACCGAAGTGATCATCCACCTGGTCGCGACTTCGACCTACCGTACTCTGCTCGACAAGTTCATCGATGCGCTCAAGCAGATCGAGGGTGCCTACTCGCTGATCGTGACCACGCCCGAGGGCATGATCGCGTGCCGCGACCCGCTCGGCATCCGGCCGCTGGTCATGGGCAAGTTGGGCGACGCCACCATTTTCGCGTCTGAAACCGTCGCCTTTGACGTAGTAGGCGCCGACCATATTCGCTCCATCGATCCGGGTGAGCTGGTCATCGTCACTCATGATGGGCAGATGCGCAGCCATCGTCCCTTCGGCGATGTGCATCCGCGCCCCTGCATTTTCGAACATGTTTATTTCAGCCGCCCCGATTCGATCGTGGATGGCTCGAGCGTTTATTCGGTTCGCAAGGCGATCGGCGCTCAACTGGCAATAGAAAATCCTGTCGATGCCGACCTGGTTATTCCCGTTCCCGACAGCGGCGTGCCTGCGGCCATCGGCTATGCCCAGCAGTCCGGGCTTCCCTTCGAACTGGGCATCATCCGTTCCCACTATATCGGACGGACCTTCATTCAGCCGGGCGACAAGGTTCGTCACCTTGGCGTCAAGCTCAAGCACAACGCCAATCGCGCGCTAATCGCCGGGAAGCGCGTCGTCCTTATAGATGATTCGATCGTGCGAGGAACGACCAGCCTCAAAATCGTGCAGATGATGCGCGAGGCAGGCGCCAAGGAAGTGCATATGCGCATTGCCAGCCCGCCGACTAAACATAGCTGTTTCTATGGCGTCGATACGCCGGAACGCACGAAGTTGCTGGCTCATCGGCTGGACATTGGCGGCATGCAGGACTTCATCCATGCCGACAGCCTTTCCTTCATTTCGATCGACGGCCTCTACAAGGCGCTGGGCGAAACGAAACGAGCGGACATCCGTCCTCAATATTGCGATGCCTGCTTTACCGGCGACTATCCGACCACGCTCACTGATCAGGATGATGTCGTGGTGCAGAACCAGCTTGAACTGCTCGCTGAACGGGTCGTCTGATCGATAGGTCATTTCTGGATGGCTGCCCGGTCATGGGCAGCCACTACCTTTTCCACTAAACCGGCCCTCTCCATCCGGAAGGGCGAACAGGATGCTTCATGTCCACTTTTCCTCTTTCCGGTAAGCTTGCCCTGGTGACCGGCGCGAGCCGTGGTATCGGTGCCGCCACTGCCAAGGCCCTTGGCGCTGCCGGTGCTCATGTCATTCTGACAGCCAGAACTGCCGGTGGTCTTGAGGAGGTGGAAGAATATATCCACGACGCTGGAGGCAGTGCCACCATAGCGCCGCTCGACCTTGTCGATGGCGAAAGCATCGGGCGGCTTGCTCAGGCGGTTTCGGGCCGGTGGGAGGCGCTGGATATTCTGGTTCTGAACGCGGCGACCCTAGGCAGCCTGGCTGCGGTGCCCGCGATCGACGTGAAGGAATTCGCCCGGCTCCTGACGCTGAACATAGCAGCACCACAGGCCTTGATCGCAGCTTTCGACAGAATGCTCCGCGCAAGTTCCGACGCGCGTGTCATTGCTATCACATCATCGGTCGCTACCGCGCCGCGCGCTTATTGGGGGGCCTACGGCGCGTCGAAGGCAGCGCTCGAAACACTCGTAAGCACTTATGGCGAGGAAGTGAAAAATATCTCGGCTATACGCACTCACATCGTTGACCCGGGCGCGACCCGGACGGCGATGCGCGCCAGAGCCTATCCGGGTGAAGATCCCGCGACGGTGAAAGACCCCGAGGTCGTGGGCCAGGCTATAGCTGATCTCGTCCTTTCGGATCGGCCAAACGGCTATCACCAACGTTTGGATTGATCTTAGCCCGGCTTGACCAGCGTCACTTGGGCGACGTCGATCGTGCCGCCGCGAAAGCCGCCTTCGCAATACATCAGGTAATAGCGCCAGAGCGCAACGAAATGCTGGTCGAAGCTGGGCGGTAAAAGACCGCGGTCGACGGCTCGATCGAACCTTTCCCGCCAGCGCCGAAGAGTTTCCGCATAATGGAAGCCAAAATGGTGGACCTCCCTCCATTCCAGCCCATTGGCTTCCGCCAAAGCCCTGAAACGGCTTTCCGACAGCAGCATTCCGCCGGGGAAAATGTAGGTCTGGATAAAATCCGCGCCCCGCGCATATTTCTCGAATATGGCGTCGTCGATGAAGATATATTGGATTGCCGCCTTCCCGCCGGGTTTCAACAGCCTCTCTATGGCGGCGACATAAGCGGGCCAATATTCCTGGCCCACCGCTTCTACCATTTCGACGCTTGCAATCGCGTCATATTGTCCTTGAGCGTCCCGATAATCCGTCAGCAGGATGTTTGCGCCAGCACCAAGCCGCTCTCGCGCATAGTCGGCTTGCTCGGTCGACAGGGTCAGTCCGTCATAGCGGATAGCGCAACGTTGCAGCGCCTGCTCGGCCAAGCCTCCCCACCCGCAGCCTATCTCGAGCAGTGTGCTGCCGTCCTTGAGGTCGAGCCGGTCGAGGATGGCGTCCACCTTGCGCTGCTGCGCTCGTTCAAGGCTCTCGATCCGGTCATCGGGATCACGGAACAAAGCACTGGAATAATGCATGTCCCGGTCCAACCATAGGCGGTAGAAGTCGTTCCCGAGATCATAATGATAGGCGATGTTACGACGTGACCCCTTCCGGTCGTTGCGACGCACCCAATGCCCGAACCGGCCAATCCATCGGGCCGGGCCATTTGGGCGAGCCACATTACCCAGTGTCGCGGCGTTCGCCATGAACAACTCGAACAAGGGGACCGGGTCCGGACTACTCCATTCACCAGCCGCCCATGCCCGATACCATCCAGCCGATCCCCCGGCGACCAGCCGCAACAGAGCGCGCCAGCGGACCAGCCGGACTTCGCAGACAGGCCCTGCTCCACGCCCCCCCAATATTCTCGCGGTTCCATCCGGCAGCGTGGCTTCAAGCCTACCTTTCAGAAGGCCCGAATCGATACGGTCCAGCAAGCGGTGAAATTGAGGAGCAACCAAGCGCGATACCCATCCGCGCCTATGTTCCCCGGCCGGGCGCCGCACGGTCGGCGCTCGTCTGCCATGCCTGGGATCGATCGCGTTCATCCTTTCACCCCTGCTCCCTTGTCTACGCGTCCATCCTTAAGCCCTGCTTTGCCGGTAGGTCGCAAGCGCGCGTTCGCGTGCTTCGCGATGACCAACGCGCTTGGGAGGATATGAGGCCGGTCGTGCATCATAGGCTTCAGGATCGTGAATCGCCGTGTCATCGAGATGAGCCAATTCGGGCACCCATTGTCTGATATAATCACCCGCTTCGAATTTTGGAGACTGGGTCAGCGGTGCCATGATTCGGGAAAACAGGTTTGCGTCAACGCCACTGCCCGCCACCCATTGCCAGTTCACGCTATTGTTGGCGTAATCCGCGTCCACCAATGTGTCCCAGAACCATTCCGCCCCGTGTCGCCAATCTATCAGAAGATGTTTGATGAGGAAGCTGGCCGCGATCATGCGAACCCGGTTGTGCATCCATCCGGTCGCCCAAAGCTGGCGCATACCGGCATCCACTATCGGGTAGCCCGTTCGTCCTGTTTTCCAGGCGGCAAAATCATCACCCGCTTCGCGCAAGCTGCGCCAGGCAAAGCGGTCGAAATCGGAGCGGGCATTTTGTGACCCATAAGTCGGTAATGCCCAAATCTGCGTATGCGCATAGTCCCGCCAGATCAGTTCCTTGAGAAAGGTGGTCGCATCTGCCGCCGCCTCGATCACCCGATGCCAGACATAGGCGGGAGAGACTTCCCCGAAATGGAGATGAGGAGAAAGCCGCGAAGTTCCTTCCACGGACGGAAGGTTACGCGCCACATCATATTCATCCGCCTCGTCGATAAAGGAGGCGACGCGGTGACGTGCCCCAGCTTCACCAGGCGACCAGTCCTCGGCAAAGCCTGCTGCCCAGTCGGGATGACGGGGGCATAGTTCCCAATCGTCGAGCGAATCGCTCACGGGCCATTTTGCTGGCGCGTCGATCCTTGACGGGGTCACGACGGGTTCGGCCGGTGGCATGTGAAGCATCGTTGCCCGGGCGAACGGCGTGTATATCTGATAGAGATTGCCGCCCGACGTGCGGACGCTCCCAGGCGGCAACAACAGCATACCGTCGTGAAGCTGAAGATCGATCCGCTTCGCTGCTGCCCTTTCGGCATTCCGCCACCATGGCTCATAATGAGCGAGCGCATGCACTCGCTTGGCACCGGTTTCGCGGGCGAGCCTCTCTAGCTGCTCGGCGCTCTCCCCTTTGCGCAGGATGAGGCGAGACCCTTTGCGACGAAGGCTATCGTCCAGCGATTTCAGGCTGTGATGAAGCCACCACCGCTGCGCGCTGCCCATTTTCCATTGCTTTGGGGATGTATCGTCCAGGATATAGACCGGGATCACCGGCCCTTCCTTCGCTGCCGCCGCCAGAGCTGCTTGATCAGATAAGCGGAGGTCTTGGCGGAACCAAAGGATCACGGGATTGGACATTTGCCAGCTTTGCCATTGCCAGGCCGAGCTTCCAATCCCCTCTCCCATTTCGGCGCGAAAAGCTGTCCGGATATGGTGCTGTGCGTTTTAGCGCATGGACGGCCGCTGCTTCGCCCATTATCATTGCACTGCACAAAGCGGGCCAATGGCTTGCGGCCAGGACAATGATCAGGGGACATCATGGCATCGGCGCCAAATGATTCGGAACTCGCGTATCGGCCCTGCGTCGGCGTGATGCTCGTCAGCATGGATGGCAAGGTCTTTGTCGGCCAGCGGATCGATAGCCAAGTGGAAGCCTGGCAGATGCCTCAGGGCGGAATCGATCATGGGGAGGAGGAAAGAACTGCCGCCCTGCGTGAGCTTGGCGAGGAAACCGGCATCGGGCAGCATCATGTAGAGATCATCGCGAAGGCGCGAGACGAACATTTTTACGACTTGCCGCCTGAACTTGTCGGAAAATTATGGGGCGGCAAATATCGCGGTCAGCGCCAGATATGGTTCCTCGCGCGCTTCCTCGGCAGTGACGAGGATATCAACATCGCCACTGATGATGCCGAATTCTCAGAGTGGAAATGGATCGAGCCGGAAGCCCTTCCCGATGTGATCGTTCCGTTCAAGCGGAAGCTGTACCGGGACATCTTGCAGGAATTCAAGGCCCTGATCTGACCGTTCACAAACAGGGATAAATAGCCAGATCGCAAGGCTGGAGACGATCAGCTTCGTCTGATAAGCTCCTACACATGAACGGCCTTTCGTCGTCAGACCGCGAACTACTGGATCGCGCCGCAGCCGCCCCGATGCTGGATCAGGTGCAGAAATGGGCGGCTATTAATAGCGGATCGCGGAACCTGCCCGGTTTGGCGATGACTGCCTCCATGCTGGCAGATGCCTTCTCCACGCTACCCGGCGATATTCGCCTGATCGAAGGCGCGAAAGTCGATGCCGTTGATTCCGAAGGGCGCGTTCAACTGGTCGAACATGGACAGCATCTGCTGCTTTCGGTGCGTCCCGACGCTGCGATCAGGCTCCTCCTGACCGGACATATGGATACGGTCTTTCCGGCGGATCATGGATTCCAATCGCTTCGATGGATCGATCCCAGCAGCCTGAACGGTCCCGGCGTAGCCGACATGAAAGGCGGCCTTGCCGTCATGCTATCGGCGCTCGAAGCGTTCGAGGGATCTCCCGCTGCCCGCCGGATCGGCTATGACGTCGTCATAAACAGCGATGAGGAAGTTGGCAGTCCTTCTTCGGCAGGCCTTCTCATGATGGCCGCAAAGGGGAAAGTTGCAGCGCTGACCTATGAACCGGCGCTTCTCGATGGCACGCTTGCGGGAGCGCGGCCGGGCAGCGGAAATTTCTCGTTCATAGTCAGTGGGCGCAGCGCCCATGCCGGTCGCAATCCGGAAGAAGGTCGCAACGCCTTGCTCGCGGCGGCCGATCTCGCCCTCAAACTTAAAGCTGGCAGCGGCGCTGGCTTTACGTGCAATCCCGCGCGGATAGATGGAGGCTCCCCCAACAATGTCGTACCCGACCGCGCGATCCTGCGGGTGAATTTCCGGCCTCGGACTGCGGAGGCTGAAGAGAGCGCGAAGCGACTCATCAGTCATTCCGTCCAGGAGGTTGCTCGCGATCATGATGTGAGCTTGAAAGTTCATGGAGGATTTGGTCGGCCGCCTAAACCCCTCGACAAAAAAGCCGCCGCCCTCTTTCAGTTGGTCAGGCAATGTGGCGCAGAACTAGGCTTGGCCGTGAACTGGCGGGACACAGGAGGCGTTTGCGATGGCAACAACATCGCGGCGTGCGGCGTGCCTGTCGTGGACACGATGGGCGTTCGCGGCGGTGCCATTCATAGTGACGAGGAATATTTGATCGTCGAAAGCCTTGCCGAACGCGCGCAACTTTCCGCGCTCACCTTATTGCGGATTGCGGAGGGCAAGTTTCCACAGGAGAAGATAGCTTGAGCTTTGTCATGCGGACTGCGCGGGCGGATGATCTGCAAACCCTGTATGAATTAGCGAAAATAACGGGGGGCGGATTTACCAACCTGCCTGCTGATCGGAGGGCGCTGGAGCAGAAGCTGATCCGGACTGAGACCGCGCTCGCTCGGGAGAGTGGAGGGGTGGAGGATGAGCTTATCCTGATGGTGCTTGAAAACTGCACCACAGGGCAGGTTCGTGGCACCTGCCAGATCTTCAGCAAGGTGGGGCAAAGTTGGCCCTTCTATTCCTATCGCCTGGGCGTTCTGACCCAGCATAGCCGGGAATTGTCCCGCACATTCCGGGCGGAGATGCTGTCGCTCGTAACCGACCTGGAAGGTTCGACGGAGGTCGGCGGCCTCTTTCTGCATCCACGAGAGCGCGCCGAGGGCCTGGGCCTGCTGCTCGCCCGCAGCCGCTATCTCTATATCCGCAGTCATCGCGAACGTTTCGGAGATCGGGTGATTGCCGAGCTGCGCGGCGTGATCGATGAGGCGGGAGGCTCGCCTTTCTGGGACGGGCTCGCCGGGCGCTTTTTCGGCATGACTTTTCAGGAAGCGGATGAATTCAATGCGATCCATGGAAACCAGTTCATCGCGGACCTGATGCCCAAGACGCCGATCTATACCGCCATGCTGAGCGACAGCGCAAAGGCGGTGATCGGCCTGCCCCATCCCAATGGCCGCGCTGCCATGCGGATGCTGGAGACGGAGGGTTTTACGAATCCCGGCTATATCGACATCTTCGACGGCGGCCCGACGATGGTGGGACAGACGGACGCACTGCAAACCATTTCCCATGCGCAGGATGTGATCCTGTCCGCCGTTCACGACAGCGGAGGAGAAAGACAGCTGGTCGCCACCGGCGAACGTGCGGATTTTCGTTGCACATATGCAATGGTCAAGGAAGACAGCGATAGCCTGTCGCTTGACCGGCAAAGCGCCGAACGGCTGGGACTGGAACCGGGGCAGCATTTCACCATGGTGTCCCGCGCATGACGGTCAGGGAAATCAATTTCGACGGCTTGATCGGGCCGAGCCACAATTATGCAGGGCTAAGCCTGGGAAATCTGGCATCGGCGGGCAGCGCTGGCACGGCCTCGTATCCGCGGGCCGCAGCGCTGGAGGGCATCGAGAAGATGCGCGCGAACCTGCGCCTGGGACTGGTACAGGGCATATTCCTGCCCCAGTGGCGGCCGGACGGCCGCTGGCTAAACGCGTTGGGCACAAATATCGGTGAGGCTGAACCCCATATTCGGGCGGCGACGATGTCCGCGTCCTCCATGTGGGCGGCGAACGCCGCGACCGTGTCGCCCGGCCCCGATACGGCCGACGGACGCACGCATTTGACCATCGCCAACCTCGTCACCATGCCGCATCGAAGCCATGAGTGGCAGCAGACGCTGGCCCAGTTGCAGATCGCTTTTTCCGACAAGGATGCCTTTGCGATCCATCCCCCTATCCCCGCGCCCTACGGCGATGAAGGCGCGGCTAATCACATGCGCCTGTGCGACAATCATGCGGATCGGGGAGTCGAGATATTCGTCTATGGCCAATCCGGCGGCCCCTACCCCGCCCGGCAGCATGTAGAGGCCAGCAAAGCCATAGCGCGGCTCCATGGCCTTGATCCGGCACGGACATTGTTCGTCATGCAGTCCGAAGAGGCGATAGCGGCTGGCGCCTTCCACAATGACGTCGTGGCCGTTGCCAACGAGACCGTGCTTTTCACCCATGAGCAGGCCTTCGCCGACAAGGCGCGATTCTACGAGCAACTGCGCGCCATGTTGCCCGCCGTCCAAATCATCGAGGTGCCAGCGGCGGTCGTTAGTCTGGCCGATGCCATCCAAAGCTATCTGTTCAATGCGCAACTGGTGACACTGCCGGATGGCGGCATGGCGTTGATCCTGCCTGCCGAGGCCAAGGGGGTTGCGAGTGTCTGGAACTGGCTGGAAAAGCTGGTTGCGGGCAACGGCCCCATTCGCGAGTTGATCACCGTGAATGTGCGGCAATCCATGGCAAATGGGGGCGGCCCGGCCTGTCTGAGGCTGAGGGTCGTGGCTGATCCCGCCAATGTCGATCCCCGGTTCTTGGTGAACGAGGCCAGGTTGGATGAGATCGCCAGCATAGTCGAGCGCTATTGGCCCGAGCGGATCGAGCCTGCCGATCTGGCCGACACTCGGCTGATCGCCCAGATCGAACAATCGTGGTTAATGCTTGTTGACCATTTACAGCTTTCGGGCGACTTAATTCCCTAGAGCAGGTCGCAGCTCGAGTGGGACTATGAAACGGATCAAGCGCCTCTTCACGATCAAGACGAAATTCGAGGCATTTCTGGTCATCTATGCGCTTGCGCTGGGCGCCACCGAACGCGGGATCGTCTATCTCCAGCAATATCCCGGTTTTGGCGGGCAATTGCTTGCCCTGGCATGCACCGGATCGGTGTTCATGGCAGGCGGAATGATCATCGATGCCGTCGAGATGCGGCGGCGCCTGATCTTCTGAATAATTGCCTTCCGCAGAGCGGCGGTTGACCGGCAACGGACAGCCATGCAGGAGCGGCATCATGGCCGCTATCATGCTTCAGGGAACAGGGTCCGACGTTGGGAAGTCGGTGCTCGTCGCCGGATTGTGTCGGGCGCTGGTGCGTCGGGGCTACAGCGTGCGCCCGTTCAAGCCGCAGAATATGTCCAACAACGCCGCCGTCACCATCGATGGCGGAGAGATTGGCAGGGCGCAGGCTCTACAGGCGCTGGCCGCTGGCGTAGAGCCGCACAGCGACATGAACCCCGTACTGCTGAAGCCGCAGGCGGATCGTACATCGCAGTTGGTGGTCCATGGGAAGGTTCGCGGCGCGCTGAGCGCCGGTAACTTCCGGACGGCTCGCGCCGAACTATTGGACGCGGTGTTGGCAAGCTACGACCGACTACAGCAGCAATGCGATATCGTCGTGGTCGAGGGGGCAGGATCTCCGGCGGAGATCAACCTGCGGGCTGGAGACATCGCGAACATGGGGTTCGCACGTGCCGCCAATGTGCCGGTCATACTGGTCGGCGACATAGACCGGGGCGGCGTGATCGCAGCGATTGCGGGCACGAAGGCTGTCATCGATCCGGCGGATGCGGCGATGATTCAAGGATTCCTGATCAACAAGTTCCGGGGTGACCCGGCCCTGTTCGAAGACGGTTATCGGCAGATCGAGCAATTATCGGGCTGGCGCGGCTTTGGCGTGGTGCCATGGCTTGTCGCTACCGCCCGGCTGCCGAGCGAGGATGCGGTCGTGCTGGAGCGGGCGGGCGGCGGGGGTGGCAAGCGCATCGTCATCGCCTGCCCTATCCTGCCCCGGATCGCGAATTTCGATGATCTTGACCCGTTCAAGCTGGAACCCGACGTGGCGCTCGTCATGGTGCCGCCCGGCCAACCCATTCCGGCCGAAGCCAGCCTCATCATACTCCCGGGTTCCAAGGCGACGATCGCCGACCTGGGTGCAATGCGAGCAGAAGGATGGGACATCGATATCCTTTCGCATCATCGTCAGGGCAAGCCGATATTCGGAATTTGCGGCGGTTATCAGATGCTTGGTAGTAGAATTTCCGACCCCGATGGAATTGAGGGTGAGTCCGGGAGCGTCGAGGGGCTGGGCCTGCTCGACATCGAAACGCGACTGACCCCGACAAAATCGCTGGAGAGAGTGACGGGCACGGCCTGGGCGCAGAGTTTCCATGGGTATGAAATGCATCTGGGCTCCACCGATGGGCCGGACTGCACGCGCCCGTTCGCTCGATTGGACGATGGGCGGGTAGATGGCGCGATTAGCGCCGATGGCCTTGTATCCGGCACCTACGTCCACGGCCTGTTTGCCAGCACAGGCGCTCGCACCGGATTAATGGCCTCGATCGGCATTCATTCTGAAGGCGTGGATTATGCCGCGTCGGTCGATCGGGCGCTGGACGACATTGCAGAACAACTGGAACGACATGTTGATATCGATGCGATGATCAGGATCGCCACCTGCGGCTGAAGGATCGCGATCGCGCTTAAACTAGCGCTGGATATGCTCGGGCCTGCAAAGCTCTGCATGATCTGAAATCATGCAAACAGGAACAGCTACAATACTCTCAGAGGAGCATCTGATAAGCTACTGATTTTCCGTGAAAAGAAAATGGTGCGCCCGGAACGATTCGAACGTCCGACCCTCAGATTCGTAGTCTGATGCTCTATCCAGCTGAGCTACGGGCGCGTTGTGGAGCGGCAGATAGAGGGGGGCGGGAGATTGGGCAACCCCCTTTTTTCAGTTTTTTTACGGCGTCTGCCCGGCAGTTTCGCCAGCGCAACTTTTTGCAGCGCTGGCTCGTTGCGAAGAGGGGCAAGGAGGCGAAGCATGGCTTTCACTTTGAACGAGATTTCGCTGCTCGTGATCGCGCTGGTTATTGGATTGGTGATCGGCCTGATGATCAGCGGCCGTGGAAAATATAAGAGGTTGTGGCGCGATGAGCAGATGGCTCATCGCGAAACGATCAAGGAGCGCGATGCGCGGCTCGCAACCGTTGCTTCCGACCGAAGAGCGGAAGCTGGAGATATTCGCGGCGAACGAAATGACCTGACGCGGATCCGGGGAATTTCGGCAAAAGACGCTGCTCAGTTGGAGGCTGCAGGCTATCACAGCTATGCGCAGCTCGGATCGATTGATCATGAGGAGCAGGCTGCGCTGGAATCAAGGCTGGGGCGAGAGCCGGGGACCATCGAACGCGAGGAATGGCGCCTGCAGGCGCGGCTGCTCGAAGCGGGCAAGATGCGCGAGCATGAGCGGCGCTACCTGGAGGTGTAATAGGATCCGGGTGCCCCTCCCACGGTCGCGGGAGGGGCTGGAGCCTTACTTCTTCGCCAATGCGGCCTGAGCGGCGGCAAGACGCGCGATCGGCACGCGGTAGGGCGAGGCCGAGACATAATCGAGGCCGGTCTGCTCGCAGAAGGCGATGGAGGCCGGATCACCGCCATGTTCGCCGCAGATGCCGAGCTTGATCCCCGGACGGGTCGCGCGGCCGCGTTCGGCGGCTAGCTCGATAAGTTGGCCCACGCCCTCCACATCGATGCTGACGAACGGGTCGCGGGCGAAAATGCCCTTGTCCACATATTGCGTCAGGAAGCGACCCGCATCGTCGCGGCTGATGCCGATGGTGGTTTGGGTGAGGTCGTTGGTGCCGAAGGAGAAGAATTCGCCCACTTCGGCAATCTCGCCTGCCTTCAGCGCAGCGCGCGGCAGTTCGATCATGGTGCCGACGAGATATTCGACCGAAGCGCCCTGCTCCGCAAAAACTTCGCTGGCGACGCGATCGACGATCGCCTTCATCAGTTCCAGCTCCTTCTTGGTCGCGACGAGCGGGATCATGATTTCCGGGATCGGCGCCTCGCCGCTGCGCTGCTTAACGAGCAGCGCGGCTTCGAAGATGGCGCGGGCCTGCATCTCATAGATTTCGGGGTAAGTGACGCCGAGGCGGCAACCACGATGGCCGAGCATCGGGTTGAACTCATGCAGTTCGGCGGCGCGGCGCTTGAGCGCGTCCACACCCACGCCTGCGGCCTTGGCCACTTCCTCGAACTCCGCTTCGCCATGCGGCAGGAATTCGTGGAGCGGCGGGTCGAGCAGGCGGATGGTGACGGGCAGGCCCGCCATGACCATGAATATCTGCGCGAAGTCGTCGCGCTGCTCGGGCAGCAGCTTGTCGAGCGCCACGCGACGGCCCTTTTCGCTGTCGGCGAGGATCATCTCACGGACGGCGGTGATGCGGGCTGCGTCGAAGAACATATGTTCGGTACGGCAGAGGCCTACGCCCTCGGCGCCGAACTCACGCGCGACCTGGCAGTCCTGCGGGGTTTCGGCATTGGCGCGGACACGCAAGCGGCGGACCTTGTCGGCCCAGGCCATCAGGACGCCAAAGTCGCCCGCCAGTTCGGGCTGCACGGTCGGGACCTCGCCCGCCATCACCTCGCCGGTCGCGCCGTCGATGGTGAGGATGTCGCCTTCCTTGAGCGTGCGATCAGCGATGCGCAGCGTCTTGGCGGCGTTGTCGATCGACAGGCTTCCCGCGCCGGACACGCAGGGACGGCCCATGCCGCGCGCCACCACGGCGGCGTGTGACGTCATGCCGCCGCGCGCGGTCAGGATGCCCTTGGCCGCGTGCATGCCGTGAATGTCTTCGGGCGAGGTTTCGACGCGGACGAGGATGACCGAATCGCCCAGCTCATTGCGACGCTCGGCAGTGTCGGCGTCGAACACGATCGCGCCCGAAGCGGCGCCCGGCGAGGCGGGCAGGCCCTTGGTCAGCACGTCGCGGGGTGCCTTGGGGTCGAGCGTCGGGTGGAGAAGCTGGTCGAGCGCGGCGGGATCGACACGGGCGACGGCTTCTTCCTCGGTGATCAGGCCTTCGCTCGCCATTTCGACCGCGATCTTGAGCGCGGCCTTGGCGGTGCGCTTGCCCGAGCGGGTCTGGAGCATCCAGAGCTTGCCCTGCTGCACCGTGAACTCAATGTCCTGCATGTCGCGATAATGGGTTTCGAGGATCTGGAACACCCGCGCCAGTTCGGCATAGGTTTCCGGCATCGCCTCTTCCATCGACAGCGGCTTGGCCCCTGCCCGCTCGCGCGCTTGCTTGGTCAGGTACTGCGGCGTGCGGATACCCGCCACCACATCTTCACCCTGCGCGTTGATCAGATATTCGCCATAATAGGCGTTTTCGCCGGTTGCAGGATCGCGGGTGAACGCGACGCCAGTGGCCGAGGTATCGCCCATGTTGCCGAAAACCATCGCCTGCACGTTGACGGCAGTGCCCCAATCGTGCGGGATCGAGTTCAGGCGGCGATAGACTTTCGCGCGGTCGGCCTGCCAGCTGCCGAACACGGCGCTGATCGCGCCCCAGAGCTGGTCGTTTACGTCCTGCGGGAAGGGCTTATTCCAGAGCTTTGAAACAAGGGCCTTATATTCAGCAACGAGCGCCTTCCAGTCATCGGCGGTCATTTCCGTGTCGAGCGTATAACCCTGATCTTCCTTCGCGACTTCGAGCGCTTCCTCGAAAGCGCCATGGTCGAGTTCCAGCACCACGTCGGAATACATCTGGATGAAGCGGCGATAGCTGTCCCAGGCGAAACGCTCGTCGCCCGATGCGGTGGCGAGGCCGAGGACGGTTTCGTCGTTCAGGCCGAGGTTGAGGACCGTGTCCATCATGCCTGGCATGGAAATGCGCGCGCCTGAGCGGACGGAGACGAGCAGCGGATCGGCCGCGTTGCCGAACTTCTTGCCCGTCACACCCTCGATATGGGCGATGCCGTTTCCGACTTCCGCCTTCAGACTATCCGGGAATACGCCGCCATCTTCATAATAGCGGGTGCACATCTCGGTCGTGATGGTGAAGCCCGGAGGAACAGGCAACCCGATGGCGGCCATGCCGTCGAGATTGGCGCCCTTGCCGCCGAGGAGATTCTTGTTACCCTTTCCACCATCATCGACGCCGCCGCCGAAACGATAGACATAACGCGTCGCGGTCGTGCTCATGCTGGCCTCTTCCATTGTCAACATAGTCCCGGCTCTCCCTGCACTGATTGCCGTGTATTTGTGCGTTGCAGCAACTTTCCTACAACAGGCGGGGCGGTGAACGCACCCGCTTTTACGATGATCCTTTGTTCTTCTCTATCCTCTATTGCTGTGAAGCGTCGGACTTTTCCGAACTACCCTGCAATTTTCGAGAAGTCGGCGACCGCATGCACGGCGTCCCGCACCCGCGCCAGCAGCGCGAGGCGAGCCGACCGCTTGTCCGGATCAGCGTCGTTCACGGTCACCTTGTCGAAGAAAGCGTCGATCGGCGCGCGCAATGTTGCGAGTGCGGCCATGGCGCCTTCGAAATCTTCCGCCTGAACAGCTGCGGTTGCGTGTGGTTCGGCGGTGTCGAGGGCGGCGATGAGATCGGCTTCGGCGGGTTCGGGGGTGTAGGTCAGTTCGACCTTTTCAGCGGTTTCGACGCCTTCCTTCTTCAGGATGTTGGCGGCGCGCTTGTAACCGGCGAGGAGGTTGGTGCCGTCGTCGGTGGCGATGAAGGACTGGAGCGCCTTCACGCGGGCGAGCAGGCGGACGAGGTCGTCCTCGCCGCCGAGGGCGAAGACGGCGTCGATGAGGTCGTGGCGGACGCCCGCTTCCTTTTGCTGGACCTTGAGGCGGTCGGCGAAGAAGTCGATAATCGCTTCTATTATACTCGCCACTGATCCCAAGAATGCCACATGTTCGGCTACTGCCGTGCGATCGAGATGTAAGCCTTGCTTCGCCTGAGCGCCAAACCAATATAAGCCGACTTGCTCAACGTCGTAGCCGCCAAGAGTATAACGAAAGAAATCGTCCCAACATTCAGATTCTCGAGGCGCATCATAGAGCCGACCGTATTCTTCAATCGGCTCGTTGTTCTTATCAAAGCTAGTGAAGCGAATATCTTCGGAGAAGATATTCAGCCGACCTTCACGCAACCAAGCTTGCAAGCTCTGCCAATAGGTATGCCCCACAACATTACTCAAAGGCAGACGCAATGCGTTTTCGAGAATAAGAGAAATTGCTCCGAGGACCGAGCGCCGCAGCGCAAATGGGTCTTTGGAACCCGTCGGTGTTAAACCGACAGCAAAGAAGTGAATGATGCTGTCCAGCTTATCCGCCAGCGACACCGCCACCGTCACCGGCGCGGTTGGCACATCGTCGCCCTGCCCGACCGGCTTGTAGTGGTCGCGGATGGCGTCGGCCACGGCATCAGGCAGACCTTCGGCGCGGGTGTAGTAGCCGCCCATGATGCCCTGAAGTTCGGGGAACTCGCCGACCATTTCGGTGACGAGGTCGGCTTTGGCTAGGCGGGCGGCTTGTTCGGCTAGGTTGGCCAATTCAGCGACCGTTGGCGCCTGCCCACCCCCGGCCCCTCCCGCTTGCGGGAGGGGGGAAGAAGTTATGATGCCTTGTTCTACCAGCCAGCGGGCTAGTTTGGCTACGCGTTCCACCTTGTCGGCGACGGTGCCTAGCTTTTCGTGGAAGGTGATGCGTTCGAGCTTCTTGGCGTGGTCTTCAAGGCTCGTCTTGCGGTCCTGTTCCCAGAAGAAGCGAGCGTCGGAGAGGCGGGCGGCGAGGACCTTGCGGTTGCCTGCGATGATGGCTTCGCCGCCGTCCTTCGCCTCGATGTTGGCTGTGCAGATGAAGGCGGGGGCGAGTTTGCCCGCGCCATCACGCAGCACGAAATATTTCTGGTTTATCCGTAGGGTTAGCTGGATGACTTCAGGCGGAACCTCAAGAAACGCCGGATCGAAATCGCCTAGCAGCGGGACCGGCCATTCCGTCAGCCCGGCATTCTCCGCGATGAGGCCCTTGTCCTCGATCACGGTGTAGCCCTTCGCGGCGGCGGCTTCGTTCGCCTTTGCCTCGATGATCGACTGGCGTTCCTGATGACTGACGATCACATGGCAGGCGCGCAGCTTTTCGACATAGTCGTGGGCGCTACCGATCGTGATTTCGCCGGGGTGGTGGAAGCGGTGGCCGAGGGTGGCGTAGCCGCTGCGGACGCCTTCGATTTCAATGTCGACCAAGTCTTCGCCGAGGATCGCGACGATGCCTTGCAGCGGGCGGACCCAGCGGAGGCTTTCGGTCGTCTGGGAGGCCGTGCCCCAACGCATCGACTTGGGCCAAGGGAAGGCGCGGACGATGGTGGGGACGGCTTCGGCCAGAACCTGCGCCGTCGCGCGGCCGGGCTTGTTGACCGTGGCGAACCAGACGCCGTCGCGGTCTTCGAGCTGGTCTTGTGTCAGGCCGGTCTTGCGGAGGAAGCCTTCAAGCGCCTGCGCGGGGGCGCTGGTGCGGGGGCCTTTGAATTCCTCGCTGACGGCGGCGGTTTCCAGCGGGAGGTTGCGCGCGATCAGGGCGAGGCGGCGGGGGGTGACGAAGCTGTCGATGTTTTCGGGCTTCAGGCCAGCCTTTGCCAGTTCTTCGGTGAAGAGGCGGGCGAGGTCTTCCGATGCCTTGAGCTGCATCCGGGCCGGGATTTCTTCGCAGCGGAGTTCGAGGAGGAAGTCGCTCATTCCGACACCATATTCTGAAGAGAAGTAAGGGGCTTCGACAGGCTCAGCCCGAACGGGAAGAGAGGGGCGCGCATCACGCGGCCCACCCGTTGACTTCCATCCACTTTTCGCAGGAGCCTTTTGCAAGGTCGCGGACGCGGCCGATGTAGCTGGCGCGTTCCTGCACCGATATCACGCCGCGCGCCTGGAGCAGATTGAAGACATGGCTCGCCTTGATCGCCTGATCATAGGCGGCGAGCGGGACGCCCGCCTCCAGCGACGCCTTGCACTCGGCCTCGGCGTCCTTGAACCAGCGGAACAGCTTTTCCGTGTCGGCGATCTCGAAATTCCATTTCGACATCTGCTGCTCGTTGGCGAGGAAGACGTCACCATAGGTGACGCCCGCGTCGTTGAACTTCAGGTCATATACGCTGTCCACACCCTGAATATACATGGCGAGGCGTTCGAGGCCGTAGGTCAGCTCGCCCGCGACCGGCTTGCAGTCGAAGCCGCCCATCTGCTGGAAATAGGTGAACTGGGTGACTTCCATGCCGTCGCACCAGACTTCCCAGCCTAGGCCCCATGCGCCAAGCGTCGGGCTTTCCCAGTCATCCTCGACGAAGCGAATGTCGTGGATCAGGGGATCGATGCCGATCTCGACCAACGACCCCAGATACAGCTCCTGAAGGTTGGCCGGGGACGGCTTCATGATCACCTGATATTGGTAATAATGCTGGAGCCGGTTGGGATTTTCGCCATAGCGACCGTCGGTCGGGCGGCGGCTGGGCTGCACATAGGCGGCATTCCAGGCATTGGGACCAAGGCTGCGCAAGGTGGTGGCGGGGTGGAAGGTGCCCGCGCCGACCTCCATGTCATAGGGTTGCAGGATGACGCAGCCCTGCTTTCCCCAATAGGCGTGCAGGGTCAGGATCAGGTCCTGAAAGGAGAGCGGCTTACCTGTCGCCACGGACGGTCCCTTGCGAAAATGACGGTTTGATCGCGCGCGCCTTGGCGCAGGAGGGCTTTTGGGTCAAGGAAAAGCGGGTGCGAAGGGGGTTAATCCACTTGCCCAAATGCCGCCTGCCCCGCATGGATATGGCGAAACTCTTCGCAATGGATCGACAGCCGGTATGAAATGGTCGCTTTCGCGCTTGATGGTCGCGGGTTTACTGCTGCTAAGCGGCTGCACTCAGGAACAGCAGGCCACCGCTCGGCCGCCAGCGACGAAGACCGCCTATGCGACGCCCGCCCTGTGGCAGGTGAAGGATGAGGATACCACCATCTACCTGTTCGGCACGGTGCATGTGCTGAAACCCGGGACCGAATGGTTCAGGGGCGGGATCAAGCAGGCATTCGATGCGTCAGACGAGCTGGTGCTGGAGATCGTGGAGCCGGAAGATCCGCAGGCGATGGCCGCAACCATGGCGCATACGGCGCTGGCGCATGACGGGGTGAAGCTGTCGGATCGTCTGGATGCCGACATGCGGGGTAAATATCAGGCGGCGATGGCGGCGAACGGCTTGCCATGGCAGATGTTCGAGCCCTTCAATCCCTGGATGGCTGGCATGGCGCTGGCGGTAAAGCCGCTCGAAAAGCTTGGCTATCAAGCGGACCTTGGCGCGGAGAAGACACTGACGTCCGCAGCAAAGGCGGCGGGCAAGAAGATAGGCGCTCTGGAGACGGTGGAGCAGCAACTGGGCTATTTCGCCGGGCTGCCGATGGACAGCCAGGTCAAGTTCCTGAACGCGACCGTGGAGGGTCTGCCGGACATGGACAAGGAATTCTCCCGCCTGATCGCGCACTGGCAGGAGGGTGATCCGGACAAGCTGGCCGCTGAAATGAACGAATCGCTCGAAGCTACGCCGGAACTGGCTCAGGTGCTGCTGATTCAGCGGAACATGAATTGGGCCAAATGGATCAAGGAACGGCTGGCGCACCCCGGAACGGTGTTCATCGCTGTCGGCGCCGGGCATCTGGCAGGCAAGGGCAGCGTACAGGAGCAGTTGAAGGGAATGAACGTCGCATCGGCCAGGGTCGCCGAGTGAGCTTGCTACGGTGGCTGGGCCTATGCGCGCTGCTGCTGATCGCGGCGTGCGGGCCGGAGCCGGTGTCGCCTCCGACAGGTGGCGGGCCTGCACTATGGCGAGTGCAGGGGCATGGAGTCGATGGATGGCTGTTCGGGACCATTCATGTGCTGCCCAAGGGGGTCGACTGGCGGACGGAGAAGATCCAGCAGGCGATGGACGCTTCTGACCAGTTGGTGCTCGAATCTGCGGAAATTCAGGACCAGATGCGAACGAGGGCGCTGTTCGAGAAGATGGGCCGCAGCCCCAATCTCCCCACGCTCGAAGCCCGTGTGCCTGCGGACAAGCGGGATGAGCTTCAGCGGATCGCTGGCGAAGGGGGCGCTAATATGCAGCTTCTGTCCGGATATGAAAGCTGGGCAGCCGCGATGCTGCTTTCGGCGGCGGCTCAGCAGTCGCTGCGCCTGAGCGCCGATGAGGGTGTCGAGCCCGTGCTGATCGCCGCATTTCAGAAGGCGGGCAAGCCAATTGGCGGACTGGAGACGGTGGCGCGGCAGTTCGGCGCCTTTGATACCTTGCCCGAGGCCTCGCAGCGGCAACTTCTGACCCAGACTGTGGCGGAGGCCAAGGGGATGAAGATGCTATATGAACGCATTCTTCATGCCTGGCTGAAGGGTGACATGGCTGCGATCGCGCGCGAGGATCAGGGTGGAGAACAGCCCGATCCGGTGGTTGAAAGGGCGGTGTTGATTGCCCGCAATCGGGACTGGAGCGAAGTTATCGCCAAGCTGAAGGGGCACCCCTTCATCGCGGTGGGCACGGGGCATCTTACGGGGCGGGACAACCTTATCAGCTTGCTTGAGGCGCGCGGCTACAAAGTGACACGGGTGCAATAGCGCCGCGCCCTTGCCTTTGCCCGCCTTTCTGCTACAGGGCCGCCTTCCCGTGATGGTCATCCCTGGAGGCGTTGCGGGAAGTTTTGACATATCAGCTTTTGGAGACACGCAATGAGCGAGCAGCTTACGCTGTCGGCAGAGGCACGCGATCGGGCAGGCAAGGGAGCCTCCCGCGCTCTCCGCCGTGAGGGCCGCGTACCCGCCGTCATCTATGGAATGAACGAAGAACCCCAGTCGATCCATGTCGAGGAAAAGCTCCTCAACAAGCTGCTCGGCACCGGCCACTTCTTCAACTCGGTCGTCATGGTCGAGGTTGGCGGCAAGCAGGTTCGTACCCTGCCCAAGGATGTCGCTTTCCATCCCGTGACCGATCGTCCGCTGCACGCCGACTTCCTGCGCGTTTCGGAACATGCCACCGTTCACGTCAATGTGCCGGTTCGCTTCGCCAATGAAGACGCTTCGCCTGGCCTGAAGAAGGGCGGCGTGCTCAACATCGTCGCGCATGAAATCGAACTGATCGTCGACGCGGCCGAAATCCCCGACGACGTCGTTGTTGACCTGACTGGCCTCGACGTGGGCGAATCGATCCACATCGGCACGGTGAAGCTGCCCAAGGGCGCGAAGGCTGCGCATGATGAGAGCGACTTCACCGTCGCGACCATCGTTGCACCGTCCGCCATGAAGAGCGCCGAGGGCGACAACGAAACTCCGGCGGAAGGCGAATAAGCCTTTCACCCCCGGCTAACCGATTGCCGGTTTGCTCACCCCCGTTTGGGCTGAGCTTGTCGAAGCCCTTTGCTTTTCCTTGAAAGAGAAGAGAGGTCCTTCGGCAGGTTCAGGCGAACGGGGGTTCGCTTTGTTTGGAGACGTGGGATGCAGATCTGGGTCGGGCTGGGCAATCCGGGCACCCAATATGCGATGCACCGGCATAATGTCGGCTTCATGGCGGCCGACGTCATCGCCGACATGCACAGCTTCTCCCCGCCCAAAAAGCAGTTTCAGGGATGGGTGCAGGAAGGTCGTATTGGACCTCAGAAGATCATCCTGCTGAAGCCCGCCACCTTCATGAACGAAAGCGGCCGGTCGGTCGGCGATGCCATGCGCTTTTATAAGCTGACGCCGCAGGACGTGACCGTCTTTCACGACGAACTGGACCTTGCGCCGATGAAGGTGAAGGTAAAGCGCGGCGGCGGCAATGCGGGACATAACGGCCTGCGATCGACGGATGCGCATATCGGCCCGGACTTCCGCCGCGTGCGGATCGGAATTGGGCATCCGGGGCACAAGGACCGGGTGCATGGCTATGTGCTTGGCAATTATCACAAGAGCGAGATGGATGCGCTGGCCGACATGCTGGGCGCGATCGGCGTCGAGGCAGAATGGCTGGCCAAGGGCGACGACGCGCGCTTCATGAATGAGGTGGCGCTGAGGCTGGCGGACTGATCTGCGGGCATGCGCTAATAAGTGAAAGTCCGTTCCGCCGCCCTGTCTGTGCGGTGAAATCAGGGGAATGGATTGCGCAGTGCAGCATTGCCGGGCCATAGAAGACGCCTGCTCCACTTCCCAAAGGGATACAGGTGATACTGACCGTCTCGACTAAGCCTTTCAATGACCAGAAGCCGGGCACTTCCGGTCTGCGCAAAAAGGTGCGCGTCTTTCAACAGCCTCATTATGCCGCCAACTTCGTGCAGTCGGTGTTCGACAGTCTGACCGGATTTGAAGGACAGACCCTGGCGGTCGGCGGCGACGGGCGATATCTCAACCGCGAAGTCATCCAGATTGTGCTCAAGATGGCGGCCGCCAATGGCTTCGGCCGTGTGCTGGTCGGGCAAGGCGGCATATTATCGACCCCTGCGGCATCGCATTTGATCCGATCGTCAGGCGCGTTCGGTGGTCTGCTTCTGTCGGCCAGCCATAATCCCGGAGGCCCGGACGAGGATTTCGGCATCAAATATAATGTGGGCAATGGCGGCCCCGCGCCGGAGAAAGTGACGGACGCGATCCATGCCCACACGCTCACGATCGACAGCTATCGCATCATCGATGCGGACGACATCGACATCGACACCATCGGCACGGCCCAGCTTGGCGGAATGACGGTCGAAGTGCTCGATCCGGTTGCCGCTTATGCCGACCTTATGGAGCAACTGTTCGACTTTCCAGCCATTCGGGAGATGATCGGCCAAGGCTTCACCCTCTCCTTCGACGCAATGAGCGCGGTCACCGGCCCTTATGCGACAGAGATTTTCGAGCGGCGCCTGGGCGCACCCTCCGGAACCGTGCGCAATGGCACACCCCTGCCCGACTTCGGGCATCACCACCCCGACCCCAATTTAGTCCACGCAAAGGAATTGTACGACCGGATGATGGGCGAAAACGCGCCCGATTTCGGTGCTGCGTCGGACGGCGATGGCGATCGCAACCTGATCATCGGCCGCAACTGCTATGTGACGCCATCGGACTCGCTCGCGGTGCTGGCGGCCAACGCGCATCTTGCGCCCGGCTATGCGAAGGGCCTCAAGGGCATTGCGCGGTCGATGCCCACCAGTGGCGCTGCCGACCGGGTGGCGGCAAAGTTGGGCATTTCGCTTTACGAGACGCCGACCGGATGGAAATTCTTCGGCAACCTCCTGGACGCGGGCATGGCGACGATCTGCGGCGAGGAAAGCGCGGGCACGGGTTCGGATCATGTCCGGGAAAAGGATGGCATCTGGGCCGTGCTACTGTGGCTGAACATCCTGGCGGCCCGCAGGCAAAGCGTGACGGAGATCATGCAGGCGCATTGGGCTACTTACGGCCGCAACTATTATGCGCGGCACGATTATGAAGCCATCGCCAAGGATCGCGCCGAAGCGCTGATGGGTGCGCTGCGGGACAAGCTTTCCACCTTGCCCGGAACCTTGAACAGTGGCGGCACCGTGAAGAGCGCGGATGATTTCGCCTATACTGATCCTACCGACCAGTCCATCAGCCGCAATCAGGGTATCCGCATCCTGTTCGAAGATGGTTCGCGCATAGTGTTTCGCCTCTCCGGCACCGGCACCGAAGGCGCTACCTTGCGCGTCTATATTGAACGCTATGTAGATCGTGACGGCAACCTTGGTATGGAAACCGCCGACGCCCTCGCGCCGCTGGTCCGGGCCGCGCAAGACATCGCGGATATCGAAGGATTTACCAGCATGGACCGGCCGAGCGTGATCACCTGACAGACATAAAAACTTATCCGAGGGACATGGGACGGCAAGAGCGAAAGACTAGGTACGCGCCATGTTTCGCTCCCGCACTATTGCTCGTTCTTTCCGCGCATTTCTAGGCGCCTGCCCCCTTCTAACCGGCGCTGCCGCGCATGCGGCGACGGCCGAAGATGAGCAGGTCTGGGTGAATCTGACTGCCATGGGACCGGTCAGCGGCGACCTCATCTATTTCGCCGAGATCCAGCCCCGGTTCGGCAATGGCGCCTCACGGGCCGACCAGACTCTCCTGCGCGGTGCGGTTGGATGGAAGCTGTCGCCCGATCTATCCGTCTATCAGGGCTATGCGCATATCGTCCTGCCGTCGCAGGGCGGGCGCGACGTCAATGAAGAGCGTAGTTTTCAACAGATCAACTGGACGATCGGCAAGCCTTGGGACGGCGAACTATCGTCCCGCACGCGGCTGGAGCAACGCTGGCGTTCGGATGGCAACGGCATGGGATGGCGACTGCGGGAGATGCTCCGCTATGAAAGGCCGCTGAAAACTGACAGTCGGGCCGTCAATGCGCTGGTTTATGCGGAAGGATTTGCCGCTCTCAACAGCACGGATTGGGGGCAAAGGGCGGGCTTCGACCAGCTACGCAGCTTTGTCGGCGCGGAGGTCAAGCTGATGGGCAAGTCCACGGCTGAGATTGGCTACCTCAACCAGATCATCAACCAGCGGGGCGGGAACGAGCGCATGAACCATGTCGCGTCGATCACCCTCTTCTTCCGGCGCTGAGCACAGGCTGGCCTTCGGACGCGGAACAGGCTATCGGCCCGGCCATCATTTTGACGTGAAGGCAGTTCCATGGGTTTTCGTTGCGGTATCGTCGGGCTTCCCAATGTGGGCAAGTCCACCCTGTTCAATGCGCTGACTGAAACGCAGGCGGCGCAGGCGGCGAATTATCCCTTCTGCACCATCGAGCCCAATGAAGGCCGCGTCGCCGTGCCCGACGACCGGCTTCAGACCATTGCGAAGATTGGCGGCAGCGCCAAGATCATCGAAACGCAGCTGTCCTTCGTCGATATTGCAGGCCTGGTTCGCGGCGCTTCCAAGGGCGAAGGGCTGGGCAACCAGTTCCTCGCCAATATCCGCGAGACGGACGCCATCGTCCACGTCCTGCGCTGTTTTGAGGATGGCGACATCACCCATGTCGAGGGCAAGGTCGATCCTATCGCGGACGCGGAGACCGTCGAGACTGAGTTGATGCTGGCGGACCTGGAAAGCCTGGAAAAGCGCGTGCCGAACTTCGCCAAAAAGGCGGCGCAAGGCGACAAGGAAGCAAAGGTGGCCGCATCCGTGCTGGGCAAGGCGCTGGACTTGCTGCGCGACGGCAAGCCCGCGAGGCTGACGCAGCCCGCCGATGACGAGGAGGCCCGCATCTTCCAGCAGGCCCAGTTGCTGACCGCCAAGCCTGTCCTCTATGTCTGCAATGTCGAGGAAGAAGCGGCGGCGGAGGGCAATGTCCATTCCGCTCGTGTGTTTGAGAAGGCTGCGGCAGAGGGCGCGAAGGCGGTCATCGTATCGGCCGCGATCGAAGCGGAACTCATCACCATGCCGGTCGAGGAGCGCGCCGAATATCTGGAAGCGCTGGGCCTGACCGAAGCAGGTCTCGCCCGCATCATTCGGGCAGGTTATGAATTGCTCGGACTCATCACCTTCTTCACCGTTGGTCCGAAGGAAGCACGCGCCTGGACTGTGACCAAGGGGTCGAAGGCGCCCCAGGCGGCAGGCGCGATCCATACGGATTTCGAAAAAGGCTTCATCCGCGCCGAAACCATGGCCTATGCCGACTATGTCCAGTTCAATGGCGAAGCCGGAGCCAAGGAAGCGGGCAAGTGGCGGTCCGAAGGCAAGGATTATGTGACGCAGGACGGCGACATCATGCTGTTCCGCTTCAACGTCTGACGCCGTGACGCTGCGGCCCGGCCAGATACCGGCCCAGCGCAAGGCCGCCTTTCCACCGAGCGTCGATGAACGCACGACACTGCTGATTCTCGGCAGCCTTCCGGGGGATGCCTCGATCAGGCAAGGCGAATATTATGCTCATCGCGGCAATGCTTTCTGGTCGCTGATGGGTGATGTGCTGGGCGAGGATTTGCGCGCCCTTCCCTATGCCATGCGGCTGAAGCGTTTGCGTGGGCGAGGCGTTGGTTTGTGGGACGTGATCGAGAGCGCAGACCGGGAAGGTAGCCTCGACAGCGCGATCCGTGGCGCGGAACTTCGGGATTTACGCGCCTTTATCGCGCGCCTGCCTGCGCTGCGAGCGATTGCCTTCAACGGCAAGACGGCGTCTGTGCATGGCCGCCGCCAGATCGGCGCAGACACGGGGCTGTCCTTGATCAACCTGCCGTCCAGTAGTGGCGCTAACACCATGCTATCCCGCGACAAGAAGGCAGAGCTGTGGCGGATGCTGCGCCAATGGATCGCGCCATCCTGACATTGACGTAAACGTAAGCCTTGCCTAGATCATCTGCAACGTGAGAGGTGCTGGATCATGAGCGAGATTGTCTATTTCGAAGATGTGGAAGTCGGCAGCAAGCTGGAGTTCGGTTCAATCACCGTCACCCGCGACGAGATCATTGCCTTCGCCGCTGAATTCGATGCCCAGCCCTTTCACCTTTCGGACGAAGCTGCGGCAGAAACGCATTTTGGCAGCCTGTCGGCCAGCGGATGGCACACCACTGCGCTGTTCATGAAGATGTTCGTCGCGAAAATGCAGGCTGGCGGACATCAGGATGCGAGCCTGGGTGCCATGGGCATAGATGAACTGCGCTGGTTGCGGCCGGTCAGACCGGGCGACACGCTGCGGGGCGCATCAGAGGTTGTGGAAAAGAAGGCCTCGCGCAGCAGGCCGGAGATGGGCATCATCAAGAGCAAGGTGACGATCTTCAACCAGGATGACGAGCCGGTCATGACGCTGATGCCCATCGTGCTTTTTCGCACCCGTCCGAACTGAACGGATCGGCAGCCTATCTGTCGCGCTTTGGCGGCAGTGGCTGGTTGGCGAGAGCATCCGCAGCCATCAGGCGTATCTGGCTGGCTGACGAGTTCGACAGTTGAACGAGGTGCAGGCCCGGCGGCAGATCGAACCAGACGATCTTCTTAATGCCCGAACATGCGGAGCCATGACCATGGGCGGCAGAGGCGACTGCGCTGCGGCCGGTGACGATATCGACCCAGGCGGAACCAGACAGGCCTATACCCACCCGTGCAGGTGCCTTGATCGCCAGGCTGAAGAGGCCGCCATAGCTTTTAGGCTGCTGACGTCCGGGCTTCACAGCATATTGGACCTGCGCTGAAGGACGCAAGGTTGCGACGATCGGCTTGCCGAGGATCAGCCGGGGCGCGGAAGCTGCTTCGCCCGCCGCTGTCTCCGAGCCGCTCTGGTTCCAACTTGTCCATGGTTCGGGGGGAAGCGGCGCATTGCGGCATGGGTCAGCGCCGTGCGTTGCGGCAAGGGCGGGCACGGACAGGCTCAAGGTAGCCAAGCAGGCGATCATGCGCATGGTCATTTCCTCCCAAACAGCTTCTCGATGTCGCCATGACCCAGCTTCACCCAAGTCGGACGGCCGTGGTTGCACTGGCCACTACGCGGCGTGATTTCCATCTCGCGCAGCAGCGCGTTCATTTCCGTGACGCTCAGCATACGACCGGCGCGCACCGATCCGTGGCATGCCATCGTCGCCGCGACCAGATCGAGCCGTTCCTTCAAGGACAGAGCATCATCATAGGCAGCCAGATCATCGGCGAGGTCGGTGACGAGTCCCTGCACATCACCCTGCCCCAGCATTGCGGGGACCGCGCGCACGAGCATGGCGGAGGGACCGAACCGCTCCAGTTCGAGACCGAAGTCGCGCAACTCATCGATGCGCGTTTCGAGGCGGTCGCAGGCGGGCTCGTCCAGTTCGACTACTTCGGGCAGCAGCAGCGCCTGTGCGGCGACGCCCTGTCCCTCCATGGCGCGGCGCATGCGTTCGAGCGTCAGGCGCTCATGCGCGGCGTGCTGATCGACGATCACAAGCCCGTCCTCAGCCTCTGCGACGATATAGGTTCGCGCTACCTGCCCGCGCGCGACGCCAAGCGGGAAGCTGGTTCCTTCCGGCGCGGGTGCGGCGGCGGGTTCCGCGCGCGCTTGCGGCGGAGGGGCGAAGAAGGAAGGGCGGCGATCGGCGAATGCTGCGGCGGGGGGCGTGTAGGATGCTGACGCAGCTTCGAAGATGGGGAGTGCATTGATGGGGGTGGGCGATACAGGCTCTGCCCTCCAGGCGGAAAGGCTCGCCGGGTCGGCCTGCTGCACGGATCGGAACCCTTCCGCATCGAGTGCCCGGCGCACGCCTGAAACGATCATGCCCCGGATCATGGCTGGATCACGGAAGCGGACCTCGGTCTTTGCCGGGTGGACATTGACGTCCACCTCCAGCGGCGGAACGTCGAGGAACAGAGCCACCACGGGATGCCTGTCGCGTGCGAGCATGTCGGCATAGGCACCGCGCACCGCTCCTATCAGCAGGCGATCGCGAACCGGGCGGCCGTTCACGAAGAGGAACTGATGATCCCCGACGCCACGATTATAGGTCGGGAGCGATGCAACGCCTGACAAACGAACGCCTTCCCGTTCGAGCGAGACTATCACATGATTCTCGGCAAGCGCACGGTCGGTGAGCGCGGCAACCCGATCCTCCCGCGCTTCTCCTGCCTGCACGGCGACGGCTCGGCGGCCGTCATGCTCCATGGTGAAGGCAACGGAGGGGTGCGCCATCGCCAGGCGGCGGACGATGTCGAGGCAGGCGGCATATTCCGCCTTGGCCGAGCGCAGGAATTTGCGGCGGGCGGGCACCCGCGCGAAAAGCTGCTCCACGGTCACGCGAGTGCCGGGCGGTAGGGCGGCAGGCCCCTCAGACAACAGCGCGCCATTATCGACAGTGCGGTTCCAGCCGTCCTGCCCCTTGGGCCTACTGTCGATCGACAGGCGCGCGACGCTGGCGATGGATGGCAGCGCCTCACCGCGAAAGCCCAAGGTCGATACATTTTCGATCGCATCGTCCGGCAATTTCGACGTCGCATGCCGCTCCAGCGCCAGTGCGATCTCGTCAGGCGCCATGCCGCAGCCATCGTCGCTGACCTCTATCCGGTCGAGCCCGCCGCCGCCTAACCTTATGGAAATGCGGGTTGCTCCGGCATCCAAAGCGTTTTCAACAATTTCCTTGAGCGCGCTGGCGGGTCTTTCGACCACTTCACCGGCAGCGATACGGTTGACCAGATGTTCGGGCAGGCGGCGTATTGACATTGATTAGTGACTAGCCCAAGCGAGCGCTTTCCGCGAGCCGTTGCCCCCGAAAATTTTGCCTCATCACACGGAATGATGACAGGGGCGGCGGAACGTGGCAGGGACCTCCGAACGCCCCGGTTCGCGTCGCCGGGACGGGCGGGCTGAACAGGAACAAGCATGTCGATCTTTTCGCGACTTTTCAAACTCTCCTCCCAGGATATGGCTATCGATCTCGGCACGGCGAACACCGTCGTTTATGTGCGGGGCCGCGGAATCGTGCTGAATGAGCCATCGGTCGTGGCGGTGGAGACACTGAACGGCGTGAAACGGGTCAAGGCCGTGGGCGACGATGCCAAATTGATGATGGGCAAGACGCCCGATTCGATCGAGGCGATCCGCCCCCTGCGCGACGGCGTGATCGCCGACATCGATGTCGCCGAACAGATGATCAAGCACTTCATCACGAAGGTGCATGGCGGCAAGTCGCGCCCCTGGCGCTTCCCTGAGATCGTGATCTGCGTGCCGTCAGGCTCCACCAGCGTCGAACGCCGCGCGATTCGCGATGCGGCGAGCAATGCGGGCGCGAGCCAGGTCTTCCTGATCGAGGAACCGATGGCCGCCGCGATCGGCGCCGACATGCCAGTGACCGAGCCCATCGGATCAATGGTCGTGGACATTGGCGGCGGCACCACCGAAGTCGCAGTGCTTTCGCTTCGCGGTCTTGCCTATACCACTTCCGTACGTGTCGGCGGTGACAAGATGGACGAAGCCATCGTTTCGTTCGTCCGCCGCCACCACAATCTGCTGATCGGTGAGGCCACCGCCGAGCGCATCAAGAAGCAGTTCGGCGTGGCCCAGCCCCCCGAAGACGGTGTGGGCGAAACCATCCACATCAAGGGTCGCGATCTCGTCAACGGCGTGCCCAAGGAAATTTCCATCAACCAGGGCCAGATCGCCGACGCGCTGGCGGAACCGATCAGCACCATCGTTGAGGGTGTCCGGATCGCTCTGGAAAATACTGCGCCGGAACTGGCGGCGGACATTGTGGATCAGGGGATCGTTCTGACTGGCGGCGGCGCGCTGCTGAAGGGTCTGGACGATGAATTGCGCGACGAGACCGGCCTGCCCGTCACGATCGCCGAAGATCCGTTGACCTGCGTTGCCATCGGCACCGGCCGCGCGATGGAGGACCCGATCTTCCGAGGCGTGCTGCAGACCGCTTAAGGTCAGGGGGACCACAGCATGGCGCGGCCATCCAGCCGACGTCCCGGCCATAACCGCAAGGCGCAGTACAGCCTGTTCGCCAGCTATGTTGTGGCGGTAACGGGTGCGGCTGCTGGCCTGCTGCTGGTCGCCGTGGCAATTTTCGATCCCACAGGATTCGCGGCGATCCGTATGGCTACGGCGGAAATCTCCCGCCCCGCGTCGCTCGGCCTGCGCAACATGGTGAGCGGAGCCAGTTCGCTGGACGACGTGCTGACCGCCTATTGGCGCGCCGGATCACAGAATATCGCCTTGCGCCATCAGGTGGATGCTGATCGCAACCGAATCATCGAGGCGAAGGCGATCGCGCAGGAAAATCTGCGCCTCAAGAAGCTGTTGAAGCTGGTCGATGAAGATCAGAGCGACCTTCTCACGGCACGACTGATATCCTCCTCTTCCTCCAGCGCCCGCCGTTTCGCCCGCCTGAACGCCGGCCGATGGCAAGGCGTCCGCCCCGGGATGCCGGTACGTGCATCCGAGGGCCTGGTGGGCCGCATCCACAGCGTTACGCCCAACACGGCTGACGTGCTGCTGCTGACCGACAGCAGCAACATCGTGCCGGTCCGTCGTGCGACGGACAGCGTCGCGGCTATCTCAACCGGACTAGGCGATGGAACCGTCGAAATCCGTTCCCTCGCGGCAGGCCGAAATCCGTTCAGTCCCGGCGACATCCTGGTTACATCAGGTGTCGGCGGTATATATCAACCCAATATTCCGGTTGCGGTTGTCGTGCGCATAGCGGGCGAGATCGCCTATGGTGTGCCGCTCGCCAATCCGTCGAAAGTGGATGCCGTGATCGTCGAACGCTCCTTTGAAGAGGTCGTGAGCCGCAGCAGCCCGACCACACCTGAAGCCGCGTCAGCCGAAGCGGCGGCGAACGCCAGCGCGCCATGATCGACCCGCACCTCCAGCATGTTCCCAGGCTGGGCCGCTCTCCGTCCACCTTTCGTCTGACCGGAACGCCCGTCATCACGGTCATGCTGGGATCGTCGATCACAATCCTGCCGATTATCGCGCAGGCGCCGATCATGCCGCCCTTCGGTTTGCTGCTATTGCTGTCATGGCGATTGCTGCGCCCAGAGTTGTGGCGCGTCTGGATCGGCGTTCCACTCGGCCTGTTCGACGACATCATGAGCGGGCAGCCAATCGGATCGGCGATGTTCCTGTGGACCATGATGTTGATCGGGATTGACGCCGTAGAACATCGCATGGTGTGGCGCAGCTATCGGCAGGACTGGCTAATCGCGGCGGTAGCCATTATCTTCTGTATCGCCGGTGGCCTGTTCTTTGCTCGGATTACCGGCGGAGGAAACATCAAGCTGGAACTGGTCGCCCCACAAATGCTCTGGACGATCCTGCTCTTCCCCTTCGTGGTGCGGCAATGCGCCCGGATCGATCGCTGGCGCGTGATGGCATGAAGCTGCCCAAGCTCAAGCGTAAGATCGTCACCGAGGCATCGCTATCTTTCACCTTCACCCGTCGAGCGATGGTCGTTGGGGGACTGCAAGCCGGGATCGGCGCCATGCTGATTGGCCGAATGGGTTGGATCAGCGTCGCGGAGAACGAGAAATATAATCTTCTTTCGGAAAGCAATCGCGTCAACCTGACGCTCACTCCCCCGCGTCGTGGGTGGATATTGGATCGGAACGGCCGCGCGCTGGCGAATAACCGAACGGATTTTCGCGTCGACCTGATTCCGGAGCGTGTCACTGATCCGGAAGGCACGTTGCGCAACCTGGCGCACCTTCTGGGATTGGCTCCGGACGAGGTTGAGCGGATCAGGACCGAACTGGACAAGGCGCCCGGTTTCCGGCCAGTCCAGGTCGCTGAAAAACTAACCTATGACCAGTTTGCAGCCGTCAGCGTTCGTTTGCCCGACCTCCCCGGGGTCGCCCCTAGCCAGGGGTTTTCTCGCTATTATTCCACGGGATCAACGGTTGGCCACCTACTAGGCTATGTTGGCGCAGCATCAGCGAAGGATTATGAGAAGCGCAAGGACCCGCTGCTGATTACCCCAGGCTTCAAGGTGGGCAAAGAAGGCCTGGAGAAATGGTTCGACCTTGAGCTTACAGGGAAGCCCGGGGCCAAGCGGGTCGAGGTGACGGCGCGCGGCAAGATCGTTCGGGAGTTGACTACGCGACCCGACGCGCCGGGTAATGCAGTGAGACTTACCATCGATGCCGGACTTCAAGATTATGCTGGGCGTCGGCTAGGTGCAGAATCCGGTTCCTGCATTGTCATCGATTGTCTGACAGGAGAAATCCTGTGCATGGCGTCGATGCCCGCCTATGATCCCAATAATTTCTCTGACGGCATCAGCCATGATGAATGGGACATGCTGTCGAGCGATGAACGCCATCCGCTGATCAACAAATCCTTGAACGCCCTTTATCCGCCGGGTTCGACCTTCAAGCCGATGGTGGCGATGGCATTGCAGAGCGCCGGGATCGATCCGAAGGAACGGGTGCACTGTCCGGGAGGATACCGGCTGGGCAACCGGTTCTTCCGTTGTCTTGGCCGCCACGGTTCGGTGGACATGCACCGCGCTCTGGCCAAGAGCTGCAACACCTATTTCTACACGATGGGCAACCGGGTCGGCATCGACGTGATCGCTCGGATGGGACATGCCATGGGGTTTGGCGAAAAGTTCGACCTTCCGGTGACTTCGCAAAGCTATGGTACCATGCCTGATACCGAGTGGAAGATGCGTCGCTATGACCAGAAATGGACCGCATCCGACACGCTCAATGCGTCCATCGGCCAAGGTTATGTGGTCGTGAATCCTCTGCAACTGGCCGTCATGGCCGGGCGGATCGCGTCGGGCCGTAACATTCAGCCCCGTTTGGTGAAAGGCCGCTATCCCGAAGCACCGTTCATGCCCTTTCCCAAGGAGCATTTCGACGCCGTGCGAGCGGGCATGTGGGAAGTGGTGAACGGTGATGGAACTGCGGGACGCAGCCGCCTGGACCTGCCCGGCATACAGATGGGCGGGAAGACCGGCACTGCGCAGGTCCGAAAGATAGCGGGCAGCCAGCGCGGGCAAAGCGGTGCATGGAAATATCGCGACCATGGCCTGTTCGTCTGCTTCGCTCCCACAAGCAATCCGCGCTATGCCGCATCGGTTGTGATCGAACATGGGATGGGCGGCTCACGCGCCGCCGCCCCTGTAGCCAAGGATGTGCTGACCTTTCTGTTCGATCCAGCAAAGGCTATGGCAAGGCTGATTGAATTGGAGAAAGGCTGGGGTGGCACCCCTGCTGAGCGCATGGAGCGGCAGATGGCAGCCTATCGCCTCGCCAAGGCGATCAGGAAGGGAGAGGCCGTGCCTGATGGGGCCAAGGCTTCAGAGGCGGTGAGCAGCGGCAACGCAGCATCGCCAGCCAATGCGTCGGCCACTGCTAACAGCGCTCAGCCTCAGCGCGGTCCGAACACGGAAGCAGATTGATGAGCATTGTTCCCCAGCCACTTACGGAATTCCCTTGGCGGGTGGTGGGCCTTCTAGTCGCGATCGCGGGCTTTGGCACTCTCGTACTCTACAGCGCTGCGAGCGGCAGCATTACGCCATGGGCGATCAACCAGGGTGTGCGGTTCGTCATCTTTTCGGTGATGGCCTTCGTCATCAGCCGGGTGCCGCTCGAAATTTTCGCGCGGTTCGCTTTCCCCGCCTACGGGGCTGTTCTCATCTCGCTGGTGCTTGTCGAACTGATCGGCGGCGTTGCGGGCGGCAGTCAGCGATGGATCAACCTTGGCTTCATGCAGTTGCAGCCATCGGAATTCATGAAGCCGATCATCGTTCTGGCCGTCGCGCGCTTTTATGCTTTGCTCCCGGTAGGTGAAATCCGCCGCTGGACGGCGATATGGCCCGCGCTCGTCCTCATCGGGGTGCCATGGGCGTTGGTTCTGGTACAACCGGACCTGGGGACAGCGACGATGATCGCGGCGGGCGGCGTAACAGTCATGTTCCTGGCCGGATTGCCGCTGCGCCTGTTCGTGGGGTCGGGCCTGGTGATAGCGGCGATCATCCCGATCGCCTTTAGTTTCCTGCACGACTATCAGCAAAAGCGCGTGCTCATCTTCATGGATCCGGAAAGCGATCCGCTGGGTGCGGGCTACCATATCAGCCAGTCGAAGATCGCGATCGGGTCGGGCGGCATCTGGGGCAAGGGCTTCCTAAAGGGCACCCAGAGCCACCTCGACTATCTTCCCGAAGGTCATACCGACTTCGTCTTCGCCACCATGGCGGAGGAATGGGGTCTTGTCGGCGGGATATTCCTGATCGGCGCGTTCCTGCTGCTCTTCCGGTGGGGTATCGGCGTATCGCTGCGCGCGCAGGACAAATATGCGCGGCTGGTCGCGGCGGGCCTGACCACGACGATCTTTTTCTATGTCGCGATCAACCTCATGATGGTGATGGGCCTCGCTCCTGTCGTTGGTATTCCCCTGCCTTTCATGTCCTATGGCGGGTCGTCCATGTTGACCGTCATGCTGTGCATCGGGATCATCATGGCCATTGACCGGTCCAGCCGACGGGGCGGGAGACGGCCCGGAAATTGGGGCTGAAAGTAGCCGCTAGCCAAAATTTTCCGCACTGCGGCGATTTACTGTTTGCAAAGCCGGAGGATAATGCTAACCGCCCGGCCACGCCAAGGCGAGGCTCCAAACGGAGCGATCCGAAAGCGAGTGTGGACGCATAGCTCAGTTGGTAGAGCAGCTGACTCTTAATCAGCGGGTCCTTGGTTCGAGCCCAAGTGCGTCCACCATTTTTCCCAGAACAACAGCATTTCATTCCGGGATGGCACTGGCGCGCCTTGTTCTACCGGACCTGCCGTAAGAAGATTTCTCGTCCCGGATGCTGCGACCGGATTTCGCTTCACAGAAGCGCGCCGTCGGCTAGTTTGGCTGGCAGAGGCCCAGCGATCCCACCCTCATCCAAACATGACGAAGTTACGCGTCACGCGTAGAATTTACACGAAGCGCGCAGGGTCTGCTCCTTAAACCGCAACCCTTTCCAATAACTCCATCAACAGCGGCCGCAGCCGCCCGATTTCCTGCCGATGCGCGGCGCTGAGTGTGGTGAGTATCCCGTGCGCCTGCTCAGTTAGTTCGAGCAGCGCCTGTCGGCGATCCTGCTCCGATAAACGGCGCCGCACGAGGCCCAGCGCCTCCAGTCGGTCGACAAGGCCGGTCGCGCTATGGGGTTTCAGGATCAGCCGTTCCGCGACATGCCCTACCGTCGCCCTACCCCGTGGTGCGGCGCGGATCGCGAGGAGAGCTTGATGCTGCTGGGGCGTCAGACCGCACTGCGCCGCCTCCCTTTCGCTGAACGCCTGAAACTGCCGCAGGGAGAAGCGGAAATCGGCAAGGGCCGCATAGTCATTGTCGGTCAACTCATCGGCCATGCAACATCATAGCGTGCTAAGGGGCGTTGATAAATATCGTAATACGATATAGTTGCTCCCCGCATGGCATCATCGACCTCCTCTCCATCGCAAAGCCTTCTTGCCGATCATAGCGCCAACCTACGCATGATGATGCTGGCCGCCGCCGCACTGATCGTGGGGACGGGCGGTGCTCTGGGCGCATGGCTGCTGCTTCGGGCGATTGCGGTGGCGACTAATCTCTTCTGGTTTGGCCGTCTCTCTGCCGCCCCTGCTGCGATCACGGACAACGCGCTAGGGATCGGCGTCATCGCAGTTCCGGTCATAGGCAGCCTGATCGTGGGCGTGATGGCGCGTTACGGGTCGGAGAAGATCCGGGGGCACGGCATTCCAGAAGCGATCGAGGCGATCCTCTATGGCGAAAGCCGCTTGTCGCCCAAGGTCGCGGTGCTGAAGCCCCTCTCCTCTGCCATTTCCATCGGCAGCGGCGGCCCGTTCGGCGCCGAGGGGCCGATCATCATGACCGGCGGAGCGATCGGGTCTCTATTCGCTCAACTCTTTCATCTGAGCGCGGCGGAGCGCAAAACCCTTCTGGTCGCGGGCGCGGCGGCGGGTATGACAGCGATCTTCGGCACGCCAATGGCCGCTATCCTGCTCGCCGTTGAGGTTCTGCTGTTCGAGTGGAAACCGCGCAGCTTCGTGCCAGTGGTTATTGCGGTACTGATCTCACTGCTATGGCGGCCAGTGCTGATCGAAAGCGGGCCGCTCTTTCCCGTGCATCATGCGGTAATGCTAACTCCCGTGCTGATTGGCATCGCACTGGGCATGGGGGCGATCGCAGGGGTGCAAGCGACGTTGCTGTCCGCGCTGCTGTATCGGATCGAGGATATGTTTGGGCGTCTGCCCGTCCACTGGATGTGGTGGCCAGCGATCGGGGGGCTTGCCGTCGGTATCGGCGGACTGGTGGACGCGCACGTGCTGGGCGCGGGTTATGAGAGTATCAGGGGACTCCTGGACGGGTCGTTGGCGGTGCGGGTGGCGCTGGCGCTGTTGGTGGTCAAGGCGGCGGTGTGGCTGATCGCGCTAGGATCGGGCACATCGGGCGGCGTGCTGGCGCCGCTCTTGATGTTGGGCGGAGCGTTGGGCTTTTTGCTGGGCCAATATCTGCCGGGCGGGAGCGCACTATGGGCAATGGCCGGGATGGCCGGGACGATGAGCGGGGCGATGCGCGCGCCGCTGACCGCCGCCTTGTTCGCGGCCGAGCTAACCGGGGATTTCGCGATGCTGCCGCTGACGATTGCGGCGTCGGTAGGGGCCTATGCGGTGAGCGTGCTGTTGATGCGGCGGTCGATACTAACCGAAAAGATTGCACGGCGCGGGCGGCATGTTCTTCAGGAATATGCGGTTGATCCGTTCGATTTCCTTCAGGCAGGGCAAGTGATGACGCGAGAACCGCAGACGCTGGAAGGAACGATGTCCATTGGCGCGGTCATCGCCTTCTTTGCGGGGCAGGCCGTCCATCGCAGTTATCCGGTGGTGGACAAGGAAGGGCGGCTCATCGGCCTTGTTTCCCGTTCCGATGCGCTGCGCTGGCAGGTGGACGGCGCACCTACCCAAGCGACCCTCGCAGAAGTCTTGTCCGATGCATCGCAGCCCTATGGCACGCCAAGTGATCCGATCAGCCGCATCGCGGACATGATGGTCGATGCGGGCATCGGCCGCATCCCGATCGTCGAGCCCGCATCGGGCAAGGTCATCGGCATTGTGGCGCGGCAAGACCTGCTCAAGCTGCGCTCCGTCCATCACGGCGCGGAGGTGGCTCGTACGAGGGGAGCCGTTCGGTCGGCGGGGGTACACGATCAAGGCAATACGGTTATGGCGGCCCGCGAAGATCGCTGATCCAACCATTAACCCAAGGAAGGAATTTAGGGCATGATCCGTGTCAGGAAGGCGCGATGCGCTCTATCGTGACGATCCGGGCACGACATCTTCAGAAACGATATTGCTCGATCGACCACCCCGTTGGGCGGAGCCATCTGAGCCACCTTTCTCCGCGCCTCAGCGCCTGATTTCCCGGATGATCAGGAAATGGCCAGAACGCCCTGATAGGCGGGATCTTCCAGAGCTTTGCCCGCTCCCATTGCCACGCACATCAGCGGCATTTCCGCGACCTTCACTGGCAAGCCGGTCTCCTCCATCAGCGCCTGGTCCAGTCGCCGCAGCAGCGCGCCGCCGCCCGTCAGGGTGATGCCTTCCTCGATGATGTCCGCCGCCAGTTCCGGCGCGGTCTGCTCCAGCGCCGTCCTGACCGCCATCTTGATCTGGCCGACAGGTTCGGCGAGCGCGTCCGCGATTTCCGCCTCGCTGATCGTCATTTCGGCAGGGCGGCCATTCACCAGATCGCGGCCCTTGACCACTATCCGCCGTCCTTCGCCATCGGGTAGCGTCGCCGCTCCGAGTTCACACTTCACCCGTTCGGACGTTGCTTCGCCGATCAGCAGGTTGTGGTTGCGCCGGATATGCGATGCGATCGCGTCGTCCATCCGGTCACCGCCGACCCGCGCGGAATTGCTGTAAGCGATACCACGCAGCGACAGGACCGCGACTTCCGTTGTTCCGCCGCCGATGTCGACCACCATGGCGCCGCGCGGTTCCGTAACCGGCAATCCCGCGCCGATCGCCGCCGCCATCGGTTCCTCGATCAGTTGGACATGGGCGGCCCCGGCATTGGCGGCGGCGTCGCGCAGCGCGCGCCGTTCCACCATGGTCGATCCAGAGGGAACGCAGACCACAACCTCATGGCGTCGGCCAAAGCGGCTGCCGTTCAGCGCCTTGTCGATAAAATGCTTGATCATCTGTTCGGCCACATCGATGTCCGCGATAACGCCATCGCGCAGAGGCCGGATCGCCTGAATGTTGGCGGGCGTCTTCCCCATCATCAGCTTGGCTTCATTGCCTACGACCTTTACGCGGCGAAACCCCTGGCGGGTCTCGATGGCGATGACCGACGGCTCATTGAGGACGATCCCCCGGTCGCGGACATGGATAACCGTGTTAACGGTGCCGAGGTCGATGGCCATGTCAAAGGCAGAGGACGAGAAAAACCGGGGCAATTTCATCGAAAGAAGGCAATCTTTTTGCGGGAGAGAAAGACAGGTCTGCCCCTGCCGATGCCTCTAGGCGAGCAGAAGAGCGCTGCGACGACCCGTCCGGTAACCGGGTCCAACCGAAAGGCCGAACCGTGGCACTAGCGCTTTAAAAATCCGCGCTCACCCGGAACAACGCTCATTCTTTAGAGAAGCCCGCCCTCCCCGCTGCGGCCCAATGATTGTCCTTCCTGTAGAAACGCCACATGCCATAAGTCCGGAAGGCCAAATTCACCTGACGATATCCCAGATTTTCAACAACGGCAGCGACGCCGATCATGAAAAGGTCGCGTGCACTTGGCGTCCGTCTGAGCTGCATTTCCTCAAGCGCCAGGGTTCCAAGACTAAGCGCGGTTCCGAACAGCACCGTCAAGGAGAAGAAGGCAAGCACGACCGTGCCCGATCCGATCCCCAAAAAGTAGAGGATGGGTATCAGAAGATAGCCGAATAGTTCGCAAGGCGGTCCGAGCACATCTTCAATCACGATTAGCGGCATACCGATCAGGCCGATGCGGCCGTATCGCGGATTGAACAGCATGCGCCTATGCTCGACAATCGTCTCCAGCGCGCCCTGCTCCCACCGTGCGCGCTGGTTGCGTAGTCCTCGCCAGCTTTCGGGCGCGTCGGTCCAGCATACCACTTCAGGGACGAAGGCAATGCGATAGGGCCGCTTTTGCTCCCGCATACGGCGATGGATGCGGGTGACGACTTCCAGATCCTCGCCAACCGTATCGTGCCGATACCCGCCAATTTCCACCAGTGGCGCCCGCCGGAATATGCCGAAGGCTCCAGAAATCAGCATCAGCATATCCAGCCGCGCATTGGCGATGCGGGCCGTCAGGAAGGCCCGAAGATACTCCAATATCTGATAGCGCGGCAACCAGCGACGCGGCAGCCGAATCTGGCGAACATGCCCGCCTTCGACAATTGATCCGTTCGCGATGCGAATTGCTCCGCCTACTGCCAACAACGAACCGTCATCTGTCATGAATGGCTCGGCAGCGCGCAGCAGGCCATCGGGCTCAATAATGGAATCGGCATCGATGACGCAAACCAGCGGCGCGGCGGCAAAGCCCAATCCGGCGTTCACTGCATCCGCCTTCCGCCCATTTTCCTTGTCGATCAGAATGAGGTTCGGATAGCGAGCGGAGGCATAAATGCCCAAAATGCGAGTTTTCTGAAGTACTGCCAATTGTTCTCGTTCAATCGGACGGAGATCAAATTCCTGAATCAGTACGGACAAGGTTGCGTCGTTGGACCCGTCATTGACCAGAATCACTTCATGGTCAGGGTATTCCAGAGCCAGCAAGGCGCGCACACTGTCTGCTATCGACAACTCCTCGTTAAAGCAGGGTGCAATGACAGACACGGGAAGGGCAAGGTCCGCATAGCGAGACCAGAGGTCATAGGATCGCTGAGCAGGTCTGACGCGCGTGGCAAAGACTCGCGCAGCAAGCAGCAACTGGATCGTCGAAACGAGATTGCGGATGGTCACGACCAGAAAGGACAGGACGCCAATCGCGACCATGGCGTTCAGCCCGATGTTTTCCAACATAGAGGATATAGAACCCACCCCCATCAGGCAGTCCCCAGCACCTGTTGAGCCTGCTGCGCGCGAAGGCGTACCCAAGGGGAAGGATCTTTGCGCAGTTCCGCGATAGCAGGCAGGCTGCTGTTCAGCCTCATCAACTGACAGGCGCGGATAGCTCTGGCACGGACGGGAGGCACGGGGTCGTTCAAAAGCGGCAATATCCATTTGGCGCTGCCGGGGTGCCCCAATCGGGCGGCCGAATCCAATGCGGCCAGACGAACGGGCGCATGGGTGTCGGCGGCGGCAGCTTCCAATAGTGGAAGCGCGGAGAAATCCTCCGTCCACCCAAGCGCGTCGATCACCAGTGCCCGCACCGCTGGCGGCAAATCGGCGGACTGAGCCAAGCTGAACAGTTCGGATGGATGGCGTGCAGCGATCAACCTGAACAAGGTTCGATGTAGCGGCGTGATTTGCGCGCTTCGCAGGTCCAGATGGTCGATCAATTCGTTTGGCGGAGGCAAGGCATCCAACCGAGCAAGCAGCGACGCGGCCTCCAACCGGGTGTCGAGCTTCGGATCCTCCCGCAGCACAAGGTAGAGCATATCGATCGCCTGCCCTCCTCCTATACTGCCGAGTAGTCGCAGGGCGTCGATCTGCCGCCTCGGTCGGGACCGCCTTGCCGCGACCAGCGCCTGCTTGAGCAACCCTTGCTCCTCCACCAGGGCAACAAGTCGCTCCCGGTCTTCTCCCCTGAGTAGTTGAACAATTCGGCTGATCGCCGCCAGCCTTTCAGCTGGACGGGCGAGCCGGAAAGCAGGCGACGCGGCGATATTCTGGCCAGCCCCCATGATTTCCCTCGTCAGGGCGCGGGTCAATTCCGCTCTGGCGATACTGGCGCGCTCCTTTCGATCACGACGCATCACCAAGAAGAGCAGCCAGGCGGCCATCGCCAGCGCCCCGTAGACGGACATGAATATGGCGATCCGGGCAACATGATCGGCGATGGGGAAGCCCGGCACGATCAGAACCTGACCTGAAGACCTAGCGTCCCACCTGTCCGCCTGTAGGTAGCGCGACGGCGGTCATAGTCGACCCCCGCCCGAAATGAGACCTTGTCAGCGATCGGCACCGTCGCGCCCGCGAATAGGGAATGAACCTGTCGGGTTATCCCTGCTTCCGTGTCGGGATAGGTGGCAGCTCCGGCATAGAGTGTTGCTCCGCCCGAGAAGGTGCGATCCATTCGGCCGGACACGCCCCATCGGTGGATGCCATCTTCATCCCACAGGTTGATCATCCGGGCAGTGGCAGCCAGTCCCAACTTTTGCGCTGCAAGCCGAACGCCGGGCTGAAAGACGGTGACCGACGCATCGCGATATTCCGCATGCCGTAAATCAGCCACCACCGTCGCAAATGAGGTGATGTCCGCCTCCATTCCGGCTGTCACCCCCCATTTTTCCCGGAAATTCGCATTCGGCGTCACGGCCAAAGCGAGGAAGGTCCGAAACTTGTTGCCAAACCGATGGTCGATGCGGGTTTCCAGGCGGGTGTCAGCAAATGATCGCCGGTCTTCTCTTTCCACGGTCAAGGCTGCCGACGTATGGGAATCAATGGCGCCGAAAAGAGCGATATTTGTGTCATACCAGGTTTGGCTGGGCCGATTTGCAAAGGACACGCGGGAAACGTTCTGCGTGGCCGCCAAGCCCCAGTGCGTCGGCGCGGCACTGGCAGGATCGCGATCGTCCAATTGACGCCTGATCGCAACAGCGTCCGCATTTGCTGGCGAGCGCTGCTCGATGGCGACAAGCTCTCGCTCTGCCGCTGCCCGATCACCAGACCACAGGTAAGCGCGCGCCAGCGCTGCGCGGATGTCGAGGTCTTCTGGTGCCAGCAGTTCTGCCCGACGGAGCGTTGACATCGCCTGCGGATAGCGTTTGTCAAAGGCATAGGCACTGCCAAGCATGCGCAAGATTTCCGCATCATCTGGATTGGCGGCATCCGCCTGCTCCAGCCTGCCAATTGCGGCAGCGAAGTCTTGCCGTGCCAAGGCTGCCCGTGCTTGTGCGATCAATTCCGCACGCTGCGGAACAATCGTGCCATCCGGCGCGACGGCTGCCGCTGCAATCGTCAGAACGAGCAGGCTCATTGAACGGGCCTTGCAGATTTCAGGATCGCGTTTACCCGCACGACAAGTTCATCCGGGATGAACGGTTTCGTCAAATAGTCACGAGCGCCAGCGGTCAGCGCCGCCAATATGTCGGCCTGCGCCTTCCGCGACGTCAGCATGACAACAGGCATCCCAGGCCTCTCTTCTGCTAAAGCTCTGAGTACATCGGGACCGGACATCACCGGCATCATGGCATCGAGTACGAGAAGATCGTACTCGCCTCTCCGAGCCTCTTTAAGCGCAGATGCGCCATCCTGCTTGATCGTCACATCATGACCTGCCGCTTCAAGCTTGAACCGAACCAGTTCGCCCAGCAGATCGTCATCGTCTGCGACCAGGATATGCGCCACCTGACCTTTTCCTCTTTTTTGCCGATCCCTTAAGTATCAGCTACATGCGACTAGTGCGAAAAATTTCTTTTCTTAACAATGGGTAAACCACCATTCCGGTTCAATTCGCCGTAGCGGAAAAACGCTTTGGCAGACTTGCCATGCTTTGTGGAAAGCTGATTTGGGCGCTGTGGCGAGAAATTGAAACGGCGCGACAAGGTCTGTCCTGCCCCCGAAGTGGACGACACATCCGACAAATTGGATGTCGGACACGCCATGATTTAACAGCGAGTCTCGAACTGCTCATTTAATGTGCTGCACGCCCCAAAATGACGCGGAATTCGCTCACCAAAATTTACAAATCGAGTAGAAAGCTCTTCTTTTTTACATCAAAAGTTCTATTTGTGAGGGGCGTATCGCATTGGGGCTATTGCAGATGATCGACCTGTCACCTCAACCTCAGGATGAGACTTCCGACGGGGCAGAACTTCAGTCGGAGCCGCGTCACGATACGGCCGTTCGGAGCCGCCCCGCAGAACCTCATAATCGCGCGGGGCTGTTCACCTATGAAAGCGCCGAGGCGAGCGTACGGTTTTTATCGCGTTGGGCGGGACCGATCGCCTTAGCCGGGACTCTTGTTCTTCTCGGATGGTGGTTCGTCGCCTGATTCGCGAAAATGACGGCCTGATTCGAACAAGCGCTTCGTAAGTGCGGTAAATTTTCGCTTGCACATTTCGGCCATTGAATTTCGGGTCGTCGCAGATGTGGGGCGCCGTACCTTCCCATCCTAACGGATCATCGGAAAAGAGCATCCGAGCGTCCCAGCAATGATTGCCAGCCCGATACAATTATGTCCTGCTGCTCCGCAACATAATCACAAGGCAGCGGATGCCTGATGTACACATTCGTCTTTCGGGATGAAGCGTAGTTGACGTCAGGACACGAAAAGGGTTGCAGATGTCGAAAATCGATCTGGCGATCGAGGGATTTCCCGGTCGCCAGCCTACAACATCCGCCGTTCAGCGGAACGTAAGGCTTTGGCTGTGCCTGTTGCTCGTGGCAGCGGACATGGCCGCTCTCGCAACTGGCTTTGGTCTTGGCTTGCGCGCGGCTGGCGTGCCCTTGCTCTTCGCGGGGCTGTGGCAACCACTTGGCGGGGGCATGATCGTCTACGGGATCGTCGCCTTCCACAATCAGGCATTCAATCCCATCTGCCTGACACAATTGACGCCCAGCTTGCGCAATGCATCGCTTGCACTGGCTGGGACGCTGCTGATCTTCCTGCTCACGGTTTTTTCGCTGAAGGCGACCGGCCATCTTTCGCGGCTGGGCATTTCGGCGGGCATTCTTTGCAGTGCGTCTCTACTTGTGATGCAGCGCCTAGTCATCGTTCACACGGTGCGGAGACATTTCAGCGACAATTTATTCGCACAACTGATGATCATCGATGGAGGCATGATTCCTGAAGATGTCAGCGGCATGGTAATTGTCGACGCGGAAGGTGCGGGGATCAAGGCAGACCTCGACGATCCTTATATGCTGCACAGACTAGGCACCTTGCTGCGCGATTTCGACCGTGTGGTCATATCCTGCCCTGCCGATCGCAAGACGGATTGGGCACAGATGCTCAAGGGCGGCAATATCCTTGGTGAGATCATTGTGCCGGAACTGGATTCGATGGCGCCCTTGGCTGTGCAAACATATCGCGGCGTCTCCACTCTCGTCGTGGCACGCGGTCCTCTGAACCTCGCGAACCGCGCGCAAAAGAGGCTTTTGGATATTGCCATCACCGTGCCGTTGCTGATCGCACTGGCGCCCTTGCTGGTTGCGATCGCGATCGCGATCCGGCTCGATTCACCTGGCCCCATCTTCTTCAAACAAGAACGTATCGGCCGCGGAAATCGACTGTTTCACATTCTCAAATTCCGAAGCATGCGCGTTGAACAATGTGATGCGGCTGGGGCGTCTTCCACCCGACGGGACGATGATCGCATCACTCGGGTAGGTGCGTTCATCCGCAAAACCAGCATCGATGAACTGCCTCAACTGATCAATGTTCTGCTAGGCGAGATGAGCCTGGTGGGGCCGCGTCCCCACGCTCTGGGCTCGACGGCGGAAGAACAACTGTTCTGGCAAGTCGATCGACAATATTGGCATCGACACGCACTGAAGCCCGGCATCACAGGCCTTGCTCAAATCCGCGGATTCCGTGGCGCTACCGAGACGCGCCGGGACATTCTCAATCGCGTGGAGGCCGACCTGGAATATCTCCACGGCTGGAGCCTTATGCGCGACATCGCTATCCTGATTGGAACATTCAACGTCCTGATTCATCGCAACGCTTACTGATGGGCAGGCGGTATCGCCCTCTACGTAGGATTTTTGCACCACCCCATTGAATTTGCGACGGAATGAGTGACGCTGAACGCGTACGTGAACTATTTGTTAAGCGTAAAATAGGATATGTCTGCTATCTCGAACAGGGCGGACAAATCACGTGGCAGACGATCTTGCGCCGGTTACCGTTGCGCAACATTCTTCCTTTGATAGCAGCAAGGATTGTGCGCCGAAACTGGTGTACTCATCCTTCGCGGATCGCGCCGATCGCGGCGTCGAAATTCTGTCCCGTTGGGCAGGGATCGTCACCTTCGCAGCTGCAACCTGTTTGATCATCTGGTATTTGCTCTGACTAGGACTCGGCCTAATCTTGCTGCCAGATGAACGGCGTCCGGTTTGATACCTTGCTGGCAGATTAACAGCCCTCAACCGCAACAAAGCGCCGATGATCGCTCGTTTTCACGATGAAGCGAAGCGTGGCATAGTCGCGACAAGTTGCATGTTAAGAGGTTCGTTTTGCGCGCAAAGGCGCCTAGCATGCCCTGATTGCTGCAATGCAATAAAGGGTTGCACATTTGGTTATCACTTACACTCCACATTTTTGGAGGCGCTTTAACGCGCCTGCAAGCCATGATTTTTCTCCGGTCACGCGGGTAGTCGCCGCAGCCATTGGCTGCGCCGCGCTCACCACTATGTCTTGTCCCGTCAGCGCTCAGACAGCGACTGTCGATGACGCTTCACGGCTCAAGACGATGGGCCTCCATGCGACGGCTGGCGTCGACCTTTTATATGACGACAATGTTTATCGTGTGGATGATCGGCTGGAAGCCCCCACCGATGACATCATCGTAACGCCTTGGGCTGAATTGACTTATGGGAAGCCGATAGGACGACATGACCTGCTGCTGAGAAGCCGGGTTGGCTATGATCGGTTTATTTCGGAAGGGCAGCGCAGCAAATTGCGGCTCGACGCCGAGGCGAAGGCAGTCATTCGTTTTGGCGCGACCTGCTCCATCACGCCCGTTGCATCTTACAGGCAACAGCGTGCTGATTATGGCGACATCAATCAGCAAACGGAAAATCTGCAGCGGTTCACCACTTTTGGCGCAGACCTGAGTTGCGAGCGTCCGGGCTTGTTCCCGGTGGCATCCTACCGTCGCGACATGACACGCAACGATAACGCCTTCGATTATGCGGATCAGACCAGCGACACATTTGTAGCCGGGATCGGCTATAACATGCCGAGCCTGGGTACGCTGACCGCCTTTTATGAGCGCGTGAACAGCGACCGGAACAAGCTTGGCATCGAAAATCGAACCAATAGTTATGGCCTGCGGTTCAAGCGTGCGGTGTCTCCAATCACGCAACTTGATGCCGAAGTGCGTTGGCTGGATGTGAGCAGCGATTCGGCGGCCGTTGGCAATTATGACGGCCCAGGCTGGGATGTGAGTATTTCGACCAGCATCGTTCCCCGGCTCAAACTGACAGCCACGACGGAACGCAGCATTGTTAACGACAGCCTGATAGCCAGTGGTTTTGCCATCCGGACCAGATATCGACTGGAGGGCGAGTTCACGATTTCGGAACTCACCTCTGCCGGACTCTACGGTGAATTGGAGCGGCGCAGGTTCCGCCAGGACACCGCTTTGCGGCCATTTTCCATAACCGCCGACCGCAACCAGCGGTTCGGAGCAATGCTGAAACGCAAGCTGTCGGATCGGGTCGACATCTCGCTCGATGCGCAACGCTACAAGCGGCGCACCGATACGGATGTGGCCGAATATAGCGGAACCCAGGTGACGCTGGGCACGGCGATCCGATTTTGACCTCGAACATAAAGGAGCATGAACTGTGAAAGCAGAGGCTCTCCTGACCAGCTTTTCGATCTTCCTTGCAGTCGCCGCGGCAGCACCCGCTGGCGCGCAGACGGCCGAAATGGCGGTCACTACTGCGCCGCCGTCGGCCAAGCCCGAAGCCGATGCGGGTTATCAATTGGGGCCTGACGACGAAGTAAGAATTGCGATCTTCGGTCAGCCAGACCTGTCATCCACTACTCGCATCAAGGCAGACGGCACCGTCACTCTCGCCTTGATCGGGCCGGTCCAGGCGCGAGGCAAGACGACGTCGCAACTGGCTCAGGCAATCGCGGCCAGTTATGCGAGCGGGGGATTCCTCGCCAATCCTTCGGTCAACGTCGAGGTGAGCAATTATGTCAGCCGCTTTGTGACCGTTCTGGGCAATGTGCCTCAAGCGGGCAATTATCCGCTGGATCGCAACTATACGGTGGCGTCGATGCTTGCCAAGGCTGGTGGCTCGACGAAGGACGGCGCCAACGCCGTCATCCTGACGCCCGCCGACGGCAGCGGTGCCGTCCGCATCTCGCTCGCCGACATGGCTGTCGGGGGCAGTCGCCAGCTGAAGCCCGGAGACATCCTGTTCGTCCCGCCAGCGGAGAAGGTCTATGTCTACGGCCAGGTGCAGCAGCCTGGCGCCTTCTCGTTCGCGCCGGGCCAGAGCTTCCGCCAAGCGCTCGCGCTGGCGGGAGGGCCAACGCTCGCAGGTTCTACCAAGCGCATAAAAGTACGCCGGGGAGGCAAGGAAATACAGGCGAACCTGGATGATCCGGTTCAGCCTGAGGACGTCCTCATCATCCGGGAGAAGCTGTTTTGACGACAATCGATCATGGCTTCGCGCAGGATCGGTCCGGCGGCATGCGGGACTGGCTCCTGTCCTTTCGCCGCAGCGCGGCACGTGCCAAGACTCCCAATGGTGGGCCTCGCGCAGCAATGGCTGAGCCTCTGCTGCTCGACACGCCCGTGGCGCCGGGGTTCCGGCAACAGCAAGATGAGATGACGGACGTGCCGCGCGCCCTTTCGATGGGAGCGATGGCCGCGCCCCTGAAGCCGATCAGCTTGCGGCGGGATTCCATCTACAGCGCTTTCAGCACGGCGATGCCGGTGACGGATCGTCATGGGCTGGCGGGGCGGAATAGCGAGCTGGAAAAGCTGGTCGAGGCCATTGTTGTTCAGCGCAAGCATGCCGTCATTTTTGGGACGCGGGGGTCGGGCAAGACTTCGTTGGCGCGGGTTTTTGGCGATCTGGCGGATGAGGCCGGATGCATCGCGCTTTATGGGTCGGCGAGCGGGGATGCGGACTTCGACGCGTTGTTCCGGCCGTTCCTGAGCGAATTGCCGATGAGTGCTGGGGGGCAGGAAAAAGCGCGGAAATTAATGAATGAAACCATTGATGGAACGCGGTTGGCGAACCTGTTGGTGGAGGACGTACGTCAGCGTACCATCTTGATCCTGGACGAGTATGACCGGGTCCGGTCCGACGAGGCAAAGGCGGATGTGGCGACGCTTTTGAAGTTGCTGACCGACATTCATTCGCCGGTTCAGGTGGTGCTGGTCGGCATCGCGGGAGATGTGGATGGGCTGATCGCGGCGCATCCGTCCTTGCGGCGGCATATCGCGCCTCAGCGGGTTGCGCCTATTCCAAAGCCGGAGCTGGAGCGGTTGTTGATGAGCTGCGCGGACAATGCGCGGCTGAAGCTCGATCCCGACGCGCTCGACGCGCTGGCGGGGGCGGCGATGGGGTCGCCCTATCATGCGCGGCTGTTCGGCATGCAGGCGGCGCTCGTCACCGAGTCAGCCGGGCGCGAACGCATGACGCTGGCCGATGTGGAGCAGGGTCTCGCGTCGGCGCTGGAAGATTGGGCGGAGATGAGCGGGGCGACCCACGCGCTGTTCCGCCGCGTGCTTTGGGAAGCCAATGCGAGCCGCCGGATGATCGCGCTGGCAGGCGTTGCTGCTTCGCAGATGTCGGTCATTTCCTATGATCGGCTGGTGCGCCTGGGCCATGAAGTGTTGGGCGGCGGATCGATCAATGAAGGTCAGGCGGCCGATGCGATGCGGCGGCTGGAGCCGGCGCTGACGCCAATGCCCGGCGGCGAGCTGTTCATGTTCGAGGACACGCTGGCGCCGCAGTTTCTGTTGTTGATGGCGAAGCAGCCGGTGCCCGCGACGCCCCCTGCCCCCACCCCGGCTGAAGAAATGCGGGCCATGTTGCGAGGAGTTGACGGGCTATGACCATGAACCCGATCGATCTGCTGTCGGCCGTGCAGGCGCGATGGCGGACGGCGGCGCTGCTGGGCGGCGCGCTGTTCCTGATCATCGCCATATTGGCGTTTATCCAGCCGCGCCAATATGCGGCGACATCCTCACTGCTGCTGGACCTGTCGCAGACCGACCCCACGGACGCCAACAACCAGCCCGGCGTTCGCGTCGAGGTGGACAGCATCCTGGGCACGCAGACCGACGTTATCCGATCCGCCAAGGTGATCAATGCCGTGGCAAAGGAAGCCGGTTTCGTCGATGCCCTGCCAAAGGACATTCCCCTGGACGCGCGTGTGCAGCAAGCCGCCGACCGGGTGCGAGCCAATCTGACCGTGACGACGGGACGGCAGAGCAATGTGCTGCAATTGCAGTATCTGGATGCCGATCCGGCGATAGCAGCCAAGGTCGCGAACCTGGCCGCCCAGATTTACATGCGTGAGCAGGTCGAACTGCGCGCCTCCCCCGCGCGTGGTTCTGCCAAATGGTTCGACGAGCAGACGCAGGAAGTGCGCCGCCGCTACGAACTGGCGCAGAAACGGCTGTCCGATTTCCAGCGGGCGCATGACATTATCGGCATCAACCGCATGGACCTTGAGGCCGAGAAGCTGAAGAACATGTCCTATCAGCTGACGCAGGCGCAGGCCGAGGCGGCGGCGGCACGATCCAAGGCAGGTGCGGGGTCCGTTTCGGACATCGAAGGATCGCTGATCGTCCAGAATTTGCAGGAACAGGTGGCGACACAGTCCGGGCGGGTTTCGGAGCTGTCGAAGACATTAGGTCCGAACCACCCGAGCATGGTCGCGGCCAATGCGCAATTATCGGAACTGCAATCCAAGCTGGCATCTGCGCGGTCGAGCCAGGCAGGCGCGGTGAATGCGAACAGCGTCGCTGCGAACCGTCGTGAAGGCGACCTCAAATCCAACATGGCGGGCCAGGAAGATCGTATGATCCGCATGTCGGAGGTGCAGGACCAACTGATGGTCCTGCAACGGGATGTGGATGCCGCGCGACAGACTTATGATACGGTTCGGCAGCGCTTCAACGAGGCCACGCTGAAAAGCCAAATCTCGCAGCCCAATGCAAGCCTGCTGGATAAAGCTTCCGTCCCGCTGATACCAGCCAAGCCCAATCTGATGCTGTGGCTGATCGCGGGGGTCGCCTTGGGCCTGATCGGCGGGGTGGCGGCCGTCGTGATCGCCGAGATTCTGAAGCCTCGCGTTCGATCCGCCGCTGGCGTCGCAAAGGCGACGGAAGTGGAAGTCATCACCGAACTGCTGCCGGTCCCGACCCGGGGCGGCTGGTTCCTCAATCGGCAGGAGGCCGCATGAGACTGCGTTCCACGGCAGGCGCCCCACCCCAGTTGATGCCCGGCGGCGGGACCGCCGCGTTACGCCCGAGAGGACGGGACAAGCAGAGCTTCGCGAAGCTGGCGGTCGATCACGGGTTCCTGGCGGAATCCGACGTCACCCGCGTTGACATGCATGCGCGCGAACATGGCCTTGCCTTCCATGAGGCGGCTGTTGAGATGGGCGCGCTGGATGCCGAGGCGGCAAATCTGCTGGCGGCGCTGGCGGGTGGGTTTTCGCTATTGCCAGCGGGTGACGAGCGGATCGACCCGGCCGTGGTCGCGGCCTTCGACCCCGCAAGTCCCTATGCAGCCAAGGTCAGGACGATCCGCGCGAAGATGCGGTCAGCCGCGAAGGCGGGCGATCCATCCGCATTACGGTTGGCGGTGCTGTCCGTCGATGCGGGGGATGAGGCCGCAGTCATGGCCGCGAACCTTGCCGTCGTACTGGCGCAGATGGATGGGCAGACGATGTTGATTGACGTCGATATGGGCAACCCGTCGCTCGACCGACTTTTCCGGGTGGCGAACAAGTCGGGGCTTGCCGAACAGCTGATGGGTAGCGCAGCGTTGCTGCCCGCAGCCAAGACCGCGATCGAGGGCTTGTGGCTGATGACCGCAGGGCGCGCCTCCGGCAGTGCGTCGAGCCTGATCACACGCGGCCCGCTGGCGGACACGGCCAATGGATGGGGCCTTAAGGAAACGTCGATGCTGTTCTACCTTGCCGAGCGCAAGGGCGAGCAGACTCCGGTTGGCAGCATATTGGCGGGTTTCGACGCCGTGGTCATCGTGGCGCGGCGGGGCGATACCGCGATCGCCGATTTGCGCCGCATCATCGACGATCTGGACCGGCAAGGCGTGCCGATCGCCGGGACGGTCATTGCATGAGCGCAGAGAGAGCCATCCCCCAGCCTTTTCCGTCCGTCGAGCCGCAAGACAAGAGCGTGCTGGTCGGCGGCGTGCCGGTTTCGACCCTCTCGCTTGATGCCCTGATTGCGAAGATGGTGCGCGAGGCACCGCTGCGCCGAATGCAGAAGGAAGCACCATTGCTGGTGTTCGACTGCAACGGACAGGGGCTGTCGATGAATGCTGTCGATGCGAACTTTCGCGCCGATCTGGCTCAGGCGGACCTGATCCACGCCGATGGGCAAATCATCGTCATGGCGTCACGCTGGTTCAGCAAGACGCCGATTGCCGACCGGTCGAGCACGACCGACATGTTCATCGACAGCCTGCCGCAGGCGGCTGCGGGCGATGTCCGCTATTATCTGCTGGGCGGCGAGGAGAAGGTGAACGCCGAATGCGCGCGGCGGATCACCGATTCAACGCCGGGCCTGAAGCTGGCCGGGCGGCGCAATGGCTTCTGGAGCGCGGAGGAAGAAGGCGCGCTGATCGAGGAGATCAACGCGGCGGCGCCGGATGTGCTGTGGGTCGGTACAGGAAAGCCGCGAGAGCAGGCCTTTTGTGTCCGCAACCGGCACCGGATCAAGGCGGGATGGATCGTCACCTGTGGCGGCCTGTTCAACTATGTGACGGGCGATTATCCGCGCGCGCCGATGTGGATGCAGAATGCGGGCGTGGAGTGGCTGCACCGGATGGTCACGCGGCCCCGGCAATTGGCCTGGCGCTATATCACCACCAATCCCCATGCGCTCTGGCTGATCTGGAAGCATCGCCATGGCTGATGGGATCGGGCCTCAATCCCAGTCGGTGAGAGCCCCCCTCCCGCGCGCGGGAGGGGCCGGGGGAGGGTTTGTGCAGGACTCTCTTCCGTCGCTAGCGCTGAGCGATGGAACAGCGGTTGCGCAGGCCCACCCCCTAACCCCCTCCCGCTTGCGGGAGGGGGAACCCGAAGGGCGCGTGCGGAAACTTGGCGGCATCTTTGGCCGCTTCGGCTTGGCCAGCCTCTCGTCCGCCATCGTGTCGGTCAGCCATCTGGCCGTGCAACTGTTTTCCATTCATCATCTGGGCACAGCGGCGATCGGTACGCTGGCGTTCCTGCTGGTCATCATCCAGTTCGGCTATGGCCTGTCGAACGCGCTGGTTTCGACGCCTTATACGATCGCGGTCAATCAGGATGATGAGGCCGATCACAAGTCTTTCGACTTCTTTTTTCCGGTGAACCTGCTGCTGGCGGCAAGCCAGGGGCTGATCTGCGCGGGCATTGCCTGGGCGACGGCTTCTCCGGCAGCCGCAGCAATGTTCGGGTTGGCTGGCGCATTGTCCCTCATTCGCTGGTTCGGGCGGTCCAATTCCTATGCGCATCACCGGCCAGCGCGGGCGGCACGATCCGACCTTGCCTATGCCGGGACGATCGTTGCCGGTCTGTTGGTGGCCTCCCGGACGGGTGCTGATCTGGCGAGCATCGGCGCGATGCTGGTGGTGGCGAGCCTTGCCGGACTGCTGCCGTTCGGGCTCTCCTATTTGCGGCGGCACTTTGCCCTGCGGCTGACCAGGGCGATCAGCGCCTATCGTCCGGTGTGGCGCGAGCAATCCGGATGGACCCTCGTCGGCGTGCTTTCGACCGAGGCGACGTCCAACGCGCACAGCTATATCGTGACGCTGCTCGCGGGTCCGGCGGCCTTTGCGCCGGTCGCGGTGGGCATGCTGTTCTTCCGCCCCGTCAATGTATGCATCACCGCGCTTACCCAGCTGGAACGGCCGCGCATGACGCGGGCCGTGGCGCGCGGCGATCACCACGCGGCGATCAGGTCCGAGCGTATCTTCATGGGCGCGCTGGTCTTCCTTTGGGCGGGGACATGCCTGCTCGCGGCGCTGGTGCTGTTCGTGTTTCCGCAACTGATCCTGAAGCCGACGCTTGACTGGCGGCTGGTCGCGATCGCCGTCGGGCTTTGCGCGCTGCTGTCGCTGGTCCAGTGCGTGCAGACGCCGATGAGCGTCATGACGCAGGCGCGTAAGGCGTTCCGGCCGCTTGCTCATCAGAGCCTGCGCAGCTGCGGCGTGGGGATCATCGCAGTGACGCTGCTGACACTGGCGGTTGCGCCGATCTTCTCCATCGCTGGCGTCGTGCTGTCACAGCTGGTGATGATGCTGGGCATCTGGCAGCTCGACCGCAAGTGGCGGGCGAGCCAGCGGGCGGAAGGCTGAAGCCATGGCGTCGACATGGCATCGCATGGGCACCGCGCCGTCCCTCCCCTCTCCTGCTGCTTCGCAGGAAAGCCGGATGGTCGTGGTCGCGCAGATCTTTTACTATGTGTTCCTGATGATGGTCTTCATCGGCCAGCAGCCTTTCGCTTCCCGCACGCAAGACGAGCTGGTCGCGATGGCGCAGGCCAATGACGGGTCGGACCTGTTCAAGCAGGCGCTGTTCATCGGCTTTGCGCTGTTGCTGACGGTGGTTCAGGTCTTGCGGCAACATCCGCTGAAATACCGTTTCACCTTTTGGCCGCTGGCGATCATGCTGGTCTGGTTCCTGATCACCTGTAGCTGGGGCGTCGATCCGTTCGTATCCTTCAAGCGGGTGATGCAGCAGTTCATCGTGATCTACATCACCTTTTGCGCATTGGCTCTGATCGGGCCGGAGCGGTTGTTCACTGCGCTACGATGGGCGCTGATTACCTCGCTTCTCATATGTTGGATTTCGATGCCGCTGACCTCGGCCGCAGTGCATCCGCCCACCGAGAGCGACAAGGCGCTGATCGGCGCGTGGCGGGGTTTCTTCTTTCACAAGAATATTGCGGGCGCGGTGATGGCACTGTGCTTCATCGTGTGCGGCAATGCGTGGGTGGATCGCCGGAAATGGTATTATGCGCTGTTCGCGATCATGGCGTTCGTGTTCGTGATCGGGACGAAGAGCAAGACGTCGCTGGCGCTGTGCATCGGCATGTTGGCGATCAGCAACATCTACCGGGCGCTGAGCGACAATACGCAGAAGCGGGCGATATTGCTCATCATGCTCGGGTTTGGGATGGTGGGGTTTCTGGCGCTCTACATCGCCTATCAACCTACGATCGAGCGGCTGTTTGCTGATCCGACAAGCTTCACCGGGCGGGTGTCGATCTGGCGCGTGGCGTTGGATTATCTGGCCGATCATCCGTTCCTGGGGGCGGGGTTTGGCGGCTTCTGGCAGGTCGGGGCGAACTCTCCGGCGCATGATTATCTCAATCAGCAATTCCAGATGCTGACGGCGCATTCGCATGATGGATATCTGGAGATCTGGGTGACGACCGGGCCGTTGGGGCTCGTCATGCTGCTAGTGAGCTTTCTGGCGCTGCCCGCTTACTGGTTCCTGACCGGATCGACCAAGGAGAACCAGCATCTGATGGTTCCGGCTTTCGCCATCTGGGTGTTCGTCATGTACCAGAATCTGCTGGAAACCTCCTTCTTCGACAAGGACCGGCAGGTCTGGGTGATCTTTCTCGCCGCGGTTGCCACCGCGCACGCCACTTTCAAGGCCAAGCCGCGCCCGCAATGGCAGCGGCGGCGCATTTCTTCCCCGGAGGCTGTTAATGGCTAGGGTTATTATCTGCATCGCGACGTGCAATCGGCCGCAAGGGTTGCGGCGGACGCTGGAGTCGATTGCGGCGCTGGAGACGAGGCACAAGCTGGAAGTGCTGGTCGCGGACAATGATGCCGCGCGGGCCGAGGGCATGGGCGTGGTAGAGAGGCTGGCTTCGCAAGGCTATCGTTGGCCGATCAAGGCGCTGCTGGTGGCTGAGCGGGGGATACCCGTGGTGCGCAATGCTCTGGTGGCGGAGGCGCTGGGACGGCCGAACGTGACGCATGTCGCGATGTTGGACGATGATGAAGCCGCCTCCCCCGGTTGGATCGATGCGCTGGTGGATACCGCCATGCGTTGGAATGCGGATGTCGTGGGCGGCGCGGTGGCGCGGGAGATGGACGCGCGGGTTGCGCCCTGGGCCGCGCGGCATCCCTTGTTGCAGGCCAAGCGACGCGGGACGTCCGGGCCTGTCGCGCTCGTCGATAGCACGGCCAATGTGCTGATGTCCGCGCAGGCGCTGCACCACATGGGCGAGCGGCCGTTCGATGAACGCATGGCGCTGACCGGCGGGTCAGACAAGCAGCTGTTCAGCCGCATGGCGCGCAAGGGCTTTCGCTTTGCCTGGTCGGAGGAGGCTCTGGTGACGGAGCTTATTCCGGCGAGCCGGGTCACTACCAAATGGCTGCTTATGCGCGGATACCGGCTGGGGATGACCGACATGATGGTCGAGCGGTTCCATAGGGGGCGGCTGCGCACCTTGCTGGGCGAAATGCCGCGCATCATGGCGGGGTTTCTGGTGGGCACACTGGGCGCTGCGGCCACGCTGGACCGGGGCAAGCGCGTCGTGCGGCTGGGCAAACTCTACCGCGCTATCGGCAAGATCGCCGGAATCGTGGGCTTCCGTTACGAAGAATATCGAAAGGTGCATGGCGCATGAGCGATGCGGCTCCCTTCTTTTCCGTCGTCATCCCGCTCTATAACCGCGCCGATATCGTGGGTGACACGATCCGGTCGGTGCAAGCGCAGGACTGGCAGGATTTTGAAATCGTCGTGATCGATGACGGATCGCGCGACGATCCGGCGCCGGTGATCGAAGCCATTGGCGACGTGCGCGTGCGCTACATAAGACAGGATAATGCCGGGGGTGGCGCGGCGCGCAATCACGGGATCAAGACCGCGAGGGGCCGATATATCGCGTTCCTCGATTCCGATGATCTGTTCCTGCCGGGCAAACTGTCGATCATGGCGCAGGCGCTCAAGGATGATGACGGCCGCATCGTCCTTTATTCCCGGATGAAGGTGGACCGGGGCGTCGATCGTTACTGGATCAGGCCTGATCGCGGCATCCGGGACGGCGAGGATGTTGGCGAATATCTGTTCTGCGCCAACCAGTTCATGCAGACATCGACCATGGTCGTGCCAAGCGACATGGCGCGAAAGGTGCTGTTCGATCCGGCGCTAAAAAAGGGGCAGGATCTGGATTTCTGCGTCCGGTTGCAGGGCGCAGGGGCGCGGTTCAAGATGATCGACGAGCCTCTTACGGTCTGGCTGGACGCGACCGAAGCTGGCCGGACGTCCTATGTCCGGGGCTATGAAACCTCGCTCGACTGGCTGGATCGCTGCGGTCATATGCTCACCGGCCGGGCGCGGCGCGGCTATCGCGCCACGGTGCTGGCCTATCATATGGCGCCAGTGCGCCCCGTCGCGGCGCTGCGCGATCTGATAATCGGCCTGTTCGCGGGAGGGGTGCCGCCCAAGGTGGTCGCGCGGCAGATATTGCGGTCATATCTTCCAAAGCCGATCTACCGCTCGCTGGTGAATCTCTTCGTGCTGCGGTTCGGCAAGGGCGAACCGGCCCATGGCGGGGCACGGTCGTGATGAGCGCCTGGCAACCCCCATCGCAGCTTCAGGCTGCCGTCGCCCAACCGCTTTTTTCGGTTGTGATTCCCACTTATCAACGCCGCGACGCCGTGGTCGCAGCCGTGCTTTCTGCACTTGAGCAGAGCATCGCGGTGATCGAGGTGATCGTCGTCATTGACGGCTCCACCGACGGCACCGAATTGGCGTTGGGAGCAATCAAGGACCCACGCCTGACCATCGTCGTGCAGCAGAACCGGGGCGCGTCGGCGGCGCGCAATGCCGGTGTCGATCGGGCGCGGGGCCGCTACATCGCCTTTCTGGATTGCGATGACCGTTTCCTGCCGCATCACCTTGCCGACCTGTTGCCGCTGCTGGAAGAGAGTGAGCATGTCGTAGCCTATGGCCAGGTGCTGGCCGACCGGGGCGGTGGACGGAACTTCCTGAAACCGCCGCGCGCGATCCAGCGGAATGAGCCAGTCGATCGCTACCTGATGTGCGATCGCGGCTTCATCCAGACCAGCAGCGTGGCGCTGAGCCGTTCGCTGGCCGAGAAGGTCCGTTATCGCGAAGATGTAAAGTTTGGGGACGACACGGATTTCGCGTTGCGGCTGTCGCTGGCGGGCGCGCGCTTCGTGATGACCAGCCGCCCCGGAACGATCTGGGCGGACCGTCAAGCGGAGGACCGGCTGTCGCAGGTTCGTGGCAATGCGGGCAGCCTCACCTGGCTGGCGGACCTGCGTCCCCATATCTCGGCGCGCGCCTTTTCCGGTTATATGGGTTGGCATGCGGCAAAGAGCATCTGGCCGACTAAGCGGCTTCGAGCCATCCGTTACTATCTGACCGCGCTGATGCATGGAGCCTATGGGCCGCGCCTGGCGGGTGCGGTTCTGATGCAGATCGTTCTGCCGGACGGCGTTTATCGCAAAATCTGCGATCGCTGGATCGATGTCATGCGACTGTTGAGCGGGCGGAGGCAAAGCCTGTGAGGCGGCGGGATTTTCTGGCGGGGGCAGCGACGCTGGCGGCCTGCTCTCCCCTGCCGCCCGGCGCGGCCCGCGTCGCGTCGCGCGACGGATTGGCCGATCATGCCAAGCGTTCCGGTCGCCATTTCGGTGTTGCCGTCAAGTCGCGACTGCTGCGGGAGGACAAAGCCTATCGGGCCACAGCCGCGCGGGAATGCAGCATCCTGGTGCAGGAATATGAACTGAAGCGTAAAACCACAGAACCCAAGCCCGGCAAATACGACTTTAGCGGCGCTGACCAGATCATCGACTTCGCGCAGGCGCATGGGATGCGAGCGCGCGGGCACACATTGGTCTGGTACACCGCCAATCCGCCCTGGCTGGAACCGGCGGTGCGGCGGGCAAGCGATGCACAGCAACGGCGGTTGATGACGAGCTACATCGACGTCGCCATGCGGCGCTATGCGGGCCGGATTTCAGAATGGGACGTGGTCAATGAAACGATCGAGCCCAATCAGGGCCGCGCCGACGGGATGCGCGCGGAGAACCTATGGATGAAAGCCATGGGCGAGCATTATATCGACCTGGCGTTTCACCGCGCGCGGGAAGTCGATGGCGAAGCGACGCTGTTTCTGGGCGATTATGGGCTGGAACATGACTCCCCCCGTTGCGAACGACGTCGAACCGCTATGCTGAAGCTGGTCGACCGGCTGCTGAGCCGGGGGGTGCCTGTGGACGCCATCGGCATTCAGGGCCACCTCAAGCCCTATAAGGAGCCGTTCAATCAGCGGCAATTTGCCGACTTTTTGCAGGCGCTGAGTGGATATGGGCTGAAGTTGGCGATCACCGAACTGGATATCGCTGACCGCAGTGGCCCGCCCAATCCGGAAAAGCGCGATCGGGAGGTGGCAGCTTTTGCCAAGGCGTTTCTGGACGTGGCGCTAGACAATCCGGCGGTGGGATCGGTCCTGTGCTGGGGGGTGTCGGACAAGGATTCATGGCTGTCCAAATATCCCGATTATAAATGGCCTGACGGGCAGCTGTCCCGTGGTCTGCCCTTTGACGGTAAAATGGCCCGGAAGCCATTTTGGGACGCAATCGCTGGCGCCTTCGATGCGGCGCCGCCTGCCAAGAGGAACCGGGCATGAGGGTCGCCTCACTCACCGGCCTGCGCGGGGTCGCGGCCGTTTCCGTCCTGCTTTATCACATCCCGCACCAACCGGCCTTTGCGCAGTTCGCCATCCCGCTATTTTCGCGCGCTTATCTGGCCGTCGATCTCTTCTTCATCCTGAGCGGCTTTGTGATTTCCTACGGCTATCATGACCGGGTGGTGAAGCATCTGGGCCGAGCGAGCTATATGGATTTCCTCTTCAACCGCATGGCTCGGGTCTGGCCGCTGCACCTGATCGTGACATTGGTTTTTGGGCTACGCATCCTGCTCAACGTGTCGGGTAATCAGTCGATAGATTTGAACGCCGCGAACATCGTCAGTAACCTGTTCATGGTGCAGAGCTGGGGCTGGGGCACGGAGCCGATCGCAGGCAATAGCTGGTCGGTCAGCACGGAAGTTGCGGCCTATCTAATCTATCCATTTATCGCGATCCTTGCCTTTTCGCGCTGGGCATGGACGCAGGTGACGCTGTGCATTGGATTGCTCCTGCTGGTTGCGTCGTCGGGACTGGGGGCCAGCGGACCACTGGACGTCAATGACAGCGACAGCGTGCTGACGCTGCTGCGCTGCATTGCGGGTTTTTCGTTGGGGGTTCTGACATATCGTGTTGCGGACCATCCTTTGTGCAAGGCCGTGATTGGCTGCAAAGGCGGCTTTGCGGCGGTTTGTGGTCTGATCGCGCTGGCGCTGCTGTTGCCGGGAGCCGATGTGCTGGTGGTGTGCCTGATGCCCGCGCTGGTGCTGAGCTGCTATTATGACGGACCAGCCGCGCGCGCGGTGATGGCCAACCGGCTGAGCTTTCACCTCGGCCTCATCAGCTATTCCATCTATCTTTGGCATCCGCTGGTGCGCGACGTCGCCGCACGCGCGATGGGCGTGGCGCAGCGGCATGGAATCGGGGGCATGGATTGGTTGTTCGTGATCGGGATGCTGGTCGCCACCTGGCTGATCTGCTGGGTTAGCTATCTGCTGATCGAAGTGCGAGGACATCAGTTTATCAAATGGCTGCAAAAGGGGCGTCCGCAGCGCCCCACGGCGCTGGAACCGGCGGCGCCATGATGGGCAAGCCTATCTGGATCGCCATTCCGACGTTCCGGCGACCCGCCGAATTGCGGCACTTGCTGGAAACCTTGGCAAAGCTGGTGCAGCGGCAGGATGTCATGGTGCTGGTCGCCGATAATGACGGGGACGCGGCAGAGGGCGCGGTTGTGGTGGAGGCGTTAAGGGCGAGCGGCTATCCCCTGCCCCTTACTCTGTTGCCGGTGGCGGAGCCGGGGCTTTGCTCGGTTCGCAATGCGATATGTGATGTTGCGATGGCCGATCCCGCGATGCGGTTCATTGCGATGATCGATGATGACGAGTGGCCGCAGCCGGGCTGGCTCGACGCGCTACTTGCCTGTCAGGCGCAGGTGGGTGCCGATGTGGTCGCGGGGCCTGTTGATTTTCACTTCAAGGATGGCCCGCCGCGATGGGCGCAACAAACTTTGGTGTTCCGGCCGGAGCAGCGCGCATGGGGCGCGACGGGCATGTTATGGGCGAGCAATAATCTGCTGGTGAACCGCAGGGCGCTGGAGATGGTGCCACGGCCGTGGTTCGATGTGCGCTTCAACCGCAGCGGGGGTGAAGATCTGGATTTCCTTGCGCGATTGCGGGAAGCGGGCGCGCGGTTCGCTTGGGCACCCGATGCCCGGGTGAGCGAATGGGTGCCGCCGGAACGGGCGAAGCTCAGCTGGGTGTTGAAACGGATGTGGCGGATCGGATTTACCGAGACACTGGCGCGGCGGAAGCGGCGGCCGGGGCGCGTTGCGCAGGTTGTGCTGGTAGCGCGGACACTCGGCATTCTGGGGGTGCGCACCGTCGGCCTTGCAGGACTGGTCCTGCCCGGCGTTCGCCGCGTGGACGTTGCCGGGCAGTGGGTCAAATGCTGGGGGCGCCTCTATGCCCTGTCAGGCGGCGCCCACGCCCATTATGGCGCGCTGTAGATGCGCAGGCTCTTGATGATCATGTCTCCAGAGCCATCATCATAGGCGCCACTGGTCTTCACCGCGACATCCATGATCGGATACCAGCGGTGCCCCTGGAAGGGATTGACCGACTGGTATGTTTCCACCCCATCCACGAACCAGGTGATATAATCGCGCTGAATATCGACGGCGAAGCGGTGAAAGTCTTGGGCGAAGCCATTGAGGCCGTAAGCCTGCTCAGCCTGGATCGTGACGCCCCGCTGGAAGCTGCGGACGCCGTCCTTGCCGCCATGGATGGTGTGGGCGATGTGGCGATCGAAATCCCAAAAGCTTTGATAGCCGAAGCCTTCATAGATATCGATTTCGGGCGGCCATCCGCTGGTGGAGATCAGCCAGAATGCAGGCCATGACCCGCGGCGGTTGGGCATCCGGGCCACCCACTCATACTGGCCATAGCCGATCTGCGAGGCGATGAAGTTGCGGCCGTCCAGTACCGACGCGCCATAATACCAGTTCCGGCCTTCATACCAGATGGGCGACTTCAGCTTCTGGCTGTGCAGGACGAGGCCCTGTGTGCCCCAGTAGACTGGACCTTCGACGCCGGGGAATAGCGACGAATCCAGATAGAGGCCGGTCTCTCCATTGGCTATCTGGGTACGGCCATGCGACAGCGAGGTGGCCCAGCGATCCCAGCCGCCGTCGGGCGAGCGCTTGTGCGCGTCCTTCTTCAGCTCGAACTGGAGCGTGCCCGTCGCCGAGAAAGTCCGAGGCTGGCGGAAGGTGCCGCTTGCCTTGGGTGTGGGCGCTACGTAGCTGGTCGCGGTGATGGTCGCCAGCGACTGGCCCTGCAAGGCACCCCAGGGCGCCTCACGCAGCTTCAACTGGAATTGCTGTCCTTGAGCAAGACCGATGATCGGCACTTCCACCGTCTGAACAAGCGGGTCGCCGGGACGGAAGATCACGACGGTATCCACCGTCTCGTAGTTATAGCCCGACAGCGCGCGCAGCGTGCCTGAGCCGTTCACGGTAATGACTCGTGCGATGACCGTGTTCGGCGTCGGACGATCAAGCTTTACCGACACATAGGCCGTACCGCTGCCCGGACGGACGGTCGCGTTGCTCAGCCATAAGGTCGACTTGCCCGGCAGCTTTGTACCATTGGCGAAATCGAAAGTGGAAAAGCTGGATGAAACGGTCGAAGTGGTATCGGTAGGCGACAAAGTTGTCGCATTCGTTGTCGATGTTAATCCACTGCTAAGTAGGGTCGTGGTGGACCCCGTCTGCAAGTTAGTCGATGTCGATCCACTCGATAACATCGTTGCGGCCCCCGCCGCCATGATGCATAGAAGCGATAATCCGACTCCACACATGGAGCCGGTCAATTTGATATTCATTTTTGCAACCCCCGCTTATTAGCCCCTTGAGGGTCCTATACGAAGATTAACAAAAACTTCCGGTCAAGCACGGCTCATCGCAAAGCCGGAGCTTTTGCGATGAGCCGATACAGCTAGGCTTTATTCTGCTGCCTGGATGAGCGCTTCAGGCTCCGGTTCTGCGCCCCTGCCTACGCTGACATAGGAGAAGCCCGCCGCCTCCGCGTCGGCGGCCCGGTAGATGTTGCGAAGATCGACAAGGCCCTCGCCGATCATCACGGATCGCAGGCGCGGCAGGTCGAGCGCTCGAAGCGCATCCCATTCGGTGACGATCACCACGGCCGCAGCGCCCTGGGCGGCCTCATAGGGATTGGCGCAGAAATCGACGCCGCGCAGCATCGATCGAGCGGCTTCCATGCCTTCCGGATCATAGGCGCGAACCTGTGCGCCCGCATCCTGCAATGCCTGGATGATAGAGAGTGAGGGCGCGTCCCGCATATCGTCCGTGTTGGGCTTGAAGGTAAGGCCCAGCACGCCGATCGTCTTGCCGCGAACGGAGCCATTGCACACCGCTACCACCTTGCGGGCCATGGCGCGCTTGCGGCTTTCGTTGATCGCGACCGTCGTTTCGATAAGACGGATGGGCGCGCCTGCGTCCTCTGCGGTCTTCACCAGCGCCAGCGTGTCCTTGGGGAAGCAGGAGCCGCCATAGCCGGGACCAGCGTGAAGGAACTTGCTGCCGATGCGGTTGTCGAGGCCGATGCCACGCGCAACCTGCTGAACGTCCGCACCGACATGTTCGCACAGTTCGGCGATCTCGTTGATGTAGGTGATCTTCATCGCGAGGAAGGCATTAGCCGCATATTTGATGAGTTCGCTGGTGCGCCTGCCAGTGAACTGGATCGGCGCCTGGTTCAGGTAAAGCGGGCGATAGACCTCCTCCATTACCGGGCGCGCACGATCATCCTCAATGCCGATGACGATACGGTCGGGCCGCTTGAAATCCTGGATCGCCGCGCCTTCGCGCAGGAATTCGGGGTTGGAGGCGACGGCAAACTCCGCTGCAGGGTTGGCTTCGCGGATGATGCGATCAACCTCGTCCCCTGTTCCGACGGGAACAGTCGATTTGGTGACGACGACCGTAAAGCCGCGCAATGCGGATGCGATTTCGCGAGCGGCGTCATAGACGTAGCTAAGGTCGGCGTGACCATCGCCCCGGCGCGCGGGCGTTCCGACCGCGATGAAGACGACGTCCGCTTCTGCCACCGAAGCGGCCAGGTCCGTGGTGAAGGTGAGACGCCCCCCCTTCACATTGCGGGCAATGAGGTCGGCGAGCCCCGGCTCGTAGATCGGTACGCCGCCATCGCGCAGTACCTCGATCTTCGCAACGTCCTTGTCCACGCAGACGACATCATGCCCAAAGTCGGCAAGGCATGCGCCTGAAACCAGCCCAACATAGCCCGATCCGGTCATCACGATCCGCATCACCTATTCTCCTTAACAAGCGGCTCACCTTGCGCAGCGATCCAAAGAAAAAGGGCGCGAAAAGCCGATCCCGCGAGCGCGGAATTAATGGGCTTAGCCTTTCACCATGGATCGGATGCACAAGCGTAAAGCCCGACATCCAAAAGCTGGAACCAGCCAGCTATTGATGCAGCGCAGCATAGCGTTTCGTACCAAGTGCATGCAACGCAACCCGCCGCTAAGCAGACACATATGGGCGTGGAACCAGCCGGTTGCTGGTAGGAAACCGTGCTAGATGCCGCCAGCGACGACCGGCCAGCCGCCTTGCTCCAGTCGGGCACTCAAATCGGCAATGCACTGTTCCAGCGCTGCGGCCCGAGTTGAGCGGATAACGAAGTTTGCCCCCGTCCGGCCTTCCCGGAAGAAGGGATAGCTGCCGATCTGGCAGCCTTCATGCGTACGCTCCGTCGCGGCGAGAAGGTCGGCTATTTCGCTTTCCGCGACCCAGCAGCCAATCTGCGCCGATAGCAAGGGCTGTCCGCCCTCCAACGTGCCGGTCAGCATATCGAGCATGCCAGCCGTGATGTGCGGCACGCCCGCCATGATGAAGATATTGCCATGTCGAATGCCAGGCGCGCCCGACATGCGGTTTTCGATAAGGTCGGAACCGGCAGGCACCCTGGCCATGCGCAACCGCGCTTCGGTCAGCCCGCCGCGTGTTTCATAATAGCCCTGGAGCATGGCGCGGGCCTGGGGGTGAATTTCGACATCGACATCAAGGGCGCGGGCGATCGCATCGACGGTGATGTCGTCATGCGTCGGCCCGATCCCGCCGGTGGTGAACAGATAATCGTGGCGTGCCCGAAGCGCATTTACCGCTTCGACTATGGAGTCGCTGTCATCGGCGATCACGCGTACTTCCCGCAGCCTGATCCCCTGCACATTCAGCCAGGACGCGATCTGCGCGATATTCTTGTCCTGGGTTCGGCCGGACAGAATCTCGTCTCCGATCACGATCAGCGCGGCGGTCCAGATACGTTCGGTTGCGGGCATGAGGCTGGCCATAGCGTTTGACAGGTCGGCTGCCTAGCCCGACGCGATCGGGGCCTCGCAATATCCTGCTGCCCCGCCTATAACCGGGACATGACCGAATATATGACGATGACGGCCGATGCGCCGATTTCGCGATCGACCGCGATCAAATTGTATGACGCTGCTGGTTTCGAAGGCATGCGCAAGGCGGGACGGCTGGCTGCCGAAATCCTGGATGCGCTGGTGCCACATGTGGTGCCGGGCGTGACCACGGGCGAACTGGACGACATCGTCCGGCGCATGACACTCGACGGCGGCGGCGTGCCAGCCACCCTTGGCTATCGCGGCTATACGCACAGCTGCTGCATCTCACTGAACAATGTCATTTGCCATGGCATTCCCGGCGACATGAAGCTGAAGGATGGCGATATCCTGAATATCGACGTCACCCCCCTGGTCGATGGGTGGCACGGCGATACGAGCCGCATGTTCATCGTCGGCGAAGCCAGCATCAAGGCGCGGCGGCTGATCGAAGTGACCTATGAATGCCTGATGCTGGGCATCGAGCAAGCAAAGCCCGGCAATCATCTGGGCGACATCGGCCATGCTATTCAGAAGCACGCCGAAAAGCATCGCTATGGCGTGGTCCGCGATTTTTGCGGCCACGGTCTGGGCCGCGTATTTCACGACAGTCCCGAAGTCGTCCATGTCGGGCGTCCCGGCGCGGGGCCGGAACTGCGCCCCGGCATGTTCTTCACCATCGAACCTATGATCAACATCGGAAAGCCCGGCGTGAAGATGCTGGAAGATGGCTGGACCGCTGTTACGCGCGATCGCACGCTGTCCGCGCAGTTCGAACATAGCATCGGGATCACCGAAAATGGCTGCGAGATTTTCACGAAGAGCCCGGCGGGCCTGGACGCACCGCCTTATCTGAGTTGAAAAACCCTGCCTAAAAATCAGGCACCGCGGGACAATATTGCCTTCAAATCAGGCAATATGGACAAAGATTGCGGCATCGCCGAAAGCGTGGCGTAGCGATTCGCCGTTTGGCACGGTAATTGATTGTTGAAAGGCACGGCGCATGTCTCGGGGGCATGAAGATCGTCGCTTTTGAATGATGAGGGCGAAGATCACTTCGTCATCGCGCGCGCGTTTGAGTTGGGATTAGAGTGATGAAAAAGATCGAGGCGATCATCAAGCCGTTCAAGCTCGACGAGGTGAAGGAAGCGCTGCACGAAGTGGGCGTGTCCGGCATCACGGTTACGGAGGCCAAGGGCTTTGGCCGTCAAAAGGGCCATACCGAACTGTATCGTGGCGCTGAATATGTCGTCGATTTCCTGCCCAAGGTGAAGCTGGAGGTCGTCGTGGACGACTCGCTGGCGGACCGCGTGGTGGAGGCCATCTCCGCCGCCGCGCAAACCGGGCGGATCGGCGACGGCAAGATCTTCATCTCGGCAATCGAAGGCGCGGTTCGTATCCGCACCGGCGAGCGGGACAGCGACGCTATCTGATCCCTACCAGTTTTGATTTCGCGTCGGCTTCGTAGAGGAGCGGGCGAACTGCAACATCCACTACCCCTTCGGGGGGGCAAATATGAAAGAAGGGCAAGCGCACATGGCCAACACGCCAAAAGACATCCTGAAGATGATCGAAGAAAAGGAGATCGAGTGGGTCGATCTGCGCTTCACCGATCCCAAGGGCAAGTGGCAGCACCTGACCATGGTGTCTTCGGTCCTGGGCGAAGATGAGCTGAACGAAGGCCTGATGTTCGACGGTTCGTCGATCGAAGGCTGGAAGGCGATCAACGAGTCGGACATGATCCTGAAGCCCGACCTGGACGCGGTCTATGTCGATCCGTTCAGCGCAACCCCGATGCTGATCCTGTTCTGCGACATCGTCGAGCCCGACACTGGCGAACTCTACGCCCGTGACCCCCGTTCGACCGCGAAGCGTGCGGAAGCGTTCGTCAAGTCGGCCGGTTTCGGCGACACCGTCTATGTCGGCCCCGAAGCCGAATTCTTCATGTTCGACGATGTCCGCTTCAACAACGACTATAACGAGTCCTTCTACAAGATCGACGACATCGAACTGCCGACCAACACCGGCCGCGAATATGAGGGCGGCAACCTTGCCCACCGTCCGCGCGCCAAGGGCGGCTATTTCCCCGTCGCTCCGGTCGATCCGGCCACCGACATTCGCGCCGAGATGGTCACCACCATGCTCGAAATGGGCCTGCCCTGCGACAAGCACCACCATGAAGTGGCCGCTGCCCAGCACGAACTCGGCCTGACCTTCGGCACGCTGGTCCAGACTGCCGACCGCATGCAGATCTATAAGTATGTGGTGCAGATGGTCGCCCAGGCCTATGGCAAGACCGCGACCTTCATGCCGAAGCCTATCGCGCAGGACAACGGTTCGGGCATGCACACGCACATGTCGATCTGGGACAGCGGCAAGCCGCTTTTCGCGGGCGAAGGCTATGCCGGCCTCAGCGACATGTGCCTCTACTTCATCGGCGGTGTCATCAAGCACGCGAAGGCGCTGAACGCCTTCACCAACCCGACCACCAACAGCTACAAGCGCCTGGTGCCGGGCTTCGAAGCGCCGGTTCTGCTGGCCTATTCGGCCCGCAACCGTTCGGCTTCCTGCCGTATTCCGTACGGCGCGGGTTCGAAGGCAAAGCGCGTGGAATTCCGCTTCCCCGACGCGATGGCGAACCCCTACCTCTGCTACGCAGCGCTGCTGATGGCTGGTCTGGACGGCATCGAGAACAAGATTCATCCGGGTTCCGCGATGGACAAGAACCTCTATGACCTGCCGCCGGAAGAACTGAGCCAGGTGCCGACCGTCTGCGGTTCGCTGCGTGAAGCGCTGAACAGCCTGGAAGCTGATTATGAGTTCCTGCTGAAGGGCGACGTGTTCACCAAGGACCAGATCGAAGCCTATATCGAGCTGAAGTGGCCCGAAGTGTACCGCTGGGAAATGGCTCCCTCGCCGGTCGAATTCGACATGTACTACAGCGCCTGATTTTTTCAGGTTGCCGTCAAGAAAGAAGCTCGGTCACGCAAGTGGCCGGGCTTTTTCTTTGGGTAGGGCCAACGAAGTCAGAAACATTTGCACGCGGCAACGGATTACAAGGTGTTCGACAACCGCCTGAAGCCCTTCGGCCCGGATGCGGACCAAGGGTCGAATCGCTTCTTCATATCCGAAGAACAGTCGGGGAATATTATGACCTGAACAGGCGATGCCGGATCAGGACAGCTTCATCCGGGGATAGAAGCGCCGAAGAGCAGCACGGGCTCTCCGGCAGGCGATAGCGCAACCTCCCCTCCCGCGCTCGTCACCAGACTGCGGATCATCCACGCGGCCGCCGTCCGGGACGCGAGGCTGTCTTCCGGGAGCGTTCCTGCCAGAGCGGCGCGAAGATCGGGGTCCAGTACCAGCTTGGGACCTTCGGCACGAACCACGATTTCCGTCACGCCAGGCCGCTTCTCAGCGCCGATGTCCAGTTGGCCACCGCGCACCAGTGCGTCGCCCGCGATGAGGGCGAGGTTCAGCAACACCTTGACCGGCAGCTTGTCGAGCATGTCGTCTTCGACCAGCCAGCCAACCTTGACCCGGCCCGCCGCGAACATGCCCTCGATCGCGACGCGGGCTTCATGCGTGGGCACCGCATCGCCGAAGCCGCCCGCCGATCCGAAGGCAAGCCGGAAGAATTTCAGCTTGTTGGCCGAAGTTTTCGCGCTGTCGGCCAAAAGATCAAGGCAGCGCTGGCGCATTTCCGGGTCGGTTTCATCCGCCATCAGCTCCAGGCCGTTGTTAAGGGCACCAACCGGACTCAGCAGATCATGGCACAGGCGCGAACAAAGCAAGCTGGCAAATTCGATGCTGTCGGTCGGGTTGGTCATGAAGGGTTCTGCCGCCGGAATAACTGGAAGGAATGACAGGCTAATGCGCTGCCGGGCCAGATGATGCAACCCCGGCCTACCGCCTTTGCCTCACATGATGTCGAGCATAGCCTCGGAAAATGTCACCTTTTCCGTCCGCCCCATGCTCGCGATCCAAAGCCGCGCCTCCCCACGGCCTATGATAAGCCACAGGCTGCCGTCGGGGGCCGCGCAGGCCGCATCCGTCGCGGACGGTTCAGAGCAACCGCCAGGGTGCGAGTGATAATGGCCCATCACGGGTGGCCCACCCGCCCTCGCAGCCTTATGAGCGGCAAGGAGCGCTGCGGGATCAAGTTCGAAATGCCGTGAAGGATCAGGTGCGACATTTGCCGCCGGACGCGCTTCCGTGATGCAGCCGGAATGCCCCAGCAGCAGCCCGCAGACTTCGTCATCGCTTCCAGCAGCGTGAGACATGATCTGTTCCAGCAGCAATCTTGAAATGCGGACCATCATTCTTACATGCTTAACCAATGGGTTCGGGGGATTCTATCATCGAGACGACGATAGGCGAAGCGCAGCATGGGCTTCGCCTGGACAAGGCACTTGCCGAGCTGGTTCCGGAACTTTCACGCGAACGATTGAAGAGCCTGATCGTCGATGGTCAAGTGACATTCGCGGGGCGAACGCTGAGCCCGTCGATGAAGGTGGCCGCAAGTCAGACTTTTACGATCAGCGTTCCAGCGCCCATTGATGCCGAGGCGATCGCCCAGGATATTCCGCTGACCATCGTGCATGAGGATGCCGACCTGATCGTCGTCGACAAACCAGCGGGTCTGGTGGTCCACCCGGCGGCTGGCAATCTGGACGGGACGTTGGTGAATGCCCTGCTGCATCATTGTCGCGGGCAACTATCCGGCATCGGCGGCGTCGCTCGCCCGGGTATTGTCCATCGCATCGACAAGGATACGTCGGGTCTTCTGGTCGTGGCGAAGTCCGACCGAGCGCATGAAGGGCTGGCACAGCAGTTCAAGGCGCATAGCATCGACCGGCTATATGCAGCGATCGTCTACGGACATCCCCAACCGGCGGCCGGAACGATCGACACATGGATCGGAAGGTCGGATTCGGATCGCAAGAAAATGGCGGTCCATCGCGAAGGGCGTGGCAAACATGCCGTCACCCATTATCGCACCATAGAGCGCCTTGCCGGAGCGGCTTTGGTTGAATGCAGGCTGGAAACTGGACGGACCCATCAGGTGCGCGTTCACATGGCGCATCTGGGTCACCCCTTGATCGGCGATCCGGTTTACAGTAGAGAGAGAAAAGGTTTCAAAACGATACTGGAAACGATGCGTTTCAGAAGGCAGGCATTGCACGCGAAACAGCTGGGGTTCATACATCCCGCGACGGGGCAAAAACTTAGCTTTGACAGCGCACTGCCTGCCGACATGCAGGAACTGTTAAGCGAGCTCCACGTATAGTTTTTGACAAGTTTGCGACGGCGCATCGGATGCCTCTTCTGGGTCCCGCCGCGCACGAAAGGGAAAGGTGAAGCGACATGGCTGCAAAAAGCAATGTCCCCGCGGTTCCAGCGCTGGGCGGTGAAGCCAGCCTCAACCGCTATCTGTCGGAAATCCGCAAGTTTCCGCTGCTGACGCCTGAGCAGGAATATATGCTCGCCAAGCGTTATGCGGAACATCAGGATCCGGAGGCGGCGGCCCAACTGGTGACGTCCCATCTACGTTTGGTGGCGAAGATCGCCATGGGTTATCGCGGCTATGGCCTGCCGGTCAGCGAGCTGATTAGCGAAGGCAATATCGGCCTGATGCAGGGCGTGAAGAAGTTTGAGCCGGAACGCGGTTTCCGCCTGGCTACTTACGCCATGTGGTGGATTCGCGCGTCGATCCAGGAATTCATTCTTCGCAGCTGGTCGCTGGTGAAGATGGGCACCACTGCGGCGCAAAAGAAGCTGTTCTTCAACCTTCGCCGGATGAAGAACAATATCGAAGCGTTCGAGGACGGCGACCTGCATCCCGACGACGTCAAGAAGATCGCTACCGACCTGGGCGTGACCGAGGAAGACGTGGTCTCCATGAACCGTCGTATGGCGATGGGCGGCGACACGTCGCTCAACGTGCCGATGCGCGAGGACGGCGAAGGGCAATGGCAGGATTGGCTCGCCGACACCGATCCGTTGCAGGACGAGCTGGTCGCGGATGAGCAGGAAAAGACGCTGCGTCACGACATGCTGGTCGAGGCGATGGATGATCTGAACGATCGTGAAAAGCATATCCTTGCCGAGCGGCGTCTGGCCGAGGAGCCCAAGACGCTGGAAGAACTGAGCCAGGTTTATGGCGTGTCGCGCGAGCGTGTCCGCCAGATCGAGGTGCGCGCCTTTGAGAAGCTGCAAAAGGCCATGATGCGTATTGCTGGCGACAGGCTGGGCAAGATGCGGTTGGCACTGGCCTGACGCTCCTTACAATGAGTTAGAAAGCCCCGGAGTGATCCGGGGCTTTTTTTGTGGGCATTTCCGGCCCCCAGCTATGGCGGATTGCCTCGGCGGTGCGTGCCAACTTGAATGCTCGACGGATCGCGCTACGAACGAGCAAATGAGTTCCACCATCGCCGCTTCGTCTCGCCACCGCTTCCGTTGGGTCGGCTTCGTCATCCGGATATTGGGCGGCTTTGTCGCGCTCTCATTGCTGTTGGTACTGCTCTATCGCTTCGTACCGCCACCCGTGACGTTGACGATGCTGGCCGATCCGAATGGCATCACCAAAGATTGGGTGGGTCTGGACGATATCGACCCGAACATGGCACGCGCGGCCATCGCAGGCGAAGACAGCCGCTTTTGCAGTCATCATGGTTTCGACGCAGTCGCGATCGCGCAAGCGCTGCGCCACAATGCCAGTGGCGGGAGGATTCGCGGCGGATCGACTATCAGCCAGCAGACCGCGAAAAATGTGTTCCTGTTTCAGGGTGGCGGCTTCATCCGCAAGGGGTTTGAAGCCTGGTTTACTATCTTGATCGAGGCGATTTGGGGCAAGCGGCGGATCATGGAGGTGTATCTGAACGTCGCGGAGACGGGGATTGGAACCTATGGCGTGCAGGCTGGTGCCATGCGCTATTTCCATCATGGCGCGGGCAAGCTGACGCGCGCGGAAGCGGCGCGAATTGCTGCCGTATTGCCGTTGCCCAAGAAAAGGGGCGCGATTGCACCGCGTGGCTTTACCCGGCGCTATGGCAACAGCATCGCGAACCGGATTGGGGTGGTGCAGCGGGATGGTTTGGATAGTTGCGTTCGGTGAATGAGGGGGGCGTATTTGGGTGGTTCGCGGAATGGCGGCTATCAGGCGGAATTTGTAGGAAGCCGCCGTTGATGTGGTAGCGCTTTGCCTTCGACCTCCTTATCACGTCCGTTATGAGCCGAGACGCAAAGCTATTCTTCAAACGTGCCCTTATGTCCGCCGTATTGGGCAGTGCGGTGGCAGCCATTGCATACTCCACATTCCTACTGCTGTTTGGACAGGTAAGAGGCAGCGTGGCATGGCTTCCCGTCGCCTTACTCCTTTTTGGTCCACCGGCCTTCTTCCTAGGGACGCCGATTACCTTGGTCGTAATGGGCCTTGTCGTGGCACCTTGCACTTGGCCCCTACGCCGTTTGCTCGTTCGACATCGCCATGCCTCGACCGTCTTGTTGGGCATTTCCGGTTGGCTGTTAGGTAGTGCGATCTCCGTGCAATGGCTAAGGGACGGTGCCCCCTCGATGCCCTACGACCCTGATGGATATGCGGGGCCGATCTTTGGCTTAATGTGCTGTGCAACGTGGGCCATAATGATGCCCACTACATCATGCGGTTTGTCCACCGAAACGGGCTTGGAGAAAGGATGACCTTTCTAGCGATGTGCGCGCGGCCCTGTCGAACGTCCGCTTGCTGCATGGACCCTTAGCCACTCAAATGACCAACTTTGGTCGAAAGCCACCCTGTTTCCCGACCCACCAAAAAGCCCCGCTGGAGCAATCCAGCGGGGCTTTTGAACGCCTAAGAGAACGCCGCGATCAGGCAGCGTCTTCGGCGCGTTTGTCCTTTTCGCTGAAGACCCGAATCGGTTCCTTGGTTCCAGCCACGACATCCTTGTCGACGACGACTTCGCCCACGCCTTCCATCGACGGCAGATCGAACATCGTATCGAGCAGGATAGCTTCCAGGATCGACCGCAAACCGCGTGCGCCGGTCTTCCGCTCGATCGCCTTCTTGGCAATTGCTGTCAGCGCATCGTCGGTGAAGCTCAGTTCGACATTTTCCATGTCGAACAGCTTGCCATATTGCTTCACCAGCGCGTTCTTCGGTTCGACCAGAATCTTGACCAATGCGGTCACGTCGAGATCTTCCAGTGTCGCAATCACCGGCAGACGGCCGACGAACTCGGGAATTAGGCCGAATTTCAACAGATCTTCCGGCTCAGACTGACGCAGCAACTCGCCCGTCTTGCGCTCTTCGGGGGCCGCGACATGGGCACCGAAGCCGATCGACTTGGCTTCCAGACGATCGCCAATGATCCGTTCCAGCCCGGCGAAGGCGCCGCCGCAGATGAACAGGATGTTGGTCGTGTCGACCTGAAGGAACTCCTGCTGCGGATGCTTGCGGCCGCCCTGCGGAGGAACCGAAGCGGTCGTGCCTTCCATAAGCTTCAGCAGTGCCTGCTGCACGCCTTCGCCCGATACGTCGCGGGTGATCGACGGGTTCTCGGCCTTGCGGCTGATCTTGTCGATTTCGTCGATATAGACGATGCCGCGCTGCGCCTTCTCGACATTATAGTCCGAGGCCTGAAGCAGCTTGAGGATGATATTTTCCACATCCTCACCGACATAGCCCGCCTCGGTCAGGGTCGTGGCATCAGCCATGGTGAAGGGCACGTCGAAGGTCTTGGCCAGCGTCTGCGCGAGCAGCGTCTTGCCGCAGCCGGTGGGTCCGACGAGCAGGATGTTCGACTTGGCAAGTTCCACCTCGCCCGGCTTGGTGCCGTGGTTGAGGCGCTTATAATGATTGTGGACCGCGACGGACAGGACACGCTTCGCCCGATTCTGGCCGATCACATAATCGTCCAGCACATCGCAGATTTCCTGCGGGGTCGGCACACCGCCATCCTTCTTGCCGACGAGACCGCCCTTGGTCTCCTCCCGGATGATGTCGTTGCACAGTTCCACGCACTCGTCGCAGATGAAGACGGTCGGCCCCGCGATCAGCTTACGCACCTCATGCTGCGACTTGCCGCAGAAGGAGCAGTAAAGCGTGCTTTTGGAATCGGAGCCTGTAAGCTTAGTCATTCGCCAATCTTTCCTCCCTGCCCCAAGCGAAAAGCCGCGACGGCGAGGGATATTCTGGTCCTAGGATCATCCTAGACCGCGTCACGCCGATTTCACAAGGGGAGAAAACGGCGCGCGCGATTAAGATCCATGTTAGCTGTCAGTCGTTTCGGGTGCCGCTGGACGGCGATCAAATACCTCGTCCACCAGCCCGAACGCCTTCGCCTCATCGGCTTCAAGGAAGGTATCGCGGTCCATCGCGCGCTCAACCTCGTCCAGCGACCTGCCGGTGTATTGCACATACAGGTCATTGAGACGGCGGCGAATCCGGAGGATTTCCTTCGCCTGGATTTCGATGTCCGAAGCCATGCCCTGGGCGCCGCCGGACGGCTGATGCACCATGATCCGTGCATTGGAAAGCGCGATGCGCTTACCCGGTTCACCCGCTGCCAGAAGGAAGCTGCCCATGGATGCGGCCTGACCGATGCAGACGGTGCCGACCTGGGGGCGGATATATTTCATCGTGTCATGGATCGCCATGCCCGCCGTCACCACGCCGCCGGGGGAATTGATGTACATCCAGATGTCCTTCTTCGGATTTTCCGACTCGAGGAACAGGAGCTGAGCGACGATGAGCGAGGCCATATGATCCTCAACCTGACCGGTCACGAAGATGATCCGTTCACGCAGCAGGCGGGAGAAAATGTCAAAACTGCGTTCGCCGCGATTGGATTGTTCGATGACGATAGGAACAAGCGCGGCCATGGGATCAGACATGATATTGGTCATTTTGCTCTTTCAGGGTGATTTTTGCCCGTTCTCTACATCGGCACAAAAGCGGGCGGGTTCAAGGGGTCCTGTGATCGCCGGTCGCGAGTTCAGCGGCGCGGTTCAAAATCGGAAGGCGCACGGAATGTCAGATAAGCAAGGCGCCGCACTTCCCGACGTCCGCGCACTACGGTGTCGAGGATCAGCCCACACATGCCCGATAGGGTAGCGAGTATCATCAGCCCCGTCACGAGGATCGCGGTCGGAAAGCGTGGCACAAGCCCGGTATCGAGATAGGTAAGGATCAACGGCGTGGCCAGAATGACAGCGGTGACTGCCAGCAGCGCCGCGATGATGCCAAAGAAAAGGATCGGCTTTTCGATCCGGTAGAGCGTGAAGATCGTTCGCAGGATACGCCACCCGTCGCGATAGGTCGACAGTTTGCTGACCGAACCTTCCAGCCGGGCGCCATAGGCAGTCATGATTTCGGAAACCGGCATCGCCAGTTCCAGCGCATGAACGCTGATTTCCGTTTCGATTTCGAAACCTGCGGACAGGACAGGGAAGCTTTTGACGAAACGGCGTGAAAAGACGCGATAGCCCGACAGTATGTCGGTGAAGCTACGACCGAAAAGTTGCTTCAGCAGGCTGGTGAGTGCCCAGTTTCCAAAGCGATGACCGCGGCGATAGGCTTCTTCCACCTCGCTCTTGCGCGCGCCAACAACCATGTCGAGATTATCCTCCAACATGGCGGCCACAAGCCGGGGCGCGGCGGCGGCATCATAGGTCGCATCACCGTCGGCCATGACGTAGATGTCAGCATCCACATCGGCGAACATGCGGCGCACGACATGGCCCTTGCCCTGCTGCGTCACGCGGCGAACGATCGCGCCAGCTCCAGCGGCGAGTTCAGCGCTGCCGTCGCTGCTGTTATTATCGAAGACGTAGATGTCGGCGGCGGGCAGTGCGCGACGGAAATCCTGCACCGTCTTCACGATCGCGCCCGCTTCATTATAGCAGGGCAGGATTACGGCAATGCGCGGACCTACCGCCCCCTGCCCGCTTGCCACTGCCGGAAATTCCTTCATCTGCCCCAAACCTCACCCGAACTTATCGCGGCATGACGTGCCGGGATTAACATTTCGTCTGCCATGCCGAGTGCTAAATGAAAAGCGCCCGTCTTCCATCTGGAGACGGACGCTTTTCATGTTTTGGTAGTGGCCCGGCGCACATAAGCGCTCAGCCGGGCAACCCCAATCCTTATTCAGCCTTGGCAGCAGCCTTCTTGGCCGGAGCCTTCTTGGCCTTGGGCTTTTCGTCAGCGGCAGCTTCTTCAGCCACGGCCTCGTCCTTCTTGGCGGCGGCCTTCTTAGCCGGAGCCTTTTTCGCCGGAGCTTCTTCAGCCGCAGGCGCGGCTTCGTCAGCGTCCGCAGCCTTCTTCTTGGGAGCAGCCTTCTTCGCCTTGGGCTTTTCGTCGTGATCATGATGATCATGGCCGCAACCCGGGCCGTGGACATGCGGCTTCAGATCGCCATCTTCCGCTTCAATCGCGGCTTCCAGCTCTTCGCGGCTGACGGCGCGGTCGGTGACTTCAGCCTTGCCGAACAGGAAGTCTACGACCTTGTCTTCATAGAGCGGCGCGCGAAGCTGAGCGGCTGCCATCGGGTCCTGACGGACATATTGGACGAACCGTTCACGATCCTGCGGGCCGTACTGTTGAGCGGCCTGCATGATCAGGCGGTTCATTTCCTGATCGGAAACCGCCACGCCATTTGCCTGACCGATTTCGGACAGAAGGAGACCAAGGCGCACGCGGCGAACGGCGATCGCACGATAATCTTCCTTCTCGGCTTCCATTTCCTTGAGAGCAGCTTCCGGGTCCGCCTCATGGCTGGCTTCGTGCTGAAGCTGTGCCCAGATCTGTTCGAACTCGGCTTCCACCATGCTCGGCGGCACGTCAAAATCATGGGCAGCGGCAAGCTGATCGAGCAGCTTGCGCTTCATGTGCGTGCGGGTGAGGCCATTATGTTCCTGCTCGATCTGGCCCTTCAACAGCTCCTTGAGCTTGTCGAGGCCTTCCAGACCCAGCGACTTGGCGAAATCATCGTCCAGCTTGGGCTTGTCGGCGTTCAGGATTGCCTTGACCGTGATGTCGAAGGTCGCTTCCTTGCCAGCGAGATGCGCAGCGCCATAATCCTCCGGGAAGGGGACGGTGATGGTCTTCTCGTCGCCCTTCTTCACGCCGGTCAGCTGTTCTTCAAAGCCGGGGATGAACTGGCCCGAACCGATCTTGAGCTTCACATCTTCGGCCGAACCGCCTTCAAAGGGCTCGCCGTCGATCTTACCGACGAAGTCGATAGTCAGCGTGTCGCCATCCTTCGCCTTGTGCGAAGCGGCATGTTCTTCCAGCGCGCCCTGCTGGGTCGCGATGCGGCCAGCGGCTTCATCAACCTGCGAATCAGCGACTTCGACGGTCAGACGCTCCAGCTTCAGACCTTCGATGCTGGGCGCGGCGATTTCGGGCAGCACTTCCAGCGCGACCTTAACCTCTGCGTCCTTGCCGAATTCAAAACCTTCGTCCAGCTCCACGGAAGGCTGCATCGCCGGGCGCAGCTTGTTGTCCGCGATCAGCTTTTGAATGCCTTCCTGGATCGAATTGTTAAGGGCGTCGCGCTGAAGCGATTCACCATGCATTTTCTTGACGAGGTTGGCAGGCACCTTGCCGGGGCGGAAGCCGGGCATCCGAACCTGCGGTGCGATCGCCGCCACTTCCTTTTCCACGCGGGCGTCGATGTCCTTCGACGTGATGGTCACGGTGTAGGCGCGCTTCAGGCCCTCGTTCAACGTCTCGACAGTCTGCATCTCTTCTCTCAAACGCTTTCTTCAGCTGAATTCAGGTGGCGCCTGACATGATCAAAGCCGGGCGCACTGGTGCGGGCGAAGGGACTCGAACCCCCACATCTTGCGATACCAGAACCTAAATCTGGCGCGTCTACCAGTTTCGCCACGCCCGCATCGGCCGCCGGTCGGCGCGGCATAGAGAAAAGCATCCGGGGAGGCAAGCAATTGTGGATAACTTGCCCGGAACTCACGCAGGGCCTCAGGCGTAACGTTTCGACAAGGAGAGAAATATGGCCACTCAGCCTGATCCGGAACCGATCGGCGTACCCCCGCCCGACACGATTCAGCCGCAGTCACCCCCGGAGTCGCCTCCCCCCTCTACCCCGGATGAAACGCCCGCAGGCGAACCACCCGAGGTCGTGCCGACGCGGCCCGATTTTGACCAGCCGGATCGGTCTATCCCGGAATTGCCGCCAGACTGAGCGTATGAGTGGCGTCATATTCTTGCAGTAGCGAGAAATTTTCTCCCTCTCCCGTGCTGGACAGGCCCCTGCAAGCATGATTGAACCACGGCAGATAGAAGAAAAGCGGGAGAGGCGCGGCTGACATCAAGGGGGTCATCGTGCATCGGGTTCGCGCCAAATTAGACTGGTTCAAGGCCGTTATATTACCACAGGAAGCTGCGCTTCGGGGACGACTCCGGAGAATTTTGCCATCCTTCCTGGAACTTGACGACATGGTCGCCGAGGTCATGGTCCGTGCCTATGCCACGGAAAATTGGAACAATGTAACGACGGGCCGTGCCTATCTGTTCACGATCGCCCGCAATCTGATCATCGACAATGCCCGGCGCAACAAGGTGGTCAGTTTCGAAACAATCGCTGACCTGGACCTGCTGCAAGCCGAAAACAGTGTCGAGGCTCAACTTCATGCCCGCGAAGCCCTGCGGCAGATCGAAGCGATCGTCGAAACGCTTCCGCCGCAATGCCGGAAGGTATTTGTCCTGCGCCGTATCCATGAAAGATCGATGATCGAAATAGCGGCAGAAATGTCCTTGTCCGTTTCTACAGTTGAAAAACATCTGGCCAAAGCCATCGCGATAGTTATGCGGGCATGGTCGGAACGTCAGGAAACGGATTTCGAACGTGCAAGCGTCGGGGCGAGGGTCAAGCAGCAGGGAAGAAATCGAGGCGAAAGCCGCGCGTCTGCTGGTCAGGCTTAACGCGGACCCGACTGCTCAGGATGAGGCGGAACTTTCCGCGTGGATCGAAGCGGACCCGCAGCACGCAATAGCTTACGCACGGGCGGAGGCGGCCTGGGAATCCGCTGAAGTGCTGAAGAGCGCGACGCCTGACAACGATTTGCCGACTATCGCGCACATCGCTAGCGAACCGCAGCGCCGCTTGTCGCGCAATATCATGATCGCGGGTGGAGTTGTCGTAATCCTGTTCATCATCGCCGCCATCTTTTCGGTGCGCACGGTCGATGACGCCGATCATCAGGAAACGCGAATCGGAGAGGTGCTCCTTCGCTCCGCTTGACGAGTGACGCCGAGGCATCACTGACGGCATCTAGGCCAGTAATTCTCTTACCAGATCAGGCACGAGATCGCTGGCAAGACCGATGCGAGTTTCTTCGAAATAGAAGCTGCCCGCCGAGGGCTCCAAATTCAACTCCACCGTCCGGGCGCCAGCATGCCGCGCCGTCTGGACAAAACCTGCGGCCGGATACACCGCGCCAGAGGTGCCGATCGAGACGAATAGGTCGGCCCGGCGGAGCGCCGCATCGACAACATCCATCTGGTACGGCATTTCACCGAAGAATACGATGTCCGGACGCAGGCTCGCACTGCGGCACGCTCCGCACGGCGCGCCCGGTGGCAAGGGATCAGACCACGACACCGCCTTGCCACAAGCGGCGCAGAGGGCCGATCGAAGTTCGCCGTGCATGTGTATCAGGCGACGAGCGCCCGCCCTTTCATGAAGATCATCGACATTTTGCGTGACGATGAGCAGCTCGCCTGGCCATTGCGCGTCCAAGGCCGCCAAAGCCTGATGCGCCGGGTTCGGCTCAACTTCATGCAGCTTCGCGCGCCGTTCGTCATAGAAGCGATGCACAAGTGCGGCATTGCGCTCCAGCGCCTCTGGCGTGCAGACATCTTCCACATGATGGCCTTCCCACAGGCCATCAGGTCCTCGAAATGTCGCGAGTCCGCTTTCGGCGGAAATTCCGGCGCCAGTCAGAATGACGATGTTGAAGATGTCGTCCATCTCTTCATCATGTCTGCTGCTCAATCCAAAAGCTACAGCTTCCAGATGACAAGGCTGGGTCATTCTGGCATCGGACGGGCGGATTTCCGGGGACAAGCACCATCATGACGAAGATCGGACTTTTTGGAGCAGCGGGCCGCATGGGACGCACGATCGCCCAGGTCGCGATCGAAGCAGGGCTGAACATCAGTGGCGGTACAGACCGCGAAGGCAGTGGAGAGCTTCTGCCGGGACTTGCGATCACATCCGATCCGCTGGCGTTGGCGGAACACAGTGACGTGCTGATCGACTTTTCGGTTCCGGCTGCTCTTTCCTCCCATCTTGATGCGTGCGTTGCGGCCAGGAAGCCGATCCTCATCGGCACCACCGGGCTGGAACAGGTGCATCACAATCTGATCGATGAAGCCGCTCGGATGATCCCCGTGCTTCAGACGGGCAACACCTCTCTGGGCGTAAACCTGCTGTCAGCATTAGTCGAACAGGCTGCGGCGCGCCTTGGAGATGATTGGGATATCGAAATCGTCGAGATGCATCATCGGCACAAGGTTGATGCGCCGTCGGGCACCGCGCTTCTGCTGGGTGATGCAGCGGCACGTGGCCGAGCCATCGAGCTTTCCAGCAACAGCGAAAGGGGCCGCGACGGCATTACCGGCGCGCGGGCGCAGGGTGCGATCGGGTTTGCGGCGCTGCGGGGCGGGTCGGTTGCGGGCGATCATCAGGTGATTTTCGCCACCGATGGCGAGCGCATTGAACTCAGCCATCGCGCGGAGAGCCGCGTCATCTTCGCACGCGGTGCCGTGAAGGGCGCGGCCTGGCTGATCGGCCAGCCTGCCGGGCGCTATGACATGAAGGCAGTGCTTGGCCTTTGATCCTGCGATGAACAAGGCGCAGATCTTCGACTTCTTCAGCCGCCTCGCGGAGGCCAATCCGGCGCCGCGAACGGAACTGGAATATGGCAACGACTATCAGCTTCTGGTCGCGGTCGTGCTGTCCGCCCAGGCAACCGACGTCGGCGTCAACAAGGCCACGCGCGCGCTTTTCAAGCAGGTGGAAACGCCCGCCGAGATGGTCGAACTTGGCGAAGAGGGCTTGAAGCAGCACATCAAGACGATCGGCCTTTTCAATGCCAAAGCGAAGAATGTCATCGCCCTGTCCGAAATATTGGTGGGCGATTTTGGCGGCGAAGTCCCGCAGGATCGCGACATACTCACGACGCTGCCGGGGGTGGGCAGGAAAACGGCGAATGTGGTGATGAACACGGCCTTCGGGCATGAGACGTTCGCCGTCGATACCCATATCTTCCGCGTAGGCAACCGTACCGGCCTTGCACCGGGCAAGACGCCCCTGGCGGTCGAACAAAAGCTGGAGAAGCGCGTACCTGGCCCATTTCGCCGCGATGCACACCACTGGCTCATCCTTCATGGCCGCTATGTGTGTAAGGCGCGTCGGCCGGAATGCTGGCGCTGCATCCTCGCCGACCTCTGCCGCTTCAAGCCCAAGACCCCTGCTCCCAAAGGAGCCACGCCGATCAGCTGAACGCCCGCCATTTTCATGCGGTTCAGCCAAGCTGTGCTAGGGCAAAGACGGAACGCGCCACTCGATGACGTGTTACCCGTGACGACAATAAGGAGAGACAATCATGTTCGTCCCTGTTTCCCCGGCGCTTCGGCTGGGTGTCGCCGTGGCGCTCATGTCCCTGGTTGCCCCGGCCACGGCCAAGACGCGGCCCGACAATCTGGTCGCAGCTGGCAAGCCTGTTGATTGCATCCAGATAAATTCGATCCGCCAGACCGATGTTCGTGATGATCGGACGATCGATTTCATTCTGAACGGCAGTAAGGTGTACCGGAACACACTTCCAAACAGTTGCCCAAGCCTGGGTTTCGAACGACGCTTCATGTACAAGACAAGCCTGTCGCAGCTATGCTCCGTCGATATCATCACGGTTCTGTACAATTCGCCTGATCTGAGGCGCGGTGCCAGCTGCGGGCTCGGCAAGTTCCAGCCCATGAAGAAGATCAAATAGTCGGCGCGTCGCGATTTTGGTGCTGGCGTCGGCAGTTGGGCTTTGCTAAGCGGCGCTTCGCACCAAGCGACATGCACCCATAGCTCAGCTGGATAGAGCGTTGCCCTCCGAAGGCAAAGGCCAGTGGTTCGAATCCACTTGGGTGCGCCATTCTCCTCCGGTTCGCAGCACAGACTGCTCATGATCCAGCAGGTATCGCTTGGCTTCCAGCCCGCCAGCAAAGCCGGTCAGCGCGCCCGCCGATCCAATCACCCTGTGGCAGGGCGCGATAATGGAGAGCGGGTTGCGGCCGTTAGCAGCGCCGACCGCGCGGGAGGCTGAGGGATGGCCGATATCCGCTGCCACCTGACCATAGCTGCGCAATTGCCCGAACGGAATGCGTAGCAGGGCCGCCCAGACCTGCTTCTGAAAATCCGTCCCCTGAAAATCGAGCGGAATATCGAAGCGAGTGAGCCGACCCGAGAAATAGGCGCGCAATTGCCTCGACGTTTCCTGAAGCAGTGGGTGATCCGGGGTCTTCGCCCCAGGCCTGACCCGTACGCGCAGGGGATCGTCATTTTCCCACAGCAGGGCAGCCAGGCCCTTTCCGCTGGCGATCATGGTGAGATCGCCCACCGGGGACCGGAATATGTCAAAGGCGAATGTCACGGCCTATCCTCTCAACTTCGGAAGGTCTGACGAATAGCCCGCCCTCTTTGCGTTGGCTTCCTGCCACTTGCCTTCAAAAGACCGTCGTACCGTCAGCGAGCGTCCACCCCCTCCGGCAGCACCACAGCCGACCAGCTCTTCCCCGGAACCAGATATTTGGCGGCAAGCGCCTGAAGCTGAGCGGGGGTCACCGACAGCATGTCCTTCGCCATGGTCTGCATTGCCTGCACATATTGCGGGTTCTGGGTCGCGCCTTCCATCTGGTTCATCCAGAAGGCATTGCCAGTGCTCGCCCGCATCAGCAGCTGGCGCATCGGCGCGACGGCGCGCTGAAGCTCGTCGTCGCTGACCGGGTTTTTGGCGAGGTCAGCCGCCGTATCCTTAACGACGCCGTAGAAATAATTGATGCGGTCGGGACGCACCTGGCTGGTCACCAGAATGTAGCCGCCGCTTTCATAGGAAAACGGCCAATTATTCTGCACGCTGGGCGAATAGGCGGCTCCTTCCGTCGACCTCAGCCGATCGAATAGACGATCATTGAAGATTTGCGTCAGGATTTCGAGCTGACGCGCTTCCTTCGTAAGCGCAAAACCCCCTGCCGTTGGCCAGGCCATGACCGCTGCGGCTTGCTCCTTGTCGCCCTTGTGCCGCAGAACGACCGGCGTCGCGACATGGGCGGGGAAGCGCATCTGCTTGTTCGCGGGCGGAACCGGAACGTCCGGCCTTGCGGGCAGCGCGCCAAAGGTGGCGGCCACCGCTTCGATCGCCTCCTCAGGCTTCACCTGCCCAAAAATCTGCACTTCAATTGGTCCAGAAGCCAGCAGTGGCTCCCAGGTGGACCGAAACGCCTGCGGGGTCAGCGCCTCTATCTCGTTTCGCGAAGGGGTGCGGAACCGAACGTCCTTGTCATGAAGCAGCCAGTTGAGATCGCGTGCCAACACTGAATCTGGCGCGCGCGCCATGGCGTCATAAGCAACTGCGGCGCCTGTCTTCACTCGGGCGATCGGTGCCGGGTCCCAGCCCGGCGCGGCCAATTTGGTCGCGAAGAGTTGCAACTGATCCCGGTAATCAGCCGGGCGAGTGACGGCCTGCATTTCGAAAGCATCGTCATCGATTGAGAAATCCATTCCCATGCGGCGACCATTTGTCAGGTCATCCAATTCACGCTGACCCAGCTTGCCGATTCCACTCGCCACCAACGCATAATTGGCGGCCCAGCCGGGTGCTGCCTTCGTAGGCGAAAAGGCCAGCTGTCCGTGGCCGAAGCGGACGTTGATCCGCACCTTTTCCGTTTCAGCATTATTGGCGAACAGGGTGAGTTTCACACCATTAGCGAAGGTCACGCTCTCCATGCCGGGCAAGCCGACCTGCGCCCGCGACACCACTTTTCCGGGAGGACCAAGCTTAGGAAGGTCCGCCATCGTGATCGCCTTGTCCGCCAACCGGGCGTTGGTGGCAGCCTTCACGGGCGCGGCAAGGGCAGCGGACAGGCGGGCGTCGATCCCCGGCACCGGCTTGCCCGTAATCAGGAGGGCTCGGAACACGCCGGCAGAAAACAGGCGGCGCGTGGAGTCCAGTATCTTCTGCGGCGTCATGGCCGGTTTGCCGGATCGGAATATCTCCAGCGCAGCCTGAGGGCTGACGGTGGTTTCGCGAATATCGACGGCGCTCACGAGATCGCTCGCCTGCTTGGCGCCCGCTTCCGTGTCGGCGTTCTCGACCTGAATGGCGAGCGCCGTGTCGATCTGGGCATATTCCCTGTCAATTTCGAGCTGACTCGGCGCGCTGGCCTTCGCGTCTTCGATAATCGCGCGGACATCGCCCAAGGCCTTTTCCCAATTCTCGCCCGTGGGGACCAAGGTGACGAAGGTCCCGTCGGCCGATCGGCTGACATCCTGCTGATCGACGCTCGCCTGAATGAAGCTGCCTCCGCTGCGGGCTGCTTGTTCGAGGCGGCGGCTGATGATCTGCAGCGCCAGCATATCCGTCAGCTTGTCCTGATTGTAGACGATGGTGTCGGCATGGAGCTTCCATGGACGGAGCCAGGCCATGGTCAGGCCCGTGGGCGCGCCCGGCTCGACCGCGACACTGGTCGCAGGTGCTTTAGCATCCGGCTCACCGAAATCCGGGAGCGCAGCCCCCTGCCCCGGCACCGACCATGACGCGAAATTATCCTTGATGATCTGCTCGGCTACAGCGGGATCGATGTCGCCCGCTATCGAGATCACTGCATTTTCCGGGCGATACCAGCGCTGATGAAAGGCCTCCATCCGCGCGGCAGTGGCAGCATTGAGGCTGGCGACCGTGCCAATGGGGCTGCGCTCCGCAAGAAGCTGACCTGCGAAGAAGTGGCGGCGGCTTGCGTCGGAGATGCGCATTTGCGGCCCATCCCCTTCCCGCCGCTCAGCCAGCACGACCGCCCGCTCCGCTTCAACGGCACTATCCACGATGTTGGGATCGACCATCATGCCCGCGAGAATTTTCATGCTCTCGCCAAGGCTGGCCGATGTCGCCTGAGGAAGGTCGAGCGCATAGGTGGTGCCGGTGGGCGTCGTCTGCGCATTGCTGTCGCTGCCGAAGGTAACGCCCAGCCGCTGCCATATTCGTTTGGACTCGCCATCGGGCACATGGCGCGATCCGCGGAAGGTCAGATGCTCCATGAAGTGCGCATAGCCCTGCTCATCGGGCTGCTCCATCAGGGCGCCGACATCCATGCGCAGGCGGACGGAGACCTGCCCCGGCGGAACGCCATTGCGGCGAACGGCATAGCGCAGGCCATTGGGCAAGGTGCCGAAGTGCCATGCCGGATCGATGGGCACGTCGCTATTTTCATAGAGCCACGGCCTGACCTGCGCCTGCGTATCGTTGGTGGCCGACGCCGACTTTGCCGGGGTCGTGCCAGTTCTGGCCGACAGGGAAGCCGGGATGCCCGAAAGCAGCAATGCAATGACGGACAGCGAAACGGCAGGACGCCGGAGGGAAAAGCTCATGGCGCCGTAGCCTAGAGCCAAAATTCTGAATGGCTACTGACAAAGAGCAACCATGTTCCGCCAGGAAAGGTCAGGATGGCGCCACCCGGCGCCATCCTGCCTGAAACTTAACGGCCGCCGGTCTTTTGCACAGCACCCTTGTGTGCGCCGACCCCATTCCGGTTGCGACGGAAGTTCTTCTTCGCGGGCTTTGCGTCTCCATCGGGGCGATGAGCCCGTTCGGCGGTGCCGCGCTGCTGCTGCTTCTGCTGGTCCTGATAGCGACGCTGGCCGTCGGCCCGACGCGTTTTCTGTTCCGGCGTTTGCTCGCGGCCTTTGCGCTGAGGCGCTGCCTTCGGGAGGTTGCGGACGGCTTCGGTGAAATTATCAGGCAAGGGCACGATCTCGAGCTTCACCTTAGCGGTACGCTCGATCGCCTTGAGATAGGGCCGTTCATCATCGGCCACGAAGCTGATCGCAATACCTTCCGCGCCTGCCCGCGCGGTGCGGCCGATGCGGTGGACATATTGTTCGGGCACATTGGGAAGCTCGAAATTGATGACATGGCTGACGCCCGACACGTCGATGCCACGCGCAGCGATGTCGGTGGCGACGAGCAGCTTTACATGACCGTGACGGAAAGCCTGGAGGGCAGTGGTGCGCTGCCCCTGGCTCTTGTTGCCATGGATCGCGACCGCCTGGATGCCAGCGCCTTCCAGGAAGCGGACGACGCGATCGGCGCCGTGCTTGGTGCGGGTAAAGATCAGCGCACGATCGATCGGCTCGTTGCGAACCGTGAGAGTGAGGAGCGCCTGCTTTTCCGCCTGATTGACGAAGGTCGCCTGCTGGCGGACGCGCTCGGCCGTGGTGGACTGGGGCGCTACGCTGACCTTGACCGGGTTGTTCAGGAACTGGGCGGCCAGCGCCTCGATCTCGCCGGGCATGGTGGCGGAGAAGAAGAGGTTCTGCCGTTCCTTGGGAAGCAGCTTGGCGATGCGCTTCAAGGGGTGGATGAAGCCCATGTCCATCATCTGGTCGGCTTCGTCGAGGACGAAGATTTCCGTGTCCTTGATGGTGAAGGCGCGCTGGTCGATCAGGTCGAGGAGACGGCCCGGCGTGGCGACTACGATGTCGACGCCGCGCCCCAATGCCCGGATTTGACGGTTGATGGGGACACCGCCGAAGACGACTTCGACCGACAGCTTCAGGAAGCGGCCATAGTCGCGGAAGCTCTGCGCGATCTGGGCTGCGAGTTCGCGGGTGGGGGACAGGACCAGCATCCGGCAGCCCTGAAGCGGCGTCGGCTTGGGATTGCGGGCGAAATGGTCGAGGCTGGGCAGCGCGAAGGCAGCGGTCTTGCCGGTGCCTGTTTGGGCGATGCCGCACAGGTCCTTGCCCTGAAGCAGGACGGGAATCGCCTGCGTCTGGATGGGTGTGGGGTTGGCGTAATTCTTGGCGGCGAGCGCCTTCAGGATGGACTCGGCGAGGCCAAGGTCGGTGAATTGCATGAATGAACTCTCGAATTAGAAAGGCTCAGGCGGCCATGGGTTGCGAATCGCAACTGGACGCAAAGCGGGTTGCGAAACGACCCGCGTGAATAGGGAAGCCTCAAAAGCTTGGCGCAGACTTTCATTGGCCGGCCCCGTCACCCCTCAAGGGTCGGGACGATCACGCTGCCAATCGCTGATGGGCCATGAAGGCCGCCCGCTGCGTTGCGGGCCATATGCTTTCATTCATGCAAAAAAGCAAGGGCTTCGCCGAAACGAAGCCCCACTCGAGACATTAGAGCGAGATTTCCACATGCTTCCCGCGCATCTCATCGCGCACGTCGCCGCCGAACAATTGCTTGAAGACCCCGCCCAGCGACATGTCCGCGCGCCAGATTTCCGCATGGCCAAGATCAAAGCGGAGCATGAGCAGATTGGGGTCCTGCCGCCCGCCGGGATACCAGGCCGCGACTTCGTGGGTCCAGTAGCGGTCGATCACCGCCGGGTCGGTTTCCTCCACAAGAGTGCCGTCGATGCAGGCGAACAAATAATGGCCCTTCCCCGAAAACTGCGCCATGGCCGGGCCGCCCTTCGCCAGACGATTGTCCCGGGTCGTGTAGAACCAGAAGCAATGGTTGGCACCGGGGTCGAGCTGCGCCGTCATCGGCAGGCTGTGTTCGTGCGATCCCAGCAAGCCGATCATCAGAAAGGGGCTCTGCGACAATTCGGTCCAGAAACGGTGGCGGATATCGGATTCGGTGCTCATCCTTTGTCTCCTGCTCATGCTGATAGGAGTTTAATCGCCAGCATCTGGCGAAGTTCCCCAAAAGCCCGTCAGAAAGCTTGATCTTGAGCAACCTTCTCTCCACATAGCGGCCATGCTGATCGAGACCGAACCAACGCCAAATCCGGCAACCGTCAAGTTCATCCCCGGCCGGGTGGTCATGGGCATGGGCACCCGCGATTTCGCGACGCCGGAGGAAGCGGAAGCCTCTCCGCTCGCCGATGCCCTTTTCGGCCTTGGCGACGTCACCGGCGTCTTTTTCGGCGGCGACTTCATTTCCGTCACCATCGCGCCCGGCGCGCAGTGGAGCGATGTGAAGCCCGATATCCTGTCGATCCTGCTGGAGCATTTTTCGGCGAACATGCCGCTGTTCACCCCCGGATCGGCAGGCGAAATCTTCATCCCCGAAGAGGAGGAAGAGTTCACCGATGATCCCGCCGACGCGGAGATCGTCGCGCAGATCCGCGACCTTATCGACACGCGAGTCCGGCCCGCCGTCGCCAATGACGGCGGCGACATCGTCTATCGTGGCTTTGATCGCGGAACGGTCTATCTGCGGATGCAGGGCGCCTGTTCCGGTTGCCCGTCCTCAAGCGCCACGTTGAAGAACGGGATCGAGCAACTGCTCAAACATTATGTCCCGGAAGTGACGGAAGTGCGCGCCGTCTGAAATAGCGGCGGCGGCGTTTGGCAAAACGATCGCGATCGACTAACCGCTTGCCATAGGCCGCCCGCTCCCACGCCGGTTTTCACAGGGGATTTTCTTGCGCACTCTCGTCATCGACACCGCTACGCAGGCGCTGTCCGTGGCGCTGCTGGAGGACGGCAGGCCGATCGGCCATTTCCATGAGATAGTCGGCCGGGGCCATGCCGAAGCGCTGGTGCCCGCGATTGCCGCCCTGCCCGACGGCGGCCGGGCGAACGCGATTGCGGTCGACCTTGGCCCCGGCAGCTTCACGGGCGTGCGCATCGGCATAGCGGCCGCTAGAGCGCTTGCCCTCGCATGGTCGCTGCCCCTACAGGGTTATTGCGCGCTGTCGCTGATCGCGGCCAAGGCGGCCCAAGGTCAGGATCAGCATCAGGATGGCGGGCCGATCGCGGTCACCATTACGGGGGGGCATGGCGAACTGTTCTGGCAATGTTTTGAGGCCGATGGCCTGACCGCCATCACCCAGCCCTCGTCCACCCCGATCGCGACGCTTGCCACAATGCTGGACCAGCCGGTGATATATGGCACGGGCGCCGAAGCATTGGTGACCGCGCGTGGCCATGGAACGGCCGTCAGCCTTTATCCCAACTCCGCCGATTATCCGTTGATCGCAGAACTGCCGCCCCTGCCGCCCTCCCCCATTTACTGCCGCGATGCCGACGCGCAGCCCATGATGCAGCCTACGCCGCAGCAGGGCCGTTCATGATCCCCGGCCTTACGCTGGACATATATGAGGATGGCGAGCGCAACGCGCTGGCCGACGCGATGGATGTCATGGCAGAGGCATTCGACCCCGCCTATGGCGAGGCATGGACGCTGCCACAGCTTTCCGGCGTCATGATGATGCCGGGCACATGGCTGACGATCGCGCGGGTGGATGCGGCGGCGATGGGTTTCGCACTGGTCCGGTCGGTGTTGGACGAATGCGAACTGCTGTTGCTGGCCGTCCATCCGGCATGGCGCGGACGGGGCATTGGCCGGGAACTGTTGATCGATAGTTTGAAGACGGCGCGACGGCGAGGCATCAAGTCGATGAATCTCGAAGTCCGTTCGTCAAATACAGCGATCAAATTATATGAAAGAGCAGGGTTCGAATATGTACATAGGCGTCCTGGTTACTACCGGGGTGCCGATGGACAACTTCACGATGCCCTGAGCTTTCGTATAGAAATGCTGGGATAGACTGGATCACCCTTGCTAATCGGCGTATCCGGGTATAACGCTGACATACCGCTCCTGAAACGAATTCACCTGGGCGGGTCGCACTAAATTTAGCATTCGCGGGATAAAAGAAATGGAAATCGAATCAGCCCAGAGCGAGCTGCTCATTACTTTGACTTCGGACATTGTGGCAGCACATGTTTCTAACAACAGTGTCGCCGTGTCTGACGTTTCAACGCTTATCCAGAACGTTCACGCGGCCCTGTCTGGCCTGACCAAGCCAGCTGCTGTCCCGGAAGTAAAACCGGAACCAGCAGTGTCGGTGCGTTCTTCGATCAAGCCCGACTATATTATCTGCCTGGAAGACGGCAAGAAGCTGAAGATGCTGAAGCGGCACCTGATGACTCACTATCAGATGACGCCGGACGATTATCGCGCGAAGTGGGGTCTGCCCGCCGACTATCCGATGGTCGCCCCCAACTATGCCGAACAGCGCCGTTCGCTGGCGAAGAAGATCGGGCTTGGGACAAAGCGCCGCCGCACCCGCGCGAAATAAGCAGCAACTGCGGGCGATCCGCGATGAGAGGGGCGCATTTGCCATGCGCCCCTTTTATAATGACGTTTATGCCGCTAGATTTCCGCTGATTATCCGACACACCTGAATGAGCGAGCCCGCATGAACCGCAAGATCGATGTAGAAGCCCTTTGCCATGAGAAGGGCCTGCGCATCACTGAACAGCGCCGCGTGATCGCTCAAGTGCTGAGTGACGCGGTGGACCATCCCGATGTGGAGGAACTGCACAAGCGGTCGTCCGCCATCGATCCGGGCATTTCGATCGCGACCGTGTACCGCACCGTCCGCCTGTTCGAAGAGGCGGGCATTTTGGAGCGGCACGACTTTGGCGATGGACGCGCCCGTTATGAGGCAGCGCCCGAAGCGCATCACGACCATCTGATCGATGTCGAGACGGGCAATGTCATTGAGTTCGTCGATCCGGAACTGGAGCAGTTGCAGAAGCAGATCGCCGAGAAGCTGGGTTTCCGCCTGGTCGACCATCGCATGGAATTGTACGGCGTATCGTTGGACCGCAAGAACTGACAGCCTTGCGGCGGCTTCGCTTTCTCTATCGGCTGAGCGCTCTGGCGGCATGCCTGCTGCTTTGCCTGATCCCGCATCTGCTATGGCGGGCCGTTGGTGCTCGATCGCCCTGGCCTCCCCGCTTTCTGGGAATGGCGGCAAGGGCCGTCGGTGCGCGGGCGCGGGTAGAAGGGCATCCCTTTCACGGCGACAGTTTCATTATCGCCAATCATGTCAGCTGGGTCGATATATTGGTGCTGGGCGGTGCAACCTCCGCCGCATTCGTCGCGCATGACGGGATTGCGGGCTGGCCGATCGTCGGGTGGCTGGCGGCCCAGAATAATACGCTGTTTGTGGCGCGGAACCGGCGAGGCGCGCTTGGCGGACAGATCGAAGCGCTGCGCGCGGCGCTGGCGGGGCACCAGCCGGTTGCGCTGTTCCCAGAGGGTACGACCAGCAATGGGCAGGGCCTGCTGCCGTTCAAGCCGTCGCTGCTGGCGGTTTTGCTGCCCCCGCCGCGCGCGGTGATGATCCAGCCGGTGCATATCGATTATGGCGCGGCCACGGCGGAGATTGCGTGGCATAGCGACGAACCGGCGGGGCAAAATGTGCGGCGGCTGCTGGAGCGGCGCGGTCGGCTGAACGTCACGCTGCGTTTTCTGGAGCCGTTCGACCCGGCGCTGTACCCCGATCGCAAGCAGTTAGCGGCAGTGGCGCGGGAAAGGATCGCCGCGAGCATTGCGATGCACCTGCCGCCTTTCACTCCGGTCGTGGCCCCTGTATAGATGGACGGCATGAATCGTAACGACGCCCCAAAGACTCCAGCGACATTCCACGTCAAATCCTTCGGCTGCCAGATGAACGTCTATGATGGCGAGCGCATGGCCGAGATGCTGGGCGAACGGGGCATGACCGCAGCGGCCGATGGCGCTGAGGCGGATCTGGTCATCCTGAACACCTGCCACATTCGCGAAAAGGCGGTGGATAAGGTTTATTCCGATATTGGCCGGTTGAACCGCGAGGATGGCACACGGCCGATGATCGCGGTCGCTGGCTGCGTCGCGCAGGCGGAGGGGGGCGAGATCAGCCGCCGGGCGAAGACTGTCGATATTGTGGTGGGGCCGCAGGCTTATCACCGGCTGCCTGATTTGATCGAAAAGGCCGGGCGTGGCGAGGAGGCGGTCGATACCGACATGCCGCTGGCGTCGAAATTTGCTGCCCTGCCGGGACGAACGAAGCAGGCTCGGCCGACCGCCTTCCTGACGATCATGGAAGGATGCGATAAGTTCTGCACCTATTGCGTGGTGCCCTATACGCGTGGGGCGGAGATCAGCCGGACTTGGGGCGCGATCCTCGATGAAGCGAAGGCGCTGGTGGATGGCGGCGTGCGGGAGATCACGCTGCTGGGGCAGAATGTGAATGCCTGGGCTGGCGAGGATGACAAGGGCCGCTTGCAGGGCATGGACGGCCTTGTGCGCGAACTGGCGAAGATCGGCGGGCTGGCGCGCATCCGCTATACGACCAGCCATCCCAATGACATGAGTGATGGGTTGATCGCGGCTCATGGCGACGAGGCGAAGCTGATGCCTTTCCTGCATTTGCCGGTGCAGTCGGGGAACAACCGCATATTGAAGGCGATGAACCGCAGCCATGATGTGGACAGCTATTTGCGGATCATCGAGCGGGTGCGCCAGGCTCGGCCGGATATTGCGCTGTCGGGCGACTTCATCGTCGGCTTTCCGGGCGAGAGCGATGCGGAGTTCGAGGATACGCTGAAGATCGTCGAGCAGGTGCGTTATGCGCAATGCTATTCGTTCAAATACAGCCCCCGCCCCGGCACGCCTGCGGCAGAAATGGACGGGCAGGTTCCGGCGGCAGTGATGGACGAGCGGCTGGCGCGGCTTCAGGCGGTGATCAACCGGCACCAAGTGGAATTCAACGCCGCCACGGTGGGGCGCACGACCGAGATATTGCTGGAGCGCAAGGGGCGCCATGCCGGGCAGTTGATCGGGAAGACGCCTTGGCTGCAATCTGTCCATGTCACAGCGCCCGAACTTGTCATCGGCGACATGGTCGAAGTGGATATCATCAGTGCCGGCCCGAACAGTCTGGCTGGCGAACTCAGCAGGAGGAAAGCCGCTTGAACCCAAAACCCGTCGTTCCCGCTTTTGCAGGAACCCATCTCCGAGCCTGTCCACCGGGATCGAAGACCAGGAGATGGATAACCGCCAGCGCGGTTGTGACGGATGGAAAGGGAGGCTGCTGAATGTCCAAGAAACCGAACCAAAATCATCGCGCGGACGTTGCCGAACGCGCGCGGTTGGAAGTGACTTTCGAGAAGCCGCACCTGTTGGGTGCACTGTTCGGGCAGTATGACCAGAATCTGGTGGCGATCGAAAACCGGCTGGGCGTCTATATCGCAGCGCGGGGCAATAAGTTGCAGATTGAGGGCGATGCCGAAGCGGCGGCGCGGGCGCGGGACGTGATGACGGGCCTCTATAACCGGATCGTCGCGGGGCAGGAGATTGACAGCGGCGCGGTCGAGGCGGTGATCGCCATGTCGGCCGAACCGATGCTGGACGGCATCATCCGGCACGATGTCGCCGAGCCGCCCAAGGTGATGATCCGCACGCGCAAGAAGACGATCGTCCCGCGCTCGGCCACGCAGGTCACCTATATGGAGGCGCTGACCCGGAACGACATCATCTTCGCGCTGGGTCCGGCAGGCACGGGCAAGACCTATCTCGCCGTCGCGCAGGCGGTGAGTCAGCTGATCACGGGCAGCGTCGATCGGCTGATCCTGTCGCGCCCGGCAGTGGAAGCGGGCGAGCGGCTGGGCTTCCTGCCCGGCGACATGAAGGAGAAGGTCGATCCCTATCTGCGGCCGATCTATGACGCGCTCTATGACACGCTGCCCGCCGAGCAGGTGGAGCGGCGGATCGCGAGCGGGGAGATAGAGATCGCGCCGCTGGCCTTCATGCGCGGGCGGACGCTGGCCAACGCGTTCATCGTACTGGACGAGGCGCAGAACACGACCATCGCGCAGATGAAGATGTTCCTCACCCGCTTTGGCGAGGGTAGCCGGATGGTGATCTGCGGGGATCCGAGGCAGGTGGATTTGCCGCAGCCGGGCATTTCGGGACTGGCTGACGCGGTGGCGCGGCTGGAAGGGGTCGAGGGCATATCGGTCGTGCCGTTCGGGATCGGCGACGTCGTGCGCCATCCAGTCGTGGGGCGGATCGTGCAGGCTTATGAGGGGCCGGATGCGTGAATGGGCAGTGGAGCGCATATAGATGATTGAAGTTGCGGTCCTTCATGATGAAGGCTGGCCGGGCGAAGATTGGCAGTTGCTGGCGCAGCGGGCGGTGGTGGCGGCGATTACGCATAGCCCCTATGCCGCCTTTGCCGCGGACCAGGCGCTGTATGAGGTCGCGGTCAAGCTGACCAGTGACGAGGAGGTGCATCAGCTGAACCGCGCCTATCGGGACAAGGACAAGCCGACCAACGTCCTGTCATTCCCGATGGTGCAGTCCGACCTGCTGGAAGGGACCGGCAACACCGACGATGGCGAGGTTCTGCTGGGCGATATCGTGCTGGCGGAGGGCGTTTGCGCCAGCGAGGCTGCGGAAAAAGGCATATCGGTGGCCGAACATGCCACTCATCTGATCATCCATGGGACTTTCCATTTGCTGGGATATGATCATATGGAGGATGCCGAGGCGGAGGCGATGGAGGCGTTGGAGACGCAATCATTGCTGAGCCTTGGCATTTCCGATCCCTATGGGGATCGACTGACAGGATAATAGGAAGAACGATGGCTGAGGGCAGTCCGAAGGACGGCAACGGTTCAAAGGAATCGGACAGTAGTAGTCACGAGGGCGGTTTATGGAGCGGCCTGAAGTCGCTGCTGTTTGGTGAGGAAGAAAGCCCCAGCCTGCGACGCGAGCTGGAAGAGGCGCTCGACGATTATGATGAGGATGAGCAGGACGAAGGCGCGTCCGCTCCCGCCAAGGGCGACCTGTCGGCGATAGAGCGGCAGATGGTCCGCAATCTCCTGCATTTTTCCGAACATACGGTTGATGACGTCGCGGTGCCACGCGCCGACATCATCGCGATCGAGGAGCGGGCGAGCTTTGCCGAACTGGCCGCGCTGTTCGCCGAAGCGGGGCATAGCCGCATCCCGGTTTATCGCGAGACGCTGGATACGATCGTCGGCATGGTCCACATCCGCGACGCCTTTGCGATATTGGCGGGCAAGTCGCCTGTTCCAGACAGCCTGGAGCCGCTGATCCGCCAGCCGCTTTATGTGCCCGAAAGCATGGGCGCGCTGGACCTGCTGGCCGAAATGCGGGCCAAGCGCACCCATCTTGCCATTGTTCTGGACGAATATTCGGGGACTGAGGGCCTGCTGACTTTCGAGGATCTGGTCGAGGAAATCGTCGGCGACGTCGAGGATGAACATGACGAGGCGCCCGAAGCGCTGCTGGTCCCGCTGGAGGGCGGATTGTGGGAGGCGGATGCTCGCGCCGAACTGGAGGATGTCGCCGAGGAGATTGACGAACGGCTGGCCGATGTCGAGGAAGATGTCGACACGCTGGGCGGTCTGGCGTTCGTCATCGCGGGGCGCGTGCCTGATGCGGGCGAAATATTGGATCATGAACAGAGCGGCTGGAAGCTGGAAATCGTGAGCAGCGATGGACGCCGGGTGACGCGGCTGCGGCTGCATCCTCCGGTTGAAAAAGAAAATGAAGCGGAATGAGCGGGATTCCTGCGCCACAATGGAAAAGCGCGGGCAATGCTGGGGAAATGTTAAGAGCTGACCGTTAGGGTTGCGCCCGCCTTGTTGCTTTCCGGCTGGGAGCGATTTGGTGAGGGTGTGAGTCCGACGGGTGTTGCGCCGCCCCCTCTCCCTGCCTTCTCCCCCAGGGGAGAGGGTTAAGTTGGTGGAGCGGCTTCTTGCGGCACGAAAGACTATCGATTTCTTCGGCGCGGGCGATGCTTTCGCCCATTGCCGTGCCGGTGACAAGGTTGGAGCGCTGGCTGCTGGCGCTGGTCTGCGCCTTCACATTGTCATTTGCGGTGATTACGCCCCCCTTTCAGGCACCCGACGAAAATCAGCATTATATGAAGGCGCTGCTGCTGGCGGACGTTCGGGTCATGACGGAGCGGCGGGGCGAGGAGATTGGGGCTGAGCTGCCGCGATCTGCGCTGGAACTGCACGGGATCGATTTTCCGACCGACGTTACGGGCCAGGCGCGGCACTTTGATCGCATGATGGTCGAGCGGGCATGGAGGGCGGACGCGGGGCGGCCGGGCACTGCCTTTGCCGACTTTCCCAACGTCGCCAATTATGCGCCGACGCTCTATGCGCCTTCAGCCGCAGGACTGATGATTGGTGACGCGTTGGACCTGCCGCGCATGGGGAGCTTCTATGTGGGGCGGATCATCAATGCTGCGGGCGGGCTGATATTGCTGGCGGTGGCGTTCGGCCTGATGCCCTTTGGTCGATGCGCGCTGCTTGGGACGGCGTTGTTGCCGACATTCTGCTATCAGACGGGCTCTCTTTCGCCGGACGCCGTGATCAACGGGATGGGCTTTGTAGGATTGGCGCTGTCATTGCGCCTTGCCGCAATGGGTAGCAGTCCGGCCCGGTCGGCCGGCCTGATGATTACCGCACCCCTGCTCGCGCTGGCGAAGGGGGTGTATCTGCCGCTGATGGCGGCGGGGCTGCAATGGCCGCAGCATCGGCGGGACAGGCGGCCCTGGCTGCTGCTGGGCGCGATGGCGGTTGGAGCGGCGGCCTTCATTCTGTGGATGAAAATGTCCGGCGGCAGTCAGGCGCTTTATCATATCGTGTCGCGCAAGACGGGCGAGAATGTCATGACCGCGCCGTTTGGGGCGCAGTTGGGGGTCATTCTGGCTGATCCCGTTGCCTACGCCCATGTTTTGGCGACCAGCATTATCGAGCGGTCGCCGGTTTATGCGTTGCAGATTGTCGGGCGTTTCGGGTGGAACGCGATACTGTTGCCGCTGGGGGCTTATCTGCTGGCGGCTGTCATGCTGGGGGCGGCTGTTTTGAGTGGATCAGGCGTCCGGGTCGGCGCGGGGCAGAGGCTGTGGTGGCTGGCTGTAGCTGGTGGCACCGCTTTGCTGATCGAAACGGCTATGTATCTGACGGGCACGCCATTGGGGGCGGATTATGTGCAGGGGACGCAGGGGCGCTATTTTCTGCCGCTGCTGCCTTTGGTGTTGCTGGCGATGATGCCGGAGACGGGGTTGCGGGTGGCGCGGCCGGTCTTTGCCGGATCGGCGCTGCTGTTGCTGATGATTGCGCTGGGCAGTGCCTATGACAGCTTCTGGGTGCATGGCTTCGTCACAGCTGACGGAATGCCGCCGCATGATCGGCTAAGCGACGCGTTGCTCCTGCCCTCGCCCCGCTGGTAGCCAGTAGCGGCAGAGGCATAGCCAGCCGAGCCCCTCGATCCAACCGGCGAGGACGTCGCTTGGCCAATGGACGCCGAGCCAGACGCGGCTGGTGCCGATGAGGGCGATGATGAGCGCGGCGGTGAGATAAGGTAGAACAGGCTGCTTTTTACCTGAATTACTCCATCCCGTTCGGGCTGAGCTTGTCGAAGCTCTCTTCTTCTCAAAAGAGGAAGGAAAGCCCTTCGACAAGCTCAGGGCGAACGGTGATGGTGGGGCGCCAAGTTCCAAACGTGTCAGCATGGCGAGCGCGCCGAACAGGATCATGGTCCCGGCGGAATGGCCGCTGGGAAAGCTGTAGCTATGCACGATGTCGATGTGCGGCAGAAGATCAGGGCGCGGTGCGGCGAAAATCTGTTTGAGGCCGGTGTTGAGGAAGGTGCCGCCGACCGTCACCAGCGCGAGCCATTGGGCGGCATATCGCTGGCACCGGTAGAGCAGGCCGAGCGCAACGGCGGCCATGATGAGCAATCGCCCGACCGTGTCGCCGATAATCGACGCAGCCACCATGACCGGGGTGATCCATGGGGCGGCTGCCCTGCCCGCCCCCGCCGCCTTCATCGCGGCGATGTTCAGTGGATCGAACCAACCCGATCGCTGGAGCAGCGCGATTGCCAGAACGGCGAGGAGCGCGAGGAGGAATATCCCCGCGCCCTTTTGCCATGAGCGGCGATCAGATATGGAGCGCGCGTCCATAAGCGGCGAGCACGCTTTCGTGCATCGATTCCGAGATGGTGGGATGCGGGAAGACGGTGTGCATCAACTCCGCTTCGGTCGTTTCCAGCGTCTTGCCGACCGTGAAGCCCTGAATCATTTCGGTGACTTCGGCGCCGACCATATGCGCGCCGAGCAGTTCGCCGGTTTTGGCGTCGAACACGGTCTTGGTGAAGCCTTCTGCTTCGCCGAGCGCGATCGCCTTGCCATTGCCGATGAAGGGGAACACGCCGACCTTCACCTCATAGCCTGCTTCCTTCGCCTTGGCTTCGGTGAGGCCGACGCTGGCGATCTGCGGGTGGCAGTAGGTGCAGCCCGGAATGTTGCGCGGGTCCATGGCGTGGGGATGCTTGCCCGCGATGGCTTCGGCGGTGATGACGCCTTCATGGCTGGCCTTGTGCGCGAGCCATGGCGGGGCGGTGATGTCGCCGATCGCCCAGATGCCTTCGACATTGGTGCGGCACATCTCGTCGGTTTTCAGGAAGCCGCGATCGTCCATCGCGACCCCCAGTTCCTTGAGGCCGATATTTTCGGTGTTGGGGACGATCCCGATGGCGACGATCATGTGGCTGAATTCTGCGGGGCTTTCCTTGCCCGCCTTGTCCTTCAGCTTCGCCTTGATGCCGTTGGCGCCAACCTGAATATCGCTGACGCCTGCGCCGGTCAGGATGGTCATGCCCTGCTTTTTGAGGGCCTTTTCGAGGAAGGCGGAGACGTCCGCATCCTCTACCGGGACGACGCGGTTCATCATCTCGACCACGGTTACGTCAGCGCCCATGTCGTTGTAGAAGCTGGCGAATTCGATGCCGATCGCGCCTGATCCGATAACCAACAGCTTGGTCGGCATTTCCGGCGGGGTCATGGCGTGGCGGTAGGTCCAGACGCGCTTGCCGTCGGCGGGGGTGCCGGGCAGGTCGCGGGCGCGGGCGCCGGTGGCGAGGATGATGTTCTTGGCGGTCAGTTCTTCGGTCTTGCCGTCCTTGGTGACGGACAGCTTTCCCTTGCCGGTCAGCTTGCCGTCGCCCATGTGGACGGTGATCTTGTTCTTCTTCATCAGGTGCGTGATGCCCTGATTGAGTTGTTTGGCGACGCCGCGCGAGCGTTTGACGACGGCGGCGATGTCCGCGCTGATCTTTTCAGCGGCAAGGCCATAGTCGCCCGCATGCTGCATATAGTGGAAGATTTCGGCCGAGCGCAGCAGCGCCTTGGTCGGGATGCAGCCCCAATTGAGGCAGATGCCGCCGAGATTTTCGCGCTCGACGATGGCGGTCTTTAGGCCCAACTGCGCCGCGCGGATCGCGGCCACATAGCCGCCGGGGCCGGAGCCCAGAACGATGAGGTCGTAATTCTCAGCCATTGTGGTGGTCTCTCTTCTTATGCCGCAGTCATGGGCGGAACGGTGCGGGGCTGGCGATCCTCTCCGATCGCCACGAAGGTGAAAGTGGCGCGGGTCACGCGGTAGGAGCGATCGTCATGACGGGTGCGGCGCCAGGCTTCGACATCGATCTTCATCGAGGTACGGCCGACCGAAGCGAGCTTGGCGAACACCGAAACTTCGTCGCCGACCACCACCGGGCGGAGAAAAGTCATGCCTTCGACGGCGATGGTCACGGCGCGGCCCTTGCTGTGGCGGGCTGCGACGGAGCCTGCCGCCGAGTCCATGAGGCTCATCAGCCAGCCGCCGAAAATATCCCCATAGGGATTGGTGTCGGCGGGCATGGCGATGACGCGTACCGCCGGGCTTTCCTCCGGCGGCAGCTCGTCGGCGGCGCGCATCAGGCGAGCATGCCGAGGGGGTTTTCGACCAGCTCGCGGAAGACCTGCATCAGGCGGGCGCCGTCCGCGCCATCGATGGCGCGGTGGTCGAAGCTGCCGGTGGCGGACATGACGGTCGCGATCTGGAGCGAGTCATCGACGACGAAGGGACGCTTTTCGCCTGCGCCGATCGCCATGATCATGGCCTGGGGCGGATTGATGACGGCTTCGAACTGCTTGATGCCGAACATGCCCATGTTGGACAGCGAGGCGGTGCCGCCCTGATATTCTTGCGGCGCGAGCTTGCCGTCCTTTGCGCGGGCGGCGAGGTCTTTCATCTCGTTCGAGATGGCGGCGACGCCCTTGCTGTCGGCGCCGGTCACGATCGGGGTGATGAGGCCGCCGGGGATCGATACGGCGACGCTGATGTCGGCGCGGCTGAATTGCAGCATCTGGTCGCCCGCAAACTGGACGTTGCATTCGGGCACCTGGATGAGGGCGACGCCGAGCGCCTTAATGAGGAGGTCGTTGACGGACAGCTTGACGTTGCGGCTGGCGAGACCGGCGTTGAGTTCGGTGCGCAGCTTCAGGAGCTTGTCGAGCTGAATGTCCACGGTGAGGTAGATGTGGGGAACCTGCTGCTTGGATTCGGTCAGGCGGCGGGCGATTGTCTTGCGCATGCCGCTGAGCTTGATGACTTCGTGCGGGATGCCGAAGTCCTGCGCGGCTGCGGGTGCGGCGGCCGGGGCTGCTGCGGCCGGAGCCGGGGCGGCGGTCGGAGCCTTGGCTGAAGCGCCTTCCAGATCGGCCTTCACGATGCGGCCGTTGGGGCCGGAGCCGGAGAGGTTGGCGAGGTCGAGGCCCTTTTCCTCGGCGAGGCGGCGTGCGAGGGGGCTGGCCTTTACGCGGTCGCCGGATTGGGCGGGCGCAGTCTCGGCTTTGGGTGCGGGGGCTTCTGCCTTTGCGGGGACGGGATCGGCCTTGGGTGCGGCGGCGGCTGGCTTGGCGGCAGGAACGGAGTCGCCTTCGGCTGCCTGGGCGAGGTCTTCGCCTTCTTCGGCGATGATGGCGATGACGGTGCCGACTTTCACGCCTTCGGAACCTTCGGAGACGAGGATCTTGGCGATCTTGCCTTCGTCCACGGCTTCAAATTCCATCGTGGCCTTGTCAGTTTCGATCTCGGCGAGCAGATCGCCCGACGACACAGTGTCGCCTTCCTTCACCAGCCATTTAGCCAGCGTCCCCTCTTCCATCGTGGGGGACAAGGCGGGCATCTGGATTTTCTTGCTCATGCGTGAAGGCCTCTCTTCTTTTCCCGGGCGAGCGGGTAAGCGTTGGAAGCCGTTTTGACCCTTTGGGCGGGAGGGTCAAGAGCGTGGCTTGCGCCTTGGGCGATAATCCGCCACATTTCACCAGACTGGTTCATAATTTACCAGATGGGTTCAGACAGGAAGGCAGCGGGAAACCGAACTGCCCATTTTGGCGTGGGGTGCGGCGGCTATGCGGACTTATCTGGTTGTAGTGGACGAATCGCCGGAGGCGGAGACGGCGCTGCGTTTTGCCGCGCGCCGTGCGGCCAAGACGGCGGGGTCTATCCGTATCCTCGCGCTCGTGCCGCCTGCCGAGTTCGTGCAGTGGGGCGGCGTGCAGGCGACGATGGAGGATGAGGCGCGGCAACGGGCCGAGGCGCTCGTCACCAGCGCGGCGGGCACGCTGACCGAGGAGTCCGGTATTCGCCCGAGCATTACCGTGCGACAGGGCGACGCAGTGGCACTGGTGCGCGAGACGCTGGACGAGATGCCCGATGTCGCGGCGCTGGTGCTGGGGGCGGCGGCGAGCGGGCATCCCGGCGCGCTGGTGTCGCACTTTGCGGGCGCGGATGCGGGCAAGTTGCCCTGCCCTATCATGGTTATTCCGGGCGGGTTGAGTGCGGAGGCAATTGATCGGCTAAGTTAGGGTTTATGCTCCCAAGTTGGCATCGCCCTTCCATACCGTTCACCCTGAGCTTGTCGACCCGAAGGGCGGCGATAGCCAACGGCTCTACTTCTTTAAGAAGGGAAGGGCTTCGACAAGCTCAGCCCGAACGGGGTTAGGTATGCCTAGTCTCAGCGGCGGTGCTTGCCACGTTTTGCGCCCATGTGGCGGATGTTCGCGGGGCGGCCACGTTTCGCGCCGGGACGTGTCCTGTCCTTCTTGAAGCTGGGGCGTTGCGGCGGGGCGTCGGGGAGTTCGAAGCGGAGGGAGCCGTTGATCGGGTCGGCTTCGGCAAGGCGTAGCTGGAGATGCTGACCGACAGTGTAGCGGTCGCCGCTCTCCACGCCTTCCAGCGCGCGGCCTGCTTCGTCGAAGAAGAAGCGTTCGTCACCCATGGTGGAGACGGGGACGAGGCCGTCGCCACCGAGTCCTTCAACAGTCGCGAAGAAGCCGAAATTCTGCACGCCCGTAATGCGCGCATTGACCATTTCGCCAACATGAGCAGCGAGAAAGGCGGCGACATAGCGGTCGATCGTCTCCCGCTCCGCCTCCATCGCGCGGCGTTCATGCTGGCTGATCATCTCGCCGACGCGCCCCATATTTTCATGATCGTCGGCGCTGAGCGAAGTGCGGTCGGGCAGCGCGCCACCCTTTGGCGCTGGAAGTTCAAGCTTGTAGCCGCCGACCAGCGCGCGGTGGACCAGCAAGTCGGCGTAGCGGCGGATGGGCGAGGTGAAATGCGCATAGGAACCGAGCGCGAGGCCGAAATGGCCCATGTTCGCGGGGCTGTAATAGGCCTGGGTCTGGCTGCGCAGGATCTGCTCCATGATCTGGGGCTTTTCCTCCGCCTCGCCGATGCGGTCGATCAGGCGGTTGAAGGTCGACGGCTTGATGACCTGCCCCAGCGCGAAGTCGATGTCGAAGGTCGCGAGATAGTCCTTGAGCGCGACCAGCTTGTCACGGCTGGGCGGTTCGTGGACGCGGTACATGACGGGGGCCTTCTTACCTTCCAGCGCCTTGGCGGCGGCGACGTTGGCGGCGATCATATAATCTTCGATCAGCATATGCGCGTCGAGCCGTTCGCGGACGGCAACGCTGACGATCTTGCCATGCTCATCGAGGACGACGCGGCGTTCGGGGAGGTCGAGGGCTAGCGGGTCGCGCTTGTCGCGGGCCTTGCGGAGGAGTTTCCAGCAGGCCCAGAGGGGCTTCAGGGCGGTTTCGAGGAGGTCCGGCTGATTTGGCGGGGTTTCGCCTTGCCCACCCCCGGCCCCTCCGGCCTGCGGGAGGGGAGATGTGCCGTTTATTGCGGCTTGAGCGTCTTCATAGGCGAGGACGGCGGCGACGCGGATGATGGCGCGGGTGAAATGCCAGTTGGTGACTTTGCCGGATGCGTCGATGGTGAGGTGGCAGGCCATGGCCGCGCGATCCTGACCGGCGCGCAGGGAGCACATGTCGGACGACAGCTGGTGCGGCAGCATGGGTACGACCAGATCGGGGAAATAGACGCTGTTGCCGCGCTTGCGGGCTTCCTTGTCGAGCGCGCTGCCAGGGCGGACATAGTAGCTGACGTCGGCGATGGCGACGATGGCGCGATAGCCGCCGGGGTTGGCGGGGTCTTCGTCGGGTGCGGCCCAGACGGCGTCGTCATGGTCGCGGGCGTCGACCGGGTCGATCGCGACGATGGGCAGGTGGCGCAGGTCCTCGCGCTTGTCCTCATTCAGGGCGATGTTCGAAGCGGCGACAGCCTCATCCTCTACCTTTTCAGGAAAGACGTGCGGGATGCCATATTTGTGGATCGCGATGAGGCTGAAGCTGCGGGGCGCGAAGGGATCGCCCAATATGTCGGTCACACGGGCGCTGATGCGCGGCGGGCGGCCTACGGGTTCGGCCAGAACGAGATCGCCGGGAGTGGCATTGCCCGCGTCGCTGATCGGCGTGTCCTTGCGGATGCGCTTGTCGACGGGGCGTAGCCACAGCTTGCCGCCCTCCCCCGCTTCCACCACGCCAAGCAGTTCCTCGGTCGCCTTGGCGAGCTTCTTCATCGGGTGGGCGACCCAGCCGCGCCCGGCCTCTTCCGTGCGAGCGAGGATGCGGTCGCCGATGGTCAGCGCGCCCCTTTTGCCGCGTTCCATTACGCGCAGGCGGGGTGCGGGCTGGCCTTCGGCTTCCCAGCGCTCGGGCGTGGCGATGAGGGTTGTGCCATCGACATCGACGATGCGCAGGACGGTGACCTTTGGCACGCCGCCCATTTTGTGGAAGGCGCGCGCGGGGCCGATGTCCAGCAGCCCTTCGTCGGCCATGTCCTTCAGCAGTGCTTTCAGCGCGATCTTTTCCTGCCCCTTGAGGCCGAACGCTTTGGCGATTTCCCGCTTGCCTGCGGGCTGATCGGAGGAGGTGACGAATTCCATCACCTGATCGCGAGTGGGGAAGCCGGCGGGCCGGACTTTTTCGGGTTTCTTCTGCTTTTGGGTCGATGCCATGGATCAGCTATAGGGAAGGCCCCGGCGGCATACCAGATGGCGGGGTAAATTTGGACCGCTATTCCACCAGCTTGCCGGCTCGATCGCGCCAGACTTCAGCCAGGACGGGCATATTTGCCAGCGCCCGGACGGCGTCGGGTTCAACTTTGTGCCGCCCGCCGATCAGCAGGCGAAAGACGCGCGCGATCGGCCATTGCGGAAAGGGGCGGTCGAGCAGTTCCATGCGCCCTTTCGCTTCCGCCTCCCCTTCGCGCAGCACGCGGAAATAGAGACCTGCGCGACCGGTCTTCACGATGGTGGCCAGTATGTCACGCGAGCCGAAGCGGTGGTCGAGCTTCCAGCAGGGTTGCCGTCCGTGGCTGACCTCCACCAGCGCGCTGCCGAGGGAGAAGCGGTCGCCGAGGCAGATTTCCTCCTCCGTCATGCCAAGGGATGCGATGTTTTCGCCGAAAGCGCCGGGTGCGTCGAGCAGCGGGTGATCGGGTTTTCGTTCGCGCCACCAGTCATAATGGTCGTGCGGGTAGAGGTGGATCGCCTTGTCCCAACCGCCATGATGGACAGGGTCGGCGACGGCATCCCCTTCAAACCCCTGCCATCCTATGCGGACGGCGCCATCCACCGGCCGTTTCGCAATGGCGCTATAGTCGCCGTCGCGAAAGGGCATGGGCGTGCCGGTCAGCAATGCCGCGATGGTAAGATGCTCAGCCATTCCGCCCCTATGACAGCGGCGCGGAAGGTTGGCGAGAGGGGGTCAGGCGCGGCTTAATTCTGACGCCAGTTTCAACACCTCGCTGCCGCTGTCGGTCTGGACGAGATAGGCGGGGTTCTTTGCCGTTCCATTGCGACGGATCAACGCGCCCTCGATCGTCTTTTCCACATGGCGGTCGAACCTTTCGGCCACGCGCCCACGGCCTACGCCCTGCCCCCAATTCCACTTAACGCGCATTCCCCTGCGGAAAGCTTCGGACATCTTCATCCTTCTCCTGCCGCAACATCATGGCAGCGTTTCGATACGGTGATGATGACAAAAATCCCGGTTGCGGATGCGGTTCCCTTGGGTTTTTCGTTTGGCTGGGTTAAGGGGCGGCTGATGGACGTTACTGGCCTTCGCGTCGCGCTCTTCAGCGGCAATTACAATTATGTGCGCGATGGCGCGAACCAGGCTCTCAACCGCTTTGTGGGCTATTTGCTGCGTCAGGGTGCTGCCGTGCGCGTCTATTCGCCGACCGTTGCGACACCCGCGTTCGAGCCGACCGGCGATCTGGTGAGCGCGCCATCCCTGGCGATACCGGGGCGGAAGGAATATCGCGTGCCCTATCGCATGTCGGGGCATGTGCGGCGCGACCTGAAGCGGTTTCGGCCTAATCTGGTTCATGTGTCGAGCCCTGATCCATTGGGGCATCGGGCGGTAACATGGGCGCGGAGCAAGGGTCTGCCAGCGGTTGCATCGGTCCATACGCGGTTTGAGACCTATCCGCGCTATTATGGACTGGCCTTTCTGGAGCCGGTGATCGAATCGATGCTGCGGCGATTTTACCGGCGTTGCGATGCTATCGTCGCTCCTTCGGAGTCCATGGCGCAGCTGCTGCGCGAACAGCGCATGAGCTATGATGTCGGCATCTGGACGCGGGGGATCGACCGGGACATCTTCAATCCGGGACGTCGCGACATGGCGTGGCGGCAATCGCTGGGGATCGAAAATGATGAGCCGGTGATCGGCTTCATCGGCCGTCTGGTGATGGAAAAGGGGCTGGACGTCTTTTCCGATGCGATCGATCAGCTGAAGATGCGCGATGTGCGGCACAAGGTGCTGATCATCGGCGAAGGCCCGGCGCGGGAGTGGTTCCAGAACCGGCTGCCGGACGCTGTTTTCACCGGGTTCCAGAAGGGTGATGAGCTGGGCCGCGCGGTTGCGAGCATGGATATGCTGTTCAATCCCTCGATCACCGAGACGTTCGGCAATGTGACGCTGGAGGCGATGGCTTGTGCGCTTCCCACGGTGGCGGCGCGAGCGACGGGTAGCGAAAGCCTGGTGACCGAGGGCGTGACTGGCCGCCTGATCCGTCCGGGGGCGATCGGGGCCTTTGCCGATGCGTTGGCGAGCTATTGCACACATCCTGACGCGCGGGCCGATGCCGGCGCTGCCGCGATGGCGGAGGCGGAGCGCTATGGGTGGGATCAGGTGAACCAGGCGCTGGTCGATACTTATATCCGGGTGATCCGCCAGCGGACACAGGGCGCGCGGTTACGCTCCAGCCCGGTTCCTTAAACCGCGCACTTTCCCTATATCGGGGCGATGGTCGATCTTTTTGCTTCCGATGCCGTGAACGAGCCCGCTGACGCCGGGGAGAATGCGCCGCTGGCCGACCGCCTGCGGCCTCGTACTTTGGCCGATGTCGTGGGGCAGGAGCATCTGACCGGGCCGGAAGGCGCGATCGGGCGAATGGTGGCGGCGGGGCGGTTGTCTTCGATCATCCTGTGGGGGCCTCCGGGTACGGGCAAGACGACGATCGCGCGCCTGCTGGCGGACGCGGTGGATATGCGGTTCGAACCGATCTCTGCGGTGTTTTCGGGCGTGGCGGACCTCAAGAAGGTCTTTGCGGCGGCTAAGGAGCATGCGCGGCGCGGGGACAAGACTTTGTTGTTCGTGGACGAGATCCACCGCTTCAACCGGGCGCAGCAGGACAGTTTCCTGCCCTTTGTCGAGGATGGGACCGTGACGCTGGTGGGGGCGACCACCGAGAACCCCAGTTTCGAATTGAACGCGGCGTTGATGTCACGGGCGCAAGTGTTGATCCTGCATCGGCTGGATGCGGCGGCTTTGGAGTTGTTGCTGGAGCGGGCGGAGGCGATCACGCAGCGGCCTTTGCCACTCACTCCGGCGGCGCGGGATGCTTTGCTGGCGAGTGCGGATGGTGACGGGCGGTTCCTGCTCAATCAGGTCGAGACGCTGTATTCGATCGACATAAGCGAGCCGCTTGATCCCGCTGGGCTGTCGGCGCTGCTGCACCGGCGCATGGCGGTTTATGACAAGGATCGGGAGGGGCATTACAATCTGATCTCGGCGCTGCACAAGGCGCTGCGCGGATCGGACCCTCAGGCGGCGCTCTACTATCTGGCGCGGATGCTGACGGCGGGGGAGCAGCCGCTTTATGTGCTGCGGCGGCTGGTGCGCTTTGCGAGCGAGGATATTGGGCTCGCCGATCCGCAGGCGCTGGTGCAATGTCTGGCTGCCAAGGACAGCTATGACTTTCTGGGAAGCCCGGAGGGGGAGCTGGCGATCGTGCAGGCGTGCCTCTATTGCGCGACGGCTCCCAAGTCGAACGCGGCCTATGCGGCGATGAAGGCGGCATGGAAGTCGGCGCGGGATACCGGGTCGCTGATGCCGCCGAAGAATATCCTGAACGCCCCTACCCGGCTGATGAAGACGATCGGCTATGGCAAGGGCTATCAATATGATCATAACAGTGCAGAGGGCTTTTCGGGCGACAATTATTGGCCCGAAGAGATGGAGCCGCAGACCTTCTTCGCGCCGACCGATCGCGGGTTCGAGGCGCGCATAGCCGAGCGCATGGCCTATTGGGACAAGCTGCGGGCCGAGCGCGGCGGGGGCGAATGACTCCGCGCTTCACCCGTTATGCCGCGATCGATTGGTCGGGCGCGAAGGGGGTGCGGCACAAGGGGATAGCGGTGGCGCTGTGCGAGCGTGGCGATGCTGTGCCCCGGCTTATCCATCCGGATGGCGGAGGCTTCTGGTCCCGTTGCGCTGTTGGGGAATGGCTGATCGCGGCGGCTGCCGAAGCGCCGACGCTGTTCGGATTCGATTTCAGCTTCGCGCCGCCCTTCGTGGCGCGGGAGGCTTATCTGCCGGGCGATGAGGTGCCGGTGACGGGGCCTGACTTCTGGGCCTATGTGGATCGCGTTTGCGATGATTCCGATCTGGGTGCGGGCAGCCTGCTGCACGTCACGCACCGCCGCCATTTCTACTTCGGCAAGGCGGACGGGGTGAAGGCGGACTTCATGCACAACCGGGTGTGCGAAGCGCATTATAATGCGGGCGGTGGGGGCAAGCCCTCCACCGTCTATGACGCGATCGGCGCGGCTCAGGTGGCGAAGGCGAGCTTTGCGGGGATGCGCCTGCTCCATCATGTGCGGGATCATGTTCCCGTCTGGCCTTTCGACCCTGCGCCACGCGAGGGTTCGCTGGTGGTGGAGATTTATACCAGCATCGCGGCAAGGGCGGCGGGGCGGCCCAAGGGGCGGACGAAGATGCGGGATCTTGGCACTTTGGACGATGCGCTATCTACGCTCGGCTCTCAGCCTTATGAGGGATTGCCGCCGGACGATCATGGCGCGGACGCGATCGTCACTGCCGCGTGGATGCGCAACGTCGCGCCAAGACCCAGCATCTGGACCCCACCCGCACTCAATCCACATATTGCCGCAACGGAGGGCTGGACGTTCGGTGTCATCTGATAGTAAGGCGCTTTTCCGTCCAAAAGACGTGCCGGCTTAGCTCAGTTGGTAGAGCACCTGATTTGTAATCAGGGGGTCAGGGGTTCGAACCCTCTAGCCGGCACCATCGCTCTTGCAGGACGGGTTTTACACAGATCGGTGAGACCTACGTGCGCGGTTTATCCCGTGGCACTTCCACCGTCTTTATCCCGGTGTCCAGCGAGCCATATTTGGGCGTGGAATCGAGGCCGGGTTTGGCGCCGCTGTCCCTGGGGCCTCGGTCGCCTCCGCCCCCACCGCCACTGGATGCGGCGATGGCTTCGGAGCTTAGCGAAGTGGACAAAAGGATGGTCATGGCGGGCGGGACCGTTGCAGCGAATCTGCCGCAGGTCTTCAGAAAATTGCGTCTGTCCTCCGTTACCGACGAATTCAGCTGGTTATCCATGATGCGATCCTTCTCTATCCTCATCATAGAGTACAGAAGAGCCGCGCCGATGGATTGGCAATAAAGAGACATAGACTTTAGGATAATGGGGAACCGCGCAGGGCAGCCCAAAAGCAAAATGGGGGCCGACATTGCTGTCGGTCCCCACTTCCGTCGTGTCCCGGATCCGCTTCCCTTTCAGGATGCGATCATCGGACTCGGCGCGCGATGCTTCTACCGAGAAGGTTTGGCATCGTGTTTGCTCCGGCTGTCCGGCTATTCGCCATGTTCCGCAGCTGTCTTCAAAAATTCCATGTCCGACGTTCGCTTTCGCGCGTGCATGACAGGTCTTTAGAAGACCATCAGTTTCCATTCGAACCTTGCAGTTCCAATTTCAGCCTGATGACCGAAACGTCAGTCAAGTCTTTGATATGATCGCCGATTTGATGATCCGGATTTCTCCGTTTCTTCTTTCGTTTCGATAAGCCGAAGGTCTCACCAAATGTGAGTCGTTCAAAGCGGAATCTGACGGTTCAGCGACAGCCCCTGTCTAAAGCTGTGGATAAGTGTGGATATTTTTTTTCGCGCCGGTTAGCGGCCCTTCCAAACACCCGGGCGCTTCTCGACGAAGGCGGTCATGCCCTCTACCCGATCTTCCGTCGCGGTGAGCAGCTGGAACAGGCGCCTTTCGGTCAGTAGCCCCTGCTCCAGCATGGTTTCGAAGGCGAGGTTCACCATCTCCTTGTTCACCATAGTGGCCATGGGGGGCATGGAAGCAATGGCCGCAGCGGTCTTGAGCGCGTCATCCAGCAGCTCGGCCGCCGGTACGATGCGCGAGACCAGGCCCGAACGCTCGGCTTCTTCCGCGCCCATCATGCGGCCGGTGAGGCACATTTCCATCGCCTTCGCCTTGCCGACCGCCTTGGTCAGGCGCTGCGACCCGCCCATGCCGGGTGCGACGCCAAGCTTGATTTCCGGCTGACCGAATTTGGCCGTGTCCGCCGCGATGATGAAGTCGGCCATCATGGCCAGTTCGCACCCGCCGCCCAGCGCAAAGCCCGCGACAGCCGCGATCCACGGCTTGCGCGTTGCCACCACATGTTTTTGCCAGCCGGAAAAAAAGTCCTCCAGGAAGAAGTCGGCGGCTTCCTTGCTGACCATTTCCTTGATGTCCGCACCTGCGGCGAATGCCTTTTCGCTGCCGGTCAGAACCAGGCACAGTTGTGAGGGGTCAGCGTCATAGGCCGCGAAAGCAGCGCTCAGGTCCGCCAGCACCTGCGTGTTGAGCGCGTTCAGCGCCTGCGGACGGTTAAGCGTAACCAGCGTCACCGCTTCGCGCTGTTCGACCAAAATCGTTTCGAAAGTCATCGTTAGGTTTCCTTCAAATCTGCGGTGCAACGCGGCAGCAAGAGCCGCCGATCACCGTCCCATATGCATGAAGTCGCGGTCGTAGCTGCGCATATGTGCGCCGCCATCGACATAAAGCGTCTGCCCGGTGACGGCGCTCGCCTGCGCCAGATAGAGGACCGCTTCTGCAATCTGCTCCGCCAGCGGCAAGCGGCCGAGCGGCATGGCCGATTGCAGCCGTTCCATCTGTGCCTCATCATAATCGGGCGTGGCGATGGTGAGACCGGGCGCGACTGCATTGACCCGGATATGTGGGGCAAGGCTGGCGGCGGAAAGGCGGGTTAGCCCCGCCAGCGCCGACTTCGACAAGGTGTAAGCCAGCTGATCGGCGTGCGGATGATCGATCCGCTGATCAAGGATATTGATGATGCACCGATCCGCGACCCCGGCCGGGATGGTTGCGAACGATTTTGTGAGCAACGCGGGCGCGGCGCAGTTGACGGCATAATGCCGCATGAGATCGTCGGCGGAGACATTATCCAGCCGGTCCTGACCGAAAATCGCGGCGCTGTTTACCAATATGTCGGGCGGACGGCCGAAGCGTTCTGCGACCTTGGCGACGAGTTCCTCGGCGCTTTCAGGATCGGAGAAGTCGGCGGTAAAGCCGTCCCATTCCGTGCCATTTTCATCGAGGGTCAGGGCAAGCGCCGAGTCCAGCCGCGTGTCATGGCTGCCATGGATTGCGAGGGAATAGCCGACGCGCGCGAACCCGGCGGCAATGACGCCGCCCAGCCGCCTGTGGCCGCCGGTGATCAGCGCCAACCGCTTGTTCGCCAGCGGCAGCGGCCCTTCGGCCTGCCCGCGCGCGCCGCCAAGGGGCCGGTAAGCGGGTGTTTCCTCGTCGTTCACGATTCGATGAGCTTCAGCACTTCCTCGCGACTTTTTTCGTCCTCGCGGAATACGCCGAGCATGCGACTGGTCTTCATCAGGACATTGGGCGTGCGAACGCCCCGCCCGGTCATGCAGCCATGCGTCGCCTCGATCACGACGGCCACTCCCTGCGGCTTCAGATGCTCCCAGATGCAGTTGGCGACTTCGGCGGTCAGGCGTTCCTGAACCTGAAGGCGGTTGGCGAAGGCGTGCAGAACGCGCGCCAGCTTTGAAATGCCCACCACATATTTGCCGGGCAGATAGGCGATGTGCGCGCGGCCGATGATCGGCGCCATATGATGTTCGCAATGCGACTGGAACGGAATGTCCTTGAGCAGCACGATGTCGTCATAGCCGCCCACTTCATGGAAGATGCGCGACAGATGGAAAGCCGGATCGTCGCCATAGCCACGGCAATATTCGCGCCACGCCCGCGCGACGCGTTCGGGCGTTTCCAGCAGCCCCTCCCGTTCGGGATTGTCGCCCGACCAGCGGATCAAGGTGCGGATAGCTTCCGCCACTTTCGCGGGCACAACTTCCTTAATCGCTTCGCCTACAGCCTCGGCATCGGGATCATAGTCCATGGACGGCACTACTCCTCATTATCTTTGTTCAGGGCGCATATGGCGGCTATGTTTGCGGAACGCCAGCCCCCTTTGCCGGGACTATGGACAGGGGTCATGCCGGGTGGCACATCAACGCGCATCACAAGAAGCCGATCCGATAAGCATGGCCGTCCCGTCGCCCTTCCCCCACCCATGGCATCAAGGCTGAGGCGTGCGGACTGAACGTATCGCAGCCGTGTTGCTGGCCGCAGGGATGTCGTCGCGCTTTGGCGAGGCGGACAAGCTGATGGCTGATCTCAATGGCAAGCCGGTCGTTGCCCATACGCTGGAAGCCGTCGCCTCCCTCGCCTTCGCAGAACTGGTGGCGGTGACGCGGCCCATCGCCGATGCTCCCGATATTCATCGGAAACTGGAGAGGCGTGGTTACAGCATATTGGTCAATGACAAGCCTGAAGAAGGGCTGGCGAGCAGTATCGTGCTGGCCGTAAACCATGTCATGCCGATCAGGCGCTGCCGGGGCATTCTCATCTGCCTGGCCGACATGCCCTATGTGCCGCAGTCACATTATAACCGGATATGCCTGGCGGCGGAGGATGTGCGGTCGGTGGTGGCGAGTACGGATGGCTTTTCTTCCTTGCCGCCCGCCTTCATCGGACGAAAGCATTTTCCCGAGTTGCTGACACTGCGCGGTGATCAGGGCGCGAGGGCGTTGTTAAGCCGAGGGCTTCAGATCGAAGCGATGAGCAGTTCGCTGGTCGATATCGACACGCCGGACGACCTGCCGCACGGATAGGCGATCAACTCGACCGGGTGGGGTCGGTCATCGGGTCGTCCATCTCCCGCACGTCAGGCATCCGGCCGATCGGCAGCGAGCCGGTCTGCCGTTCCAGCATGCGGTGAACGACTGGCGGATGAGGTCCGCTGTGCAGCAACGCAAGAGCGTCGGAATTGGCGGTATCGGCCATGGTCCGGCGGCTATTGTGGCGGACATAGTCCAGCCAGGTCGAGACGTGATAACGCTCGACCCATAATTCGGGATCGGCCAAGTCCCTGAGGAGCGACCAGCCATGCGCGCCATCGCGGCGGCGGATGCGGCGGCGCTCGCTCATCGCTGTGAGGAAAGGCACGACGGAACCCGCCGGAATGCGATATTCGATGGTGATGACAACCGGCCCGCTGCGGGGTTCTATTGGCACGGAGGTTTGCGGTTCCTGCCAGCGGTTCAGAAGGTCGAGATTTTCATCGCCGGTCTGGGATAGCGGCAGGAAAAGGCCGACCATCGCCGCCACGAACTGCACCCCGGCGGCGACGTAGAGCGACGTCACCACGCCCATATGTTCCGCCAGCCAGCCGAACAGCCAGGCGCCCAGCGCCATGCCGCCGAAAGCTGTCATCTGGTAAAGCGCGACGGCCCGCGCCAGCACCCAGCGGGGAGCGGACATCTGGACCGACACGTTGAAGGTCGACAGCGCGATGACCCAGCCTGCGCCGCAGAGCAGGAGTCCTGCTATGGTCACAAGCAGCCAGCCAGTGGAAGCTGTGATCGCGGTTCCGATGGCCAGCGCAAGGGCGGCCGAGCGCACGATGGTTTCGATGGCGAAGCGGCGGCGGAGCCTGCCTGACGAGAGCGCGCCGAGGACTGCGCCTATGCCGAACGCGCCGCTCAGGATGCCGAAGGTAAGGGCGTCGCCCTTCAATAGGTCGCGCGCCACTAGAGGCATGAGGGCGGACACCGCGCTCGCGCCAATGCCGAAGGCTGCGGCGCGCAGGAGGACCAGTTGTATCTTCGGCGACATGGCCACATAGCGCACACCCGCCCTCATCGCGAGGCCGAGGCGTTCGCGCGGAAGGAGTTTCGGCCCGCGTTCCGGCTGCCAGCGGAGGAGTACGACAGTCAGGGCAATGTAGCTCAGCGCATTGGTGAGGAAGGCGGCGGCAGCGCCTGCCGCTGCGACGATGATGCCGCCGAGTGCGGGACCGACACTGCGCGCAAGGTTGAAGCCCATGCTGTTGAGCGCGACGGCGCTGGGCAGTTGGGAACGCGGGACCATGTCACCGACCGATGCTTGCCACGCCGGGCCGTTGATGGCGGTGGCGCAGCCGACGAGGAATGTAAAGGCGAGGAGCGACCAAGGGGTGAGCAGCCCGAGCCACGCGAACAGGGCGAGCAACGCCGATACCAGCAGCATCGAGAGCTGGCAGGCGAGCATGACGAGGCGGCGGTCGAGATTATCCGCGACCGCGCCTGCCCATAACGAGAGCAGCATGATCGGCAAGGTGGTCGATGCCGGCACCAGCGCGACGAGCATGGGGGAGCCCGACAGCGAGGTCATCATCCACGCAGCGCCGACCGACTGGATCAACCCGCCGAAGTTGGACGCGAGGCTGGCGAACCATACCGCGCGGAAGATGGGGATGGCGAAGGGCGATGGCGCTGGAGGAGAATCTGCCTCTGACACGAAAAATGCATGAACCCGAAAACGATTGGAGCGTCAAACGCGGAAGGAAGGGAAGCAGTTCAATGTTAAAGCGAATAGGCTTGCACTTTACGTAAACGTAAATACATTTGCGGCGCGCCGGACGCCAAGCGGAGAGGAATGACAGAGCGATGGAAGCCTTTATCTACGATGCCGTGAGGACGCCCCGTGGCCGGGGCAAGCCGGACGGATCGTTGCATGAGATCACCCCTGTCCAGCTGGCGACCCAGGTACTGCAGGCGGTGCGGGACCGCAACGCCATCGACACGGCTGACGTGGACGATGTGATACTGGGTTGCGTCACACCGATAGGCGAACAAGGCGGGGACATCGCCCGCGCGGCCGTACTGAACGCCGATTATGAGCAGACGGTGCCGGGGGTGCAGATCAACCGTTTCTGCGCATCGGGGCTGGAAGCGGTGAACATGGCTGCGGCGAAGGTCTATTCGGGCGAAGCGGGCCTGGCGATCGGCGGCGGTGTCGAATCGATGAGCCGGGTGCCGATGTCATCGGACGGCGGCGCGATCGCGATGGACCCGGCGGTCGCCTACAAGACCTATTTCGCCCCGCAGGGCATTGGGGCCGATGTGATCGCAACCAAGTTCGGCATCAGCCGCGACGACGCCGACGCTTATGCGGTAGAGAGCCAGCGGCGGGCGAAGGTCGCGTGGGATGAAGGGCGGTTCGCCAAGTCGATCATTCCTGTTCGCGACGTGATCGGCTCGGTGGTGCTGGACCATGATGAGCATATGCGGCCCGACGCGACGATGCAATCACTCGCCGCGCTGAAACCCAGCTTTACCGCGCTGGGTGAGGAAATGCCGGGGTTCGATGCGATCGCGCTGCTCAAATATCCGGAGCTGGAGCGGGTCAACCATGTCCATCATGCGGGGAACAGCAGCGGCATCGTCGATGGCGCGGCTGCGGTGTTGGTCGGCAACAAGGATATGGGCGAGAAATATGGGCTGAAGCCCCGCGCTCGGATCAGGGCCATGGCGTCGATCGGGTCCGAGCCGCTGATCATGTTGACCGGGCCGGAATTCGTCGCGGGCAAGCTGCTCAACCGGGCGGGGATGAGCAGTCATGACATCGACCTGTGGGAACTGAACGAAGCCTTTGCGAGCGTCGTGCTGCGCTACATGCAGGCGATGGACCTCGACCATGACAAGATCAACGTGAATGGCGGTGCGATCGCGATGGGCCACCCGCTGGGTGCGACGGGCGCGATGGTGCTGGGGACGGCGCTGGATGAGCTGGAACGGTCCGGCAAGGGCACGGCACTGGTGAACCTGTGCGTGGGTGCGGGCATGGGAACCGGGATTATTATCGAGCGGGTTTGACCGGGATTGTTCCCCCTCCCGCTCGCGGGAGGGGGTTAGGGGGTGGGCAGTCTAGGCGCAACGATAGCGCGGACACCCCCCACCCCAACCCCTCCCTTAAAGGGGAGGGGCTTTAGGGAGCCAATTATGCAGACCATCAATTTCGACATCGATGCAGACGGTATCGCCACGCTGACCATCGATGTGCCGGGCCAGTCGATGAACGTCATCGGGCCGGATTTCATCGCCGATCTGGATGCGGCGATCACGCGCATCGGTTCGGAAGAGGCGATCAAGGGCGCGGTCATTGCTTCGGGCAAGGACAGTGGGTTCATGGCGGGTATGGACCTTAAATATTTCGGGTCGATGCTGGCGAGCGGTGGGGGCAAGCGCCCTGCCCCGGCCGAGATTTTTGACAAGGTTTTCGTGCTCAATCAGCTGTTTCGACGGCTGGAAACATGCGGCAGGCCGGTGGCCTGCGCCATTGAGGGCACATGCGTCGGGGGCGGTTTTGAGCTCGCGCTGGCCTGTCATCGGCGCGTGGTCGGCGATAGTCCCAAGACACAGCTTGGGTTGCCGGAGATATTGATTGGCCTCTTCCCTGGCGGCGGCGGGTCGCAGCGCTTCCCGCGCCTGATCGGCGTGCAGGCGGCGCTGATGTACATGTTGCAGGGCAAGCTGTTCCGGCCCGCAGAGGCGGCGATGCTGAAGGCCGTCGATGAAGTGGTGCCGCAGGGCACGGCGGTCGAGAAGGCGAAGGAATGGGTAAAGGCAAACCCGTCCGCCAACGCGCAGCCGTGGGACGTGAAGGGCTTCAAGTTCCCCGGTGGCGCGGGGGCTTTCAACCCCGGCTTCGTGCAGACGATGGTCGGCGCGGTGCCTATGACGCTGAAGCAGACCCAGCGGAACATGAACGCGCCGGTCGCTCTGCTGTCTGCTGTCTATGAAGGCGCGCTGTTGCCGTTCGACCGGGCGATCCGGGTGGAGAGTAAATATTTCGCCAAGGTCGCGGCCGATCCGCAGGCGGCAAACATGATCCGCAGCCTGTTCGTGAACAAGAATGCCGCCGAACGCGGCGCGCGGCGGCCGAAGGACCAGCCCAAGGCGCCGACGAAGAAGCTCGCCATGCTGGGCGCGGGCATGATGGGCGCGGGGATTGCGACGGTGGCAGCGCAGGCAGGCATGGAGGTCATGCTGTTCGACCGCGACCTCGCCTATGCTGAAAAGGGCAAGGCGCATGTCGAGGATGTGCTGAAGAAGCGGCTGGGCCGTGGCATGACGCCCGAGAAGTTGGCGGAGACTCTGGCACGCGTCACACCGACGACCGACTATGCGGCGCTCGCGGGAGCGGACTTCGTGATCGAGGCGGTGTTCGAAGATGTGGCGATCAAGGCCGAGGTCACGAAGAAGGTCGAGGAGGTTTTAGGGCCTGATGTGATCTTCGGGTCCAACACATCGACGCTGCCGATCACCAAGCTGGCCAAGGCATGGAGCAAGCCCGCCAATTTCATCGGCATCCATTTCTTTTCGCCCGTGGAAAAGATGCCGCTGGTCGAGATCATATTGGGCAAGGAAACCGGCCCGGCCGCAATCGCCAAGGCGCTGGATTTCGTCAGCCAGATCAAGAAGACTCCGATCGTCGTCAATGACTCGCGCGGCTTCTATACCTCACGCTGTTTCGGCACCTATGTGCAGGAAGGTGTGGAGATGGTGGCCGAGGGGATCAACCCGGCGCTTATTGAAAATGCGGGGCGGCAGTTGGGGATGCCGGTTGGCCCCCTGGCTGTCGGCGACGAGGTGTCGATCGAGCTGGGCCACAAGATCGTCGTCGCCGCGCAGAAGGAATTGGGTGACGCCTATGTAGCGCAGCCGTCCGATGCGGTGATGGCGCGGATGGTCGAGATGGGGCGGCTGGGCCGCAAGAGCGCGAAGGGCTGGTACGATTATCCTGAGGGCGGGAAGAAGCATCTGTGGGCGGGGTTGGATGACATGTTCCCGCGTGCGGCGGTGCAGCCTGATGTGGAGGAAGTGAAGGAACGGCTGCTTTATCGGCAGTTGATCGAATGCGCCCGCTGCTATGAGGAAGGTGTGCTGGAAACGGTGGAGGATGGCGACCTCGGCGCGATCTTCGGTTGGGGCTTTGCGCCTTGGACGGGTGGGCCGTTCAGCCATATGGACACGGTTGGAATTGGGCATGTTGTGGCCGTGCTGGAGCGGTTGGCGGCTCGGCATGGGGATCGCTTTGCGCCGACTGTGCAGTTGCAGGACATGGCGGCTAGCGGGGCGACTTTCTATGATGCGGGGGTGAAGGCTGCGGCGGCTTGAGGGCTTAAGCTGATGGTTTAGGTTCCTCTCCCCCGTTCCGGCTGAGCCTGTCGAAGCCCCTCTCCTTCTAAGAAGAAAAGTTCTTCGACAAGCTCAGGACGAGCGGGGGTTGGGTGGGGGAAGCCGTGCCCCCCGGTCGCGGCGTTCGTTCAGATGATCTCGCAGCGCAACACGGAAGGCTGTTAATCGTTCGGACAGTGCGTTAGGTCTCGCCCGACATTTTCGGGAGACATGCCTTTTATGAGCGAAAAGCCGACGGTTCTGGTCACGGGTGGTGCCGGTTATATTGGAAGCCATGCAGTGTTGGCGCTGCGCGATGCTGGTTATGACGTCGTCGTGATCGACAATCTGGTGACGGGTTTTCGTTGGGCGGTGCCGGACGATGTGGCCTTCGTTGGGGGCGATATTGCCGACCAGCCACTGGTGCAGCAAGCTCTGCGCGATCATGACGTGAAAGCGATCATGCATTTTGCCGGATCGGTCGTGGTGCCGGAATCGGTCGAAAATCCGCTGAAATATTATCACAACAACAGCGCCAAGACCCGCGACCTGATCGAGAGCGTGGTGACGGTGGGCGTGCCGCATTTCATCTTTTCCTCGACGGCTGCGACCTATGGGATTCCGGACGAGAGCCCGGTCAGGGAGACGACGCCACAGCGGCCGATCAATCCCTATGGCATGTCCAAGCTGATGACCGAATATATGCTGCGCGATGTCAGCGCGGCGCATGCGATGAATTTCTGTGCGCTGCGTTATTTCAATGTGGCGGGCGCTGATCCGGCGGGGCGGACGGGCCAGTCCACGGCGGGGGCGACGCATCTGATCAAGGTGGCGGTCGAAGCGGCGCTGGGCAAGCGGGAGTTTGTGTCGGTGTTCGGGACGGATTTCGACACGCCTGACGGGACGGGTGTACGCGACTATATCCATGTGACCGATCTGGCGGCGGCGCATGTGCTGGCGCTGGACGCGTTGATGGCCAGGCCCGAACAGAATTATCTGCTGAATTGCGGCTATGGGCGCGGTTTTTCGGTACTGGAAGTGTTGGATGCGGTCGATCGGGTGACGAACATCAAGATCGACCGGCGGATGGAAGGACGGCGCGCGGGCGATCCGGACTCGCTGATCTCCGACAATCGGGCGATCATGGCCGAATTTCCGTGGCAGCCGCGCCATGCCGATCTGGACCAAATCGTCACTCATGCGTTGGCATGGGAGCGCAAGCTGACTGACATAAGGGGCGATCGCGATGCCCACTGAACATCTTTTTGTTGATGGTGGCCTGGCGGCTGCCGACATGGCGCGGCGGATCGAGTTCGTGCTGGGCGATGCGATCGCGGCGCGGGGGGTGGCGACGATCGCGCTGTCGGGCGGGCGATCGCCTCGGCCGGTGCTGGAGGCGCTTTCGGCGGCGGGATTGGAATGGGACAAGGTCATCGTGACGCTGGTCGATGAGCGATGGGTCGCGCCCGATCATGCGGACAGCAACGAGCGTCTGGTTCGCGAGACGCTGTTGCAGGGCGCAGCGGCGAAGGCGCGGTTTGTGGGCATGAAGAATGACGCTGCGGATGCCTATGCGGGGCAGGCTGCGTGTGAAGCGGCACTGGCAGAGCTGCCTTGGCCGCTCGACATCGTGCTGCTCGGCATGGGCGAGGATGGGCATACGGCTTCGCTGTTCCCGGAGGCGAAGGAGCTGGCCGAGGGGCTAACCACTAGCGCCCTTACGCTGGCCGTGACGCCGCCTGCCGCGCCGCATCAGCGCATGTCGCTTAGCGCCAGGGCGATCCTGAAGAGTCGGCATATCTTCCTGCAAATCGGTGGTGTGGCGAAGAAGGCGGTTTACGACCGGGCGCTGGCCGGTGGGCCAGTTGAGGAGCTGCCGATCCGGGTGGCGCTGTGCCAGCATGGCGTTTCGGTCGAGGTCTGGATTTCGGAGTGAGGCGCATGATTGCGCAGATCGATCCTTTTCATGCCATCGCGATCGGGGTGGAGGCGCATCGGCTGGAGGCCGAAGGACGCTCCATCCTGCATATGGAGTTCGGCCAGCCTTCGACGGGCGCTCCTGGTGCCGCGATTGCAGAGGCTCATCGGGTGCTGGACAGCGATCCGATGGGCTATTGGGAAAGCCCGGCGCTGAAAGAACGGATCGCGCTGCTGTACCGGGAGCGTTATGGCGTGACGGTGGCGGCGGAGCAGATTTTGCTGACCTGCGGCGCTTCGCCCGGCTTGGTGCTGGCGCTCAGTTGCCTGTTCGCGCCGGGCGCGCGGGTGGCGACGGCTCGGCCGGGCTATGTGGCTTATCGCAATACGATGCGGGCAATGTATCTGGAGCCGGTCGAGGTGGATTGCGGGCCTGCCGAGCGGTATCAGATCAGCGCGGCGGCTCTGGAGGCAATGGAGCCCGCGCCCGACGGCGTGATCATCGCGAGTCCGGCTAATCCTACCGGCACAATCATTCCTGCCGACGAGATGGCGCGAATCGCGGAGGTTTGTGCGCGGCGCGGGATCAGGATCGTGTCGGACGAGATTTATCACGGCCTGTCCTATGGCGAGGCGGCGCATTCCATGCTGGAGTTTGCGCCCGATGCAGTCGTCGTGAACAGCTTTTCGAAATATTTTTCGATGGCCGGGTGGCGGCTGGGCTGGGTAGTGTTCCCGCAGGCGCTGGTCGAGGCGGCGCGGGCGCGGATGGGGAATTTGTTCCTGACGCCCCCTTCCCTCGCCCAGCATGCGGGGTTGAAGGCTTTTGACTGCCTCGCTGAGCTTGAGGGGCACGTCGCGAGTTATCGTCGGAATCGGGAATTGTTGTTGGCGGCGCTGCCTGCGCTGGGGTTGAAGGAAATCGCGCCGCCGGATGGGGCCTTCTACATCTATGCCGATGTGGGGCATTTGACGGACGACAGCCTTGGCTTTTGCCGGAGGTTGCTGGAGGAGACAGGCGTGGCGACGGCGCCAGGGATCGATTTTGATCCTGTCGATGGGCACCGGCATATCCGGATCAGCTTTGCCGTGTCGACCGACCGGGTGGAGGAAGCGATCAGGCGATTGGTGCCGTGGTTTGCGGCTCAGCAACGGCGGGTTTAGGGCTTTTCACGCGGAGGCGCGGAGAAAATGGAGAGAGACTCAGATCATCCCAGCGCAAGCTGGGATGTAGATTCACGTTTGAAGTGCAACATTTGGATTGAAGCGTGAGAATGCCTCTGCGGGAGTAAGGAAGTCGAGGCATTTTCTTGGCGTATGATTATAGCGCTGTACGGCGGCGAGGATGTCATCGGGGGTGATGGCATCGAGGTTGGTTTTGCGCGGCAGGCTGCGGCGGAGGCGTCCGATGGCATTTTCGACGCCGCCTTTTTGCCAGGGTGATCGGACATCGCAGAAGAAGGTCTGGATGCCGATCTGGCTTGCGAGCTGGTGATGCCGGGCGAACTCTGGTCCATTGTCGAAAGCGATGGAGCGCCGGAGGGTTTTGGGCAGGTCGGCCAGCATGTCCGCCAGATGGCCTGCGGTTCTTGGGGCCTTTCGATCCTGTGGCCGGTGGATGATCGTGAACCGGGAGGCGCGTTCATGGGCGACGAGGACGGCCTGGCCATAGCGGGCAAACAGCATGAAATCGGCTTCCAATGGCCTGGGCTTTGCCGATCATCGGCGTCGGGCGGGCGCTCGGTCAACGGGCGGCGCTGCTGGATGATATCGACCATGCTGCCGCCTTGAGGGGGATAGCGGCCGCGCCTGTGGCGGGCGCGTGGCAGCATGCGATGCCAATAATCCTTCTGTGCCGAACGGTGGTAGATGAAGCGGTAGATTGACTCAGGGCTGATGAGGGTGCGACCATGTTCGCGCGTCAATCGGCCTGCGATCTGCTCGGGGGACCATCCCATCGCAAGGCCGTCCCTCACAAGGCCGCGCAGGTCCGGTTGGCGTTCCAGCTTGAAGCGGCAATCCCATCGGCGCCTGCGTTCGGCAAGCTGCTGGGCGCGGACAGGCTCATAGCCACCGGGCCAGACCTTGGTTCGCACGCTGTTGCGCCGCAGTTCGCGACTGATCGTAGCTGGCGCCCGCCCGAGATGCGCCGCTATGGCTCTTTGCGATTTGCCTGCATGCAGGCGGTAAATCTCGATCCGCTCCTCGAGGCTGAGCTGGCCATATCTCTGTCCCATCGCAACACCACCCCTAGCAGGTGTTGCACTTGTTCCGTGAACTCAGCGGATCTCGTGAGGCTAGGCGGTGCCCTATCGCCGGAGATGCCAGCTTTCGCTGGCATGACGTGAAGCTCTTTGAGCTCTGCTCGAAGAACGGCGATGTGAATGTTGACCGGCCATCCGGCGCTGTTTGATCCATTATGGATCGAACGCTCCCGATTAACTGGAATTGTCATCTTTTTGCGCTAGGGAAGCCCCGCGACCCGAGGCTTTTACCTGGTAAAAGTCCCACTTGGCCCGGTGGCTTCGTGCTGCCGGGTCTTTCTTTTTCATCGATGAAGGATGGTGCGGGCGGTCGGAATCGAACCGACACTCCTTTCGGAACCGGATTTTGAGTCCGGCGCGTCTACCAGTTTCACCACGCCCGCATGCATGGCCTGCCCGCGCCAAATGGCAAAATCAGCTGCCAGCGTCCAGACAAAAATCAGCCGAGGTGCAGGATAAGGCTGTCGGGCGGTTGCAGGGGCGGCCCTGCGCCGATAGCCTGCTTGCGTAACGAAACCGTACCGCTATAGGACCGTTTCGTGCAGACCTGAAAAATTCCTCCCAACGGAAAAGGGCATCCTTTGACCGATCCGTCTGCCACGTTCCTGCTTTTCGGTGCCACCGGCGATCTGGCGCACCGCATGATTTTTCCGTCGCTCTATAATCTGGTTGCGGACGGTTTGCTGCCCGATGACTTCATGATCGTGGCGTCGGGCCGCACGGAGATGGACGACGAAGCATTCCGCGCCGACATCGACAAGGCACTGCAAAAGTTCGTCGGCGCCGATCGCTATGATGCGGAAGTCGCGGCACGGCTGAAGGCGATGATCGGTTATCAGCCGGTCGAAGCGGGGAAGCCGGAGCAGTTCAAGAAGCTGGCAAAGCGGCTGGATGGTCGGGCGGAGCGTGGGCTGTCGGTCTATCTGTCGACACCCCCTTCTCTCTTCGCGCCCACGGCCCAAGGGCTGGCCGATGCGGGGTTGATTACCCCGACGACGCGGATCGCGATGGAAAAGCCGATCGGCAAGGACCTCGCCTCCTCCAAGGAGGTCAACAACGGCATCGGCGCGCTGTTCGACGAGAGCCAGATTTTCCGGGTCGACCATTATCTGGGCAAGGAGACGGTGCAGAACCTGCTCGCCCTGCGCTTTGGCAATGTGATGTTCGAGCCGTTGTGGAATGCCACGGCGATCGACCATGTGCAGATCACGGTGGGCGAGACCGTCGGGCTGGAAGGCCGGGTGTCCTATTATGACGGAGTCGGCGCGCTGCGTGACATGGTGCAGAACCATGTGCTGCAAATCCTGTCGATCATCGCGATGGAGCCCCCTGCCCGCATGGACCCCACCGCCGTGCGCGACGAGAAGGTGAAGGTGCTGCGATCACTGCGGCCGATGACGGCGGAGACGGTGAAGACCAACAGCGTACGCGGCCAATATACGCCGGGCGCGGTCGGCGGCGAGATCGTCACCGGCTATAGTGACGAATTGGGCAAGCCGTCCGACACCGAAACCTTCGTCGCGTTGAAGGCCCATATCGACAATTGGCGCTGGCAGGGCGTTCCCTTTTACCTGCGCACGGGCAAGCGGATGCCGACGCGCCAGTCGGAAATCCAGATTCAATTCAAGCCTGTGCGCCATTCGATCTTCGGCCGCAATGGCGGGCTGGAGGCCAACGCCATGATCATTCGCCTGCAACCGGAAGAATTTATCCGGCTGCTGATCATGAGCAAGAGGCCGGGTTTGGAACGCGAGGTGCATCTGGAGGAGGTGACGCTGGACGTGTCGCTGACCGCCGCCTTTGCCGGGCAGCGCCGTCGTATCGCCTATGAAAGGCTTATCCTGGACCTGCTATCAGGTGACCAGACGTTGTTCGTGCGCCGGGACGAGGTCGAGGCGCAGTGGACATGGATCGATTCCATCATCGACGGCTGGAAAGAAGCGGGAGTGAAGCCTTCACCCTATGCTTCGGGGAACTGGGGGCCGTCTTCGGCCATTGCCCTGATTGAACGAGACGGAGCCAGCTGGCATGACTGACCTTCATCCGGTGATCGCCAAGGTCACCGAACGCATCGTGAAGCGGAGCGCGCCACGCCGCCGCCAATATCTGGACTTGATCGAGCGTGGCCGCGACGCCGGGACCAACCGCGCGCAGCTGTCCTGTGGCAATCTGGCGCATGGCTTCGCGGCGAGTGGCGAGGACAAGCCGGTGATCCGCACTGGCAGGGCGATGAATATCGGCATCGTTACCGCCTATAATGACATGCTGTCGGCGCATCAGCCCTATGGCCGCTATCCCGAAGCGATCAAGATCGCGGCACGCGAGGTCGGCGCGACGGCGCAGGTGGCGGGCGGCGTGCCCGCCATGTGCGACGGCGTGACGCAGGGGCAGGCAGGCATGGACCTGTCGCTTTTTTCCCGCGACACGATCGCGCTGGCGACGGCAATATCGCTGAGCCACGCGATGTTCGAGGGTGCGGCGCTGCTGGGCATATGCGACAAGATCGTGCCGGGGCTGCTGATCGGCGCGCTGCGTTTCGGGCATCTGCCGACGATCCTGATTCCCGCTGGGCCGATGCCTTCGGGCCTTGCGAATAAGGACAAAGTTCGCATCCGCCAGCTCTATGCAGAGGGCAAGGTGGGCAAAGAGGAACTGCTGGAGTCCGAAAGCGCCAGCTATCATGGCGCGGGCACCTGCACCTTCTACGGCACGGCCAACAGCAATCAGATGATGATGGAAGTGATGGGCCTGCACATGCCCTGCGCGTCCTTCGTCAATCCGGGCACTAAGCTGCGCAGCGAACTGACGCGGGCGGCGGTGCATCGGCTGGCGAGCATCGGCTGGGACGGCGATGATTATCGGCCGCTTGGCCACTGCGTCGATGAGAAGGCGATCGTCAACGCTATCATCGGCCTGATGGCGACGGGTGGATCGACAAACCATGCGATCCACGTGCCCGCCATCGCTCGGGCGGCGGGCATCAGCGTCGACTGGACCGATTTCGCGGAGATTTCCGACGTCGTTCCGCTGCTGGCGCGGGTCTATCCCAATGGCGCTGGCGATGTGAACAATTTCCACATGGCTGGCGGCATGTCCTTCGTCATCCGCGAACTGCTGGACAACGGACTGCTGCACCGGGACATCATGACGGTCGCTCGGGCCGACCTGACCGATTATGGCAAGGAGCCGGTGCTGGAGGATGAGGCGCTGCGATGGCGTGACGTTCCGGTATCGCGCGATGACGCCATCCTGCGGCCGGTGTCGAGCGCCTTCAGCCCTGATGGCGGCATGCGCCTGCTGGCGGGCAATCTGGGCCGCTGCGTCATGAAGGTGAGCGCGGTCGAGAAGGAACGCTGGACCATCGAGGCTCCGGCGGCTGTGTTCCACGATCAGGATGATGTGCTGCGCGCCTTTAAGGCGGGTGAGTTGGAACGCGACGTCGTGGTCGTGGTCCGTTTTCAGGGGCCGCGCGCGAACGGGATGCCGGAATTGCACAAGCTGACCCCGGCGCTGGGCGTTTTGCAGGATCGCGGGTTCCGCGTGGCGCTGGTGACGGACGGGCGCATGTCGGGGGCTTCGGGCAAGGTGCCTGCTGCCATTCATCTGTCGCCCGAAGCTTTGGGTGGCGGGCCGATCGGCAGGCTGCGCGATGGCGACATGGTGCGGGTCTGTGCTGACAAGGGATTGATCGAGGCGCTGGTCGATGCGGCGGAGTGGGACGCACGGGACATGCCCGTGCCCCCGCCGGCTCCTTATGACACTGGCCGCGAACTATTTGCGCTTTTCCGCCATCATAGTGATCTGGCGGAAAGCGGCGCTTCGCCCATTTTGGCTGCGATGGAAGCTGAATTATAATCCCCCACCCGTCATGCCAGCGCATTGCTGGCGTCTCAGGCGAGAGGGCACGGCCCGGCCTCATGAGATTCCAGCTTACGCTGGGATGACGCCATGATTGGAGTGGTCCTATGACCGACATCATCGCTGCCGACATTGGCGGCACTAACGCCCGCTTCGCACGGGCCAAGCTGAACGCGCGCAATGTCCCGACGCTGGGCAAGGTGCGGAAATACAAGGTTGCCGACTTCCCCAGCCTGCAAGCCTGCTGGGCCGCTTTCGCGCATGATGAAGGCGGCAATCTGCCCAAGGCGGCATCGATCGCCTTTGCCACCGCGATCGGACGTGATGTTATCAAGCTGACCAACAGCAGCTGGATGATCCGGCCCGACACGCTGGACGAGGAACTGGGCCTGAAGCAGATGCGGCTGGTCAATGATTTCGAAGCGGTGGCGCATGCCGTCGCGCGCCTGCCGGACGACAATCTGCCGCTGCTGTTCGGGCAGGACCGGCCATTCCCCCGCGACGGCGGCGTTACTGTGGTGGGTCCGGGCACGGGCCTTGGTGTCGCGATGATCGCATTCGACGATGGCGAGCCGCATGTAATCGCGACCGAAGGCGGGCATATCGACTTCGCGCCGCTCGACACGATGGAGGAGAAGATCCTCGCCTATCTGCGCGACAAGTTCCTGCGCGTATCGACCGAGCGGATCGTGTCGGGGCCGGGCCTCAACAATATCTACAAGGCGATGGCGACCATCGGTCATGACCGCGTCATCCTGATGGAGGATGCCGAATTGTGGCAGGCAGCCATTGACGGCACGGACGAGTTCGCTCGGGCGGCGTTCGATCGCTTGTGCCTTTGCTATGGATCGGTCGTGGGCGACCTGGCGCTGGCGCAGGGGCCGAACGCGGTCGTGCTGGCAGGCGGACTGACGCAGCGGATGCGCGGCTTGCTGCCTCAGAGCGGATTCCATCGGCGCTTCACTGCCAAGGGGCGGTTTGAAAGCCTGATGGCGACAGTGCCCATCCGCCTTGCGGTGCATGAAGAGATTGGACTTTACGGGGCGGCCGCCGCCTTTCGGGAGAAGAAATAATGTCGCTCAGCGTTGAACAGGTGATGGAGCTGGCGCCGGTCATTCCGGTGCTGGTGGTAGATCGGGTGGAGGACGCGCTGCCCATTGCGCAGGCGCTGGTGAAGGGCGGCCTGCCTGCGCTGGAAGTCACGCTGCGCACGCCCGCCGCGCTGGACGTGATCCGCGAGATGGCGAAGGTCGAGGGCGCGGTAGTCGGCGCGGGCACGGTGCTGAACCCGTCGCAGATGGACGCGGCGATGAAGGCAGGCGCGCGGTTCATCGTTAGCCCCGGCCTCACTGAACCGCTGGGCAAGGCGGCGGTAGCGGCGCGGGTGCCATTCCTTCCCGGAACAGCCACGGCGGGCGACATCATGCGCGGGCTGGACCTGGGCCTCACCCATTTCAAATTTTTCCCGGCGGAAACTTCGGGCGGGCTGCCCGCTTTGAAGGCGCTGGCCGCCCCGCTGCATGTCGCGCGTTTTTGCCCGACGGGCGGAATTACTGCGGAAAGCGCGCCCAAATGGCTGGCCGAACCCTTTGTGAAGTGCGTCGGCGGTAGCTGGGTCGTGCCCAAGGGGCCGGTCGATGCCGCAAAGATCGAGGCTTTGGCGCGAGAGGCTGCGGCATTGCCGCGCTGACGTTTCGCGCCGCCGCCATTGCACAGCGGGATTTCCCGCCCTAGATCAGCGCCATGATCCTGCGTAGGCTGCTCCCTTCCATCGCCCTTTTCCTTTCTGGCTGTGCCGGGACGCTGACGGGCTATCCTTCACTCGCCAAGCGGGCGGTGGAGAATGCGCCGGTTGGAGAAGCTCCGGCTGCTCCGGTGCCGGTTGAGGCTGATCCGGCTTTGCGGGCGCAGGTTGACCGACTTGCGGCGCAGGCACAGGCGGGCAGCGCGGCGTTCGACAAGGCATGGCCCGGCGCGGATCGGGCAACGCGGGCTGCTTCGGGCGCGGCGGTGTCCAGCGAGTCCTGGGTCACGGCGCAGCTTGCGATCAGTGCGCTGGAGGCGGCGCGCAATGATAGCGTTTCGGCGCTCGCCAGTCTCGACACGCTTTATGTCGAACGCAGCAATGCGCTGGCCGAGGACCAAGCCAAGGGTGGGGTGGAGCAGATCGATGCGGCGCGCAAGGTGGCGCTGGCGATCGTGGATGCGCAGAATGACCGGATCGATGCGGTGAAGGGGCGGCTGGCGCAGCCTTGAGTTTTGGGGCTATGCGAACGTTATATTTCCGTTCCGGCTGAGCTTGTCGAAGCCCTTTTCTGTTGTTCAAGAAAGTGAAGCCCTTCGACAAGCTCAGGGCGAACGGGGATGTCGGAAGGACCCTTTTCCTTCATCCCTCCGTCTTCAGCGCGCCTTTGTGGGCCTTCGCATTGTGGACATAGCGGTCAACGCCTTCGCGCATGTTAATCAGCGCTTCATCGCTCAAATCGCGCACATATTTGGCCGGGCGGCCGGTCCAGAGCTGGCGGTGTGGGACTGTGCGGTTGGGCGCTAACAGGGCTCCGGCTGCCAGCATTGCATCGCTTTCGATGACACAGCCGTTCATCACCACCGCGCCTAGGCCGACGAACGCCCGGTCCTTGAGTTCGCAGCCGTGGATCATCGCCATATGGCCGATCAGGACATCATCGCCGATGATCGTGGGCCAGCCGTCCGGCTTGGCGGGATCGGGGCCGTCGCAGTGGATGACGCTGCCGTCCTGAATATTCGTGCGCGCGCCGATGCGGATCGCGTTGACGTCGCCGCGCACCACGCAATTATACCAGATGCTGCTATCCGGCCCGATCTCCACATCGCCGATGATGCGCGCGCCCGGCGCGATGAAGGCGCTGGGGTGGATGACAGGCGTCTTGCCGCCAAAGGTCAGGATGGTGGCACCGGGATGATCGGCATGGGCGGCGTGCGGATGATCGGGCATGGCGTCAGGCTCCCAGCAGCCGCGCGGCGTGGAGCGCATGATAGGTGAGAACGCCCGAGCAACCGGCGCGCTTGAACGCAAGCAGCGTTTCCAGCACCAGCGCATCGCGATTGCCCACTCCCGCAGCGACGGCGGCTTCGATCATCGCATATTCGCCCGACACCTGATAGGCGAATACGGGCACCTCGAACCGGTCCTTCACCCGGGCGATGATGTCGAGATAAGGCAGGCCCGGCTTCACCATGACGCTGTCGGCGCCCTCCGCGAGGTCTAGCGCGACTTCGCGCAAGGCTTCCTCGCTGTTGGCGGGGTCCATCTGGTAGCTTTTCTTGTCACCCTTCAGCAGGCCGCTGGAGCCGACCGCGTCGCGGAATGGGCCGTAAAAGGCGCTCGCATATTTGGCGGCATAGGCCATGATCTGGACATTGGCGTGGCCTTCTTCCTCCAGCGCCTCGCGGATCGCGCCGACGCGGCCGTCCATCATGTCGCTGGGCGCGATGATATCCGCGCCCGCCGCCGCCTGATTGAGGGACTGGCCGATCAGGACATCGATCGTGGCGTCGTTGATCACATAGCCCTGCTCATCGAGCAGGCCGTCTTGACCATGGGCGGTGTAAGGATCGAGCGCGACGTCGGTGAGGATGCCGATGTCCGGCACGGCATCCTTGATCGCGCGGATAGCGCGGCACATCAGGTTGTCTGGATTGAGCGCTTCCTCCCCATCATCGCTGCGGCGGTCAGCCTGCGTGTTGGGGAAAAGGGCGAGGCAGGGAATGCCAGCGTCACGTGCTTCCCGCGCGCGGGCCACTATGCCATCGACCGACCAGCGCGAGACGCCGGGAAGGGACGCGATCGGCTCTTCCACCCCCTGCCCTTCGGTCACAAAGAGCGGCCAGATGAGGTCGCTTGGGTGCAGGCGGTTTTCGGCGTGCAGCGCGCGGGTCCAGGCGGCGGCGCGGGTGCGGCGCAGGCGGAGCGCCGGATAAGAAGCGTGGGTCATCGGCGGGGTTTAGGCCGCCCGGATCGCCCGATCAAGTTCCGCTGCCCCATGTCGGAGCTATGTAAGGATGCGGGTGGAGCGAAAACTCACCTTCTTGGCGAGATCCCACGATCCGTCGTCGCGATAATACCAAGCGGCTAGGCCCGCGATGCGGAGCGGGCGGGGTCGGAACTCTGCCTTCAACTGATCGGCAAGTGCGCGAGCGACCGAAGGCTCCACCTTGTTCTGGACGGTGATGTGCAGGCGGGGACGCGCTTGATCCTGCGGGGTGAGCAACCCCCAAAAAGCTTCGGCCAGTTCATCCCGGATGGCGAGCAGACCGTCACTATTAAGGCCAAATGCGACGCCCCGGCCGAGCAACATGACGCCGGTTATCATGGCGAGGGGCGACGGCGCTGCGCACAACCGCTTCATCCTATCGCTCAGTTCCGGCAGCAGCGTCGGCGGCAGATGATGGAACAGCGAAATATGGGCGGGCACCTTGTTGCGTTCCGGCGGGAAATGGGCGCGGCGGAGGCCATCCGCCCAGGCGAAGTCCTCCGCTCCCATAAGCGCCGTCGCTACGACCGGCGCGGTGCCCGTGCCTTCAGTCAGCCGGATGCTCCTTCAGCCATTGCAGCACCGGTTCCGGGCTCGTCTGGCCGTAGGGATCATCATCCTCCCCGATATCGTTGATGCCGGGCTCCTCGAACCATGCGACCACCTGACCGTCATCGACGACCATGGCGTAGCGCCAACTCCGATCACCAAATCCAAGATGGTCCTTCTTCACCAGCATGCCCATGCGGCGCGTGAAGTCGCCCGATCCGTCCGGCAGCAGCTTCACATTCCTGACGCCCAGATGCTTGCCCCATTGGTACATGACAAAGGCGTCGTTGACCGAGATGCAATAGACATCATCGACTCCCAGCGCCTTGAAATCGTCGTAGAAGCGTTCGAAGGCGGGACATTGTTCGGTCGAACAGGTCGGGGTGAAGGCGCCGGGCAGCGAGAATACGACTACCCGCTTGCCCTTGAAAAGGTCGCCCGTCTGGACATCCTGCCAGCGGAAAGGATTGGGGCCGCCGACGCTTTCATCGCGCACGCGGGTCTTCAGCGTTACATCAGGTACGGAACGTCCGAGCATTTCATCATCTCCCGGTCAGCATCGCTTTCACGCGGTGAAACGCATCTATATGATGGTCGGCTACGTGGGCAAAGGCTTCAGGGAGGCGAAACTCATATGAGCGCGTCACGATCCTTCAAATTCATCGCAATCGGCCTGCTGATCTGGAATTTGATCGGCGTGGCGGCCTTTGCCATGCAATATGGCGCTGATCTGGCGGCGCTGGCGGAAAGCGATCCCTACACCGCCCGCATCTTTGCAGGGATGCCGGATTGGGCTTGGGCGGCCTATGCCGTCGCGGTGGGCGCAGGCACGGCCGGAGCCATGTTATTGTTGCTGCGAAAGGCGGCAACGGTGGCGTTGTTCGCGCTGTCGATGGTCGCTGTCGTGGTGCAGTTCGGGTACAGCTTTTTGGGCACCGATTTGTGGGCGGTGAAGGGCGCGGCGGCGGCGGTGTTTCCGGCGGTGATCTTCGCTGTTGCGGTTGGGCAGTGGCTTTATGCCGTTCGGTTGAGGGCGAGGGGTGCGCTACGGTGATTAGCGGAGGAGGTGCTATTTCCCCTCCACCACCGCTTCGCGGCGGTCCCCCTCCCCACGCTACGCGCAGGGAGGATTAGGTGGTTTTCAAAGCTCTCCGCGTGCGCGGCGGATTTCGAACCATTTGCGGACATTCTCATTATGCTGCTGGAGCGTGTCCGCAAAGATATGGCCGCCCTTCCCATCAGCGACGAAATAGAGCGCCTTTGTTTCGGCGGGATGCAGTACGGCCAGGATCGACAGCTTGCCCGGATTGGCAATCGGCCCCTTGGGCAGGCCCGTCATCGCGTAGGTGTTATAGTCGTTGACCGCAGCGATCTCCGACTTTTTGATGCGACGGCCAAGCGGCTTGCCCTTGGTGATCGGGTAAATGATCGTCGGGTCGGCCTGAAGCATCATCCCGGCCTTCAGACGATTGCCATAGACGCCCGCGACGGTGGGCCGTTCAGACGGGACGGCGGTTTCCTTTTCCACGATGCTGGCAAGAATGATCGCCTCTTTGGGCGATTTCGCCACGCTGTTGGGCGCGCGTTCGGCCCATAGCTTGGCGAGAGCGCGCGTCATCGCGTCCTGCATACGCTTGAGCACAGCGACGCGGCTTTCGCCCTTGTCGAACGCATAGCTGTCGGGAAGCACGCTGCCCTCAGCAGGGACCGAGACATCCCCAGTCAACTCGTCATTCGCCATCAGCCGTTCATGGACCATTATGGAAGGCATGCCCTCCGGTATGGTGACCAGCCGGGTCAGAGTCTTGCCACCCTGAAGGATGGAGAAAATGTCGGCGTTGCTGGCGCCCTTGGGGATTAGAAATTCGCCCGCCTTGATCGACTTTCCACGCCCGAACACCTTGGTCCGGATGAGGAATGCGTCGGCTGAACGCACCACGCCCGCCTGTTTCAGGAGGACGGCGGCATCCGCGACGGTGGCCCCATCGGGCACGATGACAGTGACGTCGCGCGGCGCAGGCCCCGCTTCGGTCCAGCCATAGACGAAGCGGAACGCCACGAAGGCGGCGACGGCCAGGCCGATCGCAAGGATAACCAGCCCGAACCGCCGCATGGCTCTGTCCTCAGATCGCCTTCATGATGAGCGACGCATTGGTGCCGCCAAAGCCGAAGCTGTTGTTCAGCACGGCGCGCACCTTGCGCTCCTTCGCCACATGGGGGACGAGATCGACACCCGCGCAGCTTTCGCTCGGTTCGTCGAGGTTGAGCGTTGGGGGCACGATCTGGTCGCGGATGGCGAGGATGCAGAAGATGCTTTCCACCGCGCCCGCGCCGCCGAGAAGATGGCCGATGGCCGACTTGGTGCTGCTCATCGACATGGTCGAGATATTGTCGCCGAACAGGCGCTTGACCGCGCCCAGTTCCAGTTCGTCGCCGAGGGGGGTCGATGTGCCGTGGGCGTTCACATAGTCGATGTCAGCGAGGCTGAGACCCGATTTCTTGAGCGCCATCTCCATCGAACGGTAGCCGCCGCTACCCTCTGGATGCGGGGCGGTGACATGATAGGCATCGCCGGACAGGCCATAGCCGATGACTTCGGCATAGATGTGAGCGCCGCGCTTCTTGGCATGCTCATATTCTTCGAGCACGACCACGCCCGCGCCTTCGCCCATGACGAAACCGTCGCGGTTGACGTCATAGGGACGGCTCGCCTTTTCGGGCGTGTCGTTGAAGGCGGTCGACAGCGCGCGCGCCTGGGCGAAACCTGCGATGCCGATCGGGCAGATCGCGCTTTCGGCGCCACCCGCAAGCATAACGTCGGCGTCGTCCATCGCGATCATGCGCGCAGCGTCGCCGATCGAGTGCGCACCGGTCGAGCAGGCGGTGACCACCGCATGGTTGGGACCCATCAGACCGTACTTGATCGAAACCTGGCCGGAAATCAGGTTGATGAGGCGGCCATGGACGAAGTGCGGGCTAACGCGGCTCGGCCCCTTGTTGGCCAGCACCAGCGATTCGCTTTCGATGCCCGGCAGGCCACCGATCCCCGAACCGATGGAGCAACCGGCGCGCAGACGCTCTTCCTCGCTCATATTGTCGAGGCCCGCATCGCGCAGCGCCTGGCTGGCGGCGGAAATGCCATAGACGATGAAGGGATCGACCTGACGCTGGATCTTGTGATCCACGTCCAGGCTCGGATCATAGCCATATTCATGGTCGGCGGGCTTCACTTCGCAGGCGATGCGGCACTTATATTCGCTGGCATCAAAGCGCGCGATCGTCGCCGCGCCGGACTTTGACGCGAGGATATTCTTCCACGTGGTTTCGACATTCCCGCCAAGCGGGCTAACCATGCCGAGGCCGGTTACGACTACGCGACGCATATATCTGCTCCGAAAATCTTCATAGGTTTGGCCCGCTCCTTAGCTGCTTCGAGAGCGCTTGTGAACGGTGCACCAGATACGAAAAGGCTCCCCAAGACCGGATTCGCCGGACAGGAGGAGCCATTTCCTTCAAAAAACGCAGGCAGCCGACCCCCCGGTCAGCCGCACAACATTCTTACTGCTTGCTGTCGATATAATCGATCGCATCCTTGACGGTGCCGATCTTCTCAGCCGCGTCGTCGGGGATTTCCACGCCGAATTCTTCTTCGAACGCCATCACCAGCTCGACGATGTCGAGGCTGTCTGCGCCCAGATCATCGATGAAGCTTGCATCCTCGGTCACCTTTTCGGCTTCGACGCCCAGATGTTCGACGACGATTTTCTTAACGCGATCCGCGGTCTCACTCATGAGTGGTCCTTTTTTACTGGGTATCGTTGAGGTTGTGAATATTTGTTAAGGCATGCCCTAGAGGCAAGCCCCGACGGAGGCAAGAGGCAAGAAAAGATCGAAACGCATGATTCCCGCCCCTCCATGCGCCTGAATGGCACATTGCCGCCCGATTGGGACGGATCGGCGAGCCCTTTCAGCCTCTTGCGAGGGTCAGATCATCGCCATGCCGCCATTAACATGCAGGGTCTGGCCCGTGACATAGCCTGCCTCGCGGCTGGCGAGATAGACAACCGCAGCGCCGATATCCTCACCAGTACCGAGGTCGCCCGCAGGTATCTTCTGAAGGATGGCACCCTTCTGCGCGTCATTCAGCGCATCGGTCATGGCCGAACGGATGAAGCCGGGCGCGACGCAGTTGACGGTGATCCCCCGGCTCGCCAGTTCCTGGCCGAGCGACTTCGACATGCCGATGATGCCTGCCTTTGACGCGGCATAATTGGCCTGGCCGGGATTGCCGGTGACACCGACGATTGAGGTGATCGAGATGATGCGGCCGAAGCGCGCCTTCATCATCGGCTTGGCAGCGGCACGGGCAAGGCGGAAGGCCGCTTCCAGATTGACCGAGATGACATCGGACCATTCCTCATCCTTCATCCGCATGATGAGGTTGTCGCGGGTGATCCCGGCATTGTTGACGAGAATGTCGATCTTGCCGCCCAACGCTTCGACCGCTTGAGCGACGAGGGCATCGACGGCCGCTGGATCGGACAGATTGCAGACCAGCGTCTTGTGATCGCCGCCCAACTCAGCAGCGAAGGCCTTGAGCTTCTCCTCATTGCTACCCGAAAGCGCCAGCGTCGCACCCTGCGCCGCGAGTGCGCGGGCGATCGCTGAACCGATGCCACCCGATGCGCCGGTCACCAGCGCGGTCATGCCTGTCAGATCGAACATAGCTTTTTTATCCTTATCTTAGAGAGCGGCGAGCGCCGCCTCGATGTCGTCCATGGTGACGACGCTGCGGACGGTGGCGTCGGGGGCGATGCGCTTGACCATAGGGCCGAGCACCTTGCCGCCAAGTTCGACGAACTCGGTCACGCCCGCGTCCCACATGGCAGCGACGGATTCGCGCCAGCGGACGCGGCCGGTCACCTGTTCGACCAGGCGGCGCTTGATTTCCTCCGGGTCCGCGATGGGCGCGGCGAGGACGTTGGCATAGACGGGGAGCAGCGGGGTGTTGATCGCTGCCTTAGCCAATGCCTCATCCATCGCTTCGGCAGCGGGCTGCATCAACGGGCAGTGGAAGGGTGCCGAGACGGGCAGCAGCACGCCGCGCTTGATGCCATGGTCCTTCACCAGGGCGACCGCGCGCTCGATCGCGCCGCGATGGCCGGAAATCACCACTTGGCTCGGATCATTGTCGTTGGCGACGGTGCAGACTTCGCCTTCCGCAGCGGCGTCGGCCAAGCCTTGCGCCTTTTCGATGTCCGCGCCGAGCAGAGCCGCCATTGCGCCCTCGCCCACCGGAACAGCCGCCTGCATGGCCTGACCGCGCAGCTTAAGGAGGCGCGAGGTCGTGCCGATGTCGAAGGCTTCGACGGCGCAGAGCGCGCTATATTCGCCAAGGCTGTGCCCGGCAACGAAATCGCCCTTCTCCGCCAGCGAGAAGCCGCCTTCGCGCTGCATTACCCGCAACGTCGCCAACGCATTGGCCATGATCGCAGGCTGGGCATTCTCCGTCAGGGTCAGGTCGCTTTCCGGACCTTCCACCATGATGCGGAACAAATGTTGCGACAGGGCGTCATCGACCTCTTGAAACAGTTCCTTCGCGGCCGGGCTCGCTTCGGCCAAAGCCTTTCCCATGCCAACCGACTGGCTACCCTGCCCCGGAAACAGAAATGCCCTCATCATTCACCTTCTGACGCAAGGACGCCTACAAAAGCGCCGTTTTTCAACATCGTTACACTTTGAGACACAAATGCCGTTGAGACATCAGGCCCCTTTCGGCAGTTTCCCTGACTGGACCGCCTTAACCCCCAAGGTGGCGTCCCTTTAACGACGACGGAGTGCAAGGAAAAGGTGCGATATCGCATTGGCTGGATAAGCGGGGCGGCGTTGACGCTCTCGGCCTGCGCGGCGGGACCTGACTATCGGGCGCCGCAACCGGCTGCCTTGGGTGTGCCGGGCAGCTATTATACCGCACCGGCGGGCGGCGCGCTGAGCGAAGCGGAGCTTGCGGGCTGGTGGACCCGGTTGAACGATCCGGTGCTGACAGGGTTGATCGACCAAGCGGCGGCCAACAACCTCGACATCGTGCAGGCGCAGGCGCGGTTGCGGCAGGCGCGGGAGTCACTTGTGCAGGCGCGGGCGGCCTTCCTGCCGCAGGTCAATGCGTCGGGGTCCGGCGGGCGTAACTATTCCAATCGCGGCGGCGGCACGCGCGTAATCGACGGCAATGTCGTGTCCACCGGATCGGATAGGTGGAGCAGTAGCTATTCGCTGGGTGCGAATGCGAGTTGGCAGATCGACCTGTTCGGGGAGTTGTCCCGATCGACCGAGGCGGCGCGCGCGGATCTGGCCGCGTCCGGCTATGACCTTGCCAATGTGCGGATGACCATCATAGCCGAACTGGTCACCAACTATATTCAGGCGCGGCAAGCGCAGGAGCAGTTGCGCATCGCTCGGGAAACGCAGGCGATCCAGCAGGATAATTATAATATCGCCAACTGGCGGCTTCAGGCCGGACTTGTTTCATCGCTGGATGAGCAGCAGGCCCGCGCCCAGCTTGCCCAGACGAACGCGGCGATCCCGCAGCTGGAGGCCAGCCTGCGCGGCAGCCTGAACCGCATTGCTGTACTGACCGGGCAAGCGCCGGGCGAGGCGACCCGCGCGCTGGAAGCCCCTGCTCCAATCCCGGTTGCTTCGACCATGATCGCCACCGGCATTCCCGCCGATACCCTGCGCCAGCGGCCCGACGTTCGGGCAGCAGAGAGGAATTTGGCGGCGGCGACAGCGCGGATCGGCGTGGCGCAGGCGCAGCTTTACCCGTCATTGGGGATCAGCGGGAATATCGGCACTAACGCGACCAGCATCAAAAGCCTGTTCGACATCATTACCGGCGGCGTGTTCGCCAATGTCGCGCAGGTCATCTTCGATGGCGGACGGCTCGCTTCCCAGGTGCGATCGCAAAGGGCGGCTACAGATGCTGCCTTTGCCGCCTATAAGCAGAGTGTGCTGACGGCGCTTGAAGATGTCGAAAATGCCATGACGTCCCTGAACAGCGCCCGCCAGCGCAAGGCCGAGTTCGCCACCGCCTTCGATGCGTCGAACAACGCCGCCCTGCTGGCGCGCAGCCAGTATCAGTCTGGGCTGATCGATTTCCAGACGCTTTCCAACACCGAAACCACGCTGTTGAACGCGCGCAATAGCCTTGCGGCTGCGCAAGCCGACGAGGCCCTTGCCATCGCCCAGCTCTACAACGCGCTGGGTGGCGGCTGGCAGAATATGGACAACCGCCCCAATGAGTGAAGATGTGAGCACGGACAAGGATCTGGACGAATTTCTCGGCGCGCGTCCCGAAAAGCCGTGGCGCAAATGGGTGGTGCGGGGTGCGGTCGGGCTGGCGCTGCTGATCCTGATCCTGCTGCTCGCCCGCTGTTTTTCGGGCGAGGACAAGCCGAACTTCGCCACGCGGGAGGTGCGACGCGGCGACTTGACGGTGACGGTGTCGGCGACCGGGAATCTGAAGCCCATCAATCAGGTGGATGTGGGCTCTGAACAGTCGGGCAAGATCACGCGTGTTTATGTCGATGTGAATGATCGCGTGACGAAAGGGCAGCGACTAGCTGAACTCGATACCCGGCGCCTTGTGGATTCGGTTACTCAGAACCGGGCACAGGTTACGGCGTCGCAGGCCAGTGTCAGCCAGGCGCAGGCGCAGGTCGCGCTGGCCAAGGCGACGCTCGACCGGCAACTGAACGTCTTTCGTCTGTCGGGCGGGCGCGTGCCTGCCAAGACGGAACTGGATGCGGCGCGGGCTGATTATCAGTCCGCTTTGGGCAATTTGCGGGCGCAACAGGCGCAAGTCAGTGTGTCGCGGGCTCAGCTTGCGACGGCGCAGACTAACCTGTCGATCGCGCAGATCGTGTCACCGGTGACCGGCGTCGTCTTGTCCCGCGACATCGAGCCCGGCCAAACAGTAGCCGCGTCCTTCAATGCCCCTGTGCTGTTCACAATCGCCGAAGACCTGACCAAGATGGAGGTGGAAGTCGCGGTCGATGAAGCCGATGTCGGTCAGGTGAAAGAAGGCCAAACGGCGACCTTTGCCGTCGATGCCTTTCCGGGCCGAACGTTCCCCGCGCGGGTGACGCGGGTCAATGTCGGCTCCAATGCTTCAAGCAGTTCCTCCTCCTCATCGGGGAGCAGTACGACGGCCAGCACGGCTGGAACTGTGGTGGCATACACGGCGGTCCTCGCCGTCGATAACAAGGATGAGACGCTGCGCCCCGGCATGACGGCAACAGCCGACGTCGTGACGCAGCAGTTGAGTGACGTTTTGCTGGTTCCAAACGCGGCGTTGCGGTTCAAGCCGAGTACGGGCGCGGGACAAGGCGGCGGCATTACGAGTCAGATCGTGCCCGGCCCTCGCCGCTTCCGCCGTGGCGGCGCCAACCGGCAGGTTAGCTTCGGTATTGGCAGCAGCCAGACTGTCTATGTCGTCGGCGAAGATGGCAATCCCAAGGCCGTGCAGGTGACAGTCGGCGCCAGCGACGGCGCGCGCACGGCCATCACTGGCGGCGGGTTGAAGCCGGGCATGCGGGTCATCACGGGCCAGCTGGCGGCGGGACAGGAACAGCCTGCCGAGGATAGCTCGAACGGTGGCGGCCAGCGGCGTGACCGTTCCGGTGGCGGCGGAGAGCCTCGCGGCACCGGCCGGCAGAATGGAAGCTGACGCAGTGGCTGATCCGATCATCTCCTTGCGCGGCGTCACCAAACTCTATGGTTCGGGCGCCACCGCCTTTCAGGCGTTGAAGGGTATCGACCTGGACATTGAGGAGGGGGATTTCGTCGCGGTCATGGGGCCTTCGGGTTCGGGCAAGTCCACAGCGATGAACATTATCGGCTGCCTCGACGTACCCAGCAGCGGGGAGTTCCTGTTCAAGGGACGCCATGTCGAAACGCTGGACCGCGACCAGAGGGCGCTGCTCCGCCGCCGCTATCTTGGCTTTGTGTTTCAGGGCTTCAACCTCTTGTCCCGGACGAGCGCGCTGGAGAATGTCGAATTGCCGCTTCTCTACCGGGGCGAGGACAAGAAGGCGCGTTATGATGCGGGCATGGCCGCGCTCGACAAGGTGGGTCTTAAGGAATGGTGGGACCATACGCCCGCTGAATTATCAGGCGGGCAGCAGCAGCGCGTTGCCATCGCGCGGGCGATCGTGACGCATCCTGCAGTGCTGCTGGCCGACGAGCCGACGGGCAATCTGGATTCGGAACGGTCGGTGGAGATCATGGAACTGCTGACCGACCTCAACCGGAACAGCGGCATTACCGTGCTGATGGTCACGCATGAACCCGACATGGCCGCCTATGCGCGCACGATCGTGCATTTCAAGGACGGGCTGGTGGAGCGGATAGATGCGGGGGTGAAGGTGTGAGGACTGTACGCCCCCAACCTTCTCCCTTGAAGGGAGAAGGATACGAAGCCTTGCTCGCGCCGCGAGCTAGGCGAAGTTGGATGAGGGTGAGAGGCTGCGCGCCTCCCCCTCACCCAGCTTCGGCTAGGCAGCAAGCTGCCAAGTCTGCGCAACCCTCTCCCCTGAAGGGGCGAGGGACGTGGAAATGCTAGGCACGACCGTCACCCTGGCGTTCCGGGCGATCAACCGGCACAAGCTGCGCAGCTTTCTGACGACGCTGGGCATCATCATCGGCGTGGCGGCGGTGGTCACCATGGTGACGCTGGGCAATGGCGCGACGGCGGCCGTGCGGGAGCAGATCAGCTCGCTCGGCGCCAACGTCTTGCAACTGCGGCCGGGCCAAGGCTTTGGCCGGGGCGGCGGCGGGCCGAGGCCACCCGACTTCAAGCCAGCCGACCTAACGGCGATCGAGAACCAACTGACGGGCGTCCGCGCCGTCGCGCCACTGGTGCAGTCCAGCGGCACAGCTATCTATGAAGGCAGCAATTGGTCGACCACCGTCTATGGCACAACCGCCGCCTATTTCGAGGTGCAAAGCTGGAAGGCTGACGCGGGCCGCCTCTTCATGCCGGAGGAGGAGGAAGCGGGCAAAGGCGTCTGCATCATCGGCAATACGGTACGCACGAACCTGTTCCAAGGGAGCGATCCGACGGGCAAGCGCCTGCGCATCAAGGGCGTATCCTGTCAGGTCATCGGCGCTTTGGCGACACGCGGCCAAGGGGGCTTTGGCGATCAGGACGATGTCGTCGTCATGCCGATCAAGTTCGTCCAGCGCCGCTTCACCGGCGACCGCGACATAAGCCAGATCATGATCGCGGTGGACGACGCTTATGACACCTCCACGGTACAGGCGAGCCTGGAAGAACTGATGCGCGAACGGCGCAAGGTGAAGCCGGGGGCGGACGATAATTTCAACGTGTTCGATACCAAGCAGATCAGCGACACGCTGACCGGGACGACCACCATATTGACTCAGATCGTGGCGGCGGTCGCGGCCATTTCGCTGCTGGTGGGCGGAATCGGCATCATGAACATCATGCTTGTGTCGGTGACGGAGCGCACGCGCGAGATCGGCATTCGCCTCGCCATCGGCGCTGTCGCGCGGGAGGTGCTGATGCAGTTCCTGGTGGAGGCGATCGTTCTGTCCTGCCTGGGTGGGCTGATCGGCCTGATCCTTGCCCTGATCGCCTCGGTCATCATTGCGCCGTTGATGCAGGTGCCCTTCATCTTCGACGTGAAGGTGAACATGATCGCCTTCTTCTTTTCGGCGGCGATCGGGGTGGTGTTCGGCTATTTCCCGGCACGGCGGGCGGCGGCGCTCAATCCCATCGACGCGCTGCGGCACGAATGATGCCTGTTACAATTTCAGACAGTTAAGCCGCATTCCCGGCACAAGCTTGCGACAAATCCCGCCTAAATCTGTCTTCAACGCCGGAGCAACGGCGCAACAGATTAAAGCAAGGAGCAAGCGAGATGATCAAGAAACTGCTGATGACGCTGGCCGCGACCACGATGGTCGCAAGCCCCATGGTCGCCGCGCAGGCGCAGGCCGCGCCGCATCGCGAAGTGACCCGCGTGGTGAAGCAAGGCCCGCATGGCCGCGCCGTGGTCAAGCACAAGACGGTCGTGCGCAAGAACGACTATCGCCGCTGGGGCAAGGGCCAGCGCTTCGACCGCCGCTATGCCCGCGATTATCGCGTGATCAACAATTATCGCGACTACCGCCTTAACGCCCCGCCGCGCGGTTATCACTGGGTCCGTTCCGGCAATGACGCAGTGCTGGTCGCGATCACCAGCGGGATCATCGGCGCGGTGATTGGCAGCGCGATCCGTTAAGGCTTCGCTCCACCGAGCAGCCAGAAAGCGCCCCGGGGATCTCTCTCCCTCCGGGGCGCTTTCTCTTGCGTCCACCCTTGCCAACCCGGCGCATTTCCGCCATAGGCGCCGCTTCGCGTGGGCCGGGGTGACTCGGGAACGCGCGGATGAGTGCTTGAGACGACAGCCGGAGGGGCGTTCCACATGGGGTGGGCGTCAGCGATCGGCCAACAGATGAGGCAATACCCATGGCTCTTTACGAGCATGTGTTCCTTGCGCGCCAGGACCTGGCACAGGCGCAGGTGGACGCACTGGCGGAAACCGCCACCAAGATCGTCGAGGATAATGCTGGCAAGGTGACCAAGGTGGAAACCTGGGGCCTGCGCAGCCTCGCCTACAAGATCGCCAAGAACCGCAAGGCTCACTATGTGATGCTGAACATCGACGCCCCCGCCGGTGTCGTCGCGGAACTGGAGCGCCAGACGCAGATCAACGAAGACATCATCCGCTACATGACCGTCAAGGTCGATGAGCTGGAAACCGGCCCGTCTGTGATGATGCGCAAGCAGGAACGCGCCGAGCGTGGTCCGCGCGGTGATCGTGGTGACCGTGGTCCTCGCGAAGATCGTGGCCCGCGCCGCGATCGCGATGAAGCCCCGGCTGGCGAATAAGGAGATCTGAAACATGGCACGCCCGTTTTTCCGCCGCCGCAAGAGCTGCCCCTTCGCCGCCAAGGATGCGCCGAAGATCGATTACAAGGACGTCCGTCTGCTGCAGGGCTTCGTGTCCGAGCGCGGCAAGATCGTCCCCAGCCGCATCACTGCGGTGTCCGCCAAGAAGCAGCGTGAGCTGGCCCAGGCCATCAAGCGCGCCCGTCACCTGGGCCTGCTGCCCTACATCGTGAAGTGAGGGAGTAAGACTCATGGAAATCATTCTCCTCGAACGGATCGAGAAGCTGGGCGCCATCGGTGACATCGTCACCGTGAAGGACGGTTACGCGCGTAACTTCCTGCTGCCCAACAAGAAGGCGCTGCGCTCCAACAACGCCAACAAGAAGGTCTTCGAAGCCAACCGCGCGAAGATCGAGGCCGACAACGCCGCCCGCCGTGGCGACGCTGAAAAGGCTGCCGAAGGCGTCAATGGCAAGCAGATCGTCCTGATCCGCCAGTCGTCGAACGCCGGTCACCTCTACGGCTCGGTCGCGGTTCGCGACGTCGTCGAGGCGCTGCACGCCGATGGCGTGACCAACGTCACCAAGGCGATGGTCGTGCTGGAACGTCCGATCAAGACGCTCGGCGTGTTCGACGTCAAGGTCGCGCTGCACCCCGAAGTTGCCGTCACCATCCAGGTGAACGTCGCTCGCTCGCCGGAAGAAGCTGATCTGCAGGCGCAGGGTGTCGACGTGATGGCCGACCTGTTCGAAAAGGACGAGGCTGGCTTCACCGAAGATTATGATCCGAACGCGGAACCCGGCGAAATCGCCGTGGAAGCGGAAGATGCTCCGGCTGAAGAAGCCTGAGTTTTTCTCACCGGACCAAAAAGAAAGCCGCCCCTCACCGGGCGGCTTTTTTATTGGATGGTCAGCGGGGTGCTGGAGGTTGCGATCCTGCTGGCATGTCATGCCTATTATTTACATAACTAAATCCGTTCGGGCAGGCTACGGACCAACGGTCGCATGGGAGCAAATTCGACCCCATCCGATGGCGCTTCAATAATCGATGCGGATCTGCACCTGCGAGACATCGACGCCTGCGTGTTTCGCGACTTCCCGCTTCGCTGAGTCGATGACATCATGAAGCTGCTGACCCAGACGGGCATTGCCCACCCCTGCGGAACCCTGCGGCGGCGCGACCGCCTCGCCCACAAGCAACTGCTGCTCGGTCAGGCCGAATGCCTGGGCGAGGGCGATCAGGCTCCTGCGCCGGGGCATGGTTTTGCCCACTTCCCACGCCCAGAGCGAGGGTTTGCTGAAACCCGTCAACTTGGACAACGCTTCCCGGCTGAGGCCGCGTTCGCGGCGCAACCGGCGCAGACGCGCAGGAAACATTTCAGGGCTTTGCGCATCGGCGGCATGATCGACCGGCCTGCCATTGCTGCGCACCGTGCTGCGAAGCCGGGTCGCACTGACAGCGGCTTGGGGGAGCGCCTCATCGAAACGGCATCCAAATAGCGGTTCATCCTGCCACACAACGCGGGCGGAGACGGAACCCGCTTCGGGCAGGGACAAAAGCACGCCTTGGCCAAGCTGTAGTTTTGAGCTCGTTTCAATCAGCATCCCCGCCGTGGAGATATCGTGAACCACGACGTCGGCTGATCCCTCACCCAGTGCTTCGGACACCTCAAGGCGAATGGGCCAACGAATATCGGCGCGCTTGTCGCCGGGTTCGGGGGATTGCTCCATGATCGGATCGATAGCCATGCTATGATACTCGCATTTAACGGGTTTACAGCAAGTTAATGCCTGAAGCGGGGTTGGACCGATCCGGGCCATTCTTCCCCCGCCCCATTCTGTTCAGCCGTCACCCCCACCCGGATGAAAATAACAGCCCTCTTTCCTCCTTACCCTATCCTGCTCTATGGCGAAGGCCATATTTCCGAAGGGGACCGACAACTTGATCCTAGACCTTGCCGCCGCGGCTTCGGGCGCCATTCGTTTCGATCAACTGGGGCTGAGCCCGGTCGCGCTCGACCTCGGCTTCTTCACGCTCAAATGGTACAGCCTTGCCTATCTGGCGGGCATATTGATCGGCTACTGGTATCTGCTGAAACTCATCGCCCAGCCGGGTTCGCCGATGGCGCGACGGCATGCCGATGACATGATTTTCTATGCAACGCTCGGCATCATCATCGGCGGACGGCTGGCCTATGTTTTCTTCTATCAGCCCGAAATCCTGCGTAATCCGCTCGACATCTTCAAACTGTGGAACGGCGGCATGTCCTTCCATGGCGGGGCGGCTGGCGTGTCGCTGGGCATCCTCTACATGGCGCGGAAGGAAAAGCTGTCATGGCTGCGCATCCATGATTTCGTCGCCTGCTGCGTACCCTTCGGGCTGTTTTTCGGCCGCCTCGCCAATTTCGTGAATGGCGAGCTATGGGGCAAGGAAACGGACGTGCCGTGGGCTATCATCTTCCCGACCGGCGACCCCTTCCCCCGCCATCCGAGCCAGCTTTACGAAGCCTTTTTCGAAGGTATCGTGCTGTTCCTCATCCTCGCCTTCGCCTTCTGGAAGACGCGCGCGCGCTACAAGCCGGGAATGCTCGTGGGGATTTTCCTGCTGGGCTACGGCATATTCCGTTTCGGCGTGGAATATTTCCGCGAAGCTGACGCGCAGCTGATGGAATTTGCAGCGCGCACCGGCCTTCACATGGGCCAGTGGCTGTGCGTGCCGATGATCCTGGGCGGCCTATACCTGATAGCAACCGCGAAGGGCCGCCGCGTTCGCGTGGAGCCAATCGCGGGGAGCGCGAGTGTCAGCTGAACCGCTGAACCTCGCCCAGCGGCTGGCTCGGCAGATTGACGCCGGGGGGCCGATCTCGGTCGCGCACTATATGGCTGAGGCGAACCAGCATTATTACGGCACGCGCGATCCTCTGGGCGCGGCAGGCGATTTCACCACCGCGCCGGAGATCAGCCAGATGTTCGGCGAACTGGTCGGCCTGTGCCTGGCAGACTTGTGGATGCGATCGGGCAGCCGTCCGAACGCACTTTATGTTGAGCTTGGTCCAGGGCGCGGCACTCTCGCGTCCGATGCGCTGCGCGCCATGGGCAACGCGGGATTAACGCCCCAACCCCATTTCGTCGAAACCAGTCCGTCCTTGCGCGAGCGGCAACGCGCTCTCGTCCCGAACGTCTTTCACCATGACAGCGTCGGCGCCCTACCGGACAATGCGCCGCTACTGGTCGTCGCCAACGAGTTTTTCGATGCCCTGTCCGTCCGCCAGATCATCCGTTCGGGTGAAGAATGGCGCGAGCGGGTGGTCATCTGCCCTGATGAGGCCGACTCGAACCGTTTCGAGGCCGTGCCGGGCTATCGGCGCGTCGAATCGGGCATTCCCGCCATCGCGGCGGACGCTCCGGATGGAGCGATCATTGAAATACCGCTGGCAGGGACCGCCATCGCGCTGGAACTGGCGCAGCGGATCGCGCGGCAAGGCGGCGCCGCGATCATCATCGACTATGGCTATGAAGGTCCTGCGATCGGCGACACGTTGCAAGCCGTGCGCGAACACCAATTTGCGGACCCTTTCCTGGAACCGGGCGAAAGCGATCTTACGACCCATGTCGATTTCACCATGATCGGCAACATGGCGCGGCAGGCGGGCCTGCGAGTGATAGGGCCGGTGAACCAGGGTGAGTTGCTGCGAAAGCTAGGCATTGACGCGCGGGCGGATCAGCTCGCGCGCACATCCCCCGCACGGGCGGCAGAGGTGGAGGCTGCGCGGCTGCGGCTGACTGCCGATGACGCCATGGGGACGCTGTTCAAGGCGATGGCCTGGGTGCATCCGGATTGGGCGGAACCGGCGGGATTTGAGAGGTAGACCAGTCTCTCTCGCCTTCGATCGAAACTAACGGAGGCGAGAAAACTAGGCTTCCTCAATCTTCCTGATGATAACGGCTCAACCGGCGAATGAAGCCGATAAGGCCGGTCTGGCGGCTGCGCTTCATGCGCTCGGCGTGAAGGATCGTCTGAACCCGCCTGAAGCAATCGTCCGCATCGACATTGCAGAGAACATAATCATAGCCGTCCCAATGCGCGATTTCATTGGCCGCGCGGGACATGCGGCCTTCGATCACTTCCTCGCTGTCGGTCGCACGGCCGCGCAGGCGGCGTTCCAGCTCTTCCATCGAGGGAGGCAGGATGAATACCCGCACGACATCGCCCCCGGCGATCTGGTGCAGCTGCTGAGCGCCCTGCCAGTCGATGTCGAAAAGTACGTCGCGGCCGCTCTTCAACATGGCCTCGACAGGCGCGCGCGGCGTGCCGTAGCGCTGGCCAAAAACGTGCGCCCATTCGAGAAATTCATGCTCCGCCGTCATCCGGCGAAATTCCTCCAGATCGACGAAATGATAGTCCTTGCCGTCCACTTCACCCGGCCGCATCGGCCGCGTGGTGGCGGAAACGGACATGGCAAGGTCCGACTCAGCAGCCAGAAGCTTGCGCGCGATGGTGGATTTGCCCGCGCCCGATGGCGAGGAAAGAACGAAGAGCACGCCACGCCGCTTGAAATCGGGCGCCTCAATAGGGATGCTGTCGGCCATGGCCGCTAGTGACGCCGTGGAGCGCGTTTGGCAAGAGGCCGTGAAGGGGGACGATCGTTGAGACGAAAGGCACTACGCAACCGCCGGGGCTTCGTTGCCGCCGGGATCATCGTACTGCTGACCTGCGCGCTGCTGTTCCTGATGGCGCGACCGCCGATCTGCACTTGCGGCCATGTCGAGCTGTGGCATGGGGCGCTCGACAGCGGCAACAGCCAGCATATCGCGGATTGGTACAGCCTGAGCCACGTAATCCACGGCTTCCTCTTCTACGCAGGCGCGTGGGCTTTGATGCGGCGGCAACCGATTGGCCCACGCTTTGCACTGGCGGTGCTGGCCGAATCCGTCTGGGAAATATTGGAAAACTCGCCGATCATCATCGACCGCTACCGCGCGGCGACGATCGCGCTGGGCTATAGTGGCGACAGCATCCTGAATTCGATGAGCGATATCGGCATGATGGCGCTCGGCTTCCTCTTCGCGGCCCGCGCGCCGGTCGCCGTGACGATATGCGCTGGCATCTCATTGGAAATCATCGCGCTAGTGGCGATCCGCGACAATCTTACGCTCAACGTGCTGATGCTGGCTTGGCCGATTGAAGCGATAAAAGGCTGGCAGTCAGCCCTTTAGGCTTTTTTCGTGCGGGCTTCGGCGATCGGCACCGGTTCGTTGCTAAGATCAGGCAGCGCTTTCACCGCACGTTTGCGATCGACTTCGCGCTTGGTCTCATAGGCTTTGCCCGCCAGATAAGCGCCGGTGACGAACAGCGCGCCCATCGGATAGCGCATGATCAAACGCTTTGCGCCGATGCCCGCGATAAGTCCGACCACGCCCTTCTTTCCGGTAGCCGCAGCGACGCGGGCCGCGACGACGGCCGCGCCTAGGCGTGCCGTCTTTCGCAGCAGCCCTGCCTTGCGCGGCGGGCGGACGGTGACAAGCGGCTGTTTGGAAGTGATCTTCTTCATATGGCGATCAATGTATCGCAGGACGGGCGGTTCCGCCAGTTCACACCATATTTTCCGGCCGGACCAGCCGATCAAAACTTTCCTCATCGATCAGGCCAAGGGCTAAACCCGCCTCCTTGAGCGTGATCCCTTCTGCATGCGCATATTTCGCGATCTTCGCGGCGTTGTCATAGCCGATCTCGGGCGCGAGGGCGGTGACCAGCATCAGCGACCTGTCGACCAGTTCGGCAATGCGCTTCTCATTCGCCTCCAGCCCCTCGACGCAGCGTTCGGCAAAGCTGTCCATGCCTACGCTCAGCAAATGGATGGAGCGCAGAACGGCAGCGCCGATCATCGGTTTGAAGACATTCAATTCCAGATGCCCCTGAAGGCCGCCGACCGTGACGGCCTGATGGTTGCCGATCACCTGTGCGGCCACCATGGTCAGCATCTCGCACTGGGTCGGATTGACCTTGCCGGGCATGATGGAACTGCCCGGTTCATTGGCGGGAAGGTCGAGTTCGCCGAGCCCGGAACGCGGCCCGCTGCCAAGCAGGCGGATGTCGTTGGCGATCTTGGTGAGCGCAACGGCCAGCGTGGCGAGGGTCGAGGAGAGATGGACCAGCGGATCGTTGGAGGCGAGCGCCTCGAACTTGTTATCCGCTGTGCGGAACGGCAGGCCTGTGATCGCCGCAATCTCCTTTGCCATGGCGACGTCGAAGCCCTCGGGCGCGTTCAACCCCGTGCCCACGGCGGTTCCCCCTTGGGCGAGCGCCATCATCCCGTGCATGACGGCAGGCTCGATCCGGTTGCGACAGCGGTACAGTTGATGGGCATAGCCCGAAAATTCCTGCCCCAGCGTCAGCGGCGTCGCATCCTGAAGATGGGTGCGGCCGATCTTCACGATGCCGCCCCAGGCCTGCGCCTTGTCATCCAGCGCCCTGTGAAGCCGGTCGAGCGCCGGGAAGAGCTGCTCCGTCGCGGCGCGGGCGGCGGCGATGTGAAGCGCGGTCGGAAAGCTGTCGTTGGACGACTGCCCCATATTCACATGATCGTTCGGATGAACGGGTGACTTGCCACCCCGCTTGCCAGTCAGCGCTTCATTGGCGATGCCCGCGATCACCTCATTCACATTCATGTTGGATTGCGTGCCGCTGCCCGTCTGCCAGATGACGAGCGGGAATTGGTCGTCATGATCGCCCGCGATCACTCGGGCGGAGGCCGCCTCTATCGCCTCGGCCAGTTCCGGCGCCAATCCTTCAGCGCGATTGACCCGCGCCGCAGCCTGTTTGACGATGGCGAGCGCGTGGACGATCCCGATCGGCATGCGCTCCATCGCTCCGAAGGGAAAATTTTCGATGCTGCGTTGGGTCTGCGCGCCCCAATAGGCGCTTGCAGGCACCTCTATGGCGCCGATGCTGTCGGTTTCCGTGCGGCTTTTCATGCAAAGGCTCCCGGAACATAAGGTCAGGTAGCCAATCTGGGAGGTAAGGCGGCTATCCGCCAGCCCTTATTTCTTCTTGCCGAAATCCACCGTCACGACGTTGGAGCCGTCTTCGGTCGTGACCAGCGGCGCGTCATTCTCCGCTTCTTCATGCGGTTCGGGCAATCCGTCCGACTGCACCTGGAATTGGAGCGCGAAATTCACCGCAGGATCCACGAAGGCCGTGATGGCGGCAAAGGGTATTACAAGATGCGACGCAACCTGATTGAAAGTCAGGCTGACCTCGAACCCGTCGCTGCTGACTTTCAGATCCCAGAATTTATTCTGAAGGACGATCGTCATCTCGTCCGGGAATCGCTCCACCAATTGCTTGGGAATCGCGACTCCGGGAGCCTGCGTCTTGAAGGTGATGTAGAAATGATGCGAACCCGGCAGACCGCCAGAATGCTCGACTTCGCCCAGCACGCGGCCGACCACGGCACGCAGCGCCTCCTGCACGATTTCATCGTAGGGAATCAGGCTGTCAGGCAAGTCGTCGCTCATCCCCCATTGTCCTAACGGCGCGGCGCGGCGGGTCAAGTGCGCCCCGCACATGCAACGCCACATTGCATGCCACCCCCACTTCGGTATAGGGCGCAGCCATGCGCACGGCCGAAATTCACCGCAACACTGCGGAAACGCAGATCGACGTGACCGTCAATCTCGACGGAACGGGCATCTATACCGTCTCCACCGGCATAGGCTTTCTCGATCACATGATCGAGCAGCTGTCGCGCCATTCGCTGATCGACATGACGGTCAGCACGGTAGGCGACCTGCATGTCGACCAGCACCACACGACCGAGGATACGGCAATCGCCATCGGCGAGGCCGTGGCAAAGGCCTTGGGCGACAAGCGCGGCATCACCCGTTATGGCAGCGTCTATTCGCCGATGGACGAGACGCTTTCGCGCGTGTCGCTCGACATTTCGGGCCGTCCCTGGCTGGTGTTCAACGCACCCTTTACGGTGCAGCGCCTCGGCGAATGGGACACCGAAATGATCGAACACTGGTTCCACAGCTTCGCGCAGGCTGCCGGGATCACGCTGCACGTCGAAAATCTCTATGGCAGCAACAATCACCACATCGTGGAAAGCTGCTTCAAGGGCCTCGCCCGCGCGCTCCGGCAGGCGGTTGAGATCGACCCGCGCAAGGCGGACGCCATCCCGTCCACCAAGGGGATGTTGTGACCGCCCTCGCCCTCATCGATTACGGCGCAGGCAACCTTCATTCGGTCCATAATGCCCTGCGCAAGGCGGGGGCGGAGGATGCCCTCATCACCGCCAACCCTGAGGTGGTGGCGAAGGCTGACCGCATCGTCCTGCCGGGCGTAGGCGCCTTCCGCGCGTGCATGGATGCACTGTCAGCCATTCCCGGCATGATCGGCGCGATGAACGAGGCGGTGGGCCAGCGCGGTACGCCGTTCCTTGGCGTGTGCGTGGGCATGCAATTGCTCGCTGATGCAGGCGAAGAGTTCGGACGGCATGAAGGATTGGGCTGGGTTCCCGGCACGGTTCGGCGGATCGAGCCGACCGATCCCGCGATCAAGGTGCCGCACATGGGCTGGAACAAGGTCGTGCTGAACGACGCTCCGCCCCTGCTGGAGCCGGGCGAGGCCTATTTCCTGCACAGCTATCATTTCGAAGCTGCCGACCCTGCGCATGTCGCCGCCATCACCGATCATGGCGGCCCGCTGGTCGCTGCCGTCGCCCGCGACACGATCATTGGTTGCCAATTCCATCCGGAAAAGAGCCAGACCTATGGCCTTTCCTTCCTCTCCCGCTTTCTCGAGTGGCGTCCCTGACCCGCTTCAACGGATGTTGATATGTCTTTGATCGTCTTTCCCGCAATCGACCTCAAGGGCGGACAGGTCGTCCGCCTGGCCGAGGGCGACATGAACCGCGCCACCGTCTATGGCGACGATCCCGCCGCGCAGGCGCTTATCTTCGCGGAGGCAGGGGCCGAGCATCTGCATGTCGTCGATCTCGATGGCAGCTTCGCAGGCCATGCGGTCAATGCCGAAGCAGTGGAGCGCATCGTCGAAGCCTTCCCCGGCCATGTGCAACTCGGCGGCGGCATCCGCAATCGCGAGGCGGTGGAGCGGTGGTTCGACCTTGGCGTGTCGCGCATAGTCATCGGCACGGCCGCATTAAAGGACCCAGCTTTCGTCAAGGCGGCGGCGCGCGACTTTCCGGGTGGGATCGTGATTGCCGTCGATGCACGGGACGGTTTCGTCGCGACCGATGGCTGGGCCGAAAAGTCCGACATGCCCGTCGCGGACCTCGCCCGCCGGTTCGAGGATGCGGGCGTCGCCAGCCTGCTCTTCACAGACGTGGGCCGCGACGGCTTGCTCAAGGGCTGCAATATCGACGCGACCGTCGAGTTGGCGCGCGGCACGGACATTCCCGTGATCGCGAGCGGCGGCGTGGCGGGGATCGCGGACATTCGCGTACTCAGCTTGCATGCGGATGAAGGCATCGAAGGCGTCATCACCGGCCGCGCGCTTTATGATGGACGGCTGGACCTGAAAGCCGCGCTGGCGATCGCGAAGGCTGCGGCATGATAGTGTCAGCATCCGTTCGTATCGAGCGAAGTCGAGATACGGGTGCAATCGTGGTTCTCGACTGCGCTCGAACCGAACGGGAGAAGGTGCGCCGCTCATGACCGTCTGCACCCGCGTCATCCCTTGTCTGGACGTCGCCAACGGCCGCGTGGTCAAGGGCGTGAATTTCGTTGACCTGCGCGACGCGGGCGACCCAGTGCAACAGGCGCGGGTCTATGACGCGGCTGGCGCGGACGAGCTGTGCTTCCTAGACATCACCGCCACCCATGAGGCGCGCGGCACCATATTGGACGTGGTGCGCCGGACCGCCGAAGTCTGCTTCATGCCCGTCACCGTCGGCGGCGGCGTGCGCAGCCCGGAAGATGCGCGAGCGCTATTGCTCGCGGGCGCCGACAAGGTGGCCGTAAACAGCGCGGCAGTGGCGCGCCCCGAAGTCGTGGCCGACATCGCCGACCGCTTCGGCAGTCAGTGCATTGTCGGATCGGTCGATGCGCGGCGCGTCGGCGACAACCGCTGGGAAATCTTCACCCATGGCGGTCGCAAGCCGACCGGCATCGACGCGGTCGAACATGCGGTAAGGCTGGCGCAACTTGGCGCAGGTGAGTTGCTTGTCACTTCCATGGACGGCGACGGCACGAAGCAGGGCTATGACCTCGCCCTCACCCGCACCATCGCCGACGCGGTGTCCGTTCCCGTCATCGCCAGCGGCGGCGTCGGCACGCTCCAGCATCTGGTCGAAGGCGTGATCGAAGGTCATGCCAGCGCGGTGCTAGCCGCCTCCATCTTCCACTTCGGCCAGCATACCGTAGCCGAAGCGCACCAGGCGCTTGCCGCTGCGGGCGTGCCCGTCCGTTCGCGATGAACAACTTTTCATTGACGCATTTGGCGGTGAAGGCTTGATGGACGGCATGCGCTCAACACTCTTCGATCTTGAAAAGACCATCCGGCAACGGCGGACAGCTGACCCGTCCCAGTCCTATGTGGCGAAGCTGACCGCACGAGGCCGGGGCAAGATCGCGCAGAAGGTCGGCGAAGAAGCCGTGGAGACGGTCATCGCCGCCATGGCATCCGACCATGAAGGTGTGATAGGCGAAAGCGCGGATTTGCTGTTCCACCTGATGGTTCTCCTGGCGGACCTCGACATTCCGCTGGACGTCGTGCTCGATGAACTGGACCGCCGAGAAGGCGTATCCGGGATCGCGGAAAAAGCTGCCCGCCCGCGAGATTGATACACAGCCGGAAAGAAATCCTCCCATCGGCGTTTCCTGATCTGCCTCAAGGCAAACAGGGAGGATAACGGCTTATGGTAAGGACGATCGCGGGCGGCATATTGGGCGGCTTCGCTCTTTTCGTGATCCGCTTCCTCTTTTGGCAGACGCCGCTAAGCGCTCTTGCCTTTCACCGCACGGGTGAAGCCCCCGGCGCGAACCTTCAGGCGGCACTGGCGCAGTCTCTGACGCAGACCGGAACCGGGGTCTATATCGTCCCCGATCCGGCGACCGCGCAGGGCACGATCCTGTATGGCAAGGGGCCAATCGCGACCGTCTTTTACAACAATAGCGGCTTTCCGGTGACGGACAGTGCCGCGCTGATCGGCGGGCTCGTCCTGGCCCTGATCACCGGGGTTCTCATCGCCCTCGCGCTGAGATTCGCGGCGGCGGACTTCGGCCACCGCGCGCGCATCGCGTTGCTCTCTGCGCTAGCGGCCGTGTTGTGGCTGGACATAGGCCAGGCCGTCTTCAATCACGCCCATTGGGGATATAGTTTCTACCTCGCCTTCAGCGACTTCATCGCGCTGGCCGCCGCCGGACTTATCGCGGCTCGGCTAATCGTGACGGCTCCTGTCGCATCGGCAAACGCTACGACGATGCACTAAGGCCCCGACCTCGCCTCCTCCGCCAGCCGGATCATGCAGGCGGCGTGACGCTCTGCCACCGCCATCCTGTCCTCGCCATAACCCCCACCCATGGTGCTGGCGAGCGGGATGCCCCGGTTACGCGCTTCCCGCATGACTGTGCGGTCACGCACTTCCAACCCCGCATCGCTCAGCGCCAATCGCCCCAGCCTGTCGTCGGCATGCGGATCGACCCCCGCCTGATACAGAATGAGGTCCGGGCCGAAGCTATCCAGCGTCTGGGGCAGCACTTCCATGAGCGCCGCGAGATAATCCGCGTCGCCCACGCCGTCGGGGAGCGCCACGTCCAGCGACGACCGCATCTTGCGCACGGGGAAATTTTTCTCCGCATGGACGGACAGGGTGAAGACGTCGTCCCGCCCCTCCATCAACTGCGCGGTGCCATCGCCCTGATGCACGTCGAGATCGAGAATCAACACCCGCCGCGCATCCCCTTCCCCGATCAGGCGATTCGCGGCGATGGCCAGGTCATTGAATACGCAGTAACCCGCCCCGCTGTCGTAAAGGGCATGATGACTGCCGCCAGCCGCGTTGGCGGCATAGCCATGAACCATCGCCAGCTTTGCCGCGGCCCAGGTTCCACCGGGAGACAGCATGGACCGCCGCATTACCCGTTCATTCACCGCAAAACCGATCCGCCGTTCCTTTTCAGGTGGGACATTCAGACTGGCTATCTGTTCGACATAGGCGGCATCATGCACGGCCTCGATCCAGTGGCGGGGCATGGCTGTGGGTTCATGGACGGTAAAGGCGGCGCCACTTACCCTAAGTGCTTCCATAACCAGCCCATATTTATCAAAACGAAAGCGGCTGCCGCCTGTGGCAGGGGAAACATAGGCAGGATGGTGAACGACATGGAGCATCATCTTTTTTCCGCGATCTCGAGTTTGAACGATGAGGGCTTTGCGCTATCTGGTCCAGCATGAACCGTCCCAATTTGATCCGTTTCAGCCTCAGCTCCCTCATGGGCCTTGCCGCGACACCCGTGTTCGCGCAGCCGCCTGCGGTTGTGCCGACGCTGCCCGCGCCCGCTCCGCCAGTCATCGCGCCGCCCGCCGTGGTGACGCCGCCGCCAGTGCCGATTCCGGTTCCATCGGCCGCGCAACAGGCTTGGCTGAACAACTGGCTGAAGGGCGGCGCTGAACAGGGACTGATGGCCCGCAGCAAGGCGACCGGCGTCCTGAGTGGCGACGCGTTGGTCACCGCCGTTCTGGACAGGGCCAAGGCGCTCAGCACCGGCAGGGTCGATACCGCCGACTTCCTCAATATCTGGGCTTTGCGCCCGGCAGCGGTCGATCAACGCCCCGGCCTTGCCCGCGCCATTGCCGAAGACCGCCTGCCGCAATGGGCGGCCGGCCTGACGCCGCCCTATTCTGGTTATGATGGCCTGCGCCGGGGTCTTGCCAATTATGAGCAAATCCGTGACGCCGGGGGCTGGCCGGTTCTCGGCGCGAAATCCGCGCCCGACGCGGTGCGCAAACGCCTCGCCATAGAGGACAAGAGCGTTCAGCCCGGCGAGAAGCTGTCCGACGCGCTTCAGCGGGCGCAGCGCCGCTATGGGTTGAACCCCACCGGCCTGCTGGACGCCCGCACGCTCAAAGAACTCAATGTTCCGGTGGAGGACCGCATCGCCGCCATCATGGCGAATATGGAACGCTGGCGTTGGATGCCGCGCCAGTTGCCGGTCAACCGCGTGCAGGTGAATATTGCCGCCGCCGTGCTCACCCTCTTCGAAGGCGACCAGCCCGTCACCTCGATGCGGGCGGTCACCGGATCGCCGGACAATGCGACGCCGATGCTGACATCCAGCATCCATTCGATCGTCGTCAATCCGCCATGGAATGTCCCCGCCTCCATCGCGAAAAAGGAATTGTGGCCAAAGGGTCGCGCCGCCCTGCTGCGCCAGGGCTACAAGATCGTCGGCACGCCCGAGACCGGGGAGCGGATCGTTCAGCCAGCGGGTCCCGGCAGCGCGCTCGGACGGTTGAAGTTCGACTTCAACAATCCCTTCGCCGTCTATCTGCACGACACGCCCGCGCGCGCGAAATTCTCAAGCTATGACCGGCTCGCCAGCCATGGCTGCATCCGGCTTGAAAAGCCCGTTCCGCTCGCGGAACTGATGGTGCAAAGCGACCCCAATCTCGCTGGCAAAGTGCAGTCACTGATCGACACTGGGAAGACCCAGCGCGTGCAATTGCCCAAGGAAGTCGCCGTTTACCTGCTCTACTGGACCGCCTTTGCCAGCAGCAACGGCACAATGAATTTCCGGTCTGATCCCTATGGCTGGGACAAGCTGCTCGCCCAGAAGATCGAGGCATCCAGCCGTCGGCTCGATCCCACTGCCGCCCCCGCGCCCACCATCGCATCGAAGGACTAAGACCCCATGCGCAAGATTGCCCTCGCCGCCCTCGCTGGCGCGCTCGCCCTCTCCGCCTGCGGGAAGAAGGAAGACGAAACACCCGCAACCAACAATCTGGTCGAGCCGCCGGTTGAAAATGTGATCATCGAGGAACCGGAAGCCCCGCTGCCGCCAGCCAATAATGCCGCCGCGCCGGAACCTGCACCGCCGCCAAGCATTTCCGAGCAGCAGCAGATCCAGGACGACGCCGAAGCGACTGGCATGACCGCACGGCTGGACCCGTCGGCCGAGGGAAGCAATTCGACCAATTGAGCCGAAGGCTGGCCGCCTTCCGACGAACGGCGGCCGCCCATTTGCGCCCTGCTCTTTAAGCGGGCGCAGAGCTTTGCTATATTGCGATTCATGGATCGCCGCAGTTTTACGAAGGCCGCTTTAAGCGGAATCGCCCTTTCATTCCTAGCAGATGGCGCCGGACGCGCCGCCCTGACGGCCACCCCACAGCCTTCCGCGCCGGTGCCGCCGCCCGTAACCCCGCATCCGGTTACGCCTTTGGCAAGTCAGCCCTATGCGCGGCTGCTGGACCGGGCAAAGGCGGCGCTGGACGAGCATGCGCATATGTTCGAGCTGCGCGACCGGGTCGCGCTGGCCGATTTCAACGCCCCTTCGCGTGAGTTGCGCTTCCACATCGTCGATCTCGTCGGCGGTCATTCCAGCTCCTATCTGGTGGCGCATGGCCGGGGGTCCGATCCGGGACATTCCGGTTGGCTCCAGACTTTCTCCAACGAGCCCAATTCGCTCGCCAGTTCGGCGGGCGCGTACAAGACCGGACAAATTTACGAAGGGCAGCACGGCCGCGCCATGCGACTGGCAGGCCTCGATTCGCAGAACAACAATGCCGAGATGCGCGCCATCGTGATCCACGGCGCCGACTATGTGAGCGAAGACCATATCGCTTCATGGGGCAAGATCGGCCGCAGCGAAGGCTGCTTCGCCGTCGCCCGCCACATGTTGCCGCAGCTGCTGGGGCTGCTTGGCCCGGGCCGCATGGTTTATGCGAACAAGCTCACGGCGATGGGGGCTTGAAGAGCCGCGCACGCGCTCTAATTAATCAGCTTTTCCTCACCCGTTCGCCCTGAGCCTGTCGAAGGGCTTTATTTCTTTTAAGAAAGTGGAGGGCTTCGACAAGCTCAGCCCGAACGGATTAAAAGGTGGTGCCGGTTAAATCCAACTCTGATCTACCGCGCCACCAACTCGCAGAAGCGTCGGGCCATGGCGAACTCATCCCGCCGTCTGGCTGATCGGGCAGCGGCTTCGGCATCCTCGCCCCACTGTTCGACTTCCCAGGCCTCATCTATTTCCGACGCGGTCCAGATCGCATCTGCATCATGCCCGCCCTCGACGATCGCCAGGCCGCAGACCAGCGAACCCGACAGGGTCACGAGCGTGGACAATCCCGCTAGCGTGAAAGGATCATAGGCTTTCACCGCAGCATCCAGCCGCTCCAAAGTCTCAGGCGGCTGATCGACCGGAATGATGCCTTGGGTCACGCGAAAGGTGACGTCATAACGCCGCCGCGCCCAGTCCAGCAGCGGGTCCCACGCCGCCGCCTCCCGCGACACCAGTTCCGCAGGCCCTTCGGCACGGTAACAGAGCAGGTCGCTGGTCCCATAATTGGCGATGCCCGAAGCGAAGCTCTCGCGATTGGGCGCGATCTGGTCGATGGCCCCGTTGGCAAGGCCGGTGAAAGGCATCGAGCGCGGATCGACCGTATCACCCTGCCCGCGCCATTCCTCAGCCACAGCCTCCGCCAACCCCGCGGTCGGCAGGGCCAGCGCCGCACGCGCGGGCGTCCGCACGGGACGCCCGTCCAACTGGATCTCATGCCCAGCCTCGCCGGAAATCACCGCGACATCCTTGTAAAAGCGCCTCATTGCGGCGGCCTCCGAAACAGGGCCAGCAGCAGACGCGGCACGATGATGAACTGGAACAGGCCGACCAGCACGAATATCATGCCCATCGCCTTGGCCTTGCTGCCCTGCACCCAGCTGAAACGCTCCATCAGGATGAGGAAGCCGAACATCACGAGCAGGGCACCCGAAAGGCGGAACATGCCAAGCGCGAAGTGACGCTGGCGCGCGACCTTTTCAGGATCGACGGGAGGGGGAGGAGGAAAGTCGGTCATGCTGCGCGGATATGGTTCCTGAGTTCATCGCTGTCCATCGCCACGGCATGCGCGCCAGCCGCAATGAGATCGGCGGGCAGGTGATAGCCCCAGCCGACCCCCAACGCCCTCGTTCCGGCGCTCAGCGCCATGTCGATGTCATAGCTGGTGTCGCCGATCATCACCGTCGTCTCCGGACTCGCGCCCGCTTCCGCCATGGCGGTCAGCAGCATGGACGGATGCGGCTTGGACGGATGCCGGTCGGCAGTCTGAAGCGTCACGAAATGCGCATCGATGCCATGATGCGCCAGGCAGAGGTTCAGCCCCCGATCCGACTTGCCCGTCGCCACGCCCAGCAGCCATCCGTCGGCATCCAGTTCCCGGATCAACTCGGCTATCCCCGGATAGAGCGGATCCGACACCGCATTGTCGCGGCGCATCTGCTGGAAAGCGCGCTTGTAGCTTTCCGACAGATGGTCGTGGAAATCCGCCTCCGCTTCCGGCAGCAGTCGCGCGATCGCCAACGGCAGCGACAGGCCGACCACGGACAGGATCGTAGTCCGGTCAGGCGCAGCCAGCTTCTCGCCTTCAAACGCCAGCGTCATGGCGGCGCAGATGCTGTGCTGGCTATCGACCAGAGTGCCGTCGCAATCGAAAACGGCAAGGCGGTTGCTCATTTCTTGCGGGGACTCCCGCTACCGCCCGATCCGCGCGACCGCCGTTCACCACGACGCTCCTTGCGCACTTGCTTGGCATGGGCGCGCGCCGCCTTCTTCTCATCCTCGCGGGTTGGCGCGCGAGCGATCTCCTCGTCCAGCGGCAGGTCACCCGCGTTGATGTCGAAGCCCAGTGAGATCAGGCTCGCCGCGAAATGCTCGGGCAGGTCGGCGCGCACATCGACGCGGCCACCATCGGGATGATCGACACGGATGCGGCGGGCGTGCAGGTGCATCTTCCGACTGATCGAGCCGGACAGGAACGCTTCCTTGCCGCCATATTTGCCGTCGCCGACAATCGGATGCCCGATAGCCGCCATATGCACGCGCAACTGGTGCGTGCGGCCCGTATGCGGTTGCAGCTCGACCCAGGCAGCGCGGTTTCCCGCGCGTTCGATCACGCGATAGCGCGAACGAGCGGGCAGGCCCTCTTCCTCATCGACATGCATCTTCTCGCCGCCGGTGCCGGGCTGCTTGGCGATGGGCAGTTCGATCATGCCGTCATTGATCGAAGGCACGCCCATGACGATCGCCCAATAGACCTTGCGCGCGGTGCGGCTGGAAAAAGCCTTGGCGAAATAGGCTGCCGACCGCGCCGTGCGGGCGACCAGCAACGCGCCGGAGGTGTCCTTGTCCAACCGATGGACCAGCTTGGGCCGCTGATCCAGCTCATATTCCAAGGCGTCGAGCAGGCCGTCGACATGCTCGTCAGTCTTGGTGCCGCCCTGCGTCGCCAAGCCCGGCGGCTTGTTGATAACGATCGCCTGCGCGTCGCGATGGATCACCATATTCTGTGCGAAACTGATCTGATCTTCGCTCAATTCCGGCCGGACGCGGCGCGGCTTGGCGGTCTCGACAGCTTTCGGTTCGGCGGGAGGAACGCGGATCAGCTGGCCCTCGGCCACGCGATCGCCCGGTGCGGCGCGCGCGCCATCGACCCGCAACTGGCCCGTGCGAGACCAGCGCGACACGCTGTTGAACCCGATGTCGGGCAAATGCCGTTGGAACCAGCGATCCAGCCGGATGCCATCATCATCCGCACCCACGCGGAACTGACGCACGTCCAGCGAAACGCCTTTTCCCGCAGCAGCAGCCTTCGGCGCAGCAGCCTTCGGCGTTGCGGCCTTGGCCGGAGCAGGCTTGGCGGCAGTTTTCGCCGGTGACTTGTGCGCATCAGGCTTGCGCGCCCGCGCAGCCTTTGCGCCACCACGGGCGCGGCCGGGCGCGCCACCGCCGGGCTTGCCCCCGCGCGAGGGACCGGAAGGCTTGCCGGGAGGACGCCCCTTCATGCCACGCTCCGCATCATGCCAAGGCCAAGGACCAGCGCGCCAACAGCGGCGATCACTGACAGGGCGGCATAGCTCATCGCCATGCCCAGCTGCCCGCGCTCGATCATCAGCACGGTCTCCAGACTGAAGGAAGAAAAGGTTGTGAAGCCGCCTAGGAGCCCAACCGCCAGCAACAGGCGCAGGGCTTCACCCGACGCACTGCCGAACCGCGCCAGCCAACCCGCAAGCAGACCCATGGCAAAACCGCCCAGCACGTTCGCGGCAAAGGTGCCCCAGGGCCATTGCAAACCCGGCAGCATGTGACCGGCAAAGCGGCCCAGCTGGTAGCGCGCCAGCGCGCCAACCGCGCCGCCGCCCATGACAAGGAGGATATTGTTCATCCCGCCCGCCCTAGAGGCAAATCGCAGTAAAGAAAATGGCGGCGCGCGCCTTTCTGGCGCTTACCGTCCCTTGTCGGCGATTATATCGACATTCGTCCGCCCGCCCGACGCATCGGTGAAGACGAGCAGGAAAGCGGCGCCGTCGTCCGCGCGCGTGCCGCCGAGCACATGATCCCCGCCCATCACCTTGTATTCGGCGTCAAATCCGGAACGCCGCGCCTGCGTATAATAATAATCCATGACGTTCTGGCGGGGCACCGGCGTCACAAAAGTGGCCGCACGCAGCGTGCAACCATTTTTGTCCGCGCCCGCCGCCTCCGTCAGTTCAGCGCCCGGGTAAACGCCGAAGGGATCGGGCAGTCGGCTGGCCCACTGCATGCCATAGGCCAGCTGCTTGCGGCAGAAGACATTGCCGCCGGGCTTGTCCTGATCCTGCGCGGCGGCGGCCAGCGCAGCCGCCGGTTCCTTACCCTCACCTGCTGTTGGAGCAGGGGTCGCGAGCAGCTTGCCGCCCGCCAGCTTCACCGATTCGGCCAGTGCCTTGGCCGCGTCGCCACTAAGCTTCGGCAGACCCGCGATGGCAGAGCGTCCGGATTGACCCGTCAATTTGGGATCGACCGTGATCTTCCCTCCCAATGCTTCCTGCAAAGCCGGGTCCACCGCATTGTTGGTCAGCTGGGCGTCGAGGGCGTTGAGATCAGCCTCCTTGTCCCCCTTCCCGCAACTCGCCAACGGCATCGGGAGCAGCACGGCAAGGGCATAGACAGAACGGAAAGGCGGCATGGCTTAACTCCTTTGTAAACAAGAGGTGAATGTCAGGAGTTAATTTTTCGTTAGTGATTTTGGTAAATCGCTAAATTTTCCGATGCCATTAAGATGCGAATGGCATCCGCGCCCATCTTGTCTCCGGGCGGAACAAGGCCCATTTCATCACGATGCTAAACGTCCTCTCGGTCCTGATCGGCCTTTTCGCCCTCCTGCTGATGATCCCGGCTTTCCTGCCGCTTCTGGGGATCGCCAATTGGCTGCTGGTGCCGATCGCACTGTTTGGCGCCGTGATCGGGATATTATCTACCCGTAACAGCGGCCGCAACCTGTGCCTCATCGTCGCGGCGATCGGTGCGTTCCGCCTGTTCCTGGGCGGAGGCATTTTCTGAACCCGCATGATCAGCAGCTAAGGACGGGCCTGATCGCTGCGGTGGCGGCCTATGGCCTCTGGGGCCTGCTGCCCATCTTTTTCAAGCTGCTCCACGCCGTGACCCCGGTAGAGGTCGTGGCGCAGCGGGTCATATGGTCGCTCGTCCTGATCGTCGGCGTACTCGCGGCACGGCGGAATCTGGGCGCGCTTGGGGCAGCATTGCGCGACAGGCGGATCGTCCTGCCCCTCACCGCATCCGCGCTGTTCATCGGCTTCAACTGGCTGGTCTATGTATGGTCGGTCAATAACGGCCACGTCATCGCTGCCAGCCTTGGCTATTTCCTCAATCCACTGGTCAATGTCGCGCTCGGCGTCCTGGTGCTGAAGGAAAGACTGCGGCGTGGGCAGGCCATCGCCATCACGATCGCTGCGGTGGGTGTCGCCATCATGGCGGCGACGGCCTTGACCACCCTGTGGATCAGCGTCGGTCTGGCGGTCAGCTTTGCCCTGTACGGCCTTGTCCGCAAATTGACCCCGGTTGCGCCAATGATTGGCCTGGGCGCGGAAACGCTGCTGCTTGCGCCGCTCGCTCTTGCATATCTGCTATGGCTGTGGGGCCATGGTGGCATCAGCTTTGGGCAGAACAGCTATACCAGCAGCCTTCTCATCTTCTCGGGCGCCTTGACGACGGTGCCGCTGATCCTGTTCGCCATGGCTGCGCAGCGCCTGCCGCTTACGACGCTCGGCCTCATCCAGTATCTCGCGCCCACGCTGCAATTCCTGTGCGGCGTGCTGCTCTATGGCGAGAAACTGACGCAGGGCCAGATGATCAGCTTCGCACTGATCTGGCTGGGCCTTATCCTGTTCGCGACGGACAGCCTCGCGGCCGCCCGCAAGAACAGGCTGGCGGCGGCGTAGGCCGGGACGTTCAGGCGAACTCGGTCGCCTCGAAGCGCACGGCTTCGCCCACCGCTTCATTGGCCAGCGTATCTTCCCACATGACCCGGTTTCCGCGCACGATCGTCCCCACGGCCTTGCCGGTGAGGTCCATGCCTTCAAAGGGCGACCAGTTACAGCGCGAGGAAAGCCAGTCGCTACCCACCGTCCACCGCTTCTTGAGGTCCACCACTGTAAAGTCGGCATCATAGCCAAGCGCGATCCGCCCCTTGCCGACAAGCCCAAACACCCGCTGCGGCCCAGAAGAGGTCAGCTCGATAAACCGCCGCAGCGACAAACGCCCCTCCGCCACATGGTTGAGCAGCAACGGCACCAGCGTCTGGACGCCCGGCATGCCGCTGGGCGATCCGGGATAGGCTTTCGCCTTTTCCTCCACCGTATGCGGCGCATGATCGCTGCCCAGCACATCGGGCACGCCCTGATTGAGCCAGTGCCACAGGCCATCGCGATGCGTCGCCGAGCGGATCGGCGGGTTCATCTGCGCGTAGGTGCCAAGCCGGGGATAGGCATCCTCCGCCGCCAGCGTCAGATGCTGCGGCGTCACTTCGCAGGTCGCAATATCCTTGTGCCCCGCGATATATTCCAGTTCCGCCGGAGTGGTGACATGCAGGATGTGGATGCGCCGCCGTGCCTTGCGAGCCAGGCCGATGATCCGCTTCGTGGCGATCATCGCGCTTTCATCGTCACGCCAGACGGGATGGGAGGAAGGATCGCCCTCCACCCGCAAATCCTTGCGCGCATTCATCCGCGCCTCATCCTCGGCATGGATGGCGACACGCCGCGTGCCGCTTGCCAACACGCGCGACAGCGCCGCGTCATCATCCACCAGCAGGCTGCCGGTCGATGCGCCCATGAAGATCTTCACGCCAGCGGTGCCGGGAATACGCTCCAGTTCCTTCAGCGCTTCGGCATTATCGGCCGTCGCTCCGACATAAAAGGCATGGTCGCACCACATGCGATGGTGAGCGCGGGCCAGCTTGTCATGCACACGTTCAGCGCTGTCCGTATTCGGGTTGGTGTTCGGCATCTCGAACACAGAAGTGATCCCGCCCAGCACGGCGGAGCGGCTACCTGATTCGAGGTCTTCCTTATGTTCAAGGCCCGGCTCGCGGAAATGCACCTGGCTATCGATGCAGCCGGGCAGCACGTCCAGCCCCGTGCAGTCGATCACCTCGCCCGCATCGCCTAGCGAAGACCCGATCGCCACAATCTTGCCGCCGCGCACGCCTACATCGGTCTGCTCGGACCCGCCGGGCGTATGGACGGTGCCGTTCTTCAGGATCAGGTCGAAATTCTGGGACATGATTGCTCGCCGCTTGGATATGGTCGGCGTCTGTCCTACCTAAAGCCGATGACCGGCACCACCCTATCCGACCGCGCGCTACTCAGAATTTCAGGCGAAGAGGCGCGGCCATTCCTGCAAGGCCTGCTCACCCGCGACGTCCTGACGCTCAAGGCGGACGAACCACGCTGGACCGGGCTCCTGACACCGCAGGGCAAGGCACTGTACGACTTCATTCTATGGGCCGATGGCGACGATGTGCTGATCGATTGCGAGGCGGCGCAGGCAGAAGCGCTGGCCAAGCGGCTCACCCTCTACCGCCTGCGCCGTAAGGTGACGATTGCACGGGAGGAAGCACTTGCCGTCCACTGGTCGCTCGCGGCCATTGACAAGCCCCTCGACCCACGCCTCGCTAACCTCGGCCATCGCTGGCTCGCTCCGCCAGCGTCGGACGACGCCTCCGCCGCCTTCCGCGCGCACCGCCTGTCGCTCGGCGTGTTCGAGGGCGCGGGCGAGCTTGGTCAGGACCAGACGCTATGGCTGGAAACCAATGCGGGGGAACTGCGTGGCGTTGACTTCGACAAGGGCTGCTATGTCGGTCAGGAAAACACCGCCCGCATGCATTATCGCAGCAAGGTGAACCGCCGCCTTGTCGCCGTGCCCTTGGCCAACGCTGACGAGAAGCGCCAACGCACCGCCCTCCCCGACCTTAGCCTGTCCATCGAACTGCGCCGCTTAGAAGACATCGATCCCGCGACCCTGCCCCCATGGCTCGCCGCCGTGATCGCGGAGCAAGCCGCCGGATGAAGCGCCTCTTGCTTGCCCTGATCGGGGCTCTCAGCATTGCAGTGCCCGCATGGGCCGATACGCCCTGGACGCTGGTGAAAGCCTATCCTCACGACCCCAAAGCCTTTACCGAGGGCCTCTTCTTCCACGACGGCGCCCTCTACGAAAGCACCGGCCTTGAAGGCCAATCGGAAATCCGCAAAGTCTCGCTTGAGGACGGCAAAGTCCTCGAAAGCCGTACCCTCGCCCCCCAATATTTCGGCGAAGGCATCGTCAACTGGAAGGACCGGCTGATCAGCCTGACCTGGCGCCATCGTCAGGGCTTCGTCTGGAAACTCAACGGTTTCTCGCCCATTTCCCAGTTTCGCTATGAAGGCGAAGGCTGGGGCCTGACCCAGGACGGCCACAGCCTGATCATGAGCGATGGCACATCGCAGCTTCGCTTCCTCGATCCCGAAACACTTGGCGAGACGCGCCGCATCACCGTCACGTTCAACGGCCGTCCGATCGAGCGTCTGAACGAACTGGAATATGTGAAGGGCGAGCTATGGGCGAACATCTGGTATGACACGCGCATCGCCCGGATCGATCCCGCAACCGGCAATGTCATCGACTGGATCGACATAGCCCCCCTCATCCGGGAAAGCGGCGTCGCTGATAGCGAAGCTGTGCCCAACGGCATCGCCTATGATCAAAAGCGCGACCGCATCTTTGTTACGGGCAAATATTGGCCAAAGCTGTTCGAGATACGCCTGAAAGCCAAGTAACGACGAGCGCTAACTAGCCTTCTTGCGCCGCGTCTCCCAACCCTTCTTCGCCGCCGCAGATCGATCCGCCGCCGACCGCCCAGCCGAAGCGGCGCCACCCTTTCGCCCGCCCTTGCGCGAGGAAACATGCGTATCAGGCTTCCCCCGCCCCGACCCGGACTTGTTTCCGCCACCTGATTCCTTGTTCACCGTCGCCCAGGCCCGCCGCTCCGCCTCCTTGCGGGAAACGCCGCGATCCTCATAGCCTTCCTCGATATGTTCAGCCTTACGCTTTTGCTTGTCAGTATAACTGTCCTTGTCGCCACGAGGCATGATCGATCTCCTGTCAGCAGCCCCCTCACCGCCCTCCAACGATCATCCGGCCATCGCGTTCACAACGCTGCGCTTGCGTCACGAAACCCGCGGAACGGAAGCTGATGGGCGGGCGTTCCCCGGCTATGGAACAGCGCACCCTTATCGAACGGCTGGCCCGCCATCTCGCCGCGCATGAGCCCGATCAGTGGCAGGCGCACGTAGCCGACGCGGCCAGCATCCTCGCCATCATGAAAGACCCTGACCCTGCCATGCGCGAGGCAGGTGACGAAGCCCAATGGCGCGCGATGATCAACGCCGCGCTTCGGGAAAGGTGGGCCGTCACCACTCACCCGGGGGGCGATCATGCCGAACCCGGCACCGACGAAGAAGGCGAATTTTCCCTTCACCCCCAGGGCGTCACCCAGGACCGTGCCGACTGGGTCCATGTTCATGACAGGCAGGAGAAATCATCATGAAGGGGTTGTTGAAGCTGGCATTTCTCGGCGGGCTGGGCGCCGTAGCGTGGCGTAGCTGGAAGGACCGGAAGGCCTCAGCCGAAATTGACGATCGCGCGCCGGTCGGATCGTCGGGAATCATCCGGGATGCCGGCCCCGCAGAACAGCATATCGCGCCAAGCGACTGGGACATGATCGACGAGCAGGTGGACGAATCCTTCCCGGCAAGCGACCCGCCCGGCAATTATCGCGGCGTCGCCTGACCTGCTCTGACCGCCGCAGTTGCCCCTGCCCCGCCCCGCCTCTATGAGACGGGGCCATAAAAGGCCGCGCGTCGGCATGACCTAAATAAGGGGAAATCCAGCAAATGCCTTCGGGTCTCATCGCGCTGCTCGACGACGTAGCGGGAATAGCCAAGCTCACAGCCACGTCTCTGGACGATGTCGCCGCAGCCGCGGGTAAGGCCGGGTCGAAGGCGGCCGGGGTCGTCATTGACGATGCGGCGGTGACGCCCCGCTACGTCATGGGCCTGACGCCCGATCGTGAGCTTCCGATTATCTGGAAGATCGCGCGCGGGTCGCTGCGCAACAAGCTGCTCTTCCTGCTGCCCGCCGCGCTGCTGCTGAGCGCCTTCGCCCCTTGGCTTCTCCCACCATTGCTGATGCTCGGCGGCGCATTCCTCTGCTTTGAGGCCGTCGAAAAGCTGCTGGAGGCAATTCAGGGCGGGCATGACGTCGCGCAGGAAGCGCTCACCACCCACAGTTCGCAGGAGCTGGAGGATCAGAAGGTCTCGGGCGCCATCCGCACCGACTTCATCCTTTCGGGCGAGATCATGGCGATCGCGCTCGGCACCGTGGCGGCAGAACCGCTTTGGGAACAAGCGCTGATTCTGGTGGTCGTCGCCATCCTCATCACAGCAGGCGTCTATGGCGTCGTCGGTTTCATCGTGAAGATGGACGACATCGGCCTGCACCTCGCCGAACGCTCCTCATCAACGACGCGCGCTGTGGGACGCGGGCTGGTCCATGCCATGCCCATCCTGATGAAGATCCTGTCCGTGGTCGGTACAGCCGCCATGTTGTGGGTCGGCGGCGGCCTGATCGTTCACGGGTTGCATGAGTTCCACTGGGATCTGATCCCCGGCGCCATCCACCATGTTGCCCAAAGCGTGGCGGCCACCGCACCCGCCATCGGGCCTTTCCTGGATTGGACCGTAACCGCGATCGGTGGAGCCATCGTCGGGCTCGTGATCGGCGGGATCATCGTCGCAGTGTTGCACCTTTTCAAAAAGCATTGAAGCACGCGGCACGCCGGACATTCGGCCAATGCAGACCTTAAAAATGCCCCAACTCCATTCACCCTGGCGTGCAGAGGCAGTCGCCCTACTCGCCCTCGCCCTGCCGATGATCGCGGGCAATGTCGCATGGGCAGGGATAGCCGCGACCGATCTATTGCTGATCGGCCGTCTGGGCGCGCAAAGCGTGGCGGCGGGCGCGCTCGCCATCAACCTGTTCCAGGCCCTGCTCATATTCGGCATGGGCCTTGTCACAGCCGCCGCACCACTGATCGCCAATGAGCGTGGCCGCCGCCGCCATTCCGTCCGCGACGTTCGCCGCACGGTCCAACAGACGCTGCGCGCCGCCTTTTTCTTCGTACTGCCCGCCTGGGCACTGCTCTGGCATAGCGAAGCCATTCTCCTCATCATGGGTCAGCAGCCCGACCTTGCCTATCAGGCCGGGGTCATGATGCGCGGGCTGCAATGGGCGCTGCTTCCTTTCCTCGCCTTCTCGACACTGCGCAATTTCATGTCGGCTCTGGAGCGGCCGATCTGGGCCGTGGTCGTCATGCTGCTTGCGATACCCTTCAACCTCTTGGCGGGCTGGGTCCTGATCTTTGGTAAGCTGGGCATGCCAGCCCTTGGCCTACTGGGAGCGGGCATTGCCAGCACCCTCTCCTCCTGTTTCCTTTTCTTGATCCTTCTGGCGGTGATCCTGATCGACCGGCGCTTCCGCCGCTATCGGGTGATGGGCCGCTTCTGGATAGGTGACAGGGACCGGCATCGCGCCGTCTGGGCGCTGGGCCTGCCGATCGCGATCACTGTGGGTTTTGAAACAACCGTCTTCAACGCCTCGGCCCTACTCATGGGCCTCATCGGCCGCGATTCCCTCGCCGCGCATGCCGTCGCGATTCAGATCGCCGCGCTTCTCTTCATGGTGCCCATGGGAATTGGTCAGGCCGCCACGGTACGAGTCGGCCTCGCTCAGGGACGCGGCGATGCTGCCGAAATCGGACGCGCGGGCTGGCTCGCCCTCCTGCTGGGCTTTGGGTTTGCATTCGCCGCCGCCATCCTGCTTATCACCGTGCCCCGTCTGCTGATCGGCGCCTTCCTAGACCTGAACGATCCCGCAAACACTCGAACGGCGGCGCTGGCCGTCAGCTTCCTCGCCGTGGCCGCGCTGTTTCAACTGGTGGATGCCACACAGGCGGTCGCCGCCGGTGTTTTACGCGGCCTGCACGATACGAAGGTGCCGATGATCTTCGCGCTGATCGGCTACTGGATCATCGGCGTGGGCGTGGGAACCGTCCTGGCATTCCCGCTCGGAATGAACGGCCTCGGCATATGGCTGGGCCTCGCCAGCGGCCTTGGTGCGGTTGCGCTGCTGCTACTCATCCGCTGGGCGATGCGGGAACGGCTGGGCCTCGTCAGCTCATCCTGAAAAGCGCCCGGATGCACTTTGCGTCGATATTGCGGCGCACAAAGCAATTGAAGACAGCCTGCGAATCGGTAATGACGAAAATCATGACTGCCCCGACGACCATTTTCGAAGCCATCGCGCTTCAGAAATGCCTGAAGGCGACCTACAATAAATTGGTCGTCAAGCTGGCGCCCCACATCCTTTACACGCGCCATGATGAGATGTTCATCGACGCCGTGACGGTGGAACGCGAAGGCGGTCCGCCACGCGAACTGAAGCTTGGCACATTCAAGCTGGCGGGCCTCAACGACGTCACCGTGCTCGATGAGACGTTCGAGGCGATGTACGGCCTCTATAATGAGACCGACGACAAATATAAGGGCGTGACCCTCTTCGCCGTCGCGCCCGAAAGCGCAGCCGCCTGAGAACCGAGGGAGCGGTCCGGGCGGGCCGCTCCTTTCATTTCTTCAGCCGATAGCCGGTACGGAATACCCATCCGATAACCGCCAGGCACACCGCCAGCATCGCGGCGATGAACAGCAGGCTGAACTCGATCCCCACATCGCCCCGGCCGAAAAAGGTCCAGCGGAATCCCGACACCAGATAGACGATCGGGTTGAACAGCGTCACCGTGCGCCACGGCTCGGGCAGCATATGCACCGAATAGAAAGCGCCACCCAGAAAGGTCATGGGCATGATCAGCAGCAGCGGGATAACCTGCAATTGCTCAAAACTCTGCGCCCAGATGCCCAGTATGAATCCGAACAGGCAGAAGCTGACCGCGATCAGCACCATGAACGCCACCATGGCAACCGGATGCTCGACATGGACATCGACGAACAGATGCGCCGTCACGAATATGATCATGCCCACGCTCAACGCCTTGGTCGCCGCCGCGCCGACATAGGCGATCACCGTTTCCGTCGCCGATACGGGCGCTGAAAGCAGCTCGTAAATGGTGCCCGCGAATTTGGGCATATAGATGCCGAAGCTCGCGTTGAAGATGCTTTCGGTGAACATCGACATCATGATGAGCCCGGGCACGATGAACGCCGCATAATCGATGCCGTCAATCTGCGTCATCCGCGACCCGATCGCGCCGCCAAACACCACGAAATAGAGCGAAGTCGTGATCACCGGCACCAGCAACCCGGTCAGCAATGTGCGGCTGAACCGGTGCAGTTCAAATTTGTAGATCGACCAGATCGCCCGATAATTAAACCCGCTCATGCCGCCTTCTCCTGATGGACCAGGCTGACGAAAATATCCTCTAGGCTGCTCTGCTGCGTGTTGAGGTCCTTATAGCCGATGCCCAGGTCGCCCAGCGTCCGCAACAGTGACGACACGCCGGTACGCTCGGCGCGCGTGTCGAACACATATTCGATCTCATGGCCTTCGGACTTGAGCGACAGATCCCATTGGCTGAGTTCCGCCGGAAGCTGGTGCAGCGGCTGGTTAAGCGCCACGGTCAGGCTCTTCTTGCCCAGCTTCTTCATCAGCGCCGTCTTTTCCTCGACCAGGATCAGCTCCCCATTGTTGATCACGCCCACCCGATCGGCCATTTCCTCGGCCTCCTCGATATAATGGGTGGTCAGGATGATGGTCACCCCGGTCTGCCGCAGCTCGCCGATCAGCTTCCACATGTCCCGGCGCAGCTCAACGTCCACGCCAGCGGTTGGTTCGTCCAGAAACAGCACGCGCGGCTCATGGCTCAGCGCCTTGGCGATCATCACCCGCCGCTTCATACCGCCTGAAAGTTCGAGCATCTTGTTGTTGCGCTTGTCCCAAAGCGACAGGTCGCGCAGCACCTTTTCGATATGGGCATCGTTGCGCGGCTTGCCGAACAGTCCCCGTGAAAAGCGCACCGTGTCGATCACCCGTTCGAACGCGTCGGTATGTAACTCCTGCGGCACCAACCCGATAGCCGAGCGCGATCCGCGATAGTCGCGTACGATGTCATGCCCGGCGACGGTCACTGTCCCACCGCTGGGCCGTACATTGCCGCAGATGATGGAGATCATCGTCGTCTTGCCCGCGCCATTAGGGCCTAGCAGGGCGAAAATCTCGCCCTCCTCAATCTCCAGATCGATGCCCTTAAGTGCCTGAAAACCCGATGCGTAGCTTTTCGTCAGCCCGGAAACGGTAATGATGGACGCCATGCGCGCAAAAGCCCCTTTTTATCTGCACGCCAAGATAGGGGCGCCGGGTTCAAGCGCAACCGGCCTATTCGCCCTGGCGATGAAAGCGGAACACTGTTGCGGGCGGAAAATTGCGAACCGTCTGTCCCACGCGCGCGACTTCCAGGTCCAGCGCATGCAGCACGTCACGACTGACCGGCGGCCGCGTTGAATAGGTGAACTGGATAAAGCTGCCGCCCGGCCGCAGCATGCGGAACGCTTCGGACAGAATGTCGGCATGCACATGGCGGTCCATCGCCAGCAGCGGAAGGCCGCTTATCACCGTCTGATATTGCCCCGGCTCACCTGCCGCCGCCGTCGATACGATCTGCGCTGGCGTTTCCAGCACCGACACATGCGGAAAGTGCCGCCGCAACCCGCGCGCGAACGCGGGATTGATCTCCACCACCTCCAGCTTTTCCGGCGGCAGGCCCGTCTGCAGGATCGCGCGGGTGAACACGCCAGTCCCGCCGCCCAATTCCATCACCCGGCCATCCAGCGGGTCGATATGCGCCACCATCAACCGCGCAAGATAGCGACTGCTCGGCACCACCGAAGCGGTTTGGCGCGGCTTCTTCACCCAGGCGGCCAGGAAATCCAGATATTCCGTCGCCCGCGCCCGGAATTCGCTCCGGGGCATGGCGACTGCCCGGCCACGTTTGGACTTATCATGCATGAGCGAAAGGTGACCAGGAACATGTCATCGCGACTCCCCTTAGCGAGCCTGACGCGCGCCGTCGATTGGGTTTAACATGTCTTTAGATGGCAAATTTTTCACTTGTGCGGCACTCGCCGCGATTCTGGCCGTAGCCGACCCAGGTGCTCCCCAGAGCAGACATGCAAGATCATCCTGAAGGTGATCGGCTCAACATCCTGCCTCAGATTATAAATGTAAAAATAATCTTATATAATCAACCGTTTACCTCGTTGCCGCAGGTTCATGCAACCTCCTCCAATATTAGCGGGTTCAGCAGCAAATCATTGTTTCGGAGGAGAATTATGCGCAAAGCCATTATCGCCCTGTCGGCCCTTTCGATGGCCATCCCCGTGTCCATGGCGGTCCCGACCGATGGGGCCAGCGCCCGGAAGCATCACCACTATCGCGAATGGCGTGGCCGCGACGGACGGACATATTGCCGCAAATCGGACGGAACGACCGGCCTTATCGTCGGCGGCGTAGGCGGTGCACTGCTCGGCCGCGCGATCGACACCCGCGGCGATCGCGCTACCGGCACGATCCTGGGCGCTGCTGGCGGCGCGCTGCTGGGCAAGGAAATCGACAGCAAGCGCCGCTGCCGCTAATCTGCGACAAATAAAGGGGCGGCTCCCGACTGGAAGCCGCCCTTTGCACATCCCTAAAGTACCGCCACTTACTCTGAGGAGGCTCCGCGAGCCTCATCGACCTTAAACGCAACCGGTCGGCCGCCAGACACGCCGGACACCTTGCCGTTCTTGATCGCCAGGTTAAACGCAACGGCATCCGGATAACGGCGGCCCGACACGAGCCGACCCGTCTTTGTATCCTTCACCTGATAGACATAGGTGTAGCCTTCGTGGGTGAAGCGCTGCTTGCCTTCTTCCGCATGGGCGGGGGCAAGGGCAGCGGCAGCGGCAGCGGCAGCGGCGACAGTGCCGACTGCACCGGTAAGAATGAATTTCGACAGCATTCGCATAGGTTTTCTCCTTGTGAATGCCGATCAAACACCTCTGCATTTCTGTTCTGTTGGTGTCGAACCTATGGGCCAGACACATGCGCGCAATCGCAAAAGGCGGATCACCAGTTGCGCCTGGCGCAACCGGCCATGCATCAAGCCTTCGACATCGCCACGATGTGACGGAACTGCGCCTCGGTCAGAGGGCACACCGACAGGCGCGATTGCCGCAGCATCACCATGTCGGCCAGCGCCGGGTCCGCCTTCATCGCCTTCAGCGTGACGGGCTTTTTCAGCTTTTCCTTGGGTGCGACATGCACCGCGATCCACTTGCCGCTTTCGTCGGTGCTGTCGGGCGCGGCCTCCTCGACAATCTCCATGATGCCGACCGCTTCAACGCCGATATTGCTGTGGTAAAAGAAGGACAGGTCGCCCTTGCGCATAGCCTTCATGTGAAGCTGGGCGGCATGGTTGCGAACACCATCCCACTCGGCCTTCCCTTTCCTGACCAGGTCGTCATAGGAAAAGGCATCGGGTTCCGATTTCATGAGCCAATAGTTCATGATCGCCTCCTTGCATCAGCCGCTTGGGCCGATCAAGGATCGGACGGCGCCAATTGACAGAAGGAAAGCCGAAACTTGCCGCACGCACCGCTGGAACAGGTTCCACTGCTGTCCCTCACCGCGATGGCAAAACCGGATTTTGCAACGGCGCTCGGCGATTCGTTCCGGCAATTCGGCTTCGCCATGGTGAAGGACCACGGCATGGACGCCGCCCTGATCAACGATGGCTGGAGGCTCGCCCGCGCCTTCTTTGGCCTACCTGATGATGTGAAGCGCCGCTACGATGCCAGCAGCAACGGCGGCCAGCGGGGCTACACGGCGTTCGGCCGGGAAATCGCCAAGGGCGCGAGCGAGAATGACCTCAAGGAATTCTGGCATGTCGGCCGCGACCTACCCGCAGGACACCCCTTGGGCGCCACCATGCCGCCAAACATCTGGCCCGAAGAAATACCGGAATTTCAATCCACTTTAAGCCGTCTTTATGCAGAGTTCGACCGCATAGGCGCCCAGCTTCTTGCCGCGATCGCCCTCTATCTCGACTTGCCCGAACATTGGTTCGACGAAGCCACCGAAAACGGCAATTCGATCCTGCGCCTGCTCCACTACCCGCCTGTTTCGCCCGAAGCCCCCGGCATCCGCGCAGGCGCGCATGAGGACATCAACCTCATCACCCTGCTACTCGGCGCCGAGGAAGGCGGCCTGGAGATGAAGGACCGCCAGGGCAATTGGCTCCCCGTCATACCTCCACCCGGCGCGCTGGCAATCAATGTCGGCGACATGCTCCAGCGCCTGACCAACTACCGCCTGCGATCAACCAGCCACCGCGTCGTCAATCCTCCGCCGGAACGGCGCGGCGTCGCGCGCTATTCCATGCCCTTCTTCCTGCACCTGAGTCCGGATTTCCTGATCGAACCGCTGCCGCAATGCGTGGATGCAGACCATCCCCGCCGCGATCCGCCCATCACCGCGCACGACTATCTGACCGAGCGCCTGCGCGAGATCGGACTGGTGAAGGGCTGAACGCCCGTCAGCTCACTTACGCCACCGACCCAGCGTAATGCCGATTTCCTCACCCTTCTCGCTCAGCGCCAGCTTGATGATCTTCACCTCGACATGCAGCACCTTGTCATCCTGAAGGAAGATGGTGTCGATGATATGGTCGGCCACGGCCTCGATCAGCGTGAAATGCTGCCCTTCCGGCAACGCGCTGGTAGCGGCATGCTTCAGGTCCATGTAATTTTTCGAACGGGATAGCGGCGTATCCAGCTCATAATGATCGGCGACCTTCAACCGCGCGCGGATGGATATGCGCAGCGGCTGCGGCAAATGGGTTTCTTCCGAATAGATGCCCGTCAGGACATCGACGTCCAGATGATTGACCTCCAGCGTCAGAAAATCGTCAAATCCGCGGTCCATGGCTTTCCTGCTGCTGGCGATGGCCAGAATAGACTTTAATTTTGCGGAACAGGCGTTAATCCCGCCGCTCCGGCGCGGTCCATGCGCCATTGACGGCGGATCGGCAAGACGTGTCTCATATTGTGCCCCTCAACATCGTGGCGGAAGAGGCGATTGAGCAACTGCTCGACGCCGCCTTTGGCCCCGACAGGCACGGCCGCACCGCCTATCTGATCCGCGACGGCATGCCCTGGGTGCCTGAGCTGTCCTTCGGCATGATGGATGAACATGGCGAGCTGGCCGGTTCGCTCCAAAGCTGGCCGGTGGCGCTCACCCATGCCGACGGAACGCAGACGCCGCTCATCATGGTCGGCCCTGTCGCTGTGTCCCCCACCCTCCAACGCACCGGCCACGGCCGCGCGCTCATGGATGCGGTCGTCAATGCCGCTCGCGCCCACCATAGCGATCCGCTGATGATGATCGGCGATCCTGAATATTATGGCCGCTTCTGGGGCTTTTCCGCTGCATCCACGGGCGGCTGGACCTGCCCCGGCCCCTATGAGGCGCGGCGGCTGCTCGCTCTTTCGGTCGATGGAGCCGCGATCGGCGGCGAAGGGATGCTTGGACCGCGAATCACCGTGCCACTGTGATTTCCCTTTTGCCTTCGGCGCCGCGCGATCCTATCTCGACGCCATGCCGATGGACCCGACACCTGATCTTGCCAGCCTGTCCCTGGCCGACATAGCCCGTCTGGCCGAGGAAAAGCGGCTGCCGCCCGTCGAAAAGTGGAACCCCGACCATTGCGGCGACAGCGAAATGCGCATCGCCCGCGACGGCACATGGTTTCATCAGGGCTCGCCGATCGGCCGCGAGGCCATGGTGCGCCTCTTCTCGACGATCCTGCGGCGTGAAAAGGACGGCTCTTATGTGCTTGTAACACCGGCAGAAAAGCTATCGATCGAAGTCGAGGATGCCCCCTTCCTCGCCGTCGAGCTGAAGAGCGAGAGTGAAGGCCGCAACCGCGCTCTCGCCTTTCGCCTCAACACAGGCGACCTCATCCCCGCAGGCCCCGAAAACCCGCTCGTCATCCGGGAAACGGCCGATGGCCCGCATCCCTATCTCCACGTACGTGGCGGGCTTGAGGCACTGGTCAACCGCAGCGTCTATTATGAATTGATGAACCTCGCGCTGGACGAAGCAAGCGACCCGGTCGGCCTCTGGAGCAATGGCGCCTTCTACCCATTGGACGGCTCCGCATGACCTTGGCAGACCGGATCCGCGCCGCGCTTGCCGAGGGACATGCGCGCGAAGTCGGGATCACGCCGTCGGACACACGCGATCCCCGCATCGACGGCGAACTCGTTCTTGCGCCCGCCGCCGTGCTCGTCGCCATCACTGACCGACCGGAACCCGGCCTCATCCTCACCGAACGTGCGGCTTCCCTGCGCAAGCATGCGGGGCAGATCGCTTTTCCGGGCGGTCGCGTCGATCGGGAAGACGCCAGCGAGATCGCCGGAGCGCTGCGGGAGGCGCACGAAGAAATCGGGCTGCCCCCTGACATCGTGGATGTCATCGGCACGACCGACCGCTACCACACCTTCACCGGCTTCGACATCGTGCCCGTGCTGGGCGTCATCCCGCCCGACCTGCCTCTTATGCCGCAAGCGAACGAGGTCGCCGATTGGTTTGAACTGCCCCTCTCTTTTGCGCTCGACCCCGCGAACCGGATCAAACATGCCGTGCAGTTTGAAGGAGTTGAGCGGCACTATTATGAAATAATGTGGAATAACCATCGTATCTGGGGCATCACCGCCGCGATACTCGCCAACCTGTCGCGGAGGCTTGATCTTGACCGCCTATTTGCCTGACGCCGACTGGCGCCACCGGCCCGGCCTTGACGGCCTGCTCGCCGCGCTGGGGGCGGAACAGGGTCTTGCCCGCTATGTCGGCGGCGCGGTGCGCGACGGCCTGCTGGGACTTCCCGTCAATGATCTGGACATCGCCACAGCGCTGGAGCCGCAAGACGTCGTCGAGCGCCTGAAAGCCGCGGGGATCAAGGCCGTGCCCACCGGCATAGACCATGGCACTATCACGGCGGTCATCGCGGGCTGGCCGGTCGAAATCACCACCCTGCGCCGCGACGTCAGCACGGACGGCCGCCGCGCGACCATCGCCTACACCACTGATTGGCGGGAAGATGCTGCCCGTCGCGATTTCACCATCAATGCGCTGTACGCCGATCCCTATACCCATGAAGTGACGGACTTTTTCGGCGGCGTTGATGACCTGGCAGCAGGCCGCGTCCGCTTCATCGGCAGCGCGGCCGAGCGGATCGCGGAGGATCATCTACGAATCCTGCGCTATTTCCGCTTCCTCGCCCGTTTCGGTCGCGACACACCGGATGAGCAAGCTTATGCCGCCTGCCGCACTGCCGCCAACAGCCTGATGGCTCTGTCGCGCGAGCGTATCGCTGATGAGCTAATGAAGCTGCTCGCTCTCCCCGATCCTTTCGCCTCGCTCCAATTGATGATCGAAGGCGGCATCCTCGCTCCCGTTCTTCCGGAGATCGACAAGGACGGACTTGCTCGATTGGGGCAGTTGATCGCGCGTGAAGCCGACGCTGGCATTCCGTACGCAGCACTGCGCCGCCTGGCAGCCCTGCTCCCCCCTGACGCGCGCACCGCTGATGCCGTGGGTGCCCGTCTCAAACTGTCCAACAAGGCACGAAAACGCCTCGTCCTCGCGCTGGAGCCCCATAAGGCTGCCCCATCGCTCAAGGCGCTCGCCTTCACCATCGGCGTCGAAGGTGCAATCGATCGCATCCTGCTCGATCCCATGGCACCCCTCGACAGCATCGCCTCGCTCGAAGGCTGGACCCCGCCGCAACTCCCGATCGGCGGAGGCGCCTTGATCGCGCGCGGCCTTCCGCCCGGCCCCGAAGTCGCCAAGGCTCTGGGCGAGGTGCAGCGTATCTGGGTAGAAGAAGGTTTCCCGGAAGCGAGCCGGGTTGACCAGATCGCGGATCAGACCGTTTCGAAATTCCAGCGCGCGCGCCAATAATCGAACGCGTCATTTTCGGGCATGGGGCGCGCGAAGTAAAAGCCCTGCCCGTGGCTGCACCCCATGGATTGTAGCGCATGAGCCAGTTCCTGCGTCTCAACCCCTTCGGCGGTGACATGCAGGTTCAACGATTCGGCGAGCGACAGGATGGTGCGGACGATCGCCTGCTTGTCCTTGTCGTCCAGCATGTTGGTCACAAAGCTGCGATCGATCTTCAAAATGTCGATCGGCAGGCTGTGCAAGCTGGCAAGGTTGGAATAGCCCGTGCCGAAATCGTCCATGGCGATCGGCATTTGCAGGTCCTTCAACGCGACCAGCAGTTTCCGCGCCTTGTCCGGATCGGCGATGATCGCGCTTTCCGTCAGTTCGACGGTCAGCCGCTTGCCCGACACGCCTGAATAGCGCAACGCTTCCTCGAACATCGACGCCACATCATCCCGCGCCATCTGGATCGGCGACAGGTTCACATTGACCCCGACCGGCATTGCCTGTCCGAATTTCGCGTCCCACCGGCTCAGCGCCTGCGCCGCCTCATAGGCCGCCCAACGGCCGAGAGGCGTGATGAGGCCGCTTTCCTCGGCCACGGCAATGAATTCGCACGGGGAAACATGGCCCAGTTCGGGGTCATTCCACCGGGCGAGCGCTTCAAATCCGGTAATCTCCCCCGTCTGCAACTGGATGAGCGGCTGATATGCCAATGTAAGCTCACCCTGTGTCAACGCGGTGCGCAGGCGGCTCTCAATGGAAAAACGCCGCTGCGCTTCCTTCAGCACGCCGTTGCGGTAGATTTCCACCTTGCCGCTACGCTTGGCGATCTTCACCGCCGCCTGCGCCTTGCGGACCACATCGTCGGGGTCATCGTCCAGGCTGGTCGACAGAGCACATCCGATCGCGCAATCCACACGGATCTGTAGATCACTGAGGCGGATCGGCGAGCTGAGCGCGTCCCTGACCCTCTGAACGATCTGAAGGCAGTCTGACAAACCCTTGTTAAGTCGTGCGAAGATCGCAAAGTCATTGCCGCCGATTCGCGCCAGAACATCGCCCTGCCGCAGGCTCGACTTCAAACGCTTGGCAACCGTGATCAGCAGTTCGTCGCCCGCCATCGGCCCCAGCGATTCGTTAACCCGGCTAAATCGGCTGAGATCGATCGCGATGATCCCGAACTGCGAATTGCTCGGCCATGGAGAATTGCGCAGCCGGTCATCGATCTCTTCGCCAAAACCCGTCCGGTTCGGCAGCGCGGTCAGCCCGTCGGACAACAGCTCGCGACGCAGATTCCGTTCGGTCACGCGATCGCTAGTGCGGTCCAGCGCTGTGAAGAGAATGAGGTGCGCCGCTTCGTCTGTCGAAGGGAGCAGTCCGGCGGTGCAGGAGAAATATTCCGGCCCCAAAGGACCATCACGCCGCAATTCAAACGTGGCGGAGACGCTTTCCGAAAGCGCAACCTCGATGATCCGTTCGCGCCAGTCCTTGCAATAGGGCAACTCGGCGCCGGTATCGCCCCTGTCCAGGAAGCTGTGATAAAAAGTCTTGTTAACAGCAACGATCGACAAGTCGTTGTCTTTAAAGCACAACATGGCTGCGGCGTGGGGCACCGCCTCCAACCAATGCTCCATCTCCGCCAGGCAGCGCAGATGCGTGCGCTCGAACCTCGCGAGGAGGTTGTCGTCCAGCCTTTGATCTGGCCGAATACGCGCTGGCACGGTTTTCATGCCACCGGATTAGATACCAGTGGTAAATTTTCAGGAAATGACCCGATGTAATTTCAAGTAGATATGCGGCTTGTTACGCGATCGTCAAAATCGGTTGTCTCGCGGGAAGCCGACCGGCGGCATCCGCCCGGCCGCCCCACGCGCCACGCGCCACGGCGTCATGTCAGCCTCGGTTCGGGTGCGCCCGCTTCCTCCGCCCATCGCCCAGCTCAGGCCCTCGCTCATACGGAACGTGACGGCATCCGAGAGGCCGCCATCGCGATAACGCTGCATCTGCACGCCCTGCCCGCGCGACATGCGCGGCATTTCGACCAGCGGGAACACCAGCAGCTTGCGATTCTCACCGACCACGGCGACGCTGTCAGCCTCTGCCCCAATGACGTGGACCACCGTCAGGCGAGAGCCCGGCCGCACATTGACCACCTGCTTGCCCTTGCGCGTCTCGGCAATGACATCCGCGACCGCCGCGACAAAGCCCCTGCCGTCCGACGCCGCCAACAACAATTCACTTCCTGTCTTCGCAGGAAACAGCGTCACGATGTCGCCCTGATCATCCATATCGACCAGCGACCGCACCGGATCGCCAAATCCGCGGCCGCCCGGCAACTTGTCCGCCCCCAGCGTAAATATGCGCCCGCTCGCCGTCGCCAGCAGCAGCTTGTCGGTCGTCTGCGCATGGAAAGCGATTTTCGGCCCGTCGCCTTCCTTGAACTTCAACGTGTCCGCCGAAGAAAGGTCGCGATGACCGCTCATCGCCCGTATCCAGCCGCGCTCCGACAGGATCACGGTGATCGGCTCGCGCTCGATCATCGCCTCCAAAGGAATTTCACGCGCGGGCGCCGCTTCCTCCACCAAAGTCCGCCGCCTGCCGATATCGCTCTCTGGCGAATAGCGCTTGCGTAGCTCAACCAGATCCTTCTTCAACCGGTTGCGCTGACGAGTGGGGCTCTCGACCAGCTTGGTCAGCTCATCCCGCTCCTTAAGCAGCTCCGCATGCTCGCGCCGCAGCTCCATCTCCTCCAGCTTGCGCAAGGAACGCAGCCGCATGTTGAGGATGGCTTCGGCCTGCCGGTCGTTCAGCCCAAACTCCTCCATCATCACTGCCTTGGGTTCATCCTCTGTCCGGATGATCTCGATCACCCGGTCGAGGTTCAGATAAGCGATGATATAGCCGTCGAGCAGTTCGACCCGCGCGGCGATCTTGTCCAGCCGATGCTGCGCGCGCCGCACCAGCACGTCAATCTGGTGCTTCAGCCACTCGATCAACACCGGCTTCAGCCCCAGAACGCGCGGCGTCCGGCTCGCGTCTAGCACGTTGAGGTTCAGCGGAAAGCGGTTCTCCAGGTCAGTCAGCCGGAACAGGCTGTCCATCAGCACATCGGAATCGACCGTCCGCGCACGCGGTTCCAGGACAATGCGGATCTCCGCGTCGCTCTCGTCCCGCACATCCGCCAATATCGGCAGCTTCTTGTCGTTGATCAGCGCCGCGATCTGCTCGATCAGCTTCGACTTCTGCACTTGGAAAGGGATTTGCGTGACCACCGCCACCCATGTCCCGCGCCCACCATCTTCCTTGTGCCAGCGCGCGCGCGTACGGAAAGACCCTCGCCCCGTCGCATAAGCCTCGGAAATGATAGCAGCATTGTCCACCAGCACGCCGCCCGTCGGAAAGTCCGGCCCGCGCACGATCTGCATCAGCTCCGCATGTTCAGCATCCGGATTCTCGATCAGCAGGCTCGCCGCATCGATCAACTCGGACACGTTATGCGGCGGAATGCTGGTCGCCATGCCGACCGCGATGCCGCTTGCGCCATTTGCCAGCAGGTTGGGGAAAAGGCCCGGAAAGACCTCCGGCTCTTCATCCTCGCCATTATAGGTAGGCCTGAACTCGACCGTTCCCTCGTCCAGCCCGGCCATCAGGTCGGCCGCCGCCTGCGTCAGCCGCGCCTCGGTATAGCGCATGGCCGCCGCGTTATCGCCGTCGATATTGCCGAAATTCCCCTGCCCATCGACCAGAGGCGTGCGCAGCGAGAAATCCTGCGCCAATCGCACCATGGCATCATAGACCGACGTATCGCCATGCGGGTGATATTTGCCGATCACGTCGCCCACGACGCGCGCACATTTCTTGTAGGACGTCGTGTTACGCGCCGGATTGGCGACCAGCACATCCGGCGACGCCCCGCCCGGCTCCATCTTCAGCAGCCGCATCGCCCACAGCAGACGCCGATGCACCGGCTTCAATCCATCGCGCAGGTCCGGCAGCGACCGCGCCGTGATCGTGGAAAGCGCATAGACGAGGTAGCGCTGGGACAGCGCTTCGTCGAACGGGTGATCCTTGATAGCGTCGAACGGGTCGCGAAAATCGGTCATCGGGATCGGAATAGCAGCGCAACGACAAAACGGAAACGGGGATTACAGCCCCGAAAAATTCACCTCCTTCGCCTCCGGGGCTTGCACATTCGCCGCCAGGCGCCAATTTGCGCCCGTGTCCGATTCCAACCCACCTCCTGTCATCACCCTCCCGCCGCCGCCTGCCTCGCTGCTGACCGGCGCGGCGCTGTTTCTCGACTTTGACGGCACCCTCGCGCCGATCGCCGCCACACCCGACGGCGTGGTCGTGGATGGCGATCTGCTCACCCTCCTGGGCGAACTGCGCGATGTGCTGCAAGGCCGTCTGGCAATCGTCAGCGGCCGGTCGATCGTCACCTTGCGCGATCTCGGCTTCGCCAACTTCCTGCTCGCCGGAACGCACGGGCTGGAATTCGCTCAACCCGGCGAACAGGTCGAAGCCGCCCCTCGTCGCCCGGCGGTCGATGATGCCGAAGCGGCCTTCCACAGCTTTGCGGAGGGTAAGCCCGGCATATTGGTCGAACGCAAATCGATCAGCGTCGGCCTGCACTTCCGTGGCGCCCCTCAATGGGGCAAGCAGGCGGGCGAACTGGCCAGCGAGCTCGCTGCCAAACTTGGTCTCGCCGTGCAACCGGGCAAGATGCTGTTCGAACTGCGCCCCGGCGGCGCGGACAAGGGCAGCGCGGTCCACACGCTGATGGCCCGCACTCCCATGGCGGGGGGGCGTCCGCTCTTCATCGGCGACGATGTCACGGATGAGGAAGGCTTTGCCGCCGCCACCGAACTGGGCGGCGCGGGCATTCTGGTTGGCCCGCCCCGGACGACACTCGCCGCATTCTCTTTGGAACAGGTTGCCGCCGTCAGGCATTATCTCGCGCGGGGGGTCGTCAGGCCCGGCTGAGCCATGGCTGGCGCCCCCTCCGCTCGAATAAGCCAGGGGGGCAGACCGATAGTCAGGACCAGTACAACGCATTCCGCCGGAAACGAACGCACTCTCGATCTCTGGCCCATCGGCAATTGCCAGGCATCCGCGCTGGTCGATCGCGCAGGGCGGATGATATGGGCGTGCGTGCCCCGCGTGGACGGGGACCCCGTCTTTTCCGCTCTTCTCGACGACAAGAACTGGGACGCCCCGGAAGCGCGCGGTTTCTGGGCGATCGAGCTGGAAAATTGCGTCAGCGTCGAACAACATTATATCCGCAACACGCCCATCCTCGTGACCCGCCTGACCGACGATCACGGCAATGCCATAGAGCTTTACGACTTCTGCCCGCGCCATCGCCATATGGGCCGCATGTACCGCCCGGTGGCATTCGCGCGGATCGTCAGGCCTGTGGCAGGCAGCCCCCGCATCCGCGTGCGGCTTCGCCCGACCACGTCCTGGAATTCGGAAAGCGTGCCGATCAGCTACGGCTCAAACCATATCCGCCTCGTCCTGTCCTATATGGCGATGCGCATGTCGACCAACGCGCCCATCGGCCTCATTTCCCAGGAAAGCTGGTTCCGGCTCGAACATGACATGCACTTCTTCCTCGGGCCGGACGAAAGCTTTTCGGATGCGCTTCGCCCAGAAGTGGAGCGCATGCTGGACGACACCATCCATGAATGGCAGGTCTGGGTGCGCGGCCTCGCCATTCCCGCCGAATGGCAGGAAGCGGTCATTCGCTCGGCCATCACGCTCAAGCTTTGCCAGCATGAGGAAACCGGCGCGATCGTCGCGGCGCTGACCACCAGCATTCCGGAACATGCCGATTCAGGCCGCAACTGGGATTACCGCTACTGCTGGATACGCGATGCTTATTATACCGTGGAGGCACTGAACCGCCTCGGCGCGCTCGACGTGTTGGAAAGCTACCTCGTCTACCTCCGCAACATCGTCGACGGCGCAAAGGGCGGCCATATCCAGCCGCTCTATGACGTGCGCGGCAACGCCACGCTGGAGGAGCGCGAGGCGCAGAACCTTCCGGGCTATCGCGGCATGGGGCCGGTTCGCGTAGGCAACGCCGCCTACTCCCAGATTCAGCATGACGCCTATGGCCAGATCGTCCTGTCATCGGTTCAGGGCTTCATCGACCAGCGCCTGCTCCGCATGGCGGGCATGTCCGACTTCGAATCCTTGGAAGCAGTCGGCGAACGCGCATGGTCGGTCTATGACCAGCCCGACGCTGGCCTGTGGGAACTGCGCACCCGCGCCCATGTGCACAGCTACAGCGCCGTCATGTGCTGGGCCGCCTGCGACCGCCTCGCCCATGCCGCCGCCGCGCTGGACCTGCCCGAGCGGGAGGTTTATTGGCGCGAACGGGCCGAAATCATGAAGGCGCGCATCCTGCAATCGGCCTGGCGCATTGGCAGCAACGCCATCTCCGCCAATTTCGAGGATGACGCCCGCGACGCCTCGCTGCTTCAGCTTCTGGACCTGCGCTTCCTGACTGCCGACAATCCGATGTTCGTCGGTACGCTGAAGGCGCTCGAAAAGGACCTTCGGCGCGGCAACGACATGCTGCGCTACAGCGCGCCCGACGATTTTGGCGAGCCCGTCACCGCCTTCAACGTCTGCACCTTCTGGCTGATCGAAGCCTTGCATCGCACCGGCCGCACGGAAGAAGCGCGGCTGTTGTTTGAAGAAATGCTGTCCCGCCGCACCGCCGCCGGGCTGCTGTCGGAGGATATCGATCCCGCGACAGGGGAATTATGGGGCAATTATCCCCAGACCTACTCATTGGTCGGCATCATCAATTGCGCCGTTCTGCTGAGCAAGCCGTGGAGCGTGATGCGATGAGCCGCCTGATAGTCATTTCCAACCGAGTCAGCAGACCCAACAAATCCGGCAATCAGGGCGGCCTTGCCGTCGCCTTGTCGCAAGCGCTGCGGGAAAGCCGGGGCATCTGGGTAGGCTGGTCCGGCGAAATCACCGAAAATTTCACCGGCCATATCGGCTTTTCCGAAGATGAAGGCGTCAAGACGGCAACGATCGACCTCGAAGAGCAGGACGTCGACGAATATTATAACGGCTATGCCAACAAGACGCTTTGGCCGCTTTTCCATTTCCGCATCGATCTGGCCGAATATGCTCGCGATTTCGAAGGCGGCTATAACCGGGTAAACCACCGCTTCGCCGACACGACCAGCCCCCTGATCGAGCCCGAAGACATCATCTGGGTGCAGGATTATCACATGATCCCGCTCGGCCAGATGTTGCGGGACAAGGGGCATAACAACCGGATGGGCTTCTTCCTCCACATCCCATGGCCGCCCACCCGTCTGCTTGTGTCGCTGCCCCACCATACCAAGCTGGTGCAGACCCTGTTCGCCTATGACGTCATCGGTTTTCATACCGAAGAATGGCTCGAATCCTTCCGCCACTATGTGGAGCGGGAGATGAACGGGACGGTAAATGGCGACTTCGTCACGCTGGGTGACCGCACGATCCAGGCGATCGCCTGCCCCATCGGCATCAACGCGCAGGAATTTTCCCAGGCCGCCGTCAGCGAGCCCGCGAAAAAGATGTTCGAACAGGTCCGCCGATCGTTGCAGGATCGCTCCATGATCGTGGGCGTAGACCGGCTCGACTACAGCAAAGGGCTGGAGGAAAGATTCAGCGGCTATGCCCGCTTCCTCAAGGACCATCCCGAACATCATCGTAAGGTGGTCCTGACGCAGATCGCCCCGCCGTCACGGGGGGAAGTGGAAAGCTATCAACACATCCGATCGACGCTCGACGCCACCGCCGGGCGCATCAACGGCGAATATAGCGACGTGGACTGGACCCCGATCCGTTACGTGAACCAGGGCTATCCGCGCGACAAGCTGGCGGGCATCTACCGCGCCGCACGGATCGGCCTCGTCACCCCGCTGCGCGACGGCATGAACCTCGTCGCCAAGGAATATGTCGCCGCGCAGGACCCGACCGACCCCGGCGTCCTCATCCTCTCCCGCTTCGCTGGCGCCGCGACCCAGCTCAAGGACGCGCTCCTCATCAACCCCTACAGCCCAGAGGAGATGTCCGACGCGATCAACCGCGCCCTCGCCATGCCGCTCGATGAACGCAAGCGCCGCTGGCGTTCGATGATGGACTGCGTCGAGGAACAGGACATCAGCTGGTGGCGCCGCTGCTTCACCGAACGGCTGACGGCGGTCCACCGCGACGATGAGCAAACAGCCGACGTCGAAATCGCACACTGAGCCGACCCCGCCGAACGAAGCCATTGGACCCACGACAGTTCGCCGCCAGATCAGCGCGCTAATTGCACCCCCGCCTGCTTTGGTCTATGGGCCAGCCCAGCAGCCCCGGCACCCGCTGATCCTCTTCGATTCGCGTTGCCGGGGCACATTCTTTTCTTGGGAAGACAGGAACGCGCATGGCCCGTCGCCGCCAGATATACGAAGGCAAGGCAAAGATCCTTTATGAAGGCCCTGAGCCCGGCACGATCATCCAATATTTCAAAGATGACGCGACCGCCTTCAACGCGCAGAAGAAGGGCACGATTTCCGGCAAGGGCGTGCTCAACAACCGCATTTCCGAGCATATCTTCACCCTGCTCGGCCAGATCGGCGTGCCGACCCACTTCATCCGCCGCCTCAACATGCGCGAGCAGTTGGTCCGCCAAGTCGAGATCGTGCCGATCGAGGTCGTGGTGCGCAATGTCGCCGCTGGATCGCTCAGCAAGAAGCTGGGGATCGAGGAAGGCACGCAGCTGCCCCGCACGCTGATCGAATATTGCTACAAGGATGACGCGCTGGGCGACCCGCTCGTGTCCGAAGAACATATCGCCTGCTTCGGCTGGGCCACGCAGGAAGAGATGCACGACATCGCCGACATGGCGATCCGCATCAACGACTTCATGTGCGGCCTGTTCGCCGCCATCGGCATCCGCCTTGTCGACTTCAAGCTGGAGTTCGGCCGCTTGTGGGACGGCGACTATAGCCGCGTCATCCTGGCCGATGAAATCAGCCCCGACGGCTGCCGCCTGTGGGACATGAACACCGGCGAAAAGCTGGACAAGGACCGCTTCCGCCGCGACCTTGGCGGCGAAGTCGAAGCCTATCAGGAAGTCGCCCGCCGGTTGGGGCTGCTGCCCGAAGGCGCGGACACGACGGTGCTCGACCTCGACACCCACCGCAAGAAGCGCAGCAAAGACTGACCGTTTCAAATCCTCCCCATCGCAGATGGGGAGGGGGACCGCCAAAGGCGGTGGAGGGGAAAACCCCCTACCCCACCACCGCATCCACCATCAGCTTCATCCCCAACAGCACCATCAACACATAGATCAGCGTATAGAATCGCGCCGGATCAACCTTGAGCCAGTACAACCCCCGCATAGGTCGCTCCAATGGCCACCGGCGCCAGCATCGCCGTCGCCATCAAATTGGCCCGCGTAAACTGCCCCAACGCCGCATAAGCGGGCACCTTGATCCAGTTCATCATGGCAAAAGCGATGGCGGTGGTGCCGATCAGCACGTCACGCGCCAGACGCTTGGGCATCACCCACATCTGAAATGGCGGCGCGCCCGCATGGGCGATCTGGCTGGTAAAGCCGCTCGCGACGCCCAACAACGTCCCGACCCAGTTCGGCGAACTGGACGGCAAAACAACCTTCCCGCCCCGTTCAACCCACAGCCTCTGCGCGCCAAAAAGCGTCGAAATGAAACCCAGCGCCCCCAGCACAGCAGTCTCCGGCACTCGCGCAGCGAACAGGTAACCCAGCCCCACGCCGACAACCATGCCCGGCATCATCACCTTCAATATGTGCCGATCCCAGCTATGCCGGAACGACCACACGCTCACCGCATCTTGTAATATGAGGATAGGCAGCATGATCGCCGCCGCCCGCACCGGATCGATGCCCAGCGCCATGATCGGCATGGCCAGCGCCCCTGCCCCGGCAAAACCACCCTTGGCGAGGCCAGAAAGGATCACCGCCACGATCGCGCATGCATAATAGAGATAATCGCCGCTCATCGCCCCGCCCTAAAGCAGAGGACCGCCGAAGCGAACAGCTTTTCCAGTTAAGCTCAGGCGCTTGCCCGATATCCGATCAGGACACCGAAGGCGAAGGTAGCAAGCAGCGCCAGCTGAACACGCCCATGCGGACCGTCATAGCCGACGATCTGCTGCCCAAAGGCGAAAAGCCCCACAAACATCGCCAGTGCAAGACCAGCCATATTCAAAACCCTCTATCCCGTCCCGCGACCATGGCGCTGTCTCGCTAATAAAGGGATAATGCCTTGCTTGGCGCGGCGCAGGGGACTAGGGGGTGCGCCATAGCAATCCACGGAGTTTTTGGCCTCATGAAAGCCCGCATCTTCGTCACCCTAAAGGGCGGGGTTCTCGACCCGCAGGGCAAGGCGATTCACCACGCACTCGACGGTCTGGGCTTCTCGGGCGTCAATGACGTGCGCGCGGGCAAGCTCATTGAGCTCGACCTTGCCGATGGCACCAGCGACGATGATATCGATGCCATGTGCCGCAAGCTGCTCGCCAACACGGTGATCGAAAACTACCGCATCGAAAAGGTGGCCTGAGCCATGAAGAGCGCCGTCATCGTCTTCCCCGGCAGCAATTGCGACCGCGACCTCGCCGTGGCTTTCGAGGCGGTGATCGGTGAAAAGCCGATCATGGTCTGGCATCGCGACACCGAATTGCCCGAAGGAATCGACCTGATCGGCGTGCCCGGCGGCTTCTCCTATGGCGACTATCTCCGCTCCGGCGCAATGGCGGCGCGATCGCCCGTCATGCAGGCCGTCGCGAAGGCGGCCGAGCGCGGCACCTATGTGCTCGGCATCTGCAACGGCTTCCAGGTACTGACCGAAAGCGGCCTGCTCCCCGGCGCCCTGCTGCGCAACGCAGGCGGCCATTTCGTCTGCCGCGATGTCGCGTTGACCGTCGAGAACGCCCAGAGCGCCTTTACCAGCCGCTATGCCGCTGGAGAGACAGTGACCTATCCCGTCGCCCATCATGACGGCAACTACTTCGCCGACGCCGCCACGCTCGACCGCCTCGAAGGGGAAGGCCGCGTTGCGTTACGCTATGCCGAAGCCGTCAACGGCTCCGCCCGCAACATCGCCGGCATCCTCAATGAAGCTGGCAATGTACTGGGCATGATGCCCCACCCCGAACGCGTAATCGAACCCGCCCACGGCAAAACAGACGGCCGCCGCCTGTTCGAAGGTCTGGTAGAGGGACTAATGGCCCGCGCCTGACCCGGCGCGCGCTACCCTCCTCCACGCCCAGGTCCCTGATCCAACCACCCAACACCCGTCATCCCAGCGCACGCTGGGATCTCAGGAGGCCGGGCAGAACGCCATCAACTTACGCTGGCAACGAGATTGGGACTGTCGCCTTACGACCAGTTCACGCCCTTCTGACGCGGCGACCGCCTGCTTCAAAGCGGTCACGTTTCAAGACCGCGATGATCTTCTCGTAAGCACGAGCGAGGGCATCATGTTGCTGCCGGTCCATCTCGCAGATTGCACCTGCCGCACTACATTCTGCCAGTTGTTGTCGGCGTTGTAAGTTTATGATTTGCTGCATTACCGTGACCTGTAGGATGCAGGAGGTTGGCGCGAGACGTGAGCGGCCGAGCGCTTAATCTCGCCGGTAAGAATCTTATTCTTTAACAACAGGCGAACTTGTTCGGCGTCCCTTCCGTCAAGCAAAACCACTCTCGAACCACCCGACGCCAAGGTTTCTATCGTTGAAATGCGAAAACTGTGCGTGGCGCAAATCTTCTCGATCTCAGCCACGCTCGCCGTCGTGTTGACAACCCGACTCATGAATGTTGTCCTTCGCCGCCAAACGGATATGGGGCAAAAGCTTTTCCACTATTCACCGGGCCTGATCTGTAAGGATAGTCATGTGCACGAATGCGCCGGGCATAGCTCCCGGCACGAAATCGATGAGCGGAACGCGCAAAAATACACGTTGCCTCCTGCTCTTTTAAAAGCTCGATTTGTTCATTTTCCAGTAGATTATTCAGGTCTTCCATGGGCACACCTCAGCAGGCAAGCGGGAGCGCGATGGTCTCTCTGTCAATACGAAGGCTTGCGGGCTGATTTCGCTCGATTACTCCTCCTAGCAGAATATTTTTACTTTGTCGCATCATTTGCGAAAGGCTATTCGATAGCATAATCCCTTACAGTCGGCCCGCTCCATACAAGCCATCCCCCTCCCGCAAGCGTTCAAACGAGACAAGTGACTCGTTTGAAGGGCTAGGGTGGGCGCGAGCGAAGCGAGCTTTCCGCGTCAGCCCCCTCAACATGCCAACGTTGCGCTACTACAGCCCCCTCACGAACGCAGGCAGATGCGCTACGCCGCTAGGATTTGGCCCCGCCATATACAGCGCCATGACAGTCCCCAGCGCAATCGCCACACCATAAGGGATCGGCCCGCCCGGCGCGAAGATCGACAGTGAAGACCCTTCCCGCACCGCTTTCGGCACCATCCGCCGCCCAGCGATCATCAGCAACGCCAGCACGCCGCCACCGACCGTCACATAAACAAACCAGGGCAGCGCCGCGCCCCAATCGAACCACAGCGCGCAGGCCGCCAGCAGCTTGATGTCGCCCCCGCCCATCCATCGCATCGCGAACATCAGGCATCCGAGCGCAAACACGGCCAAAAACAGCGTGCCATTCTGCCAAATGTCATTTTCCCATCCTGCCAAGGCGACCCAAGGCACGAACAGCCCCATGACCAGCAGTGGAAAGATGTTGGATATCCGCAACCGCGCAATATCCTCGATCGCCGCGCCCAATAAAACCAACGACAGCGCAATCAGGACAAGGTCCTTCGTCATGGCCTTGCCCCCATGCCAGCTAAAGCCGCAGTCGCCTCCGGCTGAAAACTCTCCGATTCCGTGACCGCGCGGCTCAGATAAGCCCGCGCCTTCACCGCATCCCCCATGCGCAACGCCACCTGCCCCGCGTCGCTCAGCCGCTTGGCCCAGCTATTGGCGTCATCGGCGGCGCGCCTTTCTATATCGCGTCCGGCCATGACCTGCGCGGCATCGCTATGCGCGATGAGGCGCGCGTCGTCCGGCGCCATGTCCCGCGCCTTGTCGAATATGGCGATCGCCTTGTCCGCCTGTCCCTGCGCCATCAGCGAAAGCCCATAATTGTTCAGCACTTGCACCGGCCTGTCAGTAAACTGAAAGGCCCGCTCATAGGCTGCGGCACTCAGCGCCCAAGACTTTGCCTTGTCATAAGCGACACCCAGCGCGTTCCAGGCCCGCCAGCGCGATGCACACTGATCGACGGCGCGGCGCAGCGCTTCCGCCGCCTGATCCGCCCGGCCCAACCGCAGCCTTGCGATGCCCAGTCCTTCATCGACCCGGCAATCCGCCGTTGCTGTCTGGCCGATTGCGGAAAAGCGCGCCTCCGCCTCCGCATCCTGCCCCTTGGCCAGAGCCATTTGTGCCACCGCGATGTCGATACTCCGCTTGTCCTGCGCCTGCGCCACGTCGCGCCATTGGCTCAGCATCAACTCGGCCTGTACGATCCGCCCGCCTTCGATCGCGTCATCGATCAATCGGTCATAGTCGAGAATCGCTGTGGGCGCGGGTTCGGGAGCTACCGGATCGGGGGAAACCGCCGCAGCCGCCAGCAGCAGCAGGATGCTCATCCCCGGCCTCCGCTCCACGCCCATAGCTTCTGGAACAGGCTGTCGGGCTCATCCCCACCCGCCATCGTCGCGCAAAGGCCCGACGCTTTAACACCAGAGCCATCCTTGGGCTCACCACACCCTGCCGCCGTCACTTGCACAGGCATCGGCCGGGTCGTGATCGGCGCCGCCAACGACCGCGAGAGGGAGATGGCTGGCGCCACGCCAGCCCCGTCCGCCACGGTCACGATCGCGGTATTCAGTTGCGCGATGGCCCGCCCCGGCAGCGGGGCCTGTGCAACGCCCGCCGACACTGTGCGCAACCGCACCTCGCCCATCGAAACCCGCTCCAGCTCCAGCCCGGCCGCCCGCACAGGTGCCGCCGGACGCTTGCCACCGTCCATCGCGATCTGCGCCAGCGTCGGGCGGCGCGCGCCGCCGGGTTGCACGCCCTGCCCGATTTCCGCCAGCAAGGCGTTCGCTTCTCCCTGCAAACCCTGCGCCTTCAGGCTTCGCGCGAAATTGCGATGAATGCGCTCGTCCATGGGAGCGCGTGCCAGGGCCAGTTCGAAATAGTCCCGCGCCAGATCATGCCGCCCTATCGCCGCATAACTGATCGCAACGCCGTTCAGCGCGTTCGCATCGGCCGGGTCCTGCCGCATCGCCCGCCGGTAAGCATCCAGCGCCAGCGCATATTCCCCCCGCGAAAACAGCAACTGCCCCCGCGCGATGGCTTCTTTCCCCGTCGCCGCCGCCTCAACGTTCACCGGCCGGATCGCTACCTCCCGGTTGGCCGAACTGCATGCCGCGCTCGCCAGCATCAGCGATATCGCCACTGCCTGTCTCATCATGCCCCGTCCCCCCTCTTGGTTTCCGCTACCGGGTCATCACCGGCAGGATTTCCCTCACCACCCGCACCACAGCAGGCAGCATCAGCACCCCGATCATCACCGGCAGCATGCAGGCGACCAGCGGCACGGATAGCAACACCGGCAGCCGGTGCGCCTTCTCCTCCGCCCGCATCCGCCGCTTCTCGCGCATTTCCGCCGCATAGACGCGCAACGTCTGCCCCACGCTCGATCCCAACTGGTCCGACTGGATCAGCAGCGTTGCAAAGGACCGGATTTCGTCCACGTCCACATCATCCGCCATCCGCCGCAGAGCGTCCGCCCGGCTCATCCCCGCGCGCAGTTCCAGCACGACCTTGCCCAGCGCCTGCGACACCAGCGGGTGCGAGATAGCCAGCTCGCGCCCCACCCGATCCATCGCCGCTTCCAGCCCCAGCCCCGCCTCGACGCACACCAGCATCAGGTCCAGCGCATCGGGAAACCCGTGGACGATCGCCTCCTGCCGCCGCGCCGCCTTGGCCGAAATGAAGAGGTTCGGCAGATACAGCCCCAGCACCGCAACGGCGGTCGCCATGAAATACAGCTTCACCGGACTCGGCGGCTCGGGCTTGTTGAGCGACATCAGCACCAGCACCGCAGGCAGCGCCAGCGTCAGCACCAGCCGAATGAAGGTAAATATCTTCGGCGCCTCGGGCGAAGGATAGCCCGCCGCGATCAACCGCTTGCGCAGACTGTCATTCTTCGTATCGGCCAGCGAAATGCCCAGCTTTTCGATCCGATCGACCAGCTTCTTCCATTCGCTGTTGTTGCGCTCATTACGCAGCGATTGCCCACCGCCCTGCACAGCGCCGCCCGCATCGCTGACGACATCCAGTCGGCTCCGCACCCTCGACGTCCGCGCGACCGCCTCCGTCACGCCATAGACAATGGCCACGATCGCGACGAACAGCAGGATCAGCAACACCGGCCGAAGCTGTGAAATGAGGGCGAAGTCCAGCATCAGGTCACACTTTCAAATCAACCATGCGGCGTATCGTGACGAAGCCGATGATGTAGAGGATGATGAGCCCGGAAAAGCCGAAGATGAACATCGGGTCCTGCGCGATATCCAGGTAGAAGGCGGGGTTGAGCAGGAACAGCGCCACGAACGCCAGGATCGGCAATGCCGTCAGCATCACCGCCGTCATCCGCCCTTCGGAACTCAGCGCCCGCACCTTCAGGAACAGGCTCGCCCGCTCACGGATCACCAGCGACAGATTCTCCAATATCTCGGCCAAATTGCCGCCCGTCTCCGCCTGCACCGACAGCGACGTAACGAACATGTGCATCTCGTTCATGTCCCACCGCTCGGCCATGCGTTGCAAAGCATCCCGCAGGTCCGAGCCATAAGTCACCTCATCGACGACGATCCCGAACTCACTGCCGATCGGGTCGCGCATCTCCTTGGTCAGCAGGTCCAGAGCCGCCGCGATCGGATGCCCCGCGCGCAGCCCCCGCACGAAGGTGTCGAGCGCCACCGGAAACTGCTCTTCCATCTTTTTGCGCCGCCGCTGGCTCAACCGGCTCAGCACCATGACCGGCAGCAGCACGCCCAGCGACACGGCGAAAGCCCCCGCCATCACAATCATCCCCGCCGTCATGCCATATCCGGCCACCAGCGCGCCGATCACCACGATCAGGAACAGCACCCCCGTCGCAATCGCCATGAACGTCAACACGACACGCGCAGGCACGCTCAACCCCGCGCCATGCAGCGACCGCACGACGCTCAAAGCCATCCGCCCAAAGACGCTGTCATGGTTGAAGTTCAAGCTGTCGTCATTGCGCCGCAGCTTGGACAGCACAGTGCTGCGCTCGAACCCCGCCGCGATCATCTTCAGCCGCTTGTTGACGACCCGCTCAGTCCCTGCGCGCGCCCGGAACCAGCTATGAAGGCCCTCAATCGTCAGGATCACCGCCGCGAACAGCAGGACCAGAACAAAGGCGCGGATGTAAAGCGGATTGATCATTGCACCACCGCATCAGGACGGAAGAGATCAGCGGGCAGGTGAATGCCCCGGTCGGCCAGCTCGCCCATGAATTTGGGCCGTATGCCGGTCGCCTCGAAATGGCCCCGAACCATGTCATTTTCGTCCCGGCCCGTCATCTTGAAGCGGAAGATTTCCTGCATGGTAATGACCTCGCCCTCCATCCCGGTGATCTCCGAAATGCTCAGCAACCGCCGCCGTCCGTCAGACAGGCGCCCGACCTGCACGATGACGTTCAGCGCCGAAGCAATCTGCGCCCGCGCCGACCGCGGCGAAATATCGATCCCGCTCATGCCGATCATCTGCTCGACACGCGACAGCGCATCGCGCGGCGTATTGGCGTGGACCGTGGTCATCGACCCATCATGCCCCGTATTCATCGCCTGAAGCATATCGAACGCCTCCCCGGCGCGCACTTCGCCCACGATGATACGATCCGGCCGCATACGCAGCGCATTCTTCACCAGATCGCGCTGTGTAACCTCGCCCCGCCCCTCGATATTGGGCGGCCGCGTCTCCAGCCGAACGACATGCCGCTGCTGCAACTGAAGCTCGGCCGAATCCTCGATGGTCACGATCCGCTCGGCCTCATCGATGCTCGCCGACATGGCGTTGAGCAGCGTCGTCTTGCCCGATCCCGTGCCGCCTGAAATCAGCACATTGCGCCGCGAAGCCACCACTGCCGACAGCACCTGCGCCATCGGCGCGGGCACGCTGCCCAGCTCCGAAAGCCGCGCCATGCTGATCGGCACCTTGGCGAACTTACGAATGGACAGCAGCGACCCATCGACCGCCAGCGGCGGCACCACCGCATTGACGCGCGACCCATCCGCCAGACGCGCATCGACAAAGGGCGAAGCCTCGTCCACGCGCCGCCCCACAGCCGCCACGATCTTCTGAATGATGCGCAGCAGATGCTTCTCATCCTTGAAACGCGCCGCCGTCTCCACCAGCCGCCCGCCGCGCTCGACAAAGACGATCTTGTGCCCATTCACCAAAATATCGGTGACGCTATTATCCTTCAGCAGCGGCTCCAACGGCCCCAGCCCCAACAACTCGTCCAATATGTCGGAAACCAGCCGCTTGCGCTCTTCCAGATTGAGCGCATGCTTCTGCAACGCCAGCTGCTCATGGACGATCTCGCCCACTTCCGCCTCGACCTGCACCCGCGACATATTCTCCAGCGCCGACAGGTTGATCAGGTCGATCAGCTTCTGATGCAGCGCGACCTTCAGCTCGGTATGCCGGTCCTCTTCCCAATGGACCAGCTCGGTATCGGTCGGCCCCACCTCATCGCGAGGATCACCAAAGCGGCTGTCGCCCTTCCGGATCTGCCACATCACCCTTTCTCCGCCTGACGCCGCGCTTCGACCGCCTGCATCGTGCAATCGACGATATCCTGCATGTCCTTGCAAATACGGCTGCGCGCCTTCAATTCCTGGATCAGCACCCCCTGATCCAGCGCAGAGCTGACCAGCGGGAAATCGTTCGCGATGCTAAGGTTCACCGGATGATCCAGCGCCGCCGCAGCATCCTCCAGCCCGATCGCGCGGAACAGCTTCTTCTCGACCCGATTAGCGATCACATGAATGCGCGAAGGTTCGATATCCTGATCGCGCAGCAGAACGATCTGCCGCCGCGCCTGCCGCAGGCTCGCGATCGTCAACTCGCACACCAGGAAGATGACCTCCGACCGCGCGACCAGCGACATGGACCAGTTCGTCCAGTTGCCCGGCAGGTCCAGATAGATCGTATCATAATTGCGCTGCGCCAGTTCGATCACGCGGAACACCTGATCGGCATTCACGGCCTCCAGCGGCATGATGTCCGTCGGCGCCGTCACGACATGCAGCCCGGTCGGCGTCTCGACGGTGACAGAAGCCAGCAGCTCACGGTCCACCCGATTGCCACCCTGCAACAGGTCCGCCAGCGTCAACGGCGACGTGATGCTCAGGAACGTCCCCGCATTGCCGAACTGCACATCGAAATCGAACAGGCAAACCCGCTCTCCCGTCTGTTTGGCGTTGCGCGCATGCAGGCTGGCCGCCTGTGTAGCGATCGTCGTCGCGCCCACGCCGCCAACGCTCTTGATGATCGACACCAGCGCGCCCGTCTTGACGTCACGCCCGCCCTTGGCCGCGATCTCTCCCCGCAGCTGGTCGATGATCGATGACAGCTCGCTCGCCTGCAAAGGCAGCGCCACCACATCGTTGATCCCGCTCCGCAGCAAAGCCCGCACCAACGGAATCTCCGCATTACGCACGGCGGCCACGACCAGCAGCGACGGATGAGCCGCCCGCAAAGCCGCCAGCCGCCGCGTCGACGCATCGTCATCCGGCTGCACCTCCAGGATAACGGCCTTCGCCTCCGCCACCAACGACTGCGGCAACGGCGCCCCGGCAGGCAACATGGACAAGGTCAAAGACTGCCCGCTCAGCTGATCCCCAAGAATATCGGAAGCCGCCACCTCCTGCTCCGAAAGGATCAGATGAATCCCCTCATCCCCCACATTGAGTGTCCAGCTCTCGGCCGCTTCCGCTGTGTTCGTCACGATGCCCAAGATCTTGTTCCTCAATTTGATACCGTGCCCTGGCCGTCTTCCATGGTGAGGGCGGCGCTGAAGCTGGGTAGAGAGATAGTGCCGTTGAAAAGTGAAAGGAGGATTGGACGGAAGGTTAAGGTGTTGGGGCGAATACTGACTCTTATCAGAGGCGAAACATCCGACCCATTCGGATCACCTGCATAACCTAGCCCAGAATAGTCATAATCTATCTGGACCGCACTGGATGTGATCTGCGGCATGAATCGCTGCATACGGGCTACAATGTTGTTAAAGGCAGTGAGCGCCGATGCATTGTTGCTGACAAGGGTTCCAGGACAAGTCGCGCCAGTCTTGCACGAACAACTGACCGCCCCACCCGTGACGAGACAGCTTGCTCCACCAAAGGACGATTCTGGAATTGGGTCTCCCTGTGAAAGCCCCCCACCGACGACGAAACTATATGAGGCAAGGCCGTTTGGGATCATGTCCGTTGCGACGGCGTAGCGCGCGCCCATCTGAGTCGCCTTCTCGGCCTCGTTCCATGTCCACATCAGGCGCCCGACATCAATAATGCCCAGCAGGAAGATCAGCAGCAGCGGTAATATCAAGGCAAACTCAGCGGCCGAGGCGCCCTTTTTGTCACGGATCAGGAGAGCTACAAGTCGCATCACAATCCCTGCACCGTAGCCTCGGATTCCGATACCAGATTCAATGTCGAACTGGTGAAGCCGAGATTGTTGAACAATGATCTATAGGGCACAGTTGCCGACACCTTTACCTTGGGTAGATCTGCCATACCCTTGTATATGCCTGAATAATTCCCACCAGAAATAGTCGTGCAGCTCAATGTAACGGACACTGTCGCGGGCGTCGTCCAGTTTACCAGCCGCGCTGCGCCCCCATTAGCTATCTGACCCGTGCGGGTTATGTTTCGGGTCTTATCGACAACGTCGGTGGCAACGGAACTGGGACAGGAGAAATCGGCAAACGGGCGCCGAGCGGCGTACCGCGCTCCATCGCGTACCGCCTTTGCCACGACATGCTCGCTCAGGAAATAATTGCCGAGTTCGAAGGAGCCGAACATCAGGATGATGAGCATCGGCGTAACCAGCGCCATTTCAGCGGCGGCCGCAGCGCGGGTGCAAATTATAAGACGGGCGAGAAGAACGCGCATCATCTCCATTACTCGATCAGATAAGGCACAGAACGCTGGATGACCTGCGCCTGCGTCTGGCCGTTGGCTCCAGCCGAGGTTTCAGCAATCGGCTCTACGTAAACGTCACCCGCGCTGGTCCGCGCCCTGTTGTAGGATGGCTCGACAAGGAAGGCATCAATCCATTCTTCGACGGGAACGCCGGTCGAATTGCCCCGGACATTATTGGCCGTGCAATTGACGACTGCTACCGATATGCGCCGCCGATCGACTATTGTTCCTCCTGGAACTGAGCCTGTTCCATAACCTTGTGCCGAACTGCATACCGGCGCGCCATAGGCAGTCAAAGCGCTCGCTCCATTACCCGACGCCGTGCGCGGCCCCAGAATGGTTGCGCCGCCGATCGACTGACCACGATGAGCTATTTCCCAAGCATAGACATTATAACGGCTTGCATAATTAGCTGCTGTGACCGCCACCGATGTCGATAAGCCGGTGTTGTCGCGCCAGTCAGTCGATGACCAATTATAATTGGTTCGGAAATAGGCGTCCCGGTCCCAGTTGCCATCGCCGATTGGACCTGAGCAATAGCCGGTCGCAGAAGAAGGCGCCGCGTGACACATATCGCGCGGATGCCCCATGGCCAGTGGCGTGGTGGTTATAGGCAGAGCCGTCGTAGCCGAAGAAGGCAGATATTGCCCGGCTGCGTCAACCTCCTGCCATCCCTGATTATGGAAGCCGCAGGCATTGTTGCCGTTGGCATTGGCAGGGCGAACGAAATCCTTGAGCGAATTGATAGATGCGGGGCAGGTCCCCCCCGTGGGGCAAGATACATTGCTGTCATAAATGTCGAAACGAGTATTGACAGCATCGGTGACACTGACCGTAGCCCCGGGCTTGGTATCGACGCCGGTCGCCTCGACGCAATCCCCAGGCGGCGACGTCCACCCCAACGCCTCGCGCAGGCCCGGCGCTCCATTGCTGCCGCCCCCGGTGTCGAGATAACCAAAGTTGCCCGGCACCCATGCTCCGCCGCCATTGCCGACAGAGACCAGCTTCAATCCCTTGCCAATAAACTGCGACACATCAAATGAGGTGTTCCCGCCCGTTTCTTGAGGGTTGCAGATCATCACCGGCGGCACCTTGCAGATTGCCTGACCGACCCCGGCATAGGCCGTGGCCGAAAGCGCTCCGGACGAAAACACCGAAACTATGGGCGTCAACGCAAAGAAAGCCGTACGCGAGTTGACGGTGACTTCGACGAAGTTTGCGTTTGCGTCGGTCAGCGTGCCTGTGTCGCTACGATCCTTGTTCGTGTAGAATTTGATGAAGCCCGTACGGTCGCAAGTGCCTTCATTCGCAATGGTGACCGCCAACCCGGCGCTGTCGTTCGCGAAGCGAGTGTCATTGCGGATCAGCCCGCTGGCCGCGCTAGCTGCGCGACTGCAAGCATTCCCCTTACCATCCAACTGCGTCGCCGCCGCCAGCGCCGCCTGATCAGCGGCCGTCTGCAGCTCCGAATCCAAACTCGCCATCCGCGCATAATCGAAAGCAATCCCACCCGCCGCGATCAACCCGAAAAGCGACAGGGCCACAGTCGGCGCCACCGCACCGCTGGTTGACCTTAGCAGGCTGTTCCGACGGGCAGACATGGATCGAAGCCCTCCCCGCTTACCGGCCGCCCGAGCCGCCACCGCCGCCGCCAGACCCGCCACCGGTGCCGGAGGTCGTGCTGATCGTCGCGGGCTTCTTCACCTTGTCGGTGCGATAGCGTTCCACCGCCGCCGCGCTGCGCTTGCCCTCGCCCCCTTCGACGAGCGTGCCTTCATAGCGCGGCTCCGGGTTGATCACCTGCAGCGCATAGTTATTCCGCACCGCCCCGCCAAAGGTCGGGTCGTTCGCCGTGCATCCCGCCAGCGCCGGTACGGCAAGCATCGCGGCCAGGGACAGTCTGCGCATGGTCTCACTCCCGCTCATAGTTCATACCCGCTCTGGCTTGCCCCCGCCGGAGCCGGAGCCGGAGCAGCCGCCGCCGGAGCAGCAGGAGCAGGCACGGCCTGGCGCTTTTCCGGAGGCATCGCGTCGGGATTAAGCGGATTGATCCCCACCGCCTTGTCCGTCCGCCCCATCAGGAACAGGTCCAGTTCGTTGGGATTGCCCACCCGGTCGGTCGGCAGGCTCACATCCTCCGCCCGCATCGGCTTCACCAGCCGGGGCGTCACGATCATGACCAGCTCGGTCTGCTGCTTCTGAAAGCCGGTCGATCGGAACAGCGATCCAATGATCGGGATCGAACCCAATATCGGCAACTGCCGCACCGTATCCTGAAAGTCGTTGCGCAGCAGCCCGGCAATGGCAAAGGACTGCCCATCGCGCAGCTCCACCACCGTCTTGGCCCGCCGCGTCAGCAGCCCCGGCACCACGAGTCCATTGATCGACACGGACGCCGAAGGGTCGATCGAACTCACTTCCGGCTCGACCACCAGGTTGATGATCCCGTCGCTCAACACCGTAGGCGTAAAGCCCAGGCTGACACCGAACGGTTTGAACTCGACGGTAATGCCATTATTGCCACCGCCGCCCCCACCGCCGCCATTCTGCACGACCGGGATCGGAAACTCACCGCCCGCCAGGAACGACGCCGTCTCACCGGAAAGCGCCACCAGCGTCGGTTCCGCCAATGTCTTGACCAGCCCCTTCCTCTCCAGCGCATCCAGCGCGGAAAACAGGTTCAGGCTGCCAATCTTATAGGCCCACGTCCCGACACCGAACGCATCGGACAAGCCGTCCAGCTTGATCGTGGGAATGCGGTCATTATTGGTCGGGATGATCGAATCCCCGGCCAGATTGCCGATGCTGCCCGCCGTCCGATTGCCCGTGAAGCTGTGGTTCAGCCCGATCTGCTTCGCCGCCTGCCGGTTCACCTCCGAAAAGCGCACTTCCAGCATCACCTGCTGCGAAGCCCCGACCGACAGCATGTTGACGACCTTCTCGTCACCGCCCGCATAAGTCCTGGCGACCTGCACCGCCCGGTCCACCGCCGAAGCGCTCGACACCGTGCCGGTAAGCACCACCGCATCATTGGAGATACGCGCGCCGATCTGCTCGCCGGGGATCAACTCCGCCAGCTGCCGCTTCAGCGTCACGACATCCGGCCCCACCGCCACATCGACCACGGCGATCAACATGTTGCGGCTGTCATAGAGGGTAAGGCTCGTCGTCCCCACCTTCTTGCCCAGTACATAGAGCGACCGGTTGGTCAGCGGCAATATGTCCGCGACGTCCTGATTACCCACCAGCGCCTTGGAAAAAGCGCGATCAACCGTCAGCACCTGGCTCTTGTTGAGCGGCACGTCCAGCTGCCCTGCATGATCCACATTGCTGGCGGTCAGCGAAGCGATCTGGGCCGGGGCAGATGTCGCCCCCCCTGCGGCCAGCGCCATCCCAAGCGCCAGCGCCGTCATCGACTTAGCGGGAACCATAGCGCTTCACCTCATAGCTGGTGCCGGTCGTGCCGCGCACGATTTCGACCGATGCGGTCGCGGGCAGGGCGGAAACATTTTTCGGAACGCTGCGCCGGGGCGCACGCATTCTCGGCATCGGGGCGGGCGCGAAGCCAGCCTCCGCGATCCGGGCGCGCGGGCCGGAAAAACCCCCGACATAGGCGCCGTCACGCAAATCCTCGATCCCCACCGTCTGCACGGCCGGGTTGGGCTGGTCCGTCACATTGCGCAGCACCAGCGTCAGCTGGCCGACCTGCTGGCCCAGGACCAGCTTCTGCGCATCGACCTGATTGACCTCCAGCGTCGCGGTCTTGCCGACCGCCGGGTCCTTTGAGCTGTCATTGGCATTCTGGTCGATGGCGATGATACGGGTGTTCTGCAGCAGCACGTCGGTGATCTGCTGGCTCCCGCCGCCCATGGCATCCTGCGCCGTGCGCGTGACGAAGACATCGACCGTATCACCCGGCAGCACGAAGCCGCCAGCTGCCGCCACATCGCTCACGCGAACCGCGACCGCACGCATTTCGGGCCGCAGCACACCGGACATGGTGGCACGGCCCCCTTCTGCGGACAGCTTGGATGTCAGGACCGGCTCACCCGGCTCGATCTGGCGCAGCACGACGCGCTGCTTGCCAAGGGAGGTGAGCTGAACCGGATCGCGGAAAGCGCCAGGCGGCACCGAAGCCGCGGGCCAATCGACCACCCTGATTTTTTCCGGAGTGACCGCCGTGCCAAAGGCCAGAGGCATTGATGCGACGACGACCTTGACCATGCCCCCTTGAGCGGCGGCCTGCTCCTGATCCCGCTCCGCGCGGCTCAGATAGCTATTGGCGATGAACACCGCCGCCAGGCCCAGCAAGATCGCGAAGCCAAGGATTATTAGAGATCTGCGCTGCCCCACGACAACTCCCCCCGGAATTGGAAATTATTCGAGACCGGCCAGCCAACTGGCCGGCCGGTTCCCACATTGTCAATCAACAGGTCGTATTGCTCGGCGCTGCGATGCAATTCGAAGACTTGTTCATCGCGTTTCCGATCGCGCCACCCAGGCCAAATGCCGCAAGCGCGATACCTGTGCCGACGATGGCGAGGATCAACGCATACTCAGCGGCCGAGGCCCCGCTCTGGTCATTCCAGAGAGTTTTGAAGAAAGTCATATATGCCTCCCCGGCTCAGCAAGTGCCGTTGGCGTTCTTGATGCAGTTCGAAGCCTTATTCATCGAATTGCCAATTGCGCCGCCCAGTCCAACTGCGGCCAACGCAATGCCAGTACCCACGATCGCGAGGATCAAGGCATATTCCGCTGCCGAAGCACCGCTCTGATCATTCCAAAGGTTCTTGAAGAAAGTCATGTCTTTTACCCCTATTTCACCGGAAACCAGTTTCCAGCTGCTCTCGCACAGTTCTGCGGAGGGGCCTTTGCCACCTGGCGACCCTAGCAGTGTTTTCCACTCGCCAGGCAGTTGGGCAGTTTCCCGTAGAACTTGTTCCTCAAATTGGCTCAAAGACGGGGTAAGTCAACATGGTAAAAAAAGACTATATTTTACAATATCTTATGCCAATTTTTTGTTAACCATTTTTGATTTCCATACCCACATTCGCAAGTAATGATACAGAATTATTTAGTATATCCTTGGTTATATATCGATTGAAATCAACAGAAATCGATCTATTTACTGTAGGACATTTTTTCGTTTCTACTAATATATCTTGCGAAACTAACAGTAAAACCACGAAAATCGGAAATCTATACTTTTACTTCTTAACAGTATAAAGGTCTAATTAACGATATATATCCATGGCTCTTGGTGGTCCGCCGGACCCCATGCTCGCCGCCAATAGCTCCACCGACCCTTCCGCCCCGTCACCTTTTAAGGGTACCTTCTCGCACCGCCACTCGGCGTCGCCCTCACGCTCCATCGCGAATCAGCAACAACCCGCCGCGCCTCACGGCCCGCGAATCACCCGCATTTTTTTAGAAACGAATCAGCTTGGCTCGCCGCTCTGCCGAACCACGCGATCAGTCCGGCATCACCCGAACGCTCTTCAGGCGCTCACCCGGTTGCGAAAAGTGATGTTCACCCGCTCCGACAGCAGCAGATAGGGCAGCCATAGCGCCGCACTGATCAGCACCTTCTTCATATTGCCGGTCAGCAGGTCGACCAGCGCCAGCTCAACGGCATGGGGCACATCCCCGATGCGCGCCACCAACTGGGCAATGCCCAACTGCGCCATCAGGTCCACGCCCCACACCATCACCAGAAACCGGGGGAACAGCGGCACCATGCGCAACGCCATGGCAAAGGCGAACATGTAAAGGCAGGACAACAAGACCACATCGGCCAGCATCACCGCATACAGGCTGACGAACCAGCCCGGCGCATAGCTGCCCAGTGCAGGCACCGCGCTCAAAAACTCCAGCGTCCGCACCGGGACATTCAGCGCGATACCCAGCAGCAGCGACGCCATCACGCCATACAACCCGAACTGCGACATCTCGCGCGCCTTCAGGCAATCGATCTTACGCCACCGGCCGACCTTGGCCAGCCGAATGCTCGGCTGCGCATGCACGCGCTCGGGCGGAAACAGCTTTAGGCCCAGCAGCAGCGTGGCCACCGGAGCGCCGACGACCAACAGATAGGGCAACAGCCCCGCCTCGCTCGCCCAGGGAACGCTGGCATAGGGCGTAGCGGGAAAGGCCAGCCGCACCCCACAGGCAAAGGCCGCGATCACGACCCAGGCGGCAATGATGCGCTCCAGGTTCAACTGCAACGACAGCACCAGCGCCACGCTCTTGCGGTAAAGATGATCCTGAACCAATCGCACCATGGAAACCCGGACCTCCGCCCCGCCACCTAGAAGGGCCGACTATCAATCATTCTGGTTAACCCCCGGTAAAACGCCTCATCACCCCAAATGGTTCGCCCCAAAAATCCTCCCCATCGAAGATGGGGAGGGGGACCGGCGAAGCCGGTGGAGGGGAAAACGCGCAACACCACCCCAACGCCCCGCCGTCACCCCAGCCCACTCTACCGAGCCCCACCCCCTCACTTCCGAGGCACGGTAATCTGAATCATCGTCCGCCCGCCCAGATTGTGCAAATACACCTCGCCGCCCAATCCCTGTATCCGCCGCATCAACGATCGCGACTGCACCGCGCCGGTAGACCCCAGCCTTGCCAGATTGGGCACACCATCATCCGTCACATGCAACGCGATCCGGTTGCCCGCCGGTCGCAGGGAAAATTCCATCGTCCGCGCCCCGGCATGGCGCACCGCATTGGCGACGATCTCGCGCACGGCAAAGCTCAGTTCCCGGCCGATCATCGCGCTGGTGGCGCAATTGCCTTCCTCCACGCGCAGGTCGCACTGGATGCCCCATTGCTGCGCCAACGACCGGACGACCATCGACAGCGTTTCGGGCAGATAGGCAAAATCCTCTTCATCCAGAACCGGATTGATGATCCACCGGATGGTGCCGATCTGATCCTTCGCAATCTGGTCGATAGTGGTCAGCACGGGTATGGCGTCTTTTACCGTTCCGTTCAGCACCGGCGCGGCCTGATAGCGGATGCTTGCCAGCGCCTGTAGCACGCTGTCATGCAATTCCCGCTGCAACCGCTCGCGCTCCCGCGCTCCCGCGATGACATGGGCCAGGTCCAGGCTGTTGCGGACCATCAACTCCTCGCACGCGCTCTCGAACACTCTCTGCGCGATAGCCGCCACATCCTCATGCGTCGGATCGTCCAGCTGAACCGCACCCGCTGCCTCGAACGTGCCCAGCGAAACGTGCAGCGTCATCACCGTTTCAGCATCCAGCAGGGCCGCCCAGGCCCGGCCACCCCGCGTCAGGGGCAATATCTGGCTCACGCCGTCCTGCGACAGGCTGATCGACGCGCCACGGCGGCAGTCATGCCATCCCGTCTCAACCGCCAGCAATGCGTCGCTGCCCTCCGGCACCTTCTCCCCGGAACGGCTTGATGCAAAGCGATAGGCTTCCGTGCTGGCGGTACGGAACAGCAGCGCGCCATTTTCACCGCCCGTCGCAATCTTCAACGCCTGCAACAGGAAAGCGCCAGCGCCTCCCTTCACCAGTGGCAGGCTGCCTTCCGTAAACCGTCTTGCCCGCTCCTCCTGAAGCAGCTTTTCGCGGCGTGGGCCAAGCAACATGCCCGTCACCGCTATCACCACGGCAAGGTATAGCACGCGCAACGCCACCCATTCCGCCTGTGGTTCCGATGGAATCGCGACCACATCGTCCACCCATATGGTCAGCAGCGCGGTGATCGTGACAAAGGCGCCGATCAACAGATGGAAACGCCGCCGCACGATCAGCGCGATCTCGACGGCGACGAACAGGCTGCCCGGATAATAGGGGCTGGTCGATGCGTTAGTGACGACCAGCAGCCCCAAAAACAGCAATGCGTCCAGATAGACCACCGGCTTGCGAATGCGCATTTCCGTGACCCATGACCGCCCGGACAGGATCAATGCACCCACGGCAAGCAGCAGCATGGCGGCGATGATGCCGTTCTCCGCCGCCTCGGCCCAGGACCGCGGCGTTGCGAAAACGAAGCTCACAAAGCCGTAGACGCTGGCCAGCACAAGCCGCGTGACGTCCAGCATGCGCCATGGCCGAAGCGCGGACAGGGCAAACGAACGACGCATGCTCAAAGTCCGCAGCAGTTCGGCATGTCTTCTGATCATGCTCTCATAACTCCGCCCGCCCATCCTATATGGATGGACATATGTCTTCGGATAAGTATCTGTTGATTTCACTCAATAATGATGAAGTGAACCTAAATGATATATCCGAACAAGAGCAATCATAGATTGCAACGGACGTAGTAAATTAGCAAAAATAGTTGGTGATGATGAACGAAAGCTCATCTTCCTCACGACCCCTTCTCCTGAACCCGCGCCATGATTGTCAGCGTCTAACCGAACCATCGCAGGCCCGCCTTCATTACGCAAGGGCAACAGGAAAAATCAGGGCAAAGTCAATCACATGCCCCACTCATTGCTTCGACACCGAAACAAGATTTCAGGAGATGATTCTTCTCACCATCTCATCCATGAAAATAATCAAAAATCTGCTGCGCCACCGCCTTCGAAACGCCCGGCGCTTTCAGCAAATCTTCCAGCGCCGCGCTTTTCACCGCCTTCGCCGTTCCAAAATGCATCAACAACGCCCGCTTTCGCGACGGGCCAATTCCCGGCACCTCATCCAGCGAACTGGTCGAAATCGCCTTGCTCCGCTTCTGCCGATGCGCCCCGATCGCAAAGCGGTGCGCCTCATCTCGCAATCGCTGCAGGTAGAACAGCACCGGATGATTGATCGGAAAACTGATCTCCCGACCATCGGGCATATGGAAGACTTCCCGTCCATCACGCCCATGATGCGGCCCCTTCGCGATACCGATCATGCAGATATCTTCGATCCCCAAATCTTCCAGGATCGCCCGCGCCGCTGACAATTGCCCCTTGCCACCATCGATCAGCACCAGGTCGGGCCACTCCCCACTATCGCGATCCGGATCTTCCCGCGCAGCCCGGCCAAAGCGCCGCTCGAACATCTCGCGCATCATCGCGAAGTCGTCGCTCGATGTTTCGGGGTTCTTCATGTTGAACTTGCGATAGGCATTCTTGCGGAAACCTTCCGGCCCCGCGACCACCATCGCGCCCAGCGCATGACTTCCCTGGATATGGCTGTTGTCATAAATCTCGATCCGGTCAGGCACGCCATCCAGCCCGAATGTCTCGACCATCTCTTCCAGAATCTTAGCCTGCGTCGTCGTCTCCGCCAGCCGCCGGTCGAGCGCCTCCACCGCATTGCGCTGCGCCTGACGGATCAGCCGTGTCCGCGCACCTCGCTGCGGCACCTCAATCCGCACCTTGCCCCCGGCTCGTTCTCCCAGCGCCTGCGCGATAAGTTCACATTCCTGCGGAGCACGATCCGACAGGATCAGCCGGGGCGGCGGCACTTCCTCGTAAAATTGCGCCATGAAGCTCGCCAGCACCTCATCCTCTGCGACTTCAGCCGTGTGGACAGGGAAGAAGCTGCGATGTCCCCAATTCTGGCCGCCCCGAATGAAGAAGGCCTGGATGCACATCGCCCCACCCTTCGTAGCCAGCGCGAAAATGTCCGCATCGCCCAGCCCTTCGGCGTTGATCGCCTGACTACCCTGAATGAAGGTCAGCGCCTTCAGCCTGTCGCGCAGAACCGCAGCCTGTTCAAAATCCATCGCCTCCGAAGCGGCCTGCATCGCCTCGCCCAGCTTCTTCTGCACGGCAGTCGATTTGCCGCCCAGGAAATCCTGCGCATCCTTCACCAACTCCGCATAGCCCGCCTCGTCGATCCGCTGGACACAGGGGCCAGAGCAGCGCTTGATCTGAAACAGAAGGCAGGGCCGCGACCGATTGGCAAAGAAGCTGTCCGTGCAACTTCGCAGCAGAAACAGTTTCTGCAGCGCATTGATAGTGCGCGTTACCGACCCCGCGCTGGCAAAGGGGCCATAATAGCGCCCCTTATACTTGCGCGCGCCCCGATGTTTCTGGACCCGAGGAAAATCATGATCTTCCCGCAGCAGAATGAAAGGGAAGCTTTTATCGTCCCTCAGCAGCACATTGTAAGGCGGCCGAAACCGTTTGATCAGTTGCGCTTCCAGCAGTAGCGCCTCGGCCTCGCTGTTAGTCGTCACAATTGTCATCGACCGCGTTTGCGCCACCATGCGCTGCAATCGCTTCGGCAGGCGATCCACCTGCGTATAATTCACCACCCGATTGCGCAGCGCCCGGGCCTTGCCAACATAGAGGACATCACCGCGAGCGTCCTGCATCCGGTAAACACCGGGCCGCGTCGGCAAAGTCTTCAACGTGGTACGGATCGCCTCAACCCCCGCCTCAATATCGGGCGTACCTGCTCCGCGTACGGTGAAACTAGCCTTGTCCTCATGAAAGCGGTCGGGAGATTGGGGATGCGACATTGGTGAAGAGATAGCGGTGACACAGACAAGCGCAATGGCTGGGCTCCGCTTCCTGAACCTTGGGGCCTAAATCAGCGCGAACCACCTTGACCATCTTCGGGGTTTTTCACGCGTGGTTTGGCGTCCGCGACATCCGGCCCCCTTTCCAACATCAGAGCGCGGATGGCTGGAAATAATCGTAGAGACTTTGATCCCCGGCAACCCGGAGATGCACGACATCCGCGCGGACAGGGAATCGTTTCCGAGATCGGGATCGTCGCCGTGCACGATATTCAAACTGCTTATAATCGGACGCAGAGGAGCACGCCAAATTCCGCTTCATCACCGACAACAGCAGGCATGCTGATCGATCTTCTCCGGCTCGCACATCGCGCGAAATATTACCTGGTAACAAACAAGGCCGATCCACATCCAGACATGAAAAAGGGCCGGTGCGACAAACCGCATCGACCCTTTTCGAGACGAAATCGTCAGCTTCAGACGCTGGGGCCAAGACCCTTGATTGCGCTATCCACCAACTGCCGATCCGCGCCCGCGTCATGGTTCTGCGCGATTAGCGTTGCAGCCGCGCTGGTGGCAGCGTTGACGGCCTTTGTACGGATGCCCGCAATGGCAGCGCGTTCTGCCGCACCGATCTTGTCCTCGGCCATCTTTTGGCGACGGGCAACCAGCGCCACCGCATTGGCCTTGGCATCTTCAAGCAGCGTTGCCGCTTCGCTCTCGGCCGACTTGCGCATCGCTTCGGCTTCACCAGCCGCATTGGCCAGCTTCGCCTCATATTCAGCCTTCAGCGCGTCAGCCTCGGCGCGCAGCTTGGCAGCTTCCGCCAGCTGTTCCTTGATCTGGGCGATCCGGCCATCGAGCACATTGCCGATCAGCGCGGGGACCTTCTTGATCAGGAGAATGAGGATGAAGACCGCCATCGCCAGGCTGACCCAGGCGGTCGCGTCCATGCCGACGGCCTTCGGATCAGTATGCGGCGCTACCCCTTCATGCGCGACGGTGCCTACCGGCTCCATCCCTTCGGAGTGAATTGCGTCGTCAAGATGCGGAGGCGTACCTTCGCTATGCTGTGCTGCTGCCTCAGCCATGGGCCAGTGCCGCCTTTACTGCGTTGCGGGCCGCTTCGTCCGACGCGTTCACGCCGGATATACGAGCCACCATGTCGCGCGCCGCTTCGGCGGCGACGGTTTCAATCTCTGCCATCGCTGCCTGGCTGGCCGCCTGGATGCGGGCTTCAGCAGCACCGATCCGCGTGGCGATTTCAGCGTCGGCGGCAGCAAGCTGTCCTTCGGAAGCCTTCGCAGCTTCCGCTTTGGCGCGGGCCAGCGTCGCCTGAGCCGCAGCTCGGCTTTCGGCGTCACGGGTGCGATAATCAGCCTCTGCCTCATCGGCGCGGGCGAAGGCAGCCTTGGCCGCGTCCAGATCACCTGTGATCTTCGCGTCGCGCGCGTCGGCCGTCGCCTGAACCTTAGGGACCATACCCTGGCCGATGACGAAGAAGACAAAGCCGAATGTCAGCAGCATCCAGAAAATCTGCGATGCATAGGTTTCGGCAATTTGCGCGATTTGAGGCATTATAGGTCCGTCCGATCAGGGCGCCGTCAATTCATGCGTGCGGACGGGACGGCGACAGCCGCCCTGCCCGCACACCAAGTGCTTGTCAGGCCACGAACACCAGGATCATGGCGATAACGAACGCCAGCAGACCCAGAAGTTCGGCTGCGGCGAAACCGATGAACAGGCGGCCCTGCTGACCGTCAGCGGCGCCCGGATTGCGCAGCGCGCCTTCCAGGAACGATGCGAACACGTTGCCCACACCGAGCGAGGCGAGGCCCGCACCAATCGCGGCCAGGCCAGCACCGAGCAGCTTTGCGGCTTCTGCGTCCATGTCGTAAACTCCCTTTTCTAAACTCGAACAAATGGTTGGAAAAATAAACTTAATGCAGGTTCTCGGCATCGTTCAGATAGACCGAAGTCAGCAGCGCGAACACATAGGCCTGGATCACCGCCACCAGCACTTCCAGAGCGCTGATGCCGATCATCAGGATGAAGCTGGCGGAACCGACCGTCAGGCCATATCCGGCACCCGCGTTGGAGCTGTTGATGACGAACCCGGCCAGCACCTTGAGCAGAACGTGCCCGGCGGTCATCGCAACGAACAGTCGCAAGCCAAGGCTGAACGGCCGCACCATGAACGATACCAACTCGATCGGGAAGATCACCGGGATCATAGGCAGCGGCGTACCATGGGGCACGAACAGCGAGAAGAAGTGCAAGCCATGCTTCCAGAAGCCAACGATCAGCACGATCGAGAAGCTCAGGATCGCGAGGACGCCGGTAGCCGTGAAGTGGCTGGTAAAGGTGAACGGATGCAGACCGATCAGGCCCAGCGGCAGCAGGCCAAGCAGGTTCGCCAGCAGGATGAACATGAACAGCGAGAAGACATAAGGAATATACTTCTTGCCGCCTTCACCCACATTGGCGATCAACAGGCTTTTGATGAAGCCGGTCATATATTCGACCGCCATCTGCCAGCGGCCGGGCACCAACTCACGCTTCATGCCGCCGATCACGAAAATCCACAGCACCACAGCAGCAGCCACCATGTAGAGCGCGCTGTTGGTAAAAGCGATGTTGAAGCCGCCAAGCGACAAGTGATCCGTACCGAACAGCGGTTCGATCGCAAACTGGTGCATCGGATCGATTTTGCCGGATTCTGCCACGTTGACCCCTGTAACGTCTGGTATTCGGACTAAGATAAAAGCGCCCCTATTCGCCGGGACGCTTCGTCGTCGTCAATCTGATGATGTTCCTGAAAGCAACCACGATCCCAAGACCGAGGAATGCCAGCAGGAGCCAAGGGGATGTTCGCAGAAAGTAGTCCAAAGTCCCACCAACCACGGCACCACCGGCAAGACCACCGATCAGTTCTGCGAGAACCCTGTTGCCCAGGCGTGATCCATCGTCCGCCTGTTGCTTAGTGGTCCCTTGTCTGACCTTTTCGGCTCGTTCGGCCTTTGCGATCCGCTCCTCAAGAGAAGTGATACGCTCGTCCTCATCTGCCGGGTCTTGCCCGGGCACATCCTGCGTCATGGCCATTCCTTTTCGTTCAAGCAGATAAGCCAACGTCAGGCGGCATGGCGCGTGCGGTTGCACCCGTCAAGGCGCGGCCCGTTTAGAAAGGGCTTTCGGGATAGTCAACCGTAGTTGGACAGGAGAATTGCGCTTCCGTCGGGCGCAGCGGCGAAACTCCCCGCAGTCGCGTAATTACCCTGCGGTCGCGCAATAGCTCGGCAGGGCGATCGGCCCGGCACCCTTGGTTTGCCAGGGTCCTGCGCCCACGCGATAAACCTGGCCCTGCTTCACGCGGTTGCTCAATGTCTGGCAGCCCGTGGCTGCCGCCATATCCTGAACCGTGACGCCGCGCTTGCTGGCAAGGTCGGTGTAGGCCGCACGTCGTTTGATGTTGATCGATTCGACCTCCGATCGCACCGCCGCGCTCACCGATCCAGCGATGCCCAAATAGCCGTCCGCCTGTTCGCCCACGGCGCCCTCCGCCATTGCAGCGGCAACCGCGCCCGACTGCGCGCGAGCAGGCGCACTTGCAACAAATCCCGTGGCGAGCACAACGGCCGCACCTGCGACGATCATCAAAAGCTTGCGTGTCATTGCGGGAACAACTCCGGGTTATTCTGGATAAGATCCTGTGCATCACGCTGAAGGCGTACGACGACCTCCTGCTGCACCTTTACATTCAGGTTGATTTCGATCGGCTTGTCCGGTGCCTTCACCTGGATGCAGCCCGTCAGGGCCAAACCGGCGAAACCCGCCGCAAAGATAGCTTGTGTCTTCATTTCTGTTCCCTGTTTCTCACAGTGTCGCTTTCCGCAGGGTTAACTGCAATCCCTTCGCGAATCTTCTCCTGCATCTGATCCCCTATGCTGTTCTGGATAAGCGTTGTCGGATCGATGAAGGACTTTGCCGTGCCCAGCAGGCCGCGAAATGGCGCAGCGATCCGCACATTGAAGATGAAGGGCAATCCGGTCAGGTTGCGCGCCATGCCCGCCGGAACATCGCCCAGCTTCCCCCGATTGACGCCGTTGAACACGACATTGGTTACCATCTCCCCATCAAGCGCGCCGTCCATCAGGATGGTGAGGCATTTATATTGCAGATTCTTGAGCGCATCGAAGGCCAGCTTGCCCATCACGCCCAATTGTTCGTTCGAAACCGGCCCAACATAGGACAACGTCCCCGACTGGCGGTTGGGATCACACGGCACCGTGGGCAGCACCCCTTCGGGCATGATGAGCGGCGGCATGCCCTGCTGCCTTGCGGTCAGCACGCCACCCGCGACACGCCCGCCCTGGGCATTGAAGATCAGCGGCATGATCCCATCGAACGTGCCCGTGGCCGATATATTCTCAAGCTCCATCGTCTGGATGAAGGAACCCGCATCAATGCCGATGACGCGGAACGTCAGATAGCGGTCCACATCGGCACTGAAGTCCATGGTCGTCGGCAACAAAACCAGCTGCCCGCCGGAAAAAGGCCATCCGCCGCCCTCGACGCGGACCTTCTGCCCAGGTTCCAGCCTGTAGCGGACAAGGCCGTCGCGCACTTCGACGCCGGGATTGACCATCCTCATCCGCACTTCCTGCCCCAGCGCGCTCACCAGCCCCAATAGATCGGTAAAGCGCAATTCGCCGGACATTCCCTCAACCGGGCCGAACGCCGCCGCCAGCTTGGCGTTGTCGGTGCGGAACACGCCGTCGCTGGTCACATCCGTGCCGTTCCACCGAATATGCCCTTCGCCCGTTACCGTCGCATCGACATTGGCGACAACCCCCAGCGCCAGGCGGCTCACCTCCTCGGGCTGCAAATTGGGACCGAATACCAACCCCGGCACGGTCAGGTCAGCCTTGCCCCGGCCAGAGCCCAGATCATGCACAATGTCCGCACGCGCGACCAGGGCATCGTTGCGCGGCGCCCGCAGCGTTCCTGTCGCCAGGATTCGGCCGTCCCGCAAGCTGAGGGCGAAGTCCGGCACCTTCAACGGCTCGAACCGTCCCGGCGTCTGGGCATCGCGCACCATCACCAACGCGGAGAGCTTCAACGCTCCTTGGGCGAAGCTCCATTCGCCCGCACCATCCTCCACGATCAGCGGAACGGAACCGATTCGCGCGTTGGTTCCTGCCAGCTTTCCCGTCAAGCCCTGCGCCGTAGCCCTGCCGGTCAGCGTTTGCGCGACCAGCCGTACCGGAGATGCTTCAGGCCCGATCGCCAGTTCCGCCCGAGCTAGCGAAAAGCCCTCCTGACCGATGGCGACCCTTGCCCGCTCTGCCGACAGCCGCATCGGGCTTTGGCCGCTACGCCCTCGCAGGTCGAGATCGCGAATCTCGGCCCCCGCGCTCACCCCGCCCGGCCCCGTCGCCACCAGAGCGCCGCCGCCGATTGGGCACAGCGTCTGCCGGGTACGCCCGACCGAAAAGCTGCCGTAGCGCGCCTCCTCCAACGCCAACGGCACGCAGCGTCGGTTGATAGCGATCGCCCCATCAGCATTCAGCTGTCCCGCAACCGGCAGCACAAGCCCGCGCAGACGTCCGCCGGGCAGTGGGCCGTCCAGCCTTGCCACTGTTGAAAAGAGCGTATCTCCCCCAGGTCCGGCGGTGAAACGTACCGGCTCGAGCGCCAGCCTGGCGTCACGAGCAGCATAGGGGTCGATAAAAAGTTGACCGCCCAATCCGCCACCCGGACGCCGCGCCAACCGCAGCGCAGCCTTCGGCAACCCGCCGCCGTCCGTCGTGAGCGCGCCATCCAGCGCCCAGTCGACAGCCGCTCCCGCCTTGCCCGGCCAGGCAATGGTCACCCTGCCATCACCGGGAATCGCCACGCGCGCGCCGCTGCGCGATTCGAATCCACTGTTCGTCAGCACCACGCTTCCACCCTGACCGCTTTGCGCGAAGGCCAGGCTGGTTCGCAACACATTATCCTCCCCGGCGCGGCGCACCGCATCGGCCAGCCGTTCGGCCAGCGGCGCCAGAGGCGTGCCCGCCGCAGACCGCTTCAACCCCGCCAGAGGATCGCGTCCGGGAAGGCTCAGTTGATGCGCCGACAAACGCCCGCTCGCTTGTGACTTGCCTTCCGCTAGGCGCCATGCGCCAACAACCTCCGACCGGCCTGCCTTGAGGCCCGCCATGCCCAACGCCGCCGCACCGATTCGCGCACGACCGGCCGTCTGCGATGCATTGCCGTCGAAGTCTATTCGCCCGGCGGGATTCGCCAGTACCATGCCCGCGGACTTCAACGCCTCCGCTCCCAGCACGACATGGCCGTTCCATCGATCCAGCGCCCTGCCGATCCAGACGTCCATGTCCGCCCTCGGCTTGGCCGCGCCGGTAGCGCCGCTCCTGCATCCAAGAGCCGTCGCCTGCGCCGGTCCGACCAAGTGCGGTCGCTCATTCCTTATTGCGACTTCCAGCAACGCGGTCATACCGGCCAGCTTGCACCCCGCGAACGCCGCCCGTGGCATGGCGGCGGCAAGGCGGCCGTCGAAGCCCGACCTCAGATTACCCTTGCCGTCGATCTGCATGCCGACCACTCCGGCGTCGGTTTCAAGCCGCATGCGCGCATCGCGCAGCGCGAGGACGATGTCCGGCAGACTGAACGGCGCCTTCGACGCAGGATCGCGGAACTTGTCCAGTTCCCCCAGCCGGAGCACCCCGTCACGATAAGAACCGCGCAGCCGCACTCCCCCTGCCCTTACCGCAACCACATGCGGGGACAGGCCAGTGAAGCCCAGATCCACTTCCACCCAACGGGCAGTCAGATCGGGATTCGCGGGATCGCCAAGGACGATATTCTCGATACGCTGGGTGCGCAGGCCGATCTCCTTGAGGTCATAGCTTGCCTGGACGCCGCGCCGGTTCATCTCCCGCCCGATGAAATTTTCTGCGATCGGGGCTCGCTGGGTCCACAACGCAACAAGGATCAGCGCCAGGGACCCCGTCCCTACGCCCAGCCAGCGTAACCAGCCACGGCGAGTTTCCACTTCGCCGTCCTCAACTTCCATGCTTATGGCCAACCCCGGCTTTCACACTTGATCCGTAACGCCTGCATAACGTCTGAGGCTCCCTAAATATCCTTGCTCGATATTTGCGCAACGCATAGGTCATTTTCTCTGAACGGGGGATTATAAGGCATTGGCGGACAGGGATGTTGTGGTCAGCCATGACGGCGTGGGTCATCGCGCCCGGCTGCGGCAAAAGCTGGCGGAGAGCGGCGGTGATGCGTTGCACGATCATGAACTTGTCGAATATCTGCTGGCCCTTGCCATTCCGCGCCGCGACACCAAACCGCTCGCCAAGGCGCTGCTGCGTGAATTTGGCGGCATAGGCGGCCTGATGACGGCGGATTGGCAGGCGATCGCGCGCGTTCCCGGCATGGGCGACACCAGCATTGCTGCTGTCAAGATCGTGCATGCCACCCTGCTGCGCATGCTCCGCAATGAGGTGTCACAGCGCCCGGTCCTTGCAAGCTGGCAGGCCCTACTCGATTATCTGCGCGCTGACATGGCCTATCTGTCGGTGGAGCGCGTCCGCGTGCTTCACCTCAACAGCCGCAACATGCTGATCCGCGACGAACATATGGGCGACGGCTCGATTGATCAGGCCGCCATCTACACACGTGAAGTCATACGCCGCGCTATCGACCTCGGGTCGTCAGCGCTGATCCTGGTCCACAACCACCCCAGCGGTTCGCCCGAACCCAGCCGTCAGGACATCGAAATCACGCGCCAGATCGCCGAAGCGGGCAAGCGCCTCAACATCGCGGTGCATGATCATATCATCATTGGATCGCAGGGGCACAGCAGCCTGCGCGCGATGGGGCTATTGTAGGATCGTCCTTCTTACCCACCGGCAGGAAGGACGTTCCACGGACGTTCCTAACCCTCGAATCCCACCGAAAGGAATTCAGGCACAGGCCCGTTCCAGCCCTCATCCGGACCTTCGTCCCGAACATCGGGGCGACGTGACTTTGCGCCATTACCCTGCTGGCGGGCAGGACGAGGCTCTTCCCGCCGTTCGTCGTCCTTGCGCTTGGCGGGCTTGCGCTCCACATTCCGGCGCGGCTCTTCGGCTTCATCCACCTTTGCAGAGGCACCGGCAGGAGCTGCGATCGTTTCGATCTTCTGCCCGATCAGTTTCTGGATATTGTCGATCGCCTCTGCATCTTCCGGGGTCACAAAGGTATAGGCGACACCCGATGCCCCCGCACGCCCGGTACGGCCAATACGATGAACATAATCGTCCGGATGCCAAGGCGCATCGAAATTGAAGACGTGGCTGACACCCTTGATATCCAGCCCGCGCGCAGCGACATCGGACGCTACCAGGATATTCACCGATCCCGCCCGGAATCGTTCCAGTTCGGCAATTCGCGAAGACTGATCAATGTCGCCATGAATCTCGCCCGACTTGAAACCGTAGCGCTGCAGGCTCTTGTTCAGTTCACGAACCGTCGTCTTGCGGTTGCAGAAGATCACCGCGCTCAGCACTTCCTCATGCTCCAGCATCGCGCGCAGGGCTTCGCGCTTCTTGCGCGAATCAACCTTCACCAGCCTCTGGGTGATGTTGGTGGAGGCAGTGGCGGGCCGCGCCACCTCGATCGACTTGGGATTGCTCAGGAACCGATCCGCCAGCTTCTTGATCGGCGCGGGCATGGTCGCTGAAAACAGCAGTGTCTGCCGCTGCGAGGGCAATTTGGTACAGATTTCCTCAATGTCCGGGATGAAACCCATATCCAGCATGCGGTCAGCTTCATCGATGACCAGCATTGAACAGCCGTTCAGCAATATCTTGCCGCGCTGGAACAGGTCCATCAGTCGGCCCGGCGTGGCGATCAGCACATCGACGCCCTTTTCCAGGGCTTTGAGCTGATCGCCCATCTGCACGCCGCCGATCAGCAGCGCCATGTTGAGCTTGTGATATTTTCCGTACTTCTCGAAATTCTCGGCAACTTGCGCCGCGAGTTCGCGCGTCGGCTCCAGAATGAGCGAGCGCGGCATCAACGCTCTGGCGCGGCCATGGGCCAGAATGTCGATCATCGGCAAAACGAAGCTGGCGGTCTTGCCCGTCCCCGTCTGCGCGATGCCGATAATGTCCTTCATCATCAGCACGGGGGGGATCGCCTGCGCCTGAATCGGCGTGGGCGTATCGTATCCGGCCTCGTTAACGGCCTTCAACAGTTCATCGGAAAGGCCGAGATCGGCAAAAGTCATTCAATTGTCCGGGACAGAGGCTCTCCGCAACGCGCTCATGCATCACGGAAATCGCGCGCGCCTTGCGGAAATATTGGCATCTTGTCAAGAAAATCGCGCATCGCAGCGCGTTTCCATAGACGGTCAATCGTCACCGTCCGCCTCTTCCAATCGCCGGAAACTGTCGATCACGCAACTAAGCCCGCTGCGCGCCTGCAATTCATCGCGCCCAGAACAAAGCGACCCATCCTCATCCGGCTCGACATAAAAGCCTGAGTAGAAGCCTGTCGAACTGCACCCCCGCTCCAGCCGAGCCCTGTAGCGGTGATTATCTGCCAGCAGCAAATCGACGCCATTATCCACAATGACGCTGGCCGACCGGATCGACCGCAAGGCGATGCAGCGCGGCCCCTTCTTTTCCTTCCACGCACGCCGCGCCTGCGGAGCGATGCGCGCGGGCGCTCGTCCCTTTTTCGCCATCGGCACGCGAATGATGATCCGTTGCTCGATCGACATCTGCGCCAATTGCACGGGCTCACTCACGGGCGCGACAAGGAGCAACAGGACGGAATGAAGCAAATCGAACCCCTTTTGGGGCGGCACGCTATGGGCCGGTGGTTGAACCGTCGATGAATTCCGGGGCATAGCATTGCAATATGATAGGGCAAGACATCATCGACAGGTTCACAGCCTTGCTGGGGCCAAAGGGCGTTGTCACCGACGCGGACGACATCGCTCCCTGGCTCACCGATTGGCGGGGACGTTTTCACGGCGCCGCTGCCGCCATTCTCCAGCCTTCCAATACGGAGGAGGTTGCGGCAACCGTGGCGCTCGCGGCCGAACTTCACGTGCCTCTGGTTCCTCAGGGCGGCAATACCTCAATGGTCGGCGGCGCGACTCCTCCGGATGACAGGTCAGCACTCATCCTGTCTCTGCGCCGGATGAACCGCATCCGTTCCCTTTCTCCCGATGACAATCTCGCAATATGCGAAGCAGGCGTCATCCTCGAAACCCTGCACGATGTTGCTGAGGAAGCCGGACGCCGCTTCCCACTCAGCCTCGGCGCGAAAGGATCGGCCACGATCGGCGGCCTCATATCGACCAACGCGGGCGGCACTCAGGTGCTGCGCCATGGCACGATGCGCGCCTTAGTTGAGGGGCTGGAGGCAGTCCTCCCCGACGGCACCATCCTGCATGGCCTCGACGCGCTTAAGAAAGACAATCGCGGCTATGACCTCAAACAATTGCTGATCGGCGCGGAAGGAACGCTCGGCATCATCACCGCCGCCTCGCTCCGCCTCGTCCCTGCGATCGCGATCCGCGCAGTCGGCTGGGTCGGCGTCCGATCGCCGGCCGATGCGCTCGCCCTGCTCCGCCTGACCGAAAGGCAATTGGGTGACAGCGTCGAGGGGTTCGAGATTATCGCCGACGATGGCCTGGGCCATGTCCTCTCCCACATTCCCGGCACCCGCTGCCCGATAGAGACGCGCACGCCCTGGCATGTGCTGATCGAAGTCGATCATGCCGACCTGTCCAGCCCATCCCCCGCCGAGCGTCTTGAGGGAGCGCTGGCTCAAGCGCTCGAACAGGGTCTCGCTGTCGATGCCACGATCGCCGCCAATGATGCTCAGGCAGCGGCGTTCTGGCGCCTGCGCGAATCACTGTCCGAAGCGGAGAGGGCACAGGGACCGGCGCTGCAATATGACATCAGCGTGCCCGTGGCCCGCATGCCCGCCTTCATGATCGACATGGCCGCAGCGGCCGAACGCGCCTTCGCGGGAACCACCGCCTCCTCCTTCGGTCATCTTGGCGATGGCAATGTCCACTTCCATGTCCGCGCGCCCAAGGGAACGACGGACGGCCCCGCCTGGATCGCGGCAGAAGGGAAGTCGATCAACGCCTTCGTCCATGATGCCGTCGTCGCGGCGGGCGGCTCCATTTCGGCGGAACATGGCATCGGCCAGATGAAACGGGCCGAACTCGGCCGCCTTGCCAGTCCTGCCCGGCTACATGCCCTGCGCGCGATCAAGGCTGCGCTTGATCCCCTTGGCCTCATGAACCCGGACAAGCTCATTCCCCGTCCCGAAGAGGGCTAGAGGCGGCGGGGCGGCGGGGCGGCGGGGCGGCGGGGCGGCGGGGCGGCGGGGCGGCGGGGCGGCGGGGCGGCGGGGCGGATCGACAAAGCAATTGCCTCCCACCCACAAGGTCTTTATCGCCCACACCCAGTTTTTAGGAAAGGCAGCGCTGCCAACATGCGCTGCTTCGATAGGATGGAAGAACAGCATCATGGCTAGCGCGCCCGCCAATAATCTCCCCGTGTTTTACAACGACCTGCTCCCGCTCAGCAGCGTCGATCATGCGAGCTATCGCAGCCGCTCGGTGGAATCCGCGCCCTTCCTCACGAAACAGCATGCCGTTCCCCTGACCGTCGATGAATTCGTCGCGGCCCAACGTTTCGTGCCGATCATCTTCTCGGCCGGTGACGAAGCGGTGCCGCTGGCGCTGATGGGCCTGAACGAAGGCGTAAACACCTTCCTCGACGACGAAGGCAAGCTGCGCGGCCCCGCCTATGTCCCCGCCTATGTCCGCCGCTATCCCTGGATGCTGGCGAAGCTGCGCCCCGACACCGACGAACTGTCGCTCTGCTTCGATCCGACCAGCGAAGCGGTCGGCGAGTTTGAGGAAGGCCAGCCCCTTTTTGAGGATGGCAAGCCGACCGAACTCACCCAGGGCGTCCTCAAATTCTGCGAGGATTTCGAACAGGCTGCCGCGCGTACTGGCCAGTTCATGAAGGACCTGAAGGAACTGGACCTGCTGATGGACGGTGAAGTCGCCATCCAGGTGCCCGGCAACGATCAGCCTTTCGTCTATCGCGGCTTCCGCATGGTGAACGAGGAAAAGCTGCGTGACATGCGTGGCGATCAGCTGCGGAAGATCAGCCAGAACGGCATGCTGCCCCTTATCTACGCGCATCTTTTCTCGCTGCAGCTCATACGCGAAGTTTTCGAGTCGCAGATCACGCAGGGCAAAGGTCCGATTTCCGTCCCGGCGGCGCCCCAGACCGCCGACGCCTGACCCTGTAATTTAACCTGCATCAATAATGCGATAGAAAAGGTTTCTGCTCGCCACTTGAAAGTGAGCGGGACCTTCTTTATCTTCCCAAACATACGGCGCACCTGCCCCCCTTTCGGGTGTGTCGTATGGGCGCCTCCCCCTTTTGGAGGCGTCTCCTCCCTGAACCTTGGCCACCCCATGTAATACATGGGGTGGTTTTTTATGGGCCGAACTGGGCAAGGGGTTTCACTTGACGGCGAACCCCTCTCCCCCTAAACGCCACCGCCTGCCAGCCGCCCATGCGGCCATGGCCCCTTCGTCTAGCGGTCAGGACGCGGCCCTCTCACGGCTGAAACACGGGTTCGATTCCCGTAGGGGTCACCATCTGCCCATTTGGGCGCGGAATGCTGCGATTCAGCCTTTCTTGACCTCTCGCTGGTACAGCGCCTTGGTACAGCGAGACGAGAATGGCACAGATGGCACAGCCGTGGCGGCACCCCAAGACAGGCGCATATTACCTCCGCAGACAGATCCCCGAGAACCTCCGCCCCGCTTTCGGCATGCGGGCGGTGCACAAGCAGTCGCTGCGCACGAAGGATTTCGTCCGGGCGGCCCAGTTGTTCATCGCCGTGAACGCGGAGTTCGAGCAGCAGCTCGAGATCGCGCGGCAACGGCTTGCCGCGACGGGAGACCCCCGCCCCTGCCAACGCGACCAAGCTGAGCAGCTCATCCAAGCCTATTTTGAAGGGGGCGCCCCTGACGGTGGGCTGGACGGGCATGAGCGGCTTCGTCTCGCCTTTCAGGAAGTCGATCGGGGCCTATTTGCGGAGGAGCTCTTCGCCTGCCTCAACATACCATTGGCCTCTGCCGACCGCTGGTGGGAGCTTTCGACCAACGCAGCCTTGTTTCGGGCCCATGAAACCAAGCTGCGAGAGAGGGGAGCCGGTCGCTCTTGGCCGAAGCAGGGGATGTGGCGGTCATCTGATCCCATCGCGCAACGGGATGCCCAGCTCGCCCAGGCAGATCGCCTCGTCGAACAGATCGCCCGCTATGCGAATCCTTGTCGCGCTGAAATGCCGGATGGCATCGGCGAGGTCGTTGCCGCCTATCTGGACCTGGCCCGGTTGGAGGAAGAAAGCTCCGCGCGCAAACCTGTCGGCGCGACGTCCCGGCTCCGGCCCGACATGCGGCTCCTCGAACTGTACGAGAAGTGGAAAGAGGGTATGAACCCTCGCCCCCAAACCGCCCGTGAGTATCGCCGCGCAGCTGAGGAATTCATCGATTATATCGGCGACATTCCGGCTATGGAGGTGACCGAGGACGACATCCACAACTGGCTCGATGCGGTGGTCAAGATGCCGTCCCGAATGCCTGCGGCGGACCGCGCCCTCACGTTCACCGCGCGTCTTGCGAAATTCGGCGAGGTCGAGGGAGGAAAAATCAGCGCTACGACCGTCAAGAAGCAGTTGGGCGCGCTTCAGGCAATCCTCGGATAATCATCAACGTTGCGCGCCTCGTGACCGGGCCATAATAGCAGGTCAGCGGGAGCAGCGGTTGTGAGACGGAAGACAGAGGCTAAGCGCACACAGATACTGGAAGGAGCCGCACGCGTCTTCCAACAGCGGGGATATCACGGCACCACGCTCAACGACGTCGCCCGTGAAGTCGGCTGCTCCAAAGTCACGATCTACAATTATTTTGAATCGCGTGAGGATTTGCTGAAAGCCATTATCGTGCAGGGTTCCCGCCCCACGATGGACTATCTCGCGGCCGCTCTTCGGGGCGAAGGCAGTTTGATCGATCGACTTAAGACATTCGCCCGCACTTACCTTATTCTCGTCATGAATGATTATTCCCTGGCGATGATGCGGCTCATGATCGCGGAGAGTGCGAACCATAAATTTTCTCAGATGTTCGCGGATGGGAGCGAGCATGACATCTGGCAGCATGTCAGACTTGCCATCGAGAGCGGGACACAGGGCCGATCATCCTCAATCGATGCAGGTGAACTGTCCAGAAGCTTACGCTCACTTCTGCACGGCGGATCGCATTTTCAATGCCTGATCGGCGCTCAGACAGGGCCGCAAATGGAGGCGCTGCTCGCCGAAGCCGACACCGCAGTCGACCTCATCTCGACCCGCCTGAACGTTTAGAGCGCGCTACGTTTAATCGGACGCAGGTCGCGCGCTCTAGTTTTTTTGTTATCGCATCGTTTTAGGCGCAAAACCGGTTCCCACTTTTGCGCACGAGACTCTAATTCCTCCTACAAATAGCCTCTTGACCACGCCTCCTTAAACTGTACTCATGGGTTCATAATAGAACAGTTCAGAGAGGATGCATTGGGATGATATTTTCACCGTAGCTGCACTCCCCAGCCAAATTTAGTTCTTTTGCAACGGTAAACACACCGGCGGACATCGACCGGTGATCGGGCCACTGTGCCCGAAACAGGGGGGATTATATGCGCTTCAATCGTATCTCGCTTCTTTGCTCGGCGGCCACCGGCGCCCTCATCTTGGCCTTGCCCGTGGCACCTGCCTCCGCGCAGTCCGAAAGTGGCGCCGCTGTGGTGACGGCCGATATCATCGTCACGGCACAAAAGCGTGAAGAGCGGCTTACCGACGTACCGCAGTCGATCAACGTAGTGACCGGGCAGGAAATAGAGCGGTTCAATCTGACCAACTTCTCTGACATCCAAAAGCTTGTACCCGGCCTTGATGTCAGCGGTGGCACCGTTTCCCTGCGAGGCGTCAAGTTCAACACGTTGACGCTGACCCGACCGACCGTGGATGTCTATTTCAATGAGGTGGTTTCCGAACGCGCCGCACAGATCCAGGCGCAATATGACGTCGGCCAGATCGAAGTCCTGCGCGGACCGCAGGGGACTCTGCGGGCGGGCACAGGACCATCGGGTGCAATCCTTATCGCCTCCCGCCGCCCCCTGCTCGACCGCGCCGATGGCTATGCCATGGCAAGCTATACCGATCTGGATGCCCTGAATATTCAGGGTGCGGTATCGATGCCTATCGTCGAGGGTTCGCTCGCCCTGCGCGTTGCGGGCCTGTACGAAAAAGGGCGCGGCGCGGACATCCGCAATGTCGTAAACGGTCAGCGCGATCGGTCCAGGACCAGCAGCGGGCGTGCCAGCCTGACGTGGCAGCCGAATCCCGACCTGCGCTTTGACCTCGTTCATCAACGCCTGCAAAGCCGGGGCAGATCTAGCGCCCAGGTCGAAGGATCAGGTGAATTTGGAACGTTCAGCGCCTCTGATCGCGCATCGGTCGCTGACCTTGCGGGCAGGATCGAGACCGACACGCAGATCACGACCCTCAACGCGGTCTGGGACTTTGCAGGCCACCGGCTAAGCTATACCGGCGGCCATTCCAAGGCGCGTTTTGGCACCACATCGGACAGCGATTCCGGGAACGCTTTGCTAACCACGCCCTTCAGCCGGATACCCATCGCACTGTACACCGACACGATATCAGATCAGCGCGACTGGACGCATGAGGTGCGTATCGAACGGACCGGCGACAACTTCTGGAACTATCGTCTGGGCATCTTCCGCCGAAGCGTCGAGCAGAACGTCAATGTCCTGATCGACTTCACCGGCGCCAATGGCGACTGCCGGACAACGCCGGGGCCACTCGCTGCTTTCGGGCTGCCCTGTACCTTTGTCGATACCTCGGGCTCTCCATCGCAAATCGAAATGGGCTATTTCATGACCCATACCTTCAACCTGTCGCATCGTGACAAGGTCGAAGTCGGAGTAAGGCGTGCAGTCACGGACTCGGCAAAGGCCTGGACCGGCAGCGCGAGCTATACGCATAAGTTCAACGAGAACCTGACGGCTTATGCGAATTGGGGGCGCGCTTTCCGGCCGGGCGGAGACGAGGAATATCTGGTCCTATCCAATCCCCAGATCCCCGCGACCGAGTTCGGATACAAGGCGGAAACGTCCAACTCCTTTGAAGTCGGTTTCAAGGGTTTGTTCTTCGATGAAAAACTCAGCATTGCCGCAGCAGCCTTCTATCAGAAGTTCAACGGCTATATTTCCAACGTCCAGGGCATCGTCTGCACCGGCAATCCTGCGGGCGTAGGGCTGATCCCAGGAACGGTCTTCGCGACGCAGGACGGCCTGCCGCCAAATGGCACCAACCCTTGCGGGACCGGATCGCTCGGCCCGACCTTCAACGGCGATGCAAGCGCGCGCGGCGTCGAGTTCGATGCGCGCCTGGCGATGGCAAAGGGCTGGATGTCGCAACTGACCGTCAGCTACGCCAATGCCCATTTCGACGACGCAGAAATCCCGTGCAACGATTTCAATGGTGATGGCGAGGCTGACTCCCAGGGGATTCCTGCTGTGCAGGCAGGCCGCTACTTCAGCCGTTGCACGTCACGCGCATCCTTGGGCGGTTTGCCGAAATGGCAAGTCAGCGCCAACACGGAATATACCGCTGCCCTATCGGGCAGCCTTGATGGCTTCGTGCGGCTGCTGGCCGATTACTCGCCAGTCGCCCGCGAGCCTGCCGATGGACGCCGCGTTCCATCTTCCTTCCAGGTCGACATGTTCGCCGGTTTGCGTCTCGACAAGGCGAACGCTTCCATCGAACTCTTCGCCCGCAATCTCCTCAACGAACGGAAAAGGATGCCGGGCGGTGGCGAAATCTACAGCCTGTTCGGTGCGCCGACCGGATATTTTCCGGTGAGCATCGGACGCGGCCGCGAAGTCGGCGTACTTGGGCGGGTGTCCTTCTAATGGCCTTCATGGGACAACAAAAAATGCGTCGTTCAATTTCGTCACTCGCCTTCTTGTTGATGATCGGCGCTGTACAGCCCGGCCATGCAGCCGCGACGGTCGGGGCGGGCGCTACGCTGACCGTCAACGATGCCGATGGCCTTGGCCGGGTCGGCGACAAACGCCTCTCGCTGGCCGAAGCCATCCGCCTGGCGAATGGCAGCCTGACCCTTACGCAATTGAGCAAGGCCGAGCGGCGGCAGGTGCGGGGATCGCCTGGGCCTGCGGCTGCTGATCTCATCCGCTTTTCCGTGCGGGGCAATGCCGTTCGCCTTCCCCTTCAGATACTGGCCAAACCCGATCAGCCCTTCGCGCCTTTGATCGTCGACAGCCTGATGCCGATACTGCGGGACAATGATGGCGACACGATCGGCGGAAGGGGCGTGAGACTCACCAACGGCGCAGATGACATGCGCGACACAGTGAACGCTGTCCCCCTTTTCAAAGGCGCGCCGATCGGAGGACTTGGCCTTATCGTGGAAAGCGCCAATGTCACCATCAAGGACCTGGCGTTCGAGCGGTTTGCGACGCCGCTTTCCTTCAGGTCCGCTGATGGTAAAAAGGTGCTTTCCGGCATGCGCGTGACCGGCAACAAATTTCATAATGGAGGCGGCATCACCTTCAGCGCGGTCACTGCCGCCGGGGAGCGTGGCACACTCCGCGACCTTGTCATCAGCGACAATGATTTCCGCGGGCCGCGTCAGTTCGGCGAGGAATTTCCCAGCATGCTGCACAGCGCCATGTCGATCGTGGGCGTCGATAACGGCGTCAAGGACACCAGCGCCTCCGCCCCCGACGGTGTGATCGAAGACGTGACGATTGCTCGCAACAGCGTCAAGGACTTCGCAGGCGGAGTGCATGTCATGCCGCTGCAAACGGTGTTCGCGCCCAATCGGGGGGCTCAGCTGTCGCGCCTGACCGTCGCTGGCAACGACATCGCGCTGCTCGACGAAGCGACGGACCCCGCCATCTACCTCTGGGGCGCGGTTGCCGTGAACGGCCATGCATCGGACGTATCCGTCTCTGATGTACGGGTCGAAGGCAACAAGGTCGTCGGCAACGGCTTCATTGTCTTCATCGCGGGCGTGGAAGCGTTGATGGGGGGGCAGCAGCCTCCCCGCAACATCCACATGAAGGGCATCCGTGTGCGGGGCAACCAGATCAGCCCACGCAAAAGCTGTTCCGTCGGCATCGCCACCATCGGGGGGTTCCCAGAGATGAATGGGCCGCCGGTGACTGAAATTTCCGTCAGTGACATCGAAGTGTCCGGCAACACGGTCGCAGGGTGCGCAACGGGGCTGCTGGCCTCTCCCGTGGTCAACGTCGGTGCGCCGGGGAAAAGTACCGGCAACATGGTTCGCGGCATCAAATATGACGGGAACACCATCACGGGTGCAAAGACCGGCATATTGGTGGCCGGTGGAGCATTGATCGCGGCTGGCGAAGTCAGCGGCTCGGCCGATATCGTGGGCAACCATGTCCACGACGTTCAGGTTATGCGCAACAGCATCGATGCTGACCAGGCTGGCATATTAATCGCTGGCGGCTATGTCGCCAGCAAAGTGAAGGGTTATGTGACCAACAATGAAGTCCAGATCACCCGGATTGCTGACAACAAAGGCACAGGCACTACTCCCTTGTGTCGGGTGGCCGACCAGTTCACCGACGGGGCCGCTCAAGCAGAGGTCCATGGCAATCACGTCATCGCGCAAGGAACCAGTTGTGGGCGGTAGGAACTCGCCCGCAGCCGGAAGCAGTTCGAACTGAACAGGTCGACCTGTTTTCTGCTGCATCACGATCGCGCGTGATCGGACATGCCCTCCGCTCACAATGTCACCAATTTTCATCCGTACCAAGTCACAGCCACGGAGCTTACTGTCGATCGCGCGGTCAAACAGTGCGCGATCGCGCAAAGGGCGGTGCTGATTGAGGTAGAAGCGAATCTCCCATATCTGCTTTGGCTTCAGCGCGCGTTTCGCACCGACGGTCAGACCTGACGCTTGGTCTCAGCGGGTTCTGTTTCAGACATCTCCATTTTTATTCTCCAAGGGCCAGATTAGCCATCTGAAGAACGTTCGCTCGCCTGAAAGGTAGGAATGCCACGAAACTCCAGTCGACCAAAACCTGTCATTCACTCCATCGCGGTGAAAGTCCGGTATTTGACGCAAGCTTTCGATCGCGCCGGTCGCAGCGGACGGTTCCAGCAGTCTGAACAACGCCGACTGGGCGCTCGCTTGGCCGATGTTGGGAGCACCGAGGCTGAGCCGGATTGCCGTCGGCGATATCCTTGTCGAATTCGCTTCGCCAACTTCGCGCCGAACTCCAGCAGCCGCAGGCGCCGGCCGCGGGGCTGCGTCCGGCGGGACGAAATCTGTCACCAGCCGACTTGGGGACGCGTCAACGATCCTGCTAAGTACCCGGAACTGCTGCAAATCATCCTGACCAGACCTTGACTGTATCGGACACGAGGAAATTGCCACCGCCGAGTGGTGGTAGCTACCAACAGTCCGGCCTGTACCGTATGAAGAAGGATGGGTTCATGCCCGTAACATTGCCGCTTGACGGGATAACGACCAATCTACTGAAGTAGCAGATCCCGCCTAGCGCAGCCGATCAGTTAGCTGCGGGTCCAAAAAGTCGTAGGTGCACATAGGGCTTAAGTGATGGAGATCGGCTTATTCTTGGAGACGAGACACCGAAAGGGCTCGACCCGACCGAGGCCGTTTTGCGCGAGCTCTTCCTGAAGTCAAGAAACTTGTGCGTCTAGCCGGGTTGCCGCTCGGCACCGGTGTCGTTTGGCCAGCACCATCTTAACGACCACAGATTGATCAGCACCACAGGGCGATCAATCAGACTAATATTATGTCGCCTAAATATATTGACGGGCGGACCATTGTCGCATTAGGATGCATGCTAACAATAATGAGAGGATCTATATGCGGCTTGATGGAAAGTGGCCATCGCGTCTGGTGCCGCCATGGTCGCAATATCGGCCAGGTGATCGCCCCCTCCCTGCCTGATCGTGTTTGCAGGAGTATCCCTAATGTTCACTAAGATGTTCATGCGCTATCCGATCCGGCAGGTCGCATTTTATGTACCCGACGTGCGCGAGGCTGCCCGTCAGCATGCGGAGGCTTTCGGTTCAGGCCCTTACTTCGTCATGGAGCATATTCCCATGAGCTTGGCGCGTTACCGGGGCAAGCCGGGCGTTTTTGATCATTCCTCCGCCTACGGACAATGGGGTGACGTCATGATCGAAATGGTTCAAGTCCACAGTTCCGAACCCTCGGTCTTTTCAGACCTGTTTCCGAATGGCGGGACCGGTTTCCATCACATCGCGCTGATCGTCGACGACTTACCCGCGGCCATGAAGGAATTCGAAGCCGCGGGATTTCCGGAGGGCTTTTACGGTGAAGTCCAACCGGGGGCCGGATTTGCGATGATGGATGCGACCAAACAATTCGGCCACTTCGTCGAATTGTACGAACCGTCGATACCGCTCCTGTCGGTTTATCACCGGGTCAAGAGCGCGTCCGTGAATTTCGACGGGACCGATCCGGTACGCGATTTCTCCCTCTTGTAGAAGCGATCGAAAACAAGTTGCCGACCGAGAAAATACGAGGATTTTGAGTATATGGCCGATTTGACCTACAATTTCGCGGGCAAGACAGCGTTGGTCACAGGAGCAGCCGGTGGTATCGGTCGGGCGACGGCAATCGCTTACGCTTCTTCTGGTGCGAATGTGGTTGTCACTGATATCCAAGCGGAAGGTGGTGAGGAAACGACACACGCCATCACGGCGGCTGGTGGCACGGCCATTTTCGTCCGCTCCAATGTGACGTCATCCGAAGACGTCGATTCACTGATCGACACTTGCATTGCCACCTACGGACGTCTCGATTTCGCCTGCAATAACGCGGCAGTGGAACTGGAGGATACTGCGCTTGCCGATGTGCAGGATGAGCAGGCCCGCCGCGTCGTCGATATCAACTTCATGGGCGTATTTTTGTGCATGAAACGCCAGATCTCCAAAATGCTCGATCAGGGTGGCGGCTCGATCGTGAATGTCGCCTCAATGAATGCACTGAGGCCGCGGCCCGATAGTGCCGTTTACGATGGCACAAAAGCCGCTGTTCTTGCCATGACGCGAAGCGCGGCTTTGGCTTACACGTCGCGCAAGATCCGCATCAACGCGGTATGCCCTGGCGTGACTGACACACCGATGTTGGCGTATAAAATGGACCTTGTGGGGGCGAAGCGGTCCATGATCGAACAGGTCGCCAATCTGGAAAAACGTCTCGGACGCCCCGACGAGTTGGCTGCTGCCATTCTTTGGTTGAGTTCGGACGCAGCTTCATTGGTCACCGGTCACGCGCTTCCTGTTGAAGGTGGCTATTTGCTGACGGGTGCGATTCCAGCGGGGTGATGCGGCCCGCGAAAGCTACGCGGGATAGCCAGCTTGGATTGACCCAGCCACGATGGGAGATTGAACCATGACTCATTTCGATACCAACGGCGCACCCGATTACCGGGACAGCCCTGCTCCGACATATCAGCAAGTGATTGCGCGCGATCCCATTGAGGCACCCGCGAGTTTACGCCAAATCCATCCCACGCATATCGAAATGCCGCGCGTCCCTCGCGAGCGCTATACCAGCCAGACTTTCTTTGACTTGGAAAAGGAACGGATGTGGTCGCGGACGTGGCAAGTCGCCTGCCGTGTCGAAGAAGTAAGGGAAGTTGGCGATTGCGTATTGTATGAATCGCCCGGTGCGTCGCTGATCATCATGCGCAGTGCTCCGGACGTGATCAAAGCTTTCTATAATGGATGTCTGCATCGCGGCATGAAATTATGCGCGTCGGACACGAGCGTAAACAAAATACGCTGTCCCTATCATGGCATGACTTGGAACCTCGACGGCTCCCTTCAGAATTTACCTGCTCGCTGGGACTTCGATCCGGTCGAAGATTCCGAACTCGCTCTACCAGAAGCGCGCGTTGGCCTCTGGGGAGGTTTCGTATTCGTCAACCACGACCCCGCATCACCATCGCTGGAAACATATTTGGGTCCGCTGATCGCGGAATTTGCCGACTGGTCGCGGGACGACGTCTATCTGGACACCCGCGTAACCAAGGTCATGGAGGCGAACTGGAAGTGTTGCATTGAAGGGTTTGTCGAAGCATTCCATGTCGCCGAACTTCACTCGCAAGCTCTTCCTTTTGGGGGCGACGCCAGCACGCAATATGACGTCTGGGCCGACAATGGTCATGTCAGTCGTTTCTGTGCTCCCACCGGAATTCCCAGCGACCAATACCCCCAGCCGATTACCGAAGCCGAGATATGGAAAGCAACGTTCGGCGCCGTCACTGGCGATACCGATAACGCTCCGCCGCTGCCGGAGGGCAAGACTGCGCGGGGCTATCTGGCAGATATGAACCGCACTGAACTGGGCAAGGTCTACGGACAGGACTTCAGCCATCTGACGGACGCAGAAGCATGTGATCCCATTCAATATTCGCTGTTCCCCAACTTTCTCCTATTCAAGGGATTGCCTTATCCATTCGCCTATCGGTTCGTTCCGATCGACAATAGTCCAGATCGTACGCGCTTCGATTTCATGATCTTCCGGCCAAAGCCGCAAGACGGATCCGATTTTCCAGAAGTCAATCAAATCGACCTTGGCCCTGACGATACTTATGCGGCCAGTGGCGCTTTTCAGCCGTGGCACGGGCTAATCTATGATCAGGACTGCCAAAATCTGGCGCTGCAACAGCAAGGCCTGAAGGCAGGTGGGGTGAAGGACGTCATGTTAAGCCGTTATCAGGAAGTCCGCATTCGTTTCCTTCATAAAACTTTGATGGAATATCTGGACCGGGACTCTTGCCTTAAATAGCTGGAGACTCAGCGCGGTACGCAACCAATAGATTGTGGAAGTGCGTTGCACATCTCTCCATCGTTGAAACCAACACACATTGACCAAAACCCGTGCGTCCACGACCTACGGGCCGGGTATACAGGCGCTGCTGGTGGACTCAATCAGCATTCGGGGTGAGCAGAACGTTAAATCCTATGCTGCCTTTGGCCAGCTTACCTATCCCATCACCGATAACACCAATGTGACGGGCGGCCTGCGTTACACGACCGACAGGGTTGCTGGCCGCAGGACGACCACGACATTGTTCATTCCGGAGCTGCCGTTCCTGCTTCAGAATGTCCCTGCGGTCGCGGGTGCATTCGGTGCGCCGGCCGGAACCGTCTTCGACGCAGCGACAGCCAATGCAGTTGTGGCCGCCGCCCAGACGCCCGTGGACAATGTGCCGGGGGGCGGTGTGGCGCGCAAGACGTTCAAGAAATTGACGTGGAAGGCCTCAATCGATCATGAGTTCAACGACGACATGATGGTTTATACCAACTACAGCCGTGGCTACACAGCAGAGACGTTCAACACGCTGCCCCTAGACCAGGCGGAGCCGCTATCCCCTGGAGTGGTTGATGCCTAGAAATCGGGTTCAAGATGGAACTGGCTGACCGTCGTATTCGCCTGAACGGCGCCCTGTTCTGGAACGACATCAGCAAACCGCAGGTGCAGGCGCAGCGCAATGGTTTGGTTTTCCTTAAAAATGCCGGTTCTGCGCGGACCAAGGGCGCCGAGTTGGACCTGACCGCCGTCGCGGCCGAAGGCCTAACGCTTCGATTGGCTGGGACATATTTGATCGCAAAGTTCCGTGACTTCCCGGATGCCCCTTCCTACTGCCCCAATCTTCAGGTGGATGCAGTCACATGTCAGGCGCTCACTCCTAAAATGCCGCTTGCTCCGGGTAATTTAGACAGCATTATGGTGGATGCTTTTGGCAATTATATGCCCTATGCATCAAAATGGAGCACCTTCTTTTGGACAGCTCTGTTTCCTTCACGCCAACCGCTGCGGAGCATCTGACCTTTCGCTTCTGGATGAAGAACATCACGGGTGAAAAGTTCAACATCAACTATTATGCTCAAGACTCCGGCTCGGCCTTTTCGAGCGCTCCGGGCACACCGCGCACCTATGGTGGTGAACTGATATTCAAGTTTTGAACTTCAGATATATGGTGACGGCGGCGATCGACAGTATCGGCCGCTCAGATTTTGAAATATCCTGCAAGCGAACGGAACAAGCCGGTCGAAGCATGGCATTGTTTCGACTTACCATTACCTTCGTGTGCAGGTCTGATTCTGCCCCTTCTTATCCATAGGAAGTCGGTCGCTTGACGACCTTTGTGGCGCGCATGGGGAAGGTGATCTACCTATGGATGTGGATGACACCAAAGACTGGGAAAAGCAGGCCTCAAGCTTTGTGCCTCACGGCTTTAGACTAAACAGGAGAGCCGCAAGCGCCTGGCGGCGCCTCATTGTTGCTACGGAACGACAAATGCTGTTTTTATGTGGCTTTATCACGACTCTCCCATAAGGACAGCGGATGAAGCAATCACCCAGACATCGCGCGCGGCCCCCGGTTCGGACAGGATTCGACGAGAAGTGGGTTGCGCCCTCGGAATTCGACGCCAAGCTCACTACACCTTATCTCATCACGATGGTGGCTCGCCTCCAGTCTCATCTTTATGCCGTCAGGACCGCCGAAGCCGATGTGAGTCAGGCTGCGGCCTTTCTTCTCCTTGAACTGTATCAAGAAGAGCCTCTTTCGCATTCCGAACTGACCAAGCGGCTCTCGATAGCGCATGCGACGGTATCACAAACACTCAAGCGGTTGGAGCAGCGAGGTCTCGTTGAGCGAAGCGTTTTTGAGGTTGACGCGCGGCAGGTGCGCGTGAGGCTTACTGGTAAAGGCCGCGAAGTGTGCGCGCCGCTACGTGCGGAAGGTGATGTCCTCACTGACGAGATTCGGTCAGTTTTGGGTGCCGAGAGGGAAGAGGCATTGCGAAAGAGTTTAGCGGACCTTGCCGAACACTTCCGTTTTGGCCAGCGGTAGGCCGGGTCCGACCCGTCTTTCGCTCAACGTGCTTTTCTTACCCCATCATCGCATTCACGGACTCAACAAAGTCCTAGCGAAACACTCTCACCTCTTAGGATAATGCAGACGAGGATGCCTGGGGGGCACCTTGCACTTGGCTGCGAAGTCGGGCGATAGCGCATCCCCGGCATTCACGAGCACTGCGGAACCCCGAATCCCGCAGAAGATGCGAACGGGCGCTCCGGCCACCGGCTAACATATTGGAAGCGGGTCCGGCACTCAGAGATTGACCTTGGATGGTCTCGCCGGGCTGCCGCCCAATCGGCTTGCCCAGCGCCAGATTTCGTCCGGACCCATGAACAAAGGCATCAAGCGCTCTCACGGTGCCGCCGCCGAGGCCGGGGCCGGTCAACCCGCAACGTGGATCGGTGACGACCCGTGGGCCGACATCAGTCCGGTTCAGTGCTGCGAAAGCTCGGCAATTTGGGTGTCGTCGTCGCCATCGCCCGAAGTGCTTCCAGTGTGTCGGCGGTAGCCGCCTGGAACGCGGGACGCATGGTCATCCGGCCGATATAGGCTTGGATTTTCGGCATATCCTCGAACCAATTATCAAGATTGGCGAGGAAGAGCGGGAAGCTCAGCATGAAATCGGCCCCGGTCAATTCATCGCCAACGACCCAGCCGGTTTCGCGCAGGTGAGCTTCGAGCATCCGCGCATAGCGCACCGCCTGGCGCTTCCCCTCAAGACCGACGGCGGGAACCGTTTCGATCAGGCAGCCGGGTGGCGGTGCGCAATGGTCCCAGTAGATGCGCTGGTGCACAGCAAACAAGCCTTCCGCCCAGAACATCCATTCATCGACCAGCACGCGCTCATCGCTGCCTTCGGGAACGGCAAAGCGACCATCGCCGTAGCGGCGGAGGATGTGGTTGATCATTGCGCCAGATTCGGTGATCGCGAGAGCGCCATCCGTCATTGTCGGCACCGATCCCATGGGGTTGATCTGGCGATATGCGGGATCATGGCGGTCATAGCGATAGAAATCGAGCGTGACCGTCTCGTACGGGAGGCCCAACTCGTTCAGCAGCCACTTGATGCGGAGCGAGCGTGTGGTCGGAGCGTGGAATAGTTTCAGCATGGAGTTTACTTTCTCGAATCGGGCCGCCGCTAGTAGAGATCATGTAATTCAAGCTAAGTGTAGTTTTGGGCCTTCCTTGGGTGAAACCGGCTAGCGTGGCTGTGCATGCCGTGCCGGTGGCTCGATCTGGAATCTTCCCAAGCGAGCATTTACGCCAGCGAATAGGTGCACAGGCCACGGATGAGCTCTCGGCAAATTGGTTCTGCCTGGGCTTCCCTGAGGCGTTGTAGGGCCACTCGATCCGCATGGCCTGCGATGTACAGACAGGATTATTCGCAAAGCTGATCTGGCCGCGATCATGAATATTGGTATGCACGAATATCATATGCAGACAAACGCATAGCGGCGCTTCGCTAACTCTGCAAGAAGCGAAATAGCATGGCTCATCATCTTTTGTCGGAACGACGCAAGTTGACATCGATCCCCCATGAAATCGATGTGCTTCAGATCGCATTCTTGGTCGGCGTCGGTCCGCTCGTCGACGCCATGTGCAACAGGTTGGTGCGATTCGACCGTTCTATCGCCCCTATCGACCCTCGCGCTGATCAGGCTGCTGTGCCTATTCTACCGACCGTGGCTGTCGGGCGTCAGTATGTCTCCACCAGCAGTCGACTGATGCTGAGCGATGCAATCTTCCACGCGCCGTCGATGCGGCGATAGCGTTCATGGTAATGCCCGTATCCGTAGAAGCGTTCGAAAGGCGTGCCGGACGGCATCCGCAATATGTCCGCCAACGCCCAGATTCCAGTAGCGGCGTCCTCTGACAAGATATCGATTTCTGGCATGTGCCCGTAATGGGCACTGTTGATCGGGTCGATGCCGCTGCTGACATATTCAACAATCGCGGAACGGCCGATGATCGGCTCTTGATCCGGCCCAGGATTTTCGTCGAGCGCTCCACGCACGTCGAATATAGCATCCTCGGTAAATAACTCTGCAAACCCGTGCCAGTCCTTCGTATCCATTAGCCGGAAATAGCGCGCCTTCAGCCGCTTTATTTCTTCGATCGCGAGCAAAGTTTCGACTGTATTCGGCATTAGTCTCTCCGTCGGCAAACAGGTGATGCGCCAGCATTCGATACGCTAGAGTCTCTACCCAAGTAGAGCATGGCAATGAAGGAGCAAGTTGTCTGAGAGGTCCTTTGCGATATCGAAACTAGCGCGGACTTCGCCGTGAGCCTGCCCCATGATGTCAACATCGTTGACTCGATCGGGCTACGCCAAATCTTCGCCACCGATCCCGATGACGTCCGTGTGGAGTTGAACTTCAGCGGCGACTGATATGCCGGATGGCTGACTCGCTTATCAGTGCCACCCGCCCAAAGATCTTCAGCCATCCGTCGGGCTGAAGATCTTTTCCTTGCCGTCCCAGTTAGCGCCAGCCTGCTGAATCATATCGAAAAGGTTCTGGACCCCGGGCTTCAACACGCCGATCTCCAGGATGTTGTTTTCCTTAGCATCCATCGCGAAATAGGCGATCTGGGACCCGTCTGCGAATTCAGCTCCCTGCAGTCGCGTGCCGCCGTGTTCAGCGACCCAAGTTTCCGCATCTTCCATGCTGTCGGAGAAAGCGCATAGATGATGGACGCCTTTACGGCCAGCATCCAGAAACTCTTGGAAGATCGACGGGCCTCGCGGTTCGATAAGTTCGACCATCAGGTCCCCGGAAAATGCGATCGCCGCGCCGTACTGTGCGAAATACTCTTTACCGCGATAATCGCCTCGAACCATCTCGAAAGCAGGAAAGATGAAAAAGGGGCCCACGCCCATCACTGCGGTCCACCAATCGATCGCCTTGTTTAAGTCAGGCACCATATAGGCGATTTGGTTGAGCCGCCCCCAAGGCTTGTGCGCCATAATAATATTGACCTTCCATCTATGTTGATGCGCCAGATAATAATATGTAAGCATTCTATCGGGAAGCTCGGGATGAACCAACTTATAAAATATGGCAGATGAGCATGCATAGGACGAAAAGCCCCGGGCCGCCCGGCCGGATCGATCATCAACTGGTCTGGCTTGCCGCCTTTGCGCGGCGGTAGAGCGATTGGTTGAAGAAATTCGAGCTGATTGAACTCGAACTCAAAACGCGGGAAGCACGCGATGGCGTGGAGGTGATCGATGGCTATCTGACCAGCAGGCCAAGCGATTGGGTAGCATGGATCGGGCGATCGCCTATGAACTCGATCTCTTGTTTGCCGCTGCTGGAGCAGATCGATATCGCCCGGGCGGCGCGACCTCGATCGACATCACGCGCGAGGGCGTGGACAAGGCTTATGGCCTCAAGAAGCTGCGCGACGCGAGCAGGATTGCGCTGGATGACATGATGCTCATCGGCGACGCCCTCTTTCCGGGTGGCAATGACTACCCTGCGAAGGAAATGTGCCTCAACACAGTGCGGGTCCGCGATCCGGAAGAACCGCTGGCGGTCATCGCCGCGATCGTCGCCTGCCAGAAATGAATGTGCGGGGCGGCTGCGGTCGGCCCTTTCACGTCACGCCTTCGCTGCGGATCGCCTACCGGGCAGCGCATTCAACACCGGTGGGTCTGGCTCCGTGGTCCATGCAGCGACCGGGGCAGTCGCTGCATTGCTCAGTCCCAAAACCTCCATCAGCAAGCTATTCACCTTGTCGACGTCATAGATATGGACCGCCTTTTGTCGCGCCGCCTGCGCCATCGCGGCAAGAAGATCGGGATTGTCGAGCAGATGCGTCATGGCCGCAGCCAGTGCGGGCGCGTCACGCGGGGGAATCAGCAGGCCGTTCACCCCCTCCTCGATAGGCTCCCGGCATCCGGGCATATCGGTCGTGATGACGGGACGTCCCGTCGCCAGCGCTTCCAATATGGTGCGGGGCAAACCCTCACGATAGAAAGATGGCAGCACGAAGACATGTGCCGCCGCGATAAAGGGGCGTACGTCGCGTGTTTCCGGCACGAATTCGATCAATCCAGCCCGGCGCCATGCGTCAAGATCCTGTGCTGTATAACCGGTGGGATTTTCCGTCTCTGGCCGGGTGAGGAGCATGAAGCGCACGTCGGGGCGTGTTTCACGCACTATGCGCGCGGCTTCGACATATTCGCCCACGCCCTTGTCGCGCATCAGGCGGCCCATCATCAGGAAGGTCGGGGGGCCATCCGGCAAGGGTTGCTGGGCAAAGTGAGCGGTGTCGATGCCCGATCCGGGCACCTGCATGACAGGTTGGTCGGGCGCGACTATGCCGTTTTCGAGCATGAGCCGACGATCATCCCCGTTGAAGACAAAGATGCAGCCGGCGCGGCGCACCCCAAGCCGGTACAGCCGCGAAACTACCGATCGCAACAGCGGACGACTGTCCGCCTCGGTGCTGAACACATAACCCAGCCCGCTCATGATCGCATAGAAGCGCGCGCGCCCCAGCAGGCGGGTCGCAAGGCCGCCATAGATGATTGGCTTTTGCGTATAGGCCACCACCACGTCGGGACGCTCGGACCGAAGGAGCCGCCAATAGTGGAAGAAGGTCCATGCGTCGCGGAGCGGATTGGTCCCTGCACGCGCCATGGGCGTCAAGCGGAAACGCACCCCCATCTTAGACAGGGCGCCGATCACCTCTGGCTCGCCATCCGGCGCGCAGGCGACAACATCATGCCCGGCCTCGACCATCCGGGCGATCAGCGCGCCGCGAAAATTGATGAGCGACCAGGACAGGCTGGAAAGGATGACGACCTTCATTCCACAGGGTTCCCAAATATGGCGCTTCCTCTCGCCAGACGAAGAATGGCCTACCATGCATTGGCAACGCACTGCGGGCGCATCGGTAGATATCCGTTAGAGGCATCCGCGCCGCGTCGGCGGGGAACACGCCCCCAAAGAGAGGCCTGCTAATCCCATCGGATGGGGCCGGGATAAAGGGATAGTAGCGGATTGAACGCTAACGGCACGCGCCCTGCTTCGATAGCGTGCCGGACATGAAGCAATGCCTTTTCAGAACCCCGCCGACAATCGCTGGATCGCCGCGAGGATCGAGCCGGTGAGGATAGCTGCGCTGACGGACATTCATGCGGTCAGCAGCACGCTGGAGCAGGCGCTGTCCGCCGCTCGGCGGGAGGGCTTCGATGTGCTGTTGCTGATGGGCGATCTGCTGACCTATGGCGTCGCGCCGCTGGAAACGATCGCGCTGGTCAAGGATGCGGTCGCCCGTGACGGCGCGATCCTGATCACCGGCAACCATGACCAGATGTATCAACAGGCGAGCGACACCGGCAGCCGCTATCTAACCAGACTGCCCGACTGGATTCAGGAGACGGTGGCGTGGACGAGCGAACAATTGCCTGCGGGCGTCATGGACGCGTTTGATTGGCAGCAGCACTGGTCCGCTGGCCCCTTGTTCGTCGCACACGCAAACCCCTATGCTTTTGGTGACTGGCGCTACATCAATTCGGCCGAAGAGGCAGACGCGGCCGCCGTCGCCCTTGCCGAGCGCGGCTTTCGCTATGGCCTGTTCGGGCATACGCATCGCGCCCGCCGGTTCGATTGCGCAGCGGCCACGATTTTCACGCTCGGTTCGTTGGGCCAACCAAGAGATGGCGGAGAAGGACATATGCAATGGGCGATGGTAGAGATACGAGGGGATGAGGTCATGGTGAGTCCCCGGCTCCTGCCCTTCGACCGTCATGCCCATTGCCAGGCGATCCGCGCCACCAGCCTGTCAGTGCCGACACAGGACCGGCTCTGCGGATTTTTCGCATGAAGGCGCTCATCACCGGTGCGGGCGCGGTGCTGGGTCAGGGCATCATCAAGTCGCTGCGGCAATCGTCGCTCGACTGCACCATGGTCACCGGCGATCCCAACCCGCTATCCTCCGGCCTCTATTGGGGCGACGCGGCCTATCGCCTGCCCTTGGCGGACGATGCGGCATTCGGCGCACGGATCGCGGAATTGCTGGATCGCGAGCGGCCGGACATCGTGATGGTGGGGACCGATGTCGAATTGCCCTTCTTCGCGGCTCAACGGGCGCAGCTTGAAGCCGCGTTCGACACCAAGATATTGGTAAGCGACCCGCGCGTCATCGCCATCGCCGACGACAAGTTGGAAACCTGCCGTTTCTTCGAACAGGCGGGCCTCAATCCCCCCGCCTCGGCGTCGGGCGACGATCCGGCGGCAATCGCGGCGCTGGTCGAAGCGGTCGGCTTCCCACTGATCGTGAAGCCCCGCATCGGCGCGCGATCCGTGGGCGTATCTGTCGCAAACAACGGGGCCGAACTTGACGACGCGCTCGCCGGTCGAACCGGATTGGTCGTGCAGGAATGTATCGGCGATCCCGACTGCGAATATACAGCCAGCGTCATTGTGTTCGACGGCGCGGTGCAAGCGTCCATCGTGATGCGCCGGGACTTGCGCGACGGGAACACCTATCGCGCCTACACTGGCGATTACGTGGAACTGAACGAAGCGGTTCGCGCGTTCGGCGCCGCGCTGCAACCCTATGGTCCCGCCAATTTCCAGTTCCGCCTCGATAAGCAGGGCGTTCCGCGTGTCTTCGAGGTTAACGGGCGCTTTTCTGGAACCACGCCGCTTCGTGCGATGGTGGGTTTCAATGAAGTCGAAATGTGCCTTCGCAAGCTGTTATATGGGACGCCGATCGTTCAACCACCCATCCGTTCGGGTGTGATTCTGCGCTTTCTGGACGAAATGTTCGTAGCCCAGGAGCGGATTGACGCCGTGCAGTGACGGGTCCGTCCTCAACCATTGCCCTAACGGGCGGCACGGGCTTCATCGGCAAACGCTTCGCCGCTGTCGCCAGGGCCAGCGGTTATCGCATCCGGCACCTGACGCGCCACGCGGTTGGAGACTTTGCCCCCGATGACGAGGCCCGTCCTTTCGATCTGGAGACGCCGGATCATGATGCGGTCAATCTTCGTGGTTGCGCCGCGCTTGTGCATCTGGCGGCCTATATCCCGCGCGACCATGATGACCCGGCGGCGGCGGAACGATGCTGGACGATCAACGCCCGTGGCACGCTCCGCCTGATAGAGGCCGCCGCCGCAGCAGGCATCAAACGCATCGTCCAGACGACGAGCGCGAACGCCTATGCAGGCGGTGTGGACGTGCCCGATGAAAACGCGCCGATGTTCCCGCGCAGCCGAAGCTATTATCTGGGATCGAAGATCCTTCAGGAAATCTATGCCACCGAATTTTGCCGGACCAGAGGTATCGCCTTGACGACGCTTCGGCTGGCGTCCGTCTATGGTCCAGGGCAGACCTCCGGGGCGCTAGGCATCATGGTGCGCGCGGCGCTTGAGGGGCGCCCCATAGAGATTATCGCCGGTGGGCAATTCGGCGCGGATCTGGTCCATCTGGACGATGTCGCGCAGGCGCTGATGCTGGCCATGGAGCGCGGTTTCATCGGCCCGGTCAATGTGGGCAGCGGGGTTCGTACGACCATAGCGCAGTTGGCCCGGATGATTGTGGACCTGACCGGCGGGTCCATCATCGAAAAGCCGAGACAAGGAGCAGCCAGCGACACCGGCTTCCCGCCGCTCGACATCACGCGGCTGCGATCAATGGGCTGCGATCCTGTGCCGTTACCGACTGGACTTGCGGCCATCCTCCATCAACGCATCAGATCACCGGAAGGCCTCAGTTGACGGCGGGCGCACCGCCCCCTGCCCCGTCCCCACCCGCATCAGAAGCTGGCCTGACGCGTGCTGATGCGCGCTCCTTCAGAAATTTTTCCAGGTTGGATTAGCCATCGCTGTCCCATCGGCGGCGCCGCGGGTGATCCAGGGTTAGATCGCGCAGTAGAAAATGACAGTTTTTTGCCATTCCTTGGTTAAGCCAACCCCTTCCGCAGGGGTCGCCAATCTCTCATAGATAATGTGACCGCGAATGTGTCGTACGGACCGTGGTTGCTGTCGCCACCCGCACATCGAACGCTCGTAATTCCAGTGCCGTTCGGCACGTTTGTGACACGGGGATCGAACTAACTTGCGTCTCTGTCGTTTGGTGTTGGGCAATTGTGGAGACGAACCATGCGTAACACATTCTTATTGATGGCAGGATTGGCAGCCGCTGCCAGCGTTGGCGGCTGTTCTCGTGAAACGACGCGCGATGGACTGCGGGGTGCAGGCATCGGCGCGGTCGGTGGCGCGGTAGCAGGTGCGATCGTGCCCGGGCTTGGCGTTGCCGAAGGCGCGGCGATCGGCGCTGCTGGTGGTGCTGTCGTAGGTGCTGCTACATCCGACGGAGAACGCCGGTGGGAACGTGACCGTCGCGGCCGCGAATATTATATCGATCGCAACGGCAATCGCGTCTACCGCTGACGCCAAGTCGCCGCGTGTTGCACCCGGCACTCAGTGACATGACAGCATCTTGGGCGCAGCGATGGCAGGGCCGTGACAGAATCGTCCCCGCTATTGCGGCGCTCTTGGTCAACGTCGTCATCGGCTATGCCCTGATAATTGGCCTTAGGGCGCCTTCATTATTGCGGGTAGCAGATAGCACGCCCTTGGCGCTCTTCGATCTTGAGCCGCCCCAAAGCGAAACCGAACCCGAACCGCCTCCGCGCGAAAAAGAACCCCCATCCGACCGGGAAGGTGGAGCTACAGCGGACTCTCCTACACGCGTCCAGAAGGCTCGGGATCAACCTCCGCACCCTTCTAACCTCGCTTCCCCCGAACCTATAATACGCAGCCCGGCTCCAATCCTGTCTGCCTCACCGATAGTATCCCTCGACAGCGGCGCAGGCGGCACGGGTAGCGGCGCCACGCCCGGCTCTGGCAGCGGGTCCGGAGGCAGCGGAACCGGCACTGGCCGTGGGAATGGCGAAGGAGGCAGTTTCTCGCAGGCGCGACAAACAAACGGCCGCTTCCGCAATTCGGATTTCCCCAACTCTCTGCGCGGCGTCGGCCGCGTGACGATCGGCGTGCGATACGCCATCGGTCCTTCGGGACACGTCGATAGATGCGAAGTTATCGAAGGAAGCGGCTATCCCGAGATCGACGCGATGACTTGCCGCGTCATCATGGAACGATACCGCTTTCGCCCTGCCCGCGATCCCGACGGATATGCCGTTACCGAGGTGCGGGAAGAGGATTATCGCTGGCGTGTGCGCTAGGCAGTTCCTTAACGGACCAGCATCGACACCCACCAACCGGGGAACGCCGCGATCGCCAGACATGTGCCCAGCGGCACTCGCGTTGCCGCCGTCACCTTCCGGCCCGAAGCGACGCTTGCCAGCACGGCTACCAGACCAAGGCCCGCAGCCATCAGCAGGATGAAAGGCAGCGCCTGCCATCCGCACCAGGCTCCTAGCCCGCCCATCAGCTTCGCGTCGCCCAGACCCAATCCATCGCGCCCCCGCGCCATCCGATAGCTGACCGCCACCGCCAGCAGAACGCCATATCCTGCCGCAGCTCCGATCACTCGGTCGGGCAGCGTCGCATCCGTCACCCACAGGCCCAATGTCAGTCCAAGGAACGCCAACGGCAACGTCAGCGCGTCCGGCAACCAGAAATGACGCCAATCGAGGACAGCCAATGTCAGCAGCAGCCATCCCAGCAATGCGCATCCAGCCCCCGCCAGCCCAGGCGCCAGCCCGCAGGCGAGCGCCCCGAGCACCGCGCATCCCGCCTCCACGCGCCCGTGCAGCGGCGCGATCTTCCCGCCGCAGGTGCGACACCTGCCGTGCAACAGCAGCGCGCTTATCATCGGGACAAGATCGACCGCGCTCAGCACCCGCTCGCAGCTATCGCAGGACGACCGTCCACGCATGACGCCGCGACCCTCGGGCCAGCGCAATATCAGCGTCCCTAAAAAGCTGCCCGCGATCGCTCCTGCAATAGCGCCCAGCACCGCCCACAGCGGATCGATCACAGCGTCCCTTCGACCTTCAGCACCCGCGCGCCGCCTGTCCCGGCAAACCCAGCCTTCGCCAGCGCATCGCTAAGGGCCGCGTCCGCCGTCTCCACCCGCATTTCCGCGACATAGCGCCCCGACCGCCATATCCGCAGGTTGATCTTCTCCAGCCCGGATTGGCTCACCAGCGGCAACAGCAACGCCTCGCCATCGCAACTCGCCACGCCCGACAGCCCTTGCGTCAGGTTGAGGCCCGGGAATTGCCCCGCCATTTGCGCTCGCACCCGACCCTCGGCATGGCCGCAACGGTCGCCGGAAAAATAGGCCGTAACATCCTCCATCGCCAGACTGGCGATCGGCATCGGCGCAAAGCTTCGCCCCAGCGGCACCGTGCCCGTCACATCATCAATGCCCACGCGCCCGAAACCCACGGTCAGCGCGCCGCTCAGATCATCCGCCGCACCCTGTCGCCGCCATATGTCAAACCGCGCCCGCCCCATCAGCAGCGACACCGGCGACAAGGCGACGTTGACCGATCCGACCGGCATCGTGCCCAGCATCAGCTGGTCCATCCGCCCGCTCCAAAGCGTCCCCCGCACCTCCCGCGCAGCAACGCCCAGTCGCTCCACCCCGGACAGCCCCAGCGCAATCCGCATCGGCATGAACAGGACGAGCCCGAATGCAAAGAGCAGGACGATCGCAATCCGCGTCCGCCGAGACCAGCCCAGCCGCATCATTGCCCTGCCCCTCTTACCAGCACCGCCTGCACCGAAACACTCCCCGCCGTCGAGGAAGGCCGCGCACTCATCGTCTCCACTCGCACGCCCTGCGCCTCCAGCGCCACCAGCCAGGAAAACAGCGCCACCGGCCGCACAGACGCCATCGCAATCTCGATCCGCGCGCTGCCCTGCGCCTCCGCCCGCTCCAGCGTCAAACCCGCCTCGCCCGCGCTCTGGCTCACCAGTTGGTCAATCGCCGCCGAAGCAGAACCCGCCGACGCTCCACGCGGCAATGTCTTGAGCAACTTCACCTTCGCCCGCATCGCCGCATTGCGATCGGTCGCGGCGAGCAGCCCCTCACGCGCCGACCGCTGCGCCGAAGCCAGCGGCCCCACCACCCCAAGCCACAGCAGCACCACCGCCAGCAGGGCGAACATCACGCCCAGCATCCATTGCTCGCGCGGCGATCTCTCGCCCCACATGGTCTTGACCGTTTCCATCATGATCGCACCGTAATGTCGGCCAGCGCTCGTCCGCCCGGGTCCTGCGAAGGCGTCGCCGTGATGGTGAAGCCCGCGCTCTGCAACGCCAGCAACACAATATTGATCTCTTCCACCTTCGCTGCCGCCAGCGTCGCCCGGATCATCCCGTCCGGGTCTCGCGACAGCGCCATCATCGACACGCCTGGAGCTTCCTGCAAGGCGCTCAGCAAGCCCGCCACCGGCGCGGTAAAGGCATAAGCACCCGCACCCCGCGCCGCCAACTGCCGCTCAATCTCGGCCTCAGCCTGGGTCAAGTCGTCCGCACCCGGCACCACCTGCCGCGCCAACGCCAGACTCTCCGCATCCAGATTGCTCGCCGCCACATGCTGCCGCACCAGCATCGTCAGTGAGATCAAGAGGCTAATGAGCAGGATCAACCCACTCCACAACAGAATGCGACGCAGCACCGCCTTGTCGGCCACCCGGCGCACCCGCTTGGCAAAATCCCCCTGCCGCAGGTCCAGCGGCGGCCGCTCCAAAGCCTCAACCGCCCGCGCCTGCACCAGCTCGGCGGGCACATCCTCGATCGCCGCATCAGCGGCCAGAACCGAAGCCAGATCGCCGCCAAAAGCAACGCCACTCCCTCGCAACACCGCCTCGCCATCCAGCGCGCCACGCACAAAGCCCTCAACAGGCTCCGGCAGTAACAACGGCGCTGGCACGATAATATCCGGGTCCAACCCATGATGCTGCGCCCAGAGCAGCCAATGCTGCATGTCACTCCTTGCAGCGACAGCGACCACATGCGGCCGCGCCGGATCGTCATTCTCATCCGCCGCCGCAAACAGCTGGTCAGAAGGCACAATCCCGCCCGCCAGCGCCGCCAGCCGCGCCGCCGCGCGCCCTTGCCGGGGCGCCAGTTCAGGATAGACCGCCCAATGCAACGTCACCATCGAACCAGGCGGCACCAGCATCACCACCACATCGGGGGGCAACGCCGTCAACCCACATGCGGCCAGCCAATTCGTCCCCCTGCCACTCTGCGCCACGGCGCCATCGACCACGCGCATCCACAGCGCCTCGCCCTCCTCGGGCAGCGCCACGATCAACCCATCCCGCACGCTCACGCGCCAGTCCCCCAACTGCGGCGGATCAACCTCGCCGGGCTCTGCCGGGCATCGATCATGGCCCGCTCCACCACCTGCGTTCCCCCAACGTCCACCGTCACTTCCACCCCGAAAAATCCTGTCGTCAACTTGACCTGATTGGCCGCTTCCTCAAGCGGATTGATACCTTGGGCAGCAAACGGCGCCCAGAATTGCACCGTGCTGCCGTAACCCTCGGCGGGCCGCTGCGCCAGATATTGCCGTGCCTGCGCCACGCTGACCTGCCCCTGCAACAGCATCGCGAACAGCACCGCCTGATCGGGCAACAGCGTGTTGACGTTGATCGGCGACAAATCCGCCGTCGGCAGCGCACAAACCCATGGCCGCGCCAGATCATAGATGGCGGGCGTCACGCCATGAACGGCGCGCAGCTCGCTCGCATCCACCATGAAGCGATTGGCCGTGCGATAGGGCCGCGCCGCCTGCGCATAGACCTCGTCCTCCGCGCCACCGGTCTGCGACACGCTGTCGCTGTCGATCCAGTCGGCCAGAGACGCCGCCGCCACCTGCGCCTGCCGCGCATCTACGCCCAGCGCCTGCAACAGCGCCTGGAACTGCGACACGCCGACCGGACGGACCTTCAAATTGGACTCATTCTCACCAGCCACCACGCTGTTGAGGTTGAAGCAGTTCCCCGCATCACTCACCCGTGCACTCGCCACACCACCGGGAACAGCGACCGGCTGCGGCGTCCCCATCCAATTTCCCGCCAGCGTCGTCTTGCCCGGATTGGCCGCGACCAGATCACCGATCCGCAACCGCGCCATCTCAGCCCCAGCATCGGCAAAAGCGCGCGCCTGATCCACCGCGCCGCCGTTGCCGGTCATCCGCGTCGCCAGCGCCAGCCGCTCCAGCGCCGTCGCAGCAACTACCGCCATCACCGCGATCAACAGCAACACCGTCAGCAGCGCCGCGCCGCGCTCGCTCTTCTTCCGGGGATCAGGCACCAGCCATCTCCCCTTCCAGCTTCTCGGCAGGCCCCGGCCCGACGAGAAAGCGCAGGGTGACAGGCGGCTCCCCCGTGCGCGTCACGACCATCTCGACGGCGCGCGGCATCAGGTCGGGCTGCGTAGGTATCCACTCATTGCGCCACTCACCTTGCCCATCCCGAAAGCGCAGCGCGACATCATCCACATGGTCCAGCAGCGTAGCTGGCTCGTCTCCGGCCGCGCCATCGACCTGCGCATAAGTGCGCCGCTCCAGCCGACCCTGCCGAACCCAATATTCGACCTTTTGTAGCGAAGGGCGCGGCAAATCGCCCAGATTGTCCCAACCGCTCCGCACGAACTGCATCACCGGCACGGCCTCGCCCTCGCGATGCGACCAGAATGCGGGCGCCAGCGTCCCCATCTCCGTGCGGCTGATACGCGGCACCGCCTGCCCAAGATCGGCCGCCAGCGCTCCGCCTGCCCTTTGCACCGCCGCCATGTCATCCAGCCGCGCCTTGATCTGCGCCTGCGCCGAAACGCTGTTCCCCAGCAGCAGCACGCCCGCCGCCGCCAGCATCGCAAAGATCATCAACGCGACGAGCAACTCGATTAGCGTAAAGCCCGCCTGCGCATGTCTTTCCCCGCATGCGCGCGCCATCACTGCACCACCCGTACGAAACTCAACACGACCGGCGAAGACCCCGCCTGCCCATTCACCGTCAGATCAACCTGCAACAGCCGCTTGTCGTTGGTAGCCTTGACCGCCCGCACCCAATGCCAGCGCCGCCCGCCATTATCGACATCACCCTCCTCGCTGCCCAGCGAGGGCGGCGCAGGATCGGTCTGCACCTCCACCATCAGGTTGCGCGCAACAATCTGCCCCAGCGCCTTGCTGTCTAGATCCGCCGCTGTCCGCAACGTCACTCCCTGCAACCGCACCAGCGCCAACGCAGCCAGGCTGAACACCGCCAACGCGACGAGCATCTCCAACAGCGTAAAGCCCGCCTCAGGGTTCCGGCCCACAAACCTCCCCGTTCGGGCTGAGCTTGTCGAAGCCCTTTTCTTTCTTCCAGCAAAGCTGTCGAGGATGCAGGGCCTACCCACCGACCATGACCTTCCCAGCCATGTCCACCGTGACAGAAACCCGCTCCGCCTCCCGCGCCAAAGTCACCGTCATGGCGTCAGTCGGCAGACCAGTCCCATCGAACCCAATCTGTTGCCGCCCATCCTTGCCAACCAGCGCCCGCGTCCCCGCCTTCCAGTTGGCCGTCGCAAACGGCTTCTCCTCCAACGGCACCCATTGCGCCCCATCGCGCCGCTGAAAGCCATAGCCCGACGCGGAAACCCACACCCCCATCGGCCGGGCGGTAACGACCGCTTCGTCGCGCGCGGCAGCAACGCGCGCGGCAAAGCGATCGGCATCCTCGACAACCCGCCCGCGCGGATCAGGCATGGCCAGCACCACCGCAGCCGAGATGAAGCCGATGATCGTCAACACGACCATCAGCTCGACCAAGGTGAAGCCGTTTACGACCGGACGACGAACCACTCCGTCCCGGTTCGGGCTGAGCCTGTCGAAGCCCAACCACGCAAACGGATGGCTAGCCCGATCAAAGCTCGCTGGAATAAATATCCGCATTCTCGCTCTCGCCGCCCGGCTGGCCGTCCGCGCCCAGCGAACTGATATCGAACGCGCCCTTCCGGCCCGGCACCGCATAATGATAGGCCCGGCCCCACGGATCATCTGGCAGCTTCTTGATATAGCCACTCCGGCGATAACGCTGCGGCTGCGCCAGCGATGCGGGCGGATTGATCAGCGCCTGCAACCCATCCGTCTGCGAAGGATAGCTCAGATTATCGAGCCGATATTGCTCCAGCGCCTGCTCGATCGTAGCGATATCCGCCTTCGCCTTCTCCACCCGCGCCGTGTCCGTGGCCGGAATGACGTTGATCGCCACGATCGTCGCCAGCAACCCGATGATGACGATCACCACCATCAGCTCGACCAGCGTGAAGCCGTGTTCGGCCGAACGCCTCGAGAAGGTAAAGCCATCCTCGCCTGCTTTTCGGCCTCCGTTCGCACTGAGCTTGTCGAAGTGCCACTCTTCTTTCTGGAAAAAGCGCATGGCTCTGGAAATAAACATAATCACTCCTCAGGCCCCCGTAAGGCTCTGCAATTGCAGGATAGGCAGCAGGATAGACAAGATAATCACCGCCACGATCCCGCCCATCAATATGATGATCACCGGCTCCAGCATCGCCAGCGCGGCGGAAGTGAAGCTGTCAAACTCCCGCTCCAGATAATCGGCCGCCCGCTCCAGCATCGTATCGAGCCGCCCCGCGCTCTCCCCGCTCGCAGCCAGATAGACCAGCAGCGGCGGAAACACGCCCGCCCGCCGCAGCGCCGCCGACAGGCTCCCGCCCCCGCGAATAGCCTCGACAATTTGCTCTGAAGCCTGCCGCAACACCCTATTGTGCACCGTCTGCGTCGTCAGCGTCAGCCCTTCCATCAGCGGCAGTCGGCTCGCCACCATCGTGGACAGCGTCCGCGCCATCCGCGCCGCATGCAGATCGCGGATCAACCGCCCCAGCAGCGGCAACCGCAACAACAGGCTATCGAACCGATAACGGAACGCCTCAATCTTCAATGCCCGCCAGAAACCAAGGGCACCCAGTCCAATCAAAATCGCCAGAAGCCACCAATAGCCAGCCAGAAAGGCCGAAATCCCCATAACCATGCGCGTCAGCAGCGGCAGATCCTGTCCGACCGTATCGAACTGCTCCACCACCTTGGGCACGACAAAGATCATCAGCGCCGCGACGACACACACCGCAAAGACCGCCAGCACGCCAGGATAAGCGATGGCGACCAACACCTTTGACCGGATCACCGCCTGCCGCTCCATCAGGTCGGACAATCGCTCCATGATCGTCGGCAGGCTGCCCGAACTTTCACCCGCAGAAATCATCGCCCGATAGAGCGCCGGAAAGCTCTTCGGCTCCGCGCCCAAAGCATCGGCCAGCCGCCGTCCCTCCAGCACACCCGAATGCACTTTGCTGACGATCGCGCGCACATGCTCCTGCTCGCTCTGCCGCCCGATGGTGCGCAGCGATTCCTCCAGCGGACTGACCTGGATCAACGTCGATAACTGGCGCGTAAACAGCGTCAGTTCCTTGGCCGACAGCCTCGGTGCACGCAGCGACAATCCCGCACGCTTCGCCGCCTTCTCCACCGCGCCGGGCTCGATCCGCACGATGAACAGCTTGCGCGCGTCCAGCTTCGCCCGCGCATCCTCGACCGTCTCGGCCTTCACCTTGCCGCTGCGTTCCTTGCCCGCCGGATCGATGACCAGATAGTCGAACTCAGCCATCGGCGATGGTTTCCACCTCCGCCGCATCGCGCCGCGACACGCGGATGGCTTCTTCCGCCGTCGTCTGCCCATCGCGCACCAGCGCCCGCGCCGCCGACCCAAGATTGGGCGCGTTCAGAAAAGCGTGCCGCGCGATCAGAGATTCATCGCCCCCGTCATTGATCAACCGGCGAATGGTATCGTCCACCCGGATCGCCTCGAACACGCCGATCCGACCCTTATAGCCGCTACCGTTGCACTCCTCGCACCCCCGCGCGCGATAGATAATCGTTCCGGGATCGAAACCAAGCAGCGCGCTCGCCGACTTGTCCGCCTGCACCGGCTCCCGGCAATGCTGACAAAGCCGCCGCACCAGCCGCTGCGCGATAACGGCGCGCAGCGTCGAGGCAAGCAGGAACGGCTCCACCCGCATGTCCCGCATCCGCGTGATCGCCCCCACCGCATCATTGGTATGCACGGTCGACAGCACCAGATGGCCCGTCAGCGATGCCTGCACGGCAATCTCCGCCGTCTCCCGGTCGCGGATTTCGCCGACCATCACCACATCGGGGTCCTGCCGAAGGATGGCCCGCAACCCCGCAGCAAAGGTCAGCCCGACCTTCGCATTGACCTGCATCTGCCCAACCCCTTCGACCGCATATTCAACCGGGTCTTCCACGGTAAGAATATTGCGCGTCCCATCATTCAACTGCCGCAGCCCTGCATAAAGCGTAGTCGTCTTACCCGACCCGGTCGGCCCCGTGACCAGAATAATCCCGTTCGGTTCATGCAGCCCCTCCCGGAAAATCCGGTCAGCAGCCCCCGCCATGCCCAGCAGGTCCAGGTTCATGCCCGCATTCTCCTTGTCGAGAATACGCAGCACCACCCGCTCCCCCGCCCGGCTAGGCAAGGTCGAAACGCGCACGTCCAGCAGTTTCCCGCCAAGCGTCAAACCGATGCGCCCATCCTGCGGCACCCGCCGCTCGGCAATGTCCAGCCGCGCCATCACCTTGATCCGGCTCACCACCACAGGCGCGACATGCGGCGGCATACGCAAAGTCTCGCGCAGCACCCCGTCGATCCGCATCCGCACGATCAGGCCGGTTTCATAAGGCTCGATATGAATGTCGGACACGCCCTGCCGCGCTGCTTCGGCGATGATCCCGTTGATCAGCCGGATCGCAGGCGCATCATCGGCACTATCGAGCAAGTCGTCAGCGGTCGGAATGTCGGCAGCAAGAATGTCCAGCTCATCGGCGCCCACTTCCAGTGAGCCCGCCATCGCTGCCGCACTGCCCTCCATCGCATAATGGTCGGACAGGTGCCGGTCGAACTGCGCGCCATCAACGAACCGCACATCGAAACTGCGCGCCAGATGCCGCCGCACCTCCAGCAATATGCGCGGATCACTCCCTTCGCGCACGGCTATGGTCAACCGTTCGCCATCCAGCGGCAACATCACCACACCGTGCTTGCGAGCAAAGACATAGGGGATATCGACGGCGCGGGGGGCACTGTGCAGAAGGCTTAACGGTTCGGCAGGCCCGCTCACTTCATCCCCCGTTCGCCCTGAGCTTGTCGAAGGGCTTTTCTTACTTGAAGAGAAGGGAAGGGCTTCGACAAGCTCAGCCCGAACGGAGGTGGAAACGCGTCCGTCACCGCTTGCCCCCTCCCGCCGGAACGTCCACAGGCCGCACCACACCGCTCGATTGCCGCACCGTCGGTTCAATCACTTGCCCCGGGCCAGCGCTGGGCTGCGCCACCGCATCCCCTGCCTGCATCGGCGCAGGCGGCTCCGCGCCCATATAGTCGCGCACCAGCTCGTCGATGCTCGGTTCCTGATCGGGGTTCCGCGCCAACTGCATGTCCCGCACATAGCCATAGCGTTGCTGCGTCAGGCGCTGCGCATCTTCCTTCGACCGCAGGATGGTGGGCCGGATGAAGACCATGAGGTTGGTTTTGCTCCGGCTCTTGCTGCGCGATTTGAACAGCTCGCCCAGCCCCGGAATATCGGACAGCAGCGGAATACGCTCGATCGTCTTGCGCTCATTATCGTCCAGCAGGCCACCAAGCGCCAATATCTCGCCATCATCCACCGTGACCGTCGTCTCGATCTCGCGCTTGTTGATGATGAGGTCGCTATTATTGTTGGACACCGGCCCGGCGACGCTCGACACTTCCTGCTTCAGGAACAATTTGATCGCGCCGCCCGTGTTGATCTGCGGCTTCACCTCCAGCTTGATGCCGACATCCTGCCGCTGCACGGTGCGGAACTGATTGTCGAAATTCTGGCTGAGCGCCTCGCCCGTTGTGATCGGCACCTGCTGCCCGACAAGGATCGACGCCTTCTGATTGTCCAGCGTCATGACCGAGGGAGTCGAGAGGATATTGCTGTCCGTATCCGACCGCACCGCATTGATGATCGCGCCGAAGATGCCGTTACGCCCGATTTGCGTCGCCACCCCGCCAAAGCCGCCCGTCGCATTCATCAGGCTATCGACCGCCGCCTGCTGCAATGTGTTGGCAAGCTGGCTGTTCTCAGTTGTGGTAGTAGTCGTCACCACCCCGCCGTTCACTGTGGTCGTAGTCGTCTTGCCCAACTCATTCGCGCCGATCGCCCCCGCCAGCGTCAGCAGATTGGGGGAAGCATTGGAATAATTGGTCGCGGCAAAGCCCGTCTTGGTGCTGCCGATCAGGAACTGCACGCCCAGCTTCTTGGCGGCGGCATCGCTGATCTCGACAATGATCGCCTCGACCAGTACCTGCTCCCGCCTCGTATCGAGTTGCCGGACGGTCTCACCAAGCATGCGCTGCACGTCGCTGTTGGCCGCAACGATGATCGCATTGGCCCCCTCATAGCGTGTCACGATCGCAGGACCCCGCGTCGAAATGCCGCTACCCGAAGAACCGGCCGAACTCACCGCGGGCGCCGCCGCAACCGGAGCAGCCCCATTGGCCGCAGGAACAGAGGCCGTCACGGCAGAGCTGGACGATTGTCCAACCAACTGCTGCAACACAGGCAGCAGCTTTTCCGCGTCCGCATGTTCCAGCCAGTAGACGCGGATCTCCGTCCCGCTCGCCGCCTGCCGGTCAAGATCGCGCGCCATCTGCGCCAGTCGCGTCACCGTCCCCGCATCGCCCCGGATCGCGACCGAATTACTGCTGTCGATCGGCACGATAGTCGCCGCGCGCTGCGCCCCTTCGCCGCTGCTCTGCACCAGCGCCTGAAGCGACGTCGCGATTTCCCGCGCGCCAGCATTGCGCAGCATCACCGTCTGCGTGGCCGCCGTATCGCGATCGATCCGCGCCAGAACCTGACGGATGCGCCCGATATTGTCGGCATAGTCCGCCACCACCACACTATTGCCCGCGCGATTGGCCGTCACCGAACCATCCTTGCTGACCAGCGGCCGCAATGTCTCCAGCGCGCTGGCCGCATCGATCGATCGCAGCCGGAAGACCTCAGTCACGAACTGGTTGCGATTGGCGCCCCGTCCAACGACGCTAGGTTGCCCCGCCGCCCCATCGGCGGGCTGAATGCGATAAGCACCGCCCGGCGCTGGCACCGCCACCAGCCCGTTCGCCCGCAGCGTCGACAGGAAAATCTCGAAATATTCCGATCGCGACAGCGGCCGATCTGTCACGACCGAAACCTTCCCCTGCACACGATTGTCGATGATGAAGGTTCGCCCCGTCACCCGCGCGGCGTCCTGGATGAAGGCGCGAATATCGGCGTCGCGCACATTCAGCGTCTGCTGTGCCATGACAGGCGAACCGACAGGCGTAGCCAGAGCGAGGGCGGTCGCGGCGGAAAGAAGGAATTTTCTGGTCATTGGCCTTGCAGAGTAAGGTTGATCGTCGAAAGGCTGGCGCCCCGTTCAACGGTCAGAGAGATGCGCGCGCCGGGCATGATCTTGCCTTGCAGCACCTGGAGATCGCTGGGCGAGCCTACCGGCCGCCCATCGACCTGGGTGACGATATCGCCAGGCTGGAACCCGGCATTCTGGAAAGTCGGCCCCTTGGCGGTCAGGATCAGCCCCGTGATCCGGCCATTCTGCATACGCGGCGCAAAGCCGATATCGCGCTTCAGCCCGTCCGCCGTCGGATTGTCGATGCCGTCTGTCGGCGCTGGAACGACGCCACCCTCGCCCGGCGTAGTGGCAGCGGCAGGCGCGGGCTGCGACTGATCGAGGAATATCTGCTCTTCCGCGCCGCCGCGATCGATGGTGACATGGTCGAACGCCACGCCCTTCAACAGCACGCCCGGCAATATCTCGTCACCCACGGCAAAGCTGTTCTGCACGCCATCAGGCCCCGCGATGATGGCCGATCCAAGGCCGGACCCCTCATTCAACCGGATGCCGTAAACGGTCAGCGCCAGCGACGTGACCACCCCCCCGCCAGCCGCCTGCTGCGGACCGGCCCGATAAAAGGGATCGAAGCTTGAAAATAATGCCTGACGCGCGGCGAAATTGGGGAACTGCGCCTGCCGCCCTTCCCACGGTCCAAAGCTGCCAACCGGCGTCAGCACCGCCCAGATTAACCTCGTAATTTGCAGCGCCAGCAGGCCCAGCAACAGCTTTTCAGCCACCCGCATCCAGTCAATCGGCGCCAAACGGCTGCTAAGGCCCTGAAAATTACTGCGAAACGGCACGCGCATGGAACTTGGTGATCCCCCTTGACACCCGCGCTGCTAGGCAATTGTTTTTACTGCTGGATGACAGAATTGTGACCTATCCATGACAAGGGCAATCTGCAAGCGATGACCCTTGCATTTGGAGCGTCGGGCAGTAGCAAAAGGCCCCTCATGCAGAGCCCTTCCATAGCAACAGCCGACGCCGATCCGATCTGGATCGCCTCCCATCCACGTGTGCAACGCGTGCCGAGCCGGGATCTGACGCTCTTCATCCAACGCGACTTCCTGACGGCGGAGGAATGCAAGGGCCTTGTCGATCGGATCGAAGCGCGCCGCCGTCCCTCGACCATCGCCGACGCCAATGGAGACGCAACCTTCCGCACCAGCGAGACGTGCGACCTCGACGGCGCCGATCCCTTCATCGCCGCCATCGATCGGAAACTCGCCGCCTTCGCGGGCATTGATCCCGTCTTCGGCGAACCGATACAGGGGCAGCGCTATGACGTAGGCCAGGAATTCAAGGCCCACACCGACTATTTCGATCCCGCTGGCCTCGACTTTGCCCGCTACTGCTCGGTATCGGGCAATCGCACATGGACGCTGATGGTCTATCTGAACCAGCCCCCCGCAGGCGGCGCGACCCGCTTCGTCAAGATCGGCAAGACGGTTCAGCCCGAACGCGGCAAGCTGCTCGCATGGAACAATCGGCTTGAGCCCGGACGCTATAATGGGGCCAGCCTGCACCACGGCATGAAGGTACGCAGCGGCGTCAAGCACATCATCACCAAATGGTATCGCGAAAAACCCTGGGCCTGAGCTTCAGCGCCAGAAATGCTTGGCATCCGCCAACTCATCATAGGCTTTGCCAGCCGCCGCCAGCAGCTTCTTCTTGCTCCGGCCGCTCTTCACCAGATCAGCATCGACTGGCAGGCCATGCTGCGCCAACAGGGCACGCACGTTGACCAGATCATTGAGCGCGCCCAGTTCGTCCTGCATCCCCTCAAGCGCGTCAACGTAGCGCGCATGCCGCCGCCGCTGTTTCCTGGCGTCGAATAGACCCCCGAAAAATTCGGCCGCGTAGCGCAGCTTCTTCGCCTTCTTGCGCACTTCGTGGCGGTGCGCGTCATCCAGCTTTGCCAGATGCCGTGCATGCTTCATCTGCCAGCGATGGAAATGCTGCAAGCGGTCTGCGGCAAACGCCTCTGCAGCCTCATCGCGCAACCTGCGGCCCTCAGCATCCGGCTCGCCCATGCCAAGCGTCAGCCATTCGACCAGATCGATCATCAAGCCCCCTGCCCGCGCGGATTCCAGCGCCTCGATCACCCTCGCATGGATCACCGCGCGGACGGCGGCCAATTGCTCGTGCAGTTCGCCCGGCTTCATCCGTTCGATCAGCACATCCAGATCACCCGCCTCTCCCAGCAGCTGCGCCAGCCAGCGAAGCTCATCCTGAAATCGGGTCACATCTTGCGCCGCCAGCATTGATCTGAACAGCGTCAGCGCGGAACGCAGCCGCCGCACGGCTACACGCGCCTGATGCACAGCCTGTGGATCATAATGGTCGAGCAGCAAATCTTCGTTCAGCCGATATTGCCGCACGCAGTTACGAATAATCGCCGCGAACGCCGCCTGCGCACTAATACCAGGCTTCAGCGCCAGTCTTTCCGCCTTGAAGCAAGCGGGCGCGGGAGCCAGCAGCCGATAACCTCGTTCAGACTTTGCCGCGACGCCCAGCCGCACCGGCACTGCCGCCTCTATCCGCCTTGCGAGCGCAAACAGGGCGGCGGGCTCTCCCGCCTTCAGCTCCAGTTCGACTTCACAGATGGGCGACTGTCGCTCTCCCGCACGGACCCATCCCCTGTCGAGCACCAATTCGATGTCCGCGCCACCCTCGGCAATCAGCCATGTGCGCCGCTCGACCTCGACCCTGAACGCGGGCTCGATCATCTCCGCTGCATCACCCAGAACGCCCGCAATGGGCGTGCGGCTATCGATCACAGGCTCGTCCTGCGTGACCGGCATTTCCCATTCCGCCCGTGAGAAAAGGGCTCCACCTCGATCTTTGCTGTCGGCCTTGACCGTCTGGACGCACGCCTCCCCTGATCTGCGAATGCGCAGCGTATATCCTCGCGCCTCCAACTGTCTGTCTGGCGTATCGAAATAGACGGCCTGAAGTTGCGCCCGATCGCTCTCAGCGGGCAGCAGCGCCAATTGCTCGAAGGCCTCCGCCGCCTGCTGCGACAGTTCCAGTTTCAGCTCGACTTCCTGCTTCACCGCCTGCCTCCGCTTCAGGCCAATCCCTAACACGGCGCAGGAAAACGCGCGAATCACAGACGGCAAAACGGCCGACCCGCGCGAAGCAGATCGGCCGCCAAGCCTCATCTGAGAAGGTTAAATCAGAGCGCCACGGTCAGTGAAGCCGCAAAGGTCGTTCCTATCTTGTAGCGATTGTAGAACACCTTGTTGCCATCCAGCTCCTGGAACTCCTGGAACTTCCGCCCCGTGATGTTCCGCGCCTCGAACTTGAACTCGCTCTTCACTCCGCCCGGCAGGGTCACGCCCTGCCGCGCCACGAAGTCCAGCGTCAGGCCCGGCTTTTCCTTGATGTCGGGTTGAAGGTTGGGACCACGGCTGGTGACGCGCGGGCTGGCATAGGTCAGCAGCAGCGTCTGCTGCGACAGCCTGTCCGTGTCTTCAAGGCCAAGCTGCAGGTTGACCAGGTGATCCGACTGGCCGGTCAGCGGCACCCCATCCTGGAAATAGTCGGACGCGGCGGGCAACGGGCCGGTCGTATAGCTGTAGGGCGTGGTCGTGTCGCCCGCGCTCACCTTCAGCTTCGACTGCGTATAGGTGTAATTGCCGATCAGCACGATCCTGCGGCTCTGGAAGAAAGGGCTGCTCCAGTTATCGAGCGGCAGATATTTCTGCACCTCAAACTCGACGCCATACAGCGTCGCTTCGGGCGCATTGGCGAAGCTGGTCGTCACGTCATATTTGTCGTTGATCGTCGTGTAGGTTTCGATCGGATTGTCGATCTTCTTCCAGAACGCCGCCGCCGTCAGCCGCTCATCCCGGCCCATATACCATTCCGCGCGCAGATCGGCGTTCCACAACTCACTATCCTGCAGGAAGGGATTGCCGCGATAAAAGCGGTTGGAATCGGTATCGATATAAGGCTGGGCGATCAGCTCGCGGAACTGCGGGCGAGCAATCGTCTTGGAGCCGCTCATGCGGAACTGCAGCCCCTTGGCCGCTTCGACAGCGATGGTCGCGGCGGGCAGCCAATATTCCTTGTTGATGCCGTTCACCGGCTCAACGCCTGTATTGTAGACGTCCACGCCGGTCACCGACTGGCGGCCCTTCTCATAACGCACGCCCGCGTCCACCGTCACGCCCGCGATCGGCTGCACCTTCACCTGCGCATATCCCGCATGTGTCCGCAGCGCCGCGTCATAGACGGGATAGTTGCCCGAAAAGTCCAGCAACGACATGTCGAACAACTGGATCGACGCGTCCGACAGAAGATAATCAGGCCGCAGCTGTTGCACCGCAATCGGCAGGTTGGTCGCGTCGAAATGCAGCTCATAGCGCGAGGATGTGCGCTTCGTATCGCTGAACGCATAGCCGATCGTTGCGGTCAGATCCGGCGAGAATTTGTAGCTGAGGTCCCAGCCCGCCGACCACAAATCTTCGTTGAGATCGCTGAAGGTGATCGACGCATCGCCCCGCTGGCGGTTCAGCGCATTGACGAAGCGATCGCCCACGGGATCGACCGCCAGGTCGCGATTGGTCCGCACATATTCGAACTCCCGCTCATAGGGCGCTTCCCGCTGCGAATTGGCATAGCCGCCGCGCAGGTCGAGGCTCAACCCCTCCATCAGCTTGAACTCGCCCACCATCTGGGTGTCGATTAGCTGCCGCTCATACCAGGCGGTATTCTGCTTCATATAATCCGCGCCCGCGATCGCGCCGTCATTCTGGCCAAGCGTCAGGGCACCGCGCTTCAGCGTGTCGCGGATATAGACGTTGGTCCAGCGGATCTTCTGATCACCCAGTTCAAGGCCAACCCCGAACAGGCTGTTGAATGTCACCTCATTGTCCGTCGATACCTGAACGCCGTTCTTGCCCGGCGCCTGCTCAAGATTGATCGACGCCTGCTGTAGCGAGGACCGTGTGCGCCACTTATTGCTATAGGATGCGGTAAACAGCACGCCCAACCGCCCATCACTACCCACGTCCATCGCCGTCCCGGCATTCAGCGATCCGGAAAAGTTGAACGGCAGGCTGTTGGTGCGCTGAAGCACGGAAGTCTTCGCATTCAGGAACTGCATCGAAATCGCCTGCAGGTCACCGCGCGTCATGTTGGAGAAGGGCACGCCGCTACCGAATGCCTGCGCCAGCAATGGCGGAACGTCGCGCGAACCGTCGTCAAAGCCGGTCCAGTCCGACTTGCTGCCATAATAGGTGTAGCCCATCTGGCCGGAGGTTTCAGTGTTGGCCGAACTACCGATCCCCAGCTCAAGATAGCTTTCAACCGGGATGGCCTTGGTCGTCAGGTTGATGACGCCACCGCCAAACTCGCCGGGGAAGTTCGCAGAATAGCTTTTCTGCACCATCGTGGACGCGATGACGCTGGTCGGGAAGATGTCGAGCGGCACGACGCGCTTCAGCGGCTCCGGGCTCGGCAGCGGTGATCCGTTGAGCAGCGCCAGCGAATAGCGGTCGCCTAGCCCGCGCACATAGACATAACCGCCCGACACGACCGATAGGCCCGTCACGCGCTGGAGCGACCCTGCGATGTCGCCTTCGCCCGTACGCTTGATGTCGGCGGCCGACAACACGGTCACCACCTGCGGCGCGGCCTGGGATATGTTGCTGGTGCGGCGTCCCGTAACGATGATGTCCGATCCGGGCACGGAAACATCGACATTGCCGGTCTGCGCATCGGCCTCTTCGGACGCGCTCGGCACGCCTGACGTCGGCGCGGTATCGGTCGTGGTCTGCGCCATTACCGCCGGAGCGGAAAGGGCGGTCGAAATCAGGAGCATGCGCGCCAGGCTGAGCGGCTTCGACATGGCTTGGAGTCCCCCTTGGGAAAATTCTTTTGCAAAGAGAGCGGGGAAGCGGCTGTGCACGCTCCCCCGCCCTGTTCAGGGTTCAGGTCGATCAGGTGGTCGGGATGGCGGTGCAGTTCTTGCTGCTGCTGCCGAAGCTCGCCGTGATCGAATTGCAGGTCCAGCCTGCGTACCAGCTGTCGTTGCTGTCCTTCACCGCGCCGATATAGTTGGTTGTGGTGAAGTTGCTGTCGATCGTCTTGGGGTCGATCGCGGTGCGGGCCGTTTCCGTCGCGCCGTTGATGAACAGGCTGGTCAGCGAAGGCGTGTAGGCAAAGCTGCTGTTCGGATCGGTCGCGAAGATCGACTGGACCGTCGCGGCATCGACGCCGCCGGTGCCCTTGAACGGGGTAGCGTTGCACTGCATCGCGACCGACAGGTAACGCGGCTTGCCCGCATCCTGCAGCGCCGTGTCGGCGTCACGCACCGTTGCCGCGCTGTTGATGCGCAGGCAGCTCTGGTCAGGGCTGACGATGATGCCGTTCACCATGGCCAGGTCAGCACCGCCGCGCAGCATCATGGTCGCGCCGTCATCGCCGGTATTCGACCGCTGGATGTGCGTGAAGTTCGCAACCTTCAGATACTGGCGAGGCAGCGCGTCTTCGGAGAAGCTGGTGCCGGTCGTCGAACCATTCGAGTCCGTCTCGGTGAAGGTATCGCCTATATTGTTGTTCGCGCGCTGGACCGAGATGACGAACTGCGCCGTACCGCGGAAGCCGACGTCCGTATCCAGATTGTCGTCCTCGTTGCCGGTCAGCACCAGATATTTCATGTGGGTCGAACCGCCGAAAGCCTCGATGCCGTCGTCCGAGCTGTTGTGGACCTGGATATGATCAAGCTGCGTGCCGGTACCGACGCCCGAAGGGGTCAGGCCCTGCAATTCCTTGCCGTTCGCCAGCACGAAACCGGAATAACGGATCTGGACATAGCTCATGCGGCCCGAATTGTCGGCATCATTGTCACCGCCATAGAGCGCGCCGGTCGTGCCTTCGGTGTCGCGCTGGCAGGCGGTGGTGCCCGGAGCCGCGTTAGGCGCCTGATCGCAGTCGGTGATCTTGGCGCGGCCGAGCAGCACGATGCCGCCCCACTGGCCTGACGACTGATCGGTGGCGGAACCGGTGACATTTTCGCGGCTGGTGAAAACGATCGGCTGTGCCGCCGTGCCCACGGCGTTGATCTTGTTGCCGCGATTGACGACCAGGAAGGCGCCGCCGGTGCCGGCAAATACGACCACGCCCGGATCAACCGTCAGCGTTACGTTGGAACCGGTGCTTGCAGCGCCCTGATCGGTGCCGACATCGACGCGGCCGGGGAGCGAATAGATGACGCCCGCCGTCTTTGCGATCGCGGTCGAGCTGTTGAAACGCGCGGGGAAGCCGCAATTGCGCCACGTATTGGTCCCGTCGCTGATGGTGCCAAGATTGGTCAGCTGATCCGCACCGGCAATGGTCGGACAGTCGGCTGCGGCGGTCACATTGCCCGGCGTAGGAGTAGGCGTCGGCGTTGGGCTCGGCGTCGGAGTCGGCGCGGGCAGGACGACTGTCCCCTCGCCCGGCGAGGCGATGTCATCTGCACCGCAAGCGCTCAGAGCAGCGCAGGCGCAGCCCGCCATCAAAATGGTAGTGATACGATTAGTCTTGACCATGTCGTCTCCGCTCCGGCCATGCCGGTCTTTGTTAGGATGCGGAGCGAAGGGGATTCACGAATCGGACAACGCCCCCTGCCGCCCTCAGTCGCCGCAGCTAGGCGCGCCAGATGACAGGGACATTTTGGTTTCGTGACGAAGGCGTGTCTTTGAAATGACAGTTCAAAGACACTTGTTTCACTTTGATGATTGCGAAGGCCGCAAATGCAGAAAAAGGCGCCGTCCCACCGGACGACGCCCACTTTCTCCTGACTTGGCGCGCAGAAATCAGCGCATGGCGTAACTCGCTTCGAGGCGGCCGAGCGCGCGGCGGGCAACATCTCGCGATGATGCTTCTTCGCCATTTGCGAGCAGCAACGTCGATTCCGGAGCGAAACGGGCTGCACCATAAGCCTCTCGGGCATCCTTGATCCGCCCCAGGCCCGCATAGGCATTGCCCAGGTTGATCAATCGGGCCGGATCATTGGCTCCGTCTGGCCACATCGGCGCGAGGCGGCGAGCGGCCTTCTCATAATCCTTCGCGACCAATGCCGGAGCGGCCAATCGCCCATCGGGAACACCGACCACAACCACTTCATCGGATGCAGCCACGGCCGCGCCCGACAAGCCCCCCGCCAGCACCAGCCCGACGATCGCCGCTACCTTCATCATCCAATTTCTCCCGAAAAAACCTTCTACAATAGCCGGGATTATTTCATCTTGATGACATCTGGACAAGCAGCCAACCGTACCCAAAAAAGGATTTTTATATCTTATAATTCAATATGTTATAAAGTTTTCTTTTAACTGTCATAAAACTGTAATTGAACCGTCTTGGTTCCTGACAGTCGATTCGCGGCTACAGATTCAGCTCACGCGGCCCATAGCCGTTGGCCATCCGCCACGCAGGGCAAAATCAATCGAATAAGGAAAGTCCGGAGGATTCTGTTGCCCGGCTCCTCCGGAAGCCGCTGAATTCCCTTCTGTTGCCCGGTGGGTTCAACCGCGTTCTTTTTGGGTAATGTCAGGCCGTGAGGCCATCAATTACGCAGCAAGAGCAAGAGCCTCGTTATCGTTGGCACTTACGTGTTTTGAACATTTTTACGGCTTACTCAGGCCGGGTGAAGACATCGCCTTTCAACACACGTCGATCCTAGTTCGGCCCCGTCAGACACCCCGTACAAGCCGGGATATGTGGTGGAGCCGCCGGGTACTGCCCCCGGGTCCGCTGCGCCTATTACACGACACGATTTATCACCATAGCCGGGCGAACCCGGCAAAACCCATATGGGACAGCGCGCCCCATTTATCAACCTTTTCGGTCAGGCCGGGACCAGATGAACGGCCTTGGGCTTGGCGACCGGCAGTCCGCTCGCCTTCGCTTGCGCCATCAGCTCCTGCTTGCGCGCCATCATCCTGTCACGAAGCTCCACCAGATCCACCTCTGTCTTGCGGCACTGGGCGAACATGCCGTCAGACTGCCTTTCCTCTTCCTTCACATGATGCTTGATCTCCTCGGACAGCACCTTGACCTTGGCATCATAGAAATCATCGTCCGGCGATCCGGCCTCGATATCATTTACCAGCACCTTCGCACCATCATGCTCGACATAGGCTTCGTCCAGCGTGTCATCCTCGATCTTGCCACGGAATGCGGGGTAGAAAATCTCCTCCTCGATCATCGTATGGATCTTCAGTTCGGTGCAGATCTGATACGCGATGTCCTGCTTCCGGTTCGCGGCCCTTGCCTTCTCATACTGGTCGAACAACTCCTCGACCTTGCGGTGATCGGCTTTCAACAGGGCGATCGCATCGGTAAACTCAGCTTTGGCCATTTCCGTCCTCCTCACGAACACATATCGTCAAGAAGCGGCTGACAAGCTTCCGGGTTCCGTCCCGCCATCATTCATAGCCCAGATCATGACCGTGCGGCTTCGCATGACCACCGGCGCGCAGATAACGGCTATCGATTTCGCTGATCAACCGCTCGGCATCCTTGCCCCCGGCCATTTTCAGCAGTTCGTCCACCTTCACTTCCAACCGGTCGTCATTCTCCTTGGAAGCTGGCGAGCCGACATAGAGGAAATAGGCCAGGCCCACGACTTGCCAGATCAGCTGGAGAAATTCCGACTGCCAATTTTCGAATGTGTCCCGGCCCATTTCGATGGCATAGGCCGCCAGTTCAGGCACCTGCCCGTGCGTCTTTGCGTCATCCACATAGGCCCACCAGCCAAACACCCAATGACCCACGATCGACACCAGGAAGAACAGGGCCGTGATCCAACCATAGGCGTAGCGCTTCATACCATCCTCCCTCATGTCGCTCCGGAAGGATAACGCAAAAGCCTGTAGCCGGTTCAGCCAGCTGCAAACGCCGATTCCGATTGGCCCGGCGCGCTTCGCTCTCTATAGCCATGGCCCCATGATCCTCGTCATCGACAATTATGACAGCTTCACCTGGAACCTGGTCCATTACCTCATGGAACTGGGCGCAGAGGTGGAGGTCGTCCGCAACGACGCCATTTCGGCAGGCCAAGCCCTCTCCAGCGGCGCGAGCGCCTTCCTGCTTTCGCCCGGCCCCTGTACCCCTAACGAAGCGGGCGTCAGCCTCGACCTCGTCGCCGCCGCCGCCGACGCAGGCGCGCCCTTGCTGGGCGTATGCCTCGGCCATCAGGCGATCGGTCAGCATTTCGGCGGACAAGTCGTGCGCGGCGGCCTGATGCATGGCAAGACCTCCCCCGTCACCCATGACGGCACAGGGCTTTTCGCGGGCATCCCATCGCCCTTCACCGCGACCCGCTATCATTCGCTCATCGTCGATAACATTCCGCAAAGCCTCATCGTGAATGCGACCAGTGAGGACAGCTCGGTCATGGGCTTCCGCCATCAAAGTCTTCCGATCCACTCGATCCAGTTCCATCCCGAAAGCATCGCCACCGAATATGGCCATGAGATGCTGGCGAACTTCATGCGGATCGCCGGGATTCCGGTAAAGGAACGCGCGGCGGCCTGATTCCGTCGGACTTTCCCGCACCCCGCCCTCGACTCTGGCGGCCCGTCATGATTAAGGCAAAGGCGATGACCCGCCTGCCTGATCCCGCAGCGCCGCTAAGCGCTACCGAGGCCGCCGCCGCCTTCGATCTGCTGTTCGACGGCGACCTGCCCGAAGAAGAGATTGCCGCCTTCCTCGTCACCATGGCCCAGCGTGGCGAAAGCGCGACGGAGATCGCCGCCGCCGCACGCGCCATGCGTGCCCGCATGATCCCCATCGCCGCCCCCGCTGGCGCGATCGACGTCTGCGGCACGGGTGGTGACGGCCATCACACGCTCAACGTCTCGACCGCCGTCAGCCTCGTGGTAGCCGCCGCCGGAGTGCCCGTCGCCAAGCATGGCAACCGCGCCGCCTCGTCCAAGGCCGGAGCCGCCGACACGCTCGAAGCACTCGGTCTCGATCTCGATCGCGTCGCCGATACGGCAGAGGCAACGCTGAGCGACCTCGGCATCTGCTTCCTGTTTGCGCAGAAACATCACCCCGCGCTCAAACGCTTCGGCCCTATCCGCAAAGCCATCGGCCAGCGCACCATCTTCAACCTGATGGGACCGCTCGCCAATCCAGCGGGCGTGCGCCGTCAACTGGTCGGCATCGCCCGCCCCGCCTATGTCCCCATCTATGCCGAGGCGCTGGCCGACCTTGGCGTCGACCGCGCCATGATCGTCTCGGGGGATGAAGGTCTCGACGAGCTCTCCCTCGCGGGCGGCAACGATGTCGCGGAAGTCACTGCGCAGGGCATCGTCGCCATGCGCCGCCTCACCCCGGCCGACGCCGGACTACCTACGCACCCGGTTGAGGCGATACGCGGCGGTGACCCTGCTCATAACGCCGCCGCCCTGCGCGCCCTGCTTCAGGGCGAGACGGGCGCCTATCGCGATGCCGTACTGCTGAACGCAGCCGCCGCCCTTGTCGTAGCTGATGTGGTTGCCGATCTGCGCGAAGGTGTCGAGGAAGCTGCCGAAACCATCGACCGTGGCCTGGCCAATGCGCTGCTCAATTGCTGGATTGCCTATAAATGACGAACAAGCTGATCGAAATCTGCGACACAAAACGTGAGGAAGTGGCCCGGCGCAAGGCCGCCGTCACGGTCTCCTCGCTTCACGCCCGCGCCGCCGAACAAACGCCGCCGCGCGGCTTCCGTCAGGCGCTCGACAGCGCCGCACGTTCCGGCTTCGGCCTGATCGCCGAGATCAAGAAGGCCAGCCCCTCCAAGGGCCTGATCCGCGAGAATTTCGATCCGCCTGCCCATGCGCAGGCCTATGCAGCCGCTGGCGCCGCCTGTCTCTCGGTCCTCACGGACGAACCCTATTTTCAGGGCCATGACGATTATCTCATGGCCGCCCGCTCCGCCTGCGCCCTGCCCGTCCTGCGCAAGGATTTCATGGTCGATCCCTGGCAGGTGCTGGAAAGCCGTTCGCTCGGCGCCGACGCCATCCTCATCATCGCCGCCGCGCTGGACGATAATCAGATGGCCGAGATAGAGGACGCCGCGCTCGGCCTTGGCATGGATGCGCTGATCGAAGTGCATGACGCCCATGAACTGGAACGCGCGCTGAAGCTCCGCTCGCGCCTCATCGGCGTCAACAACCGCGACCTGCGCGACTTCAGCGTCGACTTCGCCCGCACCTATGAGCTGGTCGGCCATGCTCCGGAAGGCTGCACCTTCGTTGCGGAGAGCGGCCTTGGCAGCCATGCCGATCTGGTCGCAATGTCCGAACATGGCGTTCGCTGCTTCCTGGTGGGCGAAAGCCTGATGCGCCAGCCCGATGTCGAAGCCGCAACCCACGCTCTACTGACAGGCGCATGAGCAAGCTCACCCATCTTGATCAGGATGGATCGGCCCATATGGTCGATGTCTCCGCCAAGGCAGTGACTGCCCGTGAAGCCATCGCCACCGGCTACATCGCAATGAGTGCCGAAGCTGCAACCGCCATCGCCCAGGGACTGGTGAAGAAAGGCGATGTCCTGGCGGTGGCACGCGTGGCAGGCATCATGGCGGCGAAGCGCACCGCTGACCTCATCCCGCTCTGTCATCCCATCGCCCTGACCTCTGTCACGATCGACTTCGATCTGGAAACAGAGGGCGTCACCGTGACCGCTACCGCCAGAAGCGCGGGCCAGACCGGCGTTGAGATGGAAGCACTTACCGCCACATCCGTTGCGCTGCTGACCATATACGACATGGCAAAGGCGCTCGATAAGGGCATGATCATCGGCAACGTCCGGTTGCTCGCAAAGTCGGGCGGCAAGTCGGGCGACTGGCGAGCCGCATGAGCCTGCTCCCGGTCGCGGAGGCTCAGGCGCGCCTGCTCGCGCTGGGCCGCCGCTTGCCGGAAGAGGACGTCCCGGTTTCTAACTGCGCAGCCCGCTGGCTCGCGCGTGACATCTTCGCCCTGCGCGATCAGCCTTGGGCAGATCTGTCGGCCATGGACGGCTACGCCATTCGCACGGCAGAATGGCCTGGCCCCTGGCGCCTAACCGCTGAAAGCACGGCAGGCAGCTCCCTTCCCTCCCCTTTGACTCCGGGGGAATGCTGTCGCATCTTCACCGGCGCACCACTGCCGCCCGGCGCCGATACGGTCCTGATCCAGGAAGATGCGCAGCTGGACGGCCAGCTCGTGCACCCCCTCGGCTCTCCACTACCCACAGGACGAAACGTGCGCCCGGCGGCAAGCGACTTTGGCGCAAATCATCTATTGCTCCCTGCCGGTGCCGCATTGGGTCCCGCGCAAATTGCTCTTGCCGTTCTTGGGGGCCACGGAACCCTCCCGGTCGGCAGCCGTCCGCGCATCGCCCTAATCTCAACCGGCAATGAACTCGTCCCCCCCGGAGCGCCCACGCCCTCTGGCCGCTTGCCGTCCTCCAACGCGCCGATGCTTGCGGCCATGCTCGGCCAGGCAGGCGCGGAGGTGATCGACATCGGCATCGTTCTCGACGATCTGGACGCCATGGTCCGGGCGCTCAAAGAAGCCGCTACGGCCGACATCATCGTCTCGACCGGAGGCGCCTCGGTCGGCGATCACGACTTGGTGCGGCCAGCTTTCCAGGCGGCGGGCGGCACTCTGGATTTCTGGAAGATTCGCATGCGCCCCGGCAAGCCGCTCATGGCGGGAAAGCTGGGTGACACCCTATTCCTCGGCCTCCCCGGCAACCCCGTGTCCGCCTTCGTGACAGCAACGCTGTTCCTGCTGCCGCTCGTCCGGCACATCGCCGGAGCCGCCAACCCGCTACCGCGCACGACGATCGCGGAACTCGCCGCGCCACTTCCTGCGACAGGATCGCGCGACGACTATCTTCGCGCCTATCTCACTGATGCTGGTCTGGTCTCGGTTACTTCGCAGGACAGCGCCGCTACCGCGGCCCTGGCTCAAGCGGGGTGCCTGATCCTTCGACCGGCCGACTCACCCCCGGCCGCCGCAGGTGACAAAGTAACCATCGTTCCGCTTTGACAATGAGAAAGGGGCCGCAAAGCGGCCCCTCCCCGTGATCCAACCGAACGTAGATCAGCGCTGCTGCTTGCTGTGATCGCTCTTGTCCTTGCGGCTTTCGCCCATTTGACCTTGGCGATTTTCCTGCTGCTGCTGACGCCCGCCCTGGCTTGAGCGGTCACCACCTTGCTGGCGGCGCTGTTTGTCCTGATCGTTCTGGTTCGCCATCTTACTCTCCTATTCACCCTCTTTGGGAAGGCCGCTATTCAACGGCTGTGACGCAGGTCCGTTCCTTTCGTTACGCTTGGCGCAACCTGCTTGACTTGCCTCCTTACGTTTCCTATGCGTTCTCCATCCGTTCCATGGAGGATAAGTCGGCATGCTGACGCCCAAGCAACAGGAATTGCTCAGCTTCATTCAAACTCGGCTCGAGGAAGGCGGGGTTTCGCCTTCGTTCGAGGAGATGAAGGAAGCGCTCGATCTGCGGTCGAAATCCGGGATTCACCGATTGATTAATGCGCTGGAAGAACGCGGGTTCATCCGTCGCCTGCCGAACCGGGCGCGCGCGCTGGAGGTTCTGAAACTTCCTGAAGCAATGCATCGCGCCCCCAAGGTCGCATCGACACCCAAACCGCAACTGTCGGCCAAGCCCCCGGTCGCAGCCAACGACGTGATCGACATCCCCCTTCACGGTCGGATTGCCGCAGGCGTCCCAATCGAAGCCATGGAAGGACAGAATATGCTGTCCGTTCCTGCGGCTCTACTGGGTGCCGGAGATCATTATGCTCTTGAGGTTTCTGGCGATTCGATGATCGATGCGGGCATCCTCGACGGCGACTTCGCACTGATCCAGCGCACTGAAGTAGCGCGCGAGGGGCAAATCGTGGTTGCACTGATTGAGGATAGCGAGGCGACGCTGAAATATTATCATCGCCAGGGGCCTAAGGTCAGGCTCGATCCGGCCAACAATGCTTATGAGCCGCAAATCTACGATTCGCAGCAGGTGCGCATTCAAGGAAAGCTCGCTGGTCTGCTGCGACGGTACAACTGACCGGATCGGCGGCGCGCCGGTAAATAGGAAGGCCGGGCGACCCACGGATGTGCGTCGCCCACTGTTTTCCCGGTTCGCACGGTTCCTCCATCAAGATCGATCGCCAGCCCGCCGGTATGTGCCAACAGCCGCCGATCCGCTTTAAGCCAACGAGGTTTGCACCATGAAGGCAAGCGACGGTCGGCGATAACTATATCCGCGCGCGCACAATCCCGTATCAGGGTATCCTTGGGCACGACAACGCCGCTTCTTGTTACCAACAGCTGCCATATGCGCTCTCCCCCGCTCAGCGCCACCATGCACAAGTCCAAGGAACAGCGGGCCTCGGGCAAGTCTGCAAGGGCACCCAGCGCACCTTCATAGCCTGCACTTTCCGCGATCATATCGCGGACATAATCTCCGGCCCGTTCGCGCAGGATATGCATGCCGCCGTCCTGCCCGCGCACGGCCACATGACGCCCATCCGCCGTTACAAGAATCTCCGGAGGCGAACTCATCATAATGATCGTCATGCCCAGCACCACGGGAGCCAGTCCCGCCCATCGCCAAGCGCTTCGCCAGAGCAGGCACCAAAGTCCGCCCAGCACGATAATCCCGAAGATCATGTTGGAGATGGAAGGCGCAGTAACGACCGCCCAGGGACTTGCCGCCACCCCATGCGCGATCAACAGCAGCAGATCGAGCGCGCGGGAAGTCAACCACCAGGCAGGAGCCCCCAGACCGGCAACATCCAACAGTAAAGCCAGCGCTTCCAATGGCATCACGACAAAGGTCGTCAGGGGAATAGCCACAAGGTTTGCGAAAGCGCCTATCATGCCCGCCTTGTGAAAGTGGAACAGCGCGATCGGCGCCAGGGCCAGTTCAACCGCAAAGCCCGTGAAAAGCAGGACAGCAAGTTGCCGCAACAATCGGCGATGGGCCAACTCCTCCCGGGCCGCCGCAAACGCGCGAAAACGGGGATGCTCCCCTAGAGCGACAATGGCGATCACGGCGGCGAAGCTCATCTGGAAGCTTGGCCCCGACAGCGCCTCAGGCCACACCAACAGAACCACCAGTGCACCGGCGGCTATTAGCCGCAAGGTGATGGCTTCGCGCCCAAGCGCAAGCCCCCCCAGCACCAGCAATGCAGCGATACAGGATCGAACCGTTGGCACTTCCGCGCCAGTCAACAAAGTATATCCAATGCCCGCCAGCGCGCCACCCGCCGCAGCGATCAGCATCAACGGCCAGTCCAGTGCTGCGCGCCGACTGAGCGCCATGATCCGCATCAGCAGAAAAATGACCGCGCCGATGAGGGCGGTGACGTGCAGCCCGCTGATCGAAAGCAAATGGGCAAGGCCACTGCGACGCATCGCGTCCGCGTCCGCCTCGCTGATGGCGCCCTGATCCCCCGTCGCCAGCGCCGCGGCTATGCCCGCTCCCTCTCCATTCGCATTCTTCAATATGTGCGCGAAAAGACGATTGTGCAGAGGCGGCGCCTCCGTTGATGGGCGCAGCACGACGATAGGCTTGAGCGCGCGTCCTGTTGCCCCAATCCCCTGAAAATAAGCGCGACGCGAAAAATCATAGCTACCCGGCAGGCTCGCTTCGGCAGGAGGCATCAACCGGGTGCGAAAGCGAATGATGGCGCCTTTGCCAACCCCTTCGGGTAGATCCGCCGCCGCTATGTTCACCCGGATCAGGGAAGGCAGCATAGGCATGTTTATCGGACGTATAGATACGCGACTCATCTGCTGCGCAGGCACCGTATCGGCTGACCTGACTTCGCCAGTTACTTCTACAAATGCCGCACGCGGCAATGGCGCCGTGCCGACAATCAGGGCTTTCCCCCATATCAACAGGCAGCCGGACGCCGCGAGCAGACCGCCCCATATAAGCGCATGGCGTATCCGGCCGCCCTCCGGTAGCATCAATCCGCCGCTCGCGATCGCAATCGCGCAACAGCAAAAAGACAACCATGTCAGCTGGTTAGGCAGAAATAACCAGCCCGCTATGCCCAGCCCAAGGCCCACCGGCACCCAAAGCGCGAGTTGCTCACGCTCAGCCTCCAATGCCTGTTCGAGCCGCACGAAAAGCTGATCGCCGCTGCGCCTTATTATCGGGGCAACGGAGGTTTGTCGTGGCTCAAAAGCCATGCTAGGGGGCGTCGCGTTCATGAATGAGCAAGGCGGATGTCGAGGAATAAATCGGTGAGTGCAACGGGTTTGAACAAGCAGGTGGTAACCCGTTTCGCGCCATCGCCCACGGGATTTCTTCATATCGGCGGCGCACGCACCGCGTTGTTCAACTGGTTATTCGCCCGGCACCATGGCGGCAAGTTCCTGTTGCGTATCGAAGATACCGATCGCGCCCGTTCGACCGAGGAAGCTGTCGCCGCGATCTTCGACGGCCTTGAATGGCTCGGCCTTGCAGGCGACGAGCCCGCCGTCTTTCAGTTTGAGCGATCGCAGCGGCACGCGGAGGTCGCTAACCAGTTGCTCGCGGCTGGCCATGCCTATCGCTGCTACGCGACCCCCGAAGAATTGGCTGAACTGCGCGAACAGCAGCGCGCCGCAAAGCAGCCGATGCGTTATGATGGCCGCTGGCGGGGCCGTGATCCGTCGGAAGCTCCGGCCGATGCTCCGTTCGTCATCCGGCTCAAGGCGCCGCGCGAAGGCGAGACGGTCATCGAGGATGCGGTCCAGGGCCGGGTAGTCGTGCAGAATGCGGAACTGGATGACATGATCCTGCTCCGCTCCGACGGGACGCCAACCTATATGCTCGCCGTCGTTGTCGATGATAACGACATGGGCGTCACACATGTAATCCGCGGCGACGACCATCTGAACAATGCGTTTCGCCAGCTCGGCATTATTAAGGCGATGGGCTGGGAAGAGCCGGTCTATGCCCATATCCCGTTGATCCACGGATCGGACGGCGCAAAGCTATCGAAGCGGCATGGCGCGCTGGGTGTCGATGCCTATCGCGATGAGATGGGCATGCTGCCCGAAGCCGTGCTCAATTATCTTCTGCGCCTCGGCTGGGGCTATGGCGATGAAGAAACCATCTCGCGAGATCGCGCGATCGAGCTGTTCGACATAAGCGGCGTGGGCCGGTCCCCCTCCCGCTTCGACATCAAGAAGCTCGAAAATCTCAACGCATTCTACCTGCGCGAGGCCGACGACCAGCGCCTGGCGGAACTGGTCCTGCCGCGCGTGGCGCAACGGCTTGGCACAACCCCGTCGGCTGAGGCGATGGCGCTCCTCGCGCAAGCCATGCCTTCGCTCAAACCGCGCGCGAAGACGCTTAACGAGATTGCCGAGGGCGCCGAGTTCCTATTCAAGGCAAGCCCGCTGGATTTTGACGACAAGGCTATTGCTCTGCTAGACGACTCGGCGCGCGAACTGCTTGGGAAGACCGCCGACGCTCTTGATTCCGTCCCGTCCTGGACGATCGAAGCGATCGAGGAAGCGATCCGCCGCGTGGCAGAGGAAGTCGGATTGGGGTTGGGCAAAGTGGCTCAACCGCTACGCGCGGCGCTAACCGGTCGTACGGTTTCGCCGGGGATATTTGATGTCCTTTTCCTTCTTGGAAAAGACAGGAGCTTGGAGCGGCTCGCGGATGCCAGGCAGGCATCGCGCGCTGATGGCAATTAAGGAGAACGAGATGTCGGACAATAATGCCACTTTGACAGTCGGCGGCGATACCAAGGACTATGGCATCCTGAGCGGTTCCGTCGGCCCCAAGGTCATCGACGTCCGCAAGCTCTATGCCAACACCGGCATGTTCACCTATGATCCAGGCTTCACCTCGACCGCCAGCTGCGATTCCGGCCTGACCTACATCGATGGCGACGCCGGCGTCCTGCTGCATCGTGGCTACCCAATCGATCAGCTTGCAGAACAATCAAGCTTCATGGAAGTCAGCTACCTCCTGCTGAATGGCGAACTGCCCTCGAAGGCGGATCTGGAAGACTTCACCCGCACAATCACGCGCCACACCATGGTGCACGAACAGCTCACCACCTTCTATCGCGGTTTCCGCCGCGACGCGCACCCCATGGCGATCATGTGCGGCGTGGTCGGCGCTCTGTCCGCATTCTACCATGACTCGACGGACATCAATGATCCGGAACAGCGCAAGATCGCGAGCCACCGCCTGATCGCGAAGATGCCGACAATCGCGGCCATGGCGTACAAATATTCGGTGGGACAGCCTTTCGTCTATCCCCGCAACGACCTCAGCTACACCGCCAATTTCCTACGGATGACCTTCTCGGTTCCGGCCGAGGAATATGAGCCCGATCCGGTCATCGTGGACGCGATGGACAAGATCTTCATCCTGCATGCTGACCACGAGCAAAACGCATCGACGTCAACCGTCCGTCTCGCTGGCTCGTCCGGCGCCAACCCCTTCGCTTGCATCGCCGCTGGCATCGCCTGCCTCTGGGGTCCTGCGCATGGCGGCGCGAACGAAGCCGCGCTCAACATGCTGCGCGAGATCGGTACTGTTGACCGCATTCCGGAATATATCGCCCGCGCCAAGAACAAGGATGATCCGTTCCGCCTGATGGGCTTTGGCCATCGCGTGTACAAGAACTACGATCCGCGCGCGACCGTCATGCAGAAGACGGCAAAGGACGTCCTGGCAAAGCTGGGCGTCAACGATCCCGTCTTTGACGTCGCCAAGGAACTGGAGCAGATCGCGCTCAACGATCCTTACTTCATCGAAAAGAAGCTCTACCCGAATGTGGACTTCTATTCGGGCGTGATCCTGTCGGCGATCGGCTTCCCGACCGAGATGTTCACGGTGCTCTTCGCCCTCGCCCGCACGGTTGGCTGGGTCGCGCAGTGGAATGAAATGATTTCTGACCCAGCGCAGAAGATTGGCCGTCCCCGCCAGCTCTACACCGGCCCGGCAGAGCGCGACTATGTTCCGGTTAGCCAACGCTAATCGCGGCCAACCCAGAAAAAAGAACGGCGCCAAATCGGCGCCGTTCTTTATTCTAGCTGCTTGCCGGTAGCGTCAGCATAAATCGCGCACCCCCACCAGGGGCATCGCCGATCTGAATGTCTCCACCCATGGCCAGCGCAAGTCGGCGGGAGATATAGAGGCCAAGACCGCTCCCGCCAGGATCACTCCGGCCGAGCCGTTCGAACTTTTGGAAGATGCGCTCCCGGCTATCTTCCGGGACACCTGCTCCTTGGTCCATGACAGCGATCCAGGCTCGTCCGTCATCGACACCAGTCTCTATCCGCACCTCGCTATCCTCGGGCGCATAGCGCACAGCGTTGCCGACGAGGTTCATCAGGATTTGCAGCGCGCGCCGGAATTCACCCGTCGCGACGGTCTTATGTTCCGCTTCTGGTGGGAAAAGCTTGATTTTGCGGCTCATTGCCTTGACGACAAACAGCCCTGCCGCCCGTCGTCCAATATCGGCCAGGTCCACATCCTCGGTTGCAACGGTGAAGTCCAACCTGTCGATCGCCTGCAAGTCCGCCAAATCATCGATCAGCGCCATCAAATGGCGTCCCGCAGCCGCAATGTCGGAAGCATAACCCGCATAGTCCGGGCGTAGCGGCCCATCGAACTGCGCGTTAATCGAATCCGCATTGGCGATGATCCGACCCAATGGCTGGCGCAGGGAACGATCCAGGCGCCGTCCGAACTCTGCCGGATATATAACAACGGCGGGCGCAGGCGGCACATGAGGGGCCAGAATGGCTCGGTCCAACGGAAATGCCTTGCCCCGGTAACCGAGTAGCTGCCCCGCCAGATCGAACATCGGGAACCCCGAAAGCCGGAAGCATTGCTCAGGTTCGGCAATCAAGGTCGCGATCTGGTCACGGAAGGCCCGGCGCTGCGCAAAGCCGCGCAGAATGGCGAGGTCGCCCTCCTCATCCGGCCGGAGTTCGAAATAGCTGGTCAGACGGCTACCGGGTATCGGGGGCTCCTGGGGCAAAGCACTTTCCGGCCCAGCCCCTTCCAACACCATCTGGAACCGCAGTTGCGTGTCGATTTGCCAGGTCCAGCCTTCCGAGACGGCCGCAATATCTGCTTCACGGCGCATCATGTCGACAGGGGCAACCGTCACAGGCCGCTCATTCCATTCGATCACGGATATCTGCACGCCGTCGGCTTCTGGCTTTGCCCGCACCCACATGTCGATGTCGCCGCGCTCGGCCGCCGCCGTGACCGATCGTGAAACGGTAACAGAAAGGCGCGACGCAAGCCGCGCCAGTGCCGCCAATTGAGGAATAGCCAGCACCGCGCCAAGATCGGATCCCGCCTCACGCTGCAAGGCCAGCAAAGGCGCATCCGCGCTCAGCAGCAATCCATTCGCCGCTACGGTCGCGCGGATAATGGCAGGATGCACCGGCATATTCATCAGACAGTGATCCGCCGCAGATGATCGATTTTCGCACGCAGTGCGCGAGGCGCGCGTAATGCGTTCACCAAACCGTCCGCCTGCGCCTCTGTCAACGCCTGATACCGTTCCGCCTCTACGATGATCGCAGCGTCCGTGAGCGAGGGCCGGACAGGCCGCAATGCCATCAGCAGATGACGATAGTCGGCATCCGATCCCCCTAACGATCGGCAAAGCGCAGCCAGTTCAGGGACCGGCCCCATCACCAATATGTCGGCCACATGCGCGCTATCCATACGCAATCGCCGAGCCGCGAGGGACGCAAATAGCAGGAATCGCCGCTGACCCAGAGCAGCGCCCAGCAATTCGGGCACGTCGGCACGTTCACCCAGGCGGCGCACCAGCCTGTCTGCTGCGGCGATCGGGCTCCGGCTCTCATCATGTTCAGCCAATAAGGCCCACCCCGCTTTTTCAACCGCAGGAAGGATTTCTCCAGCATCCAACAACGACGTCCGCTGAACCACAGCCATCAGGCAAGCGGCGGCCGTCCATAGGAGTTCCGCATAATGTTCGGCAGGAATGTCCGGCGGCATTGGCTCGTCTTCCCCGCCCAGCGTCAGCCAACGTCCCTCCGCCATGGCAAGGGCGGCAAGCGCTTCCGTCACGGCTGGATCACCGGTGGGAAAGATGATCTCTGCTTCTGTCTCGTCCAATCGATCATCGGGCTGACCAAATTGCCGCAGCAATAGCGTAACACCTGCACGCATCTGCATGTGAGAGAGCAACGCCGGGCCTAGCAATGTTGGCTGAGCGCAAATGGTCGGCCAGCAAATCGCTTCGGGCTGCTGCGCCAGCAGGCTCGTCACGTCTGGCCGATCGAGAGCGAATCGCAGGGCCTGTTCGATGCCAGCGACGCAGCCGCCCAGATGGCGCCGCGTTTCGGCCATCAGCGCATCGTGACGTTCCCGCCCTTCATTGGGAAAGAAAAATGCCAGATCAATGGCATGACCTACGGGCACGGCGGACATGCCGACCAGGACGGGTGCCGCAGGCCAGCTGTCCGCCGCCGTTGGTCCGGTAAGGAACGAAAAGGCGCTCATGGCGGCCAACATAGCCGCACGTCCTTAAAATGCACTAAACCCTATGCGTGAAATATATCAGGCGGGCTTGCGCAGGATGATCGCGCCTGCGGATGCTATGGCGGCCAGCATTGCAACTTCAAAACCCATCATCGCCGCGCCCAGCGAAGTCGTCAGCAACAGAAGGATCACTGCGCTTGCGGGTGTGAAGATCATCCAGGCCCTCGCTCCCCCCGTCCTGTTCCAGCGGTCAGCAAATTGGATGATGGAAAGCAGCAGCGCGAGGCATGTCGCCAGCACGCTCCCTCCTGCGAGGGATATCCCGCCAACCGCGAAGAAGGGGACGACGAATGCGGTCCATCCTGCGGGTGGCGATCGGAGGGCCAGCTCATCCAGCCGATCCGCGATTTCCGCAAGCCCCAATGCCAGCAATAACAAAAGGAACCCGGTCGCGGGCCAAAGCAACTCGATCGGCACTAGGGCAATCGCTCCCAATGCCATGGCCGCAATGCGCACCTGTGCCGCCGGGACTTGGGTGCGCATCAGGGCGGGACTGAACAATCGAGCGGCAGGGCACAAAATATAATGTTCAGCCAAGCCGCGCATTCTCTTCGCCGACGAACCAGCGGACATCACCGCTTGAGCGACCAGATCCGCCTGCGCCTGCCCATCGACCAGCGCTACGCGCCCGGTCAGCAGATCATCCTGTGGCACCGTGATTCGGCGAGCGCCATTCTGCACGGCCGCGCGAACGAGTGTCAGCGACAGGTCCCAGTCACCGATCATGTCGAGCGTGCCAAAAAGCAGGTCTGGACTGATCCGGGCTAGGCCAGCCCATCGCTGACCTGCATCGATCCGTTCCAACGGAGCGCTGGCATGACTGTCATCCGTGACCAGAAGGGCGTTGCCCTCGCGCTCGGCTATGGCATCGAGATGACCCTGTGCAATGACGACCCCGTCAGCAACCAGAACCACATCGGCATCACGCGGTGCGTCCCGGACCATGGACACCATATCGCGCACCAGGGCGACGGAAATCCCGTCGGCACTCAACCTGTCCACAGCCTGTGAAAGGGCAGGCGTTATGACACTCACGAGTATCATGATGCGATCTGCCCCAGCCCGGGCAGCTTGGCGCGCCTGATATTCAACCAGCGTCTGCCCCGCAAAATGCAGGCTGGCGCGAAGGACCGCCGAAGAATCGCTGGACGCCCGGCTGGCGCTGAGAATGGCCGCAAAAGTCATGCTGAGATGGAACTGACCCGTTCTTGTGTGAACCTGCCTTTTCGCAAGGCTGCCGCCATCACGCAAGCATGCTGCGATTCAACTCTGTTGAAGTCGGTCAATCGCCATTCGCAACTGACGAAGAATGCGCGGGTCGCCCCTTGCACAATCCGCTGCTTCGTCCGCCAGTGCCATAAGGTGCGTAAGACCAAAACTCGCCGCCAATCCCTTCAGCCGCCATGATGCGACTTCCCAATTCGCGTCGGACTGCGCATTGCGGAGGAGGTCCAGCTGGCGTTCGGCACTTTCCATAAATGCCACCCGCAGGTCCGCGATCAGCGCGAAATCTTCGCCGACAGCGGCAGCAAGAGCAGCATTCAGGGCGCCAGGATCGTATGACATGGGCCGAACGCTATCGGGCTTGCGTTAAGTTTTGGTAACAGGGCATTTTGTTGCGCTGAAAAGATGATAGGATGGGGTCATGACCGGGGGCAGCACCATCGTCGAATTTTGGCGAGACAAAAGCATCGCGACTTCTGACGAGTCGCGGAAGGACGATACACTGCTGTTGGAGCAGGTCGTCCATGACAGCGATGAAGACGGCGAGGGGGAGGAGCACCGCGATCCTTTCAGTCGGCGGACGCAGGCCATATTCGGCTTTGCAGCTCTGCTGTGGCTCGGCTTTGCTGGATGGGCGACAGTCTCGACGAACCAATGGCAGGCAGGCCCTGCCGTTTGGCCTGGCCTGATCACGACCATGTTGCTTCCGGTCGTGGGGCTCGGCGTCTGCTATCTGCTGCTCGCTCGCACCAGCCGAGCCGAGTCGCGCCGCTATCTCGACACGGCGCGCGCGCTACACGCGGAGGCGGAGCAGCTGGAAGCCCGGCTCAGCCGCATTAACAGTCAGCTGGCTAGCGCCCGCGAAGCTATGCAGGACCAGGCCGAACTGCTCGACAGCTACGGCGCGGCGGCCAGCAGCAATATGGAGGCCTCTGCCGAATTGATAGCCAGTCGCGCCCACAGCACGACCGAAAAGGCGGAAGCGGCCGAGCGCGCAGGAGCCGCCCTCGTCACGCGCATGGATGCCCTGATCGCCGCCATGCCGGAACTGGAGGATCGGGCCGGTCGCATGGCAGCGCAGATCATCGATAACGGCCATGCGCTAGCGGAACGGATCGACACGCTGGAGGCTCGGCTTCATGCCCTTGGTGAATTGTCGGACGACGCCCGCGCCCGCACACTGACTGCCACGAAGAGTCTGTCGAGCCAGCTCACCCAGTTGCAGGAGGCTACCCGCTCCGCGACCGAGGAAGTGAACGGCATGGCCGACATTGCGGCTGGGCGGATAGACGCCACAGCGCAAAGCGCCCGCCTGACGATGCAGGAAGGAGCAGCTGAACTGGATCGGCAGGCGAGCACCCTCGCCAGCCTGCTGGAACGCGCACGCGCTGGCATAACCAACAGCGCCGAAGCGACGATCGAATTGCTCACGCAGAACCTTGACCGGGTTGAAGGTGACGTGCGGCAGCGCCTTGAAACGACTGTGGCGCATGCACAGCAGAGCATGGCGGCGGCCGATCGTGATCTGACGGCGCAAGCTGAGGCGCTCCGCGCGCTGGTTGAAACAGCACAGGCGGGCATTGCCGCGACGAGCCAGAGCGCTCTCGCTGCCCTGTCACATGATTCCGAACAGATCGAAGCTCAACTTCGTGAACGCACTGAAGCTGCCTTCGCGCGCGCGAAGGAAGGCGTAACCTTCACTGAGGAAGGCCTCGCGCGGCAAGCTGAGGCTCTCGACGCGCTGGTGACGCGCTCACGCGGCGATATCCAGAGCATCGGTGACGAAACCGTCTCGGCCATTTCCGACCACATGAGCGAGGTCGAAAGCCGCCTCCACCAAATCAACGATCTGGTCGAAGGACAACGCGCGCTCGTGTCCGGCCTGCATGCCACGCTCGGCGAAGCCATCGAAAGCGCGCAGTCGCGATTTGCGGCGCTGGAAGAAAGCGCTTTGTCCCGCAACGATCGGCTTACAGAGGCACTTTCCCGCCTCACTGTCGAAACACAGCGGATCGATGACGCGCTCGCTGCCGGTGGGGTGACAGCGGAAAAGCTGATCAGCTGTGCGGAAACCCTGCTTGTCGCTCTCGATTCGAGCGTTCGGGAATTGGACGAAACCTTCCCCGCCGCATTGCAGCGCTTCGACACGCGCATTTCCACGAGCCGCGAACTGCTTGATAGCGCGGCACCGGAAATGGAGCGGCTGGAGGCCATTTCCGAAGCGCTGGTCGGCCGCACCCAAGAGGCTGAGGAACTGCTGCGTGGTCAGGGCCGCCGTCTTACCGAATGGCTGGAAAGCACGCAAAGCGGGGTGGAGGCCAACCGCGAACTGGTTGAGAAGCTGCGCACCGCACTCGATCACGCTCATCAGGACGCGACACGGATCACCGAAGGCGCTGGCCCATTGCTGGTCACCGCATTGCTGCGCGTCAAGGATACCGCCGATCAAGCTGCCGAGCGCGCACGTCAGGCACTAGGTCGTGCCATCCCTGACGCGGCGCAGTCTCTCGCCGAAGCAAGCGAGGCCGCCCTTCAGCAGGCAGTCGATGACAAGGTAACAGCCCAGATCGAAAAGCTCGCTCAGGTCGCGGAGGAGGCTGTTCGCGCTGCGCATCAGGCGTCCGATCGCCTTACCCGGCAGCTGCTGACAATTGCCGACACAAGTGCGAGCGTTCAATCCCGGATCGAGGAAGCGGAGCGGGCCGCCGAAGACCGCGACCGCGATCATTTTGCGCGCCGATCAGCCCTGCTTATCGAATCGCTCAACAGCACCTCGATCGACGTCGCCAAAATCCTGTCGAATGACGTGACGGACTCCGCCTGGGCCTCCTATCTCAAAGGCGATCGCGGCGTTTTCACCCGCCGGGCGGTCAAGTTGCTGGATGCCGGCGAGTCGCGCGAGATCGCCTTGCATTATGACAATGACGCCGAGTTCCAGGAGCATGTGAACCGCTACATCCACGACTTCGAATCCATGCTGCGGATCATCCTTTCCGCACGGGATGGCAATGCGCTTGGGGTAGCGGTGCTATCCTCCGACATGGGCAAGCTCTATGTCGCGCTTGCTCAAGCGATCGAGCGACTCCGTCAGTAATATCAGGCGCCCCAACAGCCACTCACCCACGAGCAAGGAGCCGGTTATAAAAGACGTGAGGCGTCAGCTGGCACCGCGCGGCTAGGTGTGGGCTACGATAAGGTGAAGTCGGCTAGGAGCCCTTAGCCGTTTCTATGATATTCATATTCAAACGCGCGACCCTGCTGCTTGGTCAGCACGGCGCCAATGATGGCGCCGCCTGCACGGCGCATACGGTCTACAGCCACTCTCAGGCCACCATGATGGTTGCGCCCCCACTCCACGATCAGCACTGTCGCCTCCGCCTTCGACGCGAGTAGCGATGTGTCCGGAACGCCCAGGATCGGGGGCGCATCGATCAGCACCGTGTCATAGCGCCCCTGAACGGCCGCGAGCAGCACGTCCAACGCGGAAGTGGATAGAAGTTCAGCGGGATTAGGAGGAATCGCGCCGCTAGGTAGAAGCGATACCCCGGGGACATCGCTACCGACGATCACATCCTCCGCCCTGGCCTGCCCCGTCATGACTTCGCTGAGGCCGCGTTCGGGCGTGACATGGAATAGGCCATGCTGTCGCGGCCGCCGCATGTCAGCGTCGATCACCAGCACTCGGCGATCGAGCTTGGCAAGGGCGAGAGCCAGTGCGTGAACGGTCGAAGACTTCCCCTCACCTTCCTGCGCGCTGGTAATCAGGATGGAGGCAGGCAATCCCGCCGAGGATGCAAGCAACAGCGAGGATGCAATCGGCACATAGGTTTCCGCAGCCGGCTTGTCGGTCACCGGAACCGTCCCCAGCAGCGGCATGTTGGCACGCTCCGCCAGCGTATCGGCAGAGGTCACGGCATCATCGAACACATGGCGTCCCGCGACCATCAGCAAACCCAGCAACAGACCGCCAAGCGAAGCCATCAGCATCGTGATGCCGATATTGGGCGATGAGGGCCGCGAAGGGACGGCGGCACGGTCCAACGGCTGTATGCGTCCCGCCTGAAAGCCAGCCTGCGATGCCATGTCCCGGTAACGCTGGAGCAGACTGTCATGCAGCAGCCGATATGTATCGACCGACCGTTCCAGGATGCTCATCTGCACGCCCCGCCCGCGCTCCGCCTGCGCCTGGCGCTCTACCCCGGAAATCTCGGCTTCGATCTGCTTCTCACCATGTACGGCAACTTCAAACTGCTCGCGAAGGGAAGCGCGGATGCTGTTCGCCATCGCGGTCGCCTGATCGTCCAACGCGGCCAGCCGCGCCCGGGCCTCCCGCATCTCGGGATGGGCGTCCTTGCGAAACTGCCGCTCTTCCACCACTGCTGCCCGCGCTTGCGCCCGTTGCGTCATCAACTGCTGCATCGCACCGTTGTTCAGCACTTCGGGCAGCGTCTCGACACTGGAAAGGCGGGCACTTTCCCAACGCTTCTGCGCCGCGATCCGATCTGCGGTCGCCTGAGCGCGAAAGGCATTCAACTGCGCAAGTCGCGTCGCGGTCGTGCCGGCAGACTCGGCCGACCTGTCGTCTCCATCCACATCCGTCGCTGAAGGCGCCCCAGTCTGAGCCGCATAGGCGGCAAGGTCCCGTTCGGCGCGCTCCAGATCCCGTCGCGCACTGTCAAGCTCCCCCAACAGGAAGCGTCGTGCCTGAACACCGGATTCAAATCCACGCTTCAGATCCGCTCTGATCAGACTGTCGGCATAGCTGTTCGCGACCCGCGCGGATAAGATGGGATCAGCACTCGTAAAACTGATGCGGATGACACGGCTCTTGCCGGGCAACTCCACTTCCAGGTTTTCGCGCAGAAGGCCGATGACGGCTTCGGTTTCGACCTGTCGCTGGCTGAGCGATCCTGACCCGCGCTCGGGACGCCGCTCATCCATGCCATCAAAAAAGGTTCGGCTTCCGACCAGCGCCAGCTCACGGGCCACATCTTCAGCCAAGGCGCGGCTGCGGAGCACCTCCAACTCGGTCTGCATCAGCGCTTCATTGTCAGCGGGCGCGGCCGATCGCTGGATTGCTCCTGCTCCCGCCGCTCCTGCGGGTACGTCCTCCACCTCGACCGAAGCTGTAGCGCGGTAATCAGGCGTCGAAAGAAGTATGAAGATGATGCCCGCCAGCACACAAAGCGCCATGGTGACCAACAGAATGATACGATGGCGCCATATCGCGGTCCAGGCAGCGCGGGCCGCCGTCACGATGCGAGCGCTGCGTCCCTCCGGCCCTAAGGGCGCATGGTCGTTATCGATGCGGATCGTGCGGCCTGCCATCAATTCTCTCCGTCGAGAGACACAAAGGCTCCCCCCAACACAGGTAGCGCCAGCAACGTGCCGCCCAGGATGGCCTTCGCTCGTGATAGCCCAACTATGATCGTATCGCCCGGCAGAATTTCAGGGTCCAGCGCCTCGCCCCGGCGGATCGCGTTCAAGTCGAACATTGCTGCTTTCCGTTCGCCTTCCACCTGACGAACGACGACGATCTGCTTCAGGCTGGCAAGGCGGCTCGGCCCCCTCGACAACGCGACCGCTTGCAGCAACCCCATGCGTCCTTCGATGGGATAAAGCCCTGGCTGCCTCACCTCGCCATCCACAGTGATACGACGACCGACGGCCTTTTTGACGAAGACGGTAACTTGGGGCGAAACCAGATAACGCTCGCCGAGCTTTCCAGCGATCACGTCTGAGGCCTCACTAGCGGACAAGCCCGCGACCGGCACATCGCCAATCAACGGCAGACGCACCATACCTGCCGCCGTGACCGCCGCATCCTCCAGCGAAAGGCCGGGTTCATGATATACCTGCACCCGCAGCACATCATCGGGAACGATGTGATAGTCCAGACCGACAGCCTGCGGAGCGGGTATCACCGCATAGGCAGCGGCTTCGCGGGGGGCGCCTTCAACCGTTGCACAGCCGCCAAGCAAGGCAGAGGCCAGAATGATGGCCAGAGCCCGATGCTTCCTGTTGGTCGGCCAGCCCATTGGTGAAAATTCCCCACGCCTTTCAAACAGTCCGCCGAGGGGCGAAACGCTTGGGCGGGGTTAGCGAGGCTAAATGGCCATGGCAACTGCGGCCATGGTACTCTGGGCCAAGCAGCTCTCGGTCAACCCGCCATACGCCCCGGCTGATCGTGCGGCAGGCGACGCGGCTGGTCCGGCCATACGCCGCGCGTATCGTAAACCGCCTTGCCGAAGCGCTCGTCCACCGGGACTGATTTGAACATATCATGATCAACCAGAATGACGAAAACGCCGCATTGTTCCAGAGCCGTATCGAGATCGATGAGTTCCGCCCCGGTGCCCGCAAACTCCATGGGCAAAGCCTGCGCGTAGGGCTCAACCAACTTGATGCGGCGGCCGTAACGACGGGCCAGACGGCTCGCCACTTTCACGGCAGGACTTTCCCGGAAATCGTCGATATTTGCCTTGAAGGCCAGGCCGAGACAGGCGACGTCTTCGCCCGGAAACTCGTCGATCAGGTCCGATACCTTGGCAACGACATGGTCGGTCTTAGCATCATTCACCTCGCGCGCAGCGCGGATCAGGCGGCTGTTCTCCGGATCGCCATGCACGATGAACCAGGGATCCACGGCGATGCAGTGCCCGCCGACACCCGGCCCGGGTTGAAGGATGTTCACGCGCGGATGACGGTTGGCGAGGCGGATCACTTCCCACACGTCGATGTCCATGCCTTCCGCAATGACGGACAGTTCGTTAGCGAAGGCTATATTGACGTCGCGGAAGCTGTTTTCGACGAGCTTCACCATCTCGGCAGCACGCGCGCTGGTCGTAATGCAGGCTCCGCGCACGAACTGACGGTAAAAGGCCAGTGCTTTGCGCGCGCATCGCGGCGTTATGCCGCCGATGCAACGGTCATTGTCGATCAATTCGACCAGAATGCGGCCCGGCAGAACGCGCTCCGGGCAATAGGCGATTGCGACGTCCCCGGCCGTGCCTGGCCCCGGCATTTTTAGGTCAGGGCGAATCTTCGCGAACAGGTCCCGCATCGCCTCGGTAGTGCCAACGGGCGAGGTGGATTCCAATATGACCGTGTCGCCCGCTTTCAATACCTCAGCCACAGTCCGCGCCGCGTTCAGCACATAGGAGATGTCCGGCGCGCGATCTTCCGCAACCGGCGTGGGAACAGCGATGATGAATACGTCGCTAGGTTCGACTGTCAGGCTGGCTCGCAGATTACCCCGTGCGACCACGCCCTGCACCAGACCGTCAAGATCGACTTCTTCGATGTGCACTCGGCCTGAATTGACGGTTTCAACCACATGAGCGCTGACATCGACGCCCACAACATGCGCTCCACCACGGGCGATAAGGGCCGCAGTCGGCAGCCCGATATAACCCAGCCCGATGACGGAAACCTTCTGCTGCTTGTCGATAGGCATGCAATAATCCCGGAAAATCTATCAGTTGCCGCTGTTTTTGAAGGCAAATGCTGAAGATTCCGGTAACGAAGGATCCCCGGACGATCAGGTCGGAAACTGTTGGCGAACGCAGGATCAGTAGACGGGCGCGGCCAAGCTATGCCGCCTCCTCCAGACCTTCCGCCTCGACGCTTCCCGACGCGATGACGGCCGCGATCCGCTGCGCCGCGCGCCCATCGCCAAAGGGATTATGCGCCCGTGCCATCGCCCGATAAGCCTCGTCATCGTCGAGCAACGCCAAGACCTCACCAACAATGCGGGTACGGTCGGTGCCCACCAACTTGGCTGTCCCTGCCGCCACGCCTTCAGGGCGTTCGGTAGTTTCGCGCATCACCAATACCGGCTTGCCAAGCGACGGCGCCTCCTCCTGCACGCCTCCGCTGTCGGTCAGGACCAGATGGCATATGTCGAGCAGACGCACGAAATGCGGATAGTCGAGCGGCTCGATCATCGCGACGTTCGACAGCTTCCCAAGGACCGCCTCCATGATCGGGCGCACATTGGGATTGGGATGGACGGGGAAGATCACTGCCACATCCGGGCGCGCCGCGATGTCGGCGATGGATCGGGCAATCGCTTCCATGCCCCCGCCGAAATTTTCCCGTCGATGGCTGGTGACGGCGATGATGCGCTTTCCTGCAAAGCGCGACGCCAGTTCATCAAGGCCCGCCGCGAGCGCAGGCATGCCCGCAATCCGCTCGCGCGTCGCGAGCAGCGCGTCGATCACCGTGTTGCCGGTGATGTGAATGCTGGCCGCATCGCGATTTTCCCGCGTCAGGGCATCGGCCGCCGCCCCGGTGGGCGCAAAATTCATGTCAGCCACGCAAGCGACGACGCGCCGGTTCACTTCTTCAGGCCAGGGATGATAAATATCCCCACTGCGCAATCCCGCTTCCACATGCGCGACCGGAATTTGCCGATAATAGGCGGCGAGGCTCGCGACCATGGTCGTCAGCGTGTCACCATGCACGACGATCCGATCCGGCTTCTCCGCATCGAACGCCTTGCCCAGATCGACGATCAGCTTCGCCGTAAGACCATCCAGTGTCTGGTTCGGCGTCATCACGTCAAGGTCGATGTCCGGCTTGATACCCGCAATGTCGAGTACCTGATCCAGCAACCCCCTATGCTGCGCCGTGACGATCACGCGCACGTCGACATGATCCCGCGCGCGCAACGCGTGAATGACGGGAAACAGCTTGATCGCTTCGGGGCGGGTCCCGAATACCACCGCAACTTTCATCTTTGCCCCCTGATGCGAGCCTTTAAGGCTACCCCCTGCCAGCAAATCGTAACCATCCCCTGAACAAGGGGTAATTCCGACGCGCGCTTTCGCAGGTGCGATGACCTATGCTAGGGCGCAGTCAATCCTTCATTTTTTCGAACGAGGCAGCGGGTAGTTTATGAAGATCACGATGATCGGCACGGGATATGTCGGCCTGGTATCGGGCGCCTGTTTCGCCGATTTCGGCCATGACGTCGTGTGCGTCGATAAGGACGCTGGCAAGATCGATGCGATCTTGTCCGGCCGCATGCCGATCTATGAACCCGGCCTTGATCAGCTCGTCGCCAACAACGCTGCGGCCGACCGGCTGACCTTCACCACCGACCTCGCTGCGGGGGTCAAGGGCGCGGACGCGATCTTCATCGCCGTGGGCACGCCCTCGCGCCGTGGCGATGGCCATGCGGACTTGAGCTACGTCTATGCCGCCGCGCGCGAAATTGCCGAAGCCGTGGACGGCCCGACGGTCATCGTCACCAAATCCACCGTGCCGGTCGGCACGGGTGACGAGGTTGAGCGCATCGTCCAGGAAGTACGCCCAGACCTTGATATCCGGGTAGTCTCCAACCCGGAATTCCTGCGTGAAGGCGCGGCGATCAGCGACTTCAAGCGCCCGGATCGCGTCGTCGTGGGCACCACCGGCAACGAACGGGCCATGACCGTCATGGCGCAGGTCTACCGGCCGCTGAACCTCAACCAGGCGCCCGTCATGTTCACTGGACGGCGCACAGCGGAACTGATCAAATATGCCGCCAACGCCTTCCTCGCGACCAAGATCACTTTCATCAACGAAATGGCGGACTTGTGCGAAGCTGTCGGCGCCGAGGTGCAGGACGTGTCGCGCGGCATCGGCCTCGACAATCGGATCGGCAGCAAGTTCCTTCATGCCGGCCCCGGCTATGGCGGCTCCTGCTTCCCCAAGGACACGCTCGCGCTGGTGAAGACGGGGCAGGATTATGACACCCCGATCCGCATCGTGGAAACGGTGGTGCAGGTAAATGACCTGCGCAAGCGCGCGATGGGCCGCAAGATCGTGAAAGCGCTGGGCGGCGAAGCACGCGGCAAGACGGTTGCTCTGCTCGGCCTCACCTTCAAGCCCAACACTGACGACATGCGCGATGCGCCCAGCCTCGCCATCGTGCAGGCGCTGGAAGATGCTGGCGCTCGCATCGTTGCCTATGATCCCGAAGGCATGGAGGTCGCCCGACCGATGATGTCAGGCGTCACCATGGCGAAAGACGCCTACGAGGCCGCGACTGGCGCCGACGCACTCGTGCTGGTCACGGAATGGGATATTTTCCGCGCTCTCGATCTCAAGCGCCTTGCCGCTTCGATGAACAAGCCTCTGCTCATTGACCTGCGCAACATCTATCCCCGCAGCGAAGCCGAAGCAGCAGGCTTTGCTCTCACCCGGGTGGGCGGCAAGGGCGTCATCTGATGAATGTTCAGCCGGAGGGGGGCCGGGATGATCTCGGTCTTCCCCGTCTCCATCATTGGCTGATCGCGGCAGCGGGTCTGTTCGTCGTGACCCTGACCGTCCCCGTGATAGCGGGCTTCGTCTAAAGCCACTCGCAATCAAGCCTTAAGCTTCCACCCGCGCTTGAGCAGGACATAGCACAGCAGTGCCAGAGCGACGTTGAGCACCAGCAGAACGATGCTTCCCACGACCACATCCCCGTCCGCCGCCGCAACGAACCCATAGCGAAAGCCCGATATCGCGTAGAAAAACGGGTTGGCATGGCTGATCGCCTGGAACACTGGCGCCAGCCGGTCAATGGAATAGAAGGTGCCCGACAGCAGCGTCATCGGCCCGATCACGAAATTGGTGATCGCGGCGGCATGATCGAACTTTTCCGCCCAGATCGATGTCAGTACCCCGATGAACGCTGTCAGCGCCGCCCCCATCAGGCCAAACCAGACGATCGCCCAGGGATGCGCCGGTGTAACATGCACACCCGGCCACAGCGCCATCGCCCCCCACAGCGCCAGCCCCACACAAAACGCCCGCGTCACCGCCGCACCGACCAGCGCCAACAGCAGTTCGCTATTGGACAACGGCGGCATTAGATAGTCGATCAGCGTACCCTGCATCTTCCCCGCCAGCAGAGAGAAGCTGCTGTTGGCAAAGGCATTGTTCATCATGCCCATGATCATGAGCCCCGGCGCGATGAAATCCGCAAAGGGGACGCCCAGCACCAGCCGGTTGGCGCCGCCCAACGCGATCGAGAAAATAATGAGGAACATCAGCGTGGTGACGGCAGGCGCCCAGATGGTCTGGAGCTGCACCTTCATGAAGCGGCGCACCTCTTTCTGGTAGAGCGCTCGGGTGCCCGCCCAGTTGACGTTGCGGATGACAAGCTCACCCGGCTCGTGAAAAGGAGGAGGCGAAGAGGCGGATACGGAAAATTGGGGCTGTTCGTTCATGCTTCGATCGACTATCGGCTGGTCTGTTGTGCCGCAAGGGCGTTGTGCACGGGCTTTAACCTGTGCAGGCGCGTCCCATATAGGGCGCTAGCCAGAGAATTTGAGGAGTCATTCATTGTCCTGGACCGACGAGCGTATCGACCAGCTCAAGGGAATGTGGGAAAAAGGCCTGACCGCCAGCCAGATTGCGGACGAACTGGGCGGTGTCAGCCGCAACGCCGTGATCGGCAAGGCGCATCGCCTTGGCCTGCAATCGCGCCCTTCGCCCGTAAAGCCGAACGAGGCGCCCAAAAAGGCTGCTCCCGTCCGCAAGCCCGCGCCCGAAGCCGAAGCGCCCAAACCCGCCGCGCCCGTGCAGCATAGCGCGCCTGTTCCCGCACGCCCAGCCCCATCTGTTGCGTCTGCGCCCGCACAATCTGCCGCAGCTCCTGCCGCGGACGCACCTGTGCCCGCGCCGCAGCCTCGCATCATATCGGTTGGTCCGGGCGGTTTCCTTCGCCAGGGTCCCGGCGACCAGCAGGCGCCGATTCCGCCTGCCCCTCCCCGCCGCTTGGTCCCTGCCAAGCCTAGCCCGGAAATCGCAGGCAAGACGTCGCTGCTCGACCTGACCGAGCGTATCTGCAAGTGGCCGATGGGCCATCCGGGCGAACCGGACTTCCACTTCTGTGGTGAGGCCGTGAACCCCGGGTTCCCTTATTGCGTGGAACATTGCGGCCGTGCGTATCAGGCTCAGCTGCCGCGTGGCACGCGCCGTCCGCCTCCGCCCCTGCCTTTCGGCGGTCCGCGCGTTCGCTGACCCTTCGTTAGCTCTGAAATTTGAAGGGGCCGGTCGATGAGACCGGCCCCTTCTTCATAGCTCCTGCTTGCACCCGCCGCCGACCCGCTTATAGCTTGTGCGCATGTCCGATCTGTTCGCGAGCCAGCCGCTTTCCTCCTCCGGTTACGATGCATCCTCCATAGAAGTGCTCGAAGGACTGGAGCCCGTTCGCCGCCGTCCGGGCATGTATATCGGCGGGACCGACGAACGCGCGCTGCATCATCTCGCCAGCGAAGTGCTCGACAACAGCATGGACGAAGCGGTTGCGGGGCACGCCACCCGCATCGAAGTCACGCTGGAACCCGGCAACAAGCTGACCATCACCGACAATGGCCGGGGCATTCCCGTCGGCATGCACCCCAAATTTCCCGGCAAATCGGCGCTGGAGGTGATTCTCACTACGCTTCACTCCGGCGGCAAGTTCACCGACAAGGCTTATGCGACCTCCGGCGGCCTGCATGGCGTAGGCATCAGCGTCGTGAACGCGCTTTCGATCGTGACCGTCGTGGAAGTTGCCCTCAACAAGGAATTGTTCCGTCAAAGCTTCGCGCAAGGATTGCCCACCAGCGGCCTCCAGAAGATCGGCGCGGCACCTAACCGGCGAGGCACATCGGTCAGCTTCATCCCCGACCATGAAATTTTCGGCGAGCAAAAGTTCAAGCCGGCCCGCCTTTACCGGCTCGCCCGTTCCAAGGCCTATCTATTCGCAGGCGTCGAGATCCGCTGGAAATGCGCCCCCGAACTCATAAGCGACGATACGCCCGCCGAAGCCGTGTTCCAGTTCCCCGGTGGCCTTGCCGATCATCTAAAGGAACAGGTTGGCACACGCGAATGCGCCACCAGCGCCTTCTTCTCTGGCAGCCAGGATTTTCCTGACACTGCGGGCCGCGTGGAATGGGCGATCGCCTGGCCGCTTTGGTCGGACGGCAGCTACAGCTGGTATTGCAACACCATCCCGACACCCGACGGCGGCACACACGAAACAGGGGTGCGCGCCGCTTTGGTCAAGGGTATCCGCGCCTTCGCCGAACTGGTCGGCAACAAAAAGGCGAAGGACATCACCGCAGACGACATCGTGACCTCTTCGGAAATCATGTTGTCCGTCTTCATCCGTGATCCCCAATTCCAGAGCCAGACCAAGGATCGCCTGACCAGCCCGGAAGCCGCTCGCCTCGTCGAGAACGCGGTGCGCGATCATTTCGACCATTATCTGTCCGACCATATGGAGCGCGGCAAGGCGCTGCTCGCCTATGTCATCGACCGCATGGACGAGCGCCTGAAGCGCAAGGCGGAAAAGGAGGTCAAGCGCAAGACCGCGACCTCGGCCCGCAAGCTGCGACTACCCGGCAAGCTCACCGATTGCTCGACCGACGATCCCGAAGGCACGGAAATCTTCCTGGTCGAAGGCGATTCGGCAGGCGGTTCGGCCAAACAGGCGCGCGACCGCAAGACGCAGGCGATCCTGCCCCTTCGCGGCAAGATCCTGAACGTCGCATCGGCGAACAACGCGAAGATTCTGGCGAACCAGGAAATCGCCGACATGATCCTGGCGTTCGGTTGCGGCACCCGAAAGGACTGCAATCCGGATAATCTGCGTTACGAGCGTATCGTCATCATGACCGACGCGGACGTCGACGGCGCGCATATCGCGACGCTGCTCATGACCTTCTTCTTCCAGGAAATGCCGGAACTGGTGCGGCGCGGGCATCTCTATCTCGCCCAGCCGCCGCTTTACCGCCTCGTTGCAGGGGGCAAGAGCCTCTACGCCCGCGACGACGCCCATCGCGAAGAATTGCTGCGCACCGAGTTCAAAGGAAAGAAGGTCGAAGTCAGCCGCTTCAAGGGGCTGGGCGAAATGAACCCCGGCCAGCTGCGCGAAACGACCATGGACCCCAAGACCCGCAGCCTCATCCGCATCACCCTGCCCGATGACATCGAGGATCGCCAACAAGTGCGCGAACTGGTCGAGCGCCTGATGGGAACCAACCCGGCTCACCGCTTCGCCTTCATTCAGGAAAACGCGGCGACGGTGGACGAAGAAGCAATCGACGCCTGACCCTCTGGCGGGCGAGCATCGCCGCGCGACAGTGCTCCCCCTCCGGATTTCGTGGCTACCGCAGCATTAACCACTGCGGGCGACGGGATGTTCAATCTTCCGCGCGATACGGGCAAGCATGTCAGGCTTCGCCCAGATCCTTCGCATCGCACCGCTTGCCGCACCGGCTCTGCTGCTGTCGGTTCAGAGCGGCACCGCACTCGCGCAACCCCTCGCGCCGTCCGGAATCACCAGCGCCACGTTGAAGGGCACAGACTACGGTCAGGCCGATCGCCTGGCGTCCACCTTGCTCGCAGGCGGCATGAGCCGCCTCGCCGCCATCAGCGCGCAACAGGGCAGCACGTCATCCTTCAACTGGGCGCCGCCAGTCGCCGAACCGCAGGCTATCGTCAACGACAGCCGCATTGGCCGGACACTGTCGCTGATGCCCGGATGGGAACTGCAAGGCATCCGTCTGACGCTCAGCCAGCCTGCACTCAGCTATAAGCAGCCCGACCTCGTGCCCACCTTCATGCGCGACCTCATCACAGCGCCTGCGGCCACCTTCGCCATACCAAAGCCCACCCCGCTGCCATCTGCTCCAGCGCCGCGCGCCGGACAGCCAGACATCTTCGGATCGGTCGCAATGGCAGTCAGCCGGACGCCGCTCGACGACAAATGGGCCGCCGCCCGCTCCGCTCCGGCTACAATCCTGTCGGCCAGCCTCCTGCGGTCGGCGCGCGCCGCCGCCGGACTACGACAGGTGGAGATGGTGAATAGCTGGGTCAACAGCCGCCTGCGCTTCGTTGACGATCGGCAGGGCCGCGACAGCTGGGCTTCAGCCAGCCAGTCGCTCCAACGCGGGGCTGGCGATTGCGAAGATTACGCCATCGCCAAGATGCAGCTTCTGGAAGCGGCGGGCTTCGACCGCCACGCCATGTTCCTCGTCATTGCGCGCGATCTGGTGAGGCAGGCCGATCACGCGGTGCTGGCAGTGCGCGTTGGCAGCGACCTGATGATCCTCGATAATATGACGGATCGGGTGCTGCCTTCTTCAGAGGTCAGCGACTATCGGCCGATCATGAGCTTCAACGCTTACGGACGCTGGACCCACGGCTATCGCGTAACGAAGCCACAGCCGGTCCAGTTCGCCGCTCGCTGAGCGCGCCCACCGTCTTACCTTTCCCGCAGAGCCTCCGACCGCGCCTTCATGATGGGCTTGAGCAGATAGGCCAACACCGACTTGCGGCCCGTCAATATCTCCACATCGCACACCATGCCCGGCGTAATCGGCAGCTTGTGCGCGCCCGTGCCTAGCCATGCGCGGTCGGTTTCCACAACCACCGTGAAATAGGCCTCCCGCGTCGCTTCGTCATAAACGCTGTCAGCCGAAACCTGCTGCACGGTCCCGCTAAGGCCCCCATAGATCGAAAAGTCATAGGCAGTCACCTTCACCACCGCGCGGTCGCCGGTCTTGATGAAGGCAATGTCGTTCGGCTTCACCCGCGCCTCCACCAGCAGCTTGTCACCGATGGGGACGATCTGCATGATCTTCTGCCCCGCCGTCACGAAGCCGCCGATGGTCGTCACCTGCACATCGTTGACCACGCCATCGACGGGCGAACGAATTTCCGCGCGTTGCGCTCGGCCCTTCGCACCACGCAGGGACTCGCTATTGACCGCGATCTTGGCCTCCAGCTGGCTGCGTTCGTTCAGCGCATCCTGCTTGAACTGAAAATTCGCCTCGGACAATTGCGCCTGCGCCTCGCGGATCGCGGCCGATGCACGCGACGCCTGCTGCTGCGCCGCGTTGAGCCGTCCCTGCGCGTCCACCAGATCACGCCGGGCGTCGAGCAGTTCGGTCTGCGGGATGATGGACTTCGCCGCTAGCGGCTCCAGCATCGCCACCCGCTGCCGCGCCAGCTGGACGCTGCCACCCAGGCTGTCGATCGTGGCCTGCGCCTCGCCCAGTTCGCGCCGCCGCTGTTCCACCTGAGCGGAAAGCCCATCCTGCTTGCTGCGGAGCGCCGATTGGCGGACTGCGGCCAGCGCCTGCTCCTGCTGACATTCGGGGCCGCCCGTAGCGCAATTGGCCCCTGTCCCGGTGCCTTCCTTCTCCAGCCGTCCCGCCCGCGCCGTCAGCGATCGCGTCTCGGCCTGCAACTGTCCCAGTTCGGACGCCAGCATCGCGTCGTCCAGACGCACCAGCAACTGGCCCTTGCTGACCTTCTGCCCCGACCGGACCAATATCTCCTCGATCGTGGTCGGCTCGGCGGACTGGATGACCTGCGCTTTGCTGGACGGGATCACCCGCCCCTGCCCGTGCGTCACCTCATCCACCGGAGCAAGGCTGGCCCACAATAGGAACGCGAGCATACCCCCGCCGCTATACAGGATGACCTGCTTGTTGCCCGGCTGCCCCCGCAGCCAGTTGATCCAGCGCCCCATCATGGTTTTGCCTCTTGCATTGCATGTTCATCGGCAGCGAGCGCCACCGCCTTCGCCTTTTCCTGCGCGGCCAGCATGCTGGTGAGAGCGCCGCCGCCTTGCGAAGGATCGGGAATGGACAGCTTCCATCCCTTGGTCGGGTCCATCCGCCCGCCCACATCATTGGCCGCCCGGCGTTCGGGCAGCGCCGCAACCGGAGGATAATCGATCTCCGGCTCCTTCATCGCCACCATCTGCGATGGATCGAAGGCAGGGATATATTCACCCCCGGCATAGCGCCCCGTAAAAGCACGCGGCAGCCCCCATGCGCCCGGCCAGCGATAGAAGATGTGTGCGCCAATCTTCACCAGCTTCGCCAGATGCGGCGCCCATCCAGGGAACACATAATCGGCATGATAATGGGTCGCCGTGCCAACGCTCGGTTCAACCTGTCCCGCCAGCGCCGCCGCCGCGATCCGCTGTGCCCTATTCCACAGGACGGCCATAGGCCGCCGCGCAAGTGACCCATCACATACGAAACTGAACTGGCACACTGACGCGTTGAAACGCTGATACACCACGCCGCACACCGTCTTGGCGAAGGCGGGATGACGCACACGGTTGAGAACGACCTGTGCTACCGCGCGCTGTCCGCTTTCCGGTTCAGCCGCTGCTTCATAATAGATCGCCTGCGTCAGGCATTGCAGCGCGCGGCTCCTGTCCTCGCCTGCGGATTGAAGTGCGTGGAAAGGCGATGCTGCGGCGATGGCTCCGGCCGCAAACCTGAGCCTGCCATTCTGCGCCTCCGCCTCCTGCCCGATCGTTAAGGGCGCGGCTTCGCTCTCTGTGATTTCAACCAGCGCGCGATATTGGCGGGGGATGGCGGGCGCACCGTCCATGATCTTCGTTTCGACGGCAGCCTTGGGTACGTCGTTCCCGCGCCAGCCAACCGTTCCCGCCGCCAAGGCTACAACAAGCGCCCCGCCGAGGCCGAGCATGCAAACCTCAGTCGCTGGCAACCTCCATGTCCGCCCGATCATTGGACCGCTCCTTTTTGAAGCTGCCCAATAACCTCGTCGCGCGGCCCGTCCGCCAGAACCACACCCTGGTCTATCACGATCAGCCGGTCCACGATCCGCAGCAGCGCGTGGCGGTGCGTCGATACGATCAGCGTCTGTTCGGGCTCCAGCGCCTTTGCCAGATGGTCGACAAACAGATTTTCCGTCTGATTATCCATCGCCCCGGTCGGCTCATCGAGGAAGAGCAGCCTGGTCGGCTCCACCAACGCCCGCGCCAGCACCAGGAAGCTCCGCTGCCCGCCCGACAGGCGACTGCCGCGCTCACCGATGTGCAGGTCGAACCCGGCGGCATCCCGCCCGAAGAAGCGCGAGGCCCCCGACCGCTCCAGCGCGTCCAGCAGCTTCTCATCATCTGCGTCCCGCGCGCCCAGCAGCAGGTTTTCCCGCACCGACCCGCTGAACAACTCCGCATCCTGCCCGACATAGCGGAAGGCAGCACGCAGTTCGTGCGGATGATATTGGCGGCTGTCCACATCATCGATGGTCAATATGCCGCCGCCCGGAGGATAAAGGCCGCACAGCACCCGCCCCAGCGTCGATTTGCCCGACGCCACGCGCCCGATGATGCCGATCCGTTCGCCCGGTTCGATGCGCAGGTCGATGCCCTTCAGGCTTGGCTGCGACGCGCCCGGATAGCTGAACTCCAGCGCCTTGGCGACGATCGCGCCCTTGCGCACCTTGGGGATGATGCCGCGCGCTCCGTCCAGCCGTTCGTCCGGCTGGTCGATCAGCGTCTGGAGGCTGCTCAGCGTCGTCATCGCCTGCCGCGCTCGCACGATGACGAAGGCCAGCTGTCCAACCGGCGCCAATGACCGGCCAGCCAGCATCACGATAGCGATGATCGCACCCATGGTGATCTCGCCCGCCGCGAACATGTAGAAGCCGCCGATCACCAGCGCTATGCTCGTCACCTGCTGGCAGAGTGACGCCAGTGTCACGCTGGTCGAACTCAGCCGCCGGAGCTTCTCCTGGGTCGATGCACTCATCCGAGCGTAACGGCGCCACCGGTCCAGCATCCGACCTTCGGCGCGGCATGCCTTCAGCGTCTCCATACCCCCGATCGCCTCCACCAGCGCGGCGCTTTGCAGGCTCGAGTCCGCTTGCGCATCACGCGACAGGCTGGCCATGGAGCGCTGAAGGAAAAAGCCCGCTATGGCCATGATGCCGATCATGACGACAGGCACGACCGCGAGCCAACCGCCCAACAGCGCGATGATGGCGACAAACAGGAAGAGGAAGCTGATATCGACAACCAGCACCACGGTGGTCGATGTGAAAAATTCGCGGACGCTCTCAAATTCCGACACGCGCCGTGCCAGCGCACCAGTGCTGCCCGCACGGCTGGCGAGCGGCACGTTCATCACCTTTTCGAACAGCCGCTGCGAGAGCCGCTCGTCGATTTCCCGGCCAGCCTCATCGACCAGCCGCGCCCGGGCGAGCCGCAAAGCAAAATCCAGCCCAAAGGCCAGCATGACACCCGCACCTAGCACCCAAAGGCTGGAAGCGGCCTTGTTCGGAATGATCCGGTCATAGACGTTCATCGTGAACAGCGGCAGCGCGAAAGCGAGAAGGTTGATGATCCCCGCCGCCAGCATGACATAACCAAAGGACCCACGCGCCCGCCAGACTTCGCGCCAGAACCAATGCTGCCGCGCCCGTTCGTCCCACGGCCTATCCTCGGCCCGTTCGCGGCCATGATCGGCCATGACGGCCAGCGCTTCACCCGTGAAATAAGGCTCCAGATCGGATAGCCGCGCCCATACCGGTTCGCTCGCATGGGGCAGTTGAACCAGCGCGTCGCCCTGCTTGATGTCCAGCAGGAGGAGAAAGCGCTCACCCCTCAGCGGGAGGATGGCTGGCAGGTTGGCGGGCCGCCATTTGTCCAGCCGTCCGCGAACATGGTCGCTCAGCAGGCCAATCTGATCCAGCGCGGACTCCGCCTGATGAAAAGGCAGGCGCCCTGATTCATCGACGGCAAGGCCTGCGCGCAAAGCCACGATACCCGGCGATCGATCGAAATGCCGCGCCACATGGCCGATGCATTCAATCAGTTCGTCACCGGGCGAGCCCTGATGGTCCAGCCATTCGGCCAGACTTAATGTGCTTCGTTCCAACATTGTTTACCCCGCGCCACCCCAGCCGAAGCCGGGGTGACCCCAAAGATGGAAACTTCAGCCCGGATAGCGCCGCCGCTGCAATTCGGCGGGCGGCAGGTCCGGAACATCATATTTCTTGCGCGCATAGGGATTGGCGCCCGAAGGCTGGGCTATCCCCAGAGTGTCGAGCAGCTGATTGGTCGCCGCCAGAATCTGATATTGCGCGAAGATTTCGGAGAAGCGGGCCGTTTCCGTCCGCACCTGCGTATTGAAGCGGGTGTTCTGGCTGTCGAGCACGTCGAGCAGCGAACGGCGTCCCACGTTGAACTGCTCGCGATAGGATACCAGCAGCGAGTCCGAAACCGTCGCCTGCCGCGACAGGTCGGTCAGCCGCTTCTTTTCTGTGTCCCAACGGTTCCAGGCGGTGCGGACATCCTCTTCCGCCTCACGCTGACGTTGGCTGAGGCGGAAACGCGCCTCGCTCGCCCGGCGCGTCATTTCCTGGACCTTCGCCCGGTTGATCCCGCCATCGAACAGCTGCCAGCGCAGGACGACTCGCCCCTGCACATCGTTGGTGCTGCCACGGAAGCCATCCACATCCTCACCGACGCGGCCGCGCCCTTCCAGCACAACCTTCGGCCCGAGATCTGACTCTGCTTCATCCACGACTGCATGCGCCGCCTGGATGTCTGCCTCCGCCTCCCGGATCAGCGGGTTGTTAGTGCGCGCGCCTGCGATCGCTTCATCCAGCGTCGGCGGCACGGCGCTCGTCACCGCATCGGGCATCGATACCTGATCGATCGAAAGACCGGTCAACGTGCGGAAACTGATAGCCGCATTGGTCAGGTCTTGCTCTGCCTCGCTCTTGCGGACCAGCGCGGACTGCAGCCGCTCTTCGGCCTGCTGCTGGTCAGCAATGCTGATCGACCCCTTCGACACACCCTCGCCCAGGTCGCCGAGCAGCTTACGATGGAAAGCGATATTATCCTCCGCCGCAGCGACAACACGCTGCTGGAGCATATAGTCCAGATATTGCCGCGTGACGTTCAGCGCGACGAACTGCGACCGTTCGCCGACGCGCAGCGCCGCGCCATCGATCCGGGCAGCCTGGCGCCGCTTTTCCGCGCTGCGATAGCCCGAATCGAACAGCGTCTGTTCCGCCAGAACGCTCGCTTCCAGTGGATAAAGCGTCTGGTCGCCGATGCCGAGCGTCCGCCGCGTGTTATTCTCCAACCGGCGAATGCCAGCCGATCCTTCCACGCTGACCCGGGGCAGATACAACCCCTTGGCCTGTTCGCGTTCGAACTCGATCGCTTCCTTGTTCTGGATCGCCTGGTTGATTTCCGGATGGCTGTCGATCGCGGCCGCGATGGCGCTCTTCAGGTCCGTGGTCTGTGCCCAACCGCTCGTTACCATTGTCGCGGCGCACAGCGCCATCAGGCTGCCGCATGTCTTGCGCAGGATTGTCATGATTGCGCTCCCCTCAATTCGTGCTGGCAGTGACTTCGACCCGACGGTTCATCGGTTCGCGCACATTGTCGGCAGTTTCGATTTTCAGCTGGGTCTCGCCCAGCCCGCTGACGGTCATTGCGTCCATCGCGATGCCGCCCTGGCTCATCAGCCCGGCGACATTCTGCGCCCGACGCAGCGACAAGCCGTCATTATAGCGCGTCCCGCCCGACGTATCGGTGTAGCCGGTGACGCCAAACCGCGTCCAACCGCACTGGGCGGCCGATTGCGTGATCTGGTTGATCGTCGCGGCGCCCTCGGGCAGCGGCGTGTCCATGTTCCAGTCGAAGAAGATGGACACCGCCGGTGCCGTGCAGTCCAGCGCGGGTGGGGCTGATACTGCGGCCGGCACCGGCGGCGGTGGCGGCGCCGAAAGGCGTGCCACAAAGTCGTCGCACTTATTGATGCTGTCCGCATCCTTAGTGCCGGATTTCATGAAGCCCAGCGCAATGCCGCACTGGTTCTTGGCCTCCACGGCCCAGGTCCAGCGGCTGTCCTGCGCTGCCCGTAGGATTGCGTCGGACGCCGCCGCAACCGCCGTGTCATAACGGCTATTGAGCGCGCCCTTGAGCTCCGAATTGCCCATCTGCAGCAGGGGCGAGGCAGGTGCCGCGAAGGCCCCCGTCGACATCATCCCCGCCGCAAGGCCGAAGGAAGCGATGCTTCTCAACCTGTTCCGCATAATCATTCTCCCCCAAATATTCCCGCGAGAAATCCGAACCATGACGATCACCCGTGAGCGACCGCCATCGCTTCATGCGCGACCATCGCCGCATCGAAGACACTGGCCGCCATCGCCATCAGATGGCCTGCATCGGCAACCTCACCAGCGAAGGGATTGAGCAGCACAGGCGCATGCTCGCCCCCCGGCAATGCGGCCAGCAGTGCATCGATGTCCGGCGCTCCTGCATCGCCTAGCGCTTCGGCCACCACCTGCGCAGCCTGGGCATTCGAAGCCGCCTCATGCACCGCGGCAAGCGCCGCAGCATTGGCGTCGAAGGTCGGCAGCTCGACGGTTTGAGCGAGCAAACCCTGATGATCGTCCAGCGCGGGCTGCGCCTGGCCATCATCATTGGCGGCATGAACCGATGCATCATCGCCGCCCAAAAGCGTCGAATCGGCCGGAGCGGTATCGTCGCTGCCACTGTGGCTCGTCTGCTCAACCGGCTGGTCATCGACTTGGCCGTCCTGGGTTTCGCTCGACGCCGACATGCTTATGTCATCGTCGTTCGCAACGGGCTCCGAGACGCTGCTTGTCGTAGCCTCCGGAGCGGCATCCGTGGTCGTATCATTTCCGGCAACGACCGGAGCAGGCTCCTGCTCCGCCGTCTCGGCAGCACCAGCCACCGCGACCAGGCTTGCCGCGATGAGCGCCTGATTGAAGCTGCTGGTGGTGCTTTCCACGGTCTTGCTGGCGTCGCCGTCTTTGGAACCCGTCGCGAACATCACGTCGCCCACGGTGCCCTTGGTGCCATCCGTGCGGGTAAAGGTCGTTTCGCCCAGCACCGTCACGTCACCGTCGGCCGCCTCATAGCCCGGGCCATGCGGCGTCAGGTTGATCGAAGCGATGCCCATGTCGGCCAGCGACTTGAACTCGCCGCCATCGACCACGCCGTTGCTGTTCAGATCCTGCCAGACGCCGAATTCCGCAAAGGCCGCGTCGTCAGCGTCAAACACACGGTCGCCATTGCTGTCATAGGCAAGGCGCAGACCCTCCAGATCGCTCGTGGCCCCCGGCGCATCGTCGGCAAAGACGATGTCGTAGGAACCGCCAACCGCATGAGCGAGCAGGCCATCGTCGGAAGAGACCCAGGCCGTGCTGACCAGACCGCTGCCATAGTCGTGAGTGACGTCTGCAGAGCGCGAGAGGAACTCAAGGCCGTCACCGTCGAGGTCGAGGGCGACCGGTGGAACACTGGTGGCGTCCACTAGGACCCCGATTGCGATCGGCGTCATCGGATCGCCGTCGCCGTCCGTGCCGTTGACCTGGAAGTTGAGATTCTGGTCGGTCGGAAGAACCAGCCGAGTGACGGATACAGCGGTTGCGAAACGGACCCCGCCGTTAGCATCGACATTGTCGATCCGCAGCTCGCTGAACTCGATCGAAGGGTCGATCGTCACCACGCCCGCTGCCGTCACCTGGAAATTGCCGCTCTCCGTGGCCGCCAGCGAACCGTCGGCATTGTAGCGGTTGGCGGTCCAGGTGAAATCGACCGGACCCTGCTGAACCTGCTGAACGGTCAGCGACAGTGAGTCGAGCAGGTCCGCATTCACCCACGGATTGTCGTTTCCGACCGCCCCCGGATTGTGGAATTCCATGCTGAACCACTCGCCGGGATCAGTCCACTGATTGCTGACGCCGAAGCCCGGCTCGCTGACGTTGACGCCGTTGCCGTTGGATTCGAATTCAACCCGGCCGGTTTCGTCGGCTGCGGTGTCGTCATCGTCTTCCAGTTCACGGAAGCTGGGACCACCTGCGCTAAGCTCGGCGAACGAGATTTCCTCCGTCGTCACCTGTTCCGCGTTGATCAGGTCGAACCGGTAGGTGCCATCGGCGTTGACCGTCAGCTTGAAAAGGTCGTCCGTTGTTCCCGCCGTATGGGTCGTTCCCACCTCGGCCAGCAATTCAGTGCGGAGGAACTGTCCAGTCTGAGGATCGAAGACATCGGTTTCCGTGTAATGGACGCCCGTGATCGCCGGGCCGGTGATGTTGAAGCCAGTGGACGAGGCGCCATCCGAGCCGAACTTCATCGAGAATTGGCCCGTCGCAAAGTCGCCGGTGACGTTGTCGACCGTGATTAACTCCGCGCCGCGCTCTTCACCCACGGTGGGTGCCGAAACAGGGCCGTCATCATGGAAGCTGATCAGGCCCGAAATATCGACCGGTGATGCTGTCGTGACGCTGTCGCCATCGGCATCCACGCGCGTCACGTTTACGCCGACATGACCTGCCAACATTGACACGGCCTCATCAAGGCTGGCGGTGTTGGGATGCTGCAGAGACAGGTATTGCTCAACCTTGACGACACCAGACGCGTCGATGGAAATCGCAAAGGCTGCCTGATTGGCGAAGGCGCCGCTCGCGACCCGGCCGACGATAAGGCCATTTTCCAAAACGAGCGTGATTGCGGAACCGTCGGTAACCGCCAGGCCGGAGGCTGCGTTGCTGACGACCAGACTGTAGGTCAGCGAGCCCTGTCCATCAGCGCCATAGCCGCCGCCGACCGTCACGACCGACTGGCCGCTGGTTGCCGTGCTGAGCAGCAGGCCGCCGCTGACGTCGAGATCATTACCGATATTGCTGACCGCCAGCGTCGGCGCACCACCCGCGAGGGCTACCGTTTCGTCGAGCTGCGCGATGGCCCCTGCATTCAGCGTGGCCGAAACGGTTGGGCTGTCATCATCGATCGTGATCGTGATGGAGCCGGTGGCGCTCTCATTTTCAGCGTCCGTCACCGTCACGCCAATCGTCAGTGTGGCGTCATTCTCGAAGCTGGTGTTCGGTGCAGGCGCCGCATGCTTGACGGGAGCCAGCAGTTCGAACTGATAGGCTCCTGTCGCAACATTGGTGATCGTCAGCTTGAACACATCGGCGCCGGTGACCGAATCCTCGCCGGTGAGGATGTGATTGACCGGGTCCCACACCGTGCGGATGACGTTACCTGCCAAGCTGACCAGGCCAGTATTGGCAACTGCTGCGAGCGTAATGCTGCCAGGACCGTCATTACCATAGCTGAAGCCGGAGAGAGTTCCCGTCGTGAGCACGTCAGCGCCCGCAACGTCACCCGACTGCGCAATGGTGATACCATTGGCCAGACCGTCTTCATCGACAGTGATCGACGCTGCGGCCGAACTGATGGATGGCCCGGTATCGGTCAGGCGAACGGTGAAGGTCGCCGTCGCCGTGTCCCCGTCGCCATCCTTGATCGTGTAGGTGAAACTTTCGTCCACCGGCGCATAGGGCGAGGTGATGTTATGATTGGATGTATAGAGCAGCGTGCCGCCCGCCCCGATCGCGATGGTGCCGCCAAGGCTGCCGGTCGCGATGGTGATGGCAGGCGTGCCTTGCCCGTCCGCTCCATAGCTGTCGTTCGCCAACAGTTCAGCCACCGTACCGACATTCACGGCCGATGCATTGTCGTCGACCGTCTCCAGCAGGCCGTCATTGGCGGCGGACGGCACGTCGTCCGACACCGCCACATTGACCGTCGCCGTCGCGCTGTCGCCGTCCTGGTCGGATGCCACGACCCCGATCTGGCCGAGCTGCGCGGTGTCATCCTGCGTGAACAGCGGATGGCTGTCATAATTGTTGAGCAGGGTCGCGGTGACCTGCGCCGTGCCGTCGCTGTTCGCGCCGATAGAAGCGGGCGGCGTCAGCGTCAGCTGCACAATCTTCACCGGGCCGTCCCAACCCTCGATCAGCGTGGCGCTGACCCATTCCCACGTCAGGCCGCCGCCCAACCCGCTCAGATCCTCCGAGAAGGCAAAGCTGGTGAGTGCATCGGAACCCGCCCTGAAGCTGACATTGCCCGATTGGAAGTCCGGGCCTGCCGACGTGCTGCCATCCGACAGATTCTGGTCATCGACCAGCAGGTTCAGCGCCGGGCCAGCGGTCGGGTCCGCGCCATCACCGATGGTGATGGTCTGCACGTCCTGCGCCACGTCATTGTCGGCGTCAGTCACCTTGACGGTGAAGCTGATCGACTGCGCCACGCTCTGGTTTAGGTTGCCCGCAGCAGCAAAGCTCCAGGTGCCATTGGCGTTGACCGTCAGGGTGCCCTTGCCCGTGTCGATCGGTGTGCCGAGCGCGTAGGGCGTGCCGTTGAACACCACCTGCGTCACATTGCCGGGCTGATCCGCGCCAACCACCTGCGACCAGGTGCCGTTGACGCTCGCCCCTTCGACGACGCTCGTCGGGCCGATTACGTCCAGCGTCGGCACATCGTCCGACACCGCCACATTGACCGTAGCCGTCGCGCTGTCGCCGTCCTGGTCGGATGCAACGACGCCAATCTGGCCGAGCTGCGCGGTGTCATCCTGCGTGAACAGCGGATGGCTGTCATAATTGTTGAGCAGGGTCGCGGTGACCTGCGCCGTGCCGTCGCTGTTCGCGCCGATAGAAGCGGGCGGCGTCAGCGTCAGCTGCACAATCTTCACCGGGCCGTCCCAACCCTCGATCAGCGTGGCGCTGACCCATTCCCACGTCAGGCCGCCGCCCAACCCGCTCAGATCCTGGGAGAAGGCAAAGCTGGTGAGTGCATCGGAACCCGCCTTGAAGCTGACATTGCCCGATTGGAAGTCCGGGCCTGCCGACGTGCTGCCATCCGACAGATTCTGGTCATCGACCAGCAGGTTCAGCGCCGAGCCAGCGGTCGGGTCCGCGCCATCACCAATGGTGATGGTCTGCACGTCTTGCGCCACGTCATTGTCGGCGTCGGTCACCTTGACGGTGAAGCTGATCGACTGCGCCACGCTCTGGTTCAGATTGTTGGCAGCGGCAAAGGTCCAGGTGCCGTTGGCGTTGACCGTCAGGGTGCCCTTGCCAGTATCAATTGCCTGACCCAGCGCATAGGGTGTGCCATTGAACACCACCTGCGTGACGCCCGGCTGATCCGCGCCAACCACCTGCGACCAGGTGCCGTTGACGCTCGCACCCTCGACCACGCTTGTGGGACCGGCCACGTCCAGTGTCGGCGCGTCGTCCTGGACCGTCACGTCGATGCTGGTGACGGTCGACACGTCGCCATCGCTGTCAGTCGTGCGGACGGAGAAGCTGTCACCCGGCTGTGCATCCTCTGCGCCGCTGATGCCGTCGCCATCATTGGGATTGAAGTCCGGATGGGTCGGATCGTTGACCGCCAGCGTATAGCTGTAGCTGTAATGGCCCAGGCCGTCCGACGTCACCGTCAGCGTGCCCGCATCGCCCTGCACGACGACCGGCGAACCAACCGTCGCGCCAGTCACGTCGATCCAGGCGCCGTTCTTGTCCTGCACCTCGACCGTGTCCAGCGTATCGCCGCCGGTCGTGATCGTCATCGATCCCGTTGCGGTTTCACTGTTCCCCGCAGCCGCCGACCCGTTCGGCAGCCCCGCTTCCGAAACGACGAGGTCACCGACAGTGACGGTCGGCACGGAGTCGCCCGCCAGCTGGATGGTCACCGTCGCGGTCGAGCTGTCCCCGTCCCCATCGGTGATGGTGTAGGTGAAGCTGTCCTGCCCCTCTGCACCCGCATTGGCGGTGTAGAGGAACACGCCGTTGCCTTGATAGACCGCCGTGCCCAGGCTCGGCCCACTAGTCAGGACCAGCTTTCCGCCAGCGACGGTCAGGTCGACCCCATCTGCCCCCAGCGTGTCGGCGCCCCCCGATCCGCTCAGCGTGCCCGCGCCTGTCACGACATTGATCTGAACGGTCGCATTTTCCGAAGCCTGCGCTGCGACATCATACCGCGCGGTCGGCAGGTCATCGACGACCTGAACGTCGATCGAACCCGACGCCGTCGATCCGTTCCGATCCGTCGCCACGATGGCGAAGTTCTGGAACAGGCTGTCAGCGCCCGCCACGTCATGGTTCAGGCTGTTGTCGGTCAGGACAAAGCTGTAGGTGAAGGTGCCAGCCGTCGGTGTCCCGCCCTGCTGCGCCGTCGCAGTGAAGCCGGTGATCGTCAGCGTGCCGAGCGGCGTCGTCACCACTTCTCCCGGCACGAATGCGCCGTTGTTCAGCACTGTCACGCCACCCACGGTCACGGAGGTCAGACCGTCCGCGCCAGACACGCCGAAGGACCCAGTCCGCGTCAGAGCCGCCGCATCGGGCGAACTGCCGTCAGACAGGTCATTTTCCAAAACGACCAGCTCAGCGCCCTCAGCGCCCGGCTCGCCGTTCACGCCGGTGATGGTCACGCCATCGTCCGCGCCGTTGATGGTTATGGTCAGCGTCGCGCTGGATGTGTCGCCATCCGCGTCCGTGATTGTATAGGCAAAGCTTTCGGTCAGCGTCTGACCCGGCGTCAGGAACTGAACCGCCGGGTTGTCATTCGCCAGCGTATAGCTGTAGCCGCCGCCCGCGCTGATCGTCAGCACGCCATAGGTGCCCTGGAAGGTCCCAGTAGTGGTCACGCTCGCGCCGTCGGCGCCCTGCACGTCAGCGACGCCGTCGGTCGTGTTGGCATCAGCCCCGCCGCTGCCGGTGAAGAGATTGCCGTCGGCCACGACCTGGCCGTCCTCGGTCACGCTGTCGGCGTCGTTCGTTGCGGACGGTGCATCGTCGGCGATGGAGATGGTCAGCGTGGCGGTCGCCTGGTCGCCGTCGCTATCGGTCACCACGACGGTGAAGATTTCGACAGGCGGCGGGCCTACGACATTATCCGCCAACACGTAGCGATAGCCGATCTGCCCATTCTCGATCGAGGTAATGATCAGGGTGCCGATCGGTGTTTCGAAGGACTGGTCGACAGCGGTCACCGCCACGCCGTTGATCGTAACAAGAGACGGACCATCGTCAGCTGAAAAGATGATGGTGCCGCTGGTCTGCTCACCATCACCAGCAGCGGCCGATCCGGCGGGCTCGCCACCGCGCGCGGGCAAGCCCGCTTCGCTGACGCCAGCCGTGGCGTCGGTCGCACCGGCCGGCTGATCTGGCGTGACGATCAAGACTTCCGGCGTGTCATCCTCATCCGGCGCGATGGGGAGGATTTCCCGCTCTTCAGGCTGCGTAAAGGCCAATTCGGTCGGTGGGAGCAGATCGCCCAGCGCGAAAGGATCACCGATCGCACCATCATCCGCCAGGAAATTGCCGCCAGAGCTGCGGGCTGGCCCGGCGGCGGGCTGCGGTTCATCGCCGATCAACAGCGCCGCAAGGTTGACCGAAGGGATTTCGACGTCGCCGACAACGATGTGCGGCATTACGACCGCGCCGTCCAGGATTACCATCTGGGTGCCGTCAGGCAACGTGACGATCAGGTTGCGGCCATCGACCTCTATTTGATTGATGTCGGTTCCGGCAGGAAGGACGACGACGCCGTCAGGGCCTGCGGCCACCGTCCGCATTGTGCCTGGCTGGATGTTGTGCCCCTTCACCCGAGCGGCGAGTGCATCCAGGACCGGGTCATGCGCCTGCTGACGGTCAGCGGCGGCATCGGCATTCCATTCGCGCTCGAAATCCATCTTTCCATCCCACCTGTCGTCATGGGACGGATCAAAGAAGTGCGCAGAAGAGCGCTTCCTCAACGCGCATGCATTGAGAAATGCCATCTTCATCGACTCATGGCATTAGCGGATCAGCTATTGCCCATTGTCTGCGATCTTCCGTTGGCAAGGCCTTATTGGCCCTCCCCGCCCCGGATTAATCCTATCGTCTTATAGTTCTGACCCGATGAGCGATCATATTAGGCGGGGATAAATAGAGTCACCAAAAATCAACTTTTGTTAACCATTTAAATACGATAGCGGCCAAAAAATAACCCATGCTCTATTACTTGCGATATAGGTATTTCACATACAGTATATCGTTGGTCTTATACCCTGCATTTAATGCAGGCTAATGATCGGAGTGCTGTCCGGCAACGACTCGGAACGCATCGCCGAAGCTATGGAGCTACTGTCGGGTCTCCTGGTGACCACGAACGTCTCGGAAACGATAAGCGGACGGCCAGCCCTTCGGCCAGCCGCCCGCTCATTTTTGCGACCCAACGGAATTATGTCCCGTGCCGACGCCCACTCCCCCCAACTCGCACCAATGCATGCACTGGCCAAACATCAGGGGAAAATGAACGCCGCCGTCCGATGGTGCAGTGGGGATAGCAGCGCCGGATGGTTTAGCAATTCACCCTAAGGGCTATAATCATCGATATAGTCGGCGAATGGAGGCGGAAACGCGATCGTCAGTTCACCGGAATAGCTGGATCGGGCTTGGACATTTGCGCCGCTATTTTTTCCATGCGCTGCGTGCGCTCGCTGGTGGCGCCTGTTGTCCGGCGAAAAAGATCCAATGCATAGCCCACCAACGGCCCAGCCGCGTCCGTCCGTTTGCGCGCCAGATAGAAATCGATCAGGTTTTCCAGCGCCATCTGGCAATTGGGGTCATCTTCGCCCCGCGTCCGCAAATAGCTGTCGAAGACGCGGCGGAGCAATTGTTCAGCCTCGCGATGATTGCCTATTCCTTCCAGCAATAGAGCCAGATCATTTGCGGAAATCAGCGTGCGTGGATCATCAGGTCCGAACAGTTCGTCAGCCAGCGCCAACGCCTTGCGCGCAGCTTCTGTGCCTTCAGACAGTCGCCCGCCTGTGTAAGCGGTCTGCGCTTCTGCCACCAATGATCGCCATTGCTTCTCTCGCGCCTCGGTAACATCGGCAACATAGGGTGCTTGCCCCCATGCGGGAGGCGCCAGGAAAAGCAGCAGCAGTGCACATGCTCGTCCGCTATGGTTGAAGCCGCGAAAGGTCATCCGCTTACTCCTCGATGCGCGCGACGGCCTCGCCCCAGCAAAAGGCCGGAAGCGAAAGCCTCGGTTCAGGAGAGAAGCGCCTCGATCAGCGCCTTCACCTTCTTCTGCCGCCATTGGGGCAGCGGCGCGATCAACCAATAGGCCAGCGCAGACGCCTCCGGCTCCCCCACTTGCCGCACCCGCCCCGCCTCGATATCAGCCTGTGCGAGCAGCAGCGGCACGGTGGCTCGTCCAAAGCCGTTGATCGCGGCTTCGATGGCGAGCCCAGCGTCGGCAACCCGGATCGCTGCCGGTTCACTCGCTGCGGGACAGCCGGGCCAATCGACGCGATGCTCCGGACCTCCCCCAGCCGCTTCGACAGTAACGAAGCTCGCCTCGCCCAGCTTCACCCCTTCATGTTCACCCGGCCCGTCAGCCAGCCGCAAGGCAAGGTCCAGATTGGCCTCTGTAAAATCCAGCGTCTCGTCCGCTGCCACCAGAGCGAATTTGAGATCGGGCTGGCTCGCCGCATAGCTGGCGAGGCGCGGTTGAAGCCATTTGGCCGTGACGTCTCGCGGCGCGGCGATGGTCAGCGAAGAACTGGACTGCCCCGCCTGCATGGCTCGCACTGCTTCCTCAAACTCCAGAAAGCCCGCGCGCAAGGCTTCAAGGCCCGCTTCGGTTTCCGGGGTCAGTTCCAGACCCTTGGGCGTCCGGCGGAACAGGACAACGCCCAGCAAATCCTCCAGCGCCCGGATCTGCTGGCCAACGGCTGCCGGTGTCACCGCCAGTTCATCGGCTGCCCGGGTAAAGGAAAGGTGCCGCGCGGCCGCATCCAGCACGCGCAGGCCGTTCAACGGCAAATGCGTACGCTTCATTCGGCAACCGCCGGGGCTACGAGCGCGAAATGAGGGATAGCGATGTCGAACGTCTCCCCGCTGGCGCCAATCATATGATAATGCCCGCGCATCGATCCTGTCGGCGTGTTGAGGGGGCAACCCGAAACATAGTCATAGCTTTTCCCCGGCTGTACCACCGGCTGCTCGCCCACGACGCCATCACCGTCCACCCGATGCTGCGCGCCACGTCCATCGATGATCACCCAATGGCGCGTCAGCAACTGCACGGGCTGATCGCCGCTATTCTCGATACGAATATGATAGGCCCAAAACCAGCGCCCCCGGTCAGGCTCTGACTGTTCCGGCAGGAACGTAACGGCAACATGCACGTTGATATCACGTGTGGTCGCATGAAAGGGAAAGAGCGCGTTCACGGTAAAAGAAATGCGCCTTTCCCCCTGCTTTCGTCAACGGCCTATCGACTTCAGAGCGCGATCAAGATCCTCGATCACATCATCCGCATCTTCAAGGCCGACATTCAGCCGCAGCATATCCTCGGTGATGCCGACCTCCAGCCGCGCCTCTTCGGCCATACCGAAATGCGTCGTCGAAGCGGGATGGGTCATCAGGGACCGGGAGTCCCCGATATTATTGCTGATATCGACCAGCTCCAGCCCGTTAAGCAGGCCATGGGCCTCTTTCCGTCCGCCACCGACATAGAGGGAGAAGATAGGTCCTGCCATCTCCATCTGCTTTGCAGCCAAAGCATATTGCGGATGGCTTTCCAGCCCCGGATAAAGGACCTTTGCCACCCGGCCCTCCAGAAACTTCGCTACCTTAAGGGCATTCTCGCTCTGGCGGCGGATGCGCAGGTCCAGCGTCTCCAACCCCTTCAGCACCACCCAGGCATTGAAGGCGCTCAGCGTCGGCCCGGTATTGCGGTGGAACGGCAGCAACGTGTTGATGATGAAATCCTCGGTGCCACAGATAGCACCGGCCAGAACACGGCCCTGCCCGTCCATCATCTTGGTCGCGCTATAGGCGACCACGTCCGCCCCGAATTCCATCGGCCGCTGAAGTGTTGGCGTCGCAAAGGCATTGTCGACGACGCTCGTGACGCCATGCTTCTTCGCGATGCCGCACACCGCCTCCAGGTCCACGACATCCATTGTGGGGTTGGCGGGCGTTTCGAAGAAGAAAACCTTCGTGTTGGGCCGCACAGCCGCTTCCCAGGCAGCATTGTCGGTTGCATCGACGGTGGTCGTCTCGATCCCGAACTTGGGCAGCAGCGTGTCCGTCAGCCAGCGGCATGACCCGAACAGCGCCTTCCCAGCCACCACATGGTCGCCCGCCGACAACTGACACAGCAGTGCCGCCGTCATCGCCGCCATGCCGGTGGCGGTCGCACGGCATGCTTCGGCGCCTTCCAGCAGCGCGATGCGCTTTTCCAGCATCTCGACCGTCGGGTTTTGCAGGCGGCTGTAGGTCATGCCCTGCTGCTCGCCGGCGAAGCGCGCCGCTGCGTCTTCGGCGCGATCGTAGCAATAGCCGCTGGTCAGAAACAGCGCTTCGGACGTTTCGCCCCACTCGCTGCGCGCGCTGCCGCCCCGCACCGCAAGCGTAGCAGGCCGCCAATTCTTGGTGATCGCCGGGTCCTGCCCGCTCCTGCGCTTCATTGCTTCTTCCTTACTTCAAAGCCGCCAGTACCGCGTCGCCCATCTCGACCGTAGTCATGTTTCCGCCAAGGTCAGGGCTGCGCGCGCCATTGGCAAGCGCCTTGGCAACGGCAGCCTCGATCCGGTCGGCCTGTTCCGGCATGCCCAGCGAGTAGCGCAGCATCATCCCCGCCGACAGGACCGTTGCCAGCGGATTGGCCTTGCCCTGCCCGGCGATGTCGGGAGCGGAGCCATGGATCGGCTCATACAGACCCTGCTTGCTGTCGTTGAGTGTGGCCGAAGCCAGCATGCCGATCGATCCGACGCACATGCTCGCCTGATCCGACAGGATATCGCCGAACATGTTGCCAGTAACGATCACGTCGAACTGGCCCGGATCGCGCACCAGCTGCATCGCGGCATTGTCCACATACATGTGGGACAGGGCAACGTCGGGATATTCGGCCGAAACCTCGATCATCACGTCGCGCCACAGCTGGCTGGTTTCCAGAACATTGGCCTTGTCCACCGAGCAGAGCTTGCCCCGGCGGGCACGCGCAGCCTGGAAGCCCTGATGCGCAATCTTGCGCACCTCCTCTTCATTATAGGACATGACGTCATAGCCTTCGCGCAGCCCTTGGGCCGTCTTGCGCATGCCCTTTTCACCAAAATAGACGTCGCCATTGGTCTCGCGCACGATCAGCAGGTCGATGGCGCTCGCCACCTCCTTCTTCAGGGCAGACGCGTCCGCCAGCTCCGGAAAGACCTTCGCGGGACGCAGGTTGGAGAACAGCCCCAGTGCCTTGCGCAGGCCAAGGATCGCCTGCTCAGGCCGTAAATGCCGCTCCAGCGAGTCGCAATCGGGATCGCCGACAGCGCCAAACAGGATGGCGTCCGCGCGGCGTGCGATATCCAGCGTTTCGGGCGGCAGAGGATGTCCCACCGCCTTGTAGGCAGCGCCGCCAACCAGCCCTTCCTCATAGGTCAGACCGTCAATCGCCAAGGCGTCGAGCACGCGCCGTGCCTGCGCAATGATCTCTGGGCCGATACCATCTCCGGGGAACAGGGCGATCAACATGGCGCGAAAACTCCTTCAATGTCGTGGCCGCCCCTTATGAAGCCGCCGCGCCTCACGCAACCGCTCTTTTCAACCTGTCGACCAGCCTTTCGCGCGCGGCCAGCGTATCGGCCCGCCAATCGGTCAGCACCGACCGTTCCAGAAAAAAGCCGGTCAGCCGTAATCCGTCCAATATGCCGGGCCAGTCGCCGCTGCTTCCCTCCAGCAGAAAAGGCGGCAGCGGCAGCAACCGGCTCTCATATCCAGCAGCGCCCGCCCTGCTGACCGCCGCCGCGCTGCGCGGGCTGACAAAGGCCAGATCTTCGGCACCACCTGTCGCTGCGCACCGACCAAAATCGAGACCAAAGCCGAGTTCCGCCAACAACAACAATTCGTAGCGCACCAGCGCCGCCGCCCATCCCCGCGCGGCGGGCGCCGCGTCGATCGCGCCCAGCACGCCATCTAAAGCCTGATAGAGTGTCGGATATGGCGTCCCTTCCGGTAGAGCCGCCGCCGTCAGCGCGCAGACCCAGTCGATCGCTGCGGCAGGCAAGGGCTCAGATAGCAAAGGTGCGCGGCTATGTTCCATTTCGACGGTCAGCCCGGCAAGCTGCTCTTCAGTGCGGGCACGGAACTCCGCCTTTACGCTATTTCCGGGCAGCAGAACCGGGCGCAAGGCGCGGGATCGGCCTCCACGCACATAGCCCGCCAACAGTCCATGATCCGGCGTCAGAAGGCGCGCAATGGCTCCATGTTCGCCATGGGAACGGACCCCGCAAACCAGGGCAGGAGTGATCAGCACCGCCATGCATCATCCTTAACCGTGCAGAACCCTTCGCGCCACTGCTGGGGAGGCACCAGATGCCGGGTCGATATAGGTTGTTTCTGTTGCCCGCCTGTGGTGAAACATAGGTGTGGGAGTCGGGGGACAAGCCACCATGTTGAATATGCGCAAGGCGTCATCTTCCGTAATGGAGCGCCTGGTGCTCTGGTTGGGTCGATCACCGACGCTGGGTTTTGCCGTATCCCGCGTCGCCTTTGCCGTTGCCGCCACTTGGCAGATCGGCGCGATGTTCAACAACGAACCTGACTTCGCCCGCACCATCACACTTTTGCACGGTGGCGTCTGGCTCTGGACCCTGTTCGGCATTGTGCAGCATATGCTGGCGCCACCGCTTGGCTTGCTGGTCCGGCCTCTGTCACTGATCCTCGACGCGATCATCTTCCTGACGGTGATCGCCCTCTGCCAGCCTTTGCAGATCGCAGCCCTCGCCTGCCTGTTCTTCGTCGCCTGGTCAGCCTCGGAACGCTTTGGCCGTGGCTCGATAATCGTCCTTGCGCTTTGCCTCGTTCTCGCATTCCTGGCGCGGGGTTCCTACGAAAGCTGGGCCGCCGAACGCCATGTGGCAGAGGTGGATCGAGCGATCGATGGGATCACCGTGATCATCGGCTGCACCATCGCCGCGGCGATGCTCAGCATGTCGATACTTGAAAGGCGGCTGATCGATTGGTCGGAACGACTGCAGGCCGTCGGGCTATCTTTCCAGAAATCTCTTCCGCGCTTCGTGGTGGAGCAGGTATCGGAACTGATGGCGGCACGCTATTGCGCCCTCGTCTGGCAGATGGACGATGGCCCCATCAACTGTGAGCTTATCAATGCCGACGGCGTCCATGCCATCAGTCTGCCACAGCCGCAGGTGGAAGCATTGCTGGGCATCGCACCACCGGAAGCGCCCTTTCTCTATTCCGGTCAATCGAGCCGCCTGTTGCTGCGCAACCGCCTCGGCATAACTCGAAATGAAAAGGCTTCTCACCTGACGGAAGCGATATCCGACCTGCTGGGCGCAGGTCAGGGTTTGAGCTTTCAGGTCCAGGCCGGTGATCTGCGCGGCCGCATTTTCGTCGGCACGCGCCACGGCTGGTCGCCCGCCGCCCTCTTGCGCGCGCTGCGCATCCAGGAAGGGCTTGAGCTATTCCTCGATCGGCATTTCTTCCTGCTCGCCTGGCGCGATCGAACCTTTGCCGAAGCACGTCTCGCGCTCAGCCGCGATCTGCACGACAGCGTTCTTCAGACCCTTGCCGCTCTTCGCGTCCGCCTCGTGACCGCGCAACATGGGCTTGCCGCTAGCGATGCCCCGCATCACCTGGCCGAATTGCATGCGATGGAAGAACTTGTCACCGCCGAACAGGCCCATCTGCGCCGCCTGCTCAATGTGACCGGCACCAGACCGGACGATGTCGATCTGGTCCGCGATGTCGAAAGCTGCTGCCGCTTCATTGCCCTGCAATGGGGAATTGAGTGCCGATTGAACCCGGTAGACCATCCCATGATGGTCACGTCCGAAACGGCCGCGGAAGTGGAGTTCCTGCTCCGGGAGGCTACCGCCAATGCCGTAAAGCACGCCGCCGCCCAGCATATTACCATCTCACTTGCTCAGGCCGACGACGAGATAATGATCGCGCTCAAGGACAATCCGGGCGACCGGGGGATCGAGCAGCAAAGCTATACCGGCGACTTCGAATTGCAATCGCAGTCCATCATGAAACGGTTGGGCAAGATCGGCGGCACCGCCTATTTCCACAACTTAAGCATGAATTCATTAATTTCCATTAGATTACCTTCATCCTTACCGAGGTCCGCAATATGATGGCTCAGATAGCGATAGTCGACGACCACCCCATCTTCCTCGATGGCATGGCGCAGTTTCTGAGCTCGCACGGGCACGACGTCGTCTTCTGCGCGCGTTCTGTCGGCGAAGCCGTTTCGCGCCTTCGGGAGGATCAGCCGGACCTGCTGATCCTTGATGTGAGCATGAAGGACGGTGGCGGCCTCGCGATCCTGTCTGCCATCCGCGACAGCGGCAGCAATGTTCCCGTGATCTTCATGACCGTTCACATCCGCCCTGACCAGACGCTGGAGGCGATAAAGCTCGGCGTCGATGGCGTGGTCCTGAAGGATAGCGATCCCAATGAACTGCTCTCCTGCATCACGCAGGTTCTGGGCGGCAACAAAAGCATTGCGCCCGCCGTGATGGAACAGGCCCTTGTGCACAGCATCTCGGCCCCGCCCAACGACAACAACGCGCTTTCCAGCCTGACCGACAGGGAAATGGAGATCGCCGGATTTATTCGGGCCGGCCTCCGCAATCGCGAAATCGCCGCACGGTGCGGCCTGACCGAAGGAACGGTCAAGGTGCACCTGCACAGCATCTTTCAGAAGCTCGGCATCAAGTCCCGGTCCGAACTGATCATCATGATGTTGTCGATGGACAGCGCTATACCGGCGGTGGGCCTACACTGAGCAGATCAGCTATCCCCACAACTCGGCCCGTTTCCGGGCCGAGCTTGTCGAAGCCCGCAACCGCCTCGGAGCGAACATCATCTCACGGCCATCACGAAGGATGCGTCAGCCGGTCCAGCGTGACCCAGCCCTCGACATAATTGGCATAATATAGCCCGAACAACATCGCCGACAGGACCGTCGCACGTAACGCAACGATGCCGGGCCGGAAGTTGCTGGGCGCGCTCTCAGCCTGCCCTTTCAGCATCACCTCACCCGTTTCATCGGGCGTGCGGATGCCGAAAGGCAGAACGATGAACGCGCTGATCACCCAGAACAGCACATAAATAGCCAGGATTGCGTACCAGTTCATGATGCGGAGCCTTAGGCGCGAATGAGCAGAACGTCCACCACCGGCTTCTTGCCGGTCCAGCGCGTGGCCGTCCGCCGCACTGCCAGCCGCACACGCTCGCGCAACGCTTCCTCTTCCTGAGACCCCTTGCCCACGGCCTCCGCCGCTTCCTCCGCAGCTTCTGCCAGGAAAGCTGCCTTATCCTCTTCCACCGGCACGCCTTGGGTCCGCAATGCCGGATCGCCCACGACCTTGCCCTTGCGGTCCAGCGCAACGGCCACGCTGATCTGCCCGTGCAGCGCGATCTTGCGGCGCTCGTTCATCGTCGATCCGTCTGCAGGCAGGATCACATCGCCATCCAGCACGAGCCGCCCTGTGGCCTCATGCCCGATGATCTCGGGACCATTGGGCGCCAATCGCAACATATCGCCATTGGACTGCACGATGGCGCTGGGGACGCCACTTGCCAGACCAAGCCGCGCCTGCTCCGCCATGTGCCGCCGCTCGCCATGGACGGGCAGCAATATCTGCGGCCGGACCCAGCGATACATGGCTTCAAGTTCGGGTCGCCCCGGGTGGCCCGAAACATGGACCTCGGCCTGGCGATCCGTCACCATCAGCACGCCCTTGGTCGCCAAAGCATTCTGGATACGCCCAATCGCGATCTCATTACCCGGTATCTGCTTGGACGAGAAAACCACCAGATCCCCGGTGTCCAGCTTGATCGGATGACTGTCGAAAGCAACGCGAGACAAGGCCGCACGCGCTTCACCCTGCCCGCCCGTGGCGATGATCATCACCTCGTTACGGGGCAGCGCCATCGCGTCATCCCAATCGACCGTCGGCGGGAAATCCTTGAGATATCCTGCTGCCTTAGCGGTTGAGATGATCCGGTCCAGCGATCGCCCGGCCACGCACAGCTTGCGTCCGACCGCATTCGCCACTTCGCCGAGCGTCTGCAAACGCGCCGCGTTGGAGGCGAAAGTGGTAACCAGCGCCCGCCCCTTCGCGCCGGTGATCGTCTGCATCAGCCCTTCGCGCACATCAGCTTCGGAGCCGCTCGCCTCGGAATTGAATACATTCGTACTGTCGCAAACAAGCGCCAGCACGCCCTCATCACCGATCGCGGTCAGCTCCTCGGGGGTCGAAGGCTGGCCCAGCAATGGCTTCTCGTCGATCTTCCAGTCGCCCGTGTGGAAAACACGTCCGTGAGGCGTGTCGATCAGCACAGCATTGCCCTCGGGGATCGAATGGGCCAGCGGCACATAGCGGAAGCCAAACGGCCCCAGCGCGAAGCTGCCTTCATTGTCGATGACATTCAGCTTGACCTCTTTGGTCAGCCCCTCTTCCTCCAGCTTCAACCTGATGAGGCCCGCCGTGAACGGCGTCGCATAAAGCGGCACGCCAAGGTCAGCGGCCAGATAGGGGATGGCACCGATATGATCCTCATGCCCATGGGTGAGCACGATGCCCAGCAGGTCGTCGCGACGCTCTTCGATGAAGGACAGATCGGGCAGCACCAAATCAACGCCGGGATAAGCCGGGTCCGCGAAGGTCAGGCCAAGATCGACCATCACCCACTTGCCCTGGCAACCATATAGATTGACGTTCATGCCAATCTCTCCCGACCCGCCAAGGGCCAGGAAGAGCAGCTCGTCTTTAGGTATCATCAGTTCTTCAAACTCCGTTCGTGCAACAGCGCCAGACCCAAAATGGTCAGGTCCGGCGCGATCGCATCGAAAATTTCACTATTCTCATCAAACAGGACGGCCAGGCCGCCTGTCGAAATCACTTTGGCTGGGCGGCCAATCTCCGCCCGCGTTCGGGCAACCAGCCCTTCCATCATCGCGACATAGCCCCAGAACACGCCGATGTGCATCTGCGCTTCCGTCGTGCGACCGATAACCGAACGGTTCTCCGGCGGCGCAATGGCAATCTTTGGAAGCTTGGCAGCGGCCGCGACCAATGCATCGAGCGACAGGTTGATCCCCGGCGCAATGATGCCACCCTTGTACGTCCCCTGATAATCGATGACGTCGAAGGTGGTCGCTGTTCCAAAATCGATGACGATCAAATCGCCTTCGTACAAATGGTGGGCGGCAATGGCGTTTACAACCCGGTCGGCACCCACGGAAGCAGGCTCCGCCACGTCCAGTTCAATGCCCCATTCGACCGGCGCCTGCCCCGCGACCAGCGCGGCTGTCTTGAAATATTTCTCCGCCAGCACCTGAAGATTATGCAGCGCGCGCGGCACGACGGTGGCGATGATGACCGCATCGACATCCGCAAGGGCATAGCCTTCCAGCATCAGTAACTGGTTCAGCCACACGGCATATTCATCCGCCGTCCGGCGAGGATCTGTCGCGATCCGCCAACGCGCGCGAATCTCCCGCCCTTCAAGCAGCGCGAAAACCACATTGGTATTGCCCGCGTCGATCGCGAGAAGCATGGCCCGTCCCCGGATATCAGATGAGAAGGATGTCGCCCGCATGAATGGCACGGGTGTCGCCATTCGCCAAGCGGAGGATCAGCATGCCCTGCTGATCAAGCGTATCGAAACTGCCCTCGACGGTCTCGCCGTCAGGCTGGACGACCCGCATCGCAGTGCCGCTGGGATGCGCGTTCAGCAACCAATGCGCCCGCACCGGCTCCAGCCCTTGCGCGCGCCAAATCGCCAGCCAATGTCCGAATAATTCGGCCAATCTCTCCAGAAGCGCGCCAGCTTCTGCATCGGCAGCCCCCTGCGCCGCCAGACTGGTAACAGGCCGGTCCAGCCCGACCGGATGACCCACTACATTGATGCCGATCCCGACCACGATGGCGTCACCCGCCCGCTCCAGCAGGATACCCGCGATCTTCGCGCCATCGGCCAGAACGTCATTGGGCCATTTGATCCGCGCTTGCCCCTCGCACAAAGGGGCCACCAACGCATGCACCGCATTCGCGGCGACCAGCGCGAGTAGATGGGCAGGCGGATCACCCGCCCGCAACTGGACCAGCGTGGAACAATAGAGATTACCTACAGGACTTTCCCAGGTCCGGCCCATGCGGCCTCGACCACCCACTTGCCGTCCTGCGCGCAGCCACGTGCCTTCCGCCACGCCCTGCTCCGCCAACGCCAGCATGTCGGCGTTGGTGGAGCCGGTCTCTTCGACGAAGCGAATATCGCTCAGAATAGCGACGCCGCAGCCGCCGCGCTTGCCTTGTCCAGCACGGGGTTCAACAGATATCCGACGACGATCACAGCCGCACAAGCGGTCAGGATGATATTCTCGACCGCCCCGCCCCGCGCTTCATAAGCTGCGGCAGGCTCATCGAAGTACATCGTCTTGATGATCTTCAGATAATAGAATGCGCCAATCACCGAAGCCGCGATACCGAACGCCGCCAGCGCGGTCAGCCCCGCAGCCACCGCCGCATCGAACACCAGGAACTTCGCCCAGAAACCGAACAGCGGCGGGATACCGGCCATGGAGAACATGAAGATCGCCAGCGCAGCAGCCAAGCCCTTCCGCGACTGCGACAGACCCGCAAGGCTCGCAATACTCTCCACCGGACGTCCCTCGGCGTCCCGCATCTGCAAGATACAGGCAAAGCCGCCGATCGTCATCACGACATAGATCGCCATATAGCTCATCGTCGCCGCCACGCCCGCAGGGGTAGCAGCAGCAAGACCGATCAGCGCGAAGCCGACATTGTTAATCGATGAATAGGCCATCAGACGCTTGATGTTCGTCTGGCCGATGGCCGCCACCGCGCCGAAGATGATCGAAGCCAGCGCCACGAAGATAACGATCTGCTGCCAGTCGAGCCCCGCGGGACCCAGCGCCTCAATCGCGACACGCACGGTCAAAGCCATCGCCGCAACCTTGGGCGCGCTGCCGAAGAAGGTCGTAACCGGCGTCGGCGCACCTTCATAAACGTCGGGCGTCCACATGTGGAACGGCACCGCGCTCATCTTGAAGGCAAGACCGGCCAGCAGGAACACCATGCCGAACAGTTCGCCCTTACCCACGCCATCACCCAGCGCGACGGCGATGCCATCAAAGCTCGTGCTGCCGGTAAAGCCGTAAAGCAGCGCCGTGCCATAAAGCAGGATGCCGCTCGCCAACGAACCGAGCACGAAATATTTAAGGCCCGCCTCGGAAGACCGCTCGTCCTGACGCATGAAGCTCGCCAGCACATAGGCGGCCAAGCTCTGCATCTCCAACCCGACATATAGCGTCAGCAAATCACCGGCCGACACCATCATGCCCATGCCGATGCTGCTGAACAGAATCAGGACGGGATATTCCGGCCGCAACGCGCCATCGACGAGGAAGTAGCGCGGCGCGAGCAGGATCGCAGCGCCCGCCGATGCGTAGATCAGCGCCTTGGCAAAAACCGAAAACGCATCGGCCCGCACCAGCCCGTCAAAGGCGAGTGGCCCATGCGCCAAGGAAACCGGCAGCATCAAACCCGCAACGAGCAGGGTCAGCACCGACAGCCAGTTGACGGCGCGCGCGGTCCCGTCACCGCCAAAAGCGGCGATCAGCAGGAGGACCAGCCCACCCGCCGTGAGGACAAGCTCCGGCAGAACGGCAAGAAGGGAAGCGGAATCAATCATCAGTGCGCCTCCCCCGACGCTTTTTCATGGGACATTGCGCTATGGTCTTCGCCCTGATGAGCCGCCGCCGGTGGGACAGCCGGACCCATCTTGATCCTGGAATCGCCCACGGGAGCCGCAGAGGCAATGCGGGCTTCCAGCGCACGAATGTCAGACCGCATCGGCGCCAGGAAGCTCTCCGGATAGATGCCCATCCACAGGACGGCAGCAGCGATCGGCGCCAGCAGCCACATCTCCCGCATCGACAGATCCGGCATCGCCGCAGCATCGGCATTCTTCTGCTCGCCATAGCAGATGCGGCGGTAGAGATAGAGCATATAGGCCGCGCCCAGAATGATGCCTGTCGTGCAAACCAACGCGACCCAGCTCGAAGCCTGATAGATGCCCATCAGCGCCAGGAATTCACCCACGAAGTTGCTCGTGCCCGGCAGGCCGACGGACGCCATGGTGAACAGCAGGAACAGCACCGCATATTTCGGCATATTGATGCTAAGGCCGCCATAGCGCGAAATCTCGCGGGTATGCAGTCGATCATAGATGACGCCGACGCACAAGAACAGCGCGCCAGACACCAGGCCATGGCCCAGCATCACCATCATCGCGCCTTCGATACCCGCCTGGTTGAAGGCGAACAGGCCGACCGTCACGATCGCCATATGCGCGACCGAGGAATAGGCGATCAGCTTCTTCATGTCGGTCTGCACCAGCGCGACGAGGCTGGTGTAAACCACCGCCACCATCGACAGCCCCCACACCAGCCACGCCAGCTGCGCCGAAGCTTCCGGGAACATGGGCAGCGAGAAGCGGATAAAGCCGTAGCCACCCATCTTCAGCAGCACGCCAGCCAGAATGACCGAACCGGCCGTCGGCGCTTGAACGTGCGCGTCCGGCAGCCAGGTGTGGACCGGCCACATCGGCATCTTGACGGCAAAGCTCGCGAAGAAGGCCAGGAACAGCCAGACCTGCACATGCGGATCGAAATTATAGGCCATCAGCGTCGGGATGTCGGTGGTGCCCGCGTCGTGCACCATCCACATCATCGCGATCAGCATCAGCACCGAGCCGAGCAGCGTGTAGAGGAAGAATTTATAGGACGCGTAGATGCGATCCGCGCCGCCCCAGATGCCGATGATCAGATACATCGGGATCAGGCCAGCTTCGAACATCACATAGAAGAGGTACAAATCCTGCGCCGTGAAGACGCCGATCATCAACACCTCCATGAACAGGAACGCCGCCATATATTCGCCGACGCGCTTCTCGATCGCCTGCCAGCTCGCGCCGATACAGATCGGCATCAGGAACACGGTCAGCATGATCAGGACGAGCGCGATGCCGTCGATCCCGAGCGCCCAGGCGAAACGACCGAAAATCGGCGCATATTCCTGGAACTGCCACTGCGCCGCGCCGCCCGACTGATCGAAATTCGCCCAGAGCAGGACGCCGAGCGCCAGATCGACCAAGGTCGCCAGCAACGCGATCCAGCGCGCCTGGTTCGCACCCGCATAGAGACAGGCGATGGCCCCCGCCATCGGCACTGCCATCATCAGGGAAAGGATGGGGAAGCCGTCCATTATCGTGTCATCGCCCAGGTTGCGGCCGCGGCGAGGCCGATCAGCATCACCAGCGCGTATGTGTAGAGGTAGCCGGACTGAAGCCGACGGGTGACTTTATTGCCCTGCACAACCAGCGCGGCGAGCCCATTCGGCCCGAAGCGGTCGATGAAGCCGACGTCACCGAACTTCCAGAAGAAGCGGCCGATGGCGAAGGCAGGCTTGACGAACAGGAAATGGTACAGCTCGTCAAAATACCATTTGTTGAGCAGGAACTGGTACAGAACTCCGAACTCCGCCACGAAACGGCGCGGCCAGTCGGTATTCTTGATGTAGCTGAGCCACGCAATGACGAAGCCGGTCAGCATCACCGTGAACGGCGCGAACTTGACCCAGACCGGCACTTCATGCGCGGCGTGCATCAGATGGCTGTCGAACGCCAGCGCGCCCTTCCAGAACTCGACGCCGCCTTCGGCCCCGATAAACTGGTCGTGGAAGATCAAGCCAGCGAACACCGCGCCGAGGCTGAGCACCACCAGCGGCAGCAGCATGACCCAGGGGCTTTCATGCGGATGATAGCCGCCGGTCCCGATCGCGACATGACCATGATCGTCATGCGCCTCATGCCCATCATGCTCAGCCTCTTCCTCCGGCGATTCATGATGGCCATGGATCGCATGCTGGATATGCTCCGAAGCAGCCCAGCGCGGCTTGCCGAAGAAGGTGAGGAACACGAGGCGCCAGCTGTAGAAGCTGGTGAGCAGCGCAGCGAAAACCCCGACCAGGAACGCGCCGGTGCCATAGCCGCCAGCAGCGAAAGCCGATTCAAGGATCGCGTCCTTCGAATAGAAGCCCGCAAAGCCATAGCCGATCAGCGGCAAGCCAACGCCGGTGATGGCGAGCGTGCCGAGAGTCATCGTCCAGAAGGTGATCGGAATCTCCTTCCGCAGTGCGCCATAGTAACGCATGTCCTGTTCATGGTGCATCGCATGGATCACCGATCCTGCGCCCAGGAACAGCAGCGCCTTGAAGAAGGCATGCGTGAACAGGTGGAACATCGCCGCGCCATAAGCGCCAACGCCCGCCGCGAAGAACATGTAGCCAAGCTGCGAACAGGTTGAATAGGCGATGACCCGCTTGATGTCATTCTGTACCGTGCCGACCGTCGCCGCGAACAGGCAGGTCGCCGCGCCGATGAAGGTGACGAAGCCCAACGCCGTCGGTGACACCTCAAACATCGGCGACAGGCGACAGACCATGAACACGCCTGCGGTCACCATCGTCGCCGCGTGGATCAGCGCCGACACCGGCGTCGGACCTTCCATCGCATCCGGCAGCCAGGTGTGGAGGCCAAGCTGCGCCGACTTCCCCATCGCGCCGATGAACAGCAGCAGGCAAAGCACGGTCATGGTATCAAAGCGATAACCAAGGAACCCGATGGTCGAACCGGCCATGGATGGTGCCGCTTCCAGGATTTCCGGGATCGATATGGTGTTGAACACCAGATAGGTGCCGAAAATGCCCAGCATGAAGCCAAGGTCGCCGACGCGGTTGACAACGAACGCCTTGATCGCTGCGGCATTGGCACTCGGCTTACGGAACCAGAAGCCGATCAGCAGGTAAGAGGCCAGACCGACGCCTTCCCAGCCAAAGAACATCTGCAACAGATTGTTTGCCGTCACGAGCATCAGCATCGCGAAGGTGAACAGCGACAAATAGGCAAAGAAGCGCGGCTGATCCGGCTCCTCCTCCATATAGCCCCAGCTATAGAGGTGGACGAGGCTCGACACGCTGGTGATGACCACCAGCATGACCGCCGTCATGGCATCGACGCGCAGCGCCCATTGAGCATCAAAACTGCCCGACTGAATCCAGGTGAAGGCGGGCGCCACATAGGGTTCCGCATGCCCGGTCAGGAAGGCGATGAAGATCGGCCAGCTGAGCGCACAGCTGACGAACAGCGCGCCCGTAGTGATGATCTTCGCAGGCAGCTTGCCCAGCGCCTTATTGCCAAGGCCCGCGATGACAGCCGCGATGAGCGGAAGAAGGACGATAAGCTGGATCATCGAGCTTTAGCCCTTCATCCGGTTGACATCATCGACGGCAATGGTGCCGCGACCACGGAAATAGATGACGAGGATGGCAAGGCCGATGGCCGCCTCACCCGCCGCGACAGTCAGCACGAACATGCTGAACACCTGCCCCACCAGATCGCCCAGAAAGGCGCTGAAGGCGACAAGGTTGATGTTCACGCTCAGCAGGATCAGTTCGATCGCCATCAGGATGATGATGACATTCTTGCGGTTGATGAAGATGCCCAGCACCCCCATCACGAACAGGATCGCGCTGACCACCATATAATGCTGAAGGCCGATCACAGCTCCACCCCCTGCCCCACGGGCTGATTGACGTTGCGCACGGCATCCTGCGGACGGCGGCGGTTCTGACGGGCAATATTCTGACCCTTTACGCCGCCGCGTGCACGATGGGTCAGCACGATCGCACCGATCATCGCCACCAGCAGCACGATGCCTGCCGCTTCAAACAGGAAGATATAGCGCGTGTAGAGCAGCGTCCCGATCGCCTGTATATTGGACAGCTCCGGGTTCACCGGTGCCGCGCGCTGCGCCAGCTCAATCGGCCCCGCGCTCCAGATGCCAATACCCAACACAATCTCAGCCAGCAGCACCAGCGCGACCAGCATGCCGAAGGGCAGATAATCGACGAACCCGGCCCGCAATTCCGCGAAGTCGATGTCGAGCATCATGACGACGAACAGGAACAGCACGGCGACCGCGCCCACATAGACGATGACGAGCAGCATCGCGATGAACTCGGCACCCAGCAGCACCATCAGGCCCGCCGCGTTGAAGAACGCGAGGATCAGCCACAGTACCGAATGAACCGGATTGCGCGACAGGATCGTCAGCGCGCCGCTGCACACCACCAAAGTGGCGAACAGGTAAAAGGCAAGCACGTGAATCACAGGATCATATATCCTCTTCGATCGGGTCGCGGCTTAACGATAGGGTGCGTCGGCGGCAAGGTTCGCGGCGAGCGCGCGTTCCCATTTGTCGCCATTTTCAAGAAGCTTCGCCTTGTCGTAGATGAGCTCCTCGCGAGTTTCCGTTGAAAACTCGAAGTTCGGGCCTTCTACGATGGCATCCACCGGGCAGGCTTCCTGACAGAAGCCGCAATAGATGCACTTCGTCATGTCAATGTCGTAGCGCGTCGTGCGGCGGCTGCCATCGTCACGTGGTTGCGCCTCGATCGTGATCGCCTGAGCCGGGCACACCGCCTCGCACAGCTTGCACGCGATGCAGCGTTCCTCCCCATTGGGATAGCGGCGCAACGCATGCTCGCCCCGGAACCGCGGCGAAATCGGGTTCTTCTCATAGGGGTAGTTGATCGTCGCCTTGGGCTTGAAGAAATATTTCAAGGTCAGGGCGTGCGCCTTCACAAATTCCCAGAGGGTGAAGGATTTGACATAATAGCCGATCATTTTTGCGTACCATTCGTGAAAGCGGAGAGCGTCACGTCGAGCATCACCTCGCAGAGACCCCGAAAGGTGCGGAGAGCCATGATCTTCCCGTCCTGCGAGCTTTCGGCCTTTGAATCGAAATGACTAATATCAGCGAGAACGAGTTTGCCATCGTTGGAGCGGCTAAAGATGCTCAAAAGCGCAGCTGGCGGGCCGCCCTTACTGCTTGGATCGAAGTAATTCACAGTGAATTTGTCCGGCCATTCATCTGACACCCAAAAAGTCATCCGGTTGCCTTCGGCCATACCGCCACGGACAAACAGCTTACCCGTATCTACGAATTGGGGCGTTTTGACATTGGTTCGACCCATCTGGCCATACCATAACGTAAGCTTCTCAAAGGTCGTCAATCCGGTTTGAAAGCTGCAACTGAAGCCCTGACCCGCTTTCTCCGGTATAGCCGCAGCAGCAGGCTGGGACATTAGAGCCAGCACCAAAATTGAAAGGGTGCGAAACTTCATCTTACGCCCCATACCTCGTCAGCATCAAGAAGCCCGATACCAGGAACACAAACAACAGCGACGTCGGCAGGAATACCTTCCAGCCCAACCGCATCAGCTGATCATAGCGGTAGCGGGGCACCGTCGCCTTCACCCAGGAGAAGACGAAGAAGAAGAACAGGATCTTGGCAAACAGCCAGATGATCCCGGGCACATAATAAAGCGGCGCCCAATCGATCGGGGGCAGATAACCACCCCAGAACAGGATCGCGTTCAGCGCGCACATCAGCAGCACGTTCGCATATTCGCCGAGCCAATAGAGCGCAAACGACATGGACGAATATTCGGTCTGATAGCCCGCGACCAGCTCGCTTTCGGCTTCGGTCAGGTCGAACGGGGCACGGCCCGTTTCCGCCATGGCCGATATCAGGAACATGATCGCCATCGGGAACAGCAGCGGATTGAACGCATGGCCGTTGATGAAGCCATAATAGCCGCGCTGGCTTTCCACGATCGTGGTCAGGTTGAAGCTACCCGCCCACAGCACCACGCAAACCAGGATGAAGCCGATCGACACCTCATAGCTGATCATCTGCGCGCTCGCGCGGATCGCGGAGTAGAAGGGATATTTGGAGTTGGACGCCCAACCCGCGAGCACGATGCCATAGACGCCCAGCGAACTGATCGCGAGAATATAGAGCAGGCCGACATTGATGTTGGCCAGCACCACGCCCGCCTGGAACGGGATCACCGCCCAGGCAATCAAGGCCACCGTGAAAGTAATGATCGGCGCGATCAGGAACAGCGCGCGATTGGCGGCCGAAGGAATGATGGTTTCCTGCAGGAACACCTTAGCCCCGTCCGCAAAGGACTGGAGCAGGCCGAAGGGACCCACGACGTTCGGCCCCCGGCGCAGCGCCATCGCCGCCCAAATCTTGCGATCCGCATAGATGATCATCGCCACCGCCAGCATCAGCGGCAGGGCAATCACTAATATGCCGATGACAGTGGACAGCAGCCACGCGCCGTTAAAGGGCATGCCCAGATTTTGGAAGAAAGCGGTCACTCTGCGGCCTCCGCGAAGCTCGTCCCATGGATCAGCTCGGCCGAGCATTGCTGCATCGTCGGGCTGGCGCGGCAGATGGCGTTGGTCAGGTAGAAATCCTTGATCGGCGAGCCAAACTCACCGCTGGCCCCGGTCGGCAGCGACGGTACGGACCAGCCATAATCGGCGAGGCCCTCGACGCCCAGCGCCGGAACCGCCTTGGCCATTTCCGCCCGCAGCGCATCGAAGCTGTCGAACGGCAAAGTCGCGCCCAGAACTTCCGAAAGAGCGCGCAGGATCGACCAGTCCTCACGTGCATCACCCGGCGCGAACACGGCCTTTTCACCGCGCTGCACCCGGCCTTCCAGATTGACGTAGGTCCCCGCCTTCTCGGCATAGCTCGCGCCCGGCAGGATCACGTCCGCCGCATGCGCGCCCTTGTCGCCATGGTGGCCGACATAAACCTTGAAGCTGTCGTCAAAGGCCGAATAATCGACCTCGTCCGCACCCAGCGAGAAGAGCAGCTTCGGTTTGGCCGCAGCCACAGCCTTGACCCCACCCTGCGTCGCATAGCCGAGCATCAACCCGCCCATCCGCGCCGCGGCGAAATGCAGGACATTATAGCCGTTCCAGCCGTCCTTGATCAGGCCCAGCGTCTCGACCAGCGCCAGCGTATCGCCATGCGCGCCGTCCTTCGCCAGCACGCCACCACCAACGATCATCGCCGGACGCGCAGCCTTGCCGAACGCCTCGACGACAGCTTGCGGCAGCTTGCTCAGCAGCGAGGCATCATTACCCAGCCACTCGACCTTATAGGTAAGATCGACTTGCGGGCCGAGCGCAAATACCTTCGCACCCCTCTTGATCGCCTTGCGAATGCGGGTGTTCACCAGCGGCGCTTCCCAGCGCAAATTGGTGCCGACCAGCAGAATCACGTCCGCCGTCTCGATGCCGTTCAGCGTCGTGTTAAAGTTCACCGCCGACAGGCTCGATACATCATAGGCCAGACCCGTCTGACGCCCTTCGAGCATCGAACCGCCCAGCTTCTCGACCAGCACCTTGCCCGCGAACATGGTTTCGCAATCGAGCAGGTCTCCGGCCAGCGCCGCGACGCTGCCGCCATGCTGGACAGCGGCGATCGCCTTGAACGCTTCTTCCCACGTGGCGGCAACCAGCTTGCCGTCCTTCCGCACGAAAGGCTTGTCCAGCCGCTTGCGCACCAGACCATCGACATTGTGCCGGGTCTTGTCGCTCGCCCACTCCTCGTTCACATCATCATTGATGCGCGGCACCGCGCGCAGCACCTGACGGCCACGGCTGTCCAGGCGGATATTGGTGCCGACCGCATCCATCACGTCGATCGCCGGAGTCTTGCGCAACTCCCACGGACGCGCCTCAAACGCATAGGGCTTCGACGTCAGAGCGCCCACCGGGCAGAGATCGACCACATTGCCCGACAGCTCGCTCTTCGCGGCATGCTCGAGATAGGTGGTGATCTGCATATTTTCGCCGCGATAAATGGCGCCGATTTCCGGCACCCCCGCAACTTCTTCTGCAAAGCGCACGCAGCGGGTGCACTGGATACAGCGGGTCATGACCGTCTTTACGATCGGCCCCATATATTTCTCAGTGACGGCGCGCTTATTCTCCTCAAAGCGGCTGCCGCCACGGCCATAGGCGATCGACTGATCCTGAAGGTCGCACTCACCGCCTTGGTCACAGATCGGGCAGTCGAGCGGATGGTTGATGAGGAGGAACTCCATCACCCCTTCGCGCGCCTTCTTCACCATCTCGGTCTGGGTGAAGATTTCCTGATTGTCCGCAGCAGGAAGCGCACACGACGCCTGCGGCTTGGGCGGCCCGGGCTTCACCTCGACTAGGCACATGCGACAATTGCCCGCGATGCTCAGCCGCTCATGATAGCAGAAGCGCGGGATTTCCTTCCCCGCCATCTCGCAAGCCTGCAGGACCGTCGCGCCCGCCGGGACTTCCAGTTCTACGCCGTCAACTCTGACTTTAGGCATCGATGAGGCTTCCATCGCTAGATATGATTTTGCAGTCGACGCTCAACTTGCCGTCATCTGCATCGGGAACCGAGCGGAGATCTTGCGGCAATTTTATGGCTTTACCTTCAAAAGAGACAAAATGCTGCTGAAACACTAGAAACCGCTCGCCAGCATCCTCCCGAACAACATCAATCCGAAAGAGCTCAGTTCCGCCATCTTTCGTTAAATAGTTCCGGCACATTTTGACAACCAGAGCATTCACGTCAGATGCGGAGGGCGTTGCAGTCTTCGCGCGCCTCAGAGCAGCCGCCATCTGCTTCCAATTAAAGTCCCTGTTAGGCCTTAACTCGTTTGCAGCTTCTGTTGCGCAAACCGCCACGAGACGGAGCGCTAACGCCGCGCTTGGCGCTTGCGTATCAGTGCTCCAGACAGGCGGCGGCATCGCTATCCAATTGTTTGCAGAAACAGGAGCCTTTTCCCAGGCACATGCGCTCCAGGATGGATCACCAACTTTCGCCTGAGCGGGGATCGCGAAGAAGCATGACGCACCCAATGCCAAAGCAAGAATAAATCGCGATCTCACTCCGCAGCCTCCATCACAGGTGCGCCGCGTTCGTTGATCCGCCGCTCGATCTCGGGACGGAAGTGCCGGATCAGGCCCTGGATCGGCCAAGCCGCCGCGTCGCCGAGCGCGCAGATGGTGTGGCCTTCGACCTGCTTGGTGACCTGCTGCAGCATGTCGATCTCGCCGATATCCGCCTCACCCGAGCGCAAACGCTCCATCACGCGCCACATCCAGCCAGTACCTTCACGGCAGGGCGTGCACTGGCCGCAGCTCTCATGCTTGTAGAAGTAAGAGAGACGCGAAATAGCGCGGACGATGTCGGTCGACTTGTCCATGACGATGACCGCAGCCGTGCCAAGACCGGAGCCAACTGCCTTCAACCCATCAAAATCCATCGGCGCGTCCATGATCTGCGCGGCCGGAACCAGCGGCACCGAAGAACCGCCAGGAATCACTGCCAGCAGATTGTCCCATCCGCCACGAATGCCGCCGCAATGCCGATCGATCAGCTCCTTGAAGCTGATGCCCATCGACTCTTCGACAACGCAGGGCTTGTTCACATGGCCGCTGATCTGGAACAGCTTGGTGCCCTTGTTCCCTTCGCGGCCGAAACTGGAAAACCATTCGGACCCACGGCGCAGGATCGTCGGCGAAACCGCGATCGATTCCACATTGTTCACCGTCGTCGGGCAGCCATAAAGGCCAGCTCCTGCCGGGAAAGGCGGCTTGAGGCGCGGCTGGCCTTTCTTGCCTTCCAGGCTTTCAATCTGCGCGGTTTCCTCACCGCAGATATAGGCTCCCGCGCCGCGATGGACGAAGACGTCGAAATCATAACCAGAGCCGCATGCGTTCTTGCCGAGGAAGCCCTTTTCATAGGCCTGTTCTACAGCGGCAAAGAGCACCTTCGCTTCATAGATGAACTCGCCGCGAATGTAGATATAGGCCGCGCGCGCCCGCATCGCGAAACCGGCGATCAGCGCACCTTCGATCAGCTTGTGCGGATCGTGGCGAATGATCTCGCGATCCTTGCACGAACCCGGCTCGGATTCATCCGCGTTGATGACGAGGAAGCTCGGACGGCCATCCTTGCTTTCCTTCGGCATGAAGCTCCACTTCATACCGGTCGGAAAGCCCGCGCCACCACGGCCGCGCAGGCCCGACGCCTTGATGCGCTCGATGATATCGTCCTGGCCGATTTCCATCAGCTTCTTGGTATTGTCCCAATCGCCGCGCTTCATCGCCGCCTCGATGCCCCAATCCTGGAAGCCATAGACGTTGGTGAAGATGCGGTCCTTGTCGGCAAGGGGTGCGATGACGTCGCTCATGCGCGGCCTCCAGCATTCGTCATGCCAGCGAAAACTGGCATCTCAGGCATGAGCGCGCTGAGGATGGAGACCCCAGCTTCCGCTGGGGTGACGGAATAGGGATAAGCCATTACGCCCACTTCCCCCGATAATCGTGATTTTCCGAAACCATTTCCTTGAGCGTGGTCGGCCCGCCCTCCGGACAGCTCGTCTGACGCTCAATCTGCGGCCCGATCTTGGGGCTTTTGCCAGCAGCGAGATCATCCAGGATCGCGCTCATGCTGTCATAGGTCAAATCTTCGAAATTATCGTCGTTGATCTGGACCATCGGCGCGTTGGCGCAGGCGCCGAGACACTCGACCTCGATCAGCGTGAACAGGCCGTCGGGCGTCGTCCCACCCTTGACCAGACCCTTATTCTTGCAGGCAGAAAACACATCATCCGACCCACGCAGCATGCACGGCGTCGTACCACAAACCTGCACATGATAGCGGCCGACAGGCCCCAGATTGTACATGGTGTAGAAGGTCGCGACCTCGTAAACCCGCATGTACGGCATTTCGAGCTGGTCAGCGATATATTCCATCACCGGCACCGGCAGCCAGCCATTGGTCTGCGTTTCTGCCCCAACCTGACGCTGGGCAAGGTCGAGCAGCGGCATCACCGCCGACTGCTGACGCCCGGCGGGATAGCGTGCGATGACCTTCTTCGCCTGCTCGGCATTGTCGGCCGTCCACGCGAAATTGCCCCAACGGGCGCGCGTTTCCGCTTCGTCAGGGGTATGAACTGCGTCAGCCATTAGCGGTCACATTCTCCGAACACGATGTCCATCGCGCCAAGGACGGCGGTGGTGTCGGCCAGCATGTGGCCCTTCATCATGAAATCCATCGCCTGCAGGTGCGAGAAGGCAGTCGGACGTATCTTGCAGCGATAGGGCGAGTTCGTCCCGTCGCTCACCAGATAGACGCCAAACTCACCCTTGGGGCTTTCGGTCGCCACATAGACTTCGCCCGCCGGAACGTGGAAGCCTTCGGTGTAAAGCTTGAAGTGGTGGATCAGCGCTTCCATTGATCGCTTCATCTCGCCACGACGCGGCGGCGCGACCTTGCGATCAAGCGAAAGCACAGGACCTTCCGGCATTTCGCTCAGGCACTGCTTCATGATGCGCGCGGACTGGCGCACTTCCTCGACCCGGACCATGAAGCGGTCATAGCAGTCGAAATTGGTGCCCACCGGAATGTCGAAGTCCATGCGGTCATAGACGTCATAGGGCTGCGATTTGCGGATGTCCCAGGCAATGCCCGAACCGCGCAGCATCGGGCCGGAAAAGCCCCATTTCAGCGCGTCTTCCTTGCTCACCACGGCAATATCGACGTTACGCTGCTTGAAGATGCGGTTGTCCGCGACCAGCGAAATCGCGTCCTCGAACAGGCGCGGCAGGCGCGTGTCGAGCCAGTCGGCAATATCAGTGAGCAGCTTCAGCGGCACATCCTGATGCACACCGCCCGGCCGGAAATAGGCCGCGTGCATGCGCGCGCCCGACGCCCGCTCATAGAAGTTCATGCAGTCTTCGCGCAGCTCGAACAGCCACAGATTCGGCGTCATCGCACCCACGTCCATGACGTGCGAACCGAGGTTCAGCATGTGGTTCTTGATGCGGGTCAGCTCCGCGAAGAACACGCGCAGATATTGCGCGCGCAGCGGCACTTCCAGATTCAGCAGCTTTTCGACCGCCAGCACATAGCTGTGCTCCATCCCCATTGGCGAGCAATAATCGAGCCGGTCGAAATAGGGCAGCGCCTGAAGATAGGTCTTGTACTCGATCAGCTTTTCGGTGCCGCGGTGGAGCAGCCCGACATGCGGATCGCACCGCTCCACGATTTCGCCGTCCAGTTCCATGACAAGGCGCAGCACACCGTGCGCAGCGGGGTGCTGGGGGCCGAAATTAATCGTGTAATTCTGGATCTCGGTATCGCCCAGCGTCGGATCTTCCGGGCTGGTCTTGTGCTCGAGTTCTTCGAGATAGGTGGACATCAGGCGTCATCCCCCTCATCCTTGGCGGGAGTTTTCGGCCTGCGCGTACGTTTCGGCTTCGCAGTGTCCACCTCGCCCGTTTCGGCCTTCGCGGCACGGGACCGGCGCACCGGCGTCGTCTGCGCGTCGTTGGCAAGCGGCTTCTCATCGGTCGCCTTGGCGGCTTCCGTGTTCGCAGCTTCGCCCGCGCCGGTATCTTCCTTCTTTTCCGTCACCTTGGGCGTCGCGCCAGCGGGCTCGCCCTTGGGCGCAGCAGGCGGCGGCGGTGGAGCAGCGACAGGCGACGGCGCACCCGGAGCCTGCGGCGCCTTCTCATCGCCCGGCAGCACATATTGCGCGCCTTCCCACGGGCTCATGAAGTCGAACTGACGGAAATCCTGGGCCAGCTGCACCGGCTTGTAGACGACGCGCTTGTCTTCCTCGGAATACCACATCTCGACATAGCCGGTCAGCGGGAAGTCCTTGCGCAGCGGATGCCCCTTGAACCCATAATCCGTCAGGATGCGACGCAAGTCAGCATTGCCCTCGAAGATCACGCCGTACATGTCGAACACCTCACGCTCCAGCCAGCCTGCAACAGGCCAGATGTGCGTGACGGTGGGAACCGGCTTATCCTCGTCGGTCGATACCTTGACGCGGACGCGATGGTTCCGCGTGACCGACAGCAGATGATAGCAGACCTCGAACCGCTCGGCTCGCTCCGGATAATCGACGCCCGCAATCTCCATCAACTGCTGATATTCGCCCTGAACGCGCAGCACATCCAGCGCCTCGGCCAGCCGATCGCGCACGACGGTGAAGCTCAGCTCATCAGCATGATCAACCGCTTCGATCAGCATCGGACCCAGCAGCCCGGCGATCTTCTCCGCGAGCCCTTCCGGGTTCACGATCTTCGGTGCAGAATGACCCATATCAGCGCTCAATCGTCCCGATCCGGCGGATCTTCCGTTGCAACTGCATCACGCCATAAAGCAGCGCTTCGGCAGTCGGCGGGCAGCCCGGCACATAGATATCGACCGGCACGATCCGGTCACAGCCTCGCACTACCGAATAGCTGTAGTGATAATATCCCCCGCCATTCGCGCAGCTGCCCATCGAAATCACATATTTCGGATTGGACATCTGGTCGTAAACCTTGCGCAACGCCGGAGCCATCTTGTTGCACAGCGTTCCCGCAACGATCATCACGTCCGACTGGCGCGGTGAGGCACGCGGCGCAGCCCCGAACCGCTCCATGTCATAACGCGGCATGTTGACGTGGATCATCTCCACCGCGCAGCAGGCAAGGCCAAAGGTCATCCACCACAGCGAACCCGTGCGAGCCCACTGGAACAGATCCTCCGTCGATGTGACGAGGAACCCCTTGTCACTGACTTCACTGTTCAGCGCGTTGAAGAAATTCTGGTCGGGCTGTGTCCCTGCGGGCGGCATCGTGCCGGGCGCGGGACTGGTCAGTTCTACTCCCAATCTAGGGCTCCCTTCTTCCACGCATAAACGAGGCCCAGCACCAGCTCCGCTATAAAGATCATCATCGTCGCCCATCCGGCCCATCCGATCTGGTCCAGGCTGACCGCCCAGGGATAGAGGAAGGCGGCTTCCAGATCGAAGATGATGAAGAGGATCGCGACCAGATAGAAGCGCACGTCGAACTGACTGCGCGGTTCTTCGAACGCTGGAAAACCACACTCATATTCCGACAGCTTCGCCGGGTCAGGCTGATGCGCGCCGGTCAGGCGGCCGACAAGCATCGGCAGGAACACGAATGCCCCGGAAAGCAGCAATGCGATCCCGAGAAAAATAAGGATCGGCAGATATTGGGCTAGATCGACCAACGGAATCCCCTGGGCGAAAATGACTATTGGCGCGCTTTAGGCCTGCCGCATAAGCGAAGCAAGGCCCCGAGGCGTGAGAATGATTCGCAACAGTCTGCTTCTCTTACGCAGAAACAAATGCCCGCCTCAGCGCAGCGCACCAGCCACAAGCTTGTGCAATTTGCTGTGGATGGCATCATTGCCCGCGATCACTTCGCGGCGCTCGATCGGCTGATCGCCGCCCCTGAAATCGGTGGCGAACCCACCCGCCTCACGCACCAGCAGCAATCCAGCCGCAACGTCCCAGGGCTGAAGACCGCTTTCCCAGAAGCCGTCATAACGGCCGGACGCCACATGCGCCAAATCAAGCGAAGCCGCACCGAAGCGACGGATTCCCGCGACGGAGGGCGCGACCGCGCCGAAGATGCGAGTCCACTGCGCCATGTCGCCATGGCCCATGAAGGGAATGCCGGTCGCGATCAGGCAATCGCCCAGATCGCGGCGGGCCGACACCCGCAAACGCTGGTCATGGCGCCACGCGCCCCTGCTCTTTTCCGCCCAATAGCTTTCGTCAGTCGCCGGCTGGTAGATAAGGCCGGTCGTCACTTCCCGCTTGTTGCCGCCATAAAGCGGCTCTTCTACAGCGATAGAGATCGCAAAGTGCGGGATACCGTGGAGAAAGTTGCTGGTGCCGTCGAGCGGATCGATGATCCATCGCGGCTTGTTGGGATCACCCTCGATCACCCCACCTTCTTCCAGCAGGAACCCCCAATCGGGCCGCGCCTTTTGCAGCTCTTCGACCAAAGTGCGCTCCGCCTGCTGATCGGCCTTGGACACAAAGTCCGCCGGTCCCTTGCGCGACACTTGCAGATGCTCGACTTCGCCAAAGTCACGACGCAGCTTCGCGCCAGCCTTGCGCGCGGCGCGTTCCATGACGGTGAGAAGGCCGGAATGGGATACCATAAACAATACTCCCCCTCTCCCCTTCAGGGGAGAGGGTCGGGGAGAGGGGAACAACATATGCTCAGCTGCGGCCCCTCTCCCGCCTTCGCTGCGCTCGGCACCCTCTCCCCTGAAGGAGAGAGGGAAGAATTAGCAGTTCAATCCGCCCGCTTCACATATTCCCGCTCATACACATCAACGATGATGCGCGTTCCGGTGACGATATGCGGCGGCACCATGACGCGCACGCCATTGTCCAGGATCGCGGGCTTGTAGCTTGCCGAAGCAGTCTGCCCCTTCACAACAGCGTCAGCCTCGACCACGGTCGCTTCGACCGTTTCGGGCAGCTGCACGGAAATCGGGCGTTCTTCATACATTTCCAGCATGACCATCATGCCATCCTGCAGGAAGGCCGAAGCCTCGCCGACCAGATCCTGCGGCAGGTTAATCTGCTCATAGGTCTCGGTATCCATGAAGACGAGCATGTCGCCCTCGGCATAGAGATACTGGAAATCCTTGGTGTCGAGCCGGATGCGCTCCACCGTCTCGGCCGAGCGGAAACGGACGTTATTCTTGCGTCCGTCGATCAGGTTTTTGAGTTCCACCTGCATATAGGCGCCGCCCTTGCCGGGCTGCGTGTGCTGGATCTTGACGGCACGCCACAGGCTTCCGTCATATTCGATATTGTTGCCGGGACGAATCTCGACGCCGCTGATCTTCATGGGAAGAGCCTGCCTATATGTCTGAAGGTGAAAAGAGCCGACCTGTTTAAAAGGCTGGGCGCGCCTCTACATCGTGCCGCCGCGAAGGGCAAGTAGGCTCATCGGATCGGCCGCGCCAGCAAAGGGTAAGGATTGATCGCTCGGCCCCTGTACCATGGCTCGCCCGGCGCAATCTCGTTAACGGCAAAATGCAGATGCGGCGCTGCCGGATCGGCATTGCCCGTACTCCCGACCGTGGCGATCTTCTGCCCCCGCCGCACGCTCTGACCCTCCGCCAGCCCACGCGCATAGCCATCCAGATGCGCGTAATAATAGATCCGCCGTCCGTCGCCCGACCGCTGATAAATGGTCAGCCCACCATCGACGCTCGTGAACAGCTTCTCGATGCGCCCATCCGCAGCCGCCAGCACAGCCCGCCCCCGCGCCGCCATGATGTCGATCGCATCATGCGGCCGCGCGCCACCTGCCCTCGCCTGCGTGAAAGTGTCGGTCAACGCAGTCGGCGGAACACCCTCAACCGGGATCAGCAGCGACCCAGCCTCCGCCGCAGCCGGACGTTCTGACGGGACCAGCTGTTGCGGCCCGTCCCCAGGAACGATCCGCACGCACATTTTCAGGAACAAGAGCAGCAGCAGGACGACAACTATGATGCCCAAAAATCCTCGCCGCCCCGGCCTCCTCATCCCTGGAACACCGCCTTCACCCCGCTCTTCACCATCTGCGCCAGCCTTGCTGCATCCCAGTTGGTCAGCCGGATGCAGCCATGGCTTTCGGTCCGGCCGATGGTCTGCGGTTCAGGCGTGCCATGAATACCATAATGCTGCTTGGATAGATCAATCCAAACGACGCCCACCGGACCATTAGGCCCCGGCTTCAACACCGCCTTCTCATCCTTCGCATCGGCATCCCAAAACAGGTCGGGATTATAATGAAAATCGGGATTCCGGCTGATGCCCTTGATCTCCCAGGTGCCAAGCGGCAGCGGATCATGTTCCGATCCCATGGTCGCCGGGAATTGCGCGATGAGCTTATTGGCCTTGTCAAAAACGCGCAGCACGCCGTCGGACTTGTCGACCACGATATGATCGGCCTGCGGCTGATCCTTCGCGACGGCCAGGCTAGCGAGCGTATTGCCCCAGCCGCGTTCATCGCCCTCGATCTGCGCCACCGGCTGATTGCCCACGGCTGGCACCCGCACCGTAGCCCCCGGCCCAAGCTTTGTATTGGGCGCATTCAACGCCACCAGCACTTCGGGCTTGGTATGAAATCGCTCGGCCAGCTTCTCGATCAAATTGCGATAACCCAGCGCAGGCAGCTTCGCCTGATCGGAATATTCCTTGGGAATCGCGGTGAACGGACCACGCGCAAAGCCCTCAGGGATCGTCACCAGCCAAGTAGCGGCCGACGGCTTGTCCCCCAGCAACGCCTTCGCAGTCGCCTCATCATATTTGCCGGTTTCCGGTAAGCCCTTCGCCTCCTGAAAACCCTTTAATGCGGCGGTGAAGGACATCCCCTCCTTCCCATCCAGCACGCCGGGAGAAAATCCCGCCCGGTCAAGCGCCACCTGCGCCTGCAAGATCGAATCCGCGCGAGCAGGCGCACCGCCCGGCTCGGGCACTATGGAAAAGGCATAAGGATCGCCGACCGGCTTAACCGCCGCACCCTGTACTGCCTCCTTCTGATCTCCGGGAGCCATTGCCCCGCTTTCATTGGCGTCGGTGACGGCAACCTTGCAAGCCGAGCAGAGCAGCGTGAGCGCGAGCAGATATGTCTTCAAGGCGATACTCTCCCGATGTTCGGGGAGAGAAACGCGCAAAGCTCAGGAAAGCTGCCTCCCTCGATCAATGCCCCTCGGGCGATCCCTTCAAGGCCCCGGCCAGCACAGCCGAAAATGCCGCAACACCCGCGCGCGGCCCATCCTGATGCGCCCACACCGCGCTGCTCACTGCCAGAAAGTCGGCGCCCGCCTCGACCAGCGGCGCGGCATTATCCGCCGTAATCCCACCGATCGCGACGCAAGGCAGCTCGAACAGGGTCGTCCACCAGCCAAGGATCGACGGCTCCGGCCGGTGATCCGTTTCCTTGGTCGTCGTGGGATAGAAGGCGCCGAACGCGACATAGTCCGCCCCAGCCTCGCCCGCTTCCATCGCAAGGTGACGGCTGTCATGGCAGGTGACGCCGATCTGTACCTTTGGCCCCAATATCTTGCGCGCCTCTCGCGGATCGCCGTCGCCCTGCCCCAAATGCACGCCGTCCGCGCCCAGCCGCTTGGCCAGCGCTATGCTGTCGTTGATAATGAAGGCAACCTCCCGCTCCGCGCACAGCTTCTGCAATGGCTCGGCCGCGCGGGCGATCGCGTCCTCATCCATACCCTTCAACCGCAACTGGAACGCCGCCACCTTGCCGCCGTCCAAAGCCTCGGCCAGCTGTGCCACGAAACCCTCGTCGATCGCGGGCGGTGATATGAGGTAAAGCTGGCAGGGCGGGCGGAAACCCTTGTCGAACTGGTCGGCAAAATGCGGATCGAGCGCCAGCTCTTCATCGGTAAAGTCGGTCATGCGCAGCCCTTAGCGCGTTTCGGCATCCAAGGAAAAGAATGGAACCTCGTTCGGCCGCAGCGGCTTGTCCTGTCATGATCAGAATCGGCTGCTCAGGATGGAACTACCGCCACTGGCGCGGCACCTTCTACCCGGAAAAACTGGCGATGAAGCGCTGGTTCGCCTTCTACGCCGACCATTTCGACTCGGTGGAAATCAACAACAGCTTCTACCGCCTCCCCAAGCCGGAGACCGTCGACGGCTGGCGGGACCAGGCCCCGCGCGGCTTCTGCTATGCGGTCAAGGCAAACCGCTATCTCACCCAGGCTCTGAAGCTCACCAACTGTGAAGAACCGATGGAGCGGATGATGGCGTCCTTCCGCCATTTCGGCGCAACGCTTGGTCCCATTCTCTATCAATTGCCGCCCAGCCTCACCTTCAACCTCGACCGGCTCGAAAGCTTCCTTAAGCTGCAACCCGCCGACATCGTCCCCGTCTTCGAGTTCCGCCACCGCAGCTGGTATGAAGACGCGACCTACGAATTGCTCGACCGACATGGCGCCAGCTTCTGCGTTCATGACATGGCCGGATCATCCAGCCCCCGGATGGTGACGGGCCGCGCCGCCTATGTCCGCTTCCATGGCGGCCAAGGCAAATATTGGGGCCGCTATGCCGAAGATGATCTGCGCGAATGGGCTGGATGGATGACCGATCAGGCTCGCCAGGGGCGCGTGGTCTGGGCCTATTTCAACAATGACATCAATGCCGACGCCATCCACGACGCCTTGGCGCTCAAGGACATGGTCGGATGAAGAAGAATTAGCCCGTCAGGCAAATGAGGGCCGCCGATGCATATCGCCAGCAGCCCTCATGTCACATCACGCCGCCTTCTTGGTCGAGGCGGTGTAGATTTCGTCGATCGCCTGGCCCAGCGACGCGTTGAACTCATCCTCGCTCATCTGGTGGCGCAGGTCGTTCAGCAGCGCGCGGCTGAAGCTGGCGATAATGCCCTTGTTCTTCGCCAGTTCGACGCAGGCTTCCGCGCGTGAGAAGCCGCCCGACAGCGCCACGACGCGCAGCACCTTGGGATGGTCGACCAACGCGTCGAACAGGCCAGCCTTTGCCGGGAGCGACAGCTTCAGCATCACCTTCTGGCCTTCCGGCAGCGCGTCCAGACCCTTGAGCAATTCCTCTAGCAGGATCTGGTCGGCGTCCGCGCGCTCGGGGCTTTTGATGTTGATCTCCGGCTCCAGCATCGGCATCAGCCCTGCGGCCAGCACCTGCGCGCCCACTTCGAACTGCTGCTTGACGATCGCGGCGATGCCCTCGCGGTTCGCGAGATTGATAACCGAACGCTCTTTGGTGCCGAACACGCCCAGCGACTTGGCGCGCTTAAGCAGCACGTCCAGTTCCGGCATCGGCTTCATCAGCTGAACGCCGTTCGCCTCATCTTCCAGACCCTTGTCGATCTTGATGAAGGGCACGACGCCACGCTCGATCAGCGCCTGCGGCACGGACTTGCCACCCGCCTGCCCGTCCATCGTCCGCTCGAACAGGATCGCGCCGATCACCTTTTCACCCGAAAAGGCGGGCGAGGTGATGATGCGGCTGCGCATGTCGTGGATGAGGCCGAACATCTCCTCATCGTTCGACCAAGCGCCTTCCTCGATGCCATAGCCTTTGAGCGCCTTGGGCGTCGATCCACCGCTCTGGTCGAGCGCGGCGATAAAGCCGTTGCCGCCCGCAATCTTGTTCATCATGTCCTGATCCAGCATCTGCACATACCTTCTCTGTTGGGTTTGCGCCGCCCCATCGGCGGCTTCGAAATTTGAAAAAGGTCGCCATTTTTGGGGATGGCGGCCCGAAGTTCACACCATCAATGCGCTGACGCCCGGCAGGTCCTTGCCTTCCATCCATTCGAGGAAGGCGCCCCCTGCCGTGGACACGAACGTAAAGTCGCCCGCCACGCCCGCATGGTTGAGCGCCGCCACGGTATCGCCGCCGCCCGCCACGGACGTCAGCTGCCCTTCCTTGGTCAGCGCCGCCGCCGTCTTGGCCAGTGCCACCGTCGCCTTGTCGAAAGGCGCGATCTCGAACGCGCCCAGCGGCCCGTTCCACACCAAAGTCCGGCAGTTCTTGAGTGCATCGCCCAGCGCCTCGACAGCAGCAGGCCCCACGTCCAGGATCATCTCGTCAGCCGCGACCTCATGCACATTGCACGTCCGCACCGAAGGCGGATTGGCGGCAAATTCCTTCGCCACCACCACATCATAGGGCAAGTGGATGGTGCAGCCCGCAGCCTCGGCCTTGTCGAAGATCGCCTCGGCCGTCTCCGCCAAATCCTTCTCGCACAGCGACTTGCCGACATCGACGCCGCGCGCGTGAAGGAAGGTGTTGGCCATGCCGCCGCCGATGATCAAATGATCGACCTTGGCGACAAGGTTGTTGAGCACGTTGAGCTTGGTCGAAACCTTCGCTCCGCCCACAACCGCCGCGACCGGCTTCACCGGCTCGCCGAGCGCCGCCTGCAACGCGTCCAGTTCCTTCTCCATCGAGCGGCCCGCGAAGGCAGGCAGCTTGTGCGCCAGCCCCTCGGTCGAGGCATGGGCACGGTGCGCGGCGGAGAAAGCGTCGTTCACATAGAGATCGCCGATCGCCGCCATCGCTTCGACGAGAGCCGGATCATTCTTCTCTTCGCCGGGATGGAAGCGGGTATTCTCCAGGATCGAAATGTCGCCCGGCCGCATCACCGCGATGCCGTCCACCGCCGCTTCGCCGCAGCAATCGGGAATGAACTGCACATCGCGGCCCAGCACCTGGGTCAGCGGACGCGTGATCTTCGACAGCGAATATTCCGGGTTCTTCTGCCCCTTGGGCCGTCCGAAATGCGCCAGGATCAGCACCTTCGCGCCGCGATCCGCCAGTTCCAGGATCGTCGGCATCGCCGCCCGCAAGCGCGTGTCGTCGCTCACCGATCCGTCCTGCATCGGCACGTTCAAATCTTCGCGCACCAGCACGGTCTTACCGCGGATGTCGCCCATATCGTCCAGCGTCTTGAAGGGCTTGGCCACCATGATGCTCCCAGCCGCCCTACCCGTCATCCCAGCGAAAGCTGGGATCTCATGCCTCCAGGCAGGGACTTGATAAACAAGATCCCAGCTTTCGCCGGAATCACGAAAAAGGGCGGGTTTTTAAGGCCCGCCCCGCTTCTCTTACAGCAGCCCGGCCACCACGCCGGTCGTATCGATCATGCGGTTCGAAAAACCCCATTCATTGTCGTACCAGCTAAGCACGCGAACCAGATTACCGTCGATAACGGCAGTTTCCAGGCTGTCGACGGTCGAACTACGCGCATCGCCATTATAGTCGATCGACACCAGCGGCTCGTCCGAATAGCCCAGCACACCCTTGAGCGGCCCCGCTTCCGAAGCCGCCTTCAGCAGCTGATTGACCTCATCCTTGGTGGTGCCGCGCTTGGCGATAAACTTGAGGTCAACGACCGAGACGTTCGGGGTCGGCACGCGCACCGACGAACCGTCCAGCTTGCCCTTCAGCTCAGGCAGAACCTCGCCCACGGCGCGCGCGGCGCCGGTGGTGGTCGGGATCATCGACAGCGCAGCGGCACGGGCGCGGCGCATGTCGCTGTGCAGCTGATCCAGCGTGTTCTGGTCGTTTGTGTAGCTGTGGATCGTCGTCATGAAGCCCTTTTCGATGCCGATGGCGTCGTGCAGGACCTTGGCGAGCGGGGCCAGGCAGTTGGTGGTGCAGCTGGCGTTCGAGATGACGATATCGTCAGCGCCCAGCGCGTCATGGTTCACGCCGAACACGATGGTCTTGTCGACGCCGGTCGCGGGGGCGGAAATGATGACACGCTTGGCGCCAGCGGTCAGATGAGCGCTCGCCTTTTCCTTGGACGCGAAGATGCCGGTGCATTCCAGGGCGATTTCCACACCCTGCGCCGCGTGCGGCAGCTTGGCGGGATCGCGCTCGGCGGTGACGGCAATGCGCTTGCCGTTGATGATCAGCGCATCGCCATCGACGCTGACGTCGCCAGCCCAATTGCCATGAACCGAGTCCCGCTTGAACAGCAGGGCGTTCGCCTTGGCATCGCCCAGATCGTTGATGCTGACCAGTTCCAGATCATGGTCGGTGCGCGACAGGATTGCGCGCGCCACCAGCCGACCGATACGTCCGAAACCGTTAATTGCTACCTTCGTTGCCACTGCACTAGCCTCCTGATTGGTAAATTATTCTCAATGATCGAGCGCGGCCGCAACCTGCGGCGCGATCTTGGCGGCGGTCAGGCCGAAATGGTCGTAAAGCGCTTCTGCTGGAGCCGAAGCACCGAATGTGTCGATGCCAAAACGCAAGCCTGCGATGCCGACATAGCGTTCCCAGCCAAATGTCGTGCCTGCCTCAATCGAGCAACGCAGCACATGGTGCGGAAGGAGATCATCCTTATACGCCTGCGGCTGCGCGTCGAAATGCGCCCAGCTCGGCATGGACACCACGTCCGCTCCGATGCCCTGCGCTTCGAGCAGGTCGGCGGTCGCAACGGCGATCTCAACCTCGGAACCGGTCGCGATCAGCACCACCTTGCGGCTGCCCGTCGCGGCGCGCAGGCGATAGGCGCCCTTCGCCGACAGATTTTCGCTCTTTTCCGTCCGCAGCTGCGGCAGATTCTGGCGGGTCAGCGCCAGTACCGAAGGACCATTTTGGTCCTTCAGCGCCAGTTCCCAGCATTCCGCCGTCTCGACAATGTCCGCCGGACGATAAACGTCCAGGTTCGGGATCATCCGCAACGACATGACATGTTCGATCGGCTGGTGGGTCGGACCATCCTCGCCAAGGCCGATGGAGTCATGCGTCAGCACATGGATGACACGCTGCTCCTGAAGCGCGGCCAGACGGATGCCGCCACGCATATAATCGGAAAAGACAAGGAAGGTGCCGCCATAGGGAATGACGCCGCCATGCAGCGCCATGCCGTTCATCGCGCAGGCCATGCCGAACTCGCGAATGCCGTAATAGACATAGCGCCCGGAATAATCGTCCTTGGTCAGCGGCCCGGTCGACTTGGTCTTGGTGTTGTTGGAGCCCGTAAGGTCCGCCGAACCGCCCAGCGTTTCGGGCAGCAGGTCGTTGATTGCGCCCAGAGCAAGCTCGCTCGCCCGGCGCGTCGCGACCTTCTGCGGATTGGCGATCAACGTGTCGATATAGCTATTGAGCGAGAAGTCAGCGGGCAACTCGCCAGCCATCCGGCGCTCAAATTCCGCTTTCTGACCATTGTCCGCCAGACGGCCTTCCCAGACAGAACGCGTCTCAGCGCCCTGTGAACCGATGCGGCGCCACTCGGCGGCAATATCCTCAGGAATAACGAAAGGCTCGGCCGTCCAGCCGAGGAACTCGCGCGCGGCGGCGACTTCCGCCTCGCCCAGCGCCGAACCGTGGACGCCCGACGTCCCCGCCTTGTTGGGCGCGCCGTAACCGATCTTGGTGGCGCAGGCGACCAGCGACGGGCGCGGATCGGCCAGAGCCTCATCAATGGCGCGGCGCACATCGGCGACGTCATGGCCATCGCACGAAACGACATGCCAGCCGGTCGCAGCATAGCGCGCCCGCACATCTTCGCTGCTCGACAGGTCAACCGCGCCGTCGATGGTGATTTTGTTATCGTCCCACAACACGATCAGGCGGCTCAGGTTCAGATGCCCCGCAAGGCCGATCGCCTCATGGTTGATGCCTTCCATCAGGCACCCGTCGCCCGCGATGACCCAGGTGCGGTGATCGACCAGATCGTCGCCGAACTGCGCATTAAGGTGCCGCTCGGCAATCGCCATGCCGACTGCGGTGGCAAGGCCCGAACCCAGCGGCCCGGTGGTCGCCTCGACGCCCGCCAACTCGAAATTCTCGGGATGACCGGCGCAGGGGCTGCCCAGCTGACGGAAATTACGGATATCCTCGATGGTCGGACGCGCATAGCCGGTCAGGTGCAGCAGCGAGTAGATCAGCATCGATCCATGACCGGCCGACAGCACGAAGCGGTCGCGGTCGGCCCATTTGGGCTGGGTCGGATCGAACTTGATATAGTCCTTGAACAATACCGTCGCGACGTCTGCCATGCCCATCGGCATTCCCGGATGGCCGCTGTTCGCCGCCTGCACTGCGTCCATGGAAAGCGCCCGGATGGCGCTGGCGAGCGACTTTTCGGATACGGTCATCTAGGCTGGCTTCTTTCCTGCTTGACTAAGCGGCCCCCTGCTGAGCCGACGAATCGAAATCCGGTCCCCTTTGTCGCGTTGCACCCAAAGCGTCAACCGTGGCAGGACCTTGGGAGACGCCAAGCCGTCCAATCACGGCTTTTGCAAGGCGAAAACTTTGTTTATGCGTGGGTCATGGCAAGCGATCGCATGATGCAGGCTATCGGCGCACTGGAGCGCGCGGTAAGTCGGTTGGAACAGGATGTGCAGGGTCTAGCGGTCGCGGGTCCGGCCTCTTCCGCCTCCTCCGGCATGGACCCCGTCGCCGCGCGCGCGGCGCTCCGGTCGCTCGATGAACTGATCGCCGATCTTAAAGGGGACTCGCGTGGCTGAAACGAACCTTCAGATCGCCGGGCGTCATTATGCAATCCGATGCCGCGATGGTGAGGAAGCCCATCTTGCCCATCTCGCCAGCCTGATCGAACGCAAGGCACGCCTTGCGCAGCAGAACACGCCGGGCCTTACTGAGGTACGCACCCTGCTGTTCGCCGCCCTCTTCCTGGCTGACGAACTTAACGACCTGAAGCGGGAAGCGATCGGCCGTCAGCAGAGCCTGGCCCTCAATGACGACGATGACGCGGCTGCCCGCGCGATCGAGGCGCTCGCTGCCCGGATAGAAAAGCTGAGCGACAGGCTTGCCGCACCGCCGCCGGACGCCTAGATAAGGGACGACGGGTACTGCCTCGTACGAGCTTTAGCGAACATCCCTGAGGCGATAATCACATCCAAGGGGGCTGTCCCTGGGCGGGTCCAGGCCCGATCTACATGGTCCCCACCTGACGTTGAGGCGTCAGAGGATATTCCAGCAAACGGCCAAGGCGGTCCCGTCACCCTCCTCGTTCTCTCCTCCGTTCGTTTCGAGCGCAGTCGAGAAACCGGTTTCCAGCCCCCTCCTCCAGGTCTAAACGCGGCCCCATGAGCGAAGACCTCGACAAGACCGCCCTGCGCACCCTCGCCCGGACACACCGCCGCGCGTTCGTCCAATCGCTCGATCCGCTGGCGCACAGGCTAGCCTTCAAGGCACTCCCCTCGCCGCTCGCCCGCAGGCTGGGTAATGCGCAGACGGTCGCGCTCTACATGGGCCTGGACGATGAAGCGCCCGCCCAGCGCCTCGCCCCGCAACTCGCAGGGCTGGGCAAGACCCTCGCCCTCCCCCGCGTCATCGACCGGCTCGGCAGCATGGAATTCCTCGCCTGGACGCCCGAGGATCAGCTTCACCCCGGCCTCTATGGCACGCACCATCCCGAACCCAGCGGCCCGCCCGTCGCGCCGGACGTCATCATCGCCCCGCTGCTCGGCTTCGACCGTGCGATGAACCGGCTGGGCCAGGGCGGCGGCTATTATGACCGCGCCTTCGCTCGCCACCCCGATGCGCTGCGGATCGGCCTCGCCTGGTCGGTGCAGGAACAGGACGCCTTGCCCGCCGACCCGTGGGACCTGCCGCTCCACATCATCCTCACCGAAGTCGAATTGATCGAAGGACCCGACGCGTGAACCGCCAGCCTGCACCCTACGAACCCAGCTGGCGCAAGCCGGTGGGCATACTCGCCATCGTCGGGTTGATCCTGCTCTGGGCAGTCCTGGTCGGCAGCCTGTCGGGGTTCATCGGCAGCCTGCCGATGATCGTGCAGGTGCCGGTTTATGTCTTCCTCGGAATCGTTTGGATCTGGGTGCTGCCCCTGAAGCGCTTGCTCGCCTGGATGGAAACGGGCCGCTGGCGGCGCGGCTGAGGCGCCACACGTTCGGCGCGGCCAAGACGTCCAACTTCGTTGCTAGTAGCGCCCACTTCGTCATCCCAGCGCAAGCTGGGATCTATTGAGGCCAGTCCGCACGTCAACGCCTCAGATACCAGCTTTCGCTGGCATGACGCTCATCAAATTTCTTAGAAAATCCGGCCCTTAAGGACCATCCACCCTTCAAAAAGAGTGGCGCGAGTGACGGGGCTCGAACCCGCGACCTCCGGCGTGACAGGCCGGCGCTCTAACCAACTGAGCTACACCCGCGTTCGGTGTGGGCGGGCATCTATGCGGGACCGCCGGACCTGTCAACCGGCTCTTTCGCCACTTTCTTCTTTCTCGTCATTTTCTTCGCGCAACGCCACCGTCAGCGTCCCCCGCTCGAACAGGAAACCCGCGATATCCGGGGTTCCAGCAGCCGCCACCACGGTCTGGATGATGATGAGCAAAGGCACGCCCAGCAGCGCGCCCGGCGTCCCCCACACCCATCCCCAGAAAGTCAGCGACACCAGAATCAGCAGCGGGTTCATCGTCAGCCGCCGCCCCAGCACCATCGGCGTGATCACATTCGCCTCCACCAGATGAAAGCCGATCTGCGTCACCGCAGGCGCCAGCGCGCGCCACACATCGTCGAACACCATGAGGCCGCCCAGCGCCAACAAAGCCGCAGCCAGCATCGGCCCGAAATAGGGCACGAAATTCAAGAGCGCGACGATCCCGCCCCACATCAGCGGCGAAGGCATGCCGATCAGCCACAGCGCAAACGCGACCGCCAGCCCCAGGCACAGGTTGATCGTCGCGATCGTCAGCACATAGGCGGATGTCGCATCCACCACATTCTGGATCACCCGCGCCACCGCCATCGCGCCGTCGAAGCTGCCCCGGCTGTTGATCGTCCGCCGCCGCAGCCGCGTCCAACCGGCAAGGAAAAAATAGATGATGAGCAGCGCGAACACCATCTGGATGATCGCCGAAGGCGCGGATGTCGCGGCGAACTGCAACAGCGATCGTGGCGCATCGACCGCCGCCGTCTGCGCCGCCGCCACCGGCCCGGTCGCGAGCATCTGCACCGTCTCGTCCACGAAATGCTGAAGCTGGGAATAAAAGTCGATCAGCGGCGCCAGATTGTCCTGAATCTTGGGCAAACGCTGTGGCAGCAGCCTGAACCAGTCCGTCGCCGGCACCACGATCAGCACCAGCGCCGTATTCGCCACCACCAAAAACGCGATCACCGCCGCCAGCGCCGCCACGGCGGAAGGCACCCGCCGCCGCTCCATCCATTCGAGAAACGGCACCAGCGCAATGGCGATCACCACCGCCGCCGTCAGTGGCAAGAAAAACTCCGCCCCCTCGCGCAAGGCGAACGGCAAGGCAAGAAGCAGCCCAACGCCCGTCGTCAGCGCGATGGACGCCAGCAGCCGATCCCGCCGCCGGTTGATTTCCAGCTGTTCATGAGGTGTCACTGAATGATCGATCCTGCCCGCATGTCGACAATGTGTACCGGCCCGTCACAGCCCGTCAATTTCATTCATCGGCCCGGACATGGCTAAGGCTCATTAACCAAATTTTCGCTCCCCTGTCCTAAGCAGTACCGAAACGGGGATCGGGGCTTTGAACGGATGATGCGTAAACTGGCGCTGCTGGGCATGGCGGGATGGGCAATGCTGTCCGCACCCTCGCTAGCCCGCACGAACCTGCGCATGGAAACGCAAATGTTCGTGGAGCGCGTCCATACCGATATCAACGGCAGAGCCCGCCGCACCCTCGCCAGCGCCACGCGAGCGGCCCCCGGCGACCAGCTTCTCTTTGTCGTCAACTGCCGGAATGAAGGACGCGGGCCGGTGCAGGGCATCGCCCTGACCAACGCCATCCCGCGCGGCACCCTCCTCGCGGCGCCCGATCCGTCGATGCAAGTATCGGTGGACGGCGGCCAACGCTGGGGTCGTCTGGACGAGCTTTGGCTGCCGACCGCGCTAGGCGGCGTCCGCCGGGCCGTTCCCGCCGACATCACCCATATACGCTGGACCAGCCCCACGCGCCTGTCGCCCGGCGAGACTGCGCGCCTGAGTTATAGGGCAACGATGCGGTAACCGAATCCCTCTCCCCTTCAGGGGTCGGCCAGAGTCACGTGCCTCTGGCCGAGGTGCCGAGCGTAGCGAAGGCGGGAGAGGGGCCTGAAAAGCACAACCGCTGCTCCCCTCTCCCCAGCCTCGCAGGAAGTCGCGTGCCTTCCTGCGACCCCTGAAGGGGAGAGGGCGCAGCCATTCACTCCACGAACAACAGAACCGGCGTCTCCAGCAACCGCTTCACCGCCTGCACAAAATTCGCCGCGTCCCAGCCATCCACCACACGATGGTCGCAACTGATCGACAGGTTCATGAGCTTCGCCGCCACGACCTCCCGTCCTCGAAACACCGGCCGCTCTATCACCCGATTAGGCCCGATAATCGCCACCTCCGGCCGGTTGATGACCGGCGTAGTCGCCACCCCGCCCAGCGGCCCCAGCGACGTCAGCGTCAAAGTCGACCCGGAGAGTTCCTCCACCTTCGCCTTGCCCGACCGCGCGGCCTCTGCCAGCCGCCTGATCTCGCTCGCCAACTGCCAGATATTCCGGTCCTGCGCGTCCCGGATCACCGGCACCATCAACCCCGCGTCCGTCTGCGTCGCGATCCCCATATGCACCGCGCCAAAGCGCGCCACCACGCCCGCTTCGTCATCATAGCGGGCGTTCAGCATCGGAAAGTCCGGCAGCGCCCGGCAAATCGCCACGATCAACAGCGGTAGCATAGTCAGCTTCGGCCGATCCCCACGTTCGCCATTCAACTGCGCGCGCATCCGTTCCAGTTCGGTGACGTCGATCTCTTCCACATAGGAAAAATGGGGAATATGCCGTTTCGACGCCGCCATATTCTCCGCGATGCGGCGGCGCAGGCCGATAACCTTGACCACCTCATCCCCCCGCCGCGCGCGCTGCCCGGCAGGCCGATAGCCCTGCCCCGCGCCGTAAAGCAGGAAAGCGTCGAGATCAGAATGGCGGATATGATCTCCGGTAGGCTTCACCTGGGCGAGGTTTATCCCGAGTTCCTTGGCGCGAGCACAGACGGCGGGCGAGGCGAGCACCTTCTCCCTCTCCCCTTCCGGGACTGCGGGGAGGCACGTACCGCCCTGCTCCCTCTCCCCTTCAGGGGAGAGGGCTGGGGAGAGGGGCTGTAACGCGGACGTTTCGCCTAGCTCCCCCTCTCCCAACCCTCTCCCCTGAAGGGGAGAGGGCTCTTCAGGCTTTTCCTCCGGAGAAGCCCGCTCAACCGACGAAACAATCCCGTTCACCGACGGACCCGCTACCTCACGTCCTTCCGGTGTCTCGGCTTCAATCTCCCCCTCAACCTCAATCTCCACCAACATCGCCCCAATCGCGACCTGCTCACCCGCCTCCCCGGCCAGCCGCGTCACCACCCCCGCGACGGGGCTCTCCATCTCCACCGTAGCCTTATCAGTCATCATGTCGGCAATCGGCTGGTCTTCCTCCACCCGATCCCCGACCTTCACATGCCAGCCGACAATCTCCGCCTCGGAAATACCTTCGCCGATGTCGGGCAGCCTGAACGTGAACAGGGGCATCGCTCAATCCCTCATGATCTTGTTGATCGCTTCCCTGATCCGCACCGGCCCGGGAAAATAGGCCCATTCCAGGCTGTGCGGATAAGGCGTGTCGAAACCCGTCACCCGTTCGATCGGCGCTTCCAGATGATAGAAGCACCGCTCCTGCACCAGGGCGGAAAGCTCCGCGCCAAAACCGCTGGTCCGCGTCGCCTCATGCACGATCAGGCAGCGGCCAGTCTTCTTCACCGACTGCTCGATCGCCTCGATATCCAGCGGCACCAGCGTGCGCAGATCGATGATCTCAGCATCGACGCCCATCTCCGTGACGGTGCTTTCGATCACATGCTCCATCGTCCCATAGCAAAGGATGGTCAGCGCCCCACCCTCCCGCACCGTGCGCGCCTGCCCCAACGGCACGCGATAATAGCCCTCCGGCACCATTGCGCCCGGATGCCCTGCCCAGCTCTTCGCCGGCCGGTCATAATGGCCATCGAACGGGCCGTTATAGATGCGCTTGGGTTCGAAGAAGATCACCGGATCATTATCCTCGATCGCCGCGATCAGCAGCCCCTTGGCGTCATAAGGGGTCGATGGAATCACCGTCTTGATCCCCGAAACATGGGTAAAGATGCCCTCGGGCGACTGGCTATGCGTCTGCCCCCCAAAAATACCCCCGCCAAAGGGCGACCGCACCGTCATCGGCGAGATGAACTCCCCCGCCGACCGATAACGCAGCCGCGCCGCCTCGCTCACCAACTGATCAAGCGCGGGATAGATATAGTCGGCAAACTGTATTTCCGGCACCGGCCGCAACCCATAGGCGCCCATGCCCACTGCGACGCCGATGATCCCGGTCTCGGTAATCGGCGTGTCGAACACCCGGTTCTTGCCAAATTTCTTCTGCAACCCCGCCGTCGCCCGGAAAACGCCGCCAAAATAGCCGACATCCTCCCCCATCACGACGACATCGGGATCACGCTCCATCATCACGTCCAGCGCGCTGTTGATCGCCTGGATCATGCTCATTTGGCGGGTGTCAGTCATTCCCCTCGCCCCTTCAGGGGAGAGGGTTGCGCAGACTTGGCGGCTCTGCCGCCTCGTCGAAGCTGGGAGAGGGGGAGAGCGACGCATCCCCCTCTCCAACCTCCGCTAGCTGGCAAGCCAGCAAGCTCCGTTATCCTCTCCCCTAAAGGAGAGAGGAAAAAAGACCCTTCCCCCCTCACAACCCAGCCGCCTTCGCTTCATCCAGCATCTGCCGCTGCTGCTCCCGCAGATGCCAGGGCATTTCCTCAAACACATCCTCGAACATGCTCTCCATCGGCTGATGCAGGCCATGCCCCAAAATCCCGTTCTTCTCGGCCTCCCGCGCAGCCTCACGCACCTGCTCGGCCAGTTCCTTGTCCATCGCCGCGTGCCGTTCTTCGTCCCAGATGCCGATCGCGATACAGTGCTGCTTCAACCGCGCGATCGGATCGCCCAGCGGCCAGTGACTCCCCTCGTCCGCCGACCGGTAGGCGCTCGGATCATCGGACGTGCTGTGCCCCTCGGTGCGGTAAGTGAAATGCTCGATCAGCGTCGGCCCATGATTGGCCCGCGCCCGGTCCGCTGCCCAGCGCGTCGCGGCATAGACCGCCAGCGCATCATTGCCGTCGATCCTCAGCCCGGCGATGCCATAGCCGATCGCCCGCGCCGCAAAGGTCGTCGCCTCCGCCCCCGCAAAGCCGGAAAAGCTGCTGATCGCCCACTGGTTGTTGACCACGTTGAGGATAACCGGCGCGCGGTAAACGCTGGCGAAGGTGCAAGCGGAATGAAAATCCCCTTCCGCTGTCGAACCTTCCCCGCACCATGTCGCCGCGATCCGCGTATCGCCGCGCGCCGCGCTCGCCATGGCCCAGCCCACCGCCTGCGGATATTGGGTGGCCAGGTTGCCGGAGATCGAGAAGAAGCCCGCGTCCCTCGCCGAATACATGATCGGCAGCTGCCGCCCTTTCAGCCGGTCGCCCTTGTTCGAATAAATCTGGTTCATCATGTCGACCAGCGGCCAGCCGCGCGCGATTAATATGCCCTGCTGGCGGTAGCTGGGGAAACACATGTCGTCGCTCGCCAGCGCCGCCGCCGCGCCGATCGACACCGCCTCCTCGCCCGTCGACTTCATGTAAAAACTAGTCTTGCCCTGCCGCTGCGCGCGGAACATGCGCCCGTCGAACGCGCGGGTCAGCGCCATGCCGCGCAGCATGCGAAGCAGCATCTCGGGTGGCAGCTTCGGGTCCCACGGCCCCACCGCGCGCCCTTCCTCATCCAGCACGCGGACAAGGTCATAGGCCATTTCCCGCATCGCACCCGCGTCCGCAGCCTCATCGGGCCTGCGCGAGGTTCCGGCGGGGGGAATGTCGAAATGACTGAAATCGGCTTCATCGCCTGGCCGAAATTGAGGTTCCGGCACATGCAGCCGCAATGGCGGCAGGTTCCGGCCGGCCGCCGAAAGCTGCTCTCCAGCACCCCGGCCGCCTTGAGTTCCGGCCTTTCCAGCGCCCGAACCGTTCCGGTCGCCCATCCTGCCTCCTACTCGCATTTGCAATATTATTGCTTGATGCAATTATTATATTACAACACTCCCGAAAAGCAAGAGTTCCGTCTTTTCGCTATTTCCTTCTTGAATTCAAACCGCCACCGGCGCCGCAATGTGACTCTGCGGCGCATAATCCACCACCTCGAAATCCTCGATCCGATAATCGAAAATGCTCTCCGGCCGCCTTTTCAACAGCAGTTTCGGCGCCCCTCCCGGTGTCCGGCTGATCTGCTCCTCAACCAGTGCAGCATGGTTCAGGTAAAGATGCACGTCCCCACCGTGCCAGACGATTTCCCCCGGCTCCAGATCGCATTGCTGCGCCAGCATCCGGGTAATCATCGACAGCCCGAATATGTTGAACGCAAACCCAAGGCCAAGGTCACAACTGCGCTGGAACAGCAATCCATTGAGCCGTCCATTCGCCACTTGGAACTGATAGGTCATATGGCAAGGCGGCAGCGCCATCTGCGCCACTTCCGCAACATTCCACCCCGTAAAGAGCAGGCGCCGCGATCCCGGGTTGTTCCTGATCCCCTCGACCAGTTCAGCAATCTGGTTATGCCCCTTCTCCGCCCGCCGGAAGAGCCCGTCACCAACCGCTTCATAGCGCGGCCAATTCACCCACTGCGCCCCATAGACCGGCCCCAGGTCGCCCCACCGTGCCGCAAAGGCCGCATCCTCGACGATCCGCGCCTCAAAATCGTCCCGGCTGATGTCCTCGCCCGTAGCCTTGCGATAGGCATCCAGCGGCCAGTCCGTCCAGATATGCACCCCCTGGCGCACAAGCTCGCGGATATTGGTGTCGCCCGTCAGGAACCACAGCATCTCCCGCGCGGCCACCTTCCAGTAAACGCGCTTGGTCGTCAGCAACGGCACCGCATCATCAGCCAGCGAAAAACGCATGCTGGCGCCCAGCAACGATCGCGTGCCAACCCCCGTCCGGTCTATGCGCTCGTCCCCCTCCGTCCAGACACGGCGCATCAGGTCCAGATATTGCTGTTCGTAATGCGCCTCGGTCGCGATGAGGGTACTGGTCAAAGGGGGGTTCTTTCCTGCTGAACGATTCCAAACTCGCCGCCCCCGCTTTAGCCGAGCGGATAGCCGCTAGCCAATCTTGCTTTCGCTTCGGATCATTCTACCTGCCTTCCCCTCCACAGTGGAGACAGTTGGCCGTGATCACTGATCGGCCCGGCCGCATCCAGTTGCGATGACTACTACGGCAAACATGCAGTTCCTCCTCCTCGACGATGATTGGCGCCCAATACACCGCGTGGATGGCAATGAAGATTGGCGTTGCATCGTGCAGGAACTGCTGCTGCGCGATAGCCACTGGCTGACAATCGAGCAACAGCGCCCCGACCAGCGATCCCCCTATCCATGTTGGAGCGACATTCGCCTTTCACGGACCGTTGCTCGCCGCTTCCGGCCCATGGAGGTCAAGCTCGCCGATCATATAATCCGGGGTGCCGCGAACCAGTTCAGCTTTCGCGCGGCAGGCCTATTATGACCATGTCAAAAAAAGCACCCCCAGCCGCTTGCCAGCCCGAAAAGCCCCCTCTATAGACCCCGCCTGCCCAGCGGCGTTGCAAGCAATGCCGCTATCGGTCGGGGAGTAGCTCAGCCTGGTAGAGCACTGTCTTCGGGAGGCAGGGGCCGGAGGTTCGAATCCTCTCTCCCCGACCAATTACTTTTTATGGCTTAAAATCAATATGTTACGCACACCCTGTGAGGAGCGGCGTAGCATTTAAACGTAGCACTCAACGGCAGAGCGAGCGTCGATAGAGCGATATTTATTCACGACGAACCGTTAAGTACTGGCGCAAAGCCTTTGTGGTTAAGCTCTAGATGGATCGCTACCGCGATCAGGACGAAGGCTCGGTGCCTTCGCCATCATGATATGGAACCAAGAACGTCCTGTTCTAGGTCTGCAACTTCCCTCGCCACAATGGCCCTGAACTCCGCCTCAATAGCTTCTACAGAACGAGATTGAAGCTCCTCCAAGGGGACTCCCTTCACCGTATGAATCAGGTTTAACATCTGATTCAGGTCAAATTTATCGAAGTTGGGAATGTACGGAGACTCATCGCCCCTAAACCGTATCTCATGGTACGCTTTTACAAACCTTGCCACGGCAAGTTGCCGTCCGTGCAATCCGATGCGATCAAGCTGGCTAGCGACAAACTTATCTAAATAGCTGAGTTGTGATAAGTCTTCTGTCTGAGAGAAAAACATCAACCAACCACGGCGCTTCCCGTCAACTATGCAACCGGTAATACGAATATTCAGTTTAAATAAGAACCTCTCGACATTCCGCTTATAGCGAAAGTTTGTAATCACCTTTAGTAGATTTACGAACATCCTGTGTACGGACGATTGTCTCACAGATATCTTGTGGCGAGATAAATTATATCCTAGATAATCTATCCCTTCCGATATTCTCTTTTCTTCTGTTTTTCCGGATTTGCCCATAGGATGCGGCGAAAGACCCAGTCTATCAAGGGCCTTCACGATAGAAACATACCGAGCTTTTATTTCATGAGACGGAGCAACTATCAGTACGTCGTCAACATAACGATGGTAGTTTCCTAGCTCAGATTGATCCTTGTCGAGTTCAGTCATGTACACTGAGGACAGTATATTTGAAATGCTAAGACCTTGAGGTACGCCTTTTAGAAGAGGCGAAGAGTCAGGCTTTCCCCCAGTCACGGTGGAGACTGATTTGCGGATGAAATCTACAAGGAATGGATCAACCCCCCGGCTAGCCAGCATCGCCAACAGACGCTCATGCTCAATGGACGGGAAGAAATCACGTACATCGATCCGGAGAAATGAAAGAGGTTGATCTGTCGCCCGTACAACCTCCGCTATCGCTTTGATATGACTATGAGGCGGACGACTGCGAGCGTCGGGGATTACTGCTGAAAGAGCGTTACAAGCCGCTCGCTGCGCTAAACGATCCCGAACCGTAGGAATTGATATCTGCCTTGGGCACCGTTCAGCGCCTCTAGAAATCAGCTTTTCCCGATATCGAGTAAGCCGGTATGTAGACGCCAGAACCTTTCTGGATATGATTTCTGATTCTTGTATCAAAACCTCATTGAAGGCTCCGATACGTACACCGTCCAGCCCAACGGCTTGAGATTTCGCTATACGTGACTCAAAAAGGGCGCGCAGAACGGCAGGGCGAAAAAAAGACGACTGGTCGAGCTTCAAATCTAACAGTTCAGTCACAGCAGCTTGATCGCAATCAACGGTGCCATAAACACTACGCATATTAGGAAGTACCAAACTGCTTTCCGGAAGTACCCTTGCACTATGATGCGGTTAGGTATCGGGATCACTCCCTTGGAATTTTCAAGCCTATCGCCAGCCCTCCATGCATCAAATAATACATCTTCATAATCATTCTTAGAATGATTTGGATAATGATCTAGCAAGTCCTGATAGGCATTTAACTTCTTTTGACCATCAGAACCAGATTGATAGATAGATTGTAGCCGGAGGTAACAATCTCGGAATATATTCGCGCTATCTTCGAACTTAAATCCATATATTATTAGGGAAAGGCCGAATGTAAGGATAGACGTAATAAAAGATAATTTGTTGGCGGATGATATACCTATCTTATTAGCTACATCATCTTGATAAATACTAAATCCAATTGAAAGAAAGGCGTACCAACTCAAAGCCAAATGGCTCGCTAACGCATACCGCCTGTAGCGCCTCTCAGAGTTGATGCGCGCTTTATAGGTCAGCCAAATGCGTGAAAGATCGACGCCGCGCTGTACCGGTTCCATCAAAGGTGGTGCGGGCACATTAGATTGAAGGCAACTTTTTCCTCTTGAGAAGAAAGCCAAGGCTGAGATTCCCCCGACATACAAGAACAGCTCACAATGTGAACTGACGCCCAGTTTAATAGGCGTCCTGCCCGCACCGCCTTTCGCACTATATGAACTCGTTTCGGGTAACAACCTGTCTAAGCGCGATTTCTTCCAAACCGCTCTAAAACGACCGGTTCCGATACATGTACGAAATATGTATCGAAAATTAGACTTCACATATATTAGATACGTTGCTAGTTTCGTTACACCGAATCGATACAGGAAGTGACGAAATGAGCCGCACCTTCGCCTATTGCCGCGTCAGCACCAGCGACCAGACAACTGACAACCAGATTCAGGAAATTGCATCGGCAGGCTTCACCGTCGATCCCAAGCGGGTTGTTACAGAGACAGTGTCGGGTTCCGTCGCTGCCATGGAGCGTAAGGGCTTCGCTAAGCTGGTAGATCGCCTTGAAGCTGGTGACATTCTCATTGTCACAAAGCTGGACCGTCTAGGCCGCAACGCTATGGACCTTCGCGCCACGGTTGAACGGCTGGCAGCGGAAGGCGTAAAGGTTCACTGCCTTGCCCTAGGTGGCGTGGACCTCACCAGCGCAGCGGGGAAGATGACCATGGCGGTTATAGCTGCCGTCGCTGAGTTTGAGCGCGATTTGCTCATTGAGCGTACACAGGCCGGACTTGCTAGGGCGAAGGCATCTGGCAAGGCCCTAGGCAGGCCACAGACCCTTACGGATGATCAGCAGCGTACCATTATAGAGAAGCGGAAGAACGGCGATTCTCTCGGCGCTTTGGCGAAGGAGTATGCCGTTAGCCGTGCTGCCATTCAGCGGGTTGCGAAGAGATTTGATCAAACACCCTCTTGATTAGGCTTAGCTTTTCATCCTGACTCACTGGGCGACGATAGAAGGTAATTTGGTCACTCCCCGTCCGGGGGCCAAATATCAACGGCTCACTCCTTGAGTTTGAACGTCGTGTCACCAAAATCGTTGCAGTGAGTTCACACGGCACCTGTACAGAATGAAGCCGACCCGCAGCGAGTGAATACCGATCCTGCTGAGTGAAGCACTCCACGTCATTCGCGGTCAACCGAGCAGAGAATTGGGACCGGGAAATGGTACTACTGTCTTGACCATAGGTACCAATGAACAGGTCATGGGTGGGATTTTCATCAGAAATCCGGTCAAATATAGTTTGATTCAACGATCCACAGAGAATTACACTGGTTATGTCATAAATGTGATCATGGATTATATAGTCCTCTATACTTTCGCGATTTTCGGGCCATACGTGCAATCTTACGAGTACGTCATCGCCAAATCTGTTTATATTAAATACGGTGAATCCATACGGATGCTCATAAGCATGAGATGAGACTATCAACTCATTGCATGACTTTAAACGCGCGGCGAGACGCTGGAAGCAGAAATGACCCGCCTCAATGTCATCAGCGATTTTTTCTAAATTACTTATAGGGGTCATGGGGTTCTACGACTGAGGCTAGTATCTGTTGTACCTTGTCTTCGTCTTTGTCGATATCCTGCATACCCGCAAGGCTTATTACCTCTTTGACGAACAGAGCATCCAGCACCCGCGACTTCAAAGATGGTTCGTTGAACTGAACCTCCTTTCCTTGCGTGACACCTTGGAGAATCTCCTCCTTATATGTGTCGTACAACGCACTCCCCGCTCTGCATCTAATTGCAGGCGCCTTCGGGTCTTCTCGCGTCAAGATCGCGGATTTTGATGTGATGTCAGAACGCAACAGGGAATAGTTATCGAGAAGTCCGACGCGGGCATCAATTAATGTACTGACTGAGTGAGCGTGAGCTATGCTTACAATCGCCGATGCTATTTCTTTCTGTATATCCCAACTTGTCCAGTTTGTCACCTTACCTTTAAAGTTAATAGAATTTCTGTAATCGGCGTAGTTACGCATGAGTGTAGCATTACATGGGTCTGGAAGCAAAACGCATATTGATTTTGTGCGCCCGTCCGCTCTTGCCTGCTCGGTCAGAACCGGCAGTACATTTGATCTGAACCATCGAGCAGAACGACCCCGAAACCAATATTGGTCCGTCTGACGAAGGTGCTCAGTCAATGCCCCACTGATATCGCGGGGGTCTATTATCTCGACCTGAGCAGACCTAACTTCTTCTGGAACAAGAAAGAGAAAGAAACTTGCAAGCAAAAAAGTGCTTAGCAGAGTTTGAACTAATGCATCTATGCTATAGGAAACAATATTTGCTCCGGGATCCTTAAAAGGACCTATCGGCTGCGTAACATCTGACAACAGCGGCAGCGCTAAAAACTTGAACATAACAGAGAGGCATGCCGCGCCCACAAGAACAATAAAGAGCCCGCGTACCGCGTGCTTACCCTGCAATAAACGTTCGAGCATTCGCACCCCCTAAGTACAGAAGCCTGTACGATCAGAAGGTCACTAAAGCAAATCGTACCGGCTTGGAAACGTTCACAAACCAAAGGGATTTACGCGGACCCGTCATTTTGCCATGAGGGTCGAGCAGCTTGAGTTACGCAGGCTGTGGGGCGTGGAATCCCCTTTGTCACAAGGCTCGGTCGAGTTTCTCGGCCGGGTGCCTGCGTGCTGTCCAAGGTTTCGGCCCAAAAGCGCAGGGCCTTGTCCTTGTGCAGGGATTCCAACACCCGGCTTTGGGCCGGGTTATGCCTCCAAGGTTCACAGGGGGCAAAATGATCCTAACAGCTATCGCGCTTCTGCTGGCAGCGCAGGAACCCAGAGTTCAACCCATGCTGGTTCCGACAGATGGGAAGAAGCATAAGCTACAGCACAACGGCGAGACGTTCGAGGTCCGCAACTACGGCGACAAGATCACCGTATATCATATCCCTAGCTTCTTTGGTCGCAAGCGGGGCGCGATTGTTCGGGACTGGAATAGGGAAGTTGCCCGGCTCACCAGCGGTTGCGACATCGACGATGAATATGTGGACCCGTTCAGCCTACAGCTTCAAGCCAATCTGATCTGCCATCCTGTAGCCAGCGGGGCTAAAGGATGACCGAACCCGTAAAGGATATGCCTAGGACGGAAGCGGCGATGAAATGGGGCTGTGTCGCTGCCCCCTTCATCGCCATCCTTCTTGTCGTCCTGTACGCCAATGACATGTTGAACTTTAGCAAGCCTGCTAATCCCGATCAGGAATTTGCCGAACGGGCCATGGCGAGCGCGAGGGACGCCATGAAAGACCCTACTTCCGTTAAGTTCAAAGACGTGACCGTCAGCGCAAAGGCCCGCTGCATGTACGGGCAGGTATTGGCTAAGAACGGGTTCGGAGCGTACACTGGTTATCAGCCCTTCGTATGGATCAATGGGCAAACCTTCATCGATAGCAACGATGATACTGACGCCATGATAGCCGCAATCAGGGCCAGGAATAATTGCATGAAGGCTATGGGAGAGGCCGTGCCGCTGACCATCGCGGAAGGATGACGAAATGAAGGAGGGGGCGAAGTCTTAGAAAATTTGCCCTTCCCTCTTCCCTGTCCATGCACAGTGCCGACCCCGATTAATAGGGAAGCTCACAGCCTATAGGCTATATTTAGGTATGTTTATCCCGTCCATTTATTTTCAGGTCATTCGGCTGTTTAAAGATGTTTATTCTGGTTAAGAGATAAACTGTTTTACGCCTGTAATACAGTGATTTGGCGCTATTTCATTATATAACGTGCGGTTGGTTCGGCTCCTGCCAATGTATACCAGCAAAAATACTTCAATCCTCACCAAGCCTTGATAAATCGGCGTCATCCTGATACAATGTATGAAATGACGCCGATTACCTTGGCTAGATCGTCCTAACTTCCAAGCCAAATGCCACCTGTAGGGCTTATTAGCTACAGAACTTCATACATTGATAACAACCTCTCTTGCGAAGGCTATTAGCCGATGTGCAGTAGGACTACTATGTATATTGTTATTACCCGTACCTCTTGTAGCGGGTAACAAGTTACATTCTTAGGGGAACTTAGAAGCCGAAAGGCCAACCTCCTACCCTCCTGCGAGTAGATATAGCTCAAAGGAAAAACTCAAACAGTTATGGGCTGATGCAATCGTCCTAGTGCATTCACTAGGGTATCATACACGGTGTGGCTACCGTCCTCTCCTTTCAAGGGAGAAGGCAACAAGCATTTGAGCTATTTAAGAATGTGTAAAAGCGATATTGGGTGTAAGATTCCGCGTAACGTACTATCTAATGAAACAAGTGGTTATAATTAACCCCTCCAACCATTACCTAGTATCACCCTAGCGGAGGATGAGTTGTATTCAATTTATTGAATAGGGTATACCATCATGCAGATGGTACACCCCAGTTTAAATTAGTTGATATGTTCCAACCCTCTTTGTAGACGCTTCATTGTTCTCATCATGTCGTCTCTAGCTTCCATAGGGTCGTATTCGCCCATGAGATAACTTTTGATGTTTTCGATTGCATCATCGACGAGAGAGGCAAGGTGTTCAATCTTCTGTTCACTGGTCATATCTTTTCGTCCTCAAATTCGTATAAAAATGAGGCCAGTTCCCGGGTGCACCGACCTCGGTTTCCCATTGAGCGAAAAAATTTAAGGCTGGCAATAGCACCAATAATCCCGTTTTTAATAACGCGGGATTAGAAGCCAAATCTAATAATAACCCATATTTTTCAAATTGATATGCCAGATTCAATTCTGAAATCAGGGGTAAAATTTTTTTTCACCTGCTGATGATAATGCGTTCGGAAAGCTACCCGCTTTGGGAGCAGGCTCCGCCTGCCCTTTGCGCAATGGTCAGTGTGCGCTCGCAGGTCGGAATGTTGGACCATATGCATCATATTTGTATCGGTCGAAGCGATGCCCGCCGTCATCCACGATCAAACATCCTCTATTTTGCCCTCAGAAGCCCGTACAGCGCAATTTGAAGAATTTACCTACCGAGATAGCCGAAATAATTAAAAGCGCCCTATGGCACATTGTAGAGGTGCGTGAAGTCGACACCTTCGAAGCGTACATCTGAAATTATTTCAGCTATTCTTCCGATAGTTCCTTGCCGCAACTTACCATAGCCTGAGGTAACTGTCTTTTGACTATGCCCAAGGACAACAGCTATATCTTGATCGAAGTACCCAGCAAGACGCAACTGATCTGCCAAGCCATGGCGGAACGAATGCGCCCCAAAGCCGTCCCCCGCTTCCTTAAGGCCGATGCGCTCCAAGTACACTCGCCAAAACCGGGACGCCTTGCCGCTTTGATCCCGTTCATTCTTTTGGAGTTCGGGAAATAGCCGATGGTCACCATCCTTCGCAGCCCGCTCCCTTTGGGAACGTACGTGATCGATGAAGCCGATGGCGATCAGGGTGGAGTGCAATGGAGCAATACGGTCCTTGCCTGATTTGGTCGCCTGTCCCTTCGTCGGCTCGTTCTTAATTTCGATAAAATGAACGTCGCCCTCCTGCCGTACGTCCTCAAGCCGTAGCTGGGCTATCTCCCCTAGCCGTGCACCAGTGAATAAGCAGATCAGCGGAAGCCAGAAGCGCCAATCCCTTGTATGGACATTGCCTTTCTTGAACTCCTTACCATCCCGCAGGAACCCGGTGAATAGCGGCGACCGAAGGATGATGTTCAACTGCTCGACGGTGAAGGGTGGACGCGCATTCTTCTGTTTATCGACCTGATAGAACAGACCTGTGACCGGGTTCTCCTCTACATACCCTTCGCGCTTGGCCCACGAAAATAAGGCCGACACAGCAGACAGCTTTTTGTTGACCGTGACGAGGTCGAGGGTCTTCATCCCTCTCTCCTTGGCGACGGCGGCTATTTGCCGCAGAGGCATCCCTTTGAACTCGTTTCGCTTGCCATAGGTAATGGGGAGAGAGGTTTGGAGGTTGCGCCATTCTCGAACGTCGGACGGCTGGATCGACCGCAAGCTACGATCTACCCCTACGAACAATGCGAACTCGTCAACGAGCTTGCGGTCCTGCCGCAAGGTATCGGCCCGCTTCCTGCCTTCTCCTAGGCGGTGGGCTTCGTAAATATCGTATAGCTGGGCAATCCGCTCGCCATCACGCGCCCGCTGGTCTTTCCTCTTCATCGCGGCCTGAACAGGCGCGGATGGCACGAACGAATGTTCGGTATCGTCAATGATTGCTACCGCCCTTGCAAATGTATCGGTCCCTGCCCGCGCCAACTGATGTACAAACTCATCGAATTGGAGGCTGCCGTGGGGCAAGTCCCATCCGCGCTTCTGAATCTGCCGCACAGCGTGACCGCGCCAGTAGGTGTAGTCCTCACCTTTTAACCGGCGAACGGAATCGATGTGCCGACGCTCGAACTCAGCACGTAGCGCTTGGTAACTTGCTTCACCAAGGCGGGCCTTCACCTTTATCAACTGATCCACACGTTCGCTTGCACGTTCATATCCAACGACCAGCGCCGCCTCTTCCAACTCCACTTCTGTAGGGCGGATGGGTACCAGTGAAGCTTTCTCGGCCTTTTTAGACAGCAAAGCAGCCTCCACCCTAGACTTCCAAGCCATCAGGGTAGGCAGCGCCAGTGCCTCAGCTTGGCGACGATCAGGGACGCCAAGAGACTTGGTAAATTCGCGCCTGCCGATGACGGGCCGGGCTGCAACGGGAACCATCATCCGAAGCTGCCAGTGCTGGGATTGTGGACGTTTGCGGAGGTAACTATTCAGCATTAAAATTCATTCCGTGGGTGAAACAGCGTAACATGTGCGCGTAGCACTGCCACAGTTCAAACCCGCAGAAAACCGCGACTCCGAGGACTTCTAAGGGGTTTCTTAGCGCACCTGACCGGCGACTTAGCCCTCCTCTCTCCCCGACCACATAATTTTCATATCAAAAGCCTTGAGGCGTCAGCCGCGCAACATGCGATGCCGCCGACCACCCGTAGTTTTTTGCTGCATCCTGACAGCACATAAAAAAGGGCGCGTTTCCGCGCCCTTTTATCATATGAGCTTTCAACGGCCCGTCATGCTTCTCCAAACACGCGGCGGAAGATCGTGTCCACCTGCTTGAAGTGATAGCCGAGGTCGAATTTCTCTTCGATCTGCTCAGCGGTAAGGGCTGCGGATACTTCGGGATCGGCCTTCAGCAGTTCGAGAAGCGAAAGCTGGCCATCCGATTCCCAGACCTTCATCGCGTTGCGCTGGACATAGCGATAGCTGTCCTCGCGCGAAACGCCCGCCTGGGTCAGCGCCAGCAACACCCGCTGCGAATGAACAAGACCGCCCATCTTGTCGAGGTTCTTCATCATGCGTTCGGGATAGACGAGCAGCTTGTCGATGACGCCGGTCATACGGCCCAGGGCAAAGTCGAGCGTGATGGTAGCATCAGGACCGATGTAGCGTTCGACCGACGAATGGCTGATGTCGCGTTCGTGCCACAGGGCAACATTTTCCATCGCGGGCAGCGCATAGCTGCGCACCATGCGCGCAAGACCCGTCAGATTTTCCGTCAGAACGGGATTGCGCTTGTGCGGCATTGCAGAACTGCCCTTCTGGCCGGGGGAGAAATACTCCTCCGCCTCCAGCACTTCGGTGCGTTGCAGATGCCGGACCTCGACAGCCAGCCGTTCGATCGAGCTGGCGATGACACCCAAGGTCGCGAAGAACATCGCGTGGCGATCACGAGGAATGACCTGGGTCGAAACAGGTTCGACCGCCAGGCCCAGCTTGGCCGCGACATGTTCTTCGACACGCGGGTCGATATTCGCGAATGTTCCTACCGCACCGGAGACAGCACAGGTCGCGATTTCCTCACGCGCCGCGACAAGGCGGGTTCGGCACCGGCTGAACTCGGCATAGGCCTCCGCCATCTTCAGGCCGAAAGTGACGGGTTCGGCATGGATACCATGACTGCGCCCGATCGTCGGCGTCAATTTATGCTCAAACGCACGGCGCTTGATGACGTCGAGCAGCTGATCCAGATCCTCGATCAGTATGTCAGCCGCACGGGAAAGCTGCACGGCAAGGCAGGTGTCCAGCACGTCGGAAGAGGTCATGCCCTGATGCATGAAGCGCGCTTCGTCACCAACCTGTTCGGCTACCCAGGTCAGGAAGGCGATGACGTCATGCTTGGTGACGGCTTCGATGGCGTCGATCGCTGGCACGTCGATGGCGGGGTTGGTCGCCCACCAGTCCCACAGCGCCTTGGCAGCCGATTTGGGCACCACGCCCAATTCACCGAGCGCTTCGGTGGCGTGCGCCTCGATCTCGAACCAAATGCGAAATCGAGCCTCGGGCTCCCAGAGAGCTGTCATTTTCGGGCGGGCGTAGCGCGGGACCATCGAACGAATCCTGATTGCTGATAAAAAAGTTCGCGCGCCGCCTAGCAGTCCAGCCATTCAAGGGCAAATCGCGCCCTCAATTGGGTTCGCGCGTCCGTACCGGCAACTTTTTACCCCGAATATCGCAGCGTTCAAAGACGGGATGAGCCGGTTTCGCAGCCGAACTGCCGACGCTGAATGGATATTCAGGAAACGCAGCCGTCACTTATGTATTCATGCGTCAAGCCATCGAGCAACTGACCTGCTCGACCGCTGCCGAGGGAGAAAGTGATGTTACGCGGCCTTATACTGTCTGTTGCGCTGTCTGCCGCTGTTCCGGCCATCGGACAGGTTGGCTCTGTGCCCGGTAGCCCACAGACAAGTGCGAGCACATCTCCTCAAAGCCCGGCGGCGACACCGGCCGATACCGTCGCATCCATCGTCGATAGCGAATTCCCGGCCTATGATGCCAATGGAGACGGGCAACTCGACAAGGCCGAGTTTTCGCGTTGGATGGTTGCGCTCAAGGATCAGGAGATGAAAAGCAGCGGTGAAAAACTATCCGCCGCTGACGTCACAGCTTGGGCCGATGGCGCATTCAAGACAGCTGATGCGGATAAAAGCACGTCCGTGAGCAAGCCCGAACTCATCACCTATCTGAGCCGCGGCGCCGCGTAATTGCCGCTCCGCAATTATCGAGGCTGACAAGAACCCGGTTTATGGGTCACAGCATGGGGCGGCGTGGAGCAAAGGCCATGCCGCCTCCCTTTTAGCCCAATCGATCAGCCACGTTTTTTATTTGTATACAGAAGCGCTGCAACGATGGCGGCCGATCCTATGCCGACTGCGGTGCCCATCCACACGCCTCGGCCCGCTGTCTTTCGTGCAGCAGTCGCGAGATCGGGCTTTGCTTCTGTTGCCTGTTCGGGGGCGCCTGCGTCGGGCGCGTCTTTGTCGGACTTGGTCATGGTGAATCGGCTTATGCAACAAGGTCGCGCCAGAGAAAAGATAGCTGTCAGATATCAGTTCAATAATCGGGCAGCGTCTGCCGCGCTTCTCCCCATCCCCGCATCTCTCGTGATGCCGCGCGGGCGATCAATTCATCCACGTCCGCGATAGTGAAGGCCCCCGGCCGATCAATATCCTCCAGTTCGTTCCAATTGACGGGCACCGCCACCGGAGCATTCTCACGCGCCCTGACGACATAGGGAAGCACCGCCGTAGCCCCCCGCTGATTGCGCAGCCAGTCGATGAATATCCGGCCCTTCCTCTTGGCCTTACTCATCGTTGCCGTGAAGCGATCGGGTTCGGCGGCGGCTAGCGCCCTTGCGAAGCGGTCGGCGAAATCCTTGACCTGTGGCCATTCGGATTCGGGCGTAAGCGGGACAACCACATGCACGCCCTTCCCACCGGACAACATGGGAAAGCTGGTGAGGCCGATGTCTTCGAGCGTCCGGCGAATGTCGCGGGCGGCCTTCTTCACATCGTCAAAGTCTAGGCCTTCGTCCGGATCGAGGTCAAAGATCAGCCGGTCAGGCTTTTCGACATCCTCCACCCGGGAACCCCACCCATGGAATTCAATCGTACCCATTTGAACGCAAGCTATCAGCCCATCGATATCATCCACATAAAGATAGTCCTGCTCGTCACCGTCCTTCTCACGAATAGAGACGTGCTTCACATGGTCACCAAAACTGCCGCTGTCATGCTTTTGGAAAAAGCATTTCTTCGCCCTTCCCTGTGGGCAGCGCACCAGGCTTATCGGACGGTCCGCTATCCAGGGCAGCATGATCGCCCCGGCGGCTTCATAATAGTCAGCCAACTGCCCCTTCGTCACCTTCGCTTCCGGAAAGATCAGCCGGTCACGATTTGAGACATGAACGTCGCTTTCCTGTTCAGGCACAGCCATCACCTTCTCCCGAGCTACTTCGCCCGCCTTCTTGTCCTCGCGTAGGCCAAGGAAGCTTCCGTGACGCACGACATTGTCGCTGGTGAACTCCGCGAAGGCGATTTCGGCGACCAGATCAGCGCGCACCCATTTGGCGCCGCGGGCTTCGCTGCGTGATATTTTCAAGGGCGGAGATTGGCGCGCTCGTGCCTTCAGTTGGCGAAGCAGGTGGTCACTGTTCGACGCATTGAACCCCGTTCCGACCTTTCCGGCGTAGACGAGCCCCTGATCATCATTCTGCGCTAGAAGGATGTTACGGATCGCGCGCCCGCTTGCGGAACTGGCAGTCCATCCAACAATCACAAATTCCTGCCGACGGGTGCATTTGACCTTGAGCCAGTTCTTCGTTCGGGCGCCCCGATAAGGAGCGTCCGCTCGCTTGCAGATTATCCCTTCCTGTCCTGCCTCGCACATCGTTCGGAACAGCTTTTCACCAGCGCCGATGATATGGTCGGAAAAATGCACATGCGCGCTACCCTGACCCAGCAGAGCCGCGAGCTTTTCCTTACGCGCGACGTTGGGCTGCCATGTCAGATCCTCTCCTTCCAGTGAAAGAAGATCGAAGGCGAAGAGGTGGAGGGCACCTTTACCCTCGCCCTTCAACACCTGCTGCAGTGTCGAAAAGTCCGGGTTTCCATCGACCCCGAGTGCGACGATTTCTCCATCTATCAGCATGGGTGGCAGGTTCATGCCGCCTATTTCCTTCGCCAGCGGCGCGAAGCGGTCAGTCCAGTCGAGACCGGTGCGCGTGAACAGCTGAACATGACTGCCAGAAACGCTGATCAGGCTGCGATAACCATCATATTTGATTTCATGCAGCCAACCATTGCCCGTGGGAACGGCATCGACCAGCGTCGCTAGCTGCGGCGCCTGAAATGGCGGCCCTTTTTCGTTCCGGCGGCGCTTGGCGGAAGGCGGGATCGGCGTCGGCCTCTTCGCTTGGTCCATGGCGGCATCGAAAGCCTTTCCGCGCTTACCCTTTAACGAGGTGGCTGGCGCGTTGGCGGCAATCTCGCCCATTGTTCGGCCACTCTTGATACTGGTCAGTTCGCGTCCGACCAGATCCTCGGCAGGGCCGGCATAGGCATCGTCGATCTTGCGCAGCAGCCAATTCTCCCTCTTTCCTTCGCCGGGCCGGGGTTTCAGGCGGATCAGAAGCCACTCCCCCTTCATCCGTTTGCCGTGAAGGACGAAGTGAAGATGTCCTTTCGCCAGGTCTTTTGCGCTTTTCCCGGGCACGGGTTCCCAAGTGCCCTCATCCCACAGCATCACGGTGCCGCCGCCATACTCTCCCTTCGGGATCGTGCCTTCAAAGCTCGCATAGGTTAGCGGATGATCTTCCGTGCGAACGGCAAGCCGCTTGTCGGCGGGGTCAAGGCTGGGGCCGCGTGTCACCGCCCAGCTTTTCAGGACGCCATCCACTTCCAGCCGGAAATCATAGTGCAGACGCGTGGCATCATGCTTCTGCACGATGAAGCTGTTGCCGCTCGTGCGGGTCCGTTTTCCCGCCGGTTCCTTCGTTCGGGTGAAATCGCGCTTGCGATTATATTCCTTGAGGGGATCGGCTTCGGCCATATGTCAGGCCCGCTTGCGCGTGGTAGCCTTGGTGCTGGTGGTGCGCCGCGCGGCCGGTTTCTTGGCGGGCGCGCGTTTCGCCCCGGTATCGACGGATTTCTTTAGCGCCGCCATCAAATCGATCACATTGCCGCTGCGCTTGACCGGAGCCTCATCCTCGTCCTCGATGATGCGGCGGCCCTTGGCCTTCTTCTTCTTTTCGATCAGCCGTTCAAGCGCATCGACATAACGGTCGTGGAAGCTGTCAGGTTTGAAAGGCGCAGTCTTCTTTTCGATGAGCGCCTCGGCAAGGTCGAGCAGCTCCGGATCAGGCTTCACATCCTCAATTTCGCGGAAGTAAGACTGGGCGCGATTGACCTCATCGGCATAGCGAAGCGTCTCCAGCACCATGCCGCGACCACAAGGCTTCAGCGAAACGATATATTCCCGGCCGCGCATCGCGAGTTGACCCAGCCCGACTTTCTTCGCCCGCCGCAATGCCTCGCGCAGGACAATGAACGCTTCTTCCGCAAGATCATCCGCCGGCACGACATAATAGGGCCGCTCATAATAGAGGACGTCGATCTCATCAGCGTCCACAAATTGCGTCAGTTCGAGCGTTTTCTTGCTCTCCAGCTTGACCGCATCAATCTCCTCGGGCTGAAGCAGCACATAGTCGCCCTTGCTGACTTCATAACCCTTCACGATGTCCTCTGGCTTGACCGGACCAAGGCCGGGGACGGTTTTTTCGTAGCGCACACGCTTGCCGCTGGGCTCGTGAATCTGATGGAAGGCTATCTGGGCGCCAGACTTCGTAGCCGCATAGATTTCGACGGGAATGGACACGAGGGCCAGCCTGATTTGCCCCTGCCAATATGCGCGCGCCGCCATGTCCTGAACCTCCTTGCCGCAAGGAAAATGCGCAGGCGGGCACAAGGGTTCCGGCATGCAATCGGGCGACTTTCTGGCCCCCCGACACCAGCAAATCCGACGAGGTGCTTCCGAACTACGCCGAAATGGCATAAGCTGGTTCGATTATCAGCTAGAGGACATGCCGAATGCAATTCCTGCGGACTGCCTTCTGGGTTGTCTTGGCCGTCGCGATTGCCTTGTTCTGCAAGGCGAACAACCGGCCTACCGAAATCAAGATATGGGGCGACATCGTGTGGGAGACGCGTATCTGGTTCCCCATACTCATCGCCTTTCTGGTGGGCGCCGTTCCCTTCTGGATCATGGCCCGCACCACGCGTTGGCGGATGAAGAGGAAATTGGAAAGCACGGAGCGGGCGCTGATCGCCGCAACCGCCACGGCTGCTCCCACCGTACCGCCTGCCAGCATCGCAGACGACCTTTCCATTTCTTCTCCTTCCCTACCCGCTACAGGAACAGCATGAGCAGCCCCATTTACGTCGCCATTGATACGCCCGACCTCACCAAAGCCCAGGATCTGGCCCGGCGTGTGCGCGGACATGTAGGCGGGTTGAAATTGGGGCTCGAATTCTTCTGTGCACATGGCCACCACGGCGTGCGGGAAATGATGAAATTCGATCTACCGATCTTTCTCGACCTGAAGCTGCACGACATCCCCAATACGGTCGCAAAGGCCGTTCAGGCGCTCCATGGCCTGGAACCAGCGATCCTCACCGTGCATGCGGCGGGCGGGCGCGCCATGTTGGAGGATGCAAAAGCAGCCGCGGGCGTCAATACCAAGGTCGTCGCGGTAACCGTCCTCACCAGCCTGGATAATAGCGACCTTGTGGATATAGGGGTTGGCGGCAAGGCGGAAGATCAGGTGACACGGCTTGCCGACCTGGCGCGCAGTGCCGGACTGGACGGCATCGTCTGTTCCGGGGAAGAAGTCGCGCTAGCCAAACGTGCCTGGCCCGACGGATTTTTCGTTGTGCCGGGCGTTCGGCCGCAAGGGGGCGCCATGGGTGATCAGAAGCGCGCCGTCACACCAAGAGAAGCATTGGACAGGGGTGCGTCCATCCTTGTCGTGGGACGGCCAATCAGCCTGGCGGAAAACCCGGACATGGCCGCACGGGAAATCGAAGCGACATTATAATAGCGGGAAGACGTGATAGGAGGATCAGCTGCGGCTGATCCTCCTGCCCCGTCAGAAGCGCCAGCCCACGCTGGCCACGACCTGATGACGATCCGTATCGATGTCGAATTCGCTGCTCGTCGCGCCATCCATGAAGTCAATGTGCGCGCTGTCATATTTTGAGTAGCGATATTCCAGCTTTCCGAACATATTTTCGTTGAAGGCGCGTTCAACGCCGCCACCTATGCGCCAGCCATCGAGCTTGAAGGCGGTGTCGGTGGTTTCGTCGGTATCGCCTGCAAGCACGTTCAGCTTGGTATTGGTGTAGCCACCCTTCACATAGACGAGAGTGTTCGGGCTTGCGAGGATACCCGCACGTGCGCCGATATACAGGTCACGGCCCTGGCTCACCCGGCCGAAACCAAACTGGCTGGTAAAGGGATTCCTGTTGCTCTTGGAAGTCGAATCCGTGAATTCGCCCTCAACACCCACGACAGCGCCACCCAGATTGAAATCGTAGCCCGCGCCTACGCCATAAAGCAGACCGTCGATCGACTGGTCATCTTCACCATTGTCATTGTCCACGCTGCTGCCTGCGCCGGTATGATCATAGCCCAAAATGGCTTCGACCCTTGGCCCGGTGAAAGTGGCACCGGCATCCTGTGCCAGGGCAGGAGAGGCTACGGCCGATCCAGCCAGCAGGGTTGCGACCATTATTTTCCGCATAGGATACTCCATTGTCACTCACCTCCTTGAGGAGGAAGTGGTTGAAGCCCCACAGCAGGCAATGGTTTCATGAACCTCAGATAAACAGCTGAAATTGTGGTATTTTGGCAACGGAGAAGGGCGATCCAGGTCAGTAATCTTTCGATACGCGGACGTCCGCGCTTTCCCGGCCAAGAGTGGAAATCGACGCCAGCAGAGAAAGCCAACGGGTGACCTGATATTCCATCCGCGTCGCGGAATAGCCTTGGCCATCGGTAATGAGTTCAACATAGGTCTTGCGCGTCAGATATTTTCCGGCCGCAACTGAGGTCCCCTGCCCCTGCGTAGGATCGGCTGCGATGATGCGCAGCCGGTCAAGTCCGGCAGCTTTGCGCACTGCGTTGATCGGATCAAGCCCTCCGCCACCCTGGAGCGATCCGACGGCCGAAGCGAGCTGCAACGCCTCCGGCGCGGAAAGATTGGTTATCGATGTACCGAACAATATGCGGGAAAGCAGCTCGTCCTGCGGCAGGGCGGGCACGCTGGTGAAGCTGATATCGGGCCTGAGACCTGTGCCACCCACATGGATCATCGCCGTCAGGTCGTTGACGTTGGCTTCCGCATCGATGTCGAGCGTGGGATTCGTTGGCGTGCGGCCATCAAACTGAATCTTGCCCTCACGCAGTTCGAAACGGCGCCCGGCGAAGGTGTAACCTCCACGAACGAGCTCTGCCGTGCCGGAGATTGCAGGACTGGTCACGGTGCCAGCGATATCCAGATTGGCACGCCACTCACTATCAAGGCCCAAACCTGTGACCGTCAGGCGATTGCGCGCCCGCGTCTTGATAGCGAGAGCCCACGGCCGATTTGTGCGGGGCCGTTCGATCTCTTCGCCGTTACGGTTGACCTCTGTGACGCGAAGCTCCGGAATCTGGGCGATTGCGGCTGCACGGCCCAAGGTGAAACGGCTGCGATTGAGCAGCAGGTCGCCACCAATGGTTCCGTTGACGCCGTCCGAACGCAAGGTGATCGGGCCGGTGACCGTAGCGGCTATGTCGTCGCGGTCCAGCAGCGCGGCATCGTCCGCCTGCAACCGCAAATCCATGCCGACCCCGGCAATTCCGGCGAAGGTGAAGCTGCCCGTCCCGCTGACAGTTCCGCCATTCTTGGCATTGGCGGAAAAACTCGACATGACCAATTGCGCGCCGGAAAACCGTCCACGCGCCTTCACATTATGCAGCCGCATACCGGTCACGGCGCTGTTGATTGATGCCGTGTCAGTCGCGAGCGCGCCGGAAATCACGGGATTACCAAGCGTACCGCGCGCGTCGGCGGAAACACTCACGGGGCCGGAGATGTCGATTATCTCCACCCCGGTCAGGCGCCAAAGCGTATCCGCAGTCCCTCGGAATCGCAGCTGACCAAATAGAGGCGCCCGGTTCAGCCGATCGATCAGGCTCCCTTGCGTGCCAAGCGGCGTCAGCAAGACCTGCGCCCGCCCAATAGTCTGGCCCTCGGCGGCGAACAGCATGCGCGCCGCAAGCCGGTCATTGGTCAGAACCGCGTTCACCCCGGCATCGACGGGCCGGGAACTGAGCGACAATCCCGAACGCGACAGGCCGCGCACGCGTAGTTCCGCCTTTCCGGTGGGCATGCCGCCCCGGCTATGCACATAGCTGAGCGATCCTGTGGCGGTGCCGCCCAGGCCCAGATTATCGTAAGCGATATCCAGAAAGGAAAGCGGCAGCTTCTGCACGCGCCCTTCGATGCGCGTCGTCTGGCCGCTTAGCTCTCCACCCAATTGCAGGGAGCCGCCAGCATAGCTGATGGTCGCCGGTGACAATCGCCAACCGTCAGCACTGCGGGTCAAAAGCGCAGGCCGGGTCAGCCGGATCGCTCGCTTATCCACCGTGCCTCGTGCGGCGACGCGGATGCGATCGGGTTCGACCTGTGCTTCACCTTGCAAGTCAAAAAGACGGCCGCGCTGGCCCGAAAGACTGGCCTTCACCGTTCCGCGCCCGCCGGTCAGATCAGCATTAGCGGCCATCCTGCCGATCAGGATGCCCCCTACTCGCAAGCCTCGGGCCTGCGTCACGGCATTGATCGATGTCCCGGCGGGATCGAGCAGAACCGTCGCTTCCAGCTTGCCGCGACGCACCGCGATTTCCGTGGGACCATCAAAGCTGGCGTCCGTAGCGTCGAGCTTCAGGACCAGTTGCTGAATGTCGTTCACGGGGACAAATGCGATGCTTCCATTGACGGGACCAGCGACATTCAGCTGCCCTTCAAGGCCGCCCGTCATAGGACGCAGATCACCGCTGGCGGTTATCCCGGACAGGGCGAGCTTCGCCACCCTCACAACGGCCTGAGCGCCGCGTGGCAACAGAATTTGGCCCTCACCATTGAAGGCGCCCAGCGTCGATCCGCCTAGAGCTGTGAATTGATACCCGGCGTCGTCCGGGACCAGATGCACGCGCATGTCGGCGACGCCCAATGCGTCGAGTGGCCGTTGAAGCAGCAGGTCAATCGTCGGCTGCTCAATCCTGCCGTCAAGCGTCAGGCGTACCGGCCCATATCGCTGATGCGTGCCGCTGCCTTCAAAATGGAAGCTCCGGTCGGGCCGACGATATCCATCAGCCGAAAGACTGAGCAGCGGCGCTTCAAGGCGCAGCCCCGTGAACATCAGGCGTTTGTCGGCGCCAAGCGAAAGATTGCTCTTCACCACCGGGAGGCCGCCGCCCAGGCCTTGTAGGAAACTGTTGTCCAACCGGCGCACGCGCGCCATTGCCGTCCCGCTGAGGCTGAACGCGCCGTTTCTTCCCGGCACCGCGCGCAGCTTGGACGTCAGATCCACGATGCCGAGACCACGAATGGCCAAGCCGCGTATCTGTCCATCCAGACCGAAATCATAACGACCGGTCCTGAGATCGGCGAGCATGACCAGCTTGCCGCTCAGCTTGTCCGACCGAACCGGCATGGGATTGGTAAGGAGCTGCTGTCCTTTGACCTGTAACACGCCATCCAGCACGAAATTGCGGATGATGCCCTCGACAAGTTCGCCCTGCCCATCCAGCCGCCGCGCACGCAGGTGCAAGGGGATCAGCAACGGCCCATTGCCGACCTTGCGGCCCTTACCCTCTGCGCGCACGTCGCTGATCACCGTACGGTCAAACGCAAGCTGTCTGGCTCTCAACAAATATTCGTAGCCGACGCTGGAGAAGGCACCATCCAGCCGCACCCGAGCGGTGACGTCGCGTCCCCGCATCGACTTGAGTAAGGCTTGGGGCCGCGCAAGCTTCACATCGATCAGCATATTATCAAATGCGGAGTTACGCAGATCGAGGGCGCCATCAGCACTCAGCGCGATGGCTTCTGAACGCAGGGACAGTTTGCCGTCCAGCACACGATCCTTCAGCTCTCCGTGCGCTTCCAGCGAAAGGCGCGGCGAAGCTAGACGCTGTACCAGCCCTTTTCCTGCTATGGCCGATGCTTCGATCGATCCGGTCGCGGAATAGATGCCGCTGCGGGCTGCAAGCACCATGTCGACCGCAGGATCACCGTCGAGCGTACCAGCCAGCCTGCCATCCCAGCGTGTCCAGCTGCCCTCCCCCCGAATCCGCAGGTTGCCGTCCTGCCGCAACCCCACCATGGTCGCCAGAACGCCGCCAGATGGCGCATTGACGGTTACATCCAGGTCGAACCGATCATCATCCGGGCGACTGTCGAGCGCGAGGTTGATCGCATCCTCCTGCCCCAAAACCCGCGCGGAAAGGTCGATGACTGCTCTTCGGTCACGTATGTCAGCGTCACCGGAAATAGTGGCCTGTTCAATGCGCCCGCTGATATTTTCCGCTATGACCAGTCGGCCTACCGAAAACTGCATCAACCGGATGTCAAAGCCGGGAAGGATCGGCCCCTTCTGCTTGCCGGGGTTAAGGCGTGGCAGCTTGTGCAGCGTCGCCACGGGAATGTTCAGCCGGTCGATGTCCAGACGGTTTGAAAGCCACGCCAGCGGCCACCAATCCAGTTCTATGCGCGGAGCCGTTAGAAAGGCGCCCTTGGGATCGGACAGCTTCACGCCATAAAGGATGGCGCGGCGGTAAATGCTGCCTTCGATCCGATCGACATGGATACGGAGGCCCGACGGCGGGCTGATCTTTGCAACACGCGCAACCAGGAAGCGGTGCCCGGCCGACGTATCGAGCCACACCAGCGCCGCCGCCGCTGCAACCAGGAGAAGGGCAAGCATGCCCACTATCCACCGCTGCCATCGCCCATCCCAGGCCCGATGACGCCGCTGCGGCCGCTGTACCTCATCCTCGGCCATCAGAAGGCCTGTCCGAGGGAGACATATACGGCAACCCGCGGATCACCCTTCTGCGGGTTCAATGGCGTGCCGACGTCGATCCGGATCGGGCCGAAGCTGCTATAATAGCGCAGCCCCATGCCCGCGCCGATGCGCATGTCTTTAAAACGTGGCAGGAAGCTGGTGGAGATATTGCCCGCATCCACAAATGGCACGACACCGAAGTTCCCGAAACGAACGCGCGTTTCCAATGAGAATTCAGCAAGGCTTTTGCCGCCGATCGGATCATTGTTCGCGTCGCGCGGACCGATGTCCTGATAGCCATAGCCCCTGACCGAAGCGCCGCCACCGGCATAGAAGCGCCGCGATGGCGCAATCTGATCGACCGTGGACCCCAGGATCGTGCCGAAGCGGGCGCGCGCCGCCAGCACTATCCGTTCATTCACCGGCTGATAAACGCTGCCGTCCAACTGCACGCGGGAATAGCCGAAGGTCCCATTCTGGAAGGACAATTCGGGACTGAACCGGCCGCCTAGCCGAAAGCCCCGGCTGGGGTTCAAAAGATCGTCGCTGCCATCATAGGTGAGAGTGAGCGGCACTGCGCCGATCAGAAAGGTGCGCCTGTTGCCGCCGCTGAAAGCATCTTTTTCATCCGACGCGATCAGTTCGGCCCCAACTCGCCAGACCCATTTCTTCTGAAACAAGATATTGGTTTGCCGTTCCAGCGCCCCCGACAGGGTAATCGTGCGCGCGTCATAGGCATCGCGCTTGATATTGCTGATCGACACCAGCCCGGTCAGCACATGGTCACGCTCCCGGAAGTTGTTGCGCCGGTAGGTGAAGGACGCGGTTTGTTCCTGCGTCCCAAGCACCCCGCGCAATGTGACGGCGCCTTCTGGCGGAAACAGGTTGCGGTGCTGCCAGCTTACGGCGGCGCGATAACCTTCGCCAGTGCCATAGCCCAGCTCGCCAGCAATGGTCCGCAGCGGCGCGGGCCGGACATCCACGGCCAGATCGACATGCTTCCCATCGCCAGCGTCCTTGGGCGTCAGCGTGACCGACGATACCAGACCGGTGGCAACGATCGCGCTGCGCAAATCCTCGACATCCGACGCCTTGTAAGGATCGTCACGTTCAAAGCGGGCGATGCTCTCCACATGGCGCGCGTTGAACAGCTTGTTGTCCTTAAGGATGACCGATCCAAAGGTGCGGTAGGCACCCGGCGTCACGATGATATCCAGATCGCCCTTGCGTTCTTCATGGTCGATCCGCACCTCCGGCTCGCCAACCCTTGCGAACGGGAAGCCATTTTCACTCATGGCGAGCGAAAGAGAAGCCTGCCCCGCCAGAATCGCATCGGCATCGATGGGATCGCCCGCATGGAGAGGGAAAGCTTCACGCAGCCTTGTTTGCTGCTCGCCCGCTTCGGCCAAGCCCTGGAGATCGACCGAGGAAAGCAGATAGCGCGTCCCCGGCACTATCTCGAACCGCACGGCCAGCCTGCCTTCCTTCTCAGGTGAAACGGAAATAGCGCTACGAACGCGGGCCGCATAATAGCCCTTCGCGCGCAGCAGCCGGTCGAGCAGCTCGCTATCTTCCTTGATCCGTCGGTTTATCTGCGCGAGATTTGCGGGCTTCCCTTCTCCTTCACGCAACACCGACAATTGCTTGAAGCGACTGTCGAACTGTGTGTCCGCTATCCCGTCCAAACCATTGAGCTGAACGGAATAACGCTTTTCCTCACCCGAATCCGCGAAGGCCGCTGCTTCATCAGGCAAATCGACATCGGGCTGCTGAAGCGCGGGGCTTGTGGCATCGTCAGCAAGGTCGGGCGTATCGGCCGGATCGGGAGGCAGTGACGCAACCGCATCGGGCTGCCCCAGGTCAGGCCATTCCACGCCCAGGTCAGGCATGGGGTCCAGGGGCAACTCCTGGTCCGCCACATCCGCCGGCGGTTCCACGATTTGCGCATGCACGGCGGGAGCCGCCAAAAGCAGAGGCAGGATCAAAAGCCGGGAGGCTTGCGACATGGCTGATACGCGGCGAAAAGTCCGCAAGCCCGTGTTCATATCAACGGTCTAGCCCATTTGGGAAAGGAAGCGCCAGCCCGTACGATGAGCCTCCGCAGGAAGAAGCGACGAAACGCTTTTCACAACCCGACCTCAAAAGGCGGTGTTCAGGCGATCCATCAAGGCGCGAGCGGGGCTGTTGTCCACACGGCCGTGCGGACGAGCCATATGATCCATCCTGTCTTGCAGGCGCGCGACGCGCCCGTACAGTTCCTGACTGGCCTCGATCAAGGCGCGGGCCGCGAAGGGAAAAGCTGCCGCAATATCCGGGTCAGTTTCCGTCGCGCGGCCCAGCCGGTATTTCTCGTCGATCAGGTCGGCGTCTGATAACTCGCCCCGCTGCCACGCCCGTTGGCTCAACAGCCAGGCGATGATGTGCATGAGCCGGGTCGTCACCTTGAGGGATTCGCAGGCGAACGAGACGCGGCGGAGGGGATCTTCGATCTCAGCTTCCGTCATATCACGGCGGTCGAAATAGGCGCGCGCCTCATCGGCCATAACCATGGCTTCAAGATAGAGGCCATCGACAAGACGCCGATGCAAGCCACGGTCCAGAGTGACGGCAGGAGACATAGGCCGAATCACTGACATAAAAGCGGCTGCTTGTCAGTCCCGATGCAGGGATCTGGGGGCAGATTGTATCATTCAGGGCCGTTGTTAACCAACAATCGCCACGCACGGACGGTCAGGCGATGATGTCCGGCACCAGCGCATCCTCCAAAAGCGCGATCTCGTCGCGGAGTCGGAGCTTGCGTTTCTTGAGGCGGGCGATCTGCATCTGGTCGCGCCCTCCTGCGTCGACGAGCGCCTCGATGGCGCCATCAAGATCGCGATGTTCGACTCGCAGCAGTTCCAGCCGTCGCATGATGTCTTCCCGGCTCACCCACTACCCACTTTCTCGGCCATGTTGCGGACAGCCTCCTGATAACTCCCCAGACACTATCGGACCATCGCAAATTTGCACGCGCCCCATCGCAAAGCACCGATTCCCGAAAGACAGGCGGGGCAAATCATGATCTACTCGTTCGTCCATCACCCTCATCAGGAGAATGTCATGGAAAACAGCCACGTTTCAGCTCTTTCAGCCAAACATGCCGGGCTTGAGGCACGGATCAAGGCAGAGACGAGTCGGCCGATGCCCGACGCGATCCTGGTTGCCTCGCTCAAGAAGCAAAAGTTGCGGGTGAAAGAGGAAATGTCGCGAAATTGATCCGGCATTGAGATTGAGGGCACGGGGCTGCGGCAAAAGCGGCTCCGCCCTTACTTCCCGGACAATCGGGATTGACGCGGCGCTGGGAGGCGGCGCGTTTTTTCGTGAAGGAAATGGCGAGAAAAACGCGTTTTGGTCAGCGACCTATCTGGTGGAGGCGCAGATAGGAGGGGGCGCGGTGGGTGGCGCCGGAGGCTATGGGTTTGCGGGCGAGCCCAGGGTCGATCTCATGATCGAATGCAATACCGATCTTGCCATCTTTGGCCCACACGACCCGGCCGCTGACCCGCCCGACTCCGCGCAGTTCGAGCAGGATGTCGGCTCCCGAAGGGACCGGCCGTTCGCAATCCGCCATAAGGCCGGTTGCCGACAGATTACGCACGCGGGCGCGGCCGAGCGGCGTGCCCTCGTTCGTCGTGAGGTTGGTGAGCAGGAACAGGCTGTCCCGCGGGCCTGACCGTGCAGGTCCCCGTTCCGCCATTCCCTGATCGCTATCCATGCCCAATCCCTTGCAATGACCCGTTTATTTTGGGGCACATTGCCAATGACCAGTGGATAAAGTGTTAATCGTCGCGCGATACCTTTTCCTGCCGCTCATGACGCTCCTGCGCCTCGACAGTCATGGTCGCGATTGGGCGGGCTTCGAGGCGGCCGAGCGAAATGGGTTCGCCGGTCACTTCGCAATAGCCATATTCGCCCTCATCAATGCGGCGGAGCGCCGCGTCGATCTTCGAAATGAGCTTACGCTGGCGGTCGCGGGTGCGCAGTTCGATCGACCAGTCCGTCTCGCTCGACGCGCGGTCGTTGAGATCGGGTTCGCGCAAGGGTTCATTTTGCAGCACGGCCAGCGTGCCTTCCGCCTCAGCCAGGATCTGCTTTTTCCAGTCCCAGAGCCGCTGGCGGAAATATTCAAGCTGGAGGGGATTCATGAACTCTTCGTCGGGCGAAGGACGATAATCGGGGGGAAGCGTAACAGCCGATTTCGGCGGATTATGGCCGTCTTTATCGGAATTCAGGACCGATGCCATCTGGCTCTCCGACTCGAGGGCTCCGGTTCAAAAGGGCCGGTAGCCCGTGACTTATGATTGACGGCGCCTAATAACGAGCGGGACGGGACGACACAAGCGCGCATTCAAGAGAGCGAGCCGAACGCCGGAATTTTGGAACGGTGGCAACGCCACATGGGGGCGATTTACGCGCGCTATCGACGGCATCGGTCACAAAGAAGAACTCAAGCCCGGCCATTAACTCCCTTTGTATCAAAACGAGACGTTAACCATGAAGATTGGCGCTGTTCTATATCTACCACCAACTTATAGCCTATATTCAAGGTTAATGGCGTTGAAGTTTAGCGGTTATCTTGTCTTGTTACAGGGCAGGAAACAGCTTCCGGGTCTCAGAAGGCAACTGACGCGGCCAGAAGCTTGAAGACGAACAAGAGTGGATAGCTATGTCGGTACGGATGGCACTGGCCAAATTATGCGCCTGCACATGCGGTGGCGCGATCATCGGCGGGGGTGCCGTCCATGTCGCCGAGACCGCCCGACCGGCAGGAGTCTACAGCAGCAAGAGCGTGAAGGCCGCGCCCAAGCGCTATGCCGTCCGCACGGTGAAGCGCAAGGTCGTGAAGACGGTATCCTGCGCGCCGCAGACGGTGTCGGTAACGACGCATGCCGCGCCCATCCCCCTGCCCGCGCCAGTGGCTGCCGCTGAAATGCCGATCATGTCGGGCGGCGGCGGCGTCCCGGTCGTGATGGCAGGCGGCGGCGGCTTTGGCGGCGGCGGGTTCATCGGCGGCTTCTTCGGCGGCAGCGGCGGTGGCAGCAGCGGCGGTTCGGTCGTCATCTCTTCGACCAGCAGCTCGACGGGGGGCATCAGCAGCTCGACCAGTTCCACGACGGGCGGCGTTTCAACCTCGACCGGAGGGGTATCGACCTCCACGGGCGGCGTGTCCACGTCGAGCGGGAATGTCTCTACGTCCAGTGGGAATGTTTCGACATCCAGCGGCAACGTATCGACGTCGAGCGGGAATGTATCAACGTCGAGCGGCAACGTGACGAGCAGCTCGTCATCGTCGACGTCCAGCTCAACCTCTTCTTCCACATCGTCAAGCACGTCCTCGTCCACTTCGACGTCGTCGAGCACATCCTCGTCCACGTCGTCGAGCAGCTCGGGCGGGTCCAGCAGCAGCGGGGGCCATGATGTGCCCGCGCCGCCAATGGTTCTGCTGTTCGGCGCGGGAGCGGTGGCGCTGATGGCGCGGCGGCGCTTTGCGGAGCGGAAGGCCAAGGCGACTTGACAGCTTGAGCCCCGATCGGGGGCCGATGCAGCCTTTCACGCGGGGGCGTGAGGAGGGGCGGCCCGTGGGGGAGCCGCCCCTTTTTTTGCGGTCAGCGCGTTCAGGCTTGCGCGATGATCTTCTCAATCTCCGGCACGGGATGGTTGGCAAGGTCCTTGGCGATCTCGCCCACCAGGCGGCTTTGCACCTCCTTGTGATAGCGTTTGCGCATTTCGCCGAGCGCAGTCGGCGGGGCGACGATGATCAGCTTGTCAAAATCGTTGGCGAGTGCGCGACGCTTGAGCAGATCGGCGGCCTCCACGGCAAAGCGTGCCTCTTCCTGCTCATGGAAATCGGTCTGTTGCATCGCGCTGCGATGGCTGCCCACCGAATTGAAGGCGCGGCCGGGTGCGTCGGACGCCTGATCGCGGTCGTAAGGATTTTCCTGAACCTTGACCGTCTCGGCTTCCAGATTGGGCGCCATGCGATCGCCCTTGTTCCGGAAGAACAGCATCTTGCGACCGTCGGCAACCAGCACCATCGCGTCATGATCGATCCACATTCCCGGCTCCTTTCCTGATGGCTTGCAATCCCTAACGGACAGGGGCGCACAGGGTTGCGCGGCTGGTCGCGGAACGGCATAGGGCGGACGCATGCATGATATCCGTTTCATCCGCGAAAATCCCGCAGCTTTTGACGCTGGCCTCGCCCGCAGGGGCTTTGCGCTTTCGAGCGCGGACATATTGGCGCTGGATGAGCGAAGCCGGGCGATCAAGACGGAATTGCAGCAGGGTCAGGCCCGCCGCAATGAAGCGAGCAAGGCGATTGGCGCGGCCATGGCCGCCAAGGACATGGATAAAGCCGAGACGCTGAAGGCCGAAGTCGCGGCGCTCAAGGAAAGCATGCCCGCGCGGGAGGAGGAAGACCGGGAGGTGAGCGAGAAGCTGCACGCCCTGCTGTCGGCCATTCCCAACCTGCCCGCCGCCGATGTGCCCGAGGGCGCGGATGAGGCGGACAATGTCGAGGTCAGCCGTTGGGGCCAGCCCCGCGCGTTTGAGTTCAAACCACAGGATCACGCCGATTTCGGCCCGGCGCTGGGGCTGGATTTTGAGGGCGGCGCGGCTTTGTCGGGCGCGCGCTTTACCGCGCTGCGTGGGCAGATGGCGCGGCTGCATCGGGCGCTGGCGCAGTTCATGCTGGATCGCCAGTCGGGCGAGAATGGTTATGAGGAAGTGAACCCGCCGCTGCTGGTACGGGATGAGGCGCTATTCGGGACCGGGCAATTGCCGAAGTTCGCCGAAGACCTGTTCCGGACGACGGACGGGCGCTGGCTGATCCCCACCGCTGAAGTCTCCCTCACCAATTTGGTGCGCGAGCAGATTGTCGATGTGGCGAACCTGCCGATGCGGTTGACGGCGCTGACCCCCTGTTTCCGGTCCGAAGCGGGATCGGCGGGGCGCGACACGCGCGGTTTCATCCGCCAGCATCAGTTCGAGAAGGTGGAATTGGTCGCCATCTGCAAGCCCGAAGACTCCGAAGCCGAGCATGAGCGCATGTGCGCGGCGGCAGAGGGCGTGTTGCAGGCGCTGGGCCTGCCCTATCGCAAGGTGTTGCTGTGCACGGGCGACATGGGCTTTTCGGCGGCGAAGACCTATGATCTGGAAGTCTGGCTGCCGAGCCAGCAAACCTATCGCGAGATCAGCTCCATTTCCAACTGTGGCGATTTTCAGGCGCGGCGGATGAATGCGCGGTTCAAGCCGGAGGGCGAGAAGCAAACGCGGTTCCTGCATACGCTGAACGGATCGGGGCTGGCCGTGGGGCGGACGCTGGTGGCGGTGCTGGAAAATTACCAGCAGGAAGATGGCAGCGTGATCGTGCCTGAGGCGTTGGCGAATTATATGGGTGGTGTGACGCGGTTGGAGCCTCGGTGATACCAAAGGCCCTCCCGCATTTCGTCACCCCAGCGGATGCTGGGGTCTCGGGCGGGTGTGGCGTGATCTGGCCTGAGATCCCAGCTTCCGCTGGGATGACGGGAGTTTGGAGGGACCTGCGCACCCGATGAGGATCAATCCTGCCCGCCCTCCCCTGGCGCAGACCGGATTCCTGCGGCGGCGATCGTCCATGCCGATTTGGGCCGATCTGGTCTGGCGGGTCGGACTGGTTTTCGGGCTGATCGCGCTGGTTCTGCTGATCCACTGGGTCGGGCGCGATGGGCTGAAGGACAATCTGGACGACCAGATCAGTTTCGTCGACGTGCTGTATTTCACGACCGTCACTGTGACCACGGTCGGCTATGGCGACATCGTGCCGGTGAGCCCGGAAGCGCGCCTGTTCGAGGCGTTGCTCGTGACGCCGATCCGGCTGTTCGTATGGCTGATCTTTCTGGGGACGGCCTATAATCTGTTTTTCCGCAACATCTTCTACAGGTGGCGCATGGCACGCATTCAGGCCGATCTGCATAATCATATCATCGTCACCGGCTTTGGCACCAGCGGCGGCGAGGCTGTGCGGGAACTGCTGGCGCGCGGTATCGATCCGCGCGAAATCGTAGTGGTCGATCCACAGGAAAAGCCGCTGGTGGAGGCGGAGGATCTGGGCTGCAATGTGATGTGCGGCGATTCGACGCGAGACAAGACGCTGAAGGATGTGGCGATCGACCGGGCGCGGTCCATGATCGTGTCGGCCGGGCGGGACGATACGTCGATCCTGATAACGCTGACGGCGCGGCATCTGGCCCCTCGCCTTCCCATCAGCATCGTCGTGCGGAACGAGGATAATGAACTGCCCGCGCGGCAGGCTGGCGCGACGACGGTGATCAATCCGGTGAGCTTTGCCGGGCTGCTGCTGGCCGGAAGCACGAGCGGGCGGCATATCGCGGACTATATGGCGGACCTGGCCGCTTCGGGCGGGCGGGTGAAGCTGCACGAGCGCGTGGCGCTGGCGGAGGAGATTGGCGGGCCTTTGGCGGCGATCGGAACCGGGCTTGGCGTGCGAATCTATCGGGGTGAGCGGGTCATCGGCTTCTGGGAGGAAGGCGCGCAGAGACTCGAGCCGGGCGACCTTATCATCGAGATTGTTCAGGGGGATGGCGCGGGCGAGACGCGCTAATCCGGCCGTTCTTTCGGGCGGGCGTGACATTTGGCGCAAAAATCCCTATGTGCGCGCCGATCATGGCAACCAAAATTCCTGAAGCGCCGAAGGTCGGCATGGTGTCGCTCGGCTGTCCCAAGAACCTGGTCGATAGCGAACGCATCCTGACCAAGCTGCGGTCCGACGGCTATCTGATGTCCGCCGACTATGCTGGCGCGGACGTGGTGCTGGTGAATACCTGCGGTTTTCTTGATTCGGCGAAGGAAGAATCGCTGGAGGCGATTGGCGAGGCGATTGCGGAAAATGGCCGGGTTATCGTGACTGGCTGCATGGGTGACGAGGCGGACGTGATCCGCGCCAAATTCCCGCAGGTGCTGGCCGTTACGGGCGCGCATCAATATGAGCAGGTGGTGAATGCGGTGCATGACGCTTCGCCGCCGGTGCCCAATGCGTTCGTTGATCTGGTGCCTGAGGGTGGCCTGAAACTGACGCCGCGGCATTATAGCTATTTGAAGATTTCGGAAGGCTGCAACCATCGCTGCTCCTTCTGCATCATTCCTTCGATCCGGGGCGATCTGGTGTCGCGCAGGATCGACGCGGTGCTGCGCGAGGCGGAAAAGCTGGTGCATGCGGGGACGAAGGAACTGCTGGTGATCAGCCAGGATACGTCGGCCTATGGCGTCGATACCCGGCATGATCCGCGTCAGTGGAAGGGGCGCGAGGTGCGGGCGCATATGACCGACCTGGCGCGCGAGCTGGGGCAGTTGCGGACGAGCGAGGGCGTCGCGCCGTGGGTGCGGCTGCACTATGTCTATCCCTATCCGCATGTGGATCAGGTCATTCCGCTGATGGCGGAGGGGCTGCTGACGCCCTATCTGGACATTCCGTTCCAGCATGCTTCGCCCACTGTGCTGAAGGCGATGAAGCGGCCCGCGAACGAGGCGAAGGTGCTGGACCGCATCCGCAAGTGGCGGGGCATCTGCCCGGACATCGCGATCCGTTCGAGCTTTGTGGTGGGCTTCCCCGGCGAGACGGAGGCGGACTTCCAGTATCTGCTGGATTGGCTGGACGAGGCACAGCTCGACCGCGTCGGGGCTTTCCGGTTCGAGCCGGTCGAGGGCGCGGCAGCGAATGAGTTGCCCGGCGCTGTGCCGGAAGAGGTGAAGGAAGAACGCTACCAGCGGATCATGGAGAAGACGGCCGCTATCAGCGCCGCCAAGTTGCAGGCGAAGGTCGGGCGCGTGCTGCCGGTGATCATCGATGAGGTCGGCGAGGCAGACGAGGACGGTTCGATCGGCGCGACGGCGCGGAGTCAGGCCGATGCGCCGGAAATCGACGGCAATGTTTTCCTGCGCGATGTCGGTGAAGGGCGGAAGGCCGGGGACATCCTCGACGTGGTGATCGAGGATGCCGACGAGCATGATCTTTACGGAGCGCCGGTGGCGTAATGTGAATCAGCCCAGGAAGCATTACGCCTGGAAGAGAGTGCTCTAATCTAAATCTCCTGACCCGTTCAGGCTGAGCCTGTCGAAGCCCTTCCCTTCTTAAGGAAGTAGAGCCCTTCGACAAGCTCAGGGCGAACGGAGGAGGGGTGGTGTTCTATGCAACAGCTATGGCCGGTCAGCCTCCCGCGAACGCGTCCTGATATTCGGTCTTGATCGTTTTCAGCATGGCCGGATCGACGGCTAGCGGGACTTCATAGGTCCCTTCCGAATAGGGACCGGCGCTGTAGGGGCCGACGACGACGACGATCAGGTCTATGAGCTCGCCGCCGCGCGAGGTGGGGACGAGGACTTCCTTCATCGGGTCGATGCATTGGGTGAAGGGATCGTCGCCGCGCATGATCGGCCCGCCACGCTTTTTCGCGCGGGCCTTGTCGAGACCATCGCAGAAGGCGTCGTGGATCGCGGTCGCGAAGGCTGCGGGTGAGGTCATGAGCGCCTGCACGCTGGTTTCCCGCTTGCGCGCCTTGTCCCATAGCAGCACGTCATAGCCGGTCATGCCATGCGCGCCGCCGGTGTAGGTGTAGCGGCTGGAACGAAGCGACAGGAAGCGCGGCGTGTCGGCGGCTACGGTCCAGCGCGTTTCCAGACTATGGGCGTGGAAGGGGAAGCCGGACTGCTGCGCCGATTTGCGGTCGTCCGCCGCCATCTTGAGCGCGTCGGCCTTTCCGCTTTCCATGTCCTTGCGCAACTTCTCAGCGATCTGCGGCACGGCGGAGGCTTGCGCAGGCCAGGCGTAGAGAAATTCCAGCAGGTCGGTCTTTTCAGACTGCTGGAAAGGCTGGGACGGCGGCTCTGGCTGTTCAGCGCCCGCCATCCGGTTGACGAAATTGGCCGTGGCGACATCATTGCCGGTGTCAGCGACACTATCCGTTGACTGATCACCAGCCGAGGGGGAGCAGGCACAGAGAAAGAGGGCCAGTCCTGCGACCGGCCCTGCCTTCATTCGCATCGGTAAGCGCTGCATCAGTGCGGCTTGGCCGCCAGACAACGCTCGCTGATCGCCTTGCGGGCATAGCTGCTCTGAAGGACGGCGGCGGCGTTGGGCCAGCCTTCCGCGATCAGGGCTTGTTCAACCTGATGCGCGCCGTCAAACCGCCCGCTTTCGGCGAGTTGATAGGCACGCGCACGAAGCGCCTGCTGCCGGGCATTATCGCCATGCATTACCATGTCTCTCTCCTTGCCAGTTTGCGTTGGCATCAATCTAAACCCTTTGCCGGTCAGGGGCAAATGCGGGATGGCCGCATCGAGACGCCGACATCGCGAAAATGGGGCTTTCCAACCCCCTCATCCTTGTCCAGAATCCTGCCCATGACCGATTATTCCGACCTGCTGAAGGCAGATAACAATCAGCCCGCTCATATAATCCAGATCGTCGATGCGGAAAGCTTCGAAAACTGGCTTTCGGCGCAGCCGCAGCGCGTCCGGACGATCGTTGCGGCGCAGAAGTTCGCGGGCAAAGGATATGAGCATGCGATCATTCCGGGGGATGGCCCTTCGGACTGGTCGGTGGTCGCGGGGGTCGCGAACAAAGCGAAGCTCAGCAGTTGGTGCCTCGCCAAGCTGGCCGAAACATTGCCCGAGGGTCAATATCGTCTGGCGGACGGGACGACCGGGCCAGCCATGCTGGGCTGGCTGACGGCGCAATATCGGTTTGACCGCTATCGCCGCGACGAAAATGTCGCGGGACCGCGCGTGCTGTTGACAAGCGAGGTGGCGCAGATCGATGCGGCGGTCAGGCTGGCGGAGGCGGTGGCGCTGGTGCGCGACCTCGTCAACATTCCCGCTGGCGACATGGGGCCTCAACAGTTGGAGGAGGAAGCGGCGAAGGTCGCCGAAGCCTTTGGCGCGCGCTTTACGGTGACGAAGGGGGACCCGCTGGAGCAGGGTTTCCCGATGATCCATGCGGTGGGCCGGGCAGCGGGCAAGGACTTTGCCCCGCGCCTCATCGAATTGAGCTGGGGCAATGCCAAGCATCCGCGCGTCGCCATCATCGGCAAGGGCATCTGTTTCGACAGCGGTGGGCTGGACATCAAGCCATCGTCGGCCATGCGCCTGATGAAGAAGGATATGGGCGGCGCGGCCCATGCGATCGCGCTCGCCCGATTGATCATGGGCGCGCGCCTGCCGGTACAGTTGCATGTGCTGATCCCGGCAGCGGAAAATGCGGTGGGGGGCAATGCCTTCCGCCCCGGCGACATATTGCGGAGCCGCAAGGGGCTGACGGTCGAGATTGGCAATACCGATGCGGAAGGTCGGCTGGTGCTGGCCGATGCCTTGGCGCTGGCGGGAGAGGATGAGCCCGAACTCGTCATCGACTATGCGACGTTGACCGGCGCGGCGCGGGTAGCGGTGGGTCCCGACCTCCCTGCCCTCTTCACCAATGATGACGCATTGGCCGCTGAAATGGACGCGGCGGGCAGCGACGTGGACGACCCGAGTTGGCGCCTGCCATTATGGGATGGCTATGCCGACATGCTGAAGTCGGACATCGCCGATATCAATAACGCGGGCGAAGGGGGCTTTGCGGGCGCGATCACCGCCGCGCTGTTCCTGAAGCGGTTCGTGCCGGACAAGGCGAAATGGCTGCATCTCGACACCTTCGCCTGGCGGCCGTCGCCAAAGCCGGGGCGGCCGAAGGGTGGCGAAGCATTGGGCCTGCGCGCCGTTTTCCATATGCTGGAACAACGTTATGAAAAATCAGGGCAGAAATGACCTTTGGTACGGGGCCGTTACGCAACCGGATCGTGCATCGTGCGTTACGGGGGCATGGATGCCGCTTCTGCACAGGAACAGACTACTGAGCTGAACCGCCCAGGTCTGAAACAACTTGCCCAATGGATGCGCACGCTGGTCGATTATGTGCGATCCGGCAGGCCCGACCTTACCAACCGGCAAATGGCGTTGATGATGACCGTTTACATCAGCGCGGGGCCTCATACGGTGCGGGGACTCGCAGAGGCGCTGCATGTGTCGAAGCCGGTTATTACCCGCGCGCTGAACAAGCTTTCGGCGCTCGGATATCTTCGCCGAGAGCGGGATGCGGCCGATCGGCGTAATATTTTCATCACTCGCACCCCCAAAGGGGCGGAATTCCTTGACGCGTTTCACCATTTCATCGCAGGAACCGGCCGCGATGAACGCCACGACTTCAACTCTGCGGGACGCACCGCCTGAACGCATTCGGTTCAAACTTGATGGACGCTCCGTCAAGCTGGATAGCCGCATCCACGCTGCCCGCGGCGACCTGGCCGACCTGGCGCTGGCAGGGGTGCTGTTTTCGGCCCATTATGCCCGTTCGATAGAGATGACCTGCGTGGCTGCGGGCACGCCGCTGCTGTCCTCGCCCGCCATCACGGCTACGGCCGTCAGCGAATTGCTGCGCGGCGAAAGCTTCCATGCGCTGGACATGACCACGGACTGGGCCTGGGGCTTTTGCGGGCATGACGGCTATGTCGGCTATGTGCGGCGCGAGGCGCTGGACACGCATGAAGAGACGAACCACCGGATTTTCGCTGGCACCGCGCCGCTATTCAGCGCGGCCGACATCAAGTCGCCCATTCGCGATTACTGGCCGGGCGGCGCGCTGTTCACCGGACAGGCGGCGGACGGATTCGTCGCTTGTGCCGAAGGATATGTGCATGAGCGGCATGCCGTCAGCGCCGACGCGACGGAAAGCGACTGGGTCGCCGTGGCGCTGCGCTACCTTGGCCAGCCCTATGTATGGGGCGGACGGGGCCATCGCGGTATCGACTGTTCGGGACTGGTGCAGGTCGCGCTGGGTCAGTGCGGGATCAAGGCACCGCGCGATACGGATTTGCAGCGGGAAGGCATTGGCAACCCCCTGCCCTCCGACGAGCCGTTGAAGCGTGGCGACTTCGTCTTTTTCCCCGGCCATGTTGGCATCATGACGGACGGCGACAATCTGCTGCATGCCAATGCCCATTGGATGGCGGTAGTTGTTGAACCATTGGCGGATGTGGTCGCCCGGCTGGCGGCTGACCATGCGGAACCGATAATTTCGCGGCGGAGGATCGGCGCGTGACCCACAAGATTTTCATCGACGGCGGTGTCGGCACCACGGGGCTTGAGATTGTCGAGCGGTTGGCCGGAAGGCCCGAGCTGTCCTTTATCACGCTGGACGAGGACAAGCGGAAGGATGCGGCGGCGCGGCGGGAGGCTTTGAACGCCGCCAATATCGTGATCCTGTGCCTGCCCGATGATGCAGCGCGGGAAGCGGTGGCGTTGATCGACAATGACCGCACCCGCGTGATCGATGCATCGACCGCGCATCGCGTGGCGGACGGTTGGACCTATGGCTTTGCGGAGCTGGAGCCAGGGCATCGAGAAAAGCTGGCGAACGCGCGGTTCGTGTCCAATCCCGGGTGTTGGCCCACCGGCTTCCTGGCGCTGGTGCGGCCATTGGTGCTTGGCGGACTGCTGCCTGCCGACTGGCCGGTGACGGTGTCGGGCGCGTCGGGCTATTCCGGCGGCGGCAAGGCGATGATCGCGGAGTTTGAGGGGACAAGCGGCGCACCCAGTGCGTTCCGGCCCTATGGCCTGAGCATGACGCACAAGCATATCCCGGAGATGCTGCGCTATTCGGGGCTATCGCATCCGCCGATCTTTGCGCCTGCGGTGGCCAATGCCTATCGCGGCATGATCGTCGAAGTGCCATTGCAGCTGCGCGCTATGACGGGTGCGCCCAAGGTCGTGGACGTTCATGCCGCGCTGGCCGAGGCTTATGCGGGATCGCCGATCGTGAGCGTGGTTTCGCTTGAGGAGAGCGCTGCGATGGGTCAGGTCGCGATCGAGCATGTCGGTGCGACGGATCGACTGGCGCTGTTCGTGTTCGGCAATGAGGCGGCGGGTCAGGTGCGGCTGGTGGCGGCGCTCGACAATCTGGGCAAGGGCGCGGCGGGGGCTGCGGTGCAGAACCTCAATATTCTGGCGGGACTGCCCGAGACGGCTGGACTGCGGCTTTAGGGCACGCTGATGATAGGGCGCAGTGCGTCCAATCGAAACACTCAATCCGTTCGGGCTGAGCTTGTCGAAGCCCTCTTCTTCCTAAAAAAGTAGAGCCCTTCGACAAGCTCAGGGCGAACGGTATTGAGAGGGTGCCGATATAAAGCGCGAAGCTTAGTGAACCGTGCCGAGTGGCGCGTCGTGGGTAAGCAGCACGATCAGCCGCTCGATCTGGCGCCAGTGGCAGAAATGGATATGGTTGCCGAGGTCGCGGCTGCGGTCGGCGCGCGCGGCGGCTTCATAGCCCGCATTGTCACCAAAGGCCGCCATCAGTTCCGCCGCATCCTCATAGCTCTGGCGGTCGGAAAGATATGGCAACTGCATGTGAACCCCCGAAAAAATCTCGCCGCGATGGGAAACAAGGGTTCAATTGCCGTGCCAGTTTCCCGCTTCCACGGGTAGTGGCGGCTTTCGAGGGTGAATGGCGCGTTAGGCAAGTCCCGTTGCGGTACAGTCGTCCTGCAACGGGACTGGGCTGTCTCCCGACGGGACTGGGCTGTCCCGCGACGGGGCGATCCGCAAAGGCTCTGGCCTTGGCGAGCGGGTCGTGGCAAGGGCGGTGCCGATGACCAATGGCAAGAAGAATCCGACCGGCGCGGGCGCCATCATCGCGCTGCTGATATTGGGCGGCGCGATCATCGGCGGCATGATGGGGCAGCCGAGCGCGGGCCTGCTGACCGGCGCGGCGCTGGGGGGCATTATCGCGCTGCTGCTGTGGTTGCGCGAACGGGGCTGACGGGGCGCCTTGCCGCGCGGGAATTCGCAGCATAGACAGGCGGCATGAAGAAGCATCTGATCGCCATCACCCTCATCCTCCTGCTGATCGCTGGGGGCGTCATTTTCTATCTGGCGCAAGGGGATACGGCCAAGTTGGCGGCGGGCGCGGACACAGGCAAGGAGCCGGTTTTCACCTCTCCTCGCAGCGAGCTCATCCCCACCATCAATGTGGCCGACGTGAAGGTGTGGACGGCGGGCGAGAAGCCGGTGGCGGCGAAGGGCCTTGCCGTTGCGCGCTTTGCCGAGGGGCTGGCGCATCCGCGATCGATGCTGGTGCTGCCCAATGGCGACATATTGGTGGCCGAGACGAACAGCCCGCCCCGTCCGTCTGGCGGGATCGTCGATCGGGTGATGACGTACCTGATGGACAAGGCTGGCGCGGGCGTGCCTTCGGCCAACCGCATCACCTTGCTGCGCGACGCGGATGGCGATGGGCGGGCGGAGGTGAAGACGCCGTTCCTGACCGGGCTCAATTCGCCCTATGGCATGGCGCTGGTGGAGGGCACGCTCTACGTCGCCAACACCGACGCGCTGATGGCCTTCCCCTATAAGGAGGGCGAGACGCGGATCGCCGCCCAGGGGCGCAAGATTCTGAACCTGCCCGCGAATGCACCTAACCAACATTGGACGAAGAGTCTGGTCGCAGGTCCCACCGGGCTGCTCTATGTGGGCGTGGGGTCCAACAGCAACATCGCCGAGGGCGGCATCGACGCGGAGGCGAACCGGGCGGCGGTGCTGGAGGTCAACCCCAGGACCGGCGATTATCGCATTTACGCTTCGGGGCTGCGCAATCCGGTGGGGCTGGCTTTCGAGCCCAATAGCGGGGCGCTGTGGGGCGTGGTGAATGAGCGCGACATGCTGGGCAGCGATCTGGTGCCGGACTATCTGACGCGGGTCGAATTTGGCGGCTTCTATGGCTGGCCGTGGAATTATTGGGGCGGTTATGAGGACCGCCGCGTCCAGCCGCAACGGCCGGAAGTGCGCGAATATACCAAGCGGCCCGACTATGCGCTGGGCAACCATGTCGCGCCGCTGGGGCTGGCCTTTGCCGACAAGGTGAAGATTGGCGGGGCGTTTACGAACGGCGCCTTTGTCGGGCTGCATGGCAGCTGGAACCGCAAGCCTGCGGCGGGTTACAAGGTGGTCTTCGTGCCGTTCGAGGCGAATGGCGAGGTGGGCAAGGCGAAGCCGGTCGATGTGCTGACCGGCTTTCTGGGTGCCGACGGCAATGCGCGCGGGCGGCCGGTGGATGTCGCGGGCGACGCGAAGGGCGCGCTGCTGGTCAGCGACGATGTGGGCGGTGTGATCTGGCGGGTGACTGGCGCGAAGTGATTTAGAGCGTGGTGCACGTACTCTGAATCAATCACCCGGGTGGGGGCTCTCAGAAGAAGTAGAGTCCTTCGACAAGCTCAGGACGAACGGTATTAGGAGGCGGTGCCGATTTAAGGCAAGAAGCTCTAAACGGCGCGGCCGTTGCGGCCTGCCAGCTCCACCACATATTGCCAGGCGACGCGGCCCGAACGGCTGCCGCGCTGGGTTGCCCACTGGATGGCTTCGAGCGGGTCGAAGCTGAGGCCGAGACTGTCCGCATAGCCGCTGACGATATCGACATAGGCCTGCTGGTCGATGGCGTGGAAGCCGAGGCTGAGGCCGAAGCGATCGGACAGCGCCATCTTGTCGTCGATCACGTCGCGCGGATTGACGGGGTCGTCCTGCTCCGACAGGTGACGCGGGACGATGTGGCGGCGGTTCGACGTCACATAGAGGCGGACGTTGGCGGGCCGGGCCGCCGTCCCGCCCTGAAGCAGCGAGCGCAATGCTCGCGCGTCTCCTACGCCATTTTCGTCGAAACCCAGATCGTCGAGGAAAAGGATGAAGGGGCGCTGCGTCGTGCGCAGGAGGGAAAAGAGGCGCGGCAGGCTGTTCAGTTCATCGATCGCGCATTGTAGCAAGGCGATGTCGGCACCCTCCCGCTGGAGCCGGTCGATGACGGCGGCGACGACCGCGGATTTGCCCGTGCCGCGCGCGCCCCAGAGCAGCGCGTCATGCGCAGCGTGCCCTGCGGCGTGGCGGCGGGTGTTTTCGAGCAGCGTCGCCTTTTGCGCGTCGATACCGGTCAGCAGATCATAGTTCACCGGATCAAAGGCATCCACGGCCTGGATCGCGTGGCCATCCCAGACATAGGCGGACGCGGCGGTGAGATCGGCGGAAATGGCCGGTGGCGGCGCGATCCGTTCCAGCGCTTGCGCGATGCGGCTGAGAGTTTCCTTGTCCATAGGCCGGGCTTAATCCCCCTCCCCCGCCCCGGCAAGCCGCGTGGCCCTGTCATTCTTCTGTCGTAATGGACTTTTACTCTGCGGCGCTGGAGCTTATATCGCGGGGCCGTGACCATCCCAAATCCTGTCTATTCCACCCGGATCTGCCGCTATGGCGCCGAAGCCCTGCGTGAGGCCGCATTGCTGATCCGCGCGGGCGAGCCGGTCGCGGTGCCGACAGAAACGGTCTATGGGCTGGCCGCCGACGCGACGGACGAGAGCGCGGTCGCGGCGATCTACAGCGCCAAGGGGCGGCCGAGCTTCAACCCGCTGATCGTGCATGTTTCGGACAAGGAGATGGCGGAGCGGCTGGCGATCTTATCGCCCGTGGCGGACAAGCTGGCGGCGCGGTTCTGGCCGGGCGCACTGACCATGGTGCTGCCGGTGCGGGAGGGGAGCGGCCTGTCATCGCTGGTGACGGCGGGCTTGCCCACGGTCGCGCTGCGCTTGCCCGCCCACCCCGCCATGCGCGCGTTGATCCGGGAAAGCGGGCGGCCACTCGCCGCGCCATCGGCCAATCGCAGCGGCGCGATCAGCCCGACGCGGGCCGAGCATGTGTTGGCCAGCCTGAATGGCAAGGTGCGGCTGATCCTGGACGAGGGGCCGACGAGCGAGGGGCTGGAGTCAACCATCGTCGCGCCCGAGGATGACCGTATCCGGCTGCTGCGGCCCGGCCCAGTGACGGCGGCGATGCTGGAGCAGGCAACGGGCCTTCCGGTTGTGACTGGCGCGGCGGATGCCAAGATCGAGGCGCCGGGTCAGCTGGAAAGCCATTATGCGCCTTCAAAGCCGGTGCGGCTGAACGTGCTGCGGGCGGAGAAGGATGAATATCTGATCGGCTTTGGCCTGATGCCGTGCAATATCAATTTGAGTCCGGATGCCGATGTGCAGGAGGCGGCGGCCAATCTGTTCGCGGCGCTACATGTCGCCGATGCGAGCGCGGCGACGCATATTGCGGTGGCGCCGATCCCGGACGTGGGGATTGGGGTGGCGATAAACGACCGGCTGCGGCGGGCGGCGGCTTAATTCGCGACGTTGGAATTTGGGTTTGCGCAGAGGCGCGGAGGGCGCAGAGGTTTTTTCTGGTCCATTTGGCCCGTTTTCCTGTCACTGCGGACTCTGCGCCTCTGCGCGAAATCATTATGGCTGAGTATCTAGAGCAGAGTGCCTTTAATATGAATCACTCAACCCGTTCGGGCTGAGCTTGTCGAAGCCTCTTACTTTTTAAAGAAAGAAGAGAAGCCCTTCGACAAGCTCAGGGCGAACGGAACTTAAGGGTGTTAATACAAGGGAAGCGGAGTACCGCGCATCCTCAATCACAATCCCGATAGCCAGCACGCTTGCATTCGCGGCGGCGTTGTTCTTCCGCTTTCTTGCGTTCGCGGGCTTCGCGCGCCTCCTGTTTGCGCATACGGCGGCCGTAGTTGCGATCGGATTCTTCCTGGCTGGTGGTGGCCCAATCTGCGGCCTGCGATCCGGCGCGCACTGGCAGGGTGGCTACGTCCAGCGCTGTCTTTGCGATGCATCCCGGGAGGGTCAGCATTATTCCGGCTGCGGCAATCGTCGCGAATGGGCGCATGGATATTCCCCTGTGAAATCCTCGCCTGAATGGCATGGTCGGGATTAACCTTAGCCTAAGCGGGCTGCGCGGCGATCGACTGTCTCGGAGGCGGAAAGGCTGAGGCTCGCTGGCGCTCGCTACCCACCCCTTCCCCCTCCCTTGAAAGGGAGGGGCTTATTTTTTCTTTTATTCGGCCCAGATCAGCCCTCGATCCGTTCCGCAAATCCCTTGCGCAGTTTGGCGAGCTTGGGGGGGATGACCGCCATGCAATAGGGGTTACGGTCGCCGACGCGATCCCAATATTTCTGGTGATAATCCTCGGCCGGATACCATGGCGCGTCAGGTTCGATGGTGGTGACGATCGGGTTGCCATGATCCGGTTGCGCGCGGGCGATGGCGGCCTTGGCCTCCGCTTCCTGCTCCGGCGAATGGGGGAAGATGGCGGAGCGATATTGGGTGCCGATGTCGTTGCCCTGCCGGTTCAGCGTCGTCGGGTCGTGCGTAGCGAAGAAGATGTCGAGCAGGTCGCCATAGGAGATCACCTCCGGGTCAAAGGCGATCCGGATCGCTTCGGCATGACCGGTCGCGCCGGAGCAGACCTGCTCATAGCTGGGATTGGGCAATTGGCCGCCAAGATAGCCGCTTTCGACCGACCGGACGCCTTTCAGATTTTGGTACACCGCCTCGGTGCACCAGAAGCAGCCACCTGCCAGCGTCGCGATTTCTTCGGCCATTCGCCTGTTCCTTATCCTGTGTGGGGCACAAGATAGGAAGGTTCAGCCAGCCGTTCCAGCCTGCCCTGCTGCGCCTTGCGCCTTTGCACGTTCTTCGGCGACCAGTTCTTTGCGCGATAGCTTGCCGACCAGCGTCTTGGGAAGGTTCAACCTGACCTCGACCTCGCAGACTTTTTCATGCTTTCCGAGTTGGGGATTAAGCCATGCCTTCAGCGCCTCGCCGTCCGTCTTCGCGCCTTCCTGAAGCGTGACGAACGCTTTGGGGGACTCGCCGCGATAGGGGTCGGGGATGCCGATAACGAGCGCCTCTTTCACGTCGGGGTGGTGGTAGAGCACCTCTTCCACCTGGCTGGGGAAGACCTTGAAGCCGCCGACCGCGATCATGTCCTTCAGGCGGTCGACGATCTTCACATAGCCGTCCGCGTCGATCAGGCCGACGTCTCCGGTACGCAGCCAGCCATCGACGAAGACTTCCTTATCCGCGTCGGGACGCTGCCAATAGCCCTTCATGATCTGGGGGCCGGCAAAGACAAGCTCGCCGGGCTCACCGGCGGGCGGCGGCCGTGTCGGGTCCTCCCGATCCACGAGCTTTACGTGGGTTCCCGGGACGGGTTGACCCACGGTGCCGGGCTTGTTCAGCCCTTCATAGGGGTTGGAGCAGACGACCGGGCTGCTTTCGGTAAGGCCGTAGCCTTCGCACAGCTTGGCGCCGGTGGTGGCTTCAAACCGTTTCTTGAGTTCCAGCGGCAGCGGCGCACCGCCCGAAATGCATAGGCGCAGCGATGAGAAATCGATGTTGGGCGTCGCCGGATGATCGAGCAGCGCCTGAAACATGGTGGGGACGCCGGGCATTGAGGTCGGGCTCGTCCGCTGAATGGCGGCGAGCACCTGCACGGCTTCGAACCGGGGCAGCATCACCATTTCACCGCCGTTCAGCACCGTACGGTTGAGGACGCAGGTATTGGCGAAGACATGGAAGAAGGGCAGGACCGCGAGGATGCGGTCGATGGCCTCTGGATGCGGATCGATGAGCCTGATTTGACGGGCATTGGCGGTCAGGTTCTGGTGGGTGAGCATCGCGCCCTTTGGCCGACCGGTGGTGCCGCCGGTATATTGCAGCAGAGCGACGTCGTTGACCGGATCGATCGCGACCGGCGTAGGATCCTCGCCATGGCGCAGTAGGTCGGCATAGTTGGTGATGCGCGGGTCGTTCGGGACCTGCGCGGTTTCCTTGCGCTTGAAGAGGCGGAACAGCACCGATTTCGCGGGCGGCAGCACCTCTGCGACGCAGCCGACGATCAGCCGTTCGAGGCTGCTATTGTCCAGCACTTCCTGCGCCGTGGGCAGCAATGCCTTGGCAGAGAGGGTGAAGAGGATTTTGGTGCCGCTATCCTCGACCTGATGCTCCAATTCGGCGGCGGTGTAGAGGGGGGAGAAATTGACGACGGTCGCGCCCGCCATCATCGCTCCATAATAGGCCGCGACATAATGGGGGACGTTGGGAAGATAGAGGCCGACCCGGTCGCCCTTGCGCACGCCCAGATCCTGAAGCCCCTTCGCGACCCGGCGGATGACATGGAGCATGTCGCCATAGGTCGTCTTGCGGCCGAGGAAGTCGATTATCACGGCATCGGGATTGGCCGTCGCACTGTCCACGACCATGTCCACCATCGACATGGGAGGGAAGGACTGATCCCAAGGGAAAGGATGATTATAATGGTCTTTCCAGACCGTCTCGATGCTCTCCATTAATGAAGGTGTATGTCAGGCCCCTGCTTTACGCAAGCGTAAAGCGGGGCGCGTCAGGGCAGGATCAGACCTGGCCCTGATTGTTGCTGAACGGATCGAGGATCGTGGCGGCGCCAGAGATCAGCTCCGCCTCGCTCTTCAACGCTTGCTCGGCACGGCGGGCGGCGTCGTCACGCTCGCGGCGCAGTTCCTCGATCAGCGCCTCACGGTCGCCGTCCAGGCGCGAGTCAGTCGGCGCCTCGATGCCGAGCTTCTTCGCGGCCTTCGTCACCAGCGCGTCCAGCTCCCGCTGAGAACAGAGGCCGAGGGTCACCGGATCCTTGGGCACGATGTTGGAGATGTTCCAGTGCGTGCGGTCACGAATGGCGGCGATGGTGGTGCGGGTGGTGCCGATCAGCTTGCCGATCGCGCCATCCGAGATTTCGGGGTGGTTGCGCAGGATCCAGGCGATGCCATCGGGCTTGTCCTGACGCTTGGAAACCGGCGTGTAGCGCGGGCCTTTCGTACGGCGGACGGGTTCGGGGCCTTTCAGCATCTTGAGGCGATAATCGGCATTCGCCTCACCCTTGTGGATTTCCTCCATCGTGATTTCATGCGCGCGGACGGGATCACGGCCGGTATATTTGGTGCCTGCCGTGTCATCGGCGATCGCCTGCACTTCCAGGATATGCAGCCCGCAAAATTCCGCGATCTGATCAAAGCTGAGCGCGGTATTGTCGACCAGCCAGCTGGCTGTCGCATGGGGCATGAGAGGCTGGGACACGAGGATTCTCCGGCACTAAAAACAACAAGGGCCGCCCAAGCAGGGCGGCCACGCCCGTCCTGAGATAGTGCAAGAAGCCCCGTGGAGCAAGGAAAAGCGTCAGGCCGCGCTGTCTCTGACGAGAGGATCGATGTAGTGAAGGCCGGTCAGGAATTCGTCGGCGCTGCGTTCCCAGCTGAAGCTGCGGCCATGGGCGGCGCAGGCGGCACGGTCGCAACGCAGCGCGGCGGCGATGGCATCCTCCAGCCGTTCCGACAGCGCGCCGGTTTCGGGGGTCACGATGTCCACCGGCCCGCTTACCGGATAAGCGGCGACGGGGGTGCCGCATGCCAGCGCCTCGATCATGACGAGGCCGAATGTGTCGGTGCGACTGGGAAAGACGAACACGTCGGCACCCCCATAGGCGCCGGCCAGTTCCTCGCCGAACAACGGGCCAAGGAATCGCGCGTCGGGATAGGCGCGTTCCAACTGGGTCCGCGCTGGGCCATCGCCGACGACCACCTTGCTGCCGGGGTGATCATTGGCAAGGAAGGCTTCGAGATTCTTCTCGACCGCGACCCGGCCGACATAGAGCTGGATCGGGCGCGGGAGATTGGCGAATATCGCTGGCGGCGTTGCCACGGATGTGAAAGCGGACAGATCCACTCCCCTGCCCCATGGCCGGACCTGCGCCAATCCATAGGCGCGCAGTTGCTGGCGCACCGATCGGGTGGAGACCAGCACCGCGCGGGCAGGACCATGAAACCAGCGAATGTAGGACCAGAACCAGCGGGCGGGCAGTCCGGTTCGCCGCGACACATAGTCGGGAAAATGGGTGTGATAGGCGGTGGTGAACGGCACCCCGCCCCGCAGGCACCAGCGGCGCGCTGCTAGGCAGAGCGGCCCTTCAGTCGCGAGGTGAACGGCGTCCGGCTCAAAGGCCGCGATCGCGTCGCCTACCACGCCGGATCGCACGAAGGCCAGGCGGATTTCGGGATAGGTTGGACAGGGAAAGGAGCCATAGAGATCGGGCGAAATGACCTTGACGGCATGCCCCCGCGCCTCCAGCTCCGCCTGGATGGTCTGGAGCGTTCGCACGACACCATTCACTTGAGGCGACCAGGCGTCGGTCACGATGACGACGCGCATCAGGCGGCCATCCTTACCTGATCGGCGACGGCGCGCGCCGCAACCTCATCAGCCCAATGCAGAACCTCCATACGGCCGTCGAAATGTTCGACCAGGGCCGTGCATCCCTCGACCCAGTCGCCGTCATTATAATATTGGATGCCGCCAATCTCACGCATTTCGGCATTGTGGATGTGCCCGCAAACCACGCCATCGACGCCGCGCGACCCGGCCTCATGCGATACCACTTCTTCAAAGCGGGAGATGAACTCGACGGCGTTCTTGACCTTGTGCTTGGCCATTTTGCTGAGCGACCAATAGGGCAGACCCATGCGCTGGCGCACCGCGTTCACCACGACGTTGAGGCGCATCAGCAAGCCGTAGGCGGCGTCTCCCACGAAGGCGAGCCAGCGGTGGGCCAGCATGATCGTGTCGAACTCATCGCCGTGCAGGACGAGGAGCTTGCGGCCGTCGGCGGTTTCATGGATCGCCTTGCGCCTGATCTCGACCCCACCGAAGCTGAGGCCCGTGAACTGGCGGAACATCTCGTCATGATTGCCGGGAATATAGACGACGCGAGTGCCCCGCTTGGCCCGCTTCATGATGCGCCAAACGACGTCATTATGCGCGGCGGGCCAGTAGAAGCGCCGCTTGAGCCGCCAGCCGTCAATGATGTCGCCGACCAGATACATGGTCTCGCTATCGACGCTGTCGAGAAAGTCGATCAGCAGCTTCGCATTGCAGCCGCGCGTGCCGAGGTGGATGTCCGATATCCAGATAGTGCGGTAGCGGCGACGCTTGCCGCCATGTTCCGGTGTATCGAAATGCTGGGCGCCTTCGTCCATGTCCGCCAGGAAAGGCAGGCGTGTGATGGCATTCATGATGCAACCCCTGGAGCTATTGTCCTCGGGGCCGAATCCTTAGCGGCGCAATGTTACAATCCCGCAGCGAATGTGACGGAAATACTACAGTTTATAGGGTTTTACGGCTAAGCAAAATTGGAGTGATCGGCTGTTTCATAGCCGTGGGCGGACATTCCAAATCCTCCCTGCGCGAAGCGTGGGGAGGATTAGCTGTTACCGCAATCTACCCAAACAGGTCCTCAAACCGTCAGAACGATCTTCCCGAAATGCTCCCCCGCATCCATGCGCGCATGTGCACGCGCCGCCTGCGCCAAGGGGAAGCGCTGGTCCATCGCCGGACGGAGCCTGCCTTCTTCAACGAAGCTCCAAACCTCGCGGATGATCTCATCGGCCACCAGGCTCTTGAAAGCGGATGAGCGCGGCCGCAGCGTCGATCCGGTCAGCGTCAGCCGCCGGGTCATCACCGTGGGCAAGAAGATTTCCGCCTTTGCGCCGCCCAGCACCGCGATCGACACATGGCGGCCATCTTCGGCAAGGCACTGCAAGTTTCGGGGCACATAGTCGCCGCCGACCATATCCAGTACCGCCTGAACGCCTTGGCCAGCGGTAATACGCTTCACCTCTTCGACAAAATCTTGGGCACGATAATTGATGGCATGATGCGCGCCCCAAGCCTTCGCCTGCTCGCATTTCGCGTCGCTGCCGCAGGTGACGATGATGGTAATGTCGAAGAGCCGGCAGAGCGAAATCGCCATGGTGCCGATGCCGCTGGTCCCGCCATGCACCAGTACCGTATCGCCGCCGACGACATAGGCACGCTCGAACAGGTTGGTCCAGACGGTGAAGAGCGTTTCGGGCAAGGCCGCCGCCTCGACAATATCATAGCTATCCGGCACGGGAAGGCACTGGCCCGCGGGCGCAACCGCATATTCGGCATAGCCCCCGCCGGTGAGCAAGGCGCATACGCGCCGTCCAATCAGTTTCTCTGCGCTACCGCCAGCCGCGACGATCGTGCCGGAAACCTCCAGCCCCGGAATGTCCGACGCACCTGGGGGCGGCGGATATTTGCCCTGCCGCTGCAAGACATCCGGCCGGTTCACGCCTGCTGCCGCGACCCGGATCAGCACTTCATCCGCTGCTGGAACGGGAACCGGGCGACGCTCAGGCACTAGCGCCTCCGGGCCACCGGGCACCGGGATGGCAATCGCCGTCATCTCATCAGGCAGTGCCGCCTCAAACCCCATGATGGCCGTTCCCCCCGCAATAATCTGGCACCGCAGCTGAAAATAACAAGCGGCATAAGGGCGTTATTGACAGACCGGCCCCGGCGGTCAACATTGGCATCTATGGACATGGACGACGATCTGCCTCGCAAGATTGATGATCCGCTGGCCCAACTGCTTCGACAGGATTTGGGTCCACTATCCCTTGCCGATCTGGAAGAGCGCATCAGGGCGCTGGAGGGCGAAATCGCCCGTACCCGATCAAAGATTGAAAGCGCCGTTAACCACAAATCAAGTGCTGAGGCGTTATTCAAGCGATGAACCCGCGCTCCGCCCCCTGCGGCCCTGACATGGGCTTCACCGGGTACGGGCAGTCTGGCAATTCCGGCGATCAGGGACCCCTCCTTGATCTGCCGTCGAGCAATGCCGACATATGGTTCAAGTCAGCCCCTCTTTGGGGCTCAGGAGTAGAATAGAAATGCCATCTTTCGCACCCGCCCTTGAAACCACGCTGCACAACGCGCTGACCCATGCGTCGGAACGTCGTCACGAATATGCGACGCTGGAGCATCTGCTTCTCGCGCTAATCGATGACGAACATGCGTCGAAGGTGATGCAGGCGTGCGGCGTGGAACTCGGCGAGCTGGGCGACGCCGTCACCCAATATCTCGACAGCGAACTCGACAGCCTGAAGGTGGAAGGGTCCAGCGACCCCTCCCCCACCAGCGGTTTCCAGCGCGTCGTCCAGCGCGCGATCCTGCACGTGCAATCTTCCGGAAAGGATGAAGTGACGGGAGCCAATGTGCTCGTCGCGCTTTTCTCCGAGCGGGAGAGCTATGCCGTCTATTTCCTCCAGCAGCAGGACATGAGCCGCCTCGACGCCGTCAGCTATATCAGCCACGGCGTCGGCAAGGGGACTGCAGCTCCTGAACAAAGCGCCGCCAAGGGCGCTCCGGAAGAGGAAAAGAAGGCGCAGGACAGCAAGGGCAAGAAGGACAGTGCCTTGGAGCAGTTCACGGTCAACCTCAACGAGAAGGCGATGCGGGGCAAGGTTGACCCGCTGATCGGCCGCAGCGCCGAAGTCGACCGGACGATCCAGATCCTGTGCCGCAGGTCGAAGAACAACCCGCTCTATGTGGGCGATCCGGGCGTCGGCAAGACCGCGATTGCGGAGGGCCTTGCGCGCAAGATCGTCGAGGGCGATGTTCCCGATGTCTTGAAGGAAGCGGTGATCTACTCGCTAGACATGGGCGCGCTGCTCGCGGGCACCCGCTATCGCGGCGATTTCGAGGAGCGGCTGAAGGCGGTCGTCACCGAACTCGAAAAGATGCCGCACGCGGTTCTCTTCATCGACGAGATCCACACCGTGATCGGCGCTGGCGCGACCAGCGGCGGGGCGATGGACGCGTCCAATCTGCTCAAGCCCGCTCTGTCAGGCGGCACGATCCGCTGCATCGGCTCGACCACCTACAAGGAGTTCCGCAACCATTTCGAGAAGGACCGCGCCCTGCTGCGCCGGTTCCAGAAGATCGACGTCAACGAACCGACCATCGAAGACACGATCAAGATTCTCGCTGGGCTGCGCAGCGCCTTTGAGGAACATCACAACGTCAAATACACTCCCGACGCGATCAAGGCGGCGGTGGAGCTGTCGGCGCGCTACATCAACGACCGCAAGCTGCCGGACAAGGCGATCGACGTGATCGATGAGGTCGGCGCGATGCAGATGCTGGTGGTGCCGTCGAAGCGGAAGAAAACGATCACCCCCAAGGAGATCGAGCAGGTCATCGCGACCATGGCGCGCATCCCTCCCAAGACCGTCTCGGCCGACGACAAGTCGGTGCTGGGTTCGCTGGACACAGACCTGAAGCGCGTCGTCTTCGGCCAGAACCGGGCGATCGAGATACTGTCCTCCGCGATCAAGCTGTCGCGGGCGGGACTGCGCGATCCGGAAAAGCCGATCGGCAGCTATCTCTTCTCCGGCCCTACCGGCGTCGGCAAGACGGAGGTTGCGCGCCAACTCGCCAATCTGCTCGGCATTCCGCTCCAGCGGTTCGACATGTCGGAATATATGGAACGGCACTCGGTCAGCCGCCTGATCGGTGCTCCTCCGGGCTATGTCGGCTATGACCAGGGCGGCCTGCTGACCGATGCGGTCGATCAGAACCCACACAGCGTGCTGCTGCTGGACGAAATCGAGAAGGCGCATCCTGATCTGTTCAACATTCTGTTGCAGGTCATGGACAACGGCCGCCTGACCGATCACCACGGCAAGACGGTGGATTTCCGCAATACCATCCTCATCATGACCACCAATGCCGGTGCGTCGGACATGGCGAAGGAAAGCATCGGCTTTGGCGAACTGACCCGCGACGATGTGCAGGAAGACGCGGTGAAGAAGCTCTTCACCCCCGAATTCCGCAACCGTCTCGATGCCATCGTCCCCTTCGGCTATCTGCCGCCGGAAATCGTGGCGCGCGTCATCGACAAGTTCGTGCTGCAACTCGAACTGCAACTGGCCGACCGCGACGTCCACATCACTCTGGACGACGATGCCAAGGGCTGGCTCACCAAGAAGGGCTATGACAAGCTCTACGGCGCCCGCCCGATGGGCCGCCTGATGCAGGAGAAGATCAAACAACCGCTGGCCGAGGAACTGCTGTTCGGAAAGCTGGTCCATGGCGGCGAGGTCCATGTCCGGTTGAAGGACGAGGCGCTGGCCTTCGAAATCACCCCGGCTGCTCCGAAAAAGGGCAAGAAGGGTGGCAAGGCGAAGCCTGCGGAATCGGCCAAGTAAGCAGGCTATAGCTGGAAAGATGAAAGGGCGGCTCCCACGGCCGCCCTTTCTTTTTGGGCAAAGCCTGCGAGCGTCAGGAGGATGGCATCCCCCTCCCGCAAGCGGGAGGGGGTTAGGGGGTGGGCAAGCGCAACATCAAAGGCGATCTGAAACGGCCACCCCCACAATCAAAATTCCATTGGCCGACACCACCAGCATTTGCCAATCTGGCACCCACGAATTCCAACCACGTCTTCACGAGGGAAGAATCACATGGCTGCAGACATCACCTTCTACACCAACCCCATGTCGCGCGGGCAGATCGCCCGCTGGATGCTGGAAGAAGTTGGCCAGCCTTATGACATGATCATCCTGGACTACGGCACCACCATGAAGGCGGCCGATTATCTCGCCATCAATCCGATGGGCAAGGTTCCCGCCATCGTGCACAAGGGCAAGGTCGTGACCGAAGCCGCCGCGATCTGCGCCTATCTGGCCGACGCTTTCCCCGCCGCAGCCCTCGCGCCTCCGCCGGAGCATCGGGCGGATTATTATCGCTGGCTGTTCTTCGCGGCTGGTCCGGTCGAAGCGGCTGTTTCCAACAAGGCGATGGGCCTCACCGTTCCTGAAGACCGCGAACGCTCCATGGGCTACGGCACCTATGATCAGACACTCGCAACGCTGGAACAGGCCGTGTCGGGCGATCAATGGATTTGCGGGGGGCAATTCACCGCCGCCGATGTCTATGTCGGCGCACAGATCGACTGGGGCCTAAGCTTCGGCACCATCGATAGCCGCCCGGTCTTCGAAGCCTATGCCACCCGCCTTCGCGAGCGCCCCGCCTACAAACGGCAAAAGGAACTTGACGGCGCCCTCATCGAACAGATGCAGAAGTTCGCCTGAGCCACCCCAAGTCCCCACAGCAAAAGGCCCGGCGGATCGCTCCACCGGGCCTTCATTTGTTCACCTGACGTCGGCTTATTCGCGGTTACCCATAAAGCGCAGCAGGAACAGGAACATGTTGATGAAGTCGAGATAGAGGTTCAACGCCCCCATCACCACCGACTTGCCCATCATGTCCGTGCCCGCAACATGAGCGTAGATGCTCTTGATCTTCTGCGTATCATAAGCGGTCAAGCCAGCGAACAGCAGCACGCCGATGAAGCTCACGACCATGTCCATGGCGCTCGACCGCAGGAACAGGTTGATCAGCATCGCAACCAGCAGACCGACCATGCCCATGATCAGGAACGTGCCGAAGCCCGACAGATCCTTCTTGGTCGTGTATCCCCACAGGCTAAGGCCCGCAAAGGCCGCCGCCGTCGCGAAGAATGTCTGCGCAACCGACGTACCGGTATAAACCAGCAGAATGGAGGATAGCGAGAGCCCCATCGTCACCGCATAGGCCCAGAACATGGCCTGCATTGCGACAGTCGAGAGGCGATTCATGCCAAAGCTCATGACCATCACAAAGGCCAGAGGCGCGAACATGATGACATATTTCAGAATGCCAGGGCCAGCCAGGATCTGATAGGCGAACCCGCTGGAAGCGAACAACATGGCGACGATCCCCGTCAGCAGCACGCCACTCGCCATATAATTATAAACGGACAGCATATAGCTACGCAGGCCAGCGTCGAAAGCCTCGCCGCGCGCAACCGTCGTCCCGCCGAAACCGGCAATGTTCGAGCGGGGGTCAGACCAATTGGCCATGAGATAATCTCCTTCACCGGCGCACTTCGCCGACATTGCTATTATCGCCATATCTGGCCGCTAATTCAAGGGAAGAGCGACCGGAACGCTCTAACGACATAGGATGGTTTTCTGGCTTCTCTTCCAGCGCCCCCACTCCACCCTTCCTCCGCTTCCGCTGACACAATTCCCCAAGCTCGCTATAATGGCCTCATGCACCGCCTCTTCGTCGCCATTCGCCCGCCGGAGCCAATCCGGGCGCGCTTATTGTCATTGATGAGCGGCATCGCTGGCGCGCGATGGCAGAGCGAGGATCAACTGCACCTGACGTTGCGCTTTGTCGGAAATGCCGACCGGCACCAGGCCAACGACCTCGCCCAGGCGCTGGCAGCGGTGCGCTTCGCTCCTTTCGCGATCTCCCTGTCCGGCCTCGGACAGTTCGAGCGCAAAGGGCGAACCGACACATTATGGGCAGCCGTTCAACCTCGCGATGCGCTCGACCAGCTTCATCGGAAGATCGACCGCGCCTGTGTAGCGGCGGGCTTTCCGGCTGAGCAACGCGCCTATCTGCCCCACATCACTCTCGCCCGCTTCGGCCGCGACGGAGGCAGCACCGACGGGTTCCTGACCTATCATGCCGGACTCGCCAGTCCCCCGTTCCTGGTGGATGAATTTGCCCTTTTCGAAAGCCACCTGACGCAGAATGGAGCGCACTATGAAATGGCGGCAGCATATCCTGCCGACCCCGCTCTCTAAAATACGTGTCCGCCGGGCGTCTTCAGTCGGCGGACAATATACCACAGGCAATGCGCCCGCCTGCGTTACCCGCAGGATCAGTCTTGTTGTCATCTGCCTGCGCATGGATCACGATGGCGGCGCCGTCTGCGTCCAGAACCGCATTGGTCCCGGTGCGCAAGGTCGCGCCGGGGACCACGAACTCCATTCGTCCAGTCCCATCCGGACCAGCGGTCAGGTTCGGCATGTCTCCCATATGCATGCCCGCCAGGTTATCCCGGCCATGTTGGCGCGCGGTGGGATTCCAATGCCCGCCCGCGCTGGTGAAATCGGGCGGCGTGCATGTTCCGGTCATGTGGATATGGACCGCATGGACACCAGGCGTGAGTCCGCTTGCCTGCACATCGACATGCAGGCCGTCCGTCGCTTCCGTCACCTTGGCTTCGCCCCGAGCCGATCCGTCTGCGGCCAACAGGACAGCGCGGGCATTTGGCATCCCGGCCGACCCGGAATTCACAGCCCCACCATCCCCGCTCGCGCAGGCAGTCAGGCAAAGTGCGAGGGGCGCAAAGACGATTAGGGCGTTTTTCATGATCAAATGCACTCCCGGTGAAGCAATAGCTGGCGAACGCGACAAGACGCCATTTGTTGCGCACATAGTCCACAATGCCAAGCGATCTCCCCAACGCTGACGGCCAGATGGTGGGAATGAAACCACTCGCTCGCCGTTGCGCCTGATCACCGCAAAAGAAAAGGGGCCGGTCTTTCGACCAGCCCCTCAACCTTGTTCCATCCGCGAAGATGGAAATCTTGCTTACTGACCCGAACCCGGACCGTAAGTGATTTCCACGCGACGGTTCTGCAGTTCGCGAACACCGTCGGCGGTTTCGACGCGGGGGTTCGATTCACCGAACGCCTGGGTCGTGATCACGCCGTCAGGAATACCCTTCGACGAGATGTATGCCTTGACCGCGTCAGCACGGCGCTGCGACAGGCCGACGTTGTACGATGCCGAACCCGAACGGTCCGCATAGCCTGCCAGCATGACCTGGGCGCTGCCGCAGTTGCTGTAGGCCGAAACCGCGTTGTCCAGAATGGTGGCGGCGTCAGGCGTGACGTCCGACTTGTCCCACTCAAAGAACACGATGTACGGCCCAGGGCTGCACTCAGCAACCGGCGGAGGCGGCGGCGGAGGCGGCGGGGGCGGCGGAGGCGGGGGCGGCGGAGGCGGCGGAGGAGCAGCCGGCTCACCGAAGTTATACGCCAGACCCAGCAACAGGCTGTGCGTGCGCAGCTTGGTGCTGACATCGCCACCAGCAACGCCCACCGCAGTGGTGTAGGCCGGGACGAGGTCGATGTTGTCCTGGTTGAAGAAGCGATACTTCAGCGAGACGTCGACATTGTTGGTCAGCGGATAGCGAACGCCCGCAATCGCCTGCCAGGCGAAGCCGGTGTCGCTGTCGTTGACCAGGTCATTGGCCAGCTTGGCGCGCGAAACGCCGAAACCGCCACCGACGAAGCCCTGCAGGCCGTCGTCCGAACCGAAGTCAAGCAGACCGTTCAGCATGAACGAAAGGGCCGACGCGGAACCGCCGAAACCGCTGTTGTCCAGATCGACCTTGGCACGCTTGTAAGCGGCTTCGGCTTCGAGACGGAAACCGCCGAAGTCGTAACCGATGACCGCATCAGCGTCCCAACCCTTGTGGTAGTCGACATTTTCCAGCGTGGTGCTGGCAGTGCCAAGACCAGTCGTCGGATCGATACCGGGGGTGAAAGTGATGTCCTGATCTTCTACGATGGTGATGCCGGAATCGATTCCGATATACCAGCTATCATCACGCGCCAGGGCCGGGGTGGCCAGGGCGGAGGAGGCAAGCACAGCCGCGAGGGCAAGCTTCCGCATTTGAATTCCCCTTTCAAAAGTGTCACGAAGGACTGCTGAAACCATGTATCGGCAAGAAAGTTTCATGGCAAGTCCACAATTGGTGAAACTGTTGCTCAAATACATCACACAGCTCGAGAAGCCCGGTAGCACAAGCATTTCCACCCGCCTCTATTGTAAAAGATGGACGCCCCTCAAGTCATGGTTCGATCAGTCCGTGACTGCGCATCGCATTTAAAATCGCGACCAGGGAACTTCTCGCCTCACTGTCGACGGAGCTTCCCCCCACGGGGTCGGCTATGGCCGGTTGCCGGGTGCCCGCAACCCGCTCGCCCTCAACATAGAAGCCGTCGGCCCGAACCGCTGCATCCTGCCAATCGCTGCCATCGAAATACATCATATGGCCCCGGTCCACGACCCGCAGCGCCAGGCCAGCACGCGGCGCGGCAAACCGCCATCCGCCCCCGGTCCAACAGGCGACCGACCCATCCTGCCCCAACCAGCTCCCCGAAGCGCCGTCCGCCACGATCCAGCACTGGCCTTCGTCAGGCGAAGCTGGCGGCACATTCTCGTCCGCGCTTTCCACCGCGCCATGCAGCAGCATGTCGATCCGTGCCAGCGCCTCGTTGTGAAACACTTCCTTCTGCGCCTGCCCGGCGAAAAGCTGGGGCAAGGCCCAGCGGGGCGTCGCATCACTTGTCATGATCGAACTTCCTTTTTCCAATTTTTGGTTGTCAAAGCGGCAAGACGATTCGCGCTGCCCGTCCCAGGGCGAAAGAGCCGATCTGCCGCACCTCGATCGTCAATGCGCCGCCGCCATCCGCGTCGAATGCGTCCGCGTCATATGCCCATGACGGCGATGTGGTTTCGATCCGGCGCATCAGGGCGCCGTCCGCCAGCACGCGCAGTTCGTAACGCTCGCTTTCCTCGCCCAGCGGCACATCCGCCCCACTGATCCAGCGCCAGCCATTCCGGCTCCGCCGTACCCAGTTCAGCTTCCATCCGCCCGCCCCGTCGGAAATGGCGCGAAGGTGAACGGGCGCCACCGGCGTTACCGCTTCTCCGCTGACCATCAGCTCTGCCTCGACCGGCTCCGCATCGCCAATTCCGACCGCCGAAAGCCGCAATGTGCTGCCGATCTCGCCATTGCCCAGGGCCGCAAAAGGTTCGGCCAGCCGCTCTTCCTCGATCAGCAGAAACGGCTCGCCAGCGACATGCCCATCGATCGCCCATTCCGTCCCGAACAATCCCCGCCGCAGCCCCTCCAGCCGAAAGCTCGCCGCCCCCGTCTGCACCGCGCGGGAAAATTGGATAAGCTCACGTCCAACCATGCAAAGATTGCGCCCCTGCGCCAGTGCAGCCTCATCCGCGTCGCCCAGCTCCATGTCCGCCGCGAGCAGCGTCACATGCAGGCCGTTGACCAGATCAATCAGCGCACAGCTCCCCTGCCCCAACGCCTCGTCGGCTTCCCCCGTCACCGCGCGCGGCGCGGTACGGCCGACCGGATTGGCTTCCCCCGTCTCGCTCATCACGAAGAGGGCCGCGTTTCTCCACCCTTCCGCGCCACTGGCCGCCGCAGCGATCAACGGCGCGGTGGCCGCCGCCTCCCGCAACGGCGGAAGGTCCGCCAGCATCAATGCAGTGGGTCCATGCGGCGCATCCGTCTGCCGCACGATCGCGCCGGAGGAGGCTCCCGCAGGCAAGACGCCTCCCGCCCCCGGCACCCGCCGCAGCGCCAGCCGCACCGCCATGGCTTCCCACTCCCGTTCCTCCACCCGCCAGCGGCCCGGCATGGCCTCGACCGTCACCAGATCACCGGGGTCATGGCGCAGGGCGTCCCACCCGCAACGCAGGGTCATGGCGGATCGGCCCGTCCAGTCATGGCCAAGATGACGGGCCGCCAGACCGCGCGCAGCATCGCCCGACATGGTGACCGGCAGATCGATCCCGCGCTCAACCCGCCCCGCCCCCGGCCGACTGACGCGCTGTACCCCCGCCTGATAATCTCGCGCTGCATCGTAGTGACGCAGCGAAAGGGCCAGCGGCACCGCATCAGCGCTCTCTCCCGACTGTTCGACGGCATCGATGGCACGGCCATTGATACGCTTGCACAGGGTGCCCGCGCCGATCTCACCACCCGTCTCATCGCCCCCCGTGCCGGTCAGCCGCAATCCGTCCTCACCTGCGACAAAGGCAAGGTCCCATGCCTCCACCAATGGACCAATCGCGTCGATCACATCGGCCCCGCCCGCCGCAAAGCCATCGACGGCTCCATCTACGACCGCCTCAAGGACACCCCCACTCAGGTCCACGGCAACCGTCGCGATGGTCACCACCCCCTCATCCGCCTCCACCTCGAAGGTCAGCGACGGAATGCGATTGCCAAAATCGGCAAGCTGCAAATCCTCGAACACCGTATAGGCAATGCCCCGATGCCCCGGTGTCCGGTCGACACCCTCCGCAGACGCGATGAGCGGATCGGCAGCCTGATCCTCACTCCCCAAATGCAGGCGAAACGCGCTCAACCCCGACTTGAAATCCCCGGCAGCCCCGCGCAGCAAGTTGCCGTCCGCCCATATGCGCCGCACCGTCAGCACCCTGCGCGCCGACAATGCGACGGCAAAACTGGCCGAATAGCTGTAGCTTGTGACGCTCGGCCGTCCCTTGCCGCCGCCGCTCCTGTTGCGCTTTTCCTTAAGGTCGGTCGCCCAAATGACCGATCCTGCGGCACGCATCGTGCCAAACAGCTTCGGGATCTGCGCGCCATAGCTCGACGTCTGCAACTGCAATTCGGTCAGCCGCCTGCCCTCGCGCCCCTTGGGCTTGAACAGCACCGCCTGATCCAGGCTGCTGCCGATCAATCCGCCGATCGCGCCGCCCAACGGCCCGCCGATCGCCGTGCCCAGCGCGGTCAGCACTAAAGTCGCCATGTCTGCTCCTATATTGCCCGCCAATGGCCGATGACGGGCCAGGGCGAAGCCCCCGGCGTCTCGACCACGCGCCCCAGCCCGGCATGAGCATGCACATGCCCGCCCGGAACCAAAATCATCAGATGCAATTGCAGTGGTCCCGGCCGCACCAGCGCCAGGTCGCCCGCTTGTCCCTGCTCCACCGCCCGCAAGCCCGCCCGCTCCAGCCAGTCGCGCGCCAGAGCGGCATCACCCGACCGCAAGCCATAGCCTCGCGGCGCCGCGCCCCGATGTCCCGCCTGCGCCAGCGCCAAAGCCGCAAGCCCGACGCAATCGATACCGCTCACCTTGCTGCGCCCCTGCAGCCGGAAAGGCACCCCCACCAGATCGCGCGCCGCCGCTACGACCCGGTCCGCTTGTTCGCCGCTCACGCGCCCGGATAGCGCGTCAGAAGGTCCGTCCCCGGCAAATAGGGCTCCCCCCTGAAGTTCACGACATTGGCGAAGCGCGTCCGGCAAGTGTCCAACTGCCGGTCGCACCCTTCTGTCAGCAGCGCCAGCGTCCCCGCCGCCACCGCAAAACATGGCGGATCGGCCAGCGTCACCCCACTCGCTCCATTGTCCACCACAGCCTGCACCGCGCCTGCATTAGCGCCCGTCAGCCACCGCAAAGTGCCAAAGGCATAGACACCCACAGCCAACCCCGCCGCACTCACCTCCACATCATCGACAGCGGATACCACCACAACCTTCCGCCGCCCCGCCAGATCGACCCGGCATTGCCGGTCCCCCAGCCGCGCCCGGCAATCCGGCGAAGTGGAGGGCGCAACCGGAGCCTTCAGCGCCGCCATCGCTCCCACCAGTTCCGCCGTGAAAGCCCCACCCTTACGCGCCACGCTGCCAATCTCACCCTTCGCGAGCATCAGCCACATCTCGCCCGGCGCGTCCCACTCGGTCAGCCGCAGTTCCAGCGCAGCCCCGTCCCAGCGACCCGCCATCAGGTCCGCCTCATTGATCGCATCCGCAATCAGCGCGCCAGCCAAGTCGGTATCGCCCGCCTCCGCACTGATCCCGCTGCGAATGGCCGAAGGGGTCATCCCCGGCGCGGCACGATAGCGCACATGCCCAATCTCCAGATCGCGGTCATGGCTCGTCAGCCCGATCGTCACGCCATCCCGCCGCTCCAGCCGCCAGCAGAAAGCGAGCGTCGCCAGCGGCTTGTCCAAAGCCTCCAGCCCGCTCATTCCCGTATCTCCACGAGCGGCACCGAAGGCGCCTCCCCCGCCGCAAAGGTCGCGCGGTTCACGTCCAGCCTGTCCTCGGCAAAGCGCACCGGCACGTCGAATCGAAACCCCGCCGTCAGCAACGCGCCCACCGCCGGAGCCTCATCAAAGGCGATGACGCCCAATCCCGCATGGCTCCAGCCGTCAGTCAGCTCCACGCCGTCCACCGCCACGCGAATGCTGCCCGTCACCGGCCGGGTAATCCGCCGCACCTGCGCCTCCTCACCCTCGCCATAATAGCGCTGCAACGGAAACTCCGTCCGCACGCCATCCCCCGTCCCCAGACGCTGATCCAGCGCGCCCGGCGCCATCCCCGGCGCACAGCTCCGATCATCATAGGGATCGGTAAAGCGAAACCCCCGCGACGCCCCGCGACGCGCCCGGAAAAAGGCGATCAGCTCGACAATGTCCGCCTCCGATCGCACCCCCGGCCCCGCATCGAAGGACAGCCGCGCATCCGCCCAGTCGCTGCTCCGCCGCTCATGCCCGGACGGGCTTTCCACCACCTGCGTCGAAAAAGCAGGCGACAGGCTCGCGTCCCGCCCGATGGCGATCGGAAACGCCACATCGTCAAAGGCTTGCATGTCATCATCCCCCTGAAGTCTGAAGCAGGTGAAGCCATCTCGAGCCACCTGCGGCAGCGCCCAGACGAAGGTCGCCGCCGTCCCCCGCCGCACAGCCGCCTCCGCCGCGTCAGCGATCCGCCGCCACTGCGCCGCCTGCTCAGCCAGCAGCACGAAGCCCGAAAAATAATGCTGCTCTTCCACCGGATAGCCAAGCCGCGCCGTCGCCACCTCGATCCCCCGAGACGTGCGCGTAGGACGCCCCTCCGTCACCCAGTCATAATCCTCCAACTGCAACACATCGAAGGCAGGCGCAGCCCATCCCATCGGCATGTTCGCCCGCTTCGCCTCCGGCGCGAGCGGATCAAGCACAGTCGGCAGATAGGCCAGCAAATGCGTCACCGCCCCCGGCGCCACCCCCTTCACCCAGGCGCACAGCGCCGCCGTCGAAGCCGCCAGCACCGCCCCCGCCTGATCCAGCAAAGCCTTTTGCGGCTCACTCAATGTCCCCCGCACGTCGGGGATGGACACCGGGCTCCCGCCAAAGGCCGTCCGCGCCGCCGCATCATAAATGCAGATCCGCCCATCGGCGGGAATCACCCACCACCATGGCTCCCCCACCTGAAACTTGATCGGAATCCCCGCGCCCAGCCCGATGGAAACAAAGGCCTCCGCGACAAGCCGCAAATAACTCATCGCCCCGTCATGCGCAGGCGACAGCAATGTGGAAGGCGGCGACCACCCAGTCAGCGCCGGATCGCCATTCTCCGCCCGTTGCTTCCAATCATTCCAGCAATGCGCATCCAGCAACTCATAGGAAAGCGACCAGATCACCCCCAGCCCCAGAGCCTTCGCCCGCCGCGCCAAATCCGCATGCCAAGCCGCACAGGGCGCGTTCAACACACCTCCCGCCAGGCTCACATAAAAACCGCCGCCCAGCGGTTCGAGCCGGAAATAATGGCTCATCCCCACATAATGGTTGATGTCGCCGCGATAGCCGAGCGCATGGATCGCCTCGACAATCCGCTCAGGCGTCTGGTTGAAACAATCATCATAGCCGGTCGCCATCGACAGCCCATTTTCCGGCACCATCACATCGCCAACACTCAGCACCGACCCCGCGCCATCGCAGCGCATGTTCGACAGCTCGGCCCAACCCTCGGCTCCCGCGAAGGCGGTCGCCCCCGCATCATAGCCCGGCGCAGCAAGCGATATGAACATCCGATCCACATCACCCGCCCAAACCGGATCAGCCTCGCCCGGCAGCAGGAACCCCCCATCCAGATCAGCGAAATTCAGAACGATGTCCGCATCTTCCGCCGATCCGCTCGCATAGTTCCAAAGCCGCACATACCAGGAGCGCGGACTACCTCCCGCATCCCGCCCCTCGATCGTCAGCGTCGGCCCATGCACCTCATCCAGCTGCTTGAGCCCCCCGCTCCGCCAGCGGAACCGCAACACACAATCCCGAAAATCGCGAGCCGTCTCATAAGCGAGAAGCGGATGGCCCCACTTATCCTCCGCCTCCCAGATCAGCCCAGCCAGATCGCCCGAGCCATAAAAGACCGCATCCACCCGCAAAGCATCCGGAGCAGTCGTAACAACACTCGCCATCATCGGCCGCGGGAAGTTCACCGTCCAATGCGTCGGCGCGAAGCGCTTGATAAACCGCTCTTCCTGCCCCCGCCGCGCATCCGCCAACCAATAACCCAGCCCACTCATCCGTTCAGCGCCCCCCTTACTGCCCGTGCCACCTGCCGCGCACTCCGCGCCAGCATCCGCGCATTGTCGAACCCTTCACCACGCCCCTGCACGGCTATGTTCACCCGCACATCGCGCCCACCCGCGCCACCATTCGCCATCACCTGCCCACTAGCTGTGGGCACGAACAACTCAGGCCCCCGCTCGCCAACCACGTAGGCCCGCCCCGGCGACACCGGCCCGCCAGTAGCCCGCCCCGGCAGCCCCAGCGCCGCCCCCGCCAACGTCAGCAAGGAACCCCCAACGCCCCCCACACTCCCGGCGCCAGACCGAACCGCCCCCGCCACAATCTCTTCCAGCACCGACAGCGCAACCTGCTTCAATTCCTCAAAACCAAAGCGCCCGTTCCGCACCGCGCGAAGCAACCCCTGCTCAATCCGCCGCCCCGCCCGCTCCGCACCCGAAGCCAGCGGCCCTTCCAACGCCCCCCGCATCGCTTCCACATCCCGCGAAAGCCCCTGCGTATCCGCCCGAACCCGCACCACCAGCGTCTCGATTTCTTCGTCCACACCGCCCTCCAGCACTTAAGAGAAGCCCCTCCCCTTTAGGGGAGGGGTTGGGGGTGGGGGCGCGCCCCACGCACCCGCCTCCGTTCGTTTCGAGCGAAGTCGAGAAACGGAAAGCACCCCCTCAATCCGGCATCACCCCCCGCAACCGCTCCAACTCCCCCTTATCCACCCCAACCTCCGGCTCCTCCTCACCCCTCGCAGCCCGCAACACCGCCTCCAACTCCACCGGCGTTGCGCGCCAGAACTCATCCGGCCGCCACCCCAGCAACCACCCCGCGACGCCAGCCAGCCGCGCCGCCGCTTTGAAGAAGCTCATCGTCCCCCCAAAATCTGCCTGATGATCCCACTCAGCACCGGCGACAGCTTCGCCAGCCCCGCCTCAACAATCGCCTCGCCCAGCTTGTCGCGCGTCAGCCCCACAGGCGGATCGGCCAGGCAATGCCAAAACAGCCCCGCCATGTCGGACAAGGACAACTTGCCCGCAGCCGCCCGATCGACCAGTTCGAACAGCGGCCCCAACTCCTGTTCCGCCGCCACCAATGCAGCAAAGCTCGGCCGCAACCGCAAAGCCTCGCCAGCCACTTCCAGCGCAGCCTCGCCGCGTGCCTCATTCACCGCGCTCATTCCGACACCACCGGGCCGGAGCTTTCCAGGCTAAGCGCATAATTACGCTCACCATTATAATCGCCCGCATAGTCGAGCCGCGTGACCAGAAAGCGCCCGCGCATCCGCTCGCCACTTTCAAAGCTCAGCTCAAACTGCTCGATCGTCCCGGCCAGCGCATGATTGCGAATGCGCACCTCGGCAGCTGACCCTGTAAAGATCCCCGCCGCCGACACGCTGACCGACCGCACCCCCGCGCCCGACAGCAACTCCCGCCACCCACCGGAATCCTTGGACGTCACATTGACGCCCTCGCCGTTCACCGACAGCTGCGTGGTCCGCATCCCGGCCACCGTCGCATAGGCGACAGGCGACCCGCCATCGCCTACTTTCAATAGAAACGCGCTTCCCTTTTCCACTGCCATGGAGCATTCTCCTGTAAGATAAACCGTGCCTGAATTGCGATTGGAGAGGTTCGAATGCTGTTCGTTGCTCCCCTCATGATGATGCTGGCCGCCTCGGCGCAAAGCGGCGATGCCGTCGGCGCTGGCCGCAAGGCTTTTTCCGAGTGCTTGTCGAAAGAGATCAGCCCTGCGCTCGACAAGAAACTGTCGCTCAGCGACTTCCAGTCCACGCTGAAATCCAAGTGCAGCGCCAAGGAAGCCGCCTTCCGCGCCGCCATCGTCGCTGACGACAAATCCACTGGCATGTCCGACAAGGACGCCCAGGCCGACGCCGACGACCAGATCGCCGAATATGTCGACAAGATCACCGGCGAGTTCGAGGATTATTCCAAGCCCGGCGGCTAAGGGGCCAAGAAGGCAATGCGCTTAATCAACGCACCCAGCTCAACTCACCTACCTACCCCCGTTCGGGCTGAGCTTGTCGAAGCCCTCCACTTCTTAAAAGAGAAGACCCTTCGACAAGCTCAGGGCGAACGGAGGAGAGGTGGTAGTCCCAATGGCAAGTGCTAGACACGCCATGACCTAACCCGCCTCCCGAACCACCCGCACCCGATAATCCACCACCGCCTGCCAGGCGTCCTTCTCGCGCCCCTTCACCACCCGCGACCGGATCAACCGCACCCCCACGATCCGCCACCCGTCCGCAGCCTCCAAAACCTGCATCACGCCATCAACGCGCTCCAGCAGCACCGCTAACCGCCCCGGCGTCTCCCCCGCATCATTCAGCCCAATCGTCAGCCGCAGCTCACGCCCATCCACATCCTTCGCGCCCCACTCGCTGGCGATACACTCCCCAACCACCGCATAAGGCACGCTAGCCCGCACTGGCTGACCATCGAACAAGCCATTCAACCCACCCATCAACGCCGCATCACCGCCCAGAGCCGCAATCACCGCCGCCCGCACCTTCACTTCCGCACTCATCCCCCGCCCCTCACCCTCTCGCGCAGGTCAAGGTCGCCCAGCCAGCGCCGCATGAGCCCCCGCCCCGACAACATCACAGCCTCCCCCTCGACCCGCACATCCTCTACGCCAGCCGCCAGCATCGCCTCGGCCACTTGCCCACGCCGCCGCGCCGCCCGCGCCTCAACCAGCCGCGCCAACGTCGCCAGCTTCATGCCAGCCGCATCCGCCGCCACGGCCGCCACAGCGCGCTCACCACCGCAGGCGGGGTCGCCACATCACCGCCACGCGCGGAAAAATGCTCCGCCGCCAGCCGGACGATCCCCTGCCGGATCGGCTCGGGCAGTCCATCCGCGTCCTCGGCCATCCCCGCCCGGTAATGCACCGCCAGCACCCGCTCGCCAGCCAAGGGCCGCGCCCGCACCCAACCATCCCCCGCCGCATCGATATCAACTGAATAGGCATCGACAGCCAGCGCTTGCCCCGCGCCATCAGGCCCCAGCGCATCGACCCCCAGGATCGCCACCACCGGTGTAGCGGACAGCCGCTGCCATCCCCCATCAGCCCGCACCGTCTCCCGCGCCTCGCCAATGATCAGCCATTGCCCGACAAACTGCTCGCACAACGCCGTCGCACTTCTAAGCAGCCCCTCCAGCAACCCATCCTCGCCACTCCCACTAATCCGCAGATAATCCTTCAATTCCGCCAGCGACGCCCCCGCCGCTCCAGCCTCTTCCCGCACCAACACCAACCGCCCCTCCCACAAAAAAGGAGGGCGCCCCGCACGGACGCCCCCAAACCTTCTCCCGCAGGCGGGAGAAGGATACGAAGCCTTGGCCCGGAACGGGCCTAGGCGCAGTTGGATGAGGGTTTAAGAAGCCGCGAACTTCATCAGCTTGATCGCCTCCGAGTTGGAAACCGCGCCACCAATCCGCTTCACCGCATAGAAATGCACGAACGGCTTGCTGCTGAACGGATCGCGCAGGATGCTCGTCTCGCTACGCTCGGAAATCACATAGCCCGCCTGGAAATTACCAAAGGCGATCGACAGCGAACCCGCCGCGATATCCGGCATGTCCTCGGCCTCCACCACCGGATAACCCAGCAGCGTCGCAGGCTGCCCAGCGCTCAGCGAAGGCTGCCAGATAAACGCCCCATCGCTCGTCTTCATCTTGCGAATAACGGCCAGCGTCGCCGAATTCATGACAAAGCACGCCCCCTGACGATAGGGCGCACGCAGGCTCTGCACCAGGTCGATCAGCTTCTCCTGACCCGACGCCGCAAAGGCACCCGAAGCCCCCGAAGCCACATATTGCAGCGATCCGAACGCGCGCACGCTGTCCGCCTCATTGGTCGCCGTATAGGTCAGGAACCCCTTGGGCTTGTTCGTGCCATTGCCGTTAACGAAGGCCGCCCCCTCCGCCGCCGCAAACTCACGCGCAATCTCGCCCGCCAGCCAGCCTTCGACATCGAACTGCGCATCGTCCAGCATCGCCTGGCTCGCCGCCGGATTGGCATAAAGCTCACCATAAGGCGGCACGATCTCGTTAAAGCTGGGCGTCGCCGTCTCCGCCCGAGCGCCCGTCTCACTCGCCCAGCCCGATACGATGCCGCCCGAAGTAACCAGCTTGCGATAGCCAGCACTGCCGGTACGCACCACATTCGCAATCGAACGAATGGGCGAGATGCTCTTCAACGTCGCATCGATAATCTGATCAATCTCGCGCGGCACCGCATAGCCACCCGCCGCGCCACTCGCGCCGGAAAAGCTCTTCAGCTCAACCCCCTGCCGCACATAGCGCTCCACAAAGGCGGCCCGCTTGGGATCGAACGACCCACCCTTAACCCCATCCAGCGCAGGCCGCTGCTGCTGCACCAGCGCCCCTTTCAGCGCCGCAACCTCACCCTCCAGCGCCTCGATACGCTCACCCTGCACCACCGCATCAAAGCTCGCTTCCAACTGATCCGTCATCAACCACTCCTCGCACATAAAAAAACCTTCTCCCCACGGGGGAGAAGGATACGAAGCCTTGCCAGCGTGCTGGCTAGGCGAAGTTGGATGAGGGGGCTTTCCCTACCCCTCCACCGCAATCACCCGCGCCAATGGCTGCATCGGGTGCGTCACCACGCTCACCTCCACCAGCTCCAACGCCAGCAGCTCACGAGGTCCAGCCCCCCGCGCCTCCCGCACCCGATAGCCAAAGGACAGCCCATCCACCGCGCGCTCCTTCAAAGCCCGCGCCGCTGCCCGCCCAGCGGAAGTCCGACCCGACACCCGCCCAATCACCCGCAATCCCCGAGCATCCTCCTCGACCCGCTCGACCGTCCCGATCGCCTCGCCCGGCAAATGCTGCCAGAGCAGCGGCACCCCCGCCGCCACGCCCGCAAAGGCCCCCGGCCGCACCACATCGCCGCCATGATCCACCCGATCGAACACCGCCGCATACCCCGCGAACCGAACATCCCCCTCTCCAACCTCCGTTCGCTTCGAGCGCAGTCGAGAAGCGTCAAGCACCCCCTCCCCACTCATCCGCGCACCATGCCGACCAGCCCAGCCTTCACCGCCACGCCCAACAGCACCAGCGCCATGACAATCCGCACTGCCCAGCTAACCACGGCCCCTCGAGCCGCCTTCTTCGCGTCGCGCCAGGCGGACAACAGCTCGCGCAGTTCCCGCACATCGCCCTCCGCGCTCCGATCGCTAAGCCCCAGCCGCTCCAACGCCCGCCCCGCGCCCAGCTCGCTCGCCTCCTCGATCAGCGCGCGGATCATCAGCATGTCCATCTGCCCCGGCGCAGCCTCAGCCTGCGCCACCAGCCGCGCCAGCATCTCGCCATCATATTTCATGAAAATTACCCTCCTATCCCTCTCCCCTTCAGGGGAGAGGGCAGCGAGACTTGGCGGCGATGCCGCCTAGTCGCAGCGGGAGAGGGGAACCGCCCTCTCCTCCACATCCCACCCGACCCTCTTCATCAGGCCCCGCTCGCAATTATCGCGCAGAGCATGTAAAGGCCGCAGAGCAACAAAAAGCCGCCCAAAGGCAGCCCCGCAAAATCCTCCGCGCCCTCTGCGCCTCTGCGCGAACCTCAAATCCCCAACATCGCCCTCTTCTCATCCGCCGAGAGAAAATCCGCCGAAGCCACCCGCTCCCACAAAGCCGCCCGCTCGTCCGACAGCGCAGGCACCGCATCCAGATCCGCCACTAAAGACAAACCCGGCCACCACCCCTGCAAACCCTGCGCCAGCCCGCCGCAGATCTTCGCCACCAACGGCAATATCGTCTGCCGCCACAGCGCCTTGTTCGCCTCGCGATAATTGGCGTAGCTATTATCCCCCGGCAGCCCCATCAGCATCGGCGGCACCCCGAAAGCCAAGGAAATCTCCCGCGCCGCCGCCGCCTTCAGGCCCACAAAGTCCATCTCCGCAGGTGTCAGGCTCATCGCCTTCCAATCCAGCCCACCCTCCAGCAACATCGGCCGCCCGGCATTAGCCGCCCCCGAAAAAGCGACCTCCATCTCCCGCTTCACCCGCTCGAACTGCTCAGGCGACATCACCGACCCATCGCCCGGATCGTAAACCATAGCCCCCGAAGGCCGCGCCGCATTGTCCAGCAAGGCCTTGTTCCAAACCGTCGCCGCATTATGGATCGCCACCGCCCCCGCAGCCGCCCCAACACAACCCAGCCCATAATGATCATCCAGCGGATGCAGCGCCTTCAGATGGAGGATTGAAGCCCGCCCCGCCCCATCCTCAGGCAGCAACCGCGTCACGCTATCCCCCACGCGATAGAGATAAGCCGCAGGCCACCCCCGCGCATCCGCCTCCACGCTGACCCGCTCCGGCCGCATGCCTGGGGGTCGGGCGCGGTGGCTTTGGGGGAGTGGCCGGCTTCCGCCATCACCGGCGTCGCAACCAAAGTCGCGCCAGCCGCCATCATCATGATCCTGGCCAATTTCATCAGCCTCACTCCCTAAAATATTGACTTGGGATAATACGCCGCGCCCACCAGCCCGGTTCCTCACACGGAACGAACCCGCGCATCGCCACGCCGCCCAAGCATCAGCTCCGTCAAAGCCCACACCAGCGCATCGGCCCTATCAGGCGACCGCCCCGGCCCCACATAGCCGCCCCCGGCCACCAAACCGCACATCTCATCCTCCAGAGCCCAGAACGCCCCACGATGCCGCACCCGCCCGGCTTCATACAAAGCCGCAACCGGCTCGGCCCGTGCTGCCTTCCCCCGGCTCGCATGCACCAGCCGCACCGGCAAAGCCGCCTCCGCCGCGCGCAGCACGCTTTCCACCATCGCCCCGCCATTATTCGCTTCGGCAATCACCCGATCAGCTCCATGCACCGCCGCCGCCTCAGCCACTGCCCGCGCCCAGCCTTCAGGGCTCGCCTTCTCGACACTCGCATCGGCAATCACATAGGCCCGCCCATCGCCACCAAGCCCCACAACCACGATCCCGCAAGCATCACCATGCGCCGAAGCAGGAGGATCAACGCCAATAACGACCCGCGACAGCAACGCCCCGCCGTCCCCCCCATCCGGCACATGCGCCACCCGGCACCGCTCCAGCAGCGCCCGGTTCCACAGCGCACCCTCGACCTCCTCGATCAGCTCGCCATCCAGCTCCTGCCGCCCCAGCCGCGTCGCGCCATAGCTCTGCTCCATCGCCGCCACGAAGCCCTCGGCCAGGTTCACCGCATTGTCCGCCGTCCGCCCCCGCGTCACCGCAACATCAGCGCCATCCCGCGCCACCAGCCCCCGCACCAGCGCCACCGGCCGCGGCGTCGTCGTCGCCATCACCTGAGGTGCGCGCCCAAGCCGCATCCCCATCATCATATTGTCCCACGCCGCTTCCCCCTGCGGCCATTTCGCAATCTCATCCGCCCAGCCATGGCTGAACTGCGGCCCGCGCAGCGATTCCGGGTCAGCCGCCCCAAACAGCAGCGCCATCGCCCCATTAGGCCACACCAGCCGCCGCAGCGCCGGAGAAAAGACCGGCCGGTTCCACCAAGGCGCGATCGACAGCAACCCCGAAGGCCCCTCCACCATCACGCTCCGCGCCTCGCCCAATGTCGCGCCCACCAACGCAATCCGCGCTTGACCGTCACTCTCCGCAACCCACCGCACCCATTCCGCCCCGGCCCGCGTCTTCCCAAAGCCACGCCCCGCCATCATCAACCAGATGCGCCAGTCTCCCTCAGGCGCCAACTGCTCCGGCCGGGCAAGCCATTCCCAATCATGCTCCAAAGCCTGCGCCGCCGCGCCGTTCAGCCCTGCCAGCACCCGCTCGCGCGCCGCGTCGGGCAGGGCCGCCAACCTCTCGAAATCTGACATGCCACCCATCAGCCCGCGCTCCTTTGCGTCATATTTGGACCAGCCCGACCAACCAACATGTCCCCCTCCCGCAGGCGGGAGGGGTTAGGGGTGGGCGCGAGCAAAGCGAGCTCCAACAATCAGCCGTCGCAAACCACGCTTACCTAGCGCAGGCCCGCCCCCGCCAGGCGGAGGGAAGATGAACCAAACTCACCCCTCCCCACGCCGCTCCCGCACCCTCTCCAACGCCGCCCGCAGCCGCTCGACCGCATCCGCCCCATCCGGCCTGTCCACCGCATCCGCCGCCAACCTCTCCCCGACTTCACGCCGATGCTGCACCAGCAATCGCACCCCCACCGCATTGGGATGCCCTCGCTTCACCTTGCGGCTCTTCACCATCCCCTCGCCGTCCAGCACGACCTCCTCCTCTTCCGTCCCGAACAGCGCCTGCCGCAGCAGCAACGCTTCCAGTTCGCCATAGCCAACGCCCAGCGCCTGCGCCCATTCCCGCGCAAATCCAGGATCGCGCCGCTTCTGATAATAGGCGCTCGACAGGTTCTTCCCCGCCACCCGCGCCGCCTCGCTGACGTTGCAGGTCGCGGCCAGCGTCTCCATGAAGACTTTGCGCCGCTCCGCCGTCCAGCCGTCCCGGCGAACCGCCCGCATCTGCGCACCGCTCCCCGTCGCGCCGCGCTGGCTCCGCTGCACGGTCAACTCCCTGTCCGGCGCATCGCTGGCCTTGCCGGAAAAGCGCCGAACCACCTTTGCGCCATTCTCCTGCCCCATGCCCTTGCCCCCCGCTTTCTCAAACGGAAAAGGGCCGGTTCCTTTCGGACCAGCCCTTGCCGCGTCACCGTTCCGGCGACTCACAATTCCCAATATCGACATCTCTGCCTGAACAGCGTGACGATGTCAAGATAAATGTTCCATATAGGTTCGTTCAGGATGCTCGCATGGCTTCAATGCCCTTCATTTCCGCCACCAGCGCTTCGGCAAAGCTCGGCCGCGCGCAGATTTTCTCCAACCATTGCTCTAACCGGGGCCAGCGCCCACCTTTCAAGCTCGAACTGCAATAGCCGACATTGATCAGCGGACAGGCAACAGCAATATCGGCCAGAGTAAAGCGATCCTCCACCAGAAAGCCGCTTTCCGGAAGAATCTTCTCGACATAATCGCCAATCTTCGGAAGCTGCTCCGCCTCCGCCCGGTCTGCCGCCGCCAAATCCTGCGGCATCCCCAACAACGGAGCAACCATGCGATTGAAGAAGATAGCGGCCCCGGCGGATTGCACAATGGTATCGCCAAACTCCTCATACCAGATCGTCCGCGCACGCGCTTTCGGTTCTGCCGGGATCAATGCGGGATCGGGCTTGGCGGCATCCATATAGGTTATGATCGCGCTGCTGTCGCTGATCAGGAAATCACCATCCTGGAACGCAGGCATCTTTCCGAAAGGCGACGCCCGCTCGAAAATCTCCCCGCCCTGGCCAAAGCCGCCGGGCTTCACTTCCACCGCCAGCCCCTTCTCGGCTGCAAATACGATAACCTTGCGCACAAAGGGCGATGGACGCGCGCCATAAATGATCATGAGAGTCTCCCTACTAATCGACGGGACACCTCATCTCACATCAGTATCAAAATGCAACTTAAATTCACATGCGCGCCCTGCCGCTGTCGGCAGGCGCACGGCTATAGTCGATCCTGATCCGCACCCAGCTTCCGACCATCGCCTTCCCATTGACGCGCGGAGGCCGCACAAGAAACTGCCACGCCGCCAGCCGCACCGCGCGGGCAAAGCCCGATCCCTGCGGCGATTCCCCCAGCGCCTGGCAGTTTTCCACGCGGAAATTTTCCACCGTCTTGCACGCTACCAGCCCCCATCCACCGGCAGGCGCATTGGCGGGCATATACCCGCCCAGTTCCGCAGGGGTCGGCCGCCTGTACCATTCCGCCTCGAATAGCTGAACGCCGCCCGGCCCTTCGCCCGGACCCGCCGCTGCCGGACTATTTCCCTGACCTTCCGTCCCCGATCCGGGCTCCTTCGGAGCCATCTTGCCGATATCCGCCGACGCCATCTGCGCGCTGTCGAGTTCAATGAACGGCACGGTCACGGGCGACAGGATAACCGGCAATTCCACCAGCGGCTTGAGCACAGGCTGTTGTGGTTGAATTTCCGCCTTTTTCTTCGGCACCGCCGCTTCGGCCCGTTTTTTCTGCGGCTCAACGCTTTTCTTCGCGGCAGCCTCGGGCGCGGCAGCCATTTCGAACGTCACGGGGTTACGCGGGTCCTCCTCGCGCAACTCGGGACGCGGCGCCAGAGTGAGCAGCGCCAGCAGAAGCAACCCGTTCAGCCCCAGCGCAAACAGCAGGCCACCCGCGCGTTCACGCACTTTCGACCAGGATGGAGAAGTCATCGTCACGTAATAGGGCGGCCGGGCTGTTGACACAGAAACGGGGTTGATGCCCAGACGCCACCCCCGCGTCAACGCCGCCACATTGTTTCGGCTTCGCAATGAAATCGAAAGCACTGGCCGTCCCCTGCAATCTCCGCTAGGCCCGCCTCCGATGCTCACCAAGCTTTACCAATGGACGCTGGCCAAAGCCGCCCACGCCCATGCCGAACGCTGGCTCTTCGTCATCTCCTTTATGGAGAGCAGCTTCTTCCCCATCCCCCCGCACCCGCTGCTCGGCCTCATGTGCCTTGCCCGGCCGGAACGGGCGATCCGCTTCGGCATCATCTGCACACTTGCCTCGGTGCTGGGCGGCCTGCTCGGCTATGCGATCGGCTATTTCCTCTATGAGGCAGTCGGGCAGCAGATCCTCCAAGCCCTCGGCCTCGCCACCAAATTCCCGGTCGCGGCCTGCTATCTACGCGAATACGGCGCGGAGATTATATTGGTGAAGGGCGCAACGCCCATCCCCTTCAAGCTCATCACGATCACGGCAGGCTTCATTGGCCTGTCGCTCTTCACCTTCCTCTGGGCCAGCATCCTGTCCCGCGCCTTCCAGTTCATGCTGGTCGGCTTCCTCTTCTGGAAATTCGGCCGCCCGATAAAGGCATTCATCGAGAAATATCTGGGCCTCCTCTCAGCCGCGTTCCTGGTCCTCGTGGTCGGCGGCTTCATCGCAGCGTCGATGCTGTCGGGCGGCGGAGATAAGAGCGACAAATGCAGCCAGGCCAGCATGGCGACGATCCGCTAAGCGTGCTTCACCTTCCCGCCCGCTTCCCAAAGCTCACCGCCCTGCTCGCCGGTTTCGTCGCCGCGACCGGCTTTGAGCCCCTCAAGCTATGGCCCGTCACCCTAGCCTGCTTCGCGCTACTCCTCTGGCTCATCGAAACCGCCCCCAACCGCCGCGCCGCCTTCACGCGCGGCTGGCTGTTTGGCCTCGGCCATTTCACCCTCGGCCTCAACTGGATCGCCCACGCCTTCACCTTCCAGGACGCCATGCCGCACTGGTTTGGCTACGGCGCGGTAGTCCTGCTATCCCTCTACCTCGCCGTCTATCCCGGCTTGGCAACACTCAGCACATGGTGGCTCTCCACAACCTTCCCCTCCCGCAAGCGGGAGGGGAAGCGAGACTTGGCGGCTATGCCGCCTAGTCGCAGCGGGGTGGGCACCAGCGCCCTCACCTTCACCCTCCTCTTCGCCGCCTGCTGGATAGCCTCAGAATATCTCCGCGCCACCGCCTTCACCGGCTTCGCCTGGAACCCGCTAGGCGTCACCCTACTCCCCACCGGCATCACCATAGCCGCCACGATCATCGGCACCTATGGCCTGGGCGCCCTCACCATCCTAGCCGCCGGAGCCATCCTCCTCGCAACCCGCCGCCAGCTCCTCCCCGCAGCCGCCCTCACCGCCCCCCTCTGCGCCCTCGCCCTATGGGGCCTCCTCACACCTGCCCCGCAAACCCCCGCAGGCGCGCCACTGATCCGCGTCGTCCAACCCAACATAGGCCAGGACGAAAAATACTCGCCCGAACTGGAAGAAGCCCACTTCCGCACCCTCGCCACCCTCTCCGGCCAACCGCGCCCCGCCCCGCGCCTCATCTTCTGGCCCGAAGCCGCCATCCCCGCCTATCTCGACATGGAACCGCAATGGCGCGCCCGCTTAGCCGCGCTGCTCGGTCCCGGCGACCTGCTGATGACCGGCGCGACCAAAGTCTATTTCAAGCAGGTCGAGCAAAACGGCGTCACCACCGACGCCCTCGCCGGAGCGAACAACAGCCTCTTCATCGTCTCTCCCCAGGCACAACTGCTCGGCCGCTATGACAAGGCGCATCTCGTCCCCTATGGCGAATATCTCCCCATGCGCGCCCTCCTCCAGCCGATCGGCCTCTCCCGCCTCGTCCCCGGCGACGCGGACTTCTGGCCCGGCCCCGGCCCGCAAAGCCTGACCCTGCCCCCCAAGCTCGGCCGCCCGGACCTCAAGATGGGCGTCCAGATCTGCTACGAAATCATCTTCTCCGGCCATGTGATCGACGCAAAGAGCCGCCCCGCCTTCCTCTTCAACCCCTCCAACGACGCCTGGTTTGGCAGCTGGGGGCCGGTCCAGCACCTCGCCCAGGCCCGCCTCCGCGCCATAGAAGAAGGCATCCCCATCATCCGCTCCACCCCCACTGGCGTATCGGCGGTGATCGACGCGCGCGGCCACGTCCTGCGCGCGCTCGGCCTCCACCGCGCCGGCTATCTCGAAGGCGCGCTGCCCCCCGCGCTCCCGCCGACGCTGTTCGCGCATCTGGGCAATTGGGCGCCCTTCCTGTTCATGGTGCTGCTCGCCGGACTTGCCATTGCCATCCGCAAGGCGAAGGGCTAATAGGGCACATAAACTTTTCTTTATGTCGCTTTTGAAGCCATCCTGCTAACGGGAGTCCCATGCGCAGCAACTATCTCTTCACCTCGGAATCCGTGTCCGAAGGCCATCCCGACAAGGTCGCGGACCAGATTTCCGACGCCATCGTCGATCTGTTCCTGTCCAAGGACCCCGAAGCCCGCATCGCCTGCGAAACGCTCACGACGACCCAGCTCGTGGTGCTGGCAGGCGAAATCCGCTGCAAGGGCGTCTATGAGAACGGCGAATGGGCTCCCGGCGCACAGGAAGAGATCGAACGCGCCGTCCGCGAAACCGTAAAGCGCATCGGCTATGAGCAGGACGGCTTCCACTGGGAAAGCTTCCGCTTCGAAAACAACCTCCACGCCCAATCCGCCCACATCGCGCAGGGCGTCGACGCCGCTGGCAACAAGGATGAAGGCGCTGGCGACCAGGGCATCATGTTCGGCTTCGCCTGCGATGAAACCCCCGACCTCATGCCCGCGACGCTGGACTACAGCCACAAGATCCTCGCAAAGATGGCGCATGACCGCCACTCCGGCCGCGCGCCCTTCCTGGAACCCGACGCCAAGAGCCAGGTCACGCTGCGCTTCGAAAATGGCAAGCCCGCCGCCGCGACCGCCATCGTCGTCTCGACCCAGCATGCCAAGGGCTATGACGAAGGCGCCAACGAAGCGGAACTGAAAGAATATGTGAAGGGCGTCATTGCCGAAGTCCTGCCCGGCGACCTGCTCTCCGACGAAACCGTCTATCACATCAACCCCACCGGCAGCTTCGAAATCGGCGGCCCGGACGGCGACGCAGGCCTTACCGGCCGCAAGATCATCGTCGACACCTATGGCGGCGCATCCCCCCATGGCGGCGGCGCTTTCTCCGGCAAGGACCCAACCAAGGTCGATCGCTCGGCGGCCTACATCACCCGCTATCTCGCCAAGAACATCGTCGCCGCCGGCCTCGCCCGCCGCTGCACGATCCAGCTCGCCTACGCCATCGGCGTGTCGGAACCGCTGTCGCTCTACGTCGACACCCACGGCACCGGCAGCGTCGATGATGCGAAGATCGAGGAAGCGATCAAGTCGATCAAGGAACTGGGCGGCCTCACCCCGCGCGGCATCCGCACCCATCTCGGCCTCAACAAGCCCATCTATCGCCCGACGGCAGCCTACGGCCATTTCGGCCGCAAGGCAGAAGGCGACTTCTTCCCGTGGGAGCGCACCGACCTCGTTGAAAAGCTGAAGGCCGCGCTTTAAGCTTTCCTACTGGACAAAAAGGGCGCGCGCGGCACCTGCCACGCGCGCCTTTTTTTGACTAGCCGTCCGTCCTATGGAGTGTGGTTACATTGGCGCGCTTTCCCATCACCGTTCGCCCTGAGCCTGTCGAAGGGCTTTACTTCCTTTTGGAATGGAAGCGGCTTCGACAAGCTCAGCCCGAACGGATCGGGTGATCCATGTAAGAAGGCAGGCCCAGCCAACCCCGCAAACCATCCCGCTTGCCCCCAAAGCCCCGCCCCGCTAAGCGCCCGCCCATGACCGCGCACAAATCCGGCGACCCCACCACGCTCAACCGCCTCTACGGCCGCCAGTCGGGCCACAAGCTCCGCGCCGGTCAGCAAGAGCTGGTAGACACGCTGCTCCCCGCCCTCTCCGTCCCGGAAGAAGGGGAAATCACCGCCGCCAACCTCTTTGGCTATGACCGCCCGCTCCATTTCGAAATCGGCTTTGGCGGCGGCGAACATCTCGCCTATCGCGCCGACATGCTGCCGGACCATGGCTTTATCGGCTGCGAGCCTTTCCTGAACGGCGTCGTCACCGCGCTCGGCCATGTCCGCGATCAGGCGCTCGGCAACATCCGCCTCCACATGGGCGACGCGCTCCAGGTCCTCGCCCGCATTCCCGACGGAGCCTTGAGCTTCGTCTATCTCCTCCATCCCGACCCCTGGCCCAAGGCCCGCCACGCCAAGCGCCGCATGATGAACCCCGGCCCGGTGGAAATGATCGCCCGCAAGCTGAAGCACGGCGGCGAATTCCGCTTCGGCACCGACCATCCCGTCTATCTGCGCTGGGCGATGATGGTGATGAACGGCCACCCCGATTTCGACTGGCTGGCAAGCGAACCCAAGGATTTCCTCACCCGCCCCGGCGGCTGGCCCGAAACCCGCTACGAAGCCAAGGCCCGACGCCTTGGCCATGAAGTCTGGTATTTCCGTTACAGGCGCAAGTGAATGAACGAACATCCGACATACGCAATCCCCTGGGATCAGCCCGCCACCCTCATCGACCTTGAAGGCCGCGCCCCCGTCATCGGCACGATCCGTGACTGCGCCCAGCACTTCGCGGTCTTCAAGCCGCACGCCCGCGAACAGGCGCGCGTCCTCCTGACGCAACCCATTCACCGGGCGGGGCGCAAAACCCGCACCTGGATCCTCGAACCCTTCGAAATCGAGCAACTCGCCGACCGGCTCCGCACGGAAACGCACTGATCCACCGACCGGAAGCGGTGGCCCTGTGCCGAATTGGCCGTTAGAACAGCGGGATGAGCGTTCCTCCCCTGATCACCCGCCCCCTCTCGATGATGCGCGCCTTCCTCGCTGCGGAAGCGGCTGGCGGCATCATCCTGATCGCGGCGGCGACCCTGGGAATGCTCATCGCCAACTCCGCCCTGTCAGCCGCCTACTTCGACACGCTCCACATCGACCTTGCGGGGCTCAGCCTGCTCCACTGGATCAACGACGGCCTGATGGCGCTGTTCTTCCTGATCGTGGGCCTCGAAATCAAGCGGGAGGTGCTGGACGGGCAACTCGCCCGATGGCCCGACCGCCTGCTCCCCGGCCTCGCAGCGGCGGCGGGCGTGATCATGCCCGCCCTCATCTATGTCGCCATCAACAGGGGAGACGCGATCGGCCTTCGCGGCTGGGCGATCCCCGCCGCCACCGACATCGCCTTTGCGCTCGGCGTGCTCGCCCTCCTCGGCCCGCGCGTGCCCGGATCGCTCAAGATATTCCTGGCGGCGGTGGCGATCATCGACGATCTGATCGCCGTCCTCATCATCGCCCTCTTCTACAGCGGACAGCTGAGCCTCCTGCCCCTCGCCCTGGCCGTCGCAGGTCTCGCCTGCCTCGCGCTCTGCAATCGGGCGGGGGTCAACAGCCTCTGGCCCTATGTGCTGATCGGCGTCTTCGTCTGGTTCTGCGTGCTGCAATCCGGCATCCACGCCACGCTGGCCGGGGTGGCCGTCGCGATGACCATCCCCTTGCGAAAGACCCCAGCCGCCCCCGACGACCAGCATTCGCCGCTGTCCCGCCTCGAACATGGCCTCCACCCCTGGGTCGCCTACGCCATCGTGCCGCTGTTCGGTTTCACCAATGCGGGCGTATCCTTAAGCGGGGTCGCGCTATCCGACCTGGCTCAGCCCGTCCCACTGGGCATCGCGCTCGGCCTTTTCGCAGGCAAGCAACTCGGCATATTCGGCACCGTCTGGCTCCTGTCCCGCCTCGGCTGGGCCAGCCGCCCGGCCCATTCCACATGGGCGCAAGTCTATGGCGTCGCCCTCCTCTGCGGCATCGGCTTCACCATGAGCCTCTTCATCGGCGGCCTCGCCTTCGCGCCTCATCCGGACACAGGCGATGCGGCAAAGCTCGGCATCCTGCTCGGCTCACTCGCCTCCGCCACCGCCGGTTTCCTTATCCTGCGGCTGGCGCCCAGCCTGATCAGAACGGAAAAAACATACTGATCGCCGCCACCGCGACCACGCAAGTGATCAGATTCAAAGGCAACCCCACCCGCACGAAATCCATGTAGCGATAACCGCCCATCTGGTAGACGATCACATTGGTCTGATAGCCAAAGGGCGTCGCAAAAGCCGCGCTCGCCGCCATCATCACCGCGACCAGAAACGGCCGGGGACTGACCGCCAGACTATCCGCCAGCGCCACCGCAACCGGCGTCACCAGCACCGCCACCGTCGCGTTCGACAGCAACTCCGTCAGCACCAGCGTCACGATGTACAGCACGACCAGCGCGATCAGCGGGCTCAGCCCATGCACGCTGCCGATCAGCATCCGCGAGGCGTCCGCCGCAAGCCCGCTCTGCTCCATCGCGATGCCGATCACCACCATGCCCGCGATCAGGATCAATATCTGCGGCCGCAGCCCGCTATAGGCCTCGTCCGCGCTGATCACCCGCAGCAGGATCAGCACCACCGCCCCGGCAAAGGCGCTCGCCGCGATCGGCGCGACATCGATCGCCGCCAGCCCCACCGCCGCCGCAAAGACACCCAGCGCGATCGCCGCCTTCGCGGGCTTCAACGGCCGCGGCTCGGCGAACACCGCCGGGTCGCCCACCTGCGCGCTGTATACATGCATGGCATCGATCGGCTGCGCTTCCCCCTCCCGCTCATCCGCCTCATGACGCCCGCCGAGCAGCTTCTTGCTGAAGAGGAACAGGTACAGCCCACCCGCAAACGCCATCGGCAACCCCACCGGCGTAATCTCGAAAATGCCAAAGCGCGGCTGCCCCGCCACGCTCGCCATGTCATCCACCAGCAGATTGGTGGACGTGCCGATCAACGTGCAGCAGCCGGTCAGGATGGTGATATAGGACAACGGCATCAGGAACCGCTTGGGAGACAGGCCCAACGCATTGGCGACGTCACGCACGACCGGCGCGCCCAGCACCACGATCGGCGTCGAATTGAGGAAGCAGGACACCGCGCCGATCATCGACAACAGCAGCCACATGCCCGTCGCGCCCATCCGCCTGCACATCGCCACCGCCATCGCGATCGCCCGGTCCAACAGCCCCGACAGCTCCAGCGCATAGGCAATGACGAACAGCGACGCGAGCGCGATGATCGCCGGGCTAGCGAACGCACCCTGCACATCGACGGGCCGCACAACGCCCGTCATCAACAGCACCGCCGCCCCGGACAGCGCGACGACATCGGCGCGCACCTTGTCCCAGATCAGCGCCGCGACGACGGCGGCCAGCACCAGCAGCGTCAGAACTTGGTCAATCGTCATGCGCCCCCTGCCTCGTGCCTGCCGCCGCCCCTGTCAACGCAGCAAGCAGGAAAAAAGATGTTTATGCTCTGGAGGATGAAGCCATTTTTGCTATCAATGGCTTATGCGTGAACCCAGTGCCCGAACCAGCCGGCTCGCCATAGCCGCAGGGTTAGCCGCTTTCATCGCCATCGGCGCAGGCGGTTTCCTGCTGGGCCGCGCCACCGCGCCAAAGGCTCCGCCCCCTGCCCCCGCGCCGGTGGCCGTCATCCCTCCGCCATTCCCGGTCCAGCCGCAATTGCCGCGCCTCTGGGGCCGCGCGGAGATAGCTGACCTCGCCCGCCGCGCTGCCGACGCCCTGTCATCGGGCAAGCCGTTGCCGGACAACATCGCCGGGGCCGTGGGCCAGCGGTTCGATCTCTCACTCCCCTTTGGTTGCTCGGGCGCTGCGAAAAAGGACAGCACCACCCCCATGCGCTGGCGCTATGATGAAGCGGCTGGCGTGCTCCGCGTCCATGTCATGCCGATTTCGTGGCAAGCCGCCGATTTCGGACTCCCCAGCGAAGGGGAAGGCCATGATGCCGAGGGCTTCTGGATGCAGCGACCATGGTCGACCAGCGACGAATGCCCCGCCCTCTCAAAAGCCACCGCGCCCGAACCGGACGGAACCACGCCCACGCCCGACCAAAGCCTGGCCCTCGCCCAATTCGGCCAGAATGACGGCAACGACCTATGGCGCCACGGCCGTCCCTTCGAAAAAGTGCTGCGCCTCGCCCCTGAAGACTTCACCCCTTCGCGCGGGCTGAGGCTCAGGCTCATCGGCCGCATTGAACGCGTGCCCGGAAACGGCCCGGTCCACTGCGCCCAGCCGCTTGGGATCGAACAACGGCCCGTCTGCGTCCTCGCCGTCACCCTGCGTGAAGTCCGCATGGAAATGCCGGGCGCGGACGCCCCGATCGCCATCTGGGAAAATCGCAGCACCCGCGGTTAAGCCGTCCGTCGCAACGCCATGAACCATCCCCTCCCCCAAGTGTTGGCCGGGAAAAGGAGATGCGCCATGCCCGACACCCCATCCGACAATCATGAAGATATGATCCACGAAGACGGCTTGCCCGGCCACGAAAGCAAGCTGGAACCGAAGCCCGAATGGGAACCCCGCTATCCCGGCTCCGGCCGCCTCGAAGGAAAAGTCGCTCTCATCACCGGCGCGGACAGCGGCATCGGCCGCGCCGTCGCCGCCCTCTACGCCCGCGAAGGCGCCGACGTCGCCATCCTCTACCTGTGCGAACATGACGACGCGAAGAAAACGGCGCAGATCGTGGAAGCAGAAGGCCAACAGGCCCTCACCATCGCCGGAGACATTGGCGAAAAATCCTTCTGCGACGACGCCGTCAAACAGGTGGTCGACCGCTTCGGCCGCCTCGACATCCTCGTCAACAATGCCGGGGAACAGCATCCCGATCAGGACATAACCGACATCAGCGAGGAACAGCTGCGCCGTACCTTCCAGACCAACATCTTCGGCATGTTCTTCCTGACCCAAGCCGCCCGCCCGCACCTCAAAAAAGGCGCGACAATCGTCAACTGCACCAGCGTCACCATGTATCAAGGCTCATCGGAACTGCTCGACTATTCAAGCACCAAGGGCGCCATCACCGCCTTCACCCGCAGCCTGTCGGAAAATCTCGTGAAGGACGGCATCCGCGTCAACGCGGTCGCTCCCGGCCCCATCTGGACGCCGCTCAACCCATCCGGCGGCGCAAGCCCGGAAAAGCTGGAACATTTCGGCGAATCCACCCCCATGGGCCGCCCCGGCCAACCCAATGAAGTCGCCCCCGCCTTCCTGTTCCTCGCCTGTGAAGACAGCAGCTATATGTCCGGCCAGGTCCTCCACCCCAATGGCGGCACGATAGTGAATGGATGAACCTCTCACAAAAATCGCTCCCCACGACTTGACGCTACGGACCCTAGGCCAAACGACAGTTGCGCAGCGCGCCGTCATCCGACAAGTGAATCCGATGGCAGAGGAACGCTTTGAATTTGTGGCAGGACACAAGCCCGGGACGCTGCGAATCGTCTTTCGAGGCTTTTGGGATGGCGATGCCGTGGACAGCTATCTCGCGGCGCTACGGCAACGCGCCGCCATGACCGCCAGACCCTCACCGATCAACCGCGTCCTGCTCGATATGAAAGCATGCACCGTTCAATCCCAAAATGTCATGAACAGCTTCATGAAGATCATCACCAATTATGCCGCCCAGATCAGCGAATATGGAGTCCTTCTCCCCGAATCCGCTCTCCTCAGACTGCAGATGGAACGACTGATGCGAGACACCCCAGCGGTGTTCTTCAGCGAGGAAAGCCAAGCCTTGCAATGGCTGGCATCCTGAGTAGAGCAGGGAAAGCGCCCGAGAATAGCCTTCCCAAATCCTCCCTGCGCGAAGCCTGGGGAGGGGGACCAGCCGCAGGCTGGTGGAGGGGAAAATGGCACGACCTATGAGATTTCCCCTCCACCATCCGCTTCGCGAACGGTCCCTCCAATCTCGCGATGGGGGAAGGATGAACCTCCCCAAACCACCCACCTCCGTCATCCCAGCGCAAGCTGGGATCTTGGGAGGCTAGTCCGAACGCTATCGAGCTGGAAGGGAGACGGCGACTAACGACCAAAATCAGACGTTCCCCTCCCGCAAGCGGGAGGGGCTAGGGGTGGGCGCGAGCAACGCGAGCTTCTGCGTCGGCCGTCCTGAAAACACGTAAATACTGCGCCAGCCTCCCCCACCCTGCGCTCGCGGAAGGGAGTGACAGGACCAACCATCCCCGCCACCCCCAAAAAAGCAACAGCGCCACGAGCCCCGCTCGCAGCGCCGTCACACCCTCACCCCTCCACCGGAAGAACGCCCGGACCTCAGTTCGCCTTACTCATATCCACCTTCTCCACCCACTCAGGGTAGAAGGTCGGCTCCCGATTAGACCACCCCACAGCCGTCGCCGCCGCTTCGCTGATCGACTGCAACAACGCCCGGCGCTTTTCCGGATGGAGATGCGGCAAGCTCGCCGCCGCGCAGAACGCTCCCGGCAACCACGGCCTGGCCCCCGCCCCCAACAGCCGCTCATACAAAAACCGATAAGCCGAAAAGCTGCTCAGCCGGTCCTGCCCCAGGTCGAATGCCGAAACCGTCACCAGCGGCGCCATGAACGGCTCCATCTGGTCCAGCCCGCTGTCATCGGGAACCCGCGCCTTGATCTCGTCCAGCCGCCCATAAATGCGGGCCTGCGCGCGGATGCTCGCTTCCTCCACCATGTCGCGCGACCATAGCTTCATGGCGTCGCGACGGTGAAGGCCGATATCCAGCGACCGGCGGATATAGCGCTGCGTGGCAGACGGGAAACTGGCGAATTCGCGCAATTCAGCCAGGGTGATTGCCCCGTCAGCCGGTCTTGCATTGGTGCCCATGCTCTTGCCCTCCGACTTCAAGTCGATCAGCAGAACATGCGCTCAACATGGTTACTGTAAGATTAAGCGCCGGTTCTGCCGACAACCACAGGGAATCACGTTTCTTTGTGCGTCGCAACATGTAATTTTTGTGAATGCGCTAAATAGAAACGTTCCAGCTCCGAATCGGTTCGCTGTCAGCTGGTCAGAATGCATATTTTTGCAGGCCCGGATAAATCGGCAGGCCTTTTACTGCGCGCCCTGCTCCGGCAACGGCTCGCCCCGCAATTCCCGCGCAAGGTCAGGCCAATGCGACCGTCCCGCCGCACTCGCCGCCGCCTTCTGCAATCCACGATATTGCGCCAGGACAGCGCGCCCCAAATCCGTCAGCACCGCGCCCTCGCTGGACGTCGCCACCAGCGGCGCGGACCAGCATCGGTTCATCACATCCACCAGCATCCAGCACCGGCGATAACTCATCTTCAGCTTCCGACCGGCCGCCGAAATCGACCCCTCGCTGGCAATCGCATCCAGCAGGTCGGCCTTGCCCGGCCCCATGGCGATCTCGTCGCCACAATAAAGCTGTATCTTGATCTTCAGGGCCGGGCCGCTCATCCGCCCGTTATGGCATGGGCAGGCCGCCCCGCCAATCGCTGCGTCAGGTTCGCCGTTCCAGCACCGCGCCGATCATGCTTCGCCATATGGCGACATCGCCTGCCTGCGCCATCTGCTCATCGGGTTCGCGCAGCGTGTGAAGGATGGCATAGGCGTCATCCACATGGTCCTGCCAGCTTGCATCCACCGCGCCCGACGCATGGGGATCATCGCCCTCGCCATTCAGGCTCAGCTGGCGTCCGGCCAGCACCCGGGCAATGCGTTCGATCGCGGGAGTAGCGGAAGTCGGCATCAATAAGGCTCCTCTCACCTTGCAGCGTCGTGCGCTTGGCGAACCGCCCGGCCACCGCCGATCCGGTTCGCCTCGCCCTTGGATCATATCACCAATATCGCCGCCGTCTATCGCCCAGCCTTCTCATCCTCATCTTCTTCTTCGTGGAATCCCGACGAAGGAACCGGGTCGCCATGGTCGCCCGGCTTGGTGGCCGATGGCGGATCGGACGCATCCATGCTGTCCATCAAACCTTCCTCCAGCTGCTCCTCGGGGGTGACGGCATGGTCCTGCGCATCGGTGGGGCGCTCATCATGCGCTTCTTCACGGCTGTTGGGACGGATATCGGTCTTCTCGCTCATCTTGCTCTCCTCGGCGCAGCGAACGTCGCGCGCCACGCAGGATCAACGGCCAGTCCTGATAGCCGGTTCCCAGCGAGCATCCTCCGCCGAACGGGTGCAGGCAGGCCATCGCAGCAACCAGACAAGAAAACGCCCCCGGCGCAAGGGATGGCCGGGGGCGTATCCGGGATGCTGTCGGGCTATCCGGGATCTCACACATTTCCAAAAGTCGAGACGCCACCACCGCAGCTTTCCCGTCGCGACCCTTATACACCTGATCGGTTAATATCGCTCTATCTTTCGGCGACCCGCCGCCTGCTCGCGCTGGAAAGCATAGGCCGCTTGCGAGCCGCCACCTGCTATCCCATATCCGCAGCCATAGCCCGGCAACGACCTTGCCCCCAAAGAACAAATCTGGAACAACACGCCCCATGAGTCTGACCACTATTTCCGTGCGCGGCGCGCGTGAGCACAACCTCAAGGGCGTGGACGTCGATCTTCCCCGCGACAGCCTGATCGTCATCACCGGCCTGTCGGGCTCGGGCAAATCTTCCCTAGCCTTCGACACCATCTATGCCGAGGGTCAGCGCCGCTATGTGGAGTCCCTCTCCGCCTACGCCCGCCAGTTCCTCGAAATGATGCAGAAGCCCGATGTCGAGCATATTGACGGCCTCTCCCCCGCCATCTCGATCGAGCAGAAGACGACCAGCCGCAACCCGCGCTCCACGGTCGCCACCGTCACCGAAATCTACGACTATATGCGCCTCCTCTGGGCGCGCGTCGGCATCCCCTATTCCCCCGCGACCGGAGAACCGATCAGCGCCCAGACGGTCAGCCAGATGGTCGACCGCGTGATGCAGCTTCCGCAAGGCACCCGCTTCTACCTCCTCGCCCCCGTCGTGCGCGGCCGAAAGGGCGAGTATAAGAAGGAGCTGCTGGAATGGCAGAAGGCAGGCTACACCCGCGTCCGCATCGACGGCGAAATGGTCCTGATCGAAGACGCCCCCGCCCTCGACAAGAAGTACAAGCATGACATCGAAGTGGTGGTGGACCGCCTGGCCGTGGACGCCGACATGGGCACCCGCCTCGCCGACAGCTTCGAACAAGCCCTGAAACTCGCCGACGGCCTTGCCTATGTCGATTTGGCTGACGGCACCGTTGCGGACTTATCCCCCCTCCCGCAGGCGGGAGGGGCCGGGGGTGGGCCAGCGCCAACGCCCGGTAAAATGAAAAACGCAGGCATCCCCGAAAACCGCATAGTCTTCAGCGAAAAATTCGCCTGCCCCGTCTCCGGCTTCACCATCCCGGAGATCGAACCCCGCCTCTTCTCCTTCAACGCCCCCCAAGGCGCCTGCCCCGCCTGCGACGGCCTGGGCGAACGGCAAGAATTCGACCCCGAACTCGTAGTCCCCAACGAGCACCTCACCCTCAAAAAGGGCGCCATCGTCCCCTGGGCTAAGTCCAACCCGCCCAGCCCCTACTACATGCAAGTCCTAGGCTCCCTGGCCAAGGAATTCGGCTTCAACCTCGAAACCCCCTGGCAAGACCTCCCGCCAGAGGTAAAAATCATCATCCTCCACGGCACCGCAGGCAAGCCCGTCACCCTCCGCTTCGTAGACGGCAAAAAATCCTACGAGGTCAAGAAACCCTTCGAAGGCGTCATCGGCAACCTCAACCGCCGCCTCCTCCAGACCGACTCCGCCTGGATGCGCGAGGAACTGAGCAAATACCAAACCGCCATGCCGTGCGAGACCTGCCACGGCGCCCGCCTCAAACCCGAAGCCCGCGCCGTCAAGATCGCGGGCGAGGACATCTCCATGTCCACCCGCCGCTCGGTGGTGGACGCGCTCGGCTTCTTCTCCACCCTCCCCGCGCACCTCACCGACCAGCAGAACCAGATCGCCAAGGCCATCCTCAAGGAAATTGTCGAGCGCCTCGGCTTCCTCAACAATGTCGGCCTCGACTATCTGAACCTCGACCGCACCAGCGGCACCCTGTCGGGCGGCGAATCCCAACGCATCCGCCTCGCCAGCCAGATCGGCAGCGGCCTGTCGGGCGTCCTCTACGTCCTCGACGAGCCCAGCATCGGCTTGCACCAGCGCGACAATGACCGCCTGCTCGTCACCCTCAAACGCCTGCGCGACCTCGGCAACACCGTCATCGTCGTGGAGCATGACGAGGACGCGATCCGCATGGCCGACTATATCGTCGACATGGGGCCGGGCGCAGGCGTCCACGGCGGCACCATCGTAGCCCAAGGCACCCTCAGCGAACTGCTAGCCCACCGCGACAGCCTGACCGCGGACTATCTCAACGGCACCCGCCGCATCGAAGTCCCGCCAAAGCGCCGCAAGGGCAATGGCAAGAAGCTCACCGTCCACAACGCCCGCGCCAACAACCTGCAGAACGTCACCGCCAGCATCCCGCTCGGCACCTTCACCTGCATCACCGGCGTCTCCGGCTCAGGCAAGTCCAGCTTCACCATCGACACCCTCTACGCCGCGTCCGCCCGCACCCTCAACGGCGCGCGCATAGTTGCTGGCCCCCACGACAAGGTCACCGGCCTCGAACATTGCGACAAGGTGATCGACATCGACCAGTCGCCCATCGGCCGCACCCCCCGCTCAAACCCGGCCACCTATACCGGCGCCTTCACCAACATCCGCGACTGGTTCGCCGGCCTCCCCGAAGCACAGGCGCGCGGCTACAAACCCGGCCGCTTCAGCTTCAACGTCAAGGGCGGCCGCTGCGAAGCCTGCCAGGGCGACGGCGTGCTCAAGATCGAGATGCACTTCCTCCCCGACGTCTATGTCACCTGCGACGTCTGCCACGGCGCGCGCTACAATCGCGAGACGCTGGAGGTGAAGTTCAAGGGCCACAGCATCGCCGACGTACTAGACATGACCGTCGAGGACGCGGTGGAATTCTTCAAGGCCGTCCCCCCCATCCGCGACAAGATGGCCATGCTCGCCGAAGTCGGCCTCGGCTACATAAAGGTAGGCCAGCAGGCCACCACCCTCTCCGGCGGCGAAGCCCAACGCGTCAAGCTTGCCAAGGAACTCTCCCGCCGAGCCACCGGCCAGACCCTCTACATATTGGACGAGCCCACCACCGGCCTCCACTTCGAAGACGTCCGCAAACTCCTCGAAGTCCTCCACGCCCTGGTCGAACAGGGCAACAGCGTGGTTGTGATCGAGCATAACCTGGACGTCATCAAGACCGCCGACTGGATCATCGACATGGGCCCCGAAGGCGGCGTCAAAGGCGGCGAAGTCGTCGCCGAAGGCACCCCGGAAAAGGTAGCGAAGAACGCCCGGAGCTTTACCGGGCGCTACTTGGCGCCGTTGTTGGGGATGGAGGCTGTGGCGGCGGAGTAAGTGCATGATCGAAGGGGGAAGCGGTCTTGGAAAACGGAATTAAGCTAGCCGAAGCGTTGGCATGGCCGGTTGCGGCGAGCATCATCGCTGTAGTCGCACTGATTATTGTTTGGAGGGTTACGAGTTCCGCTGGCGATTTGAGTTTCAACTTCAAAGATTGGGTGAAACTCGACAGAAAGGCTTCTGCGGCAAGCGGAATGGGAACTGAAGTCGTCCCGCTTCACACAGAATCTATCGACGATACTCCTACGTCGGTTCAGACTCTTGCCGAAGTTGCTGAGGAGGACGTTTCGAAGAAGCGCGATTTGTTTTGGTTGTTTGATGACGCGGTTCAATTGGCCGAGAGTTTCAACAGATTCAAGGAGACCAGTTCATACCGAGACGACCCTGATTTTTGGGAAAGTCTGTATGTTGATCGTCGTCGAGAGCTTTCTTTGGGGGATGAAGGACCGGAACTTCGCAACCTTGCCGATGCGAATGTCACGTGGGTATGGCCGCTGATCTTTTTGATAAGGCGGTTTATGCGACTGCACGATGCCAATCGTGCAGAGCAAACACTTAATGAGGCGCTAGCTCGCCATAACCCAGACAAGCACTATTGGGTTCTGCGCGAAGGAGTTAGCTTCTATAACGACATCTTCGGCAACGAGCGCGCTCTGGAGTTTTGCCGCCGCCAGCTTGTTTCAGGCATCACCGATCGAGAAACATCTGCGATGTTTGACAAACTAGCAGAAGTTAGCGGTTCAGATGAAGATACATTTTCAAGAGCTATCTTGAGAGAGATCGTAGTTAACTATGATGCAAGCAACAAGAATGCGTTATTTAATTTAGCGTATTCTTACGGCAATAATTCAGAGACGAGAATCATCGCTTACCAGCGATACGCCGAGCTTGGGATAGGCGATAAGAGGTGGCAAAGCTCACCAAACAATATGGGCGTAGCGATTGGAAACGCTGACGAGTCAGTGCAGAACGAATACTTCGAACAAGCTCTAAAACTCGGTAGCGGAATCGCCGCAGCCAATTTGGCAAGATCGCTTGCCGAGAAAGGCTATGTCACGCGAGCAGAGATGATCCTCGAATCTGTTGATGATAGTAGTTGCGACGCTGTTGATATGGCTGCGCTCTTAGACGCACGATCTAAAGTATCTAACGCTCGAAGTGCGTTAGAAAAAGCGCGGACATCATTCGGGCAGCACGCTAAGGAGCAGGACCGAAAATATAGAGCGCTCCTTTTTGCCGCCTTTGATTTCTTCAGGGATCATGGCTCCGCCGAGAATGGCTCCTTCTGCTCAGATGACAAAACTTTCACCCTTGTCACAGATCCAGAGGGCGCAACTTGCACATATAAGCTGGGGGACATTACTCTCAGCGGACGCCTCGACAAGAAGCCATTATGCTATGAAGGTAGAATATCGGGGGGGAGTGGGGGACTCTTAAATTATACCTTTAAACGGGTATTAATTCTCCAAGTTTCGCAGGATACGGTGCGCGCGATTATATGGACCGATGCCATCAAAGAGCAGGATGCTATGCGCATCGTGACGCTGGCGAAAGTTGAAAGTATTGGAGCGAGTGCAACGGTGTTGCCGATGCTTGCCGTTGATCACAGCGTAGCGGCGGCCTTATCCGGTTTTAGCGCGCAGCCATAAACAGACAACACATTGGCATCGCAATTTCGACCTGATACATTATCGTTATGACCAAACTCACCCCCATCGAGTCCGAGTTCGCGACGACCGAGGAAGCCGAGGCCTATGACGCCTGGTTCCGCGCGCAGGTGGAGGCGTCCTTGGCCGATACCCGGCCCGGCATCCCGCACGATCAGGTCATGGCGGAACTGCGCGCGATCATTGAGGCGAAGAAAGCCAAGCACGCCTGATGCCGCACGTCATCTGGCGCCCGATCGCGCGCGAGGATGCGCGGCGCATCGTTGACTATATTTCCGATCGCAATCCCGCCGCTGCTGCTCGCCTCGCAGAATTGCTGGAATATACCGCCACTCGCTTGGCCGATCATCCATACATGTATCGCGCCGGTCGCGTCCCCGAGACGCGGGAAGCCCTCGTCACTCCCAATTACATGCTGGTCTACCGCGTCGGAGCCGACGTCATAGAAATACTGACCGTCAAACACACCCGCCAAGAATATCCCTGACGCCCCACCACCGTTCCCATTTTGTTCTGTCCTACAACCCCTCACCTGTTATACCGTCCCGGGCAAACCCTCCCATAAAAAGGAGCTTGCCGCCCATGTCCTACCACTTCTCCTCACTCCCCACGGCTGCCGATCAAGTCCGCGCCGACGGCTGGAGCCCCGCGCGCCAGCGGCTCTTCCTTGAAACCCTCGCCGCCACCGGCATCATCCGCTCCGCCTGCGACGCCGCGCAGATCAGCACCCGCGCCGCCTATGCCTTGCGCATCCGCCGCGACGGCGCGGCCTTTCGCCTCGGCTGGGACGCGGCCATCCTCATCGCCCGCGCGCGCCTCGCCGACGAACTGCTCGCGCGCGCCCTCACCGGCCATGAAGAAGTAATCCGCAAAGACGCCGACGCAGGCGAAATCACCCGCCACCGCCATGACAACCGCCTCGCCATGTCGATGCTCTCTCGCCTTGACCGCATGGCCGACAACCCGCCCGAAGGCTCCGACGCCGCCCTCGCCCGCGTCGTCGCGCAGGATTTCGCCGCCTATCTCGACATGCTCTGCCCGCCCGAAAAGGCCGAAGCCACCCACCCCGCCGCGCCGGATCGCCACGAAGACGCCCTTCCCGATCCCACCCAGTCCGACAGCATCGAAGCCACCGCCACCGCCCTCTCCCCCGGAGCCTCCGCCGCGCTCTTCATCGCCGCGCGCATGGCGCTGCATGACGGGAAAAAGGCCGATCCCCACCCCTCCCATGAACGGTGTGAACTTCGCCCCCAAATCGTCGATCGCGCCACCCTTCCACCCGACGAAGCCGCCGCCCGCCTGCGCGGCGCATGGTGGGATGAGGAGCGCGAAGCCTGGCGCACCGACTATCCCGCCCCGCCCGGCTTCACCGGCGAAGAGAGCGGCGACACCTACGACATAGACGCTTACGAACGCGCCCTGACCCCACAGGAAAGCGAAGCCCTGTCCGCGCTAGAGGAAGCCCAACGCCGCCCCTATGAAGCCGCCGCCGCGTTGGCCCGCGACGCCTTTTTCGGCTTCGCGGCGCTGGAAGAGGCCGGGTGATGGGAGGGGCAGGCCGAGCAATCAAGCCTGCGGGGCGTACGTCTCTTCTGCCCTACAACCCAACCTCCGTTCGGGCTGAGCTTGTCGAAGCCCTTCCCTTCTTCTTCTTCCCAGAAGGAAGTAGAGCCCTTCGACAAGCCTGTCCTGAGCCTGTCGAAGGGCTCAGGGCGAACGGAAGTGGATTGTCCCGTGACAAGCCCAGGCCGAACCGGAACCAGCCCCTCCAACCCCTCCCGCCAAGCCTCCACACGCCTCGCCCTTGCAATTTCCTCCCCCAAGCCCCACATAGGCCGGGCTACAGTCGCAAATCGACGGTCTTTCGGCGCTTTGCGGCACCAAACTTCCTTCTTTCCCTGCCCCTCTAGCGACCGGTCCGTCCACGCTGGACAGACCGTACGAACGAAGGAACTACCATGAGCATCACCGGAACCGTCAAATTCTTCAACGCCGACAAGGGCTATGGCTTCATCGCCCCTGACGACGGCACCCCCGACGCGTTCGTCCACATCACCGCTGTCGAGCGCGCTGGCCTGGCCACGCTGCGCGAAAAGGACCGCGTGACCTATGATCTGGAACAGGATCGTCGCGGCAAGATGGCGGCCGTAAATCTTCAGCACGCTGAATAAGCCATGCTGACCGTCCGGGCGCCGTTTCCATGGCGCCCGGGCACTATCTGACAAAGGAGCGCTTATGACGCACCCCGACTATCGCGCCCTCGCCGCCCAGGCTCGCAATGAAGCCCAGGCCGCCACCCTCACCAACGTCCGCGACCGCTGCCTCCGTTCGGAAGCGACCTTCCTCGCCATGGCCGAACGCCAGGACCTCGCCGACCGCAACCGCGCCCGCCGCGAAGCTGCCTCAGCCGCCGCGCTTGCACAAAGCACCGCCGCCAACGCCTGAAAGGCGAAGGCTGCGCCGCGACCCTGCCCCGCCCGAGACGATCGATCACCCGGCCGGGAAATGCGCCCTGAATGAAGCGCGGATTCCTGCGGCTCTGCCTTGTGACATCCCCGCCCGACGCCACGCGCTCCGGCACATCGCCACAGCCGCTCATCTTGTCGAATACTCCAAAGCGTCCGGAACCCGACGCCTCCTGACCGGTTATCTTCGCGACCCTGACAGGAACATCCGGCAAGGAGCTAGACGCAATGATCCGCACTCTGATTTTCGGCGCCATCGCAGGTTATGTCGGCAAAAAGCTGTATGACGAAGGCAAGCTGACCGAGTTCAAGGAAGACCTCGTCACCCGCTATAACAAGGCCCGCGACGACATCTCGAACCGCACCAGCAGCTCCACCAGCAGCACCCTCGGCGGCAGCAACATGCCCCCGGCGATCACGCCCACACAACCGCGCCACGCGACGTCGGGTTCACCCCTCGCCAGCTGACATCCGGCTGACACTTTAAAAATCCCAATCCGGCGGCTTATCCCTCTGGCCGCTGGCCACCGCCCGCCCGGCCCGCGTTTCCCCCCTTTCGCGGCGCCGTGGCGGGTGGACTATTTCCGCCCGCCCCTCTCTCCACAAAGCCGTTCCGCTCACGCAACTTACCCCGATTTGAAGGGTTGTTACGCAACCGGGGGGCCAAAGAATAGGAGAGTGACTGATGCGCACCCCGATAATCGCCGCTGCCTTGCTGGCCCTGCCGCTGGCGGCCTGCACCACGGATCGCTACGGCGACCGCTATGGCTACAACCGCCCCGCAGGAGGCTATTACGGCCGGGTGATCACCGATGACGACTATATCTACCGCGACAATGACGGCCGCTATTATTGCAAGCGCAACGACGGCACCACTGGCACGATAGTCGGCGCAATCGCGGGCGGCGTTTTGGGCAACATCATCGCCCCCGGTGGCTCAAAGACGCTCGGCACCATCCTCGGCGCAGGCGGCGGCGCAATCGCGGGCAACGCCATCGACCGCAGCAGCGTCCGCTGCGAATAAGAAAAAGGGCGCGACCACCGGCCGCGCCCTCTTCACTACCTTTACGGAATGTGACTTCCGAAGCCTTACAGCTTGCCAGTCAACTCCGGCACAACCTTGAACAGATCACCGACCAGGCCGATGTCCGCGACCTGGAAGATCGGCGCATCCTCGTCCTTGTTGATGGCGATGATGGTCTTGCTGTCCTTCATGCCCGCCAGATGCTGGATCGCGCCGGAAATACCCACCGCGATATAAACTTCGGGAGCAACAATCTTGCCGGTCTGACCAACCTGATAGTCGTTGGGCACATAGCCAGCATCGACAGCAGCGCGCGAAGCACCCACCGCCGCGCCCAGCTTGTCCGCCAGAGGATAGATGACTTCCTCAAAAGTCGGCCCATCCTTCAGCGCGCGGCCACCCGACACGATGATCTTGGCCGAGGTCAGTTCCGGACGCTCCTGCTTGGCGATCTCAGCGCCAACGAAGCTCGACAGCCCCTTGTCACCCGTCGAGGCCACAGCTTCCACCGCGCCCGAACCACCCTCGCGCGCCGCCTTCTCAAAAGCCGTGCCGCGCACGGTGATGACCTTCTTCGCATCCTTCGACTTGACGGTCGCGATCGCATTGCCCGCATAGATCGGGCGCGTGAACGTGTCTTCGCTCTCCACCGACAGGATGTCGCTGATCTGCATGACGTCCAGCAGAGCCGCAACGCGCGGCGCGATGTTCTTGCCGTTGCTGGTGGCAGGCGCGACGAACGCGTCATGGCTGCCCATCAGCTCGACGACCAGCGGCGCGACATTTTCGGCCAGCGCATGACCGAATGCCGCGTCGTCGGCGACATGGACCTTGCCCACGCCAGCGATCTTCGCGGCAGCCTCACCCACGCCGCCGACGCCAGCGCCAGCGACCAGCAGATGCACTTCACCCAGCTTTGCAGCGGCGGTGACGGCGGAAAGGGTCGCGTCCTTGACGGCGCCGCCCTCATGTTCAACCCATACCAGAGTCTTCATAATCTCGATCCTCTATCACCGTTCGCCCTGAGCCTGTCGAAGGGCCTTTCTTCTCTTCAAGAAAAGAGGCTTCGACAGGCTCAGCCCGAACGGGCTTGGAATGATGGTCAGGCAGCGACGCCCAAAGCTTTCAGCTTCGCGACCAGTTCATCGACATCGGCAACCTTGACGCCAGCCGAACGCTTGGCGGGCTCGGTAACCTTCAGCGTCTCCAGACGCGGCGCAATATCGACGCCATAATCGGCAGGTGCCTTGGTCGCGAGCGGCTTGCTCTTCGCCTTCATGATGTTCGGCAGCGAAGCATAGCGCGGCTCATTGAGACGCAGGTCGGTGGTGACGATCGCCGGAACGTTGAGCTTCACCGTCTCCAGGCCGCCATCGACTTCGCGGGTCACGCTGACCTTGTCGCCCTCAACCTCGACCTTCGATGCGAAGGTGCCCTGCGGCAGGTTCAGCAGAGCCGCTAGCATCTGGCCGGTCTGGTTGCTGTCATCATCGATCGCCTGCTTGCCCAGGATGATCAGGCCAGCCTGTTCTTCTTCCTGCACCTTGGCGAGCAGTTTGGCGACGCCCAGCGGTTCGACTTCGTCATCGGTCTGGATCAGGATCGCACGATCCGCGCCCATGGCCAGCGCCGTGCGCAGCGTTTCCTGCGCCTTGGCAACGCCGATCGACACCGCCACGACCTCGGTCGCCACGCCCTTTTCCTTGCACCGGATGGCTTCCTCGACCGCGATCTCGTCGAACGGGTTCATGCTCATCTTGACGTTCGCCAGATCGACGCCCGTCCCATCCGCCTTCACGCGCGGCTTCACATTATAGTCAATGACCCGCTTCACGGGCACAAGGATCTTCATCGCAACATCCTTTCGTTTAACGCCACAGCCCGCATATGCGGACAAGGACGCAGGCGGCCTCTAAAGACCGCCTGCGCCCCATGGTGTTCGATTAAGTGGCTTGGAAATCAGGCTGCCTTCCTCACTTCCGCCACGATCTTCTTGGCCGCGTCGCCCAGATCGTCCGCCGGGACGATGGCGAGGCCGGACGAGGCCAGAATGTCCTTGCCCTGCTGGACGTTCGTGCCTTCCAGGCGAACGACCAGAGGAACCGACAGGTCAACTTCCTTGGCGGCGGCGACGATGCCCTCGGCAATGATGTCGCACTTCATGATGCCACCGAAGATGTTGACGAGAATGCCCTTCACCGCCGGGTCCTTCAGGATGATCTTGAAGGCCGCGGTCACCTTTTCCTTGTTGGCGCCGCCACCGACGTCCAGGAAGTTGGCGGGGAATTCGCCGTTCAGCTTGATGATGTCCATCGTCGCCATGGCCAGGCCCGCGCCATTCACCATGCAGCCGATGTTGCCATCCAGCTTGATGTAGGCGAGATCATATTCGCTCGCTTCGACTTCCGCCGGGTCTTCCTCGGTCAGGTCGCGCAGTTCGGCAAGATCCTTGTGACGGAACATGGCGTTGCCGTCGAAACCAACCTTGGCGTCCAGAACCAGCAGATTGCCCTGCTCGGTCAGCGCCAGCGGATTGACTTCGATCTGCTCGGCGTCGGTGTCGAGGAACGCGGCGTAGAGCGACGATGCGACCTTGGCGGCCTGCTTCGCCTGATCGCCGGTCAGGCCCAGAGCAGCAGCGACCGAACGGCCGTGGTGCGGCTGGAAACCGGCTGCGGGATCGACGGTGAAGGTGTGGATCTTTTCCGGGGTCGAATGGGCGACCTCTTCAATGTCCATGCCGCCTTCGGTCGATACGACGAACGCGACGCGGCTGCTGCCACGATCGACGAGCAGAGCGAGGTAAAATTCCTTCGCGATGTCGGCGCCATCGGTGATGTACAGACGGTTGACCTGCTTGCCCGCTTCGCCGGTCTGGATCGTAACCAGCGTGTTGCCCAGCATGTCGGTTGCGTGGGCTTTAACCTCATCCAGGTTGAACGCCAACCGGACGCCGCCCTTGGCTTCGGGGGCCAGCTCCTTGAACTTGCCCTTGCCGCGGCCACCGGCGTGGATCTGCGACTTCACGACATAGAGCGGCCCGGGCAGCTTCTTGGCGGCTTCGACGGCTTCATCGACCGAGAAAGCGGCGTAACCGGCGGCGATCGGCGCGCCATATTTCGCCAGCAGTTCCTTCGCCTGATATTCGTGAATGTTCATGGGCCTGGCCCGTCCTTTCGCCTGAAAAGCTGTTGGCGGGGCTAAAGCACAGGGACGGGGGGGACACCAGCCTCATTTCGCAAATCAACTTTGCAAAATTGCAAAATCACTTTCCGGAATCGCGTTCAATTCACCACTTCCTTCATTCAATCGCACACACAAGCGCCGCCTTGCTCGTCACCATAAATATCTCCGGATCCTCCAGCGCCCGCACCTTGTAGAGGAATCGATCGACCGTCATCTCCCCCATGTGCGACTTGCGGAGCGACGCCAGCGACTGCAACCGCCGCAGCTGCATCAGGCTCAACCGATCGACCATCCGTTCCGCCATGCACCCGGCCATTCGCGGCGAAAGCCCCGCTTCAATCAGCCCCGCCCGTACTTTCGATTCGGGCGACATCGTCGCGCAGGAAGACAGCAGCATAGCAGCGGCAGGCAAAGCGAGCGCAAAGGCGCGAATGGATATGGTCGTCATGCGCGCTTCATGGCAATCAGACCCTGAACACAGGGTAAATGGGCCGCGACAGGGAGAAGAGGATGGACAGAATTTTCGGCGCCTTCGCACATCGGGTCGCAAGCTGGTCGGGACAGCCGCTCGCCTTCATTCTCGCGGCAACGGTGATCATCGGCTGGATCGCGACAGGCCCGATCTTCCATTATTCCGACACTTGGCAGCTCATCATCAACACGGGTACGACGATCGTGACCTTTCTCATGGTCTTCCTGATCCAGAACGCTCAAAATCGCGATGGGTCGGCGATTCAGGCAAAGCTTGACGAACTCATTCGCGCCGTCGGCGATGCCCGAAACGACTTCATCGGCATCGAACATCTGACCGAAACCGATCTTGATCGCCTGAAAGCTATGCTGGAAAGGGAATATGGCAGCGAAGAAAGCCACCACCAGTCAATAGAGCGGCTGATTCAGCGGCGCTGACGAGCGCCGCCGCCATCAGTGCGCGGTTCTCACCAGGCGAACATTCTCCTCGCGATATGCGACGATCTGGTCACTATAGCCACGAGCGAGCCCCTCATAGGCGGCGCGCCCCTTTTTGGAATGGCTCATCTGTGCTCGTATCAACGATACCTGCTGCCTGTGCAGGAGGTAATTGACATCCATATCTCCGGTCATTCAAGCCCTCCTACCTATCGTTGATGAGACTGGTTGGGGTGCCGCGACTCTTTAGACGAGTCGTCTTTCCGGCAGTAGAGACGTTAGCACCGCCGCGTCAGCGAGGCCATTCCATCCAACGCGCTGCTGGAGCAACTTGACGGAAATTGCGCCCGGTCGGAGCCTTCAGTGAAATAGTCAAAGCTTTTCGCCCTGCGCAAAAAATATGCGCGAGGGCTATGAAATCCCATGGTAATTTGCCAATGCGCCCCGGCTTACAGGGGGGCATTTCAACATGGCGCAATCGCTGACGGCGGTTCTGGCGATCATTTATCATGAGATTTTATTGTTCGCCGTGGTGGGATTGGCCATTGGCGGGATCGACGATTTTCTCGTGGATGTCCTGTTCCTGGGCCGCCGCTGGTGGCGAAACATAGCGGTCTATTCTCGCCACACACGGATGACGACGGCCACGCTGCCTGCCTCTTCAAAACCTGGCAAGATAGGCATCTTCGTTCCCGCCTGGGGTGAAGCGGACGTGATCGGCCCGATGTTGCGCAATGCGCTCAACCAATGGTCCGTTGGCGACTATCGCATTTTCGTCGGCGTCTATCCCAATGACCTTGCCACCTTGGCGGCCGTCAACCCGATCGCGGATCAGGACGACCGTCTCGTCGTCTGTATTAACGAACGTCCGGGTCCCACGACCAAGGCGGACTGCCTCAACCTCCTCTGGCGCGCCATGCAGGAAGAGGAAGCACGCGGCATTATGTAGCAAACGCACCAAGGCGGTTACGGCTGTCATCGCCTATGATGGCGAACGCCTCCAGATGGGAGGCGGGGCGTGATTAACCTGTTACGCTTCTTTTCGGCAGTAGTTATATTCGTCTGCTGCGTGACCGCTGTTATATACGGCGTTAGGCCAGACAAAGCCCCAACTGGCATCTTTGCGAGGCTCTATGAAATAACTGAACCCAGCAACGTATCGCTCGCCCGTCGCGTCATGGAACCGAATGAAACCCTGAAAAACGAGGCGCTCGACTTTGCTATAGCCGAAATCCTTGATCTGTCGGTCGTCAGCCCAAATCTCCTCGGTTTCGCTTTGGGCGGGGACAGTGCGGGAAATTTTCTTACCCCGTTTCTGGCTAGGGTCTACTGGCCTTGGCAAAGCAGCCGGGTCTTCTCCATAATGCCATTCTCTATAGATTTCGGTGACGGTCGCATAGGATCGCCCCATGTTGACGATCTGGAATTTAACGGGCCGATCAATAAAACCCTGCTCATGAAATCCAATTCGCCCTTCTGGCATCTTAATGCCAAGGATGGGGCGCTCGAGAGCTTTGGCAAACTTATTGGCGTCCCGCATGGCGGCGGTGGCTTCGCCGGTATCCTTAACCGCCTTTCTGGTGAGAATGATCTGGTGGTAGAGAAGAATAGTGCCAATCCCGGTAACGGTGGCGGACGCGGCAGAGACTACCAAAGCCCAAAAAGCCCAATCAGCCATTTGCCGTTGGGCGCTAAGATCGCTCTCGGCGCGTTGATTTTCATGGCTGGCCTTTACAGCATCGCTTATGCAATCCTCAACGTAAGCAGGATCGGGCTTGGACCAGCAATCACGTATCAGCTTGCCGGTTTCATGGGGATACTGAGCGGCATAGCCATAGGCTTCAGCATCCTTACGACCTGAGAGATCACCCATATAAAACGTGTAAGACAGTAAGCCTACCAGAACGAAAAGAGCGGCCAGCGCGCTACCTATAGCCGCAGTTCGGTTGCTCCGATCGCTTCCAGACATTGTATGAGAAACACCGCTGTGAATTTGCCCCGGCTCAGCTTGTTCCTGATATTCGGCTCAGAGTCCACCACGCCTACAGCGGCCAGCTTCTCAACTAGCTGAGCATACGACACATTCCGGCGCTTTAGCTCTGCCTTCAGCAGCCCCTTAACCTTCGCTTCCCATTCTGTATCTGGCACGTTTGCACTCCATTCATCGCAAACGTCATCATACACGATGCATTTGCCCTTGCGCAAGATACAGCGTTGTCATTATATACGATGCATAAGCAACGGATACGATGACAATGCAGCACTTCCTCCTTTCCTCCAAAGCCCGCACGATCAGCCTCAAGGCTGTTTTCACCATGGGCGAGGATAAGGCGTACCAGACCTTTTGCGAACTGCGCTGGCCGGAGACGGACGGCGAAGCCGTATGCCCGCGTTGCGGCTGCACGGAGAGCTACAGCATTGCCACGCGTCGCAAGTTCAAGTGCGTTGCCTGCCATCACCAGTACAGCGTCACCAGTGGCACGATCTTCGCAAGCCGCAAGATGAGCTTTACCGATCTGCTGGCTGCTATCGTGATCTTCGTGAACGGCGCGAAGGGCGTTGCCGCTCTCCAACTGAGCCGCGATCTGGATTGCCAGTATAAGACGGCCTTCGTACTCACGCACAAACTGCGCGAGGCAATGGCGCGTGAGCAGATGGGCCGCGAACTGAATGGCATTGTGGAAATCGACGGGGCGTATTTCGGCGGTTACAGCAAGCCGGAAAACCGCAAGGAAGATCGTAAGGACCGCCGCTTGAAGGCAAACCTCACCGGCAAGCGCCAGTGCGTTGTCATCATGCGCGAGCGAAACGGTAAGTCGCTGCCCTTCATCGTCCGCAACGAAGGCGATGCCGTTCCTTACGTCCGCGACCATGTTGGTACGCTCACCACGATCATGGCTGACGAAGGCACCGGATGGGATGCGCTGCATGCCGGTTGGGATACGCGCCGCGTCAATCACTCTGTCGCCTTCCTCGACAACGGCGCTTGCACCAATCAGGCCGAAAGCTACTTCTCGCGCCTGCGTCGCATGGAAGTCGGTACGCACCACCACATCGCTGGCCCGTACCTGTTTGCTTATGCTGGTGAAGCCTCGTGGCGTGAAGATAACCGCCGCGTCGATAACGGCGCACAGGCTGCGATGGTTACGGTTGCTGCGATGGAAGCGCCGGTGTCGCGCACGTGGAAGGGCTATTGGCAGCGCGGCGCATGAGTGGTATTATGATACCACTATGAAGCACATCGAAGTAGAGCTAGAGAGGATCAGCAACCGTTTAGCGGCGTATCCTGATCCGTTCGAACATGCCGGGTTGTACACAGCCCAACAAGCGTTGCGTTGGGCTGTGCAACCTACTGCCTTTGCTTCCCCCTATAGCGTGGTTACTAACCGGGGCAGCGGGGGAGATTTAGGAGATTGTTCGACGGGAAGCTGTCGGCAACCGTAGTAAGGTAATTCCGCCGCGAAACCGGGTGCTGCCTTACTACAATCAAGGCGACTTCGCCGCGCACCATCGTATAGAAAATATCCCCCTTGCCGATCATGCTGATGATGGTGTCGATGCCGTACCACCAATTAAAAGGCGATGTACCACCAAGCCCCTGGATGCGTCGATCAGTGTCATAGTTGTCGGGTGAGTGACAATCAGCTCGAAACGTAGTCATATGCGCTTCCCTCATTCGGGTTGTCGCAATCGCCTTGACGCTTCGCTCTAAAGGAGTACGATTCTCCCTGCTTAATTGCTCAGTCCACCGGCGATTGCATGATCGTGGTGGTTGATCGAGGGGTCGGACCACGAATCCGGCCCCTTAATCATGTCGGGTACGGATCATGAACGTGCGGGCGAAAGAGTCTAGGGACGTTTAACCATTTCGATATAATACTTAATAATTGTTGTATCGGCGCAACAATTCAAGCTGTTGTTATATGCAGCTTTCTTTAAGTAGAACCATTCCTCCACCCGCCCGCAGGCTCGCCCGTTTTCCCCGTAAGCTGCCACCGCAGCAACCCGCCCGCATTGGCCTTCTCAGCCACGACAAAGCCCTTCCGGCGCAAGCTGGACAAGCTATGCCCCGTCCGCGTGGAAATGAGCTTGAGCAGCGCCTTGTCAGCCGTATTGAGGCCGCGCGCTTCCATGATGGCGCGGGCAAGGTCATGGGTAGTCAAGGCAATGTCGCTCTTGCGTACTGCATCCAACAGGAAGCGTTGAACCTCCCCACGAAAGGCTGCGTTCGCTGGTGGCACCGGCTTTACCGGCGCATCGGCTAGATCAATGTCAGGCTCGAATATGCGGATAGATCGCTCCAGGCTGTCTAGGTCCGCCATGTGTTGGGCAAGCTGCGCCTGTAGCGCCTCTATCTTTCCCACGGTTTCTGCCCGCTTGTCGATCAGGCCATGCACTACGAGTTTCATATGATGACATTACGCAACGCAGGCGATTACATCTATCTAGAGCTTGGTGCGTTTGCTACATAATGCCGGAAGCACGCACCGGCAGAATGTTCAAGGCCGTAGTCTTGCATGACGCCGAAGATGTCGTCCACGCCGACGAAGTCCGGCTGTTCGATGTGATGATCGATCGCTTCCAACTGGTTCAGTTGCCGGTTCTTCCACTCACGGGAGAAGGCAGCTGGTGGGCACGCTCCATCGCCAATCATTATTGCGACGAGTTTGCCGAAAGCCACGGGAAGTATTTGACGATCCGCGAAGCCATGGGTGCGTCGGTTCCATCCGCCGGAGTTGCCTGCGCATTCGAACGACTGACACTCGAACGGCTTGTCAATCCGGCGAACGGGGGTCCGTTCGACCCCGCTTCGCTGACCGAGGATTATGAAGTCGGCCTCCGGATCAAGAATATGGGCGGGCGCGGCGTTTTCGTGCGGATGCGTGATGCCTCAGGCGAGCTTGTCGCCACGCGTGAATATTTTCCGGACAGCCTGGATGGCTCCGTCCGCCAGAAAGCCCGCTGGATGGTCGGAATCTCGCTTGCTGGTTGGGATCGCATGGGCTGGCAGGGCGGCCCCACCGAATGGTGGATGCGCATCCGTGACCGGCGCGCGGCGATCGCCGCCTTCGTTCTCTTCGCTGCTTACGTCGCCTTTCTGCTTTGGGGCTTGCTCCTCATGGCAAGCTGGTTCGGCCTCGAAACCGCTTACCAGCCTTCCCCATTTGTCGAACTGCTGCTTTGGCTGAACTTTGCCTTCATGACCTGGCGCGCTGCGATGCGGGCCATCTTCGTCGGTCGCAGCTATGGATGGCATTATGGGGTCGGCGCGATCCCCCGTTCCATTCTCGCCAATCTGATTGCGATGCTTGCGGCCCGCCGCGCGGTGTTCCTCTACCTCCGCTCCCTGTTCGGAAAGCCGCTGGTCTGGGACAAGACGCAGCATCGCTTCCCCCAGCTTTAAAGATCAACATGACCAACAGCGCCAGCGGACGGCCTGTCCGCTTTTTCCTGGTGCTTATGACCGGCTGGGTGGTCATCCGGGTCGCAAGCGCCTTGTTCGGAGGAAGCGCCGTCGCGCCCTTGCCGCTACGACCGATCCCGGTTGCGGCAACACGCCTGACGGGACCTCCTCCGCCAAAGATTACGCCGATTGTGGCCTCGTCCGACCAATTGCTTGTCCCGCATTGGCCAGTGAACAAGATACGCGCTGCGAAGCCAAGATGGGGCATTGCCCCCGCCTTTATCACTTCGTTTCAAAGTGCCACAGGCAAGTCCGAGGGCGGCCAGACGCCCTTCGATCCGGAAATCGAAAAAGCCGCGCAGGCCAGCAGGCCATCCAACTTTGCTCAGCCCCCCTCGCCCGCGTGGCCGCTAATGCCCTCGGACGGCACCAAAGTGCGCCGTTGGCGCGGCAGCGCGTGGCTCCTCTGGCGCGACGGCAGCGCAAATCCGCAGGATCTCGTCACAGGCGGCAGGCTCGGCGGGTCGCAAGCGGGGCTCCGACTTGATTATGATCTGACGCCAGCCAGCACCGGCCGCGCGGCCCTCTATGGCCGTGTAAGCCGCGCCTTCAATCGCCCCGCCTCGCCTGAGGCTGCCGCAGGGATAGCTTGGCAACCTTTCAGATCAATTCCGCTCTCCATCGCGGCGGAACGGCGGATCTCTCTGGGAGATGGCGCACGCAATGCCAACGCGGTGTTTGCGGTGAGCGGCTTCGGCCCCACTCCAGTTCTGGGCAAATTGGAAGCAGAGGCTTATGGACAAGCAGGCTTGGTCGGGTTCAACCGGCGCGATCTGTTCGCTGACGGCAAACTTTCCCTGCTCACGCCTATATCGGGGACGCCCGTACGCACCGGCCTCAGCGTATCGGGAGGCGCGCAACCGCGGGTGGAGCGCGTTGATATCGGACCGGAGGTTCAGTTCCGCCTGCCACTCCCCCCTGTTGCATCTCGGCTCAGCATCGAATGGCGGCAGCGCATAGCTGGAGAGGCATCGCCCTCATCCGGCCTAACTCTTACCCTCGGCGCGGATTTTTAACGCGGGGCGGACGCGCAGCGCCTTTATCTTGCCATCCATTCAGCCTAACCCTGTCGGCACATGGATCTCTACCTGCCCATCGCCAATCTGTCGGTGAACGCGCTGGTGATCATTGCCCTGGGCGGTGTGGTCGGCCTCCTCTCCGGCATGTTCGGCGTCGGCGGCGGCTTCCTGACCACGCCCCTGCTGATATTCTACGGCATTCCGCCAACCGTGGCGGCCGCATCCGCCGCGTCCCAGGTCACTGGTGCCAGCGTATCGGGGGTCGTCACTCACATGGCGAGGGGCACCGTCGATTTCCGGATGGGCGGCGTTCTGATCGGCGGCGGCGTGATTGGGGCAGGCATCGGCGTGCTGCTGTTTCGGCTGCTCCAGTCCATAGGGCAGATCGATACGGCGATCGGCATCCTTTACGTCCTGATGCTCGGCGGCATCGGCATTTTGATGGCCAAGGAATCCGTTCAGGCCCTTGTCATGTTGAAGACGGGCAAACGCATGCAGGCCCGCAAGCGCCGCCATCACCCCCTGGTCGCCGCGCTGCCGATGCGGTGGCGCTTCTATCGCTCGGGGCTCTATATCTCTCCCCTCGCGCCGTTGCTGCTCGGTGTTGCGACGGGAATACTGACAACCCTGCTGGGCGTCGGCGGCGGCTTCATTCTTGTGCCCGCCATGCTGTACCTACTTGGCATGACCACCCAGTCGGTGGTGGGCACTTCGCTGTTTCAGATATTGTTCGTCACCATGGCAACGACGATGATGCACGCAATGACGACGAAGGCGGTCGATCTTGTCCTCGCGATGCTGCTTCTGATCGGCAGCGTGACGGGGGCACAGATCGGCACCCGCATCTCGATGACCGTTCGCCCCGAATATCTGCGCATATTATTGTCCGTGATCGTGCTCCTGGTCGCCGCGCGCATGGCGTTGGGTCTCGGCTTCCGCCCGGATGAGATTTACACGGTGGAAGTGCGTTGAACCTGCGCGCCCGTCTTGCGCTTCTGCTTCCCCTCTCGCCGCTGCTTGGCGCGGCAGGGGAGCCGATGCTCGTCCCCGACGTCTCGCAACGGGAAGTGGAAATCCAGTACAGCTTCACCGGCGCCGACCTCCTGCTGTTCGGAGCGATCGTCTATCCCGACGGTCGTCGGCCCAGCAAACCCGCAGACATATTGGTTGTGCTGAAAGGTCCCGACCAGTCCATCACCATGCGCGAAAAACAAAAGGTCGCTGGCATCTGGGTCAATGCGGACAGCGCCCGCTTCCGCTCCGCACCCAGCTTTTATGCGGTCGCCTCTTCCCGTCCGATCGCCAACGTAGTCGATGAACGGACGGCAGCCATTTACGAGTTGGGCGTGGACAAGTTGCAACTGTCCCCGTCCTCTCTCAATGACAGCGCAGAGCTTGATCGCTTCCAGGCCGGATTGATCGACCTGCGCGAACGATCGGGATTGTTCGCCGAAAGGCCCGGCTCGGTGGAGATCACCGATGGAGTGTTATACCGGGCACGCATCCCGCTCCCCGCGCGCGTGATCGTCGGCGATTATACAGCGGAAACCTTCCTCGTGCAGGACGGGCGGGTCGTTGCCGCCGCCGTCCGCGACATCACCATCCGCAAGTCGGGGTTCGAACGCTTCATGGCGGTCGCCGCCGAACGATGGTCCTTCTTGTACGGCCTTACAGCCATTTTGCTGGCGGTCGGCATGGGCTGGACCGCCGGAGCTATCGCGCGACGCTTCTGACGATTCAGGGCGTCAGGTCCACACGCTCGTCATCCGGGAAAAGATACTCCAGCAATAGGGAGCGATGGCATCCGTCCGCCTGCCGCTCGAAACACAGCAAAGCCGTGGGCCGCTCTCGCGCCAAGTCGCGCAACTGCTCCGCCTGGACGATAGCTTCCGGCAGATCGAGTTGCCCCGAATAAATCTCCCGAAGTTTCGCATGATTGCCCTTGCGAGCCGCCTCCCGCCCCTCGGCGGGCGTACCCAGCGCCTTCAGCCCAACATAGTCGATCCCGGCCTCCTTCAGCCCCGCCGCCAGAATGTTCTTGGAAAATCCCGGCCGCCGCGACAGCGGAACCGCCCTGATGTCTGCGAGCAGCTTGACGCCTGCCTTCTGCAACGCCGCTATCAGCTCGCCTTGCGTAGCCCCTTCATACCCGATCGTGAAAATTCGCATCCCATGCAGATAGGAAAGCGGACGGAACTTCCAAGCTTCCCGACTTGCCCTCTTTCCTGCCCTCGCCTAAAGGGTCCGTTCATGCCCGACATAACCGTTCCCCCCACCTCGTCCGACCTGACCGGCCGGGCGTTGTTTCCGCATCGGCATCTTCTCTCCATCGCCGACTTGAAGCCTTGGGAAATCCGCTTCCTGCTGGATGAGGCGGAACATTGGGCGCGGACCAACCGGGATAATGCGCGCAAGCATGACGACCGCCTCGCCGGAATGACGCAAATCAACGCCTTCTTCGAAAACAGCACCCGCACCCTGCTGTCGTTCGAGATTGCGGGCAAACGTCTGGGCGCCGACGTCGTGAACATGCATGCCGGGCAATCCAGCGTGAAGAAGGGCGAGACCCTGATCGACACGGCGATGACGCTCAACGCCATGGCCGCCGACGTTATCGTCATCCGTCATGCCAGTTCGGGCGCCGTTGCCCTGATATCGGACATGGTGGACTGCCCGGTCCTCAATGCTGGCGATGGCTGGCACCAACATCCGACCCAGGCCCTGCTCGACGCCCTCACCATCCGCCGCCGCAAGGGAGGGTTTGAGGGCCTTGTCGTCGCGATTTGCGGGGATGTGCTGCACAGCCGCGTCGCGCGCTCCAACATGCTCTGCCTCGCCGCTTTGGGCGCACAGGTCCGCGCCGTCGCGCCGCCGACCCTGATGCCGCCCGAAGTGGAGATGCTGGGCGCCACGCCCTATAATCGGATGGACGAAGGGTTGGATGGCGCCGATGTCGTGATGATGTTGCGCCTTCAGAATGAACGGATGGACGGCGCCTTCATCCCCTCGCCTCGCGAATATCACATGCTTTACGGCCTGACGCCCGAGCGGCTTGCCATTGCCAAGCCGGACGCTTTGGTAATGCACCCCGGCCCCATGAACCGGGGCGTTGAGATATCGAGCGTGGTGGCCGATGATCCGAACCGTTCCGCCATCACCGAACAGGTGGAAATGGGCGTCGCCATCCGCATGGCCTGCCTGGATGTGCTGACCCGTGGCGCGCGCGGTGTGGAGGGTTGGGCATGAGCAAGCTTGCCATCATCAACGCGAAGCTGGCCGACCCCGCTGCCCGCGACGTCCGCACTGGTGCGATCCTGATCGAAGGCGACCGGATCATCGCCTCGGGCAATGTCGATGTGCCTGACGATGCTGAAAAGATCGACGCCGCCGGGCTGGTGGTGGCTCCGGGCCTCATCGATCTGGGCGTGTTCGCTACCGACAAGCCCGCCTTCCACTTCGGCGGGATCACGCGGGCCGCCCTGATGCCCGACCAGTCCTCCCCGCTGGACGACGCCGGTCTCATCCGTCAGGCCGCGCGCGCGGGAAAGCCCGACTTCTGGGTGCATCCGATCGCTGCCGCCACGCGGGGCCTCAAGGGGGGCGAGCTGGCGGAAATCGGCATGATGCAGGCAGCGGGCGCCAAGGCTGTGGCTACGGGTCGGCAATGGATCGCGGATTCAGGCGTGATGATGCGGGTACTCGCCTATGCCTCCGGCCTCGGCCTGACGGTCATCACGCATGCCGAGGACAGCGGCCTCGCAGGCAAGGCAGTCGCAACCAGCGGCGAAACGGCGACCCGGCTGGGCCTGCCCCACGCACCGGCCTGCGCCGAAGCGATCGCGATCGCGCGCGACCTCATGCTGGCGAAGGAAACGGGCGCCGCCATCCATTTCCGGCTCGTGACGACCAAGGCGGGCTTTGATCTGATACGCGCGGCAAAGGCCGAAGGCATAAGGGTCACCTGCGGGATCAGCCCTGCCTATCTTTACCTCGCCGACAATGCCGTCACCAACTTCCGCACCTTCGCGCGCCTGTCGCCTCCGCTAAGGTCGGAGGATGACCGCAGGGCCTCGGTCGTCGCGGTCGCCGACGGCACGGTCGATGTGATCACCTCCAGTCACGATCCCCGTGGCCCCGAAGATAAGAGGTTACCCTTCGCCGACGCTTCTCCCGGCATGGCTGGAGCCGAGACCCTGCTGGCCTTGTCGCTGAACCTGGTGCGCGAAGGACATCTGTCGATGACGCGCCTGATGATGCTGCTCAGCGCCAATCCTGCCCGCATATTGGGGGTCGATGCAGGAAGCTTCGCGGGCGGTAGCGCCGCCGACCTCATCTTCATCGATCCCGATGCGCCATGGATCATAGATTCTGCAAAAATGGCCGCACAGGCAGGCAACACACCCTTCGATCGGATGCCGGTACAGGGCCGCACCCGCCGCGTGATGAAGGGCGGCATTTTCCTCTAAAGTTTCCTGCTTGCTCTCCCCCGCAGGCCACGCTAAAGCGCCCTCCTTCGCCGGTACAGGAGTGTAGCTCAGCTGGTAGAGCGTCGGTCTCCAAAACCGAATGCCGGGGGTTCGAGTCCCTCCACTCCTGCCAGGTCGCTGAGCGCTGATCCTTGATTTTTCAAAGGTTCGCGGTTAGTTGCCCCAGCGAAGATGGGTCGCGGAGCCAGCGGCCGCACCCCGGGACGCCGACATGGCGGGGTCCGGAGGGCGGACTGTTGCTTCGCGCTTTGGTGTTTGTTCGAAAGTTGTTGAGGCAGTGATGGCGAAGGTTTCTCCGGGCGAATTCGTCAATCAGGTGAAGACCGAAGCGTCGAAGATCGTGTGGCCCACCGGCCGCGAAACGGTCATGACTGCGGTGATGGTCGGTATCATGACCACGCTGCTCGGCCTCTTCTTCTTCGGCATCGACACCTTTTTCGGTGCGGTTGTTCAGTGGCTGCTGAGCTTCGCCGCCGGAAGAGCTTGAGTTTTTTATCTGCCGCGGTTTCCCGGGAAATCGCTTGTGGGAGTTTGAAACGGTAACATGGCGCGCTGGTACATCATCCACGCCTATTCGGGCTTCGAAAACAAGGTCAAGGAATCGATCCTGTCCGAAGCCGAGCGCATGGGCCTCTCCCAGCTGGTCGAGCAGGTGGAAGTCCCCACCGAGACCGTGACCGAAGTGAAGCGCGGCAAGAAGGTGCAGGTCGAACGCAAGTTCATGCCGGGCTACGTTCTCGCAAAGCTGGCGATGAACGACGACATCTACCATCTCGTCAAGAACACGCCCAAGGTCACCGGCTTCCTCGGCTCGTCGGGTAAGCCGCAGGCGATCAGCGAGGGCGAGGCCGCCCGCTATTTCGGCGCGCAGAAGGCCGCCGAAGCCGCGCCCAAGCACAAGGTCAACGTCGATTACGAAATCGGCGACAGCGTCAAGGTGCTGGACGGCCCCTTCGCCAGCTTCAACGGCACCGTCGAGGAACTGGATTTCGAAAAGAACCGCGTCAAGGTGTCCGTGTCGATCTTCGGCCGCGCCACCCCGGTCGAACTGGACTTCGAGCAGGTCGAACTGTCGAAGTAACCCCTTTCCCTCTCCCGCAAGCGGGAGAGGGCAGCGAGACTTGGCGGCTCCGCCGCCTAGTCGCAGCGGGAGAGGGCACAACCCCCTCTCCAACCTACGCTAGCCAGCAAACTGGCAAGCTACGGTGTCCTCTCCCCTAAAGGGGCGAGGATAATACAGTGCGGAAGGCATCCTCAGGGATCGCTGCTTGACCGCTAAACTTGAACCGGGCGGGTCGCTTGCGATCCTCCCAGCAATAGAGTGAGTGAAAATGGCCAAGAAGATTACGGGCTATATCAAGCTCCAGGTGCCCGCTGGAGCCGCCAACCCCTCGCCGCCGATCGGTCCGGCGCTGGGTCAGCGCGGTGTAAACATCATGGAATTCTGCAAGGCGTTCAACGCCTCGACGGAAAAGATGGAAAAGGGCACCCCGCTGCCGACCATCATCACCGTTTATGCGGACCGTTCGTTCAGCTTCGTCACGAAGCAGCCGCCCGCCACCTACCTGATCAAGAAGGCCGTCAACCTGAAGTCGGGTTCCAAGGAACCGGGCAAGGTCGTCGCTGGCAAGATCACCCGCGCCCAGCTCGCTGAAATCGCCCAGGCCAAGATGGTTGACCTGAACGCGAACGACATCGACGCAGCGACGAAGATCATCGAAGGCTCCGCTCGCGCGATGGGCCTCGAAGTGGTGGAGGGCTAAGACCATGGCAAAGCTGACAAAGAAGGCGAAGGCTCTCGCCACTGCGGTTGACCGCGAAAAGCTGCACGGCGTTGACGAAGCGCTGGGCCTCATCAAGACCCACGCGACCGCCAAGTTCGACGAAAGCGTCGAAATCGCGATCAACCTGGGCGTCGATCCGCGTCACGCCGACCAGATGGTCCGTGGCGTCGTCACCCTGCCCGCAGGCACCGGCAAGGACGTTCGCGTCGCCGTGTTCGCTCGTGGCGACAAGGCTGAAGCCGCAACCGCCGCTGGCGCCGACATCGTGGGCGCCGAAGACCTGCTGGACAGCATCCAGGCTGGCAACATCGATTTCCAGCGCGTGATCGCGACCCCCGACATGATGGGTCTGGTCGGCCGCCTCGGTAAGGTTCTGGGTCCCAAGGGCCTGATGCCGAACCCGAAGCTCGGCACCGTCACCCCGAACGTCGCCGAAGCCGTGAAGGCCGCCAAGGGTGGTCAGATCGAATTCCGCGTCGAAAAGGCTGGCATCATCCACGCCGGTCTCGGCAAGGCGAGCTTCTCAGCCGAAGACCTGCGCAAGAATTTCGACGCTTTCGTTGACGCCATCGTCAAGGCGAAGCCGTCGGGTTCGAAGGGCAAGTACGTCCGTAAGATCGCCCTGTCGTCGTCGATGGGTCCGGGCGTGAAGGTCGATGTGGCGGAAGTCGCTTCGGTCTGATCCCTCGCAATAGTTAATATAGGGGCCGCCTTCCCTCTTTGCGGGGGAAGGCGGCCTTCTTATTTGGGTGCCTTCCGGCACCCATTCTGCCTTTGGCAGAAGTCCTTCAGGGACGGTGTGAACTTCGGGGTGTGTGACCTTGCATCCCGGGCTCCAGCAACAGCCGGAGCACATCAGGTCCTCATGTATCCGTCGGGAATGGCGGGTCGCTTTACCGACGGAAAATATAATGTCTTTTGAACATCTCCCGCCCCTCCTCTCAGACGCCCTGACGCGAAAAGGCTATGAAAGCCTGACCCCCGTTCAGGCCGAAGTCACCCAGCCCGAAGCGGAAGGCCGCGACCTCATCGTCTCGGCGCAGACCGGTTCAGGCAAGACGGTCGCTTTTGGCCTTGCCATGGCAGGCGAATTGCTGGGTGAAGAGATGCGCCTGCCCGTGGCAGGAAAGCCGCTCGCGCTCGCCATCGCCCCCACCCGCGAACTGGCGCTGCAAGTCAGCCGTGAACTGGAGTGGCTCTACGGCGAAGCCCGCGCCCGCATCGCCACCTGCGTCGGCGGCATGGACGCCGCCAAGGAACGCCGCGCCCTTTCCCACGGCGCGCACATCGTCGTCGGCACGCCCGGCCGCCTACGCGACCATCTCGAACGCGGCGCACTGGACCTGTCAGGGCTCAAGACCGTCGTTCTCGATGAAGCTGACGAAATGCTCGACATGGGCTTCCGCGAAGATCTGGAAGAGATTCTCGACGGCGCGCCCGAAGGCCGCCGCACCCTCCTCTTCTCCGCCACCATGCCAAAGCCGATCGTTGCGCTCGCCAAGCGCTACCAGCAGGACGCGCTGCGCATTTCGACTGTCAGTGACGAGCGCGGCCATGGCGACATCAGCTACCAAGCCGTGACCGTCGCCCCCGCCGACATTGAGAACGCGGTGGTCAATCTGCTGCGCTATCATGAGGCGGAAACGGCGATCCTCTTCTGCGCCACCCGCGACAATGTCCGCCACCTCCACGCCAGCCTCACCGAACGCGGTTTCGCCGCCGTCGCGCTGTCGGGCGAACACAGCCAGAATGAGCGCAACCATGCGCTGCAAGCCCTGCGCGACCGCCGCGCCCGCGTCTGCGTCGCCACCGATGTAGCCGCGCGCGGCATTGACCTTCCCAACCTCAGCCTCGTCGTGCACGTCGAAATCCCGCGCGATGCAGAAACGATGCAGCACCGTTCCGGCCGCACCGGACGCGCAGGCAAGAAGGGCACAGCCGTGCTGATCGTCCCCTATCCACGCCGCCGTCGCGTCGAATCGATGCTGCGCGGCGCGAAAATTCCGGTCGAATGGGGCACTCCGCCGAGCAAGGAAGCGATCCAACAGCAGGACAATTCTCGCCTTCGCGAGAAACTGATGGAGCGCGCCGAGCTGGACGAGCAGGATTGGACACTGGGCGCCGAGTTGCTGGAAACCAAGTCCGCCAAGGAGATCGCGGCGATGCTGGTGAAGAGCGCCCGCGCCGCCCTTCCCGCGCCCGAAGAACTGCTCGACGCCAGCGAAGCCCCGCCCCGCCGCGATGGACCTCGTCCAGGCTTTGAGGATACCGTCTGGTTCCGCATGGACATCGGCCGCCGTCACAATGCCGACCCGCGCTGGATCCTGCCGCTGATCTGCCGCCGAGGCCATGTGTCACGCCAGGACATCGGCGCGATCCGGATCGCCGCCAACGAGACGCTGTTCGAGATTCCAAGCGCCATCGTTTCCCGATTCATCGGCTCGGTAAAGCGCACGGGCGAGGCGAGCGACGAGGGCGCAGAAGTCCAGTTCGAACAGATTGAGGGAACCCCTCGGGACACCGCGCGCGAGAACCGCCGCGAAGGGCCGCCGCGCGGCAAGGGACGTCCCAATGAAGGTCGTGGTCCAAAGCCAGCCTATGGCGCCCGACCGTTCAAAGGCGGCCCCCGCAAAGGCCCGCCTCGCAAGCCACGCGGATAAGACACCCGCTCCCAAAACGATGTGCTCCTAGCTTCACAGGAGCACATCGTTGACTGAGACAGCCGTTCAGCCCGCGCCGGACAACTGAAGCATCCGCGCTGCGAGCTCGCGCTCTCCCATGACGACATGGGGTACGCCTATCCCCTCCAGATGCGCGACCTCAGCATCACTATGCGCTCGCGCAATCACCTGCAGGTCGGGATTGAGGCGGCGCGCATGTTCATGGATCGCACCACCTTCAAACCCTTCCGGCACGGCAATCAGCAACCGCCGAGCCTCGCAAATGCCCGCAGCCATCAAATAACGGTCCTCCAGTGCACTTCCCCGCACTACCGAATGGCCCGCCTCCGCTGCTTCCTCCGCCCGTTCCGGGTCCGTTTCCAGCACAACGAAATGGGCATTGCGTTCGGACAGGCGCCCCGCGATCATCTTGCCGACCCGGCCATATCCGACCAGGATCACATGGCCGATGTGCGGCCGCTGGCGCGCCCTTTCTGCTTCCGCCTCCTCCTCAATCTCCTCCTTCTTGTGCGCCCGCACGATCATCGAGAAGATGAACGGATTTAGAAAGATCGACACGATCGCCCCGGCAAGGATCAAGTCGCGTCCTTCCGCAGGCAGCACGCCTAGGCCAGTGCCCAATGTAGCAAGGATAAAGGAAAACTCGCCGATCTGCGCCAGGCTCGCCGCAATCGTCAGCGCCGTATCCCCCGGGTGGCCGAAGGCGCGTACGATCGCGAACGCGGCGATAGACTTACCGACGATGATGATCGCCACGGTCGCAAGCAGGGGCAACGGCTGTTCGACAAGCACCGATGGATTGAACAGCATGCCCACGGACACGAAGAACAACACCGCGAATGCATCGCGCAGCGGCAGCGTTTCCTCCGTCGCGCGGCGACTGAGCGGCGTCTCGCCCAGTATCATGCCCGCGAAGAAGGCGCCCAACGCAAATGACACATCGAACGCCACGGCCGCGCCGAAGGCCACGCCAAGGGCGATCGCCAGCACAGCCAGGCGAAACAACTCCCGCGATCCGGTGTGAACTACCCAGTGCAGCGCCCAAGGAATGACTCGTCGGCCCACCACGAGCATCAGGGCTACAAAACCGGTGACCTTCAGCAAGGTGCTGAGCAGCGGTGCCAGCAGGTCACCCATTCCGGCCGATGCGTCTGCATTGTTCATAACCTTCGCCAGCGCCGGTAGCAGTACCAACGCCAGCACCATCACCAGATCCTCGACGATCAGCCAGCCAACAGCTATGCGCCCCCGCCGCGTCTCCACAAGATCGGCCCCCTGCAAGGCGCGCAGCAAAACGACCGTACTCGCGACCGAAAGAGCGAGGCCAAACACAATGCCGCCCATCACTGGCCAGCCCATATAGTGCGACAGCCCCATGCCAAGCAGCGTTGCAACCGCGATCTGCCCAATGGCGCCGGGTACGGCGATGTTCTTCACCGACAACAAATCGCGTAGCGAAAAATGAAGTCCCACCCCGAACATCAGCAGAATGACACCGATCTCCGCCAGTTCGTTAGCCAGACTCGTGTTGGCGACAAATCCCGGGGTGAAAGGACCAACTATGATCCCTGCTATAAGATAACCGACCAGCGGCGATAGCTTGAGGCGATGGGCAATGGCACCCATTATGAAAGCAACAACGAGGCCCGCGACGATTGTTCCGATCAGGGGCGTGTGATGAGGCATGGACGTCCTTCCCTGTCTGCCGGTGCGGCCCTCTGAACCTTCACCGGCAGCCTATCATATTTTCATGCTGCGACCGCTAGCATAGCGGCTGACAATAAGGCTCCGGCAGCACCCAGCCCAGTGAACACGGCGGGTACGAACCACCATGGCGGCCGTCGGTTGCTGCGGCGTGACCGTCTGCGGGTCATGGATCTCTCCTGTCTGACGATTAACGGAGTGCGCGTTAAGTCAGAACTGGCGGAGCGCGAGCGTGAAAGGAGTGTGTAATACCCCCGCGTAAGAGCGAGGGACGGGTGCGGACATATAAGGGATTAGATCGCGACCACCCCACGGCGGCCAGCAGTCCCGCAACAGATACCATCCATGGCATCAATGAAGATAACAAGGGGTTGTCGCCCGAGCCATCGGGCTGGGTCAGACGGTAGTCGGCCGGTGCCGATTGGGTCCGGGCCTTCAGCACAACGTCTGTGGTGGCAGGATTGAACGCCGAGCCCGTGGCTATGCTGGACGGCGGCCCCAATGGCGTCAGGGCACTTAATAACGCAACACTGATCGCCATCCACAGGGTCAGCATGAAGAGAAGCCTGCCTCTCATGCTGTCAGTCCTGTACGATGTCGGCATCATGCGCGGCGGGTTCCCTTCGACACGGGAAGATAGGCACTGGCTCGCGCAAAAACCACCCCTAAGAAGGGGGCTTCCCGGTTGACAGAAGCGAGTCAGTCCACTACCGGGCCACATTCCCGCGCGGGTCAACAGGACGTCATGTCCTCGGCGATTTGCGTAAAGCAGATTTGAACGAGAAGAGAAGAGCCATGTTCGCAGTCGTGCGCACGGGCGGCAAGCAGTATCGCGTAGCCGCCGGAGACAAGATCGTCGTCGAGAAGCTGGCCGGTGAGGCCGGTGACAAGGTGACGCTGGATGACGTCCTGTTCGCGGGCGAAGGCAGCGACGTGAAGGACGCCAGCAAGCTGACCGTCGCCGCCGAAATCATCGCGCAGGCGAAGGGCGAGAAGGTCATCGTCTTCAAGAAGCGCCGTCGTCACAATTACCGTCGCAAGAACGGCCATCGCCAGAACCACACGATCCTGAAGATCGTGTCGATCGCCTGAGCCGCAGTAGAGTTTCGAGGAGTTTGAGTCATGGCACATAAGAAAGCTGGCGGTTCATCGCGCAACGGTCGCGATTCGGAATCCAAGCGCCTTGGCGTGAAGAAGTTCGGCGGTCAGGAAGTGATCGGCGGCAACATCATCATTCGCCAGCGCGGCACGCGCGTATATCCCGGCCGTAATGTTGGCATGGGTAAGGACCACACCCTCTTTGCCCTGGGCGAAGGCCGCGTGGTATTCCACACTGGCAAGCTCGGCCGCAAATATGTGTCGGTCGATGCCATGGCTGAAGCAGCCGAATAACGGACGATCAATGACGGATCGTCCCTCATTATTGGGGCGATCCTTCCGGAAGATGGTCTTCGACCATTTCTGATAATCCGAGGGAAAAAGGGGCGCCCCATCCGGGAGCGCCCCTTTTTCCATTCGGCGGCACCTCCCCTCATTTTCCCTCAAACCTCTGGAACCCTGAGCCTTCTCACGCGTCATGCGGGCGGGGCACAGCCAGAGGAAAGAAGTCGTCAAGCCGTAACTTTTTACGGCCATTGGCGTGTCGATCAGAGGAGAGATTTTCAAATGTTCGCCCGTACCCCCCGCCTGCTCCTAAGACCCGGCTGGATGGAAGATGCATCCGCGCTGGCCGAAGCGATTGGCAATCCGGCGGTCCTGCGCAACCTTTTCCGCGTGCCCACGCCATATGGCATTGATGACGCGCGCAGCTTCCTTGCCCTTCCGCAAGATACACGCCTGCCGCGTCTTCTGGCTTTTTCCCGCACTCGCGGTGCTCCGCGCCTGGTCGGCGGGTGCGGCGTCCATTTGACCGAAGATGGCACGCCTGAACTCGGCTATTGGATAGCGCGTCCCTATTGGGGGCTGGGCTTTGCGACGGAGGCCGCCAGCGCGGTGTACGGCATGGCCCGAGCAGCAGGCGTCAGCGGGGTTCGCGCGGCGCATTTCGCTGACAATCCGGCGTCAGGCAATGTGCTTCGGAAAATCGGCTTTCGTTACACCGGCCGGGTGGAGCAACGTTACAGTCCGGCGCGTGGAAATGCGGCTGAATGCCTGGTCTTTGAAGAAGGTGTGCCCGGACGCATGATGATTGATCCTGCAATGGACCTTTATCACGACGCCATGCCCGCGCTCGCGGCCTGAACGAAGAAGGGACGGCGCCAGCGGACGCCGTCCCGCATGGAAAAGGTGAGTTTCGAGCGATAGCAGACGGCAAGGTTTAATTCCGCGTCATAAGCGGCTATGGGCCAGCCCATGCATTTTCTGGATCAGGCGAAGATATACATAAAATCCGGCTGGGGCGGCCCCGGCGCGGTCAGTTTCCGGCGGGAAAAATATGTCGAATATGGCGGCCCTGATGGCGGCAATGGCGGCAAGGGTGGAGATATCATCTTCGAAGCCGTAGCTGGCCTCAACACCCTCATAGACTTCCGCTACACTCAGCATTTCAAGGCACAGCGCGGCATGCCGGGCGCCGGGAAGAATCGCTATGGCGCTGGCGGCAACGACCTCGTCATAAAAGTTCCCGTAGGAACGCAGATCCTGTCCGATCCCCAGCCTATCGAGGGCACCGAGGACGAGGATGGTTATCCCGACTATGAAGATCAGGAACTGCTCGCCGACTTCACAGAGGTCGGACAACGCTTGGTCCTGTTGCGCGGCGGCGATGGCGGCCGGGGCAACCTGTCTTACAAGACAAGTACTAATCGTGCGCCACGTCAGCATGGAACGGGCTGGCCGGGACAGGAAATGTGGGTCTGGCTCCGGCTGAAATTGCTCGCCGACGTCGGCTTGGTCGGTATGCCTAATGCTGGCAAGTCGACCTTCATCAATCAGGTAACCAATACCAAGGCCAAGGTGGGGGCCTATGCCTTTACCACCACCAAGCCACAGCTCGGCGTCGTCACGCACCGTGACAAGGAATTCGTCCTGGCAGACATCCCCGGCTTGATCGAGGGTGCAGCCGAAGGTGCTGGCATCGGCGACCGCTTCCTTGGCCATATCGAGCGCTGCCGCGTGCTGCTGCACCTGGTCGATGCCACTGGCGACGATCCGGTCGAACAGTTCCGGATCGTGCAGGATGAACTGGAAGCCTATGGCGAGGGGCTAGCCGACAAATCGCAGATCGTGGCCCTCAACAAGGGCGACCTACTCGGGCCGGAATTGATGGAGGACATCGCCGCCCAGCTCCGGCGCGAGGCTGGCGTGGAGAAGATATTTATCATCTCGGGCGCGACAGGCGAAGGTGTGCAACCGCTACTGGATGCTGTCCTGCCATTGCTTGCGGACGGCAGACCGATGGAGGAAGAGGCCAGTGACGAAGGCGACACTTCATGGTCGCCGATCTGAACACTCATCAATCGCCACTTATTCTTCACGTTCCAGGCGAACGGAACTGATCCCGTGACTTCCTCTCTTTCAGGCTTCCCCCCCTCTCAAGTTCGGCGACTGGTCATCAAGATCGGCTCGGCCTTGCTGGTCGATGGGAATGGCGAGGTTCGCGAAGCCTGGCTCCGAACCTTGGTCGAAGATGTCGCTGCCCGCAAAGCCGCCGGGCAGCAAATCATTATCGTTTCGTCAGGCGCAATCGCGCTGGGCGCACGGCGATTGAAGCTGCCAAAGGGTGGGCGAGGCAGTCTGGAAGACGCTCAAGCCGCAGCGGCAACAGGACAAATCGCACTGTCGCAATGCTGGGCTCGTTTGTTGCAGGACAAGGGGATTACGGCCGCGCAGATGCTGGTGACGCTGGACGATCTTGAGCATCGGCGGCGCTATCTGAATGCGTCTGCGACTTTGGAACGCCTGATCACGCTCAATGTGGTGCCGGTGGTCAATGAGAATGACAGCGTCGCCACAGCGGAGATCCGTTTTGGCGACAACGATCGGCTGGCGGCACGTATCGGACAGGCAGCACGGGCCGACGCGGTGGTGCTGCTTTCCGACGTCGATGGGCTTTACACCGCCAACCCGCATGTCGATGCGAGCGCCATGCTGATAGACACAATCGAGCGCATCGACGCGCGGATCGCAAATATGGCGGACAGCGGATCCGCGTCCGGAATGGGGTCGGGAGGCATGACCTCCAAGATCGAGGCGGCGCGGATCGCGACGGGGGCCGGAGCGCATCTCGCGATCATTTCCGGCAAGGTCGATGCTCCGCTGTCACATTGGATCAATGGCGGAAAGGGATCGATCTTCATCGCAGCCCCTGCCAAGCGGGCGCGTAAGGGATGGCTTGCGGGGCGTTTGACCGTTCGCGGGCGCATCATCGTCGACGCAGGTGCGGAAAAGGCGTTGGGGCGCGGCAACAGCTTGCTGCCTGCCGGTGTGGCGAAGATAGAGGGCGCATTCGTGCGAGGTGATGTCGTTGATATCGTCGCGCCGGACGGCCGGGTGATCGCGCGTGGGCTGAGCGAGTATGACAGCGAGGAAGCGGCGAGGATCGCGGGCAAACGCAGTGAGGATATCGCGGCTCTGCTGGGCCACCTGCCACGATCCGTACTCGTTCATCGCGACCAGATGGCCATGGTCTGATCCCCATGAAATTACGCATTGCCATGACCGGCGCGACAGGTTTTGTCGGCGCCGAAACGCTCAATCAGGCTTTGGACGCTGGGCATCATGTGACAGCCATCACCCGAAAGGCGCAGCCGCCCCGCGCCCGGCTGAAATGGGTGCCCGGATCGCTTGAGGACCGTGCGGCGCTGAACACGCTGGTACGGGACGCCGACGTGGTGGTCCATATAGCAGGCGTCGTAAACGCGGCCGATCGCGACGAGTTCGAGGCCGGGAACGCGCGTGGGACGATGGCCGTCATCGATGCCATGCGTCAGCGTGGCGTCCGGCGATTGGTCCATGTGTCATCGCTGGCCGCGCGGGAACCTAAACTGTCCGACTATGGCTGGTCCAAAGCGCTCGCCGAACGTCACGTCAAGGCGAGCGGACTGGATTGGACGATCGTGCGGCCCCCAGCGATCTATGGGCCGGGTGATCGGGAAATGCTGGAGCTCTTCCGGATGGCTAAACGGGGCGTCATGCTGCTCCCCCCCGGCGGCCGACTGTCGCTGATCGAGGTGAGCGACCTCGGCCGACTGCTGCTGCGGCTGGCGGGCGAGACAGAGATGAGCCTCACGCACTGTTATGAGGCGGACGACGGCACGCCGGGCGGTTGGGACCACCTGGACTTCGGACAGGCGATCGGGCGAGCAGTCGGAAGGTCCGTGCGGACTTTTGCCACGCCCAACTGGGCGCTGGGATTGGGTGCTCGGCTGGATCGCATGTTGCGAGGCAAGACGGCGAAGCTGACGCAGGATCGGGTGAGCTATTTCTGCCATCCCGATTGGGTGGTCACGAAGCGAAAGCAACCTCCCAAAAAACTGTGGGTGCCCGAAGTTGCTACCGAAGAGGGATTGAAAGCAACAGCGGACGCTTACCGCGCAAAAGGCTGGCTGTAGCGATTAGTCGCTTTCGGCGTCCGGCTTTCTGGCGCGGCGTTCGGCTACGAATTCGCTGATCGCCTGGCCGCTGGCGTTGAGCAGCGGATAGGTGCGGGCGTCGGACAACCAATCGGGGCGGCGCTCTCCGCTGCCGTAGAATGTGTCGTAGGTCAGGCTGAACGCGAGGAAGACCAGCGTTGCCCCGATCAATCCCTTGATAGCGCCGAAGCCACCGCCGAGGACGCGGTCGATGGGGCCAAGAATCGACTGACGGGTACGGCGGCCGATGGCGTGGGCGAGGAGTTTTCCTGCGCCGAAGGTGATGCCGAAAACAAGAAGGAATGCGAGAATTGACGCGCCTCCGGTGGTTCCGACCAGGGGGGTGAGGAGTTCGGTGGCGGAGGGGTGGAAGAGGCGGATGGCGAAGATGCCGAGGACCCAGGCGATCAGCGAAAGGGTTTCAAGAACGAAACCACGAAGCAAGCCCAATACGGCGCAACCGCCGATGGCGAGAAGGACGAGGATATCGACGGCGTTCATGAACGCGGGGCTATCCGCGGCCGAGCATCTGGTCAACCAGTTGGCTTAACGCGCGATAGCCGCTGACGGCGATCCCCTTCACTCCGTCGGCGACTGCGGAAGGCACATAGGCCCGTTCGAAGCCCAGCTTGGCCGATTCGCGCAGGCGCAGCGGAGCATGAGCGACGGGGCGTATTTCCCCCGAAAGCGCGATTTCGCCGAAGAGGACCAGATCGGCGGGCACCGGCCGTTCCGCGAGTGCCGATATGAGCGCAGCGGCGACGGCGAGGTCAGCGGCGGGATCGGACAGGCGATAACCACCCGCGACGTTCAGATAGACTTCGCAGGTGGAGAAGCTGAGGCCGCAGCGCGCCTCCAGCACGGCGAGGACCATGGCGAGACGGCCGCTGTCCCATCCCACCACCGCGCGCCGGGGGGTGGCCCCGCTCGACAACCGGACGACGAGCGCCTGTATCTCCACCAGCACGGGCCGCGTGCCTTCAAGCGCAGGGAAGACGGTCGCGCCGGTTACGGTTTCGTCCCGATGGGTGAGGAACAGCGCCGATGGGTTGGAGACTTCCTCCAACCCTTCCGCCACCATCGCGAAGACGCCGATCTCGTCCGTGCCGCCGAAGCGGTTCTTGATCGCCCGCAGGATACGATATTGATGGCTGCGCTCGCCCTCGAAGCTCAGGACCGTATCGACCATATGTTCGAGCACGCGCGGCCCGGCGATGCTGCCATCCTTGGTGACATGGCCGACGAGGATGACGGCTGTGCCGCGCTGCTTGGCGAAGCGGATGAGTTCCTGGCTGGATGCGCGAACCTGGCTGACGGTGCCCGGCGCGCCTTCGATCAGGTCGCTGTGCATCGTCTGGATGGAGTCGATGACGAGCAGCGCGGGCGGCTCCCCCTCCCCCAGCGTGGTCAGGATGTCGCGGACGGAGGTCGCGCTGGCGAGTTGCACGGGCGCGTTGCCAAGGCCGAGGCGCTGCGCCCGCAGGCGCACCTGATCTGCCGCTTCCTCGCCACTGATGTAAGCAACGGAAAGGCCGCGCGCGGCAATGCGGGCGGCCGCCTGAAGCAACAGGGTGGACTTGCCGATCCCCGGATCGCCACCGATCAGCGTGGCGGAGCCCGGAACGATGCCGCCTCCCAGTGCGCGGTCAAATTCCGCGATGCCGGTGCTGGTGCGCTGGGGCAGTTCGACCTGACTGTTCAGCCCGACAAGAGTCAGAGCGCGTCCGCCGCTTTGCAGATCATGGCGCGCGGAAAAGATGGTTTCGGACGCTTCCTCGACAATGCTGTTCCATTCGCCGCAGTCATCGCATTGCCCCTGCCAACGGGAAGAGAGCGTGCCGCACTGCTGACAGACGAATTTGCGCTTTGCCTTGGCCATGGGGGAGCTATGACTTGCCACGGTGAACGTTTCAAGAACAAAGAATGATGGGACTATCCGCCCGCCCGTTCAGACCTATGGCGAGGAAGTTGAGAGCACTGTCCAACAGTGCTGGAAACTCATGCGGATGTGGCGCATTGTTTCGCCATGAAGTCGTTACGCGTTGCCAGCTACAATATCCGCAAAGCCATTGGCACCGATCGCCGCCGCAGCCCCGAACGAGTGCTGGAGGTGCTGGGAGAGTTGAACGCGGACGTGATCGCGCTTCAGGAAGCGGATCGCCGTTTTGGCGTCCGATCGGCCGCCATTCCCCCTTGGCTGCTGGAATCGATGAGCCAGTACAAGCCGGTGCCGTTGAACGTGCATGTCGATTCGATGGGTTGGCATGGCAACGCGATATTAGTGCGGAAGGAGGCGGATATCCGCACCCATGACGTGCTGCACCTTCCCTGCCTGGAACCGCGTGGCGCGACGATGGCGGAGGTGGAACTGGGCAAGGCGAAGCTGCGCGTCTTTGGCATGCATCTCGACCTGTCGGGCCTGTGGCGGCGCAAGCAGGCGGCGGCGGTCATCCACGCGGCAGCCCAACGCGACGCCATGCCAACCGTGCTAATGGGCGACCTCAACGAATGGAGCGCCAATCGGGGGTGTCTGGCGGACTTTGCGCGCCATTATAGTTTCGCGCCTTGCGGACGGAGTTTCCACGCGCGGCGGCCGGTCGCGCATCTCGACCGGATCATGCATTGCGGGCAATTGAAGCTGATGGACAGCGGCGTGCATGACAGTGCGGCGTCGCGTAAGGCTTCGGATCATTTGCCGATCTGGGCGGAGTTTCGGTTGTGAGTTCGGTGTTTTCGTTTGGACTGGACCATACGAAGCCTTTGCCTGCGGCATCAAAGACAAGTGAAGCCCTTCGACAGGCTCAGGGCGAACGGGGGATGGGTTCGGGACAAGACTGCGGCACCTGCAGCATAAGGCCTGAGGGCTACGCATCATGAAGGAGCGCGAACTTCGACTGGCGCTGGTCTGCTATGGGGGGATCAGTCTGGCCGTCTATATGCACGGCATCACCAAGGAAGTGTGGCGGCTGGCGCGGGCAAGCCGAAGTTTTCATGACGGCACCCCTAGCAGCAAGGGCAGCGAGGCGGTTTACAGGAAGCTGCTGGAAGAACTGGAAGCCGCCAGTGGAGTCCGGTTGCGCGTGATGCCCGACATCATCGCCGGGGCGAGCGCGGGCGGCATCAACGGTATATTTCTGGCGCAGGCGATCGAAACGGGGCAATCGCTGGAGCCATTGACCGACCTGTGGCTGGAAAATGCCGATGTGGAGCAGCTGCTGCACCCGGATGCGCGTCCCGCGCGGCGGATCAGCAAATTCTGGGCGACGCCGCTGGTGTGGATGGCGGCGCGGCGGCCCGGCGACACGATTGAACGCACGGTCGCCCCGGACACGCGCGAGGAGGTGCGGCACAAGCTGTCCCACTTCATCCGCTCCAGATGGTTCGAACCGCCCTTTGGCGGCGAAATCTTCACCGGCATGATGCTGGACGCCTTCGACGCGATGGAAGCGGCAGAGCGCGGGCCGCCGCTGTTGCCCGAGGGACACCCGCTGGACCTGTTCGTCACCGTCACGGATTTCGAAGGCCATCCGCAAAGCCTGAACCTGAACAGCCCACCACAGGTGGTGGAGACCGAACATCGCCTTTCCATCGGTTTCCACGCGCGGGGGCGTGGCGACCGCCTGTTCGCCGATCCGGCCGAGCTGGTATTCGCCGCGCGGGCGACGGCGAGCTTCCCCGGCGCATTCCCCCCCTTCACCGTGCGGGAGCTGGACCGCGTGTTGAAACAGCGGCATCGCGCATGGCCGACCCGGGATGCATTTTTGGCCCATGCCCTGCCCCGCCACTGGGCGCGCGGCAATGCAGAGGACGCGATATTGATCGACGGATCGGTGCTGGCGAATGCTCCCTTCGCACAGGCGATCGGCGCGCTGCGTAACCGTCCGTCGCGGCGCGAAGTGGATCGGCGTTTCGTCTATATTGATCCGAAGCCGGGCCGTCGATCCATCCGGCTGAACCGGGAGGGCGAGCAGGAAGACGCCACGCCAGAGGACAAGGCTCAGCTGCCCGGTTTTTTCCGCACCATCTTCGGCGCTCTGAGCGATATTCCGCGCGAGCAACCGATCCGCGACAATCTGGAAGCGATTGATCGTCATTCTTCGCGCATCCGCCGAATGGTGCGCATTCTGAATGCTTTGAGACCGGGGATCGAGGCGGAGGTCGAAAACACGATTGGCGGCATGCTGTTTCTCGACCGTCCGACTCCCGCGCGGCTTTCCGCCTGGCGAGCGAAGGCGCAGTTGCGGGCTGCGAACTCGGCAGGCTTTGCCTTCCCGGCCTATGGTCATCTGAAACTTTCGGGCATCGTCGAGGATCTGGCCGGTCTGCTGTTCCGCCTGAGCGACGAGGACAGTCCATTGATGCGGGAAAATTTCCGGCAGGCGCTGTGGTCGCACGTCCGGACGATCGGCGCGGACAAGCTGATCGAGGATGTCGGGCCGGGATCACCGCCGGTCGCCTTCTTCCGCACCCATGACCTGAGTTTTCGCATCCGCCGCCTGCGCTTTTTGGCGCGGCGGCTGGCCGAAACGCTGGAGATCGATTCTGAGGCTGGCGACGCCGCGATCCAGAAAATGCACGACGCCATCTATCAATCCATGGCGCATTATACGGAATGCGAAGGCACCGATTTCTATAATGGCGCGATCCGCGCCGCAGCCAAGGAGGTGCCGTCCGATCCGGCGGCAGCGCTGGACGCCATCGCACAGGCACGCGACCTGAAGGCGCGGGATGACATAGCGGAGATGATGCTGGCCGACGCGCTCGCGGGACTTCCCAAGGCGGAGCGGCGGATCATGCTGCTCTCCTATCTAGGCTTTCCCTTTTACGACATCGCCACCCTACCGTTGCTCCAAGGCCACGCCATGGAAGAATATGATCCGGTGAAGGTGGACCGGATTTCCCCGGAGGATTGCAGCGCGATCCGATCAGGTGGGGCCGAAGCGACGTTAAAAGGCATTGAATTCAATAATTTCGGTGCGTTTTTTAGCCGGACCTATCGGGAGAATGACTATTTGTGGGGACGCCTTCATGGTGTCGAACGGCTGCTGGATATCGTAATTTCCGCATTACCCGCAGCAAGCCGCCTTTCGGAAGAACGCGTGCGCGATTATAGGCAAGCCGCATTCATGGCGATTCTCGATGAGGAGGAACAGCGGCTGCCGCATGTCGCTGATCTCATTGCCATTTTGCGGGAGGAAATCGGTGGGCGCACGGGTGGGGCTGGTTCCATTGGTGATGATTCTGGCGCTGACCGCGGCTTGCCGTGATGCGTCGGGCGATGCCGCGTCCGCGGACAATGCCTCGGTCCCGCCACCAGCGCTTTCCATGAACGCCATCGAGGGCGAGCCGATCGAGGTGGTCGCCGCGCCGCAGCGCCCGTCCGCCGAAGTCACCGTGCAGGCGCAGCCCGCGCCGCGCGGATCGCTGGACCTGCCCCCCTCTCCCGATGCCGCGCTGGCCATGCCCTTCCCGCAGGAAGTCACCAGCTTCATGGTCGATCGGGACAGTTGCGACCATTTTCGGGGTGAGGAGCCCTATGATGGGGAGAGGCGTGTGTTCCTGATGGAAAGTATCGCCGAACTATGCACCGGCACCGACGCAAAACTCGCCATGCTGCGCCGCCGCTATGCCGGTGACCCGGCTGTGACCGCTGCGCTGCATGGTTATGAGGATCGCATCGAAGGGCGACCCTGATCAAGCCGTCCGCTCAGGCGGTGAGCAGCGCGTCGATCGCCTTTGCGAGATCTATGTCACGGCGCGACAGGCCGCCGGCGTCATGCGTCGTCAGGGTGATATCCACGCGATTATAGACGTTGGACCATTCGGGATGGTGGTTCGCCTGCTCCGCCAGAAGCGCGACGCGGGTCATGAAGCCGAACGCGGCATTGAAATCCGCAAAGGTGAAGCGCCGCTGGATGCCCTCAGGGTCATTCACCAGCGTCCAATCGGCAAGAGAAGCAAGCTCCTGCGCCCGTTCGTCGCCGGACAGTTTACCAATCATGGCTCTATCCTCATAATATTGTTTCGCCTATGTCGCAGCCATGTCAGACACCGGTCAACCCCCTCTTTTCGCGCCAACCATAGCGCAGATCGAACGACTGGCGCTTGAGGCGCTGGGGCGGTTGCCCGATCCTTTCCGGTCCCATCTGTCCAACGTGGTCCTGTTCGTCGAGGATTTTGCCGACGAACGGATATTGAAGGAGATGGAGATTGACGACCCGTTCGGTCTGACCGGCCTTTATACCGGGCGGCCGGTGGGCGAGCCCGAGCAAACTGGCGACGCCCCCCCCACGGTGCATCTTTTCCGGCGGCCGTTGCTGGACGAATGGGTGGAAACGGGCGTGCCGCTGAACGCGCTGATCACGCATGTGGTGGTGCATGAGATCGGCCATCATTTCGGCCTTTCCGACATCGATATGCATGTGCTGGAGGACATGGTCGCGCCATGAGCGACGCGTCGCTGCGCCTGTCGGGCATCGCCTGCGCGCGTGGCGGGCGGCTGTTGTTCCGGGGCGTCGACCTGGCGCTGGAGCCGGGGGGCAGCGCGTTGCTGCGCGGGCCGAACGGGATCGGCAAGTCGAGCCTGATGCGCATCTGCGCGGGGCTGCTGCGGCCAATGGCGGGGACGATCGAGCGGCGGGGCAGGATCGCGCTGGCCGATGAGCGGCTGGCGCTGGATGTGGAAGAGCCTTTGCGCGAGGCGCTTGGTTTCTGGGCGCGGCTGGACGGTGCGGATGCTGGTGCGCTGGACGGCGCGCTGGAGGCGATGGCGCTGGGGCCGCTTGGCGGGATTCCGGTGCGGATGCTTTCGACGGGGCAGCGCAAGCGGGCGGCGCTGGCGCGGGTGATTGCGAGTGGCGCTGGGCTGTGGCTGCTGGACGAGCCGGGTAACGGGCTGGACGATGCGTCGCTTGGGCTGCTTGGCGCGGCGGTGGCGGCGCATCTGGCGGGGGGCGGGATCGTGGTTGCGGCGTCGCATCAGCCGCTGCCGATGGCTTCGCCCGTGGTGATCGACCTTAGCGCCTATGTCGCGGAGGAGGCGGCGTGAGGGTGATGGCGCTGCTGGTCATGCGGGATTTGAGGCAGGCGTGGCAGTCGGCGGGCTTGTGGTTGCCGGTGGCTTTCCTGCTGCTGGTGGCCAGCCTGTATCCGTTCGCGGTTGGGCCGGATGCCGCGCTGTTGCGGCGGTCGGGTGGCGGGATGTTGTGGATCGCGGCGCTGCTGGCGAGCCTGTTGCCGGTGGACCGGCTGGTCGCGCCTGATCGGGATGCGGGGGTGCTTGACCAGATTGCGCTGCGCGGCGTCGGCGATGAAATGGTGATGCTGGCGCGGCTGATCGCGCATTGGCTTGGCTTTGGCCCGGCGCTGATGATTGCTACGCTGCCCGCTAGCGCGCTGCTGAAGCTGGATGGCGCGACGGTCGGGATGCTGGAACTGGGGCTGCTGATCGGGACGCCCGCGCTCGCGGCGCTGGGCCTGCTGGTGGCGAGCCTGACGGCAGGGCTGCGGTCGAGCGGGGCGCTGGCCGGACTGCTCGCGCTGCCGTTGGCGGTGCCGTTGCTGATATTTGGCGCGGGGACGCTGGGCGATGGGAGCGGAGCGGCGCTCAAGTTCCTGGGGGCTGCGTCGCTGCTGCTCGTCGCGATCACGCCCTTTGCGGCGGGCGCGGCGATACGGGCGGGGCGCGAGTGATAGGTTTCGGCGCTTCGCTGCTGTTTGTCCTGATCTGGTCGACAGGATTCATCGTCGCGCGTGGGACGGTGCCCCATGGCGCGCCCGAACTGATCCTGAGCGTGCGCATGACGCTGACGGCGCTGCTGCTGGGGTTCGTCGCGTGGCGGGCCGGGCAGAAGCTCCCTGGTCGCAAGCGACTGATGCTGCACCTGGTGGCGGGCGCGATGCTGCACGGCGTTTACCTGACCGTTAGCTGGTGGGCAGTTTATAATGGCATGCCCGCTGGCATCATGTCGCTGCTCGGCGCGCTGCAACCATTGATGGTGGCGGTGGCGGGCGCGTTCCTGCTCGGCGACCGGCTGCTGGCGCGCGGATGGGCGGGACTGGCGATCGCCATTGCGGGCGTGGTTTGCGTGCTGCTGCCGGCCATCGAGAAGTCGGGCGCGGGGGCGGTGCCGGTTTTGCCTGCGTTCGCTGGATTGCTTGCGGTGGTCGCCATGGCTGGGGGCACACTGGTGCAACGTGGATCGATAGCGGGGGACGGCATCTGGATTTCCGGCGCGGCGCAAAATGCGGGCGGTGCGTTCGTCGCGATTGCCGCCGCCCTGATTGCGGGGGAAGCCCGCTGGGATGGCGCACCGATATTATGGCTGGGGCTGGCTTGGTCAGTGCTGGGTCTGTCGGCGGGCGGTCTGTCGCTGCTGGTTTGGCTGGTGCGGACTCAGGGTCCGACACGGATGTCGATGCTGTTGCTGCTGGTCCCGCCGCTTGCTGCGGTGGAAGCCTGGCTGCTGTTCGGCGAGAAGCTGGTGCCGGTTCAGTTGACAGGCTTTGCGTTGGCGCTGACCGGGGTGCTACTGGGGCGGTCGCAGGGCAAAAGGGAAACGGTTAGCGAACCGGCTTAGGACAGTATGACCTAACCAAGCCGAGGCTATTGGCAGTTAAGTGCTAATCTCGACGCCAGCGTGTTTGAGCACCTCTTGAACATCGACTCTAAGGAAGGAAGCGATCGAGTTTACTTCTTCCATCCTCATCCTCCGTCCACCAGAGAACATTCTCGACACCGCTGAAGGATCGACTCCCAAATGCCGAGCTAAACCGCGAAGGCTCCTGTTATTCTCCTCAAGTTGGTCCATAAACCAAGCCTTGTCGATCGCGCTTTTTGTCCGAAGATTTTCGGCTGGAGAAGCCGATCCGCCTTCCCGCAACCGCTCATGGTGGCGGATCACCTCGTCGATGATGAAGCGCAGGAACTTTTCCGTGAAGTCGGGATCGAGATTGGCGTCCGTCGCGAGCTGGCGAAGGCGGCTGATCTGCCGTTCTTCCCGGCCCGGATCGGCGGGCGGCAGTGCGTGCGTCGCCTTATATTCGCCGACAGCCTGCGTGATCTTGAAGCGCTCGGCGAGCATGAACACGAGGGCGGCGTCGATGTTGTCGATGCTCTCACGATACCGCTTCAAAGTGTCGTCCACGCTCATCCTCCAAATATCCGCGCGCTTTTTGCTCCATCCGTCGCTCCGTGCAAGCTATTCCCGCTTGCCATCTGCATTTTGCACCGCCACATGGGCCACGTCATGACCGCACCCGCCTCCGGCCCCATATCCGGCAACGTCCACCCCATCGGCCGCGCCAACGGCGCGCCTTCGCTCACCCCCATGATGGCGCTGGTTGCCGACGGCATGAACCAGGTCAATGCGGTGATCCTGGACCGGATGCAGTCGCGCATTCCTCTGATCCCCGAATTGGCTGGCCATCTGATCGCGGGCGGCGGCAAGCGGATGCGGCCGATGCTGACCCTCGCCTGCGCGCAGCTGGTCGGTTATGCGGGCAGCCGCCATTACAAGCTGGCGGCGGCGGTCGAGTTCATCCACACCGCAACCCTGCTGCATGATGATGTGGTCGATGGGTCTGGCCTGCGCCGGGGCCGCAAAACGGCCAACATCATCTGGGGCAATAGCGCCAGCGTATTAGTGGGCGACTTCCTCTTCTCCCGCGCTTTTGAGCTGATGGTCGAGGCCGAGTCGCTCAAGATCCTCAAAATCTTGTCCAATGCATCGGCGGTGATCGCCGAGGGCGAGGTCAATCAGTTGACCGCCCAGCGTCGTATCGACACCAGCGAAGAGCAATATCTGGACATTATCGGCGCCAAGACTGCTGCCCTGTTCGCCGCCGCCTGCCGCATATCCGCCGTGGTCGCGGATCGGGACGAGGCCGAGGAAACGGCGCTGGACGTCTATGGCCGGAACCTGGGCATCGCATTCCAGCTGATCGATGATGCCATCGATTATGAATCGGACGGCGCGACCATGGGGAAGGATGCGGGTGACGATTTCCGCGACGGCAAGGTGACGCTGCCGGTGATCCTGGCCTATGCGCGCGGCTCCGAGGAGGATCGCGCCTTCTGGAAGCAGGCGATCGCAGGCAACCGAGTGAGCGACGAGGATCTGGCGCATGCGACCGGGCTGCTGCGCAAGACGGGTGCCATTGACGATACGCTCGCTCGCGCGCGACTTTATGGCCAGCGCGCCATTGATGCGCTGGGCCGGTTCGATACGGGCAAGGCAAAGGCCGCTCTGACCGAGGCCGTAGAGTTCGCAATCGCCCGCGCTTATTGAGCCACGCCGCCTCCTGCTCCAGCGGCGGCAGGCTCGGCGCGCATCGACGCCAAGTGGCGCGGCGGATAGCTGAGGTGAGGCGCCGTTGGACTTAATCCTTTCTCCTGAAACGCTGGCCTTCCTGATGGCTGCGGCTTTGATATCCGGGTGCATCGACGCCATGGCGGGAGGCGGCGGGCTGATCTCCCTGCCCGCATTGCTGGCGGCGGGCGTCCCGCCCGTTGCCGCCGTGGGCACCAACAAGCTGCAATCATCACTGGGCACCTTTGGCGCCTGCGTCGCTTATGCGCGCGCCGGGCACATGGACTTGAGAGCCTATCGCTGGCCCATTGTTGCGGCATTTATAGGGTCAGTGGGTGGCGCCTGGCTGATCCAGCGGATGGACCCGGCCATTTTGGCGGGATTGATGCCCGCGCTGCTGATCGCGCTGGCGGGCTATTTCACCTTCTCCCCCCGAATCAGCGAAATGGATCGGCACAGCCGGGTGGGACTGGCGGGACTGAGCCTGCTGATCGGTATCGTCGGCTTTTACGATGGCTTCTTCGGCCCTGGTGCCGGAGCATTTTACGCGACCATTTTCCTGGCGCTGGGGGGCCTCGGCCTCGTCCGCGCGACGGCTCAGACAAAGGCCGCCAATTTGGCTAGCAATGTGGCGGGCCTGTTGACGATGATGCTGGGCGGCCATGTCATGTGGATTGCGGGACTGACCATGGCCGTCGGCAGCATCACAGGCAGCCAGATCGGATCGCGGCTGGCCATGCGGTTTGGCAGCAAGCTGATACGGCCCCTGCTGATCATCATGTCTCTGGGGCTGACGGCGAAGATGCTGCTCGATCCGGGAAACCCGATGCACGAGTTGCTATTCGGATAAGCTCATTCTTTTCGGCGCTGCCTTTCGCCTCGCACAGCGGGATTGCACCGGATGCCGATTGGCGCGAGAGGGACAGGCATGAATGCCGCGCTGCCGATCCATGATATCCTTCCCCGGCTGCTGGACGCCTTGCGGCGGGGGAATAGCGCCGTTCTGGTCGCGCCGCCGGGAGCAGGCAAGACGACGGCGGTGGCGCCCGCGCTGCTGGATGAGCCATGGTGCACGGGGCAGGTGCTGCTGCTGTCCCCCCGCAGGCTGGCGGCTCGCGCGGCGGCAGAGCGCATTGCCGAACTGATGGGCGGCGTGCCGGGCGGGATCGTCGGCTATGCGACGCGGATGGATAGCAGGCAGTCGGCCGCGACCCGCCTGCTGGTCTTGACGGAGGGCATTTTCGTCCGCCGTATTCAGGATGATCCGGAGCTTGCGGGCGTATCGGCGGTCCTGTTCGATGAAGTGCATGAGCGGAGTTTGGACAGCGACTTTGGCCTGGCATTGGCGCTGGATGCACAGGCGGCATTGCGGCCGGACCTGCGCATCGTGCCGATGTCGGCGACGCTGGACGGGGCGCGTTTTGCTGCGCTGCTGGACGATGCGCCGGTGCTGGAGAGCGAAGGGCGGATACAGCCGCTGGAGCTGCGGCATATCGGCAGGGCTGCGGAAAAGCGGATCGAGGATGAGATGGCCGGGGCCGTGCGAAGGGCGCTGGCTGAGGAGGCAGAGGGCGACCTGCTCGCCTTCCTGCCCGGCGTGGCGGAGATTGAGCGGACGGCGGAACGGCTGGAGGGGCTTGGCGTCGAGGTGCATCGGCTCCACGGCAGTCTGGACCCGGCGGCGCAGCGGGCCGCTATCCGTCCTTCGCGGGAGGGGCGGCGAAAGGTGATCCTTGCCACATCGATCGCCGAGACCAGCCTTACGATTGATGGGGTGCGGATTGTGATCGACTCCGGGCTTGCGCGGCGGCCGCGTTATGACCGGGCGGCGGGGGTGACGCGGCTCGTCACGGAGCGGGCGAGCCAGGCGGCTGCGACCCAGCGCGCGGGGCGTGCCGCAAGGCAACGGCCGGGCGTCGCCTATCGGCTGTGGGAGGCGGCGGCCACGGCGGGCATGCCGCCCTTCGATCCGCCCGAGATATTAGAGAGCGACCTTTCCAGCCTGCTGCTCGATTGCGCACTTTGGGGGGTGAGCGATCCGGCGAGCTTGCGCTGGCTCGACTCGCCGCCGCCCGCTGCGCTGGATGAGGCGCGCAAGCGGCTGACGGTGCTGGAGGCACTGGACGAGGATGGGCGGATCACGGCGCATGGCAAAGCGCTGGCGCGATTGCCGGTGGAGCCGCGTATCGGGCATATGCTGGTGCGCGCGGGCGAGCTGGGACTGGCGGAGGTCGCGGCGGAGGTGGCCGTACTGCTGGGAGAGCGCGGGGTTGGCGGGCAGGATGTGGACCTGTCGCAACGGCGCGTGCGCTGGCGGCGGGAAAGCGGGAAGCGGGCCGATGCGGCGCGGGCGATGGCGAAGCGGTGGGCGAAGCTGGTCGGCTCCGGGCAGAAGGCAGCGGCGGGCGAGCATGATGCGGGGCTATGTCTTGCGCTGGCCTTTCCTGATCGGGTGGCCAAGCGGCGCTCCGCCGATGGTGCGGAATGGGCCAGCGTTGGTGGACGCGGATTCCGGCTTGATCCGTTAAGCCCGCTGGCGCGTGACGAATGGCTCGCGGTGGGGGAAGTGCAGGGTAGCGCGGCTGGGGCGCGCATTCTATCCGCCGCGCCGATCAGCGAAACAGAAGTGCTGCGCCTGTTCAGCGGGCGGGTGAAGGAACATCGGACGGTGCGGTTCCGGGCGGAAACCGGAGGGATCGAGGCTCTGCGGGAAAGGCGGCTGGGTGCGGTACGACTGTCGTCGGGATCGGACGACAGGCCGGACCCGGAGGCTGTCGTCGCGGCTTTACTGGAGGGCGTCAGGCAGGGCGGGATCGACCTGCTGCCTTGGTCCGATGCGGCGCAGTCGTTGCGGATGCGGGCTGGCTTTGCAGGCATAGAGGCGCTGTCGGATGCTTCGATGCTGGCGACGCTCGACGATTGGTTGGCGCCCCTGCTCGCGGGCAAGCGGCGACTGTCCGACATTGACCGATCGCAATTGTCCGGCGTTCTGGAGGGCATCATTGGCTGGGATGGCAAACAGCAGCTCGACAGGCTGGCTCCTCCGGCATTTCAGTCCCCCGCCGGGAGCAGCCATGAGATCGACTATGCGGCCGAGGGCGGGCCGCGCGTAGAGCTTCGGGTGCAGGCGCTGTTTGGGCTTGCCGAGCATCCGGTCGTCGGCAGCGGGCGTATTCCGCTGGTCCTGTCCCTCACATCCCCGGCGGGGCGGCCGATACAAACGACGCGGGACTTGCCGGGTTTCTGGTCGGGAAGCTGGAGCGCGGTCGCAAAGGAGATGCGCGGGCGCTATCCCCGGCATCCCTGGCCCGACGACCCGGCTGGCGCCGCCGCCACGCTGCGCACGAAACGGGCCGATGCCCGTGGCAAGCCTTGACTTCCGCCCGCCCGCTGGTGCAACGGACGCATCGCCCTTCCCAGGAGTTTGACGCCACGATGGCTGCGCGCATCTATCAGATTCAGAAGAACGCCCTTCAGTCCGGCAAGGCACGGACCGACAAATGGGTGCTGGAATTTGCGCCGAGCGAGGCGAAGAAGCCCGACCCGCTGACCGGCTGGGCCGGATCGGGCGATACGCAGAGCCAGGTCAAGCTGACCTTCCCATCGCTGGACGCGGCGCGCGCCTACGCCGACAGATATGAAATCGGCTACACTTTCATCCCGACGCCGCCCAAGACGCTGAAGATCCAGGCCTACGCCGACAATTTCCGCTAAAGGCGCGCACGGGGCGGCTCATAATCGGGCGCGATGCTGCCCGATTGCCGCCTTATTCCCTTGCCAAAAGGCGGGACTTGGGGGCAAAAGTCGCCCTTTCATGGGAAAGCTTTGAACAGATAATGACGGATCGCCAGCAGATTTTCGACAGCATCGCCGCGCAGATCGCTCCTTTCAACAAGAAGGGCGTTGACCTCAGCGAGGCTACCAGCTTTGCGGGCGACCTGGAGTGGGACAGCCTGACCGTCATGGACTTCGTCGCAGCGATCGAGGATGAGTTCGATATCATCATCACGATGAACATGCAGGCTGAGATCGAGAATATCGGCCAGCTTGTGGACGCTGTAGCAAAGTTGAAGGGCTAATCTAGCCTTCCCCGTTCACATCGAGCCGGTTCGCCTTTGCCGAGGACCGATGGTCGAGATGACGGGAAAACTTTCGCCTGACGCATCTCGACATGCTCGATGCTGCTCGAACCGAACGGATATATGCGATGACCGACGCTGCTGAAACCGCCACCGACGCCCACACGCCCGCCGAAGTGGCTGATGCGCGCGACCTCTTCTCCAAATTCGATCCGCTGATCGCCGAGCGCGAGGCGCTGCTGGCGACCGGGGTGCGCGATCCCTTTGCGATCGTGATGGACGAGGTGAAGTCCCCCACCCAGGCGGTGATCAAGGGCAAGGACACGATCCTGCTCGGCACCTATAACTATATGGGCATGACTTTCGACCCGGACGTCGTCGCGGCGGGCAAGAAGGCGTTGGACGAGTTTGGTGCAGGAACGACCGGCAGCCGCGTGCTCAACGGCACCTATCAGGGCCATAAGGAAGTCGAAAACGCGCTGATGGACTTTTACGGCACTTCCGGTGCCATGGTGTTTTCGACCGGCTATCAGGCCAATCTCGGCATGATTTCCACATTGGCGGGCCGGGGCGACTATGTCGTGCTGGATGCCGACAGCCATGCGTCCATCTATGACGGCTGTTTCCTGGGCGATGCGGAAATCGTCCGCTTCCGCCACAACAGCGTCGAGGATCTGGACAAGCGCCTTGGCCGCTTGCCCGCCGACGCACAAAAGCTGGTGGTACTGGAAGGCGTCTATTCGATGCTGGGCGATGTCGCCCCCCTGCCCGAGATGGTGGCGGCGGTGCGCAAGCATCCCAACTGCATGATCCTGGTCGATGAAGCTCACGGCATGGGCTTTTTCGGCGCCAATGGCCGCGGCGTGTATGAGGAGCAAGGCGTCGGGAACGATGTCGACTTCGTCGTCGGCACCTTCTCCAAGTCGGTCGGCACGGTTGGCGGCTTTTGCGTATCCAACCACCCCAAGTTCGAGGTGCTGCGCCTCGTCTGCCGTCCCTATGTCTTCACCGCTTCGCTGCCGCCGAGCGTGGTCGCGACCGCCGCAACGTCCATCCGCAAGCTGATGCACGCGGGCGAAAAGCGCGCACATCTGTGGAAGAATAGCCAGCGGCTGCACAAGGGCCTTACCGATCTTGGCTTCAAGCTCGGCACGGAGACGCCGCAATCGGCGATCATTGCCGTTATCCTGACGGATCAGACGCAGGCGGTCGCCATGTGGCAGGCGCTGCTGGAGTTGGGCCTCTATGTGAATATGGCGCGCCCGCCCGCCACACCGGCAGGGACCTTCCTGCTCCGTTGCTCGCTGTGCGCCGAGCATAGCGACGAGCAGGTTGGCCAGATTATCGGCATGTTCGAGGCAGCAGGCAAGGCAACGAGAGCAATCGGCTGATCGCGAGCGGCCACGATTGCCGCGATAAGAGGAGATAGAAGGGCAGTGAAGCGTAGCTGCCCGTTGGAACCTTTTATTCCTTGATATTTCGTCTGTAATGCTGTTCGACTAAGATCTGGGGTTAATGGCAGACAGCTATTACATGGACGACCAGGATTCTGGCTGGCGGGCTGCGGTAAGACGCTTCCTTCCGCTGGTCCTCGTGATATTGCTGGTAGGGGCGCTTGGCACCCTGCTCTACAGCGCGAGCAACGCGTCGCGCGACCATGAACGAGCGTTGCAGGAACAACGCCGCAGCTTTGAAATCATCGCCCTGGCCAGAGCTTTTGAAGCCAAGACGGCACGCGCCGAAGTCACCCTCGCCCGATATGTGATCAGCCTCGATCCCGATGTCGGCCGTCTCTTTCAGGATCAGTGGCGCACGGCATCCAGCCAGCTCAAGCTGCTGAACTACGCCACCCGCCGGTCAGGATGGCAGCGCACCAATGTCCGCGAATTGCAGCAGGCATTCACACAGCGTGGCAAGACGCTGAGCGAAATCGGGCTGCGCACGACCTATGATCAGAAGATGGCCGCGCTCGCCCAATTCCACAGGGCTGGGCGATCCGAAGACCTGAAACACATCACCACGTTGCTGGATCGCGTCATCCAGGCTGAAAATGCCCGCCTGCGCGAGCGGAGCCTCGCCGTGAAGCTGGCTGGCAACCGGACGCAATCTGTGGACCGCACGTCGCGGCTCTTCGGGCTGGTGCTGCTGATATGCGTCCTCTTCGCGCTTTGGGTCGCCAATGCCGCCTATACAGAGCGGCGCAACGCGCGACGCATGGCTGAGATGGAGACGGAACGCGCCGACCGGCTGGAGGAAGCGGTGACGGCGCGCACGGCCGAGCTGTCCGATGCCTATGAACAATTGAAGAAGGAAACGTCCGAGCGCGCGGTGGCCGAAGAAAATCTGCGCCAGATGCAGAAGATGGACGCGGTCGGCCAGCTGACTGGCGGCATCGCCCATGACTTCAACAATATGTTGGCGGTGGTCGTCGGCGGACTGGAACTGGCCAAGCGCAGATTGCGTCTCAAGCCGCAGGAGGCCGCGCGTCATCTGGACAATGCGATGGAAGGCGCCAATCGGGCCGCCGCCCTGACTCGCCGCCTTCTCGCCTTTGCGCGGTCAGAACCGCTGCTGCCCAGCGCCGTGGACCCTGACGCTCTGGTCAGGGGCATGGTGGAGTTGATCGACCGGTCGATCGGCGATCAAATCACCGTTGCGATCGAGAACCAGGCCAAGGGCTGGCGCATCTTCGTCGATCAGCATCAGATGGAAAATGCCATTCTCAACCTGTGCGTCAATGCGCGGGACGCGATGGATGGACGCGGGCGGCTGGTGATCGGGACGGGCCAGGTGCATCTGGCGGATCATGAAATCGGCGAATGTGCCGAAGGGGATTATGTCACGCTGAGCGTCAAGGACGATGGCTGTGGCATGACGCCCGATGTGCTGGCCCGCGTGTTCGAACCTTTCTTCACCACCAAGCCGGTGGGCAAGGGAACAGGCCTGGGGCTCAGCCAGATTTTCGGCTTCGTCCGACAGAGCCAGGGTGAAATCCGTATCGAATCCCAGGTTGGTGAAGGCACCTGCGTTTCCCTATATCTGCCGCGCAAGGCAGTGGCCGACAGCGCGCTACAAACGGACCCGTCGCTGCCCGAACGCGAACCGGTACTGCATCCGCCGACACGCATATTGGTGGTGGAGGATGATCCCCGCGTGCTGAACCAGACGATGGCGGCTCTCGCGGAACTGGGCCATTTGCCCGTTGCCTGCGATCATCCGTCGAAAGCGGCGAAGCTGCTGACGAGCCATCGCGACATCGGCCTGATCATAAGCGACGTGCTGATGCCAGAAATGACCGGCCCGGAAATGGTCCGCACCCTACCCGCCGCCTATGCCAGCCTGCCAGTGTTGTTCGTCACCGGTTATGCGGGGGACATTGCGGAGGGCACTGACTTTGGCGGACATGAGGTGTTGCGCAAGCCTTACACACTGAAGGGCCTGTCACACGCGCTGTCCAACGCGCTTAGCGGATCGCACCACCCCGGAACAGCCGCGGCAGCAGAGTAAGCGCGCCGATCAGGGGCCAGCGGCGCTGCCAGGGCTTTATCTGGATCGCGGTTCCGGCATGGCGGTTGATCTTCCACGCCAGATAATCGATGCCGCTCGCATAGGTGAAGCTGGCCTTTGCCAGGCGAATGACGGACAGATATTTGCCGCGTCGTTGCAGCGCGCGCCAATGCTTGGCGGGTTTCGGCGGCGATGGCGGCAGGCCCTGTGCCAAGGCGGCTTCTCCGAAGCGGCGATAACGATCGGGGTCGGCATCGACGATCGAAACCGAACGCCCCTTCTTCTCCGCCCGCAATTCGGCGTTGTAGGTGAGCGTAAAGCCAGCTTTCCAGATCGACAGCGCGTCCTGCGCGTCCGTCATGGGGCGGGCGAGCGACAGCAAGGTGGGCGCGGCGCCCGCAACTGCGCTGATCGCTCGCTGCCGGGCGAGGTCGTCCGCTGCCCACAGCAGCCGGGAGGGTTGGGCAAAGCGCGCCCAGACCGAGACATTGTCAGCGGCTGGGCCGTTGAGGCGCGCGAAGTCCGCTTCCGACAGCACAGCATATTTCGCCATCAGGCCATTATGTTCGAACGGAAAGACATTGGGCGGGATCAGCCGGTTGGCCGTGGCGAGCCAGCGCTTTCCATAGGCCGCGCGATAGTCCGACACGATAAGGTAGAAATCGAGCATCAGCCCGTCGAGATTCTGCTCACGCAGACAGGAGCCGTAAAAGAGCACGGCGCGGGCGGCATGCGGATATTGCGCCGCCAGAGCCCCGCCCATCGCCGCCGCGCGTGGATCGGCGGGCGCGGTGAGTTCGGCGGTCACAAGGGGCAGGAGTTGATTGGGCATTGCGCTTCCCATATCCGTTCGGCCTAAGCTTGTCGAAGGGTCAGCGCGGGCCGGCTTTCAGGAAGAAGCCCTTCGGAACAACAGCGACAGATTGTTGGCGGGCATTTCCACAAGCCGCTCCAACGCCAGCCCGCTCGCCCCTGCGGCTGCGACAACATCCTCGACGCGGCGCAAGCCCCATTGCGGATCGCGCGCCTTTAGCGAGGCGTCGAAGGCAAGATTGCTGGGCGCGGTGTCCACATCATCGCGGATGAACGGCCCATAGAGGTAGAGCAATCCGCCCGGCGGCAGCGCCCTCCCCGCCCCCGCCATCAGGCCAAGGGTCGCCGCCCATGGGCTGATATGGGTCATGTTGATGCAAAGGATCGCGTCAGCTGTTGTGACCGGCCATGCGGCGGCGGCATCAAGTCTGATGGGGGCGCGAAGGTTCGGAAGCTGCGCCTCGGCGCGCCATGCCTCGATCGATGCCAGCGCAACGGGATCGGGGTCGCTCGGCTGCCATTCGAGGGCGGGCAGCGCCGCCGCGAAATAGCAGGCATGTTCGCCGCTACCACTCGCCACCTCCAGCACCAGGCCAACGGGCGGGAGCGCCTCACGCAATATCGCAAGGATGGCGTCGCGATTGCGCTGCGTCGCGGGCGCATAGCGCTTGCCCGACGCGACGGGACCGGAGCCGGGTTCCCACGGCTCCGGCCTGTCTGTCATTCGGCCGCTTCCGCGAGTGCCGGGTCGCTCCAGCTAAGGACAGGTTTGCGCGCGGCAAGCGTTTCATCAAGGCGGCGGCGGGGCGCGAAATAGGGCGCGCCCTTCAGCGCTTCGTCACCGGCCTTGGCACGTTCAGCCAGGCTGCGCAGCGCGAGGATGAACTGGTCGAGCACGGCCTTGCTTTCCGTTTCGGTGGGTTCGACCAGCATCGCACCGTGGACAACCAACGGGAAATACATGGTCATCGGGTGGAAGCCTTCGTCGATCAAGCCCTTCGCGATGTCGAGCGTGGTGAAGCCTTCGGCGAGCCCCTTGTCGCTAAACAGCGCCTCATGCATGCAAGGGCCGCTTTGCCCGAACGGTGCGTCCAGCACATCGTCCAGGCTACGTAGAATGTAGTTGGCGTTCAGCACCGCGTCGCTCGCGACCTGACGCAGGCCGTCCGCGCCGTGGCTGAGGATATAGGTCAGCGCGCGGGTGAACATGCCCATCTGGCCGTGGAAGGCGACCATGCGGCCGAAACTGCTGGCATGATGTTCACCGGCGGTTTCTTCCTCGACCAGGACGAACTGGCCGTCCTGCTTTTCCACGAAGGGCAGCGGAGCGAAGGGAGTCAGCGCCTCCGACAGCACGACCGGGCCGGATCCAGGACCGCCGCCACCATGGGGTGTCGAGAAGGTCTTGTGCAGGTTGATGTGCATCGCATCGACGCCGAGGTCGCCGGGGCGAACCCGGCCGACGATGGCGTTGAAGTTCGCGCCGTCGCAATAGACGAAGGCCCCGGCGGCATGGACCGCGTCGGAAATGGTCTTCATGTCGCGCTCGAACAGGCCGCAGGTGTTGGGGTTGGTGATCATCACCGCCGCGACGTCCGGGCCGAGGCGCGCCTTGAGAGCCGCCAGATCGACGCGGCCATCGGGGGTCGCGGGAATATCTTCGACCTTATAGCCGCAGAAGGCTGCGGTCGCCGGGTTGGTGCCGTGCGCGCTTTCCGGGACCAGGATGACACTGCGCGCGTCGCCACGGGCTTCGAGCGCGGCGCGGATCGCGAGCAGGCCGCACAGTTCGCCATGCGCGCCCGCCTTGGGGCTCATCGCGACCGAGTGCATGCCGGTCAGCTTGATCAGCCATTCGGCGAGTTCATGGATCACCGCCAGCGCGCCTTGCACCGTCGACTGCGGGGCAAGTGGGTGAAGGTCGGCAAAACCGGGCATCCGCGCGACCTTTTCATTGAGGCGCGGGTTGTGCTTCATCGTGCAGCTGCCCAGCGGGAACAGGCCAAGGTCGATGGCGTAATTCTGGCGGCTGAGGCGGGTGTAATGGCGCACCGTCTCCTGCTCCGACAGGCCGGGCAAGCCGATGGCGTCGGTGCGAGCGAGATTGCCGAGGCGGCTGGCGACCTTGGGGGCATCGGCGAAGTCAACGCCGGTGGTTTCGGTCGATCCGATCTCGAAGATCAGGGCTTCTTCCAGCATCAGCGCGCGGTTGCCCGTGGCGGTTACGGGGGCGCTATCGGCTCCGGTGATGGCTTGAGGCGCAGTGGGGCGGCCTTCCTTGAGCATAGTCATGCCAGTTCCTCCTCAAGCGCCTGGGCAAAGGCTTCGATATCCTCCGGCGTCACGGTCTCTGTGACGGCGACGACCAGACCGTTGCCGATCTCCGCCGCATCCGGGAACAAGCGGCCGAGAGAAACGCCGCCAAGCACGCCCTTGTCGGCGAGATTGCGGACGACATCGCGGGCATCTTTCGACAGGACCAGCGTGAACTCGTTGAAGAAGCTGTCGTTGAGCAGCTTGACGCCCGGCACCTGTGCCAGACGCTCGGCTGCCTGAACGGCGAGGCCATGGTTGAGCGTCGCGAGGTCCCGCAGACCCTTTTCGCCCAGCAGCGTCATATGGATGCTGAACGCCAGCGCGCAGAGGCCCGAATTGGTGCAGATGTTCGATGTCGCCTTTTCTCGCCGGATGTGCTGCTCGCGGGTCGAAAGGGTCAGCACGAAGCCACGCTTGCCCGCAGCATCCACGGTCTCGCCACAAAGGCGACCGGGCATCTGGCGGACATACTTCTGCTTGCACGCGAAGAGGCCGAGATAAGGACCGCCGAACTGGAGGCCTACGCCGATGGACTGGCCTTCGCCCACGACGATGTCCGCGCCCATATGGCCCGGCGCGCGAATTGCGCCCAGCGCTACCGGCTCGGTCACCACCGCAACCAGCAACGCGCCTACCGCATGGGCGGCGTCGGCGAGCGGTGTCAGGTCGGCAATACGACCGAGAATGTCGGGATATTGAACGACGACGCAGCTCGTATCCTTGTCGATCCCGGCGATCAGCGCATCGATATCGGTGGCAGCGTCGAGCGTAGGCGCCTGATGCACCAGCGCGTCGCCGGTGAACTTCGCCATGGTGTTCGCCACCGAGACATAATGGGGATGCAGACCAGAGGACAGGATCGCCTTGCCACGCTTGGTGATGCGGCGGGCCATGCCGATCGCTTCCCAGCAGGCGGTCGAGCCGTCATACATGGAGGCGTTGGCGACATCGCAGCCCAGCAGACGCGCGACCTGCGTCTGGAATTCGAACAGCACCTGCAAAGTGCCCTGCGCGATTTCGGGCTGGTAGGGCGTGTAGGCGGTCAGGAACTCACCGCGCTGGATCAGATGATCGACGCTGGCGGGAACATGATGCCGATATGCGCCCGCGCCCAGGAAGAAAGGCGCCTCCCCCGCCGACAGGTTTTTCCGCGCGAGGGCCGCCATGTGGCGCTCCACCGCCAGTTCGCTGGCATGATCGGGCAGTCCCGCGATCTTGCCGGAAAGGCGGGCCTCGGCGGGCACGTCCACGAACAGGTCATCGACCGAAGACGCGCCGATGACGGACAGCATGTCCTGCCTGTCTGTGTCGGTAAGGGGTAGGTAGCGCATTCATATCTCCTCTCCCCTCCCCTTCAGGGGAGGGGCCGGGGGTGGGGGCTTACCGCCGGGCACAGTGCGTTGGGCGATCCCCCACTCCAACCCCTCCCCTGAAGGGGAGGGGCTATTTGGTTCTCAAAGCGAGGCCACGAACTTTTTGTAGGCGGCTTCGTTCATCAGTCCTTCCAGCTCGCTCGCGTCGGCGATGCGCAGCTTGAAGAACCAGCCATCCTCTTCGGCATCGCTGTTCACAAGGGCGGGCTCTTCCTCCAGCGCGCCATTTGCTTCGACGACCTCGCCGGAAATCGGCGCATAGACGTCCGAAGCGGCCTTCACGGATTCAACGACGGCGGCATCGTCGCCCTTTTCGAACGTTGCGCCCTCCACAGGCAGTTCGACGAACACGATGTCGCCCAACTGCTCCTGCGCATAATCGGTGATGCCGACGGTGGCGATCTCGCCCTCTACGTCGATCCATTCATGTTCGTCGGTGAAATAACGGCTCATTTTACTGCTCCCCTCGGAGTGATTTACTTGAAAATCACGACCAACAAAAAACCAGGAAATTCAGGCCTTGCGGCGGTAACGATGCGGCACAAACGGCATAGGCGCGACGGTGGCGGCGATGCGCTTGCCGCGCACTTCGATTTCCAGCGCGGTGTCGATGGCGCTGTGCGGCAGACTGACCCAGCCCATGGCGATGGGAGCGCCCACGGTTGGCGCAAAGCCGCCAGAGGTGACCTCTCCCACCTTGACACCATCGGCGAAGATGGGCGCGCCTTCGCGGGCGGGCAGTCGGCCTTCGATCTTCAGGCCCACGCGCTTCGAGCCCGGCCCATCGGCCAGTTCCTTCATAACCCGCGCATGACCGATGAAGCCGCCCTCCTCCCGGCGGCGCTTCTGGATGGCAAAGCCAAGATCCGCGCCGATGGTGCTGACAGCGGGCGTCAGGTCGTGGCCGTAAAGAGGAAGGCCAGCCTCAAGCCGAAGCGAATCGCGCGCGCCCAGCCCGATCGGCTTTACCTGGGGCAGGGCGCATAGCGCATCGGCCAGCAGCACGGCGTCTGCGGCGGGAACGCTGATTTCGAACCCGTCTTCGCCGGTATAACCCGAACGGCTGACCCACAGCGGAACGCCGCGCCAGGTGAAAAGGCCCGACTGCATGAAAATGAGGTCGGCGGTGCCGGGGATCAGGCTGGCCAGCGCCTCGCCCGCTTCAGGACCCTGCAGGGCGAGCAGCGCCTGCTCGTCCATATGGTTCATGACGACCTCATCAGGCAGATGTTCGATCATCCAGCCCATATCGTCATATTTGGTCGCGCCATTGACGACCATATAGATGTCCGCGCCGTCAAACGCCCCCGCACCAAGGCGCGAGACCATGAGGTCGTCAAGGATGCCGCCCTCTTGATCAAGCAGCATCGAGTAACGCTGGCGAAAGGGCTTCAGACCCTTGATGTCGCTGGGCAGCAAATGCTCCAGCGCCTCGTCAACGCCTTCACCGGAAAAGGTGAGCTGACCCATATGGCTGACGTCGAACAGCCCAGCATGCTCGCGAGTCCAGCCATGTTCGGCCATGATGCCTTCATATTGGATGGGCATATGATAGCCCGCAAAGCCGACCATGCGCGCACCCTTGTCGCGATGCCAGGCGTCGAGCGGCAAGTCCTGCAGCGGCAATTCTTCTTCGATATGGGCGATGTCGTCATTGCCGGACATGAGAGCGGCCTTTCGTGGCAAGGGTCATGGCGACAGACTAATGATCCGGAGTCGGAATCCCGGCGTCTGCCACCCCCTCTGTCACGGAACCTGAGAGCTTTGACCACCGGCCCAGCGACCGGATGGCTTACCCCTTCGGTGGGACGGAATGACCCGTCCGCTTTCCAGAGTGCCTGCCCATGATGCGGTCCTTTAGCCTGAGAGATTCCGGGGCGGTTGCTCCTTCGGCGACGGGGTGGCCTGAAAGGCTTCCCATGCTCTCCCGCATCATGTCCGGACCCGAATCTATCGGGCGCCGGTGACCCTCTCGCATTGCGGGAAATGGGAGGCGCCGTCAATTGCTCAATCGGCTGGCTCGTAGTGATGGTCTTGAAAATGGGGTGCGTTCAGACGAGTGCCATCTCTCCGAAAATTTCCGCATGGCGCTTTTCCGCATAACGATCAGTCATGCCCGCGATGAAGTCGCCTATATGCCTGCTGCGACCCGGCTCATTCAGTAGACGCTCGTCCTGCCATTCGGATGGCATGAGTTCCGGTTGCTGCTGATAAGCCCGGAACAGGTCGCGCACGATGATCCGCGCACGGTTCGCGGCGGCGAGTTGCGATGGATGGTGATAGAGCGACGCGTACATGAAGCGCTTCAGGTCGCGTTCCTGCGCGGCGAGTTCAGGCGAGAAGCAGACCAGAGGGCGTCCGGCGGATCGCACATCCTCGACCGTTTCAACGCGGGCCTCGGCGATGTTCCGCCGGGTGGAAGCGATGAGATCGTTTGCCATGAGGCCGATCTGTTCACGCACCAGTTCGCGAAGCAGGCGATCCTGCGGGATGTCCGGATAGCGGGCGCGCACCCGGTCCCAGCAATGTTTGACGACGGGCACGGCAAGCAGCTGATCCAGCGTCAGCAACCCAGCGCGCAGGCCATCGTCAATGTCGTGATTGTCATAAGCGATATCGTCGGCGATCGCCGCCAGTTGCGCCTCCAGCGAGGCATGAGAGGATAGCTCCAGCGGAAAGAGCGCATCGACTTCCCGCATCGCCCAGCCGGGATGATCGACAGGACCATTATGCTTGGCAAGACCCTCCAGCATCTCCCAACTGAGATTAAGCCCCTGGAAACAGGGATAAGGCGATTCAAGCAACATGAGCGTCCGCAGGGTGTGCGCATTATGATCGAAGCCGCCATGATCATCCAGCGCCGCTTCCAACGCATCTTCGCCCGCATGGCCGAAGGGCGGGTGGCCGATATCATGGGCAAGGCACAGCGCCTCGGTCAGATCTTCATTGAGGCCCAGAGTGCGCGCTGTCGTCCGGCCGATCTGCGCCACCTCCAGACTGTGGGTCAGGCGGACACGGAAATGATCGCCATCGGGGGACACGAATACTTGCGTTTTGTGCCGCAACCTACGGAAGGCGATGGAATGGATGATGCGATCGCGATCGCGCTGGAAGATGTCACGGGGGCCGCGCGTCTCGCCTCCCGCTTCGGGATGCAGGCGGCCACGGCTTCGGGCAGGGTGCGCGGCATAGGGGGCGAGCGTCGTCATCGGACGCCCTTACTTGCCTCCGAGCTGTTCGACCACCTCGCCCGCGTCGCTTTGCCAGGCGAAGGCATCGGCACCGGCGGACTTCAGCTTCGCTTCCACCGTCTTGGCGCGCGTGAAGCTGGCGAAGGGACCGATCAGCAGACGGTTGGTGCGGCCCCAGCTGGCGACCCAGCCGTCCTGCGGCGCAACAGCGTCATATTTCCGGCGAAGAGCCTTGAGCGTGAAGCCCAGTGCATTGCGATTGGCACCCGTGCCGATCTGCACCCAATTGCGCGAAGGATTGGCGGCAAGCCGCGCCTTTTCCTCGGCGGCTTTCTTCGCCTTGGCGTCAGCTTCGGCTTTCGCTTTGGCCTTGGCTGCAGCGTCGGCCTTTTCCTTGGCCGCCGTGGTTGCCTTCTTCGCCTTGTCGGCGGCGGCCTGCCGTTCTGCGCGGCGGGCGGCCTGAAGCGCTTCGATCTCGGACAGGTCGACAGCGGCTACGCTCGCCTGGCGTTCGGATTCGGGGACGTCAATGGCATGGATGATGTCGGCCAATGTCCGGGTCGCTTGCGGATCGGGTTGCTGGCGCTGGACGGGGGCGGCGGCAGCGGTCTGCTGCGGCGCTGAAACGGATGCTTGCGCAGGGGCGCGGGGCTGGCTTGCGGGAGCGGCCAGCGAGGCGGCCGGGCGGGCGGACGGCGCCGGAAGCGGGTCAGGCGGCCCCTGTACCTGTGCCGGGCGTGTTTCAGTTGATGTCTGCGCGAAAGTGGAGGGCGCGGGGCTGGCAGGCGCCGGGCGGGCGGACGGCGCGGGGGGCGTTGGCTTGACCGCTATCGAAGGCCGGGTTGGCTGTGGCAGTTGTGCGCGCGCCGCCGGGATGGCGGGCTGCGCGGGGGCCGGGGGCGCTGCCTGAACTGGAGCCGGGGCCACCGCTGGCGCGGAAGGCCGGGGCGTCGCAGCCGCCAGCGACGTCCCCACATTGGTCGGGAAGTGACCGAAATGCACCGCCGCCGCTTTCTGCGCCGGGGTGAGATAGGGCATCTTCTCCATATAGGGCGCCAAAGCTGCGGCAAGTTGCGCGGGCAAGGTCTGGCTGGCGATCTTTCGTGCTTCGGCCTGCTTGTTGTTCATCGCAAGGATGAACGCGCGGTATCGCCATGCGGCGCGATCGCTTTTGTACAGCAGCGGCTGGAGCGTCTTTTCAGCTGCATCGACCTGACCCGAAATCCCCAGCGACGCGGCATAGCGATAGGTTAGTTCGGCATCGTCAGGGGCACGCTTGAGCGCGGCCTGATAATCCCGCTGCGCCCCGGCCTGATCGCCGGTCATGTCCCGTGCAAGGCCACGATCCGCCAACAGCGTCGCCTCGCCGTAGCCAAGGCGTGTAGCCTGATCGAACAAGCGCAAGGCTTCGGCGGGATTTTGCGCTTTGAGCGCGGCCCGGCCAAGACCGGCCTTCACGCGCCCATTATTCGGCTGGATCGCGTCGGCACGCGAGAAGAAGCCCGCCGCAGCGCGCATGTCGTCCATCTCGATCGCAGCCTCACCCGCGCCGATCAACGCATCGACGTCGCGGGGATTGGATGCGAGGCGAGACAGATTCCGGCTGAGATTTTCAGCGCCTGACGGCCTGATCGACTGAATCTGGGCGGGCTGTGCCTGGGCGGTTCCTGTCAGGAGCAGGCCGCCAAGGATCCATAAAGCTGAGCGTTTCACACTAGCCCTTTACCGGATCGATGCGTGAATGGGAAATTTACCGAAAGATAAAGCGCGCCCGACCGCCCGATGCAGTCGATGGCGCGCTTAAAAACATAAAACAGCCTATGGACCGCCGTCTTACTGGTTGCTTTGACGGTTGAGGAAGCGCGGAATGTCGGGCGTCGATCCGGCATCATCGCTCAGTCCGGCATTCTTGTCGGAACCCCGCGTGAGACCGGCCATACGTTCGAACAGGGTTCCGCCAGAAGCGGCGCGCGGCGCAGCCTGAGGCGCGGGAGCGGGAGCCGGTGCAGGCTGTGCTTCGACTTCCTCTGCGCCGAGCAGCAGTTCATCCTGCGACGGGTCCTCATCCGAAAACACGGCAGCAGGACGCGCGGAGGCAGCCGCCGGGGCAGGCCGGGGCGCTGCGGCGGCCCGCTCCTCGACCGGCGCGGCGATCGGCGCAGGTTCAGGCGCGGCAGGCACATCGAGTTCGAGCGTTTCGGGCTCGGCTTCGGGCGCTGAAGCAGGAGCGGGCTGCGGGGCCGGACGCGATGCTGCGGGAGGAACGGCGACAGCCGGGCGGCTGGCGAAGCTGAACGGCTGGGTCAGCGGCGCGGCGCCGCCAGTCGCTTCGCTGTCGATGCCCGTGGCAACAACCGAAACGCGGATCTTGCCGTTGAGGCCGTCATTGAAGGCCGAACCCCAGATGATGTTCGCATCCGGATCAACCAGTTCGCGGATATGATTGGCGGCTTCGTCGACTTCCATCAGGCGCATGTCGTCGCCACCCACGATGGAAACGATAACGCCCTTCGCGCCGCGCATCGACACGCCGTCCAGCAGCGGGTTGGCGATCGCCTTTTCCGCCGCCTGAAGCGCACGGCCGTCGCCCTCGGCTTCGCCCGTACCCATCATCGCCTTGCCCATCTCGCCCATCACTGAACGGACGTCGGCAAAGTCGAGGTTGATGAGGCCCGGCATGACCATGAGGTCGGTGATGCCACGAACGCCCTGCTGCAACACCTCGTCAGCCATCTGGAAGGCTTCTTTGAAGGTGGTGTTGGGGTTGGCGATCAGGAACAGGTTCTGGTTCGGGATGACGATGAGGGTATCGACATGCTTTTGCAGTTCCTCGATGCCACTCTCGGCCGACTTCATGCGGCGATTGCCCTCGAAGGTGAAGGGCTTGGTCACCACGCCGACGGTCAGGATGCCCTTGTCGCGCGCCGCCTTGGCGATGACGGGCGCAGCGCCGGTTCCGGTGCCGCCGCCCATGCCAGCGGCGATAAAGCACATATGCGCGCCGTTCAGCGCTTCTTCGACCGAGACGATAGTTTCCTCAGCCGCCGCTTTGCCGATTTCCGGACGCGAACCTGCGCCCAGACCTTCGGTGATCTGCGGGCCAAGTTGAATACGGCGCTCGGCGGGCGAGGCGTTCAGCGCCTGCGCGTCGGTGTTGGCGACGATGAAATCCACGCCCTCAACCGACGCGGCGATCATGTTCGCGATGGCGTTGCCGCCCGCGCCGCCTACGCCGATCACCGCGATGCGAGGCTTCAACTCGTCCACATGCGGTGGGCTGATCTCAATGCTCATAAATTCTAGCTCCCTCCAGCTTCGGCGACATGAGCGAAACTGTCATCGAAAGTTAATGCAACAGAAAATAGCGTATTTCACTAGCAAAGTTCGTCTGGCTTTAGATTTATTCAATAGTTTGTCTTCATCGCCCGCACCATCCGCTGCCACCATAGCGGCGCATTGATACGATGAACGGTCTGGGGCGCAGGCGCTATCGTTCTAAGATCAACCGGGTTCGATGCGCCGTAAAGCGCCAGACCGGCCAGCGTTGCGAAGGCAGGGCCGCTATGTGCTTCGGGCAATGCGGCCAATCCCCGAGGCCTGCCGATGCGGACGGCCCGGCCGAGCGCACCCTGCGCATAGTCGGCAATGCCCTTCATTTCCGCACCGCCACCGGTCAGCACGACCTGACGCCCGGTCGGCGTGTTGAAACCCATGCCCGCGAGCGCCGCGTTGATTTCCGTCATCAACTGGTTCAGCCGTTCGCAGATGACGGCGACCAGCGCGGCCCGTGTGATCTTGCCGCCGTCCGCATTGGGACCTGCGCTTTGGCCCGGCACGGCCACGTCGCCATGAGGCGCCGCGATCTCGATCATCTCGCGGAAGTCGCGGCGGTTCTGCATGGCCGAACCGTAAAAGCATTTGATGCGCTCAGCCTGGCTGCGGCGAATGCCGAAGGCTGAGGCGATGTCGTCGGTGATGTCCGAGGCGCCGATTGGGATGCTGTGCAGGCCAACCAGCATGCCGCCCGCGTAGAGCGAGACGTTGGTCACGCCCGCGCCCAATTCCACCAGCGCGACGCCGAGGTCCCTTTCCTCTTCGGAAAGGCAAGCAAGGCCTGTCGCGATCGGCGAAGCGACAATCGAATTGACGTTGAGATAGGCCCCGCGCACGCACAGGTCGAGGTTGGCGAGCGGCGCGCCATCCGCCAGCACGACGTGGATATCGACGCCCAACAGGTCCGCATGCATGCCGAGCGGCTTTTTCACCGGTACCTTGCCATTGATGGTGAAGCAGGTTGGCTGGGCATGGAGGACGACCCGCCCATCGGGATCGATGCCCTGCTGACCGGTCGCGAGAAGATCGTCGATGTCGGGCTGCTCGACGCGATAACCGCCCATGTCGCGCTCAACCGTCACAACGTCGCTGACCAGACTACCGCCCGAAAAGCTGACCCACACGTCCTCGATGTTGGTGCCCGCGACGCGTTCCGCCTGCTCGACCGTTTCGCGTACCGCCAACTCGGTGCGCTCCATGTCGGCGATGAAGCCCCGCCGTACACCACGGCTTTCCCGTTGGCCCGTGCCCAAAATGGCCAATTCACCCGTTTCGGTCCGGCCAGCAATAAGCGCGGAAACCTTCCACGATCCGATGTCGATCGCGGTGACGAGTTTATCGACCTTGGGCTGGCCCATGCGCGTCAGCCTTCCTCGCCCTGAGGCGCGGCGGGAGCATTGACTTCGGCTTTATCGCTCACCTGGTTCTGCGGCAGGCGCAGGATGAAGCGATCCGGGTCGCGCATGTCGAACTTCACGATGCCGCGGCCCAATAGGCGGTTGACGCCGTCCATGCGCGCGAAATTGACGAGCGCGGTTGCAGAGGCCCTGTCTCCTTCAGGCAGCGAAAGCGTTTCGCCGGACTGAAAGCGCAAATCCCACCGGCGGTTCCCGACCCAGGTCGCACCGGCCAGCATGGGCTTCAGCGCAGGCGCATTCTCCATGAGCTTGTTGAGGCCCGCAGTCTGGCGATTGGCATCCGGGCCGACGACCAGCGGCAAGTCCGGCATCGCATCCGTAGACACGGATTGAAGCACCACGCCCTGAACGTCGATCAAGTGCAACTGCCCATCATGCTGCCACACAGCGACCGGATCGCGCTCCACAATATCGACCACCAGCGTGTCCGGCAGGCGGCGCGAAATGCGCGCGTCCTTGACCCAACCGAGCTTCAGCATTTCGTCGCGCACCTTGGGCAGGTCGAGCGACAGCATGGAGCGGTCTACCTGACCCAGCGCGATATTATAGACTGGCAGTTCGTCCATGCGCTCGACGCCGCGCACTTCGACCTTCTGAACCTCGAAACCGGCATTGGCTGCGACCTCCGCCGCCTTCTGTCCGGCCATCGCTGGCACGCCCAGCAGCATGGCGATGCCACCGACGGCGGCGACGACGATGCCCACGATGGCCCAGCTCGCCATGCGTTGCAGCGTGTCTTCGCTCACCGGAAGCGCGTGCAGCATGCGGCCGAACCAGGAACGACGCTTGCCCGGCTTGCCCCGGCCCGATCCATTGCGGCCGCGAGGTCCACCCGCACCCGTCAGACGCGCCGTGCTTCCCCGCCGGATGCGTGCTTCAGCCATGCCCTGCCCCCTTTGCGCCTTGTTTCTGGTTGAGCGCGTCCTCGACAATACGCTCGACCAGCTCGGCATAGTCAATGCCCAGTTTCGCCGCCTGCTCCGGCACAAGGCTGAGCGGCGTCATGCCGGGCTGGGTGTTCACCTCCAGCAGGTAGAGCCCCTCGACCCCCTGCGTATCGTCCCAGCGGAAATCGGATCGCGAAGCGCCCTTGCAGCCCAGAAGCTGATGCGCGCGCAGGGCGATGGCCTTGCACGCTTCGCCGATGTCGTCCGGAATTTCGGCCGGGCAGACATGTTCAGTCATGCCGTCGGTATATTTGGCGTCGAAATCATAGAAGCCACTCTTGGGACGCAGTTCGGTCACCAACAGAGCCTCATCGCCCAAGACGGCGGTGGTCAGTTCCCGGCCCCGGATATAGGGCTCGGCAAGGAGCTGATCGAAATGCTGCCACGGACCTTCCACATCGCGGCCAACGGGCGACCCGTAATTGCCGTCCTGCGTGACGATGGCGACGCCGACGGAGCTGCCTTCGTTGACCGGCTTCACCACATAGGGACGCGGCAGGGGATCGGCTTCGAACAGGCTAGCGCTGTCAACGATGTGACCGCCGGGCATTGGGATGCCTTGAGGGACCAGTGCCTGCTTGGTCAGTTGCTTGTCGATCGCGATGACCGAGGTGGCGAGACCCGAATGAGTATAGGTAAGGCCCATCAGGTCCATCATGCCCTGTACCGTGCCATCCTCGCCCGGCACGCCATGAAGCGCGTTGAAAACCACATCTGCTTTGGTTTCGGCGAGCCGGGCGGCGACATTGTGGTCCATGTCGATCCGCGTGACCTGATGCCCACGCGATTCCAGTGCTTTGGCGACCCCCTCGCCGCTCGACAGCGACACTGGGCGCTCGGCGGACCAGCCTCCCATGAGGACGGCGACATGCCAGGGGCCACGGGTCATTTGTAGAACTCCAGAACAAATATATTCGTCATCTCAGCGAAAGCTGGGAAGGAGGAAGGAGATCCCAGCTTCCGCTGGGATGACGGGAAGGAGGAGAGGGTCACTTCTTCACTCCCACCCGCTGAATTTCCCATTCAAGCTCGACGCCGCTCTTTGCCTTCACCCGGCGGCGGACTTCCTCACCCAGCGCCTCGATGTCGGCGCTGCTGGCGTCGCCAAGGTTGAGGAGGAAGTTGGTATGCTTTTCCGAAACCTGAGCGCCACCCAATTGCAGTCCCCGGCAGCCCGCCTCATCAACCAGAGCCCAGGCCTTGTGACCGTCCGGATTCTTGAAGGTCGATCCGCCGGTCTTGCTGCGGAGCGGCTGGCTTTCCTCGCGCGCTGCGGCGATGCGATCCATTTCGGCCTGAATAGCGGCAGGATCACCCGGAACACCCCGGAACACGGCGCTGACCACCACCGCGCCTTCGGGCAGGCTACTGTGCCGATAGGTATAGCCCAAGGCGTCGAGCGGCAGCGTCACCCGCTCGCCGGAGCGCAGCACCACGTCGCACTCGACCAAAATGTCGCAAGTCTCGCGCCCATAGGCGCCGCCATTCATACGCACGAAACCGCCCACCGTGCCGGGGATGGAGCGCAGGAACTCAAGCCCCGCAATGCCCGCATCCCGCGCGGTTGAGGATACGAGGATGCCGGACGCCCCTCCCCCACAGCGGAGCGAGGTCGCGTCGATCTGCTCAACTTTCGCGAAGGGCTTGCCCAGACGCACGACGACGCCCGGAACGCCGCCATCACGCACGATCAGGTTGGAGCCGAGACCAAGCGCCATCACCGGAACCGCCGGGTCCAGATGGGCAAGAAAGTCAGCCAAATCCTCGGCATCCTTGGGCTCGAACAGCCACTGCGCCACGCCACCCGCCTTGAACCAGACGAGCGGAGCCAGCGGGGCGTCAGCCTTCAGCGACCCGCGAACCTGAGGAAGGGGCGCCACTGTCGTGGTCAACCCGATGCCCTCAGCGCCAAGGTTTGAGGCAGGCTCATCAGGCGGCTTCTTTCGCGGCGACGGCTGCGGCCAGACCGGCCGCCCACTTGGTGATGTCACCCGCGCCAAGGCAGATGATCATGTCGTCAGCCTGAAGATCGTCAGCGATCACGCGGGCCAGATCGTCCGCGCCCTCGACCGTAGCGGCGTGGCGATGCCCCCGACGCTTCAGGCCCGCGACAAGCTCAGCACTATCGACACCTTCGATCGGCTGCTCGCCCGCTGGATAGACTGGGGCCGCATAGACGATGTCGGCATCGTTGAACGCCTGCTGAAATTCATCCATCAGGTCACGCAAGCGCGTGAAACGATGCGGCTGGACGACAGCTATGACGCGGCCTTTCGCACCCTCGCGCGCAGCGGCGAGCACGGCCTTTATCTCGACCGGGTGGTGGCCATAATCGTCGATGACGGTCGCGATCCCCCGCCCCGCTGGAATCTCTCCGACTTTGGTGAAACGACGCTTCACCCCGCCGAACTTTGCGAAACCCGTCTGGATCGTCGCGTCATCGATGCCCATTTGCAGGGCCACGCCGATCGCCGCCATGGCGTTCAGCACATTATGACGGCCGGGCATCGGCATTTCGATGCCCTCGATCCGGCGGAGCGAACCGTCGCGCTCCCGAATCTGCACATCGAAGCGGTTGCCACCGGGGATCGGCTGCACATTCTCGCCCCGAATGTCGGCCTGCGCCGAGAAACCATAGGTGACGATGCGCCGGTCCTGCACGCGCGGCAGGATCGCCTGCACTTCGGGATGATCGAGGCAGAGCATCGCCGCGCCGTAGAAGGGCACATTTTCGACGAACTCGACGAAGGCGTCCTTCACCTTCTCGAAGCTGCCATAATGATCGAGATGCTCGGGATCGATGTTGGTGACGACCGCCAGCGTCCCGTCAAGGCGCAGGAAGCTGCCGTCGCTCTCGTCGGCCTCGACAACCATCCAGTCGCTTTTGCCGAGGCGGGCGTTGGAGCCGTAGCTGTTGATGATGCCGCCGTTGATGACGGTCGGATCAACTCCGCCTGCGTCCAGCAAGGCCGCGACCATCGAGGTGGTTGTGGTCTTGCCATGGGTGCCCGCGACCGCGACGGTGGATTTCAGGCGCATCAGTTCGGCCAGCATTTCCGCGCGGCGAATGACGGGCACCCGCTTTTCCAGCGCCAGATCGACTTCCGGATTGCCCTTCTTGATCGCGGTGGAGGTCACGACAACGGCGGCGTCGCCCAGATTTTCGGCTTTATGCCCGATCATCACGTCGATGCCCTTTTTGCGCAGCCCTTCGACGACATAGCCTTCGGCCACGTCGGAACCCTGAACCTTGTAACCCAAATTGTGCATCACCTCAGCGATACCGGACATGCCGATGCCGCCAATGCCGATGAAATGGATCGTGCCGATGTCGGTGCCGACACCCTTCATGCGCGGGATTCCTTGTACAAACATCCGTTCGCCCTGAGCTTGTCGAAGGGCTTCACTTCTTCCTTCAAGGAAGAAAAGGGCTTCGACAGGCTCAGCCCGAACGGGGAGAGGTGGGTACTCATCATGCAGGGACGCCCTGCAAATTCAGGCTGGTCGGGATCGGGCCGACCTTCAAAGGATCGTTCATGATCGGCGCGGGACCGATACTTTCCAGCAGGTCGGCCATGTCACGCGCCGCATTGGGACGGCCACAGGCACGGGCGCGCTTGGCAGCGTTCTGAAGGGCGCCGGGCTCCATCGCCATCTTCTGCATCTGCTTGGCGAGTTCCACGGCGGTGAAGCGGGACTGGGGGATCGTCCGCGCGCCGCCAGCCTCGGTCATCTCGCGCGCGTTCACTGTTTGGTGATCATCCATCGCGCTCGGCAGCGGGACGAGGATGGCGGGACGGCCCGCGCAAGTGAGTTCCGCCAGCGTCGATGCGCCAGCCCGCGCGATCACCAGATGCGACCAGCTCAGTTTTTCCGGCACATCGTTGAAATAGGTTGCCAAATCCGCCGGAATCTCAAGGTCGGCATAGAAGCGCCGCACCCGCTCGATATCTTCGGCGCGGCATTGCTGCGTCACCTGCAAACGGCGGCGCAGGCTGAGCGGCAACATGCCAAGGCCATCCGGCACGACAGAAGAGAGGATGCTGGCGCCCTGGCTGCCGCCGATCACGAGCACGCGGAATACGCTCTCGTCCGTCAGCGCCGGGAATTCCTCGTCCCGCAGCGCCTTTACTTCCTCGCGAACCGGATTGCCGACCAAGTGGACCTTGCCCGCATATTTGTCGCGCAGGCGCTCCACCTTCGGGTAAGCCGTAGCGATCGCATCGACGCGGCGGGCGAGGAAGCGGTTCACGCGGCCCAGCACGGCATTCTGTTCGTGTATGGCGGTCGGGATGCCATCGGCCAGTGCACCCAACAGCGCGGGCATTGCGGGATAGCCGCCAAAGCCGACGACGGCAGTGGGGCGGAAGGTCTCGTTCAAGCGGCGGGCCATGGCGCGGCCTGCGAGAATGGCCTTAAGCGCGCCCAGCCAGCTTTTCGGGTTTTTGGTCATGCGCCCGGCGGGCAGAACATGAACCTGCGCACGATCGAAGATCCCCGGGATTTTCGCCCCGCGCTCGTCCGTGACCAAAGCGACATGATGACCGCGCGCCATCAACTCTTCCGCGACCGCATGCGCCGGAATCATGTGACCGCCCGTCCCACCCGCGGCGAGGACGAAGTGACGGGAAATGCTCATCGACCACTCCATTTGACGACGGTATGCCGCCCCATGAAGGGATTGCGCCGTGTGAACGCAAGCAGCAGGCCGACCCCGATACAAAGGGCCAGCATAGAGGAGCCGCCATAGCTGATAAAGGGCAGCGTCATGCCCTTCGAAGGAAATATCTGGGCATTCACTCCCATGTTGATGATCGCCTGCAACCCGAACTGCGTGGTAAGGCCCGCTGCGGCCAGGATCGTGAAATTATCATCCTCGTCCAGCATGCGCAGCAGCACGCGGACAACGATCGCCAGATAGACGCAGGCGATGCCGATACAGGCGAGCAGTCCGAACTCTTCACCGATCACGGAAAAGATATAGTCTGTATGCGCTTCGGGCAGGCGGAATTTCTCCTGGCCGCCCCCCGGCCCCACTCCCGTGAATCCGCCATGGGTGATCGTACGGAACGCCAGTTCCGTCTGGTCCGGCCCCGTGTCCTGCGCGACGCCGATGCCAAGGAAGTCATTGATGCGCTGACGGCCATTTTCGTAGAACATGTACATGGCGATCAGGCCAGCCAGCGCCACGCCGCCCATCATGCCGATGAACCGCATCGACACGCCGGACAGCAGCAACAGGCATCCCCAGCAGGCAAGGAATATGACCGTCTGGCCGAAGTCCGGCTGCTTCATAAGGATCGCCGCGATCAACAGCGTCAACACGCCGGTCAGCGGAATGACCGGCAGGGACATGTCCTTGCCCCGCAGTGAAAGCAACCAGGCCATCGTGACCACGTAGACAGGCTTCAGGAATTCCGATGGCTGAAAACGGAAGCCGGGCAGGTCGATCCAGCGCCGCGCGCCGTTGACGGTCGATCCCAGGACCGGCACGCACAGCAACATCACGATGAAGAAGGCCGTCATGAACATGGCGAGCCGCCGAGCCTGCTGACGGGGCAACATCGATATGACCAGCATGATCGGCAGGCCGATGAAGACCCACATAAGCTGGCGATAGAAATAGATGAGCGGCGTGACGGATACGCTGCTGGTCGAACGGTCGATCGCCGCCACGGGCGAAGCGGCCGCGACCGCGACCAGCCCGATCGCCATCAGCGCGACGATCAGCGAGAGGAGAACGCGATCAATCTCCCAGAACCAGATGGCCAGGGCCGTGCGTTCGCGCGGAACGGTGCGGTTCTTGAACCCCTTCACCAGTTCGGCTGCCCTGAACATTGTAATCGCCCCTTCTTCGCCCCTGCGCCGCCCTTAACCGTCCAAGCCCCCTTCTTCCAGCGCCGTGACCGCGGCGACGAAGGCATCGCCTCTCGCCTCGAAATCCCGGAATTGGTCGAAACTGGCACAGGCTGGCGAAAGCAGCACCACGTCGCCCGGCTGCGCTACACGCGCCGCGCGGCGAACGGCGGCCGATAGCATCTCGCTGTCATCCACCGCCATATGATCTTTGAGCAGGTCGGCGAACATATGACCCGCTTCGCCGATCGTGTAAGCGGCCGCGACATTGCCGAACCATGGCGCGCATTCGTCCAGATTATCCGTTTTCGCCAGACCCCCGACTATCCAGTGCAGGCGCGGACGCCCGCCGACCGGGGGATAGGCCGCCAACGCGGGCGCGGTGGAGGCAGGATTGGTCGCCTTGCTGTCGTTGACGTAAAGAACGCCGTTCAGCTCCTTCACGCGCTGCATCCGGTGCGGCAGGCTGGCATAGCTGGCCAGACCGGCCTCGATCATCGCTTCATCGATGCCCAGCGCGCGCGCCACGGCCAAGGCAACCGCTGCATTCTGTGCATTGTGCGGCCCTTGAAGCGACAGCCATTTCGCCTGCGCGGCGGGATCGATATCCCCGGCCTTCACCTCTACCCGGCGAGCGCCCGTCTGGGCGGCGATGGACCGGCTCGGCTCATCCTCCGTCGCGATCACCGCGACATGATCAGCTGACTGCATGGAGAACAGCCGAGCCTTCGACGCGACATAGCCTTCAAAGCCATTATAGCGATCGAGATGATCCGGGGTGATATTGAGCAGCACGGCAACGTCGCAGTCCAGGCTCTGCGTCAGGTCGATCTGATAACTCGACAGTTCCAAGACATAGATGCCGCCCTCCGGCAGCGGCTCCTGCCCTAAAATCGGCAGGCCGATATTACCGCCCATGCGGGTCGGGATACCCGCCGTTTCTATGATGTGGTGAACGAGCGCGGTCGTGGTCGACTTGCCGTTGGTGCCGGTAATGCCAACCACGCGATGCGCGGGCAGCGTCGGCCGAGCGAGCGCGAAAAGTTCGATGTCGCCGATGACGGGCACGCCTGCGAGCTTGGCATGCATGGCGATTGGATGCTTGTTGAGCGGCACGCCGGGGGACACGACGACGCCGTCAAAGCCCGCGAGGTCGATCTCCAGCGGGTCGGCCAGTTCGGCCTTGTCCGCGACGGCCGCGCGCGCTTCGTCCCGATTGTCCCAGGCGACAACGCGGGCACCGCTGGCCACAAGTGCCTCTACAGTCGCCAGTCCAGACCGGGCCAGGCCAAGCACCGCATAGGTTTTGCCAGCGAAGGCGGAGGAGGTAAGGGTCATCCCGCTCACCGCAGCTTCAGCGTGGCGAGACCGGCAAGGGCCAGCACGAAAGAGATGATCCAGAAGCGGATCACGACGGTGGGCTCGGCCCAGCCCAACTGCTCGAAATGATGGTGGATCGGCGCCATCTTGAACACACGTTTGCCCGTCCGCTTGTAGAAGAACACTTGGATGATGACGCTCATCGCCTCGACCACGAACAGCCCGCCAATCACGCCCAGCACGATTTCATGATGCGCGGTCACCGCGATGACGCCGATCGTGCCGCCTAGCGCCAAGCTGCCGGTATCGCCCATGAAGACAGCGGCGGGAGGGGCGTTGAACCAGAGGAAAGCAAGGCCCGCGCCAATGATCGCGCCGCACAATATGGTGAGATTGCCCGCGCCCGGCACATGCGGAATGCCAAGATAGGCCGCAAAGTCTGCGCGACCGACCAGATAGACGATCGCCATGAACGCCATGCAGGCAATGATCACCGGCATGGTCGCAAGGCCGTCGAGGCCATCGGTCAGGTTCACAGCGTTGCCGAACGCCACGATCACGAAGGCGGCGAAAAGGAAGTAGAAGGGACCAAGCTCGATGGCCGGGCCATTGTAGAAGGGCAGATAAAGCGCCGTATTTCCGTGCTGATTGACGATCAGCCAGGCCGCTATGCCCGCAATCAGGAACTCGAACGCCAGGCGCATCTTGCCCGACAGCCCCTTGTGGCTGGCCTTCGTCACCTTGTCATAATCGTCCAGGAAACCGATCGCACCAAAACCCAGCGTCACGAACAGGCATGCCCAGACGTAGATGGACGATAGGTCCATCCACAGAAGGACCGATGTGATCATGGAGGTGAGGATCATCAGCCCCCCCATGGTCGGCGTGCCGCGCTTTGCCAGATGGGTTTGCGGACCATCGTCACGGATCGGCTGACCCTTGCCCTGCCGCACCCGCAGCCAGCCGATGAAGCGCGGACCCAGCACAAGGCCAATGATGAAGGCCGTCGCGATGGTCGCGCCCGCGCGGAAGCTCAGATAGCGGATGAGGTTGAAAACCCCCGCGAAATCCATGGTCTGGGCGAGCCAATAGAGCATCAGTTCTTATGTTCCCCAAGCGCGGCAACCAGGCGCGACAGGCCGATGCCGTTCGAGCCCTTGACCAATATGGCGTCGCCAGCGCGCATTTCCGTCCGAATGAGATTGGTGGCGGCCGCCGTATCCGGCACATGATCAAAGGCCAATTGCTGGCCATGCAGCGCCTCGGCCAGCGGTTTCATTTCATCGCCTACCAGAATGGCGTAGTCGACCTGACCGGCGGCAAGCGGCTCGGCGAGCCCGGCATGGAGTTCGTGGCTCCGATCGCCCAATTCCCGCATGCCGCCCAGCACGGCGATGCGGCGCCTCGCATCTTCCTTGCCCAATTGCTTGAGCGTGGCGGCCATGCTCAACGGATTGGCATTATAGCTTTCATCGATCAGCAGCGCTTCGCCGCCCGTGACCGCGACAGACCGCCGCTCGCCACGGCCCGGCAGGCCAGGCATCTCGGCAAGCGCAAGGCCTGCCGCCGCCAGATCGCCGCCCAACGCCTCTACCGCGGCGAGCACGGCCAGCGCGTTCGACACCCAATGTTCGCCGGGTGCGCCCACGGTGAAGCAGAGTTCGGCGCTGGGCAGCGTGGCCGTGACCAATGTCCCCCCATTCGCCGCCGAAACCATGTCACGCGCGCGCACATCGGCCTGTTCGTCGAAACCAAAGGTCAGGATACGGGAGGCGTGCTGCTCCGCCTTGGCGTAGAGCGGCGCGACATGGGGGCTGTCATAGGGAATGACCGCGGTGCCGTCGGGCTCAAGCCCTTCGAATATCTCCGCCTTGGCCTGCGCGATCTTCTCTTCGGTGCCGAAAAATTCGATGTGCGCCGGGGCGATAGCGGTCACGATGGCGACATGCGGTCGCACCTGCCGCGTTAGCTGCGCCAGTTCACCGGCATGATTCATGCCCATTTCGAACACGCCAAAGGCCGACGCACGGGGCATGCGCGACAGGCTGAGCGGCACGCCGACATGATTATTGTAGCTTTTGACCGACCGATGCACCTGACCTGGGTAGATGCGGTCCAGCGCCTGAAACAAGGCTTCCTTGGTGCCCGTCTTGCCGACTGATCCCGTGACTCCGACCACCTTGCCCTGCATGCGCGCGCGGGAAGCACGGCCCAGCGCTTCCAGCGCAGCGGCACTGTCGGGGACCAATATATGAGGTTGCTCGACAGGCTCGCTGACGATCGCGCCAGCGGCGCCCTGACCGAAAGCTTTGTCGATGAAATGATGCCCGTCCGTCGTCTCGCCCTTCATCGCGACGAACAGGTCACCATTCGTCACTTCACGGCTATCGAAGGCAACGCCCGAAACGGCGAAGGGCGCCGAAGCGACGCCCCCCGTGGCCTGCGCTATCTCGTCAGAGGTCCAAAGCTCGCTCACCCAGCGCACTCCCGGGCAACAGTGACATCGTCGAACGGCAACACCCGATCACCGATGATCTGCCCCTGTTCATGCCCCTTGCCCGCGAGCAGCACGATATCATCCCCACCGGCCCGCGCAATGGCGGCGGCGATGGCGGCGCGGCGACCACCGATTTCCTCCGCGCCCGACGCCCCCGCCATGACGGCGGCGCGTATGGCGGACGGGTCCTCTGATCGGGGATTATCGTCCGTGACGATGACATGATCGGCCAACTCTGCGGCAACTTTGCCCATCTGCGGGCGCTTGCCAGCATCGCGATCGCCACCAGCGCCGAACAGCGCAATCAGCTTGCCGCGCGTATGGGGCCGCAACGCTTCGATTGCGGCGCGCAATCCATCGGGCGTATGCGCATAATCGACATAGACTGGCGCGCCCGCCTTGGTGATCACCGCGCGTTCCAGACGACCGCGCACGGGCAGAACCCGGCTCAACAGCTCCAAAACCTTCGCCACATCCTCGCCGCCTGCAATGACGAGCCCGGCGGCGGTCAATGCGTTCGCCGCCTGATATGCCCCGATCAACGGCAAATTGACCTTGTAGAGCTGGCCCCCAGCCTCGACTTCCAGCGTCTGGCCCAACTGGGTCGGGGTGCGGTTGGCAAGACGTAATGCCTGCCCCTGCACCCCGACGCTCAGCACACGAAGCCCCCGCTTCGTAGCTCGCTGGATGACCTTGTCGGACCATGCGTCATCGGCCCAGACGACCGCCGTTCCATCGGATGCGACAACTTCGTCGAACAGCCGCATCTTGGCGTCGAAATAGCTGTCCATATCGCCATGATAATCGAGATGGTCGCGCGACAGGTTGGTGAAGGCGGCGGCCGACACCGGCAGTCCTTCCGTCCGATATTGCGCAAGGCCATGGCTCGACGCTTCGAAGGCTGCGTGAGTAATGCCCTCGCGCTTCAGGCCCGACATGTTGGACAGAAACGTAACGATGTCCGGCGTCGTCAGGCCCGTCGATACCTGATCGACTGAGGTGGTGACGCCGAGCGTGCCGATCGAAGCGGAATGATGCCCAAGCATCCGCCAAAGCTGGCGGGCCAGTTCCACGGTCGACGTCTTTCCGTTGGTGCCAGTGACGGCAACGGTCACTTCGGGGAACGGCGCGAAATAGCGAGCGGCAAGCAAAGCGAAAAAGCGGCGGGGATTGTCATGGGCGATATGGACCGCCCCCTCCACCTTCGCCTCCGGCCGCGCGACGACCGCAACAGCGCCCGCGCGCACGGCGTCGGCAATAAAATCCTCGCCATTCACCCGCAGTCCCTGGAAGGCGCCAAAGACCGTGCCTGGCGCAACCTTCCGGTTATCGATCGCGAAGCCCGACACCGAAGCGTCCAGCGTCGTCCCGGTGTCGAGCTTCACATCCAGCCCCTCGATAAGCGACCCGAGGCGCATCTCAATCCTTGTCCTTATCTTGCCCAAGCAGGGGCATGAGGTCGGAAATATCGACGTCCCGCCGCTCGTCAGGCAGCACGCCCAACATCGGCGCAGTGCGTTCGATCACGCGCTTGACCACCGGCGCGGCGGTCCAGGCAGCCGTGCGCAGACCGAAAGTCTGCGCGTTGCCCTTGGGCTCGTCCATCATCGTCAGCACGACGTAGCGGGGATTATCCATCGGAAATGCGGACGCGAAAGTCGTCACCAGTGAACTCTTATTGTACCGGCCTTCTTCAGGCTTCTCCGCGGAACCCGTCTTGCCGCCCACCCGGAATCCCTTGGCGTCGGCGCTGCGACCTGTACCTGCGGCGACGATCATCCGCAACAGCTGCCGCATCCGCGCGCTGGTGGCGGCGGAAAAGACGCGGTGGCCTTCGGGCACTTCATTCGCGTGCAGCTTGCGCAAGGTGGCAGGCCGCCAGATGCCGCCATTCACCAATGCCGCATAGGCAGTGGCGAGGTGCAGCGGCGTCACGGCGATGCCATGACCATAGGAAACTGTCATCGTCGTTATGCGGCCCCAATTATAAGGCCAGATGCTCTTGGCGCGTTCTTTCAGCTCAATGGGCGCGCGCTGGTCGAATTGCAGGTTGCGGAACATCTGCTGCATCGGCGCGGCGCCCATTTCATCGGCGATCCGCGCCGTGCCAATGTTGGAGCTGTGCACCAAAATTTCGGGCACATTGAGCCAGCGGCCGAGCGCGTGATCGTCCTTGATCTTGAACCCGGCCACCGCGAGCGGTGCGGTCGCGTCGTAGCGCTTCGCCATCGAAGTAACGACGCCACGATTCATCGCCTCGGCGATCGACAGCGGTTTGAAGGTCGAACCCAGTTCGTAGCGCGCCTGAACCATATGGTTGCAGAGGGGCGATTCACTGCATTTCTTGCCCGCGTAATTCTGAAGCTTGTTGGGATCGAACACGGGGATCGACGCCATCGCGATCACTTCGCCGGTGTTCGCGTCCATGATGATGCCGCCTGCGCCCTTGGCATTTTGCGCGACCATCTGCGCGTAAAGCTCGCTTTCAAGGGCGCCCTGCACCCGGCTGTCGATCGAAATGGCAAAAGGCTGACCACGCAGCGCCGGATCGGTCAGCCGGTCATTAAACGCCGCCTCGACCCCCATGCCGCCCTGCCCGTCGGCATTGGGCGCAAAGCCAAGCACATGCGCCGCCAGGCTGCGCTGCGGATACAGGCGTTCCTTCTCACGGGGAAATTCGATGCCGATCTCGCCCAGCGCATTCACCGCCGCAACTTCCTCGGGCAGCGCGCGGCGGCGCAGATAGGCCCAGCCCTTGCCCGTCAGCTTCTTGTAGAAGGCCGCTTCTGGCTCGTCGGGAAAAATTTCGTGCAGCTTGCGCGCAAGCTCGGCAGGTTCACCAATCAGCTTCGACGGGCGCACGGCAATCGAATAGGCATCCATCGTGCGGGCAAGGGGCACGCCATTGCGATCGACAATGTCGGCGCGGGCGGGAAGCAGGCCCGAAACGGCGCCATCGCCGCTTGCGCCATGCGCGAAGATGCCCACCCAGGTGAGCCGCAGAATTACCACCGCCGTGATTGCCATGAACAGGATCAGCAGCAACATCAGTCGGTTGTGCGCGACCGCCGTCAGGTCAACCCGCTGCTTGCCTGCCCTGGCGCCGCCCGGCTGAACGATGATCGTCGCCATCAGCGCGCACCTTTCTTGCGTTCGCGCGCCGCCTTGGCGCTGATGTCGCCGATGGTGCTGTCGTCAAGCAGCTTGGCATCCAGCATCGCCATCCGTTCCGCACGGCGAGCCACCGGATTGGGCTTCGACACGTCGGCATCGTCCTTCGCCTTTTCGGCAGCGGTCTTGGCGGCGGGTTTGACAATCTTTTCGACATTGTCAGCCGCATGCGCTTCACGGATGACCGCGATATCGCTGCGGATCTGGGTGGCTGCGGGACTCGCCGGAGCGGCCTGCGGCGCAGATGGCAGGTCGGCGGGGCTTTCGACCATCGCCACCATCACAGGCGGCGCGATATAATCGGGGCCATTGGGCTGGATGCCGTCGAGGTTAGCCAGCGCCCGCTCACCGCCCAGATATTGCTGGGCGGTCGGCGTCGCGTACATGAAATCATCCTGATTCCACCGCTCCAGCTGCCGCATGCTGGCCCGCGCGCTGAATTCCGTTTCCAGATAGCGAATGTCCGCCCGCGCCCGCGCGATCTGCGCCTGCACCTTCATCAGTTCGTTACGCTCGGTCGCGACCTTCAGCGATACCAGATAGGCGCCAAGCGCACCCAGCGCGACGAGCAGTATCCAGATCAGGCTCTGCAACCTCTTCACCGCGATCATGGGCGGGCGCTCCTGGAACTGGACCGGGAAGGAATGGCGGCTGATGTACGAACGGCGCTGCGCAGGGTCGCGGAGCGTGCACGCGGGTTGCGGGCCAGCTCTGCCTCGCCGGGGCGAATAGCTTTGGCTGGTTTGTGAAAGGTAGGCTCGGCGGCCGCTTTGCGTTCCGGCAGGTGGCGCGATCCAGCGCCTTCACCACCGCTGCGCTGGCGCAAGAACTGCTTGACGATACGATCTTCCAAGCTGTGGAAAGTCACCACGGCCAATCGACCACCCTCTTCCAGCATCGCTTCCGCGGCTTCCAGCCCACGCTCCAATTCTTCCAGCTCGCGATTCACATGGATGCGGATCGCCTGGAAGGTGCGGGTTGCCGGGTCCTTCTTGTCATGCGGCTTGTGGCCCAGTGCCCGACGAACGACGCTGGCAAGCTGACCGGTGCGCTCCAACGGGCGAGCCTCCACGATCGCGCGGGCCACCCGGCGCGAGCGCGGCTCCTCGCCATAGCGATAGAGGACGTCGGCAATCTCCTGCTCAGGGGCATTGTTCAGGAAATCGGCGGCACTCATCCCGCTCTGGCTCATCGTCATGGTGAGGGGGCCGTCCGCCTGAAAGGAAAAGCCGCGCTCCGGCCGGTCGAGCTGCATCGAGGACACGCCGATGTCGAGCGTCACGCCTGCGACGGAATTGATGCCCCGATCAGCCAGCAATTGCTCCATCCGGGAAAATTCCCCGGCGATAAGGGTGATACCCTTCTCCGTCGCCAGCGCCTCGCCTTCCCGAATGGCATCGGGATCGCGGTCGAAGGCAAAAACCTTCGCGCCCTGCGCCGCCATCGCACTGGAATAGCCGCCCGCGCCGAACGTGCCATCCACATGAATCTCGCCGGGGTTGATGGCGAGGGCATGAAGCACTTCATTGAGCAGAACCGGGATGTGACGATCCAGATCGGCAGGAGCGGTCACTTGCCGTCCCCCGCCATCCGCTGGTCCAGCCAGCGACGCACCTTGTTGCGGATCAATTCCGGACGATCCTTGCTATCGACCAGCGTTTCCGGCTTCCAGATCTGGATGTAGCGGCCAACGCCATAGAAGAAGACAGCGTCGGTGATGCCATATTCATCCTTGATGTCCGGATGCATGGCGAAACGGCCGCCGTCGTCGAAATTCACCTCCTCGATCGTGCCGAGTCGGCGTTCCAGCTCCAGATCGGCATTATAGTCGCGACCCTGCGCGCGCGCTTCGCGAGCCAGCTCCTCGACCTCGGTGAACAGGAAACGGCGATGCGATTCTCCAAAGCCCGTGGCGCAGGGGTTGTCGCCATGAACGGAGAGATAAAGCCGCGTTTCGCCGCCGCTGGACAGCTTGACCTGCCGACGCATCTCCAAAGGCAGCACGAAACGGCCTTTGCCGTCCGCTACGCTGAACGCGTTGCCTGTAAAGAGAATGATTTCCGGCACGTGCGGACTGCTGCCCCTCTGTTCGCAGGGCGCAGGCAGCCGCTCACCAACCCGCGTCATTGCGGCCCGGTGCGCAGGACTAGCAAAGCCTGACAAACCCCTATGCGAATTAGATACCAAGCACGGGGCCACAAGAAAAGGGAAAAGTCGGGAGATTTTGGGAAATCCCGTTTTGTTCTGGTTCTAAGTCATGTTTCGGCCACCGGACGGCGTTTTGAACCGGACATATGCAGCTCAGTCGAACCCAGCCTCCGCCTCAAAGCGACCCCTCCCAACATTGCCCAGAATATCCCTCCCCGATGGCACGAAGCGATCGGCGCCTGAGAGTAAATAAAAGAGCGAAGAGAATAAGATTCGACGCTCGCCACATCCAGCTTCGCACGTCCACCTGCCCCATCCGCAACAATGGCGGCAAGCCAGCCAGCAGGACCAGCGTCGGCCCCAGCCAAAGCATTGCAAATGTGCGTAGCGCCGCCTTATGCAATGCGCGGCCCGGTTCGGGTTTTCAGCGGCCGGATGGCTGTGGATCGCGATCCATCGGCTTGCGTAGATTGGGGTCGGGCTGAAGATCCGGAACGATCGGCTGTTGTTCCGGCGCGGGCTGCACGCCCAGCTCCGCCAAAGGCTCCTTGGGCGCGACTGCATTGACGTCCAAAGTGGGCACGGTCGGCGGCGGCACCGCCGGATCATCGATCCGCGCCTTTTCGATCACGATATTCGCCAAACCTACGAGGAGCACCACGCCCGCCAGCCCCGTCAGGCCGATCTGGACACGCTGCAACCCTTCCTGTCGGCGGGGATGTTCAGCCATCAAAGCGCTCTTTATCTTGTCGCCGCGACCCTTGTCGGCGATCAGCGATTGTGCGCGAGCCAGGGGAAGACCGTCAAGCCCTTCGCTTCCAGCCACTCACGATTGTAGAGGGTCGACAGATAACGGAAGCCCGTGTCGCACAGGATGGTGACGATCCGCTTGCCTGGCCCCAGCTCCCTCGCCAGCGCCACCGCGCCTGCGACGTTGATCCCGGAGGACAGGCCAAGGCAAAGCCCCTCCTCCGCCAGCAATCGTTCGACCCAGTGCAGCCCTTCCTCATCCGAGATGCGGAACTGGGTGTCGATCGGCGCGCCTTCCAGATTCGCGGTGATACGACCCTGTCCGATCCCTTCCGCGACTGACGACCCTTCGGCCTTCAACTCGCCATGCGCATAATAATTATAAAGCGCAGCGCCATGGGGATCGGTCAGCGCGATCGTGATATTCTCGTCATGCGCCTTGAGGCCCAGGCCGACACCCGCGATCGTGCCGCCAGTGCCCGCCGCGCAGGTAAAGCCATCAATCTGCCCGTCCAGCTGCTGCCAGATTTCCTCGGCCGTGCCGACGATATGCGCCTTGCGATTCGCGATATTGTCGAACTGATTGGCCCAGACCGCATTCTCCGTCTCTTCGGCAATCCGGCGCGACGTGTGGACGAAATGACCGGGGTTGGAATAGGCTGCGGCAGGCACTGTCACCAGTTCGGCACCCAGTGCGCGCAGCGTGTCCATCTTCTCCCGGCTCTGGGTCTCGGGCATGACGATGATCGTCTTGTAGCCCTTCGCATTGGCGACCAGCGCCAGGCCGATGCCGGTATTGCCCGCCGTCCCTTCCACGATCGTGCCGCCAGGTTTCAGCAGCCCTTTTTCTTCGGCGTCATTGACGATGAAGAGCGCGGCACGGTCTTTCACCGACGCGCCGGGATTGGCGAATTCGCACTTAGCGAAAATGTCGCCGCCCGTCTCTTCCGATGGACCGGCAAGGCGTACCAGCGGCGTGTTGCCAATCAGGGCGAGGCTATCATTCTGAACCAGCATATTCCCCGCATAGCGGAGCGGATGCACGCTTGCCAAGCAAGGGAATGCTCATCCACCCAAAGAGCCGTTTTCATTGCCACGCAATGATCGCAGCGGCCGGGAAGAAAGTGGCAAGGCTTTTGCGCTAAAGAGGGGGCGTGCGGCACACCGTCGCGATGAATTTGTGAAAGCAGACGGCTTCGACATGGCGCGCGCGCGATTATGGCATATCACATTGGCTGCCCTGGCGCTGATCGCGCTTGCCTTGCCGCGCCTGATCACTGCCGCCCCGCTCGACATGCTGGCTGACATGGCGTCACGCGATGCTGTCGCGGAAAAGCCGGGCGAAAATTTCCCCGGTTCCGCCTACTTCTTCGTCGACGGCGTCTTTCAGGATCGGCCCGCTTCACCTGGCAACAGCCAGCATGTCCTGAAGCTCGACACGGTCGATGCCGCTCCGGCCGCCGCCTTTCGCGGGCAAACACCGCTGGACAGCTACCGGGCAATAAACTGCCTGACTTCCGCCATCTATTATGAGGCTGGCAATGAACCCGAGGAAGGCCAGCGCGCCGTCGCTCAGGTCGTTCTCAACCGCGTTCGCAATCCGCTCTGGCCCCATAGCGTCTGCGGCGTCGTCTATCAGGGGTCGGAGCGCACCGATTCCCTTTGCCAGTTCACTTTCAGTTGCGACGGGTCCATGGGCCGGGCCAACCATGTGCAAAGCTGGACGCGCGCCCGACGCGTAGCAGAACAGGCGCTCGCGGGCCGTGTCTATGCCCCGGTGGGGCTCGCGACCTTCTACCACACGCTGGCAGTGCGGCCAGGATGGGCTGCGTCGAAGCGCGCCGTCGCCGTGATCGGCGCGCACATCTTCTATCAGATGCCCGGATTTCACGGTACGGAGGCGGCGTTTCGCATTCCCTATCCCGGCCGGGAATGGCAGTCAGGCCCCTCTCTTCGCGCTTGGCCGAGCAGCCCACGCATCGCTGAACGCTATGCCGAACCCGTCGGCGCGGATGTCACAGCGCCTATCGTCACCCCGCCCCCGGCATCTCAAGACACGCTCCCGCCGTCCACCATCCGGCCCGAATACAGAAACAGCGGGCGACCGCTCATCTGAAGGAAATAGCGTGAGATATTTTCCACGCCTTATCCAAATAACTGATTTTGCTATAAAATAAAAAATATAGCTGAGTTTAAAAACAGCGGAACCAAATATCGCGATGGATGGTTCTGCATACCGGATAGCAAATCTTTTGCCCCCCGCTCTTGCTATCCAAAAAACATGAGCCCGGAACGCATCTCCCCCCCCGACGCGTTCCGGGCTCAGACTTTTCGGGGGTTTTCCATTGAAAACCAGAGATATTTCCGGAAGCGGAACGTATTTCGCGGCCGTGGGTTCTCCTCCTCGCCGCTGGATAGCGACGGCGTCCGGCTCGAGTTTTTTACCAGGAGACGACCATGACCAAGAAGATCCTTGCCGCTCTGCTGCTTACCGGTTCGCTGATGGTAGCTGCGTGCAACACCGTCGAAGGCGCAGGCAAAGACGTGCAGAGCGCTGGCGAGGCTGTGGAAGACGCCGCGAAGTAAACAGCAAAAGGCTCCCACCCTTGCGGCCCGCCTATGGCGGGCCTTTTTTTTAGCTCGTGGAAGCGTCCGCGCTCTCTTCCGTGGCTGCTTCACGCGACTGCTTGCGATCGGTAAACCAGATCGCGACGATCGTGATCTCGTAAAGCAGCAGCAGCGGAATGGCGAGCATCAGCTGAGACACGACGTCGGGCGGCGTCAGTACAGCGGCGAGGATGAAGGCGCCGACGATCATGTAGCGGCGCAGACTGATTAGTTGGGCGCGGGTGACGAAACCAGCGCGGTTGAGCAGCATCAGCAGGACGGGCATCAGGAAACTGATGCCGAATGCAAGAATGAACTGCATGACCAACGTAAGATAGGCGTCAGTACTGGGGAGGGCCTCTACCGCGAGACCCCCACTATCGCCTTGAAATTGCAGGAAAAAATGGAAAGCCGTGGGCATCACCACATAATAAGCGAGGCTCGCGCCCATCAGGAACAGGACCGGCGTCATCACCAAAAACGGCAATAAGGCCTTCTTTTCCTTGGCATAAAGGCCCGGCGCGATGAAGGCCCAGAGCTGGTTCGCGATGATCGGGAAGGACAGGCAGAAAGCGCCGAAGATCGCCACCTTCACCTGCACGAAAAAGGCCTCGTACAGCTTGGTATAGACAAGCCGCCCGCCCCCATCGCCAAAAGCTTCCTTCAACGGATGCACCAGAAAGGCGAACAGCTTGTCCGAAAAGTAAAAGCAGACCACACCGGTAAGCAGCAGCGCCCACACGCATTTCATCAGCCGTCCACGCAGTTCGATCAGATGGTCGAGCAGCGGCGCTTTGGTATCGTCAATGTCCTTCATGCCTGCGCGTCGCCCTTACCGGCCGGAGCGGACTGCGCCGCGATATAGGGTGGGCCGTCAGCGGCGGGGGCCGGAGCAGCGGGTGCCGATTGGGCGACAAAGGGCGGCGGAGGCGTGGTGGCAGGCGCCGCGCCATCGGCCGAGGACTCCGGCAACGGCTCCATCGCGGGAGCGGCGGCCGGATGTTCCTGCATGATCCGCCGGTTCTGGTCAGCCCACTTTTTTTCCAGTTCCTCCATCTCGACTTCCCGCACCATGGCATCGATGCCTGTGCGAAAATGGCGCGCCATTCCACGCGCCTTGCCGACGACCTGCCCGACCTTGTACAAGGCACGCGGCAAATCCTTCGGACCGATCACGATCACCGCAATGATCACGATCAGCAGGAGTTCGGTCGAGCCGATATCGAACATGCGCGCCTACCGCTTGGGCGTGAAATGAAAATCAGGCCTTGGTCTTTTCTTCGGACGTGGCGGTCGGTGCGTCCTGCTCAGGAACACGATGTCCTTCGATCCGCGTAGCGGGCTTGGCGGACGCGGCGTCGTCATCATCGTCGGCCATGCCCTTCTTGAAGCTCTTGATGCCCTTGGCAACGTCGCCCATCAGCCCGGAAATCCGGCCACCACCAAACAGCAGCATGACCACCAGGAGAACGATGACCCAGTGCATCAACGAAAAGGAACCCATTTTAACTTTCTCCTGAAGAAAGCCCTTTCTAGGCTTCTTCCTCATCATTTTCCAGAACGGATTGAGCCCCCAGGCCCTCCAGCGCAAGATCGACCGGATCGAGCAATCCGGCAGCGCGCAGATCATCCATGCCCGGCAGATCCCGGCGGCTGCTAAGCCCGAAATGTGACAGAAATTCGTGCGTGGTGGCATAGATTAGCGGGCGCCCGGGCACTTCCCGCCTGCCCGCTGGCCGGACCCAGCCCGCTTCCATCAGCACGTCCAGCGTTCCCTTGGCCACCTGCACGCCGCGAATAGCCTCTACCTCCGCGCGGCTGACAGGTTCATGATAGGCGATGATGGCGAGCGTCTCCATCGCCGCGCGGGACAGCTTGCGCGTCTCATCCTTTTCCCGCCGCAGGATATGGGCAAGGTCCGCCGCCGTTTGAAAATGCCAGCGCCCGCCGCGTTCGACCAGATTGATGCCCCGCCCGGCATAATGATCCGACAGCGCGGCAAGCACGGCGGCGATGTCCCCGGCATCCCCCACATGTTGCCGCAGTTCGACGGTGGTCAACGGATGTTCAGCAACGAACAGGGCGGCCTCCACCGCGCGCATGAAATCGTCCGGTTCCTGCATTACAACAAACGTCCCCCATTCTGTTCCGGCAGCGCGGCGCGCAAGTAAATGGGCTCGAAAATGCCGTCCTGCTGGATTTCCAGCCGCCCCTGCCGCGCCAGTTCCAGCGCCGCGACAAAGCTGCTGGCGAGCGCGGACTTCGCCATCGGCCCATCCTGACCATCGGGCAGGAAGGATTCCAGCACCGTCCAGTCGATCGCCGACCCGACCAGCGCGCCGACCCGCTGGATGGCTTCGTCAAGGGTCATCACCGGCCGGGCGACGACCATGTGAACGACAGGCTGCGTCCGCGCGCGTACCTGCCCGTAACATTGCAGGAGATCGTAAAGGCTGGCGGCCCATCTCGCCTTGCGCACCAGGCGTAGTCCCTCCGGACGGGGGCGGACGAACACGTCCCGGCCGACGCGGTCGCGCGCCATCAGGCGGGCACCGGCTTCCCGCATGGCCTGCAACCGCTGAAGCCGCAATTGCAGGCGCAGCGCCAGTTCGTCGGGGTTGGGATCAGGCTGGGCTTGCTTGGGCAACAGCAGCGAGGATTTGAGGTAAGCGAGCCACGCCGCCATCACCAGATAATCGGCCGCCAGCTCCAGCTTCAGCTTCCGCGCGCCCTCAATATGAGCCAGATATTGTTCGACCAGCGCGAGGATGGAGATTTCGCGCAGGTCGACCTTCTGCGAGCGGGCCAGCGCGAGGAGAAGATCGAGCGGTCCTTCCCAGCTTTCGAAGCTGACGGTCAACATGTCTTCGCGTGGCTGCGGTGGAGGGATGAAGAGGTCTTCCATGGTTCAGGCGGCTCTCTGGCGTGTAGGCCGTGCGAAGAGCGATTTCTCACGTGGAGGCGCGGAGACGCGGAGGGTTTGGGGCGAGCGCAGCGCTCTGAAAGTTGCCTGGAAAGTGAGAGTGAAGGTAGCGGGATTAGCGGCTTCGCCGGTGACACCGCCCCTCCGCGTCTCCACGCCTCCGCGTGAAAATTTATGTGCGCAGAGCCCGCAGAAGGCGCAGAGAAAGCGCGATGCTGCATCTCTGCGTCCTCGGCGGGCTCTGCGCGAACATTGAAGCGGCTCCGCCGGAAGGTGGCAGATGGCGTTCGCCTTCACGCAGCCACCACGGAGAGCAGGCTGTCGCGGGTGGCAAGCAGTTGTTCAAGGGGCAGGCTGTCCTGATCGAGTTTCGCCGACGCCATGGCGCGGTCCAGCCGGGCTTTTGACTGCGTGCTGATATCGGGAAGACTATTGGCGATGCCGATCATGTCGTCCATCCGCGCCCAGCAGTTGAGCGCCAGGTCACACCCAGCCGCGACGACGCCCGCCGCAAGTTCCGGGATGCTGCCGTTCAGCGCCTTCATGTCGAGGTCGTCCGACATGAGAAGGCCGTCAAAGCCGATCCGCTGGCGAATGATCGTTTCGATCACCGAGGCGGAAAGGCTGGCGGGCAGGTCCGGGTCCCAATTGGTATAGATGACGTGGGCAGTCATGCCGATCGGCGCATCCTTCAACGCCTGGAAGGGCGCGAGGTCGATGGCGAGTTCTTCTTCGCTCGCGGTTACGATGGGCAGCTCATGATGGCTGTCCACCATCGCGCGGCCATGGCCCGGCATATGCTTGACGATGCCGACGACCCCGCCCTTAGCCAATCCTTCGAGAGTGGCGCGGCCAAGCGCCGCGACCCGCATCGGCTCCGCGCCCAAGGTGCGGTCGCCCATGATGTCGCTGGCCCCGTCCTGCCGCACGTCGAGCAGGGGGAGAGCGTCGACGGTAATGCCTGCTTCGGCCAGCGTCACCGCGATGGCATGCGCATTGGCGCGGGCGGCGGCGATCGCGCTGGAGGGGGCGATGTCATATAGGCGATCGAACACGGCGCCGGGCGGGAAGCTGGGCCAGACGGGCGCCTGCATGCGGGCGACGCGGCCCCCTTCCTGATCGATCATGATCAGCAGGTCGTCGCGGCCATGGAGGGCGCGCAGGTCGTCCGTCAGCGTGCGTAATTGGGCGCGGTCGGCGATGTTGCGACGGAAGAGGATATAGCCCGCAGGCTGGGCATCGGCGAAGAAGGCGCGTTCGTCAGCAGTGAGCGTCTCGCCAGAGAGGCCGAAGATTACCGGTTTCATGAGGCAGGATGGTAGCGGCGAAGGAGCGTCGTGTCGAAGGGGTTGTTGGGGGTACGAGGCGCGGATTACTCCCTCTCCCCTTCAGGGGAGAGGGTTGGGGAGAGGGGAAAGCGCTGCGCTATCGTGGATAGGACGGCTTCAAGGTTGTGTATAACATCGGCGTTGGTGAAGCGGATGACGCTCCAGCCTTGTTGTTTGAGATAGAGGGTGCGTTCCGCGTCATATTCGACGGTCGAGCCATGGGTGTCGCCGTCAATCTCTATTATGAGCATCGAGGCTCGACAGGTGAAATCGGCTATGAACGGGCCGATCACGGTCTGGCGGCGGAACTTGGCCCCGGAGAAGCGCTTCGCGCGCAGGTGATACCAGAGGCGAGCTTCGGCAGGGGTTAGGGTAGATCGCAGCTGCTTTGCAAAACCTAGCGATTTTCGATCTCGCACCGTTGTTCCCCTCTCCCCAGCCCTCTCCCCTGAAGGGGAGAGGGAGTTAGGGGCAGCTTAGTTCACCACGATGCAACTCTCACCAGCAACCTTGAGCTTGCCGCAGAGGGTGTTCGCTTGAGCCCCCGCCGTCGCGCGCAGGCGGTAGAGGGTGCTGCCACCGACTTCGGTGGGCTCTACCGACATGGTGAGCGGAGCGAGATAGGCGAAGCGTTTGGAGAGGCGCGCCCAGGCGTCGCGCGCGCCGGACTGGCTGCCATAGGCGCCGAGCTGGATCACCGCGCCGCCCTTGCGGACGGGCTGGGTTGCAGCGGGCCGGACGTTAGTTTCGTCAGCCACACGCGCGGTCACGCTCTGCGACGGCTTGCCGGGCACGGCCTGACGCGTTTTTGCGGGCGTGGTGGTGGTCACGGGCGCTTCGGGCACCCGGCTGGGATCGATGCGGCCGTCGCGTGCGACGCCTTCGCTGGCGGCGAAGCTCGCATCGCCCTCACCCTCGAACTTCCTGGCATCGGCCTCGCGCGCGGGAACCTTGTAATCGCCAGCAGGTGCGGCGATCAGCTTGCCTTCGCCGCCGTCGGTCGACCGATTCTTCAGCAGCCAGACGCCAGCAATCACGCCGCCGAACAGGACAAGCGCAATCAGGATGAAGCCGAGCAGGCGGACGGGGGACAGGCCCTCATCCTCCTCATCCTCGATACCAGGCTCCAGCCAGGGCAGACGCTCGTCATCGTCGAGATCGAGCCGCCCCCTCGCAAAGTCGCCCATTTATCCGTGCCTCCGCCTGGCTATTGCATTTCCGTCAACGCGGCCACGCCCATCAGGGCAAGGCCATTACGGATGATTTGCCCGATTCCACGGCTTAAGAAAAGGCGCGCAGAAGTTACGTCCGGATCGTCCGTCAGGATGACGCGGGCGCGCGGATTGTCGTTCCCCAAATTCCACCAGCTGTGGAATTCTGAAGCCAAGTCGTTGAGATAAAAAGCGATTCTATGCGGCTCGCGGGCCGATGCAGCCCCTTCGACCACCCGTGGGAACTGCGCCGCCAACTTAACAAGGTTAAGTTCTTCAGTCCCAAGGCGGGACAGGTCGGGCGCAGGAAGTGCGATTTGTGCCTCCTCCGCCCGGCGGCCGAGCGAGGAAATGCGGGCGTGGGCATATTGGACGTAGAAAACCGGGTTGTCTTTCGATGCTTCCACCACCTTAGCGAAGTCGAAGTCCATCTGGGCATCGGCCTTGCGCGTCAGCATGGTGAAGCGGACGACGTCCTTGCCCACTTCGCGCACCACATCGGCCAGCGTCACGAAATTGCCCGCGCGCTTGGACATCTTCACCGGCTCGCCTTCGCGCAGCAGGCGGACCATCTGGATGAGCTTGACGTCGAAGCGCGCCTTGCCCTCGGTCAGCGCGGCCACGGCGGCCTGGATGCGCTTCACCGTACCGGCATGGTCGGCGCCCCAGATGTCGATCAGCTGGTCAGCGGTCTGCGCCTTCTGGAAATGATAGGCCATGTCGGCGCCGAAATAGGTCCAGGCGCCGTTCGACTTCTTGATCGGGCGGTCCTGATCGTCGCCGAATTTGGTGGAGCGGAACAAGGGAAGTTCGACCGGCTCCCAATCTTCGGGCGTTTCGCCCTTGGGCGCTTCGAGGACGCCGTCATAGACGAGATCATGCTCACGCAGCCATTTCTCGGCGGCTTCGGGCTTTCCGGCGGCCTGTAGTTCGGCTTCGGACGCGAAGATATCGTGGTGGATGCCGAGCAGGGCAAGGTCGCTGCGGATCATCTCCATCATTGCGGCGACGGCTTTGGTGCGGAAGGCGACGAGCCATTCGCTTTCGGGTGCGCCTACGAACTTGTCGCCATATTCGGCGGCCAGCGCCTGGCCGACGGGGACCAGATAGTCCCCGGGATAGAGGCCTTCCGGGATCGCGCCGACATCCTCGCCCAGCGCCTCGCGGTAGCGGACATGGGCTGAGCGGGCGAGGACGTCGACCTGGCCGCCTGCGTCGTTGATATAATATTCGCGGATGACCTTGTGCCCGGCATATTCGAGCAGGGTGGCAAGCGCGTCGCCGACTACCGCGCCCCGGCAGTGACCCATATGCATGGGGCCGGTGGGGTTGGCGGAGACATATTCGACGTTGACGGTGACGCCCTTGCCCATATCTGACCGGCCGTAATCCGCGCCCTCAGCGTCGATCGCGGCCAGCTCGGCGCGCCAGGTGGCGTCGGTCGGCGTCAGGTTGATGAAGCCGGGGCCAGCGATGGTGGCGCTTTCCACCTCGTCCAGCTTTTGTAGGCCAGCGACGATCTTTTCCGCCAGTGCGCGCGGGTTGGTGCCTGCGGGCTTGGCAAGCACCATGGCTGCGTTGGTGGCGAGGTCGCCATGGCTGGGATCGCGGGGCGGCTCGACGGTGACGGGCTTGCGGTTGAGGCCAGCGGGCAGCGTGCCGTCCGCCTCCAGCGCGTCGAGCACGGCGTTCAGATGGGCAGTGAAACGAATGTAGAGAGACAAGGGTGTTTCCTCGAAAAAGCACAAGACCCGTCCGGGCTGGGCTAAAATCGAAGCCTCATCCTTCCCTGCAAGAAGTAGAGCCCTTCGACAAGCTCAGGGCGAACGGAAGATTAAGGTTCGCTCTTAACGTGTCGCGTTATATCGGAGCTGGTCCTGGGTCAGGTTGAAACCCACGAGCAGTTCAAAGCTGGTGCGTTGCAGCGCCGCCTTGACGTCGGGCTGGGCGAAGGGGTCGATCGCCGCGTCGGCATCGCCCGCCTTGCGCTTCTGCGTGATCTTCGCCTGAATGTCGGCGGGCAACGTCGCTGCGGCCTTGTCAACGAAAGAGCCTGCCTTGGCGGTCGCGCTGGCGCGATACTGGCCTGCGGGGAAGTCCAGCACGACCTGGCCGACGCGCTTGGCGACGACGGCGTTGCCGCCACGCACCACGGCGGAGAAGTAGGGCAGCGTCACCTGCCGCGCGGCGGTGGCGTCGGAACGGCGGGCGTTCACGGTGAAGGTCGCCTCGCTGTAGAATTGCGCCCCTTCCGAACAGGTGGCGCGCAGGTCGGTGATGTTCGCCACCACATCGATTGCGCGGGCGTCGGTGCTGCCAGCGGGATTGAAGAGCGTAATGTCGCCCGTATAGGCGGGGATCGCGGCGGTCGGGCAGGCCGATCGGACGGCGACGATGCCACCCGTAGGATCGATTTCTCCCCGGCGCGAGCAGCCCGCAAGGGCAAGGGCGAGCATTCCGGTCAGCGCAAGTCGAGAAAAGGTCACGAGGCAATCCCTTGGGAACAGGCTGGGGCTTCTTATCCGCACCCCGCCGCTCACGCAACCGAAAGGAACGCGTCTCCCCTCACCCCTTCCTTCCGGCGCTACATTGGCCTAAGCGGCTGGCATGACCGCCCGTCTTCCCTTAAAGCTATTGATCGCCGCCCCGCGCGGCTTTTGCGCTGGCGTGGACCGCGCCATCATCATCGTCGAAAAGGCGATCGAGAAATATGGCGCGCCCGTCTATGTCCGGCACGAGATCGTCCATAATAAATATGTCGTGGACAATTTGCGGGCGCAGGGCGCGATTTTCGTAGAGGAACTGGATCAGGTGCCCGACGGCGTGCCCGTGGTCTTTTCCGCCCATGGCGTGCCCAAGGCGGTGCCCGCAAAGGCGGAAGAACGCGGCCTTGATTATCTGGACGCCACCTGCCCATTGGTCAGCAAGGTGCACCGGCAGGCCGAACGGCAAGTCGAGGCAGGGCGCCATATCCTGTTCATTGGTCACAAGGGGCATCCGGAGGTCGTCGGCACCTTCGGGCAGGTTGACGCGGGCAACATGACATTGATCGAAACGGTCGAGGATGCGGAGAGCTTTACGCCCGAAAATCCCGACAATCTTGCTTTCCTGACCCAGACCACCCTGTCGGTGGACGATACCGCCGCGATTGTCGAAACGCTTCAGCGCCGATTCCCGTCGATCCACGCGCCCAAGGGCGAGGACATCTGCTACGCAACGTCGAACCGACAGGCAGCGGTGAAGGCGATCGCCGCCGCCTGCGATGCGGTCTATGTGATCGGCGCGCCCAACAGCTCCAACTCGCTGCGCCTGGTCGAGGTCGCCGAGCGCGAGGGCACGCCAGCCCGACTGATCCAGCGCGCGGACGACATCGATTTTGCGTGGCTGGAGAATGTAGCGACCCTCGGCCTGACCGCAGGCGCCTCCGCCCCCGAAATATTGGTGCGCGAAGTCGTGGACCGGCTCGCCGCCCGATTCGACGTGACGGAGGAGCAGGTGGAGACGGCGCGCGAGACCATCTCGTTCAAACTTCCCCGCGAATTGGGAGCGGCGTAAGGCTATGGCGGTCTATACCCATGTCCCGGCCGAGGAAATCGACGCCTTCCTGACCCGCTATGACGCGGGACGGCTGGTCTCCGCCAAGGGGATCGCCGAAGGGGTGGAAAACAGCAACTATCTGCTGGAAACCACCGGCGCCGATGGCAATGGCCACCGCTATATCCTCACTCTCTACGAAAAGCGGGTGGATGAGGCCGACCTCCCCTTCTTCATGGACCTGCTCGATCATCTGGGCGCGCGCGGCTGTCTGGTGCCGCGCTTCATCGCTGATCGGGAGGGCAAGCGCCTGCAACAGCTGGGCGGAAGGCCCGCCTGCCTGATCGAGTTCCTCACCGGCATATCCGTCACCGAACCGACCGCCGGACAGGCGAAAGCCGCAGGCGCGGCGCTGGGCCAGTTGCATCGCGCAGCGGAAGGCTTTGCGGGCGAACGCCGCAACGCGCTCGACATCGCTGGCTGGCACGATCTGGCGGCAAAGTGCGGCGATCATTTCGATGATATCGCGCCCGGCCTTGGCCAGCGGGTCACGGATGAACTTGCCTATCTCGACGCGCACTGGCCCGCCGAACTGCCACGCGCGGTGATCCATGCGGACCTCTTCCCGGACAATGTCCTGATGCTGGGCGATGAGGTTACGGGCCTGATCGACTTCTACTTCAGCTGCACCGATATTCGCGCCTATGACCTGGCCGTCACGCACAGCGCATGGGTGTTCAGCAATGATGGCGCGCACTTCTTTGCCGATCGGTCGGCCGCAATGCTCGCTGGCTATCAGGCGGCGCATGGGCTTTCGGATGCCGAGCAGGCCGCCTTCCCGATCCTGTGCCGGGGTGCGGCGCTCCGCTTCCTGCTGACGCGGGCCTATGACTGGATCAACACGCCCGCCGACGCGCTGGTGACGCGCAAGGACCCGCTGGCCTATCTGCGGCGCCTGGATTTCTATGCGCAGACTGTGCCGTCGGAGTTGTTGCGGGCGTGAGCGCGCTTTCAAAGGTCGAAATCTTCACCGACGGCGCGTGCAAGGGCAATCCCGGCCCTGGCGGCTGGGGCGCGGTGATGCGCTCTGGAGCCACGGAAAAGGAAATTTCCGGTGGAGAGGCGCAAACGACCAATAACCGCATGGAAATGACGGCCGCCATCGAAGCGCTGAATGCGCTCAAGCGGCCTTGTCAGGTGACGCTCTACACCGACAGCAAATATGTGATGGACGGCATCACCAAATGGGTGTTCGGCTGGCAAAAGAACGGCTGGAAGACCGCCGATCGCAAGCCGGTAAAGAATGCCGAGCTATGGCAGGCGCTACTCGCCGCCGCCGCGCCGCATAAGGTCAGCTGGCAATGGGTGAAGGGCCATGCCGGTCACCCTGAAAATGAGCGCGCCGATCAGCTGGCCTGCGCGGCCGCCGAACTCTTCCGCGTCTGAACGGGGGAGCGATACGCCGCTCCCACTGCAAGGGTCGAAAAAGGAGGCGGGGCGATGACGCTATGTCCGATTCGCTCGACTTGCCGCAAAGCATAGCTGACGCCCTGCGAAAGGACTGTCCGTTCGTTCACTTGAAACGGGCGGGAGAATAAGCGGCGGGATCAATCCCGCCCACCGCTTCGGGCATCGATCCGCCGGTCACCAGCACCGATCCCAGCAATGCCGCTGCGGGTGCAGTCTGGATGCCGAAACCGCCCTGCCCCGCGAACCAGAAAAAACCCGCCGCGTCGGCGTCAAAGCCATAAACGGGCGCGCGATCCGGCGCGAAGCTGCGCAGCCCCGCCCATTTGCGTTCCACCGCCTCGACCGGCCAATCCACGACATCTTCGAAACGGGCGATCGCCTGCGCCACCGCCAGTTCTTCGGGTGCGGCGTCGCAGGGTGGCGAAGGTTCTTCATCATGCGGGGTCAGCCAGATGCGCCCCTCCCCCTCCGGCTTGAAATAGAAGCTGGAACCAAGGTCCATGACCAGTGGCAAGTCGGGTGACGGCATCGCGGGCACGCGCAATTGCACGACAGTGCGGCGCAAGGGGGCTATGCCGATAGGCGCGACGCCGCTGCGCCGTGCGATATCATCGGCCCATGCCCCAGCGGCGTTCACGATGATGCCGCAATCGATGACCCCGCCGTTCGTGTGAATGCGCCAGCCGCCCGGCGTTGCGGTTGCCTGTTCGAAAGCAGTGCCCAGCCGCGATTTGCCGCCCTGCGCGTGGAAGCGCCGCAGATACGCCTGGTGCAGCGCGGCGACATCGATGTCGCACACGCCCGGTTCCAGCAGGCCGATCGTCCAATGGGGTCGCAGCCCCTTTACCAGCGCGGCGGGATCAACAGGACGCAGGTCGACGCAGCCCGAAAATTCCCGCATCAACCGGTCGCGCTCTGCCCCATCGGCCTCCCGCCCGACGAACAGCGTCTGTCGGGGGGTGAGGAAGGATCGGCTTGCAAAGGCCGGATCGGACGAGCGCAACAACGGCCCGGACGCCGTGGTCAGCGGCTGTACCCGCCGCCCGCCATAGGTCTCCTCCCAGAAAGCGACGGATCGGCCGGTGGCGTGATAGCCAGCGCTTTCCTCCCGTTCCAGGATCAGCACGGATGCGTGGCCCGCCAGTTCCGCGCCCAGGCTGGCGCCCGCTATGCCGCCGCCGACGATCACAATGTCGAAACGGCTCATGCTGGCGCGTTCTCATCCAGAAAAGCGTCGATGCGCCGCAGAGCATCAAGGCGCACCGAATCGGTTTCGCGCAGTATCTCATGCGCCGCCTCCGGCCCATAGACGTGCAGGCGCGCGCCCCGAATGCGCGCGGCGATGCGGCGGATGGCAGGCGTGGACACCAGCCGGTCGGCACTGGTGGCAAGGATCAGCAGCGGCACAGCTATGCGCTCCAGCTTCCCGCCCTTCTCCAGCGCGAAGGTCGATTGCAGCGCCTCCACCACCCAGCGCCAACTGGGCGATCCAAGCGCCACGTCCCGACTATGATCGCGCCACCAGAGTTCGTCGGCATAACGTTCCGGATCATGCGTCAGCCGCTTCTGCCGCATGGCCCGTTGCCGCTGCGAATTCTCCTTCTGCGTCCAGGCCTGCCGGTCGGAAAAGCCGAACGCGCACATGGACCGGGCGATCAGCACCGCCAGCCAGCGTGGCAGCGGGGCGGTATGGACGCCCATCATTGGCGCGACGGCGACCGCAGCGTCAGGCGGCGCCATGCCCTCGGCCAGCGCGCGCAGCAGCAGATGCCCGCCCATGCTGTGCGCTACGATCACGCATGGCCCTGTCCCCTGCGTCCGCCAATCGGTGACGAAAGCTCCAAGGTCCGCAACCCATAGCGCGAAATCGTCGATATGGCCGCAGAGCGGATCGCTGCTCAGCCTGCCCGAGCCGCCCTGTCCGCGCCAGTCGAAGGCGGTGACCGCCCAGCCCTGTCTCGCCCAGTGATGGATGACTTCGAGATATTTCTCGATCATGTCGCCGCGCCCGCCAAGCATCAGCAGCCGCCCGCGCTGTCCCTCGCCCAGCCGATAGCGGCGCAACGGCCAGCCATCGGGCGCGGCCCAGTAATCGAGCCGCCCATCCATCGGCCATGCGCGGCGGTCAAAGGCCGGGGGAACAGACACGGGCGAATCCATGGGGCGCATGGTTACGGTTTGGTAAGCCATTCGGTCTAGGGTTTAGATTCATGACGGGGGAATTTTTCACGACGGCGCTGCTGTGCGCCCTTGGCGTGCTGCTGGTCATCGCATCGGTGACGGATTTGCGGTCGCGGATCATATCCAACCGGCTGAACCTGACCATCGCTGCGCTGGCTCCACTGTGGTGGATCGCCAATGGCATGCCGGTCTGGCCAGGCATGCTGTTGCAGGTCGCACTGGCGCTCGCCGTGTTCGCACTTTTCGCCGCGCTCTTCGCGATGGGATGCATGGGCGGGGGCGACGTCAAGCTGCTGGGCGCGCTGGCGCTGTGGTTCCCATGGGAGGCCGTGCTGTCGATGTTGATGGTCATGGCCATGGTCGGGGGCGTGGTGACGATCGTCACCGTGGTCCACCACCGGACGACCCGACGGCTGGGCCAGCCCCAAATTCCTTACGGTATCGCAATATCGGTCGCGGCGCTTTGGTTGATTGGCGAACGATATCTTAACCATTTTGCGTAAAATTCGGGGCTCGGGCGACACTTGCCTGACTGAGGGAGGCGAATTTCATCATGGACGGCAAGAAAATCGTGCTGCTGGTGGGGGCGCTTATCATAGCGGTCACAACAGCTCTTCTCGCGCGCAACATGCTGAGTTCGTCTAGCGCGCCCCAGGCCAACGCTTCTAACATGCCGGTGGCAGCGGATCAGCCTCATGTGCTGGTCGCGACCAAGGCATTGCCGGTGGGCACCATCCTCGACGCGGAAAGCTTCCGCTTCCAGCCATGGCCGAAAGATCTGGTCGAACAAGCCTATTATATTCAGGGCCAGGCCGATCCCGCCAAGCTGGTGGGCAGCGTCGTGCGCACCGCCATCTCCGCCGGTCAGCCGATGACCGTCGGTTCGGTGATCAAGCCGGGTGAGCGCGGCTTCCTCGCCGCGGCGCTCGGGCCGGGCATGCGGGCTGTCACCGTGCCGGTGTCGGCGCAGAATTCGGTCGCGGGCTTCGTCTTTCCGGGCGACCGCGTCGACCTGATGCTGACGCAAAGCGTGGCGGGCGGCGGCGACGGTGAAGCGCTCAAGGTATCCGAAACCATCCTGCGCAACCTGCGCGTGCTCGCCACCGACCAGCGCATGGACGCGCTGGGCGCGGACGGCAAGCCGGTCGTGCAAACCTATTCCAACGTCACCATCGAAGTGACGCCCAAGATCGCGGAAAAGATCGCGGTGGCGCAGACCATCGGTTCGCTCTCGCTGACGCTACGGTCGATCGCCGACAATGCGTCGGACCTCGACGCCGCCATCGCTGGCGCTGACATCGATCTGCCCGATGGCGCCAATCCGAACGCGGAAAAGAAGATCATTGCCAAGCTGGCCGCTCGCCCGGTCGACAAGGGCAGCACCTTTTCAACCGGCGCCGACGTGTCTCGCTACCAGCGCAGCTCCGTCCCCGCCAAGCCGTTGCAGTCCGCAGGGGTCGCAGTGCCCGCAGGTGGCTCGTCGGCAGCGCCGGGGGGCGTCAGCGGACCGGTTATCCGTATTGCGCGCGGCACCAATGTGACCGTCGTTCCGGTCGGGGGGAAGTAAGATGAAGCCTATCAACCTTCAGGCGGGCAAGAAGGCGGTGAAGCCGCTCATCGCTCCCGCGATCGCGCTGGGCCTCGCCGCCGCCATGGCTGCGGCGCCGACCACCGCGCTCAACGCCGCGCCTTCCTCGATGCAGGACAATGCGATCCTGATGTCGGTGGGTGGCAGCAAGGTCATCAACCTCGGCGCAAAGATGTCCGACGTGGTGATCGGCGACCCCAATGTGGTCGACGTCCATGTCCGCGCCCAGAACCAGCTTTACCTGATCGCGAAGGCAGCGGGCGAAACCACCGTCTTCGCCACGGCGACCAACGGCAAGGTGCTGTTTTCCGGCACCGTCCGCGTCGGCAACAACCTGTCGAACATCGACGACATGCTGAAGCTGGCCATGCCGGGCGCGCAGATCGCGGTGAACAAGATGAACGGCATGGTCCTGCTGACGGGCACCGTCGCCGCGCCCGAAGATGCCGCCGAGGCCGAAAGGCTGACGCAGGCTTTCGTGGGCAAGGAAGTGACCGTGGTCAGCCGCCTGCGCACCGCGACCCCGCTTCAGGTCAATCTTCAGGTCAAGATCGCCGAAGTCAGCCGTGACCTGGGGCATCAGATCGGCATGAACCTGTCCGCGCTGGCGAACGGCAACGGCCGCATCATCGACAGCATCAGCCGCGCCGACCGCAACTTCGTCACGCGTGGCAGCAATGCGAACGGCACGACCTACACGTTCAACACGCCGACCGACGGCAGCACCTCGCTCGGCTTCGTCGCCAATCTGCTGGGCATGGACGTCGCGGGCGCGCTGGACCTTGCCGAATCGAGCGGTCTTGCCACCGCCTTGGCTCAGCCGAACCTGACCGCGCTGTCAGGTGAGACGGCCAGCTTCCTGGCGGGCGGCGAATATCCCTACACGGTCAGCAACGGCACGCAGGGCAACAGCATCGAGTTCAAGCAATATGGCGTGCAGCTGGCCTTCACGCCGACCGTGCTGGCCGATGGCCGCATCTCGCTGCGCGTACGCCCGACGGTGTCGAGCCTCGACTTCTCGGTGAACACGTCCGTGCCCGCGCTCAAGAGCCGGACGGCCGAAACCACCGTCGAACTGGGTTCGGGTCAGGCCTTCATGATCGCTGGCCTGCTCAATAACGACACCGCCAATTCGATCAGCAAGACGCCGGGCTTCGGTGAAATCCCGATCCTTGGCAGCCTGTTCAAGTCGCGCCGGTTCCAGCGTCATGAGACCGAACTGGTCATCGTTGTCACCCCCTATCTGGTGAAGCCGATGAACGCGTCCGACGTGCGCCTCCCGACCGACGGCTACCGCGCCGCCAATGTCGCCCAAGGCCTCCTGCTCCAGCAGGGCAGCGACGGGGTGAGCGGAGCGCGCGCGCCCATGCCGCACCGCGATCCCGTCAGCCCGACTCCAGCGCCCGGTCCGCAGGCGGCGGCTCCCCGCGACACAGGCAAGCGTTCGGCGAAGACCGCCGCCGCGCCCGGCTTCAGCTTCTGATCGGAAGGACGACAGTCATGACTTCCCTGTCCGCAAAAAATATTGTCCGGATCGGCACACTCGCCCTGCTGGCGCTGCCGCTTGCTGCCTGCAATTCCAGCGTCAATCGCGGCGTTGAATCGGTGCATCAGCCGGTCGTCAGCCACGATGCCTACACCTTCGACGTTCAGGCTGGCCCTGACGGCGCCCTCGCCGCTTCGGAGGCGCGCCGCCTGGAAGATTGGTTCACCTCCATCGGCCTTGGCTATGGCGATCAGGTCGCGATCGTGACCGACGCCTATTACAGCCCGGAACTGCGCGAAGGCATCGCGGACGTTGTCGCTCGTCACGGCATGCTGGTGGGTGAGGACAGCTCCGCCGCCGCAGGCTCCGCGCCTGCTGGCAGCGTCCGCCTGGTGGTGCGTCGTGCGACGGCCCGCGTGCCGGGCTGCCCCGACTGGTCCAGCAGGCAGGAAACCGAATTCCAGCTTGGCACCACCTCCAATTTTGGGTGCGGCGTCAATGGCAACCTCGCCGCGATGGTCGCCAATCCGGAAGATCTGGTGCGCGGCCAGAGCAGCGCAAGCGACCTGCGCACCGCCACTTCGAACCGGGCCATTTCGACCTATCGCGAAAAGACCCCGACCGGTTCGGGCGATCTTAAATCGCTGTCGGGAGGCAACTGATCATGAACGCACCCTGGAAACCTGCCATGTCTGGACAGCGCGACCCCTTCCACGCCTTTGTTTGCGACGATCATAGCCATGACCTGCTGGCCATGGTCGCGGCCGAGATGGGCTGGGCACCGGAAAAGGTGAACAAGGGCGGCATGCGCAATGCCGTGCAGAGCCTGTCGGTCAGCGCCAGCCCGCAAATCCTGTTCGTCGATATGTCCGAAAGCGGCGACCCGCTGAACGACATCAACAGTCTGGCCGAGGTATGCGAGCCCGGCACGGTTGTGATCGCCGCCGGTCAGGTCAATGACGTCCGGCTTTACCGCGACCTCGTCGCCAGCGGCATTCAGGATTATCTGCTGAAACCCTTTGGCGCGGATCAGCTTCGCGACGCGCTGGCACAGGCGCAGGCCGTGTTCTTCGCCCCGCGCGACGCAGGCCCCGAGCGACCGCACCTCACCACAGCCGTCATCGGCACGCGTGGTGGCGTGGGCGCTTCCAGCATTGCGACTTCGCTCGCCTGGCTGCTGAGTGACAAGCAGAAGCGGCCGACCGCGCTGCTCGACCTCGACGTCCACTTCGGCACCAACGCGCTGGCGATGGACCTGGAGCCGGGCCGTGGCCTGACCGACGCGATCGATAACCCCAGCCGTATCGATGGCCTTTTCATCGAACGCGCGATGGTGCGCGCCAGCGACACACTGGCCATCCTGTCGGCCGAAGCGCCCATCAGCCAGCCGATGCTGACCGACGGCGGCGCCTTCTACCAGCTGCTGGAGGAATTCCGCGCCGCTTTCGAATGCAGCGTCGTCGACCTGCCGCGCCATATGCTGATCCAGCATCCGCACCTGATGAGCGACGTGAATGTCGCCGTGGTGGTCACGGAACTGACGCTGGCGGCGGCGCGCGATTCGATCCGCATCCTGTCCTGGTTGAAGAGCAATGCGCCCCAAACGCGCGTGATCGTGGTTGCCAACCGCGTTCACGCGGGCGCCCAGGAAATCAGCCGCAAGGATTTCGAAACCTCGATCGAGCGCAAGGTGGACATCCTCGTGCCGTTCGACCTGCGGATCGCGGCGCAGTCCGCAAAACTCGGCAAGACATTGGCCGAAACCGCCAAGGGCAACAAGGTTGGCGCGGCTTGCATGTCACTGCTCGACGCCATCATGGGGGCCGCCGAGGATGGCGAAGCCGTGGATGGCAAGCCCGCGAAGAAAAAGGGCGACTCCCTGCTCGGCAAGATCGGTGACCTCAGGGGGCTGATCCCGGCGCGCAAGGACAAGGCCAAGGCCTAGATTTGGTTCTGGCATGCCGTCATCTGGCGGCATGCCCCTTTACGGAACGGGCGATATCATGAGCAATTCCATATTGCTGATCATGCTGCTGACGGCCTTCCTCGGCCTGATAGCGATGGCCTTTGCTGGCCCCTCGGCTGAAAAGGCCAGCAAGCGCCGTGTCGCCCTGATCCGCGAACGTCACAGCGGATCGACCGATGCGCTGATGGAAGCGCGCATGCGCAAGGCCATTTCCAACCGGCAGCCGGGCAGCGAGATGAAGATGCTCGTGTCGCTGGTTCCCAACCCGGAAAACCTGGCCAAACGTATCCGCATGACCGGCAAGAAATGGACGGTCAGCCAATATATGACCTCCTGCGCCTTCATTGCGCTGGGCATGTGCGCCTTTCTGTTCGTGCGCGGCTTCGCGCCGCTGCTCGCCATCATGATGAGCCTGGCGGCAGGACTTGCGCTGCCGCACATGTGGGTCGGCCGCCTGATCAACAAGCGGGTGATGCAGTTCACCATGAAATTCCCGGACGCGCTCGAGCTGCTGACACGCGGTCTGCGCTCGGGCCTGCCCATCACCGAGACTCTGGGCGTCGTGGCAAGCGAAGTGCCCGGCCCGGTGGGCGAGGAATTCAAGCTGATCACCGAACGCATCAAGATCGGCAAGACGATGGATCAGGCGTTGCAGGAAACGGCCGATCGCCTCGGCACGCCGGAATTCCAGTTTTTCGTCATCAGCCTCGCGATCCAGCGGGAAACGGGCGGCAACCTTGCCGAAACCCTCTCCAACCTTGCGACCGTGCTGCGTCAGCGCGCCCAGATGAAGCTGAAGATTCGCGCCATGTCGTCAGAATCCAAGGCGTCGGCCTACATTATCGGCGCGTTGCCGTTCCTTGTGTTCGGCATGATCTGCTACATCAACTTCGGTTACATGCACCCCTTCTTCACGCCTGATCCGGCGGGCCTTTTCGGCCTGTCGACAATGCAGGTCGTCGGCCTGGGCGGCATGTGCTGGATGGGCATAGGCGTCTTCATCATGGCGCAGATGATCAACTTCGAAATCTGACGGGGGAAAGAAAGATATGGAAACCGCTTCCCCCGCCGGCACTCTTTTCGGCATGTCCGCCACGGACTTCGGCACCTTGCTGGCCGCCATGGCGACGCTGGCCATGCTGTTCGTGCTGTATACCGTGATGACCGTGCGCGACCCGATGGCAAAGCGAGTCAAGGCGCTCAACGAACGGCGCGAACAGTTGAAGGCGGGGATTACCGCCTCCACTGCGCGCCGCCGCGCCAAGCTGGTCAAGAAGAGCCAGACGACCGACCAGATGCGGTCATTCCTGTCCAGCCTGAAGGTGCTGCAGGACGACCAGCTGAAGGAGGCACAGCTGAAGCTCGCGCAGGCGGGCATCCGGTCGAAGGATTTGGCGGTCGCCGTCATCTTCGGCCGCATGGTGCTGCCGATCGCCATCGGCGGTCTGGCCGCGCTGCTGCTCTATGGCGTCGGCATCTACCCCGATTGGGGCGGCGGCAAGCGTTTCATGGCCTTCGCCGTAGCGCTGCTGCTGGCCTACAAGGCGCCCGACATCTTCATCGACAACAAGATCCAGAAGCGCTCCGCTGCGATCCGCAAGGGGTTGCCCGACGCGCTCGACCTGCTCGTCATCTGCGCCGAGGCTGGCCTGACAGTCGATGCCGCCTTCAGCCGCGTCTCCAAGGAATTGGGCAAGGCCTATCCCGAGCTGGGTGACGAGTTCCAACTGACGGCGATCGAACTCAGCTTCCTGACCGAACGGCGCATGGCCTTCGAAAATCTCGCGAACCGCGTAAAGCTGGACGCGATCAAGGGCGTGGTTACGACCATGATCCAGACCGAGAAATACGGCACGCCGCTCGCTTCTGCTCTGCGCGTGCTATCCGCCGAATTCCGCCACGAACGCATGATGCGCGCCGAGGAAAAGGCCGCGCGCCTGCCCGCCATCATGACGGTGCCGCTTATCCTTTTCATTCTGCCGACGCTGTTCGTCGTGATCCTTGGCCCTGCGGCCTGCTCGATCAGCACGGCATTCTGAGACAGGCTAAAAAGGGGAGGAAGGGGGACGTCCGAAGGGGCGCCCCCTTTTTCATGTCTGCTCGGCCAAGCCGTTCCCTTTGACAGGCTGGAACGTCGTACCCCGTTACCGTTCGCCCTGAGCCTGTCGAGCCGAAGGCCGGCGAAGCCAACGGCTCTACTTCCTCTCGAAAGAAGAGGGCTTCGACAAGCTCAGCCCCGATGCTCTGAAGGGATCAGTCCCCCAGGATAACATCCACTCCGGCCCGCGCGTGGATCGCCGTGCCGTCATAGATGGGCAGCACGTTTGCCTTCACATCCACGATCATTTCCAGCTCGGTGCAGGCAAGGATCGCCGCCTGCACATTTTCCTTGGCGATGTCGGTCAGTTCCGATCGCATATAGCGTTCGGATTCGCGGCTGACCTTGCCGATCGTCAGTTCTTCATAAACGATGCGGTCGATCCGCTCGGCGAGTTCCAGGTCCGCAGGCAGCAGCGAAATGCCATGGCCGACCAGCCGCTGCCGGTAGAATTTTTCCGTCATGACATTGCGCGTGCCGATCAACGCGGCCCTTTGCACCCCGTCCGCCTTCATCTTGCGGCCAACCGCATCGGCAATGTTGATGATCGGCGTATCCACCCCGCCCTGCACTTCTTCATAGACGCGGTGCATGCTGTTGGCGCAGATCAGCAGCGCCTTTGCCCCGGCCTGCTCCAGTCGGCGGGCCGATGCCGTCAGCACTTCCGCAGCATGCGCCCACTCCTCCTCCGTGGTGGAGCGGCCGATGTCGGCGAAGTCGAGACTTTCGATCAGCAGGGGGGCGCTGTGCTGCCCGCCCTTCGCGCGGTACACCGCCTGATTGATGATCTGATAATAACGTGCCGTCGATGTCCAGCTGAGACCGCCGATCAGGCCGAGCTTCTGCATGGTGCGTCTTTACCCCAATTGCCGTCCGGGGGTGCCCCGGCGTCTGTCTCCTTCAGCGTTACGGACGGGCCTGCGCGTCGGCAAGCCCCTTCCCGCGCGCGCCACCGCATAAGCGCAGCGCAATTCCCGTTCCCGCCGCTCCGCCAAGCCCTCCGGCAACGGCCAGGCCCATATTTTCCAGCAGAAAAGCGAAGGCTGCGGCGGCCCAGCCGACCATGCCGATGCCGATCGCAAGCAATGCCATATTTCCACCCCCACGCCTCAGCAGCGCGGCGACAGCAGCGGTACAGGCACCACTTCCCGCCAGCGCCACGGCGCCAAGAGCCAGCAAATGGCGCGTCGCGACATCGGCGCTCCCCTCATCAACCAGTCCGAAGGCGAAGGGATTGAGCCAGGCGGCGGCGGCGGCGGAAATCATCGCCGCTCCCGCAAACCCGGCGAAAATCGTCAGCAGCACCGTCAACCGGCTTTCCGGCCATTCCCGTCCGAGCAACAGGCCAACCGCCCCGCCGATCAGCAGCGCGCCGATGATCTCCGGCGCGTTCAGCACATCCATGTCGTAGACGGCGGCTGCGGACAGGATCACCGTCCCCGCCAAAGCCGCCTGGCGCCGCCGCCTGCCCGCGACGGTCCCCAGCGGCCATAGCGCGAAAACGAACAGCATCGCCGCCACGGTCTGAGCAAGGATGATCGCGTCAAAGCTCAGGCTCACGGGCGTTTCGCTGCCTGTTGCGATTTTTCAGCCCGGCGCGTCGCGACATAGCCGCCGCAAAAGGTAGCGCTGGCAAGAATGAGGGCGATCAGGCTCAGATAGCGCGCCCAACTGCTGCTCACTTCTGCCGCGACCACCAGCGTTCCGGCAATGCCAGCGGTGATAAGCAGGAATAGCGGTACAATTCGGCTGTTCAGCTCGTCCATCGACAAGCGCCATGCGGCAATCGCACCAACCGCGCAGGCAAGCAGGATATAGAAGAGGAGAAGCCCGCTCATTCCTGCCTTCTGAAGGTCATGTTGAGGCCGTTCGAAACGGAGATCCGCACGGTGGGGCCGCCGCTACTGCTAGACCCCCAAAACGAAGACCTCCTCCCCCGCGCAAGGCACGGGAGAGGAGCAGCCCCTTACTGCAATCGGTCGCTGACGACCTTGCCGCCCTGCGTCAGGCGGATGGCGTTGCCGATTTCCTCGTCCAGCACCGGCGCATTCTGGTCCTTGTTCCAGAAGGCCGAGAGGAAATTATAGAGGTTGCGCGCGAACAGGGCCGAAGCATCGGCGGCAAGCCGCGATGGCACATTCTTGTGGCCGACGATCTTCACACCATGACGCTCGACCACCTGGCCCAGCACGGCGCCTTCGACATTGCCGCCCTGTTCGACAGCAAGGTCGACGATCACGCTACCCGGCTTCATCGTCGCGATCTGCGCGTCGGTGATGAGGCGCGGGGCGGGCTTGCCCGGAATCAGCGCTGTGGTGATGACGATGTCCTGCTTGGCGATGTGGCTGGACACCAGTTCGGCCTGCGCCTTTTGATATTCCTCGGACATTTCGGTGGCATAGCCGCCCTTGCCTTCGCCCTCGATACCCGCGACGCTTTCGACGAAAACCGCCTTCGCGCCAAGGCTTTCGATCTGTTCCTTGGTAGCGGAACGGACGTCGGTGGCGGATACCTGCGCGCCCAGACGCTTGGCCGTCGCGATCGCCTGAAGCCCGGCAACGCCAACACCCATGACGAACGCCTTGGCCGGGGAAATCGTCCCTGCCGCCGTCATCATCATCGGGAAAGCGCGGCCATATTCGGCCGCAGCGTCCAGCACGGCCTTGTAGCCAGCAAGGTTCGACTGCGAAGAGAGAATGTCCATCGACTGCGCGCGCGTGATGCGCGGCATGAACTCCATCGCCAGCGCCTCATAACCCGCCGCTGCATAGGCATCGACGCGCGCGCGCTCCACGAAGGGGTTGAGGCCCGCGACGATCCACGCGGCGGGCTTCGCGCCTGTAATGGTCGCGACGTCCGGCCCCTGAACGCCCAGGATGATGTCCGCGCCCGCCACCGTCGCAGCGCGATCGGCAATCGTTGCGCCCATCGCGGCATAGTCGGCATCAGCGATGGCGGCGGTCAGGCCTGCGCCTGCTTCCACCGCGACATCAGCGCCCAGCGCCTTGAACTTCTTGACGGTTTCCGGCGTACCGGCGACCCGGCGCTCACCCTCGGCAAGCTCCTTGATAATCGCGATCTTCATCGACATCCCCCTCGCGGCACCAATCTCAGCTGGAGATCAGCAGGACGACGATCGCAGCCAGCACCACGCATGCGATGGTGCCCCACTTCACGAGGGACACGAACCCCGAATAGGTCTGGGTTGCGCTCTCCATATTTCCTTCTGACGCCATTTCCATTCCCTTAGTCGCCTGTGTTTTTAAGCGCGCCCCTCTTATCGACAAGGTTCTCCCCCCTCAACCTCGAAACAGAGGAAGAAAAACTTTCCGGTTAAGGGCGCCTTTACCCCCTTGGTCTAGGCTGGCGCCACCGAACAAGAAGAGGGGTAAGATGGCGCGCGACGGCGTTCCCATGCTGATGCTGATCGATGAAGAGCCTGCCCAGCGCAGGCTTGTGTCGGCGCTCGCCGCACGCGCCGGGTGGCGCACAATCTTCGCGAGTGACGGCGACATGGCGATCGCCATGCTCGGCACGCAGGACGGCATGCGGCTCGACGCGGTGCTGCTCGATCAATGGATTCCGGGTCCGGAAGCCACCGGCCTCGTCCGCGAATTGCGCAGCCGTCGCCCTGCGCTGCCCATATTGATTCTGACCGCGCATAACAGTGTCGCGGTTGCCGTCGATGCAATGCGCGCTGGTGCGACGGATTATCTAGCCAAGCCGGTCGCGCCCGAAAGGCTGCTCGCCGCGCTCAACGCCACCCTGTCGCAGGAGCATGGCAAGGGCGAGCTGCGCCCGCTCACCGAAAAAATCTCGGCCGCCCTGTCGTTCGAGGATGTGGTCGGCGCAGCGCCGCAATTCCGCGCCGCCCTCGCCATCGCGGCAAAGGCGGCGCGCGCCCGCGTACCCGTCCTGATTGAAGGCGAAAGCGGCGTGGGCAAGGATGTCATCGCCCGCGCCATCCACGCCGCCTCGCCCCGCCACAAGCAAGCGATGATAACAGTCAATTGCGGCGCCATCCCCGCAAACCTCGTCGAATCGGACCTGTTCGGCCATGAACGCGGCGCCTTCACCGGGGCGTTCGAGCGTCAGGTCGGCAAGTTCGTCGCCGCCGACATGGGCACGATCTTCCTCGATGAAGTCAGCGAAATGCCGCTCGACGCGCAGGTGAAGCTGTTGCGTGTCCTGCAGGATGGCGAAGTACAACCCCTCGGCGCGCGCAGGCCGGTCCATGTCGATGTGCGGATCATCGCCGCAACCAACAAGCGGCTGGTCGAAGAAATCGAAGCGGGCCGCTTCCGCGAGGACCTCTATTATCGCCTGAACGTCGTGCAGCTGACCATCCCGCCGCTGCGGGAGCGGATCGGCGACGTGCCCGCGCTGTGCCGCCATCTGCTGGCCCGCATCGCCACCCAGCCCGGCCTCCGTGGCCTGGGCCTGACCGACGACGCGCTTGCCCTGCTGATGCAGCATGAATGGCCGGGCAATGTCCGCCAGCTGCAAAACGCTCTCTTCCGCGCCGCCGTCCTGTGCGAAGGCGACGCCCTGACGCCGCAGGATTTTCCGCAGATCGCCGCGCATATCCGGACGCGCGCCAGTGGCGAGCCGCTCCATCCCCGCCTGCGCACCGTGCCGCAGACGCATCGGGAAGCGGCGGGGATCACCCTGTTCGAAGGTGACGGCCATGTCCGGCAACTCGCGGAGATCGAAGCGGACGTCATCCGCCTCGCCATCGGCCATTATCGTGGCCGCATGACGGAAGTCGCGCGGCGCCTGGGCATCGGGCGATCGACCCTTTACCGCAAGCTCGCCGAACTCGGGATCGACAGCGCCGCCTGAACGCGCACGTCGCGGTACGGCGCTCATCCGCCGCTCGACATCGTTGCGACGTTGAAATGTCGGGCCGCCTATGCTTTGGACAGGGCATGAAAAAGCTCAGCCAAGCCGCCCTCCTCTCCCTCCTCCTGCTGGCCGCCTGCGGGCGCGCCGAGCCGGTGGAGGATATGCCGAGCCAGGAAGAACTGGCCGCCGCCGCCAATGCCGCTGCGGCCAAGGCGCTGGCGGAGGGCAAGGCGGAGGCCGCCGAGAATCGCAATTATGTGAATGACGATCGCGGCTTTTCGGTAAGCTTCCCGGAAGGCTGGGAACAGGATGCCGCCGCGACCACCCCCGATGGCACGGTCTTTCAAGACCCCGGCGCAGGCGCCGACGTCCGCGTCTTCTGGCAGCGCAATGGAGAACAGCAGACGCTCCAGCAGGTCGTCCAGTCGATGAGCAGCGGTTCGGAAGGCGTCGACGGCGACTTCATCGGCGACAATGAATATCGCGGCACGGCCAATGATGGCGAGGGCAATAATGTCGCCGTGCGTCTGCTCCGCCAGCCGGACGGGGGGATCGTCACCGCCACCTTCGTCTACCCGGAGATGCTGAGCGAACAATATCAGCCTATCGCGAAGAAGGTGCTGGATAGCTTGCGTGTTTTTGCGGCGAAGGGGGCGGCGCCGGAGGCCGGGAATGCTGCAAACGCGGTGGAGCGATAGAGAAACCTCATCTCCCCTCCCGCCTGCGGGAGGGGCCGGGGGTGGGCCTGCGCAACGTCAATTAGTTATTCAAAGGCCCGCCCAGAAGCTCGCTTCGCTCGCGCCCACCCCTAGCCCCTCCCGCAGGCGGGAGGGGGATGTTTCAGACTCGCCCCAAAATCCGTCATGCCAGCGCAAGCTGGCATCTCCCTCGATAGCGCTCAACCCAGCCTAACGCGATCCCAGCATCCGCTGGGATGACAGCGTTAACAGGCAATCACACCCCACACCCATCAACCCATCACCGCCTCAGCCCTCGCAACAAGCGCCCGGGCCTCCTCAACATGCATCCCCTCGATCATGCGCCCTTCGAACCGCTCAGCCCCGCCCGTCGCCGCCTCGATCAGCCGCCGTGCATCAGCCACCGCCTGCGCATCCGGCCCGAACACCTGATTGGCGACCGGAACCTGGCTCGGGTGGATCAGCGTCTTGCCGTCGAAACCAAGGGCGTGCCCGGCGGCACATTCCGCTTCGAACCCCGCTTCGTCATCCAGCCGGTTGAACACCCCATCAAATACCGCGATCCGCGCCGCCCGCGCGCTCAGTATCACTGACTGCAAGGCGAAGCTCAGCCCTTTCCGACCCGCCGAAGGAGGAATGCCCAGGTCCTGCCGCAGGTCATTGGTGCCCATGAACAGCCCGGCCGTTCCCTCCTCCGCCGCGATCGACGTGGCGGCCAGAACCCCTGCCGCGCTTTCGATCATGGCGATGACCGGTTTCTGGCAGACGCTGAACACATCGCGCACCTGCTTGGCGTTTTCGACCTTGGGCAGGATGACATAGTCTGCGGCGGAGCGCTTGACCGCGACCATTTCCGGGCCATACCAGGGCGTCCCTTCAACATTGATCCGCACGGCGCACAGCCGTTTTCCAAATCCTTCCGCCGCCGCTTCCACGGCATTGGCGCGCGCCTCCTCCTTGCGATCGTCGGGCACGGCATCTTCCAGGTCCAGCATGACCATATCGCACGACAGCGTACGCACCTTGGCAATGGCGCGCTTGTTCGACGCCGGCAGAAACAGCAGCGATCGGGCGTGGCGCAGCAACATGGCAGGTCTCCTGTATGGCCCAACCGCCTTTGTGACGGTTTGACTTTCCCCGTTAACGAATCCGCGTCATAGTCAAGCGCTTCTTAGGGGGAGAAAAAGATGCTGACGACCTTCGCGCTAACGGTGACCTTCCTGGTGCTCTTCTATCTGGCCGTGAGCGTCAAGGTAGTGCGGCAGGGCTATCAATATACCATCGAACGCTTCGGCCGCTTCACCGAAGTCGCGCGTCCCGGCCTCAATTTCTACCCCGCCTTCTTCTACGCCGTCGGCCGCAAGATCAACATGATGGAGCAGGTCGTCGATATTCCGGGGCAGGAGATCATCACCAAGGATAACGCCATGGTGTCGGTCGATGGCGTCGTGTTCTTCCAGGTGCTGGACGCCGCGAAGGCCGCCTATGAAGTCTCCGAGCTTTACGTCGCGATCATGCAGCTTGCGACCACCAACCTGCGCACGGTGATGGGCTCGATGGACCTCGACGAAACCCTCTCGAAGCGTGACGAGATCAACGCCCGCCTGCTGTCCGTGGTCGATCATGCCACCAACGCCTGGGGCATCAAGATCACGCGCGTGGAGCTGAAGGACATCCGCCCGCCCGCTGACATCGTCAACGCCATGGGCCGCCAGATGAAGGCGGAGCGCGAAAAGCGCGCCCTGATCCTTGAGTCCGAAGGTCTGCGCGCTTCTGAGATCCTGAAGGCCGAAGGGCAGAAGCAGAGCCAGATCCTGGAAGCCGAAGGCCGCCGCGAAGCCGCCTTCCGCGATGCCGAAGCGCGCGAACGCGAGGCCGAAGCGGAAGCCAAGGCGACCCAGATGGTGTCGGAAGCGATCGCGAACGGCAACGCACAGGCGATCAACTATTTCGTCGCCCAGAAATATGTCGATGCGGTGAGCCAGTTCGCCACCTCGCCCAATGCCAAGACCATCCTCTTCCCGGTCGAGGCCACGCAGCTGATCGGCACGCTGGGCGGCATCGGCGCGCTCGCCAAGGAAGCGCTGGGCGGTGACGGCGCCCCGACCTCGCCCGCTGCTCCGCCCCGCCGCAGCCCCTTCGCGCAGGGTCAGAGCTGATGGACTGGCTCGGCATGCTGGACGATCATTGGGGCTGGCTGGTGTTAGCCGCGCTGCTCGGCGTCGCTGAAGTGATGATCCCCGGCGTGTTCCTGATCTGGGTCGCGCTGGCGGCGGCGGTGACGGGGCTGATCGCGCTGCTGTTGCCGGTATCCGTACCGGTGCAATTGCTGATCTTCGCCCTGCTCTGCCTCGTGTCGGTCTGGGGCGGTCGCCGCTGGTATGCCGCCAATCCGGTGGGCTCACAGGACCCCCTCCTCAATGATCGGACGGCGAGGCTGATCGGCGAGGTCGTGCTGGTGGTCGAACCGATCGAAGCAGGCCGGGGACGCGTGAAGGTGGGCGACAGCGTCTGGTCCTGCCGAGGCCCCGACGCGCCAGCGGGGAGCCGGGTACGCGTGGTCGGTGCGGAGGCGTCGGTGCTACAGGTAGAATTGGCCTGAGGTGTCATTCCCCCTTCCGCTAGCGTTCAAACGAGGCACGTGACTCGTTTGAAGGGGTTAGGGGGTGGGCTGGCGCAACATCTGGCTTGTTATGTGGGATAACCCAGAAGCTCGCTCCGCTCGCGCCGACCCCTAGCCCCTGCCGCTCGCGGGAGAGGAATGTCTTTGATGGGTGGGGAAGCGGACATTTATCCTCCCCATCGGCAGATGGGGAGGGGGACCGTTCGCGAAGCGAATGGTGGAGGGGAAATCTCGCAGGTCGTGCCACTTTCCCCTCCACCAGCCTGCGGCTGGTCCCCCTCCCCACGCTTCGCGCAGGGAGGATTTGGAATGGCTACAAATGGCCGTTCGCCGATGCCCCCAAGGACAAAAAAAGGGCCAGCGTCGCCGCCAGCCCCTCTCGTACCACTGATCTCCGCCCACTTACCCGACGAAGGCGCGCTCGATCACGAAAGCCCCCGGCGCCGCATTAGAGCCCTCAACAAAACCTTCGCCCTCGAAGAACGCAGCGAACTGCTTGATCATCTCCATGCTGCCGCACATCATCACACGGTCAGTTTCCGGGTTGAACTTCTTGTCACCCGAGATGCCTTCGAACAGCGCCCCGCTTTCGACCAGCTTGTCGATCCGCACATTGTTGCGGAACGGCTCGCGCGTGACGGTCGGCACATAATGGAACTGGTTGGCGGCCTGCTCCGACACCAGCGGGTCTTCCGCCAGCTTGCCGGTCATCTCGTCATGGAAGGCAAGGTCGCTGACCCGGCGGACGGAGTGGACGACGACAACCTCTTCATAAAAGTCGTACACGTCCGGATCGCGCGCCAGGCTGAGGAAGGGCGCCAGGCCGGTGCCGGTCGACAGCATGAACAGCCGCTTGCCCGGCAGCAGCGCGTCAGTCACCAGCGTACCGGTCGGCTTGCGGCCCAGATAGATCTGGTCGCCCGGCTGGATCAGCTGGAGCTTGGACGTCAGAGGCCCGTCCTGCACCTTGATCGACAGGAACTCCAATTCCTCGTCCCACGCAGGGCTGGCCACGGAATAGGCGCGCAACAGCGGCTTGCCATTGTCGCCCTGCAACCCGATCATCACGAACTCGCCCGAACGGAAGCGGAAGCTTGCCGGGCGGCTGATGCGGAAGCTGAACAGATGCTCGTTCCAATGCCGCACCGACAGCACGGTTTCGACAGTCAGGGCGCCGGTCGGCTCCAGTACCGGCTTTTCGATCGTCACGTCGCTCAAAACCTTGTCTCCTGCCAAATCCACTGCGCCAACGTCCGGTCAGGACGCCAGTTGCGTGGCTTTCGCAATAAGTGATTGCGGCGCGAATGCCTTTTCGGCCCCGCCAAGGCAAGGTGAAAAAACTTTCATGGCCGATAGCTGACGATCATGCCCCGCCAGCTTCAGCCCTATTTTCAGCCGAACAGCCCCTTGGCGAGGCGGCTGAGTTCGCCGATCGGGCTGCCGTCGCCATCACTGTCGAACAGGCCGCCAAGCTTGCCTAAAATTGCCTCGGGGCCGCCGAACTGCGCAAACAATTCCTGCAACTTGTCCGCCGACACGCCATGCTCCGCCGCCGTGGTCGCCAGCGCCGCGACATCGGTTTCGCCAGCAGCGATCTTGCCGCCAATCTCGGTCATCAACGCCTGCATCTGCTCGGCCGAAAGCCCCAGCTTCGCCGCCACTGCTTCCAATCCGCCCACGCTGTTTATCAGTTGGTCAAACATCGCCATAATCCCGTTGAATTGGGCACCAGAATAGCACCGCAAGCCGCCGCCCGAAAGCAAAAGAGCCGGAAGCATTGCCCCCGGCTCTTTTTCAACCTTTGAAAGCGGGCAGCCCGCTTGTCAGGCCGCCGTCAGCGCAGCCTGCCGCACCGATGCATCGACATGATCTTCGAACTGGGCGAAATTGTCGACGAACTGCTTCACCAGCTTGCCCGCCGTCTCGTCATAGGCGGCCTTGTCGGACCAAGTCGCACGCGGATCGAGAATGGTCGCATCAACGCCCGGCACCGCGACCGGCACCTCAAACCCGAAATTGGGATCGATCCGGAACTCGACATCGTTCAGGCTGCCGTCCAGCGCCGCGTTCAGCAGAGCGCGCGTCACCTTGATCGGCATGCGCTTGCCAACCCCATATTTGCCGCCGGTCCAGCCGGTGTTGACCAGCCAGCAGGTCACGCCACCCTTGTTGATCCGGTCCTTCAGAAGGTTGCCGTAAACCGAGGGGTGACGCGGCATGAACGGCGCACCGAAGCAGGTGGAGAAGGTCGCCGACGGCTCCGTCACGCCGATTTCCGTACCCGCGACGCGAGCGGTGTAGCCCGACAGGAAGTGATACATCGCCTGATCCGGGGTCAGCCGCGCGATCGGCGGCAGCACGCCATAGGCATCGGCGGTCAGGAAGATGATGTTCTTCGGGACCGGCCCCAGATTCTTTTCCGACGCATTCGGGATGAAATCGATCGGGTAGGAACCACGGCTGTTTTCAGCCAGGCTGTTGTCGTCGAGGTCGATTTCGCGCGTATCCTCGTCGATCACCACATTTTCCAGCACCGTGCCGAAACGCTTGGTAGTCGCGAAGATCTCCGGCTCGGCCTCGGCCGACAGGTTGATCATCTTGGCATAGCAGCCGCCTTCGAAATTGAAGACCGCCGTGTCCGACCAGCCATGCTCGTCATCGCCGATCAGCGTGCGGCTGGCGTCGGCCGACAGCGTCGTCTTGCCCGTGCCCGACAGGCCGAAGAAGACTGCCGTGTCGCCATTCGGGCCGATGTTGGCCGAACAGTGCATGGGCATCACACCCTTGGGCGGCAGCAGATAGTTGAGGATACCGAAGACCGACTTCTTCATTTCGCCGGCATATTTGGTGCCGCCGATCAGGATCAGCTTTTCGGTGAAATTGACCGCGATCACCGTTTCGCTGCGCGACCCATGACGCGCCGGGTCAGCCCGGAAGGTCGGCAAATCGATGATGGTATATTCAGGGGCAAAGCCGCTCAACTCTTCCTGGCCGGGACGCACGAGCAGCGTGCGGATGAACAGATTGTGCCAGGCGAGTTCGTTGATGACGCGAACCTTGACGCGATGCTCGGGCTGCGAACCGCCGAACAGGTCGGCGACGTAGAGCTTGTTCTTCTCGCCCAGCGCCTTGAAAAAATCTTCTTTCAGCGCGGCGAAATGCTCCGGCGTCATGGGAACGTTGGTCTTGCCCCACCACACCGTCGATTCGGTTTCGGCATCCTTGACGATGAACTTGTCATTGGCCGAACGGCCAGTGTGCTTGCCGGTCTTCACGACCAGCGGGCCATCCTTCGACAGGATGCCCTCACCATTTGCGATGGCAGCTTCAACGAGCGGCGCGGTGCCGAGATTCCAATATTGTTCAGCGGTCGTGGAAATGCCCTGCTGATCCAGGGTAATTGGGGATTTGGCCTGCACGCCTTAGCTCCTGATGTGATTACTCCGGCTCGCCAACAACGAACGCTTGCGACCGATCCGCTGCCAGCGCCGCTCTCCCTTGTGAGCTGCGACATTCCTGCAGATGGGAGGCCCAATAAGCCTTTGCACCCCCAGCGTCAAATCCCGCCAGCACCCCGTTTATCCCAGATTAAGTGGCGCAAACCGCATAATTGCCGTCCTACCCCTTTCTTGCGAGCGCGACAGGCATCGTCTAACGCTGGACAGGAAGGCCTGAGCAGGGCGGCCAAGATCATTGGGAAGAAGCATGACTCCAACCATCGCCCTTGTGGATGATGACAAGAATATCCTGACTTCCGTGTCCATCGCGCTGCAGGCCGAAGGGTTCATGACGCGCCTCTATTCGGACCCGGAGGCGGCGTTGAAGGCACTGCTCGACAATCCGGCCGATCTTGCCGTGTTCGACATCAAGATGCCGGGCATGGACGGCCTGGAACTGCTCCGGCGCCTGCGCGAAAAAAGCCAGATGCCGGTGATCTTCCTTACTTCCAAGACTGATGAACTGGACGAAGCGCTGGGCCTCGCCATGGGCGCCGACGATTATATCGCAAAGCCCTTTTCCCAGCGCCTGCTGATCGCCCGCATCCGCGCCATCCTGCGCCGGGCGGAGGTGGGCCGGTTGGCCGACGCCAGTGACGAGCCCGCGGCCGACCCGATCATACGCGGACGGCTTGAAATGGACCCCGCCCGCCATCGCGTCAAATGGATGGGCCAGGATGTCACGTTGACCGTTACCGAATTCCTGATCCTTGAAACGCTCGCGGCGCGGCCCGGTGTCGTCAAGAATCGCAACCAGCTGATGGATGCTGCGTATCAGGATGACGTCTATGTCGATGACCGCACCATCGACAGCCACATCAAGCGGCTACGCCGCAAATTCCGCGAGGCCGATCCTGAATTCAACGCAATCGATACGCTCTATGGCGCCGGATACCGATTCTCCGAAGAGTGACCCGCGGGACAGTGGGTTGCGCTGGTCGGGCCGGATCAGCCTGACGCCGCGCATCCTGGCGGTCAACGTATTCGCGCTGGCCTTGCTGGCGGGCGGCTTCTTCTATCTGGACAGCTATCGCACCCGGATCGTGGACGCGCGCCTCGATCAATCGGCGCGCGAATTGAAGCTGCTCGCCATCGGCCTGGAAACAGCACCCGCTGAACGACATGATGCGCTGATCGCTGCCTTCGCCCGGCAGACCCGCGACCGTATTCGCCGTTATGGGCCGGACGGACGGCTGATCGCCGACAGCTTTGCGATGGACGCTCCTCGTTATCGGCTGACCCTGCCGTCGGAAGAAGGGTGGCGGCGCCATGTCGCGCGTTTTCTGGACAAGGCGGTGGACCGCGTCGTCTTCGCCGACCGCCCGCCCAATTTCGAAGAGCCCGCCGTGGATCGCGCCGATGCCTGGCCGGAACTGCTGCTCGCCCGCAAGACAGGCCAGCCGCAAGCGATGAACCGCTATGCGCCCGACCGCACCTTCATGGTCTCGGCCGCGACGAGCATGAAGGATGGCGGCAGCCTGCTCGCGACCGAAAATGCCCGCGACATCACCCGGACGGTGCGCGCCGAACGGCTGAGACTGGGCATCGTGATCGCCACCGCCGTGCTGGCTTCGGTGCTGCTGTCGCTGTTCCTCGCCCGGACCATCGTCCAGCCGCTCCAACGCCTTGCCCGCGCTGCCGTGCGCGTTCGTCTTGGCCGCGCGCGGGAGGTCACGGTGCCCCGCCTGCCCGAGCGGCGCGACGAGATCGGCATGCTCGCCCGCGCGCTGTCCGACATGAGCCACGCGCTGCGGCAGCGGATCGACGCCACCGACGCCTTCGCGGCAGACGTCAGCCATGAGCTTAAAAACCCCATAGCCTCGCTCCGCTCCGCCCTCGACGCGCTGGAGCGGATCGACAAGCCGGAGCTGCGCGACCAACTGATGGCGATTGCCCAGGATGACGTGCGGCGGCTGGACCGGCTCGTCACCGACATTGCCGAAGCCTCCCGCATCGACGCGCAGCTGTCCCGGACGCGGTTCGAGCCGATTGACCTTGGCCTGCTGATCGAGCGCATGGTGGTGGCGCGCGAGGCACGGGGCGTTCCGCGCGGCGTCCGCCTCGCCTTTGCCCGCCCGCGCAAGGATGTCGCCGTCGTCCTTGGCGAGGAACAGCGCCTGCTCCGCGTGCTCGACAATCTGATCGATAACGCCATCTCCTTTTCGCCCGATGGCGGATTGGTACAGATCGTCGCGACCGTCGCCGATCATGAGGTGCTGGTGAGCGTGGAGGATGAAGGCCCCGGCGTGCCCGAGTCCGAACGCGAGCATGTCTTCCGCCGCTTCCACAGCGTCCGCCCGGAAACGGAGAGCTTCGGCAAGCATTCGGGCCTTGGCCTCGCCATAGCCCGGTCTATCGTCGAAGGCCATCAGGGGAAAATCAGCATCGCCGATCGCGAAGATAATCAGCGCGGCGCCTGCTTCATGCTGCGCCTGCCGATGGGTGTCGAACGCGACCCCGGCATTGTCTCGGAATAGGACGGCTGCCCGAAGTTTTTGACCTTTGCGTGAATTCTTTGCGTCAATTCGATTCACACGCGCCCTATCAAGGTCTAGGATGCGTTCAGGGACATGGCGGCGCAAGACTCAACCGAAACAATGCATGCGACAAGCGTCGCGATAGACGGGCGGGCCGTGCTGATCTGTGGCGCGAGCGGCGCGGGTAAATCGGATCTGGCACTGCGCCTGATCGACCGTGGCGCCATGCTCATCAGCGACGACTACACCATCGTGCGATCCAGCGGGGGGCAGCTGGAGGCGTCCGCGCCAGCCACGATCGCCGGAATGATGGAGGTGCGCGGCGTCGGAGTCGTGGACTTGCCGTCGATCAAAGGGGCGCGGTTGGCGCTGATCATCGACCTGTCGCAGGACATTGACCGCATGCCGGGCGACCCGGAAGAATGGCTCGTCGCAGGTGTCCCCCTGCCGGTGGTCAAGGTTTCACCCTTTGAAGCATCGGCGCCGATCAAGGTCGAACTCGCGCTCAAAACGATGGGGCTGGCGTGAACGCACGGACGCCCAAGACCATCCTGCTGGTGTCCGGCCTTTCCGGCGCGGGCAAGACGACGGCGCTCAAGACGCTGGAGGACATGGGTTGGGAAGTCGTGGACAACCTTCCCCTCCTCCTGCTTGAGCGACTGCTGGACACGCCCGTGCCCGCCGGTCACGAGGAACTGGACGACCGTCCCCTGGCGCTCGGCATCGACGCGCGCACCCGTGGGTTTGACGCACATACGATCGTTCAGCGCATAAAGGCCCTGCGAACGCGCCGGGGCCATGACGTCGAGACGCTCTTCCTCGATTGTTCCGACATGGAACTGGAGCGCCGCTTTGCCGAGACACGGCGCCGTCACCCCTTGGCGTCCGATCGCCCCGCGACCCACGGCCTTGCACGCGAACGGGAACTGACCGATCCGCTGCGCCGCTGGGCGACGCATGTCATCGACACGACCAGCCTGACCAGCAACGGGCTGCAACAGGAAATCCGCAACCGCTTTTCGCGCGAGGGGCTGTCTGCCCCGGTGCTAACGATCATGTCCTTCGGCTTTTCACGCGGCGTCCCGTTGAACGCAGACCTTGTCTTCGACATGCGCTTCCTGCGCAATCCGCATTGGGAAGCGGAACTGCGACCCAAGACTGGGCTGGACCCCGATGTCGCCGCCTATATCATCGAAGATCCCGCCTATGAGGAAGCGGTGCGCCGGATAGAGGAACTGCTGGCCCTGCTCATTCCCCGCTATCAGGACAGCGGCAAATCCTACGTGACCGTAGCGTTCGGCTGCACCGGGGGACGGCACCGGTCTGTCCATGTCGCCGAACGGGTCGCCAAATACTTGCAAGAGGCGGGCTTTTCGCCCACGGTCTCGCACCGCAATATGGAATCAGCGCCCCAGGATAGTCTGGAGAAGCGCGAACCGGGAGGCCCGAAAGCTTAAATCATGAAACAATGTGGGCCGGTAAGTAGATGATAGGACTTGTTCTCGTCACTCATGGGTCGCTGGCGACGGAGTTCGTCGTCGCGATGGAGCATGTGGTCGGTCCGCAGCAGCAGATCGCGACCATCTGCATCGGCCCGGAAGACGATATGGAGGTGCGCCGCGCCGACATCGCGTCGGCAGTGGAGCGGGTGAATGACGGTTCGGGCGTCATCCTCCTCACCGACCTGTTCGGCGGCACCCCGTCCAACCTTGCCATATCGCTACTGAAAGCGGGCGAGATCGAGGTTATCGCGGGCATCAACCTGCCCATGCTCATCCGTCTGGAAAGCGCGCGCAAGGTCATGGACGTGCGCCAGGCCGTCGCCGCCGCGCGCGAGGCGGGCCAGAAATATATCAGCGTCGCATCGGAATTGTTGGGCAGCACTACATGAGCGAAATCAGTCAGGAAGTCCTGATCAGCAACAAGCGCGGCCTCCACGCGCGCGCCAGCGCCAAGTTCGTCACGTTGGCGAGCGGCCTTCCCGCCCAGATCACCGTGCGCAAGGATGGCAGCGAAGTGACCGGCACATCGATCATGGGCCTCATGATGCTGGGCGCGGCGCTGGGCGATTCGATCATTATCAGCGCCGCCGGTCCCAATGCGGAAGAATCGCTCGGCAAGCTGGTGACGCTGGTCGAAGACAAGTTCGGCGAAGAATAGCTCTTCCGCGCTCCGCCCCGGCCCGATAGAGAGGCCGCCTCGTTCCAAGGAGGAAAGCAGGCGCAGTGGCACGCGAGATCACCGGATTTTCCAACCCGCTGGTGAAGCGTGTCCGCTCCTTGCGCGAAAAGAAGTTCCGCAAGGCCGAAGGACTGTTCCTAGCCGAGGGCCTGCGCATCCTCACCGAAGCGCGCGAGGAAGGCGTGTTGCCGGAAATGCTCTTCCACGCCGGGTCCACCCATCCCCTCGCCGCTGACCTCATCGCGGCGATGGAGGCATCGGGCGGCGATGTCATCGAAACCACGCCGGACATTCTCTCCAAGATTTCCGGCAAGGACAATGCGCAAGCCGTCGTCGGCGTCTATCGCGACCGGCTGACCCCGCTGGAAAAGCTCGACCGAAGCAAGGCCGACATCTGGATCGTCGCGCAATCGCTCCGCGATCCCGGCAACCTCGGCACCATATTGCGCACCGGCGACGCGGTGGGCGCTGGCGGCCTCATCCTGATCGACGATTGCGTCGACCCCTTCTCGGTAGAGTCCGTCCGTGCCAGCATGGGCGCGCTCTTCACCCAGTCGATCACGCAGGCGCGCTGGGGCGAATTCATGCACTGGCTGCGGCAGGGTCCGGGCGAACTCATCGGCACCAGCCTCAAGGCCACGCAGGATTATCAGGAGCCGCGCTATGCCAGCCCCTCCTTCCTGCTCGTCGGCAACGAAGCGCAGGGCCTGCCCGAATCCTATGAGGCCGAGTGCGACCAGCTGGTAAAAATGCCGATGCTGGGCAAAGCGGACAGCTTGAACGCGGCCGTCGCCTGCGCGGTGATGGCCTATGAACTGCTGAACCAGAAACGGGCGAAGAAGACTTAAGACATGGCAAGGGGCGGGGAAGACATGGCTGCGGACGGAATCGGCGCAATGCTGCGCCACAAGCGGGTGTTGGCAGCCAGCCTGATCGGCACGGCGGTCGAGTTTTACGACTTCTACATCTACGCCACCGCCGCCAGCCTAGTGTTCGGCCCGCTCTTCTTTCCCGCCTCCTCCCCTTCGGCGCAGCTTCTCGCCGCGTACGGCTCCCTCGCCCTCGCCTTCTTCGCCCGGCCTTTGGGCGCAGCGGTGTTCGGCCATTATGGCGACCGCATCGGGCGTAAGGCGACGCTCGTCACTTCGCTCATGCTGATGGGCGCGTCCACGCTCGCCATAGGCTTCCTGCCGACCTACCAGATGATCGGCTGGTGGGCGCCGCTGATCCTGTGCGTCCTGCGCTTTGGGCAAGGGTTCGGCCTTGGCGGAGAATGGGGCGGCGCGGCACTGCTCGCCGTCGAAAACGCGCCCCCCGGATGGCGCGCGCGTTTCGGCATGTTCCCCCAGCTCGGCGCGCCAGTCGGCTTCCTCGCCGCCAACGGCCTGTTCCTGATTCTGGGCATGTTCCTGACGGACGAGGATTTCTTCGCATGGGGCTGGCGCCTGCCCTTCCTTGGCAGCGCGGTGCTGGTGTTCCTTGGCCTCTGGGTTCGCCTGAAGCTCACCGAGACGCCGGAATTCGCCGCCGCGCAAGCCGAAGCACCACCCCCCGCACTCCCCCTCGCAACGCTCCTCTCCAACCATCTCGGCGCAGCCATCGCGGGCACCTTCGCCGTCGTCGCCTGCTTCGCCGTCTATTATATCGCGACCGCCTTCGCGCTCGGCTATGGCACCACGACCCTCAAGATCGATCGCGAAACCTTCCTGGCGATCCAGCTCGGCGCGATCCTGTTCATGGCTCTCAGCATCGTCATAGCGGGTTGGTGGGCGGACAAGACCAGCCCCACCCGCGTGCTGGTCGCGGGCTGCATCGGCACGGTCCTGATGGGCGTCATCTTCGGCCCCGCCATGGGCACCGGCCAGCTGCTGCCAATCTTCCTCATCCTCAGCCTCGCCCTGTTCCTGATGGGCTTCGTCTACGGGCCGCTGGGCGCATACCTGCCCCACCTCTTCCCGGTCCAGCTGCGCTACACGGGCGCATCCTTCTCCTTCAACCTCGGCGGCATCATCGGCGGCGCACTGGCGCCGATCGTCGCGACATGGCTTATCCAGGTGCAGGGTGTGGCGCTCGTCGGCCTCTATATGTCGGCGGCGGCAGCGATCAGCCTTGGCGGGCTGTGGTTCACGAGCCGACAACCGACCTGATCGTGGCACGGCAGCGCTAGGTCACCCCGGACTTGCGCCCCGCCCGCGAACCGGTTATCCCAATCTCTGCGGACCGGGCCCCTCTGGCGCTGCTTCTCCTAGAAGCGACGTGATGTCGGACCGCATCGGGTGACACCGGTGCAGGCTCCTTATCCTTCCCTGTCATCCGATCGAGCGAAACGCACGAAAGAGGATGGCACAAATGAAGCCTTTTACCTTTATTCTCATGCTTCTGGCGCAGCGCGTCGATGACCAGCTGCGGATGGAGCGGCTGCGCTCAGCACCTGATCCCCGCCGCATCGAAAGGCTGTTGCAGCGCAGGGATCAACTGAACGCCCGCCTGCGCCGGTCGATAGCGCGCCCCGCCTGGAACGCGAGCTGACGCCATGGATTTCCTATCGCTGGTCTGGCTCGGTACGCCACTCTGGATGTGGCTGTCCTTCCTTGGCATCGTGATCGCCCTGCTGGCGCTGGACCTCGGCGTCCTACACCGGCGCGAACGCGAGATTGGCGTGCGCGAGAGCCTTACCCTTTCCGCCTTCTACATCTTTCTCGGCCTTGGGTTCGGTGCCTGGATATGGTGGCAGATGGGCGCGACGACGGGCCTCAACTACGTCACCGGCTTTGTCGTGGAAAAGAGCCTGGCGATGGACAATGTCTTCGTCATCGCGATGATATTCACCTATTTCGGCATACCGCGTCTCTATCAGCATCGGGTGCTCTTCTGGGGCATATTGGGCGTCATCCTGTTGCGCGGATTGATGATCGGCTTCGGCGCGGCGGCGGTGCAGCAATGGGGTTGGCTGCTCTATTTCTTCGCCGCCTTCCTGATCGCGACCGGCATCAAGATGTGGATGACCGCAGAGAAGGACTATGACGTTGGCGCGTCGCCCGTGCTGCGCTGGGTGAAGCGCCGCATGAGGGTGACCGACACTCTGCACGGTCATCATTTCTGGGTGAAGCAGACCGATCCCCGGACGGGACGGCTCGCTCTATTCTTCACGCCGCTGTTCCTGGCGCTGGTCATGATCGAATTTGTCGATGTGGTGTTCGCGGTCGATTCGGTGCCAGCGATCTTCGCGATCACCACGGACCCGTTCATCGTCTACACGTCCAACATCTTCGCGATCCTTGGCCTGCGCGCGCTCTATTTCGCCCTGGCCGCGATGGTGGAGCGTTTCCACTACCTCAAATATGCGCTCAGCCTGCTGCTGATCTTCATTGGATCGAAGATATTTGTCGCCGACGCGTTGGGCCTGGCCAAAATCCCGCCGCCGGTCTCTCTGGCCATCACCTTCGCGATTCTTGCGGGCGGCGTGGGCTGGTCATTGTGGAAGACGCGACCAGAAAAGGCGGCGCTTCCTGCCGAAGTCCAATAGGATCTGACCGGATCAATCGGACCCCAAAAGCAAACAGGCGGCGCTCTTTCGAGCGCCGCCTGTTCAACTTAGCGACCGTAAAGCCGCGAGGAAGATCAATCCTCGGTGCGGACGTCGCGGCGCTCGGCGATGCGAGCGCGCTTGCCGGTGCGGCCACGCAGATAATAGAGCTTCGCACGACGCACGACGCCACGGCGGACGACGGTGATCGAATCGAGATTGGGCGAATAGAGCGGGAACACACGCTCCACGCCTTCACCGAACGAAATCTTGCGCACGGTGAAGTTGCTGCCCATGCCCTTGTTCGAGCGGGCGATGCATACGCCTTCATAATTCTGGACGCGGCTGCGGTCGCCTTCGACGACCTTCACACCGACGCGCAGCGTGTCACCGGGACGGAAATCGGGGATATCCTTGGCGAGAGCCGCGATGTTTTCGGCCTCGATCTGCTGGATCAAGTTCATGACTTAAAGTCCTACCTTTTGCGTTGCGCACCAGAGGGCGGCTGGTCCCGAACGCCGATATGACGTTCCCAAAGGTCCGGCCGCCTTAGCCGTGTATCTTCTTCCGCCCTTTGTTTCCGCCAGGCGGCGATTTTCGCATGATCCCCCGATCGCAACACTTCAGGGATCGCGCGCCCTTCCCACAAAGCGGGTCGGGTATAGTGCGGATATTCGAGAAGGCCGCTTTCGAAGCTCTCTTCATCCCCACTGGAAGCCGCGCCCATTACTCCGGGAAGCAGCCGAATGCAAGCATCGAGCAGCATCAGAGCGCCCATCTCGCCGCCGGACAAAATGATATCGCCCATGCTGATCTGCTCAACCGGCCGCGCCTCGAAGATACGCTCGTCAAAGCCCTCGAACCGTCCGCACAATATCGTCGCGCCCGGCCCCGCCGCCAGTTCCCGCACATGGCCCTGCGTGATCGGCTTGCCGCGCGGCGTCATGGCTATCACCGGCAGGTCCGGCCCCTGCTCCAGCGCATGATCTATGGCCAGCCCCAATATGTCGGCGCGCAGCACCATCCCCGCGCCACCGCCCGCAGGCGTGTCGTCAACGGTGCGGTGCTTGTCGGTCGCAAAATCGCGGATGTGGATCGGATCGCACGACCATTTCCCTTCCGCCAGAGCGCGCCCGGCGAGCGACACGCCCAACGGTCCCGGAAACATCTCCGGATAAAGCGTCAATATCTGCGTCCGAAAACTCACGCCCTGCGCTTGCGCAGCCACGCCGCGGACATGCCTCCCAGCAACGACACGGTGCCGCCTGCCATCAAAGCGATACCGATAGCACGCAGCAGATCGGCAAAGGGCCGCTCCGGGTTCATCAGGGCGGGTAAAAGAAACAGCAAGGGAATAGGGATGACCAGCGCCACCGCCGCGCCAATTTTCAACCCGCGCTTCCATGGCATGGTGAACAGGCGCCACCCTGCGGCGATCATCATCAGCAGATAGAGGGCAGTAAGGATTTGGGGCATCAGCAACCGCCGATCAAACCGCAAAGGCCGCTTCGATCACGGCCCGACCGTCCGCGATCGTGACCGCATGCATGGGCGCCATGAAGCGTTTGCCGTTGGGCCGTTCGACCTCGATGATATCGCCAGCGCCGAAATTCTCGACCGCGACGATATTGCCCAGCCCTTCACCCTCGCTGGAGAAGCAGGGCAAGCCGATGAGGTCGGCATGATAATATTCGCCCTCCTCCAGCGGAGGCAAGGCAGAGCGAGGAACGGTGAGTTCCGTCCCGCGCAGGGCTTCGGCCGCGCTTCGGTCATTGACCTCGGCGAAACGCGCAACCGCGCCATTGGAACCGGCGCGCACCGACTTCAACGTCAGCTTGCCGCCCGCAGCGTCGAAGCTCTTGTAGGATTTGAGCGTTTCCACGCCTTCCCCAAAGAGCTTCAAACGAACCTCGCCCGCCACCCCATGCGCGCCGATGACGACGGCGAGAATGACGGCGCGCGAAGAGACTAGCCCCTCCCCTTCAGGTTCAACCGAGGCGCGTGACTCGGTTGAAGGGTTGAGTTGGGGGGTGCCGGGCGCGGAGCCATTGCCAGCCCCCACCCCCGGCCCCTCCCCTGAAGGGGAGGGGTGATTACCCATTTAGCCTTCAGCCTGTTCTTCAGAAGCGGCTTCAGGAGCAGCTTCTTCAGCGGCAGGCGCTTCTTCGACAGCCGGAGCTTCTTCAACCGCAGGAGCAGCAGCGGCCTCAGCGGCAGCAGCCTTGGCGGCTTCGGCAGCTTCAGCGGCTTCCGCAGCCTTGGTCGCGCGATCTTCAGCGCGATCCTTGGCCTTCTGGCCCGGCTCAGCCTTCTTCGGGTTATTGCGGGCAGCGCGTTCCTTCACGCCAGCCGCGTCCAGAAAGCGGGCAACGCGGTCGGTCGGCTGCGCGCCAGCGGCAACCCAGTGCTTCGCGCGCTCAACGTCGATCACGACGCGCTTTTCGTCGCCCTTGGGCAGGACGGGGTTGTAGCTGCCGATGCGCTCGATGAACTTGCCGTCACGCGGCGCGCGGCTGTCGGCCACGACGATGCGGTAATAAGGACGCTTCTTGGAACCACCGCGCGAAAGACGAATGGACGTTGCCATGTTGTTTTAGACCTTTCTAACTAACTACTTGTTTCTCAATTCGTCATCCCAGCGAAAGCTGGGATCTCTCTGCCCCTGGAGAGAAGTGAGATCCCAGCTTGCGCTGGGATGACGCGCACTTCACTTCTTCATGAAATTCTGAAATCCCGGCGGCAGGTTCGGCATATTGCCCCCGCCCCCAAGGCCGCCCAATCCACCAAGACCGCCAAGGTCCGGCGCGCCACCCGCGCCGCCCATCAGCTTGTCCATGCCGCCGCCGGTGAACATCTTGGCGAGGCCCTTCAATCCGCCCATCTTGCGGATCTTCTTCATCGCCGATTCCATCTCCTGATGCATTTTCAGGAGCTTGTTGACGTCCTGCACGGTGCGGCCGGAACCCTTGGCGATGCGGATCTTGCGCTTGGCGTTGATCAGGGCGGGCTTCTCCCGCTCCTTGGGCGTCATCGACCCGATCATCGCATCGAGATGGATCAGCGTCTTGTCGTTGGCGCCACTGTTCGCCATCGCCGCCTGCGCCTTTTTCAGGCCCGGCAGCATACCCGCCAGCGCGCCCAGACCGCCCATGCGCCGCATCTGGTTAAGCTGGCTGCGCAGGTCGTTCATGTCGAACTGACCCTTCGCCATCTTCTTGGCAAGCTTATCCGCTTCCTCGGCGTCGATGCTCTCGGCGGCCTTTTCGACCAGCGAAACGACATCGCCCATGCCAAGAATACGCTGCGCCACACGCGCGGGATGGAAGGGCTCGATCGCGTCGAGCTTTTCGCCCGTGCCCGCAAATTTGATCGGACGCCCCGTAACCGCACGCATCGACAGCGCCGCACCGCCGCGCGCATCGCCGTCCATGCGGGTCAGCACCACGCCGGTCAGCGGCACCTGCGCCGTGAAGCTGGTCGCGACATTCACCGCGTCCTGACCCGTCAACGAATCAACGACAAGCAGGATTTCCGCCGGATTGGAGACCTCGGCCACCGCCTTCATCTCGTCCATCAGCGCCTGATCGACGTGCAGACGACCCGCCGTGTCGAGCATCACCACGTCGAAGCCCTGAAGCTTCGCCGCCTGCAACGCCCGCTTGGCGATGTCCACCGGCTGCTGGCCCGCCACGATCGGCAGGGTCGCGACATCGGTCTGCGTGCCCAGCACCGCAAGCTGTTCCTGCGCCGCCGGACGCTGGACGTCGAGCGACGCCATCAGCACCTTCTTGCGCTCTTTGTCCTTCAGCCGCTTGGCGATCTTGGCGGTGGAGGTGGTCTTGCCCGACCCCTGCAGGCCGACCATCATGATGACGGCGGGCGGGCTGACATCGATCAGCAGATCGGACGTTTCGGAACCCAGCGTTTCGGTCAGCGTGTCGGAGACGATCTTGACGACCATCTGCCCCGGCGTGACCGACCGCAGCACATCGCTGCCAACGGCCCGCTCGGTCGCCTGATCGACGAACTGGCGCACGACCGGAAGCGCGACGTCGGCTTCCAGAAGCGCGATTCGCACCTCGCGCATCGCGGCGCGGACATCGTCCTCCGTCAGCGCACCGCGCCCACGCAGCTTGTCGAATACCCCGCTCAGACGATCGCTTAGCGAATCGAACATCATCACCTCATTTGGGCAAAAAAGCCCCGAAAACCGCACCACCCCGCCAAACGACAAAATCGCCGGCGGGCGAAACCTCGCCGGCCAGCGTCCATCCGGTGCTCCCTTGTGAGCGCCATGGATCTGTCAGGGTATCGAACGGCGAACCGCCCGATTGCGATGTGGCCCTTAGCGGAAAGGGGTGGGGGATGCAATGCGGACCAACACACAAACCGTTCGGGCTGAGCTTGTCGAAGCCCTTCCCTTCTTTTCAAAAGAAGAAGAACCCTTCGACAGGCTCAGGGCGAACGGAGGAACAGTTGACCTCGCCTGCTCTGGCCTTTTCCCCCCACACCCCCTACATGCGCGCCACTATGGGCCGATTTTCCAAAATGCACGGGCTGGGCAACGACTTCGTCGTGATCGACGCGCGCGAGGACACCCTCGAAATGACCCCCACCCGCGCCCAAGCCATAGCCGACCGTCACGCTGGCATAGGCTGCGACCAGCTCATCCTCATCGGCCAATCCGATCGCGCGGACGTATCCATGCGCATCTTCAACAGCGACGGCAGCGAAGTCGAAGCCTGCGGCAACGCCACCCGCTGCGTCCCCCTATTCGTCGGCCGCGACGTGCTGATCGAAACCAAGGCAGGACTGCTGGAAGCCAGGGCCATCAATGGCGGCGCTACCGTCGATATGGGCGCGCCCCGGCTCGACTGGGACGCAATCCCCCTCGCCTACGCGATGGACACGCTGACGATGCCGGTCAGCTGGGAAGACCTCCCCGCCCCCGCCGCCGTCAATGTCGGTAACCCGCACGTCGTCTTCTTCGTGGACGATCTGGACGGTGTGAACTTCGACCATTTAGGCCCGCTGATCGAGACCGACCCGCTCTTCCCCGCCCGCGTCAACGTGAACTTCGCGCAGGTCATCGGCGACAATCATATCCGCCTGGTCGTCTGGGAACGCGGCGCCGGCCTCACCCGCGCGTGCGGCACCGGCGCCTGCGCAACAGCCGTCGCAGCGGTGCGGCGCAAGCTGGTGAGCGGCCCGACACGCGTCACCCTGCCCGGCGGCGACCTCGTCATCGACTGGCAGCCCGGCGGCCACATCATGATGACCGGCCCCGCCACCCACGTCTTCGACGGCGAGGCTGACTGGGCGCGCTTCTGAGCATGTCCGGCCCGCAGATCATCACCCTGGGCTGCCGCCTCAACATCGCGGAGAGCGAGGCGATCCGCGAAATGGCGGGCGGACAAGATGACCTGATCGTCGTCAACAGCTGCGCGGTAACCGCCGAAGCCGTACGCCAAACCCGCCAAGCCATCCGCCGCGCCCGCCGCGAACGGCCAGAGGCAAGGATCATGGTCACCGGCTGCGCCGCACAGACCGAGCCGGAAACCTTCGCGCAAATGGCAGAGGTGGACGCGGTAATAGGCAACCGCGAAAAACTCGACCCCACCCACTACCCGTCATCCCAGCGGAAGCTGGGATCTCAGGCGGCAGGGCACGACGTCGGGCATGAGACCCCAGCTTCCGCTGGGGTGACGAATTGGATGGAGGGCGCGGAAAAAGTCCAAGTCTCCGACATCATGGCCGTCCGCGACACCGCGCCGCACATGGCCAGCGCCTTCGCAGAACATGCCCGCGCCTTCCTCGAAGTACAAAATGGCTGCGATCATCGCTGCACCTTCTGCATCATCCCCTATGGCCGGGGAAACAGCCGCTCCGTCCCCGCAGGCGCCGTCATCGACAAGGCGCGCGAGCTTGTGGAAGCAGGTTATCAGGAAATCGTGCTGACCGGCGTGGACGTCACCAGCTACGGCCCCGACCTTCCGGGATCGCCCTCGCTCGGCCTGCTGGTCGAGCGCATATTGAAGGCCGTGCCCGCCCTGCCCCGCCTGCGCCTCTCCTCTATCGATAGCGTGGAGATTGACGACCGCCTCTTCGACCTCATCGCCCATGAGCCGCGCATGATGCCGCACCTCCATTTGTCGCTCCAGGCAGGCGACGACATGATCCTCAAGCGCATGAAGCGCCGCCACATGCGCGCTGATGCGATCCGCATCGTGGAGCGCCTGAAGGCCGTCCGCCCGGCCATCAGCATCGGCGCGGACATCATCGCCGGTTTCCCGACCGAAGATGAGGCGATGTTCGAAAACAGCCTGAAGCTGGTCGGGGAATGCACCATCGTCCACGGCCACATCTTCCCCTACTCCCCGCGCGCAGGCACACCAGCAGCCCGCATGCCGCAGGTCGATCGTGCCACCATCAAGACCCGCGCCGCCCGCCTCCGCGCGGCCTGCGAAGCGCAACGCCAGCAATGGCTGCAGAGCCTCATCGGCAGCACCCAATCCGTGCTGGTCGAACGCAACGGCCTCACGGGCCATGCGGAAAATTTCGCCCCGCTGCGCTTCGAAACGCCTCAAGCCCCCTCCTCCATCACGTCGGCAACCATCACGGCCCTTGAGAATGGCGTGCTGATCGCGCAAGAGGCTCGGCAATGACTGAACCCGGCACCAGCTGGCGCGACCGCCTCTTCGGCGGCTTGAAGCGCACCTCCGATAAGCTCGGCGAAAACCTCACCGGCATTTTCACCAAGGCCGCACTCGACGAACAAACGCTCGACGAGATCGAGGAAGCTCTGATCGTCAGCGACCTTGGCCCCGCCATGGCCGCCCGCGTCCGCGATCGCCTGTCCGAAGGCCGCTACAACCGCGAACTCACCGAAGACTATCTGCGCGAAATCATCGCGGAGGAAATCGAAAAGGTCCTAGCCCCGGTCGCACGTCCACTGGAGATCGAAGCCTTCCCTCGCCCCCAAGTGATCCTGGTCATCGGCGTCAATGGATCGGGCAAGACCACCACCATCGCCAAGCTCGCCAATAATTTCCTGGAGCAGGATTATGGCGTGATGCTGGCGGCAGGCGACACGTTCCGCGCCGCCGCTATCGGGCAATTAAAGGTGTGGGCCGATCGCCTCGGCATTCCCATCGTCGCGGGCAAGGAAGGCGGCGACGCGGCGGGCATAGTTTTCGATGCGGTAAAGCAGGCCACCGCCACCGGCATCGACGTGCTGATCGTCGATACGGCAGGCCGCCTCCAGAACAAGACCGAGCTGATGGACGAGCTGGCCAAGATCCGCCGCGTCCTCGGCCGGTTGAACCCGGCGGCACCCCATGACGTTGTGCTGGTGCTGGATGCCACCACGGGACAAAATGCGTTGAACCAGATCGAGGTTTTCAAGGAAGTCGCGCAGGTCACCGGCCTCGTCATGACGAAGCTGGACGGCACCGCGCGCGGCGGCGTGCTGGTCGCGGCGGCGGAGAAATATCGCCTGCCTATCCATGCTATCGGCGTCGGTGAAAAGATCGAGGATCTGCGCCCGTTCGATGCAGGCGACATGGCGCGCGCGATCGCGGGAACAGCCTATGCGCGGTAATCGCCCAACATCCGTCATCCCAGCGCAGGCTGGGATCTCATGCCTTGATGGCACAACACAGCCTCACGAGATCCCAGCTTCAGCTGGGATGACGGGAAATTAGATCGATGACTGACACCAAACCTGCCCACGGCGGCAATCTCAGCCTTGCCCTCGACTTCGGTCCCCTCCTTGTTTTTTTCCTGACCTATAAGGGAGCAGGATGGATCTGGGGTCCCGGCAATCCCATCACCGCAATGAGCCTTGGCACCGCCGCCTTCATGACCGCCATCGTTATCGCGGTCATTATTTCGAAGGTGAAGCTCGGCCGTGTTTCGCCCATGCTGTGGCTGTCGGCGATGCTCGTGCTCTTCTTCGGCGGCCTCACCATCTATTTCCAGGATCAGAGCTTCATTCAGATAAAGCCGACGATCATTTACAGCTTCTTCGCGCTGATGCTGTTCGGGGGCCTTCTGCGCGGCAAGGCGCTGCTCAAATATCTTCTGCAAGCCGCCTATGACGGCCTTACCGACGAAGGCTGGCGCAAGCTGTCGCGCAACTGGGGCTTCTTCTTCGTCGCCATGGCGGCCGCCAATGAAGTGATGCGCCACTCGATGAGCTTCGACGCATGGCTCGCGGTCAAGGTCTGGGGCGTCACCGTCGTTTCGCTCGTCTTCGCGCTCGCCAATATCCCGATGCTGATGCGACACGGGCTGACGATTGGGAACGCCGTGGACAGCGAGGAAATCGGCGAAACCACCCCGCCACAGGGTTGATGTTCGTTAAGTAGAACGCGTTTTTAACACAGGCGGGACCAGCCTTAGCCAACCCCGCCCACTCAATTAATGTCAACCGCCGTTGAAGTTCACCATGCAATAAAGCATCGGCAGCGACAGCAGGGTGTTCATACGCGAAAACATCATCGCGGTGGTCGCCGCCTTGGCCTTCACCGCATCCTCGGCAGGGACGATACCCAGCGCCTTTTTCTGGTTCGGCCAGATGATGAACCAGACGTTGAACGCCATCACCAGCGCCAGCCACATGCCGACGCCGATCAGCACGAAACCGGGCTGAAGCGTCAGCGCTTCCACCAGATAGACGCTGCGCCAGGCGATGATCGCCCCGGTCAGCACGGTCAGCGCTGCGCCCCAGCGGAAGAAGAACAGGGCCGAAGGCGCGATGAACTTCGACACGCCCGGCTTCAGTTCAGCCGGAACCTTGGGCATGGTCGGGATCTGGACGAAGTTGAAATAATAAAGAAGGCCGATCCACACGATGCCGAAGAACAGGTGGAGCCAACGCAGGATCGCTTGCTCGGGAATCGTGTTCGCCGGGACCGAGAAAATCACCACCAGCGCAAACACCAGCCCCACGGCGAGCACCAGATGCAAATTACCGAAGAATTTTGCCATTGATCCGTCCCCTTCATTCGGCCGCCGTTCGTGAACGGCCTGACCGATGATTCTATGTCATCGTTACGCTGCTGTCACATGGATATTTCCATGCAGCTAAACGAAAATATCCTGTTTTCCGCAGTGCAATAAGGCTGCTACGGGGCCGGGACCCTTTCGGTGGCATGCCCGTTATGCCGCCATCCATCCCAAGAACCCGAGGAGTTCCGACATGGCCTTTGTGCTGCCCAATCTGCCTTATCCAAAGGATGCCTTTGGCGACATTCTTTCGGTTGAAAACTTCGACTATCACCATGGCAAGCATCACAATGCCTATGTCGTGAAGGCCAATGAACTGGTCGCTGCAGACCCCGCGCTTCAGGGCAAGTCGCTGGTCGAACTGATCAAGAGCAGCAAGGGCGCGCTGTTCAACCAGGTGGGACAGATCTGGAACCACACATTCTACTGGCTGTCGCTGTCGCCGGAAAAGAAGCAGCCGACCGGCACGCTTCTCGCGCTCATCAACGAAGGCTTCGGCTCCGTTGATGCCTTGCTCGAAAAGCTGAAAGCGGAAGCCGTCGGACACTTTGCCAGCGGCTGGGCCGCGCTGATCCTGAAGGACGGCAAGCTGGAAGTGACCAGCTATCATGACGCCGACACTCCCGTTGCGCATGGCCACACGCCGCTGCTGATCCTCGATGTGTGGGAACATGCCTATTATATCGACTATCGTAACCTGCGCCCCAACTATGCCGAGCGCCTGCTGAAGGATGCGATCGACTGGGATTTCGTCGCGCTTAACCTGGACGGCGAAGGTGCGAGCCGCGCCGATCAGCCGGGCTGATGCATGTCACGCCGTCCGCCGCCTGAAAGGGGCAGCGGACGGCGCCTCCCTCGATCAATATCCGGCGGAAAGAACGGATTATTAACGGCGCCGTGCGAAAAACATCTTATCCTATGTTTGGAAACGGCCGATGGACCTGCAGCAATTACAAAGCCAACATGACGCGCTCGACGTAGCCGCCGACGAATTTTTGCAGCTGATTTCCGACAACGCCACGCCTCGCCAGCTTGGCACCTTCCGCTGGCAGTTTGCCCGGCTGTTAATGTCTCACCTCGCCTTGGAAGACAATATCTTCTATCCCGCGATGCAGCGTCAGGCGCATGCGCCCCTGCGGGAAACAGCAGCGCGGCTGCAAGCGGAAATGGCGCCGCTGGCGCTGGACTTCACCCACTATATGTCCCGATGGAGCGATGGTCGTATTGCTCGCGAATGGCCCGAATTTTGCCGCGAAAGCCGCCAGATCATCGATGCCTTGCTCAACCGGATGCGCAAGGAAGAGAAACTGCTGATACCCCTGCTCGCCCAAGCGGGGCTGGAGCCGCCGCTCAAACAGGCTAGCTGACTCCGCCATCGACGGGGGCAAGACCCAAGCTTCGCGCGACTTCGTCCAGATCAACGCCCGGCCGGACAAGCAGCCATTCCCGCGCCTGCGCGCCATTGACCACCGTCACCGCCCCCTTGGGGCAAACGCCGAGGCAATTCACCTCGATAATCCCCGCCGCCGCTTTGCGCCCTTTCTTCAGTGACAATCGCTTGCGTAGGGCCTTGGCGAGCCGTTCGCCCCCATCGGGACCAAAGCCGCCATCCAGCTTCTTCGAACATTTGCGGCAGACCAGCACCGCATTCTGCCAGTTGGACCGGACGTGATCCGTCAATCCACGGTCTCCCGCGGCTTCCACGTCCGCCGTTCCTCCGCCGACCGCAGCACTTCATAGGCGGCCTGGATCGTCTGGAAACGGACGGCGGCGTCCGCGTCGCCCGGCTTCACATCGGGGTGATATTCCTTGGCCAGACGCCGCCAGCTCTTCTTCACCGCTTCGAAATCGGCATCGTCCTCCAGCTCCAGCGCCTTCAACGCATGAAGCTCGTCCCGCGACCGGCTGCCGTCACCCGGCCCGCCCCAACCATGATAGGCGCTGCCCTGATAGCCGCCAGCGTCGCGGCGCTCGGCGCGCTCGCGCTGCTCCCGCTCTTCCTTGTCCAGCCCCTGAAAATAGTCCCAGTTACGGTTATATTCGCCCGCATGATCGGAACAGAAATACCAACGTTCCGAGCTGTTGGGCGACTTGGGCGCGGGGCAGTTGCCCGGCTGGTCACAGCCATACCGATCGCACATGCGCACCTGTTGCGCCTCACGCGATGCGCCGTAGCTGCGCCAGCGGGGAAATCCCCAGTCATTTGATCGGCTGCTTCGTGCCATCGGTCCCAATTAGGTAAGCCGCAGGCAGAACGCCACCCCGGCGGTTCAAATAACATCCTCCCCATCGAAGATGGGGAGGGGGACCGCCGTCAGGCGGTGGAGGGGAAAATGCGCAACGTCATCCCTTTTCCCCTCCACCATTTGCTGCGCAAACGGTCCCCCTCCCCCCGCTCCGCGCGGGGAGGATTCTAATGCCAGAGGGCCTGTAAGCCGGGTCCTGTCCACTCCTTGCGGAGATGGGCGGCCATTCCTCTAGGAGACGGATTGCTCCGTCCCTCAAGCAACCAACCCGGGCGGTCTCAGCCGAAACTGGCCTAGCAGTCGAAGCTGCGCGCCGCCCCTATTCGGTCTTGCTCCCGGTGGGGTTTACCGTGCCGCCTTCCGTTGCCGGAGACGCGGTGCGCTCTTACCGCACCCTTTCAATTTCGCTTAGCCGAAGCTGTAGCGACCTGCTTTCTGTTGCACTGTCCCTTGGATCACTCCAGCCGGCCGTTAGCCGGCACCGTCATTTCGTGGAGCCCGGACTTTCCTCGCCGTGGAAGTTACCCGCCACGCCGCGGCCGCCCGGCCCTCTGGCACGCCGCGCTATACACGCACTGCGCGCGCCCGTCATCCCTGCTTATTCATCGCCCCTCGGCTTTGGCAGCAACAAGGCAAGCAGGATCGCGCGGCATTCGCCATCGATCACTCCGTCGATCAATTCCGGCCGGAAGCGCCGCTGGAACGCGACAACCGCCGCATCGGGTTCGGCAATGTCATAACCAAAGCGCTCCAGCGCCAGCAGGAAAGCACTGTCCGACCAGAGCGGGTCCATCAGATTGCGGGTGGGACGCGGCAACGCCAGACGCAGCCGGGCCAATTGCCACCAGGGGAAAAGCTCGCCCGGGTCCTGCTTGCGCGCCGGGGCGACATCGCTATGCCCGACGATATTGCCACGCGTGATGCCGTGACGTTGCACGATGTCATGCATCAGCGGGATGAGCGCCTCAATTTGCGCGTCGGGAAAGGGGCGATAACCCCATTCATGGCCAGGATTGACGATTTCGATCCCGATACTCGCCGAATTGACGTCATCCGTGCCGCGCCAGTGGGAACGGCCCGCATGCCAGGCCCGTCTGGCTTCATCGACCATGCGGACGATCTCGCCTTCTTCGGTCACCACATAATGGGCGGAAACCTTTGATTCCGGGCTGGCCATCCAGTTGATCGCGCTCTGGGCGTCCGGCATGCCGGTATAATGCAACACCAGCATGGATATGGGCAGCTTGCGGTCGTCAAAATTGGGTGACGGCGTTTCGATCATTGGAATGTCGCTCATCGGAAACCCGCAATCACCACTTGTCCTCGCCCCGCATCAGGAAGCGCCCCTGTCGCAGACAATGGCCGAGAGCCATTGACCGATCAAGCGCAAGCGCTTCCTTGATTGTGTGCCGGGCACCAGATGTGCGCGAAACCCGAGTCAGACGGCGCGGCGAAGAACCTCGCTGCCACACTGCGTCGTTTCCAGCCGCCGTGCATATCCACCGCGAAATTCCGGATGGGGAATGAAATCCTCGCTATGGCCGATCACGGTCTCGCCAGCACCCAGCAACAGCACCGACTTTTCCTGACTATGCCGCTTCAGAAGGCGGAATACCTCCTGACGCCGCTCCGGCGTGAAATAAAGCAGCACATTGCGGCAAAGGAGCAGGTCATACTCGCCCGACGGGGCCTTCGCATCAAACAGATTGTCCGTCCGGAAATCGATCATCCGGCGCAGTTCCGGGCTGGCGCGCCAATTGTCTCCAGCGGGTTCGAACCATTTGATCAGGTCGCCCACCGCGAGACCGCGCTGGACGTCCATCTGCGAAAAGACGCCGCTGCGCGCTTGATCTATGGCGGCGGTCGAAATGTCTGTCGCCAATATTTCGATTCGCCAGCCACGCCAGCGGGCAATATCATTGCGCAATTGAATCGCGAGGGAATAGACTTCCTGACCCGTGGAACAGCCCGCGCTCCAGATCCGCAGCACCCGGTCCCGCCGGTCGGCGTAGAAGGACGGCAGGATATGCCGATGGATCATGTCGAAGATCTGGAGATCGCGGAAGAAGCTGCTTTCGTTGTTGAGCAGCGCGTTGATCACCTCATCTTCCAGACGCGGATCACGATTGCCCAGCAGGCGGGTGGCCAATTCGTCCATGTCGGCAAGGCCATGGGTGCGCATGACCGGCTTGAGCGCCGTTTCCATCCGCCATGCGCGGCTTTCCGACAATATCTGCCCGGTGCGCGCCTCCAGCAGAGCCGAAAAGATGCGGGCGGCCCCGCTCGAGGATGAATCGGTCGAAAGGGTCAATGTGTCAAACCTCTGCTCTTTCCGCGCCGCGCGACGAAATCCATGATGGCATAGGGGTCCAGCAACGCACAGCTGAGCCCAGCCGCTGTCACCGATCCCGGCATGCCCCAAACCACGCTGCTCGTTTCATTCTGCGCCACGATCCAACCGCCTGCGTCAACGATGTCATGTCCGCCGACCGTGCCGTCACGGCCCATCCCGGTCAGGACGACGCCTGCCGCGCCTGGCCCATATGCTTCGGCCATGCTGGTGAACATCGGATCGACGCCGGGCAGGTTTCCCGCGAGCGTGCGCTGGGGATTTAACGTGACCATCACTCGCCCATAAAGTCCCCGGCGAACCTGCAAATTGGCGTCGCCGGGCGCGACATAGATGGTATCGGGCACCAGCATTTCGCCCTGCTCGCCAACCTTCACGCGCAGGCTGGTCATCCGGGCAAGCTGCTGTACGAAATAGGATGTAAAGCTGACCGGCAGATGCTGGGTCAGCAGGATCGGCACGCCCAGCGGCTCGGTCATGCCGGCAAACAATTGACTCAGCGCATGGATACCGCCCGTCGAAGCACCGATGCCGAGGCAAGCGAGCGGAGCGGTGGGCTTGCTCGCCGCCATGACGACCGGCTGCGCCTCCGCCGCCTGTGCCAGGTTGGCGCCGAACAGGCGCGACAGCCGATCGATCAGCGCGTGGGGAAACTGTTCGCCGAAGCAACCGCTGCCGGGTTTCGCGAAAATGTCGCTCGCTCCCAGCGCCAGTGCCTCGATCGCCGCTCCGCTGCCTTCCTGGCAATTTCCGGAAAGGATGACCACCTTGCCGCCAGGATTCGCGCGGAGAAAGGCGGGAAGCGCCGACAATCCGCTCTGCCCCGGCAACTCGATGTCCAACAGGACCAGGTCGACCTCATGCGCGGCCAGATAACCCAATGCATGTTCGGCACTGTTGGTCTTGTGGACCACCGAAAATGCCGGATCGCTATCCAGGATGCGCGCGATCATTGTCCGCACGATGACCGAATCATCGACAACCATTACGCGGACCTGCGGTCTGCTCTGGCTGGCCAGGATAGGCGTGACGGCGGACATTGATGGGCTTTCTGGCGACAGGAACGGATTGGGGCGAATCAGCGAATCAACGGTTCAGATGACGCCCACGATCGACAGCTTGCTTTCCAGCGTTTCGCGATCGAACGGCTTCATCACATATTCGTCGGCGCCCGCCTCCACGGCTGCCTTGATATGGCTGATCCCGTTTTCAGTGGTGCAGAAGATGATCTTCGGCCGAGCGGTTACCTTCGCGGTGGAAAGCGCCTGAAGAAATTCCATTCCGCTCATGACCGGCATGTTCCAATCCAGCAGGACCACGTCCGGCGCTGCGGCTTCGCATTGGGTCAGTGCATCCTGCCCATCCACCGCTTCACTAACCGACAAGTCGAGTGATTCCAGGATATGCCGTGCAACTTTGCGGATGACTTTCGAATCATCGACTACCAGACAGTTTTTCATGAAGCGTCCCTTGGATTTTTCCCCGTGCAGGAAAGATTAGCCACCAAAGCCGAGTAATTCGTAAACGAGCCAGGAATTTATGCGGCCTGTGCCATCAGCCCGGTTTCGATGAAGCTCGCCAGCGAAACCAGCAGGTGCGGATGCCCATCCTGTTCGACGATCGCCCGCGCATAAGGTGCCCAGGCCTTGTCCAACTGCCCACGCAGCGGCAGATCGCCTTCGGGCACCTGGCAAATATCATGCACCGCATCCACCATCAGGCCATAGCTGTGCCCGCTGATGTCGGCGATGATCGCCAGGCCCCGCCGATCCGGCGGCGTGGGCGCACCAAGGATAAGGGCGGGTACGTCAATGATCGTCAGCACACGGCTGCGCAGGGCGGACAGTCCGGCAACATGCCCCAACATGCCGGGCACCGGCGAGATGTCGGCCAGCTTCACGACCGCCTCGACCTCATTCGCCTCCACGGCGACGCGGGTGTCGGCCAATCTCGCCAGAAGGTAAAGTTGCTCCATAAATACCTCCTTAGCGCCGGGTGCCGGTGATGGCCGCCATCAGGGCGTCCTGGTCATAGCGGTAGATGCTGCCATCCTCTGGCCCTGCCGGTTTTGGTGACGCGCGCAGTTGAACGATGCGGCATCCCAATATCTCGGCCGCCTGCGTCAGGTCACGGTCAGAACAAAGGACCACGTCCGCCGGATCGACGGCCTCTCCCTGGGGTAGCCCCAGAAGGACTTCATGGCCCGCCTGACGCAGCAAGGGCGCCAATATCTCACGCGTCCAGCCATCCTCACTGTCAGCAAGGACGCATCGTCCCCGAACGCGTTTTGCTAAACTACTATCTGGCAGGGCGGCAAACAGCGCGAAGGGATTAAGGACCTCAAGATGTTCGCCATCGACCATGGCGACGCCGCTCAGCACGCCTTGCAGGGCGACCATGTCGGGCACCGCAGGCATTTCTACGATGTCGAGAACAGCGGCGACCGGATAGCAGGCTTCCTGATTGCCATCCCGAAGCCGCAGCGCCGAAACATGATCGGCCGCAAATTTATGCGCGCCGTTGGCTACCGGCACCAGCCGTCCATCCAGCCGCACAAAGGCATGAACGCCCGAACGGCCAAAGAGCGACGCATCAACGTCCTCCACCCGCTCCACCAGAGAAAGCTTGATCAGCCGCCGTTCGCCCGACAGCTCCTCAAAGCGCAGGGCCGACACCATCTCGACCCGGACAGCACCATCGTCATTGTCATCCGCCTGATCATTGGCCCGTTCATCCGCAACATTCGGCAAGCGCGCGGCATTGGCGAGGCCCGCCGCGTCGAGCAGCAGCATCGGCTTGCCATTGTCGGGCAGTGTCATGCCCGCATAGACGCCGGTCGCCATGACCAGCGGAGATGCGGGGCGAATAACCAGTTCCTCATGGTTATCGACAGCGGCGACACCCAGGGCAAAGGGCACGCCAGTCGCAGATCGGACTACCATGATTGCGCGCGGACCCGGCTGGGCGGACTTCTCCATCCCCAACACATCTTCCAGATCGATCATCGAATGACGCACCGACCGGATCGTGGCGATCTTCGCGCCACCGACTTCGGCGACATGCAGCGTCTCGTTATTATCGTGCAGTATCTCGACCACCGCCGCGCGCGGAATGGCGAAGTGCAGACCCCCAGACCGGATGATAAGACCCGGAATAATCGTCAGCGTCAACGGAACGCGCAGCACGATCCGCAATCCCCGCCCAAGCTCATTGTGCAGCGCGATGACGCCGCCGATCCGCTCGACATTGGCGCGAACCACGTCCATCCCGACCCCCCGGCCCGATATCGCGGTCACATGGTTGGCGGTCGACAGCCCGGCCTGGAAGATCAGCTCCAGCTTTTCCGCCTCGCTCATTCTGGCGGCGGCATCGCGGGTCAGCCTGCCTGCTGAAACTGCCTTTTCCACCAGTCGCCCGGTATCGATGCCCTGGCCGTCGTCGCTGACCTCGATCACGATCTGGTTGCCCGACTGGCGTGCCTGCAACTTCAGCGTCCCGGCTTCCGGCTTGCCCAGCGCCTTGCGCCGCTCGGGCGTTTCGATGCCATGATCGATGCTGTTGCGCACAATGTGGGTCAGTGGATCGACCACCATCTCCACCATCTCGCGGTCCATTTCGACGTCGCCGCCCTCAAGGATCAGGTCGATCCGCTTGCCCAGTTCGCGGCCCAGGTCACGCACCATGCGCGGAATGGCGGTGAACAGCCGCTCCACCCGCTGCATCCGCGTCTTGGAAATGGCGTCCCGCATGTCAGCAACGCACGTGGAAAGCCGTTCGAAGCTGCTTTCAAGCTCTGGGTCGCTCGACCGTTCGCGCAGCTTGCGCGACAGTTCGTTGCGCGCCAGCACCATGTCCGACACGCCGTTCATCAACTGATCGATCAGCGATAGCGGCAACCGGATGGTCCGTGGCACCGCCTGCGCGCCACCCTGACGCACGGCCTCGATTGCGGGAGCGACCTCTGCGGCCGCCGGTGCTTCCTCGCGTTCGGCAAGAGCACCAATCAGATAGTCATCATTTTCATCCGGCAGCGCAGCGCCGATCGCCACCGCCTCGGCAAGTTCGGCGATCCGATCCATGATGCCCAGCACGGCGCTCACCGTCGCCGGATCGGCGGTACGGTTTCCAGCGCGGATTTCCGACAGCACGTCCTCGGCCGCATGGCTCAGCCGTTCAAAACGCGGCAGGTTGAGGAAGCCGCAGCTGCCCTTAACCGTATGGAAGAAGCGGAAAATGGCATCCAGCCGGTCGCGGTCGCTGGGGTCCGCCTCCCAGGCGACGACCTCGCCCGCCAGAGCTTCCAGCGTTTCCTGCGTCTCGGCTATGAATTCCTGAAGTAACTCGTCCATTCCCTTGGCCTTCACGGATGCGCGCGACGGCACCATGGGGAAGGCATAGTTAAAGGCCCGTTAAAGACGTTGAATAGCCAGCAAAAAGGGCGCCGCGATCATCATCGCGACGCCCCTTTCGGCTTGGGAAAGCGAAAGCTTAGCGCTCCGTCTTCTCTTCGACGGCATCGGCAGCGCGCTCACCCGCTTCGCGAGTGGCCTCGGCCTTGTTCTCCAAAGCGTCGGCGGCGTTCTCGGCGGCGCTCTCGGCATTGCCGGACAGATTATCGGCCATCGCTTCCATATTCTGGGCCTGGTTGTCGATGGCGTCCGCCTGATTCTCGTATGCGTTCTCGACCTTGTTTTCCTGCTTGGAATCGCACGCAGCAAGCGCGATCAAGCTGGCAAGGCCGAGGACTGAGACGATGGTTTTCACGGCGTGTTCTCCTGTTGCGCCCCCCTGGGGCTGACGTCATTCGGCAAGAATTCCGGCCGCGCAAAGCACCCAGAACTCTGACCGCGATCAACTGGTCGCACGGCAGATGGTTCCCGCCGCAGGCTCCTTTCGTCGCAGAAACGAATTATTTTTTGAGGTTGTCGCGGATTTCACGGAGCAGCAGCACTTCCTCCGGGGTCGCGGCGGGGGCCTCATCGGGCTTGGGCATCAGCTTGTTCACTGCCCTCACGAGCAGGAAGATGATGAAGGCGAGGATGAGGAAATTGACCAACACGGTCAAAAATTCGCCCCACCCCAGCATGGCGACCCCTGCGCCCTTAAGGTCGGCGTAGCTTTCCGGATTGCCCTTGAACCCGGCCGGTATGTCGCCAAGCCGGATGAAATAGCGGGAAAAGTCCGCACCGCCGAACAGGTAACCCACCACCGGCATGATCAGGTCGTCGGTCAGCGACTTGGTGATGGTGGCGAACGCGCCGCCAATGATGACGCCAACCGCCAGGTCGATCACGCTGCCCCGGTTTATAAATGTCTTGAATTCGGAAATCAGTCCCATGTGAGAACCCCTTGCACTGATTGCGTGTTTAACAGGATGAGCCGTTGCACCCGCTTCGACAACCACCTATTTCCGACGTCGCAACAATGCCGAGGATGCTCCATGACGATCCTGCGCCGATTTTCTCCTGCTCTCCTCCTGCCTTTGCTGACGGCCTTTGCGCTGTCTGCCTGCGGCATCAACAGCGTGCCCACCGCGGAGGAAGCGGCCAAAGCCAAATGGGCCGATGTTCAGGCCCAATATCAGCGCCGCTCCAACCTGATCGGCAATCTGGTCGCCACAGTGAAGGCAGCTGGCAAACATGAACAGGACACTTTGGTGAGGGTCACGGAGGCGCGCGCCAAGGCAACATCGGTGCAGGTCAACGCCGAGGATCTGTCCGACCCCGCCAAGGTTCAGCAGTTCCAGCAGGCCCAGGCACAATTGAGTCAGGGCCTCGGACGGCTGCTGGCATCGGTGGAGGCTTATCCGGACCTCAAATCGAACCAGAATTTCCTCGATCTCCAGTCACAGCTGGAAGGGACCGAGAACCGGATCGCCGTCGCCATTCGCGACTATAATGAAGCGGTGCGCGCCTATAACACTCGCATCCGCACCTTCCCCGACGCGATCGGTGCCAAGATCATTCATGGCGCCAAGCCGATGACCCCCTTCCAGGCAACCACGCCGGGAGCCGAAGAAGCGCCCAAGGTCGACTTCGGCAACTAAGCGCCAGCCATGCTCCGCCGCCTGCTCCTGATCTTTGCACTCCTGTCAGGGATGCTTGGCATGGCTGCGGCCGCCGGAGCGCAGAGCTTTCCGAAGTTCGACGACAAGGGCGTCGTGGATGCCGCGAACATCCTCGACCCCGCGCAGGAACAGGCGCTGAGCCAGAAGCTGATCGCGCAGAAGCAGGCAAGCGGGCGGTCGCTGGTGGTGGCCACCGTTCCAGACCTTCAGGGCTATGACATATCGGACTATGGCTACCGCCTCGGCCGCGCCTGGGGGATCGGGGACAAGAATAATCAGGGCGTCTTACTGATCATCGCCCCCAATGAACGCAAGGTGCGGATCGAAGTAGGATATGGCGTCGAAGGCATACTGACCGACGCGCTGTCTTCGCAGATTATCCGCAACGCCATCACGCCGCGTTTCAAGGCTGGCGACATGGCGGGCGGGATCGATGCGGGCGTCGATCAGATCACGTCACTACTCGCCCTGCCGCCCGATCAGGCGCGAGCACGCGCCGCGCAGGCGGAGGCCGAAGCCCGTCAGCAGGATAGCGGCGGCGGCGGCATCCTCGGCTTCTGGATCATCATGTTCTTCGTCTTCTTCGTCCTGCTACCGCTGCTGTCGCGAGCGCGCGGCGGCAAACGCTATCGCCGTGGTGGCGGCGCGCCTGTCATCCTCTGGGGTCCCGGCATGGGCTCTGGATGGGGCTCTGGCGGCGGGGGCGGATCAAGCTGGGGCAGTGGCGGAGGCGGCTTTTCAGGAGGAGGCAGCTTCGGGGGCGGCGGCGCCTCGGGGGACTGGTGATGCAAGTGCTTTTCAATCAGGCGGACCACGAACTGGTCACCGCCGCCGTCAAGGAAGCAGAGACACAAACATCCGGCGAGATCGTGACGATCGTCACGCGCCGTTCCGATAGCTATCATGATGTCGGCCTCAGTTGGGCGGTGGCGGCCATATTCCTCGCCTTGTCTTTCATGGCTGCATTCCCGGCACAGTTGCGCGCCTTCCTCTCCACTCTTTTGCTCGATTGGGAACATGAGCTTTCCGACTGGAAGCTCATCCTGGGCCTGACCGGCCTTCTCATCCTGAAGTTTCTCGTGGTGCGCTATCTGCTCGCCATCATGCCGCTGCGCATGCTGATGACGCCGCGCGCTACCAAGGCCCGCCGGGTGCGCCGCCGCGCGATCCTGCTCTTCCGCACCGCCGCCGAAGCCCGCACGCGAGGGCGGACGGGCGTTCTCATCTATCTCTCGCTTGACGAGCATCGCACCGAGATCGTCGCCGACCGCGCGATCAACGAAAAAGTCGCGCCCGAGGCATGGGGCGATGCGATGGCAGCACTGATCGATGCGATCCGGGCGGGCCAGCCCGGACAGGGGCTGGCACAGGCCGTGCGTCAGGTCGGCGCTGTCCTCGCGACTCATTTCCCGCGCGAGCAGGATGACATCAACGAATTGCCCGACAGGCTGATCGAATTATGAGTGAACAGGATATGGCCGCCCCGGAAGAAATCATGTGGGCTGGCCGTTTCATCACCGCCAAGCGTCGCGGCAGATGGGAATATGTGGGGCGAGCGCGCGGCATCCATGCTGCCGTCATCCTCGCCATCGACGAAGACGCGGACGGGCGACGGCATGTGCTGCTGGTCGATCAATTCCGGGTGCCGCTTGGTCGCCGCTGCATCGAACTGCCCGCAGGCCTCGTGGGCGACGATGACGAAGGCGAGGCATCCGAACGCGCGGCGATCCGCGAACTGGAAGAGGAAACTGGATACCGCGCAGGTCGCATGGAGGCCGCTGGCGACTTCTACAGCTCGCCCGGCATGGTGTCCGAAAGCTTCTGCCTTTTCCGCGCGCATGACCTGCGGAAGGCCGGAGATGGCGGAGGCGTGGACGGGGAGGATATCCGCGTCCATCGCGTTCCACTGGATCAGTTGGCCGGGCAGATCGCCGTCTGGCGTGCCGAAGGTTTTGCCATCGATGTCAAACTGCTGCTGCTCCTCGGTGCCGAGCTGAGCCGCTAAACATCAAGGCACGCGATACCAGGCCGCGACCCTCTCCAGCGCCAGCGTCAGGACCAGTTTGCCCGCCCTGCTCGGCCATCCGAGCGCCCGCTCCGCCGCGACCAGCCCCTCGCCAGCGCAGGCAACCCGCCATAATATATCGCTAAGCCCCGGCCCGGCGGCGGCGATGGCGGCATGGAAACGCTCCCGCGCCGACAGCTGGGCCATGCTGGGATCAGGCGCTGCCGAGCCATTTCTTGGGCCACTCGTGGAAGGCGCAGCGTCCCATCGCATGGTGACGCGCGGACCAAGCCCCGCTTTCTCCCAATCAGCGCGCAACAACTCCCCCGCCCTGAAATAGCGCTCACTCAGGTGACCGCGCGCATACAGCCATGCCAGCGGCGATTCGCCCATATTCACCGCCACTGTCTGGACATATCCTGCGGGGTCCTCGATCTTCTGCTCCACATATTGGCTTCGCATCGGCTTCCTCCTCATGCATGAATGATGCGAAGGGGCTTGCCACGACGAACCATTTGTAGGAAAGATGAAAAACCAAATAGGTGAAAAATCGGGAATAGGCATGATCACCCGGATTAGAGAAGTTCGAAAAGCCAAGGGTTTGACGCTGGAGCAAGTCGCGGCGCTTTGCCGCCCTGCAACCACAGCGCAGACTATCGGCCGGCTGGAAACTGGCACGCGAACCGTATCGGTCAACTGGTTGAACCGCATTGCCGACGCTTTGGGCGTTGGCTCGTCGGAACTGGTGGCGCTGCCGGGTCAAAGCGTGGTGCCGGTCGCGGCGCTGCTCGGCCCCGAAGGCGCCCGAGCGCCCACGCGGAGCCTGTCCTTCCCTCCGCCCGTCCCCGCCGACGCGATGATCGGCGTCCAGGTATCCGCCAGCATTGGCGACTATCGCAGCGGCGACGAAATCTGGTGCCGCCGCATCGGCCCGGACGAATTTGCCAGCGCGCTCAATCGGGACATATTGCTGCCACGCCATGCCGGGCGCTTCGTCTTTGGCAGACTGATCGGGCGAGAGGGCGACAAGTTGCAGATATTGCCGCTCGGCAGTGGCAGCCGTCAGCAGGTGATCAGCGACCCACCCTGGGGCGCTGTGGCGGTTCAGTTGGTAAGACAATTATAGCCAAAGCCGCGCTTCAGCCCTAACTCTCGATTAACCGCGATGCTTTAAGGGGGACAGCATGACGCTGAATGTCCTTACGCTCTCGACCCTGTTCCCGGACATGAGCCGTCCGAATTTCGGGGTGTTCGTCGAACGGCAGGCGCGGGAACTCGCCAGCCGCCCCGATGTCAATGTCACGGTGATCGCGCCGCTGGGCGTACCGATCTGGCCGATCGGCCTTGGCAACCGATATGCGCCGCTTCGCGCCCTGCCGCGCAAGGAACGCTGGCAGAACCTCACCGTCTATCGCCCGATCTTCTCCACCATTCCCAAGATCGGCGCACGCTACAACGTCCGCAGCATGACCCGCGCGATCCTGCCGCTGGTACGTCATCTGCATGAACAGCAGCCCTTCGACGTCATCGACGCCAGCTTCTTCTTCCCCGACGGCCCCGTCGCGCAACGCCTGTCACGCGCCCTCGGCATCCCCTACTCCGTTAAAGCGCGCGGCGCCGACATCCATTATTGGGGCAAACGGCGCGACACGCGCGGCATGGTGAAACGCGCCGGGACGGAAGCAGCGGGCCTGCTCGCCGTGTCCAGCGCGATGCGCCGATCGATGGTCAAGCTGGGCATGGACGCGGAAAAGATCCGCGTTCACTATACCGGCGTCGATCTTGATCGCTTTGAATTGGCCGATCGCGCCGCCGCCAAGGAGGCGCTGGGCTTCGAAGGACCCGTGGTCCTGTGCGTCGGGGCGCTTATTCCGCGCAAGGGGCAGGAACTGCTGGTGCAGGCGCTTCCGCGTCTGCCCGGCATCACCCTGCTCTTCGCTGGTCAGGGTCAATATCGCCGGGCGCTGGAAAAGCAGGCCGAGGAACTGGCCGTTGACCGCCGCATCGGGTTCCTCGGCTCCGTCCCGCATGACCGGTTGCCGCGCATTTATGCTGCGGCCGATGTGATGGCGCTACCCTCATCCTCCGAGGGGCTCGCCAACGCCTGGGTCGAATCGCTGGCTTGCGGCACGCCGATCGTCATCACCGATGTCGGGGGCGCGCGCGAACTGCTCGACCGTCCGGAGGCAGGCAAGATCGTTGACCGTGACCCTGAAGCGATCGCGGCCGCCATTGGAGAAATTCTCTACAACCCGCCCGAGCGCGAAGCGGTGCGCGATGCAGCACTGCGCTTCACCTGGGAAGCCAATGCCGACCTTCTGCTCCACCATCTGAAGGGCATCGCCCGCAACGGCTAGGCCGGGTGGAGGGGTTGCCCGTGAAGCCCCCCCCGCCCCTCTCAGATCATGGGCCGCACGCCGCAACCGACGGCGCTCGGCATCAGGGCAAATCGGTCACTTCTGGCAGGAAACGATCGCCGCGATCACCGACAGCGTTTCCTCCGGATCCCGCACGCGCACCGTGTCCAGCCCCAATTCCTTGGCCGGATAGTCATTGCCGCCCGGAAAGATCGCGTCGCCGATGAACATCATCGCATCCAGCGCGATGCCGCTCGCATCGCACAGCTTCTTGAGGCCGTATGCCTTGTCCACGCCCTCGCGCGTGATGTCGATCGATGTCGCGCCGCCTATGTTAATCGACAGGCCGGGCAGCCGCTCCCGCAGGTCGGCCTGAATGATGCGACGCTTGGCAAAGTCCGGGTCCCATCCCTCCTTCGCGTGGATAGGAGCCTGCTGCCCCAGCGCGGAGAAGGTGATCTGGCTGCCGCGATCCTCGATTCGCTCCCCCCAGGTTTCCTCCGGCACGAAACCCGTCGCTTCCAATGCCTGATCGAAGGCAGCGAAGATGTTCTGCTTCTGCGCTTCATCAAATAATTCGGCATAGACCGGCGCCCATGCGCCTGCCTGATGCGTGAAAAGCTTGGTGCCGGTCGTCGGCATCAGCCACAGGCGCGACAGGTCCGCGCGGCCGGGCAGGCGGCTCGCGACCTGCTTGTCGAATTGCGGCCAGTCACCACCGGAAATCACGGCAACATGCGCGACCGTCATCAGGTCAGCCAGCGCCTCCCCCATCTCTTCGCCCAAAGGTTGCTTGCTTTCCGCCAGCGTTCCGTCGAGATCGAAGGCGATCAACTCTTTCATATGGGCAAGCTCCTGGAATCCATGTCGGCGCAGCTACCATCAATTAAGCGATCGGCAAATGCATAGAGCAGAGGAAATGACGCCGCGCATGCCGTTGGAAAGTGGAAGCGATTGGGTGCTGCTCGGTCGGGGCAAAAGCTCGGAGGTTTTCCGTATCGGCGGGGGAAAGGTCGTCAAGATATTCCACGATGCCGTGTCGGAGGAGATGATCGAGCGCGAAATGACGGCGGCCATGATGGCTGCCTCCCTCGGCCTTCCCACCGCCGCGCCAAGCACGCGGGTCGAGGTGGATGACAAGCGCGCCCTCATCTATCCAGAGATAAGCGGCCCATCGGTCGCCCACGCTATCCGCAAGAAACCGCTGTCAGCCGCGTCCCTGCTGCGCGACATGGCGGGGGTTCTACACGGCGTTCATGCCCAGAGCGTATCGGGACTGCGCACCGTCAAGTCCGTCCTGCAAACCGACATCGACTATGGCCCTGCCCCGGAGACGCTTAAGCGCGCCGCCAAACATTATCTCGTCCGCCTGCCGGAGGGCAGCCAGCTCCTCCACGGCGACTTTCACATCGACAATATTCTGGTCAACGATGGCGGGCTGGTGATCCTCGACTGGGCAAAGGCCGCAATCGGCGCTCCCGCCGCCGATGCCGTCAGGAGCGAAATGCTGATGCGGTTCGGCGAAGGTCCCAACGATGTCATCACCAATGCCTGGCGCGACTGGGCCGCTCGTCAGCTTGGCCGCGCCTATCGCAAAGAAAGCGGCGTCACGCCCGATCAGCTTACCCTATGGCGTCCGATCGTCGCGCTGGCGTGGCTCCGCGCACGCCCGCCCGTCCGCAATGCAGCTTTCACCCGCTATCTGGACGACGCCCTGCGCGGAGCGGGACTCCCGGTCTTCAGCTGACCCGCGCCAGATTTAGCCGCTGCACTGGCGCGTCCAAACTGCGCTCCGCCATCCTGGACTGACCGCACAGACGCTCGACAGCATTGTTAATCAGCATATCGAGACCCTGATCACTCAGCAGGCCGCCTCTGATCAGGCATCGGTCGATCAGCACCCGGCGGAACGCTGCATAAAGCGTCTGGTCCGGCGCGCCCGGATCGAGCCAGAACTCGTCCAGCGTTCCTTTATAAACGACGCCGGGCACCTTGTAGACAGCATGTCCCAGCACCAGCACCGGCTTACCCTTGTTCAGCGCCAGCGTACCGACCGTGCTGTTCACTGTCACCACGCCCAGCGACCGGCCGACCACCTGAGCGATATCGAGGTCCGCAAGATAATAGACGCGATCCGCCACCCCATAGCGAGAGGCAAGCCGCCGCGTCAGTCGCTCCCAAGCCACGAGTCCCGAATCCAGCGGATGGCGCTTCACCACCAGATTGGTGCCCTCGGGTGCATATCGCGCGAAGCTCTTGATCACGAACCGCAAGGCCGCGCGCATATTGCCGAAGGGCGAATGGACGCGAATCTGATAGTCCGAATCCAGCTGCAACGGCAGGGCGAAATAGGGCTTGTCCTTAATCTCGTCCCACTGGGTCCGCGACAAACGCATATCCCGCTTTCGCAGCATCAGCTTCTTGAACCAGCCCGCCGCCTCCAGCAGGAAGCTTTGCGGTCGGTGCGTCCGGTAGAAGGGAAAGACCGGCCACATCATCGCCGACGCCAAGCCATTGCGCGTCGTATTCACGGCGCGCCTGCGGAAGGTCGAAGGGATTTGCGGCTCCCGCCCACCCTCCGGCGGCAGGCCCAGCGCCTGATCCAGATACCATTGCGGGTCGAGCGGCAGGGTAGAATTGCCGTTCACCCCATCCTCTTGCAACGTCATGAAGTCCGGCCGGATATAGCCTTCCTCCAGCACATGGACGCGCAAGCCGCGCAGCCGCGCCATCTTGTGCGCGGACGCATGATAGGGGCGGCAATCGCCATAGAGAATCAGGTCTGTAACGCCGTGCTGGACGATGAAATCATCGAAGAAGAGCGGCCAGTTGCGGAAGGACCCGCGATAATCCGTCGCCTCCCCCGGCCAGTCGACCTTATCCCCGCCATTGATGTTGATCCGCAAGGCGCCATGCCCGCGCGCCCGCAAGGCATCTGCCAGCATCGCGAAAAAGGGTCCATGCGGTCCCTGAAGGAAGAGGAAGGTCTTGGCTCGGCTGTCAGCCATGGAGATGCTCGGCAGACAAAGTCATGAATCTTCTAATTTTCCCCTGTAGCGTCCGCATTCGGATCAGCCATGAAGTTGACGACGTCGATCCACCACCCAAACGCTCCACCATGATTTCAGGGCCGCAGGGCAGACATGTTACCGGGTCCAGGTAACGAGGATAGAGAATGAGGGCGGCCGCGACAAGCTGGTCGATGGTGAGCTTGCGCCCCCGCCGCACATTGGGCTCGGCAAGGTCGCGGGTCAGCCCCCATCCCGCATAAAATGGCATGCCATGCACGGTAACGGGCCGATCGCGCAGCAGCGCCTCGAAGCCCGTCAGCGACGACAGCACATGCACCTCGTCCACCGCCTGCACCAGCGCCATCAGCGGCGCGCCGCTGTCCAGCGCGTCGGCATGTTCATGCACGACGGCATCGCTCAAATGTCCGCGCCTCAGTCCAGCCTGCACATCGGGATGAGGCCGATAGATGATATGGGCATCCGGCTCGGCCCGCCGCGCTCGCTTCAGCAGGCCCAGATTGCCCTCGACACCAGCGCCGCCGAGCTGCACCGACAGGTCATCCTCCACCTGCCCAACGACCAATACCGTGCGCTTGGCGCTGGGGAGGCTCGGCATCTGGCCACCATCCTGCCCATATTTGGTGACGCCCGTCGCCCGGATCTTCGCGCGGAGCCGACCGGCGCGCTCCACTAGCGCCGGCGAAAAAGCATGTGTCGCAAGCAACGTCTCCAGGTCGCTCGGCCCGCCCGCATCATAATAAATGCCCGACCGATCGATGACGACCGACCCCGGCGGCGTCAGCGCAGCCCCCAGCCCCTTGGACCGCAAAAAGCCGTCTTCCACACGCGCGACGGCGATGCCCGGCGCATCCGCCTGCAAGGAGGAAGGCACCCGCGACGGCCACACCGCCAGCGCCCCGCCCTCGCGCCTTGCCCGCCGCACCCCGGCGCGTGGGGGAAGGAAGGGCGGCGACCGCACCCCATCCCAAAGGAACCGCCGCATCGCTTCGCGCTTCCAGAAAGCCATGCCGCTGGCGGCGGCGATATGCCGGTTGCCTTGCAGATGGCGGCCCCACTCCGCCAGTTGCGCGACGGCTTGCTCGACACCCACCGCCTCGCCGCTGAAACAATCCCGGTAGCTGGCCGCCGCGACCGCGCGCTTCGCCGCCAGCCGAAGCCGCTCAGGCGCGATCACTTCCCCATGGGGGCCACGCACAGCAACGCCCAGCATCCCCGCAATGATCGCCAGCTCATCGTCGGCCGCCGCATGGACGGAGCGCGCCTGCGCCACCAGCGCCCAGGGATCATATTCTTTGCCGGAAGGCCGCGCAGGCAGAATGACGATCTCATCGCGCTCCAAGCCCTCGCGGGGAAAACGACACCCCGCTCGCGCCACAAGCTTCACGCCCTCGCGCTGGCGACCCCAAAAGGCCCCTCCAACCCGCGCCGCCGCGATCTGGTCGATAACGCTGTCCGGAACCTCGTCCGGCTCGCCCGCCCGATCACGCAGGATGCTCACCGCCGACACACGCGGGGCAATTCCGGGAAAGGGCGGCGATCGCAGGAAGGGCAGCGGCGTCACTTCGTCAAATCCCGTCCGCATCCGGCAGAAAAGCAATTGTCCACAATGGGTTTCATGCGCACCCCCGGCATGGACGTCAAGCGGGCGCGGTAGCCGTCACATCGTCAAGCAATTGCATGATGATGTCGAAATAATCCCGCCATTGTGGCGCGCGCCACGCCTTGATACGTGCCATCTGCGCCTCTCGTTCGGGCGAATCCGGCAGAGCATAGGCCTCGATCAAACGCATCCAGCCCAGCCCGTCCAGCGGGTCGAGATAATCCGGGGCCTCTCCCCCGACCTCCCGATGCGCGACGATGTCGCTGCAAATCACCGGCACGCCCACCGACAGCGCTTCGATCACGGGAATGCCGAACCCCTCTTCGAACGAAGGCATCAGCATCGCCCGCGCCCCCGCGACCAGCGCATGCATTTCCGTGTCCGGCACGCTGCCCGCTTCGATGACATGGCCGCGCAGGATTTCCGCGCGCTCCAGCATGTCGACGACATTCTCATTTTCCCAGCCACGACGGCCGATCAGCACCAGCACCGGAGCCCGATCGCCCAACCGCTCCACCAGCCGCCGCCACAGATTGAGCAGCAGCAGGTGGTTCTTTCGCGGCTCGATGGTCGAGATGTAAACGAAATAAGGCCGCGACGGCACATTATGGCTTTCGCCGCCGAATATGTCGGGCGGGTCAGAGCCGAAATGGGCGACGCAGAGGCTGCGCCCTTCCATGCTCCGCGTCATGAAGGGGCCAAGCGCATCGATCGTCGCCTGGCTGTTGCCGATGATGCCATCGGCATAGCGGTCGATCGTGCGAATCCGTCGCCGATGTTCCTCCGCCCCCTGCGGCCGCGCGAACTCCGGATGAGTGAGCGGAATGACATCATGCACCAGCGTCACGAAGCGTGCACCTTCCGCCCGCAGAATCGCACCTACCTGATCCGGGTCGTCCAGGTGATGGGGCGACACTTGCAAATAGACGCGCGGGCTGCGGGCACGCGGCACCGGGCGGGGTCGCAACGCGATCAGGTGCCGGATCACCGCCGCCCGTCCCGCCGCCTCATCCTTGGCGCTGCTATTGCGCCAGCGCGCCGCCGTAAACGCCAGAAACTGCCGTACCGCCGCACTGTTCAGCCGCCCATAATAGCCGCCAGCCGGATGCACGGCGGCAAAGGCCAGCCGATCCGGTATCCGCTCCAGCAATTCGCGCGCATAGACATATTCGACCCGGTCGATGCCGGTCGGCGCCGCATGGAAGCTGCGCGACAATAGCCGGGAGATGTCGAGGATGATCTCCGCCTTGCCATCCGCCGCCGCGACATAGCTTCTCGCCGGTTTCGATCGCAGCGCCAGCCGGGCGCCGGGCGCCTTGAACGGTTTCAGCGCCATATCAGCGCTTCTCCATCGGCTGGGTCATGTCACTCGCGCGCGGCTCAGAACTGGGCACGTATCTCTTCCGCCAGCGCTTCAAGGGCAGCGGGATCAGCGAAATTGCCTTGGGCATGGGCGGAAAAGCCCATCGGCCCACCCTGCCAGCGCGGCACGATATGGAAATGCAGGTGAAACACGGTCTGCCCGGCAGGCGCACCGTTGAACTGGGCGACATGGATGCCGTCGGGATCGAGCGCCTTGGCCGTCGCCTTGGCGACTTTCCTCACCGTCGCCATCACCTGCGCCAGTGCATCCTCCTCGATCTCAAGGATGTTGCGCGCCTTCGACCATTTGGAAATGACCAGGCTGTGCCCCTTCGTCTGCGGCTGGATGTCGAGGAAGGCATAGGTATGCGCATCCTCATACAGCTTGGTCGAAGGGATCTTGCCCTGAAGGATCAGCGCAAAGACATTGCCTTCGTCATAGGTGCCTTCAAGGCTCATGCCACAATCCTCAGCTCAGATAATGAGCCGTGGTCTTAGCGGCGACTTCCTCCGCCGTCACGCCCGGTGCAAGTTCAACGAGCTTGAACGGGCTGTCATGGTCGGGCCGCTGGAACACGCACAGGTCGGTGACGATCATATCGACCACATTCTTGCCGGTCAGCGGCAGGGTGCAGGCCGGGATGAACTTCGGGCTGCCGTCCTTCGACGTATGCTCCATGACGACGATAATCTTCTTGACGCCCGCGACCAGATCCATCGCGCCGCCCATGCCCTTGATCATCTTGCCGGGGATCATCCAGTTGGCGATGTCGCCATTTTCCGCAACCTCCATCGCGCCCAGCACGGTAAGGTCGATATGCCCGCCCCGGATCATGGCGAAGCTGTCGGCGCTGGAGAAATAGGCACTGTTCGGCAGCTCGCTGATCGTCTGCTTGCCCGCGTTGATCAGGTCCGCATCCTCCTCGCCCTCATAGGGAAAGGGGCCGATGCCCAACATGCCATTTTCCGACTGCAGCGTCACTTCCACGCCCGCCGGAATATGGTTCGCCACCAGCGTCGGAATGCCGATGCCCAGATTCACATAGAAGCCATCCTTCAGCTCCTTCGCCGCGCGCGCGGCCATCTCGTCACGCGTCCAAGCCATTACGCGGCCTCCCTCTGGCGCACAGTGCGGAATTCGATCTTCTTGTCGTAAGGCGCGCCGACGATCATGCGCTTCACATAAATGCCGGGCAGGTGGATGCTGTCAGGATCAAGGCTACCGACCGGCACCACTTCCTCTACCTCGGCGACGCAGATCTTCGCGGCGGTCGCCATCGGCGCGTTGAAATTGCGAGCTGTCTTGCGGAAGATGAGATTGCCGCTCTCGTCGGCCTTCCAGCCCTTGATGATCGCGACGTCGGCAAAAATTCCGCGTTCCAGGATATAGTCCTGTCCGTCGAAATTCTTGACTTCCTTGCCCTCGGCAACCGCCGTACCGACGCCCGTCTTTGTGTAAAAGCCCGGAATACCCGCCCCGCCAGCGCGGCAGCGCTCCGCCAGCGTGCCCTGGGGGCAGAATTCCACCTCCAGCTCGCCCGCCAGATATTGCCGCTCAAACTCCTTATTCTCGCCAACATAGGAGCTGATCATCTTCTTGACCTGCCGCGTGCGCAGCAGCTTGCCCAGACCTTCGCCGTCGATCCCGGCATTGTTGGAGGCGATGGTGAGGTCCTTAACCCCCGAATCACGGATCGCGTCGATCAGACGCTCGGGAATTCCGCAAAGTCCAAAGCCGCCTGCACAAAGATGCATGCCATCGAAGAGAAGGCCCTCCAACGCAGACGCAGCATCGGGGTATAGCTTCTTGACCATCGCTTTTCCTCCTCCTGAATGCGTTTCGCCCATAGGAGGAAGCAAGCGGCCGGTCAATTTGCTGCGCGCGCGAAAAATAAGCCGTCTTCCGTTCGTTTCGAGCGAACGGATGGAGCGTCAGATCAACCCGGCAAGCGGGCTCGACGGATCGGCATACATGCGCTTTCCCATCCGCCCAGCGCGATAGGCCATGCGCCCGGCTTCCACCCCGGCCTTCATAGCCGCCGCCATCAGCACCGGGTCCTTCGCCTCCGCGATAGCCGTGTTCATCAGCACGCCCGTGCAGCCCAACTCCATCGCTTCCGCCGCCTCCGACGCCGTGCCTACGCCCGCATCCACCAGCACCGGCAGCTTCGTGCCCTCCACGATCAGGCGGATCGTCACCCGGTTCTGGATACCGAGGCCAGACCCGATCGGCGCGCCCAGCGGCATGATCGCCACCGCGCCCGCATCCTCCAGCCGCTTGGCCGCGATCGGATCGTCAACGCAATAAACCATCGGCTTGAAACCTTCCTTGGCCAGCACCTCGGTCGCGCGCAAAGTCTCCACCATGTCGGGATACAGCGTCCGCGCCTCCCCCAGCACCTCCAGCTTGACGAGGTCCCATCCGCCCGCTTCCCGCGCCAGCCGCAGCGTGCGGATCGCCTCTTCGCCGGTAAAGCAGCCCGCCGTGTTGGGCAGATACGTGATCTTCTTGGGATCGATGAAGTCGGTCAGCATCGGCGCCTTGGGGTCCGACACATTGACGCGCCGCACTGCCACGGTGACGATCTCCGCACCCGAAGCCGCAACCGCCGCCGCATTCTGCTCGAAATTCTTATATTTCCCAGTGCCCACGATCAGCCGCGAGCGGAAAGTCTTGCCCGCGACCGTCCAGCTATCGTCATCCACCGCCGACACATCGCCGCCTCCGACAAAATGCACGATCTCCAGATCATCCCCATCCTCGACACCCACCTGCGCCAGCGTCGATCGCGGCACGACCTCCAGGTTGCGCTCCACCGCGACCTTTTCCGGCACGAAGCCCAACTCACTCGCCAGTTCGGCCAGCGTCAGCCCTGCGCGCACGCGGCGATGCTCGCCATTGATGGTGATCGAAACGGTGCCGTCGACGTGCAATGCTCTATCCTGTCTTCAATTACAAAGAACGTGTCTCGACTTGGCGCGACACGAAAGGCTAAGGATCAAGGGCAGCATATAGGGGCCGCGACGCCCCTGCCGCAACATGCTAAGGGGGATTGCCATGGCCGACGCGCGGAAAATCTTTGTGTTGAACGGCCCCAACCTCAACATGCTGGGCACGCGGGAGCCGGAAATCTACGGCTATGACACGCTGGATGACATTGCCGAGCGGATGGAGGATGCCGCCACCCGCGCTCATGTCGAAATCGATTTCCGCCAGTCCAATCATGAAGGCCATCTGATCGACTGGCTTCAGGAAGCGCATGAGGAAGGCGCGCATGCCGTCATCCTCAATCCCGGCGGCCTCACGCATACCTCCATCGCGCTGCACGACGCGATCAAGGGCATCGCCGTCCCGGTGATAGAGGTCCACCTGTCCAACCCGCACAAGCGCGAACCCTTCCGCCACAAAAGCTATGTCGGCATGGCGGCGAAGGGAACGATCGCGGGTTTCGGAGCCATGTCCTACATGCTGGCGCTGGAAGCCGCGCTGGAACTTTAACTCGTCGCTCAAAAGTTGCGCTTTGCCCCAAATGCGCATAGGCGCGGGCATCGCATAAGAGATTTTACGGTCCAGGGACTTCAAATGAACGATAAGGCTGAAAAGGGCGCAATGCAGGTCGACGTGCAGCTGGTGCGGGATCTCGCCGCCCTGCTCGACGACACCAACCTGACGGAAATCGAGGTGGAGGACGGCGACCGCAAGATCCGCGTCGCGCGCAAGGCCGCCAACGCCGTCGCCTATGCGCCCGCTCCTGTGGCAGCCCCGGCCGCTGCCGCGCCGGTGGCCGCGCCCGCAGCGGCCCCTGCCGAAGCAGCCGCACCCGTAGCCGCCAACGCCGTCCGCTCGCCCATCGTAGGCACCGCCTATCTCTCGGCTGAACCGGGCGCAGCGCCCTTCGCCGCCGTCGGTTCGACCGTGAAGGCAGGCGACACCGTGCTGATCGTCGAAGCGATGAAGGTCATGAACGCGATCACCGCGCCCAGCGCGGGCACGGTCAAGGCCGTGCTGGTCGATAACGGCCAGCCGGTCGAATATGACCAGCCGCTGATCGTCATCGAATAAGGCGCGCCCATGGCCATCGAAAAGCTGCTGATCGCGAACCGGGGCGAAATCGCGCTCCGCATCCACCGCGCCTGCCATGAAATGGGCATCAAGACGGTGGCGGTCCACTCCACCGCTGACGCCGATGCCATGCATGTGCGCCTTGCCGACGAAGCGATCTGCATCGGGCCGCCCGCGGCCAAGGACAGCTATCTGAACGTCGCAGCGATCATCTCCGCTGCTGAAATCTCCGGCGCGGACGCCATCCATCCGGGCTATGGCTTCCTGTCGGAAAACGCCCAGTTCGCGGAGATCGTGGAAGCGCATGGATTGGCCTTCGTCGGCCCCAAGCCTGAACATATCCGCATCATGGGCGACAAGGTCGAAGCCAAGCGCACCGCTGGCGCGCTCGGCCTGCCACTGGTCCCCGGTTCCGACGGCGCGCTTTCAAGCGTTGAGGAAGCCAAGGCAGTCGCCGCGAAGATCGGCTATCCGGTCCTCATCAAGGCGGCATCAGGCGGCGGCGGTCGCGGCATGAAGGTCGTGCCGTCCGAAGACCTGCTCGAAACCTCGATGAAGCAAGCTGGCAGCGAGGCCAAGGCCGCGTTCGGCGACGACACCGTCTACATGGAAAAATATCTGGGCAACCCCCGGCATATCGAATTCCAGGTCTTCGGCGACGGCAACGGCAACGCCATCCACTTGGGCGAGCGCGACTGCTCGCTCCAGCGCCGCCACCAGAAGGTGCTGGAAGAAGCCCCCTCCCCCGTCCTCTCCGCCGCCGAGCGCGACCGGATGGGCGAAGTGGTACGCAAGGCGATGGCCGACATGGGCTATCGCGGCGCGGGCACGATCGAATTCCTGTGGGAAGACGGCGAATTCTACTTCATCGAGATGAACACCCGGCTTCAGGTGGAACATCCCGTGACGGAAATGATCACCGGCCTCGACCTCGTCCGCGAACAGATCCGCGTCGCCGAAGGCAAGCCGCTCTCCGTCGAACAAGCGGACATTGAATTCCACGGCCACGCCATCGAATGCCGCATCAATGCCGAGGACCCTCGCACCTTCGCGCCCTCGCCCGGCACCGTCACCAGCTATCATGTTCCGGGCGGCATGCATGTCCGCGTCGATAGCGGCCTGTATCAGGGCTACCGCGTGCCGCCCTATTACGACTCCATGATCGGTAAGCTGATCGTCTACGGCCGCACCCGCGAAGGCTGCATCATGCGCCTGAAGCGCGCGCTGGAGGAATATGTGATCGAGGGCATGAAGACCACGATCCCGCTCCACCAGAAGCTGCTCAAGGACCCCGAGTTCCTGAGCGGCGACTACACGATCAAGTGGTTGGAAGAGTGGTTGGCAAAGGACGAGGCCCAGTGAAGGCGACCATCTGGCACAACCCCCGCTGCTCCAAATCGCGGGCCGCGCTCGCGATTCTTGAGGGTGCGCCGGGGGTTGAGGTCGAGGTCGTCGAATACCTGAAAAGCCCACCCAGCCGCGCCGAGATAGAAACGGTGCTGGCCAAGGCGGGCGTCCACCCCTCTGAAGCCCTCCGCAAGGGCGAAGGCGTTGTCAAAGAACTCGGCCTAGACGTCACGGATGACAAGGCGGTTCTCGACGCGATGGCCGCGCACCCGATCCTGATCGAACGCGCCATCGTGATCACGGACAAGGGCGCAGTAATCGCCCGCCCACCCGAACGGGCAAGCGAAGTCCTATAAACCTCTCCCCTCCCGCAAGCGTTCAAACGAGGCACGTGACTCGTTTGAAGGGCCGGGGGTGGGCCAGCGCAACGCCTGTGAAATCTTAGAACTCGCACAACTTCCAGCCCTGTCGTTCCTCATGACGAACGGCTTGGATGGGTGGTTTGCGGACTGGCGGGTTCCGATAGGCTGACGGCAGTTAGCCGCCGTCCGCTTTTAATACCGCTATGCGATCTCGCATCCAGTCACGCTTGAACATCGCATAAGTCGGGTCCTTTTTCCGAATGTCTGCGTCGTCTGCCCAGTGGCTCAATTGCTCCCAAGCATCTTTTTCCAGTGGATCGAGGGCCAGCGGGTTCGGCACGGCGGCGTCGAGTTCATCTTGCTCAATGTCGCCACCGTCCGCGACGCGCTGAAGTGTCTCTAGCAGGTAGGTGCGGATGACCGTCATCGGGCAATCATATGGGTCTTTTGGAAGACTGCAAATGGTCGCCTGCTGCGGGTCGGCTTTATTCTGAATGCCAGTGGATGAACGCTAACCCCGCTATAAAGATGCTGAACGAAAAGGTAGCGAGCGCCCACCACTCCAAGGTTTCAGGGGTGGCATGGAACGATAGCATCATCAAAGGAGCCTCCACTAACAGGAGGGCTGTAATGGTCGCCCACGCCGATAGATTGAGAGGCAGGTAGTTGTAGCCGAGCCAACGTCGGAAGCGGGGCTTATCCATCGGCATACAATAGCAGCTTGTCCAACGTCTGCAATTGGAGGGCTGAGCCGAGCAATCGAGCGGCAAATTCTGGTCGTTAGCTGACGCCTCTTTCCGTCATGTCGGCGGAAGGTGCCAATTCGGCCGACGGCATTCGATTTTTCCTATCAAGTCCCAGCTTTCGCTGGATCACAACCGAGCAATTTGCCAAGCCGACATACCCTCTCTCCCCCCCCCCCCCGAATTCACGCGTGCCCCGATTGCCACACCCCCATCAAAAACCATCCTATTTCTCCAACACCGCGCGATTTCAGCCTGTCCTATTCCGCATCGGCGCGCTTATCCTCGACCCCTCTTTGAAACGTCCGGCATATGACGCCCTCGCGCACACGCGCGCTCAGGCTCGCGCGCGCATATGGTGTGAACTTCGACAGAAAACCGCCATTTTTCGTCACTCCGTTGGCCAGTCCGCAAAAACAGCTCCTATTTTCATCTACCCCTCGGGACAGCGTGCCCAATCATGGGGACAGCCATCTCAACCAACCCCACTGGAGCCACCCAGCATTACCCGCTATCCCCTGCGCCCATGGCCCAGAATCATCTCTACCTCGTCGACGGCAGCGGCTACATCTTCCGCGCCTATCACCAGCTTCCGCCGCTCACCAACAAGCATGGCCAGCCGGTCGGCGCGGTCTATGGCTACACCACCATGCTGTGGAAGCTGGCCGAGGAATTGGGCAAGGCGGAAGGTCCGACCCATCTCGCGGTCGTGCTGGACAAGGGCAGCCACACTTTCCGCAACGACATGTATGACCAGTATAAGGCGAACCGCCCGCCCGCGCCGGAGGATCTGGTCCCGCAATTCCCGATGATCCGCGACGCCACCCGCGCCTTCTCGCTCCCCTGCATCGAGGAAGCGGGATTCGAGGCTGACGACATCATCGCCAGTTACACCAAGGCGGCCGTCGCGGCGGGCTGGCACGTCACCATCGTCAGCTCCGACAAGGACCTGATGCAGCTCATCCAGCCCGGCGTCGACATGTACGACACGATGAAGAATGAGCGGCGGGGCGCGGACTATGTGATGACCAAGTTTGGGGTTCAGCCCGAACAGTTGGGCGATGTCCTCGCGCTGATGGGCGACAGCGTGGATAACGTCCCCGGCATCCCCGGCATCGGCCCCAAGACCGCCGCCAAGCTGATCAGCGAATATGGCAGCCTGGAAGCCGCGCTCGACGCCGCCCCTTCGATGAAGAAGTCGAAGATGCAGGAGAATCTGATCGCCCATGCCGACATGGCGCGCCTGTCGCGCAGGCTGGTGGCGCTGCACGACGGCATGGACCTGCCCGAGCCGCTGGAAGAATTGACGCTCAAGGGCATTCCGCCCGAGCCGCTTCAGAATTTCCTCGAACATCATGGCTTCAAGTCGCTGCTCACCCGCCTCGGCGCGCCTGCCGCTGCTGTCGCTGTCGCAACCGCCGCGCTGGCCGTCACCGAAAGCACGCCCCCGTCCGCGCCGGTCCTCGAAGAAGAGCCGTCGATCGATCGCAGCCTTTATGAAACGGTGGTGACGGAAGACACGCTCGACCGCTGGATCGCGGCGGCCCATGCCGAGGGTTTCGTTGCCGTCGATACGGAAACGGACATGCTCGACTGCGTATCCTGCGCGCTGGTCGGCATCAGCCTGGCCGTCGGGCCGAACGCCGCCTGCTATATCCCGGTCGGCCATGGCGGGAAGGACATGTTCGCGGAAAAGCCGCAGCAGCTGCCCAAGGATCTTGTCCTCGCGAAGCTGAAGCCGCTGCTGGAAGACGACAGTGTCCTCAAGATCGGCCAAAACCTGAAATATGACCTGACGGTTATGCGTCGCCACGGCGTCGAAATCGCGCCCTATGACGACACCATCGTGATGAGCTTCGACCTCGACGCCGGGCAAAGTCTCGCCGGTCATGGCATGGACGAGGCGGCGAAGGTCCACCTCAATCACATATGCATCAGCTTCAAGGATGTGTGCGGCACCGGGAAGAGCCAGATCAGCTTCGCCGAAGTGCCGCTCGACAAGGCGACGGAATATGCCGCCGAGGACGCAGACGTCACCTTGCGGCTGTGGAAAATATACAAGAGCCGCATCGCCAATGAGGGCGCGAGCCGCGTTTATGAACTGGTGGACCGCCCGCTCGTTTCCGTGATCGCACGGATGGAGCATGAAGGGATCAAGGTCGATCGCGAGGCGCTCTCCCGCCTCTCCGCCGAATTCACTGGCGAAATCGCCAAGCTGGAGGGCGAGATACATGCTATCGCGGGCCAGCCCTTCGCGATCGGGTCGACCCAGCAACTGGGCGCGATCCTGTTCGACAAGATGGGTTACAAGGGCGGCAAGAAGGGCAAGTCCGGCGCCTATTCCACCGACGTCACCATATTGGAGCAGCTGAAAGCCCAAGGTGCAGAAATCGCCGGAAAGATCCTGGACTGGCGCCAACTGTCCAAGCTCAAGTCCACCTATACCGATGCGCTCCAGGCGCAGATCAACAGGGACAGCGCCCGCGTCCACACCAGCTATTCGCTGTCGGGCGCGCAGACTGGGCGACTATCCTCGACCGATCCCAACCTTCAGAACATACCGATCCGCACCGAGGTCGGCCGCCAGATACGCCACGCCTTCGTCGCCGAGCCGGGCAATGTCATCCTGGCGGCGGATTATAGCCAGATCGAATTGCGCCTGGCCGCGCATATCGCCGATGTGCCCGCGCTGCGCGAGGCCTTCCTTGCGGGCGAGGACATTCACGCCGCTACGGCCCAGCAATTGTTCGGTGAGGTCAACCGCGACACGCGCGGGAGGGCCAAGACGATCAACTTCGCCATCCTCTACGGCATCAGCCGCTGGGGCCTCGCCGGGCGGCTGGAGATCAGCGCCGACGAAGCGCAGGACATGATCAGCCGCTATTATGAACGCTTTCCGGGCATCAGCCTCTACATCACCGAAACGCTCGAAAAGGCGCGGGCGCGGGGCTATACCGAAACGCTATTCGGGCGGAAAACATGGTTTCCCCGCATCAAGGCCCCCATCCAGCATGAACGGCAGGGCGCCGAACGCGCCGCGATCAACGCGCCGATCCAGGGCACCAGCGCCGACATCATCAAGCGCGCTATGGCCCGCATGGGACCGGCGCTGGCGGCAGAGGGGTTGCATGACGTGAAAATGCTGCTCCAGGTGCATGACGAACTGGTGTTTGAGTTACCCGAGGGCGACGTGGAGCAGGCCAGCGCCGTCATCCGCCGCGTCATGGAAAGCGCGGCCGAGCCAATCGTGAAGCTCAGCGTGCCGTTAGGCGTCGAAATCGGCCACGGCCCGAGCTGGGGCGCGGCGCACTGACGGAATAGGCCGGATTAATTTCGGGCGTATCGGTCCTCATAGCGCACGATGTCATCCTCGCCCACATAGGACCCGGTCTGCACCTCGATGAACACCATCGGGATGCGCCCAGGGTTCTCGATCCGATGCACGGCGCCTACCGGCACATAGACGGACTGGTTTTCCGACAGCAGCTGGACGTCCTCGCCCACCGTCACCTTCGCCGTCCCTTCGACCACGATCCAATGTTCCGACCGATGAAAATGGCTTTGCAGGCTGAGCGAGGCGCCGGGGAGCACGGTGATGCGCTTCACCTGGAAACGCGAGCCCACCACCAGGCTTTCATACCAGCCCCAGGGGCGGTGATCCTTCGGGAAAGCCTCCGCCTGCGGTGCGCCCTTGCGCTGCAACGCCTCGACGACCAGCTTCACATCCTGCGTGCGTGACTTGTCCGCGATCAGCACTGCGTCGTTCATCGCCACCGCGACGATGTTGTCGAGACCGAGCCCGACCAACTCCAGCCCCTCGCTCTCTGACCGCAGCAGCGTGTCGCGGCAGTCGATCGCCGTCGCCGCCCCCGAAAGCGCAACGCCCTGCTCGTCCGGCTGCGAATGGCTCCACACCGCGTCCCAGCCGCCCAGATCGGACCATTCCGCATCGAACGGCACGACCGACAGATTGTCGGCCCGCTCCATGATCGCATAGTCGATGGCGACGCTTTCCGCCTGCGCCCAAGGCTCCGCCGCCAGCCGCAGGAAGCCAAGATCGCTCTCCGCCTGCTCCACGGCTCCGCGCACGGCCGAGAGGATCGCGGGCGCATGCTGCTCGAAAGCGGCGATCAGGTCCTTGGCGGCAAAGAGGAAGATACCCGCGTTCCACAGATAGTCACCCGTCGCCAGCATCTCTTCCGCCCGCGCCGCATTGGGCTTTTCAACGAAGCTGGCGAGCTTGATCGGCACACCCGATCCATCGGGCCTGCTCTGCGCCTGAAGATAGCCATAGCCCGTTTCAGGCCGGGTCGGGCTGATCCCGAAGGTGACGAGGTCGCCCGCCTGCGCCGCGCTCAGCCCCTGGCCCACAGCGGCATGAAATGCCGCCACGTCGGGGACGACATGGTCCGAAGGCGCGACAAGCATGATCGCGTCGGGCTTGCGCGCCGCCAGATGCAGCGCAGCGGCCAATATGGCAGGGGCGGTGTTGCGCCCTTCCGGCTCGATCAGGATCGCCTGCGGATCGATATTTTCCTTCGCCAACTGCTCGGCGATGATGAAGCGGAACAACGAATTGGTGAGGACCACCGGCCGGTCGAAGGAGAAGCGTTCGGCCTTCCCCGACAGCCGGCGCGCCACGGATTGAAACAAGGTCGTCTCGCCGAGCAACGGCACGAACTGTTTGGGATAGGATTTGCGCGACAGGGGCCAAAGCCGGGTGCCCGATCCCCCGGCGAGAATGACGGGGGTGACCTCTGCATGAGGGGTATTGCTTGTCGACATGAAATCCTGGCCGCAAAATGGAACTTAACCGAAGCTCTAAAGGATCAGCGGCGGGAGGCAAGCGCTTCAAAAAAAGGACGGCGCAATGGCCGTCCTAATCAAATAGCTCTTCCAGGAAGCTCTTTTTGCGCTTCTTCTGATAATAGCGGCCGTCGTCACGATAGTCGCGGTCGGGCCGGTAATGCGCCTGCTGGGGCGGCGGCGCGGCCGTTGCGGTCCCTGATCGCTCGATGATCTTGTCGAGTTCACCCCGGTCCAGCCACACGCCCCGGCATTGCGGGCAATAGTCGATCTCCACCCCCTGCCGATCCGTCATCGAAAGTCCGACATGACAGACCGGGCAGAGCATGGCCGACACGGCTTCAGGCGTGCGCATCATTATTCCCGTTCGCCGGTCAGATGCAGCAGCATCTGGAACAGGTTGACGAAGTTGAGGTACAGCGACAGCGCGCCCATCACCTGCATCTTCTGCGCAACCTCATGCCCGGCATAGGCGAAATATTCCGACTTGATGCGCTGCACGTCCCAGGCGGTCAGGCCGGTGAAGACCACGACGCCGATGATCGAAATTACCATCTGCATGGCCGACGAGCCAATGAAGATGTTGATCAGGCTGGCGACCAGGATGCCGATCAGGCCCATGATCAGGAACGAACCCATTTTCGACAGGTCACGCCCGGTGGTGTAGCCCCACAGCGCCATCGCAAGGAACATGACCGCCGCTGAGAAGAAGGCCTGCGCGATGCTGGCCCCGGTGAAGACCAGGAAGATGCTGGCCAGCGACACGCCCATGACGGCGGAAAAGGCCCAGAAGGCCATCCGCGCGCCAGCCGTCGTCATCTTTTCGATGCGGAAGCTGAAGAAGAACACGAACGCCAGCGGCGCGAAGATCGCGACCCATTTCAGCGGCGTGTTGAAAATCGCGGCGGCCAGCGCGGGCGTACTGCCTATCAAGGCAGCGACCAGGCCGGTAATGACCAGGCCGATCCCCATGTTACGGAAGACGCCCAGCATGTGACTGCGCAGCCCGGCGTCATGTTGCGCCGCCTGCGTCGCCCCATAATTGGGTGTACGAACGGGATTGTTCACGGCGTTAAAACTCCATCCTTCAACAACAAACATCATGTGGATCGAGTGGCCCGGCGCGGTCTTCGCAAGGCTAGAGGGGGGACAGCCCAACGAACCTGCACCGAGCGCACTCGATGCGGTCCGACATCACAGCTGGATCAATCCAGCCGCCAGAGGGGCCCGGCCCGCACGAGCAATATCGGTAAGGAAACGCTCCAGTGCAAGGCATCGGGCCGTCAGCAACAATTTGTTACAATGCACGCGATAGTTGATTCCTGCGGTGAACCACCCCATGGCTCTCACCATGAGCGACCAGTTCACCCCTGCCGAACAGCATGCCGACGCGCCTATGCGTCTCTTCAACAGCCTGACCCGCACGGTCGAACCCTTCGCTCCGATCGATGGAAATCACGCCCGCGTCTATAGTTGCGGCCCGACGGTCTACAACTACGCCCATCTCGGCAATCTGCGCGCCTATGTGTTCACGGACACGCTGCGCCGCACGCTGCTGTGGAAGGGGCTGGCCGTCACTCACATCATCAACATCACCGATGTCGGACACCTGACCAGTGATGCCGATGCGGGCGATGACAAAATGGAGGCGGCCGCCCGCGCCCAGGCTAAAAGCATCTGGGACATTGCGGCCCACTATACGGATGCCTTCAAGCGGAACATCGCCGACCTCAACATCATGGCCCCCAGCGAATGGACCGTCGCGACCGACTATGTCCCGCAGATGATCGAGTTTGCGAAGAAGATCGCGCCAGCGCACTGCTACGAGATCGATACGGGTCTCTACTTTGATGTCTCTACCGTCCCCTTTTATATGAAGGACGCAGATAGCGGAGAATTCATAGCAGCCTTTAACGCAGCGGCCAGTGGTGCCGATTGGACGGAAGTGAAGGGCGCCGCCGAACACGCTGCTGCGCGCGCGCAATTGTCGAGTCGGATTGGCCCTGTTGAGGGCAAACGCCGTCCACAGGACTTCGCCATCTGGCGCAAGTCACCGCCGGGCGAACAGCGCCAGATGGAATGGGACAGCCCGTGGGGGAAGGGCGCGCCGGGATGGCACCTTGAATGTTCAGTCATGAGCGAAGCCCGCCTTGGTCATCCGTTCGACATTCACACCGGCGGCATCGACCATCGGGAAATCCACCATCCCAACGAGATCGCGCAGAATCAGGCTTATTGCGGCTGCACCGATGCGCAGCCCGGCTTCACCGGCGCGCGCTGGTGGATGCACAATAATTTCCTCGTTGATCGCCAGGGCAAGATGAGCAAGTCGAAAGGCGGCTTTACGACGCTTTTCTCGCTGATCGATGCGGGCGTGCATCCGCTCGCCTACCGATTGCTGTGTCTGGGTGCCCATTATCGCAGCGAACTGGAGTTCAGCGCGGAGAGCGTCGGCGCGGCCCTCACTCGCCTCAAGCGCCTGATCATGGCCGTGGAGGGGCTGAAAAGCCGTGCCGAAGGCGTAACCTGGCAGTCGCCCCGCCTCGATTACCTTCGCGCCAACCTTCACCCCAAGCTCGCGCCGCTGCTCGAACAGTTCGACGCCGCGATCAGCGACGACCTGATGACCCCGCGCGCGTTGCCGCTGCTCGAAGAGGCGATTGCCATCAAAAAGGTGCCGGTCGATGAGAAGCTGTGCCTGATCGCAGCGTTCGATCAGGCGTTGGGGCTCAACCTTCTTCAGCTGAGCCGCGCCGACCTTCGCATCATGCCCAAGGACGCGCAGATCACGCCCGAGGAGGTGGAGGCGGAACTCGACCGCCGCCAGAAAGCCCGTGCGGAGAAGGATTTCGCCCTCTCCGACCAGATCAGGGATGCGCTCATCGAACGGGGCGTCGATGTCATGGACGGTGACCCGCTGCGCTGGGAGTGGCGGCCAAGCCTAGGGTAAATGCCTTATTTGCCATAATGTTACGGGTTCGTAATAATGCGCCAGGCCGTGCTGCGCGCGCGCCTGCCCGGCTGGACAGGTCCATGCGGGAAGCGCACCATCGGCGCATGAAATGGCACATTCTGACGGCGCTTGTCCTGCTTGGGAGTCCGATGGCCACTCCGCCCGCCGCCGCCCAGCATTTCATGTTTGAGACCGGCACGACGCTACGCGCAAAATGCCGCAACAAGGCGCCGGAATATGCGCTGGCCTGCACCGCTTATATCGTCGGCGCGGTGGACGGCATCAAGAAGGACGTGTTCATCGGCCGCGCCCAGCCCAATTGCTGGCCTGACCGGATGCAGGCGGACGAAGTGCGGCGCATCGTCATCGCCTATCTTGAACGCTATCCCGATCAGCGCAACGCGCCCGCTTCGGTGATCGTCAGCATCGCGCTGAACGAGCGTTATCCCTGCGAAAAGTGACGCGGCGGAAATTGGTCCGCGCGGCGCGTGGCACATGCTTCGCCGTCCGCTGCACTTAAAATCCGCCTTCTCCGACCCACATGGCGCGCGGGGATGGTATAAACTTGCTTTGATTCCTACATCGGCGTAGGGGCGGCCACTATTTTTAGCATTGGGAGACACGACGTGACGGCGAAGTGGACGCCGGAAAGCTGGCGGGAGCATAAGGGCATTCAGATGCCCGTCTATCGTGACGCGCAGGCGCTGGCCGCCGTGGAGGGTCAGCTCAGCCAGTTTCCCCCGCTCGTCTTTGCTGGCGAAGCGCGCAACCTGAAGGCGGAACTGGCCAAGGTCACCCATGGCGAGGCGTTCCTGCTGCAGGGCGGCGACTGCGCCGAGAGCTTCGCGGAGTTCCATCCCAACAACATCCGCGACACGTTCCGGGTGCTGTTGCAGATGGCCGTGGTGCTGACCTTTGCGTCCAAGCTGCCGGTGGTGAAGGTCGGCCGCATGGCGGGCCAGTTCGCCAAGCCGCGCTCGGCCGATACCGAGACGATCGGTGGCGTGGAACTGCCCAGCTATCGCGGCGACAATGTCAACGACATCGCGTTCACGGCGGAGTCGCGCGAGCCCGATGCCCAGCGCATGGTGCGCGCCTATAACCAATCGGCGGCTACGTTGAACCTACTGCGCGCCTTCTCGACCGGCGGCTATGCCAGCCTGGATCGCGTGCATGGCTGGATGCTGGATTTCATGGGCCGCAGCCCGCTTGCGGCGAAGTTCGATGCTGTGGCCGACCAGATCGGCGCGGCGCTCGACTTCATGCGCGCCTGTGGTCTGTCCCCGGAAACCGTGCCGCAGCTTGGCGGAACCAGCTTCTATACCAGCCATGAAGCGCTGCTGCTTCCCTATGAGCAGGCGCTGACCCGGCAGGATTCGCTGACCGGCGACTGGTACGATACGTCCGCGCACATGCTGTGGATCGGCGACCGCACGCGCTTTGAAGGTTCGGCGCATGTCGAATATCTGCGCGGCATCGGCAATCCGATCGGCATGAAGTGCGGCCCGAGCCTGGAGCCCGACGCGCTGATCCGCCTGCTCGACATCCTGAACCCGTCGCGCGAGGCGGGCCGGATCACGCTCATCACGCGTTACGGTCATGACAAGATCGAGGCGGGGCTGCCCAAGCTGGTTCGCGCGGTGCTGCGCGAAGGCCATCCGGTGGTCTGGTCCTGCGACCCGATGCATGGCAACGTCATCAAGGCGGCGAATGGCTACAAGACGCGGCCCTTCGACCGCATCCTGGCCGAAGTGCGCGGCTTCTTCGCCGTGCATCGTGCCGAGGGCAGCTTCGGCGGCGGCATCCATGCCGAGATGACCGGGCAGAATGTGACGGAATGCACCGGCGGCGCCATCGCCATCACGGACGAGGGCCTGGCCGACCGCTATCACACCCATTGCGACCCGCGCCTCAATGCGGCGCAGAGCCTCGAACTGGCATTCCTGCTTGCGGAAATGCTGAACGAGGAACTGAAGGAACGCCGCGCGGCGGCTTGATCCTTTCAGTGGCTAAAGGAAGATCCCGCCGGTTGATTCTGGCGGGATTTTTCGTTCCGCGTCATAGTCTGTCACGACAGCGTCATTAACTTATGATTGTCCGCTTGCTTTGGCGGGTCAAAGCCGTAGCTTTCACCCCATGGCAAAGGAACCGGCATTGGCGACCATCGCGGTCTACAGCCTCAAAGGCGGGGTGGGTAAGACCACCTTCGCGATCAATCTCGCCTGGGCTTCGGCCTCCATATCCCGGCGGCGGACTTTGCTGTGGGACCTTGATCCGCAGGCTGCGGCCAGCTGGCTTATCTCCACTGACAAGCAGAGCCGCGACGCGGCGCAGGCGATCTTCAGCAAGGATGTGGAGGTGCGCAAGCTCATCCAGCCTTCGACCGTGCCCGGCCTCGACCTGATCGCCGCCGACACTTCGCTGCGCAGCCTGGACCACCTCTTTCGAGAGATGGACAAGAAGAAGCGGCTCGCAAAGCTGATTGAAAATCTGGGCAAGGATTATGATCGCATCATCCTGGATTGCCCGCCCGGCCTCACCGAAACCAGCGAGCAGGTGCTGCGTGCCGCCGACATGATCGTGATCCCGGTCATCCCCTCGCCCCTGTCGCAACGCGCGATGGGCGAAGTGGCGCGCTACCTGGTCCAGCGCGGCGGATCGCATCCACCGATCCTGCCGGTCTATTCCATGGTGGACCGGCGCCGCGCGCTTCACCGCAAGGCGCTGGACGAACAGCCCGGCTGGCCTGCCGTCCCTATGGCGAGCATGGTCGAACAGATGACGGTGCGGAGGAAGCCGCTCGGGGCATTCGCGGCATCGTCGCCGCCCGCGCAGGCTTTCGCGAGCCTATGGACGACGATCGAACGGCAGGTGCTGAAGGGAAACTAAAAACGAACCAAAAACGCTACTGAACCGCCGTTCGCCCTGAGCTTGTCGAAGGGCTCTATTTCACTGAAGAAAGTGAAAGGCTTCGACAAGCTCAGCCCGAACGGAGGTTAGAGCATGATCCGATCAGACTGGATCGGATCATGCTCTATTTGTCTTTTGTTTCCGCATTTTCCGAGCCAGCAGATGATGCCATCTGCTTCGAAAATGCTCTAGTTATCCTATTATGCCTCAGTGCGTTCCAGAGCGGACGCACCAATCAGGCCGCGATATCGTATGGCCTGATCTCACCCGTCAGATACAGGTTACGTGCCTTCGACCGGCTCAATTTGCCCGAACTCGTTCGCGGCAAGGTGCGCGGCGGCACCAGCTCCACGACGCAGTTCATGCCAGTGATCGCCCGCACCCGCTCGCGAATCTGGTCGCGCAGGCGTGTGCGCTCGTCATTGTCGGACGTGCGGCAATGCACCAGCACCGCAGGGGCTTCCTCGCCGCCCGGCGTGGTGATCGCGAAGGCCGCGATGTCGCCCTGCTTGAAGCCGGGTAGCTGCTCAACCGCCCATTCGATATCCTGCGGCCAGTGGTTCTTGCCGTTGATGATGATCATGTCCTTGGCGCGGCCGACTATGTAGAGATAGCCGTCGCTCAGATAGCCCATGTCGCCCGTGTCGAGCCAACCGTCCGCCATGCAGGCGTCGGTCGCTTCCTGATCCCGGAAATAGCCGACCATCAGCGACGGGCCGGTCGTCCACACCTTGCCGATCTGCCGTTCGCCCAGCGGAGCGCCATCCTCGTCACGGATTTCCACGATCATGTCGCGTGCGGGCTTGCCGCAGTTGACGATCGAGCGGAAACGCTGCGGGCGGCCCTCGGTGGCGTCGCCGCCGGACAGGTCGGTTTCCTCGACCAGCTCGACGATGATGCCTTCACCGGGTGGCATGATGGTGACGGCGAGCGTCGCTTCGGCAAGGCCGTAGCTTGGCAGGAACGCCTTGGGGCTGAACCCTGCGTCGGCGAAGGCATCGACGAAGCTCTGCATCACGTCGGGGCGGATCATGTCCGCGCCATTGCCCGCGAGCCGCCAGCGCGACAGGTCGAAGCGATCCTGCGCCTTGGTCTGGCTGGACATGCGGCGCGCGCAAATGTCGTAGCCGAAGGTCGGCGAATAGCTGATCGACGTGCCTTCATTACGGCTGATGAGGTCCAGCCACGCCAGCGGACGGCGGGCAAAATCCTCGGTCTTCATGTAATCGGTCGATACCTGGTTGGCGACGACCGACAGGAAGCAGCCGACCAGGCCCATGTCATGATACCAGGGCAGCCAGCTGATGCAGCGATCGCTGTCCTGCACCTGCATGCCATGGCTGTGCGCGGCGAGATTGCTCAGCAGCGCATGATGCGTCACCGCGACGCCATGGGGGAAGCGGGTCGAGCCGCTGCTATATTGCAGATAGGCGATTTCCTCGCCCTTCGCCTGCGGCAGGTTGCCAGGCACCACATCACGCGCGATGAAATCTTCGAAAGCGATGCTCTCGACATTCTTCTGGCGGCCGGATTCGCCCGCCATCTCTTCCAGTTCCTTGGGGAAGAGGAACAGCATCGGGTCGCAGCTGTCGAGCTGGACATTCAGCTGATCGATATAGCTTTCCTTGCCGCCAAAGCTGGTCGGCAGCGGGAGCGGCACCGGCCAAGCGCCCGCATAGATGATGCCGAAGAAGAGCTGTGCGAAATCCGCGCCCGTTTCGGCCACCAGTGCCACGCGATCCTGCGGCTTCACGCCATGGGCGATCAGGCGATGGGCGCAGGCGATGGCATCGGCGCGCAATTCTGAAAAAGGATAGGGCCGCGCCAGATTGCCGCGCGCATCATGGAAATTGAGCCCGCGCTGCCCCTGCGCCGCATAGTCGAGGGCTTCGCCCAGCGTCTCGAAATCGGAGAAGCGCCGGGGAAGGGCGTCAATCGTCGGCGTCGGTGCCATCATGCTTTGCGAACCCGTCATATTGGCGTCACCCAATTTAAATCTTGTCATCCGGGCGGGCCGCTATCATCTTTGAAGCGGTAATGCACCGGATAGTTGCATTCCAGCTTGGCCTTCTACAGCATCAGGCGCGGTAAAATTCCGGCCCCACTGTGGCATAATCAAGGCGCCCGTTGCATAAGCTGTTGCCATGAAGGCGCTGACATGACCGGCAAACGCCCCCGTCCGCCGCTCGACGGCGACAGCTTGCGCGATCTCGCCCTGCGATATGTCGGCCGTTTCGCGACGAGCCGGGCGAAGCTGCTCGCCTATCTCAGCCGCAAATTGCAGGAACGCGGATGGGATGGCGAAGGTCCGCCCGCGCCGGAACAGCTTGTCGAAAGGCTGGCCGAACTGCGCTATGTCGATGATCGCAGCTTCGCCGTCATGAAAAGCGCGGCGCTTACCCGTCGCGGCTATGGCGCACGACGCGTTGCGCAGACCCTGCGTGCCGATGGCATAGCTGACGCCGATCGGGAAGAAGCCGACGTTCAGGTGGATAATGACAGTTGGGCCGCCGCCGATCGTTTCGCGCGCCGCAAACGGATCGGCCCCTATGCGGTAGCGGCAACCGATCAAAAGCAGCGTGAAAAGGCCATCGCCGCTTTCCTGCGCGCAGGCCATAGTTTCGAAACGGCCCGCCGCTGGACGGATGCGGCTCCAGGCGAACCGCCGGAAAATGACCAATAGTGATGCCGGGTGAAATCTATGGCGCACTTCCTCAACTATGGGCTAGCACCGAAGAATGAGGATCGCCTTTTCCCTTCTCATCGTCCTTCTGGCTGGCTGTTCGCCTACTCAGCCCAAGGCGGAGAAAACGACCAGCCCTACAAACCAGCAGACCAATCTGCTCCCCCTTGAAATCCGTACGGACGCAGGCAGGCACCGCTTTGCGGTGGAAACCGCCATCACCGCAAAGGAGCAGGAACGGGGCCTGATGTTCCGTAAGTCCCTGGATGCGAATGGCGGCATGCTCTTTCCCATGTCGCCGCCCCGCACCGCCAGTTTCTGGATGAAGGACACGCTGATCCCGCTGGACATGATCTTCATCCGCACCGACGGGGTGATCGCCTTCATCGCCGCCAATGCCGCACCCTATTCACGCGTGCCGGTTTCTGCTGGCGTTCCCGTGGCGGCGGTCCTTGAACTGCGCGGCGGGCGAGCGGCGGAACTGGGCATAGCGGAAGGCGACCGCGTATCCTGGGGAAGTTGCGTCGACCCCGCGGTCAAAAGCCCCGCGGACCTCGATTTCTGCCCACCGCGCACCCGCTGACGCCATATCCGCCTTGCCAATCCCCCACGGCAGGCGCTAAGCGCTTGGCGCATGGGAATCCTGGCCAAGATCTTCACCTGGTGGAATGGCGCGACCATCGGCACCGCACTTTATACCTCCCGCAAGGGCAAGAAAGTGGGCGAGGACCATCAGGGCAATATCTATTATGAAGGCGGCGCCGACGTGCATGGCCGCACCCGCCGCTGGGTGATCTACAACGGCAATAACGACGCCAGCCGTGTGCCCGCCGAATGGCATGGGTGGCTGCATCACACGATTGAAGGAACGCCGGAAAGCTTCCTCCCCCCGCCCCGTATCTGGGAACGGGACTTCACGCCCAACGCGACCGGCACCCCCAATGCCTACCGGCCCACGGGTGCGCTGGAAAAGGGTGCGCAGCGCCAGCGCGCGACCGGCGATTATGAAGCGTGGAGCCCCGACGCATCATGACCCTGCGTCCGGCGGGGGTGGTCCCGTCGATCCTGTCCCTCGCCCTGATGCTGTCGCTTGCGGCCTGTGGCGGCGATGAACTTCCCACTGCCAACCAGACCGGCCCGGTGAAGATCGCGGGGCAGAAGATTCGCAACGGCGATTCTTCGGCTCTGCCCGGTACGTCCATGGCCGAACGCGTTGCGGTGATCGGCCTGCTCAACAAGCGTAACGGCATCACCACCGACCTCACGATGAAGCCCGGCGACGCGCTGCGCGTAGGCGATGCGATCGTCCGCCTCCAGGCCTGCGAGACGACCGCCCCCTGGGAAAATGTGAAGGAAACCGGCGCCTTCGTTCAACTCGACGTGCGCAGCACCGCCGACAATAAATGGCGGCGCAACTTCTCCGGCTGGCTGTTCAAGGAACGGCCCGACCGCAATGTCGTCCAGCACCCGATTTACGACGTGTGGGTCAGAAGCTGCACGATGTCTTGGCCCGAAAGCGGCCCCGACACGGTGAAGCTTGGTAGCAAGGGCGAGCCACCCGCCGAAGCCTCGCCCGCCAGCGGCGCAAACGCCAGCTCGGCCCAGCCCCCCGAACCCCCGGCCAGTGCCGAAGAACGGCCTGCGCCTAGCGGGATGTCCCCCAGCGCGCCTGCCAGCAATCCCAGATAATCTTTCTGGCTGATTTCTATCGCGCCCAATGACCGAAGATGTTCGGTCATGAATTGGCAGTCGAGCAAGGTGAAGCCCGAAAAGAGCATGCGGGCAGTGAGCCAGGCCAGAGCGACTTTTGACGCATCGGGCCTTCGTGAGACCATGCTTTCGCCGAAAAAAGCCTGCCCCAGCGCGACCCCATAGAGCCCGCCCGCCAGCTCATCGCCATCCCAAACCTCGATCGAATGCGCAAAGCCGATCTCGTGCAGATGGCGGTATGTTTGCTCGATCTCCCTGTTGATCCAGGTCGATGGCCGATCCTCCGCAGCCTGCGCGCAGAGGGAAACAATGCCGCCAAAATCGCGGTTGGCGGTTACCCGAAACCGTTCCTGGCGGATCGTCTTGGCCAGCGAATGGGACATGTGAAAGCCATGGAGCGGCATGATGGCTCGCCGCTTGGGCTCGATCCAGTAAACCTCCTCCGCATGCCGGTCATCGGACATGGGAAATACGCCGATGGAATAGGCCTGCAAAAGGACCAGGGGATCGATCGTCATCAGTGAAAGACTTAGCGGGAGCCGCGACCCTGCGCCAGAGAAGCTTGATGGTTGGCGGATATTGAACCACATCCCGTCATCGCTCACAGCCACGGAAGCCGGGTCTCAAGGCGATCGTCGCTTGCGCCCCTTCACCGAAAAGTAGCCGAAGGATGAGATATGCTGGACGAGCCGCAGTCCGCCATGCATTCTGATGGAAGCGGTAAAGGCATTTCAGAAACGGCCATGTACAGACCACTCATCTTTCGGGAAGATCGTTTGGATCAATTGCACGGCACGATCCGCTCTCACCCGCTGGCCACCCTCGTGACCTACGTGGCGGGCGGACTTACCGCCAATTTCATCCCGTTCACGCTGGCCAATGAAAATGGTCGCGACATCCTGCGTGCACATATGGCTCGGGCGAATGGGCAAATAGCGGACCTCCTGACCAGTGCCGAGGCATTGGTCATTTTCCAAGGTCCGCAAGCCTATATCACCCCATCCTGGTACGCGACAAAGAAGGAACATGAGAAGGTAGTTCCGACTTGGAACTATATTGTTGTTCAGGTCCGTGGAAATCCTCGCATCGTCGAAGATGCCAATTGGCTGCGCGCACAGATTGATGCTCTGACCACGCTGCAAGAGGCCAATCGTTCAGCGCCATGGTCCGTCAATGACGCCCCGGCGGACTACATCGACGCGCTCCTGAAAAACATAGTCGGCTTTGAAATACCGATCGAGCGGATCGAAGGAAAATGGAAAGTCAGTCAGAATCAGCCCGCCATTAACAGGGCGGGCGTCGTCGCCGGATTGAGAGAGATCGATCCTGCTTTGCCTATGGCCACTATAATCGATCAGCAGGAATAAAGCGCGAAGTCCCCGCGCGCCGTGCCGTCAATGATCGAAAACCGTCACGCCTTTGTCCGACTCCATTCGGTAGTGCGACAGCCGCGTTTCAAGAGAGCCGACATGTATTTCTAGTTTGTGCCCGTCGGGATCGAGAAAGTAAGTGGATGCGCCTTCGCTACTATCGCTTTTCCAGATGATGCACTCTGCGGCTAGGCGTTCGCTCAAGCTGCTATAGTCTGCCTCGAGAACAGTGAAAGCCAGGTGCGTGTAGTCAGAGCGCGGCGACGTTCTCGCCTTGTCGTCCCAGGATAGGCACAGCCAAAGCGTCCCAGCTCCAAGATAAGCGCCATCGCTCCACGCTGCCCGGACGTGACAGCCAAGGACATCGCGATAAAATGCCAATGAGCGTTCAACGTTTGCGACTGCCAAGGTCACATGGTTTAGCCCAGTTATGCCCTTTTCCAACTTCGTGCTCCTTCGAAGACGGACCCGTGCCTCAACCCTCACGAATAAACCGCAACACCCCCGCCATCCGCGCCCGGCCCTCATTGTCGCTCGGATGATTTTCCCCGTCCAACACCGGCACCTCGACTAAGTCGAAGGGACTGGCCCCATCTAGGCATGCCACATTCACCCCATATTCGTTTGCATTGGAGCGGCGCTGGTGGTGCGTGTAGATGCCGCACCGCGAACAGAAGAAATGCTCCGCTGCTCCCGTATTGAAGCGGTAGCTCGTCAGCATATCGGCGCCCCGAACGACATGAAGCCCGTCCAACTTCGCCGTAACAGCTACGGCGCCCCGCATCCGGCAAAATGAGCAGGTGCATCGGCGGGCGCTGTCGAGGCCATTGCTCAGCTCAACCTCGAACCGGACGGCGCCGCAATGACACTGGCCGCCATGTCTGCTTGCATCCGCCATCGCCTGACTTCCCTCGACTTGAACTGAACCATAAACAAAAGGGCGAGCTTTGCAGCCCGCCCTCTTACCTATCCCACTGGACGGCGCGCCTTAATAAACGCGCGCCTTGGGCTTGATATACTCGGCCTCATCGGTGAGCGTGTAATCGTGCACCGGACGGTAATCGAGCGACACCTTGCCGCCCTTGCCGCCCCAGCCCTCGAACCAGCTGACGGTGTGCTTCATCCACGTCTCGTCATCGCGGTTCGGGAAGTCCTCATGCGCATGGGCGCCGCGGCTTTCCTTGCGGTTTTCCGCGCTGACCATGGTGCAGACCGCCTGGGACATCAGGTTGTCCAGCTCCAGCGTCTCGATGAGGTCGGTGTTCCAGATCAGCGAGCGATCGGACACGCCGACATCCTGCATGCTGGCATTGACCTGCGCCATCTTGGTGACGCCTTCGGCCAGCAGCGCGCTGTCGCGGAACACGGCCGCATGCTTCTGCATGGTGTGCTGCATTTCCAGACGAATCTTCGCCGTCGGCGAGCCGCCCTTGGCGTTGCGATAGTGATCCAGACGCGACAGCGCCAGATCGGCCGCATCGGTCGGCAGCGGACGATGCGAGCCATTGGGCTTGATCGTTTCCTTGAGGTGCAAGCCCGTCGCGCGGCCGAAAACGACAAGGTCGATCAGCGAGTTCGAGCCAAGGCGATTCGCGCCATGGACCGACACGCAAGCCGCTTCGCCGACCGCGTAGAGGCCCGGCACCACGACTTCCGGATCGTCGCCGACCTTCGTCACCACCTGCCCATGATAGTTACAGGGGATGCCGCCCATATTGTAGTGGACGGTCGGCGTCACCGGCAGCGGCTGACGGGTCAGATCGACGCCCGCGAAGATCTTGCCGCTCTCGGTGATGCCCGGCAGACGCTCGGCCAGCACCTTGGGATCGATATGGTCGAGGTGCAGGAAGATATGATCCTTGTTCGGACCCACGCCGCGCCCTTCGCGCATTTCCATCGCCATCGAGCGCGACACGACGTCACGCGACGCCAGGTCCTTCGCCGACGGAGCATAGCGCTCCATGAAGCGCTCGCCTTCGGAGTTGGTGAGGTAGCCGCCCTCGCCGCGCGCGCCCTCGGTGATCAGCACGCCCGCGCCGTAAATGCCGGTCGGGTGGAATTGCACGAACTCCAGATCCTGAAGCGGCAGGCCCGCGCGCAGCACCATGCCGCCGCCGTCGCCGGTGCAGCTATGCGCCGAAGTGGCGGAGAAGTAAGCGCGGCCGTAACCACCGGTCGCCAGCACCACCGCCTTGCTGCGGAAGCGATGGATCGATCCATCTTCCATGCAGATGGCGATGACGCCGCGGCATTCCTTGCCGTTCGGGCCGTCTTCCATGATCAGGTCGATGGCGAAATATTCGATGTAGAAGTCCGCGTCATACTTCAGGCTCTGCTGATACAGAGCGTGCAGCATGGCATGGCCGGTACGGTCGGCGGCGGCGCAGGTGCGCTGCACCGGCGGGCCTGCGCCCATATTCTGCATGTGGCCGCCGAAGGGACGCTGATAGATCGTCCCATTCTCGTTGCGGCTGAACGGCACGCCGGCATGTTCCAGCTCGATCACGGCGGCAGGCGCTTCACGCACCATATATTCGATCGCGTCCTGATCGCCCAGCCAGTCCGACCCCTTGACGGTGTCGTACATATGCCAGGTCCAGTGGTCGGGCGAGTTGTTGCCGAGCGACGCCGCAATGCCACCCTGCGCCGCCACGGTGTGCGAGCGAGTCGGAAACAGCTTGGTGATGCACGCGGTCTTCAGGCCCGCTTCCGCGCTGCCCATGGTCGCGCGCAGGCCCGAACCGCCAGCACCCACGACGACCGTGTCGTAGGTGTGGTCGATGATCTTATAGGCTTCGCTCATTACTTGACGATCCCCGTGAAGGCGATCTTGGCGATCGCGAAGATGCCAGCGGCAGCGCCGCCCAAGGCATAGAAGTTCAGCAGTAGCATGGACAGGAACGCCAGACCCTTGTCATGGACATAATCCTCCAGCATCACCTGCATGCCAAGGCGCAGGTGCCAGAAGATGCTGACGACCATCAGCATCAGCGGCACGGCGACCAGCGGATTGGCGATCCAGTTGTGGACGCTCTGATAATCGAGCCCCGGCAGCGCGATCAGGCTGAACAGCAGCCACAGCACCAGCAGCAGGTTGCCGATCGCGGTATAACGCTGCGCCAGCCAGTGATGCGCGCCATGACGGGCCGAGCCCAGGCCACGAACGCGGCCGATTCCGGTTCCGGTTCCCATCAGAATTTCCCCGTGCAGATAGCGCCCCAGAAGGCGATGGTGAGCAGCGTCGAGATGACGAAGGTCAGCACGGACCAGGTCCTGTTGTTCTTCAGCTCATAGCCCGCGCCCATGTCGAGCACGAAGTGGCGCAGGCCCGACGTCAGATGCTGAAAGAAGAACCAGCTGAGGCCCGCCATCACCAGATAGCCGATCGGCGAGGTCGCGCACGCCACGAACGTTGCATAGGCTTCCGGTCCCGACGCAGCGGCCATCAGCCACCAGACCAGACCCAAGGCGCCCGCAGTCGCCAGGCCATTGCCCGTCACGCGGTGCATGATGGAAACGGCCATCGCTGGCCCCCATTTCCAGATCGTCAAATGCGGCGAGAGCGGCCGGCTCGTGGTTCGCGCCATATCTACCTACGTCCCTGATGCTTGTCCCTGATTCCCGTCCCCTTAAGAGCGATCGGTCAAGAGGGCAAGCCGCGCCGAAAGAGCGGCCGGGCGATCACGGCTAAGAACTGATTAACCAGATCGCGCTATGACCCGACGGACAAACAAGAGAATTGAGGTTTGCCGCATATGACGTCCGTCGCACCAGCGAAGAGCGCAATGATCGCCAGCATGGCGGAAATAGATCCCACCGGCGAATTGGCGGCAGGGCTTCGCGAGATTCGTGACCTGATAGGCGACGGCGCGTCGGTCGTGGCCCGCATTTTCTTCGACAGCTATATGGACCAGTCGCATCTGCGCAGCGTCCTGGCCGCCTCCACGATCGCCAAGATCGAAACCGAGGCCCATGAATATGTGCGGCAGAAACTCAGCTTCTATGAGGCTGGCAGTTGGGCGGGCAGTTGCATTGCCTGCGTTCGTCTCGCACGCAAGCGCGACCTGCCGCTGGGCGTTGTGCTGACGGCGGTTTCAGAAGCCAACAAGCAGTTGATCGGCCTCGTGTGGCAAAAAGCGGCGGACGACGCCACCCGCCAGCGCCTTGTGAACGTCATCGCCATGGTCAGCATGGTCGATGCCAGCATGATGACCAACGCCTTCGCGGGTGACGAGGCAGAAGCGCAGCGCAACGAACGCCAGCGCATCGGCACCCTGTTCGAACAGCGGATCATGGGCGAGATCGACGGCGCCTCCCAGCTCGGCGAATCGCTGCGTGAACAGGCGAAGGATGCCTCCGCCGCCACACGCGGCATGTTGGGCAAGGCTTCGGAAGTCGCCGCTGCCGCTGAACAATCGGCAATCGCGATGCGTGAGGCAGCCCGCACCTCTGCCGGGCTCATCCGCGCAATCGAGGATGCCCGCACGGAAGTCGAAAGCGCCGCAGACGTCGCTCAGCGCGCCGCCCGACAGTCGGGCGATGCGGTGACCATGTCGGCAACTCTGACCGAGCATGCGAAATCGATCGAGTCGATCCTCGGCCTGATCCGCGACATTGCGGGCCAAACCAACCTGCTCGCCCTCAACGCCACCATCGAAGCGGCGCGCGCAGGCGACGCGGGACGCGGCTTTGCTGTCGTTGCGCAGGAAGTGAAGAGCCTCGCTAACCAGACGGCTCGTGCGACCGATGAGATTGCCGGCAAGATCGCGGACATTCAGGCTTCGACGCGGCAGTCGGTGGAAACCAATGAAAGAATCCGCGATACGGTTGGGGAAGTGCAATCGAGCGCCGATCGCATCCGTCATGCCATGGACGCTCAGGCCCAGACGGTCACCATGATCACCGCAGCAGTCGATGAGACTGCCCTTGCAGCCGACTCCATGTCGAGCACCATTTCCGCCATCCGTCAGGATACGGAAGTTGTCGCGTCCGAAATCGACCAGTTGGAACGCGGCTTCATGAGTGTCGAGGGCAAGCTGGCCAGCCTGCGTGCGGCATCCTCCGATTTTGGACGGCAGGTGGCCTGAGTTCGGGGACAAGGCAGCCGGAGGGCGATTGATGTCCTCGCGACTTCCCCTTCCCGCTTCAAGCTTCTAAAGGGCGCGGCATGACTGATGCCGCGCCCTCTTCCGTCCAAAGCTGGAAAGTGACCCTGCCCTGCACCCGCGTTGAAGCGGAGGCTTTGGACGGCGACATCGCGGCCTTCGCGCTCATGGACAAGCCTCCGGTGCTGATGACCAGCGAAGCGACGCCGGACGATGAAAATGCGTGGCAGCTTGATGCCTATTTCGAAGGCGAGCCCAGCCCCGCCGCGATCAAGCTGCTCCGTACCCTGATCCCCAGCGCCAGCGGCACCAAGCCGCTGATCGAACAATTGCCCGATGAGGATTGGGTAACCCTGAGCCAGCAAGGACTGGAGCCAGTCACGGCCGGACGCTTCCACATCCGCAATCTTGCCAGCGATGCGGAGCAGCCGGGCCACGTCAATTTCCTGATCGAGGCGAGCCGCGCCTTTGGCACCGGCCAGCATGAAACGACCGCAGGCTGCCTTCTGATGCTGGACCGCATGCGGCAGGTTGGCATGCGCTTTGGCAATGTGGCGGATATTGGCACGGGCACGGGATTGCTCGCCTTCGCAGCGCTCCATTTGTGGCCCCACGCCTATGCCACCGCTTCCGACATCGACCCGATCGCCGTGGACATCAGTGCGGAAAATGCCGCAGCCAACGATATCGCGGTCGGCAAGGGTCAAGGCCAACTGGCGCTGTATGTCGCGGCGGGCGTTGATCACCCCGCAATTGCAACCCGCGCGCCCTATGATCTGCTGATCGCGAACATACTCGCTTGCCCGTTGATCGAACTCGCCCCCTCGCTTTGCGCGCTCGTGGAGGAAGGCGGCACGATCCTGCTCGCCGGATTGCTGAAGGAACAGGCAGAGGGCGTCCTGTCAGCCTATCGGGCTCAGGGCATGCGGCTGGCCGAGCGCATGGATAATGGCGACTGGCCGACGCTGCGGCTGCGCAAGCGTCCCCGTATCGGCTGGAAACGCCCAACCCGGCTGGATAGGCAAGCGCGCGGCGAGGCGCCGGGGTTCGGCAGCCTCTAAAGCCATCCCTTGCCCGGTGATCCAGCTGACTAGGGCGCCAAGAATCCATTTCAAGACGTGATGCAACATTGCCACAGTCCGTTGTGCAATGCGGTATGTCGTTGTTTGTGATGCTTTACTCTTCACGCTCAGGCTCCCTAAAGCGCGCTCAGACAACATCCGGTACCCCAGAGAAGGAGCCCCCCATGAAAAAACTGATCGCTTCGGCGTTACTGCTTGCCAGCGTTTCCGCACCCGCCTTCGCTCAGGATGCCGTGCCCTTTTCCGGTCCCTATGTCGGCGCAGTCGTCGGTATGGATCATGTCGATTTCGACTCTGTCAACCATGACAGCGGCCTGCTGTATGGCGGCGTGATCGGCTATGACATCAACGTCAACGGCGCCGTGTTCGGCATTGAAGGCGAATATGCCGATTCCGACGTCAAGGAAGGCATCGTCCGCACTGACCGTGACCTCTACGCTGGCGTCCGCATCGGCGGCGAAGTGGTGCCGAACGTCCTCGCCTATGCCAAGGGCGGCTACACCAATACCCGCCTGGAAGACACGCTGGACAACAGCATCAAGCTGGACGGCTACCGTCTGGGCGCCGGTCTGGAAACGACGGTCCAGGGCTTCATCGTTCGCGCGGAATATCGCTATTCGCGTTACGAGCAGATCGGCGGCGTGAACCCTGAGCGTCACCAGGGCGCGCTGATCCTCGGCTACCGTTTCTAAGACACGGCTATAGCAGAAAAAGAAGGGCGTCCCTCATAAGGGGCGCCCTTTTCTTATGCCCTCGAGATTGGCAGGCACGGCAACGCTTGCCACGCACTACCAGCGGCCTAATGTCGCCTTGCCATTCTCATCCGCGAGGCAAGCCCATGACCATCACTCGCCGCGCCACGGTTCATGAAGGCCCTGGTGGAACCTTCGAGAGCATGGCCGTCTTCGACATAGCCGCAGGCGTAACCCGGCCCGGCATCCTGCTTTTCCCCAATGCATTGGGAACCAAGGAAGCGGACTTCGCCTACGCTCAAAAGGTCGTGGAACTGGGGTACACGGTCTTCGTCGCGGACATCTATGGTCAGGGCAAGCGAGCCAGCCGCGATGATCCCGACATGGCGCGCTACATGAACGAGGTGAATGCCGACCGCGGCCTGCTGCGTGACCGGCTCAATGCGGCTCATTCCGTCCTCAAATCACTTCCCGAAGCGGACGCGAGCCGGACGGCCGCGATCGGCTTCTGCTTCGGCGGCAAATGCGTGCTCGATCTGGCGCGCAGCGGCGCCGACATCGCGGGCGGCGTCAGCTTCCATGGAATTTATGACGCGCCACCTTTTCCCAACGCCGCCATCAGGGCGAAGCTGTTGGTGTGCCACGGTTGGGACGATCCCTTGGCTCCCCCAGCGGCTACGGTGGCCTTGGCCGACGAACTGACGAAAGCGGGATGCGATTGGCAAATCCATGCCTATGGCGATACCGGACACGCATTCACCGATCAGGCGGTGAACATGCCGGACAAGGGCCTCGCCTATAGCCCCGACGCGGACCACCGCAGCTTCCGGTCGATGAGGGACTTTCTCGCCGATCTTTTTGGCTAACGGAGCCGCGCGTCAGGAAAGCTCAGAGTTCTCCGATCATCTCAGCCAGCACCGCAAGGCAGTCCTTGGCAAGCTGCTTCGATCGTGCCGGGGACCAGCCAAATTCAGGATCGGGCAAATCGTCATTGTCCTTGAACGGCATTTCCAGCGTCATCGCGACCGCGCCGAAACGCTGGGCGACCTGATTGGTGGACATGGTCAGGTTGCCCTTCCCCGGCGCCGATGAAGGGTATCCGCGCGCCGTCTGGAAATCAGGCGTGCGGGCCGCGAGCGTATCCCGAAAACGATTGTAAAGGGCAAGTTGCCGCTCGGTCAGGGAGGGGATGCCTTCGAACCCCGCCAGGAACACTGCGGCGATGGCTTCATCGCCATGCACGTCCATCGCAAAGTCAACTCCTGTCCGGTCCATCTCCTGCCGGACAAGGAAGACCTCTGGGCTGCGCTCCATAGATGGTTCGTGCCATTCACGGTTGAGGTTCACGCCTGCCGCATTGGTGCGCAGATGCCCTCGGCGGCTGCCGTCGGGGTTCATGTTGGGCACGATGTGAAATGTCGCCTTGGCCCGGAGGAGCCTACCGACCGCATCCTCCTCATCGCAGAGCCGCTCCAGTGCGCCTTCCATCCACCACTGCGCCATCGTCTCGCCGGGATGCTGGCGAGCATAGAGCCAAACCTGCTTTGGTCCGTCGCCCAGCGTCAGAAGGTCGAGCGGCTGCTTGTCCAGCGTCAGGCCCAATTCCCGATGCTCAACCCCGGGCTGGCAGCCTGCCCAGGCGATCAGGTCGTGGTGCCGCTCCATCGAATAGGGCGCGAAATAGGCGACCCACAGCGCATTGCGATCCGGCGAAAGGCTGATGGTGAGGACGCCATCAGCATAGCTGGTATCCGCCTGCGTCCAAACTTCCCGATCCTCGCTGATCCGCGCCTTATAGCCCGGCCAACCGTCCGGATAGGCGGATGTCCCGCCATTGACGATCGCCAGTTCCACTTCGCGCCCCGCAACGCCCGCGATGCGGAAGTGGAACCATTGGTAGAAGTCGCTTTGCCTGTCCTTGACGATCTCCAGCTCGGCCCGGACCCTGTCGCCAGTATCGATGATGGAAAGAACGCGAATATTGCCGCTGTCGAAGGCATTGCTGATCGAGATGGTCATTTCACGGTTATAGTGCGCCCCGATTCCCCCGGATAGCCCCCGATCAACGCACTGGCGAGCTTTTGCGCGGCGATACCGGGCTGAGCGGCTGGAGTACCCTCGCGCGCCTGGCTGAGCGCCCGGCCTTCCCAGATCGTCGTCGAATCGGATCGCCTGCGGATCTGCACCTGCAACTCCGTCGTCACCATATCCTTCGGCCGCCCCGAGAGGTTGATGCCGATGCCCACGCCCAGCCCTGAATAACCGCCGCTGCCGACTGCTCCGCCAACGCCTACACTCACGGGCCTACCATCATTGCCGTAGCCGGTCGGACGGAAAGATCGGCGGAAGCCGACCGATGCGACATAGTCGCTGCGCGCTCCGGCAGGTGCGGCGCTGAAACCCACACGCTGCAACTCCTGCTCGACAGCAGCGGCATAGGTCCGGAATTCCAGCCCTGCATCGGGATTCGCAGCCATTTCTTCCACCGCCAACGTTCCGCTTTGTGCCGGATTTCCGACATGGAAGCGGGTTACCTCGACGGGCGGCACCGCCGTCGCGCATCCGGCGAGTGACAGGGCAAGAAATGAGGGAAGGAGTATCTGCTTGATCATGCTAATCTCCGACAAAGATGCGGCAGTCCATAGACGATGCCGAACCGGCTATCCCTTCAACTCTTGAAGCCATGTCTTTGCTGCATATGGCATGAACGGGGCAAAAGTACGGCCAGCCGCCCTTGACTTTCAGCCGCCCCACCCATAGGGGCTGCGCTTCGATTTTCCGATCACGCAAGATTCTTAGAAGGCTGACTTCCATGAAGATCCGCAACTCGCTCAAGTCGCTCAAGGGCCGTCACCGGGATAACCGCGTGATCCGCCGTCGCGGCCGCACCTATGTTATCAACAAGACCAATCGCCGCTTCAAGGCCCGCCAGGGCTAATTGAGCGAGCCGATCTCCGCCGTCATATTCGACGTCGGACAGGTTCTGTACCATTGGGAGCCCCGGCTCCTCTACGAGCGCCTGATCGATGATGATCGGGCGCTCGACGCGTTTCTGCGTGATGTCGTGTCGATGGAGTGGCATTGCCAGCACGACATGGGCCGCCCCTTCGCGGAAACCAGCGCCGAACTGATTGATCGCCACCCGGAACATGAAGCGCTGATTCGGATATGGGGCGATCGCTTCATCGATAGCGTCCAGCCTGCCGTTGCAGGCATGGCGCAATTGGTCGGCGAATTACGTGGGCGGGGCGTCGCTCTCTATGGCCTCACCAATTTCAGCGCGGAATTCTGGAAACCCTTTCACGCGCGGGAAGCGGATTTCTTCGCTAACTTTCGCGACATTCTGGTGTCTGGCGCCGAAGGGTTGGTGAAGCCCGACCCTGCCATCTACCGCCTGGCGCTCGGCCGCTTTGGCCTGCGCGCCGAGGAAACATTCTTCATCGATGATCGGGAAGAAAATGTCGCGGCGGCGGAAGCGCTGGGCATTCGCAGCCACCTCTTCCGGGACGCAGAGACCTTGCGCCGCGATCTTGCAGCGCAAGGCCTGCTGGATCTTAATCCCGCCCTGTAAGCTCATCACCGCGAATGGCGGTGACATGCAGCACGTTTGTCGACCCCGGAGTGCCGAAGGGGACGCCTGCCAGCACAACGATCTTGCTGCCCTTCTGCGTCATATTGTGCCGCAGCGCCATGCGCCGCGCCTTGCCGACCATTTCCTCGAACGTGTCGATATCCTTGGTGCGCACTGCATGCACGCCCCAGGTCAGGCCCAGCTTCCGGGCGGTGTCGAGCCGGGGGGTGAGCGCCAGGATCGGCGTCAGCGGCCGCTCGCGCGCCACACGGCGAACCGTGCTGCCTGACGAGGTGAAGCAGGTGATTGCGCTCGCCCCAACGACAGAGACGATGCCCGCCGCCCCTTCCGCCAGCGCGTCGGCGGTGGTCGCGTCGGGCTTGGTTTCGGTGAAATGGAGCCGGGCGAAATAGCCGGGATCACGCTCTACGCTGTGTGCGATGCTGTCCATCATCGCGACCGCCTCCTCGGGCCAGTCGCCCGCCGCCGTTTCCGCCGACAACATGATCGCGTCGGCGCCATCATAGACGGCAGTGGCGACGTCCGACACTTCGGCGCGGGTGGGCGTCGGTGCCTTGATCATCGATTCGAGCATCTGCGTCGCGACCACCACCGGGCGCCCCATGCGCCGCGCCGTCGCGACAATCTGTTTCTGAAGCGGCGGCACCGCCTGGGGCGGCAGTTCGACGCCCAGGTCGCCGCGCGCGACCATCACGCCGTCGGCCAGCTCCAATATCTCCTCCAGCCGCTGGACTGCGGCGGGCTTCTCGATCTTCGCCATCAGCGCGCCATGGCCGCCCATCAGCTTGCGCGCTTCTGCAAGGTCCTCCGGACGCTGCACGAAGCTGAGCGCAATCCAGTCGCAACCCTGCTCGACCGCAAAGCTCAGGTCGCGCCGGTCCTTCTCCGTCAGGGCGGGAACGGGAACGACCACATCGGGCACGTTTACGCCCTTGCGGTTCGAAAGGGTGCCGCCGACCTCGACCACCGTCTCGATCCGGTCATCGGACACATTCTTCACGCGCAGCACCAGCTTGCCATCGTCGAGCAAAAGCCGGGTTTCAGGCACCAACGCCGCGTAAATTTCCGGGTGCGGCAAGTTCACCCGCCGTGCGTCGCCCGGCGTTTCGTCGCGGTCGAGTATGAAGGATGCACCCACCTCCAGAACGGCAAGGCCGCTCTTGAACGTACCGACGCGCAGCTTGGGTCCTTGCAAGTCGCCCAATATGGTCGTCGGCCGCCCGAATTCCTTTTCCAGCGCCCGGATGATCGCGATGCGCGCCGCATGATCCTCATGCGCTCCATGGCTCATGTTGATGCGGAAAGCGTCCGCCCCGGCGATAAAAAGCGCGCGGATCACTTCCGGCGTGTCGCTCGCGGGGCCAAGGGTCGCCAAAATCCGGACCTTGCGCGAACGGGGCGGCAGTTTCGTCATTCTCAAAAAGCTCCTGGCCGTCATGGTCGCGCCCTGGCTTGCCAGAGCGCCGTTTTCGATTATCCCTACTGCACGACAGGATGATGTAGATCAGCGAAAGGATCGCCTTGGCCGACAATATGCTCAACGATGCCGTTGCCGCAACCGCCTTCCGCCGCCTGATTGCGCATTTGCAGCACAGGACCGACGTCCAGAACATCGATCTGATGGGAATAGCGGGCTTTTGCCGCAATTGCCTCGCCGATTGGATCGCGGAAGCCGACGGCAATTTGAGCAAGGATCAGGCGCGCGAAATCATCCACGGCATGCCCTTTTCGGAGTGGAAACAGCGCCATCAGAGCGAGGCGACGCCGGAACAGATCGCAAAGATGCAGGAGAGTGTGGCGAAGAACGCTGACAATCATTAGGAGCGTGCGCCAACCCGATTCACATTCTATCCGGAGATACATTATATGAGCGAGGGCAACGTCGCCGCCGATCAGCTACGCCTTCTTATCGAACGCATCGAGCGGCTCGAGGAAGAGAAGAAGGGCATCGGCGACGACATCAAGGACGTGTATCTGGAAGCCAAGGCGACCGGCTATGATCCGAAGATCATGCGCCAGATCGTCCGCCTGCGCAAAATGCCGCAGCATGACCGGCAGGAAATGGAGGCTATTCTCCAGACCTATCTGTCCGCCCTGGGCATGGAATAAGACCCCTTCTTCCTTTCGTCCTCAGCTTGTCGAAGGTCCCTTCTTTCTTCAAAAAGGACCTTCGGCCAGCAAGGCGCGGGAGACACATCATGTCCGAGATTATCGTCAGCACCACCAGCCGCCTCGAAGGGCGTCCGGCAAAAGAATATCTCGGCATCGTCACCGGCGAGGTGATTGTGGGCGCCAATCTCTTCCGTGACCTGTTCGCCAGCGTGCGCGACATCGTCGGCGGGCGTTCGGGCGCTTATGAGGATGTGCTCCAGCGGGCGCGTGAGCAGGCGATTGGCGAGATGCGCATGCGAGCGGCAACACTCGGCGCCAATGCCGTCGTCGGAGTCGACCTCGATTATGAAGTGCTGGGTTCCAACGGGTCGATGCTGATGGTGTCGGCATCCGGCACCGCGATCCTCGTCTAGTTGCGCTTGGGCAGGACCCCCGCTAGAGAGCGCCCTTCGGTTCAGACAAGTTTAGGAGCAGGCCGTGGCCGGCCATAGCAAATTCAAGAACATCATGCATCGCAAGGGCGCGCAGGACAAAAAGCGCTCCTCGATGTTCTCCAAATTGAGCCGCGAAATCACCGTGGCCGCGAAGATGGGCATGCCCGACCCGGACATGAACCCCCGCCTCCGCCTGGCAGTGAACGCGGCCAAGGCGCAATCCATGCCCAAGGACAATATCCAGCGCGCGATCGACAAGGCGATCGGCGGCGACACGGATAATTACGAGGAAATCCGCTACGAGGGCTATGGCCCCGGCGGCGTCGCCATCATCGTTGAAGCGCTGACCGACAATCGCAACCGCACTGCGACCAACGTCCGCACCGCCTTCTCGAAAAATGGCGGCAATCTGGGCGCATCCGGGGCGGTGAGCCATGGTTTCGACCGCATGGGCCTGATCACCTATCCCGCTAGCGCTGGCGATGCCGATGCGATCTTTGAAGCGGCTCTGGAAGCAGGCGCGGACGATGTGTCGTCGAACGAAGACGAACATGAGATCTGGACCGCCATGGACGCGCTGCACGAAGTCGCCAAGGCGCTGGAAGCCAAGCTCGGCCCGGCCGAAGGCGCCAAGCTCGCCTGGAAGCCGCAGACGACTGTCGAAGTCGATGAAAGCAACGCCGCCACGCTGATGAAGCTGGTCGATACGCTGGAAGATGATGACGACGTCCAGACCGTCTGGGGCAATTATGAAGTGTCCGACGAAGTCATGGAGAAGCTGGGTTGAGAAATACCCTCCCCTCTCCCCCACGGGGAGAGGGTTGCACGGCCTTGGCAGCGTGCTGCCTAGGCGAAGCTGGGAGAGGGGGGAGCCCCCTCACCTTCCGTACTTCCACTCTCCAAGTCCGGCTGACCGGCAAGCCGGTAAGCCTCCCTATCCTCTCCCCTGAAGGGGCGAGGATGTCCTCATGATCATCCTTGGACTCGACCCCGGCCTTGGCACCACTGGCTGGGGCTTGATCGCGGCTGACGGCAATCGCCTCACGCACATCGCCAACGGACAGATCAAGACCGACGCCGACATGGCGCTGGCAACGCGGCTGTTGGCGCTTGATCTCGCGCTCACTGACCTGATCCTTGAACATCAGCCCAATGGCGCGGCGGTCGAAGAAGTGTTCGTCAACGTAAACCCGCAATCGACGCTGAAGCTGGGTCAGGCCCGCGGCGTCGTGCTGCTAGCGGCATCGCGATCGGGCATGGAGGTTGGCGAATATGCGGCGCGGCTTGTGAAGAAATCCGTCGTCGGCGTTGGCAACGCGTCGAAGGATCAGGTCCACGCCATGGTTTCGCGGCTGTTGCCGGGAGCCAAGGTTGCGGGACCAGATGCTTCCGATGCGCTTGCCGTGGCGATAACGCATGCCCATCACCTCGCCAGTGCCCGCCGCATTCCGCTTCGTTGAAAGCAAGACTACGAAAAGATCGACCACATTCAAAAAGACCCGCCGGAACACGTCCCGGCGGGCGCCTTGAACTTCACTGTGAAGACTATCAGTCCGGCTTCTTGGCAACGCTCACCAAGGCCGGGCGCAGCAGGCGATCGCGGATGGTGTATCCCGCCTGCATTTCCACCAGCACGGTTCCCGGCTCGACATCATCCGACGGCACTTCCATCATGGCCTGATGCTTGTTGGGATCAAGCGGCTCTCCGACCGAAACGAGCTTTTCAATGCCATTGCGGCCAAAGACCCCTTCCAGTTCCCGGCCGGTCGCTTCAAGCCCGGCAACCAGCCCCTTGAACTTCTCATCGTCACGCAGTTCCGCCGGGATAGCCTGCAGGGCGCGTCCCAGATTGTCCGCGACCGATAGCATGTCCCGTGCGAAAGACGTCGCAGCATAGGCACGCGCGTCGGCCAGTTCCTTTTCCAGCCGCCGACGGACATTCTGCGTTTCGGCATGGGCGTAAAGCGCGTCCTGCTTCGCCGCCGCCAGTTCGCCCTCCAGGGCCGCCAGGCGTTCGGAGGCAGCGTCGCCCACAGGCGCCGCGTCCTCGGGCAGTTCGTCAACGACTTCAGTATTTTCGATATTCAGCTTGTCTTCGCTCATCTCATCAATCTCGATAACGTCTGCGCAGTGAAATCCACCATGGGGATCACCCGCGCATAGTTCAAGCGCGTCGGGCCAATGACGCCGACCACGCCGACAACACGGCCATCGCCGCCCCGGTAAGGCGCGGCTATGACCGAAGAACCGGAGAGGGAAAAGAGCTTGTTTTCCGACCCGATGAAGATTTTCGTCGCGCTGCCCGCCAACGCGCCTTCCAGCAGGCGCGAAATCTCCTGCTTGCCTTCCAGCTGTTCGAGCAGCTGGCGCACCCGTTCCAGATCCGCGGCGGTGCCGTCATCCAGCAGATGCGCCTGGCCGCGCACGATCAGTACCGGACGGTCATCCGCATCCTGCGACCAGACGGCGATGCCACGCGCCACCAGTTCGCGCGCCGCGCCCTGAAGCGCGGTTCGCTCGCCTTCCATCTCACGATGCAGGGCCTCGCCCGCTTCCCTGAGTGTCATGCCGGCAAAGCGTGCGGACATGAAATTCGCCGCTTCGTTCAACATGCCGGGCGTGACGCCCGCTGGCATATCGAGCACGCGGTTTTCCACAGAGCCATCCTGTCCCACCAGCACGGCCAGCGCCTGACGGCCGTTGAGCGGCACGAAACCGAACTGACGCATCACCGGCTCGCGCTTGGGCACCATGACGATGCCCGCGCAGGCGGAGAGGCCCGATAGCGCAGCGGTCGCGGCGGATAGTGCTTCCTCGATCGGGCCACCCTCGGCAATGCCTGCCTCGATCGCGCGGCGTTCCTCGACCGAAGGCTCGGCAGCCTGCATCATGCCATCGACAAAAAGGCGCAATCCGGTTTCGGTCGGCATGCGCCCTGCCGAAGTGTGCGGGGCGGCCAGCAGTCCCAGTTCCTCCAGATCCTGCATCACGTTGCGGATCGATGCAGGCGACAGGCTGAGCGAAGCGATCTTGCTGATGGTGCGCGAACCCACAGGCAGGCCGGTGCCGAGATAGCTTTCAACCACCACCCGGAAAACGTCGCGCGCCCGCTCATTCAGTTCGGTAACCGGTGTGACCGCCATGCGCCCTATCTAGGCGAGCAACGGGCCGCACTCAAGCCGGGGCTATCTTACGGCGGACGGCTTCACCATGGCGTCGATGTCCAGCATCCGGGGAACCGCCGCGATGGTGGCACGCAATTTGCCATAGCTGGCGTCCATGCATCCCGACTGAAACTCCAGCCGGGTGGTCGGCTGCTGATCCCTGGTCCATTCGATCGAGTAGCCCGGCATATCAGTCGCGAAACGGGTGCAATTTTCACCATGAGCGATGCGCCGGACTGTTCCCGCCGGTGGCCGGAATTGCGCCAGCGCGGCTCGAAAGCGGCGATATTGCGCAGGCGTGACCGTAAAGCGCGTCGCACCCGGAACGGCGGTGAACCGCTCAGGCTCCAGCAGGCCCGAACCATCAGGCGTCACCTGCAGGCTATAAGTTGGGCAAACGCCGAAACAGGGACCCGCCGAAAAACGGATCGTGTCACCGGCAGCTACGGGCTTTTCCAGCTCGGGTCTTTCCGCCGCGCAACCGACGGTCAGGACTACGCCCGCCAAAATCATCATCGAACGCAATTGCATGCGCGTTTCCTACCATCTTTCGTACGTATCGCCACTGGCAAGACGACGCTCCCGGCGCTAAGCCGCACCGACTAATCGCTTCGGAGAAAATATTTATGCGTCCTTCCGGCCGCGCGCCAGACCAGATGCGCGACATCACCATGGAGCCCGGCTTCACCATCCATGCCGAGGGCAGCTGCCTGGTCAGCTTCGGCGATACACGAGTGCTGTGCACCGCTTCGGTGGAGGAAAAGGTGCCGCCCTTCCTGCGCGGCAAGGGTTCAGGCTGGGTGACGGCGGAATATGGCATGCTGCCCCGCGCCACTCATACGCGCGGCAGCCGTGAGGCGGCCAAGGGCAAGCAGTCAGGTCGCACACAGGAAATTCAGCGCCTGATCGGCCGGTCGCTGCGCACCGTCGTCGATATGAAAAAGCTGGGCGAGCGGCAGATTGTTATCGATTGCGACGTGATCCAGGCCGATGGCGGCACCCGCACAGCGGCTATTTCCGGCAGCTGGGTGGCCTTACGCATTGCCATCGACAAGCTGATCGCTTCGGGCGCGCTGACCGAAGACCCGATCATCCAGAAGGTCGCGGCGATCAGCTGCGGCATCTATAATGGCACGCCGGTGCTCGACCTCGACTATGCCGAGGACAGCAATGCTGAAACGGACGCCAACCTGATCCTGACCGGCGACGGCAAGTTTGCCGAAGTGCAGGCGACGGCCGAGGGCGCCGCTTATGACGAGGAAGAACTGCTGCGTCTGCTGCGTCTGGCGCGCATCGGTTGCTCGCAAATCTTCGCCGCGCAGGACAAGGCGACGGGACGATAAGCGCATTCGTCCGTTCGTTTCGGGCGTTTCGAGAAATGCTATCTATGCACTGCGCGCTTCTCGACTATGCTCGAAGCGAACGGGGAGAATGACATAATCATGAGCGACGATTTCGGACAGGAACAGGCCATCCGCAAGCTGGGGCCGGGCAAGCTGGTGATCGCCAGCCACAACCCGGGCAAGGTTCGCGAAATCGGCGAACTGCTGGCGCCCTTCGGCATCGAAACGGTGTCGGCGGCCGCTCTGGACCTGCCCGAACCCGACGAAACCGGCACCACCTTCATCGCCAATGCCGAACTGAAGGCGATGCAGGCGGCCGACCTGTCGGGCCTTCCCGCGCTGGCCGATGATAGCGGGCTGTGCGTCGAGGCGCTGAACGGCGATCCTGGCATCTTTTCCGCTCGCTGGGCGGGTGAGACGAAGGATTTCAGCATCGCCATGCAGCGCGTATGGGATGCGATCGAAGCCAAGGGGCCTGACGCGGGGCACGGCGCGCATTTCATCTGTGCGCTGGCGCTTGCATGGCCTGATGGGCATGTCGAAGTGTTTGAGGGGCGGGTTGACGGCATCCTCTGCTGGCCGCCGCGCGGGGACAAGGGCTTTGGCTACGACCCCATGTTCCAGCCGTTGGGCCACACGATCAGCTTTGGCGAGATGGAGCCGGAAAAGAAGCATGCGATGAGCCACCGCGCGGATGCCTTCGCGCAGCTGGTGGCGACGGTTTTCTAGAGAGGCGACGCGGGCTTATTCGCCCCTGCTGGCCAGACGGGAGCCAAAGGGGCTGTCGTCGGCGTCCAGCGGACCTTTGCCAAAGGCGTTGCCTGCGGGAAAATAGCGGCAGACGAGATAATCGTAATTCTGCCCCTCGGCGAGGGCGCAGCCGACCTTTTTCGTGCCGCGCCAGATTATCTGCGTGTAATGGCCGACATCTTCCCAACGGCCCGACAGGCTGATGTCCGGCAATTTGCCTCCCCGCCGGAACAGGCGTTTTTCGTCGAGGAAGGCGCCGATCATCGTGTCATATCCATAGAGTCGTCGCGGACCCATCCAGAGATTCTCGCCGCTGGGAACAGCGCGGGATGCGCGCGGGGAATGCTGGAAGCGGTTGGTCTCGGCCATCTGCCGGGCATAGCGGGCAGCGTCCTGCGCAAGGGCGCTGTCCCAAACCAACGGCGTAAGACCCAGCGATTCGCGCTCGTCATTGTGCATGCCCAGAACCACGTCGCGCAGCAGTATGTTGCCGCGTTCCGCTTCCTCCATGCCGTAATAGGCGGCGGGCATGACCGCCTGGGTGGGCACCGCCCGGCTCAACGGGGAGGCTTTGGCTGGCTGAGCGGCAATGACCCCCGTCATCGCGAGCGCTGCCGTTGCTAGCCCGATGGCCCAAAGCCGTCTAAGGACAGCTCCACTCATGCCCCTGCCCCCTATCGATTCCCCGGCGCCCGCGCCTGAAGCCATGGCCTTATATGTCCATTGGCCATTTTGCGTTTCCAAATGTCCTTATTGCGATTTTAACAGCCATGTCCGTGCGGACATCGATACCGAAGCGTGGCGGGCGGCGCTGCTGGACGACTTGGCTCATGAAGCGGGGCTGACTGGCGGGCGCCCGCTCTCATCCATCTTTTTCGGCGGCGGCACGCCATCGCTGATGCCGCCGGAGATCGTCTCGAACATCATCGACGCTGCCGCCAGCTACTGGCGGCCAACGGCGGACATGGAAATCACGTTGGAGGCTAATCCGAGTTCGGTGGAAGCGGCGCGCTTTGCCGATCTGGCGCGTGCGGGGGTGAACCGGGTGTCACTGGGGGTGCAGGCGCTCGACAATCAGGCGCTGCATTTTCTCGGCCGTGCGCATGATGTGGGTGAGGCGCTGGCGGCGCTGGATGTCGCGCAGTCGGTGTTCGGTCGCGTGAACCTGGACCTCATCTATGCGCGGCCCGACCAAAGCGAGGCGGACTGGGAGGCGGAGCTGGCGCGCGGCCTTGCCTTTGGAACGGATCACCTGTCGCTTTATCAATTGACGATCGAGCCGGGCACGCGGTTCGCTACCCTTGTCGCTCAGGGGAAGCTGACGCCCGCTGATCCGGACCATGCCGCCACCCTGTATGAGCAGACACGTGACATGGCCGCTGCCGCCGGTTTGCCTGCTTATGAGATCAGCAACCATGCACGGTCGGGCCAGGAAAGCCGCCACAACCTCACCTATTGGCGATATGGCACCTATGCCGGGATCGGCCCCGGCGCGCATGGGCGGCGTGAGGGGATGGCAACGCTAAGACATAAAAAGCCCGAAAACTGGATGGGCGCCGTGCGGCGCAACGGCCACGGGCTGCAAAGCGAGGAAGTGCTGACGCCAGAAGATCGCGGGCGTGAAGCGCTGCTGATGGGATTGCGACTTGCGGAAGGCGTCGATCTTGATCGCATCTCGGCGCTATCCGGTATTCCCGTCGAGCAGCTGATCGACGAAGCGGCCATTGCGCGGCTCGCCCAATTGGACCTGATCGAACGTCAGGATCAGCGCCTAAGGATCACGCCAGCAGCCATGCTGCTGCTGGACGCCATTCTGCCAGAGATTGTTAAGGTCTGATTGCGGCGATTCAGTTTGCCGCTGCGACGCCTTCATCGGCCATCAGCTGCTGAAGCTCACCGGCTTCATACATTTCCATCATGATGTCGCTGCCGCCGACAAATTCGCCCTTCACATAGAGCTGCGGGATGGTCGGCCAATCCGAAAAAGCCTTGATACCTTGCCGCACCAACTGATCCTGCAACACGTCCACCGACTCATAGGCAACGCCCAGATGATCGAGGATGGCAATTGCACGACTGGAAAACCCACATTGCGGGAACAGGGGTGTTCCCTTCATGAAGAGCACGACGTCATTGCTGTTCACAATATCGGCGATCCGCTGATGCACGGCGTCGGTCATGGGTCGGTCCAGTCCTGTCGGGCGCCGCGATCACGGGCGGCGCGCATGAAAAATAATAGCGGTTAGTTGGGAACGGCAGTGGTCAGTTGCAAGGCGTGCAGCACGCCGCCCATCCGACCGCCGAGCGCGGCATAGACAGCGCGCTGCTGCGCGACCCGGCTCATGCCCCGGAAGCTTTCCGCTACGACACGCGCCGCATAATGATCGCCATCACCGGCGAGGTCGGTAATCTCCACCTCCGCGTCCGGAATGGCCGCCCGGATCATGTCCGCAATGTCTTCGGCAGCCATCGGCATGGGTCGTGTCCGTCCTGCTTACTGGGCTTCGATGAAGTGGCGGCGCGCGATCACCTGCTGCTCTTCCAGAGCCGCTCGTACGCCTGGCTCATCAATGTCTACGCCCGCCTGGGTCATGTCGCCCACCAGCTTGCGGATGACATCCTCGTCGCCAGCTTCCTCAAAATCGGCCTGCACTACAGATTTGGCGTAGGCGTCGGTCTCCTCCGGCGTCAGTCCCATTTTGACTGCGGCCCATTCGCCGAGCAGCCGGTTCCGCCGCGCCTGGATGCGAAACTGCATCTCCTGGTCATGGGCGAACATATTTTCAAAGGCCTTTTCGCGGTCGTCGAAAGTCGTCATGCCTGTGCCTTGTCAAAAAGAAGCTGAAGTCTGGGATGAGATAGGAAGATCGGGACGGTTACGCAACGGCGGGAACAAGCCACGGCCGCAGCCCCGCATCCTTTGCCTCGAACTGGCTGATCGTATCGGCCTGCCCCAGCGTCAATCCGATCTCGTCCAGCCCGCCAAGCAGGCAATGCTTGCGGAACGGGTCGATTTCGAACTGGAAGCGGTCCTGAAACTGCGTCGTAACGGTCTGATGCTCAAGATCGACATGGATCGGATCGCTCTTGGCGACTTCCATCAGCCGGTCGATCGCTTCCTGCGGCAGCACCACGGTAAGGATGCCGTTCTTGAACGCGTTGCCAGAGAAAATGTCGGAAAAGCTCGGCGCGATCACCACCTTGATGCCAAGGTCAGCGAGCGCCCAGGCAGCATGTTCGCGGCTCGACCCGCAGCCGAAATTGTCGCCCGCGATCAGGATCGGGCTGCCAGCATATTCCGGATCGTCAAAGACGTTGCCCGGTTCCTTGCGCAGCACCTCAAACGCGCCCTTGCCAAGGCCCGAGCGCGAAATGGTCTTCAGCCAATGCGCCGGAATGACGATGTCGGTATCGACATTCTTCATCCCGAACGGATAGGCCTTGCCCTCAACGATATTCAGCTTGTCCATCAATGCGCCCGCTTGGTCTCCAGGCGGCGGCTATCTTCCGCACGCCCGAGGGTCGCCGCCATGGCGGCACTGGCCAGCGCGCCGAGCGCCAACACCCAGAATACCTTCTTCATGCGACCACCTCTCCCTGTTTTTCGTTGAGCAATTCGCGCACGTCGGTCAGATGGCCGGTGATGGCCGCAGCAGCCGCCATCTCGGGCGAGACAAGATGCGTCCGTGAGCCCGGTCCCTGACGGCCCATGAAGTTGCGGTTGCTGGTGGACGCGCAGCGCTCGCCCGCCGGGACCTTATCCGGGTTCATACCCAGGCACGCCGAGCAACCGGGTTCGCGCCACTCAAAACCTGCCTCGGTGAAGACGCGGTCGAGCCCTTCGGCTTCGGCCTGTTGCTTTACGAGGCCAGAGCCGGGAACGACCAGCGCCTGCTTGATGCCATCCGCGACATGGCGGCCCTTCAGCAGCGCGGCGGCGGCGCGCAAATCTTCTATGCGGCTGTTGGTGCAGCTGCCGATGAAGATATGTTCGACGGCCACGTCCTCCATCCGCTGCCCGGCGGTGAGGCCCATATAGTCCAGGGACTTCTGCGCGGCGGCGCGCTTGGATGCGTCGGCAAAGCTCTCCGGATCGGGAACGACGCCGGTCACGGGCACGACGTCCTCGGGGCTGGTGCCCCAGGTGACGTTGGGCACGATGTCGGCGGCATCGATCACGATCGTCTTGTCGAACTGCGCGCCTTCATCGGTCGCCAGCGCCTTCCAATAGGCAACTGCGGCATCCCAATCAGTACCCTTGGGCGCCATGGGACGGCCCTTCAGATAAGCGACGGTTTTTTCATCCGGGGCGAACAGACCGGAACGAGCGCCCGCCTCGATCGACATGTTGGCGACGGTCAGGCGGCCTTCGATCGACATGTCGCGGAAGACAGAGCCACGATATTCCATGACATAGCCGGTGCCGCCCGCCGTGCCGATACGGCCACAGATGGCCAGCGCCACATCCTTGGGCGTAACGCCGAAGCCCAATTCGCCTTCGACGACCACTTCCATGGTCTTCGATTGCTTGAGCAACAGCGTCTGCGTGGCGAGCACATGCTCCACCTCCGACGTGCCAATGCCGAACGCCAGCGCGCCCAATGCGCCGTGCGAGCTAGTATGGCTGTCGCCGCAGACCAGCGTCGTGCCCGGCAGGGTAAAGCCCTGTTCCGGCCCGACTACGTGAACAATCCCCTGTTCCAGATCCGCGTCGCCGATAAGGCGGACACCGAATTCCGGCGCGTTTCTTTCCAGCGCGGCAAGCTGCTGCGCGCTTTCGGGATCCGCGATGGGGATGCGGTTGCCCTGTGCGTCGCGGCGGGGCGTCGTGGGCAGATTGTGATCCGGCACCGCAAGCGTAAGATCGGGGCGACGCACCGGGCGGCCCGCTATCCTTAGACCCTCGAAGGCCTGGGGACTCGTCACCTCATGAACAAGGTGGCGGTCGATATAGATGAGGCAGGTTCCATCGGGACGGCGTTCAACGACATGCGCGTCCCAAATCTTCTCGTACAGCGTGCGGGGCTTGACCATAACCCTCTCCCCCTAGACCCAGAGCGGGCGCGGCGAAAGGGGGCATGGCGGCAATATTTGCTGTCTACGCCGATAGCATGCTTGCCAAAGGCAGGTCAGGACGCGCGATAATCCGCAATAATGCGGCCAGCCGCGCCGACCTCCGCCTCATGGCTTTCCTCGCGCCAGGTTTCGGCGAGAGCGGCGGCTTCCCATTCCTGCATCGCGGGGTGGGCCAGCATGTGATCAACCCATCCGTGCGCCACTGGCCCGACATTCAGGTCATAGGTCCGCACCCGGAATGCGACGGGAGCGTAAAAGGCGTCGATCGCGGTGAAGGCTGGCCCGGCAAGGAAAGGACCGCCAAAGCGCTTCAGCCCCTCCCCCCACAATTCCGAAAGCCGCGCTATGTCGCGGTTCAACTGGGGCGAGGGCAGGTCGCGTTCGACTCGCACACCGACATTCATGGGGCATTCGTTGCGCAGGGTCGCAAAGCCGCTGTGCATTTCCGCAACGGCGCTTTGGGCGAAGGCGCGGGCGGATTCTTCCTGCGGCCATACGGCAGGGTGGCGATCGGCGAGATAGAGGGTGATGCCGAGCGAGTCCCACACCGTACGATCTCCGTCGATCAAGGCAGGCACCTGCCCGGTCGGTGAAAAGTTGCGGAAGGCAGAGTAATTTATGCTCTGCACAAAGGGCTCAAGCCTATCCGTGAACGGAATGCCGAGCGCCTTCATCAATACCCAGGGACGCAGTGACCAGCTGGAATAATTCCGGTTCGCGGTAATGAGCGTGTAGGGCATGGGGGCTCTCCCGTCGGGTCTGACACCTCCAGGATAAGCGTCTGGCCGTTCGGGCGAAAGCGCAAAGCTTGCTAAGGCGATCGACAAAAAGCCCGCCGCCGGGGGCCGTCGGCGGCGGACTTCCTGTCATCGGTGCGGGCAATCAGCGCAGGCGGCCGAGCCGGTGATAGAGGTTGGCGAACTTCACCGAATCCGGCGTATCCTTCACCTTCTGTAGATAATCGGCCACCGCCGTCCTGAGCAGCGAGAAATCCTCGGTCGAGAAAACCGCGCGGGACCTTGCAGGTTCAGTCATTTCGTCCTCCTTTCCTTGGTTCTTCAAGCTGCGAACTGGTTCATCGTATTGTGGCTGCCGCCAGCCTTCAGTGCTGCTTCCCCGGCGAAATATTCCTTGTGATCATCGCCAATGTCGCTGCCCGCCATATTCTGGTGCTTAACGCAGGCGATGCCTTCGCGGATTTCGCGGCGCTGGACGCCCTCGACATAGCCGAGCATCCCGGCGTCGCCGAAATATTCCCGCGCCAGATTGTCGGTCGACAGCGCAGCCGTGTGATAGGTCGGCAGCGTGATGAGGTGATGGAAGATACCCGCCCGCGCTGCGGCGTCCTTCTGGAAGGTGCGGATCTTCTCGTCAGCCTCGCGACCAAGATCGGTGGCGTCATAGTCCGCGCTCATCAACCGGGCGCGGTCATAGGCGGAGATGTCCCTGCCCTCTGCCTGCCAGTTGTCGAACACCTGTTGGCGGAAGTTCAGCGTCCAATTGAAGCTGGGCGAGTTATTGTAGACCAGCTTGGCGTTCGGGATGACCTCGCGGACGCGGTCCACCATGCCCGCAATCTGTTCGACATGCGGCTTTTCGGTTTCGATCCAGAGCAAGTCCGCTCCATTCTGAAGCGAGGTGATGCAGTCCAGGACGACCCGGTCCTCGCCGGTTCCGGAGCGGAATTGGAAGAGGTTGGACGCCAGGCGCTTGGGCCGCAGCAGCTTGCCGTCGCGGGCGATGACGACATCGCCGCGCAGGGTCGATGGATCGGCGACCTCTTCGACATCGAGGAAGCTGTTATACTGGTCGCCAAGGTCGCCGGGCTCGCGGCTGAAGGCGATCTGCTTGGTCAGGCCCGCACCCAGCGAATCGGTGCGCGCGACGATGATGCCGTCGTCGATGCCGAGTTCGAGGAAGGCGTAGCGGCAGGCGCGAATCTTCGCGAGGAAGTCCTCGTGCGGAACGGTGACCTTGCCGTCCTGATGGCCGCACTGCTTTTCGTCCGAAACCTGATTCTCGATCTGGAGCGCGCAGGCGCCAGCCTCGATCATCTTCTTGGCGAGCAGATAGGTTGCCTCGGCGTTACCGAAGCCTGCGTCGATGTCGGCGATGATCGGGACGATGTGGGTTTCATGATTGTCGATCGCGTTGGTGAGGCGATGGACCTCAACCTCGTTGCCCGTCTCGCGCGCTTTGTCGAGATCGCGGAACAGCATGCCGAGTTCCCGGGCGTCGGCCTGACGCAGGAAGGTGTAGAGTTCCTCGATCAGCGCGGGGACGCTGGTCTTTTCGTGCATCGACTGGTCGGGCAGCGGACCGAATTCAGAGCGCAGTGCCGCGACCATCCAGCCGGACAGGTACAGATATTTGCCCTTGGTCGTGCCGAAATGCTTCTTGATGCTGATCATCTTCTGCTGGCCGATGAAGCCGTGCCAGCAACCGAGCGACTGGGTGTAGTTCGCGGGGTCGGCGTCATAGGCGGCCATGTCGCGGCGCATGATCGCGGCGGTATAGCGGGCGATGTCGAGGCCGGTGGGGAAGCGGTTCTGGAGACGCATTCTGGCGACCGAATCGGCGGCGATGCCGTTCCAGTTGGGTTCTTCGCCCAACAGGGTGGAGGCGCGGGTGATTTGTTGGGCGTAGGTCATCTCGATTCCCTGAATGAATTGGCGAATTAAAAGCGTTTTGGGGGAGGATGATCCTTGGCGGGAGGGGGTGTGAGGTTCAGTTGTCGATCTTTACAAACTTTCTCTGTATAGTTGTAATGTCTGCACAGGAGCGCACGCGAACATGGCCAAGGATCGTCCCGTCTATATGGGGCCGCGCTTGCGGCGGTTGCGGCGGGAGTTGGGGCTGACGCAGTCGGATATGGCGGCGGACCTCGAAATCTCCGCTTCCTATGTCGCGCTGCTGGAGCGGAACCAGCGGCCTTTGACCGCCGACATGCTGCTGCGGCTGGCGCGCACTTACCGGATGGACATGAGCGAGCTGGCGGGCGACGGCGGCGCAGAGCAGACGGCGCGGTTGCAGGTGGCGCTGAAGGACCCGATGTTCGCCGATATCGACCTTCCCACGCTGGCGATGCAGGACGTCGCGATCAACTATCCGGGGTTCAGCGAAGCGCTGCTGCGGCTGCATACCGCCTATCGCGAGGAGCAGCTGGCGCTGGCCGACCGGAGCGGCGATCGCGCCGACGCACCCGACGAAGCGCCGGACCCGGCGGCCGAGGCGCGCCGGTTCCTGGGCGCGCGGCGCAACAGCTTTCCGCCGCTGGACGATGCGGGGGAAAGGATCGCCGCGCAGATCGAACAAGCAGGCGGCACGGCGGCATGGCTGAAAAGCAAGCACGGCCTGCGCATCCGGCGCCTGCCGCCTGATGTCATGGCGGGGTCGATGCGGCGGCTGGACCGGCATCGCGACGCGGTGCTGATTGACGATGCGCTGGACAGCGCGAGCACCGCCTTTCAGCTGGCGATTCAGATCGCCTATCTGGAAATGCGCGCAGACATGGAGTCGCTGCTGAAGGACGGGCAGTTTTCCAGCGCGAGCGGACGGCAACTGACCCGCCAGGGTCTCGCCAACTATGGCGCCGCCGCCATACTGATGCCCTATGGAGCCTTCGCCAAGGCGGTGGAGGCACGGCGCTATGACGTCGAAGCGTTGGCCCGGCAGTTCGGGACAAGCTTTGAACAGACGGCCCACCGGCTGACCACGCTACAGAAGCCGGCGCACGAACGCGTGCCCTTCTTCTTCCTGCGCGTCGACCGGGCTGGCAATGTCAGCAAGCGGCTGGACGGCGCGGGCTTCCCCTTTGCCCGCCACGGTGGATCATGCCCGCTCTGGTCGATCCATCATGTGTTCGAGCGGCCCGGCGAGGTAGTCACGCAATGGCTGGAACTGCCCGACGGACAGCGCTTCTTCTCCATCGCGCGGAGGGTGACGGCGGGCGGCGGCGGCTGGGGCGCGCCGCGTGTGGAGCGGGCGATCGCGCTTGCTTGCGCGGCGGAACATGCTCATCGGCTGATTTACACGCAGGGGCTGGGAGCGTCCGAGCCGACGCCGATCGGACTGACATGCCGCCTGTGTCATCGGAGCCAGTGCATGGCGCGATCCGCGCCGCCCATCGGCCGTGAAATGCTGCCGGAGGACTATCGCCGGGGCTATGCGCCCTTTGGCTTTGCGGACGGTTGAGCAGCGCCGCTGCGCGGGTAATTGGATGGGTTCAGCCTGCTGCCCGCGCTTGAGGCACCGCCAGGTCCACGGGCGTTGCAAGCCAGTCGAGAGCCTCCTGCTCAGTTTCGAAATAGCCGTAGGTTGTGTTCATATTTTGCAGCCGTCTCGTCTGCATGCGCAGGAGCACCGAAGGCGAAACTACGGCGATGCGGCCGGTATCCGAATCCTTGTGCCTGTAGGATAGGCGACCCAGCGCTTCGCTGACTTCGGGGGTATGGATTTCCGTGCGGCAGGTATTGACCAGGACGTCGCACGAGGGATCCGCCGCGCGGACTTCTTCCTCGAGCGCGCGGCCGAACTGATCGACCGCATCCAGATTCCAGAAGCCGTAAGTGGTGATACGTAGCAGCTTGCGATCGCGGTCATAGCCGACCTCGAAAAAGCCTTCCAACTTCTGCACAACCCCTCCTAATCCAGAAGGGCTTAGTTCAGTCCTCCTGCAAATCCAGCCAGGCAACCACGTCATTGTCCGTGGCGATGAACAGCCCATCCTGGATTTCCTGGGGCTGTTGCTGCGCTATATGCACAGCTTCGCTTAACGGGCCGTAAAAAAGGGTGGTCGCGGCACCGCCTTCTTCGCTGTCGCTTAGATGATAAAGGCGGACGGTGGCGGAATCATAGGTGCTGCGCATGGCGCCATTATCGGGCGGGGCAACCCGCCATGCAAGCGGGGGCCATCAGCGGCGATCGCTGACCTTGATACCGGCGCCCAGACGATTCGCGCCGATCTTAACCGCGTCGTCGGTGAAATTGGCGACGAAGCTGCTGCTGCGTTGCAAGCCGGGTACGAAGGATGCGCTGTTGCCAGCGATCGACAGGCCGCTGCTGTCATGTTCGCGCCCTTCCGGGGCGACGGTGATGAAGGCGCTGTAATTATCCTTGTCCCGGCCCTGCACCATTTCATTGCCGCTGATCTCACCACTCGCCCCGTTGGACAGGTCGATCATATAGTTGGTGAGGCGGCCGTGGCTGTCGTCGAAGCTGTTGCCGGTGATGGTGACGCGGGGCGTACGGGTTTTCAGATAATGGCCGCCATCGCCCTGATCGAATCGCGACCGCGTGATGATAAGTTTGCCATATCGACCGATATAGATGCCATGGGCACAGTCCAGATCGCGGTCGCACCGGCCAAGATGGCGGAAGGTGGATTTGTCGATCGTGACGCTGTTGCCCGGCGAGTCGCCGCTCAAAATCCCTTCCTCGCTGTTGCGGAAAAGGCTGTTGGTGACGGTGAGGTTGCCGCCCTCCAGCCGGATGCCCGCGCCATTGCCATCGGGCACGCGCAGATTCTGGAACACGATGCCGTCCACGCTGCTGGATCGGCCGCGCAAGACCAGTGCCGCCTTGCCTTCACATGGCATGCCGTCGAGGATGACACTGCCCGCCGTCTGGGCGCGGAAGGCGACGTCCCCGCCCTGCTGCACCGCGCATTGCGCATAGGTGCCGGACGCGATCAGGACCGTGCCTTTGCCATTGCCGATCGCGGCCACTGCATCTTTCAGCGAGGTGTAGCCGCGTCCGCTTTCGACCACCGTGAAAGGCGTCGGCATCCCCTGTGCCAGGGCAGCGGCGCCAGCGGCGGCGGAAACGAGCAGGATCGTCGAAAGGATACGCATATCTAAAGACATAGACGGTTGGGAAAGAGCGGCCAATGTGGAGTCGTGGTTAATGAAATCCTGTTCCGGGACAGAAATACCTTCTGCGGGTGAAGAAGAAGTAGAACCCTTCGACAGGCTCAGGGCGAACGGGGAAAAGTGATTCCGATTGAGCGATCACGCTCTAAAAGCTTCAACTTGAGCCTGATAAACCCTAAGCCTGTCATACGCATGACCGTGGCTGCCCCCCTGCTTCGATCGATGGCTGTCCTTCTGGGCGCGGCCGCGATGATCGCGGGCTGTTCGCAGGAGGCGAGCGGGCCGGTCGTGGTGAGCGTGATCGGATCACCCGCTGACTTCGCCAAGCCGATCGAAAACCTGCCCAATCCGGGCGCCAAGCTGATTCTGGAGGCGACGGCGCAGGGGTTGGTCGCCTTTGATGCGGGTGGTGAGATACTGCCCGCGCTCGCCCAGCGCTGGATCGTCGAGGAAGATGGGCGCAGCTATATCTTCCGCCTGCGACGCGCACAGTGGGCCGATGGGACGAAGGTGACGGCGAAAGATGTCGCCCGACTGTTGATGACGCGGATCGAGACATTGCGGCGGCTGGACCCGGACGGGCCGCTGGACGCGGTGGAGGCGGTCGTGCCGATGACCGGCGAGGTGATCGAGATCCGTCTATCCCATCCCCGCCCCTATTTGTTGCAGATGCTGGCGCAACCGCAAATGGCGCTGTTGTCGCGGCAGGGCGGCACCGGGCCTTACCGGCGCGAGCCATGGGGCAAGGCGCTGACGCTGACGCCGATCGACAAGGCGCCCAAGGATGACGATGGGGAAGAGGCGAAGGCGGCAGCGTGGGAGACACGCATCCTGCGCGCGGACAGGGCAGCGCTGGCCATCATTCGCTTTCGTGAAGGCAAGGCGGCGGCGGTGCTGGGCGGGCGGTTCGCCGACCTGCCGCTGCTGGTGCCGGCCGGGGTTGATCGCGATGCGGTGCGGATCGATCCGGTGCAGGGCCTGTTGGGATTTGCCGTGACCGGCAAGGGCAAGCTGCTGGACGATGACGGCGTCCGACGAGCGATCAACATGGCGATCGATCGCAATCAGTTACCCATCCTGTTTCCGCTAGGCGGATGGGCCATTACCGACAAGATCGTGCCCACGCAGATGGACCTGCCACGGCCGCCGACAGCGCCGGATTGGTCCGCCATGCCGCTGGAGGACCGGCGGGCGGCTGCCAGTGCGGTCATCACGCGGTGGCGCAGCGACAATGGCGAGGCTCCGCCGTTGCGGGTGGCGTTGCCGCAAGGGCCGGGTGCGACGAGCCTGTTCGCGCTGGTCCGCCATGACCTGGCGTTGATCGGATTGCGGGTCGAGCGGGTGGGCATGAAGGATGATGCCGACCTGCGGTTGATCGATGAAGTCGCCGCTTATGACAGCGTCCTGTGGTATCTCGGTCGCGCCGGGTGCGCGCGCAAGGTGCATTGCTCGGCAGAGGCCGATGCACAGTTGCGGGCGGCAAGCATGGCGGGCAGCGCGGCCGAGCGCATGGCGCGGGTGGCGCAGGCCGAGGCGCTGATGCAGGCGCATAACGGCTATATCGCGCTGGGCGCGCCGGTGCGCTGGTCGCTGGTGTCGCGGCGGCTGACCGGCTTCATGCCTTCGCCACGGGCGCGGCATCCATTGAACCATCTGTTCCGCAGCCCCAATTAGGGGGCAGGAGGAACAGCATGGCGTTATCGCAAGACCAGTTTGACCGTGTGGTACGTGACCTGCCGGGCTTTGGCCGCGACCCCGCTTCGGTGCGGCGGCGGATCGAAGCGATGGAGGCAATGCTGGAGGGGCTGTTCATCATTCCCGGTACGACCCGACGCGTGGGGCTGGACAGTCTGGTCGGCCTTATCCCGGTGGTGGGCGATCTCGCGACGGCCGCGATGGGCGCGTGGATCGTGTGGGAAGCGCGCAATCTGGGCATGCCGAAATGGCAGCTGGCGCGGATGGCGGCCAATGTGGGGTTCGACACGGTCGTGGGCGCGATTCCGTTCGCGGGTGACGTGTTCGACTTTCTGTTCAAGTCCAATACGAAGAACCTGCGCATCATCCGTCGGCATCTGGATAAGCATCATCCCTCGACGGTGACGATCGAGGGTTAGCTTTCAACCGGCCGGTATTTGCGCGTTGGGGTCGAGGTCGAGCTTCAACGCCGGGCGGCGTGCCGGAACGGCGCCGCTTTTCGGCGGCAGGATGTTGGGGCCGGGCTGGATGCGCAGCTTTGCCGCTGCGGGCGCGCCGCGCTGGCCGGTGGGGCAGCGGGCATAATCCATCGCACGATCCATGCAGAGCCAGATTTCGCTCAGCGCGCCGTCGCGCGTGGTCCTGATGCGGATCATGTCGGGGGTGAGCCCCTTGTTGGCGCGGGCGAACTCGGCGGCGAATTGCTTGACGGTCAGCGTCTCGCGGCGGGCGAGCAGGGTCATGTTGGGATAGCGGATGCCGTCGTAAAAGGCGCGGGCGAGGTTGAAATACAGCTCCGGCCGCGTCGTCATGCAGCTGCCATGCTTTGCCCATTCATGCTGGAGCAGTTGCGCGGACGGCGTGGCACAGAGGTTCTGGCGGATGACCTGCCGGGGCAGAAGATCGGCGGCGCGGCAATATTGCGGCCAGTCGCGCCCCCTGCCTTCGGGCCAGAGGCCATGCAGGACGAAGCCGAACTTGCCGTTGCGACCGCCGCATTGGAAGGCGCTGTCCGGCCCGCGTGCTGTGGCGCAATATTGCGGCGACCAGCTGAGCGCGAGCGTGTAGCCGGTGATGGGCGGCAAACGGCGCGGCTCGCTGGTGGGCGGGAGTTCGAGGCGGGGGCGCGGCACTTGCTGCGGGATGGAGCAATAGGCCGCCTGCGCCAGCGCAGGGGCGGGCGCCGCAAGGAGCAGCAGGGCCGCGAGCCCTTTACGCAAAGGCGAAGTCCAGGCCGATATCGGCGGCGGGGGCGGACTGGGTCAGGCGGCCGACACTGATATAGGTGACGCCGGTTTCCGCCTTGGCCCGGATGGTCTGGAGCGTGACGCCGCCTGACGCCTCGGTCGGCACCCGGCCGCCGACGAGGGTGACGGCCCCGCGCAGGGTGGGCGCGTCCATATTGTCGAGCAGCAGGTGGGTGGCTCCGGCGGCGAGTGCGGGTTCGATCTGGTCGATGCGGTCGACCTCGACGATGATGTTTGCGATCCCGGCGGCGGCGGCGCGGCGGACGGCTTCCTCTACCGAACCTGCGACCGCGACATGATTGTCCTTGATCATCGCGGCATCCCACAGACCCATGCGGTGGTTGGTCGCGCCGCCCTGACGCGTGGCGTATTTCTCCAGCACGCGCAGGCCCGGAATGGTCTTGCGTGTGTCGAGCAGGGTTGTGCCGGTGCCCGTGATCGCGTCCACATAGGCGCGGGTCATGGTGGCAATGCCGGTCAGGTGCTGGACGGTGTTGAGCGCGGAACGCTCCGCCGTCAGCATAGCGCGGGCCTTGCCCCGGATGCGCATGATGTCAGTGCCCGGCGCGACGCGGTCGCCGTCCTGGCGGAGCAGCGCGATTTCCACATCCGGGTCGAGCGCGCGGAAGAAGGCGGCGGCTATGGGGAGGCCCGCCAGCGTCACCGCGTCGCGGCTGTCCATCACGCCATCGAAGATCGCATCGGCGGGGATCACTGCCTCGCTGGTGACGTCGCGGCCGTCGGGGCCGAGGTCTTCGGCAAGGGTTGAGGCGATGAAGGCGTCGAGATCGAAGCCGGGCAAGGTGAAGGTCATGGGCGCTCTTTGTGCATTGATCGAGATGGAATAGTAAAGGCTGGTGGCGCTCACCGCTTGGTCATCCCGGCCCTGAGCCGGGATCCCGCTTTCGCACGATTGAACGTTAAGCGGGACCCCGGGTCAAACCCGGGGTGACGGAGAAAACGGGTTACGCTTCAGCGATTGCCCACATCGCCCTTCCCTACCGTGCCGCTGGCCAGTTCCAGCATGCGGTCGAGGCTCTTCTTAGCGGCGAGGCGGAGGCCTTCTTCCATTTCGATGCGGGGCTGGAGGTCGCGGAGGGCGAGGTACAGCTTTTCCATCGTGTTGAGCGCCATGTATGGGCAGACATTGCAGTTGCAGTTGCCGTCCGCGCCGGGTGCGCCGATGAAATTCTTGTCCGGCACCGACTTGCGCATCTGGTGGATGATGTGCGGTTCGGTCGCCACGATCAGCGTGTCGCCGGTCATCGTCTTGGCATATTGCAGGATGCCGCTTGTGGACCCCACATAATCGGCATGATCGACGATATAGGGCGGGCATTCGGGATGCGCGGCGATGGGCGCTTCGGGATGCTGGGCCTTGAGCTTCAGCAATTCGGTTTCGCTGAACGCCTCGTGAACGATGCAGACGCCGGGCCAGAGCAGCATGTCGCGGTTGAACTTGCGCTTCAGGTAGCCGCCCAGATGCTTGTCGGGGCCGAATATGATCTTCTGGTCGCGGGGGATTTGGGAGAGGATCGTTTCGGCGGACGAGCTGGTGACGATGATGTCGGACAGCGCCTTCACCTCGGCCGAGCAGTTGATGTAGCTTAAGGCAATGTGATCGGGATGCGCTTCGCGGAACGCCTTGAACTGGGCGGGTGGGCAGCTGTCCTCAAGCGAGCAACCGGCGTCCATGTCGGGCAGGACGACGATCTTTTCGGGGCTTAATATCTTGGCGGTCTCGGCCATGAAGCGCACGCCGCAGAAAGCGATGACGTCGGCGTCGGTTTCCGCTGCCTTGCGGGACAGTTCGAGGCTGTCGCCGACAAAATCGGAGAGGTCCTGAATTTCGGGCTTTTGATAATAATGGCCCAGGATGACGGCGTTGCGTTCCTTGCGCAGGCGGTCGATTTCCGCGCGCAGGTCGATCCCCTGCGGGATTCCGGTGATGGCGTTCATGTCCCTACTCCTCACGGGCCTTTGCCGCGCCCCTAGCGGGCGGCGCGGCGGTTGGCCAGTAGCTGTTGTCCCTTAACGCAGTTGCCAGCGGCCGTCCCCTGCCGCCTCCGCCACGCCCCGTCCGTCCAAGTCGATGAGATGGGCAAGGACCGAGCGGCCAGCGGCGGGATGGAGGCGCGGATCGATGCCCTTGTACATCTCCGCCACCATCGCCGGGATTTCGGACGCGCCGTTGCGCTCAAGGAAACGCATGATCTGCCCTTCCCGCTGCTTGCGATGCCCCATCATGCCGCGCACCAGACGGCGCGGATTGGGCACGGGATCGCCATGGGCGGGATAGTAGATCGCGTCCTCCCGATCGAGCAACCGCTGCATCGATCGCATATAATCGGCCATGTCTCCGTCCGGGGGCGAGATGACGCTGGTGGACCAGCCCATGACATGATCGCCGGTGAAGAGGGCATTTTCCTGCAACAAGGCAAAGCAGAGATGGTTCGAAGTATGGCCGGGCGTGGCGACGGCTTCGAGCGTCCAGCCCTCGCCCGCAACCTGTTCGCCGTCGGCAAGGATGCGGTCGGGAGAATAGGACGGATCGAAGGCAGCATCGGCGCGCGGGCCGTCATCGTCCAGCACCAGCGGCGCGCAGCCGATGATGGGCGCGCCGGTCTGCACCGAGAGCGGCGCGGCGGCAGGGCTATGGTCGCGATGGGTATGGGTGCACAGGATTGCGCGCACGGGGCGGTCTGCGATCGCGGCGAGCAGCGCGGCCAGATGATCGGGATCGGCGGGGCCGGGATCGATGACCGCCACGTCGTTTGACCCGACCAGATAGGTCTGGGTGCCCGTATAGGTGAAGGGCGATGGATTGGGCGCAAGAACACGGCCGATGCGCGGCGAGATTTGCAGCAGCGTGCCCGTGGGCATGTCGGCCATGTCAGGTGCGGTTGCCATGCGCCTCATGTGCCCATCTGGGCGGGATTTTCAAGAGCCGGTTGATCGGGGGATTCCGTTTGGGCGAGGCTTCGCCTAGACTCCGGGTCATGAGCGCGAGCAGGGATCTTGTGGAGGCATGGCGGCAGCATCTGGCGCTGGACCGGCGGCGTTCGACGCATACGGTGCGCGCCTATATGGCGACGGCGGAGCGGTTGATCGCTTTCCTGACGGAGCATCGCGGGGAAGCGGTGACGGCGGCGGGCTTGGCGCGGGTGGATCAAGCCGACCTGCGCGCCTTCCTGACGGCGCGGCGGATGGACGGGATCGGCAATGGATCGGCGGCGCGGGAATTGTCGGCGGTGCGCGGGTTCCTGAGGTTCGTCGGCGGCGAGGATGCGCGGGTCCCGGTGCTGAAAGGCCCCAAGGTGAAGCGGGGTCTGCCCCGGCCGATCTCGCCCGATGAAGCGGTGGCGCTGGCGGGAGAGATTGCGGAGACGGCGCGGGAGGGATGGATCGGTGCGCGCGACTGGGCGGTGCTGCTGCTGCTCTATGGCGCGGGGCTGCGGATCGGCGAGGCGATGGGGCTGATGGGCGATGTGCTGCCGCTGGGCGATACGCTGCGGGTGACGGGCAAGCGGGGCAAGACGCGAATTGTGCCGCTGCTGCCGCAGGTGCGGGCGGCGATCGAGGCTTATGTGGCGGTTTGTCCTTATCCTGTGGAGCGGGATGAAGCGCTGTTCCGGGGGGCGCGGGGCGGTCCGTTGTCGGCGGCTTTGATCCGGCGCGCGGTGCAGGGTGCGCGAGGAAGGCTGGGGCTGTCGGATCGGACGACGCCGCATGCCTTGAGGCACAGCTTTGCGACGCATTTGCTGGGGCGCGGGGCGGATTTGCGGTCGTTGCAGGAACTGCTGGGGCATGCGAGCCTGTCATCGACGCAGATTTATACGCAGGTGGATGCGGCGCATTTGCTGGATGTTTATCGGAATGCGCATCCTCGGGCTTGAGGTGGGCGAGGCGCTGGAGGTGTATTCCCCTCCCGCTTGCGGGAGGGGCCAGGGGTGGGCGCGAGCGTAGCGAGCTTCCGGCGGTGCTGTTGTAGAAAAGCTTGGACGTTGCGCCAGCCCACCCCCTAACCCCCTCCCGCCTGCGGGAGGGGGAACAAACGACTGTCAGCCTCTCGGCTTCCAGGTTGCCAAGCGCCAGAGGTAGAGCGCGATTGCCCCGACCACGCACGCCGTCGCCACAGGCCCCACATATTTGTCGATATCGCGGAAATTCTGGCCGAGGACATAGCCTGCATAGGCAAGGATGATGTTCCAGATCAGCGCCCCGCCAGCCGTCCAGGCGAGGAATTTCACATGCCCCATGCGGAACAGCCCGGCGGGCAGCGAGATCATGGTGCGGAAGGCGGGCAGGAAGCGGAACACGAACACGACGATCTGGCCATATTTGCCGAAAATATGGTCGAGCGCCTCGACATTCCGCCATTCCAGGGTGGCCCAGCGGCCATAGCGGTCCACCAGCGGCTTGAGCCGTGCGAAGCCCAATATGTGGCCGACCAGATACCAGAAATAATTGCCCACCGTGGTGCCCAGCGTTCCCACGAGCAATAGCCACTCCATCGCCATGCGGCCCTGACCCACGCGGATGCCGCCGATTCCCATGATGAGTTCGGACGGAATCGGGGGAAAGACATTTTCCAGCACCATGAGGGCGAAGATGCCCCAATAGCCGCCCGCGTCGATGAGATGGAGGACCCAGTCAGTCACTTTTCGTCATTCCAGCCAAAGCTGGAATCTCTTTTGGAGGACACGGCTTGGGGCACCAGGTCCCAGCTTCCGCTGGGATGACAGTTCGGAACCGCGCGGAGTGGCTCAAGCATCAACCCTTGCCGCCAGGCGGGCGTCGATCGCATCCCAGATCATGGCGCCTGTGTCGGTGCCGTTAAAGGCGTCGATCGACACGATTCCCGTGGGCGAGGTCACGTTGATTTCCGTCAGCCATTCACCGCCGATCACGTCGATGCCGACGAACAAAAGGCCGCGCTGCTTGAGTTCCGGCCCCATGGCGGCGCAGATTTCCAGCTCCCGGTCGGTCAGCTCCGTCTTGGCGGCCGATCCGCCCACCGCGAGGTTGGAGCGTATCTCGCCCGCGCCCGGAATACGGTTGATCGCGCCTGCGATTTCACCGTCGATCAGGACGATGCGCTTGTCGCCTTGCGCCACGCCGGGGATGAAGGCCTGAACCATGAAAGGCTCGACCCACGAAGCGTTGAACAGTTCCACCAGCGCCGACAGGTTGGCGCCGGATTGCCCGACATGGAAGACCGCGTTGCCAGCATTGCCATAGAGCGGCTTCACGACGATCTCGCCATGTTCGGCAAGAAAGCTCTTCACTTCGGCCAAATCGCGGGTGATCATCGTGGGCGGCATGAACCGCGCATAGTCGAGCACGAACAGCTTTTCGGGCGCGTTTCGGACGGACGCGGGATCGTTCACCACCAGCGTTTCTTCCTGCACCCGCTCCAACAAATGGGTGGCGGTGATATAGCTCAGGTCAAAGGGCGGGTCCTGCCGCATCAGCACAACATCGACGTCGCGGCCGAGGTCCAGCAATTCGGGCTCGCCAAGGGCATAATGATCGCCTTTGACCTTCTGCACCTTCACGGGACGCGCCTTCGCCAGCACGCGACCGTCGCGATAGGTGAGGTCGGGCGCTAGATAATGATAGAGCCGATGCCCCCGCGCCTGCCCCGCCAGCATGATGTGGAAGGTGGAATCGCCCGCGATGTTGATCCCTTCCATCGGGTCCATCTGCACGGCGACGGTGAGGGGGTTGAGCTCAGTCATTTCCAATCCTTGTTCCGGGGGTGGAACAGATTACCCCCCATGCCAGACATTCGCCAGATGGCGCGGCGGACGCCCCGGCGCAAGGAGGATCACGTCGATCCGCATGTCGTCGCCGGGTTTGGCGAGATCGTAGAACAGCATTTCGGCGGCGGACGCGACGCGGGACAGGCGCCGTTCGTCTATCGCGAGGTCGAGGTCTGCGGCGGTGGCGCGGGCCTTTACCTCGACAAAGGCGAGCATTGCGCCGCGCCTTGCGACAAGGTCTACCTCTCCGGCGGGCGTGCGCAGGCGGCGGCCGACAATCTGCCAACCTTTAAGGCGCAGCCACCATGCGGCGATCCGCTCCGCCTGCCGTCCGCGTTGTTCGGCCTGTTGGCGCTTCATCCTTTCAGTTCCAGCGCGCGGTCGTAAAGGGCGCGGCGGTCGAGGCCGAGTTTCTTGGCGACTTCCCCGGCCGCCTTGGAGACGGGAAGGCGCTGCATCGCTTCGAGGAGGGCGGCGTCGGCGTCTTCGGCGCTGGCGGGGGGCGCTTCGCCGGGCGGACCGACGATGACGACGATCTCTCCCTTGGGCGGGGCGTCGGCGTAGCGGGCGGAGAGTTCGCTCAATGTGCCGGTGCGGGTTTCCTCAAATGTTTTGCTGATTTCTCGGCTGACGGCAGCTTCGCGGTCGCCTAGCCCCTCGGCCATCGCGGCGAGGCTTTCCGATAGGCGCGGGCCGCTTTCGTAGAAGATGAGCGTGGCGCGCAGGGCGGCGACTTCAGCAAGGGCGTCGGCGCGGGCCTTTTGCTTTGCGGGGAGGAAGCCCATGAAGAGGAAGCGGTCGGTGGGAAGCCCCGACAGGGTAAGCGCGGCGATGGCGGCGCTGGGGCCGGGCAGCGTTATGATGTTGCGACCGGCGGCGCGCGCGTCACGGACCAGCTTGTAGCCGGGGTCGGAGATGAGGGGCGTTCCGGCGTCCGACAACAGCGCGACCGATTCGCTCGCCATCCGCTCGATCAGGCGAGCGCGGACGCCTTCGGCGCTGTGGTCATGATAGGGGATCATCGGGCGATCCGACCCGGCATGGCGCAGCAGACGTGCGCTCACCCGTGTATCTTCCACGGCGATCACATCGGCAAGGCGAAGGACTTCCGCCCCGCGCGGGCTAAGGTCTCTAAGGTTGCCGATCGGCCCCGCAACGATGTAAAGCCCGGGCTTAAGCCCCGAAGTTGTATCTTCCATAAGGACGCCAAATGACAGAGACGGATGCCCTCCGGCAAGCGGACATGTTCGCTGCAATGAAGCGCGGTGCGCGTATCCTGTTCGCCGCCAGCGCATTGCTGTTGGCCGCCTGTCAGTCGATCGTGCCGCGTGGACCCGGCCCGGTGCGGCCGACGGAGCCTGTTCCCGGTGGTCCCGACGTGACGCAGGGCCTGCCCACCGACACGCTGCGCCATCGCGTCGCGCTGCTGGTGCCGATGAGCGGTCCTAATGCTGGCGTCGGCCAGTCGATCGCCAATGCGACGACGCTCGCCCTGCTGGATACCAAGGCCGACAAGGTGCGCATCACCACCTATGACACCAGCATGGGCGCAGCGGCGGCGGCGAACAAGGCGCTGGCGGAGGGCAATCGCCTGATCCTAGGCCCGCTGCTGGCCGAAGATGCGCGGGTCGTGGGGCCGATCGCGGCGCGGGCGAACGTGCCGGTCATCAGCTTTTCCAACGATGTGAGCGTTGCCGGGAGCGGCGTCTACATCATGGGCTATAACCCCAACCAGTCGATCGAGCGCGTGGTCGAGTTCGCCAAGGGCAAGGGGCTGTCGAAGTTCGCCGCGCTGGTGCCCAAGGGCACGTATGGCGAGCGGTCGGGCACATCGCTGCTGCGCGCGGTCGAGGGCGTGGGCGGGACGGTCGTGTCGATGCAGACGTTCGACCGGACGCCTGCTTCGATGACGGCAGCGGTCAAGAAGTTGCAGGCGTCGTCCAGCTATGACGCGCTGCTGATCGCTGACAGCGGGCGCGTGGCGTTGCAGCTTGCCCCGATCGTGCGGAAGAATGGCGGCGCGACGGCGCGGCTGCTGGGGACTGAACTGTGGAATACGGATCGCGGGCTGGCGTCCGCTCCGGCTTTGCGGGGCGCATGGTTCGCCAGTGTGTCGGACGGGCTGTATGGGCAATTGGCGGGGAAGTATCGGGCGCGTTATGGCAGCGCGCCGTTCCGCCTGTCGGCGCTGGGTTATGACGCGGTGCTGCTGACCGTGCGGATTGCGCGGGATTGGAAGCCGGGGACGGTGTTCCCGACGGCACGGCTGCGCGATTCGGGCGGCTTTTCCGGCATTGATGGCGCGTTCCGGTTCGGGCGCAGCGGGATTGCCGAGCGGGCGCTGGAAGTGTCGGAGGTGGGTGCCGGGACTTATACGGTGGTGGCGGCTGCGCCCAAGGCTTTTGGGGAGTGATATAACCTCCGTTCGCCCTGAGCTTGTCGAAGGGCTCTTCTTTCTTCAAGGAAAGTAAGGGGCTTCGACAGGCTCAGCCCGAACGGTTGTGGGGGTAATTAGCTTTTGATCCGCCCGGTCGGGAGTATCAGCGGCCATTCGCCGTCAGCCTCGATGCAAGCCGATATGCCGTATACTTCGGCAAGGCTCTGTTCGGTAAGGACCTCCATCGGCTTGCCCTCGGCAATCAGTCGACCGTTGTCCATCAGCAACAAGCGGTCGCAATAGCGTGCCGCCATGCCAAGGTCGTGCAACACCGTGACCACCAGCGACCCGGCCCGCGCTTCGGCCTTGAGCAGGTCCATGACGTCCAGCTGATGCCCCGGATCAAGCGCGGCGAGCGGTTCGTCGGCGATGAGAGCAGGCGCGCCCACAGCCAGCGCGCGGGCGAGGAGGACGCGGGCGCGTTCGCCGCCTGATAGCTCGGTTGCGATTCGGCCTTTCAAATGCAGCACATCGGCGCGGGCGAGCGCGGCATCGACCATCGCTCCGTCTTCGGGCGAGAGGCGGGACAACGGACCCAGATGCGGCATGCGGCCGAGCGCCACCAGCCGTTCGACGAGCAACGGCCAGTGCAACGTCTGGCCTTGCGGCAGATAGGCAACCCGGCGCGCAATATCCTTGCGGCTGAGGCTGGCGATGGGAAGGCCGTCGATCGACACACCGCCGCTTTCCATACGGACGAGGCCCAGCAACGCGCGGATCAGCGTGGATTTGCCAGCGCCATTGGGGCCGATGATGCCGACCAGTTGTCCCGGCTCCAGCACCGTGGTGACGCCGGTCACGGCGGCATGGCGGCCAAGGCGAACGGACAGGTTTTCGGCGCGGATGGTCACCATAGCCGCCGCTCCCGCATCAAGTGGACGAGGAAAACGGGGACGCCGAGCAATGCAGTCAGGACGCCGAGCTTCAATTCGCTGCTGGTGGGGATCAGGCGCACGCCAATATCGGCCAGCGTCAACAACGCCGCGCCGCCGAGCAGCGAAGGAAGCAGGATGGCCGAAGGGGAGCGATCCGTGAGGGGACGGACCAAGTGGGGGACGATGAGGCCAACGAAACCGATCGCACCCGACACGGCGACCGCGCCGCCGACACCGATGGCGACGCCCAGCATCATGCGCAGCCGCGCCTTGCCAAGATCAACGCCCAGTGCCTGCGCGCCCTCCTCCCCCAAGGTCAGCGCATCGAGGCTACGCCCATCGGCAATCAGTAGTGCAGCGCCGATGAGGACACAGGGCAGCGCGATCCAGACATGGGCGTAGCTGCGATTTTCGAGGCTGCCCATCAGCCAGCTCATGATCTCCATCGCCGCGAAGGGATTGGGCGAGAGGTTGAGCGACAGGCTGATCCCTGCCCCCGTCAGCGTCGCGACGGCGATGCCCGCGAGGATCAGGGTCAGCGGACTTTCGGAAGGCCCCGCCAGCAGGAACAGGGCCGAGATCGCGATAAGGCTGGTGGTGATGGCAAGGACCGGCAGGACGACCGGATGAAGCTGCGCAAGGCCGAAATATAGCGCGCACACGGCGCCGAGCGCAGCCGCGTTGGAAGCGCCAAGAACCGACGGTTCGGCGAGCGGATTACGGAGGTAACCCTGAAGCGCGGCTCCCGCGAGACCAAGCATCGCGCCGACGATCAGGCCGAGCAGCATCCGCGGCAGGCGCAGGTCGATGAGGATGGCGCGCGCGACCTCGTCACCGCCGCCGGTGAGGACAGCAAGGATGCGGGCGGGAGACAGTGCGACCGCGCCCAGCGTTAGCGAGCCAAGCGCTGCCAAAAGGGTGAGCGCGATCAGGATGGGGAGCAGCAGCGGATGGCGGCGGGCGCTCATGGCTTGCCTCTCCAGCCCTTAAACGCCAAGGCTGTCGTGCTCCTGCGCAGGCAGGAGCCCAGTTGAGACGGCGGAACTAGGCTCCTGCCTGCGCAGGAGCACAATGTTTTTAAGAGGCGAAGTGGATGCGCGCAGGAAAGATGATCGCGGCGCTTGTTGCGCTTGGCCTGACCGGCGCTGCGCCCGCGCCGCCTAAGCGTATCGTGTCGCTCAACACCTGTTCCGACCAATATGTGCTGGCGCTCGCCGATCCGGGGCAGATCGCGGCCTTGAGCCCCTATGGTCACGACCCCGAACTGTCGGCGGCGATCGCCAAGGCGCAGCGCTTCCCGGTGCTGAAACGTCCGGCCGAAGAGGTGCTGGCGCTGCGGCCTGATTTGGTGATCGGCTTTCCCGATGGCGCGGGCGGCGTGGTCGGCGCGCCGGATGGCCGATGGCGCAAGCTGGGGCTGGCAAGCGCGGACAGTTTTGCCGCCATCCGCGACCAGATCCGGCAAGTGGCGGCTGTAGTGGGCCACCCCGCGCGGGGCGAAGCGATGATCGCGGGCATGGAGCGCGACCTTGCCGCCCGGCCCCGGTCCCGGCGCGGCGGCGTCGCCGCCTATTATCAACGGCGCGGCTATATGACCGGCACCGGCACGCTGGTCGATGAGTTGATCCGGCGCGCGGGCCTCACCAATCTGGCGGCGAAGCTTGGCAAGCCAGCGCTGGCGCAGGTGCCGCTGGAGGAGATGATCGCGGCCAAACCCGACTATCTGATCGTGGAAGAGGGCAGCGAGAGGGTCGTCGATCAGGGGACGGAAATGCTGCATCACCCCGTGCTGCGATCCATCCCGCGCATCCGCGTGCCGCAGGCCTGGACCGTGTGCGGCGGCCCCGCCTATGTGCAGGCCGCACGCAGCATCGTGGCGCAGGCGGACGCCGCAAGCAAAGGCAGGGCGCGACCAAAGGCCACGCCCCGCTGATAAGGGGCAGTCGCCCACCCCCTTCACCTTCTACCGTCAGAAGCGGACACGCACGCCGCCATAGGCCGACCGGCCGTAGGTGCTGTAGCCATAGACGGTCGCATATTCTTCATCCGTAACATTGTCGATGCGGCCGTAAATCTCCAGATGCTCGTTGATCGGCAGTGAAGCGCGCAGATCCAGCCGCGCATAGCCATCGATCCGCTGGGTGTTGGCGGCATCGTTGAAGCTATCGCCGACCATGGTCACCGTTGCGCCGGTCGATAGGCCGAAGGACCAATCATAGTCGGCCGAGACGCTGACCGCATCCTTGGCGCGGCGGGGGAGGCGCTTGCCTTCATTAATGCCACCCTCGGAACGGTCGATGGCATCGATATAGCTGTAAGCGGCGGTGACGGTAAGCGCATCGACGGGCTTCAGCGTGACGGCTGCTTCCAAGCCCTTCGCCCGGGTGCTGGTAAGGTTGATGTAGCGACCGAAAGGCAGCGCAAAGCCGTCGAAATAGATCTGGTCACGGGTATCACGGCGGAACGCGGTGACGGAGATCATCGCGCGACCGCCGTCGAGGCTCTGGTCGAAGCCGACGTCATAACTTTTCGACCGTTCGGGCTTCAGGTCGAGATTGCCATAGGTGCCGTCGTAGATCTGATAGAGCGAGGGCGCACGGAAGCCTTCGCCATAGCTGGCGCGGATGTTGGTGCGGCCTTCATTGGGCGTGTAGTTGGCGTTGGCACCCAGCGTGGTCGCGCCGCCGAACTGGCTGTGATCGTCGTGGCGTACGCCGCCGGTCAGGGAGATGCCGGTGAACGGCTTTACGACCGCCAGCGCATAGACGCTATCGATGTTGACCTTGGCCGTGCTGACGACCTTGTCGCCTGTGAAGAAATCATAATAAAAAGAATCATAGTCCGGGCGTTCATGCTCATAGCCGAAGACCAGCTTGGCCTGATCCATGGGCTGATAGACGCCTTCATATTCGAAGCGCAGATTTTTGCCCGAATAGCCGTAATCCGGGGCGGAACTGGGCGCGAAGAAATAGTCGCGGTCGTTGCGGAACCAAGTTACCGCCGCACGCTGCGTCAGCTTGCCGTCGAATGACGCGAGGTTGAGCCCCGCATAGCCGATATATTGGTCAAGCTTGCTACTGTCCGTCGTGTCGGCCGGCGCGCCGAAGAAGATGTCGGTGTCGAGGTTCGCATGGATATAATAGCCGCGCAGGTCGAGGCTGAGATTGTCGGTGAAGGCGAGTTTCAGCTTCGCGTGGGTCGCGATATTTTCATAGCCGTCCTTCTCCGTGCCGCCCTGGGCAGCGGAGATGCCATCAGTGCGAAAATAGGCGACGCCCGCGCTGCCAGAGGCGATGCCTGTGCTGCCCGATATGTCAGCCTTCGCATTCAACGTGTCGGCATAGCCATAATCAACAGAGGCGCTGCCGCCAAAGCCTTCGCCGGGCTCCGCTGACATGATGTTGACCACGCCGCCGATCGCCTGGCTGCCATAGACGACAGAGTTGGAGCCGCGCAGGATTTCGATGCGGCGGATGTTGCCGGTCAGCAGATTGCCGAAGTCATAGGCATCGCCGATGACGCTCGGGTCATTGATCTTGACGCCGTCGAGCAGCACCAGCGTCTGCGTCGTTTCCGCGCCCCGGATCGAAATGCCGGTGACACCGCCAACGGCATCGGCGCGGTTGAGGCGAATGCCGGGGGTCGTGATCAGCAGGTCCGCGACGCTGACATTCTGGCGCGTTTCGATCGTCTTTTCGTCGATCACGGTCACCGCCTGACCGACCTCGTCGGTGGGCTGTTCGATGCCGAGGGCGGTGACGACGATCTCGTCCGCGTCTGCGGCGAGCGCGGGGGTGGCGGCGAGGAGCGCCAGCAGTGAAATTCCGGTCCTGATCATGTTCTGTCTTCCCTGAGCGCCATGCGACATGAGCCCAGGGCCTGCCGCTTGCGCGGCCGCTGCGCGGGAAGAAGAGACGCCAGCCCCGTCACGCGCACCGATGCGGCCCTGCGCCGCTTCGTCGCTCAGACGGAAAACCGTGCCCGGACCGATCCCTGGACCCAAGGCAAGAGCGACCATGCGCCGGCAGGTTTCCTGGCTCGCGGGTCGTCGCGGTGATGCACGCCTTCCCGGACTTTTGGTCCAGTGGCTGGTCCCCCTCGCCTTCCCCTTTGAAGGCTTGCAGGTTTCCCTGTGCATCGCGCTCGCCGCTTACAGTTGCAGGGACAGCCGCGGAGTTGGACGGTGATCCCGTCCGCACCGCATTCCCTTTCCGGCGCGATCTTCATGTCAGCGGTTGCCCGCTCACGCGGCGCGCCATAGGGGAAAGTGAGGCTATTGCCAAGGAGTGGATCGATGCGATTGCTGGGCGCGGTGCTGGCGGGTGGGCGATCCAGCCGGTTCGGGAGCGACAAGGCTTTGGCGCTGATGCCGGACGGGCGCACGCTGATGGCGCATGCGGTGGCGGCAATCGCGCCGCACGTGGAGGCCGTGGTGGTCTGTGGGCGGAGCGTCGATGGGCTGACGGGGCTGGCGGATCGGCCAGCGGCGGATATGGGGCCGCTGGGTGGGCTGAACGCGGCGCTGCATCATGCGCGCGGTCAGGGTTACGATGCGGTGCTGACGACGGGGTGCGACATGCCCGTCTATCCGGCGGCGCTGGTGGAGGCGCTGGTGGGTGACAGTGCGGCGGTGCTGAAGGGTCAGCAACTTGCGGGCTTCTGGCCTGCGTCGCTCGCGGACGAACTGGACGCGCATCTGGCGGAGGAGAATAATCGGTCGATCTATGGCTGGCTGGATCGGATCGGCGCGCGAGTGGTGGAGCGGCCGGAACTGGTGCTGCCCAATATCAACCGGCCGGAGGATCTGGCGCACTGGCGCGAGCCAAGCTGAGCTTGCCGAAGCCCCCTCCCTTCCTTCCAACTAAGTTCCGGGGCGTTCGACAAGCTCAGGGCAAAAGTTGCAAAGAGCCGGTCTTCAAAGCTGAAGAGCGACGCTGGCTGCAACCCCTACTGGCATGGATGTGCCCGCCACCGCTTCGCCGATCAGAAGAAGGGTCGGGTCTTCATCGCTGATGGTGGCGACAAGGAAGGCAAGCGCGGACAGCTTCCCCCGGATCAGGCGTTCGGTGGGGAGCGAGACATTGACCGCCACCATCACCGGCGTTTCGGGATCGCGTCCGGCGGCGATCAGCTGGCGGCTGATCTCTCCAGCGGCGGCGCGGCCCATATAGATGCCGAGCGTGCCGCCGGGACGGGCGAGCGCTTCCCAGTCAAGCTTGAGCGGTTCACCGGCTTTCAGATGCGCGGTCACCAGCGTCAGGCCCCGCGCCTTGCCGCGCAGGGTGAGCGAGGCGCTGCCGCTTGCCGCCGCCGCGCTGGCGGTGGTGATGCCGGGGCAGATGCGGAAGCGGATGCCGTCTGCGGCGAGATGCTCCATCTCTTCGGACGAGCGGCCAAAGACCGAGGGGTCGCCGCCCTTCAGGCGCACGACGCGCTTGCCCGCCTTGGCGGCGGCGAGGAGGAGGTCGTTGATGCTTTCCTGCGCCTTGCTGTGGCGGCCGGAGCGTTTGCCGACGCTGACCCGCTCGACGCCCTCGGGGATGAGGTCGAGGACGCCGGGGCCGACGAGGGCGTCGTAGAAGACGATCTCGGCAGCGGCGATCAGCTTTTCGGCCTTGCGGGTGAGGAGGTCCGGGTCGCCCGGCCCTGCGCCGACCAGCCAGACTTCACCGGGGGCGATCATCTCATTCGGCTGCATGAAGCGTCTCCTGCGGAAGTTGGGCGAGGATGTTGGCGAGTGCGGGACGGCAGGACCCACAATTGGTGCCCGCGCCGATCGCCTTGCCGATGGCGGGCACGTCGACCAGGCTCTGATCGCGGATGGCGGCGACGATCTGGTTGAGGCCGATGTCGAAGCAGACGCAGATGGTCGGCCCCTTGTCGGGCTGGTTGCCGGGACCGCGCGCGGCGAGGACGGAGGCGCCCACCTCTTCGGCTTCGAGCTGGCCGATGAGCCAGTCGCGCGAAGGGAGCAGGCCGGTGCGGGTGACGAAGAGGACGGCCGCCAGCTTGCCTTCGCGGATGATGGCGATGCGGCGGGTGCCGCGCGTCATGTCGACGGCTTCGACACGATCGCCCTTGGGCAGGCAGGCTTCAAGGCGCGTGGGATCGCCATTGCCCGCGACTTCGTAGAGCGCGCCGCCCGGAACGGTAACCTTCGTCGCCCAGAGGCAGGGGATTTTGGCGGGCTGCTCGCCGCGCAGGATGAGGAAGCCCTTCCACTCGGTGGCGACCTTCTCGATGCTGGCGGGCGTCGATTTGAAACCGGGCTGGCCCGAATGGGGATCGACCAGCGGGCGGGGCAGCAGGCCGGTGCGGCCGCCGGTCGAGACCTGATCGGTCCAGTGGATCGGCGTGAAGATTTCGCCCACACGCTGGCCTTCGCTGAAAGCCACGCGGAAGATGCTGTTGCCCTGCGCGGTCTGAACCCGGGCGAGGTCGCCGTCGCAAATGCCCAGTTCCTCGGCATCCTTGGGGTGGATATCGACCAGCGGCTCTTCGCGATGGCGGGCGAGCTTGGGCGACAGGCCGGTGCGCGTCATGGTGTGCCACTGGTCGCGATAGCGGCCGGTGTTGAGCGTCATCGGCCACTGCTTGAGCGGCTCCTGCACCTCCATCTGCTTGGTCAGCACCAGCCGCGCCTTGCCGTCCGGCGTTGAGAAACGGCCGTCGGCGAAGGGCTTCTCACCACCCCAACGGAAGGGCTCCATCGCTTCATAGGCGTCGTTGCCGATCGTCGCCTGGGCGCGGAGGTTGAGCAGGCGCTGACCATCATTCTGATAGGCGGTCAGGCGCGCATGTTCACGCCAGATGTCGGCAGGCCGATCATAGGCAAAGGCATTACGCCAGCCCATGCGGCGGCCAACTTCCTTGACGATCCACCAGTCCGGCTTCGCCTCGCCGGGCAGCGCCAGGAAGGGGCGCTGGCGGCTGATGGTGCGGTCGCTATTGGTGACGGTGCCATCCTTTTCGCCCCAACCGGCAGCGGGCAGGCGCACATCGGCATGGACGCTGGTGTCGGTGTCGGCGATGATGTCCGACACGACGAGGAAGGGGACGGACTCCAATGCCTCTCGCACGCGTCCCGCGTCGGGCAGCGAGACGGCGGGGTTGGTCGCCATGACCCAGAGCGCCTTGACCCGGCCTTCGTTGATCGCGCGGAACAGATCGACGGCTTTCAGGCCCGGCTTGGTGGCCATGTTCGGCGCGGCCCAGAAGCGGCCGACGCGCTCCACATTTTCTGGCGCAAAATCCATGTGGCTGGCGAGCGTCGAGGCGAGGCCGCCGACTTCGCGACCACCCATGGCATTGGGCTGGCCGGTGATCGAGAAAGGCGCGGCGCCCGGCTTGCCGATGCGGCCGGTGGCCAGGTGGACATTGACGATGGCGTTGACCTGATCGGTGCCACGGATCGACTGATTGATGCCCTGGCTGAACAGCGTAACGGTACGCGGCGTGGCGGCGAACATCTTGAAGAACTGTTCCAGCAGCGCGGGGGCGATGTCGCAGGTCTTCGCCGTGGTCCACAGGTCGTGGCCGGTGCGGATATGCTCCCAGAAGCCTTCAGGCGCGTTGACGTGATCGCCCAGGAAGGCGGGATCGGTGATCCCCTCTGCGTCGCACCACGCGAGCAGGCCGTTCATCAACGCAACGTCCGTCCCCGGCTTCACCGGCAGATGGAGGTCCGCACCCTCGCAAGTCTCTGTGCGCCGGGGATCGATCACGACCAGCTTGGTGCCGCGTTCGGCGCGCGCGGCCTGAATGCGCTGATAGACGATCGGATGGCACCAGGCGGTGTTCGAACCGACCAGCACGATCAGGTCCGCTTCCTCCAGATCGCCGTAGGTGGCCGGCACGACATCCTCACCGAACGCACGGTTGTGCCCCGCCACCGCGCTCGACATGCAGAGGCGGCTGTTGGTGTCGATGTTGGATGTGCCGATGAAGCCCTTCATCAGCTTGTTGGCGACATAATAATCTTCGGTCAGCAGCTGGCCCGAAACATAGAAGGCGACGCTGTCGGGACCATAGCGGTCGATGGTTTCGCGGAATTTCTTCGCAACGAGGTCCAGCGACTTGTCCCAGCTGGCGCGCTTGTTGCCGATCATCGGGTGCAGCAGGCGGCCTTGCAGCCCCACCGTCTCGCCCAGATGCGTGCCCTTGGAGCAGAGGCGCCCGCCATTGGCCGGGTGCGCCTCATCGCCCTTGATTATGACCGACCGGGGTCCGGTCGGCGTGGCCGAGATGCCGCAACCGACGCCGCAATAGGCGCAGGTGGTGCGGATGGCCTCTGTCATGTTCTTACCTCTTCGTCCCGAGGAACAGGAATTGGGTGGAGGCGCTTGCCGCAAGGGATGGCCAACAAGACACCCCCACCCGGGTCCCCGCCGTTTTGGCTAGGGACCGGAAGCTTGATGCTCGTCAGGCTGCTGCCTTCATCGCCGCCGGGCGAGCGATCAGGATGCGACCGCCCTCCTCTTTCACGGCGATGGTCGGCGTGCAGCCTTCATCATTGCCCTGCGCCTCGCCCGTTTTCAGGGCGATGTTCCAGTTGTGGAGCGGGCAGGCGACGCTGTGGCCGTGGACGATGCCCTGGCTCAGCGGACCCTGCTTGTGCGGGCATTCATTGACCAGCGCGAAGACCTTGTCGTCGCTGGTGCGGAAGACGGCGATTTCCTTTTCGCCTGCAATCTGCACTGTGCGAGCGCCGCGCTGGGGAATGTCGGCCAGCGTTCCGATGTCGATCCATGTCGTCATGTGTCTCACTCCGCAGCGATGGCGATGGGGTCGAGGTGCTGGTGCAGTTCTGCATTGGCACCCGCTGCGCGTTCGGCCCAGGGATCGTCCTGGCTGAAGCTTTGGCTGTAGAGGAAGCGGGCGCGCAGGGCTTCGCGGCCTGCGTCATCTTCCACGATCCGCTGCTTCACATATTCGACGCCGACACGCTCGATCCAGGGCGCGGTGCGCTCCAGATAGCGCGCCTCCTCGCGATAGAGCTGGGTGAAGGCGGCGCAATAATCGAGCGCCTCCTGCTCGGTCGCGACCTTGCAGAGGAAGTCGGTCGCGCGGACATGGATGCCGCCATTGCCGCCGACATGCAGCTCGTACCCTGAGTCCACGCAGACCACGCCAAAGTCCTTGATCGTCGCCTCCGCGCAGTTGCGGGGGCAGCCGGATACAGCGATCTTGAACTTGTGGGGCATCCACGATCCCCAGGTCATCCGTTCCATCTTGACGCCAAGGCCGGTCGAATCCTGCGTGCCGAAGCGGCACCATTCGGACCCGACACAGGTCTTCACCGTGCGCAGCGACTTGCCGTAAGCGTGACCCGACACCATGCCCGCAGCATTGAGGTCGGCCCATACGGCGGGCAGGTCTTCCTTCTTGATGCCGAAAATGTCGAGCCGCTGGCCGCCGGTGACCTTCACCATCGGCGCATCATATTTCTCGACCACATCGGCGATCGCGCGCAGTTCCTTGGGGTTGGTCAGGCCACCCCACATGCGCGGGACGACGGAGTAGGTGCCATCCTTCTGGATGTTGGCGTGCATGCGCTCGTTGACGAAGCGGCTCTGCTGGTCGTCGACATATTCGCCGGGCAGCGCGCAGAGCAGATAGTAATTGAGCGCGGGGCGGCAGGAGGAGCAGCCATCCGGGGTCGACCAGTGCAGCTTCTGCATCACCTCGGGGATCGAGCGCAGATTCTGCGCCACGATCTCGCGGCGGACATCGTCATGGCCGAAGCTGGTGCATTTGCACATCGTCTTGGGACCTGACTGGACGTCATCGCCCAGCACCACCGCCAGCAAATTCTCGACGAGGCCCGTGCAGCTGCCGCAGCTCGCCGAAGCCTTGCAGGTGCCGCGCACCGCATCGAGGCTGCATGCGCCCTTTTCGATGCAGGCAACGACCTGGCCCTTGCTGACGCCGTTGCAGCCGCAAATCTCGGCATCGTCCGAGAGCGCCGCAACGGCCGCCTTAGGGTCCAGCGCGCCTCCTCCAGAGGCGAAGGCCTGACCGAAGATCAGCAGGTCGCGGATTTCGCCGACATCTTCCTCGCGCTTCAGCAGGTCGAAATACCAGCCGCCATCGACGGTATCGCCGTAGAGGACCGCGCCGATGATCTTGTCGTCCTTGACGATGACGCGCTTGTACACGCCGCGCGAGGCGTCACGCAGGACGATATCCTCGCAGCCCTCACCGCCGGAAAAGTCACCGGCGGAGAAGACGTCCAGCCCGGCAACCTTGAGCTTGGTCGAGGTGACCGAACCCTTGTAGCCCGTATGCTGGTCGGTCAGGCCATCGGCGAGGCTGCGGCACATGTCCCAGAGCGGCGCGACGAGGCCGTAGACATTGCCGTCATGCTCGACGCACTCACCCACGGCGAGCACGTCCGGGTCGCTGGTGACCATATGGTCGTCGACCTTGATGCCGCGATTGACTTCGAGGCCAGCTTCGCGGGCGAGAGCGGTCGAAGGACGGATGCCTACCGCCATGACAACTAGGCTCGCCGGGATTTCCGTGCCGTCCTTCAGGCGGACGCCCTCGACCTTGCCGTCGCCGTAGATGCTTTCGGTGTTGGCTCCGGTCAGGATGGTCTGGCCACGGCCTTCGAGCGCACTCTTGAGCAACCAGCCCGCCGCTTCGTCAAGCTGACGCTCCATCAGCGTGTCCATCAGGTGGATCACGGTGACCTTCATGCCGCGCAGGGTCAGGCCGTGTGCGGCTTCCAGACCCAGCAACCCGCCGCCGATCACCACCGCAGAACCGCCCTTCCCGGCGGCTTCCAGCATGGTGTCGACATCCTTCATGTCGCGGAAGCTGATGACGCCCGGCAGATCCTTGCCCGGAACCGGGATGATGAACGGGTCGGAACCCGTCGCGATCAGCAGCTTGTCATAGCCAACAGTGCGACCCGACTGGCTCGTGACGGTTTTTGCAGTGCGGTCTATGCCCGTCACCGGATCACCCGCAATCAGCTCGATGCCGTTCTCGTCATACCATTCGCGGCTGTTGATGACGATGTCGTCAAAGCTCTTCTCGCCCGCCAGAACCGGCGAGAGCATGATGCGGTTGTAGTTCACATAGGGCTCAGCGCCGAAGATGGTGACGCGATAGCGCCCCGCATCCCGTGCCAACAGTTCCTCGACCGCGCGGCAACCGGCCATGCCGTTGCCCACAACAACCAGATGTTCGCGAACATCGTCGGAGGGCACGAAGATATCCTCTTCGTTGGCCGTCTCCGGTCCGGTGTTGTTCTGAAAATCCATCCCTTGACTCCAGACAATAAAAAAAGCCGCCATCCGGACCCCTGGGCTTTGAACCCAGGAGTCTGGATGGCGGCTTTGCCATCATTAGCGCTTTGACGATCCAACCGTGGATCACCGCAGCTATGTCAGTAGAGGACAACCTTGTCCTTCGCAGTGCAGCATAAATGAAACCTAGCTGGGGTCAAGCGATTCGGCAGAAAAGTTCGAGATTGCGCTCAGCTTCCACCTTTTCACCGTTCGCCCTGAGCTTGTCGCGGGGCTTCACTTCTGAGGAAGAAAAGGGCTGCGACAAGCTCAGCCCGAACGGAGGTAGAGCGGTTCTCATTGCCCAAAAACAAGGGCGGCGGCTCCTCTTTCGAGTGCCGCCGCCTCTCCTCTCCGGTAAACGTTGATCAGATGCGCGCGCCGGTGCTCCAGGTCGCGCGCCACTTGGCACGCACCAGCGAGATGCCGAGGAAAGCGACCACGGCAAGGCCAGCGAAGATCAGGAAGCCGGGCGCGAAGCTGCCGGTGAACTGCTTGGCGATACCCAGCGAGGATGCGAGGTAAAAGCCGCCAATGCCGCCAGCCATGCCGACCAGCCCGGTCATGACGCCGATTTCTTCCTGGAAACGCTGCGGCACCAGCTGGAACACCGAGCCATTGCCTACGCCCAGCGCCAGCATCGCGGCGACGAAGAGGCCCAGGGCAGCGACCAGCGTCGATGCATAGGAAACGCCCGCCAGCGCTAATGCAGCAGCGATATAGACGATCATCAGCGCCTTCACGCCACCGATCTTGTCAGCCAGCGCGCCGCCCATGGGACGAACCAGCGAACCAGCGAACACGCAGCCCGCGGTGCAATAGCCCGCAATGATCGGGGTAAGGCCGAACTGGTCGGTGAAGTAGATCGGCAGCGAGGCGGCCAGACCGACGAAACCGCCGAAGGTCACCGAATAGAAGCCCATCAGCCACCACGCGTCGGCGGTCTTCAGCGGGCGGAAATAATCCACCAGCTTCTTGGGCGCGGGCGCGTTGGGGGCGTTCTTCGCCATGAACATGTACAGAATGAAGACGATGGTCAGCGGAATGCAGGCAAGACCAAGCACCGCGTTCCAGCCGAACAGCTTGCCAAGGATCGGCGCGAACAGGGACGCCAGAACCGTGCCCGAATTGCCCATGCCGGCAAGACCCATCGCCTTGCCCTGATGCTCAGGCGGATACCAGCGGCTGGCCAAGGGCAGCGCAATGGCGAAGCTCGCCCCGGCAAAGCCCAGGATCACGCCCAGCGCCAGCGTTCCGCCGAAGCTGTTCACGCCCATGAACCAGGCGGTGAAGAGGCCAACGATCACGATAACCTGACTGATCGCGCCCGCCTGCTTGCAACCGATGCGATCCACCAGCAGCCCATTGACGACGCGCAACAGCGCCCCCGCCAGCGTGGGGACAGCGACCATCAGCCCCTTTTCAGCGGGGGTGAGGCCCAGCGTCATGGAAATGGAGGGCGCGAGCGGCCCGAGCAGCACCCACACCATGAAGGCGAGGTCGAAATAGAGGAAAGCGGCAATCAGGGTCGGCGTGTGGCCAGCTTTCCAGAAGCTGGTCGGGCCGGTTTCCCCCTCGGCGCCTTTCTCGCGATCCCAATAAGCAGTTGCCATGACGAGGTCCTTCAATCTTTGTGAAATGGACACAAAAAAAGCCGCTCTCCGGACGCCCGTTTGCGACGGGACCCGGCCAGCGGCTTTGCTGCAAATAGTGTTTGGGGAGAGCGCGACCCCATCCTTGGGCGTGCTCATCCATAAACGCGCTTCGTCGCGCGACCTTTGCCTTATCTAATGATTCGCTTCATGTTGCAAGGCACAATTTTTTCTAATCCTCCCTGCGCCGAAGGCGTGGGGAGGGGGACCAGCCGCAGGTTGGTGGAGGGGACAATGCGCAACGTTGCGAACTTCCCCTCCACCACTCGCTGTGCGAGCGGTCCCCCTCCCCATCTGCCGATGGGGAGGATTTAGAAACTCTTCAGGAAATCCTCGATATGTTCGGGGTCGAATGTGCGGCCGTCGAAGAAGCGGTCGGGGCCGAGCGTCAGTTCTCCCCGCTTCGAGCCCACCGCCAAAGGAGATGCGACGGCGCCTTCCACCTTCATGCTGGCGCCGGGAATCGGCACATTGCTTTCGGCCAGCGCGCGGCGGAAGATGTCGGGGCGGAATACTGATCCCGCCTTGGCCGCGTTTTCAGGCGTATGATCCACCATCTTCCAGCGGGCGAGTTGCGAATAGAGCCACAGCGCCTGACTGCGCCAGGGAAAGGGCGTCGCTTCGCGGGAAAAGAGCATGAAGTCGGGCATGTCGAGCGGTGGCATTCCCGGCCGTGCGACAATGCGGCCAGACAGTGCGCGCAGGATAAGATCGGCGGGCTGATCAACGAAATGCGGCTGCGACAGGAGGTGCGCCAGTGCCTCATGATTCGCCGGGTCGTCGCACCATGCGGCGGAACGGACCAGCGCGCGGATCAGCGCATCGACGGTTTGCGGATTTTCCTCCAGCCAGGGCGTGCGGAAGGCCAGCACCTTTTCCACGCCGCGCCGCCAGATGCGCTCGCCAATGGCGACAGCTTCGGCAAGGCCCGCTTCGACGGCAGCGCTGCCCCAGGGTTCACCAGCGATGAAACCGTCAATTTCGCCCCCGCGCAGGGCCTCCACCGTCAGCGAGGGCGGCACCACGCGCAACAGCACGTCGCGATCCGGATCGACGCCCGCGCTCGCCAGCCAGTAACGCAGCATGATGGCATGGCTGGAAAAGCGGTGGACGACGCCGATCACCGGCTTGCGTTTCCACAGACCAATGGCGGCAGCGAAGTCATGGGCGGTGCCCAGCGGATCGTCGAGCCGGGCAGCGACATCCGGGTCGAGCGCCTGCGCGAACTCGCGCGCCATCACCAGCATGTTGCCATTGACATTGAGCTTGTAGGGCGCGGCGAGCGGCGCGGGCTGCTGGCTCAAACCCAGCGTCACCGCAATGGCGAGCGGGGCCAGCATATGCGCGGCCTGCACCTGGCCGAAGATCAACCGGTCGCGCAGGGTTGCCCAGCTGACCGTGCGGACGAGATCGAGGGCGATCCCCTCCTCCTCCGCGAAACCCTTTTCCCGCGCAACCGCCAGCACGGCGGAATCGGTCAGCGGCAAATAGGCGATGCGCAGGCAAGTCGTCATAAGCCCCCTCCCAACAGGTCGCTGGCGGTGATCAGTGCCTGGGCGACATCCACGATCTTTTTCCCCTGATTCATCGCGCTCGACCGCAACAGCGCATAGGCGTCCGGTTCGTTGATGCCGCGCTGGCTCATCAGGATGGATTTGGCGCGGTCGATGATCTTGCGGTCGGAAAGCTGCGTCCGCGCCTCGTCCAGTTCGGTCTGGAGCCGGGCGAAGGCGTTGAAGCGGCGGACGGCGAGTTCCAGCACCGGCTTTACGCGTTCCTTGCGCAGGCCATCGACCACATAGGCCGAAACGCCCGCGTCGATCGCCGCGCCGATCATGGACTCGTCCGACTGATCGACGAACATCGCAATCGGCCGGGCGAGCGCGCGGCTGACCGACAGCATTTCTTCCAGCGTGTCGCGGCTGGGGCTGCCGAGGTCCATCAGCACGACGTCGGGCGCCATGCGTTCGAGCCGCGCGACGAAGCCGCCGCGCGGGGGGACGATGTGAATATCGTCATAGCCTGCCTCACGCAGTCCTTCTTCGAGAACCGTCGCGCGCAGGCCGCTGTCATCGATGATGACGATTCGCATTTGGACCCAGCCCTTTTGGCCCTTCAGTGGCCGCGATGCTGCGCCGCGTCAATCGGGGCAGAAGCCGCCGGTTGTCAGCGGAAGGCACCTGCTATATTAGCACAGGCCAGTTCCCGGAGGATCATAATCATGGACTTGCAACTGATCGCGCAGCCCCAACGCTCTGCTTTCAGGAAGTTTTTTGTCCATGCCCGCGATTACTCTCTCTCATATCAGCTGGTCCGCACCTGACGGGACATCCGTCCTTAGCGACCTCGATTTTCGTTTCACTTCCGAGCGGATCGGACTTGTCGGACGTAATGGTGTCGGCAAATCGACGCTGCTCGCGCTCATTTCGGGAAGGCTGAAGCCCAGCGGCGGCGGCGTTCAGCTGGACGGGACGGCGGCCGAACGGCGGCAGACGGTGCAGGTCGAGCCGGGCGAGACGATCGCCGACCTGTTCGGCGTGCGGGAGGCTATGGCGCTGCTCTCCAAGGCGGAGCGGGGCGACGCGGACATGGCCGAGCTGGAGGCGTGCGACTGGACGCTGCCTTCCCGCATGGAGGAGGCGCTGGCGGAGGTGGGGCTGAGCGTTGGACCCGATGCGCTCCTTAGCCAATTGTCAGGCGGCCAGCGGACGCGGGCGGCGCTGGCCGGAGCGATCTTTGCCCAGCCCGATTTCCTGCTTCTGGATGAGCCCACCAATAATCTGGACGCAGAGGGGCGCGCGGCGCTTATCGCTTTGCTCGCGCGATGGCGGGCGGGCGCGATCGTGGTCAGCCATGACCGGGCGCTGCTGGAGGAGATGGAGGCGATTGCCGAGCTGACGACGCTGGGCATCAGCCGTCATGGCGGGAATTTCTCGTCATGGCAGGCGCGCAAGGCGGTCGAACTCGCGGCGGCCGAGCAGGACTTGGCCCATGCCGAACGGCATCGGAAGGACATCGCCAAGCGGACGCAGGTCGCGGCAGAGCGAAAGCAGCGGCGCGACGCCGCCGGGGCGCGCAAAGGGGCCAAGGGCGACATGCCGCGCATATTGATCGGCTTGAGGAAGGACCGGGCCGAGGGCTCAGGTGGAGAGGCGGCGCGGCTGGCCGAGCGTCTGCGCCGGGAAGCCATACAGGCGGCCGAGACCGCGCGGCAACGGATCGAAGTGGTCGAGAGCCTGACCGTCGCCCTGCCCTCCACTGCCGTTCAAACGGGTCAGAGGATCGTGACGCTGGACCATGTTACCGCAGGACATGATGCCGACGCGCCGGTCCTGCGAGAATTGTCCCTGCGCGTCAACGGGCCGGAACGGATCGCGATCAGCGGGCCTAATGGCGCGGGCAAATCCACGCTGCTCCATGTGATCGCGGGTAGCCTGCCTCCCCTGGCGGGGAAGGTCGAGCGGCCGGTGGCCTGCGCGCTGCTGGACCAGAAGGTGGCGCTGCTCGATCCGGGAGCCAGCATCGCGGATAATTTCGCCCGCCTGCACCCAAATGCGACACATAACGAAGTGCGGGCGGCACTGGCGCGCTTCCGCTTTCGGGCGGATCTGGCGTTGCAACAAGCGGGTAGCCTTAGCGGCGGGCAGCTGCTCCGCGCCGGGCTGGCTTGCGTGCTGGGAGATGCCAGCTTGCCGCCGCTGCTGATGCTGGACGAGCCGACCAATCATCTCGACCTCGACAGCATCGCGGCGATCGAACAGGGCCTGCTGGGCTATGACGGCGCGCTGATCGTGGTGAGCCATGACGCGGCTTTCCTGCGCGCCATTGGCATCAGCCGGGAGATAGGCTTGCCTTAAGGCGTAACCCTTAGTGAGCCGCCGACATATCCACCTGCCCGGTCGGCTTGGGCGCGAACCAGACCAGCGCGCCCGCCAGGAGCAGCACCAGCGCGGCCACGAAGAAGACATGGTTCATCGACAGGATCGCTGCTTGCTGATCGACCAGATTGGCGATCATCTGCGGCGTCTGCTCAGCCGACAGCCCGGAACCCGCGAGCTGCGAACCCACGTTCGGATCCAGCGCGGACACCATCTCGTTGCGCGCGACACGCTGGCCATTGCCCCAGCCCGTCAGGACGATGGATGTAGAAATCGCCACCGCCAGCGTGCGCAGGAAGCTTTGCATGCCCGCCGCCGACGCCATCTCTTCCGGCCGCACCGATCCCAGCGTCAGGGTGGTCAGCGGGATCATGAAGAACGGCATGGCAAAACCCTGGACGATCTGCGGCATCGACAAAGTCCAGAAGTCGGCCGTGCTCGTCCATTCCGATCGCCACATGGTCGCCATGCCCATCCAGATCACCGACCCCGATATCAGCAGGCGCACATCAATCCTGCCGACCGAGCGACCGGCAAAGGGTGCGGCGACGATCGCGGTCATTGCCGTGAAGGCGGTGACGAACCCTGCGGAATAGGCAGGATAGCCCATGGACATCTGAAGCCATTGCGGGGTGATGACGATCCCGGCGAAATAGGCGCCGAAGCATAGCGACAATGTCAGTACGCCCGATGTGAAGCCGACATGGCGGAATACCCGCAAATCGACGATCGGATGCTCCTCCGTCAGTTCCCAAATGATGAAGACGAGGAAGCCGATCGCGGCCATCACGGCCAGCGCGACGATCATCGGATCGCCGAACCAGTCATGATCGCGGCCGGTGTCCAGCATGATCTGGAGGCAGCCGATCCAGAATATCAGCAGGGCAAGGCCGATAAAGTCGATGGGGAGCTTATGCCGTTCGGTTTCGGCGGGGCGCAGCAGCGCCATCGCTGCGAATACGCACCCCGCCGCGATCGGCACGTTGATGAAGAAGATCCAGTGCCAGCTCCAATTGTCGCTGATATAGCCGCCGACGATCGGCCCGACCGCCGGCCCGGCGAGCGTGGTCATGGCCCACAGCCCCATCACCTTTGCCCGCTGTTCGGGTGGGTAGATGCGCATCAGCAGCGTCTGCGACATAGGCATCAGCGGGCCGCCGCACAGCCCCTGCCCGATACGGCAGGCGACGATCATGCCGAGCGTCGTCGAAAGGCCGCAGAGCAGCGAGAATAGCCCGAAGCCGATCATGCCCCAGATGAACAGGCGCACCGTGCCGAACCGCTGGGCGAGCCAGCCGGTCAGCGGCACGCAGATCGCCTCCGCCACGGCATAGGATGTGATGATCCAGGTGCCCTGGTCAGGCGTGATGCCCAAATTTCCGGCGATGTGCGGCACCGACACGTTCGCGATCGTCAGGTCCAGCACGACCATGAAATTGCTAAGCGCCAGCACGAACCCGGCCAGCATTCGCCGCCGGGGGTCGAGGAAAAATCTCTCCGCCGCCTCGGTCACGCCAAGCTACCTCAAGCGCCCGAAAGGTCGATCTCGACCTCGGTCGAGAGGCCCACGCGGAGCGGATGCGCAGCAAGTTCCTTGGGATCAAGCGCGATGCGCACGGGCAGGCGCTGAACCACCTTGATCCAGTTGCCCGTCGCATTTTGCGCGGGGATCAGCGCCAAAGACGATCCGGTTCCTCCCGAAAAACCGACAACCTTGCCATGATAGACGACGTCGCCGCCGTAGATGTCAGCCACGACCGTGGCGGGCATGCCGACGCGCACCCGGCGCAACTGCCGTTCCTTGAAATTGGCATCGACATAAACTTGGCTGAGCGGGACGATGCTCATGATCGGGCTACCCTGCGCCACCCGCTGTCCAACCTGCACCTGACGGCGTGTCACCACACCATCGATCGGCGCACGGATGATCGTGCGGCCAAGGTCGAGCCGCGCATTTTCCAGCTTTGCCTTGGCGGCGAGGACGGCGGGGTCCGTTTCGACCGTAGAGCCACTGACTAAGGCATCATTCGCGGCAAGCTGTCCTTCGGCAGCGCCCTGAGTCGCGCGTGCCGTCGCCACGCCTGCGCGTGCCTGTTCAAGGCCCGCTCGTGCGGCGGCAAATGCCTTGCGCGCGCTGGTGACTTCTTCACCCGACACGGCTCCTTCGGGTGCCAACGCCTCGCGCCGCTGAAGATCGACGCGCGCCTTGTCATAGTCCGCCTGCGCAGCGGCGAGCTGCGCGCCCGCCTGCGTGATGTCGGCACTGCGCGCCTGCACCTGAGCAGCGAGCGATGAACTGGTCGCGGCGGTCTGGCGGAAGCGGCGGCGCGCTTCGGCAAGGTCAGCCTCCGCCTGCGCGACGGCGATGCGGGCGTTTGTGGGGTCCAGCCGCACCAATATGTCGCCGCGCTTCACCGCCTGCGTGTCGGTCACCCGCACTTCGATCGCCTGCGCGGAGATGAGCGGCGTCACCTGCGCGATCTCGGCATTCACATAGGCATTGTCGGTGCCGACATGATTGCGGCCGATCAGCAGATACCAGAGGGCATAGATCGCGCCGATGACGAATACGGCCAGGGCGAGGCGAACCAGCCACTTCTTGCGCTGCTCCATCCGCGCGCTCTTGTCGGCACTGCCGGTATCAGCTGTAAATTCGGGGGCTGCATCAGCCATTGGGCAGGTCCTTGGACGATGTGCCGCTGGTGGCGAAGCCGCCGCCCAGCGCGCGAATGAGGGCAATATCGGTCGAAAAGGTGAGGGCCTCAAGCTCCGCAACGGACTGGCGGGCCGAAAGCAGCTGGTCCTCGACATTCAGCACGTCGAGGAAGGTGAAAAGGCCGCCTCTGTAGCGCTTCTGCGCTATGGCATAGGCTTCTTCCGATGCGGCCAGCGCGGCGCGCGCCTCCGTCAGCCGCTGACCCAATATCCGGCGGCCGGTGACGGCGTCGGCCACGTCGCGATAGGCGCCAAGGACGGTCTTGTCATAATTGGCGACGGCTTCGTCGAAAGTCGCCCGCGCGCCACGATAGCGACCACGCAGTTCCCCACCATGGAAGATAGGCAAGCTGATCGCTGGCCCGACATTGCCGAACAGCGAATCCTTGCTGAACAACGTGTCGAGGAAAGAACGGGGACCCGTCACCGACTGGTCCGTGAAAGATGTGTTGTAGCCAAGCGACTGCGCCCCGACGAGGGCACTCAGGCTGATGGCGAGGAAGAAGTCGGCGCGGGCAACCTTGATGCGCTTGGCAGCGGCTTCCGTGCGGGCGAGCGCGGCGGCGACATCGGGGCGCCGTGCCACCAGATTGGTGGTGACATCGGCGGGCAGGCCCAAATCCGCGACCTTGCCCAGATGCGGCTGCGCGATGGCAAGGCTGCGGTCGGGGCCTGCACCGATCAGCGCCGCGATCTGATGCTGCCGGACCGCGATGGATTGGTCGATTCCCGCCAGCACGGCGCGGGCGGCGGACACGGTCGCATCGGCTTGCCGCACGCTACCCCGCGTTTCCAGCCCGTTACGCTGCCGCTCCGTCACGAGTTTCTGGCTGGCGGATCGGATGTCCAGCGCGCGCTGCTGGATCGCCCGTTGGTCGAACAGGCGGGCAAGGTCAGCATAAGCATCGGCGATCCCCGTCGTCAGCGCCAGCCGCGCCTGCTGCGCATCGATGCGCGCGGCCTCCGCTTCCGAAGTTGCGGCGGCCAGCGCCGCCCGGTTCCGGCCCCACAGATCAAGGTCGAAATTCATATCGAGCGCGACTTGCCCCGTGCCCAGCCAACCTTTGGGCACGAAATCCTTGGGGAAGCCCATATTATAGCTCTGCTTCGTCGCGGCAGTCGATCCGGTGAGATCAACCGACGGCAAAAGCGGGGCTCCGGCCTGCTGCGCGGCGGCGGATGCCTGACGAAAGCGGGCCGAGGCGGCGGCGATGTCGGGGGAGGCGGCGAGCCCCTCCTCCATCAACGCATCGAGTTGCGAGTCGCCATAGCTTTTCCACCATCCATCGGCTGGCCACAGCGCCTCGCCCTGCCCCAGCGTTTGCGATGCCGCGATGCTGGACGCTGTCCGGGGCGTTGGGGCCTTGCCCAGGTCTGGCACCGCCGCGCAGGCGGAAAGCGCCAATATCGCCACCGGCAAAAGACCGGCTCGCGTGGAACGAATGAGACAATGCAGGGACATAAGAAACCGTACCATGTGGTATGAAAACCGCCTTTGCGCCTGCCGCACGGGCTTGTCAACAATATTATCGTACTCTATGGTACACCTTTATGACTGACCAGACAGACATGGCCACCCTATCCCGTCGTGAAGCGAACAGGCGCGATCGTCGTGACGCGATCGTCGCGGTCGCCCGGCGGTCGTTCCTGGAAAATGGCTATGCCGCGACCACCATGTCCTCCATCGCAGCCGAATTGGGTGGGTCGAAGGGCACCTTGTGGAGCTACTTCCCCGGCAAGGAAGAATTGTTCGCCGCCGTCCTGCGGGACGCGACGGAGACCTATCATGCCAGCCTTGCCCAGCTTCTCGATACGGGTGGCCCGCTTGAACAAAAGCTCCTGCGCTTTAGTCATGACCTGTTGCGCAAGGTAACATCGCCTGACGCGATCGCGCTGCATCGGCTGGTGGCCGCAGAATCGAGTCGCTTTCCCAAAATGGGGGAGATTTTCCTGGAACTGGCGCCTTTATATACCCGCAACCTGCTGGCCCGTTTTCTGGAGGTAGCGATGGAGCGGGGGCGGTTGCGGCGTGCCGATGCCCTGCTTGCGGCGCGGACGCTGATCGTGCTCACCTTGTCGGGCAGTCACCAGCAGATGATCTGGGGCAATGGTCAGCCGCCCACGCCCGAACAGGTGGACGCCGACGTGGCCTTCGCGGTCGATTGCTTCCTGCGCGCCTATGCGCCCGAAGCGGAGGCACCTTCACAGGGAAGATCGCATTAACCATTTATTTGCGCACTTATCCTAGATCAAGGCGTGTGAGGAGACGCACGCCATGCAGTTTTTCAAATCCGCTGCGAGGACGCTCAATACAGACAGCGACAAGGTAAAGAGCGCTCGCCCGCTCCGCCGCCGCAAGCTTCTACTGATCGAGGAAGACGACACGGCCCGGGCCGTGATCGCGCGCCGCCTCTCCCATCTCCATTATGATGTCGTGCTGGCCGAAAACGGCTTCGTCGCGCTGAACCGCCTTCTCTCTCGCTCGGTGGACATCATCCTGATCGACATGGGACTGGCGATCCTGCCGGGCATAGCCACCATGAAGAAAATCCGCGCCGCTGGCCTTGCCGGTCAGGCGAGTTTCGTGATGATCGCGGGCAGGCAGGATAACGCCAGCGTCGTGGAGGCTTTGGAAGCAGGCGCGGACGATTATGTCACCAAGCCCTTCGACTTCGACGTGCTGGACGCGCGGCTGCGCCATCTGTGCCAGCGCGCCGATGAGTTGAACGCCCTCACCCGGCACAATGCCGAACTCGACGCTCGCATTGCGCGACGCGCCGTGGAATTGGGCGAGACGCGCGACGCGCTTGAGGAAATGCAGGTCGATAGGGCGCGGCTGGTCTCATCGATCCAGGCGTTGAATGATGAAATCGCCCGGCTGAACGCTGCCCGCACCTGAAACGATCAGAGCTTCAGCGCTTCAACCAGCGAGTCGCGGTGAACCAACCGCCAATCCCGATCGCCATGGCGACGCAGACCGCCACCACGCCCCAAAAGGCCCAGGCTTCATGGGCGAAGGGAATGCCGTTGACGTTCATGCCGAGCAGCCCGGTCAAAAAGGTGAGCGGCAGGAAAACCAGCGCCACAACCGATATGATCAACGCCTGCCGGTTCATCTGTTCAGCGCGCAGGTCGGTCAGTTCTTCATGCGCCAGCGCCGATCGCTCGCGCACCGCCTCCAGCTCCTCCGCCATGCGGGCGCAGCGATCCGCTGCTTCCTGCAAATGCAGCCGGTCATCGGGATGAAGCCAGGGCGCATCCGCCGCCGACAATCTTTCGAGCGCCTGCCGCTGCGGTGAGATGAAGCGGCGATAGCTGATCGCCGACGCCCGGATTTCGGACACCTGCCGCCGTACCTCCGCCGCGCCATTATCGCTTAACGTGCTTTCGATCTCGTCCAGATCATCGCCCAGCTGCGCCACTTCCGGATCAAGCGCTTCGGTGATTTCCTGCGCAAAGGCGGCGATGAGGTCGCCCGGATCGCGAATCTCTCCGGCCAGCATCTGCTGCACCACCGGCTCCATCGCCGCCAGCGGGCGGTAGCTGACGGTGATCACCCGCGCATGTTCCGCCCATAGCCGGATCGACACCAGCGGATCGCCGCCCGCGTCCTCATCCGCCCCCAGGCCGCGCAGGTTGATGAGCGCACCATGCGCCATCACCGTGCAACGCGGCCGGGTTTCCTGCGCCAACAGCGCCGACAGCGCCGCCTGCGGCATATGGTCGCAGCGCGAGACGATGCTCTGCGCATCCTCCCGCCAGCCATCGGCATGAATCCAGCTGAAAGGCGCATGGTCGGCCTGCGCGCAAAAATCATCGAGCGAGATTTCGCGCGCCGCTTCGCTGTTATAGACGAACACCCGGCTCATTGCGGCATCTCCAGCCAGAGCGAGAGCCCCTCCCCCGGTGTTTCCGGCGGCGTGGTGGCGGGAATGCGCACAGCGTCGGCGCGGGCACGGTCGAGGATCGCTGCTGGCACATCGGGCCTATGATAAATGCGATCAGCCTCGCCAAGCAGGCGCGCCGCCCGGAGCGTCAGGTCATCGGGATCGCTCGACAGCAGGCACAGCGCGACAAGACGGGAGGGTTCCGCATCGCCCTGCTCAGCAAGCCAGCGGGGCACCTCGTCAGCGGCATCCTCGCGCAACGGGTCGATGAGGCCACCAGCCGACAGCCCCGCATCGATCGCACGGCGGCGGGCGCTGGCATCGGGCCAGCGTGCGCGGATGGCGTCTCGGGCAGCGTGCAGCGCAGTGGCAAGCCTGCCCAGCTTTTCCGGCAATATTGCCTCGATCCGCTGGCGCAGCGCCTTTGCCAGCCCCGCCGACGCACCGCCCGTGCCGATGGCGATCAGCACCGGCTCACGGTCGATGATGGCTGGCAGAGTGAAGTCGCAAAGCTCCGGCCGGTCGGTCGCATTCACCAGCACGCCCCGCGCCTTCAGCCGCGCAGCCGTCGCATCATCGCCATCGGCGACAATCGCGATGGCCGCGTCCTCAGCCTCCCCGACGACGCGCGCGCCCGCCCGTTCGAGCAACCGCCGCTTGGCGTCCGCAGCCTCGCCGCTCCCCGTCAGGATGACGGCCCTACCCCTCAACACCAGGAAGACGGGCAGGCTTTGCATCAGCCCTGCACCCAGTCGGGAATGCTGTCCGCCTCGATCAGCGCCTCGATCGGCGGACGCGCGCGGACCACAGCCCACTTGTCGCCGGAAACCAGCACCTCGGGCGTCAGCGGGCGGCTGTTATAGGTGCCCGCCATGGTCGCGCCATAAGCGCCCGCCGTCATGAAGGCGACCAGATCGCCCGCCTGCACCACATCCATGTCCCGATGCATGGCGAAAGTATCGCCCGTCTCGCAGACCGGCCCCACCACATTGGCAGTCTCCCGCGCGCCCGAAGGATCAACCGCGCGAATGTCATGCCAGGCATCGTAGAGGCTGGGCCGCATCAAATCGTTCATGGCAGCATCGACGATGACGAAAGGCGCCTGCGCGCCCTGCTTGACGCGCACCACCCGCGACAGCAGCGCACCCGCATTGCCGACGATGACCCGGCCCGGCTCGAACATCAGCCGCACGTTCCAGCCCTGCGTCGCCCGCGTCACCATCTCGCCATAGACAGCAGGCAGCGGCGGAATCGGGAGCGACGGGTCATAGGGGACGCCCAAGCCCCCGCCCAGATCGGCGGTACGGATGGCATGCCCAGCGGCGCGCAGCTTCTCGATCAGCGCGCCGACCTTCGTGAAGGCGGCCTCAAGCGGGGCAAGATCGGTCAGCTGGCTGCCGATATGGACAGCAACGCCCTGCACATCCAGACCCGGCAAGTCGCGCGCAGCGGCGTAGCTTTCCAACGCCCGATCATAGGGAATGCCGAACTTATTCTCCGACTTGCCGGTCGAAATCTTGGCGTGGGTGCCTGCGTCCACATCGGGGTTAATGCGATAGGCGACGGGGGCCGTCTTCCCCATCGACAGCGCAACTTCCGACAGCATCTCGGCTTCCGGTTCGCTTTCCAGATTGAACTGGAAAATGCTGTGCTCCAGCGCCAGCCTCATCTCTTCGGCGGTCTTGCCGACCCCGGAAAAGACGATGCGATTGGCCGGAATGCCCGCCGCGATCGCGCGCAACAGCTCGCCACCCGAAACCACATCAGCGCCCAGCCCCAGCTTGGCCAGCGTCGCCAGCACCGCGCCATTGGGATTGGCCTTGACCGCAAAGGCGATCAGCGGATCATCCAGCCGGGAAAGGGCATCGCGGAAGACATTGACGTGGCGCGTCAGGGTCGCGGTCGAATAGATATAGACCGGCGTGCCGACCGCCTGCGCGATCTCCGCCATCGGCACCTGCTCCACATGCATGGCGCCGTTCACATAGTCGAAATGGTCCAAGGCTTGTCTGTCCTAGCGAAGCGTATCAGGGCTGGTTTCGGGCGGCAGGTCGAACGGATCATCCTGGCGCTCTTCCGACTGCGAGAGGATGTCGACGCTCCGTTCCGGCCGGGCCTGAATGGAGGGAGTCATCAGTTGCTGCGCGGTCGGGGCGGCAGCGGCGCCGACCGGCACGGCAGGCATTTTCTGCCCTTCGATCGGCTTCAACGGCTGGCGTCCACCACAGGCGGCGAGCCCAAGCACCAGCAGCGCAAAGGCGACATTCCGGCTGATGGTCATCCTCATGCCGTCTCCTCCCGGGCCTGCTCGATACGCGCGCGCACCTGGTCGGGCGCAGTGCCGCCATGGCTCTTGCGGCTGGCGACTGATGCATCGACCGTCAGCACCGCATAGATGCGCTCATCGATACGGGCGTCAATGGCTTTCAGCGTCTCGATCGGCAGGTCGGCGAGCGGCGTGCCCGCGCTCTCCGCCGCCGCGACCGCGCGGCCGGTAATATGATGCGCCTCACGGAACGGCACATTGGCCTCGCGCACCAGCCAGTCGGCAAGGTCGGTGGCGGTGGCAAAGCCGCTCTCGGCAAGGCCGCGCATCCGATCGGTGCGGAACGTTACCGTCTCGATCATCCCCGTCATCGCCGCGATCGACAGGCCCAGCAGATCATGCGCCTCGAACACCGGCGGCTTGTCGTCCTGCATGTCCTTCGAATAGGCGAGCGGCAGGCCCTTCATCGTGACGCACAGCGCCGTCATGCACCCCATGATGCGCCCGGCATGGCCGCGCACCAGCTCGGCTGCGTCGGGATTGCGCTTCTGCGGCATGATCGAGCTGCCGGTCGAATAAGCATCAGGCAGCTTCACAAAGCCGAAGGGTTGGCTCGCCCAGATGATGAACTCTTCCGCCAGCCGCGACAGGTGCAGGCTGCATTGTGTCGCCGCCATCAGATAATCGAGCGCGAAGTCCCGGTCGCTGACGCTGTCCAGGCTATTGTCGGTCGGCTTGGCAAAGCCCAGCGCCGCCGCCGTCGCATGGCGATCGATCGGAAAGCCCGTCCCGGCCAACGCCGCCGCGCCCAGCGGGCATTCATTCAGCCGCTCACGCGCGTCGGCGAAGCGGCTGCGATCGCGGCGGACCATCTCATAATAAGCCATCAGATGATGGCCCAGCGTCACCGGCTGCGCGGACTGAAGATGCGTGAAGCCCGGCATGACCGCATCGGCATGTTCCTCCGCGCGGGCGAGCAGCGCCTGTTGCAGCGCCTCAAGCCCCGCCGCCACCTCGTCGATTGCATCGCGCACCCACAGGCGGAAGTCGGTCGCCACCTGATCATTGCGCGACCGCGCCGTATGCAGCCGCCCTGCCGCCGGACCGATCAGTTCGGCCAGCCGGGACTCGGTCACCATATGAATATCTTCAAGGTCCAGATTCACCGGCACGCCGTTCGCTTCATACTCGGCGGCGATGCGGTTCAGCCCCTCGGTGATCGCCTGCGCGTCCTCGCCCTCGACGATGCCCTGTTTGGCCAGCATGGCGACATGCGCCTTCGACCCTGCGATGTCCTGCTTCCACAATCGCTTGTCGAACGGGATGGAGGCATTTATCTCGCGCATGACCGAAGCCGGACCAGCTGCGAAGCGTCCGCCCCACATGCTGTTGGAGCCGTCTCCCGTGCGACCTTCCCCGTCCCGATCAACTTTGCCCTGCGTAATGACACTGCTCCTGCTGGCTGGCCTCGGCGCGTGCGATAGGCAATCGCCGGGCGCGGGGCAAGATCAAGCCAATAGCAGCGCGCCAGTCCCCCCGACAAGCGGCGAGGCAACAGGTGCCCCGCAAAGCGGCAAGGGCGCGTTCAGCTTCACGCTCGACCGTTCAAAGGCAGGCACCCCTGCCCCCGATTTCGCCTTCACCGGGCCGGATGGCAAGGACGCCACCTTGCAGGATTTCGCGGGCAAGCCGTTGCTGGTGAACCTGTGGGCAACATGGTGCGCACCCTGCATCGCGGAAATGCCGACGCTCGATGCCGTCGCCAAGGCTTACGGGGCCAAGGGTCTGGCGGTGCTGACCATCTCTCAGGACAGCCAGGGCGAAAGCGTGGTGAAGCCGTTCTTCGCCAAGCACGCGCTGCCGCACCTTAAAAGCTTCATCGATCCGGAAAACCAGTTCGGCTTCCACTATGCGACCGGCATGCTGCCCACGACCGTGCTGTACGACCGGCAGGGCAAGGAGATGCTGCGCGTGATCGGCGCGATGGACTGGAACAGCAAGGAAGGCCGGGACCTGATCGAGGCGGCGTTGGAATCTTAGAGACAAATCCTCCCCATGCCGAGCATGGGGAGGATTTTCTAACCTAACGCACGCGCTTCACGCACCACCATTACGGGGACGCCATCGCGCACAGGAAAGGCCAAACCAGCCGCATCCGACACCAGCTCGCTCCTTTCCGCATCCCACCGCAACGGCGTCCGCGTCACGGGACACACAAGCTTCGCCAGCAAATAGGGGTCAGGCGAAATCATTGCATCGTCGCCCCGCCATCGGGCTCCATCCGCCCGACGATCTGCATCAGCTGAATGATCCGGTCGCACCGCTCGCTTAAGCTGTCCGCCTCCAGCAAGGTCTGCTTGGCGGCGGGATCGAATGGCGCGATCTGGGCAATGCCGTTCACCAGCGACGTGTCGTCAAGCCGCGACACGGCGGTCCAGTCCACAACATAGCCCAACGCGTCTGCAAAGCGCCGCGACTCCTGTTCCAGCGCCGCGCGTTCGACGGAGTGCAGCACCTCATCCTCCGGCGCCTGCTCGACATCGGCCTCGATCTGGCGGAAAGCGGTGGTGACGTCGAGTTCGCGGATCACCCGAAAACGCGCCAGCCCTTCCAATATGATGTTGAAACGGCCGTCATCCAGCACCTCGAATTCGCTGATCCGGCCGAGGCATCCGACATCGTACAGGGCGGGCTTGACCCCCTCCCCGCGCGGTTGGATCATGCCGATGCGGCGGTCCCGCGCCATGGCGTCATGGATCAGCGTCCGGTAACGCGGCTCGAATATATGCAGCGGCATGTCCATGCCCGGCAACAACAGCGCCCCGGACAGCGGAAAGATGGAGACGCGCGCGCGGTTCACCGGCCGCGCCGTCAGGAAAAGAGGATCTGCGACAATTTCCGCCGCTGCCCTGCGACCCAAGGGTCTTCAAGGCCGGTGGCCTCGAACAGCTTGAGCAGTTGCGCCTTTGCCGCGCCTTCATTCCATTCCCGGTCGCGGCGGACAATCTCCAGCAGTTCCTCGGCGGCCCGGTCCCGCTCGCCATTCGCCATAAGGCCGCCCGCCAGTTCAAAGCGCGCCCCATGATCGTCTGGATTGGCGGAGACCTTCGCCTCGACCCCGGACAGGTCGGCGACAGGCTTTGCGTCGCGCGCCAGAGCAATGGCGGCGCGGGCGCGGTCGATCGCCTGATCCTTGGCGACATCGGCGGGCAGCGCGGCGAGCACCGCCTCCGCCTCATCCAGTCGGCCAAGCGCCACCAACGCGCGGGCATGGCCCGACGCGACCTCACCATTGTCCGGCGCCATCTGGCCGATCTGCTCGAACACCGAAAGCGCCCGGTCGGGCTCGCCACCCGCCAGCATTTCCTCGCCCATTTCAATGAGCGGGGCGATTTCCTCCAGCTGCGTCTTCTCATCCGATTCGATCGGCAACTGCGCCAGCAACTGGTCGAGATATTGCTTCAACTGCCCCTCGGTCCGCGCCTGGCTGAGGTCAGCGACCGGCTGGCCCTGGAACACGGCATAGACGGTCGGGATCGACTGGACACGAAACTGGGCGGCGATGAACTTATCTTCATCGACATTGATCTTCACCAGCTTCACGCCCTTGGACGCATAGTCGGCGCAAACCTTTTCGATGACCGGGGTCAGCTGCTTGCACGGCCCGCACCATTCCGCCCAGAAATCGACGATGACAAGGCTGGTGCGTGACGGATCGACGACGTCGCGCCGGAACGCCTCCACCGCTGCCTTATCGGTGTCGCTCATTCCTAGGGTCGCCACTGCCGTATTCTCCTGCCTTGTTGCGGTTGGGTGCCGCCTCCATACAGCGCCTTATGTGGGGCGTCACCCTATCCGCACAAGACTCAGAAGGTATATCCGACGCCAGCCGCGGCGATCCATTGGTTCCTGGAACCCGCGATGCTTACGATGGGCGAATTCCCATAGTCGCCCAGCATCCGCGAATAGCCCCCCAGCGCGAACAGCGCCCAGCCCTTCCGAATATCGCCCGACAATGACACGCCACCTGTCAGATTGACGCCAACCTTCTTGAAGCCCGACCCATCGCCCGCGCGCGAATATTCCGGAAGACCGGACGCCAGCGCCCCGGCGGTATCGACATCATAATAATAGCGGCCATATTTCTTGCCCACATAATCGGCCGACACGCCCAGGCCCACGAAGCTGCGCGTCGAAAGCGGCGTGAAATATTCGATCGCTGGCGTCACGATGAAGCTTTCATGCGCGCCCGCGACATCCTTCGTCACGGCCACGCGCACCGACAGATTATCGTAGGCGCTGGTGATGATGCCGGTCTTGCCGATGCCGACAAAGCCGCCAAGCTCCACCGCCTTATCGCGCTTACCAAGCGCGCGCACCGCGTCATCCTTGATATTCTTGATGCTCGACCGATCGAAACGGACGCCCGCCACCGGCCCCAGCTGAAGGTCGATATCCTGCCCTCGGTTGGGAATGACATCGAAATAAAGGCTCGGCCCGCGCGTCCAGAAGGCGAAATCGCTCACCTTGCCGCGCAGCTGCGGGACAGGGATCACCCGATAGTCGTCCGACCCTTCATAGCTCGGAATGACGGCGGCGCCGATCCCGACGGTCAGCACATTGCTGTCGTTCGTCTGGGCGAACGCCGTGTTAGCGGCACCCAGCGCAATAAAGGCAAGGCCCGCGAACAATATCTGTCGATGGTTCATAAATCCCCTGTTCCATCAATATGGTCAGCTTTTAGAATGTTTCGCTGCCATTACAGTTCCGGACGGATGCAGTCAGAGGAAATATTTGACCTTTATATCCTGACGCATCGCCGACCCCGTCACGGTAAATTGCGCCGAACGGAAGCTGGGCGCGCCGAACCTTATGGCCGGGTTCCGGGAAAAGCCCACGCCCTCGCGCGGGATGCCGACGAAAGTGTCGAGCTTCCCATTGCCATTTTCATCATGAATGATCGCGACGCTATAGGTGCCGGGCGCCAGATCGCCCAGCGGGATCGCCGCTGATGTCGTGGCGACGACCAGGTGGCGCTTGTCGGGATCATGACTGCAATCGGGAAAATAGGCGGGCGACCGGGCGACGCAGACCAGCAGGTTTCCCTTGTGCGATCGCAGGCCTTCAACCCCGATGCTGATCGGCTGCGGCTGGCCCACTGGCGCGGCGCCGGGCAGGATCATCATGGCCAGGGCTGCGAACAGCAATTTTTCCTTCATCCGTGCGTCTTCCTAAAATCGCCCAGTCCCCGATCGGTCCCGCACAGACGGTCCCAGACACGGAAATAAAGCCCGTAATTGCAGCTATATTGTTCATGATGTCGCTGATGATGGCTGGCGGTGATCAACCAGCGGCCCGCCGGTCCCTGCACGATCCAGCGCGGAAACATCTCCCACCCCATATGATTCGACACACCCATCACGGTCATGATCGCCAAAACGCACCCCAGCGCCCCGACATGGATCGGGATCAGGAAAACCAGCGCCGGAATGACGATGGCACCGCTCAACGCCTCCCATGGGTGAAAGCTCATCGCCGCCCAGGCGGTCGGCGGTCGGCTCGCATGATGCACGGCATGCGCGGCCCGGAACAGACGCGGCCGGTGCATCCAGCGATGCGTCCAGTAAAACCAGCTGTCATGCGCCGCCAGATAAAGCAGCACCGAAACCGGCAGATACCAGAGCGGATAGGCGCTCACATCGGTATAGATGCGCGTCCAGCCCTGCGCCTGCCAACCCCATGCGACCACGCCCGCCGGGATGCCGTAAATCAATGCCGATGCCAACGACCACGCAATCTCTCGCCGGATCTGCGGGTCCAGCCCGGCATAGAGTCCCGGCTGCCGGACACGCGTCGCCAGCGCAAAGCCGCCGCTGGTAAGCAGATAGCGCACCGCCACGATCGCGCTCATGGCAAGAGCGGAAAGAAGGATCGCGGCCAGCATGGGATCGACTATAGGCAGCAGCGCCCGGCCCGTCACCCCATCAGGTCCCCCCATCAGGTCCGTGGCCGCGCCTGACGATAGCTGCCCAGCATGCGCACCCACTTGCTGTGGAATTCCAGCTCGGCGAGCGCGCGATCCACGGCGGGATCGCCCGGCATCCCTTCGATATCGCAGAAAAACTCCGTCGCGGCGAAGCTTGCGCCCCGCTGGTAGCTTTCCAGCTTCGTCATGTTGACGCCGTTCGTCGCAAAGCCGCCCATCGCCTTGTAGAGGGCAGCGCGCACATTCTTTACCTCGAACAGGAATGTCGTCATCACCGGACCATCATCGGGTTCCGGCATGGTCGGCTCGCGCGAGAGCACCAGGAAGCGCGTCATATTGTCGTCGCTATCCTCAATATTCTCCGCCACCATTTTCAGCCCGTAAATCTCCGCCGCCAGATAGGGCGCAACGGCGCCCTCCCCCGGCTTGCGGGATTCCGCCACCAGCGCCGCCGCCCCCGCCGTATCGGCATAGGCAATCGGCTGAATGCCCCGCTCGCGCAGATAATGGCGGCACTGCCCCAGCGCCTGCGGGTGGCTGATCGCGCTTTTGACCGGGCTATCGTCGATGGCCATCAGGCAGTGGCGGATGCGCAGGAAATATTCATCGACGATGTGCAGCCCCGATTCGGGCAGCAGGAAATGCATGTCGGCGACCCGGCCGTGCAGGCTGTTTTCGATCGGAATGATCGCCCGCGCCGCCAAACCATTGCGCACCGCGTCGATCGCATCTTCAAAGGCAAAGCAGGGCAGCGGCACCCAATCGGGCGCATAGCCAAGCGCGGCAAGGTGCGAATTGGCGCCCGGCGCGCCTTGATAGGCGATAGCGCGCGACGGGTCGGCTGCGGCCTTTTCGGCGAGTTCCGCGACCAGCGCGCGGGCGGGGGCAGGATAGTTTTCCATGGATGAAGCGCGCTTAGGCACTCCTCCGCGCGCGCGCAAGCGTGTCGAAATCCCCGACTGAAACCGGGCAAGGTGCCATAGCTGCCAACCATGCTTGCACGTTCGCTCTTGCGTCATTATGGCAGCGCGCTAGAGGGGGCGCGGAAACCAAGCCGCCAGAACAGAAATTCAAGGGAATCCAAGCGAAATGGGTGATCGTTTCAACACCGTTGCAGGCTGGGCGTTGTTTGCGGGGATCATTGCGCTGGGTGGCGGCATCGTCAGCTCCAAATTTTTCCATTCGGAACGGCCCGAAACAATGGGCTACGCGATCGAAGGGGTGGAGGCTGAAGGCGAAGGCGGCGCCGCTGCTGGGCCGGGTCTGAACACGCTTCTCGCCAGCGCCGACGTTGCCGCCGGTGAAAAGGTCTTCGCCAAGTGCGCGGCCTGCCACACCGTCAACCAGGGCGGCGCCAACGGCATCGGCCCCAATCTTTTCGCAACCGTCGGCGAACCGATCGGTCAGGGCAAGGGCGGCTTCGCCTTCTCGGACGCGCTCAAGAGCAAGGGCGGTAACTGGACCTTCGAGAATCTGGATCACTGGCTGAAGAGCCCGCGTGAATTCGCGCCCGGCACCAAGATGACCTTCGCGGGCCTGGGCAACCCGGCCGACCGCGCGAACCTCATCGCCTGGATGAACACGCAGGGCTCCAACCTGCCCCTGCCCGCCGCCGATGCCGCACCCGCCGAAGCGAGCGCAACGCCGGCCGAAGCCGCCGCCAACGCCACGAACGCCGCCGAAAGCGTCGAGGGCAAGGCTCCGGCCAACGCGGCTCCGGCGACCGGACCTGCCGCTGCTGGCAAATAACATCGGAGGGGTCAGCCCCTCCTGTTGAACCTGACGGGCGCGGCAGTGAATGCCGCGCCCGTTGCGTTTTGGGAAATGCGCCTTTGTGAAACTCAGCTCGTCTCAGGGCTTTACGACTTCACCATCCTCTTTGGTAAATCGATCGGGCTGGCGATCCAATAGGGTCAATACGACCTCTGATGGACGACACAGTTTTGTGCCCAGGGGGGAGACCACAATGGGGCGGTTCACAAGGATGGGGTGCTCAACCATCGCCGCCAGGATTTGATCATCCGTGGCATCCGCGCTCATCAAGCCGAGTTCCGCAGCAGGGGTGCCCTTTTCTCGCAACAGATCACGCGGCGACGCGCGCATATCGGCGATCAGGCGCTCCAGTAGGGAACGGGTCCAGCCGATGTCGCGATACGCAATGACCTCGGGACGATAGCCCGCAGCCTGGATCATCGCCAACGCGTTACGCGACGTGCCGCAATCGGGATTGTGATATATCGTAATGGGAAAGGCATCAGGCACGATGCGGGTCCTCCTGTAAAAGCCAGCCAAACACCATCAGCGCGACTATGGCGCCTGCACTTTGGCCGCCGATGAACAAGGGGATCGATGATGGCGCAATCCCCGCAAAGCTGTTCGTAAAGCCGCGAGCCACGGTCACGGCAGGATTGGCAAAGGATGTGGACGCCGTGAACCAATAAGCGGCGGTGATGTAGAGCCCCACCGCCGTCGGCGTGAATTCGGGTCGGGACCGCTGCGTCGTCAATATCGTTCCGATCAGGCCGAAGGTGGCGACGGCCTCCGCAAAACCTTGCCCCCAGCCGTCGCGCAATTTGGTCGAGATTTGCAACACCGGCTCGGCGAACATTGCGTGCGCCATCCATACACCAACAACAGCGCCGCAAATCTGTGCGACCACATATTGCAACGCCTTTTGGAGGGTGACTTCACCCCGCAGCAGGAAAACAAGCGTTACCGCCGGGTTGAAATGTGCACCTGACAGCGGCGCGAACATATGGATCAGGACGACGAGGCCCGCCCCGGTCGCCACCGTGTTCGCCAACAATGCAATCGCATCATTACCGGCGGCAAGTCGCTGTCCCATGATGCCCGATCCCACGACGACGGCCAGCAGCATGGCCGTGCCCAAGGCTTCAGCGGCAATGCTGCGGATGACTGTCATTGAGGCGAACAGCAATTTGCGGTGTCCACCATGGCGACCAAAGGTGCGCAGATTTCCGGACGTCCAGCGCAGCAGTCGGAAACGAGAAACTTCAAAAGATCACCCATCCCCTCAAAATCGGCGGAGTAAATCACCGATCGCCCCTCGCGTCGGGACTGGATCAGGCCAGCATGCCCCAGAATAGTGAGATGCGTGGAGAGCGTGCTTGGCAATGCGCCCACTTCGCGCGCTATTTCTCCGGCCGGGATACCTGAGGCGCCTGCACGAACAAGCAGGCGGAAGACGGCTAGCCTGTGATTATGCGCCAATGCCGACAGTGCCTCGACGGCGTCCGGTAACGACATCTGCTGATTTTCATGTGTCACGGACGGTGACCCTTCGATTCGACTATTCGATAAAATCCGAAATATCGAATTATATCACCCAAGCCAAGGGGTGCGTTCGGCTAATCAAACGTCCTTATGACCGACCTTGGTCCTTAGTCGCCGTCCCCCATATTTGAGACATTAGCCCCTCCCCTTCAGGGGAGGGGTTGGGGTGGGGGCACGCTGTTATAGGTCAGCTTTCCCTTGGGGCACGCCCCACTCCTCGGTCCCCTGCCCTGAAGGAGACGGGATGAAGGATGTCCGCGACTGGTCACACGCCGACCCGAACCTCCTGCAACGTCGCCGGAAGGCCCTTCTAACGCTCCGCCACCAGCAGCTTATCGATCTTGCGCCCGTCCATATCGACGATCTCAAATCGCCACCCCTGATCGTCGATGAAATCGCCGACTTCGGGCAAGCGCTTGAGCAGCCACAGCGCGTGGCCCGCGACCGTGGCATAATCGCGGTCTTCGGGCAGGTCGATGCCGATCCGGTCGGCGAGCAGGTCGACGGGCATCTGGCCCGACACCAGCAGGCTGCCATCGTCCCGTTCCACAATGTCGGGTTCGTCATGCAGGTCGCGATCGGACGCGAAATGCCCCGCGATGGCGGACAGCAGGTCGGCAGGCGTCGCGATGCCTTCGAAATGGCCATATTCGTCATGCACCATCACCATCGGCACATCGGCCCGGCGCAGCACTTCCAGCGCGTCCATCGCATCGACCTGATCGGGAACCACCTCAACGCGGCGCATCAACGACCCCAGGTCAAGCCGTTCTCCACGGAACAGCGCCGTCATGATGTCGCGTGCCTGCACCACGCCGATAATATCCTCGACCGTTCCACGCCCCACCGGCAGGCGAGTGTGCGGCGTTTCGAGCAGCCTCGCGCGGATGGTCTCCTCATCCGCGCCGATGTCGATCCAGTCGACGTCCATGCGCGGCGTCATGACTTCGCGCACCGGCCGGTCGGCCAGCCGCACCACGCCTGAAATGATCGCGCGCTCGCTTTCCTCGATCACGCCCGACCGGCTCGCTTCCGCGACGATCAGGTGCAATTCCTCGGCCGTCACATGATGTTCCGACTCCCGCGTCATGCGCAGCAGGCGGAAGATGATCGCGCTCGACCCGTCCAGCACCCAGACGATGGGCGCGGTGATCCGCGAGAGCAGCAGCATCGGCGTCGCCATGAGCACCGCGATGGGTTCAGGCGAACGCAGGGCGAACTGCTTGGGCACCAACTCACCAATAATCAGCGAGGCGTAGGTGGTGAGGCCAATGACAATCGCAAAGCCAAGATTTTCGGCCGCATTGGACGACAGCCCCAGCAGTTGCAGCCGCTCGCCCACCGGCCCACCAAGGCTCGCGCCAGAATAGGCGCCCGCGACGATGCCGATCAGGGTGATGCCGATCTGGACGGTCGAAAGAAACTTGCCGGGATCGCTCGCCAGCAGCAGCGCCGTGTTCGCGCCGCGCCGCCCTGCCTTCTCCATCGCCTGCAACCGGGGGCGGCGCGCCGACACGATCGCCAGTTCCGACATGGCGAAAACGCCATTCAGAGCGACCAGCGCCAGAATGATGACAAGGTCTGCCCAGGGAAAGGGCGTCGGAGCGTGCGGGGGGATCGTGGCCATGGTGGTCAGCTACGCCCTATAAACCTGTTCCTTACAGTTTCACAACCATCGCATCACCTGCCGTTCAGTTCGCCAGTGGAACAAAAGCATGGCTTTGACGATTGGGGCCTGCATCCGCGCTTTCGGGTGCAAGACAAAAAGGGAATTGAATCTATGCGGATTTCTCATCGCATCATGGGTACGGCAGGTCTGGCCGCCATGCTCGCCACCGCCGCCTGCACGACGGATCCCAACACCGGACAGCGTCAGATTTCCAAGGCAGCGATCGGCGGCATCGGCGGCGCACTGGGCGGCTATCTGCTCGGCGATCTGGTCGGCGGCAAGCGTGACCGCACGGAGAAGATCCTGGGCGCAGGCATCGGCGCGGTCGCAGGCGCTGGCATCGGCGCCTATATGGACGCGCAGGAACGCAAACTGCGCGAGGAAACCGCCGGCAGCGGCGTCGATGTGATCCGCGATGGCGACAATCTGGTGCTGCGCATGCCGTCGGGCATCACCTTCTCGACGGACAGCGCGGCCGTGCAGCCGCAATTCCGTCCCACGCTGGACGAAGTGTCGTCCGTCCTCGCGCAATATCCCAAAACCTATATCGACGTGTACGGCCACACCGACAGCGATGGCGCCGACGCCTACAACCAGACCCTGTCCGAACGCCGCGCCCAGTCGGTCGCCGACTATCTGACCAGCCACGGCGTCCAGTCGGCCCGCATCGCAACGCGCGGCTTTGGCGAAACCCAGCCCATCGCCTCCAACGCGACCGCAGAAGGCAAGGCCAGCAACCGCCGCGTCGAAATCAAGATCGCGCCGGTCACTGAAAGCGACGTCCGGGCGTAAGCCTGCCGCCACTACGAACGGAGCCGGGACGCGCCATAAGCGCTCCCGGCTTCTTTCGTGGGCGAGCCACCTCCCCAAAAAACTCCGTTCGCCCTGAGCCTGTCGAAGGGCTCTTCTTTTCTTAAGAGGAGTGAGTGGCTCCTAACGGCTCAGCCCCACGGGCAGGGCTTTGATAAAACGAACCGAACCTCAAAAACTCGCCTTCAACCCGTCAATCACAAACTGCGCAGCCAGCGCCGCCAACAGCACCCCCAATAACCGCGTAATCACTGCCTCGATCTTGCTGCCCAGCCGCGCCATGATCGGCCCCGCCGCCAGCAACGCGCCCAGCATCAGCACCAGCGTCACCAGCACCGCGCCCATGACGACAAGCCGCTCGCTCAATCCCTCGGCCTGCGACATCAGCAGCATCACGGTGGCGATCGAACCCGGTCCCGCGATCATCGGCATCGCCATCGGGAATACCGACACATCCTCGACCTCGGGCGTCTCGGCGATCTTGTGCGCGCGGTCCTCGCGCCGCTGGGTGCGCTTTTCGAACACCATGTCCATCGCGATGATGAACAGCATGATCCCGCCCGCGATCCGGAAGCTGTCGAGCGCGATGCCCAGCACCCCCAGCAGCTGCTTCCCCCACAGCGCGAAGATAAACAGGATCACCGCCGCGATCCCAACCGCGCGGATCGCCATTGCGCGCCGCTGCGCATGGCTCGCCCCGGTGGTCAAGCTGGCATAGATCGGCGCGCAGCCGGGCGGATCGATGACCACGAACAGCGTGACGAAGGCGGAGATAAACAGCTCGATCATGTTCCGGGCGCCGCCACCCTGTCGTCTATCACCACATCATACCCCGCGCCGTTCCAGACGCGCACCATGACATGGCGGCTTCCATCAGGAGCAACCTCCGCATTCCACAACAGGCTTTCATCGGCAGGCGGCACCGCTGCTTTCGCCTCGGCTCCCACCGCTTCAGGCGCTTTACCTCGTTTGCAAGTCGCGACCTTCCCCACCAGAAACTCCGACGCAGGACGCGGCGCGGCAAGCGTATCGCCATGATCCAGCACCCATTTCCACGCGCCTTGCTTGTCCCGCCGCCAGATCGTCGTGAAATAGCCGACAGAGCCATCCGGCCGCTGCCAGTTACCCGTACTTGCCGCCAGATTGCCGTCGCACGACACATATATGGTAGCAGGCGTCCAACTCACCGGCTTGGGCGGATCGGCCCGCCCTTTCAGCCATTGTTTCGCCATCACCCGCTGCGGCACGAACATCACCGCATCCTCGGCCGCCGTTTCGCGAAAGGCGGTCCACTGCCCCTTGTCGCGCGCCAGACGGTTGAAGGCGATCTCTGCGGCAAAGACGGAACTGGGATCAGGCTGATGCCGCATCGGGGGCCGCGCCGCCACCAGCCCTATCAGGCAAGCCGCGATCAGGACGGCCCGCCTTGCCGTCACAGCCCCTCCGGCTTTGCCAGCCCCGCGCGCGCATGCGCTGCCACCAGCGTATTGCGCAGCAGCACCGCGATCGTCATCGGCCCAACCCCGCCCGGCACCGGCGTGATCGCCCGCACATGGGCCAGCGCTTCAGCCGTCGCGACGTCGCCTACGATCCGGCTCTTGCCATCCTCGGTATCGGTCACGCGGTTGATGCCGACGTCGATGACGGTGGCGCCCGGCTTGATCCATTCGCCCTTCACCATCTCGGCGCGGCCTACGGCAGCCACCACAATGTCGGCGCGATGCACGACCGAAGCCAGGTCCCGCGTGCGGCTATGCGCGATCGTAACCGTGCAATTCTCAGCCAGCAGCAGCTGCGCCATCGGCTTGCCCACGATGTTGGACCGGCCCACGACCACCGCCTCCATGCCGGACAGGTCGCCCAATTCATCCTTCAGCAGCATGATGCAGCCCAGCGGCGTGCAGGGCACCAACGCCTCCTGCCCCGTCGCCAGCCGCCCGCTATTGACGACATGAAATCCGTCCACATCCTTGGCTGGGTCGATCGTGCCGATCACCGCCGCCTCGTCGATATGGTCGGGCAGCGGCAGCTGGACCAATATGCCGTCCACCCGTTCATCGGCGTTCAATTCCTCGACCAGTTCGAGCAACGCATCCTCGCCAATGCTGGCGGGCAGCTTGAACTCCAGGCTTTCCATGCCCGCCTCGACCGTCATCTTGCCCTTGTTGCGGACATAGACGGAACTGGCCGGGTCCTCGCCCACCAGCACGACGGCCAGCCCCGGCTTGCGCCCCGTACGTTCGACAAAGGCGGCGACGCCGTCTGCCACTTTCGCGCGCAACGTGGCGGCGAAGGCTTTTCCGTCGATGATCTTGCCGATGGTCATGCTGCCTCAACCCGTTCCTTGATGATGGCGGACAGGCGCGCCAGCGCGTCGACACCGCCCTTGATACGAAGCCGCTTTAGCCGGTTGCTGTCACCCGATTCCAGCGAAATCGCGCTCCTCGGCCAGTCCAGTGTCTTGGCGAGCAGCGCAATGAGCGCCACGTTCGCCCTGCCCTTTTCCGGGACGGCGCGGACGCGCGCGCCCAGCCACTCAGCACCCTTCTCATCCGTCCAGCACCCGCATATGTCTTCACGCGCCGCGCCCGGCGTCAACCGGACAGACAGCAGCAGGTCGTTTCCGTCCTGCCTCCAGACGCTCACACCAGCCCGAAGAGCGGCGGCAATATGGCCTGTCGGATGATCAGGATGGCGAGCAGCACGACCATGGGCGACAGGTCGAGCGCGCCAAGGTCAGGCATCACCCGTCGGATCGGATTGTAGATCGGCGCCGTCATCCGGTCGAGCGCCACGATGATCGTGCGCACGATGTCGCTGGACGTGTTGATGACATTGAAGGCGATCAACCAGCTCATGATCGCCTGGATGATGATGATCCACCACAGCACATCGAGCAGGATGACAATGATCTGATAGAGCGCGTAGGCCATGCGGTCTCCAAATTGACTGCCGCTGCTCTAGCCGAGGGAGAGGCTCCGCGACAAGCCGGGAGCAGGTGCTTTCCGATGATTGGGATTTTGCAACCCATCCCCGTTCGTATCGAGCGAAGTCGAGATACGGATGCGCATACAGCTTCTCGACTTCGCTCGAAGCGAACGGTCGCTGCTTCCAAAACCCCGGCTCACCGCCGCACTAAAGTACCGGCACCACGCTTGGTGAAAATCTCCAGCAGCATCGCATGCGGCACCCGTCCGTCCAGGATGACGGCAGCGTCCACGCCGCCCTCGACCGCCTTCACGCAGGTTTCCAGCTTCGGGATCATCCCGCCGCTGATCGTGCCATCCTCTTGCAGCACCTTGATCGCCGCCGGGTCGAGGTCAGTCAGCAACTGCCCCTGCTTGTCCAGCACACCCGCCACATCGGTCAGCAGGAAGAAGCGCGAAGCCTGAAGCTCCGCCGCGATCGCGCCCGCCATGGTGTCGGCGTTCACATTATAAGTGTGCCCGTCAGCGCCAATGCCCACCGGCGCGATGACCGGAATGATGCCGCTCTGCGTCAGCGTGTCGAGGATCGACCGGTCGACCTTCACCGGATCGCCGACAAAGCCGAGATCGACATTGCGCTCAATACCCGAATTGGGATCGGGCGCGCGCGTATCGCCAACCTTCTCGCACAGGACGAGCCCGCCATCCTTGCCGGAAATGCCGACAGCCTTGCCGCCAGCTCCGGAAATCCAGCCGACAATCTCCTTGTTGATGGAGCCCGCCAGCACCATTTCGGCGATTTGCGCGGTTTCCCTGTCGGTGACACGCAGGCCGTTCACAAAGTGCGATTCGACCCCCAGCTTCTTGAGCATCGCGCCGATCTGCGGCCCGCCGCCATGGACGACGACGACATTGATGCCGACCGCCTTCATCAGCACCACATCCTCGGCGAAATCGCGCGCCGCTTCGGGGTCGCCCATGGCGTGGCCGCCATATTTCACGACGAAGGTCTGCCCCGCATATCGCTGCATATAGGGCAGCGCCTCCACGAGCGTTTCGGCCTTGGCGAGGAGAGCGGGGTCGGGGGCGTGCTTGCTGTTCATGGGCGCGCGCAATAGGGGCTTATGGATGCGGGGGCAAGTTTGTGCAGAAGGACTATAATCCCCTCTTCCCTTCAGGGGAGAGGGTGCCGAGCGTAGCGAAGGCGGGAGAGGGGACTGTAAAGCCGAGAGCGTATTCCCCTCTCCCCAACCCTCTCCCCTAAAGGGGAGAGGGAGAGACTTCGCCCCCCTCACCAAGCCATCCGATATTTCACCCCCATAGCTTGCGCCAGATGCCGCTGTCGTCGCTCGACTGCCTCGCCGAACAAATCCATATCCACGCCCTTCAGCCGCAACTCCAGCGTATCGCCATCCATCTCCAGCTTGGACGCCAGCAACGGCCCCTCGACCCCGCCCGACAGCCGCTGCCCCAGCCGAATCGCCAAGCCCCACAAAGTCGCCCGCTTCAACGCCGCCGCCGAAGCCAGCCCCACAATCCCGGCAGGCGGCACGGATGAGCCGCCAAAATTGCTATGCAACGCCTGCGCCAGCATCGCCCGCTCGGGCGCGGTGATGCCCACCCAATTGCTGTGCAGGGCAATTTCCACCCCACGTTCCGCACGGAAATCCGGATTGGCGCGCCAGCCGACATCGGCCAGCAGGCAAGCCGCCCTGCGGATGCGCCGCCATGACGGCTCATCGTCGCGGAACAGCGGCCCGATCCAGCGATCGATCATGTCCCCATGGCCCGCAAAGCGCCCCTGCGCCTCGCCCTCCGCCTCCGCCGCGACCAGCAACGGGTCATGGGTGCGAATGTCGGCGGGCAAATCTTCGAACAGCAGCCCCTCGCGCAGGCCATAGGCCGACACGACCAGTTCACTCGACTTCAGCTGCCGGACGACCACCGACAACAATGCCGCCGCATCGGGCAAAGTCGGCACGCGCGATCCGGTGATCGACGGAATATCCTTCAACCGCGCCCGGCCCACATGGGACACGATCCGCGTCAGCTGCTCCGCGCGCGCGGCGGGCATCGCATATTGATGCACCACCGGCAGCGGGAAGTTGGTCAGCTGCATGTCGAATCGGGCCAGCGCGCGCCACGACCCGCCCACCAGATAAAAGGGCAGGTCAGGCCCGGCATTCCAGCCCGCCTTCGTCAGCATCTTCTTCACTTGCCGCTCCAGCACGCCCGGCCCCTTCGCCCGGATCTGCGGCAGGCGCAGCACGCCCAGCGGCAGCGATATCGTCTCATGCACCGCGCCATCGCGCACCCGCGCCAGTTCCAGGCTACCGCCGCCCAGATCGCCGACAATGCCGTCCGCGCCCGGTATCCCCGACAATACGCCATAGGCCGCCGCCACCGCCTCCTGCGCCCCCGACAGCAGCTCGACCTCCAGCCCCATGTCCCGCGCGCGCCGGATAAACTCATCGCCATTGGCGGCATCACGCACGGCGGCGGTGGCGACGCAGCGCACGTCCCGCACCTCCATCTCGCGGCACAGATGGGCAAAGCGCCCCACGGCCCGCAATCCGCGTTCCATGGCTTCCGGCTCGATCCGCCCCGTTCGCCCAAGCGACGCGCCCAGCCCCGCCATCACCTTTTCATTGAACAGGATGAAAGGGATGCGGCGCGGCCCGTCATAGACGACCAGCCGAACGCTGTTGGACCCGATGTCGATGATCGCCGTGCGCGCCTTGGCATGGGCGGGTGATGTCACCATCGTCTCGGCGATGGCGCGCACCTGGCTCAGCATCGAATTCATGGCCGTTCAGGCCCGTCCGCGCAGGCGCAATGTCGGCACCGCCCCGCTATCCAGCGCCGCGCCCCGGCCCGAAAGCGACGGGTTGGTCATGAAATAGCGATGCAGGTTGAAGGGCCGGTCGGTCGGATCGAGCCGGTCATAATGGCCGTCGCTGTCCAGTTCCCAACTCTGTTCGGTATCGATGAGGTTCGCGACCATCACCTGGTCCAAAATCTGGTCGTGAACGGTCGGGTTCTCCACAGGAGCCAGAAATTCCACGCGCCGGTCAAAGTTCCTCGGCATCCAGTCGGCCGAGCTGATGAACACCTTGGCGCCATTATTGGGCAGCGCCTTGCCATTGCCGAACGCCGTGATGCGGCTATGTTCCAGAAAGCGGCCGACGACCGATTTCACCCGGATATTTTCCGACATGCCCGGCACGCCCGGCCTCAGGCAACAGATGCCGCGCACGATCAGGTCGATCTGAACCCCCGCATTGCTGGCAGCATACAGCTTCTCGATGATCGCCGGATCGACCAGCGAGTTCATCTTGGCCCAGATATCGCCGGGGCGGCCAGCGCGGACATGCTCGATCTCCGCATCGATCAGCTGACAGAGCCGATCGCGCAGGTCGCGCGGGCTCATCACCAGCTTCTCCAGTGACTGCGGCTCAACATAACCGGTGATGTAATTGAACAGCGCGGCGGCATCGCGGCCATAAGCGGGATCGGCGGTGAAGAAGCTCAAATCGGTATAGATGCGCGCCGTCACCGGATGATAATTGCCGGTGCCAAAATGGCAGTAGGTCCGAAACGCCTCGCCCTCCCGCCGGACCACCATCGACACCTTGGCGTGCGTCTTCCAGTCAATGAAGCCATAGACCACCTGCACGCCAGCCCGCTCCAGCGCGTCGGCCCACATCAGGTTCTGCTCTTCATCGAACCGCGCCTTGAGTTCAACGACCGCCGTCACCGACTTGCCCGCCTCCGCCGCGTCGATCAGCGCGCGGATGATCGCCGACTGTTTGCCCGCGCGATACAGCGTCTGCTTGATCGCCACCACATCCGGGTCAGACGCTGCTTGTTTCAGGAACGAAACAACCACGTCGAACGCTTCATAAGGGTGATGGACGACAATGTCCTTCGCCCGGATCGCCGCAAAGCAATCCCCGCCATATTCGCGGATGCGTTCAGGGAAACGCGGCGCATAAGGCTCGAACTTCAGGTCCGGCCGGTCCTCCTCGACAATGCCGCTCAGGTCGCCGATGCCGACAAAGCCCTCGACCTCGGCGATGATCGCCTCATGCCCCTGAAGCATGTCCTGCAACATTTCCTCGACCGGCTCGGGAATGCGCTCCTCAATCTCCATGCGGATCACGCGGCCCCGGCGGCGGCGCTTGATGGCGCTGCGGAAATAGCGGACCAGATCCTCTGCTTCTTCCTCAATCTCGATGTCGCTGTCGCGGATGATTCGGAACACGCCGCTGTTGCGCACCCGGTATCCGGGGAAGAGATCGCCCGAGAAACGACGGATCACCGCCTCCAACGCCATGTAGCGCGCCGGATTGCCAGGCATACGCACGAAGCGGGCCAGCGAAGACGGGATCATCACCAGCTCGCGGATCGGCTGCTTGTCCGACAGCCTTTCGAGGTCGAAGACGATCGACAGCCCCTGATTGGGGATGAAGGGGAAAGGATGCGCCGGGTCCAGCGCCTGCGGCGTCAGGATCGGGAAGATCTGGCCCAGGAAATGCTCCCGCAGCCATGTCTCGCATGACGGATCGAGCGGGCTCGACGGGCCGATAACCTCGATCCCGACCCGCGTCAGCTCACCATGCAGCGCGCCCCAGACCTTCTGCTGCGCCGTCATCAGCCGCGCGGTTTCATCGGTGATCGCGGTAAGCTGCTGCGCCGGGGTCAGCCCATCGGCCGACCGCATGTCGACATCCTGCAACTGCTGGCCTTTCAGCCCCGCCACGCGCACGCTGAAAAATTCATCCAGGTTCGCGCCGGAAATCGACAGAAAGCGCAGCCGCTCCAGCAGCGGATGCGCGCGGTTCATCGCCTCTTCCAGCACGCGCTGGTTGAACGCCAACCAGGACAGCTCCCGGTTGAAATAGCGGTCGGTGGGCAGTGTCAGGCTGGCGGACGGATCAGCTTCGGCCACGTCTCTCTCACTATGATGAGGGGTGCGGATCGTCCGCCACTATAGGCAGGAAACCAGCCGCTTGCAGACTCTCTTTAGCCATAGCGACAGAAATTTTACGTCCCGATGACAATGCCGCCTCATTCAGCAGCCGCGTCACCGACTCGATCGCGGCGTAGCTGCGCTCGATTCGGCGCAGCAGCCACTCCGGCAAATCCTGCGCATATCGCGAACCCGCGCGGCCCAGCGCCCGTTCGACAAGCGCCCCGGCAAGCGGCTCGTCAGGCTCTTCGATCGCGACATGCGGCGCGGCGGCAAGGCGCGATCGCAGGTCCGGCAGAGCCACACCCCACAACGTCGGCGCACTATCCCCGATCAGCAATAGCGGCTTGCCGCTCGTCTGCGCATCATTCCACGCGTTGAACAGCAGCCGGTCTTCCTGCCCCTGCGCATCATCGATCGCCATGCCGCCGCTCATCGCGGCGAAACGGCGGCCGAGCATCGATCGCCCAGACCGGGCCGGACCACTCAACACGCTGATCGCCAGCGGCCATTCGCGCCAATTTTCCAAATGGCGGACGGCCACCTGATTGGCGTCGCTGACAAGGAAATCCTCATCCGTCCCCTGCCCTGGCCATTCGAACGGCAGGCTGATCTGGCTCATTGCGGCGCCGATGCTCCCGCTCCAGAAGGCGCCGCGCCGCCCCGCCGAATGCGTAGCACATTTCCGGAACCGGACACGGTAAAGCCCCGCGCCTGAAGCCCGGCGCGTAAGGCATCGACGCTACCGTCGAAGCTGACCTGCATCACCGAAGTTCCGCCAAGCGCAAGGCTGCTGGTCGCCGCCGACCTGACGCCCAGGATGGACCGCACCGCCGCCTCGCCCTGCGCCACCGATCCTACATCGGGCGTGTCGAACTGGATCGAAACGCTGCTGGTGGTCGCGGATGACGTCGGCGTGTCGAGCGTCTCCAACGGCAGCTCGGTCGCATTTTCGATATCGAGCGCGTCCGGATTGACGGGCTCTTCAATGATCAACGACGGGTCGGGCCGCAAACGGCCGTCATTAAGAGCGGCGGTATAAAGCTGATCGATTCGCCGCGCCGCTTCATCCAGCATCTGCGGAATCGCGCTCTCGGCCGACGCGCGCAGGGAAAAGCTGCCGATCAACGTATCGTCCGGCCCATAGCGCGCCGTGAAGGTGCCCCTCACCGGACCACCGGGATATTCGCGCGCAAGCCGCGCGATCGGCACCACCACATCGGCCGCGCCATATTGGTCCAGCAACACGCGCCACCACAGCCGCCCGCGCCGCCCCACCTGACCCGCATTCAGCAGGATCGGGTCAGCGATCGATCCGCTCACCCGCACATAGTCGATCGCGCTGTCCCCGGTGCGGAACCGCGCCCAGGCCTTCTGCCATTCGTTGATCCGCTCATAGGAAACAGCGGACCCGCCATCCCACATCACCGGAATCACCAGCAGCGGCGGCGAACGCATGACATGACCCGATACGCCCAGCAGCTGCCCCGTCCGCGCGCGGTCGAACAATATGCCCAGCGTCGCGACATAGCGCGTCGGCCCGATCTGCTCATATTCGATCTCGATGCCGGATATCATCGCTTCCAGCTGCGAATCGGAGAGGTTCGGCACCCCTGCCGCGCCATGGGTGCGCGTCCACAGCATCCGCCAACCCTGCCGCTGCGCCAGTCGCCAGCCCGCCAGGCGCGCGCTATTGGCGTCCTTGCCCAGCACATCGACCTTGATGCCGCCAACCTGATAATCGCCCCCGCTGGCGATCGGCGGCACGCCGCGTTCGCCCTCCATCTGCGCGAACAAGGCGGCGGCAGCGAGGCCGAGCATGATCGCGCCCAGAATCTGGACGGGCCGCGACAAGCGGCGGATCAGCGACGAAGGCCGGAAAATCTGGCTTTGGAAGGCAGTGGACAGGCTCACGCGCGCCCTTTTGGCGAGATTTCCCCCATCTGCCAAGCGGCAACCCATTTGCCGTTCCGTTTTCCGCATCATTGCTATAGTGGGCGCGGGCATGAGCGACACCGAATCCTACAGCTACGCCAAGGCTGGCGTCGATATCGCGGCAGGCAATGCACTGGTCCGCGCCATCGCCCCCTTGGCCAAGGCCACCCGCCGCCCCGGCGCTGATGCTGAACTGGGCGGCTTTGGCGGTTTCTTCGACCTGAAGGCCGCTGGCTATGACGACCCGCTGCTGGTCGCGGCCAATGACGGCGTCGGCACGAAGCTCAAGCTCGCGATCGACCATGACCGCCATGACGGCGTGGGCATCGACCTCGTCGCCATGTGCGCCAACGACCTCATCGTGCAGGGCGCGGAGCCGCTCTTCTTCCTCGACTATTACGCCACCGGCAAGCTGGAGAGCGGCGTCGCCGAACGCGTGATCGCGGGGATCGCCGAAGGCTGCAAGCAAGCGGGCTGCGCCCTCATCGGTGGCGAAACCGCCGAAATGCCGGGCATGTACGCGGCAGGCGACTATGATCTCGCCGGTTTCTGCGTCGGCGCGGTTGAACGGTCGAAGGCTCTCACCGGCAACAAGGTGAAGGCAGGCGACGTCCTGCTTGGCCTCACCTCCTCGGGCGTCCACTCCAACGGCTTCTCGCTCGTCCGCCGCCTCGCCGCGGACAAGGGCTGGAAGCTCGACCGCCCCGCGATCTTCGACAATGAAATACTGCTGATCGACGCGCTGATGGCGCCGACGCGCATCTATGTGAAGCCGCTGCTGCCGCTGGTGCGCGGCGGCAAGATCAACGCGCTGGCCCACATCACCGGCGGCGGCCTACTCGAAAACATCCCCCGCGTCCTGCCCGAAGGCTGCCATGCCGTGGTGGACGCCGACGGCTGGGAACAGCCCCGCCTGATGGCGTTCCTGCAAGCGCAAGGCCATATCGAACCGGAAGAAATGGCCCGCACCTTCAACTGCGGCGTCGGCATGGTGCTGGCGGTGGACGCTGACGCGGCGGACGCCGTTACCGCCGAACTCGAAGCCGCAGGCGAAACCGTCGTCCGCGTCGGCATGGTCGAAGCGGGCGACAAGGGCTGCACCGTGAAGGGAAGCCAGGAGACCTGGAGCGCCAAGGCCGACTGGACCGCCACGCATTTGGGGTAATCAGACGCCCAAGATAGGAAAAACCGTTCGCCCTGAGCTTGTCGAAGGGCTTCACTTCTCTTCAAGAAAGGGAGGGGCTTCGACAAGCTCAGCCCGAACGGGGAATCGATGCAAAAGGCCAAAGTCGGCATTCTCATTTCCGGGCGAGGGTCCAACATGGCAGCGCTGCTCTACGCCGCCAAGCATCCCTCCTGCCCCTATGAAATCGTCCTCGTCGCCGCCAACGACCCGCAAGCCGCTGGCCTCACCCTCGCCCAAGCGGAAGGCATCCCCACCTTCGCCCAAAGCCACAAGGGCCTGAAACGCGCCGAATTCGACCAGATCATCGACGCGCAGCTGCGCAAGGCTGGCGCGGAATATGTCGCGCTCGCCGGTTACATGCGCCTGCTCTCCCCGGAATTCGTCGCGGGCTGGGAAAACCGGATGCTCAACATCCACCCCAGCCTCCTCCCCAAATATAAGGGCCTCGACACCCACCAAAAGGCGCTCGACGCAGGCGATAGCCATGCAGGCTGCTCCGTCCATGTCGTCACCAGCGAACTGGACGACGGCCCGGTGCTCGCCCAAACGGAGGTCGCGATCCTCCCCGGCGACACCGCCGACAGTCTGGCCGCGCGCATCCTGATTGCAGAGCATCAACTCTACTCCCGCACCCTCGCCGACTTCGTCACCCGCGAGCGTCAGCCGCCCCTTCCAAAATAGGATTTCCCCTGATCTATCCTGTCGGATGGACCAGCCTCTTCCTCCCCCACCCGCCGCGCCAGACCTGACACCGCAATCCAGCCACGGCCGCTGGACCCCGGCCCGGCAGCGCCTCTTCCTCACCGCGCTGCTCGAAACCGGCAACGTCTCCCATGCCGCGCGGTCGGTTGGCATGTCGCGATCCAGCGCCCACCGCCTGCGGCATCGCCTCGCCGACACCGCCTTCGACCGCTGCTGGACCGACGCGCTCAAGATCCACGCCACCCGCATGGCCGATCCTTTCGCCTTGGAAACCCGCTCCCGCGCACCGGCCTGATCCTGTCGCGCACCTGTCGCGTTCCCGTCGCCTTTCCGGCGCAATCCCGTCGCCTTGCGCCCAAATCGCCCGACGACGGTGTGAACTTCGCCCCGCCCAGCCTCTTTCCTTCCCCGCCCGCGATCCCCATAGAGATCAGCCATGACCGAAACGACCCAAGCCGCGATCGAGATCACCAACCTCACCAAAGTCTATGCTGGCGGCAAGCGCGCGCTCGACAATATCAGCCTCACCATCCCGCGCGGCCAGATTTACGGCCTGCTCGGCCCCAACGGCGCGGGCAAGTCGACCACGATCAACATCCTGGCTGGCCTCGTCAACAAGACGAGCGGCACCGCGAAAATCTGGGGCTTCGACATCGATCAGAACCCCCGCAATGCCAAGAACAGCATCGGCATCGTCCCGCAGGAGATCGTCTTCGATCCCTTCTTCACGCCCTTCGAGACGCTGGAGAATCAGGCGGGCTATTATGGTGTGCCCAAGGAACGCCGCCGCTCGATGGAACTGCTGCGCGCCGTCCATCTGGAGGACAAGGCCAACGCCTACGCCCGCACCCTGTCGGGCGGCATGAAGCGCCGCCTGCTGGTGGCAAAGGCGATGGTGCACAGCCCGCCGATCCTCGTGCTGGACGAACCGACCGCAGGCGTCGATGTCCAGCTTCGCCAGCAACTCTGGGCCTATGTCCGCGAACTCAACGCGCAGGGCGTCACCATCGTCCTTACGACGCACTATCTCGAAGAAGCCGAAGAGCTGTGCGACCGCATCGGCATCATCAACCATGGCCGATTGATCACCGACAAGCCGACCCGTGAACTCATCGCGATGGCGCAGGAAAAGGTCGTGCAGGTGACGGTCGATCGGGACATCACGGTCGCGCCGGACGCCCCCTGCTTCGAAAAAGTCGAACTCTCCGACCCGAGAACGCTCACCATCACGTATATGAAGGACCGCGCCAACGCCGGGCAGGTGCTGAGCGCCGTCCAGGCGAGCGGGCTCTCCATCGTGGATGTGGTCACAAGGGACCCCGATCTGGAAGATGTCTTCCTCAACCTGACGGCAGCGGCGTGACAGGGGGCATGCCTGTTTCCCCTCCCGCAAGCGGGAGGGGGTTAGGGGGTGGGCCAGCGCAACCTTTCACCCCGCGCAACACAGCGCGCGCGAAACAGCTAAGAAACACCGCCCCGACTCCCGAACGCCTTCTGTGGCAACAACTCCGCGCTCGCAAACTCGGCCACAAATTCAGCCGCCAGATGCCGACAGGTCCCTACTTCGCCGATTTCCTCTGCCGTGAACTGAACCTCATCATCGAGATCGATGGGGGAAGTCATGACCACCGCGCAGCCTATGATCAGCACCGAGAAGATTACTGCCTCGCCCGAGGCTATCAAATCTTGCGCTTTTCAAATGCCGATGTGATGAAAAATCTTGAAGGCGTCGTCTCGCACATCCAGGCGACGCTTGCGCAGGCCCACCCCCAGCCCCTCCCGCTAGCGGGAGGGGAGTAAGGTATAGAATGCCCACCACCACCCACGACGTCGTCATCATCGGCTCCGGCGCGGCAGGCCTCACCGCCGCCATCAACCTGGCACAGGACCGCAAGGTCATCGTCCTGGCCAAGGCCGCGCTCGACAGCGGCTCGACCAATTGGGCGCAAGGGGGCATCGCCGCCGTCCTCGACGCAGGCGACAGTTTCGAAGCCCATGTCAACGACACCATGGTCGCGGGCGCAGGCCTCAACAATCGCGAAACGGTGGAGCTGGTCGTCTCCGAAGCCCCCGCCGCCATCGAAAGGCTGGCGAAACTCGGCGTCCCCTTTAACGGCGGCGAGGAGTTCGGCGAACGCTGGCACCTGACGCGTGAAGGCGGCCACAGCCACCGCCGCATCGTCCATGTCGACGACGCCACCGGCCACGCCGTACAGGTCGCGCTGCTCAAGGCCGCCCGCGCCAATCCCAACATCACCCTGCTGGAGGATATGGTCGCGATCGACCTCATCACCTCCCGCCATGGCGAGCGCTATTCGGGCGACGGCCATGTCTGGGGCGTCTACGCCTTCAACAAGCGGACCAAGCATGTCGATGCGCTGCTGGGCAAGGCAACGATCCTCTGCACCGGCGGCGCAGGCCGCACCTATCTCTTCTCCACCGCCCCGCGCGGCGCGACTGGCGACGGCATCGCCATGGCCTGGCGCGCGGGCTGCCGCGTCTCCAATATGGAGATGAACCAGTTCCACCCGACCTGCCTCTACAATCTGGAGGTCAAGAATTTCCTCATCACCGAAGCCGTGCGCGGCGAAGGCGGGCATCTGAAGCTCCCCCCCGGCGTCCCCGGCGGCGGCGAGCGTTTCATGCCGCGCTTCGACCCGCGCGCCGAGCTCGCCCCCCGCGATGTCGTCGCCCGCGCCATCGACCATGAGATCAAGCGGCTCGGCCTCGACTATGTCCATCTCGACATCAGCCACAAGGAACCCGAGTTCGTCAGGCAGCACTTCCCGACCATCTACGCCCGACTGCTGGACCTCGACATCGACATCACCAAGGAGCCGATCCCGGTCGTCCCGGCGCAGCATTATACCTGCGGCGGTGTCATCATCGACCTCGATGGCCGCACCGACATGCCCGGCCTCTATGCCGCGGGCGAAGTCACCGAAAGCGGCCTCCACGGCGCCAACCGTCTGGCCTCCAACTCGCTGCTCGAATGTTTCGTGTTCGGCGAGACGGCGGCCCGGCACATCCGCGCCCATTGGGACGATCTGCCCGCCCCCCCGCCAATCCGGCCATGGGACGAAAGCCGCGTCACCAACAGCGACGAGGAGGTCATCGTCCAGCATAACTGGAAGGAAATCCGCCGCTTCATGTGGGACTATGTCGGCATCGTCCGCACCACCAAGCGGCTGGAGCGCGCGCAGCACCGCATCGACCTGCTAGCCAAGGAAGTGGACGAATATTACGGCCATTTCCGCGTGACACCCGACCTCATCGAACTGCGCAACCTGCTGGAAGTCGCCCGTCTGGTCGTGCGCTCGGCGCTCCGCCGCAAGGAAAGCCGGGGCCTGCACTACACGCTCGACTATCCCGACATGCTGCCTGAAGCCGTGGACACGGTGCTCGCGCCCTGACGGTGGGTGGCTCAACTGGACAGGAATTGCTTCACCGCCACGCTGAACCGCGCGGGCTGATCCGCCATGATGACATGGCCGCCCGGCCCGATGGGCGTCAGCGTCAAATCCTTCTTGGCCGCATAAGCCGCGCGAAAGTTTCGACCGATCTGCGCCGCTTGGGCAGCATCGGACCCGGTGGCATAAACAACGTCCATGGGCACGCTGATGCGGCCAAGCTGCGGACCAAGGTCGATATTGGCGAGGTCGCGAAGAGCATTGGCAATGACGTCCGGGTCACTGCCCCTCGCACCGGGAGCTTGCGCCAATATCTGCGCAAGGTAGCTCCGCCCCGCCTTGGTTCCCGTGAAATATTGGCTAAGTTGATCGGCCAGATAGCCCATGCCACGCGCCGTGCCGCCAACCATGGCCGCGCCATCGGGCAGCATATCGACCACCATCAATCGTCCAGCCACGCCCTTCAGCCCCAGCATCATCGCCAGCGTGCCGCCCATGGAATGTCCCACGACCGCTGGCCGCCGCAGCCCGGTCGCACTGATGTAGCGCGCAATCTCGTCTGCCAGCGGCTGGATCAAAGGTCCGCTGGCATTGGCATCGGCGGCCAATCCGGCAAAGCCACGCACATGGACAAGGTGCCAGCGATAGCCCGGCAAAGCCGCCATCACGCCGTTCCACAGCCCCGGCCCGCTCGCCAGCCCTGCTATCAGTATCACGTCGCGTCCGGCGCCCCGAACCGTCACGGCGATCCTGCGCGATGCGAACGGCGCCGCCGTGGCGGCACTGCCGAACATCATCGCGCCCGCCGCAGCCGCGCTACCCATGAGGAGCGTTCGCCGGTCCAAAACCTCTATGTTCATCTCGCCTCCATCACCGGCCACGGCTTAACCTTAACTGAGCGCAAGAAGCATTCCGTTCAGACTCCTTACATCGCAATTGTGGAATCATTCGTCGCATGAACCTTGTCAGCCGAAGGGCTCGCGCCACCAAGAGAGGTAGGGAGAGCGCGGGGACGCAGATGAAGAATGGAAATGACGGGCGCGACGCGCGTCCTTATGGCGGTTCGGTTCGTCTTGTGTTGTTGATGGCGGCGCTTTCGGCTTGTGTCAGCGCGCCTGTTGAACATCAGGCCCGTGCCACGCAGCGGGTACAACCGACGACATCAACCTTCCCCATCAAGCCTGTCGCCAATCCGCCAAAGCCTTTCCAGGCGCTGGACGTCGATCAACGCGAAACGCCGCCCCCCGCTCTCGTCAGCGTCGTTCGTAACCTGGGCCAGAGCTTCAACGGGAAAGTCGGCATCGCCGTTCGCCGCATCGGCAGCGACTGGACCGTAGCGTGGAATGGCAACTCGCTTTTCCCGCAGCAGAGCGTGTCGAAGCTCTGGGTATCGATGACGTTCCTCGACGCGGTGGATCGCGGCAAGATTCGCCTGTCTGATTCGGCGACGATCACGCGGAAAGACCTGACGCTGTTCCACCAGCCAAGCGCCGCGCTGGTGGGGAATAGCGGTTGGACGACGACTTATTCCGACCTGATGCGCCGGGCGATGATGCAAAGCGACAATACGGCGAACGACACCTTGCTGCGCGCGGTTGGCGGGCCGGAGGCTGTGCGATCCTATCTTTCCCGGCGCTACATAAAGGATGTTCGCTTCGGGCCTGGCGAACGGCTGCTGCAGGCCACCACCGCCGGCCTTGAATGGCGGCAGGATTATTCGATCGGCCGCAATTTCTACGCGGCCCGCGCCAGGCTGCCGATGGCGGCACGAGCGAAGGCGCTCGACAATTACCTCGCCAGCCCGCCCGATGGCGCCGCGCCCTCTTCGATCGTGCAGGCGCTCGCCAAGCTCAAGGAAGGCAGCATGCTGTCCCCCGCTTCGGCCCAATTGCTGATGTCCATCATGAGCGAAGCCAAGACCGGGCCGCAGCGTATCAAGGGCGGCGTCCCCGCCGGCTGGCATTATCTGCACAAGACCGGGACCGGGCAGGAGCTGGGCGCTCGCTCCACCGGCTATAACGACATCGGCATCATGACTGCGCCCGACGGCACCAGCTATGCCGTGGCGGTGATGATCGGCAGCACGACCGAGCCCATCCCGGTCCGCTGGCAACTGATGCAGGCAGTGGCAAAGGCCGTCGCGGCGAACCACGAGAAGCGATAGCGCAGGCTTATTTGTCCAGCATTCGGTCGAGCGCGTCGGCGATAGCCGTCATGCCGGGCAGCGTCGGATGATAAGGCGCGCCGACCGTTTTGCCGGGTATCGGATAGCCGTTCATCCACGGATCGGGCGCGCAGGCGTCATGCCCGGCCGTCAGCCGTGATGCGGCAAGGATCGACCCGCCCGTCTCCTTCGCCACGCGCGCCGTCAGCGCGGCCAGTCGCTTCGCCATGACACGCGCCGCATCCGCCTGCTCGGCAGTAAGCGGCGTCGCCGGGCAGATGCCCCGCTCGGGCAACACGACGGGATAGTCGACCCACACCAGCCGTGCCTGGGGCGAACGCTGCCGCACCTCGGCCGCGATCCGGCGCAACGCGGCCTCCAGCGCCGCCCATTTCTCCTCGGTAGCTGGAAGCGCAGGTGGACAGCGGACACTGCTCGCCGCGTTCGCTCGGGCACAGGATGCCGCCATCAATCCGCCGATATAGCCCACGTCATTGCCGCCCATGGTGATCGTGACCAGCCGCGTCTCACGCGTCAGCGCATTGATCTGAGGCGCAATCCCCGCCCACCCATCAAGCACGCCGCGTGTCGTCGCCCCACTGCAACTGACATCGGCAAGCCGCAGCCCCCGGCGCTTCGCCAGCTGCTGAGCATAATTATTGGCCGACCGCGCGCACATGACCGGCTTGCTGCCGGCAGAAGGCGCTATGCCCGGCCCTGCGGCAAAGGAACTGCCCATCGCCACATAAGACGCCCCGACAGGAATCGCAGTATCGGGGCGGCTGTCCCGATCATGCGCGCAACCCGCTGCGGCGACGATCAGCCCCGTCAGCAGAAACAATCTTGAGGCATATAGGGTCAAACGGTGACGCTCCCTCAATCCAGGTTCGGCCGCAACCAACGCTCCGCTGTTTCCAGGTCGATCCCGCGCCGTTGCGCATAATCCGCCAACTGGTCCCTGCCCACACGCGCCACACCGAAATATTCGGCCTGCGCGTGACCAAAGTAAAAGCCGCTGACCGCCGCGGTCGGCAGCATGGCAAAGCTTTCCGTCAACGTGATGCCCGTCGCATGATGCGCGTCCAGCATGTCGAACAGCAGCGGCTTCAGGCTGTGCTCCGGGCAGGCCGGATAGCCCGGAGCCGGACGAATGCCGCGATATTGCTCGCGGATCAGCGCCTCGTTGGTCAACTGCTCGCCCTCGGCATAGCCCCAGAGCGCCGTGCGCACATAATGGTGCAGCCGCTCGGCAAAGGCTTCCGCCAGGCGATCCGCCAGCGCCTTCAGAAGAATGTCGGAATAGTCATCGATAGCCGCCTTGAAGCGGGCCAGATGCGGCTCGATGCCGTGAATCGACACGGCAAAGCCGCCCATCCAGTCACCATTGGGGCTGATGAAGTCGGCAAGGCACATGTTCGCCCGACCTTCGCGCTTGGCGATCTGCTGGCGCAGCATCGGCAGCGTGACATGCTTTTCATCCTCGACATGGACGATGATGTCGTCGCCCTCGCGACGGCACGGCCACAGCCCCACGACCCCGCGCGCCGTCAGCCACTTCTCGCTGACGATCTTGTCCAGCATCTTCTGCGCATCGTTGAACAGGCTGGTGGCGCTTTCGCCGACGACCTTGTCCTCAAGGATCGCCGGATAATTGCCCGCCAGTTCCCACGCGCGGAAGAAAGGCGTCCAGTCGATATAGTTGATCAGGTCCTTTAGGTCCCAATCAGGGAAGCTGTGAATACCGGGCAGCAGCGGACGGGGCGCCTTCAGCGTTTCATCCATCTCGAATGCGTTGGCACGGGCATCCTCGATCGACAGCAGCTGGCTCTGCCCCTTGCCTTCGCGCGCCTTGCGGACGTGGTCATAATCGTCCTTGGTCTTCTGGACGAAGTCGGCCTTTTGCGTTTCGGACACGAGCGCCGTCGCCACGCCCACCGCGCGGCTGGCATCCAGCACATGGACGACCGGCCCGGTAAAAGCGGGATCGATGCGGAGTGCCGTATGCACGCGAGAGGTGGTCGCGCCGCCGATCAGCAGCGGCATGGTCATGTTGGCGCGCTGCATTTCCTGAGCCACCGTCACCATCTCATCCAGCGAAGGGGTGATGAGGCCAGACAGCCCGATCATGTCCGCGTCATTCTCGTTCGCGGCCTTGATGATGTCCTGCCACGGCACCATCACGCCCATGTCGATGACTTCAAAGCCGTTGCACTGGAGCACGACGCCGACGATATTCTTGCCGATGTCATGAACGTCGCCCTTGACGGTCGCCATGATGATCCGGCCCTTGCCCTTCGCGCCCGGTTCCTTCGATGCTTCAATGAAGGGGAGGAGGTGCGCCACCGCCTTCTTCATCACGCGCGCCGACTTCACGACCTGCGGCAGGAACATCTTGCCCGCGCCGAACAGGTCGCCCACGACATTCATGCCGTCCATCAGCGGACCTTCGATCACCTCGATTGGCTTGACGGCGGCCAGGCGGGCTTCCTCGGTATCCTCGACCACATACATGTCGATGCCCTTGACCAGCGCATGTTCCAGCCGCTTGGCGACCGGCCAGCCGCGCCATTCCTCGGCCGCCTTTTCGGACGCCGCGTCCTTGCCTTTGAAGCTTTCGGCAAGCTCCACCAGCCGGTCGCCCGCCTCGGGATCGCTGTTCAGCAGCACATCCTCGCATGCCTTGCGCAGCGCGGGGTCGATCGCATCGTAGACGTCGAGCTGCCCCGCATTGACGATCGCCATGTCCAGCCCAGCCGGGATGGCGTGGTAGAGGAAGACCGAATGCATTGCCCGCCGCACCGGCTCGTTGCCGCGGAAGGAAAAGCTGAAGTTCGACAGCCCACCCGAAATATGGACATGCGGGCAGCGCTTCTTGATCTCGCGGCAGGCCTCGATAAAGTCGACGCCGTAATTATTATGCTCCTCGATCCCCGTCGCCACCGCGAAAATGTTAGGGTCGAAGATGATGTCCTCCGGCGGAAAGCCGATCGACATCAACAGCTTATAGGCGCGCTCGCAAATCTCGACCTTGCGCGCCTGCGTGTCCGCCTGCCCCGTCTCGTCGAAAGCCATGACGACCACCGCCGCGCCATAGGCCATGCACTTGCGGGCGTGGTCGAGGAAAGCCTCCTCGCCCTCCTTCATGCTGATCGAGTTCACCACCGGCTTGCCCGAAACGCATTTCAGCCCCGCCTCGATGACTTCCCACTTGGAGCTGTCGATCATCACCGGAACGCGGCTGATGTCCGGCTCCGAAGTCATGAGTTTCAGGAAGGTCGTCATCGCCTCCACGGCGTCGAGCAAGCCCTCGTCCATATTCACATCGACAATCTGCGCGCCATTTTCCACCTGATCGCGGGCGATATCGATGGCAGCGGCATAGTCGCCCGCCATGATCAGCTTCTTGAACTTGGCCGAACCGGTGACGTTGGTGCGCTCACCGATGTTGACGAAGGTGGCGGTGGAGGTCTGGGTCATTTCATTCTCTTCCCCCCTCCCGCAAGCGGGAGGGGCCGGGGGTGGGCTGTCTTGGAGCGGCGCCTGGACCGGCCCACCCCTAACCCCCTCCCGCCTGCGGGAGGGGGAACATCTTTTTACGCCGCGATGTGCATGGGCTCCAGCCCGGCAAGCCGCGTCACTACCGGCAATTCCGGCACCACCCGAGGCTTATGCCCCGCCAGCGCCTTCGCCACCGCACCAATATGCGCAGGTGTTGTGCCACAGCAGCCGCCAACCATATTCACCAGCCCCTCATCCACCCACTGGCGAATGAGCGAAGCGGTCGTCTCCGGCAACTCGTCATATTGCCCCAACTCATTGGGCAGCCCCGCATTGGGATAGGCCAAAATCAGCGTATCGGCATTCTTCGCCAATTCGCTCAGATAAGGCCGCAGCAAATCCGCCCCAAAGGCGCAGTTCACCCCGATGGTCAGCGGCTTCAAATGCCGCAGAGAATACCAGAAGGCGTTGATCGTATGTCCAGACAGATTCCGCCCCGACATGTCGGTAATGGTAAAGCTCAGCATCAACGGCACCGGCCGCCCCGCCGCCGCCTCGGCCTCCCGCGCCGCCATGCCCGCCGCCTTGGCGTTCAGCGTGTCGAAGCAGGTCTCGACCAGCAGGAAATCCACCCCGCCCTCGATCAGCGCATCGCACTGCTCGCGATAGTCGGCCTTCAGCGTGTCATAATCGACCTCGCGATAGGCCGGATCATTGACGTCCGGAGAGATCGACAGCGTCTTGTTCGTCGGCCCGATCGACCCCGCCACGAAGCGCAGCCGCCCGTCCTTCGCCGTCGCTGCCTCGCATGCCTTCCGGGCAATCCGCGCGGCGGCGATGTTGATCTCCCGCACCAGATGCTCGCAGCCATAATCGGCCATCGCGATCTTGGTGGACGAGAAAGTATTCGTCTCGATCATGTCCGCCCCCGCGTCGAGATAGGCGGTGTGAATACCTTCGACGATGTCAGGCCGCGTCAGGCACAGAAGGTCGTTATTGCCCTTCTGATCCTTCGCCAGATCGAGCGACCCGCGATAATCCGCCTCGGTCAGCCCGTGCTTCTGGATCGACGTGCCATAGCCGCCGTCGAATATCATGATCTTTTCAGCAGCCACTTTACGGAATTGTTCTTCGGCAGTCATTTTCGCATCCTTCTCCCTCTCCCCTTCAGGGGAGAGGGTCGGGGAGAGGGGAATATCAGGAGAAGTCGCCTCACCCGGCCCCTCTCCCGCTGCGACTAACCTCGCCTTACGGCTCGGCAAGTCTCGCTTCCCTCTCCCCTGAAGGAGAGAGGGAATATCCAGTTACGCGGGCTTCAGCTCCTTCGCCTTCGGCCTCAGCCCCAACAAATGGCAGATCGCATAGCTCAATTCCGCCCGGTTGAGCGTATAGAAATGAAAGTCGCGCACCCCGCCCGCATAGAGCTTGCGGCACAATTCCGCCGCCAGCGTCGCGGACACCAGTTGCCGGGCCGCTGGCAAATCATCCAGCCCCTCGAACAGCTTGCCCATCCATCCCGGCACATCGGTATTGCACATGGCCGACATGCGCTGGACAGCCGCGAAATTGCTCACCGGCATGATGCCCGGAATGATATCCGCCGTAATGCCAGCAGCCGCCACCGTGTCACGAAAGCGGAAAAAGGTTTCCGGTTCGAAGAAGAATTGCGTGATCGCTCGGCTGGCTCCCGCGTCCAGCTTGCGCTTGAGGTTATCGATATCGCTCTGGGCGCAGGACGCATCCGGGTGCGTTTCGGGATAAGCGGCCACCGAAATCTCGAACGGGTGACGCTTGCGCAAGCCTTCGACCAGCTCGGCCGCGCCCTTATACCCTTCAGGATGCGGCTCGAACTTCGCGCCCATTTCAGGCGGATCACCGCGCAACGCCACAATATGCCGCACGCCTGCCTCCCAATAGGCGTCCGCCACCTCGTCGATCTCGGCCTTGCTCGCGGCAACACAGGTCAGGTGCGCAGCAGCCGACAAGGGCGTTTCCTTCGCGATCCGCGCCACTGTATTATGAGTCCGCTCCCGCGTAGATCCGCCAGCGCCATAGGTCACCGACACGAACTTCGGCGCCAGCGGCGTCAGAGTCTCGATTGCCGACCAGAGCTGCTCCTCCATCTTCTCCGTCTTGGGGGGGAAGAATTCAAAGCTCACATTCAGATCGCCTGCCAGATCGGCGTAGAGCGGCGCTTGCCAAGCCCGCGCGGCTTCTTCGACGGATGGAAAGCTAAGGGTCATAGGGAAAGTCGTCCTTCGATAGGCAGGATCCGCGCGCCCCGGCGGCGCCCCAGCCATAATACTACCGTCAATTCCTGGCCGGGCAGCACCTCTACCCGTTCCAGTTCCAAACCTGCGTCCGCAAACCAGCTTTCGATCTGCTCGTCCGAAAAGCCAAGCCGCGCATGTTGATCGCGCAGCCGCAATTCTTCCCGTTCATGCGCCGCGAAATCGGCGATCAGCACCCGGCCGCCAGCCCCGGTGACGCGCGCCGCTTCCGCAATCACCGCTTCGGGCGCCTGCGCATAATGCAGAACCTGATGCAGAACCACGGTGTCCACGCTGCCCGGCCCCAACGGCAGAGCCCCGAAGTCGCCCAGCACCAACGCATATTTGTCACCTGCATCGGCAGGCAGCTTGGCCCGCGCCAGCCGCAACATATCGGGGCTGCGGTCGAGCGCTGTAACCTGATCCGCCGAGCGCCCGAACAGCTCGATCATCCTGCCCGTACCCGTGCCGATATCGAGCAGATGGCCGATGGCTTCAGCACCCAAGAGCGCGGTCATGGCCGTTTCGACATCGACATCGGGCACATGCAGCGACCGGATCGCGTCCCATTCCTCGGCATGTTCCGCAAAGTAGCTTTCCGCTGCCCGTGACCGATCCGCACGGACCGCCGCCAGCCGGGCAAGGTCGGCCTTCTGCCACAAATCCTCGCTTTCCGACGGCACCAGCTGATCGAACAGCGTCAGGAAAGGCGCCATGGCTTCACCCCTGACCAGTCGCAGGAAAACCCAATTGCCTTCCTTGCGCCGTTCGACCAGACCCGCCTCCGCAAGGATACGGACATGGCGGGATACGCGCGGCTGGCTCTGCCCCACGACCTGCGCGATTTCACCGACCGCAAGCTCCATGGCGCGCAGAAGATAGATGATGCGCAGCCGCGTCGGATCGCCAAGGGCGCGAAAGATGTCGAGTGCGGCGCGCATGGGCACATCATATAAAGAAATCTTTATATACGTCAATGGGCCTGCGGCCTTCCAAACAGGCCATAGAAGTGGAAGCCCGGAAATTGGCGAGTCGCACTATGGGGATTGCCTTGAGTGATCCAAGGCATTACGAATCGGCCCCGCAGGCGCAATGGGGGGTGAACTTTTCTCCGAGAGTGGTCTGCGACGTTTTTATCTCTGAGAGGGGTTTGCCCATGTCCAAGTCGATTGCTCTTTCGCTCGTTCTCGCCGCTTCGCTCGGCCTCGCCGCTTGCTCGAAGGGCGAAGACAATGCCGCCAATGCTTCGGCCAATGCTGCTGAGAACGCTTCGAATGCTGCTGACAACGCCATGAACGCTGCCGAGAACGCTGCTTCGGACGCCGCCAATGCTGCTTCGAACGCCAGCAACACTGCCGCGAACGCAGTTGCGAACGCGATGTAATTCCCTTCTCGGGATATTATATTGGAAACAGGGCCGCACCGGCGACGGGCGGCCCTTTTCTATTGGGCCGCGTAATTTCAATGAAAAGGGCCGCCCTTTTGGGGCAGCCCTCCTCTATCCAACATCAGGCGACGATCAGCAGTCCCGGTCGATCGCCCGTCCGGCCAGCGCACCTACGCCCGCGCCGACAATCGCGCCCGTGGTGCCGTCACCCCGGCGCCCGTAGCGGCCACTACCCTTGCCGATCTCATTGCCGAGCAGACCACCGGCGATTGCACCTATGATCGTGCCGCCCGTGCCATTGTCCCGGCAGCGATAGCCGCCGCGATAGCCGCGATAATAATTGTCGCGATAATAGCGGTCGCCACGATAGCCGCGATAATAGTCACCCCGGTATCCGCGATAGCCTCGATCGCCCCGATAATAGTCGCCGCGATCATAACGGCCCCAGCCGTCACGGGCCTGCGCAGGCGCTGCGGTTACGGCCAAGGAAGCAACGCCCATTGCCAGCGCGGCCCCCATATTGATCAGAAACTTGGTTTTCATGGCGTGCTCCTCAATCATCTCGTTACCGACTCCGGCGCGCCTTCGCCGCCCCATCGATTGCACCCCTTTTGGCCGATTCGCATTGAGCCAAGCCTGAATGGGCGTGTCAGCCACCGTTCAGATAGAAAAGCACCCTCTCCAGCCGATGCCGCTCATCAAGACCTGACCGAAACGCTCTTCACCATAATGGAAAACTTGGCCCCTGTCCCGGAAGCGGACAGCGTATATGGGTAATCAGCCGTTGGTCCGACGGGCCGGATTGCCTATGGCGGGGCGATGCGCCGTATTCTGATCGTCCTGCTGCTTGCGATCCTGCTTTTGCCAGCGCCCCACAAGAACAAACCTGAACTATATGGGCCTGGTCCGCTGCTCGTTACCACGCGCGCCCTGCCACTAAACGCGTCCGATCCAGCTGTTCGCAGCGTCGGCGCTCTCGATTGTCTGGGAGGCTGGCAACTCAGCAGCCCGCACCATGGATTTGGCGGCATCTCTTCCCTGCTTGTAGATCAGCAGGGACAGGTCCTGGCGCTGAGCGATTCCGGCACTCTCCTGGGTTTCGCGGTCAATCCCGCACGCGATCGCCGCCATCCCTTCATCGCTCCCTTGCCAATCAGGCCGCAGGACGGATCGCAGCCGTGGTGGGCATGGGATTCAGAGGCGATGGCGCATGATCCGGAATCGGATCGCTACTGGGTCGGCTTCGAAATGCTTCAGCGCATCTGCCGCTACGCCCCCGGCTTTTCGCGGGTCGAAACGTGCCGCACATGGCCGGAGATTGAAGCCTGGCCGGAAACGGGCTCGATCGAATCCATGGCGCGCCTACCTGACGGGCGCTTCCTAGTGATCGCGGAAATGGGAATGACGGCGGATGGAAGCCATGACACGCTGCTCTTTGCCGGAGATCCGGCGGAGCAAAGCACCGCATCACCCCTACACCTTCGCTATGTAGCGCCACGGGGCTATCGTCCGACGGATGCCGTCGCTCTGGATGACCGTCACATTCTGGTGCTCAATCGCCGCGTGACGCTGCGCGATCTGTTCACGGCCACTCTGGCCCTCATAGAGCTGCCATCCCATCCGGAATCCGGCGATCGGTTGACCGCCCGCACGATCGCCCGTCTTGCTCCGCCCCTGCTGGCCGATAACTTCGAAGGGCTGGCTATCACGCGTGAGACCGGGCGCACTATCGTCTGGATCGTGTCAGACGATAATCATGAATTTTTCCAGCGCACCCTGCTGCTGAAATTCGCGCTGCGCGGGGCGAGCCGGACCCGTTGAGAGAAAAGCCGCATCAGGCAGCGCCGCACATGCAGGAACGACGCGCGAGCGCATCCTCCCGGCACGCAAAAAAGCGGCCCGTCGCCAGGCCGCTTCTTAAAGCCGAAACGAATCGAACCGAATCAGGCGGCCGGAGCAGCCTGCTTCTTGACGATGTCGCGCTTCAGACGGCGCGCCTTCAGCGACAGCTTGTCGTCGTTGGTCTTCAGCAGCCAGTTGTCCAGCCCGCCATTATGTTCAACCGAACGCAGGCCATGCGTCGACACGCGCAGCTTGACGGTGGTTTCCAGCGTTTCGGAAATCAGCGACACATTCTGCAAGTTGGGCAGGAACACGCGCTTCGTCTTGTTATTGGCGTGGGAAACATTGTGACCCACCTGGCGACCCTTGCCGGTCAGCTCGCAAATGCGCGACATAGTCAATCAACCTTGTAGTTCATGTTCGTTCGGAAAGCGGCGCCAGTAGCGGGATTCCGGAAAGCCGTCAACCCGCCCACCGGCCAGATCGGATCGCTTTCGCAACCCTTTCCACGGCTCGGACGTTTGCAGCCGATAGACGAAAGGAGGGAGCAATGCGACTCATTGGTGGCTTGTTGGTGATTGTTTTGCTGGTGCTGGCCGCTGGCATCGCGACCGGCTTCATCGATCTGCAAAAGACCCAGGAGGGCAGCCTGCCCAAAATCGCCGTGGAAGGCGGGCAAATGCCAAAGTTCCAGGCCGACGTGGCCAAGGTCGAAGTGGGCACGCGGAACGAAACCGTCGAAGTGCCGACCGTCGATGTGAAGAAGCCCTGATCATTTTATAGACGATAGCTATGCTGTAAGGGCTGGCGGATGGCACCGCCCTTTCCACTTCCCGAACCCATGCGCCGCGCGCTCGACCTCGCACGCGCGGCCGAACTTGCGGGCGAGGTGCCGATCGGTGCCGTCGTCACTCTCGATGGTCGGGTCGTCGGCGAAGGAGAAAATCGCAACCGGCGCGACTGCGATCCTACCGCCCATGCTGAGATCGTCGCGCTTCGGGCTGCGGCGGATCGGCTGGGCGATTTCCGCCTCACCGGCTGCGATCTTTGGGTAACGCTGGAACCCTGCCCGATGTGCGCGGGCGCCATATCCCACGCGCGCATCGCCCGGCTCTATTATGGCGCTGCTGACCCCAAAGGTGGCGCGATCGAGCAAGGTCCTCGACTTTTCACGCAACCGCAATGCCTGCACCGCCCTGAAGTCTATGGCGGACTGGGCGAAGCGGAAGCGTCAGCGCTGCTGCGTGACTTTTTCGCTGCCCGCCGCTGAATAATCGATGCGATAGAGGGTGTAGGGCAAGGCAAAGCCGCTCTTCAACGCCACGGGACGCAGCCAGCCGGGAACCTCGCCGCGCATTAACCCCGCATAAAAGCCGCGCGGGCTGCGGGATTGGTAAACCGTCCCTTCCGGAAAGCCGGGGCAGATCAGCAGGTAGGTCGCATGATGCCGCGCGGCGATCGGCCGGAATGCGTCCGCCGATCCGTCGAACGCATGGTGCAGGTCCAGAATAACCTTGCCGTTGCGATGATAGGGACCCGCGATCGCGCTATGATGCGTGGTCGCGATCAGGCGCGGCCCCAGGTCCACCATCGTGAAAATGGTAGCGGAAGGAAGCTGGTTCAGCACCTCCAGCGCTGGCAGCGATCGGCAGCGGCCATTGGCCTTGCTGATCGATTGTAGTCGAGCCTTCGCCGCTGGGCGCTGCACTTTGGGCTTTTCGCCAGTCGCTGCTGCCCAGAGCTGGTTGATCTGCGGGTAAAGCGGCGTCGCGAACGCTGCTACGGCGAGCAGCGCGGTTCCAATGATGCCGAACACCCGCGCGAGGGGCCTACCAAAGAAGACAAGCTGAAGCACACGATGCGCCGCCCATGCCGCCGCCGGGATAGCGAGCAGCTGCGCCGCTGGTCCGGCCCGCAATTGCCAGAACAGCAGCGCCGTCGAGAACAGCATCATCAGCCCGACCGTCGCCCAGGCCCACAGCCGGTCGCTGTCGCGCCGCGACTCCCAAAGCGCCCAGATCAGGCCGAACAGCCCCGCAACCGGAATGGCCATCAGCGGCACGATCAGGCTCCACGCTTGAACCGTGATCGGCTTGGCCTCACGAATATTGGCGAGCCACAGCCGCTCCAGTTCCGGCGAAATCTGATAGGCGCCCGTCAGGCATTGCGGCCAACTGAGCCATGCAAAGGCCGCGACGGCACCCCCCACCAGCACGCCCGCGCCCAGTCGGGCCTGCCAGCTGCGTAGTGGCAGCAGTGCCAGCAGCGTCATGCCCGCGCCAACCGCGCCGAATATGGCAACCCAGATGGGCGAGATGGCGTCGCAAACCATCTGCCGGTTTGCGTAGCTGGCAAACAGCAGGAAAAGGATGGAAACCGATCCGGCAAGGCTCAGCGCATAGGGCAGCATCCGCCTTGCCGCGCCTTCCTTGAATACCCCACGAAGCGCGATCAGCGCCCCGCCCGCCGCCAGATAGACGATCATCTCCATGCCGATGGTGATCGACAGCGCGCTGCTCACCCCCGCCACGATGCCGCCGCGCAGCCAGTTACGGTCGATCAGCCCCGCGAGCATCAGTACCGTCAGCGCCAACTGCCACCCATGATGATCGATCCGCATCGGCAGGAACATGCTGATGCCCATCTGCGCCGCGAAGGGTGCCAGGGCGGCCAGTATCCAGCCATTGCCGCCAGCGAGGCGGCGCGCAATGAAACCCAGCCCCAGCATCAGCGGCAATAACGGGATCATCGGCGCAATCGCGCAGGCCAGCCGATCCGCCAGCCCCTGCTCCAGAAACGCGCGGAAGAACAGCATCAGCGCAGCAAGCGGCAGATCGACCAGCCGCGACCAGTGGATGTTGAACCCGGCAGGCGGGTCCAGCCGATATTGCTTCAGATCGTACCAGCTCTGCCCCGCCAGCCAGTCCTTGACCTGCAAATACCGCATATTGTCGTCGGTATCGTTGAGCGTCAGCCAGTGGATGGCGGGCCAGCGCGAATAGAGCAGCCAGGTCACGGCCGCGACCCAGATGAGGAAGGTCAGCCATTTCCAGTGCACCTGCGCCCGTGCAGACGTCCAGACCAGGGCACGCCGGGATCTTTCCCGCAGGGTGAAGCCGCTTTGCAAGTTCATGGCCGGTGGATTAGAGCGTTCGCATCAAATCGCAACGGGGCCTTCATGAAATTGCTGTCACGTCTGACGCCGGAACGGCAGGCCCTGTTCTGGCAGATCGTGCGATATGGCCTCAGCGGCCTCTTCATCACAGCCTGCCAGGCCACCATCTACTGGACGCTCGCGGCTCTGGCCGGATGGCACCCGCAGCTTGCCAACACGACCGGTTATGTGGCGGCAGTGATGATAGGCTATGTCACCCACAGCCTCTTCACCTTCCGCGATCAGGATAGCGACGGAAACCATGCGACGCGCGGCGTCAAATTCGTGGCCGTATCCCTGCTGAGCTATGCTTTGAACGCCCTCTGGGTCTTCCTTTGCGTCACCCATATGCAATGGCCGGAATGGTCGCCCATCCCGGCCATGATATTCGTGACGCCAGCCGTGGTGTTCGGCCTCAACCGCCAATGGGTATTCCGCTAGACGCGCCCTCAATGGACGAAGCGGGCCACCACATCCCTGTACGACCGGCTGACCTTCACCTGAGCGCCTGATTCCAGCACCAGGAAGCATTCGCCATTGGTGTGGGGCTTCACCTGCCGCACTTGGCTGAGGTTCACGATGGTCGACCGATGCACCCGCTGGAAATTGCGCGGGTCGAGCCGCTTCTCCAGATCCTTCATCGTCTCGCGCAGGATGAGCGAATTATCCGCCGTGTAAATGCACATATAGTCGCCCGCAGCGTCGATCCGCTCGATCGAGTCCACATCGACGCGGAAAATCTGCCCCCGGTCCTTGATGTTGATGAGCTTCTCGAACCGGTTTGAAGACGGCGCCTCTTCGTCCGCGTTGAAATCGTTCATGGCATCGGGCGCGACCTCGGCCAGCACCTCGCGCAGCTTCTCCGCTTCCTGCACCTGCTTCTTTTCCGACAGGCGCTGGCGCACCCGGTCCAGCGCATCCGCAAGGCGACCCTCATCCACCGGCTTCATCAAATAATCCACCGCCTGCGCCTCAAAGGCACGAATCGCATGATCGCTATAGGCGGTGCAGAAGATGAACAGCGGCGGCTCGACTTCCATCAGGCCCTGAACGACCGAAAAGCCATCGAATCCCGGCATCTGAATGTCGAGGAACACAAGATCGGGTTTATGCGTCTTTATGGCGCGGATGGCTTCACGGCCATTCGAGCAGGTTTCAACAATTTCGACATCCTCATGCGCTTCCAGACGGAGCTTGAGGCCTTGAATAGCCAGGCTTTCGTCATCGACGAGGATTGTTCTGATGGTCATGCGGCCACTTTCGATGGTTCATCCAGATTAAGCGGCATTTCGATATGGACCGAAAAGCCGCTTGGCGTGGAACGCGTTTCAAAGCTCTGTCGTTCCCCGAACGCCTGAATCAGGCGATCGCGGATATTCGCCAGGCCAACGCCTGTCCCCTCGCTCATTGCGATGTTCGGGCGAGTGAACCCCTCGTTCAATCCCGGGCCGCTATCCGATACGACGATCCGGACATTTTCACCGGCAGGCTGCGCCGTGATGGAGATTTCGGCGCCTTCTTCCTTGGGGGTGACCGCATATTTGATGGCATTTTCCACTAGCGGCTGGAGCAGCAGGGAAGGCAATCGTGACTGTGCGACGGCCGGATCGATGTTGAATACCGGCCGCAAGCGGTCCTCGAACCGCATCTTCTCAATCTCCAGATAGAGTTTGAGCGTCTCCACCTCCTGCTCGATCGTCACCTGCGCTGTGGGTTCATTAATCAGTGTATAGCGCAAAAAGGACGACAGGCGTGACAGCATCGCATTGGCGCGATCCGTCTGCTTCAAAAGCACCAGCGTCGATATGCTGTTCAGCGTATTGAACAGGAAATGCGGATTGAGCTGATAACGCAGCATCGCCAGTTGCGCGCTCGACGCCTGATTTTCCAGATGCAGCAGCTGGTCCGCCTGCTCCTCCACCTGAAGGTAGAAGTTGATGGCGTAGTAAAGCGCCGACCAGGCACCCAGCAACGTTATGCTGAGATAAAAGGCGCCAAGGAAGAGTTGCAGACCCGCCGTTTCGCTCGCCCGGTTCTGGGTCGAAAAAACCCAGGCGTCGATAAAGGCGACCAGACCCGCCGCCATTACCACGGTCACGATCGACGCACCCCAGGTGATGATCGGCCGCTGTCGTTGCAGAAATCGGAAGATGACCGCGATCAGCAGGGTCACCGAATAGCCCGACACGGTGGAAATCATCACCGGGATCAGGCTGGAAAGCGGTTGCCCATTGGCGATGGTGGACGACCCGCGCAGCAGGAACGCTCCCGCCCATCCGACGGATTGCAGGTTCCAGAAAGCGCGGTTCTTGTCAGCGAAAAAGGGCTGAGGCTGAATAGGTTGAACAGACATCGCCGCCAGCCTAGGCGAATTCAGGTTCAGGGTGAAGCCACCCAAGTTACGCCGCCGTAGCAGCTTCCTGATCCATCGGCGTGACCTCGTCCGGGCATAGCCAGACAAGGTCCCTTAATTCCAGCGGTCGGCCGTCATGCGCCTGAATGGTCACCCGGCGTATCGGCTGGCCATCGCGCTTGTCCGCCAGCACCTGACAAGACGGCGATCCGCATCCCCATTTCTCACCCCATTGGCGCAGCGCGATCATGACGGGGGCCAGTTCCTGCCCTTTTTCCGTCAACCGATATTCGATCTTGCGCCGGTCGCATTGCATGGGCTGGCGCAGCATGATCCCATTCTCGACCAGCCGGGACAGCCGGTTCGCCAGGATGTTGCGCGCAATGCCGAGCGAGGACTGAAAATCTTCAAAATGCCGGATGCCCGACAATGCGCCGCGCAAGATGAGAAACGACCAGCGCTCGCCCATCGCTTCCAGCGCGCTGGGAAGCGCGCACTGTTCCAGGTCCTGCGCCAGATTATGTTTCATCGTCCGTCTAGATAGCTCAAAGCCACAGCCCATGCAAAAGAGCAGCCATTTTGTCCAAAGATGGGATTTTTTTGTTGCACAGCAAGATGCTTCCCGGACAATCGGGTCACGATGCTGCGTCAATATGAACTTGTTGAGCGGGTGAAGCGCTACGATCCGGATGCGGACGAGGCGATGATCAACCGCGCCTATGTCTTTTCCGTCCAGAAACACGGGTCCCAGAAGCGCGCCAGCGGCGACCCCTATTTCAGCCATCCGATTGAAGTCGCTGGTATTTTGACGGATTTCAGTCTGGACGACCAGACCATCGTCACGGCCCTGCTGCACGATACGATCGAGGACACGCTCGTCACCTATGACGAGATCGAAAGCGCGTTCGGCAAGGACGTCGCCAAGATGGTCGATGGCGTCACCAAACTGTCGAAGATCGAGGCAATGTCGGAAAACGAGCGGGCGGCGGAAAATCTGCGCAAATTCCTGCTCGCCATGTCGGACGACATCCGCGTGCTGCTGGTGAAGCTCGCCGACCGCCTCCACAATATGCGCACGCTGCACTTCATCAAGAATGAGACCAAGCGCCGCCGCATCGCGCGTGAGACGATGGACATCTACGCCCCGCTCGCCGAGCGGATCGGCATGTACGACTTCATGCGGGAAATGCAGCTGCTCGCCTTCCGCGAGCTTGAGCCCGAAGCCTATGACAGCATCACCAAGCGGCTGGAGCAGTTGAAGGAAGGCGGCCATGACAAGGTCGACCGCATCGGCGCCGAACTGCAACTGCTGTTGGGCAGCAAGGACCTGCCTGTCACCGTGTCGGGCCGCGAAAAACATCCCTATTCCATCTGGAAGAAGATGCAGGAAAGGCACATCAGCTTCGAACAGCTGACCGACGTCATGGCCTTCCGCGTCATCACCGAAACGACCGAGGATTGCTACCGCGCGCTGGGCGTCATCCACCAGACCTACAAAATGGTGCCGGGCCGGTTCAAGGATTACATCTCCACGCCCAAGCGCAACGGCTACCGCTCGTTGCACACCACGGTGATCCACCAGGATAACGCCCGGATCGAGGTGCAAATCCGCAGCCGCGACATGCACAACGACGCCGAACTCGGCCTGGCCGCGCACTGGGCCTACAAGCAGAAGGGCGACGCGGCCGACCATCATGCCGCATGGCTGCGCGACCTCGTCGAAATCCTGGAGCAGAGCCAGGATGCAGACGAGCTGCTCGAACATACCCGCATGGCGATGTATCAGGACCGCATCTTCGCCTTCTCGCCCAAAGGCGAGCTGCACCAGTTGCCCAAAGGTTCAACGCCGGTGGACTTCGCCTATGCCGTCCATACCTCGCTCGGCAACCAGACGGTCGGCGCCAAGGTAAACGGCCGCGTCGTGCCCTTGCGCACCGGCCTTGAAAATGGCGATCAGGTCGAAATCCTGAAATCGGAAGGGCAGGAACCGCAACCCGGCTGGCTGACCTTCGCCATCACCGGCAAGGCTCGCGCCGCCATCCGTCGCTATATCCGGCAGAAACAGCGCGGCGAAGAAGTTGCGCTGGGTGAGAAGCTCTATGAGGAAATCATCGGCCGCTTCTCGCCCGAACTGGCGAGCGAACTGGGTGACAAGGCGCTGAAGGCTGCCCTGAAGCGGTTGAAGCTGGATGACCGGGCGTCTCTGATGGTGGCCATCGCCACCCATCGCCTGCTCGATTCAGAGGTGATGGAGGCTCTTATCCCCGGCTCCACCAGCGTAGACGGGATTGAGGAAGCCCATCCGCGCCAGCACGCGCCCGTCTCGATCCGTGGCCTGACACCCGGCATCGCCTATAATCTGGGCGACTGCTGCCACCCCGTACCCGGCGACCGCATCGTCGGCGTGCGCCGCACGGGCGAACCGATCGAGGTTCACACCATTGACTGCCGGTCGCTCGAAGCCGGGCAGGACGACGATTGGGTCGATCTCAGCTGGGACAGCAAGTCCAAGGGCGGCACCGCGCGGCTCCAGGTCATCGTCAAGAACCAGCCCGGCGCGCTCGCTGCCGTCGCCAACGTATTCGGCGCGACCAAGGCGAACATTCTCAACCTCCAGCTGGTAAATCGCGAAGGGCCGTTCCACACCGACATTATCGACCTGGAGGTCAACGACGCCCAGCACCTGAACCGCATCCTCTCGGCATTGCGAGCATTGGACGCGGTAGTACAGGCCGACCGGGTTTAATCCGCGAAGGCGTACCTGCTCCCCCTCCCGCAAGCGGGAGGGGGCCGGGGGGTGGGCTAGCGCAACGCAAGATCTTATTCTTAAGCAGCACGCCAACAAAGGCTGGCATCTCGGGCAAAAGCGCTGACCGCAGATCTTCTCCCTCTCTCCTTCAGGGGTCGGTGAGAGGCGCGTGACTCTCATCGAGGCCGGGGAGAGGGGAATGACGAGCCGCAGCTCCTTATGGCCCCTCTCCCGCCATCGCTTCGCTCGGCACCCTCTCCCCTGAAGGGGAGAGGGAATGTTCCTATCAGTCGCAAGCCATCCCCACCTGTATCCCCCAAACCACACCCCACAAAAAAACCATCCTATTCCCCCCAACACCTCCCATTCCCGCTGTCCTACACAGCCCAACCCGCTTATCCCCCAGCCGTCTTTGAAACGTCGAACCGCTTCCCATGACGCCCACGCGCGCCCGGGCACGCGCGCGCATATGGTGTGAACTTCGGGACAAAAATGGCGCTTTTCCGCCAGTCCCTACGTCACTTTCAACTTTCGCGTGACAGGAAACCTCCAATTCTGTAGAGGGCCCCGCAGCAGACCCTTCGGGGTCTTCCGTCCGAGACAGTCGGTGAAGGGAATTTGCCCTTCTTAATTTCCGGCCTAGACGGGGAAAAGCTCTTTACCGGCCGGGCCTTGTGCCCTGTCCGGGTCTGCCTGTTCTCCTCAAGGGATACGGGCCAGTCGATCTCTCCCCTTCGGACTTTAAGTGCCCCGCGTTCGCGCGGGTTTTAGTCGTTTGCTGGTTCGCCAGCGAACATGAAGTGGAGAATGGCATGGATCGTAATCAGAAAGCTGAGGTCGTTTCCGCGCTGAACGCACATCTGGCAGAAGTTGGCGTGGTCGTCGTGACCCGCAACCTCGGGCTGACGGTCGCCCAGTCGACCCAGCTGCGTCAGAAGATGCGGGAAGCCGGTGGCACCTACAAGGTTACGAAGAACCGCCTCGCCAAGATCGCCTTTGAAGGCACCAGCTACACCAACCTCAGCGACCTGCTGACTGGTCCGGTTGGCCTCGCCTCCTCTGCCGATCCGGTTGCAGCCGCCAAGGTTGCAGTCGATTTCGCCAAGACCAACGACAAGCTTGAGATCGTTGGCGGCGCAATGGGCGAAGTGCTGCTGAACGCGGAGGGCGTCAAGGCGCTCGCCTCGATGCCGTCGCTGGATGAACTGCGTGCGAAGATCGTTGGGCTGCTCGTTGCACCCGCGACCAAGCTTGCAACCGTCACCCAGGCACCGGCTGCGCAGCTCGCGCGGGTCTTCAACGCCTATGCGGAAAAGAACGCGGCCTAATCGCCGCAGTCCTACCGACAAGACAGGTTATCAACTTTCAATTGAGGGGCTCATGCCCCGCCCAGAAGGGAATATAGTAACATGGCAGACATCAACGCACTGGTCGATCAGCTTTCGGCCCTCACCGTCCTCGAAGCCGCTGAGCTGTCGAAGGCTCTGGAAGAAAAGTGGGGCGTTTCGGCCGCCGCTGCTGTCGCTGTAGCCGGTCCGGCTGCTGGCGCCGCTGCTCCGGCTGCTGAAGAGCAGACCGAATTCGACGTGATCCTGACCGGCGACGGTGGCAAGAAGATCAACGTCATCAAGGAAGTCCGCGCCATCACCGGCCTGGGTCTGACCGAAGCCAAGGCGCTCGTCGAAGGCGCGCCGAAGGCCGTCAAGGAAGGCGCCAGCAAGGACGAAGCCGAGAAGATCAAGAAGCAGCTGGAAGAAGCCGGCGCGACTGTCGAGCTCAAGTAATCGGTTTTGCTCCACTTCGCGCGGAGCACCGATCCAGCTCAGCTGGAACAAGGGCGGTGTCTTCGGATGCCGCCCTTTTTCTATACGGATACAGCGCAGCAGCCTGCCTGAGTCCTTCTGGATCAGTCGACCCTAAACGCGCCCCAGCGCTTCTATCAGCGCCTGCCCAAGTCCCTTTACGGCCGCATCACCAACGCCCGCGTCCAAAGCCTCCTCCAACGCGGACGCATGACCGCCAATATCGGCATAGCCAAAAATCCCGGCCACGCCCGCCAATCCATGGGCGAGATGCAAAAGGCGGGAGCGATCCCCGGCTTCAAGCGCCGAAATGATGGCACTCCGATCGGACGCGGCCCGCGCATGGAAGCGCTGTCGCAACTTCTGCATTTGCGCTTCGGCGTCGCTCATGGCTCCAGCAATGTCCGCACGGTCCCCGCAAGGCTCATCGGGTCGAACGGCTTGGCAAGCACGGCCCGCGCACCGAGCGCCTTGAGGTTCGTCACGTGCCGTGGATGCGTTTTGGCCGTGATGAATGCGACGGGAATTGTCGCGGTGGCGGGCTCAACCTGCAACGCCGCCAAAGTCGCAGGCCCATCCATGCCCGGCATCATCACATCAAGCAGGATGAGAGCAGGCTGCCACTGCCTCGCCTGCTCCAGCGCTTCTGCACCCGAGGCCGCCGTTCGCACCTCGAACTCCAGGTCCAGCTCAAGCGACATGGCCGCGATCTCCCGCAGGTCTGCCTCGTCATCAACATAAAGAATGCGGGTCAACTCGGGCCTTTCTGTCAATTCGGCATCACAGCGGCAATTCGACAATAAACGTTGCCCCTGTTTCCGCCGCCGAATCCAGCGCGATGCTTCCGCCATGCGCCTCTACGATGCCCTTGCTGATCGCCAAGCCAAGGCCGGTGCCCGCATGGCCATGCTGATGCGCACCATCTTCCTGCTCGAAACGCTTAAACAGCCGCGCACGAAACTCCGGCGAAATCCCCGGCCCCTCGTCAGCAACGCTGATCCGCGCGACATCCCCCGCCCGCTCAAGGCAGACATGGACGGTCCCACCCGAGGGCGAGAATTTGCAAGCGTTGGACAATAGGTTGGTCATCACCTGACACAGGCGATTGCCATCAACCTTCGCGACGACCGCTTCGCCCGGGCGGTCGAATTCAACCTTAACGCCGAAACGCTCCGCATATGGCCCAATCTGCTCGATGGCCTCGGTCAGCAGCAAGCCCAATTCCCGCTCGTCAAAATGAAAGACCAGCTTCCCGGATTGAAGCTTGTCCATGTCGAGCAGGTCATTGACCAGATGAATCAGCCGCTCCGCATTCTTGCTGCCGATCGCGACCAGTTGTTTGGCCCTGTCAGGCAACTCCCCAGCGGCGCCACCCGCCATTAGTCCCAATGCGCCGGAGATAGCGGTCAACGGCGTACGCAATTCGTGACTGACGGTCGATACCAGTTCGTCCTTCAGGCGGCTGATCTGCCGCTCCTGCGTCACATCCCGCGCCGTCATGATGAACCGCCCACCACGGATCGATTCCCGGCGGATATCGATGATGCGACCGTCCCTGCGCTGAATCTCCAACCGACGACTGTCGCTCGTGCGGATGGACTCGACAAAGCCCGCGACGATCTGATCCGGGTCGCCGGGTCCCAGTTCGCCGCGTTGCGCGGTCAGGCGGATAAGTTCACGCGCATCCCTTCCGCCCGTCACGCTATCGGGAGCATAGTCAAACAGATCGACGAAGGCCTGATTCCACAGCATCAGCCGCAGGTCCCGATCTACCACCGCGACGCCGCCGCTCACATTCTCCACCGTCAGCTTCAGCAACTGGCGTTCGTCATCAAGCTTGCGTCGATGTTCGTCAGCCGCAAATCCTTCGACCCGCAATTCTATGAGGTCGATCACCGTTCGTGCCAGCTGGGCTAGACGCTGCCGATCCGCCTCGCTGAAATCACGCGGCTCGTAATCGATGATGCACAAGGTCCCGAGCGGCTGGCCATTGGCCACCCGCAAGGGCGCACCGGCGTAGAAGCGGACATGCGGCGGCCCCGTGACCAATGGGTTGCCGCGAAACCTCGGATCCTTCGTCGCATCCGGCACCACCATGACCTCGGGTTGCAGGATCGCGAAGGCGCAAAAAGCGACATCCCGCGAGGTGTGGGTCTCATCGATGCCGCACGCACCGCGAAAACATTGCGTGTCAGATCCCACGATCGACACCAGCGACATGGGCACATCGAACAGGTCAGCTGCGAACTGGGTTATATGGTCGAACGGACGTTCCCGACCGATGCCGCCAAGCCGATAATGTTCCAGTGCTCGCAATCGATCCGCCTCATCCGCCGGGATGGGAGGCTTCACCGCCTCGGTGCCCTCGGGCTGGCGCTCCTGCATCGTTGGCATCGGTCCTCAGGTCCCGCTCATGATCACGGCACCAATCGACACCTTAACTGGAATGAAATCAACACCTTCCTTGAGGATGAATGTTAAAGCGGGTCGGGATCGAGATGATCGCGGGTAAAGCCGGTGCCATTGTGAAGATCAAAATGAAGGCGGCGCATGGCATGGGGAACGCCGCCTTTGACGGTAAGTGTCACGCTGCTCAAGACGTACATTTCATGCCGCGCGCCTGGAGCCGCCTCTTTCACTATCTAGCGCGCCGCTAGCAGGATCGGCCGATCGGCGGCCGCCTGCGCAAAGTGTTGAGCGCGCAAACTACTCAGCATATTGTCCCTCTCCGTCGCATCATTCGCCACAATCACCCATGCCTCGAACTTCGACCCAGGGCGCACCTCCTGCGGTAAGGGGTGAAGCGATCCCATCGATCGGATAGCGCGCATCGATATGCGATCGACACTGCGCGACGCCGAAGAGCCCGCCAGAGAAATATTTTCCGGCCGACCCTGTTCGCTCAGCCGGAACTGCACGCGGGAATATCCGATCGATCCTCCGTCACGATAAAGGGACGTTGCCTGACGGATGCTCCGCGACAATCTTGATGCTGTCCGATCCGTCCACTTTTCATAGCTTATGGCGCTTTTATCGGGTGCTACCACCGTCAGTTGCCCAGATCCCTGCCTGGCATCTGCCGCCATCGGCACCGCCAAGCAGACGCAAAGCGCCGCCATCACAGGCTTGGCATACATAGAGGCCTCCTCTGGTTCTCTAGCAATTTTTTACTGAAAGGCCGCTGCGGCAGCGTCGGACCAGCCGAGAGCAGCGGCTGCTTATATATTGCAAAGCCGCGTGGCCGGGTAACAAATTATCGCCAATGAAGTCATGGGTATAAGAATTATTTCATCGGGGCTTAATTTATCGATCAAAAGTAACTTGCGCGCTTAACTTGTTTGAGCTTGCCAGAAGACAGCGTTAAACCGCCACCCTCATTGGATTTTGATGGGCTTCCCGTACGGTAACGCTGCACGACTCAGGTGGAAATCGCCAGGCCGACGGCTTCCCCAACCTTGATGCCATCAATGGCCGCCGACAATATGCCGCCTGCATAGCCTGCGCCTTCGCCAGCCGGGTAAAGTCCGGCCACATTCAGGCTCTGAAAATCCTTGCCGCGTGTGATGCGGATGGGGGATGAGGTTCGGGTTTCGACACCAGTCATGACCGCATCGGGGTGATCATAATTGGCAATCTGTCGGCCAAATGCAGGCAGCGCCTCGCGAAAGGCGTCGATCGCAAAGTCAGGCAGGCAAAGGGACAGATCGGTCATGGTGACGCCCGGCTTGTAGGAAGGAACGACCTCCCCCAGCGCCGTGGAGGGACGCCGCGCCATGAAATCGCCAACCTTTTGGCCTGGCGCCCAATAGGAGGAGCCGCCCGCGACAAAGGCCTGACTTTCCCAATGCCGCTGAAGGTTGATGCCCGCCAAAGGCCCTCCGGGGAAATCACGCTCCGGCTCTATGCCAACCACCAGGCCTGAATTGGCGTTGAATTCCGCACGGCTATATTGGCTCATGCCGTTGGTGACGACACGCCCTTCTTCAGACGTGGCAGCGACCACGCGCCCCCCCGGACACATGCAGAAGCTGTAAACGGTGCGGCCATTCTCGCAATGATGTGCAAGGCTGTAGGCTGCCGCTCCAAGTACCGGGTGACCCGCGCAATTGCCGTAGCGGGCTCGATCGATCCAGCTTTGTGGATGCTCGATCCGTACCCCGATCGAAAAGGGTTTGGCTTCGATATGAACACCGCGCCGGTGCAACATCTCGAAAGTCGGGCGGGCGCTGTGTCCGACGGCAAGCACAACATGGTCGGCCTCTATAAAGCTGCCGTCGGAAAGATGCAGTCCGCGCAGGCGCTGCGTTCCGTCGCCTTGCCGCTCCATTTCCAGTTCATCGACCTTGTGCTGCCAGCGATATTCGCCGCCCAGCTGTTCGATCTGCCGGCGCAGGCTTTCGACCATGCTGACGAGGCGAAACGTCCCGATATGGGGATGCGCTTCGATCAATATGTCTTCAGGCGCGCCCGCCGCGACAAATTCCTCCAGCACCTTGCGGCCCAGGAAACGCGGGTCCTTCACACGGCAATAAAGCTTGCCATCCGAAAAGGTGCCCGCGCCACCTTCCCCGAACTGGACATTGCTGTCAGGATTCAGTTCGGCTCGCCGCCAAAGGCCCCAGGTATCCTTGGTCCTCTCCCGCACAACCTTGCCACGGTCGAGGATTATGGGCCGGAAGCCCATCTGCGCAAGGATCAGTCCCGCGAAAAGCCCACATGGACCTGCGCCCACGACGACCGGGCGCTTCCCCGACCAGCCTTGCGGCGCATGCGTGACAAAGCGGTAGTCGGTGTCCGGGCGGCGGCGAACGTCATGGTCACCCCCAAGCCGTTCAAGCACCGCAGCCTCGTCCACCAGCTCGACATCGACGGTGTAAACCAGCTGGATTGCACTCTTTCGCCGGGCATCATTGCCCCGGCGCACGATTACATGGCGTAGGAGGTCCGATGCCTCAATTCCCAGCCGCTCGCAAATGGCGGCAGGCATCGCATCGGCCGGGTGGTCGAGGGGCAGCTTGAGGCCGGAGAGACGCAACATGGCGCCGCCTCTAGCCCCATTTACCGCCCCGCTCCACCCCCTCATGAGGATAGGCCGCTGCCTTTTCAGAGACGCGCGCGCAGGCCCGCGTAGACCGCCCGGCGTTCGATGGGATAGAAGGCCGCACTGGCCTGGTTTCCCGGCGTAAGTGGATCATCCGGCTTGTAGCTTACGAGCGCTCCGATATCGCCTATCGCTCGCTTACCCGTCAGATTGCGTGCATCGACGAACAGGCTGATGCCCTTCGTCAACTGCGCCTGCGCCCCGAGGCTGAAAGTCGCATAGTCATCAACCCGCTTGCTATTGTTATAATCGACCCAGGCACCCTGCGGCACCCATTCCACAGCCGGAGCGATGCTGGCGCGATCGGTTCCCAGTTTCACTTCAGCGCGATAGAAGTGGCGCGGCACGACGGGTAGGCGGTTATCGCCGAACTGCGCGTCATTCCGGAAACGGAAGTCGCTATACTGGTAGACCTGCCGCAACGTCGCCCACGGCGCGAGGGTCAGGTCCAGCGCGGCCTCGATGCCCTGGTGCCGTGTCCGGCCCGCGTTGAATGTTGCCGCCGGAATGACGCCCGGCTGGACACTATATTGCAGCAACTCGCCTTTCAGGTCCGCGCGATAGAAGCTTATGTCCCATCGAGCTGGGCCAACGCTGCCGCGCGTACCGATTTCCGCCGTCCAGGCCCGCTGCGCATCAAGGGGCGTGAAGCCGGGCAGCGGCCCACTTGGTCCAGCGGCAATCTGGCCCAGTTCGATGAAGCCAGGCAACTCCACAGACCGGCTGTAATTTGCGTAGACCTGCACCGCCTGAGAGGGTGCATACAGAAGCCCGAATTTAGGAGAGAAACTATCGAACTTCGCCTCGCCGCTGCGTAAAGGCAGCAGGCGATTGTCCAGCCGCCTCTCTCCATGCGTATAGATGCCACCTGCGATCAGCCATAAGCCCTGAACCGGAGCGATCCTCGCCTCCGCATAGCTATTGATCGTCCGCGCCCGTGCCTTTTGAATGGACGTGAGAGCGCCCGAATTGCCGTTGATATTAACGAACTGCCGGAAGTCACCATGGCCAAAGCGTGCCTGCGTCCCCACGGTCAGCTCGACCGGGAGGCCTTGCACCTCTCCCGAAAGGTCAAAGCTGGCGAACAGCCCACGATCCTCTGATTTCTGATCGACCACCTGATAAATGGGATGGTTCAAAGCCTTCGCATTGAAATATGCGCCAAAGGCAAGTTGGCCGCCGTCCAGTTCAACCGTGGTGCGGTTTTGAAACCGGATGGAATCGATGTTGCGCGCCTGATCACCTGCGAAATTGCCCTTTGCCGGATCATTCAGCGCATCCGCTTCGGTCAGCGCTCCCGACAGCTTCTGCCGGATCGTCTGGGCGCTGACATAGAAACGGGTTTCCACCCGATCGTTCAGCTTGATTCCAACATTGCCGTTGAAACGCAGCGCGCGCCGCGCGCCATGATCGCGGTCCCCATCGGACCTGTCGGCGGTAATCGCTGCCCAGACGTCACCACGAGCATCGGCGTAACCATAGGCCGCCTTCGCACGCAGCGTATCGAACGAGCCGCCATCTATGCGCAATTCCGTGCCCGGCATCGTCCGTCCGGTGGGTGTGACCGCATTGATGGCGCCACCCAATGTCGATCCGCCAAATCGCAGCGCATTACCGCCGCGATAGACTTCCAGATGCTGGAACACCTGCGGATCCAGCTCCTGAAAGTCTCCGTTGTCGTCGGCCATGTTGATCGGGATGCCATCCTGTAACAGCGTGAGGCCCCGCATATGGAAGCTCCGTGACAGTCCGGAACCGCGTATCGAAATGCGCACCTCCTGACCAAAGCGCGGTTGCATGTAGACACCTGCGGAGAAGGCCAGCGCGTCGCGCAGCGATACGGCCAGCTTGTCTTCGAAATCCTTGGCAGCAACGACATCGGCGCCGCCCGCCGTCCGGCTTATATGGGTAGCGGCGTCCTCTACCGTCGGACTGGCGGTAACGATGATACGACCCTGATCGCCAGCTTCATCAGCGAAAGCAGGGGTGGCAAGCAGCGAACAGGCAAGGGCGCACAGCGACACGCTGCGCAAGGCGGTAAATGCAGACATGAATTCATCCTCAAGAAAATCGTGCCGCGCTCAGCGCAGCATTAACGACAGCTTCAGGAGGATAGTGGGGGACCGGATGATGGCGGGGGCGGTGCGGCAAGTCGGGCGATCAGCCCCGTCTTGAGCGCGAATGCGATAGGTCCGAAAACAGTTTGCCACGCTGGCAGTGGCAGATCGGCTAGTATCAGCGGGGGAACCACCGGCTGAACCGAGGCGGCAAAGGAGCAATGTTGCTGAACGGGGACGCCGTCATCCTGCGAATGATTCGCTTTCCCCGGGGTCTGTTCACGATCGACCAGGACGCTGACCGCGCCCTGCCCCGTACAGAGGGTCACCATCACGCCCCAATCCGTACGAACCGGCATAAAACCGGCGGGCGTAATCAACTGGATGGCCAGGACAAGCAGCGCCAACGCGGCCAGCAAGCCCCGCGCGACTTCCGATTGTCTGATCGCCCCCGTCATCAGGCGCCGCTTAACCTCCCCCGGTGCTTCTGTCATCAGGTCAAATTGACCCAGATCATACTTGACGTTAACGTCAACCTTTCCTAGCTAAGACGCCATGGACCAGCGCAGCAGCATTGCGGGCATTGAATTGCCCGACAACAAAGAACGACAAAGCTACACCATCACCGACTTGTCGGACGAGTTCGGCGTCACGGCCCGCGCCCTGCGTTTCTATGAGGATGAAGGGCTGATCGCACCGGAACGCCATGGCCTCGCCCGCATCTATTCGCGCCGTGACCGAGCCCGACTTGCGTGGATCCTGCGTGGTAAAAGGGTCGGCTTCAGCCTCGCCGAGATCCGCGAAATGATCGACCTTTATGATGCGGATGAGGAGCATGAGGAGCAGCGACGCGTCACAGTCGCCAAATGCAAGGCGCGCATCGAACTGCTCACCCGCCAGAAAAGCGACATAGATGCCGCCATCGCGGAACTTTCCGGCTTTGTCGCGGCTCTCGACAAGCCCTGAACATTCGCGACGAAAAGATAACCGGAGAAGATTGATGCCCAGCTATTCCGCCCCGATCCGCGAAACGCGCTTCATACTCGACCATGTGGTGGGCCTTGATCGCTATACCAATCTGCCCGGCTTTGAGAGCGCGACGCCGGATTTGGTGGATGCCATCCTGACAGAGGGCGCGAAGATTGCTGAGGAAGTACTCTTTCCGCTGAATGCCGTCGGCGACAAGGAAGGGTGCGTTCGGAACCCGGATGGCAGCGTCACGACGCCACCGGGCTTCAAACAGGCGTTCGACACCTATGTCGGGGGCGGCTGGACCACGCTGCACGCGCCGGTCGAATATGGCGGACAGGGCCTGCCCAATGTCGTCGCGTCGGCTGTCGGCGAATATGTATTGTCGGCCAATCACAGCTTCGAAATGTATCATGGCCTGACCAGCGGGGCCGTGTCCGCCCTGCTCGCCAAGGGCAGCGAAGAACAGAAGCAGAAATATATCCCCAACATGGTGTCGGGCAAATGGACCGGCACGATGAACCTGACCGAGCCCCATGCCGGCACGGACCTTGGCCTGATCAAGACCAAGGCGGTGAAGCAGGATGACGGCAGCTATGCCATCACGGGCACGAAAATCTTCATTTCGTCAGGCGAGCAGGACCTGACCGAGAATATCATCCACCTCGTCCTCGCCAAGACGCCGGACGCGCCGGAAGGCAGCAGGGGCATATCGCTGTTCGTGGTGCCCAAGTTCATCGTGAAGGACGATGGGTCGCTGGGTGAGCGCAATGCGGTGTCCTGCGGTTCGCTCGAACATAAGATGGGCATTCACGGCAACGCGACCTGCGTCATGAATTATGACGGTGCCAAGGGATGGATTGTGGGCGAGGAAAATAAGGGCCTCGCCGCCATGTTCATCATGATGAACGCGGCGCGCATGTGGGTCGGCATGCAGGGCCTCGGCCAAGCGGAAATCGCGTTCCAGAACGCAGTCCATTATGCGCGCGACCGGCGGCAAGGCCGCGCGCTGACCGGCCCGCAAGACAAAGACGAAAAAGCCGATACGCTGTTCGTCCACCCCGATGTGCGGCGCATGCTGATGGAGGCGAAGGCGCTGACCGAGGGGCTGCGCGCGCTGATGCTGTGGGGCGCCTTGCAGGTCGATCTGGCGCAGCACGCCGCGAGCGAGGAGGAACGGCAGGCCGCCGACGATCTCGTCCAGCTGCTGACCCCGGTGCTGAAAGGCTATGGCACCGACAAAGGTTTCGACGTTGCGGTCATGTGCCAGCAGGTGTTCGGCGGTCATGGCTACATCTGGGAAAATGGCGTCGAGCAATATGTGCGCGACGCCCGCATCGCCCAGATCTACGAAGGCACCAACGGCGTGCAGGCGATGGACCTGGTCGGCCGCAAGCTGCCGATGAATGGCGGCCGGGCTTTGCAGGCTTTCCTGAAGATCGTTGCGGACGAGGTCGCGGAGGCGAAGGGCAATGAGAAGCTGGCGGGCGTGGCTGAAGCGCTGGAGAAGGCCAGCGGGCAGTTGGGCGCCGCGACCATGTGGCTGATGCAGAATGCGATGCAGAACCCCAATAATGCAGGGGCTGGCGCGGTGCATTATATGCATATCCTCGGTATCGTTTCGACGGGCCTCATGTGGCTGCGCATGGCGAAGGCTGCTGCTGCGCTGCTGGAAGCGGGCGAAGGCAATGCGCGCTATCTGGACGCGAAGCTGGTCACGGCGCGCATCTTTGCCGAGCGGGTGATGCCGGATGCGGGCGCGCTGCGGCGGAAGATCGAGGGTGGCGCGGAAAGCCTGATGGCGATCGATCCGGATATGTTTCTGGCGGCTTGAGGTGAGGCCGATGTCCGGCGGTTTCTGCTACCTGCCGTGGTATGGTTATGGCGGTATATGGTCTGCATTGGGTCGCGCTGAGCCTGTCGAAGCAAGCCCTCAACCGCAACAACTGCTTTGACAGGCTCGGACGGAGTTGATGTAGGGCAGCTCACGAGGAAGTGCGCCCTTGGTGGCTTACCGCCCCAGGAAAGCATCATCCTTCGTTGACGCATGATAAATAGAACCGTAACGTACGATATCCGCAGCTAGTGGGCTGGGAAGCGATCGCGGCGATCATCCGCTGATCCTATGGGGGAGGATAGTAATGCGTCACCTGATCTATAGTGTTGGCCTGTTCGCCTTGGCCGCCCTGCAGGGCGTCAGCCCGGCCTCCGCCCAGTCCAAGCCAAATCCAATTGAAGCGGACGGAACGGTGAACGTGCCAGCGTTTCGATTTCCGCCCTCCGTCTATCTGAGCGACGAAGCGCGGAAGTCCCTGCCCCGCCGCCCGTTCGACGCCAATGACATGCTGACCCAACTGATCGAAAAGGGGCGCGTCCCGGCCGCCCGGCAGACGATGGCGCGCAGCGCAGCGGCGGCAATCCGTAAGCTGGCGGAGCAGCATCAGGTCACCTATCGCGAAGTCACTATGGGCGGCGTGCATGGCTATCTGGTCACGCCCGCCAAGCGGAGTGCGGGCGGCAAGCGCGGCAACATCCTGATCAACCTGCCTGGCGGCGGTTTCATCATGGCCAATGCAGCGGGAGGCGGGCTGCAGGAATCCATTCCGCTGGCCAGCCGCACCGGATTCGAAATCCTGACCATCGATTACAGGCAGGCTCCGGAAGTCGTCTTCCCCGCAGCCAGCGAAGACGTCGCGGCGGTCTATCGGGAACTGCTCAAGACACGCAAGCCTTCACAGATCGGCATTTTCGGCAGCTCCGCAGGTGGGCTTCTCACCGCCCAGGCCATCGCCTGGTTCCAGCATGTGAAACTGCCCTCACCCGGCGCGGCGGGCATATTCTGCGCGTCGGCGGACGCGCGCTGGGCAGGCGACAGCTGGTATTCGTTCAAGCCGATGCAGGGTTTGACCACGCCCGCCACGCTCGATGAACGCTTCTACTATGGCGATCACGACCTGTCGGACCCGCTCATGTCGCCGATGATGTCGAGCGACGTGCTGCGCTTCTTCCCGGCCACCTTATTGGTGACATCCATGCGCGCGGGCGAAGTGAGTGCTGCCGTCAACACGCATCGCGAATTGATCAAGGCCAAGGTCGATGCCGACCTTCATGTGTGGGACGGTCTGGACCATTGCTTCTTTGCGAACCGGAATCTGCCTGAAGCGCAGGAAGCGCTGGATGTGATGACGGACTTTTTCCTGCGAAACCTGCGGAAATAGCGGCGCAGCGACGATAGGAAAAAGGCCGGGGCAGATGATGCTGCGCCCGGCCTTCTGATATCAGGTCTGGAACGGCGCGCTTAGTCGCCCCACAATTCCTTGAGCTTGCTGAAGAAGCCGGTGGATTGCGGGCATTCCTCGCCGGTTTCCGTGTCGCGGAAGGCTTCGAGCAGTTCCTTCTGCTTGGCGGAAAGGCGGGTCGGGGTTTCGACATCGACCTGTATCACAAGGTCGCCCTGTCCCCGGCCGTTCAGCACCGGCATGCCTGCGCCGCGCTGGCGGATCTGCTTGCCCGATTGGATGCCGCTCGGGATCTTGATCTCGTGCCGCTGGCCGTCGAGGCCGGGCACTTCGATGCAGCCGCCGAGCGCCGCCGTGGTGAAGCTAACCGGCGCGCGGCAGAAGAGCGTCGTGCCGTCGCGTTCGAAGAGGGTATGCCGCTTCACATGTAGGAAGATGTATAGGTCGCCCGATGGTGCGCCGCGCGCGCCAGCCTCGCCTTCGCCGGAGAGGCGGATGCGGGTGCCTTCATCGACGCCGGCCGGGATGTTGACCGACAGCGTCTTGGGCTTGTCCACGCGACCTTCGCCGCGGCAGGTGCGGCAGGGGCTTTCGATGACCTGGCCCGCGCCATGACAGCCGGGGCAGGTGCGTTCGACGACGAAAAAGCCCTGTTGCGCGCGGACCTGGCCGTGGCCGCCGCAGGTGCCGCAGGTCTTGACGCCGGTGCCGGGCTGCGCACCCGATCCGTCGCAGCTTTCGCAGGAGGCGGAGACTTCGATCTCGATCTCGGTCTTCTTGCCGTGATAGGCTTCGTCGAGCGTGATCTCCATGTCGTAGCGCAGGTCGGCGCCGCGCCGCTGCGCCTGACGGCCGCCGCCGCCAAAGCCGCTCTGGCCGAAGATCGTCTCGAAAATATCGCCAAGGTCGGAAAAGCCGCCCGCGCCGCCACGCCCGTTGAAGCCACCGCCGCCGCCGCCATTTTGGGCGTTGGTATAGGCCGCATGGCCATAGCGGTCATAGGCCGCGCGCTTCTGCGGATCTTTCAGGCACTCATAGGCTTCGGAAACCGCCTTGAACCGCGCCTCGCCGTCGGTACATCCCCCGGTTTTGTCCGGGTGGTATTTCATCGCCAGCTTGCGATAGGCGCTCTTGATCGTGCCTGCATCAGCCGAGCGCTCGACCTCGAGCAGTTCGTAATAGTCCAATTCGCTACTCATCTCGCCCCCGGCGCGCGCACGTCCCTCGGCTTCGCCCGGCACGAACGGCTACCATAACCGTTCGGTTCGAGCGAAGTCGAGAACCGTTTCATCGGGCCTTATGCCTTGTTGTCGTCTACTTCCGAAAATTCGGCGTCCACGACATCGTCATCAGCCTTCGGAGCTTCAGCGCCCGGAGCCGAGGCCTGAGCCTGTTCCTTCTCGTAGATCGCCTGGCCGAGCTTCATCGCGACCTGGGCGAGTTCCTGCGCCTTGGCCTTCATCGCTTCGGCGTCGCCGCCTTCGACAGCGGACTTGGTCGCGGCGATCGCGGTTTCGATCTCGGACTTGAGGGCCGCGTCCACCTTGTCACCATGCTCGCTGAGCTGCTGTTCGGTGGTGTGGATCAGGCTTTCGGCATTGTTCTTTGCCTCGGCGCCTTCACGCCGCTTCTTGTCCTCTTCGGCGAAGCGTTCAGCGTCCTTCACCATCTGGTCGATGTCGGCGTCGGACAGACCACCCGAAGCCTGAATGCGGATCTGCTGTTCCTTGCCGGTGCCCTTGTCCTTGGCATGGACGTTGACGAGGCCGTTGGCGTCGATGTCGAAGGTGACTTCGATCTGCGGCACGCCGCGCGGCGCGGGCGGGATGCCGACCAGGTCGAACTGGCCGAGCAGCTTGTTGTCCGCCGCCATTTCACGTTCGCCCTGGAACACGCGGATAGTCACCGCCTGCTGATTGTCGTCGGCGGTCGAATAGACCTGCGACTTCTTGGCAGGAATGGTGGTGTTGCGATCGATCATGCGGGTGAACACGCCGCCCAGCGTCTCGATGCCGAGCGACAGCGGGGTCACGTCGAGCAGCAGCACGTCCTTGACGTCACCCTGCAGCACGCCCGCCTGAATCGCAGCGCCCATCGCGACGACTTCATCCGGGTTCACGCCCGTATGCGGTTCCTTGCCGAAGAATTCCTTCACGGCCTCGCGCACCTTGGGCATGCGGGTCATGCCGCCGACGAGGACGACTTCGCTGATCTCGCTCGCGGAAATGCCAGCGTCGGCCATAGCCTTCTTGCAAGGCTCCATGGTCCGCTTGATGAGGTCCGTCACCAGACGCTCAAGATCGGCGCGGGTGATGTTCTTCACCAGATGCTTGGGACCGTTCTGGTCAGCGGTGATGAAGGGCAGATTGACTTCGGTCGACTGCGCGGACGACAGTTCGATCTTCGCCTTTTCGGCTGCTTCCTTCAGACGCTGGAGAGCCAGCTTGTCCTTGGTGAGGTCGATGCCCTCATCCTTCTTGAAGCCTTCGGCCAGATATTCGACCAGCTTGGCGTCGAAATCTTCGCCGCCCAAGAAGGTGTCGCCGTTGGTGGACTTCACCTCGAACACGCCATCACCGATCTCCAGAATCGAGATGTCAAAGGTGCCGCCACCAAGGTCATAGACCGCGATGGTCTTGCCGTCCTGCTTCTCAAGCCCATAGGCCAGCGCAGCGGCGGTCGGCTCGTTGATGATGCGCAGCACTTCAAGGCCCGCGATCTGACCGGCGTCCTTGGTCGCCTGACGCTGGGCGTCGTTGAAGTAGGCAGGGACGGTGATGACCGCCTGCGTGACCGTCTCGCCCAGATAGCTTTCGGCCGTTTCCTTCATCTTCTGCAGGGTGAAGGCGGAAATCTGTGAAGGCGAATAATCCTTGCCGCCCGCCTGGACCCATGCGTCGCCATTGCCGCCCTTCACGATGTGATAGGGGACGAGTTCCATGTCCTTCTTGGTGGTCGGATCATCGAAGCGGCGGCCGATCAAGCGCTTCACCGCGAAAATCGTGTTGTCCGGATTGGTGACGGCCTGGCGCTTGGCGGGCTGGCCGATCAGGCGCTCGCCATCCTTGGTGAAGGCCACGATCGACGGCGTGGTGCGCGCGCCTTCCGCATTTTCGATCACCTTGGGCTTGCCGCCGTCCATCACAGCCACGCAGCTGTTGGTGGTGCCAAGGTCAATGCCGATTACTTTTCCCATCTTGTCCTCTTTGAACCCCAATTTCATTCAGCGGTTGACGGCCCCATACCTCACGAAAGCGCCAAGGCAAGGCCGGTTTGCGGATGGGATATAGGCGCGATCTTTCTTGGCACAAGAAGTGGCAGCGATTACCGTAACAACCGACCGGAAACGAGACAGTCACGAAAGCCTCCTGATGCGCGCATTCTTCACCCTCCTTGCCCTCGCCGCCCCCTTCACGCTTGCGGCATGCGGCGATCCTGCACCGACCTATATCGACCAGGCGTGGGTGCGCCTTAGCCCCAACAAGGACACGCCATCGGCTGGATATTTCGTGGTGCATGGCGGTGACGCAGCGACGCAATTACGCGACGTGCTCACCGATTACGCGCTCAAGGTAGAGATGCATGAGAGCATGGATCACGACGGCATGATGATGATGCAGAAGGTCGATTCAGTCGACATTCCCGCCAAGACGAAAGTCGCCTTCGCGCCGGGCGGCAAACATCTGATGATCTGGGGAGTCAATGATACGGCTATCAGCCGGGGCAAGATGACGCTGACCTTCCTCCTCGCCAATGGCGACCGCCTGCTGGTCGATGCCGCGATCCAGAAACCCGCAGCGTCAGCTCCCAAAGCCGGGGGAACCGAATAAGCTTTGACCAGCCGACCCCTGACCTCGGGAGAAGTCACGCTCGCCCGATCAGTGTTCGGCGACGCAATCGCCTATGATCGGGTACTGGCACATAACCGCAAATGGTGGCCATTTCAGCCCGCCCGCGTGACCATGTCACCGGACGGCCATCTTTGGTTCAATCCCAAGAGCGGCCTCTTCTGTGCGGATTTCTGCGACCAGGGGCTGCACTTGCAGGGTCATTTCATCCATGAGATGACCCATGTCTGGCAGGCTCAAAGGGGCGGGAAATGGTTTCTGCCACTAATGCGCCACCCCTTCTGCCGCTATGGGTACGACATCATGCCGGGGCGGCCTTTCGGGCGATATGGACTTGAACAACAGGCGGAAATCGTCCGTCATGCGTTCCTGATGCGGAAAGGCGCACGCGTGGAGGGGAAGCCACCGCTGCATGTCTATGAAGAGCTACTCCCCTTCAGCCGGGCCTAGTCGTAAGACAGGTTTTCGTCGCCAAAATCTGTTATCTTGGCCCGCATGCGGCTGATCGCACCCTTCCTACCGCTGGCGGCCTTCTTCGCTACGCCAGCATTGGCAGAGCCTTCACCCGCTCAGCGTGCGGGCCATTATTATCTCCGTGGCGTCATGGAGACCGGATCTGAACTGATGCTCCGGCCGGATGGGCGGTTTCAATGGTCTCTCATCTACGGCGCTCTTGATCTTTTCGCCGAAGGACGCTGGCAGGAGGTAGATGGCGCCGTCCGGCTCCTAGCCGAACCGACGAAAGACGTGCCGCAGCCCGGTTTCAATATGCTGACACTGACCATCCGGGGTAACGAACTGATCCCGCCTGATGGACGTGGAGCTTACATCCGCCCCTCAGACGAAACGGACTGAAATTCTCAGTTAACCGCCGCCTCCAGCAAACGGATGCTCCCCACATCAGCATCAATTTCAGCGCGCACGCCCAATGGCAGGCTGAACTGGCTCGCGACATGACCTATGGCAGCGCCTTGAAACGCTGGAACGCCAAGGGGGCTGAAATGCTGCTGTAGCACTTGCGACAAGGTGAAACCGCCATAGGATGGCTCCCGTGCGCCACAGCTTGTGCACTGACCAAACACCACGCCCGCCACCTTGCCCAGCACGCCTGCCTGCGACAGCTGGGTCAGCATCCGGTCGATCCGGTAGGGTGCCTCATCTACATCCTCCAGAAACAGGATGGCACCCGCGAAGTCGGGCAACCAGCCCGTGCCCATCATGGCCGCCAGCACAGTCAGGTTACCGCCCAGCAATCGCCCGCTGGCCCGCCCTGCGCCAAAGGTCCGGATGCGCCCGCCTAATGGAACCAGCCGGTCCTCCTTGGGCTGCGGATTGATCAAGGTCGGTGTGGCGCCTTCAAAGGCAATTGCGCGGAAGGCGTCCCAACTGAATTGCGGCCAACTGCTTGCGGCATTGGGTCCATGGATCGTCGTGAAACCCGCCCGTGCCGCAAAGGCCATATGGAGCGCGGTAATATCGCTGAATCCGATTAGCAGCTTGGGGTTCGCCCGAATCGTTGCAAAATCCAGATGAGGCAGGATGCGCGCGCATCCCCATCCGCCGCGAACAGCAAAGACTCCCCGGACCTTCGGATCAGCGAACATCGCGTTGACGTCGGCGGCCCGGTCCTCGTCCTTGCCCGCCAGATAGCCATGTCGTTCGACCAGATGCCGGGCAGGCTTGGGCTTCAACCCCATCGCCGCTATCGTTTCCCGCACGACAGCCAGATCGAACATGTCATCCGTAAAGCCCGCTGGCTCGACAAGTCCCACAACATCGCCCGGACGCAAGCGTGGCGGCTTGATGAGAGTTGGAGCAGGCGCCTTGGCGGCCAGCAGGGCGGTCCCCATGCCCGCCAGCATCATCCGCCTGTCGAAGCCCGGACAGCCGTTCAAAAAGCGCTCCCGTCCTTGCGCCGATAGCCTCCCATCGACCATCGAAGATCAATGTCAGGATAATGCGCGTCCCCCTGTGGCACCCGTCCGAAAGCCAGGAACTCGCAATCGCCGTCGCTTTCATTGATCAACTGGTGCCCATTCGGCTCTCCCTTGGGGAAAGCAGCCATGTCACCTGCCTGCATCGAAAAGCGGCCTTCTTCTTCGATCAACACTGCCTGCCCGCTCAGCATGACGACGAATTCATCCTCATCCTCATGCCAGTGCCGCTGCGATGAAGCCGCACCTGGTTTCAATATCACATGACTGATGCCAAAATCGGCGAGCCCGCAACCATGGCCGAGCTTTCGCACCCAGCGTCCATCGACTGCCCCAGAATAGGGTGCCGGATAACCGGTCCTGTTGTTCTGCTCTATGGCTGCAAGATCGATCTTGGGCATGATCTCTTCCTCCGCTGGCAAAGGCGCTCGGCTTTCGCTAACGCAGCCCCATGAGCATGACCAGCACCAATGCCGACACAGTGGACATAGCACGAAAGCTGATTGCATGTCCTTCGGTAACGCCCGCGCGGGGTGAGGTTTTTGCCGTCCTGGAAGCGATGCTGGTTCCGCTCGGCTTTACCGTCGACCGCTTCATTGTCGGGGAGGAGCCCGACGGTCCGGTCGAAAATCTGCTCGCGTGGCGCACGACCGGGGCGGGTCCGCACTTCGCCTTTGCCGGGCATCTGGACGTCGTGCCGCCTGGGGATGGCTGGACAAGCGACCCTTTCACGCCCGAACTTCGCGGCGACCTGCTCTACGGTCGCGGCGCGGTTGATATGAAGGGATCGATCGCTGCATTCGTCGCCGCGCTCGCCAGCATTCCGGAAGATTTGCCGGGTACGGTCAGCCTCATCATCACTGGCGACGAAGAAGGCCCTGCGGTTTTCGGCACGCTGGCGCTCATGGATCGCATGGCCGCGCATGGACTGCGGCCAGACCTCTGCCTGGTTGGCGAACCCACCTCGTCCCAGCGGCTCGGAGACGTCATCAAGGTGGGCCGACGCGGTTCGGTGAACATGTGGATCCGGGTTGACGGAGTGCAGGGGCATGTCGCCTATCCGCATCTGGCCGACAATCCCGTGCCACGGCTCGTTCGCATTCTTGCCGCCATAGATGCCGTGGTGCTGGACGAAGGCACCGACTGGTTTCAGCCAAGCAATATTGAGATCACCGACCTGGAAGTCGGCAACCCCGCGACCAATGTCATTCCAGCTACAGCGAATGCACGCATCTCCATCCGCTTCAATGATCGACATAGTGGCGCGCAGCTCATTGAACGGATCAACGCGATCGCCGCAGCGGAGGGTGGCACCGTCACCGCAAAGATCAGCGGCGAACCATTCCTGACCGAACCCGGCGCCTTGTCCAGCCTTGTCGCAGGAGCGATCAGGGAGGTGACCGGTGTGGAAGCAGAACTTTCAACCACTGGCGGCACTTCGGACGCCCGTTTCCTCTCTCGCCTCTGCCCCGTGGTCGAATTCGGCCTGAATAATGCGACGATGCACAAGCTGGATGAGGCGGTGGCCGTGCAGGACCTGCAAGATCTGACGCGCATTTACGCGCTTATTGTCCGCCGGGCGCTAGCGGCCTGACCTTCAAACCATTCGGCGCTGGATGGACTGCTTCGGTGCAAAGCGGGCCAGATAATCCTGCTCGCTGGTGGGTCGGGCGAAATGATATCCCTGGAACAGCGTGCAGCCGATAACGCGCAGCATTTCCATTTGCGCTTCCGACTCGACACCCTCCACCACAACCTCCATCCCCAGCCCCTGGATCAGGCCGACAACGGCACTGCAAATGGTACGTGCTTCGGCTGATACGGCGATGTCGCGCACCAGACTCCGATCGATCTTGATCCGATCGACAGGCAGTTCCTTCAGGCGGGACAGGTTGGAATAACCAGTGCCAAAATCATCGATGGCGATCCGCACGCCTTCCTCACGCAGCGCTTTCAACTGCGCACGCACCCGATCGTCCATTCCCATCGCCAGCGATTCGGAAATTTCCAGCTCCAACATGTGCGGCGGGGTCTGATGCGCCGCCATGGCATGCCGCAGCCGCAGGAAGAAATCCGCCTGGGACAGTTCCCTTGACGAGATGTTGACCGCGATGCGCTGCCCCACCTCGGCCTTCGACCAACGCGCCGCCGTTTCGCAAACGCGGCTCATTACCCAATCGCCCAACGCCACGATAGCGCCGCTTTCCTCCGCAACAGGTACGAAGAAGCCTGGCATGACCATGTCACGTTCGGGATGTGCCCAGCGGATCAAGGCTTCGGCCGTGACGACCCGGCCACTCACAGCCTCCACCTGCGGCTGGAACTCCAGAATGAACTCATCCCGTTGCAACGCCAGCAACAGATCTCGCTCCAGCTCGGCGCGGTCGGCGGCTTCCAGCGCCAGTTCTGCGGTGAACATCTCGGCCCGGTTCCGTCCCCGATGCTTGGCATGATACATGGCGATGTCGGCGGATCGCAGCAGGGCAGAGAGGGTATCGCCGTGATCGGGGTAGCAGGCGATGCCAATCGATGCGCCCAATTCTATATGCTGGCTGCCCAGATCAAAGCGCTCGCTCAGAGCGAACTGAATGGCGCGCGCGATGCGGTTCGCAGCGTCGGGGCCGGGCAAGCTGGGGAAGAACATCGTGAACTCGTCACCCGCGAGGCGGCCAATGACGGCGTCACTATTGCCAGCACTGACCTGCGCCATGACAACTTCGCGAAGACGGCCCGCAACCCGGGCTAGGATCTGGTCGCCCGCAGCATGGCCCAGCGTGTCATTCACCCCCTTGAAGCCGTCGAGGTCGATGAAGAGCAGCGCCGCTGCAGAGGTCTCTTCCCGCTCGGCAAGCAGCCTTTCAACCTGTCGGCAAAAGCTGGTGCGGTTGGCAAGGCCCGTCACCTGGTCAAACAATGCGAGTGTTTGGACATGGTCCAGATTGGTGCGGACCTGACTGAACAGGCTGGTCATCGCTACGGACAGATCGGGCAACTCGACGGCGATCTCAGGCGGTACGGACGATTGCAGGTCGCCGTGGGCAGCGGCGATCAGCCTTTCGGTTGCGACATCAATGGCGCTCGCAGTCGTGGCGACTGTCTGGCGTGCCGACGCCCAGCTCAATGTGCCGCACAGGATCGCCACGATCAGCGATCTGCCGATGCCCAGGATGTCGTCAGCCTGGTCCTGCCCGAGCACAAGCGACAGGATGAACACCAGCGCCCCCGCGGCGCAGGCGAAGGCAGTGGCGCGGCTTTTCAATGTCACGCCCTGCATGTGCCTCCTGCCCAGAGCGTAGCTCGCTAATGAGCCACGGATCGAGACGCTTATGGAGGACGCTGGTTAAGAAAAGGTCAGTGACCCAGCTGGGCGCGCCTATTTTTTGCGCCGCAATATGATATAGATAGCTCCGTCCCCGCCATGGCGGGGGTGGGCCTGTCTAACGCTCGCGATCCGGTCGGCAAAGGGGCTGGTCTCCAGCCAGTGACCGATCTCACCCCGGATTGCGCCCCGCCGGGATTCGCGGTTTGGAGCGGCCGTTTTCGGAGGCTTCCCTGTAATCACCAGCAAGATGCGCAGTCCACGGGCGAGCGCGGAAGACAGCGCCTGGTTCAGCATTGCATGCGCGCTGGACAGGGTATGACCGTGAAGGTCGATCGCCATGTCCGGCACCAGCGTCCCGCCCCGGATGCGGCGCTCCCACCCAGTATCGAGAATAGCTGTCGGGGAGCGGGATGGACGGGTTTCTATCGGCCGCGAAGGAACAGGCGGCAAAGCTCGACTGCCTGGCACCGTTGCAACAGGTTCAGCCATATCGACTTTATGCCGACCGGACCGTAGCGGGCGAACGGATCGAGTAAGAGCGCTCCAAAGCGCCTGTTCCTCGGAGGAAAGATGCCGACGGGCCATCGCCAGCAGCAATTATTGTGACGCCAACCGCGCCGCCGATCCAACGGGCAGCAGGATCAGCGCGCTACCGCGTGCCGACATGCCCCCGGCGATCGACCGCGCTCGACTGCCTGCGCCCCAGAAGCTGTCGAACCGATTGGCGCCTTTGATGGCACCGCCCGTGTCCTGGGCAATCCAGACGCCATTGGGCTCCGCGCGATCAAGCGAAAGCAGCACTGGCGCCCCCAGTGGAACATATCGCGGATCAGCCGCCACGGTCGCCTCAGCCGTCACCGGCACCCCCATGGCGCCAATCGGCCCCGGCCCCGTCAGTTCGCGAAAAAACACGAAACTCTTGTTTTCATTCATGATCTGCGCCCCCTCCACCGGGTTGGCGCGCAACCATGCCATGATATCCTGCATCGATCCCGCCTGGATCAGTCCGCGATCCTTCATCAGCTTGCCGATGCCTGTGTAATCGCGGCCATTCTGCCCGTCATAGCCGATCCGCATGACATCGCCGCCGGGCAGCAGCAGACGCCCACTGCCCTGCACCTGAAGGAAGAAGAATTCGACTGGGTCCGCCGCCCACGCGAGTTCAAGCCCACGCCCCGCGAGGGAACCGGCGACGATTTGGGCGCGCTCGGCAAACGGAACAAAATTGCTCCCTTGCACCTTGCCGCGGATGGTCTTGCCCTTCAGGCTGTCACTGAACAAGCCAAGATTGACGTCGATCAGCTCGGGGGGACGGCGATAGATCGGGACTTGGTAGCCCGCTTGTTCAGTTCGCGATCCGGAGATTTCCGGCTCATAATATCCAGTAACGAACGCTGCGCCGGGGCCGACCTGCACCGCCTCGAAATAACGGGCAAAAAATTCGTTGGCGCTCGCTTCAGGCCAACTGGACGCGGCAGCGCAGGCGTTGTTCCAATCCGACCCTTTTGTAAGGCCGCTCTGATCGATGCGCTTCATCAGCGACGGGCAGGAAAGACGAAATGCCTTCAGCGCCTTGCGTGAACGCTCTCCCGCTTCGATCAGTGGTGCGATGTCGGGACCACGCATAACTCCAGCGGCGACCGCAGTTAAATTGTCGGCAGCTTGGGTCGACGGCGTCGCGGACGGCAAAGCTGGGCGCGCGGTAGCGGGGATTGGACGAGCCGAGGTCTCCGGGCCGCGCACTGGCCTTGAAGGGGCAGGACCTGTGGCTCCGGGTGGGATGACACCGCCCGCGCATGCCGACAAGAGCAGCGCAGCCGACAGCGCTGCCCACGGCTGCCTGAAGTTCATGCGGCCTCGTCGGTTTCGCTAAGCTTCCAGTTGGGATCGGTGCTGCGCAAGTCGCGCGTGAATGTCCAGATATCGTTGGTGCTCACTGCATCGGTCAGCGAACCAGCGACGACATTGCCGTCCTTGTCCCTCGTCACCGCTGCGATATCGGCCTCGAACCGAAGCGAAACTTCCGCAACGCGCCCCTCGACGCTGGCGCCGACAATCTGCGCCTTCTCGATTCGAACAAGCCGGTTGTCGAGCACATGGCCCGCAACCTCACGCTGTGCGATGGATTCCTCGAAAGACGTCAGCACATCGATATCGCACAGCCATTCGAGTTCCGAACGATCGCCCCGCCAGAATGCCTCCAGAACCATCTTGTAGGCTGCTTTTGCACCCTCGACAAATTGCGGGACATCGAAATTCCGGTCGGCCGCGATCAATGCGCGTACGCCAGCTTCGCCACCCTGGGCGATCAAGCCATCGGCCAACCGCACCGAATCACCGGTCATGTCCGCCATCGTGCGAGGCTGAAGGACAGTGACCTTCGCCCTTTCCTCAGCCGGACGCAACGCAGGTTCCTGCTCATGCCCCGTCCGCTTTCCCAGTACGGAATAGAGCCGCAACGCCAAAAAACCGGCGATGAGGGCGAGGATCACGATTACATACACGGGGCAAAGAACCCTTTAGACTAGATCTGAATACAACAACGCAATCAACATAGGCATGTTTCCGCCCATATTCAAATGGCGCCTTTTGGCGGCGGCATTGCCCTGCCCCGCGCCCCCTGCTAAGCGCACGGGCCAACGTCTTGGGGCTTGTTGCCCCCGGACCAACAGGAAATTCAGGGAACTAAAATGGCCGACGAAGCCGATACGATCCAGACCAGCGCGGGTAACGGCGCCGACACGAGCCCACAGATCGCGCTCATCAGCCAATATGTGAAGGATCTCTCGTTCGAGAACCCCAATTCGCCCGCCGTCTACCAGTGGCCGGACCAGCCGCAAATCGATGTTCAGTTCAACATCGGGGCTGACAAGGTCGGTGATGAAGTCGCCGAAGTTTCGTTGAAAATCGAGGTGAAGGCGCTCGCTCCGCAGGGCACGGCTTTTGCGGTCGAACTGTTGTACGCCGCGCTCTTCGGCATGCGCAATGTGCCTGACGAACAGCTTCAGCCGTTCATGCTGGCAGAAGCGCCGCGCCTGATCTTCCCCTTCGCTCGCCGCGTACTGGCTGACGCGATCCGCGATGGCGGTTTCCCGCCACTGTTGCTCGACCCGATCGATTTCGGTGGACTTTACGAGCAGCAGGCACAGGCGATCGCCCAAACCGCTGGCGAACCGGCCGGTCACGCCTGAAGCACATATGAGGTCGCACTCCGCTCCCGCTGGGCTCGCAAAGCTTGCGGTAAGCGGAGTAAGCGAACTGCCCTGCGCTTCGGCCGTCGGCAGAACGGGCCAGCCCAACCTCGCGCGGCGGGAGAGATAACCCCATGAAGTTGGTCAAGGCGCTTGGCTCGGTAGGCGGGCTGACGCTCGCCAGCAGGGTGCTAGCGCTGGTCCGTGACTCATTGGCCGCGCGCTACGTCGGTGCAGGCTTTGCGTCGGACGCCTTCAATGGCGTAGCTTTCCGTCTGCCGAACATGTTTCGCGCCCTGTTTGCGGAGGGCGCTTTTTCCGCCGCCTTCATTCCGATGTTCAACCGCAAGGCTGCGGGGCCGGGCGGTGTCGCGGACGGCTATCATTTCGCAGAACGTGCGCTGGCCGTCCTGCTGCCGGTGCTTATCTTTTTCACCATCATCCTGATTGCTGCGGCATATCCGGTCACCTGGCTATTATCCGGCGGTTTCTCACGCCAAAACCCGACACCCGAGCAATTCGCCTTTGCGGTGCTGCTGTCGCGCATCACCCTACCCTATCTCGCGCTGATCAGCCTTGCTTCGTTGCTGGGCGGGATATTGAATTCGCTCGATAAATTCTGGGTAAATGCCGCAGCGCCCATATTGTTGAATGTGGCCATGATCGCGGGGCTGTGGCTTTTCCACGGTGCCGACGAATATGAGACGGCCCGGGTCCAGGCCATTTCGGTCACCGTGGGCGGAGCTCTCCAACTCTTGTGGTTGATCTGGGCCTGCCGTCGCGCGGGCGTTTCGATGAAGCTCAAACGCCCTCGCCTTGATGGCGATGTGCGTGAGTTGCTGCGTCTTATCGTGCCAGCCGCCGCCGGTGCTGGCGCTTCGCAGATCAACCTGCTCATTTCCACGGCCTTGTCCGGTTGGCTGCTAGCCTCCGGGTCGATCACCTATATTTACTATGCCGACCGGCTGAACCAATTGCCGCTCGGACTGATCGGAATCAGCCTCGGCACCATATTGCTGCCGACGATTTCCCGGCTTCTGTCGACGGGGCAGGAGCAGGTGGCCATGGAAACGCAAAATCGCGGCGTCGAACTGGCCCTCTTTCTCACATTGCCAGCGACGATCGCCTTCATCACGGTCGCCGAGCCGATCGTTCGCGGCCTTTTTCAATATGGCCGTTTCACCGTTGAGGATGCGCGTCGCTGTGGCTGGGCATTGTCCGCCTTCTCGATCGGCCTCCCCTCCTATGTGCTCGTGAAGGTTCTGACGCCCGGCTATTATGCACGTGGCGACACCAAGACCCCGGTGCGTTATGCGATGCTGTCGATCCTCATCAACATCATCGGCAATATCGCACTAATTCCCCTGCTCGGGCATGTAGGCCCGCCGCTGGCAACTGCGATGTCCTCGACCGTCAATGTCGCCATGCTTTATGCAACGCTGGTAAAGCGCGGCCATTTCATCGCTGACGCGCAACTGCGCCGACGGCTGCCTCGACTAGCGCTGGCGGCCCTGGTCATGGGCGCTGCGCTCATCGCGGGTGAGAGCCTTCTTGAACCGTGGTTGGCCGGCGCAATGATCCAGCGTTATCTTGCGCTGGCCGTGCTTGTCGGCGCGGGGATAGCGCTTTACGGGATAGCCTGTTTCCTGACGGGCGCCTATCGGGTGTCCGACCTTAAGGCACTCATGCGCCGTCGGGGCTCAACCACAACCCAAGAGAATGGATAGAAGAATGCGCGTCCTTTCCGGCATCCAGCCGACCGGTAATCTGCACCTGGGTAATTATCTGGGCGCGATCCGCAATTGGGTGCGGATGCAGGACGAGATGGATGCGGCAAGTCAATGCTTCTTCTTTCTGGCCGACATGCATTCGATCACCGTGCATGAGGAGCGCGAGCAGCGCATCCGTAATGTCCGCGATATGGCGGCGGCGCTTGTCGCTGCGGGGATTGATCCGGATCGCTCTGTACTTTTCAACCAGGCGCGGGTCCCCGCCCATGCGGAGCTATGCTGGTTGCTGAACGGTACGGCGCGGATCGGCTGGCTGAACCGCATGACGCAGTTCAAGGATAAGGTCGGCAAGGATCGCGAGGGCGCCTCGATCGGCCTGTTCGTCTATCCGGTACTCCAGGCAGCCGACATACTCGTCTACAATGCTACGCATGTGCCTGTGGGCGAGGATCAGAAGCAGCATCTCGAACTGGCCCGGGACATCGCCACAAAGTTCAACACGGATTTCGGGGTAGAACTGTTCACCTTGCCTGATCCGATCATACCCAAGGAGTCGGCGCGCATCATGTCCTTGCGCGATGGCACTGCAAAGATGTCGAAGTCCGATCCGTCGGACATGAGCCGCATCAACCTCACCGATGAGGATGACGCGATCATGCAGAAGGTGAAGAAGGCCAAGACTGATCCGGAACCATTGCCCGAGACGGCAGAGGGTCTGCAGGGTCGGCCGGAAGCGAATAATCTGATCGGCATCTACGCGACTTTGACCGGAAGAACGGCCGACGCCGTGTGCGCCGATTTTGCGGGCAAGGGTTTTGGGGCTTTCAAACCCGCCTTGGGCGAACTGCTGGTTGAAACCCTCCGGCCTATCCGTACGCGTTTCCTTGAGCTACGCACGGATGACGCGGCGCTCGACGCCATATTGGAAAATGGTGCCGCAAAGGCGCGAGTCGCCGCTGAGCCCACGCTGCGAGCGGCCTATGATGCGATGGGCCTGATGCGCTGAAACGCTGCCCGTCGTCTTCGACGGAATAACGATCGCCGTGGCGTCCTGCCTATAGCTGACATTTATTGCGTCCGCCCGCCTTGTTCGAGCGTTCAAATGATGTTCAGTTGCGTTCTGCTATTGTCGGGCGCAAGGTTGAAATGGCTCTCTGCCTTAGGGACGCAGGAATATGAAACTTATCAAAAAGATTGGTATGGTTGCGGCGCCGACGTTGGCGCTGATCGCCCTTTCTGGCTGTGCTTCATCCTTCAAAGCGAATGTCGCGCGCTTCCAGCAATTGCCTGCACCAGCCGGGCAGAGCTTCACCATCGTTTCCGATGACCCGAGTCTCGCCGGTGGCCTTGAATTTTCGCAATATGCACGGATGGTAGGTCAACGCCTGGCGCAGACAGGCTACACTCCCGCATCTGATCCGGCCCGTGCGGACCTGATCGTCCGCGTCGCCTATCATGTCGATAATGGGCGTGAGAAGGTGCGCTCTACGGGCTTCGGCCCGCCCGACCCCTATTTCTATGGCGGCTGGGGCTGGCGCGGCCGGTGGGGTAGGCCCTGGGGCTACGGCTTCTATGACCCGTGGCTGTTCGGCCCCGGCTACAACGACGTCAGCAGCTATACCGTATATACCAGCGACCTCAGCATGAAGATCGATCGGGCAGCTGACAACCGCCGGCTGTTCGAGGGCAAGGCTTCCGCGCAGTCCCTGTCGAACAGGTTGACCTATCTGGTCCCCAATTTGATCGACGCCATGTTCATCGGCTTCCCAGGGCAGAATGGCGAGGATGTAAAGATCACCCTGCCGCCGGAACGGAAGGGCTGATCTCAGCCGAAGCACTCGTCGACGGTCTTCTCCTCGGAGTAGGAGACCGCCGAATTCCTCTGCTCGGCGGGATCAGGGAAGCCGACGGGCTGTCGTGATCCTTATGGGTTGCTGAAGCATCTGCCCCTTCATAACCCCCTCGCCCGCAGTCGGCGACTTTGGTGCCGACAGGATCGCGCGGACCACGTCCATACCCTCCGCCACATGGGCAAACACAGCGAAGCCGTGATTATCCCCCGGCGAGGCGGGTTGCGCGTCCATGCTGGGCATCTTGCCAAGGACGATGAAGAAATCCCCGGTGGCGCTTCCCGGCGCATAGCGTGCCATGGAAAGCGCGCCTTCATCATGGGTAAGCCCGGTTTGCGTGGTGGGTTCATGGGCGATGGGTGGCAGTGTGCGCGCGGGATCATTCTGCGTTCCGCCCTGGACGAAACCATAATCAGCTGTCCCCACAGCGCGGTAGAATGTGGTGCCATCCAGCCGCTTCTGATCGACATAGCGCAAGAAGTTGCGCGCGGTGATCGGCGCCTTCGCTAGATGGACGGCGACGATAATGCGGCCAGCACTTGTATCGATCGCGACCTGCACGTCCTGTGAAGGAGAAGAAGCCGTAACCTGAGCGGCGGCGGCCGTGAAGGAAAGTAGAGCGGCGAGCAGCAGGGCGATATATCGGATCACCGCTGCACCCTAATCCATCGCCCCATTGCTGTCAGCGTCAGTTTTCCAGCTGGCGCAGGAGGGTACGGACGTCGGCGTCGATGTCAGCGTTCGTCTGCCGCAATTCCTCGATCGTGCGCACGGCGTGGATGACGGTGCTATGATCGCGGCCACCGAAGATGCGTCCGATCTCGGGCAGCGACCGGGGCGTCATCTTCTTGGCGAGATACATGGCCACCTGACGGGGTCTCGCCACAGCGCGAGCGCGGCGCTTGGACCGCATTTCCGAAGCGTCGATCTTGTAGTGGGCCGCGCAGACCTTCTGGATCTCGTCTACCGTGATGCGGCGGGCGTTGGCGCGCACGGCGTCGGCGAGCATGCTCTGGGCAAATTCCAGATCGACGGAGCGGCCGGTGAGTTGGCCGTAGGCGATCAGTTTGTTGAAAGCGCCTTCTAACTCACGAATGTTTGAGCGAATTGAACGCGCCAGGAAATCGACGACCGCGTCAGGGACCGGCGGGTCGCCGGCGATGGCGCGTTTGGCTTCCAGGATGGAGAGGCGGAGGTCAAGGTCGGCCGGGCGGATGTCGGCGACCAGCCCTCCGGCGAGGCGGGACAGGATGCGGGCGTCGATCGAATCGAGCAGTTGCGGGGCGCGGTCGGCGGTGACGACGATGCGGGCGCCGGAATCGATCAAGTCATTGATAGTGTGGAGAAATTCCTCCTGCGTCGAGCCCTTGCCAGCGATGAACTGAATGTCGTCGATCAGCAGCAGGCGGGCGGCGCGCAGGCGAGCCTTGAACATCATGGTCTCGTTCGCACGCATCGCGTTCACGAACTCCATCATGAACCGCTCCGCCGACATGTAGAGCACAGGCGCGGCCGGTGAATGGGTGGAGAAGTGCTGGGCGATGGCGTGGAGCAGGTGAGTCTTGCCCTGTCCCGTGCTGCCATGGATGAACAGCGGGCTGAAGCGGGGCTGCGCTTCTGCCGCGATCGCCTGCGCCGCGGAAAAGGCGAGGTGGTTGGATTCGCCGGTTACGAAATCGGCAAAGCTGTGGCGCGGCTGGAAATTGCAGGCGGGGGCGGCATCAAGGGAAACCGGATCAACAACGGCGGTCTCCTCCACCGGTGCGGCTTCAAGCAAGCGCGGGCCGACGGAGTTAGGCGCGCGGCGAAGCCGGACCTCCCGGACCCCCACGCCAGCACAGCGCCATGCCATGCACAGCCGGTCACCAAAATGACCGGACACGAAATTGGCCGTGAAGTCGGAGGCGAACAACAGGTCCAGCGTCTGGGATTCGGGGCAATAGTCGCCCAGCCGAGCGGCCTTCAGCCACTGATCGAACATGCGCGGGCCGATGTCGCGGCGAAGCCCGGCGCGGATCGCGTCCCACGCCGATTCCAGACGCGCATGATCATGCGATGCCTGAACGCTCAAACTATCCGCCACTGCCGTGAAACCCTTCAT